>JADKJL010000008.1 GCA_016721015.1 Lysobacterales bacterium
GAATGAACCCGGCGACCTCGCCGAGTGTGACCTTGTTCCACGCACTCACTTCAGCATCCCCTCCAACTCCTTCATCCCCTTCGCAATCTCCGCCTCCAGCTTCGCCAGCTCGGCCAGAATTTCCTGTGGTGCACGATGCGCCACTTCCTTGTGCACCACTTCGTAGCGGTTGAGGCTGAGGTCATAGCCCTGCGCCGCAATATCGGCCTTAGCAACACAGAAACTTTGTGCGGTGCGCGGGCGTTTGCGCTCGGCGGTGCCACGTTGTGACCAGCGAGCAAGTACGTCGGGCAGGTTGTTTTTGGCGTGGTCTTCCGGGAGGCAGGGCGGCCGCGGTCCCCCGGGGTGACGACAAAAAGCGGGTGTCGCGCCGAGCTTGTCGTCGCTGAGCAGCGGGTTGCGCTTGTCGTCCAGACTCCAGCCATCGGCCTGCAGGTCGTAGAACCAGACGTGGTCTGTACCACCAGCGTTGGTCTTGGTGAACAGCAGGATCGCGGTAGATACGCCAGCGTAAGGCTTGAACACGCCGCCGGGCAGCGAGATCACCGCGTCCAGCTTGTGCTCTTCAACCAGCCGCCGGCGCAGCTCCTTGTGTGCCTTGCTGGAGCCGAACAGCACGCCTTCGGGCACGATCACCGCAGCTCGGCCACCGGTCTTCAGCAAGCGCAGAAACAGCGCGAGGAACAGCAGCTCGGTCTTCTTCGTTTTGACGATGTCGAGGAGATCCTTGGCGGTATTCTCGTAGTCCAGACTGCCGGCAAACGGCGGGTTGGCCAGCACCAGGGTGTAGGCCTCCTCGTCGGCCGAGTTCTCTTGCGCCAGCGAGTCGCGGTAGCGGATGTCGGGGTTCTCCACGCCGTGCAGCAGCATGTTCATGCTGCCGATGCGCAGCATGGTGTTGTCGAAGTCGAAGCCATGGAAGGCGCGCTGGTGGAAATGCTCGCGCAGCTTGGCGTCGTGCAGCAGGTCAGGATTCTGATCGCGCAGGTACTCGCCAGCGGCGACCAGAAACCCGCAAGTACCGCTGGCCGGGTCACAGATGATGTCGTTGGGCTGCGGCGCAGTCATTGCCACCATCAACTGGATGATGTGTCGCGGCGTGCGGAACTGGCCGTTCTGGCCGGCGCTGGCGATCTTGCCGAGCATGTATTCGTAGAGATCGCCCTTGGTGTCGCGATCCTCCATCGGCACCTGATCGAGCAGGTCCACCACCTTGGCCAGCAGCGCCGGGGTGGGAATGGTGAAGCGCGCATCCTTCATGTGATGCGCGTACGTGGATCCGTCTCCACCCACCGTGCGCAGGAAAGGAAACACGTGCTCACTGACCACCGCGTACATTTCTGCCGGAGCAGCATTCTTGAAGCGCGACCAGCGCAGTTCATCGTAAGTGCGTCCGCCACCCTTGCCGATACCGTCCTTGCCCTCGGGGAAAACGCGCCGCTCGATCGGCTTGTTCAGACGATTGGCCTTGTTCTCCGCAAGCAGCTGCAGATCATCCAGCCGGCGAAGGAACAGCAGGTAGGTGATCTGCTCGATCACCTCCAGCGGGTTGGAAATACCACCTGTCCAGAAGGCATTCCAGATGGCGTCGATCTTGCTGCGCAGTTCACCAGTGAGCATGTTTGTCGTTCAATTGAGTAGTGAAAGTGGGATGTGTCGGCCTGGGACCACGACCCCATTGGGGGTCCGCGCATCCAGAATCGAGATTGTGGGTGGCGCGCGACCAAGGTCAAGCGGGTTTGTGAGGATACGGGGTGTGGGCATCTTCGTGCGCGGTTCATACGGTTGGCGCCACTTGTATCCATTCAGCGCTTTAGCGCGAGCGGGCATCAGCTGCCGGATTTCACCAGCCCCAGCGCCAGCATTTTCCTCACGAGAGCCTCCGCCATCTCGTCTGTGCGTTCACCAGCAGAGTTGACTGGGCAGTTGCCAAGCGCATGGATGATCTCGCCCTGCCTGCGCGCTGCCACCTCGCCATAGCTGGTAAAGGTGGTCAGTACGCCCTCGTGCCCCAGGTTCTGGCTCCGTGCCTTGAACTGCTCCGGGGTCTGACAGGTTTTCTGGCCCAGCCTTACCAAGGTGTTGCGAAAGCTGTGCGGATGGAAATAGGGCAATCCAGCTGAAGCGAACGCCTCTCGAAAGATCCTGCGAATGGCGGCGGCGTTGCTCCAGTGCTCGGTCGAGAGCCCTTTGACTGTTGTCACTCGCCCAGGATTGATCAGGAATGTACTTTCTCGATGCAGATACATCGCAACGGGAGCGGCGATCTGATTCTGGAATGTCTAAGTTTCAGGTCGCTATCGACGTATCTGCCTTGTTGGGCGATTTTTCTCCGGAATCCGACTTGTGTATCGATTCTATTATGCCTAATATAACGGGCATTGAATGGATATAATGCCTAGTTAAATGAGCACATTCATGATTCCCTTACAAGCCGCCGAACGAGTCGCTGAGCTGGGTCAGCGCATTCGCGTGGCGCGAATTCGGCGCGGCTGGTCGGTCGTCGAGCTTGCCAGCAAAGCAGGCATCAACCGAAACACTCTTACTGCGCTGGAACTCGGAAAGCCAGGTACGGCGATCGGCGTCTGCTTCACGGTGCTGTGGGCACTTGGGCTGGACAAGTCCCTGGACGCCGTGGCGGATCCGGACGGTGATCTCCACGGCAAGGCGCTCGAAGCATCTCGACGACCCACGCGGGCGGGCAAGGCTCGAAAGATGAGCGACGACTATGACTTCTGAGCGCGAAGCCTATGTCTACGTTCAACTGCCCGGTAGCTTGGAAACGGTACCGGCAGCGCTACTCAGAGTGCAGACACTGCCCGAGGGCACGCAGGTAGGGCGGTTTCGCTACGGCGACCGCTACCTTCAGCGCGAAGATGCGATTTCATTTGATCCGTTCCAGTTACCTTTGGCCAAGAAGGTCTTCGAGTTCACCCAGCTCAAGGGGATTCCCGGCGCGGTTCGAGATGCTGGCCCGGACGCCTGGGGTCGACTCGTGATCGAGCACCAGCTCGAACGCAGTGCGGCTGATCTTCAGGAGATCGATTATTTGCTTCATGGACCCCAGGAAGGGGCGGGATATTTGAGCTTCGGGCTCAAGGCCAAACCGCCGGCGCCGAAGCGCCAGTACAACCGCACGCACCAGTTGGCCGATCTGATCGAGGCCACGCAGGCGATTGAAGCGGGTTTCCCAGTGGCCGCTCACCTGCTCGAACAACTCGATCCCGGAACCAGCATGGTGGCGCTCGGCCGAAGGCCACGATTGAAGATGCGCAATGTCTCTGGCTCGGAAAATTTCCAGCCAAAGATGACCGTTTCAACATGCAGCGGATTGAATTCGCGACGCTTGACTTGGCTCGGAGATGCGGCGTGAACGTCGCGAAGGCACGACTGCAATCGGTTGGTGAGAGTGATGTGCTGATGGTGCAGCGCTTCGATCGCGACCACACCGAGAACGGCTACCTCCGCATTGGTCTTGTCAGCGGATTGACGGTGCTCGACTGCAGCGACAGTCCCCTGGACAGAGCGCGTTGGTCCTACCCATTGTTGGCCGACAATCTGCGCCGTTGGTCTGACAAGCCGCAAGCCGACTGCGCCGAACTCTTCATGCGGATGGTCTTCAATGCAGCCGTGACCAACAACGACGATCATCCACGCAATCATGCCCTGCTTCGCCGACAGAAGGGATGGCGACTCTCACCCGCCTACGACCTCGTGCCCACACCGATGGTCAGTCTGGAGAGACGCGACCTCGCGTTGACTGTCGGCGATTTCGGTCGCACGGCCAGCATCTACAACCTGCTCTCGCAGGCGGGGCATTTCGGTTTGTCGGAGGAAGAAGCGCGCGGGAAAATCGATCGGATCGTCGAAGTCGTTCAACATTGGCGAGACAGTTTTTTTGAATGTGGCGTGTCGGCCAACGACATCGAGTACATTGCGTCGGCCATGTTGCCCGACTGCTTTTTCTTCGAAACACGCCCCGATGCTTGAGTAGCGGTACTGCGGTGTTAAATGCAAAGTTCGGGTATTCCGATCGGGCAGTCATTGCGGCAGCGCTCAATCACCGCATACCGGTCATCGAATGCTTCGCGAAGTACGCTGGCGCGTCACTTAAAAGGTCCCATCCCTTTTTCAATCGCGTCCGTTCGCGCTTGATCCAGGCAATCTCTCGCTCCGCGGAGTTCCGCCACCGAGGAACGCTTTGGTTCCCCATTCCCTCAAGAGTTGGAGCCTCCACAAAACCCGGAACAGTTCAATTCTCAGTCGCTGGATAGCTCTACAAGCGACTCTATGCCTTCATCGCGGATAGTTCGTAGCCCCTCATCTAGCGCAGCTTGATCCGTCGGGAAGAGGTCGTCCCATACCGTTGAGTTGTTGGAGGCATCAACGGCTTCAAGCGTCCAACCCGTATCGGGGCCGCGATAAATCTCAAGGCTTACCACGTGGCCTTTGTCGGTATTGGAGCGACAGAGTGGCGACAGTGTACGTTCGTATTCGGGATCCATTTTACCTCCAGCATCGAAAGTTGTGGTTTTTCCTCTCCACACCCGAGCAAACTCGAGCCGTTTGCACCATCAGATGGGATACGTAGTGCGAGCCAAGACTAGATGTACAGAAAGATTCAAGCAAGCCGATCGCAGATCCTTCTTTAGTTTTTCCGTGCAAATTCCTCATTACTTGCTTGAGGCCATTGGCGTGCCGTGTGGACCAGCGCGAGAATCCACACGATGTTTTGCTCAGGCACGATCTCGTACACAAGACGATAACTCTCATGCGCGATAAACTCGCGAGTCCCAACAATTCTTCCGGCATGTCCGAGCTTCGGGAAGTCACCAAGCTTCGCGGCGGCATCGCTGAATAGGTGATCGATCCGAACCGCCGCCAACGGGTTGTCAGCAACAATGGTTTCCCAAATGTGGTCGCGGTCTTGCTCGGCTTCCAGCGTCCACAGGACCCTCACCCTTGGCCCGACGCGTTGACGCGATGGGCTGCGAACTTCGCCTCAACCTCGTCGTTGCTTCGTCCACGGCTCTCTCGCATTGAGGTTCGGGCGACCTCGACTT
Organism: Lysobacterales bacterium; assembly: GCA_016721015.1. Lineage (GTDB taxonomy): Bacteria > Pseudomonadota > Gammaproteobacteria > Xanthomonadales > Rhodanobacteraceae > Dokdonella. The sequence goes on from JADKJL010000008.1 coordinate 5,064, forward strand.
TCTGTTGCAGAAATTCATCGTACTCGCGCAACTGACGCTGGCGTTGGACGAACTCGCGCATCAGTTCCCGAACTACTTGCGATGCAGGGCGATGCGCCGCTTCGGCTTCAGCCATGAACTGCTCTCGCAATTCGGACTCCAGCTTCATTGTGAAAACGGATTCCTTTGACATAGCAATCTCGCAGACTAAGGTGATGACGTAGTATATACGTTGTCAATAGATTGGGCTACGACAGGGATCCATTCATTGGGCGATTCGTCCTGCCCTTCACTTCACGTGAAGAGTACGTCCGATGTTCCCGCACCATGCGCACGGCCCGCTCACGCACTTCCGAGGAAAACTTCTTCGACTTGTTCATGGCTCCATTCCCTCAAGAGTTGGAGCCTCCACAAAACCCGGAGCGGTTCAGTCCACAGCGTACGCATGTTGTCTTGGATGCCCCGCCGGGCCACGCCCCCAGCGAGCAGAGTGCGCATCAAACGGCCTCTCGTGCTTGCGCTTTCGGAGCCACGGAATATCCACCGTTGGAGCGGCCGGCGTACGTCGCAATTCCGGCTGGTTACTGGCCGTGTCAGGACTTGTCTGCATCGCGACACTAAAGTTCGTTCAGGTTGATTCTCAGTGTGACTTGACTGCTAAGTCTGCCTGAACACAATTGCTTAGGCGCCCTCTTCCGGATTATTCAAACAGATCACATATCACGGTTGCCGCCACCGAACCTAAGTGAAGCTTAGGGTGCCGCCGAGAGCAGATGCTGGACTTGCAGCGCTCGCCGCCGCAGACTCCAGTCATCCGGGCCGATTCTATCATTATGGACTAATGTCGGCTTTCGGTTCATCAAGGAACACCCATGAATCGGGCAATTGAAATGGAATTGGAATTGTCGGTCAATGCATCAAGTGCGAGCGATCCGCATTCGACGCTGATGCTCGGAGAATCCGAACCGTTGCAACGGACGCGCAGCTTGCTGCAGCGCTATGCGAACTGCAACGCGCCAGTCTTGATCGAGGGTGAAACCGGTACCGGCAAAGAGCTTGCGGCGCGGGAAATCCACTATGCGAGTGCGCGAAGTCTGGGTCCGTTCGTTCCGGTCAATTGCGGAGCGCTGCCGGATAGCCTGCTGGAGTCCGAGTTGTTCGGGCATCGCCGCGGCGCTTTCACCGACGCCAAGAGCAACGAGCCGGGCCTGGTTGAGTACGCCCGCGGCGGAACCTTGTTTCTCGACGAAATCGACTCGCTTTCATCACATGCGCAGACCACTCTGCTGCGCTTTTTGCAGAATGGCGAGTTCCGCCCGGTCGGCGAACGACCGTTGCGTATTGCGGACGTGCGTATCGTCGCTGCGACCAATGTGTCGCTGAGGGCAGCTGTCGAGGCTGGCCACTTTCGCCGCGACCTCTTCTATCGCCTGAATCCGCTCTATGTCTGTCTGCCACCGCTGCGCGAGCGCGACGAGGATGTGATCCTGCTGGCAAGGCACCTGTTGCGCGATGCGATCGGGCGCCACGACATTGGTCCGCGTGAATGGACCGACGATGCGCTGGAAGCGCTGAAGAGCCACGATTGGCCAGGCAACGTGCGCGAACTGGAGAACGTGATCCTGCGTGCCTGCATGCGCTCGGATCACGGCACGGTCAGCGTGGCCGAGTTGGCCCACGCTGAGCCGGCGATCTGGGGAAGGATCAAGTTCGCCAGCGCGGAAGAACCAACTTGTACCGCGATCAAGTCGGGGTTCGCCGCGGAAAAACAGCGTGCTATCCAGACCTTCGAACGCAGATATCTGACTGCGCTGATGCATCGCGCGGACGGCAATGTCAGTCACGCAGCGCTGTTGTCCGGCACCGAGCGCCGCCAGCTGGGAAAATTGCTCAAGCATCACGGCATCGAACGCCATGGCGTATCGGCGGATCAATCGGCGGGTTGATCGGTTGGCTGATACGCAGCCGCCATGCGTGCCGTTCGTCCCCGGCATTCGCGATCTTTCCAAGTAATCACTTCGTAGTTGAAAGCGTGCCGACGGCCAATCGCCCGGCACGAATAGACGTCGCGCAAAACCGCAACCACTGCGCCTCACTGCGCATTTTTTCACCCTGTTGACATCGATGGCGGGTGCGTATCCACCCGGCCCGAAAGGTTCGGCACTCGGCAAATCAATGACTTGTATCGTTATTGCGTATTTCAATTGCTGGCATGGAGTTTGCTGTTATGCCATATGCAGGCGCGGAATCGCGGACATGACCCCCAGCAACCCTGAGCAGAGCAACGCGGATATGGAAATCGAAACAGCGGTGCTCTCCTATCTGGATCGGCACCCGAATGCGGCCGATACGCTCGACGGCATCGCCAACTGGTGGTTGCCGCAGCAGCGCTACATCACGGCGCAGGTGCGCATTCAGGCCGTGCTGCAGAAGTTGGTGAGTCGGGGCGTGCTGCAATTGCGGCGACTTCCGGATGGAGCCGCCCTGTACACGCGCGCCGTCGAATAGAGTTCGCCTCGCTCTGGCCCTGTTGGCAAGTAATACACAACACATTGAGACGCGTTTCGAAAATCACGCCACACGAATTGGTGCAAGGAGAATGATTATGCCAGTTGCGCTCACCTACCCGGGTGTCTACGTCGAAGAAATTTCCAGCGGCGTGCGGACAATTACCGGTGTCGCGACCTCGATCACGGCCTTCGTCGGGCGCGCCTTGCGCGGGCCGGTCGACAAAGCTGTCATCGTCAACAGTTTCGGCGATTTCGAGACTCGCTTCGGCAGCTTGTGGAACGACGTTGCGCTCGGCTTCGCGGTGCGTGACTTCTTCGTCAATGGCGGTTCACAGGCGGTGATCGTGCGCCTCTACCACGCCGATACGGCCAATGTGCCTGATTCCAATCCACCCGCCCCTGCGGCGACCCGCCGAGCGATCAGCATCGGCGACTTCCGTTTCCAGGCTGCCAGCGAAGGCCGCTGGGGCAATGGACTGCGCCTTGAAATCGATCTCAAGAATGTCTCGGACGCTGCGGCGGCAATGCTCGGCGTGACCAAGGCACAGTTGTTCAATCTCAGCGTACGCGACGCAGGCAGCGGACGCAGCGAGCGGTACTTGAACCTGACTGCCGTCGACAGTCCGCGCAGATTTGATCGCGTGCTCACTGCAGAGTCGTCACTGATCGGCTGCGCAACTCCTCCGGATGGAACCGAGGCGATCGCTGCGGGAAAGGACAGCCTGAGCGTGACGGAAGACACCTACGCCGCCGCCAACAAGGCACTCGCGGACAAGCGCAATGCCGATCCTGCGGCGGATGTCGCTGCCGAAATCGCAGCCATCGCTGCCGCCAAGACTGCTCTGGATACCGCGCTGGCCGACGCCGCCAAGGCCGTCTCGGATGGCCTGCCACTCGCCGTCGCGGATTTCCTGCCAGTCAACGGAGAAACTGAAAAGAAGGGAATGTACGCACTGGAACAGACCGATCTGTTCAACTTGCTGTGCATTCCACCGTATCGTGCGGCGACCGACAGCATCGACATCGATGCGGGCTTGGTGTCGTCGGCCGCCAGCTATTGCGAAAAGCGTCGCGCGATGCTTCTGCTGGATGCGCCGAAACCGTGGATCAACAAGGAGCTGGCGCGCGACGGATTCAACGACCCCAACAACGATGCGATCGGCACGCGCAGCCGCAACGCCGCGCTGTTCTTCCCGCGACTGCGCCAACCGAACCCGCTGCGTGACGGTCAGGTCGAGACGTTCGCGGCCTGCGGCGCAGTCGCCGGCATATTCGCGCGAACTGACGCCAATCGCGGCGTGTGGAAGGCTCCTGCCGGATTCGACGCGACCCTGGTCGGAGTACCCCAGTTGTCAGTGCCATTGACGGATCCCGAAAACGGCGAACTCAATCCGCTCGGCATCAACTGCTTGCGTGCGTTGCCCGCAACCGGCCGTGTGGTCTGGGGTTCGCGCACCCTGCGCGGTTCCGATCAGCTGGCCGACGAATACAAATACATTCCGGTACGGCGCACAGCGCTGTTCATCGAGGAGAGTCTGTTCCGTGGGCTGAAATGGGCGGTGTTCGAGCCCAACGATGAGCCGCTGTGGGCGCAGATCCGGCTCAATGTCGGTTCGTTCATGCACAACATGTTCCGTCAGGGTGCGTTTCAGGGCAGTTCGCCGCGCGATGCGTATTTCGTCCGCTGCGACAAGGAAACCACCACCCAGAACGACATCAATCTCGGCATCGTCAACGTCGTGGTCGGATTTGCGCCACTGAAACCGGCCGAATTCGTGGTTCTGCGCCTGCAGCAGATCGCCGGACAGATCGACGTCTGACCTGCACAGCAGGAACCCGCACACATTCGCATTTCAAGCCTCACGGAGAACCGTCCATGGCCCAGTTCACAGTCAATGCGCAGCGCTTCGATCCGTACAAGAACTTCAAGTTCCAGATCAAATGGGACGGCAAGCCCGTGGCCGGCATCAGCAAGATCAGCGCGCTCAAACGGACCACCGAAGTGGTCAAGCATCGCGAAGGCGGCGATCCCAGCAGCAGCCGAAAATCGCCGGGCCGCACCGAGTTCGAGGCGATCACGCTTGAACGCGGCGTCACCCACGACAAGGAGTTCGAGCAGTGGGCGAACAAGATCTGGAATTTCGGCGCCGGACTCGGATCGGAAGTCTCGCTGGCGGATTTCCGAAAGAACCTGACCATCGAGGTCTACAACGAAGCAGGGCAGCTGGCGATTGCCTACAACGTGTTTCGATGCTGGGTGTCCGAATTCCAGTCCTTGCCTGATCTCGATGCCAACGCCAATGCGATCGCAATCCAGCACATCAAGCTCGAGAACGAGGGCTGGGAGCGCGACCTCGCCGTGGTCGAGCCGGCTGAGCCGACCTTCACCGAGCCGGCCTGAGCCCGCGCCGGACCTTGGCCTCGCCTCCGATGAGCGCCGCAGCCGCCACGGCCCTGACCGACACACTCCTGCAGGCCTGGGAAACCCTGCACGGAGCAACGACGACCGACCGCTCACTCGGTTTGCTCGGCGCCGTGTGGCCGGAACTGGACCGCGAACAATGGCGGCAAATCAGCATTGGCGATCGTGACGCCTGCCTGTTCCTGTTGCAGGAATCGCTGTTCGGCGCGCAGTTGCAGACGATCGCGGCCTGTCCACGTTGCGGCCTGCGCCTGGAGTCGAACTTTGGCGTACGTGATGTGTGCACGCCGCCCGCATTGCTGCCGCAGCCGCGTGGGCACCTGCAATTGACTCACGACGGCTATCACGTCCGCTTTCGGCTTCCGTGCAGCGAGGATCTGCTCGATCTTCCCAGCGCCGACATTGATGTGGCTGCCGCCATGTTGTTGCAGCGCTGCGTGATCGAGGTTCAACACGACGACGTGCCGATCGCGTTGTCGAAGTTGCCGATCGATGTCCAACAGCATGTCAGCGAGAGCATGGCTGCACACGATCCGCTCGCCGATTTGCAAATTGCGGTGAACTGTCCGGACTGCGGTCACTTCTGGTCGGCGACAATGGATATCGCCGCGTATCTGTGGGGTGAACTGGACGATTGGGCGCAGGATCTGCTGGCCGAGGTGCACATGCTGGCTCGGCACTATGCCTGGAGTGAACGCGACATCTTGACGATGTCTCCGCTGCGCCGACGGTTCTATCTCGATCTGGTGCAAGCATGAGCAGCGACGTTGCTCACGACACTGTCGGCCGAGGCTTTCTCGGCAACCTGGTCGAACGCACCCAGGGGCCGACGACCGCCCTGCAGATGCCGATGCTCGAACGCCGCCGTCCCGGAATTTTCGAGCCGCGCGCATCCGGTTCGGCGCAACCGCTTGAGCGCATCGAAACGGTGATTCGGCCGGATACCTCAACGTTCGCGCCCGCAATGGCGCCATCGACAGCACCGCAGTCGACACGCGCCACGCCAAAGGCCACATCCTCCGCGACCGTGCCAGCGCCAGTGAATTCAGCGGCCCCGGCGCCAATCGGGCCGGCACGACGCATGCCAGCAACAGCCCACGTCGCGCACATTGCGGCACCGGCGCCGGTAGCGGCGACAACGGCCACGCCACCAGGCGAACCCATCGCCGCCTCGCGCAGGACGCGCGGCAAAACTGTCGACGAATCGTCTCCGCGCCGCGGCACGCCCATGCCCGCATCGCCGCCAGCGGCGATTGCGCCGATGCAGGCCGTACAGGCCGCACGCAGTCCGCAGGTCACCCGCATCGAGCAGTCCCGGCTCGAATCGCGAACCACGCTGATCGAACGCGAGATCGAAAAGCATCGCGACGCGCCTGCGTCGCCGCTGAAAACTCCACCCAGACTCACAAACCGCGAAGCGCCGAGAGCGCCGGTCGCCCATCCGGTCCGCAGTGCAGCACTGCTGGCGACGCCGGCAGTGGTTGCGCCGGCGCCGGTACAGGTCAGCATCGGCCGCGTCGAAATTCGCGGGCTTGCGGGCGCTCCGGCGGCGGCAGCGCCGCGCCGCGCAGCAGCCAAGCCGCAACTCGGCCTCGACGAGTATCTGCAGCAGCGTCATGGGAAGGGCCGATGAGCAACGCGCTTGCGATTGCCGCCGTTACGGCAGCGCTGAAAGATCTGGTCGGCAACGGCTTGCTCGGTCTCGATCTGTCCTCGATCGGCAGCGTCACCGTCAGCGCGCTGCCACCCGACCGCATCGCCACCGGCCAGACCGAGCCGAACCAGCTCAATCTCTTTCTCTATCAGGTCACGCCCAATACCGGTTGGCGCAACCGCGCATTGCCTGCGCGCGATGGCAGCGGTGCCCGCATCGGCAATCCGCCGCTGGCACTCGATCTGCACTACATGCTCACCGCGTACGGTGCGCAGGATCTCAGCGCCGAAGCGCTGCTCGGTTTCGCCATGCAATTTCTGCATGAAACGCCGATGTTGAGTCGTGCCCAATTGCGCACGGTGCTCGGTCCGCCGACGCCACCGTTTGGGAACCTGTCTGCGCTGAGCATCGCCGACCAGATCGAATGGCTGAAGATCACGCCGCAGTTTCTCGGCGCCGAAGAATTGTCGAAATTGTGGACCGCGATGCAGGCCCGCTATCGGCCGTCGATGGCCTACCAGGTGTCGGTGGTTTTGATCGAATCGGATGCCGAGACGCGTGCCGCGCTTCCCGTGCTCAAACGCGGCAGCGGAGATCGCGGCCCGATTGCGTTGGCCGGTGCCGGCCCGAGCTTGAGCAGCGTGCGCCCGGCACTTTCCGATCTGTTGCCGGCCGCGCGTCTTGGCGACGAATTGCTGCTCAGCGGCAGTCGCCTGCAGAGCGTTGGGCTCAGCGCGATCTTCGAGAACAATCGCACGCTCAGCAAACAGATCCTTCCGCTCGACACCAGCAGTGCCGGCAACGATCGCGAACTGCGCATGCAGCTGCCGACCGCCGGCGTCGATGCCGGCGCGATGGCGGGCTGGGGCATCGGCCTGTACTCGTTGCGTCTGCGCAGCGACGTTGCCGGCCTGCCGGCGGTGGTCAGCAACGCCGTGCCGTTGGCGCTGGCACCTCGCATCGTGGTCAGTCCATTGGCCGCTGTTGCGGGCGACATCGCACTGACCGTGACATGCAGTCCGCGCCTGCATCCGCTGCAGCACGCGGGTACACGCCTGCTCTTCGGCAGTGCCGAAATCGCCGCTGATGACATCGATACGCCAGCGGACGAAACGCAACCGACAACGTTGAATTTCACCGCTCGTGCTGCCCTCGCCGGCAACTATCCCATCCGTCTGCGCGTGGATGGCATCGACAGTCTGCCGGTGCAGCCGGCAACCAATGCGGGCGGCTTCGATTTCGATCCGCAACAAACCGTTGTCGTCGCTTGAACACGGAGCCGAGCATGCGCGATGTCGCCCGCACCGAGCTGGATCGCTGGACCGAGGACAACAACCGCTACCTCGCGGCGTCCCTGCATTGGCTGCGTTTGCGCCTGCGCCAGATGGCGCCCGTTTCGCCGGTTGCCTCCACCACCACGGCGGCAAGTGGAGTGGCGACGCCCGCTGCGACGACATCCGGACGACGCTGGTTCGGACGCAACACCGACACCGCGCCGGCCATGCCGGCAACTGCGCCAGACACACCCCATGCCAGCACGGCCAACGTGCCTCCACTGGCTGATCCGGGCCACATTGCAGCGGCCGATCGGGACAGCGCTGCTCAGTCCGAGCCTGCGCCGGCCCTGCTCCTGATCGCCGATCGTCTGGGTCTCGCGCCGTTTGAAACCGACATCCTGTTGCTGTGTGCCGCGATGGAGCTCGATCCGGCAATCCCGGCGCTGATCGCTGCCGCGCAGGGCGGTGGTTCCGGCCATCCGAGTTTTGCGCTGGCCCTGCAACTGTTCGACGATCCGGCCTGGGATGCGTTGGCACCGCAACGTCCACTGCGCCACCTGCGTTTGCTCGACATCAATCAGCCCGGCGCGACACCGCTGACTGCCGCCGCGTTGCGTGTCGATGAACGCATCGCCAACGCGATCAAGGGCCTGAACCTGCTCGACGAACGGCTGGCCGCAGTGGTCACTCCGTGTGCGGCGCTTCCGCCGATCGCGCCCTCGCAACAACGGATGATCGATGAACTGCTCGGCGTGCTGCGTGCCGGTGACGAGGGCGCAGCGGCATTGCCGGTGCTGCAATTGCTCGGGCGCGATCGCGGCAGCCGGTTCGCGGTCGCCGCACATGCCAGCGCCACACTCGGCCGCACCCTGCATCAATTGGCGCTGGAATCGCTGCCCACGCAGCGCAGCGAGATCGAGACATTCGCCCGGCTGTGGCAGCGTGAAAGTCTGTTGCTGCCGGTCGCGTTGTATATCGAAGCCGATGTTCTCGACGCGGTCGGCAGCGAAACGATTGCTGCCCTGCATACGTTGCTTGGCCATCCGATCGGCCTGGTTTTCGTCGGTCTGCGTGATGCTCCATTACAGCTTGGTGTGGCGCAGTGGACGAGCGAAATACATCTGCCCTCGCCAGCGGAACAGCATGCCGCATGGCTTGAAGCGCTAGCGCCCGCGCTGACGCCGGAAGTGCGCGAACGCGAGGCCACCGAACTTTCCGGACATTTTCAGCTGAACCTCGCCCAGATACGCGACGCAGCGACGACCGCACACGCACGCGACACCGACGCCTGGATCGTCTGTCGTGATCTGTCGCTGTCACGACTGGACGCTCTCGCCCAGCGCCTGGAGCCCAAGGCGCATTGGGAAGATCTGGTATTGGGCGATGAAGCGACCGCTCTGCTGCGACAGATCGCCGACCAGGTCCACGAGCGCCATCGCGTCTACCAGCAATGGGGCTATGCCGAACGCATGAATCGCGGGCTCGGCATCAGCGCGCTGTTCGCCGGCGAAAGCGGCACCGGAAAAACCATGGCTGCGGAAGTGATCGCCAACGAATTGCGTCTGCACCTGTTCCGCATCGATCTGTCATCGGTGGTCAGCAAATACATCGGCGAGACCGAGAAGAACCTGCGTCGCCTGTTCGACGCCGCTGAACAGGGCGGGGCGATCCTGTTCTTCGACGAGGCCGATGCGCTGTTCGGCAAGCGCAGCGAAGTCAAGGACAGCCACGATCGCTACGCCAACATCGAGATCAACTACCTGCTGCAGCGCATGGAGGCATTTTCCGGGCTGGCGATTCTCGCCACCAACATGAAATCCGCACTCGACACCGCGTTCATGCGCAGGCTCCGATTTGTGGTCAATTTCCAGTTCCCCGGGCCACAGGAGCGTGCACGCATGTGGCGCGGCGCACTGGCTCCTGGCGTGCCGTGTGGAGATCTGGACTTTGATCGCCTGGCGCGCTTCGGCTTGTCCGGCGGCAACATCCACAGCATCGCCCTGAACGCCGCGTTCGCGGCCGCCGGCGGTGCCGGCACAGTGTCAATGCCACTGCTGATGAATGCAGTGCGCACCGAATTGAGAAAGCTGGACAAGCCGGTCAACGAGGCGGAATTTCGATGAGACGCAACGCTGCCCAACCGGATTCAGCTGCGCAGCAGACGCCGCCGATGTCGCTCTCGATCGAGCGCATCGTCCTCGACGGAGCACTGTTCAATCCGCTGCAGACTCGCCATCTGCATGTGTCGATCGAACGCGAATTGACCCGGCTGTTGCACAACGAACGCATCGCGCCGCACGCGGGCGCCATGGCGCGGCTGCACGCGCCGTCGCTGCGTGGCGACTCGCATGCCGATCCGATCCGACTCGGTGTCGAAATCGCACGCAGCCTGCACAGCGCGCTCGGACAACGCGAATGAGCCAGCGCAGTGCGACGACCAAGCCCGCAACCGCGACGCCATCGGCGCCGGCACTTGCGCGCGCCGGTGTCAGCGCACAGGACAGCGGCCAACTCGCAAACGACACCAACCAGGATCGCCCGCTGTCGGCAACCAGGCCACTCCTCGTACCGATCCGCAATGGTCGGCCCGACGAATCGCCGCCTCCGCTCGATTTCAGCAGAATCGCTGTCAGAGGTGAACGTGGCCTGCGAATTTTCGACCCGGATACGGCGCGCGCGCAGCTTACCCGCCAGCTGTTGACCGAACTGGCGCCGGCGTTCGGCCTGGATCTCAGTCAATTGCGGATCACGGTGACGGCTGCTGGCGCGGCACGGATCGAGGCGCGCGGGGCGTCGGCGCTGCAGGAAGACCAGAACATCCTGCTGCATCCGCAACGCTATCGACCGGAGACCGAATCCGGGCGCTATCTGCTCGCGCACGAAGCCGTGCACGCGGCGCAGCGCCGTATCGATGTGCAGCAATCGTCCTCTGTGCAATCCGAGACGATGCATGTTGCCGCGGCGGAAGCGGAAGCGAGCAAACTGGGTCTCGACTTCGCGCAAGGTCGAAGCCTTCGCCGACCGCGCATATCATTGCGCCTTCTCGCTGCGGTCGCCGATACCGGTGCGGGCAGTGAAATCAAACCAACACCGGCACTTGCCGATTCGGTGAAATCAAGTCGCTCGCGCGAACTTGCATTGATCCGCGATGCGCTCGATGGCTGGTGGGTCTCCGACGGCGACGTGTTCACCGTCATGCGGATCCTCGACACGGTCAGCTTTCCGGTCGCCGTCGCCATGGTTGGCGCGCTGCCTGGCAAGTATCGCTACTGGCTTTGCGACAACATCAATCCCCCGCACATGTATCGACACCAGCGCTCGGTTCTGGCGAGCTACCAGGCGCTGGAGCCGAACCGCTTCGATGCAGTCGACCTGAAAGTCATGCGCGCATTGCCGGACTCCGGTCTCGACAGCGAAGAAATCGACGCCGCCCGCTACGTGTTGAAGAACCTGTCGCGCGATGCGTTCGACGAGCTGATGGCCTCCGAAAAGGGCGATGCAATCGCCAGACTGACCGGTGCGCCACTGCCCGATCCCGAGAAAATGAAACGGATTCGGGACGCCGCCAAAAAAGCCGCCGTCGATGAAGCCGCTCTGGCTGAACAACGCGGCCGCATCCTTGCACATTCCAAGGATAGTGCCGCCAACGACCTGATCGCTGAAATCAAGGTGATGCTGTCGGCGCCGAATGACGACCACGGCGACCCGCGTGTTGCCAACGGCGCCGACGCGATCGCGGTGCTGAACCGCCTCGGCAGCGAACGTGGCGATACTGATCGCTTCAACTACATCGCAGAGCAGATGGAAAGTGCCGGCCTGATCGACACCTTGCTGCAACTGCTTCCACCAGACAGTTTCACTGGCGCGACAAATTCCGAGCACGTGCTCACCCTCACCGCACTGGTCGAGTCACGATTGTCGATCAAGAACGAGCAGTTGCTCGAAGATCTGCTCTCCTACGGGCTGTTCGACTGGGCGATCCGCGACTACGAAGCGCTGTTCGCCTACCGGCTGATCCGCGCGATGCCGCTGGCCGCGCAGTATCGGTTCCGTCAGCGCGACGGCGGCAAGTGGTATCTGCGTCTGCTCGACAACCTGCCGCGTGACGCGGACGGCATGCGCCGCCCAGGGCTGGAGATCCGCAAGGCCGCGAGCAAGGATGAACTGGAGGAAATGCGCAAACAGGGGGCGTCGGTACAGACCACACCTGGCGACTGGCGCGACCCCGAGAACAGCTACTACTACAACGCCTCCGAAATTCAGGAGCAACGCCTCAACCAGGGTGATGCACGCGCGCAGATGGATGCGCTGATCGCCGAATTTGAAGAAAAGCGTGCGGGCATCTACTACGACGGCGAAGCGATCGCGCTGTATGCCAAGCTGGTCGCGCTCGGCGCCGGATCACTGGAACCGGGCAAGGAGAACAGCGGCGACGAAGCGCTGCGCGAGGCGATCATTCGCGAGTTGGACTATCGCGGCTACATCGACGAACTGTTCGGACAATTGCCCGACAGTTTCCTCTACGACCAGGCCAACCGGGTCAGTACGGTCAAGATCATGCTGTCGCGCGATTCGATGCGGGTAGTCGCCCATGCACGTGACCTGGTCAGTTACGGCGCACTCGACTGGCTGGTCTGGGACAGCGAAGCCTATCTCGCGTTCGAGTGCGTGCGTGCGCTGCCGGCCGAGGAACGCTCCACCTTCATCCGTGAGTGTCCGGAGCTGTGGGCCAGGATCCAGTCGGAGATGGGCCCGGCGATGCGCCAGGCGCGCGACATCAACGCCTACGTCGGCGACAAGGCAGGTACCGATCGTGCTGGCGTGCTGGCCGAACTTGCCGACAAGGACTTCTGGCTCGTCGCCAACGAGGTCGCGCTTGACGGCGCGCTGCGCATGGCGATGGCGATGTCCGAGCACCGCTTCGCCTTCGATCGATCGCAGGAATTCGATGTCATCAATACGCAGCCGGCGCTGCTGCCGCTGATCGAGAAGTACCGGCTGTACAACCCGGCACAGGGTCGCGCGGAATACCAGAAGGAAATGCTCAAGGGCACACGCTGGCACGAGGAAGGCGTGTTCTCCTCGCTGAAGAGTTTCTGGGGCGGGCTGGTGACCCTGTGGAACATGGACGTGCTGTTCGTTGACGGCAAGATTGGCGCCAAGATCGATCTCAACAACGTCCAGGATTTCATGGGCGGCGACATCATGGGCGCCCAGCTCGCCGATCCGGCCAAGCGCGGCAGCCATCAGAGCGCGGCCGGCCCCGACGCGAACAAGCTGATCCTGATGATGGATCCGGACTGGCTGGAAGGCGCCGGCAAATCCGCCGAACTGGTCCTGCCGCAGCTGCTCATTGACTCGACCAATGTGCAGCTCGACGGCAACACCGTGCAGACCGGCGAAGTCGAACTGCGCAATCTGAATATCCGCGCCGCCTACGACGGCCAGAATGATGGTCAGGCGACCCAGGCACACGTCACCCTCGAATCGCTGGTCGCGCACGATTTGCTGCTGGCGACCAATTCGGCGATGTACACCATGGGCAAGCTCGTGGTGGAGACACTGCGCCTCGCCGCCGGCACGATCGACACCAAGACGGGCGCCCCGCAGGGCGAGCGCAAAGGCCGCTCGATCCCGTTCCCGCTGCTGGTTCTGGCGATGTTGCCATGGCTGGCCCAGCTCGCCGCGGTGACCTTGATGGCGACCGGCATCAACAAACTGCGCGGTCTCGGCGATCAGGGCCTGAAACCCGACAATCGCTTCAAGCCCGATGTCGCCAGCCGCACCAAGGCGATCGATATCAGCTTCTCGAAACTGGAGGCAGTGGGTTTCGCGACCAGCGGCGGCCAACGCGTGGCGCATGCGCAAATCGACGACTTCGCACTCGGCGTCGGTCTCAACAAGGCAACCCGGCTGCGCGCCGAGCTGGCCTCGATCGAGCGCCGCAAGAATGCATTGCAAAGCCGCGCGGGTGATGCTGACGCGGCGAAGACACTGGAAGCCCTGGACAAACGCCGGGTTGAACTTGAAAGCCAGCGCGACGCGGTCGCGGCGCAGGAAGTCGAGTATCTCGCGATCCAGTCAAGAATCCGCGCTGGCGGCCTCGACGCGGCGCAACAAAAGCAGCTGCAGCGGGATCTGGATCGGCTCGATTTCGAGGACAAGGGCGGCGCCTTCCTCGACATCGGCACGATCGAAGCCTCGGGCATCTCGGGCACGGTCACGAGCAAGGAACCCATCATCCTCAACAACGTCCACGGCGAGGGTTCGAGCTCGGCGCTGATGGGCTTCCTGTCCGGCCCGACAGCGACCCCGGACGAACTCGCACGCCGCGCCGCCGGCGAGCGCCCGCCGGGAGTGATCTCGAAGGATCGTCCGGCGGACTTCAGCATTGAACTGGGCAACGTTCACACCGGGCAACTGACTGTTTCTGGCGGCGTGCAGAGCGTCAAGGACATCGACCAGCGGCTCGATGACCTCAAGGATTCAGCCAAGCGCCCGGAAATGAAGCCGCTGATCGAAAGCCTCGAAATGCTGCGGCCAAAGGCGCAGCGCTACGAAGCGATGGTGGCGTCGGGGCTGTCGTCGCTGAGTCAGGCCCAGCTCGACGAATTCCGCGACTTGCGCAAACTGTTGACTGCGGATGCGGCGCTGATCGTCGAATCGATCGATCTCACCCGCGCGCGCATCGACGCCGATCTAGCCAGCGGGCGCATCGATCTGAGCGCGGAGCGAGCGCAGATCTCCGGCCTGCAACTGCCGCAGAAAGGCATTGCGGTCGAGATGATCGTCGCCAACGGCATCCGCGCCGGTGCGCTGCCGGCCAATGGTCTGCTCGACTGGAGCGAGTGGAAGAAAAATCTGCGCGATGTCGATGGCAAGATCGACTCGCTGGAAATCACCGGCGCACGCAGCAAATACCACGGTCTGCTGTTCGAGAAAGCGACGCTCACCGGCGCCTATGCCTCGGTCAAGGATCGCGGCAACCTGATCGAAGCCGGTTTGCAGCAATTGAATATCGAAGGTTTGGGGTTGGTGCCGCGCCTGGGACTGCTCAATCAGCGCCTGCATGGATTGCGCGAAAAGGCACGTGTGGCCGAAGCGGGCGATAGAGCTGCGATCGAAAAAGAAGCCGACAAGCTTGAAAGCAAGATCTCGGAACTGCAGGCGCTGGCGGATCGGCGCCTTGGCGCCTACCTGCGCCTGGAACACGCCAAGACGCCGGATGAGATCAGCACGGCGAAGGACGAGGTCGCCGAAGTCGACGGCATCATCGCCTATGACCTCGCCCAATACGGCGTCGCGCAGGCGCAGCTCGACGAGTTCGGAGTCAGGATCAGCGGTGCCGGCGATCTGATCAGCGACGCGCTCGGCGGCGGCATCGACCCGATGTCGGTGCTCGAGCGCGGCGGCGTGACTGTCACCGGCACCGGTCCGAACGATCGGCTGTTCAAGAAGATGTCGTTGCATCACGCACAAACCGTTGCGCACATGCCCAACAAGGGCTTGGAGGCCGATGTCGGCGCCTTCGATGTCGGTGAGACCAGGCTCAATCTGACCGCGAAAAAGGACGGTGATTCGCTCTTCATCGAGGTGCCAAAGTTCGAGGTCGATTCACTGATGATGGATCGCCTGCTGCTCACCTCCAGTGCGGGCGGGATCGACAGCGAGAGCGGCTTCCAGGTCTGGTCCACCGGCAAGAGCGGAATCGACAACTTCGTGTTCGATGGCAGTGTCCGCCTCGATTCGAAGGTCAAGGGCAGTCGCGACCTCTCCGACTACCGCGTCGCACATGTCCATTTCACGCATCTGGGGATTGGCAGCCTGTACGGCAACGGCCTCGGCTTTTCCCAGCTCGGCAAGAAGTTCGAGGTCGATATCCGTTCCGGCTCGATCAATGGCATCAGCGCCGATGGCATCGACATCGACATTCCGGAAGACGAGAAAGCAAAGACCCAGATCACCGGCAAGGTCGGCATCGATTCGATCGACAAAGTGGTGCTGGGCAAAGCCGTTTTTGGCGCCTGGAGTGCGAACAGCGGTCAGATCGACGCCAAGCGCATTGACGTGAATCTGCTCAGGGACGGCGACCTGGAAGCCAGCGTCGGCGATCTGGATCTGGCCGGCTTCATGGTCCGCGGCCCCGACGGCTGGGTGCGTTTTTCGCTCACCGACCTGGCCGGCAAGCTCAGCTGGAAGAAGGGCGTTCTCGATATTCCTGATTTGCACTTCGGAAACTTGCTGGTACACGGCGTGCACTGGAAGATCGGCGAGCACGGCTTCATCGAATCGGACAAGACCAGCACGCTGTCGGGCGTGCGTATGTCCGCGACCCTTGACACCCGCGAGGTTCCAGCAAAAGGCAAGAAAGATGAAACGGAGCGCGAACTGACCCGGGTCCGGATCAAGGCCCTGCATGTCGACAAGATTGAATCCGAACATCTGATCTATCAGGACGAGGACAACCGGGTCGAACTGCGCGCCGCCGACCCGACCAAGGCGCAAGAGAAACAGATGACTGGTTTCAAGCCGTTGTTTCTGCAGAACCTCAACGTCCTCGATGTCGATTGGAAAAAGGACAGCGGGCTGGCCAAGGGATCGGCCTCGATTGAAAACTATCAGGCCGCCGCGCACTACGAGGGCCTGAAGACGGGTCTCAAGGCCGGCATCGGCCTCAATGGCAAGGGCATGAACGCCGAGGTGGTCGGCCCTGGCGCCTACACCTTCGATGTCGGCACCATCGAGAAGACGGGTGGCTACTACGGTGACGGCAAGATCAGCACAGGTTTTGGCACCGGCGCGATCGTCGGCAAGCTCGCCATGGGGCCTGACTACGCCGAGCTGCACGACGTCGAGATCGCCGCCGCCCACCTCGACGACACCGTCTATGCCGATGCACCTCGCCTGCTCAAGCTCACCAGTACCAAGGTCGAGCGGATCAGGCTGGCCAAGGTGCGTCAGAACTATGCGTTGTCCACCGGCCCCGACAACGAGCCAGTGAAGACCAAGACCGACATGGTGCTGGAGGGGCTTGAACTGTTCGGCATTGTTGCCGAGGGTCTCGACTACGACAGCGGTGAAACGGTCCAGACCAACGACGAGGGCGAAGAGGAAACCTCGAAACAGCACATTGTCGGCAAGAAGGCGTTGATCGACTATCTGCAGGTCGAGAAATTCACCCGAAATGCCGAGGGTGCCGGTGAAGTCACCGCGAAGATCGACGTCCGTCCGGGCGCGGATCCCAAGAAAGTGCATCCGTTCGCGATGCGCGGATTGACCGCCGATCTAACCAGCCAGATCGGTGATGCGACCAAGACCAAGCACCTCGTGTCCAACGTCAACGGCGGACCATTGACGGCCAACGGAATCAAGTTCTCGACCGTCACGCTCGGCATGCGCCCGGACGGTACCCCGGTTACCCGCACGGCGTTCGACGGCAGCTTCACGTTGTCCCGGCTGGGCTTCCTCAACCCGCGACTCACGCTTACCGACGAGCACGGCAAGACCACGCGTATCCGCGCAAGTAGCGTCGAGATCGCCGGAATCAAACCGCGGCTGTTGCCCAACGGCACCATGGCGATTCCGATCGACTCGATCGTCGCCCGCGGCATCGTCGCCCGCCATGGCGACATGCGCATCCGTCTGCCGTTGCTTGAGATCAAGGATATCGCGGTCGGCATGCGTGGCATGGGCACCGCCGAAGGCATGGAGATGCTGGCAACGCGGATCGGCAGCATCGAGGCGACCGGCCTGAAGTTGACCATCACCAAGCGCCACAAACCCAGGCTCACCGACACCGAGTATGCCGACGCGCTGAAGGCGTACGAACGCGACCAGGCCGATGCGGCCAAGCACCCGCCCGGCAACTTTATTGCCGAGCCGATCTCGGGAATGCAGGGCAGTCTGTCCGGCGAGTACGACCTTGGGCCGTGGTACGCGCCGTGGCCGGATCCCGACATCGACCCGAAGATCGTCGACGGCAAGATCGACTTCGGCGGCATGACCAATTTCTCGGTGCAACTGCACACCTACAATGTCGAGCGCGACGGCGTGATCCGTCCGGAAGATCAGATCACCTTGGGCAACGTCGTCGACGTCAAGACGCTCAAGGATTTCAAGCGCAAGATGCCGGGTTTTTACGGTGACGCCGGTTCCTGGAACTACGGCCAGATCAACCTGCGCGAAACAGTTGAAGGTCTGGCCAACGAGCCCGGCTCGAAGCCGTCGCGTGACTACGAGCCCGCGGCGATCGACGATTTCACCGACTTCAGCGGCATCATCATGCTTGGCGATGGCCGCATGGGTTACGACAAGGACGGCGATGGCCTGCTCGGCGAGGGCGACAACTGGGTCGAATTCAAGCGTGAAACCTTCCTGCAAAACGCTTTCACGCTGAAGGCAGCCAGCCTTGGCAAGAGCATCGATCTGCACGCGGCGGAATTGCATCTTGGTGGCTCCGGTTTCAGCGCCGGCAAGACCCGCGACGGCACGACGCGAATCGGCCGCACTTCGGATATCAGCTTCGAACAGGTCGACGTCAACATCAGCGGCCTGTCGTCGATGACGGTCAGTGTGACTCTCAAGATCCAGAAGAGCACGATCCTCGATGTAGAAATCGGCGACGTGATGTTCACTGATCCGACCGGGCTGGAAACGCTCACCGCGCCCGATGTCACCGACGTCGATCCAACCGGCGTCGCCGGCTCACTGGTGCCGTCGCCATGACGCGCAATCGCCTCCCAGGCTCTGCCGCACGCATGCGCGGCGCGGCGTTGCAGTCCAGTTCTGCTCGGGGCGCGCCGCTGCCGCCACATCAGCGTGCATTTTTCGAGCACGGCTTCGGTCAGGATTTCTCACAGGTGCGCGTGCATACCGGGCCGGATGCGGGCGCGTTCGCGCGCTCGATGGGTGCAAAGGCGGTGACCAGCGGCGACGATATCGCCTTCGCCCAGGGGCGCTTTGCGCCCGACTCCACGCAAGGCCGCACCCTGCTTGGGCACGAGCTCGCGCACGTCGCGCAACAGCGTCAGGGCGGCGCATCTGACGCCAGCGAAAGTCGTGCGCGCAGCGCGGCACAGACCGTCGCCGATGGCGGTCATGCTTCAGCGCAATCGCTCGGTGGCGCCGAACCGGGCGGCCTGCATTGCGACCCCGACGACGAGGCAAAAAAGCCCGAACAGGCGCCGACACCTGGGCCATTGCTGCCTTACCGACAGCCAACCTGGCGACAGCCGTCGTTGATACCGCCGCTGACGCTTGGACAGCCGCCGAACATCGACTGGTTGAGCATGCGCTCCAGCTTCACCGACCGCGGCATGCCGTTCAACATGCGCGATGGCGATTCGATTGGCGCCGAATGGAGGCGCAGCAAGGCCTTGCTTGAGACGTTCGGGATCGACGAGCGTTTCAAATTCTGGTTCATCAATCAGGACTGGATTCTCAACAAAGGCATCAAGTACCAGCTCGATACCAACAATGCACGCGACAACCCGAATGCCATGGATCTGGGAAAACGGGAATTCGACACCGCCTATCCGGATGCGAAAGGCATTCCGCCAATTCCCTTCTTCAGCAAAGAGTTCTGAAATGACCGGGCAGAGTCAATCATGACTGGATATTCGCGATCACCTAAATTGCTGCGCGGCGGCCTCGTCGTGCTCGACCCGGTCAGTGGGAATCTGCTGCGCATTATCGGTCTGCAGTACAACCCCGACACGATGACCCGCAGCCTGCAAATTCGCGGCGCCGGGAGCGAAAGCGGCGATCACGTCGAAGCGCTGCGCCTGAAAGGGCCGCCGGTGGAGACAATCAAGCTCGAGGCCGAGATTGACGCCACGGATGAACTTGGAGCCGCGCCTTTGCCGGAGACAAGTCTGGGTCTGCTTCCGCAGCTCGCAGCGATCGAGGCGCTCGTGCATCCGGCCAGCAGTGATTTATTTGTAAACAATGCCATCGCATCGGCCGGCTGGCTGGAGATCGCGCCCGCATCCGCGCCGTTGACGGTGTTCGTATTCGGTCCGAACCGGATCATGCCGGTGCGCATCACCGAACTGAGCATTACCGAAGAAGCGTTCGACACTTCGCTCAATCCGATCCGCGCCAAGATCAGTCTCGGCCTGCGTGTATTGAGCGTTGACGATATCGGTTTCGACAGCAAGGGCGGCGGTCTGTACATGGGTTATCTGCAGGCCAAGGAACGTCTCGCCGCACAGGCTGCCGGCAGCGATTTCCGCTCGCTCGGCATTCCCGGAATCTTTTGATCACGACCCTGGAGCTCATGCCGATGGCGAACTACGATTTTCCACCGACCAGTCGCTACTACGCGATCGAGATCGCGACGTTGACAGCCGAGGATGGCAGCGTGACACCGTATCTGCGCCGCCGCTTTCTGCCGTCGGCCGAGGGTTTCGTGCTGTTGCACGAATATCGGGTCAGCGAGGGCGAGCGTCCCGACCACGTCGCCGCGCGCGAACTCGGCGATCCGGAAGCGTTCTGGCGCCTGTGCGATGCCAACGGAGTGATGCATCCGGACGAACTGACCGATACCGTCGGTGAAACCGTGCGCATCACCCTGCCCGCCGGCATTCCGCCGCCGGCGAGGGAGTAAGCATGGTCACGGGCATCCATCTGACGCTGATGATCGGACCGGTTCTGCCGATCCCGGCTCCGCGTGCGGTGGTGGATGCGCTGCAGAACGTGCAGATCACCAGCGGCAAGGACAAGAGCGGATTCCAGTTGACCTTTGCGGTGAGCAAGAATTCAGTGTTGCTCGACACCCTGCTGCCGGCCGGCTATTTCGATCCGATCACTACCCGGGTGATCGTGATCGTCACCCTTGGTGGCTTTCCGCACGTGCTGATGGATGGTGTGGTCACACGTCAGGAACTGAGCCCAAGCAGCGAGCCAGGGCAATCGACGTTGACCATCACTGGCGAGGATCTCAGCGCCCTGATGGACCTGATCGAGCTTCGCGTTCCGTATCCAAATATGAACGACACGGTTCAAGCCTACCTGACCTTGGTGAAGTATTTGGCGTTCGGGGTTGTGCCGCTGGTGATCCCTGGCTTTTTTCCCGAGCAACCGATCATGACCAAAAAGATCGAATCCCAGAACGGCACCGATCTTGCTCATCTGAAGCTCATCGCCAAGAGCAACGGCTACGTGTTCTACGTCGAACCGGGTCCGCTGCCGGGGCAGAGCATTGCCTATATGGGACCGAACATCCGCATTCCGGTGCCGCAGCCGGCGCTGAACATCAACATGGACGCACATACGAATGTCGATTCGCTGAATTTTTCGCTGGATGGCTTGGCCAAGGAAACAATGTTGGTGACGATCAACGATCCGGTCATTGGCCGAACACCGATTCCGATTCCGATCCCGTCGCTGAACATCTTCCAGCCGCCGCTCGGCGCGCGGCCTACTCCGCCGCTGAAGATGGTGATGTCGAAAGACACCGGCGGAAATTCTGTACCTTTGACCATGAAAAAGGCACTCGCACGGATGCTGGTCGGCTCCGCCAATGCGATCACCGTGTCGGGCTCACTCGATGTTCTGCGCTATGGGCATGTATTGCGCTCGAAGCTGCTGGTCGGTGTGCGCGGCGCCGGGCTGGCTTACGACGGTCTTTACTACGTCGACAGCGTGACCCACAAGATCAAGCGCGGCGAGTTCAAGCAGAGCTTCCAGCTCAGCCGCGACGGCTTGATTTCGCTCACGCCGAAGGTGCCTGTATGAATGCAAACACTTATCCGGGCCTGTATCGCGGCACGGTCATGCCTTTTCCAGATCCCGAATTCCGTGGCCGCTTGCTGCTGACCATTCCGGACGTTCTTGCGTTCGTACCTTCGACCTGGGCGGAACCGTGCACGCCGCTGTCCGGCCCGCCGGGACCGATGGGCGTTTACATGGTGCCGCCACCTGGCGCTGGCGTGTGGGTGATGTTCGAGCACGGCGACGTCAACAACCCTGTTTGGATCGGTTGCCGCTTCGACACGCCGGCGGATCCGCCGATCGACGCGAAGCTGAGCAATCCGGCCGACCCGAGCATCGTGATCCAGACGCTGCTCAAGAACACGCTGGTAATCAGTGACCTGCCGCCGACCCCGGTGACTGGCGGCATCATGTTGCGCAGCACGACTGGCGCGCTGATCGTCGTCAACGACAGCGGCATTTATCTCAGCAACGGCAAGGGCGCGACGATCTCGATGATCGGCCCGGCGATCAATTTGAATCTCGGCGCAATGATCATCACTTGAGGAAACAGCGATGCCTGGCTATCTGCTTCATGTCAACGCGGTCATGACCTGCATCCACGTCGTCGGTCAGGCCAAGATCGCACCGACGCAACCGCGCGTGCTGGTCAGCGGCCAGCCGGTGGCGACGATACCGCCGGGACCGCCGACGATTGCCGTTGCCGGCTGTCCGTTCACCTTGCCCAACGGCAAGCCGCAGCCGTGCGTGAGCGTGCGCTGGTCGATGCCGAGCGCGCGGGTGAAGGTGCTGGGTCTGCCGGCGATGGTCGCCGCCGCGCCGGGGCCCGGGCCGGGCATCTGCCAAAGCGTGGAACAGATTCCGCAGGGGGCGCCGATTGTCGGTGCGATGCAAGCGCGTGTGTTTGCAATGTAGCGGCTACACCCAGGCGACAGATGAGACAAATGCAGTAGCGCATCACTGGCGCCATGCAACAGGAGAATCACAGTGGACATCGACTTCCCGTTTCATCCCGATGGCCGTGGGCACAGTGCCGAAGCCGATTACGCGCATCACGTGCGCGACATGATCGAGCAGCTGGTGTTCACCAATCCCGGTGAGCGGGTGAACCGCCCGGATTTCGGCAGCGGCTTGTTGCAGCTGTTGTTCGCCGAGAACAGCCCGGAGCTTGCCGCAACCGTTCAATTCACCTTGCAGGCAGCACTGCAACGCTGGCTGCAGGACGTGATCGAAGTGCGCTCGCTGCAAGTGGCGGCGGACGATGCCGCGGTCACCGTGCACGTGGGCTATTTGCTGCTGCGCACGCGTGAAGAACTCGATGCCAGTTTCACTCGCGCGATTTGATGCAAGGAGCGGACGATGACCATCAGCTGCTGCAACGACCCCAGACGCGACGTCGTTCGCCGCTTCCACGGGCGCACGGGTCTGGACTTCGTCGAAGTCTCCGCCGACCAGCGCACGCTGTTCGTGTATTTCCTCGGCAAGTTGCCACCGGAGTTCGCCGAAGACGGCCCGGAGCTTGTGCGCCATCTGTGCATCGAAGGCGGCAGCCGGGTTACCGGGATCCGCATACTCGATGTCGATCCGCACATCAGCGTGGATCCCGAAGTCGACGACTGGCTGGCGCTGCGTCTGGACCGCGCCGGAGATTTCTCGCGCTACACCTTGCAACTGCGTGATATCGATGGACTCGATCCGATGTACGCGAGCGTGGCGTTCTCGTTCAAGGTCGGCTGTCCATCGGATCTGGATTGCGCGCCGATGGACGCCTGTGTCGAGACACCACCGCCGGAGCCGGCGATCAACTATCTGGCCAAGGACTACGCCAGTTTCCGCCGGCTGATCGAAGACCGCCTGGCCCTGATCGCGCCGCGCTGGAACGAGCACCATGTTCCCGACCTCGGCGTCGCCTTGACCGAGCTGCTTGCCTATACCGGCGATTACCTGAGCTACTACCAGGATGCGGTTGCGAGCGAAGCCTATCTCGACACTGCGCGCCAGCGCATTTCAGTACGCCGGCATGCCCGCTTGGTCGACTACCGATTGCATGAAGGCTGCAATGCGCGTGCCTGGGTGGTTGTGGAAACCAGCGAGGACATCGAACTGCCGGCAGCATCAGTGGCGTTTCTCGGCGGAATCGATCCTGCCGCACCACTGCCGACCGTGCTCGGCCCCAGCGCCATGGCCGATCTCGGCGCGCTGCGCTTCGAACAATTCGAAGCGCTGCTGGACGACGCCCGCGTTGGCGAGAGTGACGCGACCCTGAACTGGCGTGTCGCCCACAATCGTATCCGTTTCCACGACTGGGGTCGCGACGATTGTTGCCTGTCGCGCGGCACGACCTCGGCGACCCTGATCGACAGCTGGCACGGCGATGGCCGAGCGCTTGCGCTGCGGCCCGGCGATGTACTGATTCTCAAGGAAGTTCGCGGCGCGCGCAGCGGCCTCGAAGGCGACGCCGATCCGACCCGTTGCTGTGCGGTGCGGCTCACTCGGGTCACGCCGATCGAAGACCCACTTCTTCTGGTAGATGCGGGCGAGAATGCACCGCCACGGCCCACGCCACTGCTGCGAGTGGAGTGGGGCGTTGCCGACGCATTGCCATTCGCGCTGTGCCTGTCGGCGCTCGGCCCGGCGCCCGAGTGCGCACGCATGCGCGATTTGTCGCTGGCCTGGGCCAATGTGGTGCTGGTCGATCACGGCCACCGCCGCGACCCGCAGCCGCTCGGCACCGTGCCGGCCGGACTCGGCGAGGTTGAATGTCGATGCGAAGGCCAGGCTTCCGAGTTTGAAATCCTGCCCGGCAAGTTCCGCTGGTCGCTGGCGGATGCCCCACTGACTCATCGCACGCCGGCGCCGTCCCTGTGCGCAGCCAGTCGCAGCCTGGCCCAGGATCCGCGAGCCGCGCTGCCGCAACTTGTTCTGAATGACAGTAGCGGACAGCATTGGACGCCAGCGTTCGACCTGCTCACCAGCGGCCCCGACGATCGTCATGTCGTCGCCGAAATCGACAATGTCGGCATCGCCCATTTGCGCTTTGGTGACGGCGAGCTCGGCCTGCGCCCGCCGGCCGGTCTGGTTTTTGATGCACAGTACCGGGTCGGCAATGGGCTTGCCGGAAACCTCGGTCGCGGCGCGATCAATCGGCTGCGTCTGCTCGATCGCGAACTCAGCGTTCTCGGTCTGCGCATCGACAATCCGATGCCCGCAGTCGGTGGTCTCGAACCCGAGCTGTTGGCCGAGGCGCGGATGGTTGCGCCATCGGCGTTCCGCAAAACGCTGCTGCGCGCGATCACCGCCGACGACTACGCGCGGATCGCTGAAAATGATCCGCGCGTGCAGCGCGCCGCCTGCGAACTGGTGTGGACGGGCAGCTGGTACGAAGCCGACGTCGCACTTGATCCGCTCGGCAAGGTGCCGGCGGACGAACCGCTGCTCGGCCAGACCGAAACCCGGCTGCATGCCTATCGGCGCATGGGCCACGATCTGCACATCGAGCCGGCGAGCTACGTGTCGATCGATCTCGCCCTCGAAGTGTGTGCGCTGCCGGGTTACGAGCGCGGCGCGGTCAAGGCCGCACTGCTTGAACGTTTCAGCGCGGGCCGCATGCGCGATGGTCGACTGGCCTGGTTCCATCCGGATCGGCTCAGCTTCGGCCAGAGTCTGCGCATGAGCGAACTCATCGCCGAGGCAATGTCGGTGGCGGGAGTGGAATGCGTGCGCGTGCGTCGCATGCAACGCCTGTTCCTGCCCGCCAATCACGAAATCGAGAATGGTCTGCTGCCGCTTTCAGCGCACGAAATCGCCCGCGTTGACGGCGATCCGAATCATCCCGAGCACGGCCAGCTGGCCATCGATGTCCGGGGTGGCCGATGAACCGCACCCCATCACCCCGACTCAACACAGGGTTCACATCGCTGCAATCCGCAAACGATGTGCCGCTTTCCGGGAGAACCTCGCCATGACGTGCCATGCCTGCGGTTGCGACGCGGCTCATTGTGATTGTTGCATCGGCATCGCCACGATGACCCCGGCCAGCATCGAAAATCGACCAGGATTGCCGGCGCTGCACTATCGGGTCGGGACGCACGGTCGTTTCCTCGCCAGCATGAAGGCGCGGCTGCCGATGATCGAAGTGATCGCACCGGGAAAAGACAATCAGACTCTGGAAAGTTTTCGCCCGTTGCAGGCACTGACGACGCGCGACCCGGCTGATCCGGCGATCGCGATGCTCGATGCCTGGGCAACGGTGGCCGATGCGTTGACCTTCTATCAGGAGCGCATTGCCAACGAAGGCTACGTGCGCACCGCGACCGAGCGCCGCTCGCTGGTCGAACTGGCGCGTCTGGTTGGCTATGCACCACGCGCCGGGGTTTCGTCGAGCGTCTTTCTGTCCTACACGCTCGACGACAACCAGGCGGATGCCGTCGAGATCGCGATCGGCACGCGTGCGCAAAGCATCCCCGGCCCTGGTCAATTTCCGCAATCCTTCGAAACTTCCGAAGTGCTGCTCGCCCGCCGCGAATGGAACGATCTGCAGGTTCGCCGGGCGCGCCCGCAACGCATCGACAGCTCCACCATCGTCTCGATTCCGATGCTCTACGCGGCCGGCACCGAGACCTGCGTGCAGGCCGGCGATCTGCTCTTGTTCCGTTTCGGCACGAGCACTGAGAACAAGGTCTCCTGGGTGCGCAAGGCAATCAAGGTCGAAGCGGATTTCAGTGCCGAGCGAACCGCCATCACCCTGCAGCCCATTCCGGGAATGGTGCTGGCCGCGCTGCCGATGCTGCGCAAACTCACCCTCGATCTGATCCCCGCTGCCGGTCGCGACAGCGGTGCGGCCAAGGCACTGTTGGTCGCCCGCAATCTGCACGACTCGGTGCGCCTTGGCTTGTATCCGCCCGCGCTGAAGTGGATGTCCATCGTCGATGAAAATTCGGAGGTCGAAGATCATGAGGCGATCGCGCTGATCGAAGCCTTCGGCAAAGCGATCGGGAAACTGTCGAACGCCCCGGCGGTGACGACGCCGACCTACGCGACGCCCGACACCTTTGCCGCATCGCTGTTGACGCCGCCGCGGATCCAGGCGGCGAACGCTCTGCGGTTGCATCGCGATCTGGGCGCGGCCTTCAAGCCCGGCGCTGATCTGCAGCCACAACTCCTGATCAATTTTGCACCGCGCTTGAAAGACAGCTACTACACCGCCTGGCGCGGGGCGACGCCACCCGCCCTGCCTTCACCGTTGGAGGGTGTATACGCATTGCGCGATGGTGAACTGCTGTTCGGGGCAACCGCCGGCCCAAGACCTGAATTTGGCAAAGATGGCCAATTACTGCCACCCGCCGATTGGGGTGAATGGAGCTATGCCGACGACGAAAGCGCGAGCAACGCCTATCTCGGCAAGGCCGACGCGCAGCTGGCCGCTGGCGATCTCGTGCTGGTGCAGCAACCCCTCGCCATCCTGCGAAGCCAGCAGTACAGCCGGCAGGTGCTATCGGTGGCTGAGGTCTTTACCGGTCCGCGCAGCGCCTACGGCCTCTCGGCCGATGCGACCCGGATCGATTTCGGCGACCGCAAGTGGCGCGAGACTGAGATAAAAGACCGGAAGTTGCCAATTCACGCGCTGCGCAAGACGCGTATCCATGTGCAGAAGCAGCGGCTGCTCCTGGTCGATATGCCGATCGAAGACAACGTGTCGGGCCAGGAGATCGAACTCGGCCCGCTGCACTCGCAGTTGAAATCGGGGCGCTGGGTGATCTTCGAAGGCGAACGCAGCGACATTGATGGCGTGGACGGTGTACGTGTCAGCGAACTGCTGATGATCTCGGGATTGGTTCACGGTTACGACGAAAGCCTGCCCGGTGATCGTCCACACACCACGCTGCATCTGGCCACGGCAACGGCGTATCAGTACAAACGCGACAGCCTGCGCATTCACGCCAACGTGGTACCGGCCAGCCATGGCGAAACGCGTGGCGAAGTACTTGGCAACGGCGACGGCACCCAGGCACTGCAGCATTTCGCCTTGCGTCAACCGCCGCTGACCTGGCGTCCGGCACCGACCGCTGCCGGCGCGACCAGCACATTGAAGGTGCTGGTCAACGATGTCGAATGGCGCGAAACCGACAGCCTTGCCGGCATCGGCGCGGATGCGCGCGTATTTGTCACTCGCACCGGTGACGACGGCATCACCACAGTCACATTCGGCAACGGCCTTGACGGCACGCGCTTGCCCAGCGGTTTCGAGAATGTCCGCGCCGAATATCGCAGCGGTATCGGCAAGGGTGGCAACGTCGCCGCCAAACAGATCAGCCTGCTGGTGAGCCGTCCGCTCGGCGTGAAGGAGGTCATCAATCCGTTACGTGCTTCGGGCGGCGCCGATCGCGAAACCAGCGGCCTGATTCGCGAGAACGCGCCGCGCTCGGTAATCGCGCTCGACCGTCTGGTCTCGACATCCGACTACGCCGACTTCACCCGGATGTACGCCGGCATCGCCAAGGCCGAAGCGGTGCGACTCAGTGACGGCATGCGCGAACTCGTGCACATCTCGGTCGCCGGAGTCGAGGACATGCCAATCGATCCGGAGTCCGATCTCGTGCGCAACCTGCTTGCATCGTTGCGCAGTCTGGGCGACCCGGGGCTGGTCGTGCAGGTGGCGATGCGCGAGTTGGTGACCTTGGTATTGCAGGCAAAGATCCGCCTTGTCGACGGCTATCGCTGGGAACCGGTGGCGACCGCGGTGCGCGAACGCCTGCTCGATCGCTTCGGCTTCGACCAGCGTCCGCTGGCGCGACCGGCGCTGCTCTGCGAGGTCATCGCCGCCATCCAGTCGGTGCGTGGCGTGGCCTGGGTCGATGTGGACAATTTCGGCGGCATCCCGGAGACCTTCAACGTCGCTCAGAACGGTGAAAAGCGAAGCCGCAAGCGCGTACTCGCCACCCAGGACTTCATTACCGACATTGTCGGCGCCATCGTCGACGTCGACAAGGACAATCCAATGCACGGACGTGCCGGGGTTCCGGCGCAGCGCGTGGAAGCGGGCGCCGCGGAACTCGAGGGCACCACGATTCGTCCAGCGCGATTGGCGATGTTCTCGCCGGCCGTACCCGACACCCTGATCCTCAACCAGATCACTTGACGCCAGAGTGAGCCAGCGAGCGCAGCCATGACCGCATTGTCGACACAACCAGACGCACGCATCGATCGCCTGTATCAGCACTTGCCGGCGATCTACCGCATCCGCGACGCCGAGCAGGGTTATCCGCTGCAGGCGCTGCTGCGCACGATCTCCGAACAGGTCAATCTGGTCGAAGACGATATCACCCACCTCTACGACAACTGGTTTATCGAGACCGCCGACGATTGGGCCGTGCCCTATATTGCCGATCTGCTCGGCTTTCGCCCGGCGACGACAGCGGGCACGCCGGCGCAAACCCTCGATGTTGAAGGTCGCGCGCTCAATCGGATCCTGGTTCCGCGTCGCGAGATTGCCAACCTGATCCGCAATCGTCGCCGCAAGGGCACCATCGCCCTGCTCGAAGACCTGTCCCGCGACGTCGCCGGCTGGCCGGCACGGGCGGTCGAATTCTTCAAGCTGCTCGATCGCGCGCAGCATCTGAATCATGCGCATTTCGATCGGCTCGGCACGCCATCGCTGCGCGATATGCAGGCGCTGGATCAGGTCGATACGCCGTTTGATCCGCTTGCGCATTGCGTGGATGTCCGGCGTGCCAATTCGCGCCATGTTCCCGGCGAACATCGCAATCGGTACAACATTCCCAATGTGGGCGTCTTCGTCTGGCGCATGCGCAGCTATCCGGTAACGCGCACTCCCGCGTACTGCGTCGAAGAGGCTGGCGCGCACTGCTATACCTTCAGCGTGCTCGGCCAGGATGCGCCCCTGTTTCGACGACCGCAGCCGGAACCCGGACCAAACCACATCGCCGAAGAAGCGAATCTGCCGGTGCCTGTCCGTCGACAGGCGATGCAGGCGGTGCCGAGCGATTTCTACGGTGACGGTCGCAGCCTTGCGATCTGGGCCGAGCAGTGGGCCCGCCACGATCCGGCGCAGGCGCTGCCGGTCTCGGCGCTGATCGTCGCCGATCTTTCCGGCTGGAGTTACAAGCCTCTGCGCGGCAAGGTCGCGATCGATCCGCTGCTCGGGCGATTGATGTTTCCACCGACGCAGTTGCCGAAGAAAGGCGTTCGCGTCAGCTACCGCTATGGATTTTCCGCCGACATGGGTGGTGGGGAATATCTGCGCACAATGAAGCGCTGGACGTCACGCGAGGAAATCTATGCGCCAATCAAGAACAACGGCAGCTACGACGAATGGCAGGAACAATGGCAAGGCCTCATCGCCAACGCCGATGTCGCAGCGCTCTACCGCGTCGGCGAAGCGGGCGCCGATGCTCTCCCGCCGCTGCCTCGAATCGCCGACGCCCTGCGCCAATGGCAGGAGGATGTACCTCGGCATGCGGTGATTGAACTGGTCAACAGCGGCGTGTGGGTGGAGCCGCTGCACATCCGTCTGCGCCCGGGGCAAACGCTCAGCTTGCGTGCGGCAAATGGCGTGCGTCCGGTGATTCGCCTGATCGATTGGCAGACCGATTTGCCCGATGCTTTGACTGTCGAGCTGGATGTCGGCAGCCGCTTTGCCCTCGACGGCGTGATCGTGACCGGGCGGCCACTGCACGTATCGGCACCGCGCGACCCAACCACCTATGCCGCTGCTGCCGCGGCCACGCCGAACTGTGCGGCCGAAGTCCTGATCCGCCACTGCACGCTGGTCCCCGGCTGGGGCATCGACTGCAACTGCGAACCGGAGCGGCCAGCCGAGCCCAGTCTCGAGCTGCACCAGATCAAGGCGCGCGTATGCATCGAGCACAGCATCATCGGCTCGATCCAGTTGCAGCAGGATGAAGTCGGCAGCGATCCGATCCCGCTGTTGATCGCGGACAGCATCGTTGACGCCGCCGACGGTGAACATGAAGCGATCGGCGCAGTCGGCGACGCGCTCGCGCATGCCGTGCTGACGATCAAACGCAGCACCGTGTTCGGGGTTGTCGAAGTGCATGCGCTCGAGCTGGCCGAAAACAGTCTGTTCAACGATTGCCTGGATGTCGCCAGACGGCAGATCGGCTGCATGCGCTTCTGCCACGTGCCGCGCCATTGCCGCACGCCGCGTCGTTACCGCTGCCAACCCGATCAGGTCGTCGCCGCGGTGCGCGATTTGCATTTGCCCGCTTCCGCTGCCGGCGATGCCGAAGCTGAACGCATCGCCAGTGAAATCCTGCGCGTGCGCCCTCGCTACGATGCGCGCCGCTACGGGCAACCGGGGTACGCACGGCTGAGTACACAGTGTGCCGAAGAGATAAAGCGCGGCGCTGACGACGAATCCGAAATGGGTGTCTATCACGATCTGTTCCAACCGCAACGCGAGGCCAATCTGCGCGCGCGCCTCGATGAATACACGCCGGCCGGCATGACGGTCGGACTCCTCTTTGCCGACTGACTCGGAAAGGATGCAACCATGAAAGGCGATTTCTCTCGGGTGACGTTTGATCCCCGCAACCATTTCAGCCAGGTGCTGCTGCAGCAAGGCCGCGTCACCCTGGATGCCGACCCCAACGAGCAGGGCGCGATCCTGCTGCACACCCTGCGCACCCTGGCGCGGGATCTGTTTGGGCCCTACGGCGGACCGGTGGACGGGCTGGGCTTCGGCCTCAGCGTTGATACGGCCGACGCGACGCCGGCCTTGATCGTCGGTGCCGGGCGCTACTACGTCGACGGCATCCTCTGCGAATCCGACGGTTGCGATTACATCGATCAGCCTCACCATGTGCCGCGCGCCGCGGACGGCAACGCCGCCGGTGATGCTCTGCGCACCTGGCTCGACGATCGCGGCAACAGCGACGCGCTGTTCTGGATCTATCTGGATGTATGGGAGCGTCATGTCACCGCGATCGAGCATCCGTCGATCCGCGAAGTCGCCCTTGGCGGCCCCGACACTTGCAGCCGCGTCCAGGTCATCTGGCAGGTTCGAGCGCTGGAGCGCGCTCAGTTCGAGTCCGGTTTGAAGCAGCGCATTGAGTACAACGAGAAGCGTCTGAAGCAAACCCAGAGTGCCGTCGAGCGCGCACGTCTGGAAGCGTTGCTCACACGCCTGCGGGAAGGCATGGCATTGTTGGAGGCCGACGTTTCCAAAGCATGCGCAGTGCCACTGTTGGCCCTTGGTCGTGACAATCTGCCGGAACTTGCCGCACGCATCGACCCCGGCCAGCGCCTCGACGACCCTTGCATCACCAGCCCCGAATCCGGCTATCGCGGTGCCGAGAATCATCTCTATCGGGTCGAGATTCATCAAGGCAACGCCAACGGCGCGAAGGCAACGTTCAAGTGGTCGCGCGACAACGGCAGTGTGGTGACGCGTTGGCTGGCCGCCGCCGGCGAGCGATTGACGGTCGCCAACAGTCGTGATTTCAGCGCAGGACAATGGGTTGAGTTGAGCAATGACGAGGATGATCTGCTTGGACGCGCAGGGCCGCTGTTCCGGATTGCCAGCGTGGATGCCGATCAGTTGACGATCGAAGGCACGCCGGCGTGGCTGGTGGATGCGTCCAATCCAAAACTGCGTCGCTGGGATCAAGTCGCCCTGGGTGATGTTCAACTTGATGGCGGAGCGGTGCCAGTCGTCGAGAGCAGCGCCACCGATCCTGCCTGGATCGATCTTGAAGATGGCATCCAGATTCGCTTCGCCGCAGATTGCGAGTATCGAAGCGGCGATTACTGGTTGTTCCCCGCGCGCGTCGCCACCGGCAAAGTCGAATGGCCACTCGATGCCAGCGGCGATGCGCTGCCGCAGCCACCATCTGGCATCGAACACCACTATGCGCCGCTGGGTTTTATCCGCCAATCCGACAATGGCGAGGGATTCGACTTGCAGAGCTGCGCATGTACGGTCTATCCGCTCAACAGCTGTGGGGCGTTTGCTGCGCGGATTACACCGAGAGAGCGTCCGCTGCCCCTGCCCGACGCTGCCCCAACCAAGCCGAAAACAACCGATCCGACGGTAGGAAGTGTGGGCAAACCCATCGGCGCCAAAGCCGCGCCCAAGCCAAACAAGAAACCCGTGGTCAAGAAACGCAACCCGCCCGCCTGAGCAAATATTTTCCTGGCTGACGCTGCGGCACCGGCAACGGTATCGCAGCACGGGCACGGACGGGCACGCGCCCGCTGCTGACGCTCCAAAATGTCCCGCCGAGCTTAGAAAAATTCTTCAATGCAGCGCACGAAGGTTTCGCGTTTGCGCGCAGGAATTCGCCGAAACGCGGCCAGCAGTCTCGTCTCGATTTGATCTTCGGCAAACGAGCCGGCTTCAATCACCGGCGTTTCCTGCTCAGTCACGGCGACCGTGCCACGGCCCGTCGAGAGCCATTCGAAGGCGACCGAGCAGGCGACCGCCGTGCCAAGCAGATGCTCGACCGTGGGAAACGTTCCTGCCTTCAGTTCCCATTGCGCCACGGCGCTCGGGGCCACCCCAAGTTTCCTGGCCAGAGCGGCCTGGGTCAACTGGGCCAACCGGCGTGCGTGTCGAATCCGGTTCGGTAGCGGTCCGTGGTAGGACTTGTCTGCGGCGCGACGCTTGGGCTCGTTCATGTCGATTCTCAGCATGACTTCACGATTAAGTTTAACTGATCACAATTGCTTAGGTGCTCTTTCACGGATGTTCCAAACATGTTTGGATTGCGATTGTTGCTATTCGACCTAAGCAAAGCTTAGGGCAACCACGCAAACACGAGCTGGGTTTGCAACTTCCGCCGGCGCAGAATGCAATCGTTGTTGGTTTACACGCTTTGCGGCTGGGAGAACTGAACAACTACTCGGGGTTGCTGGTCACGGCTTCAATTCGTTGGAGACAGGCGGTCGAATAGTCCAACCGCGAGCGCAATTGAATCCTTCACTCGCCTGTGCAGTGATTTCGAGCTGCAGGAGGCTGCGCGCAGACGCAAGCGAGGCAGAAGCCGCTCCGCAAACTGGAGGCACCCCGCGACGAATGCAGCCGTAGATGCGCATTCGCGCACAATTTCACGTAACAAGGCTCATGCATTGAACCCACACCATTGGAGATAGTCCATGCCCTGTCGAAACCCGCACCACCATGACGATGGCCCCACCGCGTGCCGCCCGACCAATGCGGTTTTGCGCAGCATCAAGCGCGAGATCAAGAATGCACGCGCACTGTCGGCCGCAGACGTGCGTCTGGCAGCCAACATGGGCTTGATCTCCGTTGATTTGCCGCGGCGCACCGGGTTCAATGATGGTGTTTTCTATCCGGCAAATGCGATCAATCTGAACCGTGCGCCGGCGGATCGACCGTTGCGTGCTGCGCGCATGGAACGCGCGGACGCGAGCAAGAAAGCGGCAAAACGAAAGTTGCACGCCATCGCCTTGCTGGTCGATTTTCACGACAACAAGGGCACCCGGCCCGCGGCTGATTTCGCGAAGATGTTGTTCGACAAATCCAACCCAGCCTCGATGACCAACATCTACAAGGACATGTCCTACGGCATGCTCGACGTAAGTGGCGAGGTGGCTGGCTGGCTGCGCATGCCAAAGGCTTACAGCTTCTACACGAACGGTGAAAGTGGCACGGGAGACAACTATCCGAAGAACACCCCGGGCCTTCTGTTCGATGCGCTGACGGAATTCTGCAAGAACGACAATCTAAAGCGATTCGACCTTGACGGGGACGGCTTTGTGGACGGCATCTTCCTTATTCATGCCGGAGGTGGCGCCGAAGCCGAGCCCAATCCGGCGACGCGCAAGGAAATGATCTGGTCGCACAAGTGGACCTTGCCGCAGGCCTTCGTCAACAAGGGTATTCGGGTGTTTGCGTACTCCACCGAACCCGAGGACGGCAGGGTCGGAGTTTTCTCCCATGAATTTGGCCATGTGCTCGGACTCCCGGATCTGTACGACACCTCCTACCGATCGGAAGGCGTGGGCGATTGGTGTCTCATGGGTGGCGGTTCATGGGGCGGCGCTGGCCTCAGTCCGACACGCATGAGTTGTTGGTGCCTGAGCAAGCTGGGCTGGATCAAGCCACGCAAGGCGAAGTCGGCGCTGTATACGCTGGACACACTCGAGAATGATGCCGATGCCTGTCTGTGGGCATGGACCGCTGGGAAATCGGGGCCGGAATATTTTCTCATCGAAAATCGCCAGGCCAGCGGGCGGGACAAATCCTTGCCGGGCTCCGGTCTGGCGATTTGGCACATCAATGAAAATCAGTCGGACAACACCAATCCGCTTTCCTACAAGGTGGGCTTGGTGCAAGCCGATGGAATGCGGGACCTGGAGCGTGCGGCAAACAGGGGAGATGCGGGCGATGTATTTCCGGGCACGGCCGGGGTGAAGCGCATAGACGATGCAACCACGCCATCGACCGCCGCGCAGAACGGTCTGCCGAGCAAGGTTGCCTTCAGCGCGATGTCGGTGAGTGCCGGCAAGGCAAAGGTTCGCGTCAAGGTTTAGTCGAGGGATTGACTACCCCGCAAGGACGGTCATGGTTTCTCATTGGCCCCGATTGCCCGACGATTGCAGCCGTCCGCGTAGAGGCGGCTGCATCTCCCTGACCACGTCACAGTTCACCAAAGGATTGGCATTGGAAGTGGCTGATCCAACGTGATCAGGGAACCGCGGTGATCGCCTGGACAACGGTACGCTCTCCTCGCGGCCCCCCCAGCACGGTCAATTCGATGTCGACCGTTTGTCCGGGTTCAATGACGGGTTGTTCGTGCGCGAACGCCTTGATCGACGAGCCGACTTTCGGCTTCAGGAAATCCTCATCCGCTGAGGCCGAATCATTGCGCAGAACCTGCAAATCAAGTTCGCCACCGTAACCATCGGCAGCGGGGGCATAGGCATTGAGTACCGCGCGCACTCGTGTGCGGTTTGGGCGCATTCCAGCCATCGTCACTGTCCTCGATCAGGGAAACGCCGCGTTTCCGGTGTGAATCCGATATCGGCAGGCCGAGTTTGCGCGTCGAATGTGGCCGAAGTCGAATTCACCTCCCAGGCTGGCGTCAACGCCCTTCGCCCTTCGCCCTTCGCTCTCCACTCGA
Source organism: Lysobacterales bacterium (assembly GCA_016721015.1). Classification (GTDB taxonomy): domain Bacteria; phylum Pseudomonadota; class Gammaproteobacteria; order Xanthomonadales; family Rhodanobacteraceae; genus Dokdonella. The sequence goes on from JADKJL010000008.1 coordinate 40,745, forward strand.
TGCTCGATGCTCGATGCTCGATGCTCGATGCTCGATGCTCGATGCTCGATGCTCGATGCTCGATGCTCGATGCTCGATGCGCGGTCTTCGCCAGGATAGCCCGTGCAATCGATGATCATGGATGACGTGGTTACCGGTGTCGGATTGGCGGATTTGCGCTGTATCATTCGAGCAGACGTGACTTGGGTTTCTCTGTTTCGCACTCTCATCCCGTTGCCCATCCGAGGCCGATTCTCTTCCGTTTCATTTCGAGGCGATCGGTCGATAGGAAAGGCGCGATCGAATCCGCACGATCAATGCATGCATGTTGAGGGACTGGACCGAATGCACGGCGAATACAAGATTCCTGGTGGCAAGCTCGTGGTGGTCGATCTGAGCGAAGTGGACGGACGCCTCGCAGACGTGCGCGTCAGCGGCGATTTCTTCATCGAGCCCGACGCGGCGCTCGATGCCATCGATGCGGCACTGGACGGGCTCACGATCGACACCCCGCAAGCGGAACTGACGCTTGCGATCGAGGTTGCGCTGGGCGACGCGGTCAGCCTTTACGGAATCACGGCGGAAGGCGTCGCGGTTGCGGTTCGGCGGGCGATCAATGCGGGGACGCAAGCATGAGCCGAACATCGTGGCACGAGCATGATTGGCAGCTGATCCATGTCGGCGCGCAGTCGCCAAGCATGCACATGGCGCTGGACGAGGTGCTGACCACCGAAGTCTCGTGTGGGCGACGCAAGCCGACGCTGCGCGTCTGGGAGTGGGCGGATTCGGCGGTCGTGATCGGCCGCCACCAGTCGCTGCGCAATGAAGTCGACAGCGATGCGGCACGGCGCCATGGCATCGAGGTGGTTCGCCGGATCAGTGGTGGCGGGGCAATGTTCATCGAACCAGGCAATACGATCACGTATTCGATTTGCGCACCGCTGTCGCTGGTGGCCGGATTGTCATTCCAGGAGTCTTACCAGCTGATGGATAGTTGGGTGATCGACGCCCTGGCCGTGCTCGGCATCCATGCCAGCTACCAGCCGCTCAATGACATCACCTCGCCGGCCGGAAAGATCGCTGGCGCCGCGCAGACCCGTCGCGGCTCCGCCGTGCTGCATCACGTGACCATGGCCTACGACATCGACAGCACGAAGATGCTCGAAGTGTTGCGCATCGGGCGTGAAAAGCTGTCCGACAAGGGCACAGTCAGTGCCGCGAAACGAGTCGACCCCTTGCGCAGCCAGACCGGCTTGCCCAGGGAGACAATCATCAAGCGCATGATCGAGACGTTTCGCCTCAAATATGGCCTGAGCGATGATCGCTTGACTGAAAATGAATTGACGCTTGCCGAACAGCTGGTCCGCGAAAAATTCGCCCTGCCGGAGTGGACTGGGGCGGTGCCATAGCGAAGCGCTATCCGTTCGGTGCGGACAATCGGTCAAAGCGGAAGCACCCGCACGGAGACTTCGCCGAGCACGCAAATCATCACAGCGCGGATTGGCCCCATCCAAGGGCTGTCTCTTGATCACAACTTTCGTCATCGGTTCAAGCTTTCGCAAAGCTTGGCAACCGAATCCCTGCCGCGGCAGAAAACAGCTTGTCGGTCCGACGCTTGGACAAGCTCATGTCAGACTTCAGGCGCGATCTCAGTATTTCGTGGGAGCGACTTCAGTCGCGATGCCCTCACCTTTTGTGCTCCCTCGGCGCAGGGCAGAAGAGCGTAAAACCAAAGCATCGCGACTGAAGTCGCTCCCACAAAAAAGCCTCAGCGGGTGGTGACGAGCCTGCATGCATAGGTCGCTGAATGGTCACAGCGCCAAAAAGTTGTGATCAAGAGACAGATCCAAGAGGGGCGAGGCGTAGCTTGGCAGGCACGGCGGGTCGTGATCCGCCGTGCCGTTCAGCGCTTCAGTTGTCAAAGCCGTCGTCGAAAATGAAATCAAAAACGAGCTTATTGACGACCCCGTTGGATTGGGCGATGTAGAGATTGCCATACTCATCCTCACCATAGCCGTAGGGCGCGCCAACCGTAAGTCCAGTGTTCTGGATTCCGGAGGGCGACCAGTTCGTCTGCGCGGTTCCGGCCGTCGCATACCAAAGCGCGCTCGCGCATGAGTCGCCGTAGAAGTACGTGCCCCGAAGACGCAATGACGGCCCGCGATAGACATACCCTCCCGAAACCGCGCATCCGAATGAATGACTATATTCGATGACCGGCGCGACGGTGCTCGTGGTGGCGGGGCAGGTGGTTCCCGAACCCGTGGCATCGAAGTAGTGACGGCCCTCGCAGCGACTCCAGCCATGATCGCTTCCGCCGGTGCCAGCCGCCTGAACCGTCACTTCTTCGTAGGTGTTCTGCCCGACGTCGCCGATGACCAGATCACCGGTCAGGCGATCGAAGCTGAATCGCCACGGATTGCGGAAGCCATGCAGGAAGATCTCGTCGCAGGTATTGCTCGTACCGACATGCGGATTGCTCGGCGGAATCGCGTACTGGGCCGGACTGATCCCTGACGAGCCGCACATATCGGCGGTGACCGCGCCACCGCGCGTGTCGACATCAATGCGCAGGATCTTGCCGAGCATGTAGTACTGGGTACCCGATGTATCGCCGCAGGCACTTCCCGATGTGGCAGGCTTTTTCCACAGGCATTCGGCGAAGTGGTAGGGATTGTTCTGCGCGCCGCTGTCGCCCATTGAGTAATACAGATAGCCATCGGGCCCGAAATGGATATCACCGCCATTGTGATTGCCCGCGAGATCCGGCACGCGCAGCACAATCGTGCCCGTGGTGTTGGCGACGTCGGAAACGAGCGTCGGGACCGTGTATCGCGCGATTACCTGATCCGGTGTGCCTCCGAGACGTGGATCTGCGCCCGGTCGCGTATAGGCGACGTAGAACTCGTCGTTGTGCGGTAGCGAAGGCTTGCCGAAATTCGGATGGAAGGCCAGCCCGAGCAATCCGCTCTCGCTGTTGGTCGTGACCGCGACCGTGAGGAATGCCGGACCGAGGGCAACGCCATTCTTGACGATCTTGATCTGACCGCCCTTCTGCACGATGAAGATCCTTCCGCTGCCATCGTGTGGCGCACGAACCGCGACGGGTTCGGAATAGCTGCCAGCCACTGCAGATACCGAAAGCCCCGGAATGGTCTGTGCGAAGGCTGCTGAGCAGGCGAGCAGGAATGCAAGGGGAACAAGATGTCTGAGGAAACGCATGGACAGAACCTCCAGGAGGAATCGCGAGTGTCGCGTGGAGAACAGCCGCTTGCCACCACGCGTGCATTGCAATGTGATCGACTCGTCACATGCAAGTCACTCAGGCGGATCAGCGTTATGCCGCAAACCGCCAAGTGAAATGTGAAACAAACATGAAGAATGAGGTTCAGGATGCCGAGCGCTTGAGCCGGATCAGCGCGGAGATGTCCTCGTCACCATGCCCCTGGGCCATCAGCACCGCGTAGTCGGCCAACGACTTCTCGATCACGCTGCGATCGGTGCCGGCATCGCGGGCGAGCTCGCGGACGATCTTCAGGTCCTTGTGCAGCAGGGCGAGCTTGAAGCCAACCTTGAATTCGTCGCGCAGCATCGTCGCACCGCGCTTGTCGAGAAACCAGTTGCCTGCTGCCCCCGTAAGCAGGGTCGAGATCAGGGTATCCGCTTCGAGGCCCAGTGCCTGACCGAGCGCGAGGCCCTCGCAAACGCCCTGGGCAATACCGGCGACCAGCACCTGGTTGACCGCCTTGGTATTCTGGCCGGCGCCGATGCCGCCCATATGGTTGATCCGCGCCGCGTAGCATTCGAGTACCGGCCGTACACGCTCGAGCACCGCGACTTCGCCGCCGACCATCACCGACAACTTGCCGTTGCGCGCGCCTTCGACACCACCGGAGACAGGGGCGTCGATGAACTCGCCGCCGGCGCCGAGCATGCGTTCGCGTGCCTCGCGTGCGGTCACCGAGGAAACCGTCGAATGATCAATGACGATCGTGCCGGGTCGCGCGTTGGCCGCAATCAGCTCGACGTCGGCCAGCACATCGGCATCGGCCGGAACACACAGCGCGATCACGTTGCAGCGCGCCGCCAGTTCGGCGAGCGAGGCGGGTTCGGCAAGATTGAATTCCGCCGCGATCGCGCGGGTGTTGGCGGGTGTGCGCGTCCACACCGATGCCAGCAAACCGGCGCGCGACAGGTGTCCAGCCATCGGCTGGCCCATCGCACCGAGCCCGACAAATCCAGCCTTGATGTCGCTCATTGTGTTGTCTCTGCCAGGTAGGTGTAGGCGGTGAGGCCCGCTTCGAGGGTTGCTTCCAGCTGCTGCGCCTGGTCGCCGCTGATGCCGACGGCGGCGATCTTGTCGCGGTATTCGGCGCGCAGCGCGGCGAGATCGTAGCCAACGTAGTCGAGCATGACATCGGTGCTGTCGCCGCGACGCTGATCGGTGATCTGGTAGCCATCAGGGGTCAGCTTTACGCTGATGCAATCGGTATCGCCGAACAGGTTGTGGATGTCGCCGAGGGTCTCCTGGTAGGCACCGACCATGAACAGGCCGAGCCGATAGGATTCGCCGGGCGCGGGCGCGTGCAGCGGCAGGCTGACGTCGACCCCATCGGCATCGACGTAGTGATCGATGCGGCCATCCGAATCACAGGTCAGGTCGGCGATCACGCCACGCCGATCGGGTTCGCGATCAAGCCCGGCAATCGGCACGATCGGAAACACCTGATCGATGGCCCAGATGTCGGGGGCCGATTCGAAAACCGAGAAGTTGACGAAGTACTTGTCGACCAGGGTTTCATTGAGTTCATCGAGTACCTGGCGATGTGAGCGCTCATCCGGCTTCAGGCGCGCATGCACGGCGTTGACGATGGCGTAGTAGAGATCATCAAGCTGGGCACGGTCGGCAAGCGAGAGCTGGCCGAGTGCATACAGCGACTGGCCTTCGGCAAGGTGGTATTGCGCCTCGTGATAGAGCTCGGTTGGCGGGCGCGTGCCGATTTCGCCATGCACCTCGCGCAGACGGCGCAGCACGGCCGGTTCGTCTTCGCGTACCGCGGCCACCGCGCCACGTGGCGATTCCTCGATCTCACTGACGTTGACCACCAGCACGGCGTGATGCGCGGTCAAGGCGCGTCCGGACTCGGTCAGCACATGCGGATGCGGCAAGTTGTTTTCGACGCAAGCCTCGGCGAGTGCGCCGACCACGCTCGATGCGTATTGATCGAGGCCGTAGTTGATCGAGCACTCCGAGCGCGAACGCGTGCCCTCGTAGTCGACGCCAAGGCCACCGCCGACATCCATGTACTGGATCGGCAGGCCGAGTTGCGAAAGTTCGACGAAATAGCGCACGGCTTCGCGCATGCCGCGGGCGATGTCACGCACATTCGACATCTGCGAACCCATATGGAAATGCAGCAGCTTGAGCGTGTGCGAAAGTCCGGCCGCCTTGAGCTGCTCGATCAGGGTCAGCAACTGGCGCGGAGTCAAGCCGAACTTGGCCTTGTCGCCACCCGAGTTCTGCCACTTGCCGGCACCCAGACTTTTCAGACGCATGCGCACGCCGAGCAAGGGTTCGACGCCGAGCGACTTCGCCTCCTCGATGACGTAGCGCAATTCCGACGGCTTCTCGATGACGATGAAGATGTCCAGACCGAGCTTGCGACCGATCAGGGCGAGACGGATGTATTCGCGATCCTTGTAGCCATTGCAGATGACCACGCTGCCACGCTTCGCCAGGGCAAGCACGGCCATCAACTCGGGCTTGGAACCGGCTTCGAGGCCAAACCCGGCGCCGCCGCCGGCAGCGAGTTCACCGGCGACACTCTTCTGCTGGTTGACCTTGATCGGATAGACCAGGGTATAGCCGCCTGCGTAATCCCAGGCGGTCATTGCCTTCGCAAATGCCGCCTGCAAGCGACTGCGGCGATCATCGAGAATGTCGGCAAACCGAACCAGCAGGGGCAGTCGCGAACCGCCCTCGCGCGCGGCATCGACGATGGCCGGCAGGCTCAATGCCGGGCCGTCACCAGCCCGCGGCTTCACTTGCATGGCGCCGTCGGCGCCCACATCGAAATAACCCTCGCCCCAGTTCGCGATTGCGTAGGTATGACGGGCGTCGTCTGTCGTCCAGGTTGTGCTCATGGTGTCCTCCGGATGAGTTGGACGTCGCAGCGGCAGGCTTGGACGTATCAAATCCGTCGGTCGGGAGCCTCGATGCCGCGGGAACCTTCGGGGCGCGCATTGTAACCGCGCCAACCTGATTCTGCGGACAACGCATGCGCAGCGTCACAAAGCGGCGAACTATCGCGCCTCGTACAAGGCCTTCACATCCTTGAGCAATCGCGCCGAACTATCCGGACGCGAATAAAACATGTGGCCACCGGGATAGTTCTTGACCTCGACCCGGCTCGGGTCACCCATGGCCGGCATCTGGTCGACGGCCAATACCGAGACCATGAACGGGCAGGACAGATCATCCCAGCCGTGGGCGATCAGCACGCGCAAACGCGGATCGTTGGCGACCGCCTTGCGCAACTGGTTGACCGAACCTTCCTCGGCGTCGTCATCCTGATGCCAGAGGCGGCCGACCTCGTAACTCAGCGCGTTGTAGCGACCGTCGACTTTCCAGCCTACGGTCTGGGTGACGAAATTGACCATGGCCGTGGTCGTCGGCGCGATGATGCCGTTGAGAATCGGATCACCGGCTTGCTGACGCGGTGCGTTCGGGAACGGATCCCAGGCGGTCACGTTGGAATCGTAGCGGCTACCAAGCTTGCCCTCGGCACGGTAGATCTCGCGCAGGTAGGCCTGGGTTTCGATGCGTCCGCCGGAACGCTTGACGAACAACGGGTCGAGTCCGGTCAGTTCGGTGACTTTCACGATCATCGCGGCGGTCGCGGCGGGATCGGAGCGCCCCTTCAACAGGGTGGTCGCGTATTCGCCGCGTGTGTAGGCGATCACCGGCGCCATTGTCTCGGCGCTGAGCTTGCCCTGCCGCTCGAGATGCGCAGCGGCGATCGAAGGCAAGGTGGTCATCCATGGCAGCGGCGAGACCGTGTCGTTGCTCCAGGCCGAAGGATCGAGGTAGGGAGAAACCAGGATCACGCCGCTCATCGCCACGCCAAGCCGGGTCTGCATGTACTCGGTGATGTGCGGGCCGCGGAAACCGCCGTAGCTTTCGCCGACGTAGTACTTGGCCGAATTCATGCGGCCGTTCTTGACCAGCCAGTCGACCATGATCCGTGACAGGTACTCGATGTCGATGTCGGTACTGTAGAAATCCTTGGTCGCCTGCGCATCATCGACCAGCGCCCGGCTGTAGCCGGTGCCAATCGGATCGATGAAGACCAGGTCGGTGAAGGCCAGCCAGGTGTCCGGATTGTCGTGCAGGGTCGGGTCCGCCGACGGTGAATCGCCTTCGACACCAAATTTGACTTTCTTCGGGCCGATGGCACCGAGGTTGAGGTAGACCGAGGAAGCACCCGGGCCACCATTGAGCGCAAAGGTGACCGGCCGATCTCCGCCATCCATGGTGTAGGCGGTGTAAGCCACTTCGCCGGTGGTCTTGCCCTTGGCGTCACGCACCGGCAATGCGCCGATGCGTACCGTGTACTTGAGTGTGCGGCCGTCGACCACTGTGGTCTGGGTGACTTTCGCCTCGGCGGGGAGCGGCGGAAGATTGAAGTCCTCCTTGGCTGGACTGTCGGTTTGCGTCTTGGGTGTATCTGCCGCGAACCCGTTCGTGGCCGGCAAGACGGTGGCGCCGAGTGCGACCAGCAATACAGTCTGCGTGAAAAATCGCATGGCCGGCTCCCTGCAAAGTCAAACTGCAAGACTAGTCTTCGAGGGGCTTGCAAAAGCGTGCCAAAAGCCATGCGCGCATCAAGCGGCGCCGTTTGCCGGCATGAGAAGCCTTGCCGGAACCTGACCGACCACCCTTTCCATCTGCCGTGACGAGGCTTGAGCCGCTACAATCCGAGGTCTGCGCGCATAGAATCCGCGCCTGTTGAAATCAGTCGAATCAAGGAAGTCCGCATGTCCACCCCCGAGCAAAGCTGGTTCACCGAAGCCCACGAATCCTCAGGCTCCTCGATCGGCTTTCGCACGCGCGCACGCCTGCACGTCGAGCAGACCCCGTTTCAGTCGATCGAGATCCATGATTCGACCGATTGGGGCAAGTTGATGGTCATTGATGGCTGCATGATGCTGACCACGCGCGACAACTTCTTCTACCACGAGATGATGTCGCACCCGGCCCTGTTCACGCATGCGCGGGCCAAGCGCGTCGTCATCATCGGTGGCGGCGATTGCGGAACGCTGCGTGAGGTATTGCGTCACGAAGTGGTCGAATCGGCGGTGCAGGTCGAGATCGACGAGCGGGTGACCCGCCTTGCCGAGCAGTACTTCCCCGAACTCTGCGAATCCAACAGCGATCCGCGTGCGCAATTGCTGTTCGACGACGGCATAAAGTACATGGCTGAATGCGAGGCCGAATCGGTTGACGTGGTGATTGTCGATTCGACCGATCCGGTCGGCCCGGCCGAAGGCCTGTTCAATGCCGCGTTCTACGCCAGTTGCTTCAAGGCCTTGCGCAGCGGCGGCATCTTCGTCCAGCAGAGTGAATCCCCGCTCGCCCATCTCGCACTGATCAAGTCAATGCGCTCGGCGATGCGCACCGCCGGCTTTCAGGCCGTGCGCACCCTGACCTTCCCGCAGCCGTGCTATCCGACCGGCTGGTGGAGCGCCACGCTGGCGCGCAAGGGCGCCGATCTTTCCGATTTCCGCGAACGTGGTGCGCAGACCAAGCGCTTTCCGACGCGCTATTACAATGCCGAAATCCACAAGGCGGCGCTGTCGATGCCCGAGTTCATGCGCGAAGAATTGGGCGAGTAGCGGCATTGGTGTGAGAGGAGTCGATGCTGCTGCTGAGCATCCGGCGGCGCCATGTTGGCCCAGCGCAAAGGAGATCGTGGGAGCGGCTTTAGCCGCGATGCTTCCTGACGAGACTTGGTCAAGCATCGCGGCTAAAGCCGCTCCCACGAAATAGGCGCACGACTTGCGCTTGAACGATGAGCCGCTGCGGGATGGGTGGAGCGCCCGGGCTAGATCAAACTCAGCACGCCGGCGATGGTGGCGGTCATGAAAGTCGCCAGTGAACCGCCGAATGGGTGGAGCGCCTGGGCTAGATCAAACTCAGAACGCCGGCGATGGTGGCGGTCATGAAGGTTGCCAGTGAACCGCCGAGTACCGCCTTCAGGCCCATGCGCGCGAGGTCGGGGCGACGGCTCGGGGCGAGCCCGCCAATGCCGCCGATCTGGATCGCGATCGAGGAAAAGTTGGCGAAGCCGCACAACGCGTAAGTGGCGATCAAGCGGCTGTGCTCGGTCATCTGATCGATGTGCTTGGCCATGTCGACGTAGGCGACGAATTCGTTGATGACGACTTTCTGGCCGATGAAGCTGCCGACCAGGGTCGCATCCTGCCAGGGCACGCCGATGATCCAGGCGATCGGTGCAAGCACCCATCCAAAAAGCGTCTGCAGCGAGAACTCGACCGGGTGGCCGAGCTGTACGCCCAACCAGCCGTTCAACGACGTGGATGGATCAGCACCCCAGGCGTGCGTGCCGAGCCACTGCACCGGCGCGTTGAGCAGCGCGATCAGGGCGATGAAGGCCAACAGCATCGCACCCACGTTGAGGGCGAGGCGCAAACCGTCGGCGGCACCGGTCGCGGCGGCGTCGATGACATTGGCCGTGGTCTTCTCGACTTCGAGTTTGACCTGTCCGCGGGTCAAAGGCTCCTCGGTTTCGGGAATCAGGATCTTGGCCAGCATCAACGTGGCCGGCGCCGCCATGATGCTGGCGGTCAGCAAATGGGTGGCGAAAAAGATGCGCTGGCCCTCGTCTTCACCACCGAGCAGCCCAACATAGGCGGCCATGACCGAGCCGGCGATATGCGCCATGCCACCAATCATCACGGTCATCAGCTCGGACTGGGTCATGCGCTCGATGTAAGGCTTGATCGTCAGCGGGGCCTCGGTCTGGCCGATGAACACGCTGGCGCAGACCGAGGTCGTCTCGGCGCCCGACACATTCATGAACTTGGTGATCACCCAGGTCATGCCCTTGACGATCATCTGCATGATGCCGAGGTGGTAAAGCACGCCGGTCAGTGCAGCGAAAAAGATGATCGTCGGCAATACCTGGATGGCAAACACAAAGCCGAACTTCGACACGTCCATGAAGCCGCCGAAGATGAAATCCGACCCGGCACGGACATAATCGAGCAGCTTGACGAAGCCGGTGGCGATGCCGTTGAACACTTCGCGCCCAAATGGAACCTTGAGCACAAGGGAGGCAAAGACAATCTGCAGGAGGACACCGGTGCCAACCAATTTCCAGCTGATCGCGCGGCGATTGGCCGAGAACAGCACGGCAATCGAAATCAGCACAGCAAGACCGAACAGACCAAACGCGATATGGCCAATGGCATCTAACATGGGTGGTTTCCCTCAAGCGAGGGCCGAGGTTAGAGCACGCGCGCGGCCACGCGCAAGATGCATCGCAGCCGGACAGCTTCCATCCCCCCGCTGAGCGCAGCTTGTGGATAGAATCCGCCGCCAGTGCACGAATATCGCTGCACTCCCTTGCGCGAGCAGACGCCATGTCAAAGCGATCAATCAGTCGAATTCCATATACGTTGGGCGCCGTCGCCAAGGCGCCTGCGGCCATCGTACGATCGACACTCGATGAAACATCCGGCCTGCTCGCGAGCAGCGGAGAATTGCGCTTCGGCCAGGGCCTGATCGCGACCATCATTGCCCTTGGCCTCGGTTTGCTCTGCCTGCTCGGCGTGCTCGCCTTCCATTTTCCGGAATACCTGACCACGCCGGAGCTGCGCCATCAATATTCGGTCGACCTCCTGCGCCAGGCCATGTTCATCGCCTTGTTGATCGCCGGCGCCTTGTCATTGGCGAATCTGGCGCTCGGCGTGCGCCGCAATCTCAACCTGCTCGCTTTCGCCCTTGTCATCGTCGCGGTCGCACTCGGTGGCTCGCGTGTGCCAGTCGGAAATTTCCCAGACAACACCCCTTACATCGGCCTCGACTGGTTCATTCTCGATCTGCTTGGCTCAACCCTGATCTTTGTCGCCATCGAGAAGCTGCTGCCGCTGCGTCGGGGCCAGCCGGTGTTTCGGCGCGAGTGGCAGACCGACCTCAAGCACTTTGCGGTCAATCATTTCCTCGTCGGCCTGATCCTGCTGACGGTCAACTTTGTCATCCATCGCGGCTTCGGCTGGATGGTTCAGCACGATTTCCAGCTCGCCGTGCAAAGCATCTGGTTCCTGCCGCAGGTGCTGCTCTGCATCCTCGTCGCCGACCTTGCGCAATACTGGACGCATCGCGCCTATCACGAGATTCCGTTTCTGTGGAAATTCCACTCGGTGCACCACAGCACCAAGACGATGGACTGGCTGGCCGGTTCGCGCCAGCACATTCTCGAAGTGATCGTCACCCGCGTGCTCGTGGTCGCACCGCTGTTCGTGATCGGCTTCAGCGAAGCCGTTATCAATGTCTACATCATCGTGGTCGGCTTCCAGGCCGTACTCAATCACGCCAACGTCGGCGTGTCGTGGGGGCCACTCAAGTACCTGATCGTGACACCGGATTTCCATCATTGGCACCACGCCTCGGACGACGAGGCGATCGACCGCAACTACGCCGCGCATTACGCGTTCATCGATTACCTGTTTGGCACGGCGGTCAAGGCCGATCGCAAGTTGCCGAACCAGTACGGCGTCGTTGGCGACTACATGCCCGAAGGGTTCGTCGCCCAGCAGATGTTTCCGTTTCGGGCCAAACCGTTGCCCTAGCCGCCATTCCCTGGGCGCGGATCCACAGGGCAGGACGAGCTCCGGCTGCCAGAAGAACCTGGATCGACAGCGACCCGGGCCGGACTGCCTGCTAAACTAGGCAGTTTGCCGGCCCCCGTCCGGCCACGCACTGGCGCGACAATCGGCGCCTCGAGGTTCATCGCATGTCCGTCCCAGCCAGCTCGCTTTCGCCAGCCATCGATACCGAGTACACGCTCGATCACAAGTACACGCGCCGTGAAGGCCGCATCTATCTTTCCGGTGTGCAGGCCCTGGTGCGCCTGCCGCTGATGCAGCAGATGCGCGATCGCGCGGCCGGCATCAATACGGCCGGCTTCATTTCGGGCTATCGCGGCTCGCCGCTCGGCGGCTTCGACCTCGAGCTGTGGAAGGCCAAGCAGCACCTGAAATCCTCCAACATCGAATTCATCCCGGGTCTCAATGAGGATCTCGGCGCGACCATGGTCTGGGGCACCCAGCAGACCAACCTTTTCGAGGGCGCCAAGTACGACGGCGTTTTCTCGATGTGGTACGGCAAGGGCCCCGGCGTCGATCGCTGCGGTGACGTGTTCAAGCACGGCAATGCCGCAGGCACCTCCAAATTCGGCGGCGTGCTGGCGCTGGCTGCGGATGATCATGCCTGCCGCTCCTCGACCCTGCCGCATGGATCGGAACTCGAATTCGTCTCGGCGATGATGCCGATCCTCAATCCTGCAGGCGTCCAGGACATCCTCGACTTAGGGCTGCTCGGCTGGGCCATGTCCCGCTTCACCGGGCGCTGGGTCGGTTTCAAGACGATTGCAGAAACGGTGGAATCCTCCGCTTCGGTCAACGTCAATCCGCACCAGCTCGATATCGTCATGCCAACCGATTTCGTGCTGCCCGAAGGCGGCTTGAACATCCGCTGGCCGGATCCGCCGCTGAATCAGGAAATGCGCCTGCACCAGTACGCCGTGCAGGCGGCGACAGCGTTTGCCCGGGCCAATCGTATCGACCGCATCGTGCTCGATTCGCCCAAGGCACGTCTCGGCATCGTCACCACCGGCAAGAGCTACCTCGACGTGCTGCAGGCGCTTGAATACCTCGGCATCAGCGCACGCGATGCCAGCGAGATCGGCATCCGCGTCTACAAGATCGGCATGACCTGGCCGCTCGAACCGATCGGCATCCGCGAATTCGCGGACGGCCTCGAAGATGTCATCGTCGTCGAGGAAAAGCGCTCCTTCATCGAATCGCAGATGAAGGAATACATGTACAACTGGACGACGCGTCCGAGCGTGATCGGCAAGTACGACGAGGAAGGTAACTGGGTACTGCCCTCGACCAACGAGCTGACCCCGGCCACGATTGCCCTGGTCATCGCCAAGCGCCTCGCACGTTTTTTCACGAGCGAGGCGATCCGCTCGCGCGTGGCCTGGATCCAGGCCAAGGAGCAGGAACTGACCCTGCCGCGGGCGAACTTCCCGCGTGCGGCGCACTACTGCTCAGGTTGCCCGCACAACACCTCGACCGCGGTGCCGGAAGGCTCGCGCGCGCACGGCGGCATCGGTTGCCACTACATGGTCACCTGGATGGACCGCAGCACCGACACGTTCTCGCACATGGGTGGCGAGGGCGCGACCTGGTGCGGCCAGGCGCCATTCACCGAAACGAAGCATATATTCCAGAACCTCGGCGACGGCACCTATTTCCATTCCGGTTCACTGGCGATCCGCCAGGCGATCGCGGCCAAGGTCAACATCACCTACAAGATCCTCTACAACGACGCCGTCGCGATGACCGGTGGCCAGCCTGTCGACGGCACCCTGACCGTGCCGGATATCGCGCACCAGATGCGGGCCGAAGGCGTTCAGGCCATCGTGGTCGTCTCCGATGACATCGAGAAGTGGTCGCGCCCGGAGATCTTCCCGGTCGGTGTCGAGTTCGTCCATCGCGACGAGCTGGATGCCTTGCAGAAGCGCATGCGCGAGATTCCCGGCACGTCGATCCTGATCTACGACCAGACCTGCGCCACCGAGAAGCGTCGTCGGCGCAAGCGCGGCAAACTGGAAGACCCGAAAAAGCGTGTCTTCATCAACACCCTGGCCTGCGAAGGCTGCGGTGACTGCGGCGAGAAATCCTTTTGTGTTTCGGTGCTGCCGAAGGCGACCGAATACGGGCGCAAGCGCGAGATCGATCAATCCGGATGCAACAAGGATTATTCCTGTGTAAAGGGTTTCTGCCCGAGCTTCGTCACCGTCCACGGTGGCGGCCTGAAAAAGACAAAAAAGGCCGGCCCGGGAGAAGTCGATTTTGACGGCCTGCCGATGCCGACATTTGCCTCGGCGCTTGAGCGTCCGTGGAACATCCTTGTCACCGGCATCGGCGGCACTGGCGTGGTCACGATCGGTGCCTTGATCGGCATGGCCGCCCATCTCGAAGGCAAGGGCAGCACGGTACTCGACCAGACCGGCCTGGCCCAGAAAGGTGGCGCGGTAACCTGCCATCTGCGCATCGCCAGGGATCCGGCCGACATCCACGCCGTGCGCATCGCCGCCGGTGAGGCCGACCTCGTGCTCGGCTGCGACATGGTCGTGGTCAATGACTACTGGGCACTCTCGAAGATCCGCGCCAAACGCTCGAATGTCGTCCTCAACACTTACGAGGCGATGCCCGGCACGTTCACGACCAAGCCCGACATGCAGTTTCCAGCTCAGAAGATCATCGATGCCGTGCGTACCGCGCTGGAGGGCGAGGAACCCGAGTTGATCGACGCGACCCAGCTCGGCACCGCCCTGCTCGGCGACACCATCGCGGCCAACCTGTTCATGCTCGGCTATGCCTGGCAGAAGGGCTGGGTGCCGGTCAGCCACGACTCGCTGATGCGCGCGATCGAGCTCAACGGCGCTGCCATCGAGATGAACAAGACGGCATTCAACTGGGGCCGCATGGGTGCGCACGACATCGCCGCGGTGCGCAGGGCCGCTGGCGTTGGCGCGGCCAAGCTGCCGTCGGGTGCTATTCCATTGAACTTGCCGATGCATCCGGCCAAGCCAGCAGCGAACGCCGAAGGCCTTTCCGCTCCGCAGGGTGCCGAAGCACTGGATGATCTCGTTCTCAGCACCTCGCTCGACGAGCAGATCGCCCGTCGCGTCGATTTCCTGACCGGCTATCAGAACGCCGATTACGCGAAGAAGTACAAGACGCTGGTCGACAAGGTTCGCAATGTCGAGCAGCAGAAAACGCCGGCCTTCACCAGCCTGACCCAGGCGGTCGCGCGTTACGCGTTCAAGCTGATGGCGTACAAGGACGAGTACGAAGTGGCCCGCCTTTACACCAGTGGCGATTTCGAAAAGAAGATCCGCGAAACTTTCGAAGGCGACTACAAGATCCACTTCCACCTGGCTCCCCCACTGCTGGCGAAGAAGGATGCGGACGGCCATTTGCGCAAGGCCGAATACGGCCCATGGGTGTTCAAGGCGTTCCGTGTGTTGGCCCGATTGAAGGGCCTGCGCGGCGGCGCGCTCGATGTCTTCGGCTACACCGCCGAACGCAGGATGGAACGCCAGCTCATCGTCGACTATTTCAAGCAGGTCGATGAACTGCTGGCTGGTCTCGACGGCGAGAACCACGCGCTGGCAGTTGATATCGCCTCGGTGCCCGAGCACATCCGCGGCTATGGCCACATCAAGGAGCGCTTCCACGCCGACGCGATGAAGCGCCAGGACGATCTGCTGAGTGCCTGGCGCAACCCTTCGGTCGGTCGAAACGCGGCATAAACAACGGAATAAGCTGCTTTATCTATTCAAAACAGCGCACGCGCATTTTGATGACCCAAGCGATCCTCTCACATAGCTCATTGAGAGGGTTATCATAACCCATTGTTTTTAGAGAAATAAGTAGCTTTTCCTCGCAAGAATTGGGGCCATCCGATCACTTCCTCAAGTGAATAGATGTTTGACTATCTATTCAATAATCTATTCAATTGATGCCATGAGTGATGACCGACTGGACCGACTGGCATCCTTGCTGAGAACACGCGGCCCGCAAGCAGCAGGCGTGATCGCGGATGAGCTCGGCATCAGTCAGCCCACCGTTTCCCGCCTGATTTCCGAGGCAGGCCCACGCATCGTGCGCATCGGGCGGGCACGCGCGACACGCTATGCGCTGGCCCGCGAGATTGCGCGCGCAGGCAGTCATTGGCCGCTGTACCGGATTGATGCCGACGCCAAGCCGCAAACCCTGGGCGAGCTCCACGCGCTGCATGGCGGTGCGTTCTTTTTCGAACCGAACAGTTCACGACCCGCCCTGGTGCACGGCGAATTTGCATCCGGACTTTTCCCCGGCTTGCCGTGGTTTCTCGATGATCAACGCCCGCAGGGATTTCTCGGGCGCAGTTTTGCACGCCGAGTTGCCAGCGAAATCGCTGCCCCGCAAGACCTCAAGCTCTGGTCCGTCGATGACATCGTGCTTGCCCTGCTTGGCCACGGCGACGACGCGCCCGGTGACCTGGCTCTCGGCGAAACTTCGCTGCAGAAAGCCTTGCACGGAATCATCTCACCAGCCGATCGTGTTGCGCAGGACCAGCGCTCGAACCGATTTCCGCAATTGGCGGAAGCCGCGCTGCGCGGCGAGGACATCGGCTCCTCTGCCGGTGGCGAACAAGCCAAGTTCGCGGTGACCTTGCAGATTGGCGCAAGCGATATTCCAGTCATCGTCAAGTTCAGTGAAAGCACGGAATCGCGGGCAGGACGTCGCTGGGCCGATCTCTTGATCTGCGAGCATCACGCCAGCGAAGTGCTGCTTGAATCCGGGTTACCCGCTGCGCGCAACGAAATCATCGAAGCAGAAGGTCGCGTATTTCTGCAATCGACCCGCTTTGATCGCACGCCTTCGCTGGGGCGGCGGGGCTTCGTGACGCTCGCGGCTCTCGATGCGGCTTTCTACGCCAACGGCAATATCGACTGGTGGCGACTCGCACCCCGACTCGCACGGGATGGATGGCTGAATGACGCTGATGCACATCGGCTGCGGGTGATCAGCTGGTTCGGACTGCTCATCGGCAACTCGGACATGCACCTTGGCAACGCCGGGCTGCACCTCACAGACAGTCGGCCGCTCGAACTCACGCCGGTCTACGACATGCTGCCAATGCGCTTTCGACCCGCCAACAGCGGCGAGATTGTCGAGCGCCGCTATGAGATTGCCTTGCCCGCGCCCGAACAGAGCAGCGATTGGCTCGAAGCCGCATCCGCGGCGCGGCAATTCTGGAAGCGAATCGCCAACGAACCACGAATCTCGCGTCAATTCCGGGCGATCTCGCATGACGCCGACGCCACCCTTGAGCGTGCAATGCGCCATCTCGCAGCGTGATCCGGCTGGCCTGGCTGCGGCAGAATGCGCCACTCCTTGCTGGAATTGACGCAAGGGGTTCATGAGGGCGCGGTTGGGCGGCAATCGCCACACGGCAGAAGGCCTCCACTGAAACCACTGGCGTGTCATGTCAAATCGTTCCGAAGATCGCGTGCCGACCCGATGAATCACGATGTCCGCGCATCGAGCCGATCTGCTCTCATGTAGCAGATGGCGACGGCGAAGCGGCCGAAATGCGATCTCGTGGCAACGATCACATATTTGTTGGTGTTGTTTCGGCACATTGGCGACTGGGCGGGTGCGTGGCCAGCGCCCATCTGTCCCAGTCGGTTTTCCGCGTATCCGAGGATCCATCCATGCCAGTCAAGTTCGACGCCGAGGAGTTCGCCAGCGCACTGCGCCAGGTCAAACCCATCGCGTCCGCATTGTCCGCGAATCCTCAACCCAAGGCTCCGCTGACCACCGAGGAGTGGCAGCAAAGCGAGGAATTCCGCCTGCGCCTGATCTCGGCCAGGACCAAGTTGAAATTGATGCGCGACCGCAGCGACGCCCTGCGTGATTCGTTGCAGCGATTCCGCGCGCAGCAAGGCACCGCCAACCGCGCCTGATCCGCAGTGGTCCGCTGGCGTTTCCCGGGCGCCAGCCAGGCATGACTTCTGCCTCCCCGGATTTCCGGGTCGAGCAGATACAATCAAGCGATCAACCATGCCTTGGGGATCGCCATGTTCGGACGCCCGTTGCTTCTGCTCGCGCTATCCTTTGCGAGCGTGGCGGCCATTGCCCAGGTTGATCCGCACGCCTTTGACCACCTCGACTGGCGATTGGTCGGCCCGTTCCGCGGTGGCCGCGTGCTTGCCGCCGCTGGCGTGCCGGGACAACCGCAGCATTTCTATTTCGGCTCGGTCAACGGCGGCGTCTGGGAATCCAACGATGCCGGCCGCACCTGGCAGCCGATCTTCGATGATCAGCCGATCGGCTCGATCGGCGCGCTCGCGATTGCGCCTTCTGATCCGAACGTGATCTATGTCGGCAGCGGCGAAGCCGACATGCGCTCGGACATCGCCCAGGGCGATGGCATGTACAAGTCAATCGATGCCGGCAAGACCTGGCGAAAGATCGGGTTGGAAGATTCGCAGCAGATTGGCCGCATCATCATCGATCCCGATGACGCCAAGCGCGTCTACGTCGCCGCACTTGGCCACGCCTACGGACCAAACACGCAGCGCGGCGTATTTCGTTCGAACGACGGCGGTGCACACTGGCAAAAGATTCTCGGCAAGGATGATGCAACCGGCGCGATTGACCTCGCTTTCGAGCCAGGCAACGCCAAGGTCATCTACGCGGCGATGTGGCAGGCGCGGCGCACGCCGTGGAATGTCTACCCGCCGGCCAGCGGCCCCGGATCGGGCCTGTACAAGTCAGTCGATGGCGGCGATTCGTGGAAGCCGGTTCGGGGCGATGGTTTTGCCGAAGGCAAAGTCGGGCGAATGGGTATCGCCGTCGCACCAAATCAGCCGAACCGCGTCTATGCCATCGTCGACGGCGACAGCGGTGGTCTGTATCGGTCGGATGATGCAGGCGCGAGCTGGAAACTCACGAGCAGCGACAATCGTATCTGGCAACGCGGCTGGTATTTCGGCCGCATCACGATTGATCCGACCAACCCCGATCGCATCTACGTAATGAACACCATCGTGCTGCGCTCCGATGATGGCGGCAGCACGTTCATTCCGCTCAAGGGCGACAACACCGGCGATGATTTCCACGACTTGTGGATTGATCCGGCCGATCCGCAACGGCGCATTCTCGCCGTCGATCAGGGCGCCCTGGTCAGCGTCAACAGCGGTGAAACCTGGTCGAGCTGGCACAACCAGCCGACCGCGCAGATGTATCACATCATCACCGACGATCGTTTTCCGTACCGCATTTATGGCGCTCAACAGGATTCCGGCGCAATCGCATTGCCGAGTCGCGGCAACTCGCGCAACGGCATCACCATGATGCAGTTCAGCGAAGTCACCGCCGGTGGCGAATCGGGCATGATCGCACCCGATCCGCGCGACCCCGACATCATCTACGGCGGGCGCGTCGACAAGCTCGACCTGCGCACGGAGCAGACCCGCTCGGTGGATCCGACCCTGGCCGAGCCCGATATCTATCGCAACACATGGACCTTGCCACTGGCCTTCGACGCGCGCGATCCGGCCACGCTCTACTACGGCAACCAGAAGATCTGGCGCACCCGCGATGGCGGTGAACACTGGCAGGCGATCAGTCCCGATCTGACCCGCGAGAATCCGCCCATCCCGGCCAATCTCGACAAGGTCACCGCGGCCAATAATCTCGGCAATGGCCCGCGCCGGGGTGTCGTCTATGCGATCGCCTCATCGCCACTCAAGGATCAGCGCATCTGGGCCGGTACCGATGACGGCTTGGTCTGGCGTACCGATGATGCCGGCGAACATTGGGACAATGTAACTCCAAAAGAACTTGGCGCGTGGTCGAAGGTCGGCATCATCGAGCCTTCGCATTTCGATGCCGATAGTGCCTACGTCGCGATCGACCGTCACCGCCTTGAGGATCGCAAGCCTTACCTCTATCGCACTCGCGACGCCGGGAAATCCTGGCAATTGATCGTGACCGGCATCCGCGATGGCGATTTCGTCAACGCCGTGCGCGAGGATCCAAAGCGCAAGGGCTTGCTTTACGCCGCGACCGAACTCGGCATGTACATTTCGTTCGACGATGGTGACCACTGGCAGAGCTTGCAGAAGAACCTGCCACGCACCTCGGTCCGCGACATCGACGTGCATGGCGATGATCTCGTCATCGGCACGCATGGTCGCGGCATCTGGATCCTCGACAACATCAGCGCGCTGCGCCAGCTCGATCCATCGTCTGCATCGGCGACCCAACTGTTTGAACCGGCCACGGCAATCCGCTATCGCGAGGCCGACTTCACCGGCACGCCCTTGCCGAAAGATGAGCCGATGGCGGCGAATCCAAAGAGTGGCGCGCAGATTGACTACCGGCTCGGCAGCGACGCGAAATCACCGGTATCCCTTTCAATTCGCGCCCCTGATGGCAACGTCGTGCGCCAATGGACGAGCGCGCAGGCACCAGCAAAAGCCGATGTGTCAAAAATGGGTTCCGCCCCCGAATGGATCGAGCAGCCGACATCGCTGGCAGCTTCGACGGGCACGCATCGTTTTATCTGGTCGCTGCACTATCCGTCGGCGACGAATAGCAAGGATCCCTATGCCGATGGCATCTGGGCTCCGCCCGGCCGGTACAAGGCAGAGTTGACTGTCGATGGGCAAACCTACGCGCAGAGTTTCACGGTCGTGGCCGATCCACGCGTCGACCTTCCTGACAGCGCCTACAAAGCGAGCTTCGCCCTTGCCCACAAGATCGAAGCACTCCAGTTGCAGGTCGGCAAGGCCAGCGAAGAGGCAGGCACACTGCGCAAATCGATGTCAGAAAAGCGTGCGTCAAAAGCCGGTGTCGCTAACCGGAAGATGCTCGATGCATTCGAAGTACGACTCAATGCAATCACCGGCAGTACACCGGCAGCCAACCCATTCAATGCCTGGTCGGTTCCACCGAAATCCATCCAGAGTCTGACCTGGCTGGATCGCGCACTTGGCCAGTTGCTCGCCGCCGTGGATGGTGCCGATGCGATGCCTTCGCCGGATTCGCAAACTGGATACGCAAAGCTTGCAGAGCTGGTGGACACGACACTCGCGGAGTGGAATCGAGTGAGTGCTGACAAGCCAGCACCCTAGGGCAACGCTGATTAAGTGGCGCAACCGTCACGACACCTGTCTGCGTGCAGATCGCGGCGCGCTGACGCAGATGGACTGGCCGTCCTTCAAGGCAGCGCAACAAAGAAATGCGCGCAGACAGGTATCGCCTAACCGATTGTTTTTACTAAAACAGGTGGCATTCAGAAGGTCCGCCAGCCGCACTGCGCGGCTCGTCAAGGCAACCAGCCTTCACTTCGCCACGCAGCACGACTGGCGAACCTTCTGAATGCCATGACGGTTGTGCCACTTAATCAGCGTTGCCCTAGATTGGGCTGAGCCTCAGCGAAGCCCAACATCGCGCGATTTTTCGCCGAAGAGGATGACCGATGCCGGGGTTCGCTGCTTTACGTAGGTTGGGCTGAGCGCAAGCGAAGCCCAACATCGCGAATTGCATCCGGGCCTGCCGCAATCGATTCCGGATCACACGCCCATTCACTCGACACAATACCCGCGCGAACGTACCGGTGGATCGATGACCAAGGCCAATCCGTGGCCTTTTCTGCATGTCCGTGCTTGACGGGGTTGATATGCACGTAATCAACGTGGCGCGCCAGATCGTCTTCATCTCGAATCAGATGCTCCCAATAACGGCGCTGCCAGATGCCTCGCTCACGCTTGCTTTTTCGACTGGTGGAGATTCGTTCGCCTTTCACAATGGAGCGCGAGAAACCCGACTTGATAAGCATCCATCGCAATGCGTAGTCATCGTCGTCATGCGGCAGGCTCCAAACCGCATGCAGATGATCCGGCAGCACGACCCAGGCGTCGATTCGAAACGGGTGGCGTTGCATGACGTGGGTCACACTTGCGCGCAACGACGCCACGTTGTCCACAAGTAATTCGCTTTGTCGGTCGGCAAGATTGACCGTGAAGAAATACGTCCCTCCGGAGACAACGGTGCGCCGATACTTCACGATGCCTTCCTTGGTCAGCCGACCATTTCATGGTGTCATATTTACCGATGTTGGGCTTCGCATACGCTCAGCGCCAACCTACAACCGCGGGCGTCACCCGTCCCGCCGCGTGCGCCGAATGCAGACGGTAGGGTGGTGCTGAGCACCAGCGAAGCCCAGGGTCGGAATATCCATCCAAGGCGAATACCTGATTCGCCACCGGAGGGCGTGCCGACGATGGCGAGGCTCTCGATGTTGGGCTTCGCATACGCTCAGCGCCAACCTACAACCGCGGGCGTCACCCATCAGGCCGCGTGCGCCGAATGCAGACGGTAGGCTGGTGCTGAGCACCAGCGAAGCCCAGGGTCGGAATATCCATCCAAGGCGAATACCTGATTCGCCACCGGAGGGCGTGCCGACGATGGCGAGGCTCTCGATGTTGGGCTTCGCATACGCTCAGCGCCAACCTACAAGCGCGGGCGTCACCCATCCCGCCGCGTGGGCCGAATGCAGACGGTAGGCTGGTGCTGAGCACCAGCGAAGCCCAGGGTCGGAATATCCATCCAAGGCGAATACCTGATTCGCCACCGGAGGGCGTGCCGACGATGGCAGAGCTCTCGATGTTGGGCTTCGCATACGCTCAGCGCCAACCTACAAGCGCGGGCGTCACCCATCCCGCCGCGTGGGCCGAATGCAGACGGTAGGCTGGTGCTGAGCACCAGCGAAGCCCAGCGTCAGAATATCCATCCAAGGCGAATACCTGATTCGCCACCGGAGGGCGTGCCGACGATGGCAGAGCTCTCGATGTTGGGCTTCGCATACGCTCAGCGCCAACCTACAACCGCGGGCGTCACCCATCCGGCCGCGTCGGCCGAATGCAGACGGTAGGCTGGCGCTAAGCCCAACCTACGCAAGATAGCGACACTCGACGAATCAAAGATCATCAAAACCTATGTCAGATCTCAGCGGCGTCACCTGAGGTCGCCCTAGTCAAAACCGTCGGCAAAGATCCGGTCGAGCTGACTGGCGCGGCATTGCGCGTCGCCGGATTCAACGACGATGTTGTCGATGGCCCAGCCACTGTTGGTGACGCCGGAATCGCTGGTCAGACGGAAGCGCAGCCTCAGGTCGGCGAGATTGTCGGTCGAGGCTGGCAATGCGATGCGGTTATTTTGCCAGGTTGTGCGACCCGAGCATTGATAGAGCGATGACCAACTCGCGCCGCCATTGATCGAGATCTCGACATTGCCGAAGTCGTAGCCGGCCTCGGTGTCGCAGCGATCATCAAAGCGCAGCACACTCTGGGCATGGCCAATCAGATCGATTGAACGCGACAGGCTTTTATTCACGCTGTTGCCATAGCTTGGCGTAGCCCAGACAAAGCTGGTATTGCCGATCGTGGAGTTGTTGCGCACCCAGGGCGCCTCCGCAGTCCAGCCATTGGTTCCCGATTCCACACTGTCATCGAACGCCTTGCAGGTATTGAGCAAGGAGAAATCGCGAATCTGGGCAGCGCCAGCGACCAGGGCCACGCCCGTCAGATCCTCCGACAGGTATCCCGGCGGTGCATCGACATGGATATCGACCGTACCTCCGTGCATCGGGCGTTGGTAGTTGCCATTGCCGGCATCACTGATCGTGCTGCGGTTTTCGCCGCTGACCGGGTTGCTGACCCGGATGCCCGCCGCCAGCGGCACACCACCCAGGCGCGCCGTGATCGTTCCGCTCAAGCTGGCAATCTCACTGGGCTGGGCGACATCGATGAAGACCGCGTTCGGACTGCCGAGCTCACCCGAGGCATCCTTTCCCTGCACAAACAGCAGATGTTTGCCGCTGCCCAGGCCATTGGTGGCGATCGCGCCCTGCACATTCTCCGCCTTGCTGTCGAACGCACCGTCACTCGCAACGAGCGCGGCGATCGGCAACGCGCCTTCCCACGGCAGGCCGTCAAGATAGACCGCTGCTGCCGTGATGTTCTGGGCGGCCTCTGTACCATTGCTCTGGTTGAAGCGGGTGTCATCGATGCGCGCACTCACGCTGACCGGTGATCCGGCAACAATCAGATCCGGACTGGCCGCGAGTGCGGTGACATCCGGTCCGCTGGGCAGCCGGTACGGTGCGTGCAGGCTGCGGGCGGCGTATCTCAGGGCGGCCAGATTGTCGGGAATGGTCTTGCTGGCCAGCATCGAACAGGATTCAAAGAAGGCCTGATCCAGCTCGAAGGTATAAGCGGGGACACCAAGCAAGCCATAGAAGCTGTCGTCGGTAGTGCCATCGGTGGGATACAACGTATCGGATTGTTCCGGCGAGTATTGATTGAACCAGGCCAGGCGTCGGCCAAATGCCTGCAGGGCCGGGCCGTTCGGTGCCGCGCTTGAGGTATCGCCCCAGGACCACAGCACGAGCTGGGCATAGCTGTGTATGTCGAAGAAAATCCCGGCATAGTCGTCCGGTGCCGGGCTGCCGCCATCGCCGCCGACATTGCCCGGAGCCATCGGGCCGACACGCCGATCAGGCAGGACACCGCCGACGCAGATTCCATCATTGCTGCAGGTGCCGGCAATGTAGCGGACCAGATTGTCGGTCTCCGGCTCGGACATGCGGGTCGGGCCGCGGTAGGTTTCGTTGCAGATCGAGCCACTCGAGCCGCCGTTGCCCGGCACGATGTTCCAGTGGAACGGGAAATTTCTATTCAGATCGATTCCCGAATTGTTGGAGTTGGTATTGCAGGTGGCAGTCGCCGCATTCGTGTTCTTGCGCCACAAAATTCCCGATTCGGCTTTCTTGCGGCCGTCCGGATTGGCCTGCAGGATCAGATGGAAGTTTTCGTGATCGACCAGCCAGGTCGCTTCCGGATCGCTGCCGTAGTTGTCGAGCAGCCATTCGGCGAAGTGCGTGGTGACTTCGGCCGGCGCATATTCGCGGGCATGGATCGAACTGGTGACGACCATGTTCGGCTTGTCCGGGATCGTCGCATCGGTGGCCGAGTTGCCTATGCGCAAGACCCGCATCGAATAGCCCTGACTCGAATTCTGCGTGCGCTGCCAGCTCGGGCCGATATCGATGACCTGGGCCAGGGTCGGGTGCGCGGCAGCCAACTGATCCATCGTCGTATAGGTCTCCTCGACCGTGCGATAGCAGGCGTAGGCGGGAATACCGCTGCGCGCCTCGCTGAATGCCTCGGCGTAGAAGGTGCGCATGTTGGCCGTGGTGGCCATGTCGATGCGGTAGTCGACGCCAAGGTCTCCAAGCACGGCGAGCTGGGCGTCATCGGCGATCAGACTGACCGTGTGATGCTTGCGATCGATTTTCAGATGCTGGAAATGCGGAGCGATCCGGGCCAGATCGGCGGGCGACTGCCAGGTCGCGTCGATCGCCCAATCATCAGCCGAGGCAGGGGTCGAGAGACTGGCTGCGAAGACCGCAAGAACCAACAGGATGCGCATGAGAGGGTTTCCGGGCGGGCCAAACCGCGCATCTTATCAGCCACCCGCCCGGATTTTCTGTCGACCCGATGGGATTGGGGAAAGCCTGAGATCAGTCGAAGCCGTTCTTGAAAATCAGATCGACATTGATCCGGGCCAGACAGGAAGGGCTCGAACTCGCCCGTTGCTGCACGTGGGCGAACATGCGCGAAGGTACCCGCTCTGGTGCGACGCCATAGGGATGTCCCGTGCCGAAAGTCAGCGTTGTATTGCTGAATCCACCCGGGAGCAGATGGCAGTAGCTCATGATCGTTCCACTGCCCACGCCTTGCGGCCCCGGCAGCGAGGTTGCACCCGCGTAGCACCCATTTCCAGAGTTGGAACATTGGTCGATCGGCGATGCATTTCCGCCAATATTGTTGTAGCAATGAGTATGCGGCGAATTGAAATTGTGTCCAATTTCATGAGCAACTGAATCAACATCCCAGATCACGCTGGGATTCGCTGCATTGAAGTTCCCGGAAATTCCTTCGGTGGTGCCATAGCCGCCACCGTAATTTGCGGAATCAGAGAGCCCCGGGCAAGTTGTCGTTGTTTCCCCTACCTGCACGAGCGTGGCGGTAAATGGGCCGCTGCAAAGCACGCCGATCCATGCGATCCCGGCAGTTGTGGTCTTGCCGCTGAGGAAATGCATCGTCGTCCGCGAAGTTGCCGCCTGATTGTCGTTCCAGTACTTGCCGGACTCAAGCATCAGGCACGCAGGCTTGGTTTGCACGAACGGATCGGGCGACGCCCACAGGCGGAGGAAAGAAACCTGCATGTTGGTTTGCACTTCAGCATCGTAGATGGTCGAGATGAAGCCGATCAGGCTGCCGACATAGTTCGTTGCGGTGATCGTATTGCCCGAAAAGCGTGCCAGGTATTCATTGTCTGTCTCGATCGCGATGCGCGCGGTGTAGGGCGCGGCCAGCGCTGACGAGGGAGCTACTCGCGGCTCATCGGCATTGCTCGCCTGACTGCGCTCCATGTCGCCGATGGATTGGTCGTTCTCGCACTGAAAACTTCTTGCAGCGCCTGAACTCGTGTCGATGGCGTGCAAGCGCAAACTGCCATCGCCGCCGAACTTCAGCTGCTGAAACCCTGCGTTGTCCTGGATCAGGCCAAATTCCTCGCCGTTGTCCGGAATCGCGAGGATGCCGTTCATCTGCGTGCCCTGGACGCGGAAATAGCGCGTATTCGGGAGCGCAGCGTGCTCTTGCTTTCCATCCGCGCCGACGATGATCAACTCGGCATCCTGGGTGAATACCTGCATCGGCTGGATTTCGAGCGCGATATCCGAATCGCCATCACGATGGACGTTCAAGCTGAGGGCCCTGGTTGAATCAGGTGCCTGTGCGAGTAGTTGGTCGCGCGCAACCTGGCCAGCAGCCAGTGCATGGCTGGCGCCAATGCACAAAGCGATCCCGGTCGTCGCCATGACAAGAATAGGGCGCATGGGATTTTTCCTGCGTAATCGTGAATGCGGTGTAGTCGCGTCCAGTGTCGGTGAAGTGGGCGTTGCAGACTGTGAACCGACGCTGCCTATTCCTTGTAACCGAGAAAGTCGAGACTCGCCTGGAGCATCGCTTCGGTGGCGGTCTTCAGCGCGCCTTCGTCCACGAAGAAGCGCGGCGAATGGTTGAAGGCGACCTTGTCGGTGTCCTTGTCTGTCGGCGTGCCGCCGACAAAGAAATACACGCTCGGCGCCTTCGCGCCAAGGCCGAAGTAGGGGAAATCTTCCGATGCGGTCCAGCGTGAGGCTTCGAGTACGGATTCTTCGCCGAGCACTTTCTTCAGGCTCGAGGTAACCCGTCGGGTCAATGCCGGATCGTTGTAGTTGACCGGATTGCTGCCGTTGGCCGTCGGCACCTCGAGGTCAACTGTCGCGCCGTGCGCCTTGGCGACGTTTTCTGCAACTTGCCTCAACTCGGCCAGGGCCTGATCCCGCATGCCGGTATCAAAAGCGCGGAGCGTGCCTTGCAGTGAGGCCGTATCGGGCACGATGTTGAAACGCTGTCCGCCATCGAAGACGCCGAAGGTGATCACGACCGGATCCTTGTTGATATCCATGCGCCGGCTTACGATCGATTGCGCAGTCACCACGATGTCGGCACCCGCGACGATCGGATCGATGCCTCGCCACGGCGACGCGCCATGGGTCTGCACACCGTGCACCGTCATGCGGAAGGTATCCGAGCTGGCCATGATGCCGCCCGGGCGCAGGGCGACGTCGCCGACGTGATACGCGGAGGTGACATGCATGCCGAAAATTGCATCCGGCTTGAAATCCTTGAACACGCCCTGCTTGACCATCAGCTCGGCACCGCCCTCCTCGCCCGGCGGTGCGCCTTCCTCGGCCGGCTGGAAGATCATCATCACCTCACCGGGCAGATCCTTGCGCAAGCTGGCCAGCGCGCTGGCGACACCGAGCGTGGTCGAGGTGTGCACATCGTGGCCACAGGCGTGCATGACGCCTACCTGCTTGCCCTGGTATTCGCCTTTCACCTTGGATGCAAACGGCAGGTCGACTTCTTCAGTGACAGGCAACGCGTCGATGTCGGCGCGAATGGCCAGCTTCGGCCCGGGTTTGCCGCCCTTCAGAATGCCGACAACGCCGGTGTGCGCAATGCCTGTGTGTACCTCGTAGCCGAGCTTCTTCAATTCGGCGGCGATAATTTTCGCCGTGCGCGTTTCGCGATTGCTCAGTTCCGGGTGCTCGTGGAGGTCACGGCGCACTGCGGTGATGTGCTCAAGCCTGGCATCGACCATGGATTCCACGGAAGTTTCCGCAGCAACAACGGCGGGTGCGAAAAGACAAAGGCAAACACTGGCGGCAAGCAGACGATGGCGCATGGCGATCTCCCGGAGGTCAACGCGCAGTCAAGCGCAGTCGCGGCAAGGATGCAACTGCCTGAAGCCATCGAAGGCGGATATCTGCACGTGGAATGCAGGAGCCCGTTTACGGGCGAGGCTTTTGCGATTCCCCACTCCCCACTCCCCACTCCCAACTCTCCTCTCCCGAGCATAGAGAGCATCGCGCCTGAAGGCGCTCATACATTGATAGGAAAGAATTGGCGATGCCTTACTTATCTATCCGCAATGCTCGAGCGCGAGGTATTCCTCGCTCTGCATTTCGATCAGGCGTGATTCGGTGCGGGCGAAGACGGCACGGTGACGGCGGCCATCATAGAGGTCAATGATTGGAACCGCCGCCGAGAGCACCAGCTTGACCGCATGATCATAGAGTTCGTCGACAAGTTCGACGAAGCGCTGGGCGGCGTCTTCAGTCTGCGGGGTGAACTCGGGCACGCCCGAGATCAGCACCGTGTGATACGAGCGGGCCAGAAAGATGTAATCGGCAACTCCGCGCGGGCCGTCGCAGAGTGCATCGAACTCGAACCAGATCACGCCATCGCTTTCACGCTTGACCGGTACCGGCCGGTCATTGATCGTGAGACTGAAACTGGCCCGCTCGACGCCATGCGCAACGCGATGGAAGATCGCATTCATCGCACGCTCGGCGGCCGCATCCGGGGGGCTCAGATAGACCGGGGCCTGCTTGAGCGCGCGCAGTCGCCAATCGGTCGGTGAAACCAGCTCGGCGATTTCGCAGTGCTTCTCGATCAGGGCGATGGCTGACAGGAAGCGCTCGCGCTGCAATCCATCCTTGTACAAGTTCATCGGCGCGGTATTCGAGGTTGTCACCAGCATCACGCCATCGGCAAACAGCGCCTTGAGCAGGTTGCCGAGGATCATCGCATCGCCGATGTCGAGCACGAAGAACTCATCAAGGCAAAGCACCCGCGTCTTCGCCGCGATGCCCGCGGCAACGGCAACCAGTGGATCGCTGTGCCCGCTCAGGGAGCGCAGCTCAGCATGGATGCCCTGCATGAAGCGATGAAAATGCACACGCGTCTTCGCCTCGGTCGGCAAAGACTCGAAAAACAGATCCATCAGAAATGTCTTGCCCCGGCCAACGCTGCCCCACAGGTAAAGGCCGCGTGGTGAATCGCGCTTTTGTCCGCGCAGGCGCTGCCAAAACGACATCGCCACCGGCTTGCCCAGCGCATCGAACATACGGTCGAACGCGGCCAGCACGGATTGCTGGGCGAGATCCGACTGCCACGCTCCCTCGGCGACGCCTTGCGCATAGCGCGCACTCGGGCGCAGCGAAACCGGGCTCATGCCGGATCGTTAGCCTTCGGCAGATACGGACGCATCGCATTCTTGATCGCGCCGCGAAGATCCATCAGGCGACGGTGGAAGAAGTGGCTGGTTTCCGGCATGCGCACGAGGTGCGGCGAGACATCGAGGTTCTCGATCCACTCGAACACGACTTGCGGATCGACGACTTCATCTTCTTCACCCTGCACGACCAGCCATGGACAATCCGGCAATTCGATCGCATCGAAATTCCAGCGTCCGACCGGCGGCGCGATCGTGATCAGGGCATCGGCATCCAGCCGCATGGCGTTGCGCAATGCGACATAGCTGCCGAACGAGAAACCCGCCAACCACAGCGGCACGCCGGGTCGAACCGTGCGCGCCCAAGCGACCACCGCGGCGAGATCATCGCTTTCCCCTTCGCCTTCATCGAAGGTGCCGGCAGACTTGCCAATGCCGCGGAAATTGAAGCGCACGGTATCGAGACCCAGTTCGCGCAAGGAGCGCTCGATGATTGTCACAACCTTGTTGTGCATGGTGCCGCCATGCAGCGGATGCGGGTGACAGATGACGGCGATGCCGACAGCCGGCGCCTTGCCCTTGGTCTCACCGGGTTCGCTGGCTGCTTCGAGGTCGCCAGCCGGGCCGGACAGCAGAAAGCCTGCGGCCTCACCCGGAAAAATGGAGGGCGCGGAATGGGAAGAATTGTCGCTCATGCCGCGCATGATACCGTGAAGCTTCGCCCGCGCCTGCTGTCCCGATGAATCACCTTGCCCATGCCCTGCTTTCCGGTGCGGACGACCAGATCCGGCTCGGTGGCATGCTCGGTGATTTCAGCCGTGGCACGATTGATCCGACCCTGCCCGATGGGGTTCGGCAGGGTATTGCCCTGCATCGGGCGATCGACAGTTTCACCGATCAGCATGCCGAGCTTGTCGCCCTGCGCGCGCATTTCGAGCCGCCTTTCCGTCGCTATGCCGGCATCCTCATCGATATCTGGTTCG
Source organism: Lysobacterales bacterium (assembly GCA_016721015.1). Classification (GTDB taxonomy): domain Bacteria; phylum Pseudomonadota; class Gammaproteobacteria; order Xanthomonadales; family Rhodanobacteraceae; genus Dokdonella. The sequence continues at coordinate 71,281 of JADKJL010000008.1, forward strand.
ATCATCTGCTGGCACGTGAGTTTGCCCGCTGGTCGGCGATGCCTCTGCCGAGCTTCAGCGACGCGCTACTCGCCCTGCTTGACAAGAATGACGCGCTGCTGCCGGAATCGCTGCACCGATTCAGCCGCTACATGCAGGTTCGCCGGCTGCCCGCAGCCTATGCCGAGCGGGAAATGATCGGCGAAGTATTGGCCGGCGTCAGCGCAAGGCTCAGCCGCGACAATCCGCTGGCGGCGGGCATGGTCGAAATCTCGCGCCTGGAGCCCGTGTTGAAGCAGGCGTTCGACCGCTTTTTTCCGCAGCTCGACCAATTCACCAGGGAGTGGCTCGACAGCTTGCCCTCAAGCTCGTAGGTTGGGGTGAGCGCCAGCGAACCCCGACAATGCGCACGCCCTGTTCCGCCGCGGCTTAGTTGGCGTTAGCCGGCGCGCAGCTCCAATCCGCGCGAGATGTTTCACGTCCCAAACGCTGCGACCGGGACCACCAATCCCCAAGTCCCGGCCGCAGCACCCACCTGGCCCGCTGTTTCGGATTCCGCTCAACTTTCGTACGCCGACTCACCGTGATAGGTGATATCAAGGCCTTCGCGCTCTGCTTCTTCACTCACGCGCAGGCCGAACACCGCCTTGGCGATCAGGAACGATACGACTGATACAACACCGATCCAGCCAACCGTGATCAGCACGGCCAAGGCCTGGATGCCAACCTGGCTCAGGATCGAGTAGTCGTCACCACCGTTCCCGCCGAGCGCCGGCGCATGGAACACCCCGGTCAGCAGGGCGCCGACGATACCGCCGATGCCATGCACGCCGAAAACATCGAGACTGTCATCGACGCGCAGCATCCTTTTCAAACCCGTCACGCCCCAGACGCAGACCACGCCGGCCAGCGCGCCGATCGCGATCGCCCCGAACGGGCCGACCAATCCGGCTGCCGGGGTGACCCCGACCAGGCCCGCCACTGCGCCCGAAGCCACGCCGAGCGCCGAGGGCTTGCCCTTGGCGAAGGCTTCGACAATGGCCCAGGCGACGATCGCCGCAGCGGTCGCGAGCAGGGTATTGATGAAGGCCAGCGCGGCGCCGGCATTGGATTCGAGATTCGATCCGGCATTGAATCCGAACCAGCCGACCCAGAGCATCGAGGCGCCGACAAAGGTCATCGTCACGTTGTGCGGCTTGATCGCCTCGCGACCGAAGCCGAGGCGCTTGCCGACAAACCAGGCACCGATCAATCCGGCCACGCCGGCATTGATATGCACGACCGTGCCGCCGGCAAAATCGAGCGCACCCATGTCGAGCAGATAGCCGCCAGCACCCCAGACCATGTGCGCGATCGGCAGGTAGCCAAACGTGAACCAGAGCACCGAAAACAGGATCAGGGCGGCGAACTTGATGCGTTCGGCGAAGGCGCCAACGATCAGCGCACCGGTGATGCCGGCGAATGTCGCCTGGAAGGCGATGAACACGTATTCGGGCAACTTGACGCTGGCCGTAAAGGTGTCTGAAAGCGTGTCGACACTGACTCCGGACAGGAACAGCTTGTCGAACGATCCGATCACCGCGTTGCCGCCGACAAAGGCGAGGCTGTATCCGTACACGGCCCAGAGCAGGATCAGCAGGGAAAAAATCACCATGACCTGGATCATTACCGACAACACGTTCTTTGAACGCACCATGCCACCGTAGAACAGCGCCAGGCCAGGCACGGTCATCAGCAACACCAGCAGGGTGGATGTCAGCATCCAGGCGACGTCACCCTTGTCCACCGTCGCGACCACCGCCGCTGCGGCAGCAGGCTGGGCGAATGCGGGAGCGCAGGCAGCCAGCAGCGAAGTCGCGCCGAACCCGATACTTGACAGGCGAACTTTGCTCAAACCATGGACTGGGTTTTTCATGATGTCCTCGCGAAGTGGGGTCAGAGGGCGTCCGCGCCGATTTCGCCGGTGCGGATGCGGATCACCTGTTCGATCGGCGCGACAAAGATCTTGCCGTCGCCGGTCTTTCCGGTTCCGGCGACGGCCTGGATCGCCTCGATGACCGCTTCGACGCGGTCATCAGTGACGACGGTCTCGATCTTTACCTTGGGCAGGAAGTCGACGATGTATTCGGCGCCACGGTAGAGCTCGGTATGTCCCTTCTGCCGGCCAAATCCCTTGACCTCGGTGACGGTGATGCCGGAGACGCCGGCCTGCGACAAGGCTTCGCGAACCTCATCGAGCTTGAAGGGTCGAACGATCGCGGTAATCAGTTTCATGGCCACTCCTGGGGATGCTGGATGACCGACCTGAAAAGGCCGGCCGACACATTCAAAAATCCTTGGACAAGGTCAGGATGCCCGTTGCCTTGCCGACATAGTGGTCAAAGGCATTCGTGTAAAGATTCTTGTCGGCGTTCGTATCGACGTAGGCCAGGGCGAGGCTGAAGCCATTGCCGAGATCGCGCGTGATGGCCAGGCTCCAGTCGGAGTAGTCGAGGTCGCTGGCGCTGTCGACGCGCTGATGGCCGATGTGTGCGTCGAAAGTCCACGTGTCGGCAAAGGCCTGACTCACGCCCAGATCGAGATAGTCGCTGCCCTGTGAACCATCGATACCAAACAGGTCGGTGAACGAATGGCTGACCTTGAGCGTGAGGATCGACCAGCCAATTGAAAAATACCCTTCCACCGTATCGGGATCGGTGAAGCTGGCCGGGTAGGATCCCGGATACCAGTAGTAGAGCGCGCCGACGTCATAGTTGACCGCCTCACCCCAGGTTCCGCGAAAGCCGACCGAGCCGTCGACTTCGAGGCTGCTCGAAACGCTTTCCTGCCCATCGGAAAGCCAACTGATGTTGCTGCCCCAGGCCCCTGCGTAGAAGCCACTGGCGCTGGCGTATTCGATCCCGCCCTGCACGGCGGGATCGCGGTTGGTCTGGGTCAGGCCACGAAAGGCGTAGTCACTGGTCAACGCCAGCGAGCCGGTCACGGTGGAGGGCTCTTCGGCCTGCGCGCTGGATGCGTACAGGCCAAACAGAGACAGCAGCGCGCACAGCACCGGAGTTCGGTTCTTCATGGTTGACCTCGACAGTTTGGGGAAACACGCAACGGCACAAACGGTCGGTCGGCAACAACCCCGGAGACTCCCCAGCCCCGGCGTTGCCTAGACCGAGTAGTACATCTGGTACTCCAGCGGATGGGTGGCGGCACGGAAGCGCGTGACTTCGACCATCTTCAGCTCGATGTAGGCATCGATGAAGTCGTCTGAAAAGACGCCGCCCGCCTTGAGGAAGTCACGATCCTTGTCGAGCGCTGCGAGCGCCTGGTCGAGGCTCGAGCACACTTGCGGAATATTCTTTTCCTCTTCGGGTGGCAGGTCGTAGAGATCCTTGTCCGACGGCGCGCCCGGATCGATCTTGTTGAGGATGCCATCCAGACCGGCCATCAACAGCGCCGAGAACACGAGGTAGCCGGAATTCATCGGATCCGGGAAACGGATCTCGATGCGCCGCCCCTTCGGATTGTTGACGAACGGTATGCGGCAGCTCGCCGAGCGGTTGCGCGCCGAGTAGGCGAGCATGACCGGAGCTTCGAAGCCCGGCACCAGGCGCTTGTAGCTGTTGGTGGTCGAGTTGGCGAATGCGTTGATTGCACGCGCATGCTTGAAGATGCCGCCGATGTACCAAAGTGCAGTCTGTGACAGGCCACCATACAGGTCGCCGCTAAACAGGTTGACGCCGGCTTTGGACAGCGACTGGTGCACATGCATGCCCGAGCCGTTGTCGCCGACCAGCGGCTTGGCCATGAAGGTCGCCGTCTTGCCGCCGCCGTGGGCGACATTCTTGACCACGTACTTGAGCATCATCAGCTCATCGGCCTTTTTCACCAGCGAATTGAACTGCACGCCGATTTCGCATTGGCCGGCGTTGGCGACCTCATGGTGGTGCACTTCGACGACCTGGCCAAGTTCGGTCAGCACGTTGCACATTTCGGCCCGCATGTCCTGCAGGGAATCGACCGGTGGCACTGGGAAATAGCCGCCCTTGACCCCGGGTCGATGGCCGCTGTTGCCTTCCTCGTAGCGCTTGCCCGATGACCATGCGGCCTCTTGCGACTCGATCTCGAAGAAGCACTTGCCCATGTCGTTCTGCCAGCGCACCGAGTCGAAAATGAAGAACTCGGGCTCGGGGCCAAAGAACGCCGTGTCGGCGATGCCGGTTGACTTCAGGTAGGCCTCGGCACGCCGGGCCAGTGAGCGCGGATCGCGGGAATAGGCCTGCATCGTGTTCGGTTCGAGGATGTCGCAATGGAGGATCAAGGTCGGATCGGCGAGAAACGGATCGACCAGGGCCGTCTCCGGATCCGGCAGCAGGACCATGTCCGACTCGTTGATGCCCTTCCAGCCCGAGATCGACGAGCCGTCGAACATCTTGCCGTCCTCGAAGGTCGACTCGTCGATCATTGCGGCCGGAAAGGTGATGTGCTGCTGCACACCGCGCATGTCGGCGAAGCGCAGATCGACGTAGGTGATGTTCTTTTCCTTGATCAGTTTGAGCACGTTGGCGACGGACATGGAAACCTCGGCTGGGATTGGTAGCTTGACTATTGCAACCGCCATGCCAGATTTCAGTCCTCCGAAATACCTATTATTATCAACATGTTGGGTTGATTCCGAACACGCGAGCAAATCGGAGACGCACCATTGCGGTGCGAGTATTGACGGCGTATTCCCGATATTGGTGCAGTAGCCGGCGAACTGCCCTGGCGGACAGGCACGGGCATAGCGAAGGCCGGGTCAAAGCACGAGCGGGTCGCCGGGTCGACCCGGGTTCGACAAGGCTGTCAGCGAACCAGCCAGGAAGCGACGGCGATCCATGCCTCGGTGCGCATGATCAGCAGGCGGGCGATCTGCGAAAAGAGCAGGAACCCCGCGCCCCAGAGGTAGGCGGGATGGATGCGCCCGATGCGCAGGCGATCATTGATCAGGCACGGAATCACGAATACGTCGGTCAGGAACAGTGCCAGCGGTGGCCCGTGCAGCGGACCGATTTCGATGTTCATGCGCGCGATCGCCGGCGTCATGACTCCGATTGTCGCGATCAGCATGAGGCGCTTGTGGATGTCACTACGGCGGCGAAACCAGAGCGCCGCGCCGACCGTGCCGATAAACACCAGGATCGTCGCAATCGGGATGGCCAGAAACGGCAGCGGATCAATGCCCTTGATCGGCTGGCCGCGGCTGGCCGCGGCGATCGCCGTCATCGCTCCGATGACAAAGAGCGAAAGCGCCAGTGCCGCACCGAACATGCCCAACTGACGGTGCAGTGCCGTACGCCCGCCCGCAATCAGCGCGGGCTGTACGACAAACAGCACCATCCAGGCCGTGAACAACAGGCCATGGACTTGTACGAGCGGCGCCAGAGGAATGCTCGTGTGCGCACTTCTGAGATAGAACGTCGGCGCGAATCCGACAACTACGGTGATCAGCAAGATGATCGCCATGCCGACATGAAATCGACGATCGGGGCGACTGCGAAGCGATACGGCAGTGATGGACATCGGGCTTACTCCGAAAACAGACGTTACTTGGCACAAGAGAACAGGAAAGAGTCGCCGATCAGGCCATCAGCAGGGGCGCATCAACGTTCCAGACCTCGCCAGCGTTGGTCGAATCTCTCACGGATCAAATCCATCGACAAAGATCAGGTCGGCGCTGGAGACCACCTGGCGACATGCGGAGAACTCGGACACGATAATCCCCGGCAAGCCCGTGGCAATCGAAAATTGCCGCGTCAGCGCGGTGAGGAAAAAGCTCGCACCGAGGCCGGAGGTTTGGCGGGAGAAGGCAGCATTGCCCGACGCATCCGTGGTCACGCTGGCCACCACCGGCCCTGGATTGAGTGGGAAGAAGCGACTGCCGCCGCCAAAGCCGCTCGCATCGCAGCTATTGCTTATATAGAAATGGACTTCATAACTGCTGCCCGGAGCCGCATCAAGCGAGCCGGCAATCGTCGTCGTCAACGTACCCGGATCGTAGATCGCCGATTGGATGAGCGGCTTGTTGAGCAGCTCATTGGGGCCGCTGTCGCCATCACCGGGATCATTCGGAGTGACTCCGGCCGGTGCGAGATCGATGGCCAGTCCGCCATTGCCGCCAATCGATGAGTTGCTGGCATCAACCTGGGCCGGGCCATCGATAAACAGACCTGCGCCGAGGTTGTTGGAAATACTCGCCGAGCCAAACGGCAACAGCCGGAAAGGCGCGCCGACAAACGCGCCGATGACATTGCCCGAAATCAGCACGCCATCACCGCCATTACCCAAAGGCACCGCACCCACACCGATTCCGATTCCATTGGCCACCAGTGCGGTGCCCATGAAAGGACTGTCGAAGATGGCGACGCCGTCACCGACATTGCCCGAAATGAGATTGTCGTGGATGGCGATGCCCGTGCTGTTCATGTCGACCGTGATGCCGCGGCCCGCATTGGCAAGGGCGGCCGTGCCCTGTGCATTGAGGCCGATGATGTTATTGCGAATGTGATGGTCCTGGGAGCGCGCGTCGGCACGCGGTGAACCGATGTAGATCCCGTCTGCGCCGCCCGCCGAGATCACGTTGAGCGTTTGCGACAGCGGATTGATCGGGCCGCCCAACGAGGCAAGTTCGTCACCGACCAGATTGTTCGTGCTGCCTCGGCCAAACACCAGGGTCGGACGCAGCATTCCGAGGCCATTTCCGAGTGCAATGCTTCCGCTCACGTCGGTACCAAAAAAATTGCCCTGAATGCGCACGCCACCGACCGGGCAGAAGCTGTTGGTCGCGCAGAATTCCTCGCCCATCGAGATGGCGGCACCGGCGAACCGGTTGATGACGAGTCCACTGATGACGCTGAGACTGCCCGGACACAACGGCGAAGTCGGCAGGGACGCGCCGATCACAATGGCATCAGAAGCGCCGGCGAGACTGCCGTCCAGTTCGATCGCGAGAACGGCATTGCTACCCTGCGTCTGGGTATTCAGACTCGATCCGGGCTGCGTATAGCCATCCAGCGTGATCGGGATATTGAAGTGCGGCAGAGCCGACAGGGGCCGGATCGTGTGGGTTCCGCCGCCTGGAATATTGAACACGATCGAGTGCGGCGCACAGTGGGTACCGCCGCTGTTCTGGATCGCGTTCGCATCGAGGATCGCCTGTCGCAGGCTGCCTGAACCCGAATCGGCATTGTTGATGACCGTGAAGGTATTGGCCTGCGCAAGGGTCGATGACAACGCGACGAATAACAGGGGGCCACAAATCCGTGCAGTCGCGGCGCAGCGCGCCAGGCGGATCAGAACCCGATTTCTTGCGGACGACGCTGACCACGCGTTGGTGCTCACTGGGTCAAACCCGGAATCCCGGGTTTTCAACGTAGGCCGCCCATGTCTTGAAACACACCGGTGAGATGGATCTGGTTGCTCGACCGAGCGCTTGGTGGGCATTGCCATTTTCTTGCTGGGCATTTCGGCTGGAGATCCTCAGGCGCGCCATGAATTTGACACGCGCACCAGCCCAAACAGGAAAGCGCCGCGATTCCGGTCAGGTCCGTGCGTGTCGTTGAATCATGGCGGGACCACAGGCGAACCCAGCGACGGCATTGGCCCGGCAGGCTGTTGCCTGCCGGATGACTCAGAAATCGTTTTCGATCAGATCCATGTTCACCGTATCGCCGGTGTAGCTGGCCGCGCTGGTTGGTGAGATCGAGAAATGGCCGCCGCCGTTGGCGGCGACGTCGGGCCACCAGAGCGGATCGCCGCCGGCGAACCAGGTGAATCCGCTGAACACGCCGCTGCCGGCGTTGGCATTGAAATAGGCGATGAAATCGGCCCAGGCCTGCGGTGCATTTGCAGCACCGGCATACAAGCCGATTTCGCCGAGATAGATCCGATAACCGTGCGCGGTCGCTTCGTTGAGTGCCACCGAGATGTGGTCGCGCGCTGCCGTGACCGAGGTGATCTGGGTGGTACCTCCTCCTTCGTCGGCATCGAGATAGGTGTGCACCTCGGCCACGATCTTTCCAAGCGGATCGACGATGGGCTGGCCCACGCCATTGGCATTGAGCCACCCGTATGCGTTGGATCGCTTCGTGGCTGCGGTGTCGTAGAAAGTTGACGTCCATGAGCTCGCCGCGCTGTAGCCATTGCCGGGAACATAGATCGTCTGCGTCGCGCCCGTACTCCGGATCGCGGTAATCGCCGCTTGCGCCGAAGCGAACCATGACATCGTCGACATGTCATTGGGCTCATTGATCAACCCATATTCCACTTTCGGGTTCGCGGAAAAGATCGTTGCCATGCGCGACCAGAAGTCCGCAAACGCGGCGGTCGGTACCGAGCCGGAACCAACCACGTTTCCGCGATAGCGTGCACCGCCGGCGCCACCCGCGCTGTTGGAATCCCAGGGCTCGACGATCACGCGCATGCCCTTGACGCTGGTGGCGTAGTCGACGATGCGCTTGTAGTTGTCGAAATAGGTTTTGTAGCGGCCGGTTTGCGCGGCGGGAATCGGCCCGTTCAGAACCTGCTGCATGCACTCCCAGGAGAACAGGAAGCGCAACGTGGTCATGTGCTTGGAGGCGAAATAATCGACCAATCGTTCATCGTGGTGTGGATAGTTGGTTCCCTCGATCGGCCCGCCAGCCTGATCGCAATTCTGGTAGGCCATTTCCATGCCGACGAAGTTCGTGCCGCGGAAAGCCGCGCTCGCCTGATCCTCAAAACCATTACTGAAGATCGGATCGGGCTCACCGACAGGAGCGGAGGCGTCGATGAATTGCCAAAGCGCAGGCGCGGCCTGCGACCAGATCGCATGGCCCATGCCCGGGATCGCGCACCAATCGAGCTCGCGGGTGCAGCCGTCGTAGGAAACGCACGGCGATATCAGAGATGAGCTCGTACTTCCGTTGCATGCCTGTGTCGCCGCGTAGTTGTTGCGCACGTTTACGCCTTCCGCAAACGAGACGCCGCTCGTATTGTCGTTTTCGCCCCAGATAAACGCGGCCGCCGGCAAAGGACAGGAAACGCCGCCGATGCCGGTGTAGGTGAAGTCGGGAATCCCGCCGCCGTCGTTCACGGGATACAAGGTACCCGAGTGAATGCCGAGCCCGCGAATCACGGTGGGACCGAGTCGGCAACCGAGCGCATTGGTCATCGTCGCGCCGCCGCTGAAACCGACAACAAACACGCGCGAGGTATCGATACCGAATTCCGCATGCATCGCGGCGATTACCTCGGTGACAAACACGGCCTCACGACTGCGTCCGTCATAGGTGTAGTACTCGAAAGTTCCGCCCGGTGCATTCGGGTAGACAAATACCGCGCCGGTCGTCGCTTGTGCTTCGAGGGGAAGGGCGGCGCGCATGTTGGCACCGTTGCCGCCATCGCCATGCAGCGAGAAGACAAGCGGCAGCGCGGTTCCTGGAGGAATGCTCGCCGGGCGGGCCAGGACGTAGCTGCGCGGGATGCCGCTGGACACGATATTGCGAGTTTCAGAGACATAGGCTGCTTGGCTACAGCAGCTCCAGGTCATGCCGACAATCGCCAGAACCCACACTTTCACGAGACCTTGCATCGCAATTACTCCCCTGGAACGTTGATGTGCTCTGAATTCGACGACTCGCGCATTGAAATTCGAGATAGTTGACGGGTGCATGAGGCAGTACGGGAAACGGCACTAAAACCGGACATGAGCGATTCTGCACGCTGCCGGCAATGACCGATCAGGCCGGGGCCGGATGTTCGAATGTCGCATCTCTGTCGAATGCTGACGTGCCAAAGTCGAGCAGGCTGAAGGCGTTCAGTCACTGGGCTGCACAGGCTCATGGGACGACTTCGAAACCATTCCTGAAAATGCGATCGGTGACGGGAGGCGTTGCTCCATATTCATACGCGCCCACATCACAGTTCAGACCCTCTCCGCGCAGCCCACCACGCTCATCAAGGCTCAAGGAGACGAGAGTGTCGTCAACGCAGCCTTGTGTCGTGGTGGCATTGATCGCCGAGCTTCCGGCCAGCAGTGCGTGCGTCAGCGTCAGTCCGCCGTTGTCTTGCAACGGCCCGATCGAATCGATATCCACAAAACCCCGGGCTGGGATTCCATTGCCAGTGAATGAGCAGCCGGCAACGTCGTTGAAAAGATTCCGACCATAGACCTCCAACGTCCCGTTGCAATCGTTGTAGATGGGCGCATCGAGGATCGTGTTGCGCGCAATCAGGGAATTGACCGCAATAAAGCGCATTCCTGACGCCGTATTCACTCCCCCGCCTACGCCACCCAGTTCATCACGGTCATGATCGGCGTCGTTATCGATGATGCTTGAATTGTAGCTATATACCTTCGAAAGATTGTTGACACCGCCGCCATCGGTATAGGCGAAATTGCCGCTCAACGTGCTGTTGACGAGAGTCACTTCGGGGATCTCTTGCGGATGGACCAAGGTGAAATAGACTTCGATCCCGCCGCCAAAGTTGGCGCCGTTGGAACTGATCGTAGAGCTGTAAACGTGTGCATTGCCGTATCCGCTGACGAATACACCGCCGCCGGCGCCTTGGGCAAGATTGGCGCTGATGCTGGCATAGCCCAGAGTGGCGGGGCCGGCCAGATACAATCCGCCGCCGCTGTAGGCAGTCGTATTCGAGCGGATGGTCACGTGTTGAAGGGTGAGCATGCTGCCGAGGAGGCTTGCGATACCGCCGCCCGCCGAGGCGGAATAGTTGTTCTCGATGATGCAATCGTCAAGGCGCAGGAGTCCCTGGTTCTGAATGCCGCCGCCGGCTCCCATTCGGTCACTGTCGTTCCCATTGAGCACGGTCAATTTGCTCAAAAATACAATTCGACCTGCACTGACCGACAATGCACGATCGGTATGGTTTGCGTCGATGACGGTGGTGGCTGAGCTGTCGCCATCGATATACAGATACGGCGAAGGAGAAACCGGTGTAGTGAGATTCAGATCTCCCGACGCCTCCCCATTGTCGAACGTCGGGGCAAGTGACAGAGTGAACCTGCCTGCTGGCACTTTGATATGCACGCTGCCATTCGTCGAAACACGATTGGCTTGCATGATCGCCGCGCGCAGCGAGCAGGTATTGGCGCTGGTATGGCAGATTCCGTCACTCGTGTTGTCGTCGATCTGGTCCATCGTGGTATTGACGGTAAACGTAACGGTAGCGTCCACGGCCCGTGCCCAAGTCGGCGCAAGTACAAGGAGCACAGGTGCCACCAACGCGAACCGTGCAACCATGCAGCGCAACACAGGAAGATGTTTCATCCGTTTTCCTCGAAGGCACAAACAGGCACGCAAAGCCAAGCCGAGGCGCACGCTGAAGGCATCACTTTCCAGCTTGTCCATGACCTATTCAAATCCATTGCTGAAAATTCGATCAGTCACCGCACCGTACTCGTATGCGCCGACATCGCATCTGACTCCGAACGGGCGAGATCCTCCACGTTGGTCGTCAGGCAACGGGGTAAGATTCTCATCGACGCAGCCGAGATTGTCGTACGTGCTGTCGATCGCCTGACTACCCGGCAGGAGCGCGTGCGTCCAGGTTGAACCGCCATTGTCTTGCAATGGGCCGATCGTGCTCGGCGTGATCAAGCCGTGGCTGGAAGCGCCATTGCCGCTGAAAGAGCAAAACGCGCCGTCATCCCCAAACAGGTTCCAGCCGTAGACTTCGAGGATGCCTTGGCAATCGTTTTCGTTGACATAGCCGGTGGCGTAGTTGGCCGCGATCAGTGAATTGACGACCAGGGAACGCGAACCGGATTCGGCGTAGATCCCGCCGCCGCTCCCACCCGTCTGGTCGTGATCGTCGTCGGCGTCGTTGTCGACAATCGTCGAGTTGTAGATGAACGTGGCAATTCGGCTGTAGATTCCGCCGCCATTGTCATCAGCCGTATTTGCACTGACCGTGCTGTTGACGACAAACAGTTGATCACCGTCGTTGTAGATTCCACCGCCTTGGTAGGCATGATTGTCACTTACCGTGCTCGCGAGAATCTCGACGCGATTGCCGATGCCGAACGTATCGATACCACCCCCTTCGTGGGCGTCGTTCGAGCGGATCGTGCTCGACTTGACCAGCAGGGCACCCTGAAAGTTATCGATCCCACCACCATACGTGTGGGCGGTGTTGTTCTCAACGATGCTTCTGAACAGGGTCAGATCACCCTCATTTCGAATACCGCCGCCGCTAAACGGACTGTTGCCGCCGCGAATCGTGACGTGGGAAATTGTGGCTGGGCGTCCTTGCGCAATGGCGAAGACGCTGCCCACGTGATTGGCGTCGATGATTGTGCTTGCCGCGGACTGGCCAAGGATGACGATCCGTTGACCGGCAATCAGCGCCGTCGTCAGATTGAGATCGCCCACTGCTTCATCGTCAACAGCCCCGAATGGCACGGGGATAGACAGCACGTAGTTGCCTGCCGGCAGATTGATGATGGCGTACTCGGGATTGCTCCAGTGATTGGCTTGCGTGATTGCCGCGCGCAGTGAACAGGTGCCAGCGCTTGTGTGACATAGCCCATCATTGGTGTTGTCATCGGCCAGATCGAGAACGGTGTTGACGATGAACGTGACATCGGCACGTGCAGAACCGGCACCGAGAACAACCAGCACGATCCATGCGGCAGCCATCCGTCTGAAAACGATCGGGGCGTTCATGCAATTGATTCCATGGCCAAGGTTTCGGTTCCAGATTGGAAGCGCTGGCTGCGCGCGAGCGGCAAGGCAGCCGTGGGCTCTTCGATCCAGTGACTTAACAGGAAGCGGCGCCTGATCCGGCCATCGCCAGCGGTATGATGCGCAGATGAGCAGTCCCGACAGCGATTTGCCAAGTGATCCGACTGCGGCCTGGGATGACCTCTCACCCGCGTCGGTGCGCAGTCTGGCTGACCAGTTGATGCCGCTGTTCCATGACGATCTTCGTCGACTGGCTCACCGTGAACGCAGCCGGGTCAGTGCTGGCGAAACGCTGCAGACGACCGCCCTGGTCAATGAGGCCTACCTCAAATTGCGCGGTTCGAACGGCTGGAACACGGACGAGCACTTCCTTCGCGCTGCCGCGCTCGCCATGCGTCACGCGCTGGTCAATCACGCCGTGGCTCGTCTGGCGAGCAAGCGTGGCGATGGCGCGACTCATGTTTCAATTACCTCCGCTCTTGATGTGGCGATCGAGGACGACGCATCCATCGTCGCCCTGAACGAAGCGCTCGGCAGACTCGCGCGGGATTCACTGCGCCTCGCCCAAGTTGTGGAATGTCGCTATTTTGCCGGCTACGATGATGCCGAGACGGCACTTGCACTGGGAATCTCGGAACGAACAGTACGCCGCGACTGGATCCTCGCCCGTGCCTGGCTGCATCGTGAATTGGCGCAGTCGACGCCTTGAAGCGATCGCCGCAACGTCGGCATCTGCGCATCCATTCACTGACGGGAATTTAAGTCCATGACTTCGGCTCTGTGGATGCATGCGGTGGTGCAACGCGCCTGCACGTCGTCAGCTCTGGTCGAACTCCATGCGGGCGCGCAGCAGGCTGGCACGCTGCCGGCTGATATCGCCTTGGGTGTTGGTCAGCGCGTGCTCAGCATTCTCAAGCAAGCGTCCCGCCTCCTCACGCTTCCCCTGTCCAAGCAGACAGTGAACAAGTTCGGCCGCGCTCTCGATTGCGCGTCGATCGTTCGCACCAAATTCGCTGGACAGGCGGGCCAACGCCGCTCTCAACGGCGGCTCCGCCTCTGCAAAGCGATGCTGTGCGGAAAGCGCCTTGCCCAGACCAAGGTGAGCGGCCTCAGCATAGATGTGCCGACCGTCTCCGATCTGCGCGAACGTCGCAAGCGCTGCACGATAATCGTGCTCGGAACCTTTTGCATCGCCGGCGGCCAGTTGCACGTCGGCGAGGGCAGTAATGCTGACAGCCGTGTAGACATGCTGGGGTCCGAGGGTTTTTTCGTAAATCTCTTTTGCTTGTCGGAGTGCCGCGATCGCTGCCTGAGGATCCCCGGAAGCTCCGAGGGTCTGCCCGAGACCGGTCAGCGCGACTGCTACATAGCTGTGGTCGCGCCCATAGTTTTGTTCATAGAGTTCGACACACTCGCGGAAGACCGGAATCGCCGCCTTGGAAATCACCACTTTGGCGCAACGCGGACGCCAACTGATGCAGTGCGTTGGCAAGGTTAGGATGATGGTCGCCGTAAAGTTGTCGGACGGACTGCGCATTCTTCCTCAGCAGGGGCACCACCTCGTCAAAGCGCCCGAGCGAGGTCAGGATCGTGCCGAGTCGTTCGCGCAGAGTCAGTAACGTGCTGGAGCTTTCCTGGGCTTGCGATCCGAGCAGGGCCAGCGCTTCGCGCAAGGGCTGCTCCGCTTCCGCGATATGTCCGTCCTCATACACATAGTAGCCACGTGTCGAAAGCGCTTCGGCAAGCTCGGCAACATTCGGCGACGGGAGCCGACGCAAGGCTGCAATGCACTGGTCGATCCAGATGATGGCCAGCGCATAATTGCCGCGTTCGCTTTCGAGGGCTGAGCGAGTGCTCAACAAGACCGCCCGGAGTTCGAGCGCATCATTCGGATGCATCGCCATGGCGGCCGACGCTTCGTCAAGCAGCGCTTGCGCGGCATCGAAGCGTTGCGCGGAAATATCCGCGCGTGCCATGTCGACTTGCGCCTCGATGCGGCGCACGTCATCGCGAGCATAGGCGAGATCGGCCTGGGCCAGACGCAGCTTGAGCAACTCCTCACCTCGCGGGTTCTCGCCGAGCGCGCGATAGAGTTTTCCGCTCACGCCGAGCAACTCGATGCGTGTGTCGGTGTCGTCCGCGAAGCCGAGCTCGATCCGGCGAGCGCCGACATCAACAAGTTCCCGCGCAGTCATTTGGTGGCTGTTGCCAGCCTCGGGATCATTCTGGCGAAACAAGTCGATGACGAAGTTGCGCACGACGTCGGCACGCGCGAGCGCCTTGCCGGTCTCGATTCTCGCCTTGTTTGCGTAGAGCACGGCAGCGCTGAGCGCCAGAACAAGCACACCCAGGCCGGTTATCGGCAGCCAGTGTCGGCGCAGAAAGCGCGCGGCCACGTAGGTCCGCACACCGCTTCGCGCAAGCACGGGCTGATAGTGCAGATGCCGATCAATATCGCGCTTCAGGCCGACCACCGTATCGTAGCGATGCGTCGGTTCCCGGCGCAGGCATCGCCCAACAATGGCATCAAGATCGCCCTTGAGCCGTCGCGTGGCGACCGGTGCGGAGGGATTCGATGCGGCAACGCGACTCGGCGAAGGAGGGTCGCGTTCGACGACACGCTTGAGCATCTGCGCAGTCGGCAAACCGCGGGTGCGCACCGGTCGATCGCCGGTCAACAGCTCGAACAGGAGTATGCCCAGCGCATAGATATCGGTGCTGGTCGTCACCGGCTCGCCGCTGAATTGCTCAGGCGCCGCATAGTCCGGCGTGAACGGTGCGACCGTATGCTCGACTTCGCCTGGCAAGGCTGCCATGTCGATCAACTTGGCGATGCCGAAATCGAGCAGCTTCACGCTTCCATCTGCCGTGACGAGGATGTTGTCCGGCTTGAGATCGCGGTGAATGATCAGGTTGCGATGGGCAAAGGCCACCGCATCGCATACCTGCATGAACAAGGCGAGTCGTTCGTGCAGGTTGGCGCGACGCTCGCGGCA
This sequence comes from Lysobacterales bacterium, assembly GCA_016721015.1. Taxonomy (GTDB): domain Bacteria; phylum Pseudomonadota; class Gammaproteobacteria; order Xanthomonadales; family Rhodanobacteraceae; genus Dokdonella. The sequence goes on from JADKJL010000008.1 coordinate 86,972, forward strand.
GAATCGGGTAAGACTGACGCCCTCGACGTACTCCATGACCGTGTAGGGGCGACCGTCGGCGGTCGTGCCGCCATCCAGCAAGCGCGCGATCCCGGGATGTTCAAGGCGAGCAAGGAACTGTCGCTCCGCGTGAAAGCGCTCGATCTGGGTAGCCGCCTCCTGGCGCAGCAGCTTGAGCGCCGCCCGTTGCTCGAACGCCGCGTCGACACGGGAAGCCTCATAGACCTCACCCATGCCGCCGCGACCGATCAGTCGATCGACTTTCCAGACACCGAGGCAAGTACCGGCGGCGAGCGAAGGCGGCATTTCCGGGGCGGCAACGGGCGCCGGTGCCTTGTCGAGCGGACCCAGCGATTCGTGGGCGTCCAACAGCGACTCGATCTCGACGCGGAGGTCAGAGTCATCCGCACAATGTCGTGCGAGAAACGCGCCACGCTCTGCCGGCGGCCGCGATAGCGTCTCGGAAAAAAGGCTTTCAAGCCGTACCCAACGTTCCGACTGCATCGACCAGACCCTGTTCCCCCAGCAGAATGAATTGTGCGCCCGAATGGGCCACCGGCAAACTGGAAAGTGACAAAGGAAACCCGGCAAATCGGCTGGTCCGCCGATTGGCGAATCAGGGTTTCCAATGGAGCCTCCTCGGGAAAGCATTGCGAGAACATTCCATTTCCCGCAGCAGTTGCTTTGCGGGGGGATTACCGATGCCTGGGAGCTCGTGTACTCTGAGTATTGAACCGGTTCCGGATTTCCCGTCCTTTGACGAAGGCAACTTCGAGCGATACGCAAGTGTCCGTATCCGGCCTATCCGGATCGGCTGCCGCATCTGACGAGCAGGTCGATCATTTGTTCGCCGCGGTTTACGCCGAGTTGCGCCAATCCGCGCATCGAATGCGTCGCCTGCAACGCGGCGACACGCTCAACACCACATTGTTGGTGCATGAGCTGTATCTGCGCTTCAAGAAGAGTGACAGCGCGCGATTCGAATCGACCCCGCAGTTTTTCGCCTATGCCGCGCGTGCCCTTCGATCCATCATGGTCGATCATGCGCGCAGCAGGATCGCCGAACGCGAACGCATCTCCGATATGACCATGCTTGCCATTCTGGATGCAGAAACACCGGCGCTGTCGCCGAACCAGGCTCTGGCCTTGAACGATGCCCTGCAGCAACTCGAACAGGACGACGCGCGTGCGGCAAAAGTGGTGGAGCTGCACTTTTTTGCCGGACTGAGTTTGCCCGAGGTGGCCAGGCATCTCGAGCTCACCACGCGTACGATTGATCGTGACTGGCGCTATGCCCGTGCGTTTCTGCAAAGCGTGTTGGGAGACAGCTCGCACTGACCGTTCAGTCGGGCTGGCCGCTCCATGTCGTGTTTTTCCGCTACGGGCCGTTGGTTGCATTGAATTCCACCTGCGCGATTGCGCAACGACAACGATCTTTCAGGCATTGATGGATGACCGCAAACACCCCGGGCTCGAAAGTACGCGAACTGTTTGATGGCGCGCTTGAGATCGATGCAGCAGATCGTGCCGCATGGTTGATCAGGCAAACGGATGATTCAGTGCTACGTGCGCGAGTGCAGGCCCTGCTGGATGCCGAGCGCACCCCGAGCCATTTGCTTGATCAACCGTTTGCGGAAAAACTGTCCGGCATCCTGTCGACACCTGCCCACGATTTGTCCACTCATGCGATAACCGCAAGTTCCATGATCGGACAGCGCATCGGTGCCTACGTCATCACACGGTTGATTGGTCAGGGCGGCATGGCGAGCGTGTTCGAGGCCCAGCGCAGTGACGGCAGCTACAGTCAATCGGTCGCCATAAAACTGCTGCGTCGAACCTTGCATACTGAATTGGAGCTGCGATTGTTCCAGCGCGAGCAACAGGCGCTGGCAGCGCTCGAACATCCGAATATCGCCAGACTACTCGACGGTGGAATCACTGATTCGGGTGCGCCTTACCTGGTCATGGAACGAGTACACGGCACGGATCTGTTGCGTTTCGTGCAGGGCAGGAATCTGCCGTTGCGGGAACGCTTGAGCCTGTTTGTCCAGATCTGTGATGCGGTAAACGCCGCCCATCGCGCCTTGATCGTGCACCGGGACATCAAACCCGCCAATATCCTTGTTACCGATGAGGGCGTGGTCAAGCTGCTGGATTTCGGTATCGCCAAGATCCTGAATGAGGATGCCGCCGCTGCGCCGACGACCTACGCGCCGATGACGCCCGAGTATGCAGCGCCCGAGCAGTTCGATGGCCGCACCATTACTACCGCAACCGATGTGTATGGATTGGGCGTCGTGCTGCATGAAGCGCTCACCGGCTCCCGGCCCAAGCGCGGCGATACCCGCCGTGCCTCGGATGCAATCACCGCACATGCCACTCAAATGCCGCCCACTACGGCAAGAAACACCGGTGAGCTCAAGCGCTTCCTGCGCGGCGATATCGACAATGTCCTGCGCCAGGCACTGGCCATCGAACCCAACCTGCGCTACTCCTCCGCTGGCGATCTGGCCGCCGATCTGCGCCGATTTCTCGACGGCCAACCTGTCCAGGCGCATCCGCCGAGCGGTTGGTATCGGACCCGAAAGTTTGTCGGCAGAAACCGCCTGGCTGTTGCCCTCTGTGGTGCCTTGCTTCTGGGCCTGCTCGCCAGCTTGAGCGTTGCGCTGCAGCAGGCACGGGAAGCCATGCGTCAGACTGCCGTTGCGCTCAGCGCGGAAGCTGATAGCAGGGCTGAGCTGGCCCACGCGACCAGCTTGCGCGATTTTCTGGAAGCCCTGTTTGAGCCGGTACGCGTCGGCATCGCAGAGGGAAAAGCCCCGACAGTCAGGGAACTGGTTGTTGCGGGTGAAACGCAGCTTCGTGAAAACACGAGATTGGCTGCGCCGGCGCGCGTTGAAATGTTGTCGTTCTTCGCGTTTCTGCACGAGAGTATCGGCGAGCTTCCCAGCGCCAGACGATTGGCGACAGAATCCGTCGAGTTGGCAGAGAGAACCCTGACGAAGGAAGATCCACGTTACTCGGCAGCGCTCGCGATGCGCGGTTTCACTGCCGTGCGCATGGAAGACTACCTGGCGGCCGAAGCTGATCTGCGTATCGCCTTGCCATTGATGAAAAAAACAGGACAGCGCGGCTGGGCGCTCGCCAATGCGATGCAGGCAATGAGTTCGATTGAAAACATCAATGGACACCCAGAGAAATCATTGGAGTATGCCAAGGGCGATCTTGCTGAACGCATTTTCGCCTTCGGCGCCAGCGACCGCCGAGTCGGCGTTGGCTACAACAACATCGCCGATGCACTTGAGGCGATGGGGCAATATCGGCAGTCCATCGTCGCGTACGAATCCGCGTACGAAATCCAGTCGGCACGACTCGGTCCGGACAGTGCGGAAACTACCCTCGCGCTGGCTGGTCTGGCATCCAGTTATTGGCGAGCCGGTCAGTGGCGGCATGCGCGCCGCTTGTTCCAACAAGCCTCGGAACGCTTCGACCGAGTCGGTGGAAAAGCACAGATCGTTCAAATATATGCAGTCGTCAAGCTTTGCATGCTTGAGCATTGGCTGGCGCATGCTGCCGAAGCCGAGCAGGCATGCGCCAAGGCACGTACGCTGACGGCGGCATCGCTGGGTCGCAACAGCGCGTCCTGGGGCGATATTGAAAGCGCGGAATTCGAGGGGGATCTTGAGCTTGGCGATTTGCCCAAGGCCCATGCCGCTTACCTGCTTGCCAACGCGTTGTATCCGCCCACTGTTGCGAATCGACTTCGTCGTGGGCGATTGCAATCGTCCTATGCCGAATGGCTGATGCGCCAGGGTCGCTGGGATGAGGCCAGGAAACTCTTGCCTGAAGCGATCAGCGATATCCAGGCGCGACCACACAAGATTCCCCTGTTGCTGGCCCAGGCGCGACTGCTATTCGCCTGCCAAAAATCGGCGGGACCCGAGTGTTCGACGGGTTTGCGCGATGCTTATGAAGAAACCTTGGCTGCAGTTGCCGATCTCGATCATCCGCAAACACTCATTGCGGAAACCCTGATCGCGCAAATCGACCTGCCCATCGATAGCGCGAAAGCAAAGGCGCGGTTGCGCACGGTGATCGCCAGCGTCGAATCGGAGCTTGGGGCGATGCATCCGCGCATGCTGGCTGCCCGCGAAGTGTTGGCAAGTTCTCCTGGACAAGCCGAGTAGCGCGAAGTCCGCTGAATGCCGGCGCATCCTCGCGCCTGCTCTTTCCAACAACGATGTCGTGTTTTCGCCCGCGGCTCCGTTTGTTCACGCACCAGCCCTGAACAGCGAGTGTGTGCTCATGCGTATTGTTTGCGTTTTTTTTCTCCTGATCTGCCACAGCCAGGCCATGGCCGCGATTTTCACGGTGGGCGGCGCGGTCAACTGCACCCACAACACGATTCAAGGCGCGGTCAATGCTGCAGCAGTCAATCCAGGGGCAGATACACTGCGCATTGCCAACGCCGGCACCTACTTTGCCGAAGCGGTGACCATTGGCGCGCAGGATTTAGTCATCGACGGTGGATATGCCAACTGTGCCGACACCACACCCAGTGGTGGCAGCGCCGTGATCAGTGGCCAAGGCGGCGCTGCGGCCTCGGTGTTCTCGATCACCGGCGCGGGCAACCGGCGTTTTGAAAACCTCGGCATCACCCGCGGCGATGCACCGACCACAGGGCGCGGTGGTGGCATTCGCTTTGAAGGCAGCGGCTTATTGACGTTGCGCAACGTGACGGTTGCCATTAACCAGGCCGGCGCTGGCGGTGGCATCTATTTTCGCGGCGACGGCAATCTCGCCGAGTTGTTTTTGGATCTCGATACCTTCGTGATCCTCAACACGGCCACCGCGGTTGCTGGATTTGGCGGCGGCATCGCGGTAGTCAACACCGCACGTCTGCTGATGCTGCAAGACCGTACGCAAATTTCGAGCAACAGCGCGATTGGTGTAGACAGTGTTGGCGGTGGATTGGCGGTGTTTGGTGATGCCACGGCGGACATCGGATCGCCGGGCTCAGGCGTAAATGGGGCGATCTACGACAATGAAGCGGGTTCCGGTGGTGGCATTGCGGTGGTGAACGACGCATCAGGTGGACCGTTCACGTCGGCGCGCCTGTTCACCACCGACGCTAACCGTCCGGTGCGTGTGCATGGCAACCGCGCCCGCCGCGTCGGAGGCGCCATTTTGGTCCGACCGTTTTACAACGAGATTAACGTTTACAACGCCGACGCCTGCGTTGAAAATGGTCGCATCGACAACAACACCGCCCAAGAAGGCGCTGCAATCTATGTTGATACCGATGAGTCACTGTCGCAGCGAAACCTGGGCGGCACATTTAAGTTCAATGCGGGTTGCAGCGGCCTGGCTTTACCCGGCAGCATTCCTTGTAACCCCGGCGCCCCCTGCAACCGCATCGAAAACAACACCGCGCGAGATATCGTTAATAACGTCAACACGCCCGGCGCCGTGTTACTCGCGCAGATCAACGCCAATGTCATCCTCAATAGGGTGGCGTTCAACAACAATACGGCGCGCTACGTCATTCGCTCCGTCGAAGCGCAGGCGCTGACGCTCAACAAATGTCTGGTCGCACAAAACCAAGTCGCGAGCCATCTGATTTTTGCGGAAGCCGGTTCTGAGAACGTCGCCGTCACCAATTGCACGATCACCAATAACACCATGCCCACCGGTACAGCGGCGCGAATCGTGCTGCGCAATGGCAGCGGCCCGTTGGTGCTGAAATACAACCTGTTGTGGCAGCCGGGCAATCTTGCCTTGGCCTACGGTGGCAATGTCAGCACCTTGAATCCCGATATCGAATACAACATCACCAACTCGGTGACCAGTTTGCCGCCCAGTCCATGGAATCAATTTGCGCTTCCCCGTTTTGCTGATCCGGCGCGCGGCGATTTTCGTCAGCGGATCAGTTCACCCACGCTCGATGTGTTCCCGCCATTGGCCAACGTCGGCAATGACTACGACGGCCGTGCCTACGATCAGGACCTGCGGCTGTGCCCCGTGGCCGGCACCCAGGTTATTCGCGATGCTGGCGCTTTCGAGCGGCAACGAAGTGACCCGTGGTTGGTCAACGGCGACTTTAATGGCGATCTCAATTTGTGGGCCGGCAACAACCCCGGCTTGACCAGCTACAGCACGTCCAACGCGGTGGGCAGCAGCGGCGGATCACTGGCGTTTAATCGGGACGAATCGATTGGCAACACCACCCCGCGCTATAACGCCGGCGTGCAGTGTTTCAACGTGCCGGCACCCGCCGTCTATCGCCTCAGCGCGCACGGTCGCGCCGCAGGCAATATCTTGCTGAGTCGCGACCGACCGGTTATTCGTTGGCGGCTGCGTAACAACTCGGAAAATTGCGCCCAAGCCGACCCGATTGCCACCGAGGGCGATCTATTCCTGCCGAACAATGCCGCATTTGCAGCGCCGCTTGCGCCAGCAGAAATCAACGTCACCGCGGCACAGTGGACGGCAAATACCACCATCGAAGTGCGCCTCGACGTTGAGCCGGATTTTCTCGACCGACCGATTGATGCCGGATTCGACAAAGTCGAAATCAGCAGCCCGTGCAGCAATGATTTGATCTTTGCCAATGGCTTTCAGTAGAGCGGTTCACAGCTGGCCGGGCGGGATGCCAGACCAAGCCTGCTTGTGCTGGCTATCCACTTTTTCTCGACTTTTTCTTACAACGCTCAAGGCTTGCAAAACAAATGTCGTGATTGTTCGCGCGGCTCCGTTAGTGAAGGAGCCAACCCCGAGCAGCGAACCCATCCATGAATCGTTTCTGCCTTCTGTTTACGTGCGCCTGCCTTGCTTCGAGCAGCGCCAGCGCCGCAATCTTCACCGTCGGCTCGGCCGTCGGCTGCACGCACAGCTCTATTCAAGCAGCGCTCAACGCGGCTTCGGCAAACGCTGAAGCCGACAGCATTCGCATCTCCAACCAGCTCAGCTACACCGCACAGGCCATCACCATCGGCGGCGGCGATATCACTTTGGTAGGCGGCTACAGCGACTGTAGTACCACGACGCCGACAGGTTCGACCACGATCAGTGGCCTCGGCGGGGCGACGGACTCGGTCATCAAGATAACTAGTGACGGAGTCCGCTACTTCAAGCGCTTGTTGATTACGCGTGGCGACGCGATCGGGGCTGGTGGCCGCGGTGGCGGCATACGCTTTGACGGCACCGGCGATCTGATTCTGGAAGATGTCAGCGTCGATCAAAACGCAGCCCTGAGTGGTGGCGGCATCTATTTTCGCAGCACCGGCGGCGCAGCTACCCTGCTGATCAACAGCAACAGTGCGATTTCGCGCAATACCGCAATCGAAGCAGACGGCCATGGCGGCGGCATCACAATCACCGGTAACGCGCGGTTGATCATGGCTGCGAACAACACCTCGATCTACAGCAACACCACAACCGGCGCCAATTCTCGCGGCGGTGGTGTGGCGATTTTTGGCCCGGCGCGTGCCGATATTGGCTCGCCGGGACTGGGGCCCTTTGGCGCCGTTTTCGATAACGAAGCCGAATTTGGTGGTGGTATCGCTATCTATGCGAGCACTGGATCGCCTCAGGATAATGCCTATGCCAGGGTCTTTTCGACCGACCCCGATCGCCCGGTTCGCATTCACGGCAATCGCGCGCGCAGTTTGGGCGGTGCTGTTTTCGCGCGCTCGGAGAGCTTTGGCGGGGAGACGCTAGCGGGGCTGTGTTTGCTAGATGCTCGCGTTGACGGCAATACAGCGCCCGAAGGTGCGGCGTTCTACTCAGACTCCACCACCAATGCACTCGGGCTGTATCCCTCCAGCAGCCGCTTGTCCATCAACGCAGGTGACGCATCGGCGTGCAGTGCCCCAGAACAAGCAGCCACGTTGGGCGCGCTGCGCTGTACGCCGAATGTGGCGGGTTGCAACGTGATCGAAAACAACCGCGCCATCAATATCGGCAGCGGCACGCCAACCACTGGCGCGATCATTTTGGGCCAGACCTCGTCGGAATCGATCATTCGCCGGGTGAGTTTTCTCAACAATAGCGGTGGCAGCGTGATTGACCTGCGCGAGGCACGCCATTTCGAGCTCGGCTTGAGCCTGCTGGCAGGCAACACCCTCTCGAGCAACTTGCTGAAGGCCAACGCCGGCACGGAATCGTTCCGCGTGTTGAACGCAACCATCAGCAATAACACCATTGGCGATGCACGCGTTATCTCGCGCGCTGGCAGCGGCTTGATCGAAATTAAAAACAACCTGATCAACCAGCCCGGGAAATTCACCCTGAGCTATGGCGGCAACGTCGGCAGCGCCAGCGCCGATATCGCCTACAACGTCAGCACCGACATCAGTACGCTGCCGCCGAATTCATTCAACGTCACCGGCCCGATTCGCCTGACCGATCCTGCACGCGGAGACTACCGCCAGCGCATTGCCTCGCGTGGCGTGGACACGTTGCCGACCATCGCGGGCAATGATCTGGATCTGGATGGCCGCCCGTTCGATGTGCTGAATCCGATCTATGCCGCGACGGTCGCCGCCGCGAATAGCCGCGATGCCGGCGCTTTCGAGCGACAGGTGAGCGATCCCTGGTTGGTCAATGGCGAATTTGATGGGGATTTGAACCTGTGGACCAGCTCAACGCCGACCCTGACCAGCTACAGCACCCTGAATGGCCCTGGCAGCAGCGGTGGGTCGGTGGCATTCAGTCGAGCCGCAACCACGGGTGATCCAAGCCCGCTCGCCTTCAACGTGCTGCGTCAATGCTTCAACGTGCCTGCCGCCGGGGTCTATCGCCTGAGCGCTCAGGGCCGCGCCCCCGGATCGGTCCTGGTCAGCCACGACAAGCCTTTCGTGCAATTGTTCGTACGCTACAACTCGGCCAACTGCACGGGCGGCATCGATCAGATTGCGAGCGAATACCTGCCCAACCAGGCGAGCTTCGCAACGATGCCCAATCCACTTGAGGTATCGATTACGCCGGCCCAATTCACTGATGGCACGACGCTGGAAGTGCTATTGAACGTGGAACAGGATATTTCCGGAACCGCCATCAATGCGGGCTTCGATAGAATCCAGTTGACCGATGGCAGCCTGTTCGATTTGATTTTCGCGAATGGATTCGAGAATTGAATTGCCAGGCTTGGGGGGTGCATCGCACGGAAGGCGGGATCAAGCGGACTTGGGCCGGGGTCGGTAGCGCCACAGCGCGATTCCTGACCGATACGACGCAGACACGCACGAACGCACATTCGGTCAGGGCTATTGAATCGCGCGCAGGTTTGCGGGCAACGACAACGAATTCGCCCTGAATTGCCCTAGTTTCTCCGACACATCGAAACGGCGAAGGGTGCCCATGAAAGTCAGGGGCAGCGAGCGCCAGGGGCGCGTTTCGGCGCGGCGTGATCGATAAATCCGGAAACAGGAAAAGTCTGTCACGATCAACCCAGCTATCGGCGGCAGCGGCAATGTTTCGGCGAACCGAATTTCAATCGGCTCTGGCATTTTTACCGCACCGATCACCCCTATCGGATCCGATCGGATTCTGCGTCCGGAATGTCTGGCCGGCAAACAAGAGACGCCGCCCGGAGGCGGCGTTTTCACCTGATCTCAGACTTGTTCAGCGCATCACTTGACCTGGGTGATCATCCAGTCGACGGTGGCCTTGACCTGTTCATCGCTGAGTGCCGGATTGCCGCCCTTGGCCGGGCATCATGCCGGCAGTTCCGGGTGTAACCTTCGATGGCATGGTTGACCAGGGTCTCTTCGCCTTGCGCCAGACGTGATGCCCAATGGGGCTTGTCAGTCAGCATCGGCGCGCCACCGGCGCCGGTCTCATGGCACGCATGACAGAGGTTGCCGAAGATGGTCTTGCCATCGGTGGTGCCGCCGTAGGCCACTTCTGCCGTGGCAGCCGACTTGGCCGCTGCTTCGGCGGCGGCGATCGCGGCGCGCGGCCCGTGTCGCCGGCATATACCCCACCGACCGGCAATAGACGCTGATCCGTCACGCGGGCCTTGGCCGGATTTTCCTCGGCCGGATGGTGGCTGTAAATGTATGCGCCCAGCGCGATCAGCGCTATGCGGAGGCAGACCAAAAAGGTGATCAGCTGGACGAAATGCTTGAGAAAGACCGCGTCGGTCTTGGATACGGGATTGGTCACGAAGCCACCTCTTGCGGGCGTCCGGAACGGCTGCCGGCGCGCCAAAATTGACGGGCAAGTATAGCCAGCCGCGACAACTCACGGAAGTCCACCGGCAATCCGGCTTCGGAAAAGTGCGGCATGCAGTCGCGTTGAGGGTTCTCATCGGGCCTGGCTTGATGCCGGTCAAGCAATTGGCGCGCGCGAACACGCAACTTCCGGGTCATCCCGGCACAACGCCGAAAACTTGAGGAAGCTGTCATGAATACCCGCCCGATTCGTCCCTGGCCACGAATCCTGTGTACCGCCATGGGCTTTGCCCTGTTCGGCTCGATCACCCTGGCTCATGCCGCCGACGCGGTTACCTCGGGGCCGGTCGTCGAGGCCCGTTATCGGCATGAGCGTCGACGATGCCGGCTTCGCCCGCAATGCCAGTGCGGATACGCTGCGCCTGCGTCTCGGCTATCGCTGGGTGTTCGCGCCGGGCTGGCAGTTGTATGCCGACGGCGAGCACGTCGAAGCCCTGTTTGGCGAGAGCTACAACAGCACGGCCAATGGCGGACGCAGTACCCGGTGGTTCCCGATCCCGAGAGCGACGAAATCAATCAGGCCTGGGTCGGCTACGGCAACGAGTCATTCAATGCCACGCTCGGCCGCCAGCGGGTCATGCTCGACAACCAGCGCTTCTTCGGTAATGTCGGTTGGCGCCAGAACGAACAGACCTTCGACGCCCTGGCCACCAGCTACGCTTTTGGCGACGGTGGCCCGAGCGTGCGCTACACCTATCTCGATCGCGCCCTGCGCGTGTTTGGACACGAAAACCCCAACCCGCTGCTGCGCGAATGGTCGCTCGACGGGCACCTGCTCAACATCAGCCAGGCGCTGCCGCTCGGCGCACTCGGCGTGGGTCCAGACACAGTTCGGCTGGACTGTCGAATGGGCCGACCAATCCGACTATGCCAACAACCCACTGTCACAGAGCGCGCAATATCATTTTGTGGAACCGAGCGTGACGCTTTCTGGAATCACGATCAAGGCTGGCTGGGAAGTCCTTGGCGGCGACGGTCACTATGGCTTCAGCACGCCGTTCGCGACCCTGCACGCCTTCAACGGCTGGGCCGATCGTTTCCTGTCCACGCCAGCCAACGGTCTCGATGACCGCTACATCGGCGTCGGCGGCAAGATCGGCAAGGCGGCCTGGGCAACCAGCTACCATGATTTCCGTGCCGATCATGGCAGCCAGGATTACGGTCGCGAGTTGGATGCCTCGATCGGCTATCCGTTCAACGCGCATTTCAGCGGCTTGCTCAAACTCGCCGATTATCGCAGCGACGGCTTTGGTGCCGATGTGCGCAAGTTGTGGGCGAGCGTCGAATACAAGTATTGACCGATCGGTCGCGCGCGCACGCTCAGTGAATGAATTCGCCGAGGAATCCCCATGGGGCATGCGCGCGCGCCACGCTGACGATAAACAGGAACACGAGCAGGGCGGCAACATAGAACCCCAATCGCGCCGCCCGCGTGCGCCCGCGTTTGAGCGCGAACACGCCAAGCACGATATACACGACGAGCATCACCACCTTGACCGTCAGCCACGCCTGCACAAATGGATATTGGTGCATGATCATGATCAGCATCAGGGCCGCGACCAGCAGGGTCGTGTCAATCGTCCACGACAGCCGACGCAGGACGATGTGGTTCGTCCACGGCGAGTCCGCAAGCATCATCAACCGCCGCGCGGCGAACAGGCTCCCTGAAAGGATCACGCAGAGAATGTGGACGAACTTGATTTGCGGATAAAACTCGATCATTGCAGAGTGGGGAGTGGGGAGTGGGGATTTTTTGCAGAGTCGGAATTAACCCGGTTTGCCATCAATCCTGGGCGTAGTGAAAATCCAGATTGAGCGGATCACCCACGGCAGGAAGGCAATCAGCCAGGCAAACGCCGCGATCACCAGCCACAACGCCATATTTTGGGCCAATTCGGCGAACACCCGAATCAACACGACTGCTTGCAAAAGAATGAAGGTCAGCCAGGGAATACGGCCCATTTCCAGTGGACGGCCCGAATGCCCCTGGGTAACCCGGGTAACCATCGCCACCAGCATCGAACCGAAGAAGCCGACGGTCAGGGCATGTACCGGCGCGCGACCGATCGAGAGGCTGGAGTCGGCGAACAGCAACAGGCTCTGCAGCGCGTACGGTCCAAGCGCGATCGGCAACCACGCGGCCGCGATATGGAGCACCGCAAGCAAGCCGGGGCGCATGCATTTCCACGGCTGCCAGCGCAGCCAGTGGATCAGGAAGAACACTGCCAGCGGCGGTCCGCCAGCCACAGCCATTGCGGGCGATGGGCCAGCTCGAGGCCGAGATGGGTCATCGCCAGCAGCCAGAAAGCGGGCAGGCTCCAGGTCGACTTGACCATGTTGTAGCTTAAGCCAATGGCACTCGCGCTGAAAAACGGCAGCATGCGGTGGATGACCGTGAAATAGATCGCAGCAGCAAGCCAAAGGTGCCGATCTTGATTGCCGCCAGGGCCAGTTCAGCCGATTCGCCAAACACGAACGCGGTGAATGCGGCAAGGCCACAGAAGCCTCAGGCTGAGCGCGCTGAAGCAGGATAAGGCGGTGCGATCCTTCGCGCCGTTGCGAACTAGGATGCGGCCGAGCACGGTCAATGGGGCCCAGCCGGCGAGCATCATCATCAGTCCGGCCAGCAACAGCGGCTTCATGTCGAGCAGACCGATGTGGGATAGCAGGTAGCCACCGAACACGCCGATGAAGACTGGCGTAGTGACGCTGGCTCAAGGCCGACTGCGCCATCCAGCGCGGAAATACGGTCAGCAGGAAACCAAAGATGAAAAACGGCAGCATGCCGAACTGTGAAGACCGCGTGCGCCCAACCCGGCGGCACCGGCGCGGCAGGAAAGGCAAAGCCGAAGTAGCCGCCGGCCAGGTGCAAGCCCACCACAACATCGAGACGATGATCGCGGAAGCCCCCGCAAAGAACATCATCCGGTGCGGTGCACCTCGCCAGCAGGGCCGGCAAATCGGCAAAGCGAGGTCGCGTCGTCCGAGGTCGAAAATTCGAGGATGAAGCCGAGATTGAGGCTCTCCGCGTGGATCGTGCGCGCGTTGGGGAATCGGGGCGAGAGGGGTTCTGCAATCATCGGGGCGCTCCGCTGGACTTGGGTTGTCGCGGATGCATCGTCTGACCAAGTACCGCTGCTCCGATATTATCGCGAACGATTCGCATCTGCAGCTTGAGTCGGATCAGGCGAAACGCACAACCCCATAGACCGTAGATTCTTGGCCAGCCCTGCGACTTTTTGCCCGCCCCGACAGACGCCAGAGCAGGAAGTTACCCCGGCGTGGGGCCGCAGTAAATTCCATACAGCGTCGCGATCACGCCCTCGGCCGGGCCTTCGACGAGGCGGTACCAGATTGTTTGCGACTCCCGGCGCGTGCCGACCATGCCCTCGTCACGCAACTTGGCCAGATGTTGCGAGAGCGCCGACTGGCTCAAGTCGGGCAATTCCTCGTTGATCGTAGCAACTCATTTCCTTGCCGACGAGCAGGCCCGGAACGCGCAGGCGCTGTGCATTGGTAGGGTCTTGAGCAGGCGCGGGCTTCCTCGGCACTCACCTGCATGGCGCCAAGGGCTAAAGGATCAATGATTGACATCAGCACTCCATCCGGGGACTTGGCAACCTGAGAGGGCGCCATGGGGTAATTCTAATTAAGATTAACGTATATTAGCAAGTACTTAATTAGAATCGACAAATTCAAGTCACTGCGCCGATGTCGACCCCGGCGCAGCCTCGGTCAAACAACGGCGGAGTAGCGATCGCGAAGATTCTTGTTCTGGGTGCAGGCCTCGGTGGCATACGGCGGCCTACGAGATTCGCGCGGCAGTGGGCAAGGATCGTGCGATTACGGTCGTCGGTGACAGCCCAAAGTTCAATTTCGCCATCAATCCCTGGGTCGCGGTGGGTTGGCACAAGCCGACCGATATTCGCATCGATGCCGCGCCAGCCTGCCGAAGCATGCGATCGAAGTTCATCCATTGCACGGCGGAAAAGGTTCTGCCCAAGGGAAAACCAGGTGCGCCTGGCCGACGACCGCGTCACGCTGTTACGACTATCGTCATCACCACCGGGCCGCGCCTGGCCTTCGGCAGAGTCCCCAGCCTCGGCCCGGCCAGCTACTCAATCGGTCTGCACTGGCGGACATTCGGAAAAGCCCTGGCACGCCTATGAGGAATTCCTCAAAGAATCGGCCCGATCGTGGTGGGTGCGGTGCAGGGCCGCGAGCTGTTATGGCCCGGCCTACCCAAGTTCGCCATGATCGTCGATGCCGACCTGCGCAAGCGCAAGCTGCGTGATCGCGTCCCGATGACCTATGTGACGGCGGAACCCTACATCGGACACATGGGTCTCGGCGGTGTCGGCGATTCAGACCCTGCTCCGAATCCGAATTGCGCCAGCGACGTATCAAATGGATCACAAACGCCCGCGTCACCAGCGTCGAGGGGCGGCAAGGTCAAGGTCGACGAAGTCGATGGCAAAAGTGTGGTCATCCGGTCGCACGGTTGCCGTTCGCCTATTCGATGCTGCTGCCGGGCTTCCACGGGGTCGATGCCGTGCGCGGCATCGGGGGCCTGACCAATCCGCGGGCTTCATCATCATTGATGATCACCAGCGCAATCCGACCTTCGCAACGTCTTTTCCGCCGGCGTCTGCGTGGCCATCCGCCGGTCGAGGTGACCCCGGTACCGACCGGCGCCCGAACCGGCTTCATGATCGAATCATGGTCACCGCCATCGCCCACAATCTGCGCGATAAGGCTGGCCGGAGCGTGAAGGCAAGGCACGCGCAACCTGGAACGCGGTCTGCCTGGCCGACATGGCCGATACCAGCGCGGCCTTTGTCGCCCTGCCGCAGATTCCACCGCGCAACGTCACTTGGGCCAAGGTCGGCAAGTGGGTGCATCTGGCAAAGTCGCTTTCGAAGTATTACCTGCGCAAGATGCGCGCCAGCAACCCTGATCCGGTCTACGAGAAGTATGTGATGAAGGCACTCCGGCATCGCGCGGCTGAAATCCGATCCGAAAAACCCCTGATCGCGCAATCTGCAAAACAGTTTCCTCCGGAGTAAACGCTCGTGCCCATGAAAAACGCCTGGATCGCTATGGCGACCTTTCGATCGCCATGCATTGGCTGATGCTGGCCCTGCTGGTGGCGGTCTATTCGACCATCCTGCTGCGTGAGGTCTACCCGAAGGCGGTGATCCCGCGACGCGCTGAAGATGTGGCATTTCATGCTCGGTTTGAGCGTGTTTGCCCTGGTCTTCGTGCGCATTGGCTTGCGTTTCTTCGGCACCACGCCGCGCATCGTGCCGCCGCCACCGAAGTGGCAACACCTGTCAGCATCGGCATGAACCTGGCTCTTTACGTGTTTCCTGATCGCCATGCCCCTGCTCGGCTGGCTGACCCTGAGTGCGGCCGGCAACCCGATCCCCTTCTTCGGACTCGAGCTGCCGGCACTGTTGCCGCAAGACAGGAGTTTTCGCACGCTTGAGGATGTGCGCACGACCGTTGGCGAAATCGGCTACTACCTGATCGGTGCGCATGCGCTGGCCGGGCTTTTCCACCTACATCGTTCACGACAATGCCCTGCTGCGCATGATGCCGGATCGATCTGTCAGGGTTCGATCGCTGCCGCCCAGTCGACCAGCGGCGGCGACCCAGTTCCCGGTCGACACATCTTCTGATGGTGCCCCATGAATATCGATCGCCTGGTTCTTGCATTTCGCCAGCAGCGTCATCCTGCTCAGCGTGGCCCTGGCCCATTTCGTGTCTCCGTACTGGTTGTTGGTTGCCCTCTTCATCGGCGCCAACCTGCTGCAGCCCCGCGTTCACCGGCTTCTGCCCGTTGGCAAAATCCTGCCGCGCGTTCGGCGTTAAGCCGGGCCACGCGTTTCCCAACTGAAACCAATCAGGCGCGCATAGCGCCTGCGGAAAACGACCTGAGTTCGTCCATGTACTACATCTCGTCAAATCAGCAAATCCTTCGACAAGGCGGTCGGGGATCTTGATACCCCGCGGTCAAGGCGCATCAGTTCGGCGTCATGCGTGTGCTGACATCAGCAATACCCTGCGCAACAAAGGTGTCGAGTTCACCGCGCAATGCAAGGTGTTCGAAGGTCTACAATCCGCACCAGGCGGCCAAGGGTAATGGCGACCGACATGAGCATGAACATGGCCCCTGCCGTGCCGGATTTCCGGGTCTACACCGAAAAAGGCAAAACCTGATCCGCGACCAGATCCGTCCGCAAGCGATGCTCGGCATGCTGTCGAAGGATCCACGCTCGGCGCGATCGCGACCGAAGTCAGGTCGGCCTGCATCCAGATGATCGACGGGCGGCCTGATGAACTTCGCGCTCGCTGCTGTTGGTTGTCAGCAGCATCGGCCCTGCTCGCGGGCTGTAGCGCTCCGCTCCTGAAGGCAAGGTGTCCTCTGCGGCGCCCGCAACCACAAGCGTCATCGCCCACCACCGAAGACGGGCACAGCGAACAGGTCTGGGATGGCGTGGTCCGGGGCGGTCAACAGGCGGCGATTTCAGCGCAGACCAGCAGCCGCGTGATCGAACTGCCGTATGACGTCAACGACACCGTGGCCGAGGCGCCGTGATCGTGCGCTTCACCGATGTCGAACAGAAATCGGCGAAGAGTCGCGCGCAATCTCAGATCCCGCTTTGCCCGGGCCGCATATGACGAGGCGCAGACCTCTCTCCAGCGGTTTCCGAAGTGTACGCACTGGGCAAACTTGTGGCCGGAGGCACAACTCGATCAGGGCGTGCGCGTCGCGATGCGGCGAAGGCCGCGCTCAACACCGCCACGCGCCCAGCTCAGCATTTGGCCAGCAGATGGATTACACCGTCGTACGAGCGCCGTATTCCGAGCATCATCACCAAGCGCTTCGTGCAGATCGGCGGATCGAGTGCAACCAGGTCAGCCGATGATCGCCGGCGTATCGCTGAGGGATCTGCGCGTTTCGGTGCAGGTGCGCGACGCGGTCGCGTCAATCCACAACATGCGGGCCGCCGACG
>JADKJL010000009.1 GCA_016721015.1 Lysobacterales bacterium
AGTGAAAACTGAACATCACTAAGTGAATTTGATTCCCCGAAACTGTGATTTGTGGATAGGCATCTTGAGGATCCGACGCGAATATGTCGCAGACATTTACCGTGAATTGGACTCAATTGTTCTGGCCACGTCCGCAACGGCGGCACGAGAAACCGGCGGATCGATATAAGGAAACGCATTAACATGCTACCCGCTTTGCAGATCAGGACCACTGGGAAAAAATCAAGAATTTCTTTCGGCTGTTTCATTTGCGATCCCGGTCGGTCGCAGCCTTAGCATCTGAACATAATCAGGCAACAAATACAATTCAAAACGCCGTATGGGACCGTATGTTACCGGCCATACGTTGCAAGGTTCGGACGGATGCAGCAGCTTGACGACAAGGCCAGGCGCTGTAACGTTCGGAAACTCAGAGTCCACAGGGGCCGGGAAGACCATGGCCTTCCGATTGCGCCCAAGGCGAAGATGTGCAGCAAAAGCGCGAGAGCGATGCGCCGAGTGGCACGCGCTCCCGGGCAAGCGCCGAAAAACGCAGCAGCGAAGATACGGCCCGATCAAGCGATGTGCCGAACACGGCCAGGGGTGGCGGATACCAGCAGCAAAGGGATCAGCCAAGTCGGGGCGATGATCCGTAGTGCGCGTACCGGCTCGCCGGGGTCGTCGTGGCGGATCCGGCTTCGCCGAGGCAGGCGCCTTTCTGCTGTCGGCGAGCAGGGTCGCCTCAAGCTCGGCAACATGAAAATCTTGCGGGGACGGAGGCGACGGATCCGCATCCCCAGGTGCCGATCCGGTTTTCGCCCTGCCGATTCCTGGCCAAACAGCTGCGCGGCCTGCTCTCCGCTGCCGTCTACGTGTTGATGCAGGAATTGCGACTGCATGCGCGCGGTACCTGTTGCGCCCGCGCCCAAATCAGCACGTTACGCGAGCGCTTGCTCAGCTCGGGGTCAGGGATCGAAACATCGGTACGCCGGGTAGTGCTGCACTTGCCGATGGCGACCCTTTGCCGCCGAGCGGCTTGCCCGAATCAAGCAGGCGCGTTTGGCGGACAATCTCGTCGAGCGTGCGCGGGCGCATACGTTCGGCCAACGGTTTGAGGCCTTCGGCCCGGCAAACAATGGAGTTGTGGGGCGGCTTTCTTGCGCGACATGCGGCCATGATACGGAAAAGCGCCAACGGCAGACCCCATGTTCAGCTCAGGCCAATAGCGCGATGCTGGCATGGACGACCAGGGCGTGGCCGAACCCGCGTCCGCATGATCGACATCGGACACGAGATCGCGGACATCGAGCCCGGGGCAATACTGTTCGGTTGCACCTAACCGTGCGGGCTCACTGCTCAGGGCGAACGGCTCTATTCGAACAATATTGCGACTTGGGCGGATTGGGTTACGTGCCGGTGCCGAAGGCTATGTCGAACCTGGCCTGACCGACGGCACATTGGTTCGTACGCATACGCGGACGGTGAGCACCTGCGCGTCAAGCCGTTCCAGTCGTATGAGCGCGTAGAAAGAACCTGCCGCATTTGGCAGTAGCTCAGGCAACGCCTTCAAGCGTTTTCCTCTCGCCGGACTGCCGTCAACGCTTCAGTCCCGCGCGAGGCCATGGGAACTCCGATGGCTTCGAGCAATGCCTCCTGGTTCATCGCCCTGGCGTACAACCAGCCCTGCATCCTGCGCACACCAATTGTGGTCAGCGCATGCTGCTGCTCGATGGATTCGACGCCCTCGGCAATCACATCAAGATTGAGATCGCCAGCCAAGCCGACAATGGCCGAGACAATGGCTGCATCGACGCGATTCTGCGGCAATCCGCAGACGAAAGACCGATCGATCTTGAGGATGTCGATGGGCAAGCGCTTGAGGTACACCAGCGAGGCGAAACCTGTCCCGAAATCGTCGATGGCAAGGTGAATGCCCGTGGCTCGAAGCGCATTCAAGGTGTGCAACGCGGCATCGATGCTGCCCATCAGTGTTGTTTCCGTGATCTCCAGGCAGAGACGGTCAGGCGAGAGGCCGGAGTCCTCCAACGCGGATGCAATGTCATCCACCAGCGACTCACTCGCAAACTGCCGGGCAGAAACATTGACCCGCAAGGCCAGAAGAATTCCATTGATCGTCGGCGGCCATTGCGCGGCGTCCCGGCAGGCCTGGCGCAAGACGAATTTTCCCAACGGAACCATCAATCCCGATGATTCCGCCACTTCAATGAACTCGCCTCGCCGACCACGATTCCTTCGTTGTTCCATCGCAGCAAAGCCTCCGCGGCGACCCATTGCTGCCGCACGGTGTCGTACTCGGGTTGGTAGTACACCTCGAATTCGTCCTGGGCCAGCGCCTTGCGAAGCACACGTTCCAGGCGCAGGCGCTCGATCAGCTTGTCGTGATGGGCAGGCTCGAACACCTCGTAGCCCTGATTGTTGGCCGCCTGGGCACGTTGTGCGGCTTCCTCCGCCTGGCGCAGCAGGGCGGCGGGATCGTCTTTCGTGTTCTCGTCCGCGAATGCGATTCCCACGGCCATTCCCGGCGCCGTATCAGCGCTCTCCCAATCCAGTGCAAACATGCGATCAAGGCAACGCTCGGCGAGGTTGATGGCCGTAGTCCGCGCGATATCCTGCATCATCAGGAAGGCAAACTTGTTCGAATGCACACGCGCCAGATCGACCTCGCTGCCACACAACTGACGCAGCTCTTCTGCGATGCGCACCATCACGTCTTCGGCGCTTGGCGCGTGCGCAGATGACGAGACACTCGACGAATCGATCAGCACGAGAACGATGGCCACCGTCTGTTCCTCGCGGCAAGGCACCAGCAATCTCTGCCGTGTCAGTTCGACCAGATAGTCGCGATTGCCCAGGCCGGTTTTGACATCATGCAGGAGCAGGTGCTGCACCTCGTCTTCCGCCTCATGCCGGCGGCTGATCTCATACGCCATCGCCACGAAGTCACCCATGCTCGCCGCAAACGTTGCTTCCTCGTTCGTCCAGACCCGGTTCGCATGCGTGCTCTCGTGACAGATCGCGCCGAATAGTTCTCCACCCAGACATGCTGGCGCATCCAGTACCGCGTGCATTCGAAAACGCTGGATGAAATCGGGGAAAACGCCTCGATGAACTTCTCGTGGAGAATCGCTTTCGGCACACTGCTCAGCGAGCGAACCTCGCGCAGCATCGCCATGTAGTCGTCGGCATCGATCGCCAGTGTCTCCTGATCATCGGCGCCGGTGTGAGTCTGCTTGATTGCGTCCCAGCTATTCAGGCATTTCAGCACTGCATCGTCTGGGTTGTAGTTCCAGACACTGACGCGCTCGACATCAAGCGCCCACGCAGCGCCTTCGCAGATCGCGCCAATCGCGGTTTCAAATGTGAAACTCGGACCCCAGACTTCACGGGTCAGATTGACCAGGGTGCGCGTATAGCGCTCAGTCACCGACGGCGACGGCCAGGCTGGGGTGCCAGGATGAAGGGCGGATGGCATTGTGGAATGCTCCGAAACTCCACCAACCATACGCCGATCTTGCCGCCTGCGAGAGGGTTCACCCGATCCTTCGCGCCAGCCTGAAGGAACTGTTCAGACTAAACGTGTCGTCGGCGCCAATTCGCCCGCTACCAGATCACGTCGCCAACTCATATTGGTCGATCAAGCAAGGTTAGCCTCTCCTTGCTGCTCGGCGGGTTGCTGGCGATAAAACTGGCATAGCAGCCGATAAACCTCCGGCATCTTTTGCTGCAGGTTCTCCGGCGCCTCGAAAAACGACTCGCTGCAAACCGCGAAAAACTCGGCCGGATTGGTCAGCGCGTAGCCATCAATCGGCAATGACCGTCCATGATCCTCGTCATCCTGCAATCGTCCAAACGCGGCTGAGAAAATTTCATGCCACTCACCCGCACGCATGTCCGGATGCATCGGAGGCGCGCCATTCGCGCCATCCCGCAACATGTCGAGCTTGTGCGCCAACTCGTGAATGACCACGTTGCTGGCATAACCCTGGCGCGAATGCGGCCCGGACTGGCCAATCGAATGCCACGAAAGAATCACCGGCCCGCGAAGCCACGCTTCGCCACTCAGTCCGCGCGTACCGGAATGAACCACCCCATCCTCACTTCGATAAGGCTGTTCCGAAACGTAATCATCCTGGTACACGATGACCGTCTGGAAATGGTCGTACCAGTCCAACCCGAGCTTGAGGATCGGCACGCAAGCCATCGTCGCAAGCTTCAGACACATCGCATCGGTAACCACAAAATCACCACCCGCAGTGATCGTCTTGCGCGCAATAAACCGCAAGCTGGCATCGCGCAGCGCGACACGCTCGGCACCCTGATATCGCTTCGCCACCGGCCAGTCGGCAATGGCAGCTTCCCATTGCGCGGACACCCATTCTTGCGACGCGCCGATCTTCAAGCCACTTGCTGATCCACATCATTTCAGTTGGCTCGGTTGATACGCGGCGAAGATCAGACGATATCCGCAAGGCTGGAAAACTCAAAGCGCATGACTTGGGCCCGAGCCCTGCAGCTGCTGGTCACAGGCCAAGGCAATGAATTGCCCGTTCTCCTCACACGCCCCCGCCATCGTGCGCGAGGAGGTAGTGCCAAGCGAGCCGGCGAACAGCACCACCTTGAGCAACACCGCCGGATCGTAGGCCGGCGCACCAGTCTCGTCGTTCTTGAAGCGCTCGGCAAATCGTCCGAGATCGATCTCGTTGTCGATCAGGTAGCTCAACGCGTGCTCAAAGGTTCCAGGCAGCAATTGTCGAGCATAAGACACCGCGATCATCTTGGTCTGCTGGGGGTCGTAGTGCCGGTATCGCGCCATCGTTGCTTCGCCTCATTTTTTCGCATTGTTGCCGACATGACGAATGATAGGCCGCCGATGGATTTTTCTACAGCTACGCTAGGTGCCTAAGTGCGCGTCCACGTCCATTGTCATGTGAAGGATGCGGATGATTAGTACCTCACTGGTGTTGGGTCGCATGTAATAAATCACATGAGATCCATGAGGGAATTTTCTGTAGCCCTTCCGAACTTCATCGCATGTCCTTCCCATCACCGGACTCTTCGCCAGGGAATGGAACACCCGATCTATCTCTTTGAGGTATGTATTTCGCTGACGTACTCCCCATCGCTCTTGCGTGTAGGTTGCAATTGACTTTAGGTCTGCTAGAGCCGTCTTGGTTAGATCGAACGCACTCACTTCTGCTCCGAGTCCAGCTCGGATACAAGAGAGTCATAGCTGTACTCGGCGCGTCCGCTACGCTCACCAGCAATCAGTGCTTTCCGCAACACATCCAACTTGCTCTCGGTCGTCTCAAGTAGGCGCAGCCCTGCCCTTACAACTTCACTTGCAGAGCCGTATCGCCCGCTGCTCACTTGGCTCCCGATGAATTGCTCAAAGTGCTCACCCAAGCTGACACTCGTATTCTTGGCCATGGCCTACCTCCTGATATGTACCAATTATTGGTACATTGAGTCAGCCTTGTCAATCGGCGCCTACCCGTAGAGTCGGGGCGAGTGACATCGTTGTCCTGAGCTTTTGGGGTTTTGCTGGCCATTGAATTGTTCCTTTCTTGCGTAGCACGTCGTCGTTGCAATACAAGTGACAAAACGGTTTTCAGACTGAATTTCCTTCCCGAAAAGTGACTTCCTTCGGGCGCCACGGTCTTGTTGAGTCGATCGCTCCGACTCGGACGATGGAATAAACCGCAGCCGAAGACCACATTCATTCATCGGACTGTCTGGTGCTCGGCGATCAACCGAAATACCGCATGCACGTCCATCAAGTTGGTCAGGTTCTCTCCGGGTGGTCTGACCCGTCGTCTACCGTGCGGCGTTGACGTTGAATCGAAACGTTTTTCCAAGCCGCATGCACCTCGTGGGTTCGCCGGCGCATCGGATGATTCAGACAGGCGTGGGCGTCGCAGTCCACATTCCGTGTGCTATGTGCTCACGGAGGCAAACGCCAGGCGAACGAGGGATGAAATCACGTGTCTGAATCGCCGTGGCTTGAAGGCATCACCGATGCGATCGGCTTTACCGGCGGCGCGCTGAGCGGTTTCGCGATTGGACGCCTGCTCGGGATGGATCTGCTTGCGCCGGGTTACGACACGCCCAGCATCATCGCGATCGTGCTGGTCGGCATCGGCGGCGGCGCGGGCCTGCAAGCGGCGCGCGCCTGGCGTTCGTCACGCCGTTCGCGCAGCGGCGCCCGATCCGACAAATCCGGCGAACGATGATTCAGATCATCCCCGGTGGCCCGAATTCGCTCTCCGTTGACGACGGTGGACGGCATTCCCGGTTAATGGGGAATTGATCGGGCGGTGGCGCATCAGCCTCCGATGACTCACTGAATCCTGACGACGCCTCGGATCAATTGCCTTCAAAGCCATTGGCAAAGATCACGTCGTTGCTGCCGAAATCGTGAGCGCCTGCATCGGGTGACGCGCCACGCAGGTTGCCGAAAAACTCGCGCGGCGCGCTCAAGGTCAAGTGACCGGCATCGACCATGGCTGCGCCGATGTTGGCGGCGCGCAGATCGTGCGTCGGTGCGCCGGGACTGGCAAAACCCGGTGCGAGGGCGAGCGACGCCAGATCGAATCCGCTGGCCATGCTCCAGGCGCTGAGGCTGCCGGATCCTTCCTCCCACTCGCGACCGCCGCCGGCCACATAGCCACAAACGTTGTTGTTGACGGCGGCATAGGCGTTGGTCGGCAGATTCAAGCTCAGACATGCAAACAACCCGCTTGTATTGGTGGCCTGGATGGCATTGCTCACGATCACATGCTGGGTGCCTTCGCCGCCCACCTTGATACCCAGACTGTCTTGATTGGCGGTGGTGTAGATTGAATTGTTGCGCACGGTCAGGTGGGTCATCATCAAATCATTGCCATCGTGTCCGAGGGCGGGTGCCGATATCCCGGTGATCTCGAAAGGCTGCTCGTGCTCGATGATGTTGTTTTCGATGATGCAGTCGACGCAGCTCGACAATGCGATCGCGGTGTTGCCGACGTTACGAATGGTATTGCCGCGAACGATGGCGCGCGGAAAGCCTTCGGCCTCGTCGGTGCCGCCGGCGGTCAGTGAAATGCCCCAGCAGCCCTGACCCGCGCCGCCGATATCCTCGTGAACCAGGTTGCCTTCAATCAACAGATCGCTGGTATAGCCGTGCACGACCAGCGACGTACCCAGGCAGGTGGATCCGCTGCCCATGGATGAGCGGTAAAGCTCGTTGCGCAGAATACGGATGCGATTGGTCTGGCCGCCACTTTCGGAAATGTATATGTTGTGATCACGATTATTGGCGCCGCCGTTGCCGGAAAACAGGTTGTCGGCAATCAGCAGATCGTTGCCGCTGCCGAGAAACCCCTGCCCTGGATTGTCGAGAATGTCACTCTCAATCAGGCTCAGGCGCTCATTGTTGGCGTCGCATTGAGGGTTGCCGTTGCAGCTGTTTGAGCCACCCAGGTAGACACCGATCGAGAATCCGCTGATGCGCAGGCGCTCCAGTCGCACATCGTCGATATCGTTGTAGAGCACGAAGCCGTAGGCCTCACCACTGCAGGCCGAACAGCGCAGATCCAGATCGCTGAATCGATAGCCCTCTTCATGGTCCGGCTCGCCGCCATCGATGAACTCGAACGCGTGACCGTTGGTTTGCGTGATCCGTGGCCGTGCTTCGTCGCCGCTGGCCCACGCTGGTATGTAGGCGCCGACAAAACAGTTTTGCGCGGCGGTGCAGTTGCTGTTGGTCCAGCGGGTGTCGCCGGCAATCGGAAACACGCCGCCACGGCAGAAACTCAGATGATCACCGGCGGCCAGATCGCCGAACGCGTCCTGGGCCCGATCGTAGGTTCGCCACGCGCTCGCCGGGGACGTGCCGTTGGCATTGTCATTGCCCACCTGACACTGCGCATCGGCACCGCTGGCGCAATCGCAGGCGTAGTAGTTGGCGGCATTCGCTGAAGCGGCGAGCGCTATGCCTGCGATGACCAATCCGAACACAAGCAGCCACCGCTGCGGCCCGCGCGGCAATGAAATCAGTCTCACGGCAATCCCCTGTTGAAAGCTCGATGCAGGATCGCATCGCGCCGCGCAGTGTGATCAGGGGATGAGGGTCACGCCGTGACGAACGTCAAAAAAATCGGAATCCAGCTGCGGGCTGATGGCGCCTTCGCGGCGAGAACGAGGTCGATCAAACCCTGAATCACTCCTGTGTCAATCATGCGAGCGCTGCTACCGCCGCCTGAAAGGCCTGGAGTTGGGGTCCGACTTCAAACCATTCAAATCGTATCTTCGTGGAAGCCAGTGGGTGATTCTGAAGCGTTGGTACCGGCGAAACCGGTGCAGAACAGGGTTTTGCGGATTACAGAGTTGTCCGGAGATTTGACTTGCCTTGTTGACGGTGACTTCAGTGAGGCTTCCTCAGCGTTTGCTGGTTGCCTGCCGATTCCCCCGTTCACCCCAAGGCTGACGCATCGTTCTGGAGTGCGGCGCATTCTTCGCACGCGGGTTCCGTAGGTTGGTGCTGAGCACAGCGAAGCCCAACGAGGTGCGATCTTTCCTCCGCGTGACGTAGAACGTGCCGGGACAACCGTTGGGCTTCGCTGTGCTCAGCACCAACCTACGATGGAAAGCGCTCACCGATAGTTTGCCGAAAAAGCTACGGATTGTGACCGAATGACCCACACGACTTCCCGAAGACCCTTCAAATCTTCACATGACGAAGACGCAAGGCATTGCTGATCACCGAGACCGACGACAAGCTCATGGCCAGTGCAGCGATGATTGGACTCAGCAACAGGCCAAAGAACGGATACAGGATTCCGGCGGCGATCGGCACGCCGAGCGTGTTGTAGCCGAAGGCGAAGCCGAGGTTCTGATGGATGTTGCGCACCGCTGCCGCGGACAATCGGCGCGCACGCAGGATGCCGGAGAGCTCGCCCTTGACCAGGGTGACCTGGGCACTCTCCATCGCGATATCGGTGCCGTTGCCCATGGCAATGCCGACATCGGCGACGGCCAGCGCCGGTGCGTCGTTGATGCCATCGCCGGCCATCGCCACCCGGGCGCCCGCCTTTTGCAATGCACGGATCACGTTGGCCTTGTCTTCGGGTGACTGGCCGGCGCGAACTTCGTCGAGCGGCAGGTCGCGCGCGACGGCTTTCGCGGTCGCCTCGTTGTCACCGGTCAACATGATCAGCTTCAGGCCTTCCTGCTTGAGTTGCCGCAGCACGTCGGCGGCATCGGCCTTGAGGGGATCCTGCACGGCGACGAGACCGATGACCTGATCGTCGACCGCGACGAACATCACGGTCTTGGCATCCTCGCGCAGCGTGTCAGCCTTGCCGGCGAGGTCGTCGCCCAGACTGCACGCTTCGACCATCTTGCGATTGCCGAGGCGGATCAATCGGCCATCGACCTGACCGCGCACGCCGCGCCCGGTTTCCGAGGCGAACTCGCTTGCCTGCTGATAGCTGACCCCGCGTTCCTTTGCCCCTGAAATCACCGCGTGTGCGAGCGGATGTTCGCTGGCCGCTTCGAGTGCGGCAGCCAGTCCGAGCACGTCGGATTCCTCGTTGCCGGGCGCGGCAACGACGTCGGTCAGACGCGGGCGCCCTTCGGTGATCGTGCCGGTCTTGTCGAGAATCAGGGTATCGACCCGACTCAGGTTTTCAATTGCCGCCGCTTCGCGAAACAGCACGCCGGATTCGGCACCGCGACCGCTGGCAACCATGATCGTGATCGGCGTGGCCAGGCCGAGCGCGCAAGGACAGGCGATGATCAGCACGGCGACCGCATTGACCACGGCATAGGCCAGCCGCGGCTCAGGGCCGAACAGCCACCACACCACAAAGGTCAGCAGCGAGATCGCGACCACGGCCGGGACGAAATACAGCGAGACGCGATCGGCCACACGTTGCAGCGGCGCCTTGGAACGCTGCGCCTTGGCGACCATGTCGATGATTTGCGCGAGCATGGTTTCATCACCGACCTTGTCAGCGCGCATGACAAAGCTGCCGGTGCCATTGATGGTGCCGCCGGTGACCGTATCGCCACTGCCCTTCACCACTGCCACCGGTTCGCCACTGAGCATCGATTCATCGACACTACTGCGGCCTTCCAGCACGCTGCCGTCAACCGGGATCTTCGCCCCCGGTCGGACACGCAGGCGATCGCCGACCTTGACCTCATCCAGCGGAACCTCGCTTTCGGTGTCATTGGCGTCCAGTCGCTGCACGGTCTTGGGCGCGAGGTCGAGCAGGCGGCGCAAGGCTTGGGAAGTCTTGCCGCGCGCGCGCAGCTCAAGCCATTCACCGAGCAAGACCAGGGCGATGATCACACCGGCGGCTTCGAAGTAGAACGGCACATCGCCGTTGGCATCGCGCATGGATGGCGGAAACAGACCCGGCGCGAACATCGCGACGAGGCTGAACACGTAGGCGACGATCACGCCGAGCCCGATCAAGGTGTACATGTTCGGCGAGCCCGAAATCGCACCGCTCCAGCCGCGCGCGTAATAGGCCCTGCCGAGCCAAAGCACGAGCGGCGTGGCGAGCAGGAGCTCGGCCCAGCGCAAGGTTGTCGATATCGGCGGGTTGAAATGCAAGCCGAGCAGATGCGGCACCATCGCGACCAGCAGCAGCGGCAGTGCGAGCGCCGAGGCAATCAGGAAGCGCCGGCGCACCGCGCGCAGTTCGCTGTCGTCCTCTTCGGCGCCCGGCCTTTCCGGTTCAAGCGCCATGCCGCATTTCGGGCAGGATCCGGGGCCGACCTGGCGCACTTCCGGGTGCATCGGGCACGTGTAGATCACGTTCTTGTCCTGCTTTTCCGGCTTGACCTTTTTGTCCGCATCGAGATAAAGCGACGGATCTGCGATAAATTTTTTCTGACAGCCAGCAGAACAAAAATGGAACGTCTGTCCATCATGCTCGGCCGACAGCGTGGAGGTTGCCGGATCGACCAACATGCCGCAGACGGGATCCTTCACCTGACCGAAAGCTTGAGTCGTGGCCTTTGCCGCGTGACAACTGTTGGATGCCGGAGCATCGTGATCATGCGTGCTCATGTCTGTTCCAGGCGTGAGGTGATGGGCGACCCGGCAGAAACATGGCGGTTGCGCTTGCGCTGGAATGTGCGCACGGCAAGCATCGTCAGCGAAACGGCCAGTGGCACGGCAAGTGCAAACATCGAGAAGCGCAACAACGCGTGCAGCGCGTGACCGAGTGCGCCATCCAGCAAGACCATGCTGGCCGAAACCAGCAGCAGCGGAACGAGCAAGGTCAGTGCGAAGACGACGCGTGCGCGAGCCAGTTCGGCGGGATCGTCATGGCGGATTTCCAATCCAGGACAAGTCAGCGCAGGGCCACCATCGGCCATGAGCGAGGCTTCCAGTTCACCGGCAAGGATGTCGTGCAGTGACGGCCGTGGCAGATCCGACTCGGCATTGTCCGAGCCACCTCCGGGGCGCGGATCGTGCCCATCCTGTCGATGTCGCGTGCGCACGCGTTCCAGCAGATTGCGAACATAGGCGATGCAGCACGAAGAAGGTTGACGCTCGGCGCGCTCGGCAACCGACGATGCATTGGATGAGCTCATGGGGAAACCTCTTTGTTGATCAGGGCGCGCAGGATCGGGCAATCTCCATCCGAGCCTTCACGGGGGCATTCGGACATCAGACGGCTCAGCGCATCGCGCACGCGATGAAGTTCGAAGATGCGCTTGTCGATTTCTTCCAGATGAAGCTTGGCGGCTTGATACATTGCTGCCACGTCGCCACGGCCGCTAATGGCGAGCAACTCGCCAATCTCGCTGAGGCTGAAGCCCAGATGCTGGGCGCGACGGATGAAGTTCAGGCGATCGAGCTCGCCCTCGCCGTACTTTCGATAACCCGATGCCGAGCGTGCCGCTGGTTTGAGCAGGCCACTGCGCTCGTAGTAGCGAACCGTGTCAATGCCGACACCGGCCGCACTGGCGAGTTGGCCGATTGCAAAGCTGGTCATTGCCGCCTCCGATCAATGGAATGCGATGCGGACAAGAAGCCGTCGAAGGAGCCCCTTCAGTGGCGAGCGCAGGGTGAATTGGTGAAGCGCTCGCCCCTGAAGGGGCTCCTACACCATCCTGGCAACCGAAACGGAATCCGCGTCGCGAAGTCGGCAGCTTGCACCCTAGACCCTAGTCCAGAGTCAAGGGTTTTTTTGGCTCATTCAGGATTCACTCAGTTTCGCCGGCAGCGATCAGTCCTTGATTGGGAAGATTTCGGCATCCGCACCCGGATCGCCAACCACGTCAACGCCTTCGGGCGGCGTGAACGAGAAGGTATCGGCAGGCAATTTCGGATCGCGCTGCCAGTTCGAGAAGCGGATCTCGGTGGTGTTGCCCAGGGCATCCTCGAAACGCATGCGAGCCAGATTGTTTTTCTCGAAACCCAGTTCGGCGAAAGCGAATTCAGGCTCCTTGGCTTTCGAAACCAGTTTGAGCCAGCGCAGACCCTCGCGCTCGCCGCTCTCGCTGGCCGTGAATTCAGCATCGAGACGGGACAGATCGGTGAGGACGGACAACGGACTATGCGCCTCCTCGGCACCCTGCCCGCGCACGCTGACCTGTTCGAGATCCGGATCGTAAATCCACACGCGACTGCCATCGGCGACGATCAGTTGCGCATACGGTGTGGTCGTCTGCCAGCGGAACTGGCGCGGTGCCTTGAGTGCGAGCGTGCCGGATGAAGCCTCGCCACGATTGCCCTTGGCGCCGATCACCGATTGCTCGAAATGCGCGCTGATGATCTGGATGTTTCGTGAAAACGCTTCGAGTTCGGCACGAGCGGAATCCGCCGCGCTGGCCATGGCCGGGATGAAACAGGCAAGCGCAAGGATGACTCGCAACATCGAAGAATTCCTGAAAATTAAACGAGGAGCGGGAGACAAAGGACGCAGGATCACATGATCAGGCTTAAGCGCGGCTGGCCGGCTCAGTCGCGCGGCGGCGGTGGCGCAATCACGGTGCGGTTGCCGTTGTGCTCGGGTCCGCTGACCACGCCATCACGCTCCATCTGCTCGATCAGGCGGGCGGCGCGGTTATACCCGATGCGCAGATGTCGCTGCACGCCGGAGATCGAGGCGCGCCGGGTTTCGGTGACGATGCGCACCGCCTGGTCGTAGAGCACGGCATCTTCACCGCCTCGGCGTCGACGGCATCCTGCGGCAGGCCGGTCTCGCCAATCACCTTGCCATCGGCCATGGTCTGGGTTTCTTCGAGCACACCGTCGATGTAATCGGGCTTGCCCTGGGCACGCAGCCATTCAACGACCTTGTGCACCTCGTGGTCATCGACAAAGGCACCGTGCACGCGCTCCGGCGTGGCCGTTCCGGGCGGCAGATAAAGCATGTCGCCGTGTCCGAGCAGCGTTTCCGCACCGGATTGATCGAGAATCGTGCGCGAGTCGATCTTGCTCGAAACCTGGAACGCGATGCGGGTCGGGATGTTGGCCTTGATCAGGCCGGTGATGACATCGACCGACGGGCGCTGGGTGGCGAGAATCAAATGCACGCCAGCCGCACGCGCCTTCTGCGCGAGGCGGGCAATCAACTCCTCGACCTTCTTGCCAACGATCATCATCATGTCGGCGAACTCGTCGATGATGATGACGATGTACGGCAGCGGTTTGAGCGGCTCGGCCTTCATCGAGGGCTGCGAGGCATCCGGGCGGAACAGCGGATCGAGCAAGGGTTGGCCCTTGGCTTCCTCGTCGCGCACCTTCTTGTTGAAACCGGCCAGGTTGCGCACACCGACGGCGGCCATCAGCTTGTAGCGGCGCTCCATCTCGGCGACGCACCAGCGCAATGCGTTGGCCGCCTCCTTCATGTCGGTGACGACCGGCGCGAGCAGATGCGGGATGCCCTCGTAGACCGAAAGTTCGAGCATCTTCGGATCGATCATGATCATGCGCAGATCGCTCGCGCTGGCCTTGTAGAGCAGGCTCAGCACCATCGCATTGAGTGCCACGGACTTGCCCGAGCCGGTTGTGCCGGCGACGAGAAGATGCGGCATCTTGGCCAGATCGACAACGACCGGCCCACCGCCGATATCCTTGCCGAGCGCCAGCGCCAGCGGCGACTTGAGCTGGTCGTACTTGTCCGAGCGCAGGATTTCCGAGAGATAGACGATCTCGCGGTTGATGTTGGGGATTTCGAGGCCGATCACCGACTTGCCCGGGATCACGTCGACCACGCGCACGCTGATCACCGACAGGCCGCGCGCGATGTCCTTGTCGAGGCTGGAAATCTGGCTGCCCTTGATGCCGGGCGCCGGCTGCATTTCAAAGCGCGTGATAACCGGCCCCGGATGCGCGCTGACCACCTGTGCATCGATGCGGAAATCCTTGAGCTTGAACTCGACCTGGCGCGACAGCGCGTCGAGGGTTTCCTGCGAGTAGCCCTGTACGCGCTGCTTGGGTTCATCGAGCAAGGCCAATGGTGGCACCTCACCTTCGGTCGATGAGCCGACAAACAGGGGAATCTGGTTCTCGCGCCTGGCCCGATCACTTTTGCCGATGGGCGCCAGGGTCGGCTCGATCTTGAGCGGCTCGCGTTTGGACTGGCGCACGGTATCGACCTTGCGCACCACTTCGCGCTCGACCCGGGCCTGACGAGCCGCACTCCAATCCTCGGCCCGCCGCGAGCGATCACGCGCCCAGGCAAACAATGCGAGCAGGCCGCGCCCGATCGAATCCATCAGCTTGAACCAGGACAAGCCGGTCACCAGCGTGATCGCGATCAGGAACAAGGCCAGCAGGAACAGGGTCGCACCGAGAAAGCCGAAACCCTTCATCAGTGAGCCGCCGATCAAGGCCCCGAGCACGCCACCCGCTTGTGCCGGCAATGCGCTCGGCCCATGGAAATGCAGATGGGCAAGACCCGGAACCGGCAATGAAGAACGCCAGCCCGCCGACCAGGCGCAACGCGGGCTCGATGGGAGAACCATCGCTGGCCTCGCCACCCCG
Organism: Lysobacterales bacterium; assembly: GCA_016721015.1. Taxonomy (GTDB): domain Bacteria; phylum Pseudomonadota; class Gammaproteobacteria; order Xanthomonadales; family Rhodanobacteraceae; genus Dokdonella. The sequence continues at coordinate 14,993 of JADKJL010000009.1, forward strand.
AAGCACCAATGCGCCGATGAGCAACAGCAATGCCGGGAATGCATAGCCCAACGCGCCGAAGAAATAGAACAGGAAATCAGCGAGATAGGCGCCGATCTTGCCGCCGAAATTGACCGTTTGCTCGAGGCCGCCCGCGTGCGACCAGCCCCAGTCGCCGGCGTTGTAAGTCCACAGGCAGATAAACAGGTAGACCGCCAATGGCAGCAACAGCAGAAAACCCACCTCGCGCAAGCGGCGTTGCAGCTTGTCGTTGAGCGGGATGGGTTTCTGGATTCTGGATTCTCGCGCCACGCGCAGAACTTACCTTAAATTACCGTGGCAAGCGATTGTTTTTGTTCAAACCAAGCCTTCCAGTGCCGGATGCACGATCTTGCCCGCATCGACATTGATGCCGCCCTTGAGCGGAGCGTAATCGCGCCAGGCCGGCCCGCTGGCAAGACGTTGCACATACGGCAGGATCGCCGCAGAAATCGCCTGCGACGAAGTCTGTGGAACCGCACCGGGCATGTTGGTCACGGCGAAATGGGTGACGCCGTCGACGACATAGGTCGGATCCTTCCAGGTGGTCGGCTTCGAGGTTTCAAAGCAGCCGCCCTGGTCGATCGAGATATCGGCGAGCACACTGCCCGGCTCCATGTCCTTGACCATCGCGGCAGTGACGACGCGCGGTGCGCGCGCACTCGGCACGAGCACGGCGCCAATGACGAGATCCGCATTGCGCAACTCACGTGCGACATATTCTTTGTAGGGTAAAGCGCAGTGACGTTGGAGCCAAGCGCCATCATCTCGGCCAGCCGATCCGGGCGCTTGTCGAAGACGACGACATTGGCACCACCGGCCGCGGCCAGCGCCGCCGAGTTGCCACCGGCTTGTCCAGCGCCGAGGACGACCACCTTGCCGCGTTCGGTTCCGGGCAGACCGCCAAGCAGCTTGCCCTTGCCGCCGGCGGGCTGATGCAACAGATGCGTGCCGACCTGCACCGCAATGCGACCGGCGATGATCGACATCGGTGCGAGCAGCGGCAGTGATCCGTCCATGTCCTGGACCGATTCGAAAGCGATGCCGGTCAGGCCGATATCGAGCAGGCTCTTGGTCAGCGCGGGCTCGGCGGCCAGATGCAGGTAGCAAAACAGAAGATGATCCTTGCGCAAGCGTGCCAGGTCGCCCGCGATCGGCTCCTTGACCTTGACGATCATCTCGGCAATTTCGTAGAGCTTGTCGGCATCGGCCACGACGGTGACACCGTTGCGCACGAACTCATCGTCGCTGAATCCACTCTTCAAGCCAGCGCCGGACTGGATGAACACCTCATGGCCGCGACGGACCAGATCGGAACAAGCTGCCGGAACGAGGGCGACGCGCCCTTCAAGGGTCTTGGTCTCGGACGGAACACCGATGCGCATCAGAATCTCCAGATTGATCAAGGGGCGCAGCGGCCGGATGCCGGTGCGCAATTTTCGACAAGGGTGACACCGGCTTTCCGCCTGCGTCTTGATTCATCCTCTCCGGCACCCCATTCTGACCAGCCGCACAGCCGACGCCCGATTTCCTGGACGTCTGCGACACAAGTTCTGGAATCGGAGCGTGACGGCAGCAGCGGTGCACATCGCATCGTCTGCCGGCATCAAATTCATCGCCAAACAAGAGGCCGTAGAGCGGCCGGGATTATACATGACGACCCCGAAACACACGCGCCTCCTGATCCTCGGCACCGGCCCCGCGGGATATTCGGCGGCTGTCTACGCGGCCCGCGCCAATCTGAAGCCGACCATGATCACCGGCCTTGCCCAGGGCGGCCAGTTGATGACCACCACCGATGTCGATAACTGGCCCGGTGATGTCGAGGGCCTGCAGGGTCCGGCCCTGATGGAGCGCATGAAGGAGCATGCCGAGCGCTTCAACACCGAGATCCTTTTCGATCACATCCATACCGCCGATCTCAGCCAGCGTCCGTTCCGCCTGCTCGGCGACAGTGGCGAATACACCTGTGACGCGCTGATCATCGCCACCGGCGCGACCGCGATGTATCTCGGTCTCGAATCGGAAGACAAGTTCAAGGGCCAGGGCGTCTCCGCCTGCGCAACCTGCGATGGCTTCTTTTTCCGCGATCAGGAAGTCGCAGTGATCGGTGGCGGCAATACCGCTGTCGAAGAAGCCCTGTATCTGGCCAACATCGCGAAAAAAGTCACCCTCGTGCATCGTAGAGACAAGCTGCGTGCAGAGAAAATCATGCAGGACAAGCTGTTCGAGAAGCAGGCCGCCGGCAAGATCGATATCGTCTGGAACCACAGCGTCGATGAAGTGCTTGGGGATCAGACGGGTGTCACCGGCATCCGCGTGAAAAGCACGCAGGACGGGGCGACGCGTGACATTCCGGTGACCGGGATGTTCGTCGCCATTGGGCACACGCCGAATACCGGCATCTTCGAAGGCCAACTGGACATGCGCAACGGCTACATCACGATCCGCACCGGGCTCGAAGGCAACGCCACCGCGACCAGCGTTCCCGGCGTGTTCGCCGCAGGGGATGTCGCCGACCAGGTCTATCGCCAGGCCGTCACCTCGGCCGGATTTGGTTGCATGGCTGCGCTGGATGCCGAGAAATATCTCGACAAGCTCGGCCTGGTCGGTTGATCAGGCATTCGTAGACACTCTGTTCCGCGTCAAGCGATTTGTTCGCAGGAATAGAGCTTTTTGCCGTCATAAGGTTGCGGGTTTTTGATGATCGCCCATATCGCGGTTAGCATCTTGCGCATGATGGCGACATTGGCCTGCATTTTCTTCTTGCCTTTGCTGAGCAGCCGCGCCTTGAACTCGGCTGCGCGGGGATCGTGTAGTCCAGCGGCCATAGCCGGGTAGAACAAGGCACGGCGCAGGTATTTATTACCGTGTCGGGAGATTCTGGCGGGCTTGTGGACGCTGGTGCCGGATTCGAAGATAAGCGGGTCCAGACCCGCGTGGCTCGCGCAAGCGCGTGCGCTCAGCGAGGGTGGAAGCACCAGCAATTCACTGAGCAACGAGACCGCCGAGACATCGGCCACTCCGATGACGGTGATCACCGCCTCGAAGCGTTCCTGAATCCACGCATCCGCACGAATGAGCGTGAGGGCGCGTGTGCGGATCCGCTCAATGCGCGTCTGAAGCGAAGTGATCGCTCGCTTGAGATCCGCCTTCAGGTAGGCCGGTGAGGCATGGGTGCTGGACAGGGCGTGCAAGCGATTGCGTATAGCGGTGCTTTCCTCGGTGAGCTGAACCAGATGACGCCCGTAGTGGCGCAGTTCCAGTCGCGCCAAACTGGGCGCTTGCCAAGCCTGAAACGGCATGCGTTTGAGGAACTCCAGCAGCATCTCGGCATCCAGCCGATCGGTCTTGTTGCGCTGGCTCAGCGCCTTGGCAAAGTTGTGCCCTGCCTTGGGATTGATCACGCTGACTTCGATACCGAGTTGATCGGCCAGCAGGGCCAGATCCAGATAGTAGATGCCGGTGGCTTCCACCAACAGACGAACCGATCCGGCATGCGCAATCAAGCCCTTCAAGAACGGGCGCAGCGTGGTCAGATCATTGGCGATCTCACCGACTTCCCGGTGATTCTTCAATTCCCAAGCGAAGGCATGGCGTTTGGCACCGACATCGAGAGCGAGCAACAGGGGTTCAACGGGAACGGACATGATGAGTTTTCCTCCAGGTTTCGGCTAGGATGGTTCCCGGTTCCCCGACCCCGCATCTTCGCGGCACAGCCTTGTCACGCTGGCTCAACGGCCCGGGACACTCTTCGTGCTCTGCGACTGGGGCGGGGAGCCACTCTACGAACGAGGTCAGTCAAGCTGCCTCAAGGAGCGCGCGGCTTCCCCGGAAACGTGCTCTCAGTCTCTCACTGAGCAGGCGATTAGCAATATACAAGGAGCGCCTTCAGGCGCGATGCTTCTGCTTTCCGGATACACCAGCAAGAGCATCGCGCCTGAAGGCGCTCCTACAGGAAGCATATCTCGCTCGCATGTCACAACTTGAAGCCCGTTTTCACGGAGGCGTCAGCGCGATTGATGCCGGGGCATGGGACGCCCTGGCCGGCGGCGACCATCCGTTCGTCGCGCACGCCTTCCTCGCCGGGCTCGAGGAGCACGGCTGCATCCAGGCCGGACTGGGCTGGCAATCCTGCCCGCTCGGGCTGTACGAGGATGGCGTCCTCGTCGCCGCCGCACCGCTTTACCTGAAAGGCAATTCACACGGTGAATTCGTGTTCGATTGGTCGTGGGCGAGCGCCTATGAGCGACACGGGCTCGACTATTACCCGAAGCTGCTCTGCGCCGTGCCCTACTCCCCGGTTACCGGCCCTCGCCTGCTGGTCGGAGCCACCGCCGAAGCCCGCACATCGCGCAGTGCGCTGATCGAGGCGATCGAGCTTCCAGGAACGAACGCTGGCGCTCTCGTCCGCCCATCTGAACTTCGCCGATCAAGAGGATGCGGATGCATTTTCCGGCAGCAGCTGGTTGCCGCGCTTCGACTGGCAATTCCACTGGAGCAACCGCGGCTGGAGCGATTTCGATGATTTCCTCGCCGCGCTGAAGCCGAAAAAACGCAAGAACATCCGCCAGGAGCGCCAGCAGGTCATCGCGGCCGGCGTCTCCTGCGAGATCCGCCATGGCGACGAGCTCGGCGACGACGAATGGCGCACCCTGCATCGACTCTATCAATCGACCTTCGATGCACACGGCAATCACCCGGCCCTGAGCGAAGGGTTTTTCCGCCATCTCGGCCAAGCCATGCCGCGTCAGGTGGTCGCCGTGCTGTGCCGGCGCGCGGGCCGGATCATCGCCGCCGCATTCTGCCTGCGCAGCAGCGATACCTTGCACGGTCGCTACTGGGGAGCCGAGGAACAGATCCCCGGCCTGCATTTTGAAGCCTGCTATTACCAGGGCATCGACTACTGCATCCGCCATGGCTTGCAGCGCTTCGAACCGGGCGCCCAGGGCGAACACAAGATCGCCAGAGGGTTCCTGCCGGTGCGGACGCAGTCCTTCCACCATGTCTCCGACCCGCGCTTCGCCCGCGCGATTACCGAGGCGTTGCAGCGCGAGGCGCCCGGTCTTGAGATGTATCGCGACGACCTGCTCGCCCACTCGCCGTATGCCGAACCGGCACCATCGTCATGATCCGGCTACCCCTGCTGGGTGCCGATCCGAGTGCCTTTCCCGCTATCGAAACGGCGCTTGAAGAACCGGATGGCTTGCTCGCCTTCGGCGGCGATCTCGGCAGCGAACGCCTGCTTGCGGCTTATTCGCGAGGGATTTTTCCGTGGTACTCGGAAGGTCAGCCGATCCTCTGGTGGTCGCCGGATCCGCGCATGATCCTCGCGACCGGCGCTGTGCATGTCCCCGTCGGCTGCGCCGATGGCTGAAATCCTGCACCTGGACGATCCGGACCGATCACGCGTTTGCCCAGGTCATGCGGGCCTGCGCGGAGCCGCGCCACGACGGTGGTGGCACCTGGATCACCGAAGCCATGCTGGATGCCTATGCCCGCCTGCACGATGAGGGTCATGCCCACTCGCTGGAGGTGTACGACCACAATCGACTGATTGGCGGCATCTACGGCATCGCGATCGGTCGCATGTTCTTCGGCGAATCAATGTTCAGCCGCCGCACCAATGCCTCGAAGATCGCCCTGCTCTGCCTCTGCCATGGACTTGCCGCGCAGGGATTCCCCCTGCTCGACGCACAGGTCTGTTCCGCCCATCTCGAATCGCTGGGTGCGCAGTCGATGTCGCGGGCCGATTTCCGGCGCGAGATTACAAGACTCTGTTCGCAAACGGGTATTCCAGGAAGCTGGGCCGGCCTGTTCGATCCTGTCGACCCTAGCAGCCTGTCGGACTTAACTCGGCCGGACTGCGAATCCGTCTGAACGGCCCATATTTCCGCCGCTTTTTGACCCATAGCACCACTATGGGCCTGCAAATCGCCGAAAATCTGACCTCGCCCAGCCGAATTCTCGCCTCAACCGGCAAAGTCCGAAAGGCTGCTAGAAACCTCTGAAATTCGGCTCGCTCCGACCGCCTCCGGCGCCGGATTTTTCAGCGCCGGCCTCGTCATTCGCACAAATGCAGCCTGACTCCCGGCCTGATGCCGCCATTGGGCTTGAATCCGAAATTTATTGTGAGGCGCCCTGATAGTGTAGAATTCGCCGCCTTCTCGGCCCCCCCGAGTTCCAATCCCAGGGAAAAATGTCCAAAGACGATGTCATCGAAATGGAGGGTGCGGTTCTCGAGACCCTGCCCAACACCATGTTCCGCGTAAAGCTGGAAAACGGCCACGTGGTCACCGCCCATATTTCGGGTCGCATGCGCAAAAACTACATCCGTATTCTTACGGGTGACAAGGTCAAGGTCGAGATGACTCCCTATGACCTCAGCAAAGGCCGCATCACCTACCGCATGAAGTGAAGGCAGGATGCCTTCATCCCGGATCGCACAGGATGTGCGCTTGATCCGGGATCCAGTGCCTTGAAGTGCCTTCATCCCGTGCAGTGCATGGATGCACGCTGACACGGGATACATCTCCACGATCGCCTTCATCCCGAACAGCACAGGATGTGCGCTTGATCCGGAATCCAGAACGCTGAGCGCCTGGATCGCCGACAACGCGGAGTACGTGGTGCGTGGCTGTCCTCGGGCATGTCCCATAGCTAACGGGCCAATGAGCATGAGCACGGTCGAGTGGTATCGACCGACTCAATCGCTTCGCCAGCGCGGGTCGCATAACGCCCCGTCAGTATTGGAGCGATTCCCCGCAATACGGCATGTCGCAAAATTCGCTCTTTCTCCGTCCTACATGTGAACCGGATTTTTCGGGACTCATGAGGATCTCGCCATGTTCCAGCCATTCCCACTCTCCATGCGCCTTTCGACGGCTTGTGCGGGCATTTTTGCAGTTACCGCAGCAATACTGTGCGTGCCCGCCTCCGCCAGCACCTATACGGTAGGGCCACCCAATACTCTTTGCAGCCACACCGATATCCAGTCGGCGCTGAATGCCGCCGAGTCCCACGCAGGCGCAGACACGGTTCGCATCGTCCATGCACTGACCGGAACCGGCATGCATGGCTCCATCAATACCGCGCAAGACCTGACCATCGACGGCGGCTACGCAACGTGCCGCTCGGCGACGCCGGATGGTGGCCGCACCGCGATCAATGCAGCGGGCGCGACCGCTTACAAGGTGCTGTCGATCACCAGCACTGGCGTATCGACGATCCGCCTGCAGCATTTGCAGATCAGGGAGGCTACGCGACGAACAACGGCTATGGCGGTGGCATCTATTTCAAGGGACAGGGAAACCTGGAATTGACCGATACGCTGGTCGACCACAACCGCGGCGGGTACGGGGGCGGCATCTACTTCGAGGCGACCAATGCCACGGCAAAGTTGACTCTGGGCGCGGACAATCTGATCAGTCTCAATACCGCTGACATCAGCGGCGGTGGCATCTATATACAAAACGCCAAGATGGATATGACGGCAGCGGGCAGCTCGATCATCTACAACACGGCGGTGCAATATGGTGGCGGCCTGCGCATATTCGGCGATTCGACCGTTACGGTGGGAAGTGGCGGTTACTCGGGCGTTCCTGCCATTTACTCCAATAGTGCGGCGTATGGTGGCGGCGTTGCCGTGCAGGGTCGCGTCGACGCAGGCGGACATGCGTATTTCTATTTGACCAGCGGAGCCAGCATCGATTCAAACTCCGCGAGCGCTTCAGGTGGCGGTATCTATTTGCAGAACTATCGAGACTTCGATGACGTCGGCGATGTCGACGCGAATATCTCTGGCGGCAGCATCCTCGACAGCAACACCGCGCCGGAAGCCGCTGCAGTCTACGTCGGTCACGACTCTCCAACTATCGGGGCCTATCGCGGCTCCGCGTTTTACATGAGTAATGCGAGCCTCATCAACAACTCATGTCTCAATACGAGTGGCCAGCCGACCGGCGGTGCGATCATCAGGGTCTCCGAAAACGGACGCAGCCTTATCTCGCGAACGCTGATCGGCAACAATAGCGGCGGCACGCTTTTGCGCACCGACGGAACCTACGACAGCGACCTGACACTGAACTATTCCCTGATCACTGGCAACACGTTGCAGCGCGGACTGGTTGAAGTACAGAGCAACGGAAACCTGCGAGTCCTGGGCAGCACGATTGCCGGCAATACACTCGGTGGCACGGCCGTGTTTACCGGTCAAGCTGGCATCACGATGGAACAGTCGATTGCCTGGCAACCCGGCAAGATTACTTCGCAGCTGACCGGCGCGCGGAGTGTGGACGATGTGGTTGCCAGCGATGTCGCGAGCCTGCCGACCAGTGCGTCGGTGATCTACGCTGATCCACGATTCATTGACCCGGCTCACAACGACTATCACCTGCAGGCAGCATCTCCGGCGGTAGATTTTTCTGGTGTCATCACCACGAGCGGTGTCGATGGTCAGGTTCACAACAAGGATATGGGCCTGGTCGCAAATCGCTATGGCGCGGGAGACCTCGGTGCCTATGAGGTGCAATCGATCGGCAACCTGGTCCTCGATCCAGGTTTCATTGTCGACCTGCGCCTGTGGAATCCCGTAATGGCCGGCATATCGACGTGGGTCGCGAGTGGGGCAAGCAGCGCGGGTTCGGTGACGATCTCGAAAGCGCTGGTTATCGGCGGTGGTAGCGAGATTATCGGTCTGTCGCAATGCGTGCACATCCCGGGGCCAGGAACGTATGAACTCAGCGGCTTCGCGCACGGGGGTTCTGCCAGTTCCAACACCCAACGCGATCATCCTGTGCTGCGCTGGCGGCTGCGCAACAATCCGGGCGTTGAAGATTGTTTCGGCACGGTCAACGCCGAGGGTAACGTCAGCTTTCCTAGTGGCCCGAATTTCGCGGCCTCGACGTCACCGGGCGAAATCAGCGTCCCAGCAGCATCGTGGACGCGTTTCACCTCGGTGGAAATCCTGCTGGTTGTCGACGAAGGCGGCTTCGCCACGACCGGAACGACCGAAGGCAGCTTCGATGGAATCGTACTCCAGGCTCTCGACGATCGAATCTTTGCCAATGGCTTCGAGCCTTGAGCAAATTTTCGTGGCGTCGATCGTTAGGATTCACGGCAAAGCGTTCCTTCGAATATCGCCAATACAAGGGGCTGCGTCCGAAAAAGCGATGGTTCGCGCGTGCCAGTGCGGAGTCGATGCAGCGCGGACAATGGCAGCGTATGCTCGCATCTCGCTTGTGCAGAACGATGGCGGCAGCATGGATCCCGGTTCGAGCGGTACCGACAACGCCTCAGGCGAGGGGACGATCGATGCGTTGTTTGTCGAGGTTTACGATCGCCTGAAGGCGCTTGCCAGTCGCAAGCGCCATGCGGGCGACACGCTGGATACGACCGCGCTCGTTCACGAACTGTATCTTCGCGTCGGCCACCGCGCCGAATTGCAATCAATCGAGCACGGCCAATTCTTCGCCTACGCCGCCAAGGCCATGCGCAACTTGCTGATCGATCGAGCACGCGAGCGTATTGGCGGCGCTGTGGGTTGGGTAGCGACAACCCTGGTTGACGGTGATCGACGCCTCGCCATCGACAGCGCCGACGAAGCGATCGCTCTCGAGGCGGCACTGGTCAAACTCGAGAAGATCGATGCGCGGGCTGCTCGCGTGGTCGAGCTGCGCTATTTCGCCGGTCTGTCTCTGGAGCAGACTGCCGACACGCTCGCGCTTGCCCGGCGCACGGTCGACCGCGACTGGAGTTTTGCGCGGGCGTTCCTGCACGCTGAACTGACCTGAATCATGTCGCAAGATTGCGCTTTCGTCCGTTGTTGGGAAAACGAAATCTGAATCCCTAGGAGTTATCCGTGTGCAGCCAAATCCGGAATTGCGCTCCGTTCCTGCATGAAGATCCCTGCCCCGATGAGCGCTGAACCACCGGCGGATGCGGAATCCGGCGACACATCGAGCCATGTCGATTTGACGAGCCTGCGCGCCTGCTTCGATGCGGCGATGGATCTGCCCGCAGCGCAGCGCCCGAACTGGGTTTTGGCGCACATCATCGATCCGCAACAGCGTGCCGAACTATTGCGTCTTCTCGCCGCCGAGCAGATAAGCGGCGCACTCGATACACCATCTGCCGAGCGAGCCGCGCGCATCGGCAGCGAACGCGAACTCAACACCTTCGATCGGGTTGGTTTTCATATTGGCGCATTCACCCTGGTGCGGCTACTTGGCCAGGGAGGCATGGCGACGGTCTATCTCGGCGAACGCACCGACGCCGATTTTCAACAGACTGTGGCCGTGAAACTATTGCGCCACGGGTTGTATTCGGAAGTCGAACAGCGATTGTTCCGACGTGAGCGCAAGGCCCTGGCATCGCTCTCGCATCCGAACATCGCCCGCTTGATCGATGGCGGCGTTTCCGAAACAGGCATTCCGTACCTGGTGCTTGAATACATCGATGGCGTGCCGATCACCGATTTCGTCGCGCATCAGCGGCTTGGGTTGACTGAACGATTGCGCCTGTTCGTCGTCGTCTGTCGTGCCGTGGCGGCGGCGCACAAGAACCTGATCGTGCACCGCGACATCAAGCCGTCAAACATCATGGTCGATGTCGAAGGCAAGGTGAAACTGCTCGATTTTGGAATCGCCAAGCTGCTCGCCGATGATCAGGACGAAGCAACCCGGGCCGGAGCCGCAGCGCTGACGCCGGGCTATGCCGCGCCGGAGCAATTCGACGGAGGCGTCATATCGACAGCCACTGATGTCTACGCACTCGGCGTCCTCCTGCACGAACTACTGCTCGACGCCAAACCGGCCTGGCGTGATACCGATCCTCGCAAGCCATCCACTCGGGTGATTGAACTCGATGCGACCGCACGAACTCCGCCGATGTCGCGCGCTGGCCTGCGCCAGGCCCTGCGCGGCGACCTCGACAACATCGTGACCAAGGCGCTCGCCAACGAGCCCGATCAACGCTATGCCTCGGCCGGTGACTTTGCCGACGATATCGAGCGTCATCTCGATGCCCAGCCTGTCACTGCGCATCCGCCGTCAAACTGGTATCGGACCCGAAAGTTTGTTCGCCGGCATCGCGGCGGCGTGGTGCTGACCGTGATGTTTGCCTGCGGTCTGATTGCGAGCCTTGGCATCGCGCTATGGCAGGCGCGACTCGCGCGCACTGAAGCGCGGCGAGCCAATGCGCAGACGGCCCTCGCGACAACGCAGGCCGAGCGCGCCGAGAGCGTGCGCGATTTCCTCATTCGTGTTTTCACCGCGGCCGAACCCGCCGGCCCCCGACTCGCGCCGCCGTCGGTCGCCGACGTTGTCCGTGTCTCGATTGCCGACGCGCAACACTCACGCGCGCTGGAACCGAGCGTTCGCATCGAACTGCTTGAGGCGCTCGGCAAGGTGTTGCGCGAACAGGGCGCGCTCGATGAGGGCGTTGCGCTGCTCGCCGCGAACCGCGCCAACGCCGTCGCTGAACTCGGCACCGATCATCCGGTCGCGATCCTCGCCGGCATCGGCCTCGCCGAAGCGCAAGCCGCGGCCGGTGAGCGCACGGCCGCGCGCGAGCTCTACAATACCTTGATGAAATCACCGATGTCGGCACTTGCCGTCGATGTGCGTGTCCGCCTTTTGACCGGATCGGCCATGCTGGCGATCGACCGCTTCGAACGCGAACGCGCATTTGCGGAATCGGCGCAGGCCATCACCCTCTGCGCCAACGCATGCAGCGAGCGCATGCGCATACAGAGCGTGCTTGCGCGTGGAAACGTGCTGTTCGGTTTTCAGCAAGATACCGAATCGGTTGCAATGATGGAGCGCGCCCTCGCGTTGCAGCAACAACTGTACGCGGGGCCGCATGTCGCGATAGCGGAGACCCAGCAGTTGCTCTCGCGAGCGCAGCGGCGTCTGGGTCGACTCGACAAGGCGGAGCAGCTTGCACGCGATGCGCTTGCGACCATCGAGGCGAGCGTGCCTGATCCGCATTCGCGGCGCTCCGATGCACTGGATACACTGTGGCAGTTGCTCATCGACGAGCGGAAGCTCGACGAAGCGGAAGCCATCGGCCAGCGCATCGTCGCCATGGACGAGGCGACGCTGGGGCCTGCGCACCCTGCCCTCGCGTCCTCGCATGCAACACTCGGCTACACCTACATGCTGCGCGACAAATATGCCGCGGCCATCGAGCAATACCGCGCTGCGCTGGCGATATCGGAACCGATCCCCGACAACCAGCGTCGCATTGCCATCTATCGCTCGCAACTCGGTGCTGCGACAGGCCGCAGCGGCCAGATCGATGCCGGCTTGATGATGATCGGAAAATCACTCACCGTTTTCGAAGCGCAAACCGAGATTGACTGGGGCGAAGTGTGCGCGGCACTCGAAAAGCGCGGCGATCTGCAACGACTCGCCGGCCGTCTGGCAGAGGCGCAGGCAAGCTACCAACGAGCCCGGCAGATCTACACCGGAAAATTGCCTAATGCGCCCAAGGAATGGCAGGTTGTCACCCTGATCGGTCTCGGCCGAACGCTAGCCGCCGCCAACGACCTCGACCACGCGGAGGCTGTACTCCGCGAAGCGATCCCACTGGTACCGCTGCATGATGACCAGCTGTCGACGAACCGCATCGAGGCACGCACGATACTCGCGAAAGTCCGTCGTCAGCGGGGTGATTCAGCGGATGCCGATCGCCTGCTTTCTCTCGCTCGGACCGAGTCAAACCTTGCCCCCGGCGCCTTGTCACCCAGCCTGCACGCGCTTCTCGATGATGGAGCGAAGCAGTGAAGCTGCGACTGCGCACTACTGCGGTTTTTTGTTGACTGACAGCCCAGGGTTCAGGCCGCCTTGCGATCCAGACAGACGCCGAGCGCCTGAACCACCCGGTCTACACTTTCCGGATTGCTGCCAGCGCCCATCAGGCCGATGCGCCAGATCTTGCCGGTGAGCTCACCCAGCCCGGCACCAATTTCGATATTGAAATCGGTAAGCAGACGCTTGCGCACGACCGCTTCATCGACACCTTCGGGCACCTTGACCGCGTTCAACTGCGGCAAACGCGCGCTTTCTGCAACCAGCAGATCCAGACCTATCGTGGCCAATCCGGCGACCAGCAGCAAATGATTTTCGCGATGCCTCGCATACGCGGCATCGCGACCTTCCTCCTTGAACATCAACAAGGCTTCATGCAGGGCATAGAGCATGTTGATCGGTGCCGTGTGGTGATAGGCGCGTGCGCCACTGCCTTGCCAGTAGCTCATGACCAGGCTCAGGTCGAGAAACCAGCTTTGGACCGGGGTCTTGCGTGATTTGAGTACAGCCACAGCCTTGTCGCTGAAAGTCAGCGGCGACAGGCCTGGCGGCGCGGAAAGGCATTTCTGCGATCCCGAATAGACGGCGTCGCAGCCCCACGCATCGACACGCAGCGGGATGCCGCCGAGGCTGGTCACCGCATCGACAATGCTCAACGCATCATGCTGCTGCGCCAGCTTGCATAGCGACGCCGCATCCGATTCGACCCCGGTCGATGTTTCCGCATGGACAAAGGCCAGCGCCTTGATGCCGGGATTGGCTTTCAACGCGGCCTCGGCTTTCTCAAGATCAATCGGCATGCCGAACGGATCGTTGACCATGATCGGCGTGGCGCCGATACGCACCACGTTCTCACGCATGCGCGCACCGAATACACCGTTCTGGCAGACCACGACCTTGTCGCCGGGTTCGATAAGGTTGACGAAGGCCGCCTCCATGCCGGCCGAGCCCGGCGCCGAGATCGGTACGGTCAAGGCATTTTTCGTTTCGAAGGCGTAGCGCAGCAGTTCCTTCAACTCGTCCATCATGCCGACAAATCGCGGGTCAAGATGGCCGATGGTCGGTCGCGCCATCGCATCGAGAACCCGTTGCGGCACAGGCGACGGCCCCGGCCCGAGCAGCAGGACATGTGGCGGTTGGAATGGAGTCATTTCGGCCTCTTCAGTTCAATTCAACGAATGAGTCTAACGCAGCCGTTCGAAGCTCGTGCCCACCGATCCGTGCGAGCTCGTCAAGAAACGCGTCAGGCAAAACGAGCTTGCCGAACATTCCGTGCTGGGTTCCGGAAAGCACGCGCAACATCAGTGTGCGCAGACCCCAGATTCGTCCCAGAGGATGGAATGCCATATCACGCAGTGCGGCGACAAGATCACGCTCGGACTGGAATACCGGAGTCAGCCAGCGGCTCCAGAATTGATAGGCGGAAACATGGGTTCGCCGTGATTGCGCGTAGTGTTCAAGCGCGGCTTCGATCGATGCACATCTGCGAAGCGAATCGCGCAAGGCGTGCGCATCGAGCAAGGCCATGTTGACGCCCTGCCCGAGCTGCGGACTCATTGCGTGCGCGCTGTCGCCGAGCAGGACGAGGCGATCTCGATACCAGCGCGCAGGAATTGCATCGCGGTAGCTGGCTCGACTGAGGCGACCGCTATCCTGCACGTGCTCGATTCGTGGATACGCTGCGGGCCAGAGCGTGCGTACTTCCTCAAGCCAGGAAGAAACTCCGCTGCTCGCCCAGGAATCAAACACCGCCGTCGGCAGGCTCCAGAAAAAGCTGATGCGTTCGGTTGCATCGCCGGGTCGCGTACCGACGGGCAGCATGCCAATCATCTTGCGCGCCTTCGAATAGCGTTGACGCAACTCGTGGGGATACGGCCAATCCCTACCTTCGACCAGACACCAAAGCGCGCCCCAGGGATAGGGCCGATCCATGCGCGCACGGCCCACGCCATGGCGCAATCCGGATGCTGACCCATCGGCGGCGGCGACCAGATCAAACGGCCCGTGCATCTTGCCGGCTGCGTCTTGAATGCATCGACCTGCATCGTCGATTTTGATAATCCGGTGGCCGCAATGCACTGGCACGGTGTCGTCCAGCGCACCGGCGAGTATCGAGAACAACGCTCCGCGTTGCATGCCAAGCCCGCTCATGCGTCGATCGAGCTTCACGTAGCACATGTCCATGACCGTGCCGCCAGAACCCGTTTCGCCATGCAGCCGATCAATGCGACGGCCGTGCGCCAACGCTTCGCCGAGCAAGCCCATTTCCCACAGCACCTGCATACCGACTGGCTGCAGCAACACGCCCGCGCCGACTGGCCCGAGTTCGCTGGACTGCTCGAAGACTTCAACCTTGTGACCATCCCGTGAGAGCAGGACGGCGGCGGCCTGCCCGGCCGTTCCGTATCCGACAATGGCGACATGCAGTGGCTTCACCGCCATGCAGTCTTTTCCGCTAAATGACGCACTCGCGCCATCAGACCATTGCCAGGGCTTGTTCGAGATCGGCGATCAGCACGTCGGGGTCTTCCAGTCCGATCGAAAGGCGAACAAGACTGAGCGCAACCGGCGTGGCGCGCAGCGGCGCATCGGGAGGAAACACCGCACAAACCGGAAACGCCAGCGACTCGTAGCCACCCCACGACACGGTCATGAGGAATCGCTGCAGTGCATCGCAAAAGCGCTCGACTGCGGCAACCTCATCGGTGTCGATATCGATGGTCAAAAGCCCACTCGCGCGTTGCAACTGGCTGCGGGTCAGGTCGGCCTGCGCGTACGAGGACGCATGCGGGTGATAGACACGACGAATTTTCGGATGCGCCTCGACAAACGCAAGAACGCGGGTCGTGGTCGCGGCGATCCGCTCCATGCGCACAGCCAGTGTGCGCAAGCCACGGATCATCAACCATGCATCGTGCGGCGAGAGAATCGCGCCGAATGTCATGTACGGACCCTTGAATACTTCGCGCAGGATCTTCTCACTGCCGCAAAGCATGCCGGCGACGACATCGCTGTGACCGTTGAGATATTTGGTCGCCGAATGCACGACCAGATCAACACCGAGCGCGATCGGTGACTGGTTGAGAGGCGTCGCGAAACTGTTGTCGCAGATCGTGCGGATATTTCGACTGCGGGCGAGCTCGGCGACGGCCGCGAGATCCTGCTGCTCGAAGGTCATCGAGTTCGGGCTTTCGAGAATGATCAGGCGAGTCTCGGCCTTGATCGCTGTTTTGAAATTCCCGGTTTCCGTGCCGTCGACAAAGCTCGTGGTGACACCAAACCGCGGCAGCAGGTCGCGCAACAGGCTGCGTGTCCAACTGTAGGGTTTGGCGATGCAGACCACGTGATCGCCTGCGCGGACACTGGCGAATACAGCGGCCGACATCGCTGCCGCTCCGCTGGCAAATGCGAGGCAATCCTCGGCCCCCTCAAGCGCGGCGACTTTCTTGCGCAGGATCGCCACGGTCGGGTTGTTGCCGCGCGTGTACATGTGCTCGGAAAACTCGTCGGCGAATCCGAGGCGCATTTCGGCAACCGTCGGAAATGCAAAGATGGACGACTGTACGATCGGTGGAGCGACGCCACCATGATAGCCGGCGCGCTCCTCGCCGAGGTGATTGAGGATATGGCTAAGATCCATGGCTCGCGGCTGCGCTCACGGGCTGGATCCGACTCAGATGCAGCCGACTGCTATCGTCCTTGCCCGATCGACGATAGGTTTCAATCCTGTCGAGACTGCCGTCGTCATTCAGCGTGAACTGAAGGCGAACCAGATGCGATGCCTCGGCATCCGGGAGATTCGTCGCGTCAAGGAATTCAAAGACAAAATCCTTGTCGTCTCCATCCTTGAGAATCAGCCGCGGCTGGTTGCCCTGGGCACAGTAGTGGGTTGCCATCACGCGATCACGATCGCGATGAATCACCGACATCGTCTCGCCGCCCGTCCCGGCTTGCCAGCTCTCGACAAGGACCGAACTGCGAGACATGACCTTGTAGGCCAGGCTCATGGCAGGGCCATTTGCGGCCTGCGCCTGCCACTGCCCACTGATCGCCATGAGGCTGGCAAAACGATCGGTAGGGGCCTCAGGTGCGGCGCTGGCAACGCCGGTCGCGCACAGCAGAATAGCGAGCAACAGCAATCTCATTGATTGATCCCGCGAATGAATTCCCGGGTCTCGGCGCCGATTTGCGCATCGTTCAGTGCCATGTGCAGGGTCGCCTTGACCAACCCGATCTTGTTGCCGCAATCGAACCGGGTTCCTTCGAATCGATAGGCCAGCACCGGCTTCTCGTGCAGCAGATCTTCGATCGCGTCGGTGAGCTGGATTTCGCCGCCAGCGCCAGGTTTGGTCCGCTCAAGCAGGCCGAAGATGCGTGCTGGCAGCACGTAGCGGCCGACGATCGCCAGGTTCGATGGTGCGTCTTCGGGTTTCGGTTTTTCGACGACGAAACGGATGCGCGCAGCGCGCTCGGAAATCGCTTCGGCATCGACGATGCCGTATTTGCCGGTATCTTCGCGCGGCACTTCCTCGACCGCCAGAACGCCAGCATTTTCACGTGCGGCGACTTCTGCCATCTGGCGCAACGCACCCGGCCTGCCACTTCCCGCATTGCCGTTCCAGATAAGGTCATCGGCGAGAATGACGCCGAAAGGCTCATCACCGACCACCGGTTTCGCACACAACACCGCATGCCCCAGGCCGAGCGCCTCGGGCTGGGTCACGAAGACGCAACGCACATTCTTCGGCAAGGTGCCTTGAACCAGGGCGAGCAACTCGTCCTTGCCCGACTTGGCGAGTTTGCTTTCGAGCTCATAGGCCTTGTCGAAATAATCGGCAATCGCGTGCTTGTAGCGGTTGGTGACGAAGATAAGTGTATCGGCACCGGCATCGACCGCCTCATCGACCGCGTACTGTATCAGCGGGCGATCAAGCACTGGCAGCATCTCTTTCGCGACCACCTTGGTCGCCGGCAGGAAGCGCGTTCCGAGTCCGGCCACGGGAAACACAACCTTGCGCAAACGACCTTGACTCATCGGATTCCCCGTAGTGAATATTCAGGATGGACGCGCGGCGAACGGAAGAACGGTGGCGCTCGATTCCGGATCACGCAGCGCAAATTCGGGCAGCAATTGATCAAGAATCCGTCGCAATTGTTCTTCATCGAAATCGTTGACGGCCACTTGTGCCTGTTGCAGCAAGGCCGTCAACAAAGCCCAGCCCATGCTGCGCGGCTGGGCCAGGAAAATCTTGGCGTGGGTGGTTGCCTGGTAGTTCTCGAGCGGATGGAACAACTCCTCGAACAGCTTTTCGCCGGGGCGCAATCCGGTGTAGGCGATTTCAATGTCGCGCCCTGGTTGCTTGCCGGCAAGTCGGATCATCTGCTCGGCGAGGTAGGCGATCTTGACCGGCTCACCCATGTCGAGAGCAAAGATCTCGCCGCCCTTGCCCAATACGCCGGCCTGCAGGATCAACTGGCAGGCTTCCGGAATGGTCATGAAATAACGGGTGATTTCCGGATGGGTCACGGTGACCGGGCCGCCTCCACGGATCTGCTCGCGGAACAGCGGCACCACCGATCCTGCCGAATCAAGCACATTGCCGAATCGCACGGTGATGAACCGGGTTCGTGACTGCGCGGCGAAATTCTGGCAGTAGATTTCGGCGGCACGCTTGCAGGCGCCCATGACACTGCTTGGGTTGACCGCCTTGTCGGTCGAGATCAGCACGAAGCACTCCACGCCATGCCGATCCGCGGCCAGCGCCACCGCATGCGTGCCGAGCACATTGTTGCGGAATGCCTCGCGTACCTGTTCCTGCAACAAGGGCACATGCTTGTAAGCGGCGGCGTGGAAAACAACCTGTGGCCGGGCCAATGCGAATACCCGCTCGCAGCCGACGAGATCGCCGCAATCGCCGATCCGCGCATCGAGCAGCAAATCCGGAAACTCGCGGCGGATTTCCTGTTCGATCCGGTAGAGATTGAACTCGGACAACTCGATGATCGTCAGCGACAACGCACCGAGCCTGGCCACCTGCCGGCACAGTTCCGAACCGATCGAGCCACCACCGCCGGTGACCAGCACGCGCTTGCCTGAAATACCGGTACGGATCGACGTCCAGTCGAGCTGAACCTGCTCGCGACCGAGCAGATCCTCGATCGCGACCTCCTTCAATTCGCCAAAACTCGAACGCCCGGCAACCACATCGGCCAGGCGCGGCATGGTCCTGAATGGCAGTCCGGTTTCCTCGCAGAGACCGACCACGCGCTGCATCTGTGGGCTGTTCGCCGAAGGCATCGCGATCAGCAGCATCTGTGCCGCAGTCTCGCGGGCGAGATCGGTCAACTGGCCGAGTGTGCCAAGCACGGGCACGCCATGGATGCGCGCACCGCGGACCTTCGGATTGTCATCGAGCATGCCGACGACACGATAGCGATTCTCGCGAACCAGGCCGCGAACCAGGCTGTCGCCGGCGCGCCCGGCGCCGAGGACAAGCACGCGCACAGCCGGCGAACGCGAGAGGAAATCGAGCCGGCTATCCTTCCAGTAGCGAAAGGCAAGGCGTGGCAAGCCAAGCAGGACGGCAAGGGACACCGGGTAAAGCAGCAGAACGGTTCGCGGCACGGTCGCCAGGCGATTATAGAGAAACAGGGTGACGCTGATGGCCAGCGCACCGAGGATCGCGGCACGTCCGATGTTCCACAGATCCGGCAGGCTGGCGAATCGCCACAGGCCCTTGTACAAGCCGGTGATCCAGAAGATCAGGCCTTGCGCGAACAATACCAGGCAGACCTCGGGCCCGAACAAGCCAAGCTCCGGGCGGGCCAGCTCGAACGACCAGCGGATCGAGGTGATCGTCGTCCACGCCAGCCAGACCATGAGCAGATCATGAAAGACGACCGCCAGCCTCGGATGGATCTTGACGATGGCTTTGTTGATCACGTTTTTTCCGGTCGCAACAATTTTCGATTCTTGTTCAGGCAGTAGCGTTTGCCGACAACCCAGATCACGACAGCCGAGGCATAGACGGCGATCAGGGCCAGCCTGGCATTGGCCACGCGTTGATCAGGCGAAGCGTTCAACCACAAAAGCACCGGTGTCAGCACGAGCAGGTTCCATCCGGAATACAGCAAAGTCACCCGCACGTGACTGAAGCCTGATCTAACCAACCATTGGTAGAGATGTTCGCGGTGTGCACTATACCAACGTCGGCCGCTGAACATGCGGGAGACCAGGGTCGCGGTGCTGTCGACGACAAAGGCCGAACTGACGATCAATCCGTATTCGAGACCCGCTGGAAGCGCGCCAATCAGCCATCCCGTCGCGATGGCGACGAGCAGGCCGAGAACGCCACTGCCGACATCGCCCATGAACACCCGCGCCTGCGGAAAGTTGAAGGGCAGGAATCCGAGCGTGGCCGCAGCGAACAGGCCGATCGCCTGCGCTTCGACAATCCGCCCGGCAACGAGGCAGAGCAAGGCCAGCGCCGCAAACACGAACACGGCCTGGCTGGCCAGCAGGCCGTCGATGCCATCCATGAAATTGTGCAGATTGATCGACCAGATCACGGCACCTGCAGCGACCAGCAATCCGGCCACCACCCACGGCCAGGCCGAAGTGCCGACCAGATCCGGCAACAGCCCCAGCACCGGCCAGGCGAGCAGGGTCACGGCAAATCCATGCGCGACGATGCGGATGCCAGCCGAGAGGCCACGATGGTCATCGATCCAGCCAACCAGTGCCACGAGGGTGATGGATGCAACCAAGGCCATTGAAGCGGCCGAACTGGATCCGCTTTCACCCATTGCCGAGAGAATCGACAGACAAGCCAGGACCACCAGCACAATGCCAATTCCACCCCCACGTGGAGTCGGCCATTGATGCGAGCGACGCTGACCCGGAAGATCGAGCATTTGTCGACGATGGGCGTAGCTGATGCTGCCCCGGGTGACCAGCGCGGAGGCCACGACGCTGGCCAGAATCAGCGCGATCCAGATCGGAAACGGCAGGCTCGTCACGCGATCGCCCTATTCTCCGACGACACTGTGGATGGGACGGATCGTGCTCCAGTTTTTGCAACTAGGGCATTGCCAATGGTGGGCCTTTGCGCCGAAGCCGCAACGCGAGCAGCGATACATGGCCTGCCCTTCCAGCAATTTGCGGGTCAGGTCGCGCTGGATCAGCAGGCTTTCCCGGGCTTCGCCCTGGGCGCTGTGCAGACTGGCGTCGATCAGGGCCATCAAGGCGCGCACCGACGGGCGCTGATGCAGCTGCCGGGTCAGGAACTCGGCCGCCGCCTTCTCGCCGCGGGTGCGCGTGTACAGCTTGGCCAGCGCAAGCACCGGCGACACACCCTGATGCCGCTCGGTCATGCGCAGCAGAAAACCTTCGGCACGCTGCATCGCCTGCGCCTTGGCATAGCAATCCAGCAAGGGCGAGAGGATCTCGGGAACATAGTCGACCTCGCGCTCGGCGACATGCTCGAATGCTTCAATCGCCGCTTCGAAATTGCCGCAGGCCGCTTCGATGTGTCCACGAATCATGCTCGCCCGGACGCAATCATCCTCGGCGAGGAGCGCGGCATCCAGGCAGGTTCGGGCCTCGTCCCAGGCTTGTCGGGCACGGGCCTGTTCGGCGAGTTCGCAGTGGAACTGGGCAATGATGGCGCCCTGCGAATCGCCGCTGGCGGCTTCGAGCTTGGTCGCGTTGTCGATCGCCTTGTTCCAGTCACGCTCGTGCTGGTAGATCGATACCAGATGGGTCAGGGCCGAGGTTGCCAGGGCGTCCATCGCAACCAGATCGGTGAACAAGGTCTCGGCCCGATCGAGCAGGCCGGCACGCATGTAGTCCTCGCCAAGCTCCAGCAAGGCGATGGTCTTTTCCTCATCGCTCAATGATGGGCGCGCGATCAGGTTCTGGTGCACTCGAATCGCGCGATCGACTTCGCCCCGGCGGCGAAACAGATTACCCAGGGCCAGATGTGTCTCGACCGTGTCGCGGTTGTACTCGGCCAGCTTGAGGAAAACCTCGATGGCCTTGTCCTGCTGCTCGTTGAGCAGGTAGTTGAGGCCACGGAAATAGTTGCTCGAAAGTTCGCTTACGCGCGCCCCGGAAGTACGCTCGCTGCCGCGGCGGGCGACATACCATCCGGATAGTGCCGCAAGCGGCAACAGGAGGAAAAGCAGATGCAGTTCGCTCATGCGTTACCGACAGGAAGATCGCTGGATGCAGCGGTTTCAGCCTTCGCCTCGCGCAATTGCCGCTTGCACTGGCGCAGTTCGCGGCGCAGACCGCGCACACGTACCAGCCACACCAGAAGCCCGCCCGAAATCCAGCCAAGCAGCAGGAAGGCGAGCAAGGCCGCACCTTTCGGAAACGAGAATTCGATGAAATAGAGATCAAACGCGATGCGTTCGGAATTGAGTGCGCCGAAAGTGGCACCGAAGACAATGGACAACACGATCAGGATCACCACGCCAAGTCGCATGGCCGCATTCTCCAGTGGGCGATCGCCGTCAGGCGAGGTCAGGATGCTGTGCAGGCTATCAGTGGGCGTTGCTGATTGAAACCGGATGCTTGCTGGCGTTGACCCGTTCGCGCAGTTCCTTGCCTGGCTTGAAATGCGGAACATGCTTGCCTGGCAGGGCCACGGCATCGCCGGTCTTCGGATTTCGCCCCATGCGCGGCGGGCGAAAATGAAGGGAAAAACTGCCGAATCCGCGAATCTCGATACGATCGCCGCCGGCCAGCGCATGCGCCATCTGCTCAAGCATGCTCTTGACGGCCAGTTCGACATCGTTGCTCGCCAAGTGCCGCTGGTGAGCAGAAAGAATTTCGATCAACTCGGACTTGGTCATTCGAGAATCACACGTGAGGCGGGGAAAAGGTGCCCATCGCCAGGATGGGCACCATGACTTCAGCGACGGACGCATCTGCGTCCGTCATCCCGCATTACTCGCGGTTGAACTTCTCTTTGAGCAAGGCACCCAGCTGGGTCGTTGCACCCGTCGAACCCTGGTAATCATCCAGCACCGATTGCAGCTCTTCCTCGTCCTTGACGCGGATCGACAACTGCAACACGCGGCCCTTGCGATCCATGCCGATGAACTTGGCTTCCACCGGATCGCCCACCTTGAAATGCAGGGTGGCGTCGTCGACGCGTTCCTTGGCGATGTCATTGGCGCGCAGGTAGCCTTCGATACCTTCTTCGATATCGACGGTCACGCCGCGTGCATCAACTTCGCGCACGGTGCCATTGAGGATGCTGCCACGCGGATGGTTGGCCATGAACTGACCGAACGGATCCTGCTCAAGCTGCTTGATGCCAAGCGAAATGCGCTCGCGCTCCGGATCGACCGCCAGAACCACGGCTTCGATATCGTCGCCCTTCTTGAAGTTGCGCACGAGGTCTTCGCCAGCTGCTGCCCACGAGATGTCGGACAGATGGACGAGACCATCGATGCCGCCGTCGAGACCGATGAAGATACCGAAATCGGTGATCGACTTGATCTGACCGGTAACCTTGTCGTTCTTCTTGAAGATGGCGGCAAACGCTTCCCACGGATTGGCGCGGGTCTGCTTGATGCCGAGCGAGATGCGACGACGCTCTTCATCGACATCGAGGACCATGACTTCGACGTCATCACCGACCTGGACAACCTTGGCCGGATTGACGTTCTTGTTGGTCCAATCCATTTCGGAAACATGGACGAGGCCTTCGACGCCGGCTTCGAGCTCGACAAAGCAGCCGTAGTCGGTGACGTTGGAAACCTTGCCGACCGCCTTGGTACCGCTCGGGTAACGACGGCTGATGGCAACCCACGGATCTTCGCCGAGTTGCTTCAAGCCGAGGCTGACGCGGTTGCGCTCGCGATCGAACTTGAGCACGCGCACGTCGAGTTCGTCGCCGACGTTGACCACTTCGCTCGGATGACGCACGCGCTTCCAGGCCATGTCGGTGATGTGCAGCAGGCCGTCGATGCCGCCGAGGTCGACGAATGCGCCGTAATCGGTGAGGTTCTTGACGACGCCCTTGACCACGGCGTTTTCCTGCAGGCGATCAAGCAACTGCTCGCGCTCGACACTGAATTCGCTTTCGACCACGGCGCGACGCGATACCACCACGTTGTTGCGCTTGCGATCGAGCTTGATGATCTTGAACTCGAGTTCCTTGCCTTCGAGGTAGGAAGGATCGCGGACCGGACGCACATCGACCAGGGAACCCGGCAGGAACGCGCGGACATCCTTGATATCGACGGTGAAACCGCCCTTGACCTTGCCCGAGATGCGTCCAATGACGCTCTGGTTGGCCGTGTGTACTTCTTCGAGTTCGTCCCAGACGAGCGAGCGCTTGGCCTTCTCGCGGGAGAGCATGGTTTCGCCGAAACCGTTTTCGATGGCATCGAGGGCAACCTTGACCTGGTCGCCCACTTCAATTTCCAGCTCACCTTGCTCATTGCGGAACTGTTCGATCGGCACGATGCCTTCGGACTTGAGGCCGGCGTTGATGACAACAACGTCCGAGCGGATTTCCACAACGGTGCCAACAACGATCGACCCAGGCTTGAGGTTGGCGATCGATTGGCTCTGCTCGAACATCTCGGCAAAGCTTTCGGTCATCGGGGTTTCGGCAACAACTGCATTCATGTGATTTTCCAGAGGAGACAACAGATCGTAGTCAGGTCGTGGCACAGCGGCACACGCTCACCGATTCAAT
Organism: Lysobacterales bacterium; assembly: GCA_016721015.1. Taxonomy (GTDB): domain Bacteria; phylum Pseudomonadota; class Gammaproteobacteria; order Xanthomonadales; family Rhodanobacteraceae; genus Dokdonella. The sequence continues at coordinate 39,537 of JADKJL010000009.1, forward strand.
CCACCTGTCGGGGGCGTGCGACAACACGCCATGGCTGAACCCGTCATCCAGGACCCCGAATGACGGAACGTTTCCCTCTTGAACGCGATCAGGACGGACGAACCACCAAGAGGACGGCATCGACTACGCCAGCGACTGCGATACCGGTGGTATCGATCGTCAACGCATCCTCTGCCGGTCTGAGCGGAGCCACCGTGCGGGCGGCATCACGTTCGTCGCGCGCCTGAATCTCGCGCAAAAGGGCGGCAAGGGTAACATTCAACCCCTTATCCTTCAACTGCTTATAGCGCCTCTTCGCCCGCTCTTCGGCACTCGCGGTGAGGAACACCTTGAAGCGGGCATCGGGGAAAATCACCGTACCCATGTCGCGACCATCGGCGACCAGTCCGGGCGCTCGGCGGAAGCCGCGCTGCTTGTCGAACAGGGCGGTACGTACGCCCGGAAACACGGCTATAGCCGAGGCTGCCGCGCCAGCAGTCTCGGTGCGCAGTTCATCGGTGGCGTCGTGGCTGTTGACGATCACGCGTGTCTCGCCACCATCCTTGGGGTCGCGAAAGCGGATCTTGGTCGTCTCGGCGCAGCGTGTCATGGCGTCCGCATCGGACAAATCGAGGCCCGCTTCGCCGGCCGCGTAGCCGACCGCGCGATAAAGCGCGCCGGAATCCAGCAGATGCCAGCCCAGCCGCTCAGCGACGAGCCGGCTTATGGTGCCCTTGCCCGAGCCGGAGGGACCGTCAATCGTCAGCACGGGAATCGTGTCGGTGGGCATGGGTGTCAGGTTCGGGCTTGGCAGACGGTTATTGTAGCGTCGTGGCTTGCCGCTTCAGTAGCTCAAGTCGCGGAAATCGAAAAGCCGCAGGCGTTGGCCAGATCGAGAAATCCGGGAAACGAGGTCGCCACCGTGGCGCAATCGTCTATCAGAACAGGGCCACTGGCGAGCAAGCCGGCAACGGCAAAACTCATCGCAATACGGTGGTCGCCAACGCTGTCGATGCGCCCGGATCCAATCGTGCCACCCGTGATATCGGCGCCATCCGCGGACTCGGTGACGGCGATGCCGAGGCTCGCCAAGCCTTGCGCCATGACTGCCAGACGATCCGATTCCTTGACCCGCAACTCGGCCACGCCGCGGATCCGCGTGGTTCCAAGGGCGGTGGCGGCGGCCACGAACAGAATCGGGAATTCATCGATCATGTCGGCCACGCAGCGCTCGGGAACATCGATTCCGCGCAGCGGCGCGTGGCTTACGTGCAAATCCGCCAGCCATTCCCCACCCTGCTCGCGGCGATTGACCTCGACAATGTCGGCCCCCATCAAACGCAAGATCTCAAGCAAGCCGGTGCGGCGTGGATTCATGCCGACCGCGCGCAAGGTCAGCTTGGATCCCGGCACGATGCTCGCGGCGACCAGAAAAAATGCCGCCGAGGAGAAATCAGCGGGCACGACAATATCCGTCGCCTGCAAGCGGGCATTGCCGGGCAACCGCGCCCAGCCTTGGGAAAACTCGATGGGCCAGCCAAATGCAGCCAGCATGCGCTCACTGTAATCTCGCGTCGGATGGGCTTCGCGGACTTCGGTGGTGCCATGCGCATACAGGCCAGCCAGCAGGATCGCCGATTTGACCTGGGCGCTCGCCACCGTCGGCGCAAACGTCATTCCCTGCAATCGCCGACGGCCATGGATGCGCAAGGGCGGCAAGCCGCCCGCGCCGGATTCGATGCGTGCGCCCATCGACGTCAACGGATCGATGATCCGTCCCATTGGCCTGCGCGACAGCGACGCATCACCGATCAGTTCGGAATCGAACGATTGTCCAGCGAGCAACCCGGCGAGCAGGCGCATGCCGGTGCCTGCGTTGCCGCAATCGATCGGGCCGTTTGCCGACTTCAGGCCACGCATGCCGACTCCGTGCACGATGCGTGCGGACGAGGTCGGCGTTTCGATTTGGACACCCATTCGCGCAAATGCCGCCGCAGTCGCGCGCGTGTCCTCGCCTTCGAGAAAGCCATCGATCCGGGATACGCCGTCGGCCAGCGCGGCGAGCATGATCGCGCGATGCGACACCGACTTGTCGCCGGGCACATCCAGTTCACCACCCAACGGGCCGGCTGGCGAACTGATCCAGGCGACAGGGCCGTTCATGGCAAGGCAGCGAGCAAGCGCTCGTTCTCGCTGCGCGTTCCGATACTGATGCGGACGCACTCACCGAGTCCGTAGCCCGCCATAGGCCGCACGATCACGCCGCGATCAAACAGGTGCTGCTCGAACCGGGCGGCATCCTCGCCCAGATCGACGAGCAGAAAATTGGTCTGCGAGGGCAGCGTGCGATAGCCGCGCGATTCAAGCTCATGATCGAGCCAGTCGCGTTCGCTTCGCGTCCATTCGCAGACCTTTCGCAGGTGCGCGGAATCGCCAAGCACGGCCAGCGCCGCGGTCTGGGCCAGCGAATTCACGTTGAACGACTCGCGTAGCCGCTCGAGCACGGCGACGACGCCCGGATCAGCGAGCAGGTAACCGATACGCAGCCCGGCCAGTGCATAGGCTTTGGAGAATGTGCGCGTGATGACAAGGTTCGGATGGCGTTCAAGCAGGCGCGCCGCGCTGCTCACGCCTGGTGCATCGACGAACTCCTGATAGGCCTCGTCGACGACAACCAGCGTCGACACCGGCACGTGATCGAAAAAACGATCGAGTGCATCATCGTCGAACCAGGTTCCGGTGGGATTGTTCGGATTGGCCAGATAGACGATGCGCGTATCGACGCGAATAGCAGCGGCCAGTGCATCGAGATGATGTCCATAAGGAGCCGTTGCGTGATCGCCGGGCAATGCATTGACGCTCACCGCGATCGCACCCGCCGCGGCGGCAGCAATCGGGAACACGGCGAACCCGAACTCCGAAAACACCACCGAGGTGGTCGAATCGGCAAAGCATTGCGCAAGCAGCATCAGCAATTCGTGCGAGCCATTGCCGAGGGCAATTTGCGAAGTCTCGACCCGCCACTTTTCCGCCAGCGCGCGCTTGAGGGCACCACCGTGCGGATCCGGATAGCGCAAGACATCCGGCAAGGCGTCGGTGATCGCAGCCAGCGCATGCGGACTCGGGCCGAGCACGGTTTCATTGGATCCAAGCTCGGCCAGTTGTTCGCCAAAACGGACACGCAGAGCCGGCAGATCGTGACCGGGGTCATATGCACGCAGACGACTCGCGGTTCGGTTCGCCAGCGCGGAGGCATCGAAACTCATGGAACGGCGACCGGGTAGGAGCCGAGGATCTTGATTTGGGCGGCGAATTCGACGAGCTCGGTGAATGCCTCCTTCATCGGCGCATCTTCGACATGACCGGCCAGGTCGATGAAGAATGCATATTCCCATTTGGCCTGGTGCGAGGGCCGCGACTCGATGCGATTCATGGTGATGCCGTGCTTGGCGAACGGGCTGAGCACGTTGAACAAGGCGCCGGGCTGATCCTTGATGAAAACCAGGATCGAAGTGCGATCGTGCCCGGAAGGCGGAAAGATCTGCCGGCCAAGAACGAGGAAGCGCGTGGTGTTGTCGGCATCATCCTGGATCGGTCGCATGATGACTTTTTTCAAGCCATAGACGAGCCCGGCGGACTCACCGGCAATCGCCGCGGCGTCATCGGCATTGCGCGCCCGCCGCGCACCCTCTGCGTTGCTGGAAACGGCGATCTTTTCGACATTGGGCAAGTTGCCACGCAGCCAGGTCTGGGTCTGGGCGAACGATTGGGGATGTGAATAGATACGCTCGATATCCTCGATGCGGCCACTGCGCGAGAACAGGTATTGATGCACGCGCAACTCGACTTCGCCGCAGATCTTCAGACCCGAGGTCAGGAACATGTCGAGAGTGACCTGGATCGTGCCCTCACCGGAATTCTCGACCGGAACGACGCCGAAATCCGCGTTGCCGTTCTCGACCTCCTGGAATACCTCTTCGATGCTGGCCATCGGTTGGCCATGCGCGGAACGGCCGAAATGCTTGAGCACGGCTTGCTGGCTGAAGGTGCCCTCGGGACCGAGGTAGCCGATCTTCAACGGCTCTTGCTGGGCCAGGCAGGCCGACATGATTTCACGAAATACATGCACGAGGACTTCATCGCTGAGCGGGCCTTCGTTGCGGTCGACGACCATGCGCAAGACCTGCGCTTCACGTTCCGGCCGGTAGTAGTCAACGGCTGCCGCCAACGGCCCCTTGGCCAGACCGACCTGGTGCGCCCAGCGCGCACGTTCCGCAATCAGGGTCTGGATGTTGCGGTCGATGCCGTCGATGCGGGTGCGCACCTCGGCCAGATCCATTGCTGCGGTGGAATTTCCCTCGTCGTTGCTCATTGCCGCCTGCCCCGTGATTGCCAAACCCTGAGTCCCGGATCGAGCTCGCGCTCAACCGTGACGTCGCGCGAAATCGCGCATGAAATCGATCAGCACCTCAACCGCCGACAACGATGTCGCGTTGTAGATCGACGCGCGCATGCCGCCCAGCAGCTTGTGCCCTTTGAGGCCGATCAGGTTGTTCGCATCGGCCTCCTCGAGAAACATCGAATCGAGTTCAGCGCGTGGCAGGAAAAACGGCACATTCATCCACGAGCGCGCCTCCACGGCGACCGGATTCGTGTAGAAATCCGAACTGTCTATGGCCGCGTACAAGCGCGCGGCCTTGGCCCGGTTGCGCTCGCCGATGGCCTCGACACCGCCTTGCGACCTGAGCCACTTGAACACCAGTGACGCCAGATACCAGCCGTAGGTATTCGGCGTATTCAACAGCGAGTGGTTGGCGGCGTGATCGGCGTAGTTGAAGATGCGCGCGATATTGCCCGGGCAACGCTCCAGCAGATCATCGCGGACGATCAGGATGACCAGGCCTGACGCGCCGATGTTCTTCTGCGCACCGGCATAGATCAGGCCGAACTTCGAGACATCGAGCGGTCGCGAAAGGATGTCCGATGACATGTCGGCGACTAGCGCGACATCACCGACTTCGGGAACCTCCTGGAACTCGACACCATGAATCGTCTCGTTCGGCGTGTAGTGCACATAGGCCGCATTCGGATCCAGATCCCAATCCGCGCGCGGCGGGATCCGCGTGTAAACGGAGTCCAGCGAGCTCGCGGCGATCTTCGCCTGCACGTAGGGATTCGCTTCCGTGACCGCCTTTTCACCCCACGCACCGCTGACGATGTAGTCGGCGACCTGATCGGGCCGCGCGATATTCATCGGGATCTGCGCGAAATGCTGGGTTGCTCCGCCCTGCAGGAACAACACGCGATAGTTCGATGGAATCGTCATCAGCTGGCGAAGATCCTGTTCGGATTCCGATGCCAGGGCCATGAACGCGCGGCCGCGATGGCTGATTTCCATGACTGAAGCCCGCGCGTTGCCCCATTCGAGCATTTCCTCGCGGGCCTGGATCAGAACCTGTTCCGGCAACGCGGCAGGGCCGGCACTGAAGTTGTAAGCACGCGTCACAGGGAACTCCCGCGCATCTTCAAGTAAGGGGAAGCACCGATGCACGAAGCCTAAGGTGCCGAATGGCAACGATATGTCGCATTGCAGCATGTCCGCAAGCTCATTCGGAATGCTGGTCGTCACCGAGGCGGCCATACGCCGCAACCGGGTCGCATGGAGGCGGCACTGCTTGGCAGGCACAGGCTGCAACGCGGCCATCGCCGGCTGCGAATGTCGGGTTCAAGCGCGGCGTCGGAACAGTGATCGCGACCCGGGTTGCCGGCAAGGTCAGGCAAGGCAGCAGCGAGGCAACCGCGAATCGTTCAGTAATTGCCGAACCAGATCAATCCGGCAATGGCGAGCCCGATCAGCGCGGCCGCTGCAATCAACCACCAGATGCCCGAGCCACTGTCTTCCAGCACAGGCGCAACCGGAACCGGATCATTGAACTTGATCGCGTCGAGTGTTTGCGTGATTGCCGGTGCTTGGTTTGCCGGTGTCGGCATGCTCTGACCGCGTAACGGATATCCAGGCGCTTCAAGGACAAACCGGTTTCGGCCGAAATTGATCTGGTCGCCAGGGTGCAGAACGGCCGTCTTGACCAGAACGCCGTTGATCTCGGTGCCGTTGGCCGAACCGGTGTCGCGAAAATGGATCGCCTCTTCGGTCACATCGATCGAAGCGTGACGCTCGCTCATTTGCGGTTCGTCGAGATCCAGTCCGCGACTGCCATTGCCGATGACCAGCCGCTCGCCAACGCTGATGGTCTTGCCGTAGTGGGTTCCGGAAATACCGCGCAGAACCACGCGGGAAACTTCGTGGAGCGCTCCGCCAGCGGCCTCGGGCGGCACCCGCGTATTGATCCAATTGTCGCTGTCGGGCTTGAGCGTCACCGCCACGGCATCGAAGCTGACCACGTCTCCGAGCCGGAGCAGGGCCTTCTCGACAACGGGTCGCGCATTGACGTGGGTGCGTGCCTGCGGGTCGAGTACTTCGAGGATCACACCGCGCTTGTCGATGACGAGTCGCGCATGCCAGGGCCGAATCCCGCCGGATTCAAGCCTGATTGCGTTGTCCTGCGCGGAACCAATGCCGGTGACGCCGCCATCGACGAGCACATCCGCATGTTCTCCGTTGGAAAAACTTAGACGCATCGGCGCACGCGCTGACAAGGTGTCGGCACTTTAGCAGGATGAGACAAGCCTGACACCTGCTTGTTTTCCGCTGCCCGAGGGTGCCAGACCAGCCGGCCTTCGTCATTCGCGCCGAATCCAATCGGCATGGTTGGCGTGAATGCCAGCCCATGCGCGAACGCCGCGCGCGCGTCTCGATGCAGGGATCGGCGGCATGACCAACTCTTCTTCAACGCCAAGTCCTGAGGCATCATAGGGTTTGCCGCGCAACGCGCCCGTGTTGGCGGAACCGGAGAATACGCATGGCGCAGATCGATATTCGGCGCAAACATCATCTTTCAGTTGCCGAAGCGCGCAAGGCGGTCAACAAGCTGGCCAAGTCGATCGCCAAGGAATTCGATCTGGCCTGCGATTGGGAAGGGGATACGCTTGCCTTTTCGCGCAGCGGCGTCGACGGACATATCGCACTGGAAAAGGGCGAGGTGCATGTCTACGCCAAGCTCGGCTTCGTCATGGGCATGATGAAGTCGATGATCGAAACCGAGATCAACCGCCACCTCGACGAGCAGATCAACTGATGCTCGTCATCAAGGCTGCGCACAAGCCGGTCAAGAAATCGACGCGCCCGAAAATCGGACTCGCCGTCGCCGGAGGCGGGCCGATCGGCGGGATTTTCGAAATTGGCGCTGCACGTGCCCTTGATGACGCCATTGACGGCCTCGACATGAACGCCCTCGATGTCTATGTCGGCATCAGTTCGGGGGCATATATTGCGGCGAGTCTGGCAAATCGGCTGACCAGCACCGAGCTTTGCCGGATCTTCGTCAGCAATGATTCCGACCAGTTCACCTTCAAGGCCGAGGATTTCGTCCGTCCGGCGATCTGGGAATACCTGCGTCGAATCTCCGGGGTTCCCCGCCTGCTCATGACCGGTCTTGCGGAATTCGCCAAACACCCCTTCGATCTGCGTGTCACCGACAGCCTGATCAAGCTCGGCAGCCTCCTCCCTCTCGGCTTGTTCGACAACGAAGCGATTGAACGTTTCCTGCGCAAGGCGTTCACCGCGCATGGCCGCAGCAACGACTTCCGCGAACTGGATCGCAAGCTCGTCATCGTCGCGGTGGAACTCGACAGCGGCCAGGCTATCCGCTTCGGCACGCCAGGCTACGACGATGTGCCGATCTCGCGTGCGATCGAGGCCAGTTCCGCCCTGCCCGGACTCTATCCGCCGGTACTCATCAACGGCAAATATCATGTTGACGGCGCCTTGCGCCATACCGTGCATGCGTCGGTGGCAATGGATGCGGGTGCCGATCTCGTGCTCGCAATCAACCCGCTGGTTCCGATCGATACGACCACCGCGAATGCGATCGGCAAGGGCTCGCCCAGCAGCCTGATCGAAGGCGGCTTGCCGGTCGTTCTTTCGCAGATGTTCCGCACCCTGCTGCAATCGCGCATGCAGGCGAGCATCCCCAAGTACGAACGCAAGTACACCGGATCGGATCTGCTCCTGATCGAACCCGACAACGACGACACCGACATGTTCTTCACCAACGTGTTCAGTTTTGCGAATCGCCGGAACCTCGCCGAACATGCCTATCAATCGACCTTGAACGACCTGCGCACGCATCGCAAGACGCTGGGTCCCCTGCTTCAGCGGCACGGCCTGAGTCTGCGCGACAGCGTCCTCAATGACCCCGAACGAACCCTGCTTGGCGGGCTCGACCTGAAACCTGCCCGGCGTTCACAGGCGACCTCCCAGCTGCACCGGGCCCTCGATGATCTTGACCGGGCGCTGGAACAGAATCGCCCGGCCCGCAAACGAAGCAAGGCGGCGAACCGGAATTCTTCAAGCGAACCCGCCAGTACGTCATCGGCACATTCCTGAGCGCATCCGGCTGATCGACTACTTGCTCTATCGGTCAACGCTAGAATAGATCCACATCCGGGCACGCCCGTGCCCACCCCATCGAAGGAACCTGCAATGTCCAAGCCCAAGCCGAAGCTCAAATCAAAAGCCACCCCTGCGGCGAGCAAGCCGGCAGCGCGCGCCAGCGGCAAGTCGATCGTCGAATCCGCCCAGCACATCTGGCTGGCCGGTCTCGGTGCGTTTGCCAAGGCTCAGGATGAAGGTACGCGCTTGTTCGAAGCCCTCGTTCGCGAAGGCGTCTCGCTCGAACAGAAAACCCGCAAGCTGACAGCAGGCAAGGCGGAAGAGGCTCGTGGCGCGGTTGAGGCAGCTGTCGGACAGGTCAAGGAACGCAGCCAGGAAACCTGGGACAAACTCGAAAAGGTCTTTGAAAACCGGGTTTCGCGGGCGCTCAACCATCTTGGCGTTCCCGGCAGCACGGAATTGAAATCGCTGACCCACCGTGTCGAGGAACTCGCCCGCGAGGTGCACAAGCTCAATGCGAAACCTGCGGCCAAGACAACCGCACGTTCGACATCGAGCAAGAGTGGCGCAACGCGTTCGGTGTCGCGGGTCAAGGACGAGCTGGCCGACGTCGCCCGCGAACTCGAATCCGCCCAGCTCAAGCAGGCAGGCACCAAGCGCAGCGTCGCCAAGGTCAAGAAGCCGGTCGCGAAAAAGGCCGCAGCAAAGAAGACCTCGCCCAGGAAATAGTTCCGCCAGACCTGTCGAACCCGAGTCCTTCGGCAGCACCTGCCGGGGACTCAGCGCGGTGACGGCCCGCTTCGGCCGACCGTCACCGACCTGAACCTACCAGTGCACGCCTCGCATCAGGGCCGCAAACGCGACCTGCTCCGATGAAGGCCCCTGCTGCTTTTCCTCGCGCATGCCTTTCAGACCCTTTGCGGCCGATGAATCCGGGAACAATCGGAATGCCGTGTTCATGACGATCTCGTAGGCGCGTGGCGACACCGAGTAGAACAACTGGGCGAATATTCCAGTCCGCGTCGCCACCCGCACTGGTCGCTCGATGATGGCACTGACGACCAGATCAGCGGCTTCCTCGGGGCTCAGGGTCGGCACCGAATCGTACATCTTGGTCGGGGCAATCATCGGTGTCTTGACCAGCGGCATGTTGATCGTGGTGAAGTTGATGCCCTGATCGGAAAACTCGGCCTGGGCACAGCGCGAAAAGGCATCGAGGGCGGCCTTGGACGCGACATAGGCTGAAAAGCGCGGGGCATTCGTGAGGACGCCAATCGAGGAAATATTGATGATGTGACCACGATGGCGTCCGGTCATGCTCGGCAGAAAGCCCATGATCAGGCGCAACGAGCCGAAATAATTGAGCTGCATGGTGCGTTCGAAATCATGGAACCGGTCATAGCTCGACGCGATGGCGCGACGAATCGAGCGCCCGGCGTTGTTGATCAGGACGTCGACCCCGCCGTGCTCGTCGATCACCTGCTTGACGAAGCCATCGCAAGAAGCAAGCTCGGCGAGGTCGACCTTGTAGGTGAAGCAGCTTCCGCCGGCGCTCTCGATTTCCAGCTTCGCCGCCGCCAGCTCCTCTTCACCACGCGCGCAGATGACGACCTTTGCGCCAGCCGCAGCCACCTTCAATGCGACCGCCTTGCCTATGCCGGATGAACCGCCGGTGATGACCACGACCTTGCGCTTGACCTTGCCCGACAAGGAATGGTCAACGAACAAGGCGGGATCCAGATGGCGCTCCCAGTAGTCCCACAGTCGCCAGGCGTAGGTCTGCAGTTTCGGCAGCTTGATTTTCGAGCCACGCAGGGCACGATCGGTTTCCCGCGTATCGAATCGGGTTGGATAGTTGATGAAGCGCATGACCTCGGCGGGAATGCCGAAATCACGCAGGAATACATTGATCATGCGTTTTACGGGCGGCAGGTTCGACAATGCGTGACGCACCGCACTCGGAATGAAGGCGAACATGCGCGCGTCCAGACGCATGCTCATCTTCGGCGCATGTCCGGCTTCGGCAAAAGTGTTGAGCACCTCGCCAATGCGTCGCGGCGCCGGATCCGTCAGATGGAAGCATTGACCATCGAGCTTCGGCACATGCGCAATGTGATCCATTGTGGCCGCAACCCAGTCCACCGGAACCAGGTTCAAGCGGCCGCCCTCGATGCCGATGGTCGGCATCCACGGCGGCAGCACCTCGCGCAACTTCTTGATCAGGCCAAAGAAGTAATACGGCCCGTCTATCTTGTCCATCTCTCCGGTCTGCGAATTGCCGATGACGATTCCCGGTCGATAGATGCGGAATGGGCGCTTGCACTCCTTGCGCACGATGCCCTCGGAATCATGTTTCGTACGGAAGTACACATTGTCCAATCCTTCGGCTTCCTCGAACATGTCTTCGCGGAAAACGCCCGGATACAGCCCGGCGGCAGCGATCGAACTGGTGTGATGGAAGCAGCCGGCCTTGATCGCCTCGGCGAGCTGCACGGCATGACGCGTGCCCTCGATGTTTGCCAAAACCTGACTGGCCTCGTCCGCAGACAGGTCATAGAGTGCGGCGAGATGGAAAAAATGAGTAACCTTTCCATTCAGATTTTTCAGCACGGTCGGAGTTACGCCGAGGCGGGGTTTGCCGAGATCGCCGGTGACCGCGATCAGGCGATCCTTGTCCGCATCCAGTCGGATACGCAATTCCTCGAACTTCGGCAGTGAATCCTTGCGCACCAGGCAATAGATCCTGCCCTTGCGCAAGAGCAGCTTTTCCAGCAGGTGTCGGCCGATGAATCCGGTCGCGCCCGTCACGAAATATGTCATCTCCCCACTCCATTCCAGATTGAAAAAGCCGCACCGATTCCGCCATGTCGCATGTCTGCGGACGCCCGCGTATGGACAGCATAGTCGCGCAACGAAATCCTTTCCACGCATACGCGCTCGCGTTGACCGGGTTGCGGGTGCGTGATAGAAAGTTCCGGCGCAGGGGCGCAATCACCCAGGTCGAAAACCCATGTCCAAGCTCCAAGCCAGCTTCGAGAAAGCCGCTGAAGACATCAAGAAACTGGCCGAGCGGCCTGACAACGACACCCTGCTCAAGCTCTATGCCCTTTACAAGCAAGGCGCCGACGGTGACGTATCAGGGCCCAAACCCGGCTTCTTCGATTTTGTCGGCACTGCCAAGTACGAGGCCTGGGCCAAGCTCAAGGGAACGACCGGGGACGAAGCCAGGCGGAAATACATCGATCTGGTCGCCAAGCTGCGCACCTGATCGTTTCGTCAACTCGCAGGGAACCCCAATGGCGCGTCAAACCCGCGAGCTCATTCTCGAAACCGCCCTGGTCATGTTCAACACCCAGGGCGAACCGAATGTGACCACCAACCACATCGCCGACGAGCTCGGCATCAGTCCGGGCAACCTTTACTACCACTATCGCAACAAGGACGACATCATCGGGCAGCTGTTCGCCCGCTACGAGCAGCGTATCGATGGGGCCCTGGTCGCACCCGATGACCGTCTGCCGAATCTCGAAGACGTATGGCTGCAACTGCACGTGATCTTCGAATGCATGTGGGATTTCCGTTTCGTCTATCGGGATCTGGTCGACATCCTTTCGCGAAACCGCAAATTGCGCCTGCATTTCTCGCGCATCCTCAAACGCGCATCGGAAAATGCCGCCGGGGTCATGCGCGGACTCGCAGCAGCCGGAATTTTCCGGGCCAGCGCCGACGAGATCCGGGCGACCGCGGAGAACATCGTGCTGGTGGCGACCTTCTGGCTCAATTTCGATGCCGTGCGGCATGCCAAGAACGAATCCGGACAGATCGACATCGGCCGAGGCATCCATCAGGTGATGATGCTGATCGCGCCATTTCTGCGCGATTCCGAGCGCCTGCATCTGAACAACCTGGCTGGCGCCTACCTGCGCTGAACACAAATAAAAACGGCCGCGCGAGGCGACCGTTTTCATTTCATCACGATGTAGTCTGGCGATTACCTGGCGGCGCGCAACTGGCGCGACAGCTTGTCGACGCGTGCAATCAATGCATCCACATCGGCCTTCGACGGTATGCCTGCGTAGGACATGACGCGACCAACGCCAAGCTCGATCTTTGCTTCGGCTTCGCTGCGCATCGCATCCAGACGGATTCTGACCGGCTTCATGCGGCTTTGGACCACTTTCTTGACCTCGGTGGAAACCTTGCGGGCCAGCTTTTCGCTGCGTACCTGAAAGGCCTTGCCTTCGCTAACCATACTCTCGAACAGCACAGTGCCCTGCTTCTGCGCGATCGAAAACGCACCGAGGCCGGCCAGCCAGACCTTCTCGGCTTTGTCGACATTGGCAACATTGCCTGGCTTGCCCTGCTTGATCACCTTGACCTGCTTGCTCACGATGCGTCTCCTGTATGGGGATATTCGCCGAGGATGGGCGATGGATGCATGATGCAGGCTTGCGCTTGAGCTTTCACACTACAGACTGCTCCGGTCAGAACACCGGCATTGGATGTACCGTTGCCCGGACTACCAGCTGGGTCGGATCTGCCCGCTTTCCTGCTGCCGATCCCAGGCGCGTAACCCGTCGCGGATATGCGCAATGCCCTGCCGCCCAAGTGCGCCATGTTTTTCGTCGAGCAGATTCGCATCGAGGAGTTCGGCCAGGCGTTGTGCGGTCGGCAACAGCGCATCCCAGGCATCGAGCGCCGGCAGCGGTCCCGGCAGAGCCATGAACAGGGTCAGGCCCCGGGTATCGAGGGATTCGATCCGGGCCATGTCGAAATTGCCGGGTTTGAGCATGTTGGCCATGCTGAAGATCGGGCCGGCATCGGGCTTTCCAGGGAGCATCCGGTGAAAGATTCCGCGATCACCGAATTCAAGACCGGCCTTCTCGGCGGCGACGACCAGATCACTGCCGGCGATCATTGCACCGTCCCGCGAAGTCACGAACAAGGTCACGATACGTTCGATCGGCTGATCGGGCCTGACACCGACCATTGGCTTTGCCGAACGCCTGCCACGCTTCTTCGCGGCCGCTTCGACCGCCTCGCCGGTGTCGATACTGCCAAGCAGGTCAAACTGCTCGCCGGCATGGATGGATTCGTCGACGACGTCGATGCCGGCGTCACCGTCGAGAGTCGGTTCGACGCGCGTACCCGGTGGCTTCCGGAACAGTGTTCTATGGCCCTGCCCTGGCTTTCGCGGCCGGCCAAAAAAATAGATCAAGGCCAGCACGATCATGCCGACCACGAAAATGATCACGCGCATCTCGTTCGCACTCAGTGCTTGCTGCTCCATGCCGACTCCTCAGGCTGCTCCGGCCAGTTTAGCGGCTTCGGCGAGATCGACCTGCACCAGCCTTGATACACCGGGTTCGCGCATGGTTACACCGCAAAGCTGACTGGCGGCTTCCATCGTCGCCTTGTTGTGCGTGACGAAGATGAACTGCACGTTCTGGCTCATCTCGGTCACCATCGCGGAGAATCGCCCGACATTGGCCTCATCCAATGGTGCATCGACTTCGTCGAGCAGGCAAAACGGTGCCGGATTGAGGCGGAAGATCGAGAACACCAGGGCGACAGCCGTCATCGCCTTCTCGCCACCGGAAAGCAGCGAGATTGACGTGACACGTTTGCCGGGCGGTCGCGCCATGATCGAGACCCCGGTGGTCAGCAAATCCTCGCCGGTCAACTCGAGATAGGCCTGCCCACCACCGAACAGCCGCGGGAACAGCTCCTGCACGCCGGTATTGACCCGATCGAACGTGTCCTTGAAGCGCTGGCGCGTCTCGCGGTCGATCTTGCGGATCGCCGCTTCGAGAGTTTCCAGGGCGGTACCAAGATCGGTCAGCTGCGCATCGAGGTAGACCTTGCGCTGCGACTGCTCTTCGTACTCCTGGATCGCAGCCAGATTGACCGGCTCCAATCGGCGGATCTTCTGCTCCAGGTCATCGAGGTCCTTTTGCCACTGGTCGGCATCGATTTCCTCGGGCAGCTCGGCGAACAAGGCCTCGATCTCGAAACCGGCTTCGACGATGGCCGCCTCAAGGTTTTGCGCATGCAAGCGCCGTTCCTGTTCGTTGAGGCGCAGATTGGACAAATGTTCGCGGCGCTCGGTCAGCGCATCGACGATGCGATTGCGCTCGGTCTCGAACTTGCGCATTTCGGCGTCCTGCTCCTCAAGCGCCTTGCGCGCCTCGACCAGTTGGCGATCGACCAACAGCCTCTGGTTGAGACAAACCTGCCGCTCGGACTCGAGTTCAGCCAACGGATCGCCACGCGATTCGAGCTGGGTCGCGATCTCGGCGCGTCGCGTGTCGAGTTGGGATGACTGGGCCATCATTCGCTGCAGCGACTGTTCCAGCGAGCTCATCGCCGAGCGTTTCGATTCGACCGACAACGCGGCCTGGTGCTCGGTGTCACGCGCCTCACGCGCATTCATGCGCGCCTCCTCACGTGCTTCGAGCAATTGTCGGCGCCCCGAATCGAGTTGCTGACGCTGTTGCTCAAGCGCTCCCATGCGCTCGACCGCGCTGTCGAGACGACCGCGAGCTTCGCGGATCTGGGCGTTATCGTCATCCAGCTTGGCAATAAGCTCGGACAATTCGGCATCTACGCGAAGCAGCCTTTCGTGTGCGCTGTCGAGGCGCCCGCGATGACTCTGCAACTGACCGGAAATTTCAGCCAGTCGGCGATGCCCGGCATGCGTTTCGCGCTGGGCGTCGTCACGATCGCGCTCGGCATCGATGCGGGCAATGCGTGAGTTCTCAAGCGCGCTTGCATGCTCCTCGATTTCGGCGGTCAGCTGCTCGATCCGGCCTGAAAGCTCGGCGATTTCACGCTCACGCGCAAGTACGCCTACCTGTGACCCCTGGGCACGGGCGATACGCACAAAGCCCTTGCCGACCCATTCGCCATCGGCGGTAATGATCGACTCGCCCCAGGCCAGATCGGCCAGCAGGCCATGCGCTTCGCCCAGTGAATGGGCGGTGCGCACCCGTGCGAGCAGGCTGAGCGCAGCGATTGGTCCACGCACATGGGCAGCCAGGGTGCCGGCTGGCCCACTGGTTTCACTGGTCGCTTTGGCGAGCAGGGTCAAATCGACTTCGGCCAGATGGGCCAATTCTCCCTGCAGGGTATCCGGTGCTTCGACCAGCACGGCATCGAGCCATCCCTGCAACACGGTTTCTACCGCCCGCTCCCAGCCGTTGTCGACGTCCAGCACTTCGCCAAGTCGACGCGCCGAGCGGATGCCGAGATGCTTGAGCCATTCGTCGACGACGCCCGCATCGTCGGCCAGTGCGGCGTGCTGCAAGGCTTCGAGCGAGGCCAGTCTCCCGCGCGACTTCTCGAGTTCACCACGCTTGGCACTCAACGAGGTCTGCAAGCCACGTTCCGATTCAACAATTTGTTCAAAGGACTGACGGCGCTCATCGAGCACCGCAGTCAGCGCCTCGACCTTCTCGCGCAACTGATCCTGCTCGCCATCGAGTGCCGCCAGCGCGGTCGTCAGGTCGACCAGATCGGCCGCCTTCTTCTCGGCTTCAAGCGCATCCCGCCGGCGATCGGCTTCGACGCATTGGCGATCAAGATAGTCAAGGCGCGTGCGTTCGATCTCGGCAGCCTGTGCAGCTTCCGAACTCGAGCGCGAATAGACATCCCAGTGTTCCTGCCATTCAGCCAGGCTGGCTTCGGCAATGCGCAGGACTTCGGCGGCATTCTCAACTGCCTCATGCAAGGCTTCGCGCTGCGGGGCGGAGTCGCTCAAGGTCAGCCGCAGCGACTCGACCTGACTGCTGTCAGTGGCGATGTGTTCGGCCAACTCCTGGTGCGCGCGCTCGGTCTCCAGACGTGCGCGTTCGAGTTGTTCGGCGAGGACGCGGCTGTGTTCGATCTGCTGCTCGACCCTGGCGATCTCGGCACCGACCTTGTACACCTCGCCCTGTACCGAATTCAGATGCTCGGTGGCCGCCGTGTGCGCCTCACGACCCGTTTCGATCTGCGCCTCGCGCTGGCGCTGCTCAGCCAGTTGCTGCTCGATGGCCAGCTCGGCCTGGCGCAGGGTGCCAGACTGCGAATCGAGATCTGCCCGCGCCTCGCGCAAGGTGACCACCTTGAGTTCGGCTTCCTTGCGCTTGTGCTGTGCCTGGAACTCCTGCCAGCGTTCGGCCGCACGCGCCTGCCGCTTCAGGTGCTCAAGCTGTTTGTCGACCTCATCGCGGACATCGGTCACGCGATCGAGATTCTCGCGCGTCGCCTTGATCCGGCTTTCGGTTTCCTTGCGCCGTTCCTTGTAGCGCGAGATGCCGGCGGCCTCCTCGAGATGAACCCGCAATTGTTCGGGATCGGACTCGATGATCTGGCTGATCATTCCCTGTTCGATGATCGAATAGCTGCGCGGCCCCAGACCGGTGCCGAGGAACAGATCGGTGATGTCACGACGTCGGCAACGTGTGCCATTGAGGAAATACTGCGACTGCCCGTCGCGGCTGACCATGCGCTTGACCGAGATCTCGTTGTAGTGCGCGTATTCGCCGGTGACGGTGCCATCGGAATTGTCGAACACGAGCTCGACGATGGCCTGCCCGACCGGCTTGCGCGAACTGGACCCGGAAAAGATGACGTCGGTCAGCGAATCGCCACGCAGGCGACTTGCCGCACTCTCGCCCATGACCCAGCGGATCGCATCGATGATGTTCGACTTTCCACAGCCATTCGGCCCGACCACGGCGGACATGTTGGTGGGCAGGTGCAGGGTGGTCGGATCGACAAATGACTTGAAGCCGGCCAGTTTGATCGTAGTCAGTCGCATGCAGCGTTCGTCCCTGGTGGATCAGTTTGCGGGCTTTTCAGCGGGCTTGGAATCGGCTTCGGCAGCCGGCTTTTTGATCGCGGGTGCGGGCGCGCCTGGCGTCTCGGTGACCACCTTGGCGCTGTCGCGCAGCTTCATCAGCCGCTGCTGACCCAACTGGGTCAGCACGGTCTCGCGAATGCTGTCCTTGAGCTGATCGAACGTGGGCGGAACGAATGGGGAAATCGCGCCGACATGCAGGACATGCCAGCCATATTCGGTGTGCACCGGCACCTTGCTGGTTTCGCCCGAGTTGAGTGCACTCAATGCATTGCCAAGTGCCGGCGGCAACTGGCTCGGGCGAACGCGCTGGAAGGCACGCGCCTGCAGGGCCTTCTTGCCCCAGCGTTCGAATACGTCCTTGAATGGCTGGCTGATCGCCTCGCCGGCGGCTTTCAGCGCATCGTCCTCGCTGGCGAACAGCAACTGGCTGAAGTCGTATTCAGAGCTTCCTGCCTTGGCGATCTGTTGCTGGTATTCGGTTTGCAACACGCTGTCATCGACCTGCGCGGCGTTGCGGAACTTGGCCATCGTCGCATTCGCGTTGCCTTGCAGCCGATTGATTTCGACTTCCGCAGCGAACATCGGATCGTTGGCATATGCCTCCGCCCTGGACGCCTGCTCCAGCAGGATGTAGTCGGTCAACTCGGTCAATGCCGCAGCGCGTTGCTCGGCAACTGCCAGATCGAGCTTGCGCTCGCGTGCGAGCACATCAAGCAGAACCTGCGGAACCGCCTGGCCGTTTACGGTTTCGACGGCCGGCAGGTCGGAAGGCAGCGAGGCATTGCGGTCGCCATTGGCGCAACCTGCCAGTACCCCGGTCAGGGACAGGGCAATCGCGACCATTCGAATCGGAGAAATTGCAATCATTGGCTTTCCGTTGAAGTGCGTGCGTCGATCGCCAACGCATGGATGTCGGTTTGCATGAGCTCACCAAGGGCGGCATAGACCGCGCGATGGCGCGCCAGCGGAGTGAGTCCGTCGAACGCCGGGCTGGTGATGCGGATGCTGAAATGCCCGCGTCCATCACGGGCCCCGGGGTGTCCCGCGTGGCGGTGGCTGTCGTCGGTGATGGTCAGTTCGATCGGTTGCAGGTTCTCTTCGAGTCGCGACCGGATCGTCCCAATCCGGTCGATCACGGCAGTACCTTGCGCAAGGGGCGTATCTCGACATCGCGGTAGACCCCCGCTTCGAGATACGGATCGGCGTTTGCCCAGATCCGCGCCGCCGCAATGTCGGAGAATTCGGCAACGATCAGGCTGCCAGTGAATCCGGCCGGCCCTGGATCCTCGGCATCGATCGCCGGAAATGGCCCGGCGAGCAGCAACCTGCCCTGATCGCGCAATTCGTGCAGACGCGCCAGATGAGCCGGTCGATTGGCATGGCGAAGTTCGAGGCTTGCCGGATTGTCGTGACCGGTAATTGCGTACCACATGAAATCGGATCCCGAAAAAGGTCGACTATGTTAGCCGATGCGAAGTTGCCAGCGAACCGCCAGTTGCGCTGGCCCGATCACCGCGGTGCAGCAACTGAATTGCTGGACTTCCGCCATCGAATGGGCTTAGTCTTGCGTCCGAACCCTAGGTTTGCGACCGCCCGCCCGTCAATAGACGGTCGAATGTCGTGTTGCACGACTGGATTTCCTGCCCATAGCGTCACATCCGGAATGGTGGAACCCGGATGTAGCCTCAGGCAGCGCAGCAAGCCCTCGAATCGTTGCGCGGGAACGGCACCATCGAAACGTTCCGGAATGCACGATTCCGCTTGGCGCCGGAAAAACCGGCATTGGTGTTATTCGATTTGAGTTTCATTGACGGCATCGGATCGGTTCATGGATTCGTGTCATTCGTCATACGCATGGTTGCGGTGCCCAGTCACCAGCCACGCGCCCGAGCGGCCAGATTGCACCGGCCGATCGATCCTTTTTTACGCGAGATCTGCGCATGACCCACGCCGTGAGGCGACGGGCAACCGGATCGGATATGAACAACCCGACAGCCGAACCTCAAATCCAGCAAGAAGAGTCCGCCTCGGCATTTCCGCCGATTCCGCAGCAGCAGGAAATGCGGCTGGCGATCGTGCGCGGCGAACCCGTGCTGCAAATGCCGCAGGATCTCTACATCCCGCCCGATGCGCTCGAAGTCATCCTCGATGCGTTCGAAGGGCCATTGGATCTGCTGTTGTATCTGATCCGTCGCCAGAACCTCGACATCCTCGATATTCCGGTTGCCGAAATCACCCGCCAGTACGTCGAATATATCGACATGATGCAGGAGATTCGCCTTGAGCTCGCCGCAGAATATCTGGTCATGGCGGCCATCCTTGCAGAGATCAAGTCACGCCTGCTGCTGCCACGACCACCCGAAGTCGAGGGCATCGAGGATGATCCGCGCGCAGAGCTGATCCGTCGCCTGCAGGAATACGAGCGATTCAAGAAGGCCGCTGCCGATATCGATGAATTGCCACGGCTGGAGCGCGATACCGCTGTCGTTTCGGCATACGTTCCGGATCACAACATCATCCGCTTGCCGCCACCGGTCGATTTGCGTGAATTGCTGTTGGCGCTCAAGGATGTCCTCAACCGCGCCGACCTGTTCAGTCATCACGCGATCCAGCGTGAAGCATTGTCGGTACGAAATCGCATGAGCGACGTGCTGAAAGCGCTCGACAATGGCGAGTTTCATCGTTTTGAAACCTTGTTTGACCCAAGCGAGGGACGACACGGCATCATCGTGACCTTCCTCGCCATTCTCGAGCTGGCCAAGGAACACCTGCTGGAAATCTCCCAGGGTGAAGCGCTTGCGCCGATCTATCTGAAATCGCTGGCAATCGCCGATTGAACACCTTGCACATGATCGAATTTGAATTACTGAAACGCATTGTTGAAGCGGCCCTTCTGGCCGCCGGCAACCCGCTGACGACGACCCAGTTGCTCGCCTTGTTCGGCGACAACGAAGCGACCAGCCATGACGACATCGCCCGCGCCATCGAGTCGCTGCAAGCCGACAGCGCATCGCGTGGCATCGAACTGATCGAGGTCGCTTCCGGATTCCGCTATCAGGTTCGCCAGGATGTGCATGCCTGGGTCGCGCGCCTGTGGACCGAGCGCCCGAGCCGCTATTCGCGCGCCTTGCTTGAGACGCTTGCGCTGATCGCCTACCGCCAGCCGATCACGCGTGGCGAGATCGAACAGATCCGCGGGGTCGCGGTTTCAACGCATATCATCAAGACACTGGAAGAGCGTGAGTGGATCCGTGTGGTCGGCCACCGCGACGTTCCGGGCAAGCCAACCCTGTTCGGCACAACCCGTGGATTCCTCGACTATTTCAATTTGAAGTCGCTCGATGAACTGCCCTCACTCGGCGAGATCCGCGACATCGATGATCTCGACCCGCAACTGTCACTTGGCCCACCCTCCGAAGACGCGCTTGCGATTGCCGTCGACAATGATCCGCAGGTGCTGGCCGAGGTCGTCGAACAGCTCGCAGCCATTGAACCCCAGGAAAGCGGCGTCATCGCCGCGGACCCCGCCCCCCGACCCGCTGTCCCGGCTGAAGCCGCCAGTACGTCGCCGATCCTGTCCGCGTCCGAACGTGACGCCGACACTACGGAGCAAGATGCATGACCTCTCCCGTACGCAATGTACTTTCCCTGAAACGCCCGGATGCCGAAGAGACCGCCGGCGGACTCGAGGAGCGCCTGCACAAGGTGCTCGCCACGGCCGGACTCGGCTCGCGGCGAATGCTCGAAGGCCGAATCGAAGCGGGCGAAGTGCTGGTCAACAGCAACGCCGCGAGCCTCGGCTCGAGCGTTCATGCCGGTGATCGTGTCGAGCTTGACGGCAAACGGTTCGTCGTCATCAGCGACAGCACCGAGCACGCCCAGGTCATCGTCTACAACAAGCCGGAAGGCGTGATGACGACACGTGACGATCCCGACGGACGGCCGACCGTATTCGAGCACCTGCCACGGCTGAAAGGTGCGCGCTGGATCGCGGTCGGTCGCCTCGACATAAATACCACCGGACTGCTTCTGCTGACCACGGATGGCGGACTCGCCAACGCGCTGATGCATCCCAGCTCCGAGCTCGAACGCGAATACATTTGCCGGGTGCATGGTGAGGTTCCAGACGAGTTGGTCGAGCGCTTGCGCAGCGGCGTCGAACTCGAAGACGGACCGGCCCATTTCGACGAAATTGCCGTGATCAGTCGCGGTGGCAGCCATTCGTGGTTCCGTGTGGTCATCCGTGAAGGACGCAATCGTGAAGTTCGACGCATGTGGGAGGCGGTCGGCCTGATGGTCAGCCGGCTCAAACGGGTACGTTATGCCAACGTCGAACTGCCGCGTCTGCTGAAACGCCAACAAAGCGCCGAGCTGGCTGCCGAACAGGTCAAGGCGCTGCGCGAATTGTGTGGCGCGGCCGAGCCCGAAACCCGCCTCACCCTGGCACCCGTCATTGGTCAGCGTCGCAGCACGCCGACCGAATTCCGACCGGATCCAAAGACTCAGCAGGCCTGGACCAGCACGCGCACCGAAGAAGCCCGTGAATTCGGCCAGTTCGATCGCATCCGCGATGATGGATGGCGCGCACCCTCGGCCAACAAGGGCAAACGCTCGCGTGGCGGTGGCGGTCCCCGTCCGTCACGTCCACGCGGCAAGCCCGCTTCGACTGCCGGATCCCAGTACGTAGATCCCGGACTCAATCCGGCGGTTCTGCGCGCCTGGTTTCCCGATTCGCCGCAGCCCGGAGGACGCAAGCGAAATCCCGGTGGCCGCGGGCCAGGTCAGGGTCAGGGTCAGGGCGGAAATTTCAGCAACCCGAACGCGAATGGCAATGTGGCGAATGGCAATCGTGCGCCAAGAAACGAAAATGTCGATGGCAACCGCCCGCCACGCGGAAACGTCCAACGCGGCAGTCCCGGCGGCCAGGGCAATCGTCCGCCGCGCGAGCATGCGCGTCAGGACGATGCGGTCGGCAACCGCGCGCCGCGTGGCAATACCCCGCATGACGATGCGCGCGGCAACCGCGCCCAGCCGGCAGAGGGAAATGTCTGGGCCAATCGAGGCAAGCGGCCTGCCGATGGCGCGCGCGGCAACTCTTCACGCGGCGGCAACGGCGGACCGGGCAAACCCCGCGGTGGCCAGGGCCGCCGGCCCGGTGGCCCTGGCCCGCGCGGAAACGGCAATCGTCGCGATTCCTGACCAACGAACCTGATCGGCACCAAGCAAAACGGCGAAACCTGGGTTTCGCCGTTTTGTCGAACAAGCGCTGGATAAAGCGATCAGTCGAGCTTCACGCCTTTCTTGTTGCTGTCGCGACGCTTGTGTTCCTTGGCCGCGTATTCGGCTTCGCAACCGTTCTTCTCGACCATCACGCAACTCAGATAATCCGTAACTTCGACCAGAACCGCACGAATGGCCTTGCCGGCGGGCGTGTTCTTTTCCTGCGACAGCGATCCACCGAAGCCGCCACGAAAGACGCCGACGCTGACGCCACCACCCGAGGTACGGCCTTCCACCGTGCGCGAGAAATCGACTTCGCCGGTCGTCGCATTGACCACGCGAACGTCAACTGCGATATAGGCTTCGCTTTTCTTGCCACCCAGCGAGATGCCCTTGAAGCTCAGACCACCGCCAGTACTTGCGGTGTTCTCCTCGTACGAGGTCACCGTGCCCATGACCAGGTAGTCGGCGCCGGTCAATTTGCCGATGCTGGCACCGGTGCCGGAGCGGACGCGACCCGAAGCAGCCAGATTTTGCTCTTCAAGCACATTTTCGAGTTTTGCACGCTCGACGACACGAAAGCTCCCGGTGCTCGACAGCTCATTCGACAACATGCCGGAAAGCTCCCAGCCCACTCCTCCGCGCCACCAACCTGCTCCGGATTCGTTCTTGAACTCCGCGACACCGACCGACGGCTTGCCACCGTCAGCGAGCACAGCGCCAGCGAAGCCCATTCCCGCAAGGGCCAGCGTGGCCATGACGACAAACTTCTTCATCTTTCCTCTCCCGTTGACTTTGGAATCTCGACATTCACCCGGCCAGCGATCCCGCTGATCCGGTTGATCCTTTGTGACCGTTCTCATGGTTGCCGTTCCGGTCAAGCGTTAACGCAAACCACGATCGGCGAATATTCTAGCAGTCGTGAACGGCCAGATTGATGCATGACCGTACGCTCACCTGCCGATCACCTCACATGTGACCTGTGATCCGGCTCGCATTCCATGCCCAAACGGTCATGGATCGAGATGGTAACAAGGTCGCAACGAGGGGTTAACCGCGCCGACACACGGAATACGTAAGCTTGGGCACCGCTTCCCTCATGCCCCATCGCCATGCACAGCCATCGCCAGACAGAAGCAAACATTCTCGGTTACCGACTCGATCGCATCGAGGCTGTCCTGCCCGACCGCGTTCGTTACGAAGTCGGCAGCCCCGAAAATGGCAGCATCATCGGCCGTTTTCCTGATCGGCAGGCAGCTGAGCGCTTCATCGTCATGCGCGAGCTCCGTCAAATCAGCATCCGGCCACGAAATCCGGCGTACTGATTCCGCCAGCATTGCCTTGCCAAACGGCCGGGATTGCGTTCACAGTCGGTTTCCGGTTCAAGGGAAACTGCGGCTTGAAAAACGTCCTCATCCTGCACAACCCGAGCTGCACGAAATCCCGTGCGACCCTCGCGCTGTTGCGCGATCGCAACATCGAACCGCGCGTTGTCGACTACCTGAACGAACCGCCTTCCATTGAAGAATTGACAAGGATCGTCCGAATGCTCGGCACCGGTGCGCGCGGGCTGATGCGAACGCAAGAGCCGGAGTATCGCGAGCTCGGGCTCGACGACGAAAGCCTTGCGGAGAACGAACTGATTGCCGCAATGCATGCGCATCCGCGCCTTATCCAGCGACCTATTGTAGTGACCAGGGACAAGGCCGCCATCGGGCGACCGCCGGAAGCGGTTCTGGAAATCCTTTGATGGACAAGTTTCAGGGCATGCAACTTTTTGCCAAGGTCGTCGAAACGGGCAGCTTCACCGCGGCCGCCGAGGCGCTCGGAATTTCCCGCGCCCTGGCCAGCAAGCTGATCCAGATCCTCGAGGAAAACCTTGGTGTTCGCCTGCTCAACCGCACCACACGTCGCGTCAGCCTGACCGATGCGGGTCGAAACTACTATCAGCGCATCAGCGAGATTCTTGCGCAACTGGCCGAAGCAGAAGCTGAAGCAGCCGAACTGCAGATCGAGCCGCGCGGCAAGATGAGAGTCAGCGCACCGATTTCATTCTCGGTGCGTCACCTCGCGCCCGCGTTGTCGGAATTCCAGCGACGCCATCCGCGCGTCGAACTTGAGCTCGAACTGAGCGATCGACTCGTCGACCTCGTCGATGAAGGTTTCGATCTCGCCATCCGTATCGGCAAGCTCGCCGATTCATCCCTTGTCGCACGTCGCATCGCGCCGGCCTCTCTGGTCATGGTCGCCTCGCCACGCTATCTCGATCGCGCTGGAGTGCCGAGTGAGCCCGCGAATCTTGCGAACCACAATTTCATGATCTACACGTTGGCGACACGCCGTGACGAGATCGTGCTCGAGCGTGACGACGAAACGGTTTCCACCCGGATTCGAGGCAACCTGCGCGTCGACAACGGTGATTTCATTGCCGCTGCGGCCGTCGAGGGGCATGGCATCAGCGTGCTGCCGACCTTTATTGTCGGCGAGCATCTGCAACGCGGCGAACTGGTTCCCGTGCTCGAAGACTGGGTCATTCCATCAATCGCGATTCACGCCGTCTATGCGCAAACCCGTTCCTTGCCAGCGAAGACCCGCGTGCTGATTGATTTCCTGGTCGAGCGCTTTGGCCCGCAACCCTACTGGGAGTCTCCCTGGCCGGAGAAAAAATCCTGACAGCCTGTCGGGAGTTGCCGGTTGAGGCCAGAATTCGCCAGGGCGAGGTCAAATTCCTGACAATTTGCAGGCCCATCGTGGCTCAGGAGGCCAAGTGATTGCGGCTAGCCGGTAATCGTGAAGCTGTCGGCGTCCATCCATGCCGGGAACCGTTCGCGATGCGCGGCCAGCGATGATGGATCGAGCATGGTCGTGACAATCTGCTCGTGGGCGCCAAGTTCGACCAGCGGCTGGCCGAGGAAATCCAGGATGGCGCTGTCGCCCGCATAGGCGATGTTGTTGCCATCCACTCCGACACGGTTGACGCCGATGCAGTAACTCAGATTCTCTATCGCGCGCGCGCGCAACAGGGTCGACCAGGCGTAACGCCGCGGCGCGGGCCAATTGGCGACATACACGATCAGGTCGTAATCAAAGCGCGCTGCGTCAAGCTCATAACGATTGCGCGACCAGACCGGAAAGCGCAGGTCGTAACAGACCTGCGGGCAGACACGCCAACCCTTGAGTTCGACGATCAGACGTTCGCTGCCGCCTGCATAGCGCAGATGCTCGTCGGCCATGCGAAACAGATGGCGTTTGTCGTAGATCTCCTGGCTGCCATCCGGTTTTGCCCAGACCAGTCGATTGAGGCATTTTTCGCCTTCACGGATGATCAGGCTGCCGGTGACAACGGCACCGACGTCGACCGCGAGCGCACTGAGCCAACGTACCCCCTCACCATCCATGCCTTCGGCGTTGCCGAGCGTTTCGTTGGTAAAGCCGCTGAGAAAAGTCTCGGGTAGCACGATCAGGTCGGTCTGATCGCGCAAGCTGCGCACGAGTTCACCGTAGTAGGCACGATTCGCGGCCGCGTCATGCCAGCGCGTTTCGCCCTGGACCATCGACACGCGCAATGGCGATTTCTTCATCGAATCCATCTCACAACATGCCCAATCGTTGCGCAGCGGCACGGAGAATCGCATCCGACTTGGCGAAGCAGAAGCGGATCAGGCGCATTTCAGGGGGCGCCGACTCGTAGAACGCGGATATCGGGATAGCCGCGACCCCGGCATTCGCAACCAGCCATTCGCAAAAGCTGAAATCGTCCTTGTCGCTGAGGGCCGAATAGTCAACCAGCTGGAAATAGGCACCAGCGACCGGCAGCAGGCGGAACTTCGTCGGCGCCAGCAATTCGCGAAAGAAATCACGCCGGGCCTGATAGAAGGCGGGCAACGCCAGATAGTGTTCCGGCATCGTTTCAAGAACCTCGGCGAGAGCAACCTGGGCCGGGGTAAATGTGCAGAACGTCAGGTACTGGTGAACCTTGCGGAACTCGGCGGAAAGGTTTCGCGGTGCCACGCAATAACCGACTTTCCAACCGGTACAGTGATAGGTTTTGCCGAACGAACTGACGACGAAGCTGCGCGCGGCCAATTCGGCATGGCGCAGCACGCTCTGGTGCAGCGCGCCGTCGAAGACGATGTGCTCGTAGACCTCGTCAGAGAGGACAACGATGTCGGTGTCGCGGGTGATCTCGGCCAGCGTATCGAGATCCTCCTCAGCGAATACGGCGCCCGAAGGATTGTGCGGCGTGTTGACGATGATCATGCGCGTACGCGGCGTAATTGCGTCGCGCACACGCTGCCAGTCGACCGAGAAATCCCGCCCGTCCAACGCAACATGCACGGCGATCCCGCCATTGAGTTCGATGGCCGGCTCGTAGCTGTCGTAGCAGGGATCGAGGACGATGACTTCATCGCCCATTCGAACGACAGCGGCAATCGCTGCGAACAGCGCTTCGGTCGCACCCGAGGTCACCGTGACTTCGGTATCGGCATCGACGCTGCACCGATAGAGAATCTCGCATTTGCGCGCAATCTGCTGACGCAGCGCCGGCCAGCCAGTGGCCGGCGCGTACTGGTTCTTGCCCGAGTTCATCGCCTGCGTCAGCGCATCGCGCAAGGCCTGGGGACCATCGAAATCAGGGAAGCCCTGGCCCAGATTGACCGCATTGTGGCTCGCGGCCAATTGACTCATGACCGTGAAGATCGATGTCCCGACTTTTGGCAACTTGGTTTCAATCTTCATCGCAACCCATTGACCTACAAAGAGAAACGGCGCGTGATTGGCACGCGCCGCTGTACACGATAACCCAGATTGAAGATCGCCGGCAGCCCCGTTGCCGCCGTGAGATCAGGCAGGCTTTGCGCCCTTCCCCGCTTCGTCGACCGCGCCTGTTTCGAGGATCACACGGTTCAGACGTTGCACGAATGCCGCCGGATCATCGAGCTGCGCACCTTCGGCAACCTGGGCTTGTTCGAGCAGAAGCAAGGCCAGATCACTGGCGCGGCTGTTGTCGTTCTCGGCTTCGAGCCTCTTGAGCAACGCATGCGCCGGATTGATTTCAAGCACCGGTGCGGAATCCGGCATGTCGTGGCCGGATTGCTTGAGCACGCGACGCAAATGCAGAGCCATGTCGTACTCGTCGAGGACAAGGCAAGACGGTGACTCGGTCAGGCGGCGGCTGACCTTGACATCGCTGACCCGCCCTCCGAGCAGCTCCTTGAGCTTGGCGACCAGCCCGGAAGCCGCCTCCTCGGTGGCCTTGTGCGCCTCGGCGTCGGCCGAATCCAATTCAATCTCGCCCTTGCCGATATGGCGCAGCTTCTTGCCGGCGTATTCGGTCAGATAGCCTGCCATCCACTCATCGATGCGATCGGACATCAGCAGGACCTCGACACCCTTGGCCCGCAGGGACTCCAGTTGCGGGCTGCCTTTGGCCGCCGCATGGGAATCGGCGGTGATGTACCAGATCACATCCTGGCCGACCTGCATGCGACCGATATAGTCATCCAGCGCAACCGTTGGCGCGGCGCTTTCAGAATGCGTCGACGCAAAACGCAGCAGCTTGGCGATGCGTTCGCGATTGCTCGCGTCCTCGGCAATGCCCTCCTTGAGCACGCCACCAAAAGCACTCCAGAAGGTCGTGTATTTTTCGGCCTCGTCCTTGGCCAGCTTGTCGAGCAAGTCGAGCACACGCTTGGTGCAGGCGCCCTTGATGCGCTCGACCTGGCGGTTCTGCTGCAGGATCTCGCGACTGACGTTGAGCGGAAGATCATCGGAATCGACGACGCCCCGGACGAAACGCAGGTAAGCCGGCAACAGTTGCTCGCTGGCATCCATGATGAAGACGCGGCGGATATAGAGCTTCAGGCCCTTGCGCTCCTCGCGGCCATTCATGAAATCGAACGGCGCCTTGGCCGGCACGAACAGCAGCGAAGTGAAATTCTGGTTGCCTTCGACGCGGTTGTGCGTCCACGCCAGCGCATCATTGAAATCGTGGCTCAACGATTTGTAGAAGTTCTGGTAATCCTCATCCTTGAGTTCGTTCTTCGGCCGCATCCAGAGAGCGGACGCGGTGTTGACCACCTCCCACTCATCGCTCGGCTTGCCTTCGACTTCCTTCGGCATGCGGATCGGAAAGCCGATGTGCTCGGAATAGCGCGAGACCAGGCTGCGAATCTTCCAGGCTTCGAGGAACTC
Organism: Lysobacterales bacterium; assembly: GCA_016721015.1. GTDB lineage: Bacteria > Pseudomonadota > Gammaproteobacteria > Xanthomonadales > Rhodanobacteraceae > Dokdonella. The sequence goes on from JADKJL010000009.1 coordinate 68,288, forward strand.
GCTCTCGTCTTCTTTCAGGTGCAGGGTGACCGTGGTGCCGCGGCGATCGGCTTGCAATGCCTCGAGGGTGTACTCGCCCTTGCCGTCGCTTTCCCAGCGCACACCTGCCGATGCCTCGCTGCCCGCACGCCGACTCACCACGGTGACCTTGTCGGCGACGACGAAGGCCGAATAGAAACCGACGCCAAACTGGCCGATCAGGCGGCTGTCGGCCTTGGATTCTGCAGCGAGCGATTCGAGATAGCGACGCGTGCCGGAACTGGCGATCGTACCGAGGTTGGCGACCAGTTCGTCGCGACTCATGCCGATGCCGTTGTCATGCACGCTCAGCGTGCGTGCTTCCCTGTCAATCGAAATGTCGATGCGCAATTCGGAATCGACTGACGCCCATTCGGGGTTCGCGATCAACTCGAAGCGGAGCTTGTCACAGGCATCCGAGGCGTTCGAGACGAGTTCGCGAAGGAAGATTTCCTTGTGCGAATAGAGCGAATGGGTGACCAGGTGCAGAACCTGGGCAACTTCCGCTTCAAACTTGCGGGTTTCAGTGGTGGTGGTGGACATCGGCAGGGGCCTCGGAGTCAGTCTGAGCTGCCTTGCTGATGGGGGCTGCAACGGCTCATTTCAACCATTCCGTTGCGCCGTGCCAAAACAATACGGCCGCCTTGCGGCGGCCGTATTGCGACGAGGAGCACAGACGCGACTCAATGCTCCAAGACGGATTTTTTGCAGGTCTTATTCCTGCGGTGCAATCGGCGTGCTGAGGTCTTCCTTGATGCGCGCCTTCTTGCCCTGCAGACCGCGCAGGTAATAAAGCTTGGCGCCACGCACCGAACCGCGGCGCTTGACCACGACCGATTCGATGATCTGGCTGTGCGACTGGAAGACGCGCTCGACGCCGGTGCCATGCGACATCTTGCGCACGGTAAAGGCGGAACTGAGGCCGGCATTCTTCTTGGCGATGACCACGCCTTCGTAGGCCTGCACGCGCTCGCGGTTGCCTTCCTTGACCTTGACGTTGACCACGACGGTATCGCCGGGGCCGAACTTTGGCAGGGTGCGGGTGATCTGTTCTGCTTCGAATTGTTGGAGGAGGTTCATGGCATTCACCAGTATCGTTGGATTCATCTTGCAGGTTCGGCTCCAGCCGCCCCGCTAGTCCTTGGCCGCCGAATGTTCCTGGCGGAATTCTTCAAGCAACATGCGATCCTCGTCATCGAGTCGCACACGCGCCAGCAAATCGGGGCGACGCAGCCAGGTTCTTCCAAGAGCCTGCTTGCGACGCCAGCGCCGGATCATCTTGTGATCACCCGACAACAACACTTCCGGTACATCGCCGAGGTCATCACTGACCGGACGGGTGTAGTGCGGACAATCGAGCAGACTTCCGCTGAAGGAATCCTGCTCGGCGGACTGCGCATCGTTCAACGCGCCATCCTGAAGTCTTCCAATCGCATCGATCACGATCGCCGCTGCCAATTCGCCGCCGGAAAGGACGTAGTCGCCAATGGAAAGCTCCTCGTCGACCAGATTTTCCAGAACGCGCTCGTCAACACCTTCGTAGCGCCCGCACAGCAGGATCAGCCGATCCTCATGCGCCAGCTCGACAACTTTTTCCTGCGTGAGCCGCGCTCCCTGCGGACTCAGATAAATCACCCTTGCCGGTTCCGCTGTCGCTGCGCGCACCTTCTCCAGTGCATCGCGCAATGGCGCAATCGTCATCAGCATGCCGGGGCCACCGCCGAACGGACGGCTGTCGACAGTGCGATGGTTGTCGGTCGCAAAATCACGTGGGTTGCAGGTTTTCACCTCCAGCAATCCCCGCTCCTGCGCCCTGCCGACCACGCCAATCGTGGCACAGGAATCGATGAACTCGGGAAACAGCGTGATGACGTCGATGCGCATCGCGCGTTTCCCAGCCTGCTCGATTCCTAAAACTCCGGATCCCAGTCGACCGTGACCCGGCCGGCATCGAAATCCACAGTCTTCACATAATCATCGAGCACGAAAGGCAACAGCCGCTCACGCTCGCCATCCCGCACCACCATCACGTCGTTTGCTCCAGTGCTGAGCAGATGCGAGATCCGTCCCAGCGCGACGCCTTCGATCGTGACGACTTCGAGTCCTTCGAGGTCTGCCCAGTAGTACTCGCCAGGCTTTGTCTCGCCAAGAACCGATCGCCTGACCTTGATCTCGGTTCCGACCAGGGCCGCTGCGCGATCCCGATCGATGCTATCGGGCAAGGACGCAACGATGCCCTTGCCCTGCTCCCGGCCACGACAACCGCTGACTTCGCGATCGCCGGCTGCCGAACACAGCAACCAGGGCTGGTAGCTGAAAATCCGTGTCCGCGGATCGGTGTAGGACTCGAGTTTGACCTCGCCCGCCACACCGTGAAGCCCGACGATCCTGCCTACCAGGATCAACCGGTCATCCGCTGGAATCACGCCGCTTGTGCAGCCTGCTTCGAGGCCGTCTTGTACAGCGACTTGACCTTTTCGGTCAGCTGGGCGCCCTGCGCAACCCAATGCTTGACCCGCTCGGTGTCGAGCTGAAGCTTGACTTCCTGGCCGGCGGCGATCGGATTGTAGAAACCAACACGCTCGATATTGCGACCGTCGCGCGCTTCGCGCTGGTCGGCAACAACGATGTGGTAGAACGGACGCTTCTTCGCGCCGCCACGTGAAAGGCGAATCTTGACCATGGTATCTCTCTGATAATGCTGAAATTTCCGGCGCGTACGCCGGGAAACATCCGGGTCGGGCCAAAGGAGCCGCGCATTTTAGCGGATTTCCGGAAAAATGAAAGCCCCGCAAGCGCTTAGCTCTTGTTTCTGGCAATCGCCCGGCCAAGGGCCGGCTCGTTCAGGTGTGGTCAGTCGCAAGGAATGCAGGCCGCTGTACCCGCCCGATCACTGTGGTGGCTGGAAACCGCCCATGCCGCGCATGGCCCCCTTCATCTGCCGCATCATGCCCTTGATACCGCCACTGCCCAGCTTGGACATCATCTTTTCCATCTGCTGGTACTGCTTGAGCAGGCGGTTGACGTCGGCCGGTTGCTGGCCCGAGCCACGGGCGATGCGGGCTCGGCGCGAGCCCTTGAGCAGATCCGGGTGACGCCGCTCCTTCTTGGTCATCGAATTGATGATCGCGATCATGTGATGCACCTGCTTGTCGTTGACCTTGGCCTTGACCTGCTCAGCCATGCCGCCCATGCCGGGCAGCTTGTCCATCAGCGAAGCCATGCCGCCCATGTTGATCATCTGCTCGAGCTGGCTCTTCATGTCATTGAGGTCGAAGCGCTTGCCCTTCATGACCTTTTCGGCCAGCTTCTGAGCCTGCTCCTGATCAACCTTGCGCTCGACTTCCTCGACCAGGGACAGCACATCACCCATGCCGAGGATGCGCTGGGCCAGGCGATCCGGATGGAATGGCTCAAGCGCATCGGTCTTTTCGCCGGCACCGATGAACTTGATCGGCCGCCCGGTGATATAGCGCACCGACAAGGCCGCGCCGCCGCGCGCATCGCCGTCGGTCTTGGTCAGGACGACGCCGGTGAGCGGCAGGGCGTCGGAGAATGCCTTGGCCGTAATCGCCGCATCCTGTCCGGTCATCGAATCAACGACGAACAGGGTCTCGACCGGATTCAGCGATGCATGCAGCGCCTTGATCTCGTCCATCATCGCGGCGTCGACGTGCAGACGACCGGCGGTATCGACGATCAGCACATCGGTGAAGTTCTTTTTCGCCGCATCCAGTGCGGCGGCGGCAATGGCGACGGGTGACTGATCCGGCGACGAGGGATGGAACAGCACGTCAACCTGCGCGGCCAGGGTGCGCAATTGTTCGATGGCTGCCGGACGATAGACGTCACAACTGACCACCATGACCTTTTTCTTTTTGCGCTCACGCAGGAAGCGGGCGAGCTTGGCCACCGTCGTGGTTTTGCCGGCGCCCTGCAGGCCCGCCACCAGGACAATCGCCGGCGGGGCGGCGGCCAGATTCAGATCGGTGTTGACCGAACCCATCAGCGCCGTCAATTCATCACGCACGACCTTGATCAAGGCCTGGCCCGGGGTCAGGCTCTTCATGACCTCCTGCCCGATAGCACGCACTTGCACGCGCTGGATCAGCGCCTGCACAACCGGCAAGGCGACATCGGCTTCGAGCAAGGCAATACGTACCTCGCGCATCGATTCGCGGATATTCGCTTCGGTCAGCCGACCACGGCCACGCAGGCGGTCAACGGTCGATGAAAGGCGCTGGCTCAGGGATTCAAACATGGATGCACGATGTCGATTGAAAATACAGCGCGCAAGTATATCAGCGCACCTTGCGCGCCGTGGCCGTCCACATTGTCCGGGTTGAACGGGGGCGGATTCCCGCTGGCGGGCGCGTATGCGAAACTCGGCCCATGCCCATCAACCTGCTCAGCGTGTTCGCCATCGCCGACTACCTGGTCGCCGCCATCGTGCTCGGCTTGCCGATCGCGCGCCTGCCTGCCCCCGCACGCAACATCGGCATTGCGCTCGCGGCCGTCGCCGTCGTCGTCCACGCCAGTCTGCTGCTGGGCATGCATCGTGGCGGGCTTGACCTGCATTTCTTCGCCTCGCTGTCACTGGTTGGATTCGGCATCGCGGCACTGACATTGGCGGTCAATCTGTTCCGCCCGGTCGCCGCGCTTGGCGTCATCGTCTTTCCGATGGCCGCCTTGCTGCTGGGCCTGGACGTTTTCTACGCGATGCCGACCTCGGCCGAACCAATGGAATGGCAGATCAAGCTGCACGTGACGTTTGCCCTGATCGGCTACAGCGTACTCAGCATCGCCGCCGTGCTCGCCATCCTCTTGTCGCTGCAGGAGCGCGCTTTGCGCCGACATCGGCTCGATTCAGGCCTGATCCGCGCCCTGCCTCCGCTGACCTTGACCGAATCGCTGCTGTTCCGCCTGATCGCGGTCGGCTTCGTTTTCCTCACCCTCACCCTGGTCAGCGGGGTGCTGTTCGTCGAGAACCTGTTCGCCCAGCACCTGGCCCACAAGACCATCCTCTCGATCGCCTCGTGGTTTGTCTTCGGCATCCTGTTGTTCGGACGCTGGCGCTGGGGCTGGCGCGGCAACCGCGCCGTACGTCTGACCCTGATCGGCATGATCGTCCTGTTGCTGGCATTCTTCGGCAGCAAGTTCGTCCTCGAGATGATTTTGCGCCGAGCGGTTTGAGGTGCCGGGAGCGGTTAGCGGTTAGCGGTTAGCGGTTAGCGGTTAGCGGTTAGCGGTTAGCGGTTAGCGGTTAGCGGTTAGCGGTTAGCGGTTAGCGGTTAGCGGAAAAGCATCGCGGCTTTCGACTTTTTGTCTACGATTTCCGCGAAATTGACAGATATTCTTGTGCTGCCTTTCCCGCTAACCGCTCTCCGTTCTTCCGCTCACCGCACCTCATCAAATCTCTGCCGCAGCGGCCAAGGCATCGCTCAATCGATCGACGCCAATGATTTGAAGATCGCCAATACGCGACTTCTTCGGCGCATTCGCCTTCGGCACGATCGCGTGACGGAATCCATGTGTGGCCGCTTCGCGCAGGCGCTCCTCACCATTGGGCACCGGGCGGATCTCGCCGGACAAACCGACCTCGCCAAACACGACCAGCTTGTCCGGCAAGGCGCGATCGCGAAAGCTCGACAGCACGGCGAGCAGGACGGGCAGATCGGCGGCGGTTTCCTGCACGCGGATGCCGCCGACCACATTGACAAAGACATCCTGGTCGTAAACCGCCGCACCGCCATGCCGATGCAGGACGGCGAGCAGCATGGCCAAGCGGTTCTGTTCGAGGCCGAGCGTGACCCGACGCGGATTCGGCAGCGCCGAGGCATCCACCAGTGCCTGCACCTCGACCAGAAGTGGTCGGGTACCTTCACGGGTGACCATGACCGCACTACCCGGAGTCGGCTGTGCGTGCGATGAAAGGAAGATCGCCGACGGATTCGGCACTTCCTTCAAGCCCTTCTCTGACATCGCGAACACGCCGAGTTCATTGACTGCGCCAAAGCGGTTCTTGAACGCGCGCAGGATGCGGAAACGGCTGCCTGATTCGCCTTCGAAATAGAGCACGGCATCGACCATGTGCTCAAGCACGCGCGGCCCGGCGATGCCACCTTCCTTGGTCACGTGACCGACCAGGAAGACGCTCGTTCCGCTCTCCTTGGCGAAGCGCACGAGGCGCGCCGCTGATTCACGAACCTGGCTGACCGAACCCGGCGCGGCGCTCAGCAACTCGGTCCAGATGGTCTGTATCGAATCGATGATCAGAACTTCGGGCTTGCTGTTCGCGGCCTCGGCAAGGATGCGTTCAACCGAGGTTTCAGCAAGCGCTTCGAGACCATCCAGTTCGATGTCGAGGCGACGGCCACGCGCGGCGACCTGGGCCAGGCTTTCCTCGCCGGTCACATACAGGCTGCGCATGCGTCCACCGATCGCGCCGAGCATCTGCAGCAACAGGGTCGATTTACCGATGCCGGGATCGCCACCGATCAGGACCACCGAGCCCGCGACCAATCCGCCGCCGAGCACGCGATCGAGTTCGCCGATGCCGGTCGCGCTGCGCCTGTCTGCTTCCTCAGCAATCGACGCCAGGCGCGTCACTTTCGGCGCATCGGACGGGCCGGCATAACCGCTGCGACGAACACCGCCCGCCGCGGTTTTCGCTGCGGGTTCGAGCACGATCTCGGACAAGCTGTTCCATACCCCGCACTCGGCGCATTGCCCTTGCCACTTGGAATGCTCGCCACCGCATTCGCTGCACACATACGCGGTCTTCGGCTTGGCCATGTCAGCCCTGATCCTCGATGAAACGCACGCGGCGGGTCATGCCGCAAACAAGTTCGTAGCCGATCGTGTCGGCGTGTTCGGCGATCTCCTCGACTGGCAATTGCGGCCCCCAGAGAACCACACGATCACCAATCCGGGCATCGCCGTGTTCGCGCAGATCAAGCGTGATCAGATCCATCGACACGCGGCCGACGATGGGTGCGCGGCGCCCGTTCAGCAGAACCGGCGTACCCGACTCCGCCGAGCGCGGATAGCCGTCGCCATAGCCGATCTGGACCACGCCGATATCCATGTCTTCGGGGCAAATCCAGGTCGCTGCGTAACCGATCGGTTCGCCCTTGCCGATACGATTGATCGCGACCAGCTTGCTCGACAAGGTCATCGCCGGACGAAAGCCGAAATCCGCAGCACTCCTGGCGGCGACCGCCGAGATTCCGTAGAGCAATCCGCCGGGTCGAATCCATTCTCCGCGCGCCTGTGGCCAACCGAGCACCGCCGCCGAATTCGACAAGGTCTGCGGTCCCGGCATTTCTGCCGCAATTCGCTCAAAGCAATCGATCTGCGCTCCAGTTTGCGCATCGTCAAACACATCGGAATTGGCAAAATGGGTCATCAGGCCGATATCGCGGTCGACGTTCGCCAGGGCCAGCAGTCGCTCGCGCGCGCCAGCGACTTCTTCAGGTGCAAATCCGAGCCGATGCATGCCGCTGTCGATCTTGATCCAGACCTTCAGCGGCCGCGGATCATGATCGGCGGCCAGCCAGTCGATCTGACTGACGTGATGGATCGTCGATTCGAGCCCAAGCCGGTGCATTTCGCCGATGTCCGCCGCTTCGTCAATGCCGGAAAGGACGACGATGCGTTGACGCACGCCGGCCGCTCGCAGGCGCTGGCCATCAGCGATGCAGGCGACACCAAAAGCATCGGCATCGCGCAGCACGCGGGCGACGCGTTCGAGTCCATGGCCGTAGGCGTCGGCCTTGACCACGGCCATGATCTGCGCGGCCCCCGCGAGTTCACGCAATCGAGCGAAGTTGTGCCGCAGCGCACCGAGATGAATCGTTGCGCAGGTCGCTCGACTCACTCGAAGTGTTCCGTGTAGCGGTCGGCCGCCAGGTTCTCGAAGCGCGTGAACTGGCCGAGGAAGGCCAGCTTGACCGATCCGGTCGGGCCGTTTCGCTGCTTGCCGATGATGATTTCGGCGACGCCTTTTTCCGGCGAATCCGGGTTGTAGTACTCGTCGCGGTAGATGAACATGATGACATCCGCATCCTGCTCGATCGCGCCCGATTCGCGCAGATCCGACATCATCGGCTTCTTGTCGGTGCGCTGTTCGAGGGATCGGTTGAGCTGGGAAAGCGCCATGACGGGGACATTGAGCTCCTTGGCAAGGGCTTTCAGTCCACGCGATATTTCTGAAATTTCGGTGGCGCGGTTCTCCTTGTTTCCGGGCACCTGCATCAATTGCAGGTAATCGATCACGATCAGGCCCAGATCGTGCTCGCGTTTGAGCCGTCGGGCACGCGCGCGCAACTCGCCTGGCGACAGAGCCGGTGTGTCGTCGATGAAGATCTTGGCCTCGCTCAGCATCGTGATCGCGCTGGTCACGCGCGGCCATTCCTCTTCGGCCAGGTCTCCCGTGCGCAGATGCTGCTGGTTGATCCGTCCCATCGAGGAGATCAGACGGAAAGCCAGCTGCGAAGACGACATTTCCATCGAGAACACGGCGACCGCCTTCTTCGTGCGCATTGCCGCATTCTCGGCCATGTTCAAGGCCAGCGCGGTCTTGCCCATCGACGGACGCGCCGCAATGATGATCAGGTCGGAGGGCTGCAGGCCGGTGGTCATTTCGTCGAGATCGGTGTAACCGGTGGGCAGTCCGGTGATCGTGCCGCGATTCTCGTAGCGATGGTGGAGAATCTGGAAGGCATCCTTGACTGCCGAGCGCATCGAGACAAATCCCTTGCGCCCGCGCGAACCGGCCTCGGCGATCCTGAATACTTTCTGCTCGGCCGTTTCCAGCAACTCCTGGCTGCCGCGACCTTCGGGTTGATACGCATCACCGGCGATTTCAGTGCCGGTATCGATCAGTTGTCGCAATACGGATTTCTCGCGGACGATGTCGGCATAGGCCGTGATGTTGGCCGCACTCGGTGTCGAATTGGCCAACTCGATGACATAGCCGATGCCGCCGACCTGGTCGGACAGACCCTGCGCCTCGAACCACTCGCCGAGTGTGACCGCATCGCAGGGCTGATCCTTCTCGCTGAGGGTCGCGATCGCGCGGAAGATGACGCGATGGTCGCGTCGGTAGAAATCATCCTCGCCAATGCGATCGGCGACCTTTTCCCATGACTCCGGTGCCAGCATCAGACCACCGAGCACGGCCTGTTCGGCTTCGATCGAATGCGGAGGAACTCGCAGGGTTTCGATATTCGGAGCCGGTTTGCGTTCTGCGAAGGTGGCCATGGATGGTTGCCTGGTGATGACTGAAGACGACACTCGATCATACGCAGCGCAGCGTCTCACCAATAGAGAACAACCCTGTGCATAAGCTGTGCAAGGTGTGAGCCGCCAATGAAAAAGGCGCCTTGCGGCGCCCTTCTCGCTGAACCCGGTTTGCCCGGATCAGTTTTCCGGAACGACAATCACCTTGACTGTCGAATTGATGTCGGCATGCAGGTGCACGCGCACCTCGAACTCGCCGATGTGCCGGATCGGGCCTTCGCCCTGAACCACTTCGTTCTTGTCGAGGGCGAGACCTGCGGCGGTGAACGCTTCGGCGATGTCACGCGGGCCGACCGAGCCGAACAGCTTGCCTTCGGTACTGGCGTTGGCCTTGATGGTGACGGCCTCGGCCGCATCGAAACGGGCCTTGCGCGCTTCGGCTGCACCGAGCTGCTGGTTGGCCTTGGCTTCGTACTCGGCGCGACGCGACTCAAAGTTCTCGAGGTTGCCGGAGGTGGCGGGAACGGCCTTGCCCTGCGGCACGAGGAAATTGCGGCCGTAGCCCGGCTTGACCGTAACCTTGTCGCCAAGGTTGCCAAGATTTTTTACTTTCTGCAGAAGAATCAGTTGCATGGAATAACTCCAATTCGTTAGCGCCGGGATTTCCGACGCAGCTTGCGCTGTCCGAATCGACCCGCCAGTGATCGACGGGTCGTCAGTTCAGAGGACCTGGATCAGTGGCTGTCGCTGTAAGGCAACAACGAGAGGAAGCGCGCGTGCTGCACGGCAACGGCAAGCTGACGCTGATAACGCGCCTTGGTGCCAGTGATGCGGCTCGGCACGATCTTGCCGGTCTCGGTGACGTACTGGCGCAGCAAGTTGAGATCCTTGTAATCGATCTCGACGACGTCTTCGGCGGTGAAACGGCAGAACTTCTTGCGGCGGAAAAACTTGGACATGATGGCGATTCCTGAAGTCGGGTTGGATTATTCGGCGCTGGCGGATTCGGAGTCGGAATCATCCGAATCGGTTTCGACGCGCGCGCTGCGGCTCGGGCGGCTCGGACGATCATCGGAATCATCGCCACCAAAACCACCATCATCGTCACGGCGGCGGCGGTCGCCCTTGTCGTCCTTGTTCTTCATGATCGCCGACATCTCGGTGACGGCTTCGTCACGCTTGATGACCAGATGACGCAGGACGGCGTCGTTGAAACGGAAGCCCGACAGCAGCTCGTCGAGGACGGTCTGGCTGACTTCGATGTTCATCAGGACATAGTGGGCCTTGGCCAGATGCTGCATCGGGAACGCCAGCTGACGACGGCCCCAGTCTTCCAGGCGATGGATCTTGCCGCCATCGGCTTCCACCATCGACTTGTAACGCTCGATCATGGCTGGCACTTGCTCACTCTGATCCGGATGGACCAGAAACACGACTTCATAATGACGCATGGGTAATCCTTGTGGATGTCCGCACGGAGTGCGGGGACAGCCTCCCGACGGACGGTGAGGCAAGTATCTTCGCCAGCGGATTGGCGAAGGGGCGCGGATAGTAATGGATTCAATGACCTGGAGCAAGGCCATCCCGGCTCAAGCGCAGCGGTCGGGGCTCAGCGATTCACCAGCTTCGTACGCTGTGCGGCGGGTTGCCGAGCCACGTCGCCCAGTCCCGGGCCAGCGCGGTCAAGCCGCCCGGATAGCGGGAATCAAGGATTGCCTCGGCCCTGACCGGCTGACAAGGCTGCCCGCGCTGCGACGCGAGGACGGCAGCCAGCGCCGTCCGGCCCGCTGCGTTGTCCATCAGCAGCGCAATCAGGGCATAGGCGCGCAGGTAGCGCTGCTGCTGACCCTCGGCATAGAAGGCCGCCTCTTCGTGAGCGAACAAATCGACCAGTTCGGCCTGCCCGTCGCCATCGATCCTTGCCGCATCAAGACTACTCGGCGAATCCGCAATCGTGACCTGCGCGCCCATGCCAGAAACCGTCAAATGTTCGAAATACCCGGCGATTCCCTCATTGATGGCCGTGGGTAGTCGTCCGATCCGCTCGTGGATCAGGGCGTGGGTGATTTCGTGGCGAAGAATGAGGAAATTCGTCGGCGCGTCTTCCTGCAGGCGGATATGGATTGTCCGGCTTTGTGGCGAGTAGGTGCCGGCGGAATTGGCCATGCTCGGGTTGCCGGCGCGCTGGGCCCAGACGTCCGCTGCGGCAATGAACTCGACATCGAGCACCAATCCGGGATCCCCTTCGACACCGAGCGATCCGCGCAATATCCGCTCAATCGCCTGGGCCGTTGAAATTGCGTTCTGAACCAGGTCCTCGGGCAGATTGACATCGTATCCGCGGGCATGCACGACGATCGCCGGCAGCCCTTTCACATCGATCTGCTTGTGCCCGTGGGTCGGACCTGCGGGAGCCTGATCCGAAAAATGGATGACACCGCGGTCATCTGTCCAGCGATGGATCACCGCCCGTGCGGGTCGCGCAGCGCTCGCCGTGCCGGCCAGACAGGCTTGACGCTCGATGGCGGCATGCAACAGGCTGCCGGTGATCGTGGGTGAACCGACGCCGACCCCCGAAACCGGCAACTCCGCCGGCTCGTTGGGCTGCCTGCCGGATCCCTGGACAGGAGCGGTTGCCGGACCGACCTGCGACGCTGGACGAGCTCGCGGCAAACTCACGATTGGCCCGTGCGAGCCGATCGGCTCGGATCCCGTGACCAGCACGAATCCGAACGCCGAAGCAGCCACGACAAGCAGCGTGATCAAGACAACGCTACGCATCAGCAATCACGCCGGGCCGCGCTGTCGGGGCAGTCAGCCCACGGTTTTTCGGAATCGCCATGGATGAACCTGTCATCACGCCAGCATAGCGCGAGCGTAACCCGGTCAGATACGCGGCTCGCCGAACTCGCCAATGCGGGCATTTCAAGTCCCGGTTAATTCGCGATTGAATAGACTGATCGCATCCATGCCAGCATCAAGCTGCTGGCCACTACCCGGAGGAACAAACCATGATGGAATGGCTGCAGGCACCCGAACATGCCTATTGGGTCGATCTCGGCGTCGCGGTTGGCGGACGCTTGCTCGGCGCGCTCATCTTGCTGTTGATCGGATTGAGACTGGCCAGAGCACTGGGCCAGTGGATCGGGGTCAGATTGCAGAACAGCCAGCTTGAATCGACCGCGGCGATGTTCCTCGGCAAGGTTGTGCTCGTGATCATGCAGGTCATCCTGCTGCTGGCGGTCGTGCAACTGCTTGGCGTGCCGGTCAGCTCGATGTTCGCGGTGCTTGGCGCTGCCGGCCTCGCGATCGGCCTAGCGATGAAGGACTCGCTGTCGAATATCGCCTCGGGAATCATGCTGGTCACCCTGCGTCCGTTCCAGGTCAATGACCTGGTCACCATCAACGGCGTCACCGGCAAGGTGGAAATGGTCAGCATCTTCCAGACCCGCCTGCGCGGCGCGGACAACCAGCTCATCACTCTGCCGAACGCGCTGATCACAAACGACTCGATCATCAACCTGACTCCGGACACGATGCGGCGCATCGAACTGGTCATCGGCATCGGCTACGGCGACGACATCGACCGCGCCCGCTCGATAGCGGTTGCGATCATGCAGGCCGATCCACGCATACTCAAGGATCCGGCGCCGAACGTGATGGTCTATGCGCTGGCCGAAAGCAGCGTCAACCTCGGAGTGCGCTGCCATGTCGGCAACGCGGATTATTTCGCAACCAAGTGCGAGCTGACCGAGGCGATCAAGAAGCACTATGACGACGCCGGCATCAGCATTCCATTCCCGCAACGGGAGCTACGCATCATCAATGTCGGCAACCCGCAACCGGGCCAGCCACTGGCGGTGGCCAAAGCCTCCTGAGCAGGTCACGACAGGCCACATCCGCACAAACAAAAACCCGCCGATCGGCGGGTTTTTTTGCGAATCGAAACAGACCTATTCGGTAGCGGCCTGACAACCGAGCAGATCACTGTCGTTGATGACCCATTTGTCAGTGTCTGCGCACAAGGCGACATTCTCGACCACGCACTCATCGCCATCCTCATCGACTACCTTGACGTCCCACTTGTCGCACGGAATCCCGGTCAGGGTGAATTGCTCGCCCGTTTCGATCGTTTGCTTGCCAAGCTGATCATCGCCCCATTCGGTTTCATCGGTCGGCGAGAAGTACATCTCATGAATCGCCCAACTCGATTTGTTGACAACGATGACCTTTGACTTGCTGGCGGCGAATGCCGGCGTGCTGCCGAGCAGGGCCAGCAACGAACCAAGAACGATGAGACGGATGGAGTTGGACACGGAGCGTCACCTTTTGTCGGATTGAAGGAAGAAAACCGGCAGCCGACTCGATACATCGGAAGCTTGAGGACACACAGCAAGAACCAAGCCAGCACAGATGCTTCGATGGAACCCCGAGCCGGAGGACGCTTTCCTGCCTGTCCAACGACGGCGCTTGCTCAAGTGGCGTGAGCCAGACGGTAGCCCTTGATGCGCCCGGCGAAATCCTGCAGGGCGCGATTGCCGCTTTCCTCGGCTTCCCGGCACCATTGCTTGAGTCCTTCAAGCATGGCCTCACCGTTGCGGCCTTCCATCAATAGTTGCAGGCGCGCCCGGTATTCCATGACGGTCGCCAGCGCCGGTCGCTGGCTGATCCAGCTGCCGAGGCGCTCACGGGCATCGTTGTCGAGCCAGCGTCCGCCGCTCGACAAGGCCTTGCGCAAACGGCGTGGCACGTCCTTGATGCTGGCGCCGGCCTGGCTCAGTTCCTCGCGAAGGGTCGGCACAATGACGCCGCGGAAATAGTCCGTCATGACCTGGAACTTGTGCGTCAGCAAGGCCTTGATCGTGTCGTTGTCCGGCGCGTGCACGTCGTCGCGGATATCGAGTGATGGCGCGACCCGGATGACCTTGGCCAGGCGCACGACACTGAAGATGCGGATCATCATCCAGCCGATGTCGAACTCGAAGTGGCGCAGCGAGAACTTGGCCGAACTCGGAAAGGCATGGTGATTGTTGTGCAGTTCTTCTCCACCGACGATCAGGCCCCACGGGGTCAGATTGGTCGATGTGTCGTCGCTCTCGACATTGCGGTAGCCCCACCAGTGGCCGAGGCCGTTGATGACACCGGCTGCCATCAGCGGAATCCAGATCATCTGCGCGGCCCAGATCACCACGCCCCACAGGCCGAACATCACGAACAGGATGAACAGCATCAAGGTCGGCCCCAGTTCGGGATGGCGACCATAGACATGCCGCTCCAGCCAGTCGTTCGGCGTGCCGCGGCCATACTTTTCGGTGATCGAGCTGTCGCGGCGCGCCTGCCGATACAGATCGACGCCATCGAGCAGAACCTTCCTGATGCCATAGATCTGCGGGCTGTGCGGATCTTCCGCAGTCTCGCATTTGGCGTGATGCTTGCGATGGATCGCCACCCACTCCTTGGTCACCATGGCGGTCGTGAACCAGGCCCAGAAGCGGAAAAAATGCGCCAGCAGTGGATGGAAATCGACGCCGCGATGTGCCTGGCTGCGATGCAGGTACAAGGTCACCGAAAAAATCGTCAACTGCGAAGTCACGACGAAACACAGGACGAGCATCGGCCAGGACGCATTGACCAGACCATTGCTCAGGAAATCAACTACCGAATCAAACATGCTCAATAACCGGATGGGACAAGCTGTGGACTATACGCGACAGGCGCCGATTTGATCGAGCCAGGCCGCACCCCTCGCTGCAAACATTCGCCCATGCGAATCCAACGTGTTCAGCAAGTCAGTTGGCAGATTGGATCGAATCGGAGAAACACAATGATTTCGACGCTTCAGGCCATCGTGAATCACTCCTCCGGGCCGGCTCCGTTTCCGGCAGCGAAGGCGGCCCCGCCGTCAAAGCCGTTGCGGAAAATGGTGTCCGCCTGCAACTCGTAGGCGCCAACATCCACCGCACCCACACGTGGCTGGCCACGCTGGTCGAAAGGCAAGGAGCCGGTCGAAGTCCCTGCATCGACTGCAGGAGATGTGCCGGGCAAGGCCAGGGTCTCGGTCAGTCCTCCGTTGTTGGCCGGTCCGAGTAGTTGCGCATCGGCAAACGTGGCTCCCGGTGTCACCGGCGCTTCCGCTTGATTCGAGACAGGTCGCAGCGGCGGCCACTGCAGGTTGTTGCTGCCGCTGACCGGATGGAGGATGGCCCAGGGGTTGTAGGCATTGCCTGCGGAATTGTTCTGAAACACCGTGTTGCGCAAGGTGATGTTCAGTCCAGCGCCATTGCTGATGCCGGCGGCAAAGCAAACATCACACTCGGCGACATTGTTGGCGATGGTCAGATTCTGCAGGATCAAGCCGCCGCTGCCCTGCAGGTTCATCGCGCCACCGAGGCCGGTCCGCGCAATGTTGCCGACAAAGGTGCTGTTGCTGATTGAGCCACTGGCGCGGATCAGCGTGGCGGTCTGGTGATCGAAGATCGACAAGCCGCCGTAACCCGACGCCTGGTTGTCGCGAAAGGTCGATCCTGAAATCAGGAATGGCCCGCCTTGCAGATAGACGCCGCCCGTGTGTGCATTGCTGATGCCGACACTGTTGTTTGCCTGCACGGTCGAATCGACGATGCGGGTAAAGCTCGTCGTGTCATAGACGGTCGTGAACAAGCCTGCGCCATAGGCGTTCGACTGGTTTCCAATCAGGCGCACCCGGCACAGGTTGACGTAGCGATCGGCGCCGTCGATACCGATTGCGCCAGCATTGCCGCCATTGCCGGGATTGCCACCCGTGCCGGTTGCGGCATTGCCCGACAGCACGCTGTCGAAGAGATCGACCTGTTTCGAACCCAGCGAATAGATCGCACCGCCATTGGCACCCGTGTTGGCATCCAGCGTCGTATTGACGAGGGTCAAGGCACTGGCGCCAACCACGTAGATGCCACCACCGCCATCATCCTGCGCGGTCGCGACCGCGTGATTGCCGGTGAAACGCGAATTGAAGATGCGGATCGCAACCGCCTGCCAGGGGCCACCGCTCGGTTTCCACAAGCCGGCTCCGGAACCGGCTGGCGTCGATCCATTGGCAACCGTTGCGTCGAGCAATTCGAACGCATAGATCAGATTGCCGGGATTGTCGACGCGAAAGACGCGGCGAAGGCTGCCGCCGGAAAGCGTGGCGCCACCGGCATCGAGGCGGGTTGCTCGCGTGATGCGCAGTTCGCTGGTCACGATCAATGTCGATGTGCCGATATTCAGGCGGATCGAGCCTCCTGCATCGAGGGCGGCTTGCAAGGCGGCCGTGCTGACACTGCCGGCGCTGCCATTGCCGAGCACGACCGGGTTGCTCAACAACGGAGTCGTCGGGGCCACGCAGTCGAATACCGATTGTGCGTGGACGATGACGGGTAGCGCGATCAGCGCCAGCAAACCGAAGATCCGCATGGTCTTGCCTCGTAGTGGAATGTCTCCGTGCCGCCGAAGTATCCGCTTGGAACGCGCTCGTGGATCGCGATCAGCGCACGCAATCGAGCGGTGAATTGTCGGGATGCAACCAGCCGGATTCGCCATCGGCGTAATGCTCGTTCTTCCATATCGGCACGCGCCGCTTGATCTCGTCGATGATCCAGCGGCACGCGTCAAACGCGGCGCCACGGTGACCGGCGCTGACTCCGACCCACACCGCCATGTCGCCAATCGCGAGACTGCCGGTGCGGTGCACGGCCGTGGCGGCGCGCAATTCAAAGCGTCCGATCGCCTCATCGAGGATGCATTCGCCTTCGCTCAAGGCCAGCGCTGCGAATGCCTGGTAGTCGAGCCGATGCACGGCCCGACCTTCATTGTGATTGCGCACCCAGCCTTCAAAAACGACGCAGGCGCCTGCACCGGCGTCGTCGAGCCGAGCCTTCTCGGCCAGCCCGTCGATTGCCCCGGCCGACAGACGGAAGCGGTTCATCCGCCCGACACCGGCGGCAGGAAAACAATCTCGTCGCCATCGTTCAAAGTGTGCGTCCAATCGACAATCCGGCCGCCGACGGCAACGCGCAGGCGCGTAGGCGCGAAGGTGAAACCGTGACGCGGGGCAATTTCCGCATACAACGTGGCCGGATCGGTCGCCTGCGATTCCACCGATTCCGCCGCGCAACCCGCGCGATCGGCGAGACTGGCAAAATACAGCAATCGATAATTCATGGTTGTACCCTGCCCGCCTTGACCGTGCGCTTGCCGCCGCGCTTGTCGAGCAGACGGATCTCACCAATCACGATCTCGTGACTGAGCGCCTTGCACATGTCATAGACCGTCAAAGCGGCGATGCTGGCACCGGTCAACGCTTCCATCTCGACGCCGGTCTTGTGCGTGATGGCCACTTCGCAACGGATCACGAGTTCGGTCGCGGAGACGAAGTCCATGTCAAAACGGCAGTTCTCGATCGGCAGTGGATGGCAGAACGGAATCAGCTCATGGGTGCGCTTGACCGCCAGCGTCCCGGCAATGATTGCGGTATCCAATACCGGTCCCTTGGCCGAGCGCAGCCCTTTGGCCTGCAGTATCGCCACAACCGGGGCGGGGAAATGCACGCTCGCCACGGCGACCGCCACGCGCCGCGTCGCCTGCTTGGCACCAATATCGACCATGGCGGGTCGACCTGACTTGTCGATATGGCTCAGTTTGTCGGTCATTCGGTTTCTTGTTTCCGCTATTCGGGTTGCTGCGCTCGAACGATGGCGGCTCAGCCACCGATTTCATACATCTCGACGTGCCGGCGTGCCGACGCGTTCGCCAGCCCGCGGATCTCGCTGTAGCGATCATCGCGTGCCGACCATACGGCGGCAATCAGCACGGCGAGCTCGGCGTCGCTGGCGCCCGCCCGCATCGGACCGAGCAGATCGTGGCCGCTGTTGGCGAACAGACAGGTGTACAGGCGGCCATCGGCGGAAAGTCGCGCGCGCGTGCAATCACCGCAGAACGGTTCGCTGACCGAGCTGATGAAGCCGATTTCGCCCGCCCCATCGGCGAACTCCCAACGCTGCGCAACTTCGCCGCCGTAATTGGCCGCCAGCGCCCGCAATGGCCAGCGCGTCTGGATGCGCGCGCGCAACTCCGCGCTCGGCACAACCAGCTCGCGACGCCATTCGTTGCAGGTGCCGACATCCATGTATTCAATGAAGCGCAAGACATGCCCGCTGCCGCGAAAATGCTCGATCATGTCGAGAACATGGCCATCATTGATGCCGCGCATGACCACGCTGTTGAGCTTGAGCGACGGGAATCCGGCCGCTTTTGCGGAATCGATCGCCGCATGAACTTCAGCGACCTCGCCACGACCGCCAGACAACTTGCGGTAGGCATCGGCATCGAGCGTATCGACGCTCAACGTGATCCGGTGCAGGCCGGCATCGCGCAGGGCCTGCGCCGATCCCGGCAACAGGCTGCCGTTCGTGGTCATGGCGATGTCATCGACGCCATCGACGCTGGCAAGGCGCCGCACAAGCTCGGGCAGCTCGCGGCGCAACAGGGGTTCACCGCCGGTCAGACGCAGCTTGCGCACGCCAAGGCCGGCAAAGATCGTGGCGAGACGTTCAATCTCCTCGAAACGCAGGCGCTGCGCCTTGCTCAGAAATCGGTGATCCCGTGGATATTCGTCCTCCGGCATGCAATAGGGGCAACGGAAATTGCAGCGATCGATGACCGAAATGCGCAGATCGCTCAGCGTCCGCGAGCGCTGATCGCGCGGCATCCCGCTATCGATACGCATCGGAATGCGTGCACGCATCAGATGCCGCCGCTTGCCTGTACGCGCACGGATTCGTGCGGCGGCGACAAGCCGACCACCTCGCCACGCGTGGCAACGCGATAGCCTTTTCCACGCAGGATGTCTGCCTCGGCCAGCGAGCCGTAGTGATAGAGAATCAGGCGTTCGCGCAGCTCGGGCGGATATTCGCGCTCAAGGTCGTCGATGCCGGAATGCGATGGATTGCCGTGCACGACGCAGTCATGCGCGACCAGTTCACCCGCTCCGGCCATGCCCGCAAGCACTTCGGGAATGGGGCGCGTATCGCCGGTCCAAACCAGGCTGGCACGCAGCGAAATACCGAACGAAGTCATCGGTGCATGGTGCCGGGTCGGGAACACATCGAACCAGATTCCCTGATGCCAGAACCCGCGCGACAAGGCGATCAACTGGAAGGCATCCCAGAAATTCGCGCCACCTTCGGCCAATACCTGCGGGTAGTCGGCGACCCGCGCTTGCAAGATGGGCACAAGCGCAGCGTGCGCGTAGATCCTCAGCTTGCCTCGTCGATCGGCGTCGAAGTAGGTCGAGAAGAAAAGGCGCTCGAGTCCGCCGACATGATCCATGTGTGCATGGGTCAGGTAGATCGCCTTCGGTGCCGATCGATAGTGTTCAAGGTACGCCGTCAGGGCATCCGGACCGCAATCGATCATCAGCAGCGGCTCGCCGTCACGCTCGATCACGGCCGAGGCCGAACCAAGCTCGGTCGCATGCGCGTTGCCGACACCAAGAAACCGCAAGGCAAGATTCACGGGCGCTTTCCCCGCGCATAGCGGTCAGCCAGGCTGCGGTGATAGGCGGCCAGCAATGGATGCCAGAACACCTCATCGAATTCAGCCATGTGCTTGTACGCCTGCAACTTGCGAAACGATCGCAGCAGGCGCTCGAGGTTGGCCTGTTGCCAGATCATGGCCGGCTTGCGTTTTGCGCAGCGATCGAAATCGATCAACCAGACCTTGCCGGCCGCATCGACCAGGATGTTGGTCGCATTGAGATCGGCGTGCCAGACGCCCTCGGCATGGAAGTGGGCCAGCGTGCGTCCGACCCGGGTCGCCACCGCGGCATCGAGCGCCCGAGCAGCGAGTCGCTCGGCGAGGGTCTGGGCACCGGGTATCTGCCGCGTTATCAGATCGGCCTGATAACTCAGGCGAGAGCGCACATAGCGCGCCATCAGCGGCTCCGGCACCGGCAAACCGGCCTGCGCCAGTTCGGCAAGCAGGCGGAACTCGCGAAACGCCCGGGTTCTCTCGCGCCCCGCCCACAGGTAGCGATCCTTGCTGACGCGGGCAACCAGACCGCCACGCCGATAATGGCGCAGCACGCAGGCCGCAAACGGCGCATCGAAGAACACCACCGCGCCGCGCCCGGCATGCTGACCGTCGGCGGCCATCGAACTGCGCGCGAACCACTGCTCGTCCGCTTCGGCGATCTGTGCCGAATCGAACAGGATCGCGCCATGTGCTGTTTTCTGAATTTGCGCCTTGATCATGGGCTGACGGGAAATATCGCTTGCGAGCTGCGGATTCTAGCAAGGCTGGCAACACAGTCCCCAGACCCGGTCAATTGTCGCCGCACCGACACATGACTGAATGCACTTCGCGTCGTGAGGCACAGCCTGAGACAATGCCCGATTCATCCCGTTCAGGAGCTTGCCGCCGGATGCGGAACAGATTGGAAGTCGAACCCGCCACTGCGCTGGAATCGCTGTGCATCCTGCGCACTTCGGCGATTGGTGATGTCACGCATGTCGTTCCGCTTGTCCGCACATTGCAGGCGGCACTGCCCCAAACCCGGTTGACGTGGTTGATCGGCAAGCTCGAGCATCGCGTCGTGGGTGACCTGGAGGGCGTCGAATTCATCGTGTTCGACAAGGGAATCGGGCGCGACGGATTTCGTGCCGTGCGTGAAAAACTGGCCGGGCGGCGCTTTTCGGCCCTGCTGCACATGCAGGTGGCGTTGCGCTCGAACATCCTCAGCGTGCTGGTCAAGTCACCGCTGCGCATCGGTTATGACCGCGCACGCTCGAAAGACCTGCATGGCCTGTTCATCAATTGCCGCATACCGGCGCGCAGTGGTGAACACGTACTCGATGGCATGGCCAGCTTCCTTGAGCCGCTGGGCCTTATCCAGGAAACGGTGCGCTGGGATATCCCGATTCCCGCGGAGGCCGAAGAATTTGCCGATCGCCACCTTCCGCGCGGTCGGCGCACCCTGTTGATCAGCCCCACTTCCAGTCATCGGCTGCGCAACTGGCGACCCGAGCGATATGCCGCGGTCGCCGACCATGCCATGAACGAACTTGGCTGGCGCGTCGTGCTTTGCGGAGGCCCAAGAACGTTCGAGCGTGAATTCGCCAACCAAATCCTCTCGCACATGCAGACGCCATGCCTGGATCTGACTGGCAAGGACACCCTGAAGCAGTTGCTCGCCCTGCTGCGCCGCGCCGATCTCGTACTGGCGCCGGATTCTGGGCCCATGCACATGGCCAATGCGGTTGGCACGCCAGTGCTCGGCTTGCATGCGGCGAGCAATCCGCAGCGCTCGGGACCCTACTCGGATCGTCAATGGTGTATCGATCGCTACGACGCCGCCGCGCGCAAATTCCGGCGCAAGCCCGCCGAGAAGCTCGCCTGGGGCACCAAGCTGGAGTACCCCGGCGTCATGGATCTGATCGAAGTCGACGATGTGATCGAGCGCTTGCAGGCGTTTTCGTCACACCTCGACACGTCCGGGCGCCACGCCGTGCAGCCTGAATGAAACACAACCTGTCGGCGCGATTGGATGGTCTGCTCCATTTTCATGCGTCAGGCTGCGGCCATGAATCTGTTCCTGTCACCCTCCGCCCGGCCCCCAGCGCGTCATCGGGGCAACCATCCGCCAGCTCCAAAGAACCGGGCGAACACCGGGAATTCCACCAAGCCGATCTTTCTCGACGACGGCGCCATGCTGGTACTGCGACCGATCGACCCAGCCGATGTCGATGCGCTGATCCGCGCATTCAAGCGCATGACTCCGGAACAGGTGCGTGCGCGTGTCTTCCACGCCTTGAGCGAACTGCCCGAACCAGTCGCCCGTGCCATGTGCCGTACTGATCCTGATGAGGGCGTCGCCCTGGTCGCCACCGATCCGGATGGCGCAGAAATTCGCGGCGAGGCGCGCGTGCATTTCGATCCGGTGACCCAATCCGCTGAACTCGCGATCGCGATCGATCCTGAATACACCGGCCGAGGCCTTGGCCGCATCCTGGTCGAAAACCTGATTGAAGCGTCAAAGGCGCATGGCGCCCTGGAGATCTGGGGCGATACCCAGGCCGGCAATTTCGCCATGCTTCGGTTGACCCGGCGTCTCGGTTTTGAGCATCAGCGCAAACGCGAAGAGGCCGGCCTTGTGCGTTTCAGCTTGAACCTCGACCCGGCTTGCGCCCACGAGTGCAACCCAGATCGTTAGCGACCGCTTGCGCTTTGGCAATAGCCGATGAAACCTGCAGCGCCAACTCACGTTCAGCGATTTCCTGCGGCCCGATGAAACATTCGGGCTAAACTGCGCGCCCCGCGCTGGACGCAGACTGCTTCCGGCGCTGCCGCTTTTTGCTGACTCGATGACCCGAACTGCCCTGATTCAAACTCCGCTGCCGAACTCGCCGAAGCAGCGCCGCCAATGGAATACCCCGAACGGATCCGCCCTGGCCCTGGCCCTGGCGGAAGTCGGGCGCCGCCATGAAGGTCTGGTGGTCGTGCTCACGCGCGATACCCATACGGCGCACACGCTGGAATCCGAGATCGGCGTGTTTGCCGGTGACGAGCTCGAAGTGCTGCAGTTCCCGGACTGGGAAACCCTGCCCTACGACCTGTTCGCGCCGCACCCGGATATCGTCTCCCAGCGCGTCGCCACGCTGTACCGCCTGCCGAGCCTTCACCGCGGCGTGCTTGTCGTGCCGATCGCAACCCTGATGCAGCGCCTTGCACCGCGCAGCTTCATCACCGGTTCGGGCCTCGTGCTTGAAGGTGGCCAGCATTTCGATCTGGCGGCCGAACAGCGTCGCTTGTCCGAAGCCGGCTACCGGAACGTGCCACAGGTGCAGGAACCCGGCGATTTCGCTATTCGCGGCGCGATCGTCGACATTTTCCCGACCGGCAGCAGCGTTCCCTATCGCATCGAGTTGTTCGATGAGGACGTCGATTCGATCCGCACCTTCGACCCTGAAACCCAGCGTTCGGCAAACAAGGTCGACAACGTGCGCCTGCTTCCCGCGCGCGAATTTCCGCTGACCGAGGAAACCGCGAAGGATTTCCGCAATGCACTGCGCGAGCGCTTTCCGATCGACCCGCGGCGTTGTCCGCTGTATCAGGATATCAAGGAAGGGACGGCACCAGCGGGCATCGAGTACTACCTGCCGATGTTCTTTGCGCAGAGCCTGTTCGGCGCGACCGAAACCTTGTTCGACTATCTCGCTGCGAATGCCTTGTTTGTTGTTTGCGATGGCGCGCTCGAGGCCGCCGAACAGTTCTCGCGGCAGACCGAAGAACGCTACGAGCAGCGCGCACACGACATCGAGCGGCCGATCCTGCCGGTATCCGAGCTTTACCTTTCCGCGCAGGCCTTGCGCGAGCGGCTGAACCAGCAGTTGCGCATCGACCTGGTCGCCCCCGGCACCGATGAGCGCGCGGTCGATCTGGGCACGCAGCCGGTTCCTTCATTGCCGATCAACCGCAAGGACGAGACGCCAGCGGCGGAGTTGCAACGGTTCGTTGCAACCTATCCGGGTCGGATCCTGATCGCGACCGAATCAGCCGGTCGGCGGGAAGCGCTGATCGAGCAGATCAGCGCGGCTGGAATGCCGCTGGCGACGGTGGGCTCATGGCGCGAGTTCGTCAATGCGGATCATGCGCCTCGATTGGCCATCACGGTCGCCGCGCTTGAGCAGGGTTTTGCCCTGATCAAACCGGCCTTGAGCATATTGACCGAGCGCGAATTGCTCGGCGAGCGTGCCCAGCAAAGTCGCCGACGCAAACGTGCCGCCCGCGATCCCGAAGCGGTGATCCGAGATCTGACCGAACTCGGCATCGGCTCACCGATCGTGCACGTCGATCATGGTGTCGGCCGCTACCAGGGATTGCTCAAGCTCGATGTGGGCGGTTCGGATGGCGAGTTCCTGGCCATCGAATACGCCAAGGGCGACAAGCTCTATGTGCCGGTTTCGCAACTTCAGTTGGTCAGTCGCTACTCGGGCACCGCGCCGGAGCTCGCGCCGCTGCATTCGCTCGGTGGCGAGGCCTGGGACAGGGCCAAGCGCCGTGCGGCCGAAAAGGTGCGCGATGTCGCTGCCGAACTGCTCGCCATCTACGCCCAGCGTGAGGCACGTCCTGGCACAGCGCTTTCGATCGACCGCCTCATGTATGACCAGTTCGCCTCGGCCTTCCCGTTCGAGGAGACACCCGACCAGTTGCAGGCCATCGAAGCGGTGATCACCGATCTTGCCCGCGCCCGGCCGATGGACCGGGTGGTCTGCGGTGACGTCGGCTTCGGCAAGACCGAGGTCGCCCTGCGCGCGGCCTTTGTCACTGCGATCTCGGGCAAGCAGGTCGGCATGCTCGCGCCAACCACCCTGCTCGCCCAGCAGCACTACCAGAATTTCCGTGACCGTCTGGCCGACTGGCCAGTCCGCGTCGAAGTGCTGTCGCGCTTCAAATCGAAGAAGGAAATTACCGAGATCCTGGCCAAGCTCGCCGAGGGTCAGATCGACATCATCATCGGTACGCACAAGTTGTTGCAGTCCGACGTGAAGTTCAAGGATCTCGGCTTGCTCATCGTCGACGAGGAACAGCGTTTCGGCGTGCGACAGAAAGAGCAATTGAAAAAATTGCGTGCCGAGGTCGACCTGCTCACGCTCACGGCCACGCCGATTCCGCGCACCTTGAACATGGCCATGGCCGGTTTGCGCGATCTATCCATCATTGCCACGCCACCGGCGCATCGACTGGCGGTCAAGACCTTTATCGGCCACTGGGATCCGGCCCTGATTCGGGAGGCATTCCAGCGCGAACTGCAACGCGGCGGCCAGGTCTACTTCCTGCACAACGAAGTCGAGTCGATCGAAAAGACAGCGCGCGAACTCGAGGCACTGGTGCCTGATGCGCGCGTGCGCATCGCCCACGGCCAGATGCCGGAGCGCGAGCTTGAACAGGTCATGCTGGATTTCTACCGCCAGCGTTTCAACGTCATGGTCTGCACCACGATCATCGAATCGGGCATCGACGTGCCGAGCGCAAACACGATCGTGATCAATCGCGCCGACAAATTCGGCCTCGCCC
The DNA here is from genome assembly GCA_016721015.1 of Lysobacterales bacterium. GTDB lineage: Bacteria > Pseudomonadota > Gammaproteobacteria > Xanthomonadales > Rhodanobacteraceae > Dokdonella. Next base: position 93,641 of record JADKJL010000009.1, read on the forward strand.
AGTTGCACCAGTTGCGCGGACGGGTCGGCCGATCGCATCACCGTGCGTATGCCTTCCTGATCGTGCCCGATGGGCGCTCGATCACCGCCGATGCCGAAAAGCGTCTCGAAGCGCTGGCCTCGCTCGAAGACCTTGGTGCGGGCTTCACCCTCGCCACCCACGACCTGGAAATCCGCGGTGCCGGCGAGCTGCTTGGCGAGGAGCAGTCCGGACAGATCGAGGAAATCGGATTCACCATGTACCGCGACATGCTCGACCGCGCCGTCCGCGCGCTGAAATCCGGCAAGGTCCCCGATTTTGATCTGACCAGCGATCACGAAGCCGAAATCGAGTTGCATGTCGCTGCGCTGATCCCCGACGACTACCTCGCCGACGTCAACGCCCGCCTGACCCTGTACAAGCGCATTTCGAGCGCCACCGACGAGGATGCCTTGCGCGATCTGCAGGTCGAGATGGTCGACCGCTTCGGTCTGCTGCCCGATCAGGTCAAGAACCTGTTCGCCGTCACCGAAATCAAGTTGCTGGCTACACCCCTCGGCATTCGCAAGCTCGAACTCGGTGCCAACGGCGGCCGCGTGCTGTTCAACCCGAAACCCAATATCGATCCAATGACCGTGATCCGCATGATCCAGACTTTGCCGAAAGTGTATGCGCTGGATGGCCAGGACAAGTTGAAGATCAAGCTCCAGCTCGAGGGTGCCAGCGAACGGATTCGCGTAGCCCGCGAAATCATTGTCGCCCTGGCGAAGCGGACTACGAACTGAGCCTCAATTTTTTCGTGTTCGTTGTGCCCGCCCTTCGACGGCTTCAGGACAGGCTCGGTTGCACCGAAGTGATTTTGCGCTTGCAAAGCACGCTCCTTCGTCGCGCGGCATCCATGCCGGGGTTTCACTTGCCTCCCACCGCTGGTCACGACCCCGTGGTAGTTTTCGTGGGAGCGACTTCAGTCGCTCCCACGAAATACTGATTTCGCGACTGAAGCCTGTCGTGAGCTCGACGACGAATAATGGCAACGAGCGCCGGGAGGTGAGTGAAACCCGGCATGGATGCCGCGCCGCAAAGCGGCGTAATCATCAATACAAAAACGCGGAACGACGATGTGACAAAGGATTGTTGGTTCCGTTTTCCGAGCTCTCAAAAAAAACAAGACCATCAATCAGACAACTCAACCTGCCCGCCAACGATCGGCTTCAACTCGCTATCCAGCGCAATCCGTTCATCGAAAACGAAACACCGGCCCTCGTAGCCAAACCCACCAACCTGTTCAAAATAGCCAAGGATCCCGCCATCGAGTTGGTAGACGTTGTCGATACCCTCAGCCTTCATCCACAACGCGGCCTTCTCGCAACGGATGCCCCCCGTGCAAAAGCTGACCACGGCCGCGCCATCGAACGCATCGCGTTGCTCTGACACTGCTTGCGGAAGATCGGTGAACTTGTCGATCGGCAAGGTCATCGCGCCGGCAAAGCTGCCGTAAGCGACTTCCTGCCGGTTGCGTGTATCGAGCAGAACAAGGCGATTGCCCTGATCATCCTGACCCTGGGCAATCCAGCGTGCGAGTTCGGCCGGCGCGAGCGCGCGGGCGCGGCCGGTCGAGGGCGTGGACTCGGGCTGGCGGAAACTGATGATTTCGGCCTTCACCTTGATCTTGAGACGGGCGAACGGCTGGCTTGCACTCCGGCTGCGCTTGATGACGATGGCGGCGAAGCGTGGATCATTGCGCAATCGATCTACAAACGATTCAATCCCGCGGTCGGATCCGGCCAGGAAAACGTTGATCCCCTCGTGCGCAATCAGCACGCTGCCCAGCAAGGCATGTGCTTCTGCAATCCCGCGAAGATGCGCGGCAAGCGAATCCGGGGCGTCGATCGAAACGAACTGGTAGGCGGCAATATTGAGAATCATCGGACAATTTTACGAGAATCCGGCGCAAATCGCGCACTTGCACTGGTCATCCGCTGCATTCCGCGCTAGAAAGGCATTCGCGCCGACCATGCTGGCGCGACCCGAAAACCAATGACCCAGCGAGGCCCTCATGTCCAAAGGTATGGATTCAAAGAAAACCGAAAAGAAGAAGCCGGAAAAAACCTTGAAAGAAAAGCGTGCGGCCAAGTCCGAAAAGAAGAAGAGCAAGTAGTACGAGCTTCGTTCCCGCCATCGTCGCCTCGACGCATGGCGGGAGCGGAAACCCTGGTCTGGTCGGTCGCCTCACTCCGGAACCCTTGATGCGAGATCCTGAAAGTCCTTGTCTGACGAGATGCTTTCTTCGTTTGTCGAGCGCCGTCATGCTGATCGTCGGCACATTTTGTCTGCCGACGATAGCCGCAGAGGTTCCCTTGATGAGTGAAGATGCGCGTCCGCCGACCGTCCTCGAATACGAGATCATCAAAACCTGGCCGCATGACCGCGGTGCATTTACCCAGGGCCTGATTTACCGCGACGGTTTCCTGTACGAGAGCACAGGACTCAACGGACGATCGAGCCTGCGCAAGGTGAACCTCGAAACCGGGGAAGTGGTTCAGCACGAGAGTGTCGACAAGGAATATTTCGCCGAAGGCCTGACCGACTGGAAGAATCAGCTGATCCAGATCACCTGGCAATCGAAAACCGGATTCACCTACAACCTCAAAACCTTCAAGCGCAGCGGACAGTTCAGCTACAGCGGCGAGGGCTGGGGCATCACCCATGATAGCAAGCGCCTGATCATGAGCGATGGCACGTCAAGCTTGCGTTTCCTTGATCCAAAGACGTTTGCACAGACCGGCATACTGGATGTGACCTATCAGGGCAAACCGCTGGCCAATCTCAACGAACTCGAATTCGTGCGCGGGCGGATCTTCGCCAACGTCTGGCAGAGCAACAGCATCGTCGTGATCGACCCCGCCAATGGCCGCGTCACCGCGCAGCTCGACCTGCCCGGCTTGCTCAATGCCGAGGATCGTTCGATCGCGGTCGATGTGCTCAATGGAATCGCCTACGACACGAAGAAGGATCGGCTGTTCGTCACCGGAAAGCTCTGGCCGAAGCTGTTCGAGATCAGACTGAAGAAGACGGATTTGCTCGACAAGGCGAATTGAACGGGCTGAAGAAAGGCATTCATCCTGGCGCAATCGCTTGTTTCGCACTGGCGACCGTCTGCTATCTGCTTTCGTGGATTCCATTCGCCTGGGTTTTTGCGGCATTGGCCATCACTTTCGAAGTGGTTGCCTGGATTCTGCTTTGGGCAGGAACGGACAGTGAAGGGTAAGAGCCACCCTCTCGCCAGGTCTTCTGGAATCGTCGGGAACGACTTAACATGCCCATCACCGGACTTGGTCACTACAATCTGCGCGCCCCGCGTGAATTGCTTGAATCCTTGCGAGCGTTCTACTGCGATGTCATCGGCCTCTCGACGGGAAAGCGCCCGCCGTTCCGCAGCTTCGGCTACTGGCTGTATGCCGGTGACCTCGACATCCTGCATCTGACCGAATCCTCGCCGGAGGAAGTGCGCGTGACCAACGTCTCGACCACGTTCGACCATGTGGCCTTTGCTGCCGAGGGGCGACTTGAAATGGAATCGCGTTTGCGCACCTGCGCCATCGCCTTCAAAACCAATCAGGTCCCGCTGACGGGTCAGGTTCAACTATTCATGCGCGATCCGGCCGGGAATGGCGTCGAACTGACGTTTGCCGCCGATGATCCCGAAACGCAGGCCTGAATCCGGGGTTCAGTAGTCCGCCTCTTCTGCCGCCTCACGGCCCTGCTGGCGAATGAGCGCCTCCTCGCGCGCGTCGTTGATCGCGGCGCGCACGCCATCAAGATCGACTTCGCTTTCATCGTGTTCGAACTGGCCAGTCAGTACGCTGTCGACGCGGAGTTCGCCGGCCTCGAACAAGGCCCAGATTTCCTCGGCGTACCAGGTATCAAACAGTTCGGGGGCAAAGCGGCCGAGAAACGCGGTGAGATTGTTGACATCGCGCTGAAGCATCGTGCGCGCGGCGTTGTTGCCGCTGGCACTGACCACCTGGGGCAGATCAATGATGACGGGCCCATCCTCGCCAACAAGCACGTTGTACGGCGACAGGTCACCGTGGATCAGGCCGACAAGGAGCATGCGCACGACCTGCTCCATCAGGAAGGCGTGGTACTCGCGGGCGGTTTCGGCAGACAGCTCGACTTCGCCAAGGCGCGGCGCCGAATAGCCTTCGGCATCGGTGACCAGTTCCATGACCAGCACGCCATGGAAATACCCGTAGGGCTTCGGCACGCGCACGCCGGCTTCCATCAACTGGTAGAGCGCCTCGACCTCGGTATTCTTCCAGGCGACTTCCTGCTGCTTGCGCCCGTACTTGGTCGCCTTGCCGATCGCGCGCGCCTCGCGGCTGCCGCGCACCTTGCGACCTTCCTGGTACTGCACGCGCTGCTGGAAACTGCGCTGGGCCATGTCCTTGTAGACTTTCGCGCAACGGATATCGTCACCGGCACCGACCACGTAGACCGCCGCTTCCTTGCCGCTCTTGAGAGGTCGCACGACCCGATCGATGATGCCGTCGTCGATCAGGGCCTGCAGGCCGGGTGGAGTCTTCATCAGCTTGGCTTTCTTGCTTTCCGTGGCTGGTTGCAGGGGATCCGCAACCGCAGACCGCGCAGGATAGCGGACTCGACCGAAGCTGCGATAGGCGTGGCACGGTGAGACAATCGGAACCTGCTGATTTCATTCACTCTTCGAGCCAGGCTATGTCCAACTGCGCGATCAACCTCATCGACAAGCTCGCCCTGATTCACCAGCACTGGTCGCCGCGCGTGGTCGCCGAAATGAACGACATCCAGTTCAAGCTGGTCAAGCTCGAAGGTGACTTCGTCTGGCACCGGCATGAGGACACCGACGAGGTATTCCTCGTCGTCCAAGGGGAGATGCAAATCGGTTTTCGCGATCGCGAGGTGACGATCCGCCAGGGCGAAATGTTCGTCGTTCCCAAGGGCGTCGAGCACATCACGCGCGCCGCGAGCGAATGTCATGCGCTGATAGTCGAACCCCGCGGTGTCGTCAACACCGGCGACACAGTCGGTGAATTGACCGCAAGCAACGACGTCTGGATCTGAACGGAACCCGAGTCGAGAAGAAATAGTCCGCTATTCAGTCGAAGCATCGCGTAGCATGGACGCGTTGTTCGTCATTTGAGCGCGTCTCGCTCGGCCGGTTTTCCGTCGCCGTTACGCCCCTTTCGCGCCGTCATTCCGATCCCTGCCTTGACGCCTCAACGGGAGTGCCCATGTCGGGCTACCGTACTCGCCAGCTCGCCGTGAAGCTGGGAGGCCATGACTACCAGATCCGCGCACTGAGCGATTTGCAGCAGTTTGCCGACCCGCATGGGATTGCCGAGCGTGTCGGCATCTCCTCCGCGCAGTGGAGCCTGTTTGGACAGGTGTGGCCTTCCGGTCGCGTCCTCGCCGAGGCCATGTGTGTTTTCGACGTGGCCGGCAAGCGCATCCTCGAAATCGGCTGTGGTCTCGGCCTGTCGAGTCTCGTCTTGCAAAGACGCGAGGCCGACATCACGGCCAGCGACCATCACCCTCTGGCTGAATCCTTTCTGCAGCACAACGCACGCTTGAATGATTTGCCAAAACTGGCTTACCGCGATCTGCACTGGGCGATTCCCGATGCCGGACTTGGACGCTTCAACCTGCTGATCGGCAGCGACATCCTGTACGAGCGCGACCATATCGAATTACTTGCAACCCTGCTGGCACGTCACGCCCTGGATCACGCCGAGATCATCTTCACCGATCCAGGCCGAGGCAACAGCGCACCGTTTACCCGTGCGCTCGCTGCCCAGGGTTATTGCGTCACTGAAATACGCAGCCGCTTCAACGAAAGCGATATCCCGCCGTTCCGCGGCCGTCTGCTCAGCTATCAACGCTGAGCCATCAAGAGCAAAATCCATGGCCCTGGCCATCCATCCCGACGACAGCAAGATCGATCCGCGGATTTCGTGCACCGATTGCGAAGCGGTCTGCTGCCGCCTTACCGTTGTCCTTGCCGACAGCGATCAGGTCGCCGAGCATCTGACCACGCACTCGGTGAATGGCATCAAGGTGATGGCACACGGCGAAGACGGCTGGTGCGTCGCGCTGGATCGCGTCAATCGCAACTGCGGCATCTATGAGACAAGACCTGCGGTCTGTCGCCGCTTCGCCATGGGTGGCGGCTACTGCCGGTTCGAGCGCGAGAACTTTGCCGAGGCGATTGTCGCCGGAAGAATTCCGCTACGTCTGATCTGACCGCTTCTGCTGAACGGATCGCCGCAGCAGCCATGCGGCGTGTTGGTCGCGGTAGCGCTGCATCGCCTCGTCATGCACATCGAAGATGCAACGCGCGCAGCCCGAGCCGCAGCAATCCAGCGGATCGGGATCGACTGGCTTGCGCGGCTCGGGATCGGTGTCGATATTCACCGCGTCGCGAGTTGTTGCCGGGTCCATTGCACGATCTGGCTGGATGACATGCCGCCCGACTGCCGCGCGATTTCGCGTCCTCCGGCAAACAGGATCAGGGTGGGAATGCTGCGGATCTGGAAACGTCCACCGAGCGCTTGCTGGGCCTCGGTATCGACCTTGGCCAGGCGTACCTGCGGCTCAAGCTGGCGGGTCGCTTCGCTGAAGTGCGGCGCCATGTTGACGCACGGACCGCACCAGGGTGCCCAGAAATCAACCAGTACCGGGATATCGCCACTCAATGCCTTGCGATCGAAATCACCTTCTTCTAGGATCGCCGGCTTGCCGACAAACAAGGCATGCTGGCAACGACCACAGACCGGATTGTCAGCCAGCCGTGCCTGCGGCACGCGGTTCATCGCCGCACACTGCTGGCAGGGAATCATCATTGCGGAATCGCTCATGGCATCCTCGAAGCAGTCGTCATCAACCCGAGATGGCGTCTGCATGCCGCCGCACAAGGGTCAGAAAGAAAGCTATCCCTCGCCGTCAGCAAATACAAACCCGCTTTTGGCCCTGCGCCAAGGCGGCTGCCTTGCTGTGACCTGCGCAAACAGCAGCGAATCGCCCAGCCATTTCCGACTCCCTACTCCCTACTCCCTACTCCCTACTCCCCACTCCCGCCCCATCAAACACCTTGCCCGGGTTCAGGATCCCGTGCGGATCGAGCACCTGCTTGATGCCGCGCATGACGGCAATTTCAGCCGCGCTGCGCGTGCCGAGCAGATAACCCTTCTTGACCAGTCCGATGCCATGCTCGGCCGAGATGCTGCCGCCGAATTCGGCCAGCGTCTGTGCGAGCAGGCGGGTGACCCGTTCGCATTCGACGATGAACATGGCGTCAGTCGTGGCGTCATCCTTGAGCACATTGATATGCAGGTTGCCGTCGCCGATATGCCCGAACCAGACCACGTCATAGTGTGGATACTCGCGTTCGAAGATCGTGCGCATCGCCTGCATGAAGGCGGGAATCGCGCTGATGCGAACCGAGATGTCGTTCTTGTAGGGTTTTCGTGCAGCCAGGCTTTCGGTGATGCTTTCGCGCAACCGCCACAAAGATGCCGCCTGCGCCGAGCTCTGGCTGATGACGCCGTCATTGACCCAGCCGTTGCCGAAACACTGCTCGAAGACCTCCAGGGCATCGGCTTGCTGCGCCTCGTCGGCAACATCGAATTCGGCAATCAGGTAGAACGGCGACACCTGCTCGAATGGATCCTGTGCGCCATGCGCGACGACATGCTCGAGCGCACGGTCGGTGAAGAACTCGAAAGCACTGAGTTTGAGCTTGCGCCGGCACGCGGCGAATACCTGCATCAGGTCATCCATGGCCGACACCGCGAATACCATGACATTTGACGCTGGCGGCGGATCGGTCAGGCGCACGCTGGCCTCGACGACCAGACCGAGCGTACCTTCGGCGCCAACCAGCAGATGGCGCAGATCGTAGCCACTGGAATTCTTGATCAGGCCGCGATTGAGATCGAGCAGTTCGCCGGTGCCGGTGACGACTTTCAATCCGGCAATCCACTCGCGCGTGTTGCCGTAGCGGATCACGCGGATACCGCCGGCATTGGTGGCGATATTGCCGCCAATCGAGCACGAGCCGCGCGCAGCGAAATCCACCGGATAAATCAATTCGTGCCCGATTGCGGCCCGTTGCAGGGCTTCAAGGGCAAGACCCGCTTGCACGGTGAGAATCCGATCGACGGAATCGAAACCGAGCACGCGGTTCATGCGCTCGAAACTGATCACGAGTTCGCCGTTGGCTGCAACAGCACCCCCCGACAAGCCGGTACGGCCACCGGAAGGCACGATCGCGACGCCCTCGGTAACTGCCCAGCGCACGACTTCCTGTACTTCTTGCGTAGTCGACGGCAACGCGATTGCAAGTGGCGCAGGCGTCCAGCGCCGGGTCCAGTCGCGACCGTAATATTCGAGATCACCGGCCTCGGACTTCAGCAACAGTTGTGGCAGGCGCTCGAGCAAACGCGATAAACGGGGATCGGACATTCGAGGAAATCCACTGGGATCGGGGCGCTGAAGAGTCTGAAACGTAGCCAGCTACCATTTGCGCAGACTGCCAGCGATTGGCTGGAACGTCTACTGCTGCACTGCCGCAAAAGACCGGGAATCTGGCATAGTCGTCACCACGCTGTGGAGCACCATTTCGTTTCCACTGCAACCATTTCGAGCATCATCCTGGATCATGAAGAAGACTTCCTATCCCAAGCAGGAAATTCGTGTGCTGCTGCTCGAAGGCATCAGCGCAAGCGCGATCGATACATTCAAGTCGGCCGGCTACTCGCAGATCGAACTGCACGACAAATCGCTGCCAGAAGACGAACTCAAGCGACGCATCGCCGAGGCGCATCTGGTCGGTATCCGCTCACGCACGCAACTGACCCATGAAGTGCTCACCGAAGCCAAGCGCCTGATCGCTGTCGGCTGTTTCTGCATCGGCACCAACCAGGTCAATCTCGACGCCGCCCAGGGCTTCGGTATTCCGGTCTTCAATGCGCCCTATTCCAACACGCGCAGTGTTGCCGAGCTGGTACTGGCCGAAGCGATCCTGCTGATGCGCCGGATACCGCAGAAGAATGCCGAATGCCATCGCGGTGGCTGGTCGAAATCGGCGCTCGGCAGCTTCGAGGTACGCGACAAGGTGCTTGGCATCGTCGGCTATGGCCATATCGGAACCCAGGTTGGCCTGCTCGCCGAAGGCCTCGGCATGCGCGTGATCTTCCACGACATCGAAGCGAAACTGACCCTTGGCAATGCGCGTGCCGCCGCAAGCCTCGACGATCTGCTGCAGCGCTCGGATATCGTCACCCTGCATGTTCCCGAAACGGCACAGACCGCGATGATGATTGGCGCAGCCGAACTCGCAAAGATGCGCAAGGGAGCGGCCCTGATCAACGCCTCGCGCGGCACCGTCGTCAACATCGATGCGCTCGCCGAAAGCCTTCGCTCGGGCCATCTTTCGGGAGCGGCGGTCGATGTGTTTCCGCTCGAGCCGCAAGCCAATGGCGAAGCGTTTGTCTCGCCTCTGGTCGGCATGGACAACGTGATCCTGACCCCGCATATCGGCGGCAGCACACTCGAGGCGCAGGACAATATCGGAATCGAGGTAGCGGCCAAACTGGTGCGCTACAGCGACAACGGCTCGACCCTGTCGGCGGTCAACTTCCCCGAGGCGACCCTGCCCGGGCATCCGCACAGCCACCGCCTGCTGCATATCCATCGCAACATGCCCGGCATGCTCTCGCGCATCAACGACATTTTTTCCCAGAACAACATCAACATCGACGGCCAGTACCTGCAGACCAACGCGAACATCGGCTATGTCGTCGCCGATGTCTCGACCACCGAGGCGCAGGCGGCCGAGCTCAAGGATGCGCTGGCCGCGATTCCAGGAACGTTGAGGACGCGCGTGCTTTATTGATCCGCATCGCGATCCGGATCGGGTGATGCGACCGGCAGACTCCACCGATAATGGATCGCCATGAAACGCAGGCCGAAACACAGGCCTACGGAAACCAGCAGTACCGGCAGTTTCGGCAAGGCGAACGTATTGCCGACAACGATCACCGAGGCGCCGGCCAGGGCGGCAACCGCATACAGATCCGAGCGCAGCACGACCGGGGTTCGTGCGACGAGAATATCGCGCATCATGCCGCCGCCAATCCCGCTGAGCATGCCGAGCAGGGTTGCCGACACCGGGCCGAGACCGAAGGCGAGCGCCTTGGTCGCACCAGTGGCGGCGAACACGGCAAGGCCGAGCGCGTCGAAGATCTGCACCGGATTGCGCAGCTTCTTGATGCTCTGATAGCGGAAGAACGTGATGATGCCAGCCAGGCAACTGGTGCCGAGGTAGTTCCAGCCGACCAGGGCTGCCGGTGGGGTTGCGCCGATCAGCACGTCACGAATGATGCCACCCGAAACGGCCGCGGCGAACGACAGCACGAGCACGCCGAACAGATCAAGCCGATGGCGCACGCCTACCGTCGCGCCGCTGATCGCAAAGACGAAGGTTCCAACCAGATCCAGCGCAATCAGGAACAGATCCATGCCATCACCATCGGTAATTCGGCACGCAGTCTATCCGATGGCGCCCGCTCATCGCGGGCGCTGCACGCAACCGGCTACCAGGTGTAGCGGACGCTGTACGTCAGCTTGGCTTCGCCGTCCGCCGGAATCGACAGAGGAAAGTCGACGGTCTGCGCGTCACGCTTGTCGAAATCGTGGTTCTTGTCTGTGATCTTCCAGGTGCTCCAGCGGTACAGGTATTCCCGCACGACCACAGTGGCCGCTGATTTCTTGCGATTGCGTACGCTGATCTCGAAACTCTCGTCGATGATCTTGCCGGCGCTATCCATGGTGAAACCGGTCTGACGCCGTTCGCCGACGATATCGAAGGAATTACCGAGCTTGATGCGCACTGCTTCGTTGCGCGGGGTGTGCTTGATGACATCCTCGCCGATGAACTCAAGCGTGCCATCGACCGAAGCCTGGTTGACGCGCATGCGACCAGCCGGCAACGGCACGCCAAGCTGGTTGGCCTCCTTGTTGTCGAATTCGAGATAAGCGCCGACGGTTCCCTGCGAGGTTGCCGCATAGCCCTGGTCGGCAATCGGTTGCGACCAGTAGCCTCCCGCCTGCGGCGACGCGGTGAAGACCAGTTGCTTCTTGCAGGCAACATTGACCGCCATCGGGAACAACTCGAGTTGCTTGGTCGAATTGTCGGGCAGATCACTGCGGCGGCCGAGGGTGTAGAGGTGGTATTCGAACAACGATGATTCCGTGAACCCCTGATTCGAATCTTCGGCCAGGGCCGCGCCCTTCGCTCGCATCATCAGGGCCTGCGGCTGGGCGGCGGGCGCGCGATTGACATCACCGGCGACGAGTTTGAGTTGCGCGGCCGGGTAGCTGCCGCCGGATTGATTGACGATGGTCACCCACGACGAGAGATCCATGCTGCACTTGTCATCCGACTCGCGCAGGCTGATGTTGTAGTCGGCCCACCAGGTCATGCCCTGGGTCTGGTAGGAGACGCGGGTATCGTGACTACCGGCAAGCTTGGCATTGACCAGCCAGACCAGGGTCGGCTTGGTGATCAGGCCGCCGGGAAGACTCGGAAACGACACATTGCTGTAGTTGGACAAGCTCAGCACTTCTCCACTGTCGCGCTGCAGGATCAACGAGCCACCCTGCGCCGAAAGCAGGGTGCCGCTGATGTTTTCAACTTCGTTGCCGCGCAATTGTTCGACCGTGATTTTCTCGCCGACATAGCGTTCGAGAAGCTTCTCGCTGCTGACCAGATCATATTGGTAGTTCTGTTCGACGACGCGGGTGCCGGCCGGATCGGTCAGCGACTCGAACGCGACCGTGGTCGGATCAATCCGTTTGGCCACATCGGTAAATCGCAGCACACCGTTGCCGGCGGCCAGGGTCATCTTGCGACCGTCGCGAACCAGGGCGTAACCAGGCAGCGATCCACCGTAGTTGGCCAATCGGTCCGTGCTGATCTGGCCGGGCTGCGCCGAGCTGTAGATGGTCAGCGAATAGTCCGGGCTATCGGCCATGACGGTCGCCGAAGTCATCAGCGTGGCCATTGCGAAAAAAAATGGTGTGCGCATGGGTCAGTTCTCCGGATGGTGGGCGATTCATTCAACGCAGGGTATCCGTGCATGGGGTTATGCCGCGTGAATGCCATGTTCACGCTTCCTCTCACACATCGGTTTTCATGCAGTCCCATGCATTCGGGCACGCACTCGGCAGCGATGCAGACTGGCCTCTCGCCCGTGTTCAAGCGATGCGGGAAGGCGAATCCCATCGGTAGCCTGATGTGTTTCCGCGAGCATACCCTGTCGCCTTGAGCATGCCCCATTGGCCGGCTCGCCGACTCGAATCGGCTGACGACTGCGTCTACCATGTGCGTCGAACCCGTCCCGGATCGCCTCGATGTCGACCAACACGATCCTTGCCAACCAGTCCCTGCATCGTTTCGATGGGCATGACAAGGTCTGGTTGTTCGGTTACGGCTCACTGATCTGGAAAGCCGATTTCGACTATATCGAGCGTCGCCCGGCGCGAATCTTCGGTTGGTCGCGACGCTTCTGGCAGGGTTCGCACGATCACCGCGGCAGACCCGGGGCACCGGGTCGCGTAGCCACCCTGATCGCCGATCCGGGGGCTCTCTGTGCAGGCATGGCTTACCTGATCACACCCGAGGTGTTCGATCATCTCGATCGTCGCGAGAAGAACGGCTATCTGCGCGAAATCGTCACGATCGAATTCAGCGACGGTGGCAATGCACAAGGCCTGGTCTATATCGCCGGGCCGGGCAACAAGGCCTTCCTTGGTGCCGCCAGCGAAGCGGAAATCGCACGCCACATCGCGACGGCAGAAGGTCCCAGCGGGCTGAATCGCGACTATTTCTTTCATCTTGCCGATGCGCTGCGTCGAATGGGCGAAAGCGACGTTCATATCGATCGTATTGAACGGGAATTGCGGCGCATCGCGGGCGCCTGACCGACCGGATCGTCAGTCTTGCAGAGTCCCGTTCATCGCCGGGGGCGTCTGCCTCGGGCAGAATGAGGCGCCCACCCAATCTGCGGATTCCGATGTTCTCCCGACTGCAATGGTTGATGTTGCAACTCTCGCGTCAACTCTGGGTGCGCGCCACCGCGTTCTCGGTGCTGGGTGTGGTCACGGCCTTGATCGCGCTGTGGGTCAAGCGCTACATCCCGGACGAGCTGCCGGCGAAGATCGGATCCGATGCAGTCGACAGCCTGCTGCAGATCATCGCGACCAGCATGTTGTCGGTGATGATCTTCTCGCTCAGCACGATCGTCTCGGCGTATGCGTCGGCGACCAGCAACACGACGCCGCGGGCGACCCAACTGCTGATGACCGACAGCACGGCGCAAAACGCCCTGGCCACGTTTCTTGGCGCGTTCCTGTTCAGCCTGGTTGGCATCATCTTTCTGCAGACCGGGCAGTACGGCGACAGTGGCCGCGTCGTCCTGTATGCGGTCACCCTCGGCGTGATCGCCATCATCGTGCTGACCTTGTTGCGCTGGACCGACTATGTGCTGCGACTTGGCCGCGTCGGACCAACCTGCGATCGCGTCGAGGCCGCGGCGACCACAGCGATTCGTCGCCGCCGCGCTTCTCCGTATCTGTCCGGCCATCCCCGCGAAGCCGGTGACAGCGGAATCCCGAACGCGGCACTGTCGATCCATACCGACACGTTTGGCTACGTCGAACACATTGACATGCAGGCCCTGCAGGATGCCGCCAGCGAAGCGGAAATCGAGATCTACCTGGTCGCCCTGCCCGGCCACTTCGCCGGAGCGGCGCAACCGCTGGTCAGCGTCATGCGCATGCCGTCGGCGGATTGCATCGAGGCTATCCGGAGAGCTTTCAGCATCGCGGCGGCGCGCAGTTTCGATCAGGATCCGCGCTTCGGCGTGTGCGTGCTTTCCGAGATCGCCTCACGCGCGCTTTCGCCGGCGGTCAACGATCCCGGCACCGCCATCGACATCCTCAGCCGTGGCGCACGCATGCTCTCGCTATGGTCCGACAACCACCCCGCGTTGATCGAAGCAGAGGCGGAGAACGTGCGCTTCCCGAACGTGCATGTTCCCCCGGTCGAACTCGACGAACTGTTCGATGACTTCTTCATCCCGATTGCGCGCGACGGCGCAGGCCTGGTCGAAGTCGGCATCCACCTGCAGAAAATGCTGCAAACCCTGGCCTGTCTGGGTGACCACCGCTACCGGAAATCCGCGGCACGTCATTCGGCGCAGGCCCTTGCTCGGGCCCGACTTGCGCTGACCCTGACCGACGACATTGTGCGCGTCGAGCAGGCTGCCGCTCGCGTGGCCAAAGCGGCCGCTGACTGAATTGCGCGCAATCCTCGACGATGCGATCGGTTCTTGCTGCTGACCCCGATACCACTGGAACAATTGGCTCAGCGCTCGCAGGTATCAGAAAGGAAAAACCCCGCTTTCGCGGGGTTGACCGAGACGGTGATCGTGCAGACTAAAGTCAGATCGAGCGCTCGTATTCCTTGACCGCCTTCTCGGCCTCATCCTTGGCCATGCCGTAGCGCTCCTGGATCTTGCCTGCAAGATACTTGGTGTTGCCTTCTGCCACATCAAGATCATCGTTGGTGAGCTTGCCCCATTTTTCCTGGATGCTGCCCTTGAGTTGCTTCCATTTGCCCTGGATACGGTCTTCGTTCATGACTTGTTTCTCCTGTCGGTGGGGGGCTGGACCTTGTCTCGACCCAGTTGCGACCACCTTGCCAAGCGGCAAATGCACGAAAAATGAATATCGGAAACTGAACGCAAGCACGGTTCAGGTAAAGCGACTCGTTTGAGCTTCATTGCAGGATCGCACTCAAGTCGGCGCGTTTTCGCCACGGATCAAATAGAGTCCACTGGCGATGATGATGGCGGCGCCAACCAGCATCATCTGGTCAGGCTCGGTATGCCAGATCAAGGCATCAAATGTGATCCCCCAGATCAGGGCCGAGTAGTCGAATGGTGCAACGACGGACGCATCGCTGTGCTTGAAAGCCTCGGTGATCGCGTACTGACCCAGCGCGCCACTGACAGCGAGCCCAAGCAGGATCGGCCCATGCTCGAAGCGAACCACCACCCACTCGTTCCACGCTGCTGCAGTGGCAATCGCGCTGAGCAGGCTGACCACCCAGAACACCATGCCTTGCGTCGATTCGGTTCTGCCGAGCACGCGCACGGTGATCGCGGAAAACGCATAGGCGATCGCGGCGCCGAGAACGGCGAGGCTGCCCAGATTGAACATGCGCGAAGTATCCGGTCGCAGGACAACCAACACTCCGCAAAGGCCGATCAGGATTGCCAGCCAGCGCCTCCAGCCGACGCGCTCCCCAAGCAGCGGGACGGCCAGTGCGGTGACCAGAAGCGGAGCGACGAAGAACAACGAATACGCCTCGGCCAGCGGCAGATCACGCAGCGCAAACACGAACGCGGACATCATCAGCACCGCCAGCACGCCGCGCAGCAGGTGCAACCGCCAATGCCGCGTCATGATCTGCCGGAATCCACCCGTCAGCATGATCCAGACCAGCACCAGCGGCAGCGAAGTCAGCCCGCGCAGCGCGGCGACCTGCATGGGCGGATAGTGCGGCGACAACAACTTGAGGCAGACATCCATCAACGAGAACGCGACCACCGCGCCGAGCATGAAGGTGATGCCGCGAAGATTCGGTCGATGCGCAAGATTCATCGATGAATGGTCAACAAGCGGGTGGCGACAAGCAAGCACTCATTCATGGTCGATGCAGTCCTTAACGACGGAATCAGCGCTATGCTCGCGCAATGAACCATCCAATGATGCGTGCGCTCCTCGTTTTTTCGGTACTGGCCCTGCTTGGCGGTTGCGTTTCCGTGACCACGCGCGATGAACAACCGATCGCCCTGCCCGAGCCAACCCCGCAGCTGACCGAAGATTCCCATTACCAGGCCGCAATCGAACGTGGCCCCGAATACATCGACGCCCTGCGCGCCGAGCCAGCGCCGGTTCGGCCAATCATCGTCGAAGGAAAAAATGAACGTGGCGACCAGCGTGAGCTTGCCTCGAAGGGCTTCGTGCGCATTGGCAACGGTCGATTCGAGGTCGACGATGAGGGTTCGCTTCGTGATGCGCTCGACCTCGGCAGTCAGGTCGGGGCGGATCAGGTCTGGCTCTATCGTCAACAACAGGACGCGGAACGCGAGGAATTATCGACGCGCCTTCTTGCCGCCTACTACGTGCGCTTCAAACTGCTGTTTGGCGCGACGTTCCGCAATCTGACCATGGGCGAACGCGACACCCTGCAACTGGAGGGTGGTGTGCAGATCGGCTCGGTGGTCGGTGGCACACCAGCTTCACAGGCCAACCTGATGTCGGGCGACTACGTCATCGCCGTGAATGGCGCGGCAGTCGTTGATCGCAAGCAGTTCCAGGAAATGCTCAGCCAGGAAGCCGGCAAGCCGGTCACGCTGAAGGTCATCCGCAACCAGCAACGCGCCGATCGCGTCGTCCGCCTGGGCGCGATGCCGCCCGTGATCAAGGATCCATGATCGGTTCCGGATCCGATCGTTGCGGCGCTGGAATCCGGCCAGGATGTAGCTTGCCATAAGTAGCGAAGGTGCCCGTTAGACTGCCAGCGGCATCTGCGCCAACCCGAGCACGCTCGCACCACGCTCTATTGCCGCCGTGCCGCTGCGTGCGAGTTCGAGAATGATCGTGATTTCGCCCAGTGCGGCCAGCACCGCCGAGATATGCGCGCCGCTGCCGGTGAACTGCAGGATCCGCGTGGTGGCGGACTCATCAAGAACGATGCCGAATCCCTGCGCGGTTGCCCGGGCAATCGCTTCCGCGTTGTCAGGCGTTGCCTTCACCTTGACCACGAGCAGTTCGCATTCGAGATGATCGCGACTGGTCAGGTCGGTGATATCCAGCACATCGATGGCCTTGCGTGACTGCTTGATGATCTGCGCGATCACCGCATCGTCGCCAAAGGTGACCATGGTCAGACGCGACACCTCGGGATCATGCGTGGCGGCCACGGTCAGCGAATCGATGTTGTAGCCGCGCGCGGAAAACATGCCGGCGACGCGGGCCAGCGCACCGGCCTCGTTCTGCAGCAGCATCGAAATGATATGGCGCATCAGAACATCTCCACGGGGCCGGATTCCTCGGCGACGGCGGCGTCGCGCGAGACGATGTGTTCGCCGGTGATCATCTGTGCATAGCTCGCGCCGGGGCCGACCATCGGATAGACACAGGCGTCCGGATCAATCATCACTTCCAGGAATGCCGGGCCGTCAAAGGCGATGAACTCCGCGACTACGCGTGGAAGATCCTCGGGGCGATCGAGACGAACGGCGTACTTGAATCCATCAGCCTCGGCAGCCTTGATGAAATCCTTCTTGTGCAGACTCTTGTCGGTGGCCGAAAAGCGGCCCTTGAAGAACAGCTTCTGCCATTGCCGGACCATGCCGTCACCGCAGTTGTTGAGCACGACGACCTTGACCGGCAGGTTGTAGGTGGTCACGGTTTCCAGCTCGCCGATATTCATGCGGATGCTGGCGTCGCCATCGATATCAATCACGATCATGTCGCGCCGGGCGAACTGCGCGCCGATCGCGGCCGGCAGGCCGAAGCCCATTGTGCCCATCGAACCCGAGGTCAACCAGCGTCGCGGTTCGGTGAAATCGAAGTACTGTGCCGCCCACATCTGGTGCTGGCCGACACCGGTGCAGACAATCGCGTTGCCGCGGGTGATGCGATTGATCTGCTCGATCACCGCGTAGGGCTGGATCAGGACGCTGTCGCGATCAAAATTCATCGCATGGGTCTTCTTCAGATCGGCGACATGGGCGTGCCAATCCGCGTGGCGGCCCTGCCCGTTCGAATCGAAGCCAGTCTTCGAGGCATGCATGCGCAACGCGTCCAGCGCCTGCGAGAGATCGCCCAGATGATGCCAGTCGACGTGCTTGACCTTGTCGATTTCGGCTGGATCAACATCGAATTGGGCGATAAACCGCGCCTTTTGCGCGAACGCCGCCGGCATGCCGGCAACGCGATCGTCGAAGCGCGCACCGACCGCGATCAGGAAATCGCAATCGACCACGGCGTAGTTGGCGAACGCGGTACCGTGCATGCCGAGCATGTGCAGGGACAATGCCTCGGTCGTGTCACTTGCACCGAGGCCCATGAGGGTGGTTGTCACCGGAATGCCGAAGGCCTTGGCGAACTCGCGCAAGGCACGCGTTGCGTCACCGGCGATGACGCCGCCACCGACATACAGCAGCGGACGCCGCGACTTGCCGAGCGCGGCCAGGAAATCCACACAAGCCGACTCGCCGAGACGCGCATCGTTGATCGCCTTGAGTCGGGCCCGGTATCCCGGAATCGGCAGTACACCGCTCCCGGCAAACACCAGCGCGGCATTCTGCACGTCCTTCGGAATGTCGACGACGACCGGGCCAGGGCGTCCCGTTCTGGCAATCTCGAACGCGGTGCGCAAGGTCGCTTCGAGCTTGCCCGCATCGGTCACCAGGAACACGTGCTTGGCACATGAACCCATGATGCTGCTGATCGGTGCCTCCTGGAACGCGTCGGTACCAATCGCCGCCGTCGGCACCTGGCCGCAAATGACCACGATCGGAATCGAGTCAGCCATCGCGTCGCGCACCGGAGTGACTGTATTGGTCGCACCGGGGCCGGAGGTGACCAGAGCCACGCCAACCTTGCCCGAGGCGCGCGCATAGCCTTGCGCCATGAAACCCGCGCCCTGCTCGTTGGCCGGAACAATCAGCGGCAGCGGCTCGCTGCCATCCGCGTTCGGGTGCTCGTGGTTGAAGCGAAAGACGGCATCGTAGACCGGCAGGATGGCGCCTCCGGAGTAACCGAAGATCACCTCGACGCCTTCGTCGGCGAGTACCTGCACGACAATGTCGGCTGCCGCCATCGGCGTGCCGGCGAGGCGGTGCGACCTGGCGTCAGGCATCGGTTCGGTTCGTTCCTGCAACATCGCGTTCATCGGTGAATCTCCAGATTTTTCGGGGTTTTCCGAGTGAGGCGATCAGGCCGGCTCGTTGAGCCAGGTCATCTTCTTGCGCAGTTCGGCACCGACCTTCTCGATCGGATGATCAAGATCGGCTTGCTTGAGGCGCTTGTAGTTGGGCAGGCCGGCCTTGTATTCGGCGGCCCAGTTCTTCGCGAAGGTGCCATCCTGGATTTCGGTCAGGATCGTCTTCATGCGCTGCTTGGTGCCGGCATCGACGATGCGCGGGCCGCTGACGTAGTCGCCGTACTGGGCAGTTTCAGAAACATAAGTGAGCATCTTGGTGATGCCGCCCTGGTAGAGCAGATCGACGATCAGCTTCAGCTCGTGCAGTACCTCGTAGTAGGCGATTTCCGGACGATACCCCGCCTCAACCAGGGTCTCGAAACCCTTGAGCACGAGTTCGCTGGCACCGCCACACAACACCGCCTGCTCGCCGAAAAGGTCGGTCTCGGTTTCTTCCTTGAAGTCGGTTTCGATCAGCAGCGCGCGTGCGCCGCCGAGTCCGGCTGCATAGGCCTTGGCCAGTTCCGCGGCCTTGCCACTGATGTCCTGGAACGTTGCATACAGACACGGCACGCCGCGGCCAATCTCGAATTCGGTACGCACCAGATGACCCGGCCCCTTCGGCGCGACCAGGATCACGTCGATGTCGCTGCGCGGCACGATGGCCTTGAAATGGACATTGAATCCGTGCGCGAACAGCAGGGCCGCACCGGCCTTGATGTTTGGTTCGATCACATCGGTGTAGAGCTGTGGCTGAACCATGTCCGGGGTCAGCACGGCAACCAGGTCGGCTCCCTTGACCGCCTCCTCGGGCGACAGCACGGTGACGCCATCGGCCTTGGCCTTGAGTGCAGTCGGACCACCCGGACGCAGACCGACGACAACATCGAGGCCGGAGTCGCGCAGGTTGAGGACATGCGAGCGGCCCTGGCTGCCATAGCCAAGCACGGCAATACGGGCGTTCTTGAGAGCTTCGGTGGTGACGGTTGCGGACATGCGGGTTGACTCCAATGGATGAATCGACAAGAAAAGAATGAATCAGGGAGAAGTGACGGCACCCTTGGCGGCCGAGCCGACCAGGGTTGCGTATTTGGCAAGAACACCACGAGTGACTTTTGGCGCTGGAGCGACCCAGCTCGCACGACGCGCATCGAGGTCGGCATCGGTTTCGATGACCCGGCGCGCTGCATCAATGAAGATGCGATCGCCATTGCGAAGCAGACCGATCGCGCCGCCGCGCACCGCTTCGGGTGCGACATGGCCGACGACGAAACCGTAGCTCGCGCCGCTGAATCGACCATCCGTCATCAGGGCGACCTGATCGCCCAGGCCGCGCCCGACCAGGGCGGCGGTAACGGCCAGCATTTCGCGCATGCCGGGGCCGCCGGCCGGTCCTTCGTTGCGGATGACGATGACGTCACCGGGTTTGATTTGTCCGGATTGCACCGCGTGGAAGCAGTCCTCCTCGCTTTCAAAAACCCTCGCCGTTCCGTCAAACAGCACCGGACTGCTGCCCGAGAGCTTGAGAATGCAGCCTTCGGGCGAGAGATTGCCGTAGAGGATTGAATAGCCGCCACGCGGCTTGAAGGCGCGCGAAACCGGGCGAATGACTTCCTGGCCAGATGGCGCTTCTGCGGACGCGTCAATCTCGGCGAACAGGGTCTTGCCGGTTACGGTCGGTGCATCTTCCAGCAATCCCGCCGCGCGCAATTCGCGGGCGACCACGGCCATGCCACCGGCGGCGGTCATCTCGACAGCGGTGTAACGACCGCCCGGCATCAGGTCGGTGATCACCGGTGTCGCCACCGCCGCCGTCTCGAAATCCTCGATGTCCAGAGCAACACCGGCTTCGTGCGCAATCGCCAGCAGATGCAACACCGCATTGGTCGAACCCGCCGTTGCGGCGACAATTCGCATCGCATTTCGAAACGCTTCGGGCCTGAGGATATCGAGCGGCTTGCGCCCGGCCTTGAGGCAATCAAGGACGAGTTCGCCACAGCGTCGGGCGGCGTCGAGCTTGGCCGGGTCAGTGGCCGTGATGTCGTTCAAACCAAGCGGAGAAAGTCCCAACGCACTGAGCACCATGGCCATCGTGTTGGCGGTGAACTGACCGCCGCAGGCACCGGCGCCCGGACAGGCTTCACGCTCGATCGTGCACAGGCGCTCATCGGAAATCTTGCCCGCACCATGGCTGCCGACGGCTTCGAACACTTGCTGCAAGGTGATCGGTTTTCCATCGAGCGTGCCGTGCGCGATGCTGCCGCCGTACAAGGCGACACCGGGGATGTTGAGACGTGCCAGCGCCATCGCCGCGGCCGGGATGGTCTTGTCGCAGCCGCACAGCACGACCATCGCATCGAGACAATGGCCATCGACGGCCAGCTCGATCGAATCGGCGATGACTTCGCGACTGACCAGCGAGGCGCGCATGCCCGAAGTGCCCATGGCGATGCCATCGGTCACCGCGATCGTGTTGAATTCGATCGGCGTGCCGCCGGCGGCGCGGATACCGTCGCTGGCCGCATTGGCCAGGTCACGCAGATTGAGATTGCAGGGCGAAATGTTCGACCAGGTGTGCACGACGGCGATCAGCGGCCTGGCAATCGCCGCCGCATCGAGGCCCGTCGCATGCAGCATGGCGCGCGCCGGTGCCCGATCGGAACCGGTCTTGATCGCATCGCTGCGCATCGGTGGCTGCAGGGGAATACGCTCGTCGGAACTCATGCGGCGGCCTTCTGTCGGGTTTTCAACTCGTCGAGCACCGATTCGGTGACCTCGCGCGTGCTTGCCTTGCCGCCGAGATCGCGGGTCAGTTCGGCGCTATCGAGGACGGCGTCAACTGCCGCTTCCAGCGAACGCGCTTCAGCTTCGAGTCCCAGTGAATGACGCAACAGCAACGCGGCACTGAGAATCGCGCCAATCGGATTGGCAATGCCCTGGCCGGCGATGTCGGGAGCCGAACCGTGGATCGGCTCGTACAGACCAAGACGGCCTGCCCCGAGCGAGGCCGAGGGCGACACGCCGAGCGATCCGGCCAGCGCGGCGGCTTCGTCGGTGAGGATGTCGCCAAACAGGTTTTCGGTGACGATGACGTCATAAGCCGAGGGCCGCGTCAGCAACAGCATCGCCATCGAATCGACGAGCTGGTGTTCGAGGGTGACATCGGCATATTCGGCAACCACGCGCTCGGTGGTCGAGCGCCACAGTCGCGAGGTTTCCAGCACGTTGGCCTTGTCGACCGAGGTCAGGCGGCCCTTGCGTCCACGCGCCAGTTCGCAGGCACGACGAACGACACGCTCGACTTCGGCAACGCTGTAGCGACATTCGTCGATGGCGACATCGCCTTCGCGCGATTTCTTGCCAAAGTAGGCACCGCCGGTCAGTTCGCGCACGAACATGAGGTCGACACCCGCGAGGTTTTCGGCCTTCAGCGGAGACAGACTCGCGAGACGCGGATGCACGCGCAGCGGGCGCAGGTTGGCGAATACACCGAGCTTGGCGCGCAGCCCGAGCAAACCCTGCTCGGGGCGGACTTTCGCCTGCGGATCCGACCACTTCGGACCACCTACCGCGCCGAGCAACACCGCATCGGAATTGAGGCAGGCATCGATCGTCGCCTGCGGCAAGGGATCGCCACAGGTATCGATCGCAATGCCACCGATCAGCTGTTCGTTGAACTCGAAGACATGGCCATGCTGGCTTGCGACCTCGCGCAGCACGGACACGGCTGCCGCGGTCACTTCGGGCCCGATGCCGTCACCGCCAAGCACCGTGATAACGGCTCTCATGCTGCTTTCTCCATGGAATAGGGGTTGGCCGCGCGGCGTGATTCCCAGGCACTGATGTCGGCGTCGGCATCGAGCAGGAAGCCCAACTGGTCGACGCCATTGAGCAGGCAATGGCGGGCGAATCGATCGAGCTCGAACCGGATCGCCGAACCATCGGGCTTGCTGATCGATCCTTCGGCGATATCAATGACCAGCTCGATGCCGGGATCGGCCAGCAGGGCGCGATGTTCGGACTCATCGATGACGATCGTGACCAGGCCATTCTTCAGCGCGTTGCTGCGGAAGATGTCGGCGATCCCGGACGAGATCACCGCTTCGATGCCGTAATCGAGCAAGGCCCACGGTGCGTGTTCACGTGACGAGCCGCAGCCGAAATTATGCCCGGCGACAAGAATCCGGCAGCCCTGCGCGTCGGCTTGGTTGAGCGGGAAATCCGGGTTGTCCGTACCGTCTTCGTGATAGCGCCAATCGTTGAAGGCGTAACGGCCGAGACCGGCGCGTTCGGTCGTGGTCAGGAAGCGCGCCGGGATGATGCGGTCGGTATCGATGTTCTCGAACGGCAGGCTGGCCGTGCACGAGCGGATCATGTTCAGGGGCTTCATGCGGCGCGCTCCTGGAAGGCATCGGGATCGGTGATGACACCGGCGATCGCGGCGACTGCGGCGACGCGTGGACTGGCCAGCACCGTGCGCACGCCGGGCCCTTGCCGGCCCTCAAAATTGCGGTTGCTGGTCGAGACAACGAGTTGTCCCGGCTGCGCGATATCGCCGTTCATGCCGATGCACATCGAGCAACCGGCCTCGCGCCATTCGGCGCCGGCGGCGCGGAAAATTTCATCGAGACCTTCGGCTTCGGCCTCGCGCTTGATCAACACCGATCCCGGCACGATCAGCACGCGCACACCATCGGCAACCTGGCGCCCGCGCATGACCGCCGCGGCATCGCGCAGATCCGACAGGCGCGAATTGGTGCAACTGCCGACAAAGACGACATCGACCTTCTGCCCGGTCAGCGCCTGACCGCCATCGAACTGCATGTAGGCGAGCGCCTTGGCCTCCTGCGCATCCCGCGCGGCCGGAATTGCCGCCGCGATCGGCGTGACCATGCCCGGATGCGTGCCGTAGCTGATGGTCGGCCCGATCGCGCTGGCGTCGACATGCACTTCGTTGTCGTAGCGCGCGCCTGCATCGCTGGCCAGCGTGCGCCAGGCCGCGACGGCGCGCTCCCAGTCGGCGCCGCGCGGTGTGCGTGGACGACCTTGCAGCCAGTCGAACGTGACCTGGTCCGGCGCAATCAGACCCGCTCGCGCACCCGCCTCGATCGACATGTTGCACACGGTCATGCGCTCTTCCATCGACAGCGCCTCGATTGCGGGGCCGCCGTATTCGATGACATGGCCGGTGCCACCGCCGACACCGATGCGGCCGATGATGTGCAGGATCAGATCCTTGGCGCTGACGCCCGGACGCAGCTTGCCTTCGACATGGATGGCCATGGATTTCGGCTTGCGCTGGAGCAGGCACTGGGTTGCCAGCACATGACCGACT
Organism: Lysobacterales bacterium; assembly: GCA_016721015.1. GTDB lineage: Bacteria > Pseudomonadota > Gammaproteobacteria > Xanthomonadales > Rhodanobacteraceae > Dokdonella. The sequence goes on from JADKJL010000009.1 coordinate 118,057, forward strand.
TCGGTCGTGCCGATACCAAACGCCAGCGCGCCGAATGCGCCGTGTGTCGCCGTGTGGCTGTCGCCGCAGACGATGGTCATGCCGGGCTGGGTCGCACCGAGTTCGGGCCCGATCACATGGACGATGCCGCGATGTTCACTGCTCCAGCCATTGAGTTCGATGCCAAACTCCTGGCAGTTCGCCTCGAGCTGATCGACCTGATGCCTGGCTTCGGCGGTGACATAGGGACGACGACCCTCGGCGTCCGCCGGCAAGGTGGGAGTGGAATGATCAAGCGTCGCCAGCACGCGCTCGGGACAGCGCACTTTCAGGCCGCGTGAACGCAGTTCGCTGAAGGCCTGCGGGGTAGTCACCTCGTGGATCAGGTGCAGATCGACGTAAAGAATGCCGGGCGTGTCGCTGCTCTCGGCGCGCACCTGGTGCGCATCCCAGATCTTGTCGATGATCGTGCGAGGACTCATGCGATGGCCTCGGAACGCACATACATCTGCCCGTAGCGGGCGTTGAAATCCGTCGGAACGTAGCTCAGCCAGTTGCGTGTATCCGCCGTGCTGCCATCGAACAATCCGAAAAATGCCTTCTGCAGCGCGCGTGTCATCGGGCCCGGCTTGCCCGTTCCAACCGGTTTGCGATCGACCGAGCGCACCGGTGTGATCTCGGCGGCGGTTCCGGTCATGAAAACCTCATCCGAGGTGTACAAGGCCTCGCGCGGGAGATCACGCTCCTCGACCTTGTAGCCGAGATCGCGAGCCAGCGTGATCACGGTGTCACGCGTGATCCCGGCGAGGATGCCGGCACTCGTCGTCGGTGTGAGCAGACGACCCTTGCGCACGAGGAACAGGTTCTCGCCAGCGCCTTCGCTGAGCAGGCCATTGGTACCGAGGGCGATACCTTCGTGATAGCCGCCGCGCTTCGCCTCGAAGCCGATCAACTGGCTCGACAGGTAATTTCCACCGGCCTTGGCCCAGCTCGGGGTCGTGTTCGGTGCCGGCCTGTTCCACGACGAGACACAGACATCTGCACCATGCTCGATCGCCTCGCCGAGGTAGGCACCCCAATCCAGCGCCATGATCGACACATCGACGGGCGAACCCTCATTCGGCACCACACCGAGACCGCCCGCGCCACGAAATGCGATCGGCCTGACATAAGCCGACTTCATCCGGTTCACCGCGATCAGTTCAAGGCAGGCGGTGTTGATTTCGTCTTCGCTGTAGCCGATGTCGATCTCATACATGCGCGCCGATTCAAACAGGCGTGCGGTGTGCTCGGCGAGGCGGAAAAATGCCGGGCCTTGCGGCGTCGCATAGACGCGCTCGCCTTCGAATACCGAGGAGCCGTAGTGCAGGGCGTGCGCGCTGACATGCACGGTCGCCTCTTCCCAGGGTTTGAATTGGCCGTTGTGCCAGATGAGTGCTGCTTGGTTCATGGAAGGTTCCTAGCCGGCGATGGCGGTGGTTGAAGGAGGCGCATCGGTCTTGAGGTGCTCGATGCGATTGGCAATTTCGAGGATGGCTTGCGCCGCCGCTTCGACGATGTCGGTGGAAACCGACTGGCCGCGCAATTCGCGTCCTTCGTGGATCACGCTGATCGCGGCCTGGCCTTGCGCATCGCCGCCTTCGCTGAGTGCGCGAATCTGGAACTCGTTGATCGAGAAATCGTGTCCGACCGCGCGCGAAACGGCGCGCAGCACAGCATCAACAGGGCCGTCTCCGATCGCCGCCTCGCTAACCACGCGCCCGTCCTCGTGAGTGAGCCGCACCGACGCCGAAGCGCTCGAACCAATATGGCTGGTCGCATGCAGGTGACTCAGGTGCCAGGGGCCGGCCGCGTCGGGGTCGCGACCGACCGCCATTGCCTCGAGGTCGCCATCGAAGACTTCGCGCTTCTTGTCGGCAAGCGCCTTGAAACGGACGAAGACTTCGTCGAGTGCGCCATCGTCGAGATCATGTCCGAGGATCGACAAGCGTTCGCGCAAGGCATGCCGGCCGCTGTGCTTGCCGAGCACGAGCTCGGTCCTGGAGACACCGACATCCTCGGCACGCATGATCTCGTAGGTGCCGCGATGCTTGAGCATGCCGTGCTGGTGAATGCCCGATTCATGGGCAAAGGCATTGGCGCCGATAATCGCCTTGTTGCGCGCGATCGGCTGGCCAGTGGTCTGTGAAAGCAGTCGCGCGGTTGCATGCAGGCGCTCGCTGCGTATGCCCGTATGCAAACCCGGGAAACGATCGCTGCGCACACGCAAGGCCATGACCAGTTCCTCAAGCGCAGCGTTTCCTGCACGTTCGCCAATCCCGTTGATCGTGCATTCAACCTGGCGCGCACCGGCCGATATCGCGGCCAGACTGTTGGCCACGGCCATGCCGAGATCATCATGGCAATGCGCGCTGAAAACGACCTTGTTCGCGCCGCGAACATTTGCGCGGAGCCAGGCGAAGCGCTCGGCGATCTCGGTCGGCGTCGTGTAGCCAACCGTATCCGGCACATTGACCGTGTTCGCACCCGCTTCGATCACTGCGGAAAAAACCTCGGCAAGAAATTCCGGTTCGGTGCGAATCGCATCTTCGGCCGAAAACTCCACATCATCGCAGTACGTCAAGGCGCGCTCGACGCCGGCGACGGCCGTGTCGACGACCTGTTGCCTGCTCATCTGCAACTTGAACTCCCGATGCAGCGGGCTGGTCGCGAGAAAGACATGGATGCGCCCTCGTGCGGCCGGCTCGATCGCGCGGGCAACGCTCTCGATATCCCCTTTCTGGCAGCGTGCAAGGCCACAGATGCGCGGTCCATGCACGCCAGCAGCGATCGCCTTCACCGACGCGAAATCATCGTCGGACGCGTGCGGAAAGCCGGCTTCGAGGATGTCGACGCCGAGATCCGCCAACGCCTGGGCCATGCGCAACTTCTGCGCCCGGCTCATCGAAAAGCCGGGCGCCTGCTCACCATCACGCAGCGTCGTATCGAAGATCAGGACGCGAGGCGGCGGCGGGAATTTCTCGCTGCTGGTCGCGCTTTCTACCGCAGGTTCACTGGTCATTTCAGGTTCCGTGGGTCATGGATCGGATGACTTGAAGCCAAAAAAAACCCCGTCTTCGTGGCCGAGGACGGGGTTCTGGGATTCGATTTCTCGATGTCTGCCCTAGCCCGCGCCTCCGCAGCTAATAATTACGAGTCCAAGTACAAGCACGAGTCCGAGCGCCGGGCGCAAGCGCACCCCGGCCGAGAGGATCCGGCTGGAACTGAATGATTTGATGGTTGTGTTGCGCTGCGACATGAATCGACCGTAACCGATGCCTGAAGAAGCTGTCAAGCATTCTTTTCGGTAGTTGCATGGGTAACGTTTTCGCTGACGGATTTGGCCGTCTGGATGGCTCTATGCCTTGGGAGCCGGGAATCGAGAATGGAGAATCGGGAATGGACAAGTCGGTTTCAGCCAGGCTGGACGTGCTCGCTGCTATTGAGCAAAAAAGTCACACCTTGGTGAACAAGTGGCTCTCGATTCTTCGGCCGCAACACCCTCAGGCGAGGCGGCAGCCGTTTGGAACGGGGCGTTCGACGGTTGTGATGACGACGCCGTGTCCGGTCGGAAATCCGGTCAGCAGGAATTGCGAACGCAGCGGGCCGATCTGTTTTTCGGGGAAATTGATCACGCCGACGATCTGGCGCCCGATCAGTTCATCGGGTGCATACAGGTCCGCGACCTGGGCGCTTGTCCTGCGCTCGCCGTACGGGCCGAAATCCACCCAGATCTTGTAGGCGGGCTTGCGCGCCTCGGCAAATGCCTCGACCCGCGTAATCGTGCCGGCAACCATGTGCACGCGCTCGAATTCGTCCCAGGTCAGCGGCTTGTCGTTCACGACGCGACCATCGGTCAGCGGCCTGGTGACCCAACGGTACTGTCCAGACCGACCTGGATCCAGCCGAGATTGATGCCGATCCGGGTCGCCTCGGGGTTGGCCCAGGCATAGGCGACGGCCCGGCCGCTGGCATCCTCGATCACCGACAGCTTGACCACCGGCACATTGCCATCGCGATAAGTGGCCCTTTCGAGTTCGAGAGAATAGCCGGACGTCTTTCCATCACGCCATTTCAGGGCGACGCGCCCCCCCTCGTTGCCAATGCGCAAATCGCGATTCATGTGCCAGTCGGTGCTTTCCGGCCGGGCATCCTGCCCGGCGCCATTGATCGCAGCCCAGCCCGAGTACCAGCGCACGCGCCGCGCTTCGGCGCGGGCATCGGGGCCGCGCGCCTGATCGGCATACAGACGCACACGCAGGGCGTCGCCATCGTGTTCGATCGACAATGGCAGCAATGCCGCCGCTGTGCCGATGCCAGGAGCGACCGTGACACAGGTTGCCAGATCGGCATGCACTTTGAGCCCTGAGGCGGTGGCCGCGCCACGCAGCGCACAGGCGTCGAGGGCCACCCACTGATCCGGATCGAAATCCTTGCCAAGCGCGGGCGTTGCCGCCATCGCCCGATATGGCGTCAGTTGCAGGGAGCCATCAACCGACTTGAGCGAGCGCATGACCCAGGTCGCGGTCAGTTCACTGCTCCCCGAAAGGTGAATGTTCCATACGTACCAGCCGGCTTTCTGCAACGGCGTGATCTCGAAGCGCAAACGTGGAACCAGCGAAGCATCACCGCTGGCAACCTGTTCATGGTTGTCGTATTCGCCGTCGAACCATGCGCGCTGGCCATCGAATGCGGCGACATCCGGCGCGCTACGGACCGGATTGCTCTGGCAGGCAGTCAGCACGATGGCATTGAGCAACACGAAAATCAGCGTCGAGATAGGCTTGTTCATCGGACAAGGATAGACCGGCGCAGTGATTCGGCGATATACGGCGATACGATTGCGTTTCGATGTCGCTATCCTCGGCAAGGCCATCGAGGGAGACCATCTTGAGCGACGACATGCTTCGCGCGGATCCGAGCCTGCGCCGCCAGACCTTTGTCGCACTGGCTATCGCCGCGATTCTTGCGGTTGCGGCCGTGTTCTGGTTCCACAGCTGGCTGACCGCTATCGCGGCCGTTCCAGGCACCGATCTGCTGATCTTGCGCCTGCGTCGCCTGATCGGCATTGCCTTGACCGGATCGGCGATCTGTCTCGCCCTGCTCGCCTGGTACTCGGCGCACAAGGCGACGAAGGTGAAAACCTTCCAGCAATGGCCGTTGCCGACGGTACGTGTACTTCGCGATACACGGATCCGGCGCGGTGCGGCAGCGGCGGCGATCCGCCGGCGGCTGAATGCCGCGGCGGGCGTCCTCCTGCTGTTGGCGTTCGCTGTCGGGGTTATCAGCTGGCGCATGCTCAGCCTGAGCTGAGCGCGCAATCAATCGATCGTGCGGACGCGGAACTTGCGCCCCTTGATCTTGCCCTCGCGCAGCCGCTTGAGGGCGCTCGCGGCCTGATCGCGGCGAATCGCAACATACGATCGCGTGGCGAAGATGCCGATCTTGCCGACCGCCTCGGCTGCAATCCCGGCATCGCCGGTCAGGGCTCCGAGGATATCGCCGGGGCGCACTTTTTCCTGACGGCCACCGTCGATGCACAACATGCTCATCGTCGCCTGGATGGGCGATTCGCTGCCTCCGGTCGACGGCAAGGGCGACCAGCGAACGGCCTGCCCGGTCCGCGCTTCGATGGGCGCGATGCGCGGCATTTCAGCGGCAGCAACCAGACTCCAGGCCTGGCCCTTGCGCCCTGCCCGGCCGGTGCGGCCGATGCGGTGGACATGGACGTCCGGATCGGTCGAAACCTCCCAGTTGACGACGGCCGGGAGATCCTCGATATCGAGTCCGCGCGCGGCGACATCGGTGGCGACGAGGATCGCGCAACTGCGATTGACGAAGCGCATCAGCACTTCGTCGCGATCACGCTGTTCGAGATCACCATGCAGGGCCAGTGCCGAGTATCCGCGCTGGACGAGACCATCCGCGAGTTCCCTGGCATCACGGCGCATGTTGCAGAAGATCAGGGTCGATTCCGGGCGATACGTTGTCAGCAGGCGCAGCAGTGCATCGAAACGACGGGTCGCGTCGATCTCGAAAAATTGCTGCTCGATCTCGGGCAGATCCGCGCCTGCATCGGTGGCCACTTCGACCGGATCACGCTGCAAGCTGCGGCTGATCTTGCGGATCTCGTCGGGAATCGTCGCCGAAAACAGCAGGGTCTGGCGTGATTTCGGGCTGCGCTTGAGCAGGCTCGTGATCGAATCCTGGAAACCCATGTCGAGCATGCGATCCACTTCGTCGAGGACGAACACGCGAACCGCATCGAGTGACAGCGCGCCCTGATCGATCAACTCCTGGATTCGCCCCGGCGTGCCGACCACGACATGCGGCGGATGCACCAGCGAGGCCAGTTGCGGACGCAGCGGAATGCCGCCACACAGAGTCAGCAATTTGACGTTCGGCACGAAACTGGCGAGACGACGTATCTCCTTGCTGACCTGGTCGGCGAGCTCACGTGTCGGACACAGGACGATCGCCTGCACGCTGGCCACGCTCGGATCGAGCCGAGCGATCAGGCCGAGGCCAAATGCGGCGGTCTTGCCGCTGCCGGTCGGGGCCTGGGCAATGACATCCCGGTTGTCGAGTATCGGCGGCAGGCTCAAGGCCTGGACCGGGGTCATTTCCGTGTAATCGAGGGCAGCGAGGGCACTGAGCAGGGCGGGATCGAGGGCAAGCGAGGTGAATGCGTTCATGCACCATGATCGCATGTTGCAACAGCCTGCCGATGCCCCTTGCGCACGGCTGGATCGTCACCACTGTTTCGAGCGCCCGTCGAATAGCCGCTTCGCCAGCCATCGATGGCCCAAGTTTCACCGCCCACCCACTCCCTGGAGTCAGTCATGTCCCTCTCGATGTATCAGGCCTCGGTACCGGTCTTTGTCCGCGCGCTTGGCAATCTCGCCCATATCCTCAAGAAGGCGGCCGCCCACGCCGAACAGCACAAGATCGACCCCGCCGTTCTGCTTGCCGCACGCCTGTATCCGAACATGTTTCCGCTCTCGAAACAGATCCAGATCGCCACCGACATGGCCAAGGGTGCCGCAGCCCGTCTCGCCGGGGTCGATCGCCCCGTTCACGCGGACAACGAGACCAGCTTCGCCGAGTTCCAGGCGCGCATCGAAAGCACGCTGGCCTTCCTCAACGCAATCAAGCCCGGGCAAATCGATGGGAGTGAGGAGAAGTCGATCACCCTGACCATGCACGGCAAGGACTTCCCGTTTGTCGGCCAGCCTTACCTGCTCCACTACGCACTGCCGAACGTGTTCTTCCATATCACCACGGCCTACAACATCTTGCGCCACAACGGCGTCGAACTCGGCAAGCCGGATTTCATCGGCGGCATCTGACCACCTTCCTGATCCGATCCGCAGCCGACAGGCTGCGGATCAAGGACGTGTATCAGGCAGCCAGCAGGAACGGCCACAAGCTCAAGGCGACGAAGATTGCAACACCAAGCAGGATCATGAGCAGGCGCAGCGGTTGCCTGCGCATCTGTGACCAGAAGGTTTCCGCGCTGCCATCGCGTCTTGCACTCTCATATTCGGCCTGGGCGCGCAACTTGCGCTGCGCCTGATAGGCCGCCATCAGATCTTTCGCGCGTGCTGAATCCGCATCATCCTTGATCCAGATCCCGCCCGCGGAAATCCCCCAACGATTGGGTTCGGTTTCGTAGAACGCGATCTCGTGTTGTTCAAGAAGCTCGCGAACTTCGGCGGTTTCATCGTCCGGAACATCACGCAGATTGAGCAGAAGTACCGCCATGACGATCCATTTCCAGACGTGATTGAAATCTGGTCGCCATGATACGGGGATAATCCTGTTGATGATTCCCACCAACGCCAGCACCCTGCAACTTCCGCCCGGCCCTTGGCACAGCGTGCTCGATTGCCTGTGTGCGCACTTCCACGCCATCCCCCGCGAGCAATGGCGGCAGCGTTTTGAGCGCGGCCGGATCCTTGATGGCCACGGCAAGCCGATCGGCGCCGATCATCCCTACAAGAGAGGGCTGACAGTCCATTATTTTCGAGAAGTCGCCGACGAGCCGAGCGTTCCGTTCGAAGCGAGCATCGTGCATGCAGACAAGGAAATCGTGGTCGCCGACAAACCCCACTTCCTTGCCGTTGCGCCGGCCGGACGATTTGTCGAGGAAACCCTGCTGCGTCGATTGATGTGCAAACTCGACAACCCCGATCTGGTGCCCTTGCATCGGATCGATCGAGGCACGGCCGGTCTGGTCATGTTTTCGGCGAATCCGGCGACCCGTTCGCGCTACCAGGCCATGTTCCGTGAGCAGCGAATCGAGAAAGCCTATGCGGCACTCGCCTCCCCCCTACCGAATCTTTCGTTTCCTCTCGTACGTCGCTCCCGGATTGTCCGCGGCGAACCGTTTTTCCGCATGCAGGAAGTGGAAGGCGAACCGAATAGCGAGTCGCAGTTCGATGTGATCGAACGCGGCGATGAGAATTGGCTATACCTGCTGAAGCCGATATCCGGCCGCAAGCACCAGTTGCGCGTTCACATGGCCGAGCTTGGCGCGCCTATCCTCAACGATCCGTTTTATCCGGAATTGTCGAGCTTGGTCGACGACGATCACACACGCCCACTGAAACTGCTGGCCCGCTCGCTCGAATTCGACGACCCGCTCAGCGGGAAAACATGTCGCTTCGAAAGCCTGCGCGAGTTGTAGCCAATCCCTTGTAGAATCCGCATCTTTGCGCGGCTGCAGATGCTGCGCCCACGGAGGAAACATGCAACTGGATAACGTCAAGGCCGTCATCACGGGTGGTGTGTCCGGACTCGGTCTCAGCGTTGCCGAACTCGTGGTTGCCCACGGCGGCAAGGTCGCCTTGTTTGACGTCAATGATGAAAAGGGCGCTGCGGCCATTGCGGCGCTTGGCAAACACAATGCGACTTTCCTGCGCACCGACGTGACCGATGAAGAGGGAGTGCGCGGCAACGTGTCGGCAGCGCGCGATTTTCTCGGCGGGCTGAATGTTGCGGTGAACTGCGCGGGCATCCTCGGTGCCGGACGCATGCTCGGCCGCGATGGCGCGATGCCGCTGAAGAGTTTCGCCGCCACCATCATGGTCAACCTGGTCGGCTCATTCAATGTCGCCAAGGCGGCGGCAGAACTGATGCAGAACAACGATCCTGGCGAAGACGGTGAACGCGGCGTCATCATCAACACGGCATCCGTCGCCGCCTTCGAGGGCCAGATCGGCCAGGCGGCGTACTCGGCTTCCAAGGGTGGCGTGGTCGGCATGACCTTGCCAATGGCCCGCGAACTGGCCCGTTTTGGCATCCGCGTAATGACCATTGCACCCGGCATTTTCTGGACACCGATGGTCGACGGCATGCCCGACAGCGTGCAGGAATCACTCAGCGCCTCGATCCCGTTCCCGTCACGACTTGGTACCTCAAAAGAATTCGCCGACCTCGTCGCCCACATCCTCGGCAATCGCTATTTGAATGGCGAGACGATCCGGCTGGATGGCGCGGTGAGGTTGGCTCCAAAGTAGCGGGAGTGGGGAGTAGGAAGTGGGGAGTGGAAAAAGCCGATCTGTAATTTCCCGTTCTTCGCATACATGCAGTTGCCGAACTGCTCCCTACCCCTTGCAACCCAAATACCGCTAACCGCTCTCCGACTCCCCACTCCCCACTCCCTATTCCCCACTCCCGGCTCCGAAAATGAAAGCATCCGAAGTAAAGCGTGGCAACGTCGTCGAACATGACGGCAAGGTCTACCAGGTTCGTGACATCGAGCGCAGCTCGGCGCAGGGTCGCAGCGGCAACGTGACCTTCCGCTTCATCATGTACAGCGTACCCGGCGGCATCAAGGCCGATCTTTCCCTGCGCTCGGATGACGAGATCAAGGAGACCGAGGTGACCCGTCGCCCGGTCAATTTCTCGTACAAGGATGGTGACGCCTTTGTTTTCATGGACAGCGAGGATTACACCCAGTACACGCTCGATGCTGACGTCATCGGCGACGCGGCCGGTTACATCGTTGATGGCATCGAAGGCTGCTATGTGCAGATCATCGACGACGCACCGGTTGCGGTGCAGTTGCCGGCGTCAGTGATTCTCGAAGTGATCGAAACCGCTCCGGAAATGAAGGGTGCAACCGCGACCAAGCGCTCCAAACCGGCCAAGCTTTCGACGGGCATCGAAATCGCGGTTCCCGAGTACGTGCGCACCGGCGAGAAAATCCATGTCAGCACCGTGACCGGCGAGTTTGGCGGACGCGCCTGAGTGGAAGCGGGAGTGGGGAGTTCACGAGATACGACGATCGTGGGAGTGACTTCAGTCACGATGCTCTGACGCATACCCCACGAAATGCATCGCGGTTGAAACCGCTCCCACAAGATACGACGATCGTGGGAGTGACTTCAGTCACGATGCTCTGACGCATACCCCACGAAATGCATCGCGGTTGAAACCGCTCCCACGAGATACGACGATCGTGGGAGTGACTTTCACGATGCTCTGGCACCCCGCGAATGCCGCGGTTGAAACCTCCCATGTCGTGGGAGTGAGTGATGCTGGCCCCGCAGCCGCGGTTGAAACGCCCCCAAGAACCGTGGGTGCAGTCACGATGCTCGGCTCAACCCGCGAAATGCATCGCGGTTGAAACCGCTCCCACAAGATACGACGATCGTGGGAGTGACTTCAGTCACGATGCTCTGGCTCATACCCCGCGAAATGCATCGCGGTTGAAACCGCTCCCACAAGATACGACGATCGTGGGAGTGACTTCAGTCACGATGCTCTGACGCATACCCCGCGAAATGCATCGCGGTTGAAACCGCTCCCACAAGATACGACGATCGTGGGAGTGACTTCAGTCACGATGCTCTGGCTCATACCCCGCGAAATGCATCGCGGTTGAAACCGCTCCCACAAGATACGACGATCGTGGGAGTGACTTCAGTCACGATGCGCTGGCTCATACCCCGCGAAATGCATCGCGGTTGAAACCGCTCCCACAAGATACGACGATCGTGGGAGTGACTTCAGTCACGATGCTCTGGCTCATACCCCGCGAAATGCATCGCGGTTGAATCCGCTCCCACAAGAAGCGAAGACTCACCGCTCACCGCTCCCCGCGCTGGCGTCCAAGCCAACGCAAAGCCATTCGGCGCAGGGATTCGTCTGCGCCGACATCCGCGACGATGTCGGCAATCTCGCGCCACGCCAGGGCATGCGATTCCTCACTGACGACATAATCTTCGCCGGCGCTCGCGCGAACGACAAAGCGCACGTCATAGTGCCAATGTCCCGGGACGTCGCCACGTTCGGGAATCCAGTGCCGATCCAGATCAAAGATTTCCGGCTCGACCGCCAAACCGATCAGTCCCGACTCCTCCTCGGCTTCGCGCAAGGCCACACGCGCAAGGTCGCGGTCGCCATCCGCGTGCCCGCCAAGCTGCAGCCAGCGCCCGAGTTTGCGGTGGTGGGTCAACAGGACTCTCCTGCCATCGACACTGACAAGCCACGCCGAACCGGTCAGATGCCCGGCCAATCGCTCGCGGCGGAAGACGTCAACACTCTCGCTCGCCAAGGCAAAAAACCGCTCTGCAGCTGCCGCCTGCTCCGGCCAGCGATCGCGAAACTGGGCCAACGCTTGCATCAGGGCATGCAGTTCCGGATCCATATCGTGGAGAATCCTTGATCGGGGAACACGATTATGGCCCGCGTGCCGATCAGCGCTTGTGTATCGGCCCCTGCGGACTGTACTGTCGCCCATTGCTTTTTCAGACCGTGGGGGAAATATGATGCTTTTTTGGCGCGTCAAGCCGCTAGACAAGATCCTGGAAACCGCCAGCAGGAAGGCGTTGACCCGGCAACTCGGTGCTTTCCAGTTGACCATGCTCGGTATTGGCGCGGTGATCGGCACCGGCATTTTCGTGCTCACCGCCGAGGCCGGCCAGAAGGCCGGGCCGGCGATGATGGTCGCCTTCGTCATCGCCGCGGTGGTCTGCGCGCTGGCAGCACTGGCCTATGCGGAGCTGGCCGCGATGGTGCCCGTCGCAGGCTCCGCTTATACCTACACTTACGGCGTATTCGGCGAGGCGCTGGCCTGGATTGTCGGCTGGGCGCTGGTTCTCGAATATGCGGTGGCGGCCGGTGCGGTCGCGGTCGGCTGGTCCGGATACATGAACGGCCTGCTGATGCACACCAACCTTTTCGGACTGGTCGAGACCGGCTCGTTGTCCTTGCCGCTGGCCTTGCGAACCGGTCCGTTTGACGGAGGCACGTTCAACGTACTCGCTTGCGTGGTGTCATTGGCGATAACCTGGCTGCTGGTGGTTGGCACGTCCAAGTCAGCCAAGGTCAATGCCATCCTGGTATCGATCAAGGTCGCGGCACTGATCGCGTTCATCGTGATTGCGCTGCCCGCGGTTCAGGCCGAGAACTTCAAGCCGTTCTTCCCGACCGGCTGGGGCAGTCCGATGGGCGGCATCGGCGTGCTTGGCGCGGCAGCTTCGATCTTCTTCGCGTACGTCGGCTTTGATGCGGTCTCGACCGCATCGGAAGAGACCATCAACCCGAACCGCAACATTCCGATTGGGCTGATCGGCTCGCTTCTGATTTGCACAGTTTTTTATCTGCTGGTCGGATATGGTGCGGTGGGTGCGGCAGGCTCGGCACCGATGTTCGGTGCGGACGGCAAAGTACTTGCCCCCGGAACGCCAGAAATGGCCGCGATGTGCCTCAATCATGCCGAGGCGCTGGTCTGCAGCAAGGAGCCACTGGCGCACGTCATGCGCATGATCGGTTTCGGTGGCATCGGCAACCTGATCGGCCTCGCCGCGGCGCTGGCACTGCCTTCGGTGGTGCTGATGATGATCTACGGCCAGACCCGCATCTTTTTCACCATGTCACGTGACGGCCTGCTTCCGGAAGTGCTCTCGCGGGTGCATCCGAAGTACCACACCCCGCACGTGATCACGCTCATCACCGGCGTATTCGTGGCCCTGTTCGGCGCGATGTTCCCGGTCGGCATCCTTGCCGACATCTCCAATTCGGGCACGCTGTTCGCCTTCATCATGGTGTCGATCGGCGTGATGATCCTGCGCAAACAGCAACCCGACCGCCATCGCCCGTTCCGCACGCCGCTGGTGTGGGTGGTTTGCCCACTGGCGGTCGCAGGCTGCCTGTTGCTGTTCTTCAACCTCTCGCTGTACACCATCAGTCTGTTTTTCATCTGGGCCATCATCGGCCTGGTTGTGTACCGCTTCTATGGCTACAGACACAGTGACCTGGGCCGCGGCCTCCTGGCGCCCGAGGGCGGCGAAGTGCTACCGCCGGAGCCACCGTTCCATGAGGGCCCGCAAGCCTGACCCCGGGCTTGGGCAACGATCCGAACGGCGCCTGAGGGCGCCGTTTTTTTGTCCCCGCCAGAGTGCCGCGATGTTTGCAAAGCGTGAGCAGTGCCGCTATCACTAGTGCGCCCCTCGGCGCCATCCCGGCGCGAGCAACATCCGCGATTGTTGCTCGAAAATCTCGCAAACCTATCCTGTCCGGAGTGCCCTTGCCCCACGCCATACTGATCTGCATCCTGCTGTCGCTGGGCGCACTCCCTGTATCAGGCAAGAACGAAGCCTCCGCCATGCCCAACGATGCAAAGACGTCCACTTCTGAATCGACCGACGACCCTTACCTCTGGCTCGAAGAGGTCGGCTCCGACCGCTCGCTGACCTCGTCGCGCAAGCAGAATGCACTGAGCACCAGGCAACTGGCGGAAAGTACGGACTTCAAACAGCTGCGCGGTGGCATAAAGGATATTCTCGATTCCGACGACAAGATTGCCTATATCGACAAGCTTGGTGATCATTTTTACAATTTCTGGCAGGACGCCGATCATCAGCGCGGCATCTGGCGGCGCACCACGCTCGCGGAGTACCGCAAGGATTCTCCAAAGTGGGAAACCGTGCTCGATATCGATGCCTTGAACAAAGCCGAAAAAGAAAACTGGGTCTGGCACGGCGCCGACTGCCTCAAGCCGGACTACGAACGCTGTCTGATCGCGCTCTCACGCGGTGGCGCTGACGCAGACGTCACCCGCGAGTTCGATCTGAAAAACGAGCAATGGCTGAAGGATGGATTCTTCCGCCCCGAGGCCAAGGGTGACCTGCACTGGATCGACCAGGATCACGTTTACGTCTCAACCGATTTTGGCGAAGGCACGATGACCCGTTCCGGCTACGCGCGGCAGGTCAAACGCTGGACGCGTGGCACGCCGATGAGTGAGGCCAAGCTGGTTTTCGAAGTGGCTGCTGATGATCTGGGCGTGGGCGCCTCGCATGATTTCACGAAGGGATTCGAGCGTGACTTCGTGATGCGTATCCCCGCCTTCTTCCGCAGCGAATTGTTCCTGCTCGATGACCACGGCAAGCGCCATAAAATCGACGCGCCGGAATCGGCCCAGCCCAATGTGCATCGGGAATGGCTGCTGGTCGAACTGCGCGAACCATGGAAAACCGGTGATCACGAGTGGCCGGCGGGCAGCCTGATCGTCACCCGCTTCGACGACTTCATGGCCGGCAAACGCGACGTCAGGGCCTTGTTCACACCAACCGACACCACCGCCCTGTCCGGCTACCAGTGGACGCGCAATCACCTCGTGCTCAATGTACTCGACGATGTGAAGAATCGCCTCTACGTGCTGACGCCGGGCGAAGGCGCGTGGAAACGCGAGCCGATGCCGGGTGCTCCCGAAATCGGTACTGTCGGCATCGGCGCTGTTGACGACGAAACTTCCGACGACGTGTTCATGACCGTCAGCGGCTACCTGACTCCGACCACGCTGTATTACGGCGCCTTGAGCGGCGAGAAGAACGCGCTCAAGCACATGCCTGCGTTCTTTGACGCCAGCGGTTTCGAGGTCAGCCAGCACTTTGCCACCAGCAAGGATGGCACCCGTGTGCCGTATTTCATGGTCGCGAAAAAAGACCTCAAGCTGGATGGCAGCAATCCGACCCTGCAATACGGCTACGGCGGTTTCGAGGTTTCGAAAACACCCGAATACAGCGCCACGGTCGGCCGCGGTTGGTTGAGCCAGGGCGGTGTCTATGTTGTTGCCAATATCCGCGGTGGCGGTGAATACGGTCCGCGCTGGCACCAGGCCGCGCTCAAAGAGAAGCGACTGCGCGCCTACGAGGATTTTGCAGCCGTCTCCGAAGACCTGATCAAGCGCAAAGTCACCAGTGCTGCGCATCTCGGTATTCAGGGGGGCAGCAATGGTGGCCTGCTCATGGGCAACATGACCGTGCTCTATCCGCAACTTTACGGAGCCGTAGTCTGCCAGGTGCCTCTGCTCGATATGCGCCGCTACAACAAGCTGCTCGCCGGTGCCTCGTGGATGGCCGAGTACGGCAATCCGGATACGGATGACTGGAAATACATCCAAACCTTCTCGCCTTACCAGAACGTCAAGAAGGACGTCGACTATCCGCCCGTGCTGTTCACCACCTCGACCCGCGATGACCGCGTCCATCCCGGCCACGCGCGCAAGATGATGGCATAAATGAGCGAACAGGGTCATGACGTCCTCTATTACGAGAACATTGAAGGCGGCCACGGCGGCGCCGCCGACAACGGTCAACGCGCGATGATGACCATGACCGCGCTGGCCTTCGAGTTCCTCAAGCAGAAACTGTTTCCACAAGTGCACGCCAACGACTGACGGACCACGTCGAAACAGGTCACGCACAACCCTGTCGTCACGAATGAGGACGTTGCCTGATTCGTGACAATGCATCAGTCAGTTGGCCAAGACCGACGGCTGAGTTGCCGAACTTGGCCGTCAGCCAAGCCGTTGATCGTGTGATTCGATCAAGGCATCTTGATGTCCAGTTTCACATCGAGCATCACCGACTCCCCCGTCGTGGCCGGAGTCGAAACCAGATGCGCGTGAAACCGACCGTCTTTTATAACGACATCCTTGAGCATGCAGACATCCCCTGCGCACCAGCCATGACCGTTCTTTGCCGCGGGATGCAAATAGCTGAAACCCGCTATCGCTTCCCATCCTTTGCCGGGCATTTGCAATATCGGCGCCGAGATCGACGGCCCCAGCGATCCAGAGTCAGACGCAGCGGCCGGATCGGTCCCCGCTGCCGGGGCCTTCTCGGCGACGACAAGAATCATGCGCGGAGCCCCGTCAACCGGGCTCATCGCGACCAGACCGGCATAGCCCAGCGAGGCATCTTTGCCATTGACCTTGAATGTTCCGAGATTCGACTGCGCGGCACCACAGGCGGAGCACAGAAGACTGAGTGAAAGCACGACGGCCGTGGCCAGCAGTGGACGGTGTGCGATACGCATGACAGGAGTCCTCAGGTGCGATGAAGGGAACTGCCAGGATTGGCAGTGCAACAAGGAACACCGAAGCGAGCCACAGGCGAACACGCGGCATTGAGGTATCCGTCAGCACGTCACGAGTCTTTGGCCGATAGCCCTGCACGGGCTACTCGCAGCAGGTGGGGGCGAGAGGAACAGAAGCAGCGATTTCACCCATACGTAAAGGCAAATTCCAGATTCGTGTTCAATTCACCGCCGCGAGGTGTTTGACACTACAGACCCCTCCGGAAGAACGCCATGCAACGCCTGATTTTGACTGCACTTCTCACCCTGCTCAGCCTGCCTGCGGTGGCTGCAACCTACAAAGTCACCAACACCGGCGACAACGGCGAGGGAACCTTGCGCGATGCCATGGAAGCCGCGAACGATCATACCGGTGCCGACACCATCGTATTCGACATTCCCGGCAATGGCGTGCACACGATCGCACCGACCTCGTTCCTTCCACAGATCACCGACGCATTGATCATTGATGGCTACACCCAACCCGGGGCACAGCCGAACACAAACCTGTCGATGCAGGGCGGATTGAATGGCACGTTGCTGATCGAACTTTCCGGAGCAAACCTGAACTACAACTCACGAGGCCTTTACCTGCGCAATGGCGACACGACCATACGCGGGCTGGTCATGAACGGGTTTTACTGGGCAATCAGCGTTGGTGATTGGGTCGGTGCACCGGGCGCATTCAACACGACCATCGAGGGCTGCTATCTGGGCACCGATCCCACCGGCACGACGGCCGTCGGCAGCAACCAATACAGGGGGATCGACGACGGCGTGCAGGTGCAGAAGTATCTGGTTGTGGGTGGCGCCACTGCCGCTGCGCGCAATCTCATTTCAGGGTTTTCCGGCAGTTACGGCATATTGGCAAATACGGAAATGGGTGGCCCGGTCATACGCGGCAACTTGATCGGCACTAACGCGAGTGGCACGGCTGCGATTCCAAATTTCCATGGCATCGGTATTAACCAGGTCGTCCTCGATAGCGTTCCTCCCAGCGGGCTTATCCAGGACAATCTGATTTCGGGCAACAGTTTCGGCGGGCTGCAGATTACGTGCCTCACACCGTGCATCAAAGGGTTGGTGATCTCGGGTAACGTGATCGGCGCCCGTTACGATCGCAACTCGCCTTTGCCAAACCAAGGGTATGGCATCCGCTTCAGCAACAACAACGCAAGCGAAACTTCTATCCTGATCGGCGGCGAAACCGAAGACAGCCAGAACTTCATCGCGTGGAACTCCACGTACGGCGTCACGATTTCAAACACCTCCAACGGCACGTTCGAGATTGCGCGCAACCTTATCTTCAACAACACCGCGATGGATATCGATCTGCCGAATCCGGAGCACGGGCGCAACTACAATGACTCCGATGATTTTGACGAGTTTGCCAACCGCATGCAGAATTTCCCGGTGATTGTTTCCGCCGCTCGCAGCGGCGACCAGTTGACCGTCCGTTACAAGGTGCCAACCGCAACCAGCCACGCTACCTACCCGCTGACCATCCGCTTCTACCGCGGCGCCACCAGCGGCGGCGATCGCTGGCTGGCCAACGACAGCTACGACGCAGTCGATGCGCAAATGGAAAAGCAGACCGTGCTGACCATTCCTTCCGGGATCGCACTGCCCGCGTTGATCGCCACTGCTGCTGATGCGGTCGGCAATACCAGCGAATTTTCAGACCGGTACGTGATGCCCGTTACCGACCTGATTTTCGCCAACGGATTCGAACAACCATGAGCGCCATTTTGGCACGCGGGTTTGTACTCGCCATCGCACTGGCTTGTGTCGCCGACGCGGCAGCACAGCCAGTATTCCTGCAGCGCCTGAACTCCGGCCCGAACGCGATTGAACAAGGAGCTTACGGTTATGGCCTCGGATCCGACGACGTGCGCATCGGCATCGGCGAGCCGTTCGGCTTGAGTGGGGGTATGCCATCGATAGCAGGGGGGGCGCTTGAAGTGTGGCGGCGCGACGGCAACACGCTGACGCGCGAACAACGCATCCTGCCACCGCTGCCAGTCAGCGGCGGCATTTTCGGGATACGCGCCGCACTGTCAGGTGAGTGGCTGGCAGTAATGGATATTTCAGCAGGTCCGCAGCTGCACTTGTATCGCCGCAGCGGCAGCGTGTGGACGCTGCAACAAACGCTGTCGGATCCGGGAGACTGGGGCTCCTCAATTGCATTGCTCGATGACATGCTCGCCCTCGGCTCACCGTACTATACCCCTGCAGTCGGACTCGAATCGAGCGGCGCGGTGCGTCTGTACCGGCATCAAGGCAGCACCTGGATTGAGCAGCCGCTTCTGACCGGACTCGACCCTTCATCCTATCGAACATTCGGCGACTCGGTTGCGCTCGATCGGCGCGCTGATGGCGTACTGCAACTCGCAGTCGGTGCGAGCGGACGCAATCTCGCCAAAGGCGCGGTCTATGTATTCCACCAGGACGACAGCCAATGGCTGCACGAGCAACGCCTGCAACTCGCCGATGGACAAGCCGACGAACACCTCGGCTTTTCGGTTGCGTTGCGCGGTGAGACCCTGCTCGCCGGCGCACCGCAAGCCAGCGTGTTGGCGCAGACGACGGCGGGTCGGGCTGTCGTCTGGCGCCGTCTCGGTAGTCCTGACTTTCCGTGGGTACAGGAATCGGTGCTGACTTGGCCGCAACCGGCCCAGGACGACCAGTTCGGTTTGGCGGTGGCGTTGTCGCGCGAGGATGACGCCTTGATCGCTGCGCCCCGGCGCGACATCTCCAGCGGCAGCATTTATGTCAACGCTGGCGCAGTGCGTCGGTTCCATCTCGGCCGCAATCCTGTCACCTGCACAAGCACGTGGTTCGATGCAGGCGGAGTCGGAAATCCCGCCGCGCTACCGCAAACCGGTGCTCTCTACGGCGCAACGCTTGCCGGTGGCCGCCTGGTCGCAATCAGTGCCTTGCTCGGCAACGTGCAGTCGACTGCAGGCGCTGGTTTTGTCGACGCGTTTTACGATGACAGCCTGTTCGACGATGGGTTTGAATGCAGCCCGTGAGCCGATCGGCAGCCGACAAACCAGGGGCATCATTGGCGGCATGCAGAGCGTGATGTCGATGCATTCACGTGCCGCGCATCCTTGCCGTCGCCATCGCCGCTCTTGCTGTCATTGCGAATCGAACCGGTTCGCGAAGATCAGGTCACCGAGCTGTTGGATTTCATATGCGCCGATGTCCGCAGCACCAAATTGGACGCGCGGGTTATCGTCCAGATCCCTGAGAAAGATGCCGCCGGTCACCGACGGGATGCCGGCATCGCGCAGCGGGCTGGTCGATTTCAGGTGGACGTCGTGATTCGGTGCGTCGACGAACTGCGGGTCGACTGACGGTTTGGTGCCGATGCCATCGGTCGGGGCCCCCTTGTACGCGCCGATATCGTTGTTGTGCAGAGACGTTGGTATTTGCAAGTCAAGATCGAAGTCGCCGTTGTTGCCCCACATCAGGTTGCTGGCGGCTAGCCACGGGTCTTGGTTGCCATCGAGCGTGAGTGTGCCGTAGTTGAGGGTGGCCGCATGCAGGACGACGTTGCCGGTGACCGTGATATTGATGAAGCGTCCGGCGTAGGTGCCGGAGTAGTTGCCTGACCGCAGCCGGATCGCGTGGCGACCCGGTTGTTTGCTGACGATCCCCGTGAACAGGATGTCGCGGCGGATGCACTGCTGCCGAGCAGACCGCCCGCGGCGATCAGCGCAGCGCAGGCCGCGACCGCCGGGTTGGTGGGTTGGCCCATCATGGCGACTCGAAACCATTGGCGAAGATCACGTCGCTGAAGAGATAGGTCTGCGACAGGCTGAATTCCGATGTATTCGAGTTTTGATTGCGAGCGACGGCACTGATGTGCTTGCCGATCAGGGCGCTGCCGCTGATGGGCAGGGCGAAATTGACAAAGCCGTTGTTGCCCGGAGGCGCATTTGTGATGTCGACTTCGCCGGAGCCGACATAAATACGACCTTCGCCATGCATGCTCGGATCAGGATCGGTGTCGGCCTCGAACTCGATCTCGTAGTGTCCGTTCGTGGTCTGCAGAGTGCCGAGGACTATGCCGCTTTCGTCGCTGCCGCCGACCGAACTGATGACCGGATAGTTGAGCAGGAGGTTCGGCGAACCGGCCGGTACGGCGGCATCATTGTCATTCGCGTCGACGCCGTCAGCGCCGAGGTCGATGCCGAGTCCGCCATTGTCGTGCATCACGTTCGCGTAGATGCCGTTTTGCGGACCGGCGTCTGGCAGTGAGATGCCGTCACCACCGTTCCACGCGATCAGGTTACCCGACACGTTGCTGCCGGCGGCACCGTTGGCGATACGCACGCCGTCGCCGCCGTTGCCGAGTGCGTCGTCTGGCGTGCACGGCGGCACGCAAAAAGAGAACGCCTTAGCACCGATGCGGTTTTGCACAATCGTGCTATAGGAGTCGGGGTTTTCCACGCGAATCCCCGCGTGGCTGTTGCCGGAGACCACATTGTTGGTGAAGTAGTTGTTCACGCTACTCGCGTAAATTCCAACGAGATTGGGAAGTGCCGAGTTGCCGCTGCGCGTGGTACCGATGAAGTTGTTGCGCACAACATTCCCACCGCCGCTCACGAGCGAAACGCCAGTGCCGTTTCCTGAAATCAGATTACGATCGGCCACAGCGGTACCGCCAATGACGCGCGTCGTTGCGAAGTACGAATTGCTGGCCGAGACCTGGACGCCGTCATAGGCATTCAGACGCACCGTGGTGCCGTCGGCAGCGACACCGAGGAAATTGCCCGCGATCACGTAGTTGCCGCCTTCGATGCGGATGGCGTAATCAATGCCATAGCCAATTGACAGGCCGGAGACATCGAACTTGTCGGTGATGTCGGTCGGCGCGAAGCGCAGACCGGTGGCAATGTGGGCGCCGCTTGATGCGGCCTGAAGCTGAATGCACAGCGTCGCGTTGTCGCCAATTTCGCTCGTGTTCTGCGCAGCGCCAAACTGCGTATAGCCGCGGATGGACAGCGTGTCGGTGATCGTCGGCAAGGCGCTGAAAATCTTGATGGTCTGCGGACAGGTACCCGAAATATTGAATCCGATGATCTGATCTTGCGCGGGATAGGCGTTCGCGTACGCGATGGCCGCGCGCAGCGTGCAATTGGCACCTGGGCAGGAGCCGCCGAGATCGGCGACGGTGGTTACGATCAAGATGGTGTCGGCGGCTCTAGCCGGAATTGCAGCACTGGCACCGAACAGGATCGCGAGCAGGACGGGCAGCATGCTTTGCACAGTCCTGAAGCGAGTCGACGTGTTGCGTTGATAGGTATGTGTGGACATGTGGGTCTCCATGGGTTGCTGTCGGATTCGGGACGCTTCTGCCCGGCGGTGGATCGAAGTCATCGGCGAAAGTCAGGTCGCTGAAGACCGCAGTCGTGCACAGCAATTCGTGCAGAAATATTGAATATTTGCCGGCTTAGAAGCGGTCGCATCTCACGCCATCGGCATTGTCGAAACCGTTGATGAAAATGCCGTCGCACAAATACATGTAGATCGCGCCGGTGTCATCGCTGCCGGAATCCGGTGCGCCGATGACGGCGCCGCGCTTGCTCGCCATCGCGACTGCCGCACCGAAGTGCTCATCGCCACTTCGGGCAAAGAGGGTCTGTTCCACATACCATTGTGGTGTCGGCGGGGCGAAGTTTCCGCGTTCGAAGCGGTAGGCACTGCCGGCTTCTGTAGCCAGATCGACGTCACGACCGTTCGCTCCGACCAGCAGCGTGGTCGGCCCCACCGTGATGGCACTACCGAAACGGTCGAGTGTTTTGCCTTGCGGCGGTCCGACTTCCTGCTCGGGCATGAACGTGCCGGTGGTGCTGGCGGCACGGAAGATCTGCACGCTGCCAGAGGTGACGCCGTTGAATGCGCGGCCCGGTGCGCCAACCGCAAACGTGCCTACGCCACCGAAACTCCCGTCAGGCTGCTCGAATGTAATCGCGACCGCTTTGCCGAGCCCATCAACCAAGCCGGACTGCGGATTGGCGAAGATCTGCACGTGATTCCAATCAGTGCTGAAGGTGTCGCGGTACAGATACGCACGGCCGGCGAGCGAAATCGTGCCGCTGTTGACGTAGGCGGGAGCGCCGACGGCGAGATAAGTCGTACGCGTCGGGATCGTGCCATGGGTGTCAATGACCTCGAGCGCAAGCGCGGAGCCGAAGTGAGAGCCGGCTTGTTCACCGCTGAAGCTGTGGTCCCAGACCACGCCTGATATGCCAAGGTGGCCGACATCGACCACGCCGATCTGTCCACTGGCCCCGAACGGTTGGGCCAGTGCTGAGCCGATCGCGATCACGTTGGCCTTCAACGCGACAGCCGATCCGGCGCCCAGTTCGGGATCGGAAACTTCTTCTTCCGCACCCAGCAGCGCAATGGGAAACGGGGCCAAGCCACCCATCGGATCCGCAAGATCCAGCATCACTCCATGCCAGCCGGCCCCGCAGCCCGGGCATCCAACCAGCAGGTTATTGCCGGACAACGCGACTGCCGCGCCGAAATGCGTGTTGACTTGCGGCGTGCCGCCTACGTCGGCAAGATGCACGTAATGGCGAAGTTGCCAACCGTTGCTACCCCAACTGTAAATGTAAACTGCGCCGGAATCGAAGTAGACCATCCCATTCACGGTATCAACGTCGCCGGGAACGCCGACCACAAGCCAGTCCGTCGACACGGCAATCGCGGCACCGAAACGCGACTCAGCTGGGTAGTCCTGGAGTACGATCGAACGCCATGGAACCCAATCGCCGACGGGTAAAGCCTGCACGCTGGAGGCGGCCAGCGCAATCACAATCCATACGATCGGGCGGACAACTGAACTGATATTCATGCATGTCTCCATCAGATTTACGGTGTGGCTTTTCTGACGCTGTCCATCGAAATCCCTACTGCTTAAGCTCAAAACCGTCATGGAAGATCGAGTCGTCGAACATGTAGTGCTGGCAGACGCTGAATTCCGAAGTCGAGACATCAAAGCTGTGGTTCGGCCTTACCGTCGCGGTGATTGCGTTGCCAGGTAAATCGCGGGTCCATGTGATGGGTGCCTGGAAAGTATTCTGGCCGTTGGTTGTCGCAGTCGCGTTGTCGATGGTCAGGTCGGCGGTGCCCAGCGAGTAGCGGCCTTCGCCATGGCCGCTCGGGTCACAGTCATCACTGGCGAAAAATTCGATGACATAATCGTCATTGACCGTCAGCAACTTGCCGCTGACGATGCCACTGCGCATTCCGCCACGTGCCGAATACAGCACCGGCGCGTTGAGGCCGCGGTTTGGTGCATCCGGTGGAGTGGTGGCGTCGTTGTCGAGCGGGTCGACACCCAGGACACCGAGATCGATACCGAGTCCAGCGTTCGAATAGATTGAATTTGCTCTGATGTCATTGCTGACCGAACCGCTGTCCGGGATACGGATCCCCGCCCCTCCGTTGAAAGCAATGTCATTGTCGTAGAGGTTGTTGCCGAAACTTCCGCTGTTGATCGCGATCCCGTCACCGCCATTTCCGAGCGCGTTGTAATCGGGTGCGCATGGCGGAATACAGATGGCGAATGCCTTCAGACCAATACGGTTGTTGCTGACTCTACTCACCGAGCCGAGCTCATCCGTCAAAGTCACGCCCGTTTGACTGTTGCCTGAAATCACATTGCCGGTGATTTGATTGAATCCCGAAAGAGCCAGCACCCCGAGGCTGTTGCCGCGTGCCGTATTGCCGCTGCGCGTGGTACCTATGTAATTATTTACAACATAATTACTTTGTTCCGCCGCAATGCGGATTCCGGCAACAGCACCGGCTATGACATTTTTCTGCGCGTCGTCATCACCACCAATCGCGCATGCGGCTCGACCTCTGACATCGATACCGAATACCGGGTTTGCACGCAGGGTCGTGCCATTGGCCGCCAGACCAATGAAATTGCCCCAGATCGAACAGCCAACGCCGCTGCCGCTGATCGGGCCGTCAAATCGGATCCCGGTGGCGAAGTTGCCGATGGCCAGGCCTGATACGTCCTGCGCTGTACTGCTGGGCGAGGGTGCAAAGCGCAGGCCATTGGTGATCGTATGCCCGGCTGCTTCGACCAGCTCAACGCAGATCGTCGCATTGTCCGAGTAACTGCTGGTGTTCGCTGCCGAGCCCGATTGGGTATAGCCGCGGATCGAGATATTGCCAACGATGGGAGGCAATTCGGTATTCAGCGCGATCGTGCGTGGGCATGCGCCGGAGATGTTGAACCCGATGATGTTGTCGATCGGGTTCGCATTGGCATCAAGGATTGCCGCACGCAGCGAACCCGCACCCGAATCATTGGTGTTGGTGACGATGAGGATCGGCGAGCCACTGCTGTCGGCCTCATAGGCACCGCGATCCACCACGCTGCCGACCACGCGCGCACCGTTCTCGATATCCCAGGCGGACAAACCGCCGGGTGGCGACGAAAAACCGCTCTCGCGCGCGGGTGAGCTGATTTGCAGATTAAAATTGGTGGCGGATACGAATTTCGGATCGGCTGTCGAATTGCCGCTTGATCCAACCAGATAGCTACCCGTGTGCGTGCCAACGATGTTGTTGAAAGCGACCACATTGGTATTCGGGTGGTCCAGATCAGCGAATGTACTGTTATTGCCGTAAATGATGTTGCTGTACATCCGCGACACGCCGCCGAAGTTTTGGACCTTTACGCCGCCACGCGCATTGTCTGTAACCGTGTTGTTGATCAGTGTGATGTCTGTCGCATAGTCCTGATCATGAAAATGCACACTCAATGCAAAATCACAGTCGCTGCTGCCGTTGATTCGTGCGAACAGACTGTTGTCGACGCGCAAGTCGTTGTCGATGGCTCCGCCGAGAGTAATGCAGAAACTATCGACCGTGCGCACATGCGTCCAGCGTAGGCTGGATTGGCCGCCAAGTAGTGCCACGGAAAGCTGCTTCGCAAGATGGGTAAAGGTAAGCGTACTTACGGTTAAATCGTCGTAGCTGAACACGCTAAACCCATACAGTTCGGCCCCTGCTCCTGTCCCATCAAGCACACTGGAAGCCGCATCGCGTGTGATGATGGCGGAACAATCCGAGTTGTAGCCACCCGCAATCGTGAAGTCGCCAGTCGGTTGAAATGGATTATCGAGGTCGCCGATAAAGACCGTGCCCGCAAGGTGATACGTTTTGTTCGCACCGAGCAGAATGCGTTTCGGCCCCGGAATAAGCGTGGAGAGCAGCGTCGCATTGGCGAATTCACTGTCATTCTGCGGGCAGAAATCCGTAGCGAGCGCGAACCCGGGACAAAGCAGAAGCAAGACAAGCAAGCAGGTGATTTTCATGCGGGTACTCCAAAACGTGTGAGAACCGGAGACTCATCCGTGAATCTGGTATTGCCCCCTGCAGCGCTCGAACAGCGCGCTCTTCGGGTATTTGGAAACCTTCCTTCAAATGAACACCGTTGCGCCGTCAAAGCGAACACGGCGCCCGATCCACAGCCAGTGCTTCTGCGCAAGCGAGTCGGGGCCGGCAGCGATCATGGAGGCAAAGGGTCAAAGCCATCGGCGAAGATCTTGTCGATGAATTCGTACGGTTTGCACGCGCTGAATTCCGAAGTCGAAAAGTCAAAGCTCCTGCCCTGGACCGTCGCGGTAATCGCCTTCCCAGCCAGGTCATTGGTCCACACGACAGGGGCGTAAAAGAACTTGCTGCCATTCTCTGTCGCTGTTGCATTGTCGACTGTTACATCGACGGTGCCGATCAGGGTGCGACCCTCACCGTGGCCGCTAGCATCACAGTCATCGCTCGCGAAAATCTCGACCTTGTAGTTGTCGTTGATCGTGCGCAATTCGCCGAACACCGTGCCACTGCGCAGGCCGCCGCGCGCCCAGTTCATCAATGGCGCGTTGAGTCCGTGGTTTGGCGTACCAGGCGGCGTAGTCACGTCGTTGTCGACAGGATCCACACCGAGTACACCCAGGTCGATGCCAAGGCCGTCGTTGGCATAGATCGAGTTGCCGCTGATGCGATTGCCGTTCGAGCCGGTACCCGAGACGCGCACGCCAGCGCCTTGGTTGAAGGCGATGCTGTTGTCATACACGTCGTTTCTGGCGCCTGATGTGATCGATATCGCGTCGCCGCCATTGCCGAGCGCATTGAAGTCGGGCGCGCAAGGTGGAATGCAGATGCGAAATGCGGCAAGTCCGATGCGATTCCCGTGCACTTGGTTGTAGAAAGCGCCTTCTGATACCGTGATCGCGCCAACCGAGTTGCCAGAGATGAGGTTGTCTTCAACAGTCATCGCGGCCGAGAGCAGCAGCACGCCCAGCGAGTTGGGCCGCGCCGTGTTGCCGCTGCTTGTGGTGCCGATGTAGTTGTTGACGATGAAGCTGCTATCAGTGTTTGCAAGGCGAACACCGACCAGGGCACCGGCAATGACGTTGCGCTTCGCGTTGTCGTCGCCGCCGACCGTGCATCTCGATCGACTTTCGATATTGATGCCGAATAGAGGGTTTGCGCGCAATGTCGTGCCGTTGGCCGCGAGGCCAATGAAATTGCCCCAGATCGAACAGCCAACCGCGTTGCCGCTGATCGGGCCGTCGACGCGGACTCCAGTCGTGAAATTGCCGATGGCCAGACCCGACACATCCTGCGAAGTGCTGCTGGGCGCTGGTGCGAATCGCAACCCATTACTGACTGTATGTCCTGTTGCCTCAACCAATTCAACGCAGATCGTTGCATTGTCGGTAAAGCCGCTTGTATTCAGTTTTGCGCCAGGCTGCGTGTAGCCGCGGATCGAGAGATTGCCAACGATGGCCGGCAGTTCTGTGTTCACGGCGATCGTTCGCGGGCATGCGCCGGAGATGTTGAAGCCGATGATGTTGTCGACCGGGTTCGCGTTGGCGTCGGTGATGGCGGTGCGCAGCGAGCCGGGCCCGGAATCGTTGGTATTGGTCACCAGCAGGATCGTTGCGCCGGAATTGTTGTTCTCGTACGCGCCGCGATCCACCGAACCGCCGACGACGCGGTCTTCACCGTCAATATCGTAAGCACTGAGGCCACCCGGTGGTGAGGACAATCCGCTGTCATAGGCGGGCGAAGTCAATTTGATGTTGTAGTTGCTGGAAGAGACGAACTGCGGATCAGAAGTGAGGTTGGCATTTGATCCGGGGCCGTAGGTGCCGTGGTGCGTGCCGATTACGTTCGCCACGGCAAGCACCGGGTGCACGTTTTCCAAGTCTTTGTAGTCGCTACTTTCGCCATTGCCGAACAGGATATTGTTGAACAGCGACACATCGGCCGTGGAGCCACCCACGAAGACTCCGGCGAAACTGTTGGCGGTGATCGTATTGTTGGTCAGACGAACATCCAGACCGCTGCCGATCATCTCTTGGTAAATGTAGAGCGCTGCTGCCGATGAGTCGGGGGGTGACTGCTGGGCAAACAGACTGTTGTCGATGATGATCGACGAATCGTCTGCGCTGATATCAAAGTAGACGCCGCGACCATTGACGAAGCGGGCATGCGTCACGCGTGCGTTCAGCGCCGTGTTGGTTATTCCGTAAATCTTGATCGGGTGCGTGAAGCTGCTGAATGAAAGATTGCTCAAGCGCAGAGTGCCGAGGCCGGATATCTGAAATCCGCCCGAACCGGTGCCCGAGATAGACGTCGCTGTCGGCGCAAGTTGATAGCTGGCATCGCTGCAACCAGTGGCGTAACCGCCCTCAATGGTCAAATCGTGCATCTTGATGTTGGACTGGTCCGACGTTGGATCAAACTGTGGAGGAACGTGAAACGTGACATTCCGCACGAGTTTGATCTTGCTCGATCCTGGCGTGAGGTTCGCCGCGAGCAGCGCATTACTGAATTGACTGTCGTTGGCAACACACAGATCGAGTGCTTGTGCGAGAGCCGGACAAAGCAACAGCGTGGAAAGCAGCCATGTGATTTTCATTCAGATTCCTGCGGGCCGGGGCACGTCCGTTCTGCGTTCGTGAAGGTCCGACGCAGGCGACAGAACGACCTCTGACCTCTCGCCTTGACGTCATGACCCGCGCGAAAAGCAACGGTTCTGGTAGGTGAACGCCTGAGCGCAACCAAACCGAACACGCGGCCTGCGCATGAGGCGATTTGGTCTACTTTCGATGCACCTTCGCGTAATCCCGGGTGAGCGGTGGCGAAGGCGTAAATAGAACCAGAGCTCGTCATCGCTCAAGGTGCAGAATCCACGCTGCGGATTCCGCCGCACGGCGTTCGATTCGCAGAACGGCGCAGCGTCGCGGTGTTCGGAGAAATCGCCTTCGGCGGATCCGCCGACAACTTGCACTTTGGCCAACTTCGCGGGTTGCGGCGAAACGTTACGCAACAATGCAGGTGGGCGCTGAGCGCAAAAGGGGGGGGGGGGGTGCCTGCTAGCGCCAACCTCCAAAAGCCGCGAAATCCGCTTGACGGCGAACAGTGGATCCAAGCAACGCCGACAACATGCTGGCCAGGCGCACGCGCGCTCCTTCGCAATGCCGTGCGGCTCACCGTCTCGAACGGCGTGGCGTTCCCCCGAATCGCCCGCGAGCGATTCCTCAGCGCCAATCACCGTTGGCGACAAAGGCGGCCCAGTAGTAAGGATGTACCGATTCGCCGCGTTCACGGCGCGCGGTGAGCACCGTTCGTTGCGCCTCGGCCATCGAGGCAGCGGTATCGAGCCCACGCTCGATTCGCGCACGATACAGCGCCTGCGACCATTCGGCCGTGGCTGCATCGTCAACCGGCCACAGACTGGTGAGCACGGTGCGAACGCCCGCCAGACGGAATGCACGAGCGAGACCGAACAAGCCCTCGTAACGATGCGTCGCACCGGTTGCAGTTGAACACGCCGCGAGCACGGCCCAGCGCGCATGGGTGAGATCGAGCGCGGCGATTTCCTCGGCGGTGAGCAGGCCATCATCATCGCTACCCGCGTTCTTTGCGCCCGTGGCGAGCAACAGCGCGGCGGGCGCCAATGCGGGTTCTTTGGTGTCGAGTGGCGCATCGGCCGCGAGCGAGAACCCACGCACCGCCATTGCCTCGGTCGAGCGGGCGCAGTCACCGCCAAGACGGATGCCATGGGTTCCAAAATGCACGATGTCGGCCGATGCGGCGACTGCGCGCAATTTCGCCTCGGTCGCCTGCGCGCCTACGAGTAGCGTTGATGTGGAATCATCGCCGTAATGCGCGCGCCACATCGCCTCGAGCGCCTTACTCTCGCGCCGCGCACCCGGCAGGGTGGGCAGCCCGGCGGCACACATTCGTGCAGGCAGGTTGGCATCGACAAGCGGATCTGCGACCGCGAGCAAACGTGGCTGCGCCTCGGTTGCGGGCGACTCCAGCAGTTCGCGCTCGTGATTGAGTGCATGCGCACGGAAGCGTTGATCAGCCAGAAAGCCATCGCCATCCGGCAACGCCGCCCAGGGCACCCGGTACAGCGCGTCGGTCGGCAGCACCAGCCAATGCGCGCCGGCACCGGCATCGTGGATCGGTTGCCACAAGCTGCGCTTGACCACCGCGCCACGTTCGGCCACGGTCGCCAGCGCGACGTGGGGGTCAGCGAGCGCCGCGATCCACGTATCGATTTCCGTGCCGATGGCATCAAGCGATCCGAGCCGCAACGATTTCACTTGCGCGTCGCGCCTGGGCAATACAAAGGCGTAAAGATCCGCCGCGCGCTTCTCCGATTCATCGCGGGAGAAATCGGATGCCGTACGCAAGTGCGAGGTCGTGAACAGCACCAGTGATTCGTCAATCGGCAATGCGGCGCGCAGGGAGGCGAAATCGAGCTGCGCGGCGGTCACCGAGGCCGCCAGCGGCGTCGCACGTGCCAAAGCACGCTCGGCACGATCGAGCCGCTCGCGCGCTTCCGATCGTTTGGCCGGGTCTGCATGGGTCAACTCGCTGCTGGCGAGCGCGCCGCTGGCAGCGCGCCACTCATTCCACAATGCGGCAAGTGCCGGATCACGTGTGCCGCGCGCGGCGCTGAGGCGTTGCGCGAGGATCGAGGTGACCTGATCGCGTGCCGCCATGCCGGCTAGCCATGCGCGTTCGAGATGTTGCGGCTTGCCACTCGCCACCGCAATCGACACAACCAGATCCATGCTCGGGCGCAGGTATTCCTGCAAGTCGATTGATTGCTGCTCGCCGAGATGGCTCGCAGCGAGGGTCAGCGCCGATTCGCGCACACGCTCGGCGGCCAGTGCAGCCTCAAGTGCCTCGTCGAAATGCAGCTGGCCCCACAGGCTCGCGGCGAGCCCCATCGACGGAAACAACGTGCTGACTTCGCTGCCCGTCCCAGCAGATTTCTGGTGCTGCATCATCTCGCGAAAGCCGGATTCGGCTTCAACGTAGCGTCCCTGCCAGACTTGCACCATGGCGAGGTTGCCGAGCGGCCACCAATCGCCCGGATCTTCGCTTTGGCTCGCACGAGCGATGTCGACCGCACGCTGGTACAACGCGTTCGCCTTGTCGTAGTGATCGAGATTTGCCTCGGCGTTGCCATGATTGTTCAGCACCTGTGCAAGCCGCGTGGACTGTGCGCCGTAGAATTCGCTGAATACCGGCTCGGCTTGTGTGTAGAGTTCAACGGCGCGGGCATAATTTCCACTGTCTCGCTCGAGGTTGGCCAGCCCATGCAGCGTGATCGCGCGGGTCGGTCGCAATGTGTCGGCTTCAATGCCATCTGCGGCGAGCGCAGCTTCGTAGGATTTGATCGCACGTACGCCGTCACCGGAGACTTTCTGGGTCTGGCCGAGGTTCATCAGTGCATTGGCAATTTCGCGCGAATCCGGTTCGGCCTGACCACGCATCACCGCGATCGCCTGTTCGACGCCATCCGTCGCGGTGCCGAAATCCCCGGCGATACGCGCACATTGCGCGTGGACGCGCAGCGCCTCGGCATATTCGCGGCTTTGTGCGCCGAAATATGTCTTGGCAATTCGCTTCGCCTCGTCCGCCAGCGGCACCGCCTCCTCACCACGGCGCATGCGCGCGAGTGCATACGCGCGATCCTCGAGTGCGGAAACCAGGGTCGAGTCTTCATGTGCGGGGCGTGCGATCTCGATTGCACGGCCAGACTCATCAAAGGCGGTTTTCAGATCCGAGCGCTGCAGGGCGATAGAAGCGATTCTGGCCGCAATGCGTCCGCGCAGTGTCGCGGGCCAGTGCAACTTCTCCGCGCGTTCATTCAGCACGCTCGCTGCAGCCCGGGCGTCATCGAGATGATTGAGTTGCTGTTCGCGGCGAATGCGTTCGAGTTCGACCATTGCCACACTCGGTGCATCCGTGCCATTCGCCTTGATTCGCAGATCACGTTCGCGACTGAGCCAGTCCTCGATTCCGGGAGTTTGCGGACGTCGGCAATCAAGCGCGACGCGTGTGCGCAGCGCCAGTGCGTCAGCCAATGACGCATCGTCGCTAGCCTCTGTCTGCACCTGTTCCGCTGCACTGGCCGCCGCAGCACACGCGCCCAGAGCGAGTTGCGAGGTGACCTGATCGTGAGATGAGTTCGCCGCCACCGGCATGCCTGCCAGTGCCGCCACAGCCACAACTACCGGTATCACCCGAAGAATCATTGCGCTCCTCCCTGTGGCTGATTCTAGCCCCGCCAGCCGGGAGCGCGTAAGCATCCGGGTTTGGCTGAGCGCCAATCGCTACCGGGGTTGCGCATCAAGGTATGCCCGCCTTTGCAGGCTGGCCGCATTGTCTGGAGCCGTTTGCGCAAGCCTGGAAAGCGCCTCAGGGCGTTTTGGCGGACTCAAAGTGATAGGCGAGAACGTGCACGCGCGAGCGATCTCCGAGTTCGGCAGCGAACTCGTCGAGCAATGCATTGAGATGTGGGCCGTGCAAAGTCACGTTCGCGATCGGCGCAATGGCGACGTGTGACACGCCCCGCTCGGGAGCATCGACCGACGCGGCGGCAAATGCGGCCATGCGCTGTTCGAGCCCGCTTAGAGGCGCATCGGCGAGCACAACCAGAAACTCCTCTCGCCCGCCACTGCTCGATACCTGCCACGACAACGCACGCCCCGCCTGTTCGCCCGGCAACACGACATCACCGCGAGGCAACGGATTGGTTCGTGCGAGCCCGGCGAGTGGAAACAATACATGGAACGAACCAGCCGTATCCTCGTTGAGCACGTAAACCCAGGTCGACCGGTCACTGGCGAGGGTGAGATCAAGACGGTCACCCACAATGAGTGCGTCGCCATCGCGCAGCGGCGCTTCGGCATGATCGTGTCGGACCAACGCCGCCTGGGGTGTCCAGTCGACTGATCGCGTCATCTTCCAACTTGCAAAGCCAGCCAACGCAAGCACGGCGAGCGCAGCGGCAAGCCAGATGGAGCGCGCCTGCGGCGCCGTTGATGGTGCATCCGTATTCGCACGCAATGCGTCAGCAAACCTGTGGACGTCGGCGTGGCGTTGCGTCGGATCCGCAGCGAGGGCACGTTCGATCGCCTGAGCAACGCGCTGATCGACATCGGGCGCAAGCGCTCGAAGGCGGCTCGGGCCGCTTTCGGGATACGTGCCGGTCAAGAGAAAATGCAGCAGAACCCCCAGCGCATAAAGGTCATCCGCCGCCGATCGTGCCGCGCCGTCGCGCGACTGCGGCGACAGATAGGCGGGCGTAGCTTGCGTGCGCAGCGAGGCTTCGAGCGTGTCCGGAGTACCTGCGGCACCCAGATCTACCAGTACGATGCGCCCACCCCGCGCTCGCAGTACATTGCTTGCCTTGACGTCGCCGTGGACGAGTCCGGCAGCATGGATTGCGCCCAGTGCGGCACACAGTTCGAGGCCAACATGGACGGCTTCCGCGCATGCCATCGGCCCGTCTGCAGCAACGATTGCATCGAGCGTGCGACCTTCAATCCATTCATTCCACAGACCAGGCCGACCGTCGTGCACGGCCGCGCCGTACACGCGCAGCACGTTGCGATGCGCAAGCCGCGCGAGCAGGCGTCCTTCACGCAGGAATTCTTCGCTGCGCAGTCCAGCCACGGCGGCTTCCGGTCGCAGCAGTTTCAGCGCGACCACCGTTTCCAAACCAGGATCCCAGGCGCGGAAAACCTCAGCGCTGCTTCCGCAACCCACTTTCTCGAGCGCCGACAGCGGACCCCAGCGAAACAATACCGGTGTCGTCGGCGAGTTCGCGCTGCCAATGCGCCGGTAGGCATTGCGTACCTCGTCGAGCGTATGCAAGGCATCGAGAATGGACGCGTCACTCGAAGCGGCTTCAGCCCAGTCGATCGGCTCACCATCGACCAGCCGACCAACCACCTCACGTTCTGGATCGCGCGCGGTCATTCGGCTTTGCCAAGCGCACATGCAAGGGATTCGACGGCGCGCTTGATTGCCATGCGTACCGCATCCGGTGTGGATTGGACTTCAATGGCAATGTCGTCATAAGTCATATCGAACTCCATACGCATGATTACCAACTCGCGAGCGCGCGCCGGCAGCGATTCCAGCGCAGCCTCGTAGCGCTCGAGGCGCTCGCGCCCGATCGCCTGCTCCAGCGGCGAGGCAGCGCCATCAATCAGGCCTGCCTCATCCACGTCGAGCGTGTCGCCATGCCGCGCAACCCGCCTGATCTCGTTGCGCAGCAGATTGAGCAAGGTGCTGCGCAAATAGGCCAGGAAGCTTCCGGTGCCGCCATATTCGAACCGCTCTATCTGTCTCAACACGCGAACGAGGGTGACCTGAACAAGATCATCGGTATCGGTGAGATCACGGGTCGCGGGTGGCAGCCGGCCGTGCGCCCAGCGGCGCAGCATGGGCAGGTAGCGGGCGACCAGGCGCTCACGTGCGGTCGCGTCGCCACCTCGCGCGCGGTCGAGCAGGAGAGCTGTGGTTTCCTCGGCTTGCATGCGCGGCTTATAGCACGCGCCTGCTTCAAATCACCATAAACGCCAATGTGTCTGCTCGTCGGGCGCGTCGCCCGTCGTCCAATCATTGACTGAGATGCGCGAGTCGATATCTGCGGTCAAATAAACACAGCGAGGAAGCGTGTTCGACAAGTCCAACAAATCGCGATGGGTCGGAATCCCGTTTCCGCATCGTTCCTGATGTGCGATGCCGTAGTCTTCAGCGTTGGGGCGATCAATCCTCATCGCCTGTCTCAATCCGCGTCGTCGGAATCCGCTGGTGGCTCGTCGACTGACTGATCCTGATCTGCACCCGCCGCTTCAATCAACGTGGCTGGCAAGGATTTCTTTACCGGCGCACCCATGTCGGCGAGGCTTTTCACTTGCAGGATCACGCTGCCCTTGCCGCCTTCGGTAAGGCGGCGCACGACGCTTACGTGCGCGCTCTGGGCCTTGTGTAGTTGTGAGCCGAGTGCGTCGAGTTCGTTGACGAGGATGACGAAATTGTCATGCAGGTTGGCCGCACGCCGGGCGATCTCGATCGCGTTGTTGTTGCGGCTTTCTATACGCCAGAGATAAGCGACCGTGCGCAGTGTTGCCAGCAAGGTGCTCGGGCTGACCAGCGAAATCTTGCGCTCCAGCGCGTAGCTGTAGAGCCCGCCGTCGGCACGCACGGCTTCGATAAAGGCCGCTTCGACGGGCACGAACAGAAGCACGAAATCCAGCGTGCGCATGCCGGGGATGTCGCTGTAGTTCTTGCCGGCGAGTCCATCGATATGCCGGCGCAAGGAAAGCAGATGCTCGCGCAGTGCGGCCTGACGTTCGCCTTCATCCTCAAGCGAGACGGAACGCTCCCAGGCGACCAGCGAGACCTTGGCATCGATGATCACGTCCTTGTTCTCGGGCAAGTGGACGATCACGTCGGGGCGCTGGCGGGTGCCGTCGGCACCCTGGAAACTTTCCTGGGTATCGTATTCGCGGCCCGCTTGCAGACCGGAGGCTTCGAGCACGCGTTCGAGGACCATTTCGCCCCAGGCACCCTGGGTGCGGCTTTCGCCCTTGAGTGCGCGGGTCAGGTTGACCGCATCCTGGCTGATCTGTTGATTGAGTTCCTTCAGCGTGCGGATTTCCTGCGCAAGCATGCCGCGTTCGCGCTGCTCATTGGCGTGGGTCTGGGTAACTGCCTCGCGGAATTCCTTGAGCTGCACTTTAAGCGGATCGAGCAGACCACCGAGATGTTCGGCGTTCTGCTCCTTGAACCGCTCGGCCTTGGCGTCGAGGATCTGGTTGGCCAGATTCTGGAAGGATTCGCGCAGGCGCTGCTCGGCCTGATCAAGCAGGCTCAATTTTTCACGGGCGGCCTCGGCCTGCTCATGTGCGCTGGCTTTCAGCGAGGCGTGCAGGCCGGTCAGGGCCAGATGTTCACGGTGGGTCACATCGTGACGGGATTGCAGGTCAGTCAGTTGCCGGCCCAGAGATTCGACTTCAGCCTTGCGTTCGGCGGACTGGGCTCCCAACGCATGGACTCTTCCTTCAAGTGCCTTGTGTTCCAGGTTCAGCGCGGCGAACTGACGCTTCAACTCCACACTTTGACGTTCAAAGCCATCGCGCTGCTCACGCAAGGTCGAGATTTCCGGCTCGCGAGCGGATTGGGCGCGGGACGCGGCATCATTCGCCCAGCGCTTGCCCAGCCAGGCGAAGATCAGCCCGCCAATCAGCAGACCCGCAAAAAACGCACCGATCAGGATCAGGATGGAGTATTCGGACACGGAGACATTCATCGCAACGGATTGATCAGGCGATCATCGCAGACCTCGGTCGCAAAGCGCGAGAATCCACCGCAATGGATAAGCGCTCCACCCTCTTCGCATCACGAACTCCGCTTCAATCCTGCGCACAACCCCGTTCCAGATTGTGCGACGAGCCGGCCCCTTGCGAGCGGAGGTTCGAAAACCACGTGAAGCCACGCGCTATGGGCTGTCACGCGCTGGATCGCAAATCACACTTGCGCACTTGGGCAATCCGGGCGGGTTCCGCCCGGTGCATGCAGTCAAATCGTTGCCTATGCGGAAACGAAGCTCCCCGGTCTTTCGGCCGGGGAGCTGAAAACATTTACGGAGTCGCCGGATCGAAACCATCCCGGAAGATGATGTCGTTGTTCACCGCACTGCACACATAGGATCCCTGGTCGATGACGACATTGTCGACAGCGACGCCGGCAAGCCCACCGGCCGCGACACTCGAGTCGGATGCGGCACGCCAGCGCAACTGGATCGGCTGACCGGCCGCAGCTGCCGGCAGATTGATCGTCGATGTAATGTAGGTCGGCGCAGCCGTGGTACCCCCGGACAAACCCGACCACGCGCGACGGCCGCCAATCGGGCTGCTGTAGCTTGTTGAGATCGTGGCGTTGTAGTCGCCAGTGATGAAGTTGTTTCCACCCGCCGTGACATCGGCCCAGGCCCCGCCGTTGATGCTGATTTCCAGCACGACTCCGTCGAAAGTCGATTCCATGTTGTAGCGGTTGCGGAACGTCAACGTGCCGCCGCCAGTCGGAACATTGAGTGTCGGCGTGACCAGGAACGAATCGCCAACCGTTGAGACATCCGGCGCGAAAACAGCATTCGGAGCGCTGTTCGGGACGTTCGTCGTGGATACCCAGGCGACACCCGAACCGGTTGCCGAGCTTGTCCAGCCCGAAGGCAAGGCGGGGGGCGCGACTGCATCAAAGTTCTGGTCAAGCAGGGTGCTGATATTCAGCACGCCCAGTCGCATCGGGAAACTGACGCTCGGCAGCGTGGTGGCGCCATCCTGCAGGCCGAGGCTGAGCGTGATGCTGTCCCCGCAAACACCGGCCGCCTTGAATGTGAACGGCATCGACGCGCCTGCGCCACCCGCGACGAGAACGCCGTAGGTCTGCGCAGCGCTCGGATTTGTCACGCCGGCGTTCGCTTGCAGGGTGGCGACAAGGTTCGTTGTATCAGCCAGTCCGGTGTTGACCAGCGGCAGCGCGACGGTGAGCGTTTCGTCGGGATCCGCCGCATTGTTGGGTGGCACCCCATTTTCGGCGGTGATCAACAGCGGCGTGTCGGCATTGACGATCGGCTGGCCGACCAGACACGCGGCAAACGTTGTCGTTGCGCCGTTGCTGACCACAAGTGCATTGTTGGTGACACTGCCGAGGCCGAACTTGCTGACCGTTGCCGAATAGGTGCCAGGGGCCAGGCCGATATCCGATTGCAAATGGCCCGCGGCATTGGTGGTGCGGAAGAACCCACCCGTCACGGTGACATCGGCGCCCTGGATCGGCACACCGGACCCGCAGGCGGTGATGTCGGCTGCAAGGGTCCCGCGCTGTGGTGGAGTGCATGACGGGAAAGCGAACTTGCCGATGCGCGTGCTCCAGCCACCGCTTGAGGTCGCCGCATAGTATTCTTGGGTGTACCAGAACGTGCACTCATCAACCGGATCGACACTCATCGAACTATAGTCGCCCCAGCGATTGCTGGTCGAAGTCTGCGAACCCGGTGCAGCAAAGAACACCGCCTCACCCTCGTTCAAGCCCGCGCCCGTGGCGGGCCCGGTACGTCCGGCGATCATGATGTTGGCCTTCTGCGTGCTGCTGGACTGGCTGAAGCCGAGGCCGATATTGCCCTGGTTGTCCTGGGCCACGCTGCCCATCCAGTTGTTCAGGCCGGTGGAACCATTGATCGGACCGGAACTGTGAGTACCTTGATCGCGAACCGTCCCCAATGATGTTGTATCCGTGCTGCGCAGCTCGGACCAGCGGATACCGGTTTGATAGGTAGCCGCAGTGGTCGGACTCACGCCACTGACATTCACCGTGAAATTGTTGACCCACGAATTCTGTGGCGCAGCTGTCGTGCCAAGATTTCGATAGGCGACACGGAACATCACACGATCAGCGATTGCATCAAGCGCTGCACCACCATTTTGCTCGATGGCGGCACGGCTGCTCGGCGAGCGCGCATCGAAGGCAGCCACCGGCGTATCGGCTCGGATCGTGAAGGTCGAAGACGCCGGCACCGCGTAGTTGGGAACAAGCTCGTAGGTGCGGATCGCATCGAGCGGATCGCCAAACTCATCGGCGCGGAATTCCATCACCCGATTCGGCAATCCGGCCGGAGGCGGGACGAATCCGTCAAGGTCAGTTGGCAGCATGCCGCCGGCATTCGGGTCGTCGTTGAAGACATCGTGGTAGATGTAGGAGGCAGTCGCATCGCCGGCCAGCATCTTGACGCGGTCAAACGCAAAGATGCCGCCGCCAAGAAAAGCGGTTCCGGCCTGGTTGAACTGGTTGACCGTCAGGTAGTAGCCATCCGGCCACACACCATAGTGCGGATAGTCAAAGAAATCGGTGTTCGG
This sequence comes from Lysobacterales bacterium, assembly GCA_016721015.1. Classification (GTDB taxonomy): domain Bacteria; phylum Pseudomonadota; class Gammaproteobacteria; order Xanthomonadales; family Rhodanobacteraceae; genus Dokdonella. The sequence continues at coordinate 156,729 of JADKJL010000009.1, forward strand.
CATGACGAAATCATAGGCGTACCAGGCGCCAAGTGGATCCGGCGTCTGCGAGATCGCGATGCACTGGTGGCCCGGAACATCATTGACCTCGAACTGGCTGATCAGCCAGCGATCGGCCAGTGAATCGTAGAGCACGACCGGGTCGCCATCATCGCTGGCCCGGCACACGTTGCCATTCGGCAAGCCGTTGAAGAATGTGTTGCTCTGCAGATTGGAACCGAGCAACCGGGTGCCTGTCTTGTCGTAGATGCTGACACGCACATTCACCGATTGCACAAAGTGGTTCGGGCCGACATCACCATTGGTATCCGGAGGCAAGCAATTGCAGGCTTCGGCACCGGTCTGCCCGAGGAAGGTCAGCGAGGGTGTCGGCATGGTCAGTGGCGCATTGGAGAGCCCAAGGTTGAGCAGGGGATCGGTGAACAAGCCGCTCCCGGCATCGGCACCGAGGCCGGGAATCGGGAATTTGACCCGCTCGTTCTCGTTCTTTTCTTCGTTCTCCTTGAGACTGCGCTGAACGATTGCGCCAGGCATCTGGCTGCGAATAGACGGCGTGATGCCGAACGCCACGGCGCGACCCGAGATGATCGAGCTGCCCGCCGTGGTGGACTTCGCCCCAGCGGCTGGCTGGTGCGGGCCGGCGCCATTGTCGACAGGCGCAGCCAGCACACCCATTGAGAGCACGGTGGCGGCCGTAGCCAGGATGGAAACAACGCGTATTTTCAACGATCGAGCCGGTTGCCCGTGCCCGCCCGGTAATGGATGAATCATGTGATCGCCCCTTGCAAAGATGGAATACCCGATTCCGAAACAACCGACAGGAGGATGACAGCTCCACACAATCACCCCGCCCAAAGGCGGATGCTATTCCTTCTCACGACTGACGTCGATTGGATTTTTTCCGTCGCTTCCGGAGGTGGAACGCGTCGACAAGCCGCCACTCGCCGACCCGGTGGCGTCAATCCGGTCGTTGTCCATTACACTCGGCATTTTGACCGTCGTCCCTGGCAGTTTCTCTGCGCAGGCATCGACGGAACCTTGGCTGTCGATGATTTCGAGCGATCCTCCTTCCCCCATACCGTTGCTGCAGGCTGAAGAACTGGCCTATGCGCGCAACGACGAGCCCGTATTCGGCCCGCTCGATTTCACCTTGAATGCAGGCGAGGTGGTGCTGGTCGAGGGTGACAACGGCTCGGGCAAGACCACCTTGCTCAAGGTGCTGTCAGGATTGCTCGTGCCAAACAGCGGGAAGATCCTCCTCAATGGCGAGGATCTGACCCTCGCCCGCCTGTCACACCAGGTCGCCCTGCTCAGCCACCTGGGGGGACTCAAGCTTGATCTGACCGCGCTTGAGAATCTGCGATTCGCGATTGGCGTATTCGGATTGCGCTCGGGCGCAGCGCCCTTGCCCGCTCTGGCCAGCGTCGCCCTTGAGGGTTATGAAGACGTCCCAGTGCGCAATCTTTCGGCCGGACAGAAAAAGCGCGTCGCCCTTGCCCGTCTCCTGCTGGTTCCTGCCGCGCTGTGGTTGCTCGATGAGCCCTACGCCAACCTCGACAAGTCCGGCATCGATCTGGTCAATCGCCTGCTCGACTCGCATGCGCGACGCGGCGGAGCTGCGCTGGTCACTTCGCATGGCGCCTATGCGTTCACCTCGGGTACGCCGAGACGGCTACCGCTGAGGCCGACGCCATGAGATACGGCACCACCCGTTCGGCTTGCGCGGCGGTGATCCGGCGCGACCTGCTGCTGACCTGGCGACGCCGCGGCGATGCCCTGAATCCGGCCCTGTTCGCGATCATCGTGGTCGTGATGTTCCCGCTGGCGCTCGGCCCGGAACCCAACCAGCTCGCCAACATCTCCGCCGGCATTGTCTTTGTCGCCGTGCTGCTGGCAGGACTGCTTGCCCTCGACACGCTGTTTCGTGGTGATCATGAGGACGGCACGCTCGAGCAGATCGTGCTCTCGCCGCATCCGCTTTCCATGCTGCTGGCGAGCAAGATCCTCGTGCACTGGCTGAGCACGGCCCTGCCCTTGATCGTTGTTTCGCCACTGCTCGCCGAGATGCTGCATCTGCCGCGTCAGGTGATGCCGGTACTGATGATTTCGCTGATCCTCGCCACGCTGCTGCTGAGCCTGCTCGGTGCGGTCTGTGTGGCCTTGACGATCGGCATGCGGCGCTCTGGTATGCTGCTCGCGCTGCTTGTTCTGCCGCTATATGTTCCGGTGCTGATCTTCGCTGCGGGTGCCTGCAATGCGGCACAGTTGGGCCTGCCGTTCCTCGCGCCTCTGCTCTGGCTCGGTGCGGCTCTGGCCCTGGCTCTTGTACTGGCACCGCTCGCCTGCGCCGCAGCCTTGCGAATCTCGATTACCTGATGAATACCCTGACACTCTGGTTTCACAAATTCGGATCACCGCCGACGTTCTTTCGCGTCACCGCCCTGCTCAGCCCGTGGTTGTTCGGTGCAGCCTTCCTGATTGGCCTGGCCGGCATTTATTGGGGGCTGTTCGTGGCACCTGCCGATTACCAGCAGAGCGATGCTTACCGGATCATTTTCATCCACGTGCCTTGTGCGTGGATGGGTTTGTTTGCCTATATCTTCATGGCCGTCAATGCGTTTATCGCCCTGGTCTGGCGGATCAAGATTTCCGAAATCCTGGCGATGACCAGCGCGCCGGTGGGCGCCTTCTTCACCGCGGTCACGCTGGCCACCGGTTCGATCTGGGGCAAACCGATGTGGGGTACGTGGTGGACCTGGGATGCGCGTCTGACCTCGGAACTGGTCTTGCTGTTTCTTTTCCTTGGCGTGATCGGCCTGTACAACGCGATCGAGGATCGGCGTCAGGCGGCAAGGGCGGCGGCCTTTCTCGCCCTGGTCGGCATCGTCAACGTGCCGATCGTGCATTTCTCGGTGAGCTGGTGGAACACCTTGCACCAGGGATCGACCGTGCGCCTGCTCGGCCCGTCACGCATCGATTCGAGCATGCTCTGGCCACTGCTCCTGCTCGCCCTGGCCACGCACATCTGGTTTTTCGCCAGCGTATTTGCGCGCTCACGCGTCAGCCTGCTCGAACTCGAAGGTGGCAAGGAATGGGCGCGCGACATCGCTCTCGCCACGGAGCACGGCCATGAATGAACTTTTCTCGATGGGCGGTTACGGCAGCTATGTCTGGTCGTCCTATGCGATCTTCGCAGTTGCCCTGCTGATCGACTACCTCGCCCCGAAACTGCGCAACCGGCAAGTCATTGCCGATCTGCGCGGACGCATGAAACGCCAGCAACGGCGTCAGGAAAAATCCGCATGACCCCGACCCGCAAACGCCGTCTCATCCTCGTTGGCCTGATCCTGGTCGCTGTCGCCGTGGCCACGGCTCTGACCGTCGCCGCCCTGCAGGAAAACATGACCTACCTGTTTACTCCGAGCGAGATTGTCGCCGGCAAGGCGCCGGCCGATGCGCGTTTCCGCATCGGTGGCATGGTCAAGGAACATTCGATCGAACGCGGCCAGTCGCTGACCGTCGCCTTTGTCGTCACCGATGGCGATGACGACATGCGCGTCGAGTACGAAGGTATCCTGCCGGATCTGTTTCGCGAGAAGCAGTCGGTGATCGCCACTGGCTCGATGCAAGGCGGCAAATTCATCGCCACCGAAGTACTCGCCAAGCACGACGAAACCTACGTGCCGCGCGATGTCGCCGAGGCGATGGAAAAAGCCCATCGCAAACATGACGTTCCCGCCACCGCCGACAAGCCGACACCATGACTGCGCAGCGTTCCACGCTCGATTGCCATCACTCCTGACCCGCAGGCCACGCCATGCTTCCTGAACTCGGTCAATTTGCCCTGATCCTCGCCCTGATGCTGAGCGCGGTGCAATTCGTGCTGCCCATCATCGGCGCGCATACCGGAAATCGCGCGCTGATGGCCGTCGCCCGACCCGCTGCAGCCGGTCAGTTCGTGTTTGTCGTCTTCGCGTTTGGCGTGCTGACGTGGGCCTTCATGAGCCAGGATTTCTCGGTCGCCTACGTTGCGCAGAATTCAAATCTGCTGCTGCCCTGGTATTACCGTTTCTCGGCCGTGTGGGGCGCACACGAGGGCTCGCTGCTGCTGTGGATCCTGATCCTCAACATCTGGACGTTTGCGGTGGCCATCCTCAGTCGCAAGTTGCCCGAGGATTTCATGGCTCGCGTGCTGGGCGTGCTCGGTTTCGTCAGCCTCGGCTTCCTGCTGTTCACCATCTTGACCTCGAATCCGTTTGCCCGTCACCTGCCGGCGCTGGCCGATGGCAATGACCTCAATCCGGTGCTGCAGGATATCGGCCTGATCATGCATCCGCCGATGCTCTACATGGGTTACGTCGGATTCTCGGTGGCGTTTGCCTTCGCCATCGCCGCCCTGCTCGGCGGCAAGCTCGACCAGCAGTGGGTGCGCTGGTCGCGGCCGTGGACGAATGCGGCCTGGGGCGTGTTGACTCTCGGCATCGCGCTCGGCAGCTGGTGGGCCTATTACGAACTCGGCTGGGGTGGCTGGTGGTTCTGGGATCCGGTCGAAAATGCGTCGTTCATGCCCTGGCTGGTCGGTACCGCCCTGATCCACTCGCAAGCGGTCACCGAGAAGCGCGGCAGCTTCCGTGCGTGGACGCTGCTGCTGGCGATCTTTGCATTTTCACTGTCCTTGCTGGGCACCTTCCTGGTGCGCTCGGGCGTGTTGACCTCGGTGCATTCGTTCGCCAGCGATCCTGAGCGCGGCATGTTCATTCTGGCCTTCCTGACCATCACAGTCGGTGGCTCGCTGCTGGTCTACGCCCTGCGCGCGCCAAAGGTGGCCGGCGGCGAACCGTTTGCCGCCGCCTCGCGTGAAACCATGCTGCTGATCAACAATCTGCTGTTCACCTGTGCCGCCGCGATGGTCTTCCTCGGCACCCTGTATCCGCTTTTTGCGGAGGCTTTCAATCTGGGCAGGATCTCGGTCGGGCCGCCGTATTTCGGCACCATGTTCGTGCTGCTGATGACCCCGGTCATCGTGCTCATGCCGTTCGGGCCACTGCTCAAGTGGCGACAAGGCAAGATATCGGCAGCCATGCGTACCTTGCGTCCAGCCCTCGCGCTGGCGGTTGTGGCCAGCCTGGCCGCCTGGCTAATCGCCGATCAGCTGCCGTGGAAAGGCGTGATCGGGATTGCCGCCGCGATCTGGGTCGGCTTCGGCACCCTTGCCTTTGTGCTGACGCGCTGGCGCAACGCGCCGGCAGGACGTCGCTTTACACCCGAAATGCTCGGCATGGTGCTCGCCCACTTCGGGGTTGCCGTTTTCGTTTGCGGCGTCCTCGTCACCGAGGCAACCAGCATCGAAAAGGATGTGCGACTCGGTCACAACGAGACCGTAATGCTCGGCGCCTACACGTTCCGCTTCGACGGCGTCGCCCACACCGAGGGCCCGAACTTCAAAGCCGATCAGGGCACGATTACGGTCACCCGAAACGACAGCGTGGTCGCCGTACTGCATCCGCAGAAGCGCCAATACTCGCGCAATGCCATGACCCAGACCGAGTCCGACATCGATCCGGGCCTGACCCGCGATCTCTACGTCGCCCTTGGCGAACCACTCGGACAAGATGGAGCCTGGTCGGTGCGCGTGTATCTGAAACCGTTTGTGCGCTGGATCTGGCTGGGTGCCGTGCTGATGATGCTGGGCGGCTTCGTTGCAGCCACCGACCGCCGCTTCCGGGTGCTGGTCGCCGATCCGGCGAGCCGGCCAACGGCCAAGCCGGCTGCGGTGCCGGGAATTGCTGCCGAGGTCGGTGCGTGAACACCCGCTTCCTGCCCCTCATCGGATTCGCCCTGGTCGCCGCCCTGCTCGTCTTCGGCATCAACTACATGCGCAACAACTCGATGAATGAGGTGCCCTCGCCGCTGATTGGCAAGCCGGCACCCGCATTCGACCTGCCATTTCTGAATGATCCGGGCAAGCGTCTGAAAAATGCCGATCTCGCCGGCAAGCCCTATCTGCTCAATGTGTTTGCAAGCTGGTGTTTCGCGTGTCGCGACGAGCATCCGGTCCTGATGAATGAAGGCAGGGCGCTCGGCATCCCGATCATCGGCTTCAACTACAAGGACGATGCCGCCGATGCCAGCCGCTGGCTGCAGCAGTTCGGCGATCCCTATTCAATCGTGATTGCCGATCGCGATGGACGCATTGCAATCGATTTTGGCGTCTATGGCGCCCCCGAAAGCTTTCTCGTCGATGCCAAGGGCATCATTCGCTACAAGCGTATCGGCGCGATCACGCCCGAAATCATTGCCTTCGAGTTGAAGCCTCGCCTGGCCGCGATGCAAGGGGAACGTCAATGAACCACGGCCCATGTTTGCGAACCTTTTTGGCCGCCATGTTGGCGATCGCCCTGCTGGTGCCGCTGCTGGCGCGGGCCGTCGATGTCTTGCCGTTCAAGGATCACGCCGAGGAGCAGCGTTTCCAGAACCTGACCAAACAATTGCGTTGCCTGGTCTGCCAGAACGAGAGCCTGGCCGACTCGAGCGCGGATCTGGCCAAGGACTTGCGCGAGGAAGTCTTCGAGCAGATGCGCCAGGGCAAGAGCGATGAGGAGATCAAGCACTACCTGACTGCGCGATACAGCGATTTCGTGCTGTACAACCCGCCGCTGCGCGGAGGTACCGCCCTGCTCTGGTTCGGCCCCTTGCTGGCTCTGCTGCTGGGCGCCGGCATCGTTTACCGGATCGTTCGTCGGCGCGCGAAGGCCGCGCCAACTCCGTCGCCTGCGACAAGTTCCGAGGAAGACTGGTGATGACCCTGTTCGTTGTTCTGGCTGCGCTGATGCTCGGCGTCGCCTTGGCCTTTCCGCTTTGGCCATTGTTGCGCAGCCGCGATCTCATGGTGACCGCGAACGCTGTTGATGCGAAACGCCTGAAGGCGCTCGATGATGCGCGCAGCGCCGGCGTCATCGACGATGAGGAATACGCGGCCAAACTGGCGACTCTGAGCACACCACCAGCATCGAACCCGAACCCGCGCTCAAGACGGCCTGCGTTTCTTGCTTCGCTGCTCGTGGCCCTGCTGGTTCCGCTTGGCGCGATCATGCTTTATCAGACCAAGGGTGAACCAGCAGCCCTCGATCCGACCCGCATGGTTGCGCCCGCTGCGCCATCGGCGGAAGACCACGGTATCGACATGGATCAGGCCATTTCCGGACTCGTCGCCAAACTCAAGGAAAGCCCGGACAACGCCGAAGGCTGGGCCTTGCTTGGCCGCGCCTACCAGTCGATGGGCAAGTTTGGCGAATCCCGTGACGCGCTGAAAAAGGCGTGGCAGCTGATGCCTGACAACCACGACCTGACCGTCGAGTACGCGCAGGCGCTGGCCCTGTCGACCGAAGGGCGCCGCATTGCCGGAGAGCCACGTCAGTTGATCGAAGACGTACTCAAGGCCGATCCGGATCACCAGCGCGCGCTCTGGCTGATCGGCATCAGCGACTATCAGGCCGGTGATTACAACGCGGCGATCACAGCCTGGAACCGCTTGCTGCCCGCACTGCCAGCGGACAGCGATATCGCCGAAAGCGTTCGCGCGCAGATCGCCGATGCGCAACAACTCGGCGGCAGCGTCGCCGCCGTGGCGGCAACTCCTTCAACCTTGGCGACCGCCAAACCGGTGCAGCAAGTCAGCGGCGCTGGACCCAAACTGACCGTGCGTGTCAGCCTGGCGCCTTCGCTACTTGCTCGACTCGACCCTTCGGCCACCTTGTTTGTTTACGCCCGCGCCGAAAGCGGCCCGCCGATGCCGCTGGCGATCAAGCGCGGACCGGCCAGCGGCTTGCCACTCACCGTTGTCCTCGATGACGCGATGGGCATGCTGCCGAACATGAAGTTGTCGATGTTTCCGAAGGTGGTGATCGGCGCACGCATCTCGAAGAGCGGAGATGCCGGCGCACAATCCGGCGACTTGCAGGTCCTGTCTGCTGCCATCGATGTCAATCGCAAGGAACCGGTCGACCTCGTCATCGACAGCGTGGTGCCGTGACGTGACCCAGTCAACCGCAGCCGGGGTCATGCCGGACGCGCGCAAATACTTCCCGCTGTCCTCGCCGTTTGCGATGAAGCGCGGCGGCGAATTGCATGGCGCGCTGCTCGCCTACGAAACCTGGGGCACGCTGTCAGCCGAGCGTGACAATGCCATCCTGATTCTGACCGGTCTCTCGCCAAGCGCGCACGCCGCCTCGAACATGGACGATCCGGCACCCGGCTGGTGGCAGGAAATGCTCGGGCCGGGCAAGCCAATCGATACCGACCGCTGGTTTGTCATCTGTGCCAATACGCTTGGAAGCTGCAAGGGTTCGACCGGACCGGCGTCGACGAATCCAGACACTGGCGAGACCTACCGCCTCGACTTTCCCGAGCTGAGTCTCGAGGACGCGGCAAACGCGGCGCACGAACTGGTGGCCGGACTCGGCATCGATCGCCTCGCCTGCCTGATCGGCAACTCGATGGGCGGCATGACTGCCCTCGCCTACCTCATCTTGCATGCGGGATCGGCGCGCTCGCATATCAGCATCTCGACGGCGGCGCAGGCACAACCTTTCGCGATCGCCATCCGTTCGCTGCAGCGCGAAGCGATTCGCCTGGACCCAGATTGGAATCTTGGCCGCTACGATGATGAGCACTATCCCGATGCGGGCATGAGCATCGCGCGCAAGCTTGGCGTGATCACCTATCGATCATCGATGGAGTGGGTGGGTCGGTTTGCCCGCATCCGACTCGACTCCGAGCAGCGCGACGATGAACCGTTTTCGGCGGAATTCCAGATCGAGTCGTATCTGGATGCGCATGCCCGGCGCTTCGTGCGCAACTTTGATCCCAATGCCTACCTGTTCCTTTCACGGGCGAGTGACTGGTTCGATATTGCCGAATACGGCCACGGTCGTGCCGCCGACGCGCTCGCCGCGATCAGGATCGAACATGCCCTGGTCATCGGCGTCAGTACCGACATCCTTTTTCCGCTGTCGCAACAGGAGGAAATTGCCGAAGGACTGCGCAATGGTGGTGCCGAAGTAGAATTCGTCGCGCTCGACAGTCCGCAGGGACATGATGCTTTTCTCGTCGATATCGACGGCTTTGGTGGCGCAATCGCGCCGTTTCTTGGCGGCATGTAGAATCCATTCGAGTGCCCCTAGAAGTGGGCGACGGTGCCTGATTCGGCCATCCAACGACTGAGGAGTACCGATCATGCTTGCTCTCGACTTCCAAGGATCGCGCCGTCTTGTCGATGCATTGGACCGCGCCGTGCGCAATGATTGTGAAACCAAGATCACCGATGCCTTGCGCCTGAGCTTGTGCCGACTGATGCAGGATCGCGAAGTCATCCTTCCCGAATGCGTCTACCAGGCCGCGAGCGACCACTACGCACGGCGCGAAATCTACCGCAGCGAGGAGCTTGGCTACAGCGTCATTGCGATGACCTGGGGTCCAGGCCAGGGCACCCCGATCCACGATCATTGCGGCATGTGGTGCGTCGAGGGCGTCTGGCACGGGCAGATCGAAGTCACCCAATATGAACTCGTCGAGCGCAATGGAGATCTTTTCGGCTTCGAGTCGCGCGGCACCATGCTCGCTGGCCCGGGCTCGGCAGGTTCGCTGATCCCGCCGCACGAATACCATACGATCCGCAATCCGAGCGACCATGATGTCGCCGTCTCGTTGCACATCTACCGTGGCCCGATGACCTCGTGTGCCGTGTTCCGGCATGTCAACGAAAACTGGTATGGTCGTGATCAACGCCAGTTGTCACTGGATCATACCTGTTGAAATCCGCACGGGGCTTGAAATGGGTACCTCGATCTGGCGTATACTCCGCGCCCCGCGCCGAAGTGGCGGAACTGGTAGACGCGCCGGACTCAAAATCCGGTTCTGGCGACAGAGTGCGAGTTCGATTCTCGCCTTCGGCACCAAATTCATGGATCTCCCCCGATACCCTTGCGCCCGGCATCCGCTGCGCGGCATCATGCCGTATCGTCCGGGGGGATGCAGGGTTCAATCCGCACAGACGATATCCCCTTGGGTCTCTCTGAACAGGCTTGTCGACTGCGCATGATCGAATTCGGCCACTGCTCACATGTCGGCTTGCGCCGCGAGCACAATGAGGACACCTATTACGCTGACGCCGACATGGGCGTCTGGCTCGTCGCCGACGGCATGGGCGGGCATGAGCATGGCGAGGTGGCCAGTGCCATCGCCCGAGATACCCTGATCGCGGAAATCGCCAAGGGCACACCGCTGGTTCGTGCTGTGCAACTTGCTGACGAAGAGATCATCCGCCATTCCAATCGACGCAGCGAGGCGCTGCCGATGGGCACCACGATCGCGGCCATGCGTCTGATTGGCGACAATGAATTCGAGATCGCCTGGGTCGGCGACAGTCGTGTCTATCTCTGGGATGGTGCGCTCAAGCAAATCTCGCAGGATCACTCCTACGTGCAGGAGCTGATTGACCAGGGCGCGATTACCAGCGAACAGGCGCGAACCCATCCGCATCGCAATGTCGTCACCCAGGCGCTTGGCGTTACTGATCCGCAATCATTGCGCGTCGAGCAAGTGCGCGGCGAATTCGGCCCTGGCATGCAGATCCTGCTATGCAGCGATGGTCTCACTGAAGAAGTCAGCGATGCCGAGATCGCCGCGTTCCTGGGCCGCAGTGAGCTGTCTGCCCAGGAATGCGTGGATCAACTGATCGTCGCCGCCCTCGATGGCGGCGGTTCGGACAACGTCACCGTGATCCTCGTCCGCAATCGCTGAGCAATCCGCAGGCGCAAACGCGAAGCAGCGCAAGCTGCCTCCCACTCGACCAGAATTTGCCGCACTCGCGCACTCTAATCATTGCGCGAGCTCGACTGCTCACTTCATTCGGCTCAGGGCGCAGCGGCGCGAAGCGCAGCCAGTGCCGAACGGAAGTTCTTCGACGACCATGAATCCTCATTCTTGATCGTCGCGTACAGGGCGTCGAGGCGATTTCGCAACTGCTCAGCCTTTTCGCCTCCGACCTTGCCATCATTCTCGAAGGCGACGACGACCGACTGGGCAGCCATGGCGACCTGTTCGGCTGCGGCGTAGTCGCTATATTCACCGCGTTCGGCATCGGCTTCGATGCTGGCAAGGATCACGTCCAGACTTTCCGGACCGAAGTTGAATGCGGCAACCGTCGGCAGCAGCCCATCGATGGTCGCATGCAGGCGACGCGCCGCCGCGTAAGTCGCTTCGCGGCTTTGCGTTGTCGCCTTGTGCAAGGCACGCGTCTGTTCGAGCACGCGAGCCGCGGCCGCCTTGTCAACTGGCGCCAGCACGTGGCGGAACATCAGGATATTGGAATCGTTCAAGCGCACCACGCCCGGCCCAAGCCCGGTGCCCTGACGCGGCCCCCACTGCTTGCCAGACATCAGCTTGTGGCAGGCATGGCAATCGAACAGGACGAGTTCGGGGAAGATTCCCCGCCAGCCCGCCTTGTCGTCGGTGACCAGTTCAAGCAAATTCTCGGCCGCGACACCCTGGCCGACGGCCCAGTCGCGAACACCGTTCCATTCGCCCTTCCGTTTCGTCCAGGCCTCACCGATCTTGTAGTGCGGATGCAACCAGGTGAAAGTATCGAGCTCGAAGGACAGGCGCGGATGGCCTGCGCCCATGATGCGATGGGTGATCATGCGGTCAGCCGTACCCATGTGGCAGGAGAGACACAAGCGCGCCCTGGCGATTGGCTGATCGGTGGGATACATCCCGTTCTTGAGGTTGTCCTCGTGTGTTACGCCCTTGTCCGCATGCGCGTTGAGCCACAACTCCGAACCACCGTGACAGGATTCGCAGCCCACCCCATCGGAAAGCTGGAAGCGCTCACCCCGCATGTCCGAAGCAATCGAATCGGCATGACAGTCGAGGCAAACCTTGGCTGACGCGGGATCGCCAATGCCGAGCTTGCGTGCGATCGCCTTCGATGCATCGCTGCCGAGGGTCTGCCAGGCCTTGGCGTGAGGATCGAACTCCTGCCAGATGGCGAATTCGTTCTGTTGCACGTTGGAATCACGAAATGGCTGTGATGCGCCATGGCAGACACTGTTGCTGCAACTGGCGACGCCGAGATGCTTGTGCGCTTCAATCGCGCTGGCTGCCGAACTGGCGACAGCGGTGACGGCCGGCAGCAAGGCCGACAGGATGACGATCAATACAAAGCCACCGCGCTTCATGGTTCTCTCCCCGTGGCGATCCAGCAGGACTCACGTCTGATTAATTCCCCTCGGCGATTATGCCTCACAACCATGCCGCAACTCACCCGTCCCGCGGTATGCATCCGATTCTTCCGCTGCGGCGCCAGCGCAACGACCGATGGCGTTCCGGTGCGACCGCCGAGGCGATACAGGTCAGCACGCATCGACCCGGGCCAGCATCCAGATACACTTGCCCTGACTTGCCGCATCAAGCGCCCGAATTCGTCGATGGTGCGCCTCAAGCTCATCCGGGCTGGCCCGCAAGACGCGCAGGCTTGCCCCTTCAATGGGCGCATTGACAACGGCACTCTGCACCTGCTCGGCCGATTCCAGGGCAAGGCCCAGGTCGCCCTGTCCAGCGGTCATTGCCAGGTAGACGTCAGCGAGCAGATGCGCGTCGACCAGGGCGCCATGCAGTTCGCGATGCTGGTTGTCGACGCCCAGTCGGCGGCACAGTGCATTCAGATTGTTTTGCTGGCCGGGAAACTTTTCGCGGGCCAGTTGCAGGGTGTCGAGGATGCGTGCGTGGTTGCCAAGGGTGCCGATCAACGGATCTACCAGCCGCAATTCGGCGTCCAGAAAGCCGACATCGAAGCTCGCGTTGTGGGCGATGATTTCCGCGCCTGAGACAAAGCCGAGGAAATCGTCGATGACGTCGCGAAAGCGAGGCTTGTCGAGCAGAAAACCATCTTCGATGCCATGAACGGCGCGCGCGCCATCGTCGACCGGACGATCCGGATTGAGATAGACGTGCCAGGTGCGACCGCTGGGCCGCCTTTCAAGCAGTTCGACGCACCCGATCTCAATGATCCGATGGCCCTTCTTGACCTCGAGTCCGGTGGTTTCCGTATCCAGTACGACTTGCCTCACCTTGCCTCCAACGCTGCATCGCGCACGGTTTCTGCCGCCGACCGGGCGAGTTTGTCGACACGCTCGTTTTCCGCATGTCCATCGTGACCACGCACCCAGTGCCATTGGGTCTGATGACCGACCAGGGCAGCATTCAGACGCTCCCAGAGATCTCGATTCTTGACCGGATCGCCGCCGGCCGTTCGCCAGCCCTTGGCAATCCAGCGTGGCATCCACTCCTGCACGCCCTTCATCACGTACTGCGAATCAGTCGTCAGCGCGACCGTGCAATGCTTGCGCAAGGCTTCGAGGCCACTGATCACGGCCAGCAATTCCATTCGGTTGTTGGTGGTGTCGGCTTCGCCACCGCTGAGTTCTCGTTCATGCCTGCCGTGACGCAGCAAGGCCGCCCAGCCGCCGGGCCCGGGGTTGCCGAGGCAGGCGCCATCGGTGAACAACTCGACGGCGCTCACAGGTTTACCCGTCGGCTCGACATCCGGGCCAGGCCGGGATCGAGCATGACCCGCCGGCGACGCGCATGCGGATCGACCGGGCGCGCGGCAATCCGCTGCTTGCGCGCGATCAACGACCACGCTCCATGCCAGCGCATTCCATCGGCCAGGATGTCCGATGCCGACGCGGACGGCCAACTGCCACCCAGATAAGCATGCTGGCTTTGTACATGATTGATCGATGAGAGGCGCTGGCGGATTTGCGAGAACGAATTCCAGCGTGGCATGCGCATGCCACGCGCGGCCTGGCGCAACCACCACAATCGCCAGGTACTGGCGGGATTGAAGCCAAACACGAACAGTGCTCCGCCCGGTGCGAGCACGCGCATCAACTCCGATTCCAGTTCGTCGCTCGATCCCAGCGCATCGAAAAGGTGACGGACAACGATCAACTGCACACTGTCGGTCTCAATGGGCAGCGCGTGCATCGAACAAGCCATGTCGCCGGCGAGACCATGACTGGCGAGGTGCAACCGCGTGATCGGACGATGTCCGGACAAGCCCGGATTCCGATGATCTGGCGTCGGCAAAATTGAAATCGCGGGCCCGGCCGGAGCCACCACCGGGGCGGAATTCACCCACGCCCATTCGTGCGCCAGCAGATTCTCGATTTCAGCGAGATTGAAAACATCGCCAATGGGCACTTGCACGAATATCGAGCTCCACGGGTTCACCAGCCAGGGCGGAAGTCTACCCCACTCATCCGCCCACACCGCTAGACCGTGCTGTGCGAGCCGCTATAGTTGGAGCCATGGAACCCCTGCACCTCAAGCCACTGCCAGCGCTGTCCGACAACTACATCTGGATGCTCCATGATGATCTCGGCAATGCGCTCGTGGTCGACCCAGGCCAAGCCGCGCCGGTTCAGGATGCGTTGCATCGTCAGCATCTTGAGTTGCGCGCGATCCTGCTCACCCATCACCATCCCGACCACATCGGCGGTGTGGCCCGGCTGCGGGAACTGACATCGGCAAACATTTATGCCGCCAACGACCCGCAGATTGAGCTGGCAACCCACCGCGTTACCGATGGCGATCGCATTGATCTCGACGCACCGCAATGCTCGTTTGCAGTGATTGCGGTGCCTGGCCATACGCTCTGCCACATCGCGTTCCACGGCCAGGATCTCCTGTTTTGTGGTGACACGCTTTTCAGTGTCGGCTGCGGACGATTGTTCGAAGGAACGGCAAGCCAGATGCTCGCCTCTCTGGATCGGCTGGCTGCGCTTCCCGCGCATACCAAAGTGTGTTGCGGGCATGAGTACACACTGGCGAATTGTGCGTTTGCGAAAACACTGGAACCTGGGAACGAGGCACTGCAAGCGCGTTGCGAATCGGCGCGCCATTTGCGCGATGCCGGCCTGCCCAGCCTGCCATCATTATTGGCGGACGAACTTGCCTGCAACCCGTTCCTGCGCATTGATGAGCCCAGCATCATCGAAGCGATCGATGTCGGCGCAACCGATTCGGCTGATCGCACTTCACGGTTTGCCGCACTGAGGCTCAGGAAGGACGAATTCCGCGGATGAGTCAAGCCGGCTTTCACAGCAGTCGATTCTTTGTCGGCTTTGCCTTGATTCTGGTGATCAGCGCATGCGCGAGCCCGCGTCCCCGCCCCGAACCCGTGGCCGAAGAACACGCGCCCGAAGTTGCGGCCCCTTCCCAGCCTGCTCAAATCGATCGGCAGCCCCTGCCGGAAAAGCCTGCCGCCATCACAGCCCGTTCGGCGTGGGAACGCCTGCGCGCGCGGTTTGCCCTGAATGGATGCGCATACAGCGACGCGGTGCCGCGCGAAGCCCATCGTTACACGCGTTCCACGCAACCTTTCATCGCATCCTGGCAGGACGCGATGCCGTCGTTACTGCTCGTTCTCGCGGAGATCGAACGACGCGATCTGCCCGGCGAATTCGCCCTGTTGCCCTATGTCGAAAGCGCCTATCAGACGCTGCCGACGAAGGGCAAGGGCCCCGCGGGAATCTGGCAACTAATGGCCCATACGGCGATCGATCGAGGCCTCCAGGTCAATCGCGGCTATGACCAGCGCCTCGATATCCTGGCCTCGACCGGTGTCGCCCTGGATCTGATCGAACGTTACGATCGGGAATTTTCCGATTGGCGGTTGGCAAGCATGGCCTTCAATGCTGGCGAGTATCGGGTCAAGCGCGCGCTGGGCGCGATGCCCGCGGCGGGTCTTGACGCTCAGCGGCTGGCAAGACTGAAACTCACCGCCACGACCCATCAGCACTTGATTCGAATGCTGGCTTTGTCCTGCATCGTCTCAGAACCGAAACGCTTCGGCGTCGAACTGCCCGCGGGAGATCCGGACGATCTCCTGATCGAGGTGATTCCGCCTGCTGCGCTCGATCTCAGGCTGGCGGCAACCCTGGCCGACCTCGACCTGGCTGAAGTCCTCCGATTCAACGCCGCATGGTCGGGCCAGGCCCGTCCACATGGCCCGGCCAGCCGGCTGCTGTTGCCGGCCCAATCCGCCGATCGGCTTAACCAGCTGCTCAAGGATTTCCCAGCAGACATGCTGGGTGACTGGCACACACAGCTTGTCGACACTGCCACGGAATTCGCCGACCTTGCCTCCTCGTTGGGGGTCGCTCCTCATGTTCTCGCAGTCGCGAATCGTCTTGACGAAGGCGACCGGCTACAGTCCGGACAATTGTTGCTGTTGCCAGGCGCTGAGCCGGCAATGAGCCTCCCGGCCAATTCGCAGATCCACGCCATCAAACCGGGCGATACGCTCTCGGCGATCGCCCGTCACTACGGAATCCGTCTCGAAGACTTGTTGCGCTGGAATGGATTGATGACGCATTCGATCCTGCGGCCTGGCAGTACGCTTCGCATCCATGAGCCATCGTACTGAGCACACGATCGAACGACTCGGTTGCATCCGCTGGCCACTTTCTGCGCAGCCAGGCCAACGATTCATCCGAGAAGGTCTCCAATTCTTGCAACGCACCCGCGCGTTGGTGACTGCAATCGCCAGTACACGCCCGGTCTCGTGGGGTATCACCCACGCAACCACCGGCATCGATTGCGCATGATGCATCTTCGCCATGACCGGAATTTGATCCAGTCTGCATTCGAAATAGCCCCCCGGGCGCCCCCGCCCCCCCCCCCCCCCCCCCCCCCCCCCGCCCCCCCCCCCCCCCCCCCCCCCCCCCGCGCCCCCCGCCCGCCGCGGCCCCGCCCCCCCCCCCGGGCCCGCCCCCCCCCCCCCCCCCCCCGCCCCCCCCCCCCCCCCCCCCCCCCCCCCCCCCCCCGCCCCCCCCCCCCCCCCCCGCCCGGGGCCGGGCCCGCCCCCCCCCCCCCCCCCCCCCCCCCCCCCCCCCGCCCCGCCCCCGGCCCCCCCCCCCCCCCGGCCCGCGGCGGCCCCCCCCCCCCCCCCCCCCCCCCCCCGCCCGCCCCCCCCCCCCCCCCCCCCCCCCCCCCCCCCCCCCCCCCCCCCCCCCCCCCCCAAAAAGGGCCGCATTGCGGCCCTTTTTGTCTGATCGCGCAAGCAACGATCACATGCGATCTTCGGCCACCTTGATGTCCATGCCCGCCCGCAATGCGGCGATGAAATCTCGCGCGATTCCATTGGACAGGTTTTGCTGCAACGTGTTTCGTGCCGCTTCGCGGGCAGGCTTGTCGACCGCCGTAGGATCGGCATCTGCCACGTTGTCGAGCTTGAGCAAGACATATTCGTCGTTTGCAAGTGCGACCAGCCGAACCGGCGGCTTGCCGGCGGTCTCCGCCCGCGGAAGATCGAAAGCGGCCTTGACCAGGGCCGCATCAAGCTTGACGGCATTGCGTCCGATGCCGCGCTCTTCGCTGACCGTGAGCTTGAGTTCCGTGGCAAGCGAATCGATTGCGTCGCCCTTTTCCATGCGTGCGAACAATTCGTCGGCGCGCGCCTTGGCCTGCTTGCTGACCCGCGCCGCGATGATGCTGCGCTGGATATCGGCCCGCACCTCTTCGATCGGCTTGGGCGTAGCAGCCTTGTGTTCGGCAATCCGGATGATCGCAAGATGGTTTGGGCCCAGCTCGATCTTGTCGGAGTTGTTGCTTTGCACCAGCACCTGATCCGAGAAGGCCGCCTGAACGACACCCGGATTGGCCGCCAGGTCTTTGCCGCCCGTGCGCGAAAACAATGCCGTCTTCCCGATCGTCAGTCCAAGCTCTTTTGCCGCCGGCTCGAGGGACGTCGAATCTTCGTAAGTCAGATCGATCATGCGCCCGGATTTCTCATTGTAGACACGCTCACGTTCCGACTCGCCAAAGTCCTTGGCCAGTTCGCCACGAACCTCTTCAAACGTTCGCGTCTTGCCGGGGCGGATATCGCGAACCTCGATCACGTGATAACCCTCGGGCGAAAGCACCGGATCGGAGATCTTGCCCTTGTCGAGCGCATACAGGGCCGCTTCGAAGGCTGGATCGGTCATGTCCTTGTCGAGCCAACCCAGGTCGCCGCCGAGCGCACGCGAACCGAGATCATCGGACGAAGTCTTGGCAAGCTCGGCGAAATCCTTGCCGCCCCTCGCCTCTTCAGCGATCTTCTGCGCCTTTTCAAGCGCCTTTTTCTGTTCTTCCGGACCAGCGTCGCCAGCTACCTTGACCAGGATATGCGAGGCGAGTCGCTGTTCCGAGGTGACGAATCGACTCTTCTCCTTCTCATAGCGATCCTTGAGGGTGCTCTCGTCCGGCGTCAGGTTGACGTCGAGCTTGGCTGCATCCACCTCAAGGTAGTCGACCGCCACTTGTTCCGGATTCATGAACTCGGATTGATGCTCCTTGTAATAGGAAGCAATTTCATCCTCGGAGACCTTTTCATCGGTCAACGCTGGCTTGTTCAAGGTGACAAAGCGGAAGTCACGCAACTGTCCGCGCAGGCGCAAATAGCCGTTGACCTCTTCATCGGTCACGAATGCACTCAAGGCAACGCCAGCCGGAATCTCCCGGGTCGCCAACTGCTTGGCGACGCGATCGTCGAACGCTGTTGGCGTCAAGCCTTGTGAAGACAATCTGGCGCGGTAAAGCGCAGGATCGAAATTCCCATCCCGCTGGAATGCCGGAATCTTCGAGATCTCGTCGCGCAGCCGTTCCGCAGGTATCGCGATACCGAGCTTTTCGTTGGCCACGAGCAGCACTTGTTCATCGATCAGTTGATCGAGGATGCGTCGCTTGATCGCCGGTTGCTCGAAAAACTGTGCGTCGATCGCCCCGTTCGCCGCCTGCAATTGCTGCTGACGGAACTCGTCGAAGCGCGAGCGGAAATCCTGCTGACTGATTTCCCTGTCGCCAATCTTCGCAACGAAGCTGTCGGTTCGCGCAATGAAGTAGGACTCGATTCCGAAGAAGGAGAAGGCAATCACGATCAAGCCTAGGACGATCTTGGCGACCAGACCGGACGTTTTTTCGCGTAGTTCCTGGAGCATGCAACCGCCTCGATATAATTGTACAGCCAGCGACGAGCAGGCCTGTCAGTCGGGCGGCAGTGGAACACTCCGACCAGCAAGAGACCCTCGCGTGAAAAAAAGCAAGGGCGCCACTCGGGCGCCCTGCTTGGGAGGTAGCGACTTGGAGCGATTCCCGACCGCTACCCCCGGCGTGGCAGGTCGGCATTGTAACCGACAATCCGACTCTGGCGCGGGGTGGTGGGTGCTGAGGGTTTCGAACCCCCGACCCTCTCCGTGTAAGGGAGACGCTCTACCGCTGAGCTAAGCACCCCAAACGCGTCAGTTGATCGCGTCCTTGAGGCCCTTGCCGGCCTTGAATGCCGGAACCTTGGACGCCTTGATCTTGATCGTGTCGCCGGTCCGCGGGTTGCGACCTGTACGCGCAGCGCGCTTGCGCACACTGAACGTGCCGAAGCCGACCAGCGAAATGCTGTCACCCGACTTCAATGCTTTCTTGACTACCTTGAACACGGCTTCCACTGCACGCTCGGCATCCGCCTTCGTCATTTCGGCAGCGTCAGCGACGGCACCAACAAATTCACCTTTATTCATTATCAACTCCCTTTCGAGCAGCAACCCGGATTTGATTGGTATGAACTAATCGCGCAGTACGAGCGAGGCGGGCTAACCTCCAGCGCGAGTTTGTTCCCCCGCGATCCGACAACACCTGATGCATCGTCGAATCGTGGCGCGACCTTTATACCAGTGCCCCAAAGGCCGCGCAACACTAGGTTTCATGCGACTTTCAGCGATTTTCGACGGTATCGCTCGGGAAACAAAATTCCGTGCGTTCGTCAATGCCTGAATTGAAAACCCGGGTCAGGATTTTGGATGTGGCGCCGAGCCTCAGTGCGGTCTGTTCGGTGACAGCGGGTCACGAGCCTTGCGTTTGCCGCCCACTACCGGTGTCTGTGGCGGCTCGGATCGCTTGGCCGGAGTCAGCGGATGTTCCAGCGCGATGTCGAGGACTTCATCAATCCATTTGACCGGCCGGATCTGCAGTGATTCGGTAACGTTAGCCGGTATGTCCGCAAGATCCTTGCGGTTTTCCTCTGGAATGATGACTGTTCCAACGCCACCACGATGCGCCGCAAGCAGTTTCTCCTTGAGCCCGCCGATCGGCAGAACGCGTCCGCGAAGAGTGATTTCACCGGTCATCGCCACATCCGAGCGAATCGGAATCTTTGTCAACGCCGATACCAGTGCCGTACACATCGCAATGCCGGCGCTGGGTCCGTCTTTCGGCGTGGCCCCTTCCGGAACATGAATATGCACATCAAGCTTTTGATGGAACTCCGGATCAATGCCAAGCAGGTCGACGCGCGCCCGGACAACGCTCAGCGCCGCCTGGATCGACTCCTGCATGACATCACCCAGTTGCCCGGTATGCTGGAGTTTGCCTTTTCCGGGAACCGTGGTCGCCTCTATGCTTAGCAAGTCGCCACCCACTTCGGTCCAGGCAAGCCCAGTCACCAGGCCCACCTCGTTCTGCAACTCGGCACGACCAAAATTAAACTTTTGAACACCAAGGTAATTCTCGAGATTGCGGGCGTTCACCTTCATGCTGCTGCCCTTCCTCGCCACCGATTTTTTCAAGCTGCCCGTCTTTGACGCCGCCTTGCCCTTGGCTGGCTTGACTGGAGCGGCGAGGCTCAACTCCTTGACCACCTTGCGGCAGATCTTGGAAATCTCGCGCTCGAGATTGCGCACCCCGGATTCACGCGTGTAATAGCGGATGATGTCGCGAACCGCGCTTTCGTCCACGCTCAGTTCGCTCGCCTTCAGGCCATTTGCCTTGAGCTGCTTGGGAACCAGGTAACGTTCGGCGATATTGACCTTCTCATCCTCGGTGTAGCCTGGTATCCGGATGACTTCCATGCGATCCAGCAGTGGGCCCGGAATGTTCAGGGAGTTTGCTGTCGCGATCCACATGACTTCGCTGAGGTCGAAGTCCACTTCAAGGTAGTGGTCGCTGAATGCATTGTTCTGCTCGGGATCCAGCACCTCGAGCAACGCCGATGCGGGATCACCACGGAAATCCATCGACATCTTGTCGATCTCGTCGAGCACGAACAGCGGATTGCGCGTGCCGGCCTTCGACATGTTCTGGATGATGCGACCTGGCATCGACCCGATATAGGTACGCCGATGGCCGCGAATCTCGGCTTCGTCGCGAACCCCACCCAGTGACATGCGCACGAATTTCCGGTTGGTCGCCTTCGCGATCGACTGTCCCAGAGAAGTCTTGCCAACACCTGGCGGCCCAACGAGACACAGGATCGGCCCTTTCATCGTGCGCACCCGCTGCTGCACGGCCAGATACTCGAGGATGCGATCCTTGACCTTCTCCAATCCAAAATGATCCGCATCGAGTACTTCCTGGGCCATGTGCAGATCCTTGCGGACCTTGGTGCGCTTCTTCCACGGCGCCCCGACCATCCAGTCGATATAGTTGCGCACCACCGTTGCCTCGGCGGACATCGGTGACATCTGCTTGAGTTTGCCAAGCTCGGCGCGGGCCTTTGCCAGGGTGGCCTTCGGCATGCCGGCAGCTTCAATCTTGCGCGCCAGTTCCTCGAGCTCGCTGGGCGCATCTTCCGAATCGCCCAACTCCTTCTGGATCGCCTTCATCTGCTCGTTGAGGTAATACTCGCGCTGGCTTTTCTCCATCTGCGTCTTGACTCGACCGCGGATGCGCTTCTCGATTTGCTGCACGTCGATCTCACCATCGACAAGGCCGAGCAACTGTTCGAGCCGATCGGCAACATCCGGCGTTTCCAGGATCTGCTGCTTGTCCTGCAGTCGAACCGACAGGTGCGCGGCAATCGTGTCGGCGAGTCGCGAAGGATCCTCCAGTCCGGCCAGAGTGGTCAGCAACTCAGGTGGAATTTTCCTCGACAGCTTCACCAGTTGCTCGAAAAGGGATACCAGCGAACGGGAAATAATTTCGACCTCACGCTCGTTGCGCGTGAATACCGGAACCATCGGTCGCGCTCGCCCGGTAAGCAAACCATTGCGTTGCGAATAGCCGACGATCTCGGCGCGCGAGGTGCCTTCGACGAGCACCTTGATCGTGCCGTCGGGCAGCTTGAGCAGTTGCAGGATCGAGGCCACCGTGCCGATCGTGTAAAGATCCCCGGCTTCCGGTTCGTCCACATCGGGGCTGCGCTGGGCGACCAGCAGAATCTGCTTGTCCGCTTCCATCGCGGCATCAAGCGCACTGACCGATTTTTCGCGACCGACGAACAACGGAATGACCATGTGCGGATAGACCACAACATCGCGCAACGGCAGGATCGGCATTTCGATCACGCCATCGGTGTCATCCGTGGTGGCCCTGCTGGATTTTTCCATCACCTTGAATCCTGGATTGTGCGGCAGCGGTAAAGTCAAACGGCAGCGTGAATGCACGCTGCCGTTGGGTCAAGTGCGGGCAATGAGCCGCAATGCAAGGCAATGACGCCGCAAGCGGCAGGCCGTGTCAATCCGCCGCCGCAGCACGTGCCTGCATGTTGCCCTGGTAAATCAGGTAAGGCTCGGCTTGGCCATTGATAACGGCTTCGTCGACGACGACCTTGCTGACATGCTCGAGCGAAGGCAGATCGAACATCGTATCGAGCAGGATCTGTTCAAGGATCGTGCGCAGTCCCCTGGCACCCGTCTTGCGCTCGAGTGCCTTGCGCGCCACGGCGACCAATGCGTCAGGGCGGAATTCGAGTTCGACGCCCTCCATGTCGAACAAGCGCTTGAATTGCTTGATGATCGCATTCTTCGGCTCACTGAGGATCTTCACCAGGGCAGCCTCGTCGAGCTCCTCAAGCGTGGCCACAACAGGCAGACGACCGACAAACTCGGGAATCAGGCCAAACTTGATCAAGTCGCCGGGCTGCACCTGACCGAGCAACTTGCCGGTATCCGCCTTGTTCGCCGCGGAACGAATCTCGGCGCTGAAACCAATCCCGGTGGTCTCCGAACGCTGCTGGATGATCTTCTCCAGACCAGAGAATGCCCCGCCAACGATGAACAACACGTTCTTGGTGTCGACCTGGAGGAATTCCTGCTGCGGATGCTTGCGGCCACCTTGCGGCGGCACCGAGGCAATCGTGCCTTCGATCAGCTTGAGCAGAGCCTGCTGCACACCCTCACCGGAAACATCACGCGTGATCGAGGGGTTTTCGCTCTTGCGCGAAATCTTGTCGATCTCGTCGATGTAGACAATGCCGCTCTGCGCCTTTTCGACGTCGTAGTCACACTTCTGCAAGAGCTTCTGGATGATGTTTTCGACATCCTCACCAACGTAACCGGCCTCGGTCAGGGTTGTCGCATCAGCGATCGTGAACGGAACATTGAGCAGGCGCGCGAGCGTTTCCGCGAGCAAGGTCTTGCCCGACCCGGTCGGCCCGACGAGCAGGATGTTCGACTTGGCCAGCTCGACATCGTCATTGCGGCTGCGCGATTCCAGGCGCTTGTAATGGTTGTAAACGGCAACGGCGAGCACCTTTTTCGCCCGCGACTGGCCAATCACGTACTGGTCGAGAACATCAAGGATCTCTTTCGGCTTCGGCAGGTGACTGCGCGCCGAGGCGGCCTTTTCCTCAAGCTCCTCGCGAATGATGTCATTGCAGAGCTCCACGCACTCATCGCAGATGAATACGGACGGGCCCGCAATGAGCTTGCGAACCTCGTGCTGGCTCTTGCCGCAGAAAGAGCAATAGAGGATCTTTCCGCCGTCGCCCGATCGGCTTTGTCGCTCTTCAGTCATGCCACGCCTCGGGTTGTTTTACATGATGCCGGGCGAGCATAGCACAGCATTCCGCGATGTCCGGCCCTCTCGACAGAACCGAAATCGTTGCACTTGCTCACCTGCGGATGGCCGCTCAAGCCGAGTGGACGGTCTCGCTCGGCCGCCGTTCGAGAACTGCATCGATCAGGCCGTAGGTCTTCGCATCCTGAGCATTGAAAAACAGGTCGCGCTCGACGTCACGCTCGATCCGGTCGATCGGCTGGCCGGTGTTCTGGGCAAGTTCCTCGTTGAGCCGCCGACGCAGATACAGGATTTCCTTGGCCTGAATCTCGATATCAGTGGCCTGCCCCTGCGCCCCGCCGGATGGCTGGTGGATCATCACGCGCGAATTCGGCAGTGCGTAGCGCTTGCCATGTGCACCTGCGGCGAGCAGGAACGAGCCCATGCTGGCGGCCTGCCCGATGACCATGGTGCTCACGTCGGGCTTGAGAAAGCGCATCGTGTCGTAGATTGCCAACCCCGCAGTCACCACCCCGCCTGGGCTGTTGATGTAAAGATTGATGTCCTTATCCGGATTTTCCGATTCCAGGAACAGCAACTGGGCCACCACCACATTGGCAACGTAATCGTCGATCGGGCCGACCAGAAAAATCACCCGTTCCTTGAGCAGTCGCGAATAGATGTCATAGGCGCGCTCCCCGCGAGACGTCTGTTCGACGACCATCGGTACGAGATTGAGACTCTGAATTGGCGTATGGCTCGACATGCTGGATCTCCGTTGATCCTGGTGCTCAGGCACCGGGGCGCATAATTTCACTGAAGCTCAGCTTCTTTTCGCTGACCTTGGCGTTCTCTGCAATCCAGTCGACCACTTGATCCTCAAGAACGCGACTCTGCAGACCAGTCATCAACTGGGGGTCCTTTGAGTAGAGTTCAACGACCTGTTCAGGCTCTTCATAGGTCGATGCAATCGCACTGAGCGCCTCGGAGACGCGGCGCATGTCGACGCGGATCTGGTTCTGGCGGGCGATCTCGGCGAGCAGCATGCCCCCGGCCACGCGCCGGCGCGCCGGCGGCAGGAACGGTTCGTGCGCGACAACCACATTCTTGTCGCCGGCCGATTGACGCGCGAGTTCGCGGGCTTCGCTGTCCACAAGCCCTTGCGGAAGCTCGATGTCGGCATGCGCGTCAATCAGCTTCTCGACTGCCGATGCCTTCAGACGCGAGGTCAATGCGGCCGAAAGTTCGCGCTCGAGGTTGTCGCGTACGTCGTCGCGAAAACGGGCCAGGCCGCCTTCGGTCACGCCGAAAGTGGCAAGGAACGCATCATCGAGGTCGGGCAAGCGGGGTTCCTGCACACGCACGATCTTGAAATTGGCCAGTGCCGATTTACCGGCAAGCCCGTCGATGCGGAAGTCGGCCGGAAAATCGAGGTTCTTTTCGAATTCGTCATCGACTACATGGCCAATGAGCTGATCTTCCAGCCCCTTGAACAGGGCGTCCGAGCCGATGATCGTGCCGACGCGGTCAGTGCCGGTCTCCGGATAGCGGAAATCCGCCGCCTGCGCGGAGAACTCAAACAACACCATGTCGCCGGCCTGCGCCTTGCGGTCGACCGGATTCCAGCTCCGCCGCTGCATGCGCAAGGTCTCGATCATGGCTTCGATATCGGTGTCCTCGACACTTGAGGTCTGCTTGACGATCTCCAGTGCGCTGACATCAAGCTTGCCAATCTCGGGCATGACTTCAAATGTTGCCGTGTACTCGATCTCGCCGTTGTCGGGCTTGCCGCTGGTGGAGATCGACGGTTGCATGGCTGGACGCAGCTTCTGCGTGCTGATGGCCTCCTGAAACGTTGACCCGATCAACTCGGAGAGAGCCTCGCCGCGAATCTGCGCGCCGAAACGCTGCTCGATGACCTTGGTCGGCACTTTGCCCGGGCGGAAGCCCTTCAGCCGCGTGCTGCGGCCCATTTCCTGGACGCGATTGCGGACCGTATCCTCGAGGCGTGCGGCGGGAATGCGCACAGTCAGCTTGCGTCCGAGATTGCCGACGTTCTCAACCGAAACTTGCATGAATGCTCCTTGAAACGACAGATCCCGGCCTTGAGCCGGGCATGGCTAGCCGACAATGATAAAGCATTGTTGCGGCGATTCGCAGGGGGAGCCGGATGATTCGTCGCATCCGGGTCAGCCCGGAATACGGTTCCGGCTGGCGCGTGCCGCGCGGACTACCGAAGTTCCGGATCACCCGGTCAGAAGGGTTCGGCGCGGGCTGATTGGCGCATGTGAGCAGCAGCTTGCTGCGGAAACAAGGGTGTTCACGCCCCAGCAGCCTCGCCAGGGACAACCGGATCCGATTCGAACTCTGGACTTGCAATGCGCCAGCCCGCCCGTTCGACTGCGTTGCGTGCGGCGGACAAGGATCCGGATCCTTCGATTTGGTGCGAAAGGAGAGACTCGAACTCTCACGGGTTGCCCCACTGGAACCTAAATCCAGCGCGTCTACCAATTCCGCCACATTCGCAACGTCTGGAACCCGGAGGCAGGCTCCGGCCTTTGCGCCGGAACCGGACTTGTGCTCGACCGCACCACCTGCGGCCGGTGTCTGTTTGGTGGGTCGTGAAGGATTCGAACCTTCGACCTATTGATTAAGAGTCAACTGCTCTACCAACTGAGCTAACGACCCGAACAGACAGACAAGTCTAACAAAACAAAATCTGATCGAAAACCATCAGACCGCTTGAATTGGGGTGAGCGAGGGGACTCGAACCCCCGACATCCGGAATCACAATCCGGGACTCTAACCAGCTGAGCTACGCCCACCATTGAAGCAATGCAAACCAAACCGGATCCCGGTTGCAACACATGAAGCCTTCACCGTCGACATGTGGCGATCCACTTGCAGACTTTCAACTGTGGCACGCCCGACAGGAATCGAACCTGCAACCGTCGGCTTAGAAGGCCGATGCTCTATCCGGTTGAGCTACGGGCGCATAGTCAGTCGAACCCGTTGCAGTCATCCTGACCTACGCCGGTTCGTCGATGCATGCATCACGCATCACGCGCAAACGGGAATCGAATGGTCGGGGTAGAGGGATTCGAACCCCCGACATCCTGCTCCCAAAGCAGGCGCGCTACCAGACTGCGCTATACCCCGCCGACTGCGATTCCTCGGGCAAGCCCGATTCGGCAACGACTACCGGAAAGGCGCGGAATGGTAATGTCGAAAGCAGTTAGCGTCAATGCGCTTCTACCGACTCATCCATTCACACTTGGCGTTAACGCGGCGGAAGATCAGCCAGTTCGCGACCGAATCTCTCCCTCAGCCACGCAGAAGATGCCGCTTCCTGCTGTTGTGAAAGCAGGTAGCTGCGGAACTCATCCACCGGCATGCTGGCCTTGAGCATCGCCAGCGCGCTATTGATCCCGCTTCGAGCGGTGCCGTTGTGAGAGTCGAGCTTGAGCACATCGACATAGGCGTAAATGGCATCCTCGGCATAACCGCCACTGACGTATTCCGAGCCATCCTTGAGGCTGCTCTGGAGCGCGATTTTCTGTTGGCCATCGAGCTTGGAGACCGTCATCCAGCTCTGGATCGGATCCGCCGCCAACCAGCCCACCAAAAGCACAGTGGAGAGCACGGTCGCTGCAATGCTGCCAATCTTGCGCCAGTCCGGCGCTTCGAAAGCGCGCTGAAACTGTGCCGCGTCGGCGAATCGCTGCTCGCGCGTGAAGGCGAGGGATTTGCGCAATGCCTGCCACTGCACGCGATTCAGGGACTTCGGGCGTTCCGGGCGCATCTTTTCGCTGCAGGCCAGATCCGCACGCACATGATTGAATGGGTGGGCGCCCGCATGCATCGCGTAGATGATGCAACCGAGTGCGTATACGTCGTCCGCAGGCGTCGGACGCTGCCGATTGAGCATTTCCGGGCTGGCATAGTCGATGGTCAGCGCAAACAGGTCGTCCGCATCGAACACCGTGTCGTATTCGCGCCGCCTGGCAATGCCGAAATCGAGGATCTTCAGATCCCCATTGGCGTCGATCATCATGTTCGACGGCTTCAGATCGGCGTGTGACAGATCACGCAAATGGGCATAGCTCATGCCGGCGAGCATGCCGTGGGTCAAGTGATCGCGTTCCGCAGGCGTGAGCGGATTCTGGTTCGACGCACGCATGCGGGCATGCAGGGCCACGCCCTCGACCACTTCCATGGTCAGGTAGACCAGATCACCATCACGATCAAAATCGAAAACCTTGACGATGTTCGGATGATTCAGCGCCTGCGCGTTTTTTGCCTCGCGCTGCAGGGCGACGAACGCGCGGTCGAAGCCGAGCAGATTGCCCGAAATGAACTTGATAGCCACGAACGGATCCGGGTCAAGCGCCTCGGTCTTGCGCAGGTCCCGAGCGCGGAACACCGCGCCCATGCCGCCGCGGCCAAGCTCTTCGATCAGTTCAAAGCGATCCTTGATGTAGTCGCCGGTCTTGGGCAGCTCGTCGCGATCGACGGCACTTCCCGCAGTGCGAGCCGCAGACGGCGATGCCGAAGCCCCGGTCTGCGGAGCGGGAACCTGGATGATCGGCATCACGGGAACCGACACTGATGTGGCCAGCGGGGCAGCCGGTGCACGCGCCATGGGAACCGACAGATCGGTCTGAGCGGTTCCCCCTTGCGCGGTTTTCGGCTGATCGGCCGGTGTCCGCGCCAGCACACGGGTTGGTTCCGCCGCAGCATCGGGTGCCGGCTTGCGCGGAATGACCACGGTTGGCGTATCGGCGCGATCAAGAATGCGCGTAGCCTGCTCCGACGAATCGCCGACGCCAGCTTCGCGCGGGCCGCGATCAGGCATCAACTGTGTCGGTTGATCGGCCGAAACCGCAGCTTTGTCGCCAGCGGATCGGGAGCCCGTTTCCGCCGACGAGGGTTTGGCGGTCGAACCTTTCGGCTTTTCATTGCTCATGCATGCAACCTTGTCGCGACCGGCTTCAAAGCGGTACCCGCATGTCGAATCGCAGCGCCCAGCGGTCGAGATCCTGGAAACTGAAAGTCTTCATGAATCCGGCGCTGAAATCGACTGTTCGCGTTCCAATCGGCCGGCTGAATCCAAGCCCGAGTTCGGCGGTGCCATAGCGGCGGTCGGGCTCCTGCATCGGCAGCGTAAGCGGGGTCTGGTCGCCATCGGCGTCATTCAGCACAAAGCGTGAAATCAAGTCGTTTGACGAACCGCTATCCGCAAAAAAGTAGGCCCGACCGTAGGGACGGAATGTACCAACCGATGTCGCAAACGTCCGATCGACATAGCTGCCAACCGAGAGCGATGTGCCGTTGGCCTTGCGCTCCGCGTAGCTAAGATTGAATTCGGACGGGCCGCGCTCGCGAAACGCGTCGTAGGACGTGTGCATGACTGAAAGCTGTGCCTGGGGGGCGAAGGTCCAGGTGCCGCGCATGATGGTATAGGTCAGACCCACGTTCGCAGCGGTCTGGACAACACCGGGCTTGCCAACCGCTATGTCGCGCCCGAGCGAGGCAAAGCCGTTGCCACCGGGGTTCAATGCATACAGCTCGATCACCCGCTTCTGCGTGTAGTCGCTGCGCATGTAGCTCACCGATCCATCGAGGCTGAAGCCGTTCGTCAGCGCATATCCCGAATAGACGTGCAGCGACTTCGAACTTGCATCGAGCGACCCCTGATCGAACGCATAGTCCGCGCTGAGCCTGGTATATCCCAAGGCTGCTCCGGCGAAGAAGCGGTCGCTGAACCGGTAGTCCAATCCGCTCGTCAGATTCCAGTTGTCGGACTTGAATCCGGCATTGCCGTTTCGACGATCCGTCTCGCCGCCTCCGATCGTGCCACTGACCCACAATCCAAGACGCGTTCCGCCGAGCAAGGTGCGCTTCTCTTCATTACGCGCGGATTGGTCATCATCGACTGCCAGTGATGAGCCAAGGCTGGCCAGTGAGAACGGCAATCCATTGTGGACAAAGGTCAGACCACCCGCGCTGATCGTTCCGCCGAGATCGCCAGTCCGCAACTCGGCCAGGCGACCGGCAAGATTGTCGAACTGCCCGGTGGCGAGGATGGGAGCAACAAAGGCAAGCGCTGTCGTCTCATCGGGAGAAATCGCAAGCAGGTTGTTTTCGAGTACCGCGCTTGCGTTCTCGCGAACCGACGCCGGGGTGTCGGGATCGGCGAGAAGATTTGCCGCGTTCTGCGTTGCCGCGCAACCGGGCGTGCCTGCCCCGCCACCCTGCGCCCCGCAAAAATGCGTCGCCGCCATGCTCACGCCGCCGGCAGCGGGATCCAGGCCCGGAATGGTGCCCGAGCCATCGCCGATGGTGCTCTGGCCGAGCAGGGTGACCACAACGATCGGCGTCGCGTTGCCCGGAATCGTGCCGACAATGGGATTGCCCTGTGCGGGCGTTCCCTGGAAGGATCCCTCGGTACGAACAATATTCAGGGTCCGCGTCTGGCCGGCGTTCTGGCCGTTGTCGAGCAAGTCGATATGCACGACCGCCGGAACCGGAGCAGCGGCACCGCCATCGCCGCCTTCGGTCAAGGTCAGCAGCGCCATGCC
Organism: Lysobacterales bacterium; assembly: GCA_016721015.1. GTDB lineage: Bacteria > Pseudomonadota > Gammaproteobacteria > Xanthomonadales > Rhodanobacteraceae > Dokdonella. Next base: position 187,118 of record JADKJL010000009.1, read on the forward strand.
TGGCGTCGATGCGTAATCCGATCCATTCAACGCAGTTCCGCCGGCGGCGTTGAAGGGGATAAATGCCGATCCCTGCAAGGTCGAACAGGTCAGCGAGACATCAAGCACGATATCGCGAGACACATCGACGCCGCGCTGCAGTTCTATGCTGCTTGCCCCATCGTGTGGCTCAACAGTGAACGCAAAAGCGACCGATGGATCCGCGCAGGCTGCCGAGCCGGCAGCGGCAGCGCCCGCTTTCGCGACGTGGCTCGTGGTCTGGCCATTGATGCGCACCACCACCAGTTCCTGCAACGCCAAGGCCGGAACCGGCAAGGCCAGCACCGCCACCAGCAGGACGGCACGCGAGTGGCCCGATCGGGACTTCCTGCGCGAAATAATCATGGCGTTCCCCCGGCGGGCAGCTCAATCGAATTGTTGGAAGGATTGGAATCGCCCAGCGTTGCAACCTTTACCGTCGCCGTGGTGTTTTCATTCAGCGCAACGAAGACCGTTGTGGCCATGTTTTGCAAAAGTTCTCCGAGTGAACAGGTATTGCCCGTGCAGTGGATGCCCTCGGTGTTCGGCGGATTTGGGCATGCGACGCTTACGCTGCCATCGTCTCCGACCGTCGCCGTGCAGGCCGCCGAAAACGGCGAAAGCAGTCGCAATGAAGCGGCCGGCGTCACGTTCAGCGAAGCCCCGGAAACCGGCGCCGCCGACAGATTGACAACGTCGATCAGGGTTCCATTCACACCTCCCGCCGAAAACGGGCGCGGATTCATCAGCGCAACATCAAATGAGCCTTCGACAGGATTGCTGACTGTGCAGTCCATGCAGGGGATTTCACCGTTGACCGTGGATGCCCGGACTGTATTGCTGATGCTGGTGCCAGCAGCCGAGTTGACGATGGCCGAGATGGTGACGTGTCGATCACCCTGGAATCCGGCCGGAATCGTGCAGATCAGGGTGGCACCAGGGGCGGGTTGCATGGGATTGCAGGTCACCCCCGCTTCGAGGCCGATAACAACATCCTTTATCCCTGTCGGCAGGGTGTCCGCCATGGTCAGTGCGCCGGTTGTCGCGCCACCGTCATTCGTCGCCAGCAGTGTCCAGACGATGGGCTGGTTGCTTGCCACCGGCATCCCCGAAGTCGGATTTACCGTCTTGGTGACAACCAGAGCCGTCGGAACAACGACCGACAATGCATTGGTGGCATCGCACCCGTTCGCTTCGCAAACGATGTTGTCACCGGACAATCGCGCGAGGTTGGTGACGACGCCACTGGCATCGTCGGCGACATCGGCATCAACCGTGTAAGTCATGCTGGAACCGGGAGCGACAAATTGAATGAACTGATTGAGCGGCCCGCTGCCTGAAGGTTGCTCACAGAAGGCATCACCGCTCGCCGAACAGGTCCAGAAGAACGAAGTCAATCCGGCGGGAATATCGTCGACCAGTTGCACCGAGCCGGCGAGGGTGTCTCCGATGTTCGCGAAACTGACCGTGTAGCGCACACCACCCCCGGCAAACAAGTTGGTTCGATTGGCGGTCTTGGTGATGCTCATTTGCGCCGGGGCACCTGTGCCGGCTGGGATCGAAGAGCTCACCGTGCAATCCAGTGGAAGGCAATTGAGCATGCCCGTCGGTGCCGGCCCCTGACCTGCAAATGTGACCCCGACCAGATAGTCGATGGTCGACGACAGGCTTGAGCCAACGGTTGCCGAAACCGTGTAAGTCACCGAAGCGCCCGCCGGCAGGAACGAGACGACGTCCTGCAGTGAACCGCTTCCCGATGGAGCGCACTGTGCGCCGCCACTTCCCACACAGGTCCATGAGGTCGAGACAAAATCCGCAGGTGGCTCGCTGAAGACGGCAAAGCCGAAACCGTCCAAACCGCCGCCGTTGACGACACTGAAGGTGTATTCGACGGTACTGTCAGGCTGCACAATGCTGGTATTGCCATCCAGCGAAAGCACCAGTTGATCGAGGCTGGGCAATGAACTCGTCACCACGCAGTTTGATGGCACGCAAACTGTTGTTGAATCCGGGTTCGCGCCGGCCTCGAAATCAAACGAGGGCGGCAGCGAATCGGCGGTCTGCGCCGTGATCGTGAAGGTGACTCCATTCTTGCTTGGCAGCGAACTGATCACTTCATTGATCGGACCGGTGCCTGAAGCCGGGCAACTGGCCCCACCGCTACCTACGCACGTCCAGGACGATGACACAATGCCAGCGGGTTCGATCGTGTACACCGGCAGATTGCTGATCGAAGCCGCGCTCGCGTTGAACAAGCTGAAGATGTACTCGATGGAACTGCCCTGTTGGACAACCGAAGAATCGGTACTCAGGGCCATGTTCACAACGGACGAGCCAAGCACGGTGGTCGGAAGCTTCAGGCTTGCGCCGCAATCAACCGGCGCACAGGTATCGCCGACGCCGGGATGCACGGCAACTGCCAATTCCACGTTCGAACCAACCGAATCGGGAACGCGCCCTTCCACCGTGAATACGATCTGGCCCGCGCTGACCGACGCTTCGTTGACGGATGAATCGTGGATCGAAAGCGATCGAACCATCTGATCAATCGGTCCGGTTCCGCTTGGTGCCGGGCATTCAATGCCCGCACAAGTCCAGCGAAGCACGTTCAGCGCATTGGCAGGCCTTGCGTCGGCAATTGAAAACGCGCCCGCGACTTCGCTGCCCAGATTGCGCACATCGATCGTCCATGTGCCCGTGGAACCCGCGCGAGCCAGCGTTTGCGTTGACTCCACTGCAACCTGCAGATGGGCCGATGGAACATCGGTGACCGGCAATGCCAAGGTGTCTGCACAGATTCCGTGGGCGCATTGCGCTGTGGCCGCCGGGGTGACACTGGCGACAATAGCAATCTTCGCACGGGCACCCTGGCTCAGCTCGGATTCGATCGAATAGGTCAACGAGGAATTGAATGGAAGCGTCGCGATGGTTTCCTCGATCGCGCCCGAGCCGGTATCAGCCGGGCACACGGCACCTCCGAACCCGGCACAAGTCCAGGTGGAACGCTCGACACCTGCGCCAAGTGGCAACGACAGTCTTGTTCCACTGGTCACTCCGCCGTGATTCGTCACCGTCATCGAATGGTGCACGACACCGCCGCGCAACAATTGCATCTCTGTCGCCGACTGGCTCAGCTCAAGCGTTGGCGCAAAGCTGCTGCCCGTGCGGTCGATGCATGGGGCCGCACTGGAATCATGCGTCGCATCCTTGTGGCAGCGACCCGCTGACGAGGGCGTGGCGGTGAGCACACTCGTGGTGGCCGCGAGAACGGTACTGTCCAGGGTTGCCGCCACCTGGTAGCGAACTCCGGCACCGGCAGGCATCTGTTGCAGGGTCGAAGTGACGCTGCCGCTGCCGTTGCTGGCCGGGCAATTCATGCCGAGTCCGCTGCACACCCAGGAGATGTTCGCGATGCCCGCGGGCAAGATACTGCGCACGCGAACTGCATCCGCTTTTGCGCCAAGATTGAAGACATCGAGAACGTAGTCGATTGGACTACCCGGTGACAGGATGTCGGCGAGGATCGACTGCTCCAGCGCAAACACGGGAACCGTGGAAAACTCGCTACTCGCCGCACAGCCAAGAGTGTTGCCGTCACGGCCCGAACAACCCAGGCTGGCTGCCAGCGGAGCGGACAAGGTAGATCGAGCGATCACCGTGGCAGGCGGCATGGCACCAACGTGCGCCTGAACAAAGTATTTCAAGTCACTGGATGCGGAGAAAACCGGAAAGACCTGGCGGATGGCGCCCTTGCCGGAGCGGGCAGGACATGCTGTCGCCGATCCTGTACTGGGCATGCAGACCCACGAAACGATCGCATCGATGCCGTCCGGCAGCGGAATACTGAGCACGACATCATGGGCTTCGTATTCAGACGCATCGGTGCCGATGTTGACGACAAAACCGACCATTTCACCCGGGCCGGCACCCAGTCGATCCACGCGCTGCTGCAGGCGCAAACCGGAATGTTCAAGCAACAGTGGCTGCGGCGCATTGCAAGGTGGTGGCGCCCCGGACGATCCACAACTTGCAAGCTGCGGCGGCATCACACTCATGGCCGGCGTCATGTCCTTCGATGTTGTCGAGGAACTTGTGACCAGTAGGTCATAAATCAGTTTTCCCGAAGCTGGCCAGGATGAAATGACCTGCTCGATCGATCCGGAACCCGTCGACTGCGGGCATTGCGCGCCCTGCCCGACACATGTCCAGGTGAAGCCCGATGCATTGGCTGGAACCGGCGCCGAAATCCGGCTTCCATCGGCACGCGAGCCGACATTCTCGAAAACGAATCGCGTCGAAATCGTAGCGGAAGTCCCTCGATATCCTTCGCTTCGACTGACCAGTATACGGGCCTGGGTTGACAGTTCCTTTCGTGCACTGCATGGCGCCGATCGATAGCTCGCGTCTGTTGCCAACCCGGTCGCACAGCTTCCGCCGGTCGGCGGTACGGCGACAACTGACTGCACGATTGTCGCCGGTGGGTCGGCCGCCACCGTGGCATCTATCTGGAATTGGATGTCCGCGTGCGAGAAGTCGCCCACGACCTGCTCGATCGATCCGTTGCCCGACGCAGCCGCACAGGCACCAACGCTCGAACTGCACGTCCAGCGGCTGTTGATCAAGCCATTCGGTACCGGGCTGCGCAGAATCGTTCCGCTGGTGCTGGATGCAGGATTACTGGTTCGCGCAGTGATGGTGTATCGGACTTGCTGCCCCGCAGCGAGCGCCGTCGTCGAGGAGCTCACGGCAAGCCAGACGTTTGGGCCAGTCGGAATTCGCAAGAATGTGCGACAGGGTGCGGATTCGCCCGTTTCGCAGCGAGAATCCCCTGCCAGGACAGCGTGCGCTGCAACCTCGATGAAGGCGGGCGGCGCGGTGTCTGCAACGGCATGAAAAGAGAAATCAAGTGCTGAATTCGCGTGCAATCCAGACAGCGACGCATCCAGTGGGCCACTGCCGCTGGAAGCGGCGCAACGACTTCCGTCATGTGCCGAACATGTCCAGTCAAGGCTTCGAAGGCCACTCGGCATGGCCATGACAACCCGCTCGGCGGACGTCACGGCGCCGCCCGAGTTTCTGATGCTGACGACAAAGTCGGTGCTTCTGTCCGTCGTCAAGGCCTTGCCCGACGCATCGATGCTGATCGCTATCCTGGCTGGTTCTGCCGACACCTGCGATTGTGCATGAGCTGTCAGTGCCCAAGTGGCGACCCACCCCGCCGCCAGAATCCCAATGGCTCGGGGACGGAAGGTCAACTTCGGCCCTGTCGATCCAGGCTTCTTCATCATGATTTTTCTCCCCTTTGAAACATCATTCAACAACGCATCCCGATTTCGCGAATAAACCGGTCGCCGCTCGAGGGATAGGTGAATTCAATCAAACTGGACTCACTGCCGGAATCCTTGCTTGTTGTTCCTGCCAGCCTGCTCGTTCTGCTGCTGCCGCCACCCCGGCACTCGACAACACGCGTTCGCAATCCTGTCATCAGCCCTTGTCGGGCACTGTTTTGGGGACCAGGAAAAATGCACCACCGGCATCGCCTGCTTCCCTGACTTTTTTCAAGTCCGGCGTCTGCACGAGCCCGATTTGTTGTGCATTGGCTCGCACCGGCTCGACCAGCGCCTGCTCGAGACCTGTCTGGGTCAGGATGCGGTCATTGTCGCGCAACACCTTGAGCAAGGCCGATGCGAATACCGAATGTCCGTCACCTGCCTGGTCAAGCACCGGACTCATGCCTCCTGACGACAATACATACCTGGCCTTGCGACTAAGATAGCCGCTCGGAATGCCTTTCTCATATTCGGTGGGGCCGCCGGTATAGCTGCTGACGGAGCCGGAAAGTGCGCTGCCAAAGCAGGAATCCGCGATCACGAGGATGCTGCGCGCCTTGAACATGGCGAGAAACTCGGCCAGGGTTTCGGTCGGCAAGGCTGGACTGCGCTCGCTCTGGCGCGCATCGAGCGGCAGCCAGAAACCGCGTTGGGCTGCATTGAGTACACCGTGGCCGGCAAAATAGATCAGCACATTGTCATCGGGGCCAATCTTGGTCGACAACTGCACGATGCCCCCGACAATGGATGAAAAGTCCGCATCGAGCAGGGTCGTGGTCTGGAATCCATAACGCTGTTCGAGTACGTCGGCGATCGCCTTGGCATCGCTGATCGGCGTTTTCAGCGGGTCGTAGCTGATGTAGTTCTGCACGCCGATGATCAATGCATGGTACTTGCCAAATTTGATGCCATCGGCGGCCACCGATTCGGCGGTCGCTGCGGAAACACGCGGCACGGTCACGCTGCGTGTCGTCGGACCATCAGCTCCGCTGCTTTTGGGAATCGCGGCCATCGCCGTCAACTTTCGATCCGCATCCGCACGTGCCGTCATGGCTTCGTTGAGCGAGCGCTCAAGCGCAGCCATCTTGCTGGCATCGCGCTTGCGGTTCGCGTTTTCCGACTTCAATGCGGCGACTTCACCCTGCAGCCGGTCGACATCGCTCGCGGCCGCGGCACGTTGTGCGGACAATTCCGTGCGCAGCGATTCATTCTTGCGTTCGACTTCAGCGACGCGGGTATCGGATTCGCTCTTGCTGATCAGCTCGTCGCCGGTGATTCCCATCGCCTCGCGATAGAGGTTTACCGCTGCGGTGGGATCAGCCGGCATGCCATGACCGGCTTCCATCATCGCAGCCAGCGAGAGTTTTGCCTCGTTGGATCCGGCAGCGGCAGCCTTGCGATACCACGTCGCGGCCTCTTCGTAGTCCGGCGCAGTGTCCATGCCCTTTTCGTAGATCTGGCCAACATAAAACTGCGCGGTCGCATCGCCACCCTTGGCCTTGTCCATCCAAACGGCAAGACTCGACTGCATGTTGGCGCGGTCATATTCAGTGTATTCACCACCACGCATCGCACAGAGCTGCGCGGTGGTCTTCACCGGCAATCGCGGCCCCATGTAGGACATGGCACCCGAACGGCGCATCTGGCCGGGCAGTAGGCAATCGACAACCATCATCGAATCAATCGGTTGCACGCCGGACAGGGTGCCGCCGCTGCTCACATACGGTTGCCAGGACTGATCGGCAACCGCCGGACTTCCAGCGATTGTCAAAGCAATCGCGACACATGCGGGAAAAAGTTTCATGGGCACCCCTTCGATTCGAGTGGATCGCGCATCGATCCGTTACAGGGAATCAGGTGCCCATTAAAACGCAAAAGACGCCGACATGCTCGTATTGGAGTGCAGCGACCGCTTTCGTGACCGGATCCTCACAATCAGAATTCACTCGGGACGCATTGTCGCGGCGCGCGCGAGAACCGGGGGCAACATTGACCTCGTCCAGGAAGACCCGCTCAATCGTCGTCCCACAGCCCCGGATTCGATGCCTTCGATTTTCTTGCAGCCGTTGGCACGGCGGCAACCCCTTGCCATACAAGGAGCGCATCCCGGGTCGCAGAGACATCATGGACGCGCACGATCGCCGCACCTCGCTGAACCGCGATCAGCGCCGCCGCAACCGAGCCGTGGATGCGCTGATCAACGCTTTTCTGTCCGGTCAGGCTGGCGATCATCGACTTCCGCGACAGCCCGGCCATGACCGGCGCGATTTCGGTGAAGCGTTCCAGTTGGGCAAGCAGCAGCAGATTGTGTTCGAGTGTCTTGCCAAAGCCGAAGCCCGGATCGATGACGATGCGTTTCTTGTCGATGCCAGAGAATTGGCAGGCGAGAACGCGATCGGACAGGAACCGGTGGACTTCACCCACAACATCGTCGTAATACGGCGAATCCTGCATGATCCGCGGCTCACCTTGCATGTGCATCAGGCAGACCACCGCGGTGGATGCGGCAGCGGCTTCAAGCGCCCCTTCGGCTCGCAAGGCGCGCACATCATTGATCATGCCGGCGCCGGCGGCCAGGGCGGCACACATGACCTGCGGATCGGAAGTGTCAATCGAGATCGGCAGCGACGATCGCGCGGCAACGGCCTCGATCACCGGCACGACCCTGGCGATCTGCTCCGCGGCACCGATCGCGGATGCGCCAGGACGTGTCGACTCGGCGCCGATATCAAGCAGATCCGCTCCCTCCGCGACCAGTTGCAGGGCGTGCTCGATCGCCGCCGACGGATCGACGAAGCGGCCTCCGTCCGAGAACGAATCCATCGTCACATTGACGATGCCACAGATGCGTGGCTTGTCCAGAACCAGTTCCCGCCCAGCGCAATCCAAAACCGTCGAAAACATGTTCTGCTCCAAAAAGGAAAGGCCGCCAGTTGGCGGCCTTTCTAGCAGATCCGACGCTATAAAATCACGGTGAAGTGGGATTGCGCGTCTGCGTGGCCGTCCCGCCGATCGGGCTTTCGCCGCTGCCCTTGCTCGCGCCACCTCCACGTCCACGGCCACCCGAATCACTGTCCCAGCCCTTCGGCGCATCGGGCACGCGCCCGTCCATGATCGCGTCGATCATATGCGCATCGATGGTTTCGTACTGAAGCAAGGCATCAGCCATCACATGCAGTTTGGGCAGATTTTCGTTCAGCAGTTGCGTGCTGCGCACATAGGCCCGATCGAGAATTTCGCGCACCTCTTCGTCGATCAGACGAGCCGTTTCATCCGAAACGTGCTTGTGCTGAGTCACCGAGCGACCGAGAAATACCTCGTCTTCTTCCTCACCGTAAGCGATCGGGCCAAGCTTGTCGGAAAGGCCCCACTTGGTGACCATGTTGCGCGCCATCTTGGTCGCCCGCTCGATGTCGTTGGATGCACCGGTGGTGACCTTGTCCGCGCCGAAGATGATCTCCTCGGCGACGCGGCCGCCGTACAACGAACACAGCCGGCTGATGATATTTTCCTTGTTGTAGCTGTAGCGATCCGTCTCTGGCAGGTACATGGTCACGCCAAGTGCACGCCCGCGCGGAATGATCGTGACCTTGTAGACCGGATCATGATCGGGTACCAGACGGCCGACGATCGCGTGGCCAGCCTCGTGATATGCGGTCAATTTCTTTTCATCGTCACTCATGATCATGGAGCGACGTTCGGCGCCCATCATGATCTTGTCCTTGGCGCGGTCGAAATCGTCCATGCTGACTTCGCGCGCATTGCCGCGCGCCGCGAACAAGGCCGCTTCGTTGACCAGGTTTGCCAGATCGGCGCCGGAAAATCCCGGCGTACCGCGCGCAATCGTCAACGGCTCGACGTCATTGGACAGCGGCACCTTGCGCATGTGCACCTTGAGAATCTGCTCGCGGCCTTTGACATCGGGCAACGGCACGACCACCTGGCGGTCGAATCGTCCCGGTCGCAGCAAGGCCGGATCGAGCACGTCGGGCCGGTTGGTCGCGGCGATGACGATGACGCCCTCGCTGCCTTCGAATCCGTCCATTTCGACCAGCAACTGGTTGAGGGTCTGCTCGCGCTCGTCATGACCACCGCCGAGACCCGCACCACGATGGCGACCGACCGCATCGATCTCGTCGATGAAGATGATGCAGGGAGCATGCTTCTTGGCTTGCTCGAACATGTCGCGCACGCGTGCGGCGCCGACACCAACGAACATCTCGACAAAATCGGAACCCGAGATCGAAAAGAACGGCACCTTGGCTTCACCGGCGATCGCCTTGGCCAGCAAGGTCTTGCCGGTACCTGGCGAACCGACCATCAGCACGCCACGCGGAATCTTGCCGCCCAGCTTGGTGAACTTGGACGGGTCACGCAGAAACTCGACCAGCTCGGACACCTCGTCCTTGGCTTCGTCGCAGCCGGCCACGTCGGCGAACGTGATCTTGATCTGATCCTCACCCTGAAGCTTGGCCCGCGAGCGCCCGAACGACATCGCTCCGCGTCCGCCGCCACCGGCCTGCATCTGGCGCATGAAATAGAAGATCAGTCCAAAGATGACGATCAGCGGCAACCAGTCGAACAGCAAGCGGAGCAGCAGCGGCATCGGCGGGTCGGTCGCCTCGACCTTGACCTTCTGCACGTCCTTCTCGATGTCGCCGATCGACTGCTCGGTCAACAGCGCCGTCGTGCGCACGCTGGTGCCGTCCTGCAACTTGGCCTCGACCGTACGCCCATCGTTGTGCACGAGAACCTCGTCGACGCGCTTGTCGCGCACCGCCTGCATGAACTCGGAGTACGGAATATCCTTCGTCGCGGCGGCATGCGGATTGAAGCTCTGAAAAACCGTCAGCAAGACGACGGCGATCACCACCCAGAGCAGTACAGTCTTTGCCATGTCGTTCATTCGTTTACCCATCTCCTGCGGCAACGGCCGGGGTCAGATCTTTCTGCCCGTGGCCAATGCATAGACTTCGTTGCTGCGCGCCCGTGAGGCCTTGGGCTTGCGGATGCTGACGCTCGCGTAGTGGTTGCGCAAACGCCGTATGTATTCATCGAATCCCTGACCCTGGAACACTTTGGTCAGGAAGGAACCACCTGCCCTCAGATGGGTTTCAGCAAAATCAGCGGCCAACTCGGCCAGCGCCAGGGAGCGATCCTGGTCTACAACACCGACACCGCTCATGTTGGGGGCCATGTCGGAAAGCACAAGATCCACCTTCGATCCGTCGAGAACTTCCTCCAGCCGTTTCAGCACCTCATTCTCGCGAAAGTCACCGAGGATGAAGTCGACTCCAGCGATACCCTGCATCGGCAGGATATCAAGGGCGACGATGCGACCGGCATCACCGAGACGCTCACGCGCCATCTGCGACCATCCGCCCGGTGCCGCGCCGAGATCGACGACGAGCATGCCGGGCTTGAGCAGCTTGTCGCGCTCGATCAACTCATCGAGCTTGAACACCGCCCGCGAGCGCCAGCCTTCTGCCTGGGCCCGCTTCACATACGGATCGCTGAAATGCTCATGCAGCCAGCGGGAACTTGATTTGCTTCGCGCCACGTCGTGTCATTCCGCGCCGCGCGCGTTTCCCGGTCGTTGGATTCCCCGCATAATACCCCGAAAGGCGGATCTTCCCGCCTCCACTCCATTCGCTGTCGGACTCCATTCATGCTGCTCACCCCGTTCCAGAAGCGCTACCTGCGCGGTCTTGCCCATTCACTCAGTCCGGTCGTGCTGCTTGGGCAGAAAGGCGTGACCGCCAACGTCATCAGCGAATTGATCGTGGCCATTGGCCACCATGAGCTGGTCAAGGTCAGGTTGTCCGGGGGTGATCGCGAGGAACGCACGGCGCAGACCGAGGCCCTCACCTCGGGCGCCCATTGCGAGCTCGTGCAGACCATTGGCCACACGGCAACGCTGTGGAAGCGCAACGAGAAGGAACCCAAGCTGCCGCTGCCGAAGTGAGCCGGGAATTCCGCGATGCAATTGATTCATGATCGAGCTGAAGGTTATTTCTTCATCCGCGCCATCCGCAGAGACGCCGTCGTGGTGATTGATCGCGAGCTGCGTTCAAGCTTCCTGATTGCGCCTGATCGCGTCATCGAGACATGGCCAGTGACCAGCATCGATGGTCTCGATGCCACCGCCGTCCAGGGCATCCTCGACCAGGAGCCCGAAGTTGCCATCCTCGGCACAGGCAGCCGCCAACATTTTCCGGACAAATCTATCCTGTTGCCCTTGCTGCGTCGGGGTATCGGAGTTGAAGTCATGGACAATTCCGCCGCCGGCCGAACCTACAATCTGCTCGCCGCCGAAGGCCGCAAGGTCATCGCCGCCTTCATCCTGCCGGGTTGATTGCCTGGCTGCCGGAAATCCGCACGGATCCGGTACCGCCGACAACAAGCGCCATACGCCAGTCGGCTGCTCAGGCTGATGGATTCTGCTGGGAAAGTGTGCGCAAGCGCCTGAGGGCTTCCTCCTGGATCTGCCGAACGCGCTCGCGGGAGACGCCGAGCTCGGTCGCGAGTTCGGCCAGTGAATGCACGGCCTCGCCATTCAGGCCATAGCGACGTTCGACGATCCAGCGCTGCCGAGGCCTGAGTGCGCCAAGCCAGCCCTGCAATTGTCCGCTGCCCTCGACGTCGCCGTGTGACGGCGAATTGGGCTCGTCTTCGTCAACCAGATGTTCGATCAAGGCACGATCATCACTGTCGGAAATCGGCGCATCGAGCGAACTGATGTGCTCGCTGACACGAAACAGCTCGGCAACGGCACGCGCTTCCTTGCCAACGCGACGGGCAAGCTCCTCAAGCGAGGGCGCACGACTCAATTGCGCAGTCAGTTCCCGATTGGCGCGCAGAACCTGGGCGAGTTCGCGCAGGACATGGACCGGGATGCGAACCGTCCTGCCCTGATGCGAAAGGGCATGCTGGACACCATGCCGAATCCACCACATCGCATAGGTAGAAAAACGCAGACGACGTACCGGGTCGAACTTCTCGACCGCCCGGATCAGACCGATGTTGCCTTCCTCGATCAGATCCATGAGCGGTACGCCACGTCCGACATAGCCACGAGCGACGGTCACCACCAGGCGCAAGTTGGCCTCGATAAGCCCACGCCTGGCCTCGGAGTCGCCGCGCTGCACGCGTTCGGCGAGCGCCCATTCCTGTTCAGCGCAAAGCAAGGGAATCAAGCCGATCTCATTCAGATAAGCGCCAGTGGAAGTGCGCACTTCCTCGTCAACTGGCTCGATCGCATCGAGCAGTTCAAGAATCTCCTCGACTTCGGGCTCTTCGTTCGGATCGGGATGTTCGACGGTCGTCATGTGAAGCACCTTGGACCGACCTCCAGCCGACTCGCCGAATTCGACATCCGGAACAGCGCGACGAACGGGTTTGCGCAGCGGATGCTCATCATCACCGCCTTGGCAGAAATCCAAGCGGGTCGACCGGCTTGCCATTCCTGCGGATCTCGAAATGCAGCATGTCTCGAGTGGCGCTGGATGAACCCATCTCGGCGATCTGCTGACCGGCCTTGACCTTGTCGCCCTCCTGGACGAGGCGCCGCCGATTGTGGCCATACGCCGACAGCAAGGTCGCGTTGTGCTTGACGATGATCAGTTCGCCATAGCCGATCAGGCCGTTGCCACTGTAGACAACCTCGCCATCTGCCGTGGCGCGCACCGGATCACCCGACTTGCCGGCGATATTGATGCCTTGACGAGTCTGGTCGCCGCTTACAAAACTTGCGACGAGTGTCCCTTCGGCCGGCCATCTCCAAACCATTTCCGCGTTCGTGGATGAATCGACCGGCGGCGGTGAGGTCGCCACGGATTGGGGTGCGGTACGAGGACTCTGTGCGACCGGATCCTGTCGAGCCGGCGGCAGCTTGCTGGCGGCAGTCACGGGCGGAACGGCTGACTTGAGCGGTGCCGCTGGCGCCGGAGACACGGATCGTGATGCCGTCGATGCGTTGTCACGCCGCACCGCTGGACGGCCATCGAGACGGATTTCCTGGCCAGGATAGATCGTGAACGGCGGATCGATCCGGTTCGAGCGGGCAAGCTCCTGGTAGTCGAGGCCGTTGCGGAAGGCGATGCTGTAAAGCGTATCGCCGCCGCGAACGCGATAAACCCCGGCATCCGCTCGCATCGATCCACTCCGGCGCGACCCATGATTGCCGCCAATGCTGCGATCCTCGACCGGTGCGGGCGGCGTCGACGCGCACCCGGCCACGAGCGCAGCGAGCACGCTTAGTAGCGTGAAAGCGGCAAAGCTTATTGTTTTATTTTCAATCACTTATCTTACTAACTTGAAGTAGATTATCGTCGCGCCGATGGCGACAAGCACGGCCCAGCCGATCCATTCGATCCAGCGATGCAAGGCGGCTTCAGCCTTCGGGCCGGCGATGCGGATTACGCCGGCGAGCAGGAAAACGCGCTTGCCCCGGCCAACGATCATGCTGGCGATGAAGGGTAGCAGCGGCACGCCGACGATGCCTGACGCCCAGGTGAAGATTTTCAACGGAATCGGCAGGAATCCGGCGAGCACGAGCAACCAGAATGCCGACCACGGGCTGTGCGCCGCGATTTCGCGCAATCCGGCGACCTGCAGATCGATGCGCTCCAGCCAACCCAGCGATTCGAGCATCGGCCGCATCCACTCGAACGCATAGTGGCCGAGCGTGTAGCCGACGATTGCCCCGAGCACCGAAAATACGAGGCTCACGCTGGCGAAGCGCGCCCAGCGCCGAGGCTGGGCCAGCACCATGGGTCCGAGCATCACTTCCGGCATGACCGGAAAAATGATCGCTTCGACAAAACTCAACGCCGCCAGCAGCGATTCGGCGCGCGGATGACTTGCCCACTTCAGGGCTTGCTCGTAAAGCGGCTTGAACAACTTCATGCCTGGTCAGCCCGGGTTCGATGAGGGCGCATCAGGCAATGCCGCCGAGCAGAGGCACAAAGCTCACGGCAGCGAGGGTTTCGCGTTGCCAACCCTGTTCGGTCGAGCGCACGCGCAGCAGTGCCTGTCGCCCGGGCGGACCGACCGGCGCAACGAGAACCCCGCCCGGCGCAAGCTGGTCGAGCAAGGCGTTTTCAAGATCCGCACCGGCGGCCGTCACCATGATCGCGTCGAACGGGGCCTCATCCGGCCAGCCGAGCCGGCCGTCGTCATGGCGTGAGCGGATGTTTTCGAGACCAAGCTTGCGGAAACGTCGTCGCGCGTTGCGCAGCAACTCATCGATGCGTTCGACCGTGTACACCTGCTCGATCAGACTCGCCAGCACCGCGCATTGATAACCCGAACCCGTGCCGACCTCGAGTACACGACGCGGCAAGGCATGTTCGATCAGCACCTCGGTCATGCGCGCGACGACATAGGGTTGCGAAATGGTCTGCCCCTGGCCGATCGGCAGCGCCGTATCCTCATAGGCCCGCGAAGCCAGCGCCTCGTCGATGAACAGATGGCGCGGCAACTGGCGCAGGGTATCGAGCACACGACGATCCTGGATTCCCTCGCTGTGCAGACGCTCGATCAACCGATCGCGTGCGCGCTGCGAGGTCATGCCGAGGCCACGCACTTCGGGACGACTCCGCACAAAGCGGTTCATCGGCACCGATCCGGCATTGCTGGCAACAATCTCGGCATCATGCAACCGCGCTTTCCATGGTCAGTGAGCCAACCCAGCCGCCGACCTTGTCCAGCGCCTGGTAGCGGGTCAGATCGACATGGATCGGCGTGATCGAGACATACCCGTCGCGGATCGCATGGAAGTCGGTACCGGGACCGTCATCCTCGGACTTGCCGGGCGGACCGATCCAGTACATTGATCGACCGCGCGGATCCTTCTGCTCGATGCAGGCAGGCGCACGATGTCGGCGCCCAAGCCGGGCCACTGAGAATCCCCGAATCTCTGACCACGGCAGATCCGGCACGTTGACATTGAGAATCGTGTCGGCGGGCAAGGGATCGACCAGCAGCTTGCGCATCAACTGCATCACCGCGAGTGCGGCCGATTCGTAGTGCAGGCCCTTGTGATCACGCGTCACCAGTGAAACCGCAATCGCCGGCAATCCGAGGAAGCGCCCCTCCATGGCCGCCGAAACGGTCCCCGAATAGATCACGTCGTCACCCAGGTTGGCCGCGCTGTTGATGCCGGAAACGACAATATCGGGCGAATGCTCAAGCAATCCGGTCAGTCCGAGATAAACGCAGTCGGTCGGCGTACCCGTGACACTGTAACGGCCATCCTCGAGACGCTTGACCCGGATCGGCTGATCCAGTGTCAATGAGTTGCTGGCTCCCGAGCGATCGCGATCCGGAGCGAC
Organism: Lysobacterales bacterium; assembly: GCA_016721015.1. Taxonomy (GTDB): domain Bacteria; phylum Pseudomonadota; class Gammaproteobacteria; order Xanthomonadales; family Rhodanobacteraceae; genus Dokdonella. Next base: position 202,800 of record JADKJL010000009.1, read on the forward strand.
CACGACAACCTCGCCCACCTCCGCCAGATGACGCGCAAGCACGAGCAAGCCGGGTGCATCGACCCCGTCGTCATTGCTGACCAGAACGCGCATGAACTGTTTCCCTGATTGATGTCGATGGCTGCTAGAAGCACGCTTCCGCTCCCGGAATCGCTGCTGGAGCCAAGCGGCCAAGCATACCGGATTCACCGCTTCGGCTGAATGAGCGAACCGCTCCTCATTCACGTGAAGACCGGAAAATCCGTGGTTGCCGAAACACGCGACGAGCACCCAGGTTGTCCGCATCAGGCGAACATGCAATGGTCTGCACAATCCTCCACCGTCAGCCTTGTCGAACACGATGAACAGAGTCCGTCGGCCCAGAGAGGATCGCAAAAGCCCACCCGCAGTTGCCCCTGAAGATCGCGACCTGTTTCGCGGGGCGATCGGTTCGGTGCGGCCATTGAACCTGGATGCCGTTCCGCTACCGTCCAGCACCCGACCACAACCGCGTGCGCGCCAGTTCGAGCTGGACGAAGCGGCGGTTCGCGGTGAAATGCTCACCCATCAATTCGACCCGGGCTCAATCGAAATCGGTGACGAGATCCTCTATCTCAAACCCGGCCAGCCGGCTCAATTGCTCAAGCAGCTTCGTCGCGGTCACTTCAGCGTACGCGCCGAAATCGACTTGCACCAGATGACTGTCGCCGTCGCACGTGAGGCGATCAAGGGTTTCCTGAGCGAAGCCAAGGCCCATGACGAGCTCTGCGTACGCATCGTCCACGGCAAAGGTCTGCGCTCGGCTTCGCGCGGGCCGGTCGTCAAACGCATGACCGAACAACTCCTGCGCCGACGCGATGATGTGCTCGCGTTTGCCTCGGCCCTGCCGGTGCAGGGTGGAACTGGCGCGGTGCTTGTCCTGCTGCGTCGCGACTGATCAATCGTCGCTGTTGTCTATCAGCGGAATGCGTTTGGTCGGCGGATTGATCCAGGTGACACTGACGCCCGTATTTCGACTGACATTGTTGACCTCGTTGACGTATTGCTGATCGACAACGATGCGCGCGTCACTCGCGTATTGCGTGCGGCCATTGCCGGCGCAAGCGGGCAGAACCATCAGGCATACCGCAACCACAATGAACACTTGTCGTTTCATGGCAACCTCCGGCGGCTTTCGCGATCGGAAACAAACCGATCAAGCTGACTATAGGCCGCTTGCCAAGGGTTGCAACATCTTTGGCTTCGTCACAGTGACTTGCAGCGGATCAGCTGCTGGTCGCACAGATCTCGCGCACGACCGACGTGGCAAACGTTCCGGAAGGAAGCGAAAAGGCCAGCACGAGCGAACCATCCGCCATCCACTCATGACTGAAATCGCTGGCATGCAGGCACAAGGAACGCCGCTCCTGGCGCAGGTCGTTCGCGGCAAGCCCGTCCGCCAGGGCGGTTTCCGAGTGTGCAATGGCAGCTTCGATGGATGCCACCTCGGCCGCGCTGCGCAATTCGCCGCAGCCCCACAATGGACCGGTCGGATCGATGTCGTGGCGCAGCAGTCGTTCACGCAAATCATCGTCAAACGGTTGCGGCCCGAAGATCGAATGGGTCCCGGCCAGCATCCAGACTTCCCCGTCCAGCGCCTGATTCCATGTCCGCTGCTCGACGCGCCGGGCGAGGACGAGATTGAACAGATGCGAGCGTGCTGCCGACAAGGCGAATCCACGCTGGCTGCGTCCCATCCTGGCACCCGCAAACAGCGCGTGCGCGATGCGCAGGTTTTCGCCATTGTGGCCAAAGCGCTGCGCGCCGAAATAATTGGGTACTCCAAGCCGCGCAACCTGCCCGATTCGTTGCCCAGCCGCCTCACGATCGCCAACGAGTTCGCAAAGGCGAATGCGAAACCGATTGCTTCGATGGACACCGCGCTTGAGTTTTCGGGAATGCCTGCCCGCTTCAAGAATACGCACACCCTCGATCTCCAGGGCGTGCCAGTCGGGATCAGGCCTGCCTGGCAAATGTACAGAAAATGTCTGCCGGGTCACGGCATGACGATCCTTCAGTCCGGAATATCCAACGGCCATCGGCGCAACGCCCGCTGCGCGCGCCAATTGCTGCGCAACCCATTCGGTATTCGCGGCGCGTTTCTCGACATGCAACCACGCATGCTCACCGGCTCCCTCGGCGTTGAAGCCGAGCATTTCATCGACCTCGAAATCCTCCGGCGTGGCACGCAGGCGTCCGCACAGCGGCGGGCCGCCGTGGGCGAAAGGGAGATCACTCACCGGGCTTCGTCCAGATCCAGACGCGCGACCAGGGCATCAAGATCCGGGTTCGTGGGGGTCTCCGCGCGTGGTGCGCGGCGTCGCTGGAGCAGAACCACGGCCATCGCCGCAATGCCCTCCCCACGTCCGCAAAATCCGAGCTTTTCGGTGGTTGTCGCCTTCACATTGACCTCGCTCTTGGCACAGCCGAGATCGGCGGCAAGGTTCTCGCGCATCGCATCGGCGTGCGGGCCGACCTTCGGATACTCGCAGACCACGGTGACATCGACATTCGCCAGCGACCAACCGTTTTCGATCATCAAGCCGGCACAATGCAGCAGGAAATGGCGGCTGCTGACGTTCTTCCAGCGATCATCGGATGGCGGAAAGTGACGGCCGATATCGCCGAGCGCCAGCGCCCCGAGGATCGCATCACACAGTGCGTGGATGACCACGTCGCCGTCCGAGTGCGCGACCAGTCCTCGCGAATGCGCAATCGTCACCCCACCAAGCACAACATGCTTGCCGGGCCCGAAGGCGTGAACGTCGAAACCTTGACCGATGCGCATGGGAAGCCGGGAATGGGGATGGGGAATGGGGAATGGGGAATGGGAATGGGGAATGGGGAATGGGGAACGGGGAACGGGGAACGGGGAACGGGGAACGGGGAACGGGGAACGGGGAATCGTAGAGCAGAGTACTCCGAGCCGACAATCTTCCGCTTCGTTGTGGGAGCGACTTCAGTCGCGATGCTTCACCCAACCCCGGCAACAGCATCGCGACTGAAGTCGCTCCCACAACTGCGCGAGAAGTCGTGCGCCTTGTTCCCTACTTCCCATCCTTCGACTTTGAATCTCGCAAAAGAAAGTATTCAACCAAGAAATAATCCGCCGGCGTCGTGACCTTGATGTTGTCGTCACTGCATTCGACCAGCAATGGCTTGAACGCCGCGCGCTCCATCGCCATCGCCTCATCACTGACGATGACGCCGTCACGGCGGGCCGATTCCAGCGCTGCAGTCAATTCGGCGCGGCGGAACATCTGCGGGGTCATGGCACGCCAGCGCGCTTCGCGTGGCTCGGTTTCAAGCACAAAGCCGTTGGCGTCGGCGCGTTTGAGCGTGTCGCGCACAGGTGCCGCAAGCAAGCCACCGCCAGCCGGCATTCCGCGGTCGATCAGGGCATCGATGTCCGCATGACGGACGCAGGGTCGAGCCGCATCGTGCACCAGCACGAAGGCGGCGTCGGCCACCGTATCCGGCAATCCGCGCAAACCGGCCAGAACCGAATCGGCACGCTCGGCGCCGCCGATGACGGTGAGCGCGGGCTTGCCGAAAATCCCGATCCTTGCATGCGCCAGCGGATCATCTGCAGCGAGCACGACAACAAAGCCGGCAATTCGCGGGTGCGCGGCGAGCCGCTCCAGGGTCCAGGTCAGCAGCGATTTCCCGGCGATTCCGATATGCTGCTTGGGTCGATCCGCATCAAAGCGGCGACCACGACCGGCCGCCGGCACGACACACCACAATCCGGTTTCACTGGCCGCCATTGCCATCGCGCTTGAGCGGAGCTTGCGGCTCAACCACCTGGTAAAACTGCTCGCCAGGCTTGACCAGGCCCAATTCGGAGCGCGCGCGCTCCTCGACGGCTTCGGTGCCGTCCTTGAGGTTGGCCACTTCGGCAGCCAGCGCGTCATTGCGCGCTTTCAGCTTTTCGTTTTCAAGATTCTGGTCGGCGACCGCCTTTTCCAGTCGCCAGACCTCGGCCATGCCGCCCTGCCCGGCCCACAGCTTGACCTCGAGTGCGATCAGCAGAATCAACAGGATCAGGGCGACGAAGCGCAGCATGCAGGCCTTGGATTGTTGCTTGGAAAGATCAACATGTGAAGCCTGGCAGATTCGGGAATGCCTTGCCGCCGGCGTAGCGCGCCTGCGAGCCGAGGGCTTCCTCGATGCGCAGCAACTGGTTGTACTTGGCCACGCGATCCGAACGGCACAGCGAGCCGGTCTTGATCTGGGTTGCGGCAGTCGCCACCGAGAGGTCGGCGATCGTCGTGTCTTCTGTTTCACCCGAACGATGCGAGATGATCGAAGCATAGTTGGCCGCCTCGGCCATGGCGATCGCGTCCAGCGTTTCGGTCAGCGTGCCAATCTGATTGACCTTGATCAGGATCGCGTTGGCGATGTGCTTGTCGATGCCCTGCTTGAAGATCGAGGTATTGGTCACGAACAAGTCGTCGCCGACGAGTTGCACGCTCTTGCCAAGCCTTTCGGTCAGCTTCTTCCAGCCATCCCAATCGCCCTCGGCCATGCCGTCCTCGATGGTGATGATCGGGTATTTCGCGCACCAGTCGGCATAGAACTCGATCAATTGATCCGGCGTGAGTACCTTGCCCTCACCTTCGAGGTGATAGGCGCCATCCTTGAAGAACTCGGAGCTGGCCACATCGAGGCCGAGCCAGATGTCCTTGCCGATTGCATAACCGGCCTTGTTGACCGCTTCGAGGATCGTCTCGATCGCTTCCTCGTTGGACTTCAGATTTGGAGCGAAGCCGCCTTCGTCGCCTACCGATGTCGAAAGTCCTCGACCCTTGAGCACGGACTTCAGCGCATGGAATATTTCCGTCCCGGCGCGCAGCGCTTCGGCGAAATTCGGCAGGCCAACCGGCAACACCATGAACTCCTGCATGTCCACATTGTTGTCGGCATGCGCACCGCCATTGACGATATTCATCATCGGCACTGGCAGCTGCGGCGCGCGGTCAGCGGCCAGATGTTTCCACAGCGGCAGTTTGCGCGATGCGGCAACCGCATGCGCGTTGGCCATGGAAACCCCGAGCAAGGCATTCGCACCGAGCTTGCTCTTGTTTGGCGTACCGTCCAGCACGATCAGCTTTTCATCCAGCCCGCGCTGGTCGTTCGCATCGAAACCCTTCAAGGCATCGGCAATCGTCGTATTGACGTTGGCCACCGCCTTGCGCACGCCTTTGCCGAGATAGCGCGTCTTGTCGCCATCGCGCAGTTCGACCGCCTCGCGCGAACCGGTCGACGCACCCGAAGGCACCATCGCCCGGCCAAACGAACCATCCGCCAGTGTGACTTCGGCTTCCAGGGTGGGATTGCCGCGGGAATCGAGGATTTCACGGGCGTGGATTGTTGTGATGGATGTCATGGCAAGGAATGCACTCGATTCAAATCGGAAGGGAATAAAGAAACACGATCAGGCCTGCAATCAACACTGCGCCGACGCCAACGACGATGCGGTAGAAGCGTGATGCCCGTCGCTGCAAGGCGATCGCGGTCTGCTGTGCATCCAGAGAACGTTGAGCGACTTCCCGATACAGCGCCAAATGTTGCTGCTGTCCATCACGAAGTTCAGTGAGCAGCGCAACGATCGTTTCATCAGATGTCGACATTCGGCTATCTCAGAGGGAGGCTTCGAGAAAACCGGCACGCTTGGTCACCCGATCGAGCTCTAGCAATCCTTCCAGCAAGACATCCATCTTGTCGAGCGGCCAGGCATTCGGTCCGTCACTAAGCGCCTTGGCAGGATCCGGATGGGTTTCCATGAAGATGCCGGCGATGCCGACGGCCACTGCCGCTCGGGCGAGGACGGGAACGAATTCGCGCTGGCCGCCGGACTTGCCGTCTGCCCCACCGGGCAACTGCACCGAATGGGTGGCATCGAACACGACCGGGCAGCCGGTATCGCGCATGACCGCCAGCGAACGCATGTCGGAGACGAGGTTGTTGTAACCGAAGCTGGCGCCGCGTTCGCAGACCATGAGCTGCTCATTGCCGGTGGTCTTGGCCTTGTCGGTGACGTGCTTCATTTCCCACGGCGACAGGAACTGGCCTTTCTTGATGTTGACCGGACGGCCGACGCTGCAAGCCTTGATGATGAAATCGGTTTGCCGACACAGGAAGGCCGGGGTCTGCAGCACGTCGACGACTTCGGCGACTTCCTCCATCGGCGTGTATTCGTGCACGTCGGTCAACACCGGCACACCGATCTGGCGCTTGACCTCAGCGAGGATGCGCAGGCCTTCCTCGATGCCCGGACCGCGATGGCCGCTTATCGAAGTGCGGTTGGCCTTGTCGAAGCTCGACTTGTAGATGAAAGGAATACCGAGGCGCGTGGTGATTTCCTTGAGTTGCCCCGCCGTATCCAGCGCGAGCTGTTCGGATTCAATGACGCACGGGCCGGCGATCAGGAACAGCGGCTTGTCGAGGCCGACCTCGAAATTGCAAAGTTTCACGCGGTGGCTCCGATTTTTGCTGTCACCACGTCATCGACGGAAGGTGCCTCGCGCACGGCCTTGAATTCGCGCGCGGCGCGGATGAAGCCAATAAACAGGGGATGGCCATCACGCGGCGTCGAGGTGAATTCGGGATGCGCCTGGCAAGCGATGAACCACGGATGATTGGCCAGCTCGATCATCTCGACCAGCAAATCGTCCATCGACTTGCCGGAAATGACCAGACCCAGATCCTTGAACTTCTGTCGATAGTGGTTGTTGAATTCATAGCGATGGCGGTGACGTTCGCGAATCACGTCCTGGCCATATAATTCGCGCGCCAGGGTACCGGCCTTGAGACGACACTCCTGGGCACCGAGACGCATGGTGCCGCCCAGATTGGAGCTCTCGTCGCGCTTCTCGACATCACCCGAGCTGGTCGTCCATTCGGTGATCAGGGCGATCACCGGATCCCTGCAGGCGCGATCATTTTCGCTCGAATTGGCGCCGTCCAGGCCCGCGACATTGCGCGCGAACTCGACCACGGCAGCATGCATGCCATAGCAGATGCCGAAATACGGCACGCGATTCTCGCGGGCGAAGCGCGCGGCAGCAATCTTGCCTTCGAAGCCGCGTTTGCCAAAGCCGCCAGGAACCAGCACGCCATCAACGTCCTTGAGTGCCTCGCCGCCGCGGCGCTCGACTTCCTCGGACTCGACCCAGCGCAGGTTGACGCGCGTGTGCTGCTTGAGGCCACCATGACGCAGCGCCTCGCCGAGCGACTTGTAGGCATCCTTGTGTTCGACATACTTGCCGACGATCGCGATGGTGACCTCGTCCTTCGGATGCTCGATGGCTTCGACCACGGCCTTCCATTCGGAGAGATCGGCCGGCTTGGCCTTGATGTTGAGGCGATCGAGGACGATGTCGTCGAGGCCTTGCTGATGCAGCCACAACGGCAGGCTGTAGATGATGTCGACATCGATTGCGCTGATCACGGCCTTTTCGGGAACATTGGTGAACAGTGCGATCTTGCGCCGATCCGATTGCGGCAGCGGTTGTTCACTGCGGCACAGCAGGACATCGGCCTGGATGCCGATCGAGCGCAGTTCCTTGACCGAGTGCTGGGTCGGCTTGGTCTTGATCTCGCCGGCGGCCTTGATGTACGGCACCAGGGTCAGATGCATGAACATCGACATTTCCTGGCCATGTTCGATGCGGATCTGGCGAATCGCCTCCAGGAACGGCAGTGATTCGATGTCGCCGACGGTGCCGCCGATCTCGACCAGGGCAACGTCATAGCCGCTGGTCGCCTCGTAAATCCGGTGCTTGATCTCGTCCGTGATATGCGGAATCACCTGCACGGTTGCGCCGAGATAGTCGCCGCGGCGCTCCTTGGCGATCACGCTCTCGTAGATCTTGCCCGTGGTGATCGAGTTCTTGCCGGTCAGGCGCGTGCGCATGAAGCGCTCGTAATGGCCCAGATCGAGGTCGGTTTCGGCACCGTCGTCGGTGACATACACCTCGCCGTGCTGAAACGGGCTCATCGTGCCCGGATCGACGTTGATGTAGGGATCCAGCTTCATCATCGTCACCCGCAGCCCGCGTGCTTCGAGGATCGCAGCGAGCGACGCGGCCGCAATGCCCTTGCCAAGCGAGGACACCACGCCTCCGGTCACGAAAATCAGGGGGGTCATGGGAAGCAATCCGCAGGAAAACCGTATTCTACCGGCTAACGTCGACGGCTGCGAGGAGTGCGGTTAGCGGTTAGCGGCGAGCGGTGAGCTGGAGTGAAGATTTTCGTGGGAGCGGCTTTAGCCGCGATGCTCGCATTAAAGCGGATCAAGGGCATCGCGGCTAAAGCCGCTCCCACAGAGGCTGCATCGCGGCTAAAGCCGCTCCCACAGAGGTTAGCTCTCCGCACACCGCGAACTGCACTCCCCACTCCCCACTCCCCACTCCCCACTCCCCACTCCCCACTCCCCACTCCCGTTCTTCAAAAGCTTGCCGGCTTTCGGCGATCCGGCGCCAGCGGTGGCCGCCAGATCCCGCGACATTCCCGTAGCCGTTGCAAGGCGCCAGATATCGAGCTTCGTGCGAACTTGATCCGCCAAACGCCGACCGGGATGGCCACCCGTAGATGACGTCCCAGCCGTCGGGCCCAGAATGTCGTCGACGCTGTGGGAGACGAAGTCCTCGTCGGCCAAGACAATTCGATCGAAGTCGTCGTCCATTCGCATGACTCGCATCGCCGGACGGCCGCTGGTGCGGGCGCGACAGGCAGGACGATCGATTTGGTCAAGTCGCGGACGGTGGCCACCCGGAGATAAAGCCGGCCCACCGCGGACTCAAAGAGCGTGAAGCAGGATACCCGGCAACACCGACTCCAATAGCTGACGATGCCGAGCGAGGCACATGCCACTTGAGCAGAACACGGCTTCCGAAAAGGAGGCTACCGTAACCAGGCGTTTCCCCCGAGTCGGCAACCTGCTCGGGCATGATTGAAACTCGCCTGTCACTTGAAGATCGTGTTCGACAGGGATTGCCTAAACTCATTGGCGCATTTGATAATTGGTGAGGGTTCGACCAATGTGCTCGAGGCAAGGCGACCGCACGTCGCCACTTGAGTTTGGACGCACCCTCGCAAAACGCATGAATCCGGCGCCAACCGGCACGCAGGCTCGGTCGATGCCATTTTTTGATGCACCGAGCCGGATGTAACCCAGGGAATCTCGCGTCCATGCCGCTTGCCCGCTCTCGCTGCAGAATAATGATCGTCGCCGGGACGCGTCCCGAATGCCTCAAGCTGGTGAGCACGATCACTGCCCTGCGCGGCTTGCTCGGCGACGACGTTCTGTTGGTGAACAGCGGTCAACATCAGGCGATGGTTGAACGGTCGTTCGCGCAATTCGGTATCCGATGCGATCGCTCGCTCGGTTCGCATGCTTGCGGCTCACTGTCGCGTGCAATCTCATCCCTGCGGTCGAGTCTGCGCGCCGTCGTGCAGGCCGCGGCTCCGCAGTTGATCGTCGCCCAGGGCGATACATCGACGGCCTATGCAACGGCGCTTGCGGCAAGGGACTGTGGCACTACGCTTGCACACATCGAGGCGGGACTGCGCACAGCGCACCCATTTCGTCCGTTCCCCGAGGAATGCTTCCGGCGGCGTATCGCACGCAGCGCAGGGCTCCATTTTGCGCCCACCCCATTGGCCGTCAAAAATTTGATCGGTGAAGGCGTCAATCCTGGATCCATCCATCTGGTCGGCAACACGATCATTGATCTCCTGCGCGAACAGTACGGGTGGCCCTTGTTCGACATCAGCACCTTGATCCCGAAAACCAGCGAATTCGCGGTGCTGACCCTGCATCGACGCGAGAATTACGGCCGCCTGCTGGATCACGTCTGTCGCGGCATCATCGACCTGCTAGATCGATGCCCGGACCTCGGAATTGTCTGCCCGCTCCATCCCAACGCGCTTGCCGCCGCGCGCATCCATCGACACCTGACAGGCCATCCCCGCGTCGTACTGCTCGAACCTCTCGACTACCGGCCGTTTATCGCCCTGCTCGCGCGCAGCCGACTCATCATTACCGATTCCGGTGGAATCCAGGAAGAAGCGCCCTATCTGGGAACGCCGGTTCTGGTCGTCCGTGAGAATACCGAGCGACCGGAAGGCATCGCGCTTGGCGTATCGACACTGGTGAACACGGAAACCCATTCGATCGCCGCCGAGTCCGTGCGATTGCTTTCATTGCCGCGACCGACGCCGCTGGCATTCGACGGATTCGCCGCATATGGCGACGGTCATTCCGGAATCAGGATAACTTCCACCGTCCTCGACTATCTGCGGGCGCAGGTGTCACTGCCGACCCCAGACCGTGCCGATGGCTTGTTGCCCGCCGCAGCGCTGCCATGAGTGCATACGTCGTGGAGGCCGAAGCCGCGAGCAGCCGATTGCGCAACTGGCTGATCAGTGGCGCCATCCAGGCAGTCAGTGGCGCCGATGCCGGCGCCGTCGCCGGCTCCATTGATCGGGATGGTCGCGCGCACTACTACTATCCAGAAATAACCGGGTATTACCTGCACTGGCTGGCCGAGGCAAGGGAATCCCTCGGCCCCGCCGCCACACTGTCAGCGCAATGCGCGTCGACCTGGGCGGCACGCGCATTCGCAAACAACAACATACCGGCGACCCGAATTTATCCAGTCGAGGACGCGTCATGCGCGAAGGTTGCCGCGAATCCGGACGACTGGCGAAACCGGGCCGTTTTCTTTTTCGATCTCGCCATGTTGCTGCGCGGGCTTGCAGCGGCACACGAACGGGAATTGATCACCGAGCCGGACTTTGTCGTCAACCGTCTGCTCACCGAACTGGCCCGCTTCATCAATGCCGATGGCGACATCTTTGCTGCACGCGCACGAGCCGAGGAGAATGTGCTGCCGGAGCGCTGGTCAACGGCGGCTGGTGGATACGAAGCCAAGGCATGCGCCGCGATCCTGACTGCCGGAAAGGGTCGTCGCATCGCGTCAACCCTGATGAATGCCTGTCAACAGTTCAACGCGCGGCAGATCGGTACGGCAATGATGCAACCGATCAACCTGCTGCATCCGACTTTGTATTTTGCCGAAGGCCTGATGTATGCCACGCCGTTTCCTGCCAGTGAAATCACGCACTTGCTGTCCGCATGTCTTGTGCTGATGCGCGAGGATGGCTGCCTTCCGGAAACTGAAACGTCCGACCAGTTTCGCTGCGATGTTACCGCCCAGGCCCTGCGAATCGGCATCCTACTTCGCGCCCGCTCGGTCGATTCAGCGCCGAACCGCGAGCAAATTTTCCGGCTCGCTTCAGCACTTTTCAACCGCGTTCGCGACGACGGTTCGCTGCCTTGCCATGCCGACGACGGCGATGGATCGTCCAACGTCTGGAGCGCGATTTTCGCAGAACAGGCACTGCGCTGGTTTGTCCGTCATGAGCGCGGACTGGATTTGCCTGCGGCGCGATGGATCACATGAATTCTTCATCTGGCTGGAGGCGACGTTTCCATTCGCGACTGCGCAAGCTGCCGTTTCTGCCGCTGCTGGCCGCTCTCGGTCTTGCCAGCGTATTGGCGCGCTGGCTTGCCACGTTCCGTCCCGTTGCGGGCGTCGTGCCGCAGGATGAGCCCGGAATTTCCATTCTGATACCCGAGCGGGGCACACCGGAACTGCTCTCCGAGACGCTGGCGGCGGCTGTCGTGGCTGCCGATGCTGTCGCCGAACCCACCCAAATACTGGTGGTGGTCAATGGCGCGGATGAATCGGAATATGCCGCCTTGCGCTCGCGCTGGCCGCAGATCGAGTGGCTGTTCCATGCACAACCGCTTGGCTACCACGGCGCGATCGCACTCGGACTGCGCCACGTTCGGCATGCCTGGACCTACCTTCTCAACAGCGACATGCGTCTGGATCCGGGCGCGCTGTTCGAACTGCTGGGTTACCGGCGCAGCACGGTCTTCGCCATTGCCTCTCAGATCTTTCTGGTCGATTCCAGTCGTCGTCGGGAGGAAACAGGCTGGACGGACTTCAACTGGCGGGCGGATCGCGCGGAGATCTACGATCGCATGCCGGAACCCGGCGAACTCGCGCGAGGAAACCTCTATGCCGGTGGCGGATCGTCGCTCTTTCGCACCGCTCTGCTGCGTTGTTTCGTGCGTGATTCCCGAGACTATGCACCGTTCTACTGGGAAGATGCCGACTGGGGCATTTCAGCCTGGGCAGCCGGACGTGAAGTGCTGTTTTGCCCCAAATCATGGGCATGGCATCATCATCGGGCCACGATCAGCCGTCACTACAGTGCGGATGAAATCAAGCGGGTGATCGAACGCAATGCGCTTCTGTTCGATGTCCGGCGTGGCTGGTCTGGTCTGTTTCCACGCGCACTGATCCATCGCATCACCGAGTCTGATGCGACTACCCGCAGCGAACTGCGCGGGCTCGGTGTTGCATGGCGGACTTTCCGCTCACGCCTGGCGACCCGCATCGCGCAACGGCGTGGGCTGCGCTTCGACACCCTGGCTACCCATCGTTACTACTCGCCGGATCCCGATCCGACTCGATCCCGGCCACGCGTGCTCATGATTTCACCCTACGCAATATCGCCCCCTGTTCACGGCGGTGCGCGCAGGGTTACAGAACTTGTGGAGAGGCTGGCAGGATCGGTGGACTTCTTTCTCCTGAGTGACGAACAGTCGCTCTACTCTCCAGCATCCGAGAAGTGGTTGCGCCACTTTCGTGCCACCTATCTCGTCGAGGGGCGCGGCGATTCTTCCGATGACCAGGCGTCACTGCGGCAACGGCTGGATCGTCATGCATGGCCACTGTTGCGCGATGAATTGAAGCGGCTGATCGAACTCCTCTCGCCTGACATTGTGCAGGTCGAATTCATGGAGCTCGCTCGCCTGGGCGAAAATCGCGCTGGCAGCGCAAAGTGGATTCTCGCTCTCCACGATGTCACGCTCGGCAGCGCCCAGGACGATCCAGAATTCGACACGCTGCAACGTGCATTGATGTCGCGCTTCGACGCAATTACTGTCTGCTCGAACGAAGATGCGGCATTGCTTGATCACCCCTGTGTTTCCATCGTCGCAAATGGCGCGACCCGCCCCGAACGGAATCCTCGTCCATCTCCTGATACGGCGTCACTGCTGTTCATGGGCCCGTTCCGCTATCCGCAGAACCGCGACGGCATCCTCGAATTCCTCTCAACCGCCTGGCCGGAATTGAAGCGACAGTTCGTGAATCTGCGTCTGACCATCCTCGCCGGGCGGCTACCGGATGATGGCGCTGACCTGGATCCAAGACTGATGCAATCCGGCGTTGAGCTGGTCACGCGCTTTGTCGAACCCCGCTACTTTTTGGACCAGTGCAGCATGACGATCAATCCGCTGATGGAAATTCGCGGCTCAGCACTGAAGCTGATTGAATCCCTGCTCGCCGGTCGGATGTGCGTGAGCACCGAGGCGGGAGCCCGCGGATTTTCCGACTCCCACCTGAGCGGCCTCGTGACCGCAAACACGATCGCCGGCATGGCCGAGCCCATCGGGCGATTGCTTGTCGATACGGCATGTCGCCATTCCTCCGAGACGTCCGACGCGGAGCGCCTCGACGCATACAGCTGGGATACGATTGCCAAAACTCAATTTGGCCTGTACCAGTCACTCATGCGGCGGCAGCGAAGGCGGGATACAGACTTGGCACCCATATCGGATGCCCCATTCGGGATCACCCGCATATGACTTCAGTCGATCAACCCGATGATCTCGGCGGTGAAGGGTGGCCCTACGACGCAACCGCTGAATACTATTCGACCGACATGGGCTCCAGCATGCCGTTCGATGATGTCGGCTGGTACCGCGAGCTTTGTCGGCAGCGCGGTGGCCGCGTCCTTGAGCTTGGCTGCGGAAGTGGTCGCATTCTGCTCGAACTGCTGGCCAGCGGAATCGACGTGACCGGAATCGACCGTTCGATGGCAATGCTTCGCCAATTGCGCCTGGCCGCCGACCAACGTCAACTGAGGCCACGCGTAGTGCAGATGGATATGCGCGCGCTCTGCCTTGTCCAGCAATTCGACGTGATCCTCGCTCCATACTCATTGATCACGGGTTTCTGCGATACGCGAGAAGCAATTTCAATGCTCGTGCAACTGCGGAAACTGCTCACCACAAACGGTTGCCTTGTCATCGATGCGTTCGTACCCCGGCCCACTGAACTCTACACGGACTTTCATCTGGACTACCGGCGACCCCACGGCGACAACATCCTGCAACGGGAAAAGCGCATCGACCGGTTCGACGATGGTTGTCATCGAATTTTTCGTCGCTACACGCTGCTTGATTCCAGCTCGCAAGTCGCGAACCGGTTCACCACCGCGGAAACGATCAGACCGTACTCGGCAGGCGAAATCGACCAGCTTGCCAAGGCAGCGGAACTGAGCGTGTCATCCTGGCATTACGACTACGGATCGAAAGACTGTGAATCTTCGGCCCAGTTCGCAACGGCTCTGTTGCACTCAACCCAGGCGGACGCAAACCAATGAACCTTTTCAGCAAGCGTCTGCCCGTGATCGATATTGGCGCATCCTCGGCGACGCGGATTGCGCCACTGCCACGAGTGCTCTGGATTGAATTGACCTCACGTTGTCCTTTCGATTGCGTGTTCTGCTCGCGCAAGCTGCTGCGCGGCGCCGGCAAACACATGGATTTCGATCTCTACCGCCGCCTGATCGCGGAACTGCGCAACCCGGACATCATTCGGCTCAACTACTCGGGCGAGTCCTCGCATTATCCGAAAATCGTTGAAGCCTGCACCTTGGCGTCCGCGACCGGTGCCACGGTGGAACTGGTCAGCGTTCTCGCGGCACTGCCACAGCATCGGGTCGATGCACTTGCACACTCAGGCCTGTCGCGCCTGACGATTTCCCTGCACTCGCTTGACGCAGACAAGTTCGCCGAGATCTATCGGTTTTCGACGGTTGATGCGATGCGTGAACGAATCGAACGCATCGTATCGCTGGCACCCGCGCTGGAGCGACCTCTCGCCATCGATTTCGCATTTGTCGCGATGCAGCGCAATCTGGATCAGCTTGAGGCGGTCGCCGACTACGCCAGTGAGCTTGGTATCCAGCGCCTCGCCGTCCACCCCGTGATACGACGCGATCCGATCGAGGAGACTTTCGTCGATGAGCTGGACGGCGATCGCTTGCGACCCGCATTCCTCGAACGGCTTGGCGCAGCGATCAAGCGCGTTGCCGACAAGCATCCGCAGCTCTCGATCGAGTCCTCGACACCGGAGCTCCACGTCAGCTCCGAACTCGATCAGGTGCCGCGATATTTCCCTGCCGAATTGCCCGCTCAAGCGCGCATCCACCGCTGCGACCAGGATCCCTGGGAGACCGTGCACATACTCAGCGATGGCGCCGTGGTCAGCTGCGAGGAGCGGGATCGCATCGTGCTGGGAAATCTCGCTCGGCAGAGCCTCACCGAAATCTGGCATGGTCCGGATTACGCGCAGTTTCGCGATGACTACGTCCACGCGCGGGACGCAAAATGCCGGCGCTGTCCATACAAGGTCGCCCATGCTCCGGCGCCCCTACCGAGTCGTATCGGCAGCGGCGAGGGTGAAATCGGCCTCCTCGATGGCTGGCTTTCGGACAGCGAACGGAATTTTCGCTGGAGTCGGCCGCAGGCAACCCTGCGACTCGCAGGCGGCGGAGCGGGACGGCTCCGGGTATCCGGACTCCTGCCCCAGGGACTGGGTGAGCCCAATCGCCTGAGCCTGCGCGCCAACGGAATCGAAATCGCGAAGATCGTGAATCGTGGCGCGGACATGCATCGATTCGAGATTGAACGACGCCTTGTCGTCGGCGATTTCATCGACCTCCATTTCGATGTTGACCAGATCTTTTGCCCTGGCGATCGTGGAATCGGCCCGGATCGCCGCAAACTCGGCTTCGCATTGATCGAGGCTGCGTTTGCACGCCAGGGCGGCAGAACCCTGGAATAGCGAGATGGGGGTATCGCCACAGGCAAGGTCGATCGGCGATCGCGCGTAGTGGTGCCATGTCAGCCCCACAATCGGCGCCGCCTGTGGATGAGAGCACGATTGTCGCCCGAGAATTTCTGCCGCCCATGCCTCCCGGGGGCCGCGCCAACGCCCGAAATACGCCATCAATGGCATCTCCACCCGGATCCATGGACCGAGCCGCAGCGCTTGCCAGCTTTCGGCGATCCGGCCACCATGGGCGGTCATCCAATCACAGCAAATTCATGAGCAGTCGTTACAACGCAGCAGATATCGAGGTTCTGTCCGGCCTCGACCCGGTCAAGCGCCGGCCGGGCATGTACACCGATACATCACGCCCCAATCATCTGGTCCAGGAAGTCGTCGACAACTCGGTCGACGAGGCGCTCGCCGGACATGCCAAATCCATCGACGTGATCCTGCATGCGGATGGTTCGGTGACGGTCAGCGATGACGGTCGCGGCATGCCGGTCGACATCCATCCGGAAGAAGGCATTCCAGGCGTGGAATTGATCCTCACCCGACTACATGCCGGCGGCAAGTTCTCCAATCGCAACTATGAGTTTTCCGGCGGCCTGCACGGCGTCGGCGTGTCCGTGGTCAATGCCTTGTCGACGCGTGTGGAAGTGAGCATTCGCCGCGACGGTGAAATCCATCGGATGGAATTCAAGGACGGCGATCGCCAGTCGCTGCTCGAAGTCATCGGCACGGTCGGCAAGAAGAATACCGGTACCACCCTGCGTTTCTGGCCGGATCCGAAGTACTTCGATTCAGCAAAGATTTCCTTGCCCAGGCTCAAGCATGTGTTGCGTGCCAAGGCGGTTCTCTGCGCGGGCCTGGCGGTGTCGTTGAAAGACGAAGCGAGCGGCGAGGAAATCAACTGGTTATATCAGGACGGTCTGCGTGATTACCTGCGCTCGATGATCGGCGATGCCGAACGTCTGCCAGCCGAACTGTTCATCGGCGCGCAGAAGCGCGAGAAGAGCGCCGTCGATTTCGCCATCGCCTGGCTGCCGGAGGGCGAGTTGACCCAGGAAAGCTATGTCAACCTGATTCCGACCGCGCAGGGCGGCACCCATGCCAATGGATTGCGCACCGGCCTGACCGAAGCACTGCGCGAATTCTGTGATTTCCGCAACCTGCTGCCACGCGGAGTCAAGCTGGCGCCCGAGGATGTCTGGGATCGGCTCTGCTTTGTTCTGTCGCTGCGCATGCAGGAACCGCAGTTCTCCGGCCAGACCAAGGAGCGTCTGTCCTCACGCGATGCGGCCGGCATCGTGCAGAGCGCGGCGCATGATGGCTTTTCGCTGTATCTGAACCAGCATGTCGAGATTGGCGAGAAGATCGCCCAACTCGCCATCGAACGCGCGGCGCTGCGGCTCAAGGCCGAAAAGCAGATCGTGCGCAAGAAGATCACCCAGGGCCCCGCCCTGCCCGGCAAGCTGGCCGATTGTGCCTCCAGCGATCTCTCGCGCACCGAATTGTTTCTGGTCGAAGGCGATTCGGCAGGCGGCTCCGCGCGTCAGGCGCGCGACAAGGATTTCCAGGCGATCCTGCCGCTGCGTGGCAAGATCCTCAACACCTGGGAAGTCGAATCCGGCAGCGTGCTCGCCTCGCAGGAAGTCCATGACCTGGCCGTTGCCATCGGCTGCGATCCGGGCAAGAACGACATCACCGGCCTGCGCTATGGCAAGGTCTGCATCCTCGCCGACGCCGACTCCGACGGCCTGCACATCGCCACGCTTCTGTCGGCCTTGTTCATCAAGCACTTCCCCGCCTTGGTGCGCGAAGGACATGTGTTTGTCGCCATGCCGCCATTGTTCCGCGTCGATGTCGGCAAGCAGATGTTCTATTGCCTCGACGAGTCCGAGCGCGATGCGATCCTCGAACGGATCGAGCGCGAGAAGATTCGCGGCGCGATCAATGTCACCCGCTTCAAGGGTCTCGGCGAGATGAATCCGAGCCAGCTGCGTGAATCGACCATCAACCCGGATACACGCCGCCTGGTCCAGTTGACCGTGGGAGCCATCGAGGATGGCGACGACGGCACTAACAAGATCATGGACATGCTGCTGTCAAAGAAGCGTGCAGCCGACCGCAAGACCTGGCTCGAAGAGAAGGGTGACCTCGCCTCGCTGGAAGTCTGAGTCCCGACGGCTCCAGCGCACACCTCTCACGATTGCGAACAACGTCTCCGAGTCGCTGCACATGGCGGTATCCCGTCATGCAAAACTTGCCTGATCATCCTGATTCGAATCCCATCTCCGGCAAAGGTCGTGTGAGAATTCACGCATGCTGATCAATATCCAGTTCCTGCGCATGATCGCCGCGATGCTGGTCGTTCTCTACCACACCAGTTCACACGTCAGGGCCAGCGGCATCGAGCAGGGGAGCTTGTTCGAGGTCATGGAGGCCGTGGGTTTCGCCGGCGTGGATATCTTCTTCGTGATCAGTGGATTCATCATGGCGCACACCTCGGTCGACGCCAGGGGAGCGGGCGATGGCTGGGCGTTCTTGCGCCGTCGCATGGCCCGTATCTATTCCGGTTACTGGCCATTCTTTCTTCTGGCCCTGGCCCTGTTTGCCTGGATTGATCCATCGCTTATGGAGAAAGCGAAACTGCTGCAATCAGCCATTCTCTGGCCCGCCTACCCATTGTTGATTGCAGTAAGCTGGACCCTGATATTCGAGATGTTCTTCTATCTGTTGTTCGCCGTGATCATCTGTATCACTGATCGCCGACGCAGCCTTTTTCTCGTTGTCCTGTTCGGGCTGATGCTGCTCGTTGCGATCTGCAACCAGTTCGTACGCCACGCCTACGATCCTGGTCATCTCGAAACCCTGAGTCTTGCCGAGAACCTGATGCTCAGTCCGTACCTGCTGGAGTTCCTTGGCGGCGCCCTGCTCGCTGGCTGGCTGCACCGTGAATCCAACCGGCAAACCACCATGAATGATCGCCGGTGGGACATTTTTCTGCTGGCCGCAGGTTGCGTGTTTTTTCTGCTCGGCGGCTGGATCAACAATCGCTACTTTGATGGCGGCATAGAACAGGGCTATGCGGTCTTTTATCGGGTACTCGCTTTTGGGGTTCCATCCCTGCTGATCCTGGCGGCCCTGGTGCGGCTCGATCAAAAAGGACGTCGTGCACCTTTGCAATTCAGTTTGCTGACCGGCGGTGCGTCCTATGCGATTTACCTTTCGCATGGGCTGATCCTCGCGAGCATGCAGAAGCTGGGCTTCAACGACTACGCGGGCGGTCTGGGTGCCGGCGTTGCGCAGATCCTCTATCTCGTCCTGGCTGCGTTGATCCTGGGCTACAGCGTGATGCACTTCCGCTGGATCGAACGTCCATTGCACCGGATTTTAAAGGGCTGGCTGCGGGTAAGCTGAAGCCCGGGCCACCAGATGAGATGCGGTTCGGGCAATCCACTGCAGTCGCAAAGACAGCGCACCGGCGCATCAACGAATGCGAACCCGTGCGAACTCAGCAGGAAATCCGCATCTCCGGCCGCGGCAAACTAAATCAAACGAATGTTTGACTCATGCGCACGAGTGGACTATGTTGCTCGCGCGTCATGGCGCTCCGGGAGGGGATGCGCCGGCCGCAATTCCCATGCATCCGCTCCGCCGTGCCTTCGCGCCGGCATGGACGCCGTACCGCTCAAGCCCGTCGGAGTCCATCCGCAGCCGCCCCTGAGCGGCTGCATCGGGAGGGATTCAATGATCCGTATTGCACTTGTGCTACTGCTCGCGCTTGGCACCGCATCCACGTATGCAACCAGCGCTGGAACCGGCGTCGCCTTCGTCCATGGCACCGGTCACCAGACCGACGCCTACAACGACTACTGGCAACCCACCATGGTCAACACCGTGCGCCAGGGACTGGTCAATCAAAGCAACTACACCGTCATCAACTGTGATTTCGAGCAATACATGTGGGACAGCCGCGCGGCCGGTTGCCTGGCCACGCAGCTGACCTCATTCATCACCGCCAGGAACATCACCGACCTCGTCGTCATCACCCATTCCAATGGCGGCAACGTGATGCGCTGGATCATGTCCAACCCGACCTACGACAGCCGCTATCCGGCCATCATCAGCAAGATCCGCTGGGTCAACGCGCTGGCCCCTTCGAGTGCGGGAACGCCACTCGCCGATGCAACCATCAGCGGGAACGTGTTTGAATCCGCCCTCGGCTGGCTGCTTGGATACAAGAGTGATGCGGTGCGCATGCAGCAGGTCAGCTGGATGGCTTACTACAACCAGAACAACCTGATTGGCACGAGCGGCCGACCTGCCCTCCCCAAGGGATTCTGGAGCGTGGTCGGCACCGATGTCCGCTCGGGAATCTTCAGTTCGAATGCCTACTGTGGTGGCTACGCCCTCAATGTGGGCCTTGAGATCACCCAGAACTGGCTGTCCAGTTGCTCAGACGGATTCCTCGAGTGCACGAGCCAGCAAGCCGCCGGTTCGCTCTGGTTCAAGGACACCTCCAGCCTCGGTGGCAAGGTGCTCTCGCACAACCAGAGCCGACGCGCCTGCTTCGGTCTTGAAACCATCCTTCGTGACGACCTGTGAGGAACCCACCGATGAAAATCCACCTGAGTTCCCTGATTGTCTCCTTGCTGCTGGTCAGCGCTTCCGCCCATGCCATCGATCATTCCGCCAGCCTGCTGTCCGCTTCGGCGAACGACCAGGTTCCACACACGCTGCAGGCAACCACCCTGGCCAAGTCGGCGATCGCGTCACTTGAGCGGCGACCGGTTTCAATGTCCTGGGCGATCGATCCTGCACAGGCGCTTGAATCCAGGCCCACAGTATTCATCCAGCAAAGTCGCGAATACTGGATCGATGCCAGCGAGGATGAATTGCACGCCGGCCTGGCCCTGTCGACCAGCGCCAACGGCGCCTTGATTCGCCTCAGTCCGCACGCCGGCAACACCAGCGTCATTGACGTTGCGACCTTGTCATTCCGGGCCAACGGCAAGCTCTATGCGAACACCGACGCCGTGCACACGGCTGCCGATGAAGACGAGCTGCGCGCCGCAGGCATGGATGCACCGGCCGGCAGCCTGGTCGTCAAACTCAATGACAGTCTGGGCAGTGGTCGCATCGAGATGATCGCGCCAACAGCCAGCGGCCGGTATCTTGTGCATGTGTTCGAACCTGCAAGTACGGTGGTCATGTCCTTGCAGGCTGAACGAGACACCGTGCTCGCCGGCGATTCGTTGCGCATCAACGCCGGCATCAGCGGCGCCAACCTGGATCGTGTCGAGGGACTGCTCAGCGCGCCCGATGGACACACACAGGAAGTCGCCTTCCTGCGTCAGGGCGATGGCAGCTACAGCGCAAACGTGCGCCCCGATTCATCGCACGCAGGCGGCTTCGGGCTGTGGGAAATCCATGCCTTCGGCAATGCCGCCAATCGCCAGATCAGCGTTCCTCGTGATGCCCGTTCCGCGTTTGCGGTCAGCGTTGCGACCGCGCGCCTGAGCGGATCCATGGAGCGGGTCAACGGGCCAGCCAAGGACAAGGGTCTGACCTTGGCCATCGGTGTCCAATCAGTACTGGCAAGCCGTTATCAGCTAGCTGCGACGCTGTATGGCACGCGTGCGGATGGATCGCTGGCACCCGCTGCCGTCGGCCACTCGGCAGCCTGGCTTGAAGCCGGCTCCGCCAACATCAACTTGAGCTTCGATGCACGCAGTTTGACGGACTCGGCGCTCACCGCTCCTTACGAGCTGCGTGACCTGCGTCTGATCAATCAGGCCGACATGAGCCTGCTTGAACGCCGCGAACGCGCAGCCGCCATCAACTGAGCGCATTGCCACTTGAGACCAGCCCGGCACGATGCCGGGCTGGTGCAGCAAGGAACTGTCGAGCGAGCCATGGCTGTCCCGCCCAGAGACTCTTGACGTATCCAACGTCGGCGGCAGTAGTCCGAGCCGGATACGGAACAGGGTTGATTTGCCGACGCCGCTGGCGCCGACAATCGCGTACCTGAAATTGCGGGTTCGCAAAACCGAGGTGATCGAGGGTTAGCTTGCTGCCCACATGATCATTCAGTACACGTCAGCGCCACATCCGGTGACTCGTGCAGGGTGCAAGCATCGGGCGGGCCGAGCGCACGCCAGTAGTCGATCATGCCCTGACGTCTTGCCCAATCCATGAACCCAGGTTCGGCACGCAAGGACTTGAACGAGGTGAACCACAGGCTCAGCACAAGCGGCTGTGCGGTTGCACGATCGGCGTGTTCAAGCGATGCCATCGCCGCTTCGTTCATGCCGAAGCTCGCCAGCAAGAGGGGCCATTCTTCGCCTGGCTTGGCCGCGACGGCTGCCGACAGCACAGCTCGGGCGTGCTCAAGCTGGTCGACTTTGCCCAATCCAGGCGCCAGCGAGCGGGCAAGCTCGCGCTGATCGGCCGCCATCGTATCGTCATCGTGCAACCAGTCGGCGTAGCGTTGCGCCACGATCCCGGAATCGTCACCGCCATCGAGCGCAAGCAGAAAAAGTGCGCGACTGGCCGGACCACGCCAACCCAGCATATGCGCCTGCTGCAACAATGCCTCACCGGCCGCACGATCACCGCGCAAGGCTGTTGAGATGCCTAGCCATCCCGATTGCAGGCCGCTCAGTGGATCGAGTTGACGTGCACGCTCGAAGCTCGCGTGCGCCGCATCGATATGGCCGACCTCGAACAAGCCGAGTCCTTGCCACAACCAGGTATTCGCGTTGTTGGGCTCCAAAGCGAGAGCTTTTGTGATCAGTTCGGATTCACGCAGGCGATCGCCACCGATTGCGGTGAGGCGAGCACTGACTGCGAGTGCGCCCGGATGATCCGGCTGCAATGCCAGCGCTTTCGCTGCCGCATCGGCGGATCGCTGCAAGGTATCGATGCCCGCAGGTTCAGGTGCGTAGGAGCGCCAGACGTACCAGACGCCAGCCAGTGTCGCCCAGGCATCAGCGAAACCTGGGTCCTTGGCCACCGCACGCTCAAGCAATTCACGCGCTGCGGGTAGATTGGAGCCTCGCTGAACAAACAATTGGCGACCACGCAGATACCACTCGTAGGCTTGCAGATCACTGGTCGCCGCGGCGACTTCGACCGTGCGTACGCCAAGCGAATCGGACAGCGAATCAGCGACCGACTGCGATATTTCCCGCTGCAGTTCGAAAATATCGCGCAACTGGCGATCGTAGCTTTGCGACCACAACTGGCGACCATCCTGCGCATCGATCAGTTGCACGCTGATCCGTACCTGCTCGCCCTGGCGCCGCACGGAACCTTGGAGCAAGTGTGCGACACCGAGCTGCCCGGCGATTTCGCTTGCGCCGACCGTGGTATTCCGAAATACAAAAGACGAACTACGCGAGGTGACTTTGAGATCGGCGATGTGTGCGAGCACATTGAGCAGCTCTTCGGCGAGGCCATCGGCAAAATAAGCGTCATCCGGATCGGGGCTAAGATTGGCAAATGGCAAAACCGCAATTGAGCGCGGGTCAAAAGACTTCGCTGGCTTCGGCGTTCTGGCCGGCGCTTTCACGGCGCTCGCCTGCGGCGCTTGCGCGATGCCGCGCTTCGCCGAATAGGGCTGGATCACCTGATACAGAATCGACAGACTCAGCGCCCCAAGAACCAGAACCACACTGACCTGATCGATGCGCTGTGCAGTGGGTTGACTCAGCGGGTTGTCGGAATCGGGGCCGCGATCCAAGCGCAATGCCCGCGGCCCCATCTCATAGCGCCAGGCCAACAACAGTACGGGAATCAAAAGCACGAGCATCAACAACAGCAACCAGCGCACCGTGGCAATCGGCATCGCCAGCGCAGGAAACAACAGGTTCGCAATCGCCACCAGCAGCCACGACAGGGCCAGCCACGCGATTCCGACGCGGAACACATTGCGGCGCCTGAGTTCGGCGAACAGGCTCATGGATTCGGATTCAGCGTGCGTGACGATTGCGCGATGCTGACGGGCGAGGGCCAGCGCAGTCCCGACTCGGCGAGCCTGGCTTTGAAGTTGGGTGTGGCATCGAGATCGAACGGCGCGCCGCACAGGCAATCAGTGGCGAGCACGGCAAGCAGGAACGGGCCGGCGGGTCGCGCGTCGAGTGCCGCTGCCTGGCGATTCGCCTCCTCCCGATTTCCAGAAAGCGCTGCCTCGAGTGCATCGGCGTTGTCCCAGAAATCGAAGATCGACTGGCTGCGGTCGATCGATTTCAGGCGTGCGTGCAGGCGGTTCGGATCCTCGCGCATCGCCGTGGCAACGAAAGCTTCGGCCTTGTAGTAGCCCTCGTCGCGCAATTCGATTGCCGCAAGTTCGGCTTGCGCGGCATCGAGCCGTCCGAGCATCAGCAGCGCCTGCACGCGCGTGGCGCTATGAAGCGGCACGCCGCCTCGCGCTTGCTCGTATTCCGCGAGAATATCGAGCGCCTGTTGCCCGCGCCCCGCCGCCAGCGCGGCGCGTGTCCGGCTGTTGTAATTGATGCGATTCAGGGGATCGCAGGCGCTCGTGCGCCGGCCGAGGTCTTCGATCAGATCGGTATGTCCAAACGCACTGGCGAACACCGGCAACCAATCCGGATTGCGGCAACCGGGATGCTTCAATGCCACCTCGATCTGCCCATCCAGACCACTCCAGTCGTCACTGACCATCTGTCGCTCGACCAGGGCCAGTAGCCGCTGCTGCGCATCATGACTGTGTTCCGCGACCAGGCCGTAGAGCCGCATCGCCTGACGCTGCGCATCGAGCCGTTCGGCACTTGGGCGGCCATCGGCCAGCAGGATGTGGTCGTACAGATCGGCGGCCATGAAATAGGCCTGCGCGAATCCGGGCTCGAGCGTGCTGGCCTTGTCAAACTCGACGTTGGCCAGGCGCAAGCCCTCGATCGCGTCACGACTGGTTTCGGGGTCGTGCGCTTCGTCGTAGAGCTTCAGCCCCCTCTGGTAAGCAATGAAAGCCTCGACATTCCTGACCCCGTCCTGCGCCATTTGCTTGCGCTGACCGTCATCGAGAACCACGTCGAGGACACCGGCGACTTTTTCGGCAATATCCAGTTGCACGGCCAGGATGTCGTCGAGATTGCGGTCATATGTCTCCGACCAGAGGTGGGTGCCACTTGCCGCGTTGATCAACTGGGCGGTGATGCGCGCCTTGTTGCCTTCGCGACGGACACTACCTTCGAGCACGTTGGCGACGCCGAGCTTTTCGCCGATGACGCGCAGGTCCTCGTTCTTGCCCTTGAACTGGAATGAGGACGTGCGGCCGACCACCTGCATGCCCTCGATGCGCGCCAGAGAATTGAGGATTTCCTCCGACAAGCCATCCGAGAAGAACTCGTTCTGCGCATCGGCAGACATGTTGACGAACGGCAGCACGGCAATCGAACGCGAAATGACTGCGGATGCCTGCTTGCCGGATTCCACCGGAGGATTTGTATTCGACGCTTCGGTCGATGTGACATTGCGCGTCGGTGCCAGCACAAATTTGTCGACCGCAAAGTAGCCCAGTGCCAGAACCAGCAGGACAATGATCACGCGATCGATGCGTCGCGCCGTCGGCGCCGTCGAGGATTGCCCGGTGGTCACGTTGTCGTCGCGCTTCAAGCCCTGTGGAGTCAGTTCGAAAATCCACGCGAAGATCAGCGCCGGTGCGAAGCCCAGGGCGAGCAGGATGATCGTTGCGCGCAATACCCAGGTCGGTACATCAAAAGTCGGCAAGATCGTTTGAGCGACCTGCACGATCAGCCATGCACCGACCAGGTACAAGCCACCCATGCGGATAACGTTGCGGCGTTTGAGTTCGGCGAAAAAATTCATCGGCTAATCACAGGAATAATTGCCTGGTCCGTTCTTCTTGCATTGATCGGGTGGGCCGTACTTGTCCCAGAGCTCGGGCAGATGGAAATCGGTCAGGAAGCCTTTGAACTCGGGCAGCGCGCGAATCGCTGCGCCTTGGCGCGTCCAAATCCAGTTCATCGCGTCGATGCGCTCACCCATCTCGCGTTCGCGCAACACGGTCAAGCCCTGCTTCAGCGCGTCAAGCCGGAACAGATACAAGGCCAGGGTAGGCAGCGCCCTCTTCGGCCCCGATCTGGCGAGCACGGCTTGCATCGTCCGCACGGCAGCCATCTTGGCCGCGGCATCACCGAATACGCCGCGGTGTACGGCGACCAGGTCGTCGCTGGACATGTTGAAGTCCAGCCCCATGGTTCCGGTGAGCCAGAGGCGCGCGGAAGCCTCGCCGTCACCATGCAACATCGCGATCTCCGACAACGCGCTCGCTGTGTTCGCAATTCCCAGGTCGTATGCGCGCTTCAACAGGGGTTCTGCACGCACAATGTCGCCGTCTTGCAGATACAACATGCCGCGCCAGCGCGAGGCATTCGGCAGCAACGGATCAAGTGCCAGCGCATGCTCGATCTGCGCCGTGCCTTGGCGACGATAACCGGTGGTCAACAGGTTCAGCCCATACCAGAAACTCGCGTTGGGATCGTTCGGGTTAATCCGCTTGGCCTCTTCGAAGGCGTCACGGCTTTGTACTTGCGTGTCGCGGAACTTGCCCAGCGACGCACCACGCGCCGCCCACGCTTCCGCGTCATCGGCATCCAGCGCCAGTGCGGCTGCGGCGAACCGCATGACCTGCTCATGGGCCTGCTGCGGATCGGCGTCGGTGTAGGACGGAAGCACCACGTACATGGACGCCAGCCGCGCGAAGGCGCGGGCATAACTCGGGTCGAGTTGCACTGCATGTTGCAAGGCGGCGATCGCATCAGGGAAGCGCGTGCGGTCGCGCCGGTTGAAGATCGAACTCGCCTGCAGGTACAACTGGTAGGCCTCGGGGTTGGTGGTGCCGGCCTGCACCAGTCGGGTTTTCTGATCGCCCTGCAAGATAACCTGCAGTTTGCCGGCGATCGCTTGAGCAATATTTTCCTGCAGTGCGAACACATCGATCAAGTCGCCGTCATAGGTTTCCGACCAGAGATGAAAGCCATCTTGTGCACGGATCAACTGCGCGGTAATGCGAACTTTCTCGCCCTGCTTGCGAACAGAGCCCTCCAGGACATTCGCAACCCCGAGCGTGGCGCCGATCGTCGTCAGGTTTTCATTCTTGCCCTTGAAGAAGAACGACGAGGTTCGACCCGCAACTTTCAGATCATCGAGTTTCGAAAGCGCATTCAGAATCTCTTCGGAAATGCCGTCTGAAAAGTACTCGTTTTCCTTGTCCGCACTCATGTTCGTGAAGGCCAGCACCGCGATGGACTTGGGATTCACCGGCGCGGGGGTCTGTAGGACTGCTGCGGTTGTCGTGGACGTCGCAACACCATCATCGGCGGCAATGATCGCTGGCGCATTCTGATGCGCGAACCAGACTCGCTCGGTCGCCAGCATCGCGACTACCGCGATCAGACCCACGACGATTATCCGGTCCATGCGCTTGCCGGTCCGGCGTGCAATCGATTGCTCGGGCTGCACCTCGGCATCGCGCTTGATGCCCTCTGGCGTCAATTCGAACAACCAGGCAACGATCAATGCCGGAACGAACCCGATCGCGAGCAGGATCACCGCGCTGCGCGCCACCCAATCCGGCGCACCAAACATCGGTAGCACGGTGCCGGCAACCTGCACGATCAACCACGCACCGACCAGATACAAACCGGCCATGCGGATCACGTTGCGGCGACGCAACTCGCTGATGAAGCTACTCACAGTCGTAATCCCCTGGCGCGCGTTTGCGGCACATGTCCGGTGGGCCGTAGGTGTCCCACACAGCGACAAAGCCAAAGTCACGCACGAATGCGTCAAAACCCGGGGCTGCACGCATCGGTTTGCCCTGATCACTCCAGAGCAAAGCGAATACCTCCCCGGTGTCGGTAATCTGCTCGTTCGCCAGCGCCCTCAGCGCGCGCTCGGGCTGGCCCAGTCTGAGCAGGGTCTCGGGTATTGCTTGCGAAATCTGTTCATGTGGCTGTGCGAGATAGCCATCAAGCAGGTCCAACGCCTGTTTCCGGGCGGGTGCGTCGCCATAGATGCCTTCGGCAATCTGCTGCCGATCTGCCTCAGACAATCCGCGCATGGTCGCTTGCGTACCGGTGACCCAGAGCTTTACCGCTTCCGCATAATCGCCTTTCGCCGCGACTATCTTCGACAGGTTGCCGTCGGCGGTCTGCATGCCGAGATCACGCGCACGTCGGACGACCTGTTCGGCGTCGAGCAAATCGCCGGCATGGATGTACATCGTTCCGCGCCAACGCAGCGCATTGGGCAGCATGGGGTCCAGCGACAGCGCGCGGTCAAGCAAGGCGGTTCCGCGCGCAAAGTAGCCGGCCTTGATCAGAGAGAGTCCGTACCAGAACTGGGTGGTAACGTCATCGGGATCAAGCGCGATCGCGCGTTCCAACGCCTGAAACTGATCGAGCAATTTGCCGCGAAACGTGCCGTAGGTCAGGCCCAGCGCGGCGTAGGGCTCGGCGAGCGTCGGATCGAGCGCGCTTGCGGCCTTGGCATATTCCAACACCTTTGCATGCGCTTCGCTGACGCTGGCATCCGAATAGCTGGGCAGCACCGCATACACAGCCGTCAGTCGGGCAAACGCCCGCGCGTAAGTTGGATCAAGCCGGATGGCTTCCTCCAGCGCGGCAATCGCCTCGGGGAAACGATCGCCATCACGCCGGGCATAGATGCTGGTTGCCTGCAGATACAGGGCATAGGCTTGGGCATTCGTGGTGCCTGCGTTGACCAGTTGCGTGGCTTGCTGGCCGGTCAGGACGAGTTTGAGTTGAGTGGTGATGGCGCGTGCAATGCTTTCTTGCAACGCGAAAACGTCTTTCAAGTCGCCGTCATAGGTTTCTGACCACAGGTGGATGCCATCTCCGCTGCGAATCAACTGCGCGGTGATGCGTACCTTTTCGCCTTGCTTGCGCACCGAGCCTTCGAGGATGTGGGCCACACCCAGCGTCTTCCCGATGTTGCGCAGATCTTCCTGTTTGCCCTTGAAAGAGAACGACGACGTTCGTCCGGCTACTTTCAAGGATTTGATTTTCGACAACGAATTGAGGATTTCTTCGGCGACGCCGTCGGAGAAATACTCGTTGTCCTTGTCCGCACTCATGTTGACGAAGGGCAGCACGGCAATGGAATTTGGATCGACTGAAATGTCGGTAGCGCTGGCTTTTGCACTCGCGTCGGTCGGTGTGCTTGGTGGAACTGCAGCGGCAATCGATGCTGACTCTGCTTCAACACGCGCTGCACGCGGCCAATAGCGATCGGCCGCGACCACCACGATCAAAGCGATGACTCCGGCGAAGATCAGGCGATCCATGCGACGGCCCGTTTTCGAGGCATTCGATTGATCCGGCGTCACCTCGGCATCGCGCTTGATGCCCTCGGGCGTCAGCTCGAAAAGCCAGGAGAAAACGACAGCAGGCAGGAAGCCGAGCGCAAGCAAAACGACCAACGCCTGCAACACCCAATCCGGCGTGTGGAAAATCGGCAGCAGGGTTTCGGCAACTTGCAGGATCAGCCACGCACCGACCAGATATAGCCCGCCCATGCGGATCACGTTGCGGCGTTTGAGTTCGGCAAGCAGTTTCATGGCTGCAGCGTGTCGCAGGTGAAGTCGGTTTCGCCGACGGCATGGCATTGAGGCGGAAAACCGTGTTTGCGCCAATAGTCGACCACACCCAATATCTCCAGCTTGTGCTTGAAGCCGGCCGAGTTGCGCCAACCGGGCGGACCCGGACTCCATGGATCAATCGCGTCATTCAACGGGTCGTCGAAATTGCCAGCAAGATCGAATTCGCCCAGCCAGACAAAAGCCAGCGCATTCCCGATCTGGCTATTGAAAGTCGAATCGGCATTGGCTGCGAGTCCGTCGATGAGCTTTCGGGCCTCGGGATGCGCACCCCCAGGCTTCTGCAACGATTCGACGAACGACTCAGAGAGTTCACGGGGCGTACCCAAAACCCTCAACAACAAGCGTGCGGACAAAAGGTCGCCGCGCTGGATCAGAATCGGCACAAACGAGGAGGACCGATTCTCGACAAACCCGTTGGCCACGCCTTGCTCGAACGCAGCCAGAGCCTCATCCGATTTGCCCATCGAAGCCAGCGTTTGAGCGGCCCAGCGCAAACAGTTTTGATAAGCCGGATCGAGTTCCAGGCAACGCCGCTGGTCGGCAAGCGCCTTGTCGAAAAGGGCAAGATAGTCCCAACTGACGCTGCGCCAGAGCAAGGCCGTGGTGTTGTTCGGGTTGGCTTCCACCGCCCGATTGGCAAGTTCGATGGCCTTTTCCCAATCGACCGGCCGCTTTCGCATCTGCGCCATCGATAGCGCGGCCCACGGCATCGAGAGCGTGCTGTCGAGTTCCAGCGCGCGTTTGGCCGTCGGCTCGACCAAGGCCATGTAGTCGCGATCCCGGATTCCCCAGCCCTGGACAATGCTGTACACCGCTGCCAGATCTTCCCAGCCGCGGGCAAATTTCGGATCCATTTTCACGACGTTTTCGTAGAGGCGGATGCTCTCGCGCAGGTCACTGCGCGCGATGAACAACTCGCGCGCTTTCAAATACAACTCGTAGGCAGGAAGATTGTCGGTAACCGCTTTTACCTGCACCGGAGTCGTCGCAGCGGCCCAAAGTTCGCCGCGCAACGCGGTCGCGATCGCAGTGGCAATCTCGCTCTGAATCGCGAAGATGTCGGTCAGATCGCGATCATAGGTTTCCGACCACAGATGCCGATCATTCACCGCATCGATCAGCTGAGCGGTGATGCGCACCTTGTCGCCCTGCTTGCGTACGCTGCCTTCGAGCAGATGGCTGACCTTGAGCTCGTGGGCGATTGCCTGTGAACTCATTTCCCTGCCCTTGTAGGCAAACGACGACGTGCGCGAGGCGACTTGCAGGCCATCGACGCGAACCAGCGCATTGAGCAATTCCTCGGAAATGCCGTCCGAGAAATACTCGTTGTCCTTGTCCGCACTCATGTTGACGAAGGGCATTACGGCAATCGAATTGGGATCGGGTGCAACTGGCGCCACCTTGCTTTCCTCAGGCGTGGGCGCGGGCAGGATCGAACCATTTGCGCCAGGTACCAAAACGGTCCCCACTTCGGCTGGAGGCGTATGCGGCCAGTAGCGATCGGCCGCGATCACCGCAATCAAGGCGAGCACACCCGCAAGAATCAGGCGATCCATGCGTCGGCCCGTTTTCGAGGCAATCGATTGATCCGGGGTCACCTCGGCATCGCGCTTGATGCCCTCGGGTGTCAGCTCGAACAACCACGAGAACACGACCGCAGGAACGAAGCCGAGCGCAAGCAAAACCACCATCGCCTGCAACACCCAATCCGGCGTGTGGAAGATCGGCAGCAGGGTTTCGGCGACTTGCAGGATCAGCCACGCACCGACCAGATACAACCCGGCCATGCGGATCACGTTGCGGCGCTTGAGTTCAGCGAAAAAACTCACGTCATTGCCCCCTTCCCCTGTGTGACGCGGTCACGCCTCGACCGGCTAATCCACGATTCTACGCTGTGGCGTGGGGTACCGATTGCTTTTTCAGCGTTGCCTCAAGTGGCGAATTTTTCTCGCCAACCTCCATGACAACTCAGCACAGGATCATTCGAAACAAGGCAGAGAAAGCCTTGAATACTCTCGATTCCGGCACAGCTCTTTTCCACGAACTTTGGCCTGGCGCGGGTCCTTCGTTTTCAGCTTTGCAATCCCGCCATAAAGCGCGGCTCATGGCGAATCGGGTCTATTGATCGCAGCATCAGGGCCCAGAAGGCATTTCTCGCGCGAGCGCCTGCAGGCCGCTACGGATTTCCGGGTACTAGAGCGTCAGGTTATCCTGGTTGGTGCCCACTTCGATGATGCGCAGGCGCAGGAACTGGAGGAATTGCGGATCATTACGCAGGATCGCAGCGTTGGTGGCAATGACCTGCGGTGGCAGGCCTGATGCGCACGGATAGTCAAACGAATGCGCAATGCCCTTGTAATCGCCGGGCATCACGACCCGGTCCCCGCAGGCCGTTGCGAGCGCCTGCTGGACATCGTAGGGAAGCGCCATGCGAAACGCCTTGCGGTAGGGATTGTTCACGCCTTCGTCGAAGATGCTGGCGAAGACCGGAACGGTGTAGACGTCCATCGCCAGGCCGCGCAGCCCGGGATCGCGGATCAGACCGATCTCGCCGGTGGACGTCAGCTCATCGTAGCTGGCGCGGCGACGGCTGTTGAACACGTACTGGGTGACGCGATATCCGGCGATCAGCAGCGCCTCGTCGGATAGCGGTGTCTTGCCGGAGAGCACATCCGCTGCCCGCTTTGCATTGGCCAGAACGTCGTCGATGTATGCGATTTCGTAAGCATAGCTCCACGCCTCGAAGCGCAGGTCGGCACGCAGTCGCTGGGTGAAGTCCGCCGATCTGGCGTCGATCTGGCGATCCTCGTTCCAGTTCGACGCCTGCAAACCGATGAACACGCCGAGTACGACCACGACCAGTTCGACGCCGACGGCCCACCAGTCCTGACGGCGGAAGTTTGCGCTGATGCGGCGCAGGATCATTCAGCCACCCCGAGATCCTTGTCGATAGCCGCCATCGCCGCGTTGGCATGGACGAAGATGGGCGGATAGCTCTGCAGAGCGAAAAGATTCTGTCCAAGCCAGAACTGCAGCTCGTTGGTCAACATCGGATCTCCCTTGATGAAATGGAGCGTGGGACGGACGTCCAGTTTGAGCAACAAGGACAAGCAATCATTCGACAGCACTTCACGGCCTCCTCCTTCGAGCTTCCAGCAGCCGGACCAGAGCGCGGCACTGACATCCGGCTCAAAATAGCCTCGCACGCGCTCACGGTAGGCCGGAGGCGCGACGTTGATCAGATCCCAACCCTTGATGGACTGATAAAACTCCCGTATCGCGAGTGCCGTTGAAGCATTCGTGGGGAAGCCGAGACGCTCGGATTCCTGAAACTTTGCCAATGAGTAGCCGGTTCCCCAAACCTGCGAGGCATGGAAAAGATCTACCAGCAGCGCCTCGCAGTCGTGATCGCAATCCTTGTCTGCCGCCAGGAAGTTCAAGCCACTTCGTCCACCGGCAACCACTCGCTCGACATAGCGCACCTGGTATTCGAGCACGCGACGGTTGTCAACGATCTCGGTACGCAACTGCATCAGGTCAGATCGCTCCTGTGCCCTTGCCACACGCTCCTCATTCCAGTTCGACACCTGCATGCCAATAAACACACCGATGATGACGATCGCCAGCTCGGTGGCGATGGCGCCCCATTGATGCTGCTGGAGGCGCTGCAGGAAGCGGCGGAACATCACGGCGTCACTGTCCAACCGCACATCGCCCAACCCTCGCGGAGTTGTAGTCGCAAGGCGGAGTCGAGATGACGGTGTCGAAAACGGAGCATCGCAAGCGGAATTGTGGATTGCCTGTGTCGGGTCATGGCCATCACCCAATGAATGTCGATGCTTGTTTCATGGAGCCCGTTGGGGACTGGCGCGCAATCGATTCGCGAGCTATCCCTCAATCACGATTGTCTCGACGAGTCCGTCCGACCGGGCTGCGGCAAAGTCCGAATCGATCGTAGCCAGCGTCGCCTCGCCGGTGTCCGCGATGCGGGTGATCTGCAAGGCACGGTTGCGGCCTGTCGCCTTCGCCTGGTAGAGAGCGAGGTCGGCCAGGCGCAGGTGGTGTTGCCAGTCCTTTGAGAATGACGGCGTTGAACCGAGTGGAAAACGGCACGCGCCAAGCGATACGGTAAGCCGGATTTGATGGTCGTTGGCCACGACAGGGGCGCAGTTGACGGCCTGCAGCATGCGCCGGCACAACACGGTCATGTCGTTGTCGGAAATGTCCGTCAGCAACAGCATGAATTCCTCTCCGCCCATGCGGAACAGGCGATCGTCCGGGCGCACCAACCGACCCAGGCGGTGCGCGAGTTCAACCAGCACCATGTCGCCGCAAGCATGTCCATGACTGTCGTTGACATGCTTGAAATGGTCGACGTCGATCATCACAAACGCCATCGAAGGCATCGGGCGCCGCCGCGCGCCGGTCTCCTGCGGCAACAGAATCGCATCGAGTGCGCGGCGGTTGAGCAAGCCGGTCAGCGGATCGCGCAACGAATGATGTTCAAGCTCCACGTTTTCGTCCGACAGCGCGCGATTGGCCCGACGCAATCGGCGATAGGCGATCACCAGCAAGGTCGCGACAAGCACCAGCACTATGCCGACCAGCCAACCTACGCGCGCCTGCAGGTTGCCACGTTCGAGCGCGGCCGACTTGAGGCTGTTGTCGAGCGTCAACAGGCGGATTTCTCGTTGTCGATTGTCGGCGTCGTACTTGCTTTGCAATGCCGCCAATGCATCAGCTTGGGATTGCTGGAACAGCTTCTCTCCCTCGTCCACGCGCCGGCGCATGGTGTGCAGTGCGTCCGAGTTGCGACCCGCCTTCTCGTACAGGTCAGCCATGCCAGGAAGGAAGTCGACGACGTACGCGGACTCGCCGGCGTGCTCGGCTTCTTGCAGACCCTGTTCGTAAAGCGCGACGCCGCCCGTGATGTCGCCGAGTGCGGCGCTGGCTGTGCCCAGGTTGGTCAGCGAGACAGCGATCATGATGGGGTCGGCCAGCTCGCGCCCGAGACGCAGGCCTTCGCGGCAATGCTGGAATCCTGATTTCCAGTCCTCGCGCGACATCGAATAGTCGGCGAGATTGATCTGCGCCATGGCTTCGGCACGCTTGAGCCCCATTTCGCGCGACAGTGCCAGTGATTTTTCCAGCTCCGCCAACTGGCTTTTCGAATCGCCACGCACCGAATAGCACAGCGCCAGGTTGATGGCGGCGGCGGCACGCGCCATCTTGTTGCCGGTTTTCTCGGCAAGCTGCGCGCCTTGCTGGCAATACTGCAGCGCCTTGTCGATGTTGCGCATGCCGTAGTTGAGGCTGCATAGCCCGATCAGCAGATAGGCCTTCTGGTCGGGGCGCTGAAATCGATCGGCCGAGGCGAGGCCATCGATCATCAATTGTGCTGCCTCGGCATGCTCTCCGGCTCGGGTGAGCGCGCTGCCGACCGCAGCAAATACATCCGGGGCGATGTCGTCGTTCTCGAACACGACGCGCTGAGCCATGATCGCGTGCGCCAGCGGCACCACGGCCTTGATGTCGGATTGCCGCAAACGCACCCGCAATACCGCCAGCTCGGCGCGCACCGTCGCCAGTGCATCGGCGCGACGAGATGGCTCGGCCAACATCGTCTCTGCAAGTTGCTTGGCATCGGCGATGCGACCGATGTCGAGCAGTGCCTGGATTTCGATCAGGCGGGCGCGATCGCGGATGGTGGGCGATGCGATCCGCAAGGTGTCCGACATCGCGTCGAGATGCCGCAGAATGGCGGACGGCGGCAATGCGCCATCGCTTTGCAGTGCCAGTGTCGCCGCTGAAAGGTCAGGCAGTGGCGATTGCTGCGCGGACGCGCTGCCACAACTCCACAGCAACACCGAAGCGATCATCATCAGCCACTGCGCGCTGCGGTGCAGCGATGGACTGCGCGCGATGCGCGGGATCATCGTCATGCGATCCTGTCGGAAATATTGCATGCTACGCCTGAAGCTGCCGCTTCGGGAATGGCGCACCCTGCAGCCCCCAGACTTGCGAGGATTGGAAACAATCCGCAATCAGCGCCTCGCACTCCTGCTCGCAATCCTTCTCATAATCCAGGGCGCGCAAGGCGATTCGTCCACCGGCAATCATCCGCTCGACGTAACGTATCTGGTATTCAAGCACGCGACGTTTGTCGGCAATCTCGGCGCGCAACCGCATCAGGTCTGATCACTCCCGGGCCCTTGCCACGCGCTCCTCATTCCAGTTCGACACCTGCATGCCGAGGAATACGCCGAGCACGACGATCACCAGTTCGATGCCGATGGCGGTCCAGTGCTGTTACTTGAGGTGTTCGGTAAGGCGGCGCAGGATCATGGCGCTGCTCGCTCGTACGACTGCGCCAGCATGTCCCGCAACATCGGCTTGTAGTTCACGATCGCGCCGAGAGCCACGCCCTGATTGGCAACCCAGAAGCGCAGTTCCGGCAACAGGTTCTGGGCGTTCAGGTAGCCGGCCAGCACCGCTTGAGCCTCGGCCTCGGAGATCGGTGAGGTGCAATCGAAAAGGTGCTGTTCGCCCGGGTTGGGCTGTTGCCAGCAGTTCGCCCAGATATGGTCGGCCACCACCGAAGGCGTCAGCCCGCGCACGGTCCTGCGGTATTCCGGTTGCAGCATGAACAGGTAAGCGGTACCGCTACCGTTCTCGAGGTAGTACTGGGACAGCGCATCGCGCAGGGGCTGATCCCGGATCAGCCCAAGTTCGCCGCCACTGCGCATCTCCTGATAGGTGGCGTCGGCTGTCACCCACTGCCAGATCTGGCTGGCCTGATAGAACGCGAGCACTGTCTTCCAGGCGGAGCCGTCCACTAGTTCGCCGGTCTCGGCGTAATGGATGGCAGCCTTGCCGTCATCGATCACCTGACGCCAGAACACCACGCGGCGCTCGATCGATTGCTGGTCAGTCTCAAGGTTGCCGCGGATGCGCTCCAGGTAGGCCTGCGCCTTGATGTCTTCGGCGCGTTGCTCGTTCCAGTTGGCCGCCTGCATGCCCAGGAACACGCCAGCTACCAGCAGGACGAACTCGATGACGATGGCCGTCCAGTTCTGTTGCTTCAGGTTTGCGGTGAGGCGGCGCAGGATCATGGTTGTTTGCCTTGCGCGCGCGCTGCGTCCGGGGTGAGGATCGCCGAGACCGCCTTGGCCTTGGCCAGCTGCAGCAAGGCGATCTTCAACTGATTGGAGGCGGAGCTGGCATACATGTTCAATGCCACCTTCAGCCTCGGATCAGCCGCCAGTTGCGCGAGGTCGACATCGTCCCAGATCTTCACGTTGCTCACGGCGACTTCGGCGACGGCCTTGAAATCGACCATGTGCTGGTCGAATTCAAGATGCGCGACGATGGCCCCCATGTACGGATCGGTGCGCTGCACCAGCACGTCGTAAGCCTTCATCGTGAAGCCGGTTTGCACGTCGTAATTCAGCAGCGCATCGCGCAGTTTCGTATTCCGGATCAATCCGAGTTTGCCAACGGAAAGAAGCTCGACATAGGTGGCCGCGCGCGGTGCAGGTATTGCGCCATTCGGCGTGTCGTTGAGGTCCCGCAGGATGTCCGCTTTTGCACGTGGCCAGGCACCCCGCGCCTGAAATGCCTTGAGGTCGGCCAGCAAGCGCGCCGGTGCTGCCGTTTTCTGTTGCCATCGCACCACGTTCTGGTCCAGGCGCGCATCGATGACATGGAAGTCCTGTTGCAAGCGCGCGATGTACTCGGCTTCCAGCGCGTGATCCTGCTGCGTGGCGTTCCAGTTGGCGGCCTGGATGCCCAGGAATACCCCGCACACCAGTAGCACAAATTCGACCAGGATCGTCGTCCAGTTCTGCTCCCGTAATGCCTGGGTCATTCGGCGCAACATGCATTCGCTCCCATGATCATGCCGCTCATCTGGCAACCCTCGCGCCAGAGAACTGGCCCGCGGTCACGGTGACCTTTCGATAATCGCGCCAATCCGCGACCGGCAAGCCCTGCGACTTGCAGAAATGCGGCATGCCGGAGAAATCCGCGCCGGAGGGGTTCTTGCCGGAAGCATTGAGGAACAACTCGACGTCCTCCGCCGCCGGTGCGCTGCCGGCGTCGAAGATCCGGCGCATCCGTTGTTGCGCATTGAGTGCTTCGAACGCGGTCAGCGAGCGCAGCTGGTTGATCTGGGTCAGCAGGTCCGCCCGCACGACCGGGTCCAGCTGGATCGGATCGCGCATGACCAGCAGGCGGCCCATCAGGCTGCGGGTTTCCGCCTCACTCGACCCGGCCTGCGCCATTTCATCGCTGATGCGGCCCAGGAACGCCTGGCGTTGCGACGTGAAGTGGCTTGCGGTGCCGTCTGCGAGCAATGCCTCCCAGACCGGAAATCGATACGGGCGGTTGGGCATCCGCACCACATACGACAGCGACAGCTGGTTGTTGGTCACTACCGGCACCGGTTTCAGCGTTGTCGTGCTTTCCAGGACATTCCGGCCCAATGCCGCCAGTTGCGCATCCACGCAGGGCCGACTGACGTATTTTTCCGCCGCCCACAGGAATGTCCAGGCGATATCGCCCTGCAAGCGCGTCTCGGCGTCTTCCACCTTGTTGCGCCAAGTCCAGTCCTGCACCGCTTCATTGGCGGCCAGCGCAATCGCCACGCCCAGCACCACGATCACGATTTCGCTCCAGAATGCCGGCCAGCCCATCGACGGGGAAAAGCGCTGCCGGCGCGAGCGGTATGCGGGCCCATCTGGTCGCGGGGCTGGCTGTCCATCGTCCAACGGCGTTGTCATGGCGTCTCCTTCGCGAAAGCGCGCAGGTTGTCCATGATTTCCTGATTGTTGCGGGTCAGGTCAAACAGGCGAGTTTCGAGGTCGGCGATGCGCAGGCGCAGGAACCGCACCATGTCGGGATTTGCGCGCAACGCGCTTGCCGATGCCGCGATGTCCGCTGCGGACAGGTCCGTGTGACAGGGATAATCGAGGTTGCCCTTCATGCTTGCGTAATCGCCAGGACGGATGACACGGTCGCCGCAGTGCTTGCCCAGCGCGCGCTGCACCTCGTTCGGCAGGCTCATGCGGAAGGCCTCGCGATAGCGCGACTGCATTCCCTCGCGCGTCAGGTTGTCGAAGACGCTCAGGTTGTAAAGGCGCATCGCGGTGTCTCGCAGGATCTGGTCGCGGATCAGTCCGATGGCGCCGGTCGAGACCAATTCGTCGTAGGTGGAACCTCGGCGATTCCGGTTCCGGTATTGGGTGGCGCGGTAAGCACTGACCAACAGCGCCTCGTCAGACAGCGGCGCTTTGCCCTCCAGCGCACCAACCGCGCGTTCCGCGTTGGCCAGAACCTCGCGGTTATAGGTGACCAAGAATTGGTACGACCAGTCCTCCCCGCGCAGGTCGGTCTTCAAGCGTTCGGTGAAAACTGCGGCCTTCTGGTTGGTCTCGCGATCCTCATTCCAGTTCGACACCTGCATGCCGAGGAATACGCCGAGCACGACGATCACCAGTTCGATGCCGATGGCGGTCCAGTGCTGTTGCTTCAGGTGTTCGGTGAGGCGGCGCAGGATCATGGTTTTGGGTCCCTATGGAAACGGCCGGTTTTCTTTGCTCGTCACCCCAGCGCAGGCTGGGGTCCAACTCTGATGGTGACCTCGAAAGATGCAATCAAGAACTGGACCCCAGCCTTCGCTGGGGTGACGGATTATTGAGGTGTTCGGTGAGACGGCGCAGGATCATGGCTGTTTCCCGATCAATGTTTTCGTCGCGCTCAACTCCGCGCGCCATTTCCGCGAGATCACCGGCAGACTTCCCTGGATCCGCTCCCAATTGAAGAACGCCTTGATGAGCTGGTTGTCATGGCATGCGACTGCCATGGACACCCCGAGTTCCAGCTTGCGCCGCGTCGAAACCCAATCGAATCCGAAGTATTTCGACGAGAAGCGATAAGGCGCCCCGACGCGAAGCAGCGGGTTGTTCTCCATGACGCTGTCCTGGGGTCGCCGCTCATTTTGATCCGCCGTTTGTTGCAACACGTCGAAGTAGTACAGGAGTTCGGAAAACCGTTGGCGCTCCCCGCGCGTCTGTTGGGTCAGCAACCGTGGGTTAGAGGTAATTTCGTCCAGCGCATTCCGACGTGGATGCAAGCCGGCTGTGCCACGAATCGTTTCAAGACCCGCATCCACGATGCGGCGACTCTCATCACTATCTGCACAGGACTGCAGAACCGTAAGTGCACTCGATCCCGTAGCAAGGTCTTGCTCCATGTCGACGTCGAACCCGTCGAGGTAGGCAAGATTGGTGTCGATTTCCTGACTGAGCCGGTCAAGAGCCGCCATGTACGCCGCACGGTCGGCGCGCTCCTCATTCCAGTTCGACACCTGTATGCCGAGGAACACGCCGAGCACAACAATCACCAGTTCGATGCCGATGGCGGTCCAGTGCTGTTGCTTGAGCGATTGCGACAATCTTCTGAGAATCATTTCCCGTGATCCTTTGACGCGTTCGATGCGGGCGCGGCATCGTCGCGCGCGGCTGGGAGCTGACCCAATTCGGCTCGCACGCGGTCGCGCAGGTCCTGCGCGGCCTTCAGAATCTCGTTGCCGTATTCCAGGTCCGTCCTGCGATAACTCAGGGTGACTGCCACCCATTCCACGAAATTGGACTTGGCCCGCATGCGCTGGTAAGCGGCCATGGTGGCTTCGACGTCTTCAGTGCGAATCATGCTTGAAGCGTCTGGCTCAAGCGCGAGCTGCTCGGCGCTCAGGATGCCGGCCGAGCGCCGGATGTATTCGAACTGGCTCATGGAACGCAGATAGCCCCACTGGGCTTTTTGCTGCACGTCCGCATAGAAGGCCATCAGATCCAGCGACAGTTGCGGGTCGCTGAAGATTCCGAGGTCGCCGCTCGACTTGATTTCCTCGAAGGTGTATCCGTGCACGTTCGGCGTGAAGGTATAGCCGCCACGGGTCATCGCGTAGATGAAATGGCCGGGTTCGGCGCGAACCAGTTCGGGTTTGACGACCGTGTCGAGCAGCAGCTGATCCAGGGCCATGCGCTCACGGGTCAGCGCGTTGCTGCGCTGGATCGACAGCACGCTCTCGTCCAGTTCTGCGGCAATCCGGCTGAGATAGGCACCCTCCCGATCATGGTCGCGGCGGGACTCGTTCCAGTTCGACACCTGCATGCCGAGGAATACGCCGAGCACAACAATCACCAGCTCGATGCCGATGGCGGTCCAGTGCTGATGCTTCAAGTGTTCGGTGAGGCGGCGCAGGATCATTTCGGCTCCGCCTCGATATTCAACAGGCCTGCTCTGACTTCCGGACTCAGATTCAAGCCTGCCGTCGCCAATTGTGATTTCACATCGGCAATGCGCAACCTGAGCAGTGGAATGAAGGTGGGATCGGAGCGCAAGACCATCGCGGCCTGGTCAATTTCATTTTGTGGCAAGCCCGTTCTGCAGTCATGGTTCAGTATGCTTTTCAATTTGCTGTAATCGCCGATGACGAGGTCGCGATCACCACATTCCTTCGCGACGGCGTCCTGAACCTCAACCGGAATAGCCATCCGGAAGGCAATCCGGAAACGTGAATTGATGCCCTCATTCTTCAGGTTCCCGGTTGCATTGCCGTTGTAAATCTCAGTGGCCAGCTTGCGTAGCAAACGGTCTCGTATCAAACCCATACTGCCGGTGGAGGTGAGTTCGTCATACGTTTCCCGGTACCGAATGAGTTCACCAAACTGCGTTGCGCGATACGCCGCAATGATCAACCCCTCGTTCGACAACTCGGCCTTGCCCTCCAGAGCAGACAATGTCTTCCTGGCATTGAGCTGCACACTTTCATAGTACGCAGTCAATGCAGAACGGCTCCACGTTTCAACTCTCAAGTCCTCCCGAAGGCGTTCGGTGAACAATTCGGATTGCATGTTGGTAACACGCTCTTCATTCCAGTTTGCAACCTGGATACCCAAAAATACGCCCGCCACCAGCAATACGAATTCGATGACGATCGCCGTCCAGTTTTGCGCTTTCAGTGATTGCGACAAGCGGCGCAGGATCATGGCGACACCTTTTCGACTGGTTTTGAATCGGCACCGAGCGTGGTGAGCATGTTCTCCAGACTGGTTTTGACGCCGCCGAGAGTGTTCACCGCGCTGACAGCCAGGCTGTACTGATAGCGCAGCTCGGCCGCGACAGCCGGGTCGCTGCGTAGTGCGGTAGCAACCTCTTTAAGCTCGGAGGGGTCGACAACGAGATTGCACTGCTCGGCAAATCCAACCACGTTGCCCTGTTTGTCGCTTGCGTCGCTGCAGCCCGCGCGAATGGCGATCTGCAGGGGCAACGGTATGATTTTCCGCACGGTACGGCGATAGGTGGAACCAGCAACCTGAGTGTAGACATCTCGCCCGCTGTCGAACGCATAGTATTGCGACAGACCGGTTTCGATCGTACCCGTAG
Organism: Lysobacterales bacterium; assembly: GCA_016721015.1. Lineage (GTDB taxonomy): Bacteria > Pseudomonadota > Gammaproteobacteria > Xanthomonadales > Rhodanobacteraceae > Dokdonella. The sequence goes on from JADKJL010000009.1 coordinate 244,920, forward strand.
GCAGAAGGTCGAGATGGCCTGAGGAAACAATCTGGTCCCACGTGGCGCGCACCGTCGGCCGGAAGCTCACCTCCGTCGCCCGATACGCGTTGACCACGAGCGCGCGCGGATCGGGATCGGCCGCTCTCAACAGTTCATCCGTCTCCCGAACGCTTTGCATGACGGCGGAATAGTAGGCGGTGTCCGCGCTTGTCGCGGCAAGGTCCAGACGCAGATCGCGGGTCAGTCGCTGCACGTACTCCCTGCCGAGGCGGGCATCGGCCTGCGCCGCGTTCCAGTTCGACACCTGGATACCGAGAAACACACCGGCCACCAGCAATACGAACTCGATCCAGATGGCGGTCCAGTTTTGTTGTTTCAGGTTTTGGGAGAGGCGGCGCAGGATCATTTCGGTGTACCCACTATCTTGGCTATCTGCAAGTCGGTGAGCGCAGTCTGGTTGTCGGCAAACCTTGTGCGAAGTGCAGGTGCAAATCTGGGCAAGGCTTTCAAGGTATCCGCCGCCGCACGAATCTCCTCGGGCGACACGCCCAGCGTGCACGGATAATCAAGCGTGTTTTTCAAGGACGTGTAGTCGAGCACCGTTGCGTCGTGATCGCCACAGCGTGCCAACAGGGCGGCCTGGACTTCGGCAGAGACGGTTTCACGAAACAACCGGCGAAATTCCGAATCTCTGGCCGCTTGCGTGATCTGGTCCAGCAACGGTGTCGTGAAAATGGCAATGGCCGCCGCGCGCAGTTTTTCGTCTGCAATCAGCCCGATGTTGCCAGTGGATACCAGTTCGTCATAGGTCGCTCGAAACCGAACGTTGTTGTAGAAGTACTGCGTCGCGCGGTAGGCGCTGATCACGAATTGCTCATCGGGCAGGGACGCTTTGCCCGCCATTGCATCCAGCACGCGTCGCTGGTTTGCATTGGTTTCCCGGTTGTATTCAATGACGTATTCGTAGCCCCAGGCCTCCTTGCCCAGGTCGTCGGTCAGGCGCGCGGTGAAGACGGCCGCTTTCTGGTTGGTCTCGCGCTCCTCGTTCCAGTTCGACACCTGCATGCCAAGGAACACGCCGAGCACGACAATCACCAGTTCGATGCCGATGGCGCCCCATTGTTGTTGTTTGAGGCGTTGCAAGAAGCGGCGGAAGATCATGAGGAATCCTGTATGTCTTGTTTCGTCAGCTATTCAGCGAAGCGGACCTTCTCGGAATGATGACAAAGATGCACCACCGCTAAATTCGCCAATTTGCGTAGCTTGAGGCGTTTTCAGAGATCAATCCCGCGCAAATTCTTCCTGCTCGTCAATCTTGCTGTCACTCTCCCTACCCGTCACCCCAGCGAAGGCTGGGGGAGAGTGCTGGAGTGAATCTGGCATCGTTCAAGCTCAAGCGGCTTGGTCGATCTGGCAATCCGCGCGCACGAGCAGGATCAGTCCGACGCCGACCACAGCAAAGCCTGCGCCGATCGCGATCGCAATTTGCCAACCGAGTGCATCGGCGACAAAGGCCAGCAGCAACGCGTTGACGAATCCCATGAGGTTGGCGCCGGTATTCATGAGGCCGCACGCGGCGCCGGCATGGCGACCGCCGACAGCCGTGGAGGCTGCCCAGTAGGGACCTTCCGTACTTTGGTTGAAAAAGAAACACAGACCGAGCATCACCGCTGCAACGTCGGCTCGCGGATGAAACGCGACGCCGAGCAGCAGCACCGCTGAGGCCAGCATGCCGATGATGATCACCCAGCGACAACCCCAACGCAGACCCATCCGCCGGCACAGGCGATCGCAGACCCAGCCACCGATGGCCGCACCGATACCGGCACCGAGCCACTGAGCGGAGGTCAGAAAACCGGCGTCCTGCTCACTGAAGCCGCGAACTTTGACCAGATAGTAGAAGCCCCAGCTGAAAACCACGTAGAAGACAAAGTTCATGCACGAGTAGCTCAGGGTGACGAATAGCGCATCGCGATTCTTGAGGACACGCAGCCATGCTGGTTGCTCGCCAGGCTTCGCTGCCGCAACATCATCGTATTCAACCGGATCGCGACCGATCGCTATCAGCGCGACTTCAGCGGGATTGATCGACGGATGCTGCGCTGGTCGATCACGCGAATACCACCACCACAACGCACTGGCGCCGAGGCCGAACGGTGCGAGCAGCAAAAATGACAGACGCCAGCCGTAGACACCGATCAACCAGGGCAAGGCCGATGCCGTCAATGCCAGACCGATGGTCAGCGCGCTGCTGGTCAAGCCTTGGGGAAGGCCCCAGCGGCCTATCGGAAACCAGCGCTCAATGCTCGCCGCGAGAACCGGAAATACCGGCGCGTGTGCGACACCGACGAAAAACTGGATCGTCAGCAGGCAGGCAAGGATCAATGCGCTCGATGCGACATGGGCCGAAGGGATCGCGCTGGTCAGGGCGATGAGCACCGCCCACGCCAGCGCAATCAACGCGAGCGCCTTGCGCGGCCCGATGCGACCGCCCCACACGCCTCCTGGAAACTGGAACAGCGCATAGCCGAGCGGGAACGCCGACATCACCCAGCCCCACTGGATTTCCGTGAGCTGCAGATCCGCCATCATCGTCGGCGCCGCAATCGACAGATTGCCGCGCAGCAGGTAGGAGACGAAGCTGAGGACACCGAGCAGTAACAGGATTCGCCAACGCACCATCGTGGGTCGATGTGGCTTCGTAGGGGTTGTCGATGCCGCTGGAATATTCATGAGAACACCTTTCCGAACGAGAGACCTTCATGTCCCATGCCAACAACGAAGCGGCAATGCGTGCAGTGCAATCGAAGCCCGCATTTCTGATCGACGCATCGCAGGAGGCATTCATGCTCGATGCGTTCTCGCACGTTGGAATAAGAGAGCATCATGGCTAAGGCCATTTCCTACGAAGAGCAACGCAACGCAAGGCTCCAGCGCAATGCCGCGCGCCGATCACGATCACTTTTGCTCTTTTGCCTTGGCAATCCATGCACGCATATCGCGTTCGATCACAGGCAACGCGGAAGCCGAAATCGCGAGCAGGTGATCATGGAATTGGCGGATATCGAATTTGTCGCCGTAGGCGGCTTCCGCCTCCTTGCGCAGTTGCTGGATCTTGAGCATGCCGATCTTGTAGCCAAGGGCCTGCCCGGGCCAGACCACGTAGCGCTCGATCTCGGACACCGCACCATTCTGATCGGCGCCTTCGGTGGCGATCATGTAGTCGATGGCTTTTTCGCGACTCCATTTCTGCGCATGCATGCCGGTATCGACGACGAGCCGAACCGCGCGATGCAACTCATCACGCAGGCGACCGATGTTGCCGATCGGATCGTCGTCATACATGCCCATTTCGGCGGCCAGCGCTTCGGCGTAAAGAGCCCAGCCCTCGCCTGCGGAGTTCGAATAGAAACTCTTGGCAATGAACGGCGTGTCTTGATCGATCGCAATGGCCATCTGCATGTGATGGCCGGGAATGGATTCGTGGAAGGTCAGCGTCGGCGCAGAAAACTTCGGCAGCGCCGCCGTATCGCGAAGGTTGACCCAGAAGATGCCGGGACGTGATCCATCCGGCGCAGGCGGATCGTAGTAGCCACCGGGCGCGGAATCCTGACTGAACTCAGGCACGGTGCGCACTTCGAGCGGATGTTTGGGCAGATTCCCGAACAACTTGGGCAAGAGCGAATTCATGTGATCGATCTTCGCCTGAATACTGGCCAGCAACTGCGCTTTGCCTTCCGCCGTATTCGGAAACACATAGCGAGGATCGGCGGACAACTTGATCATGCGCTCGCCCACGGTGCCTTCGTTGTAGCCCTGAGCACGCAGCAGAACATCCATCTCGGCGGTGATGCGAGCCACTTCATCAAGACCGATCTGATGCACCTCCTCGGCATCCAGATCACTGTCGGTCATATGCTTGATCATGGCCTTGTACAGCGCAGCACCATTCGGAAGACGCCAGAGTCCGGCATCGTGTGGCGCCAGCGGCGCGATCTCGCCGAGGTAGGCGCTGATGCGCTGGTAGGCCGGGAGTACACCGTTGCCGACAATTTCCAGCGCCTTCGACGAATACGTGTTCGCATCTGCAACATCGGCAGCTTTGAGCTTGCTGGCGAAGCTCGTGACCAGCACATTGTCGGGTGCTGGCGTTGCCGCGAAGGCGTCGGTCACGGCCTTGGCCTTGTTGACGATGAAGTCGGGAGGAATCGCACCGAGCGCCACATCGTGGCGCATCGTTGCCAAAGCCCCATCGAGGATTCCGGGAAAGCGTTCAAGGCGTAACAGGTATTCTTCTGCTTCGTCAGCATTGCGAACCGTCTGCTGCGCTTCCATCAGCTTCGGAATATCGACGGTGACTCCGGAGTTCTGGTTGATCACGTAGGGCAGATACCAGATGCCGTACACGTCGAAACTGCTGCCGAAATCGACCACTCGCGTCGGCCCAAGCGCGCCATCGAACAAGGTGATGAGGCTGTCGCGGATACGCAGTTGATCGGCGCTGAGCGTTTCAGTCGGCGTTGCCCTCACCTCGGCAAGTCGATTTTCCATTTCACTTGTGCGCGCTGCTTCGCCGGCAACCGAACGATCGTTGAGGCGGGCATCGGCGGCGGAGGTGAGCTCCTCCGGTGCACCGTTGTAGGTTGCCGACTCCGGCACCTGCTGGTAGTAGCTTTTTGTCAGGTGATCCACGGCAGCATCCAGTGCGGCGCTCGCTTGCATTGCATCGGCAGCCGCAGGGGCCGTTTCATCGACTGATGGCGTGACGACGTCTTTCTCCCTCTGGCCGCATGCGCCAAGAACCAGTATGGAAACCATCAGTGTCAATGCGTGTCGAATCATGGCTGGAGCCTATATTGGGAAATCCAGAGTTGCAGGCAATTCGACCGAAACGCTGGGCTGGCATTCACTGTCCCTGCTCGACGAGGATGCTCAGGGTTTTTTGACCCGGGTACGACTATCACGAACGGGATTCCAGCGCTGCACCAGCAATCGGCACTGCACTGGATCCAACATTCCGGGAAGTGTGGAATGCCCCGGTCCTGCCCCAACGAACGCGTTGGCAAGCAGTGGCGGATCGCCACTTGCATGATACCTGCGTTCCAGGAATCGGTCGCGCTGCTCGCATGATGGTCGGTGCAAGCACGCGGAATCTGTACGACGCCCGAAGTTCGTCGTCGACGATGACTGTCGGCTTCGACCATGCGCTGACCACGAGCGCCATTGCAACCCGGATATTTTCATCGACCAAACTACTCGTGCGGCCGTATTGCATCGAGCCGGCAGTTGCCCGTCTTCGTAGTAGACGGTTTTGTCGAAATTGGTTGCCGCTGGATTCGCTCGCCGGAATCGCAGGATCCCGGCGAGCCTCCTGATTTGAATGCGCTTCAGTTCGCTTCAAAGCCGTTGCGGAAGATCAGATCCGCATCGAATGGTTGCTCATAGGCCCCTGCATCCTGTGGGCCAAAAGTGTTGCCGACGCCCGGAATGTCCGCAACGCGTGGCGCACCATCCCGCGTCAGCGCCGTGAACAGAGCCGGAGCGAAGTCGATGGCTGGGGACGTCGGCAGCAATCTGAGATTTCCATTGGCGACGTCGACAAACAAGGGATCGGCGGCCAATGAGAGAAACTGATCCGCTGAGGCCAACCCGCCAAGGCTGTTGGCGACGTTGAAGCGTCCGCAGCCAGCGTGGCCTGCGAATGCCGTCGACACCATGGTCTTTCCAGGTTGCAGAAAGGTATTGCCTTCCATGAAGGAGACGTTGATGGACCCGACTCCGCACCACATCGGCTCGTTGCTGAAGGAAGAAGCACCAATCGCATTTCCTGCGATCGAAGAATTGGTTACTTCTGTGTAACCACTGGACGAATTGACGAAGAACCCCAGCGCCTCGTTGTTGTCGATCACCGCACCGTTGAAGGTAATTTTGGCCGGCCCTGGAATTCGATCCGGATTCGACATCTTCAACTTGATGATGCTGTCGCCATGGTTGAGAGTCAGACGCGTACCGACGAGAACAGCATCCGAAATGCCTTGATCGTCAACAGAGATTCGCAATGCGCCGCCCTCCCGAGCGTTGCCGCCCGTGGTCTCCGCGCGATTGCTCTCGATCCGGTTGCAGGCTTCAGCTTGCGTACAATTGAAGGCCTTGCTGAAGGTAGCCGTATCACCGTTTGGCGTGGCAGCAGTGAAGTAGCGGCTGGCAACGAATGCGCTGTTATCGACCGATCCATCGTCGAAGAGAGCGACACCGCCGCCACCCGCACGCGCGATGTTGTTCCGAATGATCATGTCCCAGGCATAGACTTTGGCACCTTGCTCGATATCGATGCCGCCGCCATATGTGTTGGCGGTATTGTTGCTGAGAATCTGCGGATTGTCGGGGTTGATATTGTAGAGATGCATCACGGACTGACTGCCGTTGGCAAAGATTCCGCCACCTGCGCCATTTGCGTTGTTGCCATCGAAAACAACTCCCTGGCCACCAACATTCACCAGGCAGTCATCGGCGATCAAGCCGCCACCGTAGCCAACGACGTTCGGCATGACCGTGACGTCACCGGCGGTGTTCTGGAAAATGAAATTGTTTACGCCCTTGATATCCAGGCTGGCGCCGCGACAGAAAATACCGCCAGCGCCATGAATGCCCGCGTTCTGCAACAGGATGTTCCTGGATGCCATCTGGACATAGACGCCACCCTGCGACGCAGTACCGTTGCGAATGCTGATCGCACCGCCAATGCCAGCGCGATTGTTGAAAAAGCGATTTTCTTCAAGATAGATCAACGCGTGCGGGCCCTGAGTGATATCAATGGCACCGCCATAGCTTGAGGTATCCGTCAGCTCATCGCCGTTCTGGAAATCAATCAGATAAATCCCGATCACCACGGTCGAGCCCCGGATGTTGAGGATGCTGCGGGCAGAGCCGCCAGAACCGTTGAGCATGGTCTTGGTCGAATCGCGCGTGGTCTGCTGACAATTCGCATAGCCGCCGAGCAGGCGCACATTCTTGCCATCAATATCAAGTTGCTGTGCGTTGTAGGCCTGATCCCGCGCAATCATGATGTTGGTGATACCGTTGACCGGCAAGGCGCTATTGATGGCGGCCTGGATAGTGTTGTAGTTGCAGCCGGCACCACCGCCAACGCGCACATCGATATCGGCGTGTGCAATATGTACTAGCAACAGCCCCGCTATCGCCGTGAAAAGAACTGGAATTCGCATGAGTGTCTCCGTAAGTTGCCCCCGCAATGCACCAGACGCCTTTTGATAGGGCGAAGCGACATCGGCAATTCATTCGGGCGGTTTCCCACCGATACCGCAGCAGCGAGATGCGGTGATTTCACACCAGGCAACTGCCCACGCCATCGCGGGCGCGGACAGGGCGGGTCATCAGCGGATCGGAATTCCGTTCAAGTCGCGGGCGGGTCAAAGCCATCCGCAAACACAGTCTCGCCGGTCTGTCTTTCGAAGGCACCGGCGTCGTACGCGCCACCGATATTGGGAATTTCAGGCAGATCCACGCCGCGCGGCTGGTCGCGAACATCACGGTTCAAGTAGTTCGAATGGCTGCATGAATCGATGGCGCCGCTGTCGATGCGCAAGCGATAGTCGCCGTTGCCCGCATCCATGAAGCCGGGATCGATGACGCGCACATCGCCGCTCGCATCGAAGTTCTCATGCGAAATCACGCAGTCGGTGCTGACCGTGCTGGTACCGGTGAACGCGGCGGCTATCCGCCCCGACTGATGGATAATCGAAGCGGACAAGAGCATTTGTGCGTCGGCGATGCCGAGCAGGGGGCCGCTGCCGAGATCATTGGTCAAGGTAATGCCCTGCAGATCCACGCTCGCCGCGCTGCTCGCCTGAATCGTGCCGGCATTGCCAACATTGCCGACTACCAGTGCAGACCAAACCTTGAGCGTGGCATTGGTGCCTGCCGCCATACCGGCACTTCCCTGCCCGGACTGGTTACCGCGCAGCTCACCGACAAAGAACGTGGCGTGTCCGTTGGGACCCGCATAGAGACCGCCACCCTGGCCGGCATGACCGTTTATTCCCGCCTGATTGCCGCTGACCGATGCACACGGCGCATCCGCAAGGCAAAAATTTACTGGAGCGCCAACGCTGTCGCCGCGCACGACAATGCCGCCGCCATTGTCGGCATAGCCGCCGCCACCGCACCCGGCCTGCAGCGCACCGGCGCGGTTGTCATCGAGTCGCAAGCCGACAGCGAAGAGGAAACTCCCCGTGCCGGTCACAAAGACACCGCCGCCATCGCGCCCGGCTTCATTGCCGGAAATTCGGTAACTGCCCATTTGACTGTGGCGTTCGACGTAGTGCAGGAGGCCGCTGGCAATGTAGATGCCGCCTCCATCGAGCTCGGCCGTATTGGACTGCACACCGCGGTCGAGGGGCACCGCCGCGCCTGAATTAAAGGCGAAGAAACCATCGCCACCTGATCCGATATAAATGCCACCCCCCGATTCCGCATGGTTCTGCGCGATGCGCGCATCGCCGGCTGTAAGTTTCGCGTTTGCATCGACGAAGACCGCGCCACCCAGATCGGCGAGATTGTCTTCCGCGCGCAAGGGCTCACCTGTAATGGAATCACGGTCCAGGCTCAGATCGAGCTTTTCCGTCGAACTGTTGCCGCGCGCATAGATCGCCCCACCGCGCCCGGCATTGTTGTCATGCAGCGAAATGCCGCTCAAATCCACCTGCGCGTTGCCAGTGACCAGGAGCGCACCACCGTCACCGGTCTGTGCATTACCGCCACGCAACTCAAGGCCGGCGATCTGGACAAGTTGCCGGATGCTGCCGGGATTGCGGATCGTAAGGATTGGATGGCCGCCATTGCCGTCACCATCGACAACAGTCAGCGGCAGTCCTCGCGTATTGGCGCTGCAGTCCGCATAGCCTCCGACCAGGATGACCCGCTGACTGTCGATGACCAGTGCCTGGGAAAGATAGGTGTCATTGCGGGCAATTCGAATGCTATCCAACGTATCAGCTCCGTTTGCGGCGGCGGCGTCGATTGCAGACTGGATATCGGCATGCGTGCAGGCGGCATCGCTGCCCACCCGGAATACAGCGGCTTCAACATGCACGCCGGGCAGGCACAGCGCGATCACCAGGAAAGCACAGTGAATTCTCGTTCTTGACATCTCTTTCTCCAACAATCATCGCCGGATGGACTCACCGAATGACACGAATCGACGCAATGAGACCAGCGGCTAGTCGAATCCATCGGAAAAGATGGAGTCGCTCAACTGCCGCTCAAAAGCGCCAAGATCGGCTGCCCCCAGTCCGTTCGGTCGATCCGGCAAATCGACCTGGCGCGGATTGCCATCGGCATCCCACTGCAAGCCTGGATGCACGGTGGCGACATCCACAGCCGGCGAGTTCGCGGCGAGATGGAAATCACCGCCGCCGGCAGCAACGAAGCGTGGGTCACCGACAAGAATGTGCGCCTGACCACCCAGTTCACTGGCATCCGCGACCAGGACCTCATCGGCAACCACGCCGAAAGGAACCAATCCGCCGATCAGATCACGGCCGGGTTCCCAGACGATGCTGCGTCGTATCGTGACAACTCCATTCACCTGCAGGATCGAATGGGGATCCGGGCTGGTGCCGGTCCAGGTTATCGTCGAAGAGAGGATTTCAAGCGTCGAGCCAAAGTTCAACTGAGCCAGCACCGGCGCCTCGGGATGATAGGCGACCAGACTGTTGCGAATGCTCAACTGGCTGCCGTCGTCGCACTCGATACTGAGGCAGGTATCCGCAAAGACACTCGATCCACGATTGTCGAGCAGGCGCGCACCGGCCAGGACAACGCGCGAGGGCGAAGCAACCGCCACCGAGTGCTCGAGCATGACCGCAGCACCTGACCGGTCATCGCCGGTGGTGCTGCGCGCGATATTGTTGGCGATCATGCAAAAGTAACCGAGATATCCATCGCCAGCGCAGAGCAATGCATCTGCAGGTCGCTCAGGATCGTTGCGATCGAGCATCGCGAACTGGCCGCCACTGGAAACGAGAACTGCGGCGCCTCCTGCATAGGCGCGATTACTCTGGATTACCGGATTCCACAAGCGCACGCGCGCAGTTTCGGCGAGCACGGCGATGCCGCCTCCGTACAAGGCCGAGTTCTGGCTGATCCAGACTGGAAAATACTCGTCGACGGAATAGCCCTGCACATCGCTCCAGGCGCCCGCCGCGATACCGCCACCATTGCCATTCTGCGAGATGTTGGATTCCACCATTTCGTGGAGGGAGCCAACCGAGGTGTCGGACATGCGTCCGCGCCGCAGAACAAGACGTGCCGGATTGGCGGAACCCGCTCCGCTCAGCAATATGCCGCCACCATCGGCCAGCGCCGTATTGCCGTGAATCGAGGTTTGCACGCCATCGACGAGCACGGTTCCACCGAAGATCGCCACTCCGCCGCCGGTCTGTGCGGCACTGTTGCTCGAGATCTCGACCCGGTCACCGAGTTGCAATCGCGCATCGTCACTTCCATGGAATGCAATCCCGCCGCCATTGCTGGCCTGGCTCTGCAATACCTTCAGATTGCTGAGGGCAAGCTCGACATGGCCATCGACACGCAAGCCACCACCAGAGCCACCAATGGCATCACCGCCAATAATGTTGAATCCCGAGATCTCCACATGCATCAATGATGCGCTGGCTGTATTGCGCACAATCAGGGCGGAGGTCTGGGCGCCACCGCTGCCATCGAGCACCGTTGGGTCGAACAAGGCCTCGTTCGGATCGCAGTTGACGTGGGCACCCGAGAGGATGACGTCCTGGTTCTCGATCAGGATGCCTTGCGCCTGGATACCGTCCCTGCGAATGACCATGATCGTATCGATGCCAGGATTGGCAGCCGCCGTATTCAACGCGGCCTGGATGCTGCCATGCGTGACGCCGCCACCAGGCCCACCGACGCAATAGGTGGCCGCCCGTGCTGACGGATTGGTCAGCGACAAGAGTGCAAACGCGAGGACAAAAGGACGCAACATGGCAGACTCCTGTGTTGGGCGATACTTCTAGAGACGCCAAATCGCGAGCGCGAACGACATGCGCAAGAAACAGCCGGATTCCTAGTCGGCCCTGGGTATGGCGCGAAATCCATTCCCGTCGAGCATGTCGAGGCCTTGCCGAAGCAGAGTCCGGCCAGCTCGACGCCTGCGCGACCTGTTGAGCGGGAGGTGAGCGCACTGCCGATCGAATCAATCGTAGAATGTCACCGACCGTGAGGTGCCGTGATGCAGCCATCCGAATCGAACGAAACGACGAGCGGCGGCAATCTGCCGTTTGAACAGGTTTATCAGCGACTGCGTTCAATTGCGCACAGGGAACGCCGCCGCTTCTCGGCTGGACACACGCTGAGTACCACAGCCCTGGTTCACGAGGTGTATCTGGATGTGTTCGCAGACAGCACGAACGAGCTGGCGCCTCGAGATTTTTTTGCCTACGCCGCTCGATCGATGCGCAACCTGCTGATCGATCATGCGCGACGTTGCCTGCGCATCAAGCATGGCGGCGGGCAGCATCACACCGACCTGGATTCGCCAGCGATGGATGCGGTGCATCTGGATGCCTCGCAGGCGCTGGAGCTGGATGCCGCCCTGTGCAAGCTCGCCGAGGTCGACGCGCGCGCCGCCGAGGTGGTCGAACTGCACTATTTTGCCGGCCTCGAGTTGGCCCGGATCGCCGAACTGCTCGGCATTTCCGAACGCACGATCAACCGCGACTGGCGCTCGGCACGCGCCTGGCTGCAACGCGAACTTCAGGGTTGAGCGAAAGCCCCGCCCGGCCAGAAAAAATGTCGCCCCGGATCGCTCTTTCGCGTCAGGATCAGACATGACAGACACCTACGCCCGCTTGCGTGCCCTTTTCGATCACTGTGTCGACCTGCCAGAGGGAGAGCGCGAACAGTGGCTCGATGAAAACGTGGTCGGGACCGACCTGCGCATCGAACTGGAACTGATGCTGGCCGCCGATCGTGGCGCAGCGGGCTTTCTCGGGCTTGATGTGGCCGTACACATCGATCGGTTCGGAGCCGCTGCAATCGAGGGCTTTACTCCGCAAGCGCTGATCGGACGCAGATTCGGCGCATTCCAGTTGCAGCGCCTGCTTGGCCAGGGCGGCCAGGGCACGGTGTTCCTGGCCGAGCGCGTGGACGGCGACTTTGCCCAGACCGCCGCGGTGAAATTGTTGCGCCGGGGCATTCATGACAGCAATGAGCACCGCCGCTTCCGCCGCGAACGCGAAATTCTTGCCCGTTTCGAAGATGCCGGTGTGGCCAGGCTGATTGACGGCGGCATCAGCGGCGACGGCGTGCCCTACCTGGTCATGGAGTATGTGGAAGGCGTGCCGATCGACCGCTGGTGCGAGGACAAGGCCCTGGATCCGCGTGGTTGCGTCGAGCTCATTGGAAAACTTTGCGAAATTGTTTCTGCCGCCCATCGCGCGCTGATCGTGCATCGGGATCTCAAACCTTCGAACGTCCTGGTAACGCCCACCGGTGCGATCAAGGTGCTCGACTTCGGCATTGCGCGTCTGCTCGATGAGGAGGAATCCACGTTGCAAACGGCTGGGCCTCTGATGACACCCGGTTACGGCGCGCCGGAACAAGCGCTGGGTGGGGCAATCACGCTATCCACGGATGTGCATGCCCTCGGCATGCTGCTGCGTGTGCTGCTGACCCGCTCGCCACCACCGGTCTCGCCTGCGGAAGTCTCGCGATGGCCGCTGCAACTGCCGCTGGAGCTGCGCTGGATCATCGCCAAGGCCTGCGCGATCGAATCGGAGCAGCGCTACCGCGATGCCGCCGAGCTGGTGGAGGATCTTCAGCGCTATCTCACAGCTCGCCCAGTGCACGCCCATCCTCCCTCGCGCTGGTACACGGCTCGCAAGTTCCTGCATCGCCACCGTGGTGGCGTGTTGACCACATTTGCCGTGCTGCTTGGCATCCTGGCCAGCGCCAGCTTTGCGCTTTGGCAGGCCAGGATCGCCCGCGAGCAGGCGCAACGCGCCGAGGCCGCGCGCGATTTCCTGCTCGGTGTGTTCGAGTCAGCCAAGGAGGAATTGCCGCGTGACGCCCGGCCGACACCGGACACGCTCGTGCGCGCCGCCGCGAAAAAGTTGGACATCGACCAGCGCCTGAGCCCTGCCTTGCGTGCTGAACTGCTGGGTACCTTGAGCACGATCAGCTCAAGCAGCAACGACTACGAGCAAGCGATCACGTTGGCCGAACGAGGTGCGGCCGTCTTGCTTGAAGCCGGCGCCGGAGGCTCGCGTGAAATGCTCGCCTTTGATATCCAGCGTGCGAATGCTCTGATCCAACTCGGCAAGTTTGACGATGCCGATCGCCTGCTTGGCGAACGTATCGTGGCAATTCGGGAAATCTCCGATGAGGTCGCGATCAATGGCATCGATGCGTATGGCGCCACGCGTCTGCAAACCGGACACGCGGATGAATCCCTCGCCTTGGCCAGGGAGTCCTTCAAACTGGCACAAGCCGTGTTCGGATCCGGATCCGAAAAAAGTCTGATCGCCGCTGCCAACTTCGGTGACTATCTCGCCGTGGCCGGCTACTTCAAGGAAGCTGTGGACGTGCTCGAACCCGCCTTGGCCGAGTGGCGAGCCAGCGCCATTCCGCCAGATCACCGTCTTGCCAATTCAATCCAGAACCTCTCGGTCGCAAAGTATCAATTGGGTGATATCCGCACTTCCGAAACCCTGCAACGTGAGTCGCTGGCCTTGTTGCGACAGATCTACACACCACCCCACGAAAGCATTGCCGATGCCCTGTACGGTCTTGGCACCTTGCTGAGAAACGCCGACAACGATGATGAGGCTGAAAAAGTGATGCAGGAAGCCGCGTCGATGTATGCAACCCTGTTCGGCCCGCTGCATCCGCAAAATGCCGGCATGCAGGATGCATTGGGCTCACTCGAATTGGCTCGCCAGCAACCTGCCAAGGCAATCGAGCATTTTCTGCGGGCAACCGGAATTTGCACCGAGGCCAAGCTGGAAACGAATCCGCTTTGTGCAGTCTATTGGCAAAATCTCAGCGTTGCCTATCTGCGCACAGGACGACTTGAGGAAGCCGAAGCAGCCAATCTGCATGGCCTGGAACTGCGTCGCACCCTGCTCGGCGAACAGCACCCGTCGTTCGCCGGCAGTCTTGCGGGTCGCGCTTCCGTACTCGTTGAGCGCGGCAAGCCCGAGCCGGCACTGGCGAGCATCAATCAGGCGCTGGCGATTTCCACGGCGGCCGGTCGCAGCGAGTCTTTGGGTGGCGCAGTCATGCGTCGAACCCGGGCCATGGCTCTGAACCAGCTGCATCGCACCGATGAAGCACTGGCCATGCTCGACGAGGCTGATGCCCTGGCCCTGCGCCTTGAACCAGACAACACCGAATACCGGTTCTCATTCCAGGTGTTGCGCGCGGAGATTCTCAGCGATGCCGGCCGCGACGCCGAGGCGCACAATGCAGCCCGCGCCGCACTTGCGATGGCGTCCAAACGCGGCATGATCAGCGATGCACGATGGCAACGAATCGAGGCATTGGCGCGCTGAAGGCAGTGTTTCTCAGTCTCGGCTTTGTTACTGCATTCGACAATGCTTCAAATCAACCCGTATGCGTGCCGCGTGAGGCCGAGTTCATGGCCAGCTTCACCAACGCGCCACAAATCCGGTCGATCGAACCGACGACATCGTGAATCGCGCGACCATCACCGAGATTCCAACCCGTTGCTGAAAATCAGATCGATCTGATGGTTGCGCCAGCGGGCCAGCAATTCGCGAAGTGCCGTCGAGGTGTTCTGTGCAGGCGGCGATGGCGGGGTCGCCTGGTTGTCCTGATTGACCCCGTGGCAACCGTCGCAAGCGCGTATCTCACCGGGCTGGAACGAGATCCAGTAGCGCTCGCGAACAACCGGAGTGCCGACCGGATTCGTCGAATGCCAGGCCAGCGCGCGTCGGGCAGGCAAGAACAAGGCGACCGAGCCATCCGCCGCAATCGGGACGCTGCCGGCAGGGCCGCCGGGATTCGGCAGATTCGCAATCATGGTCGGTCCGTCGTGCAGGATCTGGGCAAGCACGCGACGCCCCTGCCCCGGTGAAGCCGTGCCGCCAACACCGCGAATCTGGTCACCCTGGAAAAACTGCATGTCGGCGATGTCATAGAGCAGACCACCGCCGCTTGCCGTGGTCTGGGTGCCACCTGGAACGCGAAGATTGAAAGGTTGCTGCTTGTCGGCCCGATCGCGCGTGGTCACGTTGCGCATGACCACGAGAGCAAGTCCGTTGGCGCGCAGATAAGTCCGCATCTGCGCAGGGTCGACACTCTCCAGCGTGAACGCATTCAGTTCGGGCGCTTGCAGAGTCATCTGCGTGACCGGTGGCACGGTGTGTGGACGCACCTCGACCGGAGACAACTCCCAGAACGGTCCGTTGTAGCTGACCAGCACATCGGGATCCCAATAGCTGACCGATTTGCTGATGCCGCTGGTCAGGTTTTCGACTGGAACCAGATAGCCGCCCGTACCCGCGGCCAGTCGCTTGAGTCGAAAATCGTAGCGCGGATCCGGATTGGCGCGCGTACCATCGTTGCCGGCGCGGCGCGACTCGCTGGTATGCGCGGCGATCATGCGCCCGTCCGTGAGCGGCAGCGGATTGCGGAAATGGCCGGTGAAATCGGCGGGCACCGGATCACCTGCCGTTCCCTGGTAGAAGCCGGTGTTGCTGCGCGGATTCAGATAGTCCGCGCTCATCGTCGCCGGATTGCGCGAAGGTGGCGCATCAATGCGGATGATCTGACCGCCGGAATGCGTATAGAACTCCGGTGCATCGATACCGATGTAGCGACCCGGCATGGTCGGATCCTCACGCAGCTGCAGCATGTTGAGGATATTGTTGCGTGGCGGCGGAATGAACTCGACCAGGGCCGGATCGTTGTTGAAACTCCGATCGAAATAGGAGTGGAGTTCGTGGCGACCCACATGATTGAGGGTTTCCTCGCCACTGCCGTCCTGATTGATCATCCACGGAAAGAAATGATTGATCGTGAAGCCTTCAACGCCGCTGCCCGGAACGGTTTCGCGAGGTTCCGGAAACGCTTCGCTGCGATCGGGTGTCGGTACCGATGTAGTGCCTTCCCCGGAGTAGTTGAAGGTGCCATAGCTGTTTCCGGAGTCGTCATTTTGCTGATCACGCTGCAGGTGATCCCAACGCGTGAACAGGATTCGTCCGAAACTGTCGACAATCGGGTTGAACGAACCGGATACCGAATTCTGCAGAAGTTCCAACTGACCCGTAGCGGGCTGCAGATGCCATAGCCCGGTCGGTGTCGGCGCCTCCTCATATTCGTCGAGCTGCGGATACAGATGTGCGGCGCCATTGCGCGGGATGTCGCTGACAAACAGCAGGCTGCCATCGCTCAGATAGACCGGGCTGACGTTGTTGCGATCGAGCGGCTGGTTCGGCACCTTGGTGATGACTGCAGTCTGCCCCTGACCGAGACCGCTCACCTCATACAACTGGAACCACGATTGAAGCTGCTGGTACTGCTGGGTTGGCGCACCGATGACCATGCTGAAAACAGCCTTGGTGCCATCCCAGGATACCGCCGGATCGCGCACCGCGATCGATCCCGCGCCTTGTTGGCCCGCATTGCCATAGCCCGCTTGCGAGGTCAGGTTGCGCAGGCTGCCATCGGGATAGCGGATATACAGATCACCGCCACGACCGACCAGATCGATATTTCCGCGATGATTGCCGAACACCGAACCGATCGCAGTGAAATCGTCGGTGATCGGGAACTGGGTGACAAAGAGCACCGGGTAAGGCAATGGCTGGGCATGGCAAGTCGCAGCAAAAGCCATCGCCAGCATGAACAACATGGTGTTCCAGGAAAGCTTCATGATTTTCCCCTTCTGTTTCACCCGGCGATTGTGAGCCACCGCGACTGATCGTATCCGTGACGCATTGCCCGGCTGCCCGATCACCCTCTAGAACAGGAAAACGCGATTCGGCCGGTCACGGGGCCATCCGCGTTGCACGGCGGGCAATCTTGCCGATCGTCAGGCCCTGAACCAGGATCGAGAAAACCACCACCGCATAGGTCAGCGCCAGTACGACATTGCGCTCCGTACTGAGCGGAAGGGAAAGTGCCAGGGCCACGGAAATGCCACCGCGCAGACCACCCCAGGTGAGTACCTGCCACGAACCCCTGGGCAGGTTGAAGCGGGTATTGAACAATGCGACAGGCGCTCCTACCGCCAGCAGTCTTGCAACCAAGGTGATCACCACGGCAGCGATCGCCGCCACGCCCACGCTGGGAGAATATGGAATAACCAGCGCCTCCATTCCAATCAGCACAAACAAGACAGTATTGAGGATTTCATCGAGCAACTCCCAGAACATGTCGAGATGGGCGCGGGTCTTGTCGGACATCGCCAAGGCACGGCCGTGGTTGCCGATCACGAGACCAGCAATCACCATCGCCAACGGACCGGAAACATGTAGACGGGTCGCAAGCAGGTACCCGCCGAGTACGGCAGCAAGGGTCAGCAATACCTCGACCTTGTAGTTGTCGATGCTCTTGAGCAGCCGGAAGGTGACATAGCCAAGCACGAGTCCGAACACGATGCCGCCACCCGCTTCATGCAGGAGCAGGGTGCCCGCCTGAGTCACGGTTGGCGGCGTGCCGAGCGCAATCGTTCCGAGCAGCATTGAAAACAAGACGACGCCAACACCATCGTTGAACAGCGATTCGCCCGAGATGACCAGTTCAAGATTCTTCGGGGCCTTGGCCGATTTGAGAATACCCATCACCGCGATCGGATCGGTCGGTGAAATCAACGCGCCGAACACAAGGCAATGGATCAGCGAAAGCTCGATGCCGACAAGCGGCAGGAACCACCACAAGGCGAAACCGACGATCAAGGTCGATACCACCGTGCCGACCACCGCCAGCAGACCGACCTGCCAACGATAGGCACGCAGTTCGCTCAGATCGACATGCATCGCTCCGGCGAACAGCAGTACCGAAAGCATGCCCTGCATCAGCACGTCGGAAAAATCGATCGATTCGAGCAATGACACTTCGTAATCGTGCAATTGACCGAGGCCGAGCTTGTCGAGACCGATCAGGGCAAACGACAGAATCAAGGCAATCGCCATGACCCCGATTGTTCCCGGCAAGCCGATGAAACGATGATTGGCGTAGGCGAGAAGCGCAGTCAGGACAAGCAGGACGACGGCGATATCAAACATGGTTCAGTCCCCTCGATTTGGGCGGGGCTAGCAGGTGCGAGTGGATCTTGAGCAAAAAAAAACCGGGAGCCAAGGCTCCCGGTCGATTGGACTTGCTTGACGCTGGAATCAGAGACGTGAACGGCGACGCACACCAAACAAGCCAAGCAGAGCCAAGCCGCCGACCGCAAGCAGGGCGCTCCACTGGCTCATGGTCGGAAGTGCGACTGTCGGCTCCAAGGGCGTACCGCCACCGCCAACCGCACCAAGCAACTGGAACGAGTAACCAGGATCAACGCCACCGCCCACACCGCATGTCGCCAGTGTTCCCCAATCCGTGCATCCGGTTGCGAAAGCGTCACCTGGGTTGCGCCAGACCGCATCACTCAAGCTTCCCACGGTGTCGTTGGTCCAGTAGATCTGTCCGTCTGGCGTGAAATCGAGTGCGACTGAAATCGCCACCCAATAGGTGCCCGCCGTGAGCGAACAGGTTGTCGGCAAGGTGATCGCCGTTGAAGTTGCGCCGATGACGGCTGGCGCCGCTGCATAGGAGCAAGCCGCAACCGTGCCCGGCATGCCCGCTGCATCCGGGTAAATGTTTACCGAAGCCGTTCTGGTGCCCGTGAAACCCCCACTGGTCGATGTCACCATATTGATCGACGAAAGAGTCCAACCACTCGCCGGAACGACAAAATCGTCCGCCGCCTCGTTATCATACGAATCATAAGAAGACGAGAAATTCTGATCGGTCACACCGCTGGCGCTGGGGTTTGCGGTTTGATCGAAAAGAATGGTCGAGCCAGTCGGCACATTGAAGCTGGGCTGTGCAACGACGCCAGCATGGCTGGACTGCAAGTTGGCGGCGCCAGCGGTTGAAATGGTGAAGATGGCCGCAGCGATTCCGCTGGCAAGCAAGGATTTGCGATTGATCATGAATGACCCCATTGAGATTTTGTCGTAACAACTCCCGAACGCAATTCGGGCTCGAGCGCCAGCAGATACATAGCGGTTCCCGAGATTAACAAATATTGACGGCTGATCGCAATCCGGCCGCGCCAATCGGATGTCTACAGCCCCTTTTCAGGCCAGTGCCTTCCTGAATGCATCGAGTGCCGAACCGTAGCGGTCAGATCGTGCTGTGTCGCGCCGAAGTGGCTGAAGCACCTGTGCTGCGCTCGCGGTGCGCACTTTGCGACGGACTTCATGAAAGCGAAGGCAGGCTCGATCAAACGACAACCCACAGAATTCCAGCAATGCCCGGGTGGCCGCCTCCGGCTCGGCAAGCAGCGATTCGTAAACCATGTCGCGTACCTGATTCGGGTAGACCGATGTCCAATGGCGACAGAGACGGTCGAAATCCCGCCAATAGGCAACGACATCGTCAATGTCGTAACTGAACCTCTGCCCTCGCGCGAACAGCTGGATAAAGCAGGAAAAACAGGTCTCCAGCGGATCGCGTCGGCAAACCACGACCCTGGCCGCCGGCAACATGGCCAGCGCCGCCGCCACCGATTGCCAATTCGCCAGGCCCTTGTCGGTAAAGCGGGGGCGCTTCTCACGCCAGCGCTCGGTCCGTTTCAGATATTCCTTACCCATCCGCTCCCAGTCATCGGCCGTCGCAGCACCAAACCAGGCCGGGAAATCGACACCTCGTCGTTCCGACTCCTCGTTGATGATCGCCGGCAAATCCGGAAGTTCACTGGCGCCTTCAATCTCGGGGTGCGCTGCCAGAATCTGCTCGGTCAGGGTCGAACCCGAACGCGGAAGGCTGACAATGAAAATGACCTCGGAGCCTTGGGTCGAAGGTGCCGTGGCGCCGGGCGGGCGGGCGCACGCCTGCATGATTTCATCGATGCGCGCCGAAAAATCTGCGGCGTGCCAAGGTTTCTGGCGACGCTTGCAGCGATTGGCCTCGATCAGGGCGGCAAATGATTTCTCGTACTGCCCAATGTCTTCGAGCGCCTTGGCCAGGGAAAAGCCCATCCGAATGCGATCGTCATCGGACAATGACCTCTCGCCAAGCAACTGGCCAAGCTGATTTGCCTCCGCAACGGTCAGTGGCACGGTCTTGAGGTTGGCCAAAGAAAACCAGGCCTGGGCATTCCTCGGATTCAACTTGAGCGCTTGACGAAACGCGGTGGCCGACTCGTCGATCCTGCCAAGCGCTTTCAGCGAATCGCCGAACACGATTCGCGCGGGCACATGTGCAGGAGACAACGCGAGAGCCCGCTCAAGCGCGGGAAGGGCATTTTCAGGCCGCGCCTGGGATTTCAGGGTCTTGCCAAGATTGAACCAGGCCGCAGCGAGATCCGGATCGCGCAGCGTCGCCTGATGGAAAGCCTCAACCGCTCCATCGATATCACCACTGGCCCGCAGCGAACTGCCGAGATTGTTGAGGATCAGCGCATCATCCGGCAAAACGGCCAGCGCTTTTCGCAGAATCTCCACCGCTTCTTCGTAGCGCTCCTCAAGGTGCTTGAGGACCCCCTGAAGCCGAAGAACCTCGGGATGCTCGGGAGCGAGGACACCGGCAGCCACGAGGTTTCGTCGCGCATCTTCCAGGCGGCGCGCCTCGATTCCGGCCGATGCCAGCTCGACCATTTTAGTGACGCGTGGCGAAAGGCCGACAAGACGCTTGCGCCACTCAGCCTTGTTGATTCCGGGAATGTTTGCCATCAATTGATCCAGATGCTGCAAAAAAGCGGTGACCGCTGGCGCATTGCCCGCTAAACGCAATATTGACCGTCAGGTCGAAACGAAGGCCGTTGCTGCCGCATCAGCGCTGCTGTCAGCCCAGAATGATGCCTGAAAATCACATCGCAACGAAGCTCGGTGCACGCCTGTCAATCAAAGCCGTCGGCGAACAACTGGGGAACAACGCGGATCGAACCCTTCATTCCCGTTGCGAAATGGAAATCGCAAAAATATGGAAACTCGCCAGCATCGACGAGGATGCGCTGTCCTTCAGTTCCGCTGGTGAACGAGCCGATCGGACTGGACGGATCGATGGTCGCCTGTCCGCCGATGGCGGTTCCGCCGTAGAGCGGATGCATGCCGAAATCCGGAATCGCCGCAAAGGTCACGCGGGTGCCTTCACTGATCGTCACGCAACGTGGCCGATAGACAAACGGATTGCTCGGATTGTCGTTGGCAATGCGGATCTCGGCCAGCCCGTGGCGATCCTGAAAGTCAGAGGGGAGGCAATCGTTCAATGCGCTGGCAGCTCGAGGCACGACAACCGCGATTAAAAGCGAGAACCACGCCAGACTTTGCAAAGGGGGGCACAATTTCGCGTGACGGTGCTCACACTGCGCAGCCTTTGAAGTCGATAGCTTTGCCTTCTGATGACGCTTGATCCCGGGGACTCGCATGAAAATCCTGTTCGGCCGCCTCGCACTCGCTACGACGATACTCGCATTCACCAGCACGGCCTGGGCAGGTGATCACGTATTCGACAGCGGATTCGACGATCATGCAGAAGGCCCACACTCCGATGCCGCTGCAGCGCGCTTTCTTACCCAAGCGACGTTTGGCCCCAGCCTTGCAGAAATTTCGCGACTGCGCAGGATCGGTTACAACGCGTGGCTCGCAGATCAGGCTGCACAACCGGCCTCGCATGAACGCAGCTACATGGAGAATCAGCAGGCTGCCGGACTGGACGTCTATCAAAACAGTCGCCAGGAAGCCTGGTGGTTGCACGCCATAACCGGACCCGATCAATTGCGCCAGCGGGTCGCCTTCGCACTCAGCGAGCTGTTCGTCATATCCGACCAGAATGGGGACATCGATGGACAACCGATCGCCACCGCGGCGTATTACGATCAGTTGACCGACAATGCTTTCGGCAACTATCGCAGCCTGCTTGAAAAGGTGACCCTGAGCCCGGTCATGGGTCACTACCTGTCCATGTTCAAGAACCGCAAACCCGATGCGGAAGAGAACATCCGGCCAGACGAAAACTATGCGCGCGAGATCATGCAACTGTTTTCGGTCGGCCTGGTTCAGTTGAATGCCGATGGAAGCGTGCAGATGTCCGGCGGACAAGCGGTGCCAACCTACAACCAGGACACGATCCGCGGATTCGCGCATGTGTTCACCGGCTGGAACTGGGCAAATTGTCCACTCGACGACGGCGGCCAATGGTGGGAGTGGGAATACTGCCCACCCGGGCCCGTGGATTGGCCGAATCCGGGCTGGAACGCCTCGTGGTTCCTGCCGATGCAAGCCTGGGAGAGCTACCACGCCTCGGCAGAATCCAAGCAACTGCTGAACTACCCCGGTGTCAACCTGCCTGCCGGCCTGCTGGCCGGTGGTGGCACCGCAGCGAGCGATCTGGGTAGTGCGCTCGACAACATCTTCCATCACCCGAATGTTGGCCCGTTCATCGCCAGCCGTTTGATCAAGCGCCTGGTCACCAGCAACCCGAGTCCGGCCTATGTCGGCCGGGTGGCGGCGATGTTCGCCAACAACGGGCTTGGCGTGCGTGGCGATCTCGGCGCGACGGTTCGCGCCGTGCTGATGGATACCGAGGCGCGCAACCTGCCAAGCCTTGCCAGCAACGGTGGAAAATTGCGCGAACCGCTGCTGCGCCAAAGCCACTTGTGGCGAGCCATGAGCGCAAGTGCCGACGACGGACGCTACCGCGAGTGGTATTCCGACTACTACCTCGGCCAGGCGGCGCTGCGTTCGCCCACCGTATTCAATTTCTTCCTGCCTTCCTACAGCCCGCCCGGTGAGCTTTACGCCCTCGGCCTGAGTGCCCCCGAGTTCCAGATCACCACCGACACCACCATAGCCAGTGTCGCCAACCTGCTCGATTCGAAGACATTCTGGGCATGGCGCGGCAATCCATGGATGGATCCGGAAGACGTCGTCATCAATCTCGATACCGAGCTGCCGTTTGCCAACAATCCGGTGCGTTTGATCGATCGCTACGACCTGCTGTTCATGAACCGCACGATGTCGGACTCGATGTTCAACACCTTGGTCAACTATGTGCAAGCCATGGTCAACAACGACATCGATGATCGGCGCCAGCGCGTGCAGGATGCCATCTGGCTGATCCAGACCTCCCCCGAATACGCCATTGAACGGTGATCCCATGAAAAGACGCGATTTCATCCAGCGCGCTCTTTGCGCAACCGCTTCGTCGGCGCTGTTCACCAGTTTCGCCGGCAAGCTCTCGCTCGCCCACGCGGCCGCGACCAGCGGCCACCAGCTGCTCGGCAACGACTATCGCGCCCTGGTCTGCGTGTATCTGTATGGCGGCAACGATGCCTTCAACATGCTGGTGCCGCGAAGCACGGCGGAATACAACCAGTACGCCGCCGCGCGTGGCGGGTTGGCGCTGCCATCGGCAAGCCTGCTGTCACTGAATCCGAGCTCCGCTCCGATCGGTGGCGCGAGTTTCGGGCTCAATCCGGCCATGCCCCTGCTGCGTGGCTTGTTCAATCAGACCCAATCACCGTTGGCCATCGCCGCCAACGTCGGCCCCCTGCTCTACCCGATCAGCAAGGCCGAATACGAGGCCGAGAGCGTGCCGGTTCCCAAGCAGTTGTACTCGCACAGCGACCAGAGCGTGACCTGGTTGCAAACCCGTGCCGATGCGCTCGATCGGCGCGGCTGGGGTGGCCGTCTCGCCGACATGTTCCACACCAGCAATACCAACCAGCAACTGTCGATGAATATTTCCATCGATGGCGAAAACGTGTTCCAGGCCGGCGACGAGGTGGTTCCGTACTTCGTTGGTGAAGATGGCGCAGAGGGAATTGGTGCCGTGCAACCCTGGAACCCGGAGCGTCGCGCCGCATTCATTGCCCTGCGTGACGCGGCACATGGCCACGCCCTGCAGCGCCAGTATGCAAGCGTCATGCGCCGCTCAATGAACAATGAAGTGATGATCAATGACGCGCTTGATGGTGAAAGCGCGCTGTCGACAACGTTCCCGGATACCCGTCTCGGCCGCCAGTTGCGCATGATCGCGCGCCTGATCAATGTGCGTTCACCCTTGCAGATGCAGCGCCAGATCTTCTATGTCGGCCTCGGTGGTTTCGATACCCACGACAACCAGCTTGCGGATCAGGCCGAGCAACTCGGTGAACTCGATGCGGCGCTCGCTGCGTTCCATGCAGCGACCGTGGAAATGTCGCTGGCCAACGCGGTGACCACATTCACCGCTTCTGAATTCGGCCGCACCACTAGCGTGAACGGTGATGGCACCGATCACGGCTGGGGTAGCCATCACCTGATCATGGGGGGTGCCGTCAATGGCCGACGCATCTACGGCATTCCGCCGAACCTGACCGTTGAAGGACCGGATGATGCGGGCTGGGGGCAGATCATCCCGACCACATCGGTCGATCAGTATGCGGCCACCATCGCGCGCTGGTACGGCGTGCCGGCTGCTGACATGACCACGGTGTTTCCGAATCTCGGACGTTTTTCCACACCGGATCTAGGTTTCATGGCGACAACCTGAGCGCTGCTGCTCAGGCTTCACTTTCGGCCACGCCCAGCGCGGGCGAGAGTGCCCGCGGCGAGCGGCGCACGATCGGCAGCGCCTGCGCGAGCAGACCGCAAAAAGCGAGCGTCCAGACGATCATCGCACCGCTGGGCAGATCCAGCACGGCGGAAAGAACAAGGCCGCTGACATAGCCAGCCGCGCCGATCGCGTAGGCGACGATCAATCGCGATCGACCACGCATGCCAGCGGTCGCCAGTGCCGGGACGATCAGACTGGTGAAGACCAGATAGACACCGATCAACTGCACCGAGACCGTGATTGCCAGCGCAAACACGGCATAGAAAGCCAGGCCGATCAGCCTTGCGCCTCGCCAGGCGATCACGGCCAGCAACACCAGCGAAGCAATGGCAGCAATCCACAGTTGCCCGGGACTGACCCAGAGGATCTGGCCAATCAGCAGATCCTTCAAATGCTCGCCACCGTGTGGATTGTTTGCCAGCAGCAAGAGACTGCCGGTCGCCGCGAGCACGAACACGGTGCCGATCAACGGTTCCTGATATTCGGGCCAGCGCTTGTCGGTGGCACTGAGCAAACTCGCACCGAGCAGGGCGGCGGCGGCCGCAGCGGCCTGCACGCCGAGACCATGCTCATCCATGCCCATGAATTGCGCGAGGATCACGCCAAGCGCGGCGATCTGGGCAATCGCCAGATCGATGAAGATGATGCCGCGGGCGAGCACCTTTGTCCCGAGCGGAACATGCGTGGAAAGCACGATGAGGCCGGCCAGGCAAGCCGGCCCGAGGATGCTGAAATCGAGGCCGTCCCAATTCACTTGAGCACCCCGAGCAGCTTGTCGAGGGTCGAGTCGTAGAGGCCGAACAGATCCTTGGCCTGAGCATCGCCGCCGACGGTGAACGGCAACACCAGCGCTGGAACACCGGTACGCTGCGCCAGCCATTCGCCGGGCTTGGAATCCTGATAGGCCGCGCTGATGATGGCGATTGCCCCGCCGCTTTTGGTCACGTCGATCAGGCTCGACAGGTGCGCGCTGGTCGGTGGCACACCGGGTTTTGGTTCGAGCGAACCGATCTCGTGCATGCCGAGCCACTGCAGCAGATAGATCCAGGCCGAATGATGCACGACCACGGCCTTGCCCTTGAGCGGCGCGGCCTTGGCTTCCCAACCCTTGATCGCGGCTTGCCAGCGCGTTTCGAAATCGCCGAGACGTTGCTGATAGGTTGCCGCGTTGGCAGCATCGAGTTCAGCGAGGCGCGCACTGAGCGCCTTGGCAATTGCCAGCACGCGGTACGGATCAAGCTGGACATGCGGATTGCCATCCGGGTGCACATCGCCCGCCGAGCGATCAACGCTGGCTGGCTTGTCCAGCGTGGTCACCTGGCTCGCCGCCATGAAGCTGCCGGCACCCGAGCCAACCTTCGCGTTGCCGGCCTGGCGCAGCAACTGCGGCAGCCAGCCAATCTCCAGTTGTGCTCCCGAGCAAACCAGCAGATCGGCCTTGCGCATCTTCGCGATCAGGCTCGGCCGCGCTTCGACAACGTGGACATCCTGCAAGGCACTCGTGGCGACATCGACATCAATGGCATCACCGGCCAGTTCGGTCAGCAACGATCCCCATTCGGGCTCACAGGCGAACACACGCAGCTTGGCCTGTACCGGAGCGCTGATCACGGCGGCTACGACAATCATCCACAAAAGCATCTTGCGCATCGGGTGATTCCTCAGAATTTGTGCGCGCCATGGGCGCCGAGACTCACCTGATATTGCAGGGTGAGAACATTGTCGATGAAATGCGGCTGTGGCTGGTCGTGCGCCAATTGCAGGCGCAGCAGGCTGAACTCGCTGTTGTGCCAGGTCAGCATCGCCGTGCTGCGTCGTGGATCGAAGTCGCTGGCGTAGGGGCCGTCTGCCGCCGCCCACAACTTGTCATAGCGATAGCCGGCATCCCATGTCCGGCTGAATCGATAAAGGCCTTCGACATAGGCGCCGCGACGCTTGCCATTCCAGGCTTGCGCGAGCGCATCGGGCTCCTCCGGATCGAGCACGAAACCCTTGCGGTCATCGACAAATGCCTCGCCACGCACGACAACGCCCGAGTCCTTGAATGCGCCGTTTGGTGCCCACTTCCAGGTCAGATCGAAAAGGTAGATGTTGTTGCGTCCACTGAAACCGTCCTCGCCACCGATCGCATCCGCATGCAAGACCGAGGCGCCGGCCAGCCACGAATTCTCCACGCCGATATCGCCACCGGCATGGGCGAAGAAGGTCTTCGCGCCGATGCCGCTGTGTGCCGCACCGCCCGCCGGATAGTTGTCGCCGCGAAAGACTTCGCTGCCGAGTTCGAGATAGATTTCGGTTGGCGCAACCCAGCGCAACTGCACGCCGTCATCGCCGTACTGGTTGCCGAGAAACGCCTGGTAGGCCAGAGGCCGGTCGCTGAAGAAATCGGTATGTGTGTGGTGGCTGTTGAGATAGCCGATATTCGAGTAGAAGCGCCCTGCACGTGCGGTGAATCCCTCGGGCAAGGCTGTCGTTTCGATATAGGCCTCTTCGATTCCGGTGTGAACCTCGCCGCCATCGCTTTCCAGAGCCAGGGTCAACTGACCGTAGAACTTGTCATCGATGTTGGCCGAGAAGGCGATTTCGCTTTCGCCAAGGTGCAGCCCAGGTGTACCCGGCCCACCTTCACCGACCTGCGGAAATCCGGCGCGCTGATAGTTGACCGGATCCTGCGAGTGGTTTTCGTAGAGGCCGTTGAGGATCAGCGCAATCGCCGGGTTGAAGGCATTCGCAGAAGCACCCGTTGATGGCTGCGCGGAGACCTCAGCAACGGCGGCACCCTGCTGGTCCGATTTCATCTGCTCAAGTTCGGCCTGGGCAGCCTGTGCTGCAGCCAGCGCATCGGCCGCCTGTATCTGCAGGGTCTGCGCATTCGCTTCGAGCGCGCGGATACGCTCGGCGAGTGCGGCAATCTGGGGATCCACGGGAGTTTCAGCGGCCTGGGCAGAGCACGCCAAGGCCAGCGACAGGGCAAGCGGTAAGGGACGCATCGGGATTCCATGACGGAGGAGGTCGATTCGTGCGTTTCTCAACCCTGAAGTCGATATGGCTTGAATCGTTACGTTATACCATCACATAATCGGTCGCGCTTCAAGTCCCATTCGTTGACCGGCTCTGCTCGTCCAACCGTGGGTACAACGCACGCCGGTTTACTCCGGCAGCGATCGCGAAATACAGCGCGCATTTCTCACCAGACCGAGCCTGCGCATTCCGCGCAGGCTCAAATCAAATCAGCAACAACGGCCACCCCACTATCTGCGTTGCAGCAGCGTCCGCAGCATCTCCATGCTGCCCGGCCCGCCGCCGCCGTTTTCACCCGCACCGCGATCAACATCGATCTCGGCCTGCCCGACCGCCTTCATGCCCGAGTTGGCTTTGGCCAGCCCAGCCGACTGCAGATCAGCGAATTGTTTTTGGACATCACCCAGTTCCCGCCTCAGCGATTCGATTCGCGCCAACTGGTAGTCGGTCGGCTTGCCGTCGTAGGACATGATGGCGCCATACAGCGAATCGGTGTGTTCGCGCAGGCGCTCCTCACCGGTGATCGCCCCGCCTTCGGTGGTCGCGACGATCTTCTTGCGGATCGAATCGGCGCTGGCATCAAGCGATTCAAGCTGCTTGCGCAACGCGCTGCCAGCATCGAGCTTCGCGGCTGCGGCCGCTGCCTGGGCACGCACGCTGTTGATCTTGTCGGCCAGGACACTCATGTCCAAGAAGATCGAACGCACCTGCAACGCCGCATCGTACTGGGCCTGACGATCCGCAGCGGTGAAGGTGACACGGCGGTCTAACCCGACCTTGATCGTGGTCTCGAACACATCCTTGTCCTTGGTCATGCGCACCGTGTAGTCGCCAGGTGGCACACGCGGTCCCTGGGTCGAGTTGAAGGCGATCTGTGCCGCCTTCGGCACGCGCGGCGGTTGCGCTCGCATCGACCAGTAAACGTGATTGATGCCTCGACGCACGCTGGCTGGCAAGGTATCGATCAGCTTGCCTTCGGCATCGAGCACTTCGATCTTGAGCTTGCCGAACAAATGACGGGATTTCTGGAAATAGGCGATATCGGCACCGCCCTTGGCATTCGCACCGGAGAAACTCGCATCACCTTCGGGCCAGCCACCAAACGCGCTGATGCGCTGCTGGATCATCCGCGTCGGCAGGAAAGCCACCTTGCTGGCCAGCACGCTGGAATCGAGTGCGCGCAACGGGGTAATGTCGTCGATGATCCAGATGCCACGGCCGTGGGTTGCCAGTACGAGCGACTTGTCCCGGTTCTGCAAGGCCAGATCGCGAACTGCGACCGCCGGAAAATCATTGGCCTTGAATTGCGCCCAGTTCGCACCGCCATCAATCGAAATCCACAGACCGAATTCGGTGCCGGCATAGAGCAGGTCCGGATTGACTGAATCCTCGCGAATCACGTGCACGTAGCCGCGCAGGGTTTTTGAATTCGTCGGCGAAACCAATGCGCTCCAGCTCTTGCCGAAATCGGTAGTCTTGAAGATATACGGCGCCATGTCGCCAAACGTGTGCCGGTCGATCGCGACATAGGCGGTGCCGGCATCGAAGGCGCTGGCCTGGACCCAATTGATCCACGCTTCACGCGACACGCCTTTGATGTTGCCGGTGACATTGTTCCAGGACTTGCCGTCGTCACGGCTGAGCTGGACGTTGCCATCATCGGTGCCCACCCAGATCAGACCGGGCTGCCTGGGCGACTCGCTGATCGAAAAGATCGTCGTGTAGGCCTCGGCTGCCGAGTTGTCGACGGTGATGCCGCCGGACTGCTCCTGCTTCTGGCGTTCCGGGTTGTTCGTGGTCAGATCCGGCGAAATGCGGTCCCAGCTCTGGCCCTGATCGCGCGAGCGGAACAGGAACTGCGCGCCGATGTAGATCGTGCCCTTTTCATGCGGACTCAATGCAATCGGCGTATTCCAGTTCCAGCGCAGCTTCTCGTTGTAGTTCGGCATCGGCTGGATATTGCGAATCTCGTGTGTCTTGCGATTCACCCGCCCGATCGTACCGCCCTGTGCTTCTGCGTACAGATAGTCCGGATCAACCGGATCCGGGAACATCCAGAATCCGTCGCCACCGTACATGTTTTCCCATTGGGAATTGGCAATTCCGCCAGGGAACTCGCTCTGTCCGACCCAGGAACTGTTGTCCTGCAGACCGCCATAGACCTGGAACGGATCCGTTTCGTCAACGCTGACGTGATAGAACTGCGAGACCGGCAGGTTGTTCTGTTTCCACCACTTGTTGCCGCCGTCGAAGGATTGCCACACGCCGCCATCGTCGCCGACGATCACGTGCTGGGTATTGGTCGGATTGATCCAGACATCGTGGAAATCGCCGTGCGCGCCACCGCCGACGTTGGCAAAGCTCTTGCCACCATCAAGGCTCTGGATCAAGGCACCATCGGGCTTGAACACGCGATCCGGATTGATCGGGTCAACAATCAGACTGGCAAAATAGAACGGACGCCAGACCATCATCTGGCTCTTGTCGCGCTCACTCCACGTTTTGCCGCCATCGTCCGAGCGGAACAAGGCGGAATTGGTCGATTCAACAAAACTGTAGACGATCGCCGGATTCGACGGCGCAATCGTCACCGCGATGCGGCCAAACGGCTTGGTCGGAAAACCCTTGTTCGCCGAAGCGGTAACTTCCGTCCACGACTTGCCGCCATCGGCAGAGCGGAACAGTCCGCTACCGGATTTCGCCGTCGCCGATTCACCGCCCGAGCGGAATGTCCAACCCTTGCGCCGGAAATCCCAGAGGCTGGCAAAAAGCACATGACTGTCTTTTGGATCCATGCTCAACGAGGCGCAGCCCGTCGACAGGTTGCCGCCCTTGAGTACGAGGTTCCAGCTCTCGCCGCCATCGGTGGTCTTGTACAAGCCGCGATCAGCCGAATCGCTCCACATTTTGCCCGGCGCGCAGGCGTAGACGGTGTCGCTGGCCTGAGGATCGACGATGATCTTGACGATGCGTTCGGAATTCGGAAGTCCGAGGTGGGTCCATGAATCACCCCCATCGGTCGATTTGTAGATGCCATCACCAATCGAGATCGTATTGCGAGTCCAGGATTCACCGGTGCCGACCCACACGGTTTGCGGGTTCGATCGATCAATCATGACCGCACCGATCGATTGCACCGGCTGCTTGTCGAAGACCGGCTTGAAGGTCGTCCCGCCATCGCTGGATTTCCAAACACCACCGGAAGCCGAGCCGACGTAGATCAGGGTCTTGCCATCCTTGCCGGCCATCGCGTCGAGCGCTGCGATGCGTCCACTCATCGTCGCCGAGCCGATATTGCGCACACCAAGTCCGGAGATCGCGCCGGAATCAAATCGAGCAGAGTCCATTTCTGCGGCAAAGGCGCTGCTCAAAAGCGCACCGAAGCCGATCACAACCGTGCCGAACAGGGCGCACGCCCCATGCAGATTCATGCGTTGCATCGTCGTTTTCATGGCGTGCTCCCGGCTATCGTTGGGAAAGCGAACTGCGCGTCATCGACCGGCACATTGGCCTCGGCCTTGGTGATCGTGATCTGCTGCTCACCACCCTGGCCCTTGGTATGCGTGCTGATCGAAAACGGGAAATACACACCCGAAACAAGTTCGTAGTCGCCAAAATCACTGATGTCCTCGACCTCGGTACCGCGCACCTTGCGCTGGCTGACTGTGCGGATCTCGATGAAGTGGTCGGGATCGAGGTAGACGGTCTGCACGTCGCCGTTTTTCAGGGTTACCTTGAGCTTGTGCGCCTCGGTGCCATCGACATCCTCGGTGCCCTGGTATTCGATGCGGCTGCCTTTGGATAGATAGCCAATCAACGAACCACTGATGCTCGAATCGTCGGCCAGTCCGCGCGCATCGTCATCGCTTATGCGCTCGGCATCCTTGCGCCCCTGAAACGGATCGATACGCCAGCCCTGTTTGCCATTCCAGACCTCGACCTGGGTCAGGCCCTGAACCGACGCTTCGTTGCGCACCGAATCCGGTGCCCTCTTGAGCTGGTTCAGCGTGAGATCGAACGAACCGAAGTCGCCAGCCACACGAATCTGGCCTTGCAAGCGCAAGCTCTTGATCGCCTCGATCTTGTCGAGGCCTCCGCGCGCCTCTGCATTCTTTGCGACGAGCTCGTCGACGGTGATGGCATGGACCGCACTGGAGGCCAACGCGAGGAAGAGTATTCCGAACAGCAATCGACAAGACATGCGAGGCTCCCGGTTGCAGGAAGAAAGCCCAAAGCTGCGCAATCCCGCCGCACAGCGATGGAAGTCGAACATCGAGCCTCGAAGCCTAACGCATCAAACTCATCCTTGCGAAGGGGCAAAAGTCATACCCTGGACCGAGTCAACATCGCGCGCCCGCTCAACGAGGCCGTCGGTTCGCTCGACTGAAATCGCCTCTGTAATGATCGAGCACGCGCTTGTCCATCAACGCAAACCAGATCCGCGGAAAATAAACCACGGGAATCAGGGCCGCATAGCCGGCCGGCAACTGCGGGCTGTCATCGAAATGACGCAGGGTCTGGTAGGCGCGTCGCGGATTGGCGTGATGATCGGAATGACGCTGCAATTGGTACAACATCAGGTTGCTGACAATGCGGTTGCTGTTCCACGAATGCTCCGGCGCACAGCGTTCGAGGCGCCCACGGGCGTCCTTGCGCCGCAACAACCCGTAGTGCTCGATATAGTTGACCGCTTCGAGCAGAGCGGCACCGTACAGCGCTTGCGCCAACAGGAATGGCAGCGCCATCCAGCCGAAGGCGATGGCCAGCGCGGCATACAGCAGCAAACTGAGCGACCAGGCTTGCAGATTGTCGTTGTGCACGCTCCACACCGATCGGCCCTGCCCGGCCAGTCGCTCGCGCTCAATCCGCCAGGCAGAGCGCAGGCTGCCGATCATCGTCCGCGGCAGGAACGCCCAATACGATTCGCCAAGCCGCGCACTGGCCGGATCACCCGGTGTCGCCACGTTCTTGTGATGGCCACGATTGTGCTCGACATGGAAGTGCCCATAGAAGGCCGGGGCGAGGCTCAGCTTCGACATCAGATCGGCAAATCGACCGCGCTTGTGTCCCCACTCGTGCGCCGTGTTGATGCCGCCCCCGCTGACGATGCCGACGGTTACGGCGAGACCGAGCCACTGCAGCGGATTCAGATCCGATGAAGTCGCGGCCCATACGCCGACGATCGTGCCGAGCAACTGCACCGGAAACGTCGCCAGCAGCATCCAGCGATACCACGGATCGTTCTCCAGTCCTTCCACAGCGGACTCTGGAGGATTGTTCCGATCTTCACCCATCCACCCGTCGAGCACGGGCACGAGGCCATAGATGACCACGGCGCCCGTCCACCAGAACCAGGCCGAGCCGCTCAGTTCAACGAGGCCGAATGCAACCAGGGCCAGCGATGGTACGATCAGGCTGATCGGCCATAGCCAGCGGCGACGATCATGCCAGGCGAGCGGTAGCGAAACTTCGGTCATCCAATACTCCGCATTGGGACGCAACGACCAGCATGATCCCCCAAGAGGGATGGCGGAGCTTGTCATTTTCCGCCACAGTGCTGTCATTTCCAGCCACTGTTTCGCATGAACCGCAAACCGGAAAATACCGACTGCCTGCTGCCGGGACGTTACTATGCATTGTTGCTGGACTTCGTGAAGCGCGATGGCACGGCCATTGGCGGCCTGCTCGAGCGCAACGGCATCGATCCCGCCAGCCTGGGCAAACCTGACAGTGTGCTCCGGCTCGACCAGGTCGACGCCCTCATCGATGCGGTCGTCGAAGCGACCGGCAGCGAACATCTCGGCTTCGAGATCGGACGCATGATCAAGCCAAGCAATCACGCATTGCTCGGTTACGCGTTGATGACTTCGGCGACGCTCGACCAAGCTTTGCTCATGGCAACTCGCTATTGGCGCCTCATAACCCCGATCTTCACGCTGCGTCATGTGCGCCTCGTCGACGGCGTCCAGCTCAATCTCGAATCGGCTATCGACCTGAAGCCATCGACCTTGCGTTTCCACATCGAGGCGATCGCGACGGCGATCCATGCCGAAATCGGATTTCTTCTTTCAACGCGCATCCCGCGCTACGACCTCCACCTTCCGCAGGACCTGGCGAGTGCCGCGCGGCGCTATCGGCAATTGGCGCCGGCGCGCGTCCATTTCGATGCGATCAATCGCACGGGTCTGCAGCTCGATCTGCCTGTGGAAATGCTCGCCCGTCCGCTCGCCCTCGCCGACCGCAATGCGTTGACGGTCGCACGCCAGCGTTGCGAGGAAGAACTGTCACGCCTGATCCGGCACGGTTCGCTGACCGAGTGGCTGACGACCATGCTTGACCAGGCCGACGACCATCAGCCGCGCCTGCAGGAACTCGCGCGCATGCTGCATCTGTCGCCGCGCAGCTTGAATCGCCGCCTCGGTGCCGAGGGCAGCCGCTTCCGTGAGCTCGGAGTGCAGAGCCGGCATCGGCGCGCCTGCAGTCTGCTGGCGGAACGCCGGCTTTCGATCACGCGGATCGCCCTGCAACTCGGCTATCGGGATGCCGCCAACTTTACCCGCGCGTTTCGCCGCCTCGAAGGCATTTCGCCAACCGCATTCCGGAGCAGGCTCAAGAATTGAAGGTCAGCCAGGAGATTGCGCCGGATTGATCGCTCGACGACGGCTCAGATCAGGAAAAGCGTGGCCAGGCCGAGAAAGATGAAGAAGCCGCCGCTGTCAGTCAGCGCAGTGATCATCACGCTGGAACCGATCGCCGGATCGCGGTCATAGCGGATCAGGGTCATGGGAATCAGCACGCCCATCAAGGCGGCCAAAAGGAGATTCAGGGTCATCGCGGCGGTCATCACCGCACCGAGTGCGGCGCTGCCATAAAGCATCCAGGCGACAAGGCCAATCACTCCGCCCCAGATCAGTCCATTCAATACGGCGACAATGACTTCCTTGCGCAGCAGCCGCTTCGCACTCGCCGGACTGACCTGGCCGAGAGCCAGCGCGCGCACGATCATGGTGATGGTCTGGTTGCCCGAATTGCCGCCGATGCCAGCGACGATCGGCATCAGCGCAGCCAACGCGACCAGCTTCGTGATTGATCCCTCGAACAGGCCGATCACGCGCGATGCGATAAAGGCCGTGATCAGGTTGATCGCCAACCACGCCCAGCGGTTGCGCAGCGATTTCCAGACCGAGGCGAAGATGTCCTCGTCTTCGCGCAGGCCGCCTCGACTCAGCGTTTCGGCGTCGCTTTCCTCGCGGATGACATCGACCATCGCTTCGATGGTAAGGCGTCCGATCAGGCGGCCATCGACGTCGACGACCGGCGCGGAAATCAGATCGTAGCGCTCGAAGGCCTGCGCGGTTTCAGCGACATCCTCGTCGGGATGAAAGGTATTCGCATCGACCGCCATGACGTCGCTGACCATGCGCGCCGGATCGTTGACGAGCAGCCATTTCAGCGGCAACACGCCGGTCAGCACGTTCTCGCTGTTGACCACGAACAGTTTGTCGGTCTGCTCGGGAATCTCTTTCAGGAAGCGCAAATAGCGCAGCACGACTTCAAGCGCCACGTCCTCGCGGATCGTGATCATCTCGAAATCCATGATCGCGCCGACCTGGTCGTCCTCGTAGGACATCGCCGAACGCAATTGCTCGCGCTCGGGCGCATCGAGACGCTGCATGAGCTCATGAACGACATCGTCCGGCAGATCTTCGGCCAGGTCGGCCAGTTCGTCGGCATCGAGCTGCTCGGCGGCCGCGAGAATTTCCGGCGCATCCATGTCGGCGAGCAGGCTCTCGCGCACGGCATCGGAGACTTCAAGCAGGATTTCGCCGTCACGATCGGCCTTGACCAGGTTCCAGACGCTGAGGCGATCCTCGGGCGGCAAGGCATCAAGAATGTGGGCGACGTCGGCCGGATGCAGCTGATCGATCGCCCGCTGGAGTTCAGCGAGACTGGCTATCGCACCTTCTGCGTCATCCGGCTGCCCACCACGCTCACGGGTGGCAAGCTCCTCGCCGAGGCGGTATCGATCCAGCATCTCGCTCACGCGGGCCAGATGGCCCTGCAATTGCGTGGTCGATCGGCTGCTGGTCTCGATTTCAGTCATCATGCGCTCGCATTCCGCCATGCGTGCGCAGGGCAGGATCAGGGAATGTCGGTGGGCCGTTTTCGCGGCATTGCGATGTTCGGTTCGGTTGGGCGAAAAGTGTCGGAGCGTGGCTGGCACGCTACGCTGTGCAAGCAGCCGATGGTTCCAACGAGGCGCGAATGATACGCCGCAGGGGCCGGTCTGTCGCCCGGCGAACGTGTCACTGAGCGGCCCCTGTTGGCGCTGCCTTGCTGCGCGCCTCGTCCGGCCAGGAATGTTCCGGCGCGCGGTTCAGGCCAGCGCCTGATGCTTGCGGCCCAACAACAGGGGCAGTCGCTGGGCAACTGCGGAGCCACCCAGGCAAGCGAGCAAGCCAAGCAACAAAGACAGTGATGACTGTCCGAGTTGGTCGAGTTGGCCAAGCACGGGCGCGAACCAGCTCGCACCAAAGATCAGGCCGACTACCAGCGCGGCGACGCCGAAAATGATGCCCAGGATCAGCAGAAGCCGTTTTTCCAGGCCCGATTCAACTTCGACCGCCGACCGCTGCTGTGTCGCCATGGCCGCAAGCCTGGCCGCGAAATCGGCTGGCAATTGCACCTCGATCGGCTGGCGCAGGGCCCGCGCTATGGCGACATAGCCGGCGGATAGCGCGCCGTCATGTACATCGGCGCCATTGTTGCGCTCGAATGCGGCAGCCTGTTCCTGGGCCAGCCACTCACGTTCTTCAGGGCTCATGCGGCAACTCCCATGCGGTCGTTCAAGGCCTCGCGCAACTGCTTGCGACTGCGAAACAAATGACTCTTGATGGTGCCTTCGGCGAGTCCGGTGATCGTGGCGATTTCGGCGATCGGCATTTCATCAAGATGATAGAGGGTCAGGATCGTTCGTTGCAGCGGCGGCAGGCAATCGACGGCCTCATGCAGGTAATCAGCGGACTGACTGACGATGCTGGCCGCCTCGATGTCGAAATCGTGGCTGACGCGATCCAGCGGCGACAATCCTTCCCCGTCCGCGGATGGCTCCGCCAGCGGAATGCGCTTGCGTTCGAGATGACGCTTTGCAACGGAATAGGCGACCTGGGCGATCCAGGATTTCAGTGCGCTTTCGTTTCGATACTGATGCAGGTACTGGTACACGCGCAGGAAGGTCTCCTGGCAGAGGTCCTGCGTGTCCTCCGTGTGCCGGACCATGCGATGGATCACATGCCAGCAGAGCTTCTGGTATTCGCGAACCAGGCGCTCGAACGCGCCCGGCGACCCGCTCAATACGGCGTCGACGAGGGCCTGATCCTCGGCATGGCTGGTCGGGACGATGGTCACAACGTACTGGATACGCCTGCGCTGCGATCGGTTGCAAGTGCCCGTCGTGCAACCGCCCACGCAGCGGTCGTATCTCCTGTTCCGCACCGCAAATCACTACCAGGGCAATCCCATGCACAATCTTGAATTCCTGATCCCGATCACGCTCTTCGTCTGCATCACCTACGCGATCAAAGCCATCGTCGATGCCCGCGTGCGCAAGCAACTGGTCGCCTCGAACGTCTCCCAGGAGCTAATCCAGTCGATCGTCGAAGCCGACGAACTACGTCGCCGCCACGCGACCTTGCGCTGGGGCGCCATCCTGATTGTGCTGGCGATCGGCTTCGGCCTGATGGAAGCGCTTGGCTTGCGTGAAGTCACACCGGGCGTGCTGGCTATCCTGCTCGGCGCGACCGGTATCGGCAACCTCGCCGCGTTCGTGATGTCGCGCAAGTTCCCGACCTGATCCGGCCTCCCGGAGACGCAAAAAGGCAGCCCACGTGGCTGCCTTTTTTGTTTTCAGCGATGATCCGGAATTCCGGCAGGAAGACTTTATCTTCGGCGCTGTTCCTCAGAACGGAATATCGTCATCCTCGAAACTGTCGTTGCGCGAGGGTGCGGGTGCATTCTGCTGCGATGGAGGATTTTGCGGGCCACGCGGTGCACCGCGCTCCTGGCGCTGGCCTCGGTCACCACCTGAACCACCGCCACCACCACCTCCTTCATTGCCGCCGAGCATCTGCATCTCGCTGCCGATGATGTCGGTGCTGTAGCGCTGGATGCCTTCCTTGTCGGTGTACTTGTCGGTGCGGATCGAGCCTTCGACATACACCTGGCGGCCCTTTTTCAGGTACTCGCCGGCGATTTCGGCCAGGCGGCCAAACATTTTCACGCGATGCCATTCGGTGCGTTCCTGCTGCTCGCCGGTTTGCTTGTCCTTCCACGAGTCCGACGTCGCCACGCTGAGCGTGCACACGGCGGTACCGCCTGCGGTGTATTTGACTTCGGGGTCTGCGCCGAGATTGCCCACCAGAATGACCTTGTTTACGCCCCTTGCCATTGCATCGCTCCTCTTTGTCGATTCATTGCAAATTTTTCCTTCGGCATTGGCGCATGCCGCAATCTCAAGAACTGCGACCGAACCTGCCGGCTCCAGCGCTCCATGATACAGGTCAGCGGCATCCACTTTGCCAGTCAAGGACGGCTGCGGGTGGCAGAAGGGTTCCAAACCATGGTGCTGTTGGGCCAGGCCCTGGCCAGCGGCCAGGGTCGATGGGCCAAGCGATTTCGTGCAGTGACACTGAAGACATGCGAGCGTAGGCACTGGCGTGTCAGCCCGCAATTCCGGTGCAGGATGAATGGTTTGGCGCCCGAACCCGGTCTCTTTCGGGAACCCCATGCGCATGCCCGTTGCAAGACCCCCAGGAGTTTCAGTGTCCCGATCATCAATCCGCTGGATCATCGTTGCCGTTCTCGCCGTTGCCGCGTTCGCTCTTTGGCGCAGTGGCCTGCTGGCGGAACTCAATCTGCAGGGCTTGAAGGCAAGGCAGGCATCGCTGGGCGTCTGGGTCGCGGCACATCACTGGCTCGCGCTGGCTTCTTTTTTCACCCTCTATGTCGTTGTCACTGCCTTGTCCTTGCCCGGCGCAGCCATCCTCACTCTCGCCGCTGGCGCCTTGTTCGGCCTGCTGGAGGGAACCGTGCTGGTTTCGTTTGCCAGTTCGATCGGCGCCACCCTCGCCTTTCTGGTTTCACGCTTCGTCCTGCGTGACAGCCTGCGCGCCAAATACGGAAAGCGCCTGCGCTCGTTCGATGAAGGCATCGAGCGCGACGGTGGCTTTTATCTTTTCACGATGCGTCTGGTTCCGGCGTTCCCATTCTTCCTGGTCAACCTGCTCGCCGGTCTGACCGCGCTGAAGACGGGCGTGTTTTATGCGGTCAGCCAGGTCGGCATGTTGCCAGGCACGATTGCATTTGTTTACGCCGGTACCCAGCTCGCCGGGATCGACAGTCTCTCCGGCATTCTATCCCCGGGCCTGATCGGCGCCTTCGTCCTGCTCGGCATCATGCCGTTGTTGATGCGCTGGCTGACCCGCTGGATCCAGGCCCGCCGGGTCTACAAGGGATACACGCGTCCGCGCCATTTTGACTTCAACCTGATCGTGATCGGCGCCGGTTCGGCCGGTCTGGTCTCGGCGTATATCGCCAGCGCGGTCAAGGCCAAGGTCGCCCTGATCGAACGCCACCGGATGGGCGGCGACTGCCTCAACACCGGCTGCGTGCCGTCCAAAGCCTTGCTGCGCAGTGCGCGACTCGTCGCCGATGCGCGCAACTCGAAACGCTATGGCATCGCCAAGGTCAATGCCGAATTCAATTTTTCCGAGGTGATGCAACGCGTGCAAGAAATCATCGCCAAGGTCGAGCCGCATGATTCGGTCGAGCGCTACACCGAACTTGGTGTCGAAGTGATCAAGGGCAACGCACGCATCATTTCGCCATGGGAGGTCGAGGTCGGCGGCCAGCGTCACAGCGCACGCAGCCTGATCATCGCGACCGGCGCGCAAGCCCGCGTGCCTGATATCGACGGTCTCCATTCAGTCGATTTCCGCACCTCCGACACGTTGTGGGAAATTCGTGAACTGCCGAACAAGCTGGTCATCATTGGCGGCGGCCCGATCGGCTGCGAACTGGCCCAGGCCTTCGCCCGCCTCGGCAGCCAGGTCACCCTTGTCCAGAAGGATTCCCGTCTGCTGCCGCGTGAAGACGCCGATGCCTCGAAAATCATCGAGGCCCGATTCGCCGAAGAAGGCATCGACGTGGTCACCGATTGCGAGGCCATTTGTGTCGAAGGCGACAAGTCCGGCGGCACCCTGATCGGCAGACGTGACGGCACCGAAGTCAAGTTCGATTTCGATCGCCTGTTGCTGGCACTGGGACGCAAACCGAATGTCGAAGGTTTCGGCCTCGAAGAACTGGGTGTCGAGATCGACAAGCGCGGCACGGTGAAGACCGATGCACTGCTGCGCACGAATTTCCCCAACATCCTCGTTGCTGGCGACGTCGCTGGCCCCTACCAGTTCACCCATGTTGCCTCGCACCAGGCCTGGTATGCGTCGGTCAATGCGCTGATCGCACCGTTCTGGAGTTTCAAGGTCGACTATCGTGTGATTCCATGGGCGACCTTCACTGATCCCGAAGTCGCTCGGGTCGGCCTGTCCGAGGCCGAAGCCAAGCAGCAGGAAATCGAGGTTGAGGTGACCCGCTACGGAATCGATGATCTGGATCGGGCGATCGCCGATTCGGCCGACCACGGCTACGTCAAGATCCTCACGCCTCCAGGCAAGGACACCATCCTCGGTGTCACCATCGTCGGCGAACATGCCGGCAATCTGCTCGCCGAGTTTGTTCTCGCCATGAAGCACGGCATCGGCCTCAACCAGCTGCTCGGCACGATTCACATTTATCCGACCATGAGTGAAGCCAGCAAGATGGCGGCGGGTGTCTGGAAGCGCGCGCATGCGCCGCAAGGCGCATTGCGCTTGGCCGAGCGATTCTTTACCTGGCGCAGGCAGTGAGTACGGGATAATGCAGCCGAGCAACCCATCACTCACCGGAAAATCCCGATGAACACGACCCGCGATCACGAGGAAGTCCGCCACTACTATGGCGAAGTCCTGCAATCGACCAGCGACCTCAAGACGGGTGCCTGCTGTCCGAGCGAATCAATGCCGCCAAGCCTGCGCAGCCTGCTCGCCGATATCCATCCCGAAATCAACCAGCGCTTCTATGGCTGTGGCTCGCCGCTGCCGCCGGTTGTGCGCGGCAAGACCGTGCTCGATCTCGGCTGCGGCACGGGTCGCGACGTTTATCTGCTTTCGCGGCTGGTGGGCGAATGCGGTCACGTCATCGGCATCGACATGACCCCGGAGCAGCTCGCCGTCGCCAGCCGCCACCAGGCCTGGCAAGCCGAGCGTTACGGGCACAAGAAATCCAATGTGCGCCTGGTCGAAGGTCGCATTGAAGATCTCGCTGCCTGCGGCATCGCCGATGCCAGCGTCGATGTCGTCATCTCCAATTGCGTGCTCAACCTGTCACCGGACAAGGAAAGGGTTTTTGCCGAGATCTTCCGCGTGCTCAAGCCCGGCGGCGAGCTGTATTTCTCCGATGTGTTCGCCGATCGGCGCATTCCGCCGACATTGCGCAGCGATCCGGTCCTGCTCGGCGAATGCCTGTCTGGCGCGCTCTACATCGAGGATTTCCGGCGCATGCTCGGCGGGATCGGCTGTGCCGACGTGCGTTGTGTCAGTCAGGCACCGATTCCGCTGATCGACGCTGACATCATCGCGAGCATCGGCATGGTCAACTTCCGTTCAATGACGATGCGCGCGTTCAAGCTCGATCTTGAGGACCGTTGCGAGGACTACGGCCAAATCGCCACTTATCGCGGTGACATCGCCGGACAGCCGCATGCCTTCGTCCTCGATGACCATCACCGTTTCGAGTCCGGCAAGGCCATGCTTGTTTGCGGCAACACCTTCGACATGCTGGCAGCGACGCGCTTCGCCAAACACTTCGATCTGCAGGGCGACAGGCGCGTGCATTACGGCTTGTTTGGATGCGCACCAACTGATCCGGCAACCAGTGCAAGCGCAGTGCCCGCGGCCGCGGCGAGCTGCTGCTGATCGTGCGAGCGAATGTCGCCATCATCATCCCCGCCGGGCCTGGCGATGACGCCTGGCGGAATCTGCTGCCGCAACTCGATGGTGCGGATGCTGACGAGATCGTGCTGGTGCTGGCTGAAGATGACGGCGGGACCGTCGCTACCGGTTTGGACATCCATGTCGTGCACGCACCGGTGGGACGCGCCCGCCAACTCAACGCCGGGGTCAATGCGAGCCATGCCGGCTGGCTGTGGTTCCTGCATGCCGACTCCGAGCTGACTCCAGGAACGCTCAAGGTCATGCGCGATTTCGTTCGCCAGGATCAAGACGCAATCGGCTATTTCCGCCTCGGCTTTGTTGCCGATGGCCCGGCAGGGATGTTCCTCAACGCCTGGGGCGCACGCTTGCGCAGCCGGATTTTCGGCATGCCGTTTGGCGATCAGGGCTTGCTGATGCCGAGGCGCGTGTTTGCCGCACTCGGCGGCTTCGATGAAAACGTCGGCAAGGGTGAGGATCACGCCCTGGTCTGGGTCGCCCACGCGGGCGAAATTCCGTTGCGCGCACTCAATGCAATCATCCGCACCAGTGCACGCCGCTATGCCGAACACGGCTGGTGGCGAACGACCTGGCAGCACCTGCGCCTGAGCCGCACGCAAGCGGCGAATTTTTCGCGCCGTGCACGCGCAAAGGCCGCGATCGGGCGCGCATGAACTGCGCCATTGCCATCTTCGTCAAGAGCCCGGAGCTGTCGCCAGTCAAGACCCGCCTGTGGCCGGGTATTGGTCGTGCACATGCTGAAATTCTGTATCGCGCATCGGCGGCGGCAGTACGTTCCGTCGTCGAGCGAGCCAGTGCGGGTGGCCAGGTCCACGGCTACTGGGCACTGGCCGAATCAGCCGAAGCGAGTGCGCGATTCTGGCCCGGGCTCGTTCACGTCGAACAGGGTGAAGGTTCACTCGGCGAGCGCATGGCGGCCGTCTACCGGCACCTGCGTCAGCATCATGCGGGGGTGATCCTGATTGGTGCGGATGCGCCACAACTTGAATCATCCGCCCTGCTACAGGCAGCGGACTGGCTTGACGCAGGCGAAGCACGATTGGTCATCGGACGCGCGGTCGATGGCGGCTTCTGGTTGTTCGGTGGCAACCGCGATATCGCCGCACACGCTTGGATCGAATCCCGCTACAGCCAGCCCGACACTGCGACCGAATTTGTCAGGGCAATGGACACGTTCGGCAACTGGTTAGAACTCGGCAACCTGCAGGATATCGATACGGTCGCCGACATTGCGGCGGTTCGCGCAAAACTTGAATCGCTGCCGGATGCGACAGTCGAACAGCAGGCGCTGTGCGAACTGCTTGGCGAATTTTCCACAATCGCGGAGCCTTGTCCGTGACCGTCTGGCTGCTCTCACATGCCGCCTTGACCCGCTTTGCGGTGGTGGCCAGCGTGTTCGGGATCCTGCTGTTGGTCCAGATGCGAATTCCGCGGCGTGGCGATGTCTCTCCG
Organism: Lysobacterales bacterium; assembly: GCA_016721015.1. Classification (GTDB taxonomy): domain Bacteria; phylum Pseudomonadota; class Gammaproteobacteria; order Xanthomonadales; family Rhodanobacteraceae; genus Dokdonella. Next base: position 288,296 of record JADKJL010000009.1, read on the forward strand.
CGCGGTCGATATCTGCGCAATCTGTCGTTGCCGGTAATTTCCGCCGCCATGATCTATCTGCTGCTGCCGCTGACCCTGGTCAGCTTTGCCGCGGTGATCGCCGAGCAGCACATTGGCTTGTTCAACATGCTCGAATGGCCCATGGCGGTCGAGTTCGCGATCACGCTCATCGCGCTTGATCTGGCGATTTACTGGCAGCATCGTGCAATGCACGTGTTTCCGTGGCTATGGCGACTGCATCGCCTGCATCACACCGACCTGAATTTCGAGCTGACCCTGGCCCTGCGCTTCCACCCGTTCGAGATCCTGTTTTCGCTGTTTTACAAGGGCCTCGTTATTGGCGCACTCGGTGCCTCACCCTTGGCCGTGCTGAGTTACGAAATCCTGCTCGCCGTATTCGCGCTGTTCTCGCATGCCGATATCCACATCGCCGAGCGCTGGGATCAACGCCTGCGCAAGCTCTTCATTACGCCCGACTGGCATCGCGTGCATCATTCAGTCCACCGCAACGAGACCGACAGCAACTACGGCAACCTGTTGAGTATCTGGGATCGGTTGTTCGCCTCGGTCAATGAACAGCCGCGCGACGGCCATCGTTCAATGAAGATCGGTCTCGGCGAGTTCCGCGATGACGTATCGCAGCGCCTCCCTGGCATGCTCATGCAACCTTTTCTCAGTACTCAATCTTCAACCGGAAGTTCCAAGCCTCCCCATGCGTGATACCTGGCCCCAACTCGCACAAACCGAATTCCCTTCGATTCAGCGCGGGCGCATCACCACCCTGCAGTTGAATCTCGGCTATCGCTGCAATCTCAGTTGCATCCACTGCCACGTCAACGCGGGACCGCGTCGCACCGAAACAATGGACCGCGAAACGATGCAACTCGCCCTCGAAGTCGGCCGGAAACTCGGCGCCAGCATCCTTGATCTGACCGGCGGTTCGCCGGAAATGAATGTCGATTTCCGCTGGCTGGTGGAAACCGCGAAAGCGCAGGGCCTGCACGTGATGGATCGACTCAACCCGACGATCATGGAGGAACCGGGCTATGAATGGGTCGGCGATTTTCTCGCCCGTCATCAGGTCGAGGCGGTTGCCTCACTGCCCTGCTACAGCCAGGGGAATGTCGACGAACAACGTGGCGACGGCGTATTCGAGAGTTCGATCAAGGCCCTGCGCAAACTCAATACGCTCGGCTATGCGATTCCGGGCAGCGACCTCGTCCTCAATCTGGTCTACAACCCGAACGGCGCCTATCTGCCGCCGGAGCAGGCCAAACTGGAAACCCAGTATCGGCAACTCCTCGGCGAAAATTTCGGCATCCACTTCAACCGGCTGTACGCGCTGGCGAACATGCCGATCCAGCGCTTCGGATCGTGGCTGCTGTCGAAGGGCAAGTTCAATGACTACATCGACACTCTGCGCAACGCACACCAGGACGCCAATCTCGATGGCGTGATGTGCCGCTCGACGCTGAGCGTCGGCTACGATGGACGCGTGTTCGACTGCGATTTCAACCAGATGCTCAAGCTGCCCCTGGCCGGACGCGCCAAGGACACACATCTGCGTGATCTGCTCGACAATGACCTGCCGAAGGCGATCGGTGTGGCCGGACATTGCTTTGGTTGCACGGCCGGCCAGGGTTCGAGCTGCGGTGGTGCGCTGAATTGAGCAGACGATCACCGTCCGGGATGCGTGGATGACTCTTGCTACCGGAGCGGATCGTGCCGTCATCGAAGCCGCGCTTGCGGCGGTTCGGGATTGCGTCCCGGCGACCCTGGCCCTGGTCGTCGATACCAGCGGATCAACCTATGTGCGGCGCGGCGCGATCGCCTTGTTTGCGGCCGACTCGTTGCAGGTCGGCTGGCTCAGCGGAGGTTGTCTCGAAGCCGAGATCGCGCGTCGCGCCGACCACGCCGCCGCCAACGCGTGCATCGAATGGATGGAAATCGACACCCGCGACGATGAGGATCTGTTCGCCGGTTCCGCCGTCGGCTGTCGCGGTCGCCTGCGCCTCGTCCTGCTGCCCCTGCTTGCGATGCCCGGATGGCAAGCCCTGGCCGACGCATGGATTTCCGCTGCCGGGCCAATGGAGTTCTCGGTTGCCGGCTCGGGTGCAGTCAGCTGTCGAATCGCCGATCGGGAAGCCAACTGGGCCTTGCGTTCAACGTTTGCCGGCTGGCGGGAAGACGAGTCGGGAATCGCATCGTGGATCGTCGAGTTGCCAGCGCCCCCAACGGTTCTCATTTTCGGCGCCGGCCCCGAAACAGCATTGCTGTTTCCACTGCTGCGTGCGATCGGCTGGAGGACTTCGGTGGTCGAATCGCGACCGCGCTGGGCGACCAATGCCGGACTTGCCGATCACTCGCTGACTGCACGCCCCGAACCGGCGCTGGCGATGATCCAGGCCCATTCATTCAATGCGGCGCTGGTCATGCAGCACAACTTCGAACTGGATCGTGAAGCGCTGGAAGCGCTCACGCCCGAATCCATCCCGTTCATCGGCCTGCTAGGCCCGACCCGCCGCCGCGACGACCTGTTCAAATTGCTTTCGGCGACTTCACGTGAGGCCCTGGAATCGCGCCTGCGTGCACCGGTTGGCCTCGATCTCGGCGGCCATGGCCCAGAGGCAATTGCGCTGAGCATCGCCGCCCAATTGCAGGCATTCATGCATCGGCATTGAGCGCGCCCGTTATACTGCGCACATCCAATTCGGGGAACACCTTGAGCTCCATGCCACTTGCCGACAACGCGGACATCCGCAGTTTTGCCGACGTGCAGGCGCTTGCCGCCACTGACATGGACGCAGTCAATACGCTGATCCGCAAGCGGCTGGCGTCAAATGTCGTGCTGATCAACCAGATTTCCTCGCACATCATCGGCAGCGGCGGCAAACGCCTGCGCCCGATGCTGCACCTGCTCGCCGCACGCGCCTGTGGCTATCACGGCCACGGGCATGTGCTGCTCGCAGCGCTGATCGAATTCATCCACACCTCAACCCTGCTGCATGACGACGTTGTCGATGAATCCGATCTGCGCCGCGGGCGCAAGACGGCCAATGCGGTGTGGGGCAATGCAGCCAGCGTGCTGGTCGGCGATTTCCTCTACTCGCGCTCGTTCCAGATGATGGTCGAGCTCGATGACATGCGCATCATGCGCATCCTCGCCGACACCACCAACCGTATTGCCGAAGGCGAAGTCCTGCAACTGCTCAACATCGGCAACGCCGACACCACGGAGCAGGCCTATCTGGACGTGATCGAACGCAAGACCGCCGTATTGTTCTCGGCGGCCACGCGTCTCGGCGCGGTGCTCGCAGGACTGCCGGCCGAACAGGAAGAGGCCCTGGCGCAGTACGGACTCGATCTCGGCTATGCGTTCCAGATTGCCGACGACGTGCTCGATTATGTCTCCGACGCCGACACCCTCGGCAAGAATATCGGCGACGACCTTGCCGAAGGCAAGCCAACCTTGCCGGTGATCCACGCCATCGCCCACAGTTCACCCGAGCAAGCCGCCAGCCTGCGCCGCGCGATCGAATCGGGCGGCCTGGATTCGCTCGACAATATCGTCGAGGCGATTCGCAATTCCGGCGCCATCGAACATGCGCGCTCGCGTGCCGAGCACTACGCGCAATCGGCAAGATCCAGGTTGTCCGCCCTGCCCGCTTCGGCGGCACGCGATGCGCTTTCGCTGCTGGCGGATTATTCGGTGAACCGGAGTTTCTGATTCACGTTTTGCTTTTTTACTTCTTGGTCCATGCCTCAGCTGCTCGTTCCTGCGCTCCTTCGTCGCGGGGCATCCCTGCCGGGTTTTCACTCGCCTCCCGGCGAGCGAGTCACTTTTCTTTGCGTGGCCACTGCGCCGCAGGAGCGGCGCGAACAGCGAAGCTGGCCCGAAGGGCGGAGGGCGGGAGCCCGGAGTAAAGAAAAGTGGTTCTTCGTGGAAGCCAGTGGGTGATTCTGAAGCGTTGGTACCGGCGAAACCGGTGCAGAACAGGGCTTTACGAATTACAGAGCTGTCCGGAGATTTGACTTGCCTTGTTGACGGTGACTTCAGTGAGGCTTCCTCAGCGTTTGCTGGTTGCCTGCCGATTCCCCCGTTCACCCCCATGGCTGACGCATCGTTCTGGAGTGCGGCGCATTCTTCGCACGCGGGTTCCGTAGGTTGGTGCTGAGCACAGCGAAGCCCAACGAGGTGCGATCTTTCCTCCGCGTGACGTAGAACGTGCCGGAACAACCGTTGGGCTTCGCTGTGCTCAGCACCAACCTACGATGGAAAGCGCTCACCGATAGTTTGCCGAAAAAGCTACGGATTGTGACCGAATGACCCACACGACTTCACGAAGACCCAGAAAAGTAACCAAAAGAAAAAGCACCCCACACTCGCGCCTTGCGCACAGTCCCTGTGTTCCAGGTTCGCGAATCTGCTGCGGGGTTCACTGACAGCCCATCCATGGACTGTCGGCGAACCCCCGGAGTCGCGTTGCGTAGTCGGAGGGCAGGAGCCCGGAGACCGCTGCATCGGGGTGGCCTTCTCTTTGCCTACTTTCTCTTGGCCACGCAAGAGAAAGTAGGGCGCTCGCCGGGAGGCGAGTGAAAAGCCGGCAGGGGTGCCGCGCCGCGAAGCGGCGTAGAGATCACCACGAGGCGATCGACTTCGTTGTAATAGCAACAGTGGCAACATCGAGGAACAGAGACCACTCAGGCGCCGCCCAGCCGCTCCATCCGATAACTTCCATCCAGCACCCGCCCCACCCATTCCTGATGCGACAAATACCAGTCAACGGTTTTCGCGAGTCCGGATTCGAATGACTCGGTCTGGCGCCAGCCAAGTTCGCGCTTGATCTTCGAGGCGTCGACCGCGTAGCGGCGGTCATGGCCGGGACGATCCTTGACGTAGGTGATCAGCGATTCGCGCTTGCGTCCGTCAGCCAGGGGCTGGTGTTGGTCGAGCAAGGCACAGATGGTCTTTACCACGTGGATATTCTCGCGCTCGGCATCTCCGCCGACGTTGTAGACCTCGCCGACACGGCCAATCTCGAGCACGCGCAGGATCGCGCTGCAATGATCCTTGACGAACAGCCAGTCACGCACGTTGCGGCCATCGCCATACACCGGCAGCGACTCCCCCGCCAAGGCTTTCTGGATGATCAATGGAATCAGTTTTTCCGGAAACTGGAACGGGCCGTAGTTGTTCGAACAGTTTGTCGTCAGTACCGGCAGGCCATACGTGTGATGGAAAGCGCGCACAAGATGATCCGACGCGGCCTTCGATGCCGAATACGGTGAGTTTGGCTGGTATGGCGAATCCTCACTGAAGCGCCCCACTGGCCCGAGCGAACCGTAGACTTCGTCGGTGGAGACGTGCAGGAAACGGAATGCATCCTGGCGATCAAGCGGCAGTGCACGCCAATACGCCAGTGCGCACTCGAGCAAATTGAGCGTGCCGACCACATTCGTCTGAACAAACTCCGCTGGCCCGTCAATCGAACGATCGACGTGCGATTCGGCGGCAAAGTTGATGATCGCGGTCGGCTGATGCGTGGTGAGAATCGCCTGCACTTGCTCGCGATCGCCAATGTCACCATGCTTGAAAACGTAGTCTTCGCGCGTGGCCACTTTGGCCAGCGTGTCCGGGTTGCCGGCATAGGTCAGGGCATCGAGGTTGACGATGCGATAACCGGTGAGGTCGAGCAGTTCGAGGATGAAATTTCCACCGATGAATCCGGCACCGCCGGTGACGAGCAGGGTCTTCATTGAATCAAATAGTCCTTGAATGGGTACACCAACCAGACAGCCATGCTAGCGCCTGGCTCGTTCCGGTGCGAGAGTCAGGCTTCGCTCTCGATGATGGTTCGCAGTGCGTAGAACTCCGCGACAAATGCATCGAGGCGCGACTCTTCGATGGCCGAACGCAGTCCGCGCATCAGTTCCTGATAGTGGAAAAGGTTGTGGATCGTGGCCAGCTGGCTGGCGAGAATTTCGCCGCAACGATCCAGATGCCGCAGATAAGCGCGACTGAATCCGGAGCGACAGGTGTAGCACTCGCAGCCTTCCTCGATCACGCGTGTATCGCGGGCAAATTTCGCATTGCGGATGCGCAAGGTGCCGTGACGGGTAAACAGGAAACCATTGCGCGCATTGCGCGTCGGCATCACGCAATCGAACATGTCAACGCCGCGACGTACCGATTCAACAATGTCCTCGGGACGACCGACACCCATCAGGTAGCGCGGCTTGTCCTTCGGCAAATGCGGCTCGATCATTTCCAGAGTCGCATTGCGCTCCTCTTCCGGCTCGCCGACGGCGAGGCCGCCAATCGCATAGCCATCGAAGCCAATTTCGACCAGCCCCTCGGCCGAGCGTTTGCGCAGATCGGGATAGACCGAGCCCTGGACGATGCCGAACAGGGAATTCGGATTCTCCATTTCATCGAACGCACGTCGTGAGCGCTGTGCCCAGCGCAGGCTCAATTCCATCGACCCGCGTGCGACCGGTTCAGTCGCCGGATACGTCGTGCATTCGTCGAAAATCATCGCGATATCAGAATCGAGCACACGCTGGATACGCATCGATTCCTCGGGACTCAGGAATACCTTCGAGCCATCAACCGGCGAGGCGAAGGTGACGCCTTCCTCGGTGATCTTGCGCTTGTGTGCGAGCGAGAAAACCTGGAAGCCACCCGAGTCGGTCAGGATCGGCTTGTCCCAGCCGATGAAGCGATGCAGGCCGCCAAAGTCCCCGATCACATCCAGTCCCGGGCGCAGGAACAGATGAAAGGTGTTGCCGAGAATGATCTCGGCACCGATCTCCCTGATGTCGCGCGGCGTCATCGCCTTGACCGTGCCATACGTGCCGACCGGCATGAACGCGGGCGTCTCGATCGTCCCGCGATCGAAGGTCAGCTGACCGCGGCGGGCGGTTTTGTCGGTGGCTTGGAGTTTGAAGATCATGAGCGGGGAGTGGGGAGTAAGGAGTAGGGAGTGGGAAAAGCCAAGCTGGGCTCGACGCGAACCACCAAATATTCAGTAAAAACACCGTTCGTGACCGAGGCATCGCTATGAAAATGAAAGCGCAATCCAAGATAGCGCCGCAAAGGCTGAAGCTTTTCCCACTCCCTACTCCCCACTCCCCACTCCCGCTCTCAACGGCCAAACCAGCATCGCATCGCCATACGAAAAAAAACGATAGCGTTGCTCGACCGCATGGCGATAGGCATCGAGGATGAACTCGCGTCCGGCAAATGCCGACACCAGCATCAGCAGGGTCGATTCCGGGAGGTGAAAATTGGTCAGCAAGGCGTCAACGCTGCTGAACCGGTAACCGGGGAAGATGAAGATCTGGGTCTCGCCGGCGAATGGCTCAAGCACGCCATCGCGGCTTGCGCTTTCGAGGGCGCGAACGACCGTCGTGCCGACCGCGATGACACGTCCGCCGTGTGCCCTTGTGCGATGGATCTTGTCCACCAGTTCGGCACCGACGTTGAGCCATTCGCGATGCATGGTGTGGTCTTCGAGCTTCTCGGCGCGCATGGGCTGGAAAGTGCCAGCACCGACGTGCAAGGTGATGTGCGCCGACTCGACCCCACGCGCCGCGAGCTGATCCAGCAATGCCTCGTCAAAATGCAAGCCTGCGGTCGGCGCCGCCACCGCGCCTGGCTCGCGCGCAAACACGGTCTGGTAGCGCTCGCTGTCGACGGCATCGGGCGTGCGCTCGATATACGGCGGCAATGGCATGCGGCCGAGTTTGAGCAACAGCCTTTCCAGTGGTTCGGCCGATTCAAAGCGCAGGCGGAAAAACTCGCCATCACGGCCAAGCACACGCGCCAGCGAGGCATCGGCCAGTTCAATCGCGGCCCCCTCTTTCGGCTTCTTGCTGACACCCAGCTGTGCGGTCGCCTCATGCGATCCGGTCACGCGCTCGATCAGGATTTCAACTGCACCGCCGGTTTCCTTGCGGCCGAACAAGCGTGCCGGCAACACGCGCGTGTCATTGAACACCAGCAAATCGCCCGCGCGCAGAAGATCGGGCAATTCGCGCAATTGCCGGTCAGCCATCGATGCCTTCGCCGCATCAAGCAACAAAAGACGACTCGCCGACCGCTCGGCGAGGGGTTGTTGGGCGATCAGCTCAGGCGGCAGATCGAAATGGAAATCCGATTTCTTCAAAGGGGCGCAGCAACAAAGCGGGCGCGCATTGTAGCCGACACGCTCACCTCACGATTCGGCAGCCACTGCCAAGCTCTACAGCCAGCCCTTCTGCCGTGCCAGCCGATACGCCTCGATGCGGTTACTGACGCCCAATTTGCCAATCGCCTCGGAAAGGTAATTACGCACGGTTCCATGCGAGAGATTCAGCTGGGTGGCGATGTCACCGGCACCCTTGCCCTCACCGGCCATGCGCAGCACCTGACGCTCCCTTTCGTTCAACGGGTCGGCTTCGGACCACGCATCGACGGCAAGCTGCGGATCAATCGAACGACCGCCGCGATTCACCTTGCGCAGGGCTTCGGCCAGATTCTCGGCCGGGGCATCCTTGAGCAGATAACCAGCCACACCGGCATCAAGCGCGCGGCGCAGGAAGCCCGGTCGGGCAAACGTCGTGACGATCACAACCTTGATCGGCAGCTCGTGGCGCTGCACGCGCTGGGCCAGTTCGAGGCCGGTCAGACCTGGCATCTCGATGTCGGTCACGAGTACATCCGGCTGCAATCGCTGCAATTCGCGCCAGGCGCTTTCGCCGTCGGCCGCCGCGCCGACCACCTCGATATCGGATTCGAGGCTGAGCAGTGCCGACAAGGCGCCGCGAACCATTGCCTGATCCTCGGCAAGCAGAACACGAATCATGTTTCGCACATCTCCCGGACAAGGGCTGATCGTCGAGAGATTGTGCCTTGATCGCTGGAGCCGTTCCGCATCATTGTGAAATCGCCGCGGATTGCGCGGTCGACCCGATCAACGGGATGGCTGATGGGGCCAGAGCCATTCCGACCTCGATCCGCGTGCCCTTGCCGCGCAGTGAATCGATTCGCAAGCGGCCGTCGATCGCCTCGACGCGCTCACGCATGCCGGTGAGGCCATTTCCGGAAATGATGGAACTGCCGCGTCCATCATCTTCGATGCGCAGATACAGCTCGCCCTTGCGCGATTCGAGGACAACCGACGCTTTTCGCGCCTGCGCATGGCGCTGGATGTTGGTGACTGCCTCGCGCACGACCAGGGCCAGCACGGTTTCCTGTTCGGCGGAAAATTCGACCTCACCAAGCATGTAATCAAACGCGATGCCATCGGATTCGAGCAACTGGCGCGCCGAAGCGAGCTCGGCAGCCAGACCCGCCGCCCGAATACCGGTGACGGCGCGGCGAACCTGGGAAAGCGCATCGCGCGCAACGCGGGTTACTTCGTCAACTTCGCGTCGTGCGGCGGGGATGTCGCGATCAATCAACTTGCCGGCCAATTCCGATTTCAATGCGATCAGTGACAGGGTATGCCCGAGCAGATCATGCAGATCACGGCCGATGCGCTCGCGCTCCGACAGTGCTGCCAGGCGCCGGATTTCATCGTGCGAGAGTTTCAGCGCAGCGCGTTTGCGGGCAGTCTCATGATAGAAATGGTTGCTGAAGAAAACCGCGAGCGCAATCGTCGCCGTCAGTGCAAAAACGAATAAAGGCGCACCAAAATAGAGAAGCTCGAGCAGATAGACAGCAAGCATCACCATCACGCCGATGAACTTGTGCAGCAGGTCGGCCTTGATGAAAGCGGCGAAAGCGCCCGCATAGATCAGATACGTGTTGGAGTAGACGTTGACGGGAAACAAGCCATATCCGAGCGCTGCCATGCCCAGCGCGCAGGCGATTTCGCCTTTCAATCCCCGGCTGCGGTAGGCCTTGAAATAGAGCGGCAGGAAAATCGCGATCGAAAGCAAGGTCGGCCACAGTCGGGTGATCGGAAGTCCCGAAGTTTTCAGTTCGCCGGGATAGCTGAATACCAATGGCACGAAGAGAAAAACCAGGTAGCCGAGCGTGAAAATCGGCATCCAGCCCAGTTGCAATTCCTCGGGAACCAGTCGCGCGCGCAGGCGCAGCAAGCGGGTCAGCATGGAACTCATCAGCCTGTTCTCCACTCCGGCAGCCTGTCGCACTCTACTCCGCTCCGATCAAGACGGGCTGCCAAGTTCACTGCGTCATGGACCCGGCAGCCGCCCGGAAGCTGCCAGCCGGCGCTGGGCCAAGGTAAAAAACAACGCCGTCATCGCCAGCAGAACCAGAACATGGACGACAGGCGAACCACCGGTTCCGCCGCCGACGACACCCAAGGCAATCTGACTGAGTTGGTAGGAGGGCCAGATCGGTGCAAAGCGGCTGATCACATCCGGCAGCACCTTGAGAGGCAGCCACAAGCCGGAAAGGAATGCCATCGGCAGATAGATCAGGTTGACCACGGCCGGCGCCGCCGAACCGCTGGCCATCGTTCCAATCCAAAAGCCGATGGCGCAAAACGGCATCGTGCCGAACACGTTGACCACAAACAGGGCCAGCCACTGCCACGGTGCCAGACTGACGCCAGCCACGCTTGCCGCCAGGGTCGCGAGCATGATCGAGATGATGGCGGCAAAGCCCATCGCCATGATCAGCTTGGCAAACAGGTAAGCGCCGGCCGGCATCGGCAAGGCGCGCTTGAAGGTGAGGAAGCCGCGCTCGCGCTCGATGGCGACGCTCACCCCGAAGCCGAACAGGGAAGCGCCCATGATGCCGAACACACCATAGGTGGCGAGCAGGTAGCGACCCGCATCGACACTGGTGACGCCCCGCGACAGCACAACACCGAACAACAGATAGAAAAATGCTGGAAACAGCAGGGTCGGCAAAACGAACGCCGGAGTCCGCGCCAACCGCATGAACTCATAGCGGGCTTCGCGCAGATAACAGCCGACAAGCTGGCCGGGCCCCACTTTCGCGATGATGTTCATGCGGCCTCCCGGGTCAATTCGATGAATGCTTCGGAGAGACCGGCGCGCTGGACTTCCAGCTCAGCCAGCTCGGTATCCTCGGCCAGTAGCCTGCGAATCACAGGTTCGGCCATGTCGGCCACGATTTCGATCCGACCCGCTGCCACACTTGCGGCCAACACGTGTGGCCATGCCCCGATCTGATCGGCGTTCAGACGCGTACGGCAGCGGATACGCTTGTGCGCAACCCGCGCCCTGATTTCCTCCACGCTTCCTTCGGCGACCAGTCGACCGTTGTTGATCACAGCGACGCGATCGGCCAGTGCTTCAGCCTCCTCAAGATAATGGGTGGTCAGCAATACGGAACATCCCTGCCCGACCAGTTCGCGGATCGCCCGCCACAGAGCCTGCCGGGCCTCCACATCCAGGCCCGTTGTTGGTTCGTCGAGGAACAGCAGCTGCGGTCGGCCGCAGAGGGCGAGGGCAAATTGCACGCGCCGTTGTTGCCCGCCCGATAGTCCGCCATAGTTTCGACCGAGCAATCCCTCCAGACCGGCCAGGGCCACGCAATCGGCAATGGTTCGCGGTTCGGCGTAGTAGCCCCGCGTCACCTCGAGCAACTCCCGGACCTTGCAGTTTTCCGGTATCCCGGCCTGCTGCAGCATCACACCCACCTTGCGTCGCGCAGCCAGATTGTTCGGCGATTGCCCGAACAAACTCACCTCGCCTTCGTCAATCGTGACCAGGCCGAGCAGCAGGCCGATCGCGGTGCTTTTACCGGCACCATTCGGACCCAGCACGGCAAGCACTTCGCCGGCATGCAATTGAAGGTCGATGCCGGCAAGCGCCTGTTGCTTGCCGTAGCGTTTGCATGCGCCGCGCAGCTCGGCAAGCACATGGGTGGATCGGTCAGCCATCGGGGTCACTCCTCGTGAAGGCTGACAGGTTGCCTCCATCAGGCCGCGAGACTCAGTCCCAATGGTCAATCGGCGTCAGTGACAGGCGTCATGTGGAAGCCGGGTGGCGGCTTCGGCGGGATGCCCGCGGGAAACAGGTCAGTTCGTCGCGGGGTACCGCCGGTGGCGCGCTTGTGGTAAACTTCTCGAACCCGTTTTTCCTTTTATAGTCAATGGCTAAGGCCTGAATGCCCGCGACGTTCCACGGCGCGGGCTTTGTGCTTTTCGGGAGATCATGATGAATGCGTTACTGGTGAAATTGCATGAGATGCGCGTCGCAGGTACCACGGCGAAAACCTCCGGACTTGATGATGCGAGCCTGGAATCCCTGGTGCAGAGCTATCCGGAGCTCGCCGAAGTGATCGACGCGGCTTACGCCTCGTTCCTCGCCCTGCGTTCGAGCCGCCCCGACCTGCTCAAGCTCGATGAACGTGAGCAGATCCGTGTGATCCAGGCCGACTACGTGAATTTCTACCCGGATGATGGCGTCAACCCCTACGTCGCCCTGTGCGCACGCGGACCATGGATCGTCACCCTCAAGGGTGCAGTGATCCACGATAACGGCGGCTACGGCATGCTGGGTTTCGGTCATGCGCCCAAGGCCGTGCTCGATGTGCTGTCGCGCGCCCAGGTCATGGCGAACATCATGACGCCGAACCTTGCTCAACTGCGCCTCGCCGAAGCGCTCAAGCGCGAGATCGGACATACCCGCGGCGGCTCACCCTACTCCCGCTTCCTGTGCCTCAATTCAGGCTCGGAATCGGTGTCGCTGGCTGCACGCATCGCCGATGTCAACGCCAAGCTGATGACCGACGAAGGTGGCCGCTACGCCGGTCGCGAAATCAAGCGGCTCGCCGTCAAGGGCGCGTTCCACGGTCGCACCGATCGCCCCGCGCTTTATTCCGATTCGTCGCGCAAGACCTACCAGCAGAATCTGGCCAGCTATCGCAACGAACGCAGCGTGATCACGGTCGATCCGTATGACGTCGGTCAACTGCGCCAGGTGTTTGCCGATGCCGACAAGAACGGCTGGTTCTTCGAAGCCATGTTCCTTGAGCCGGTCATGGGCGAAGGTGATCCGGGTCGGGCTGTCACAGTCGATTTCTACAAGGCCGCCCGCGAACTGACCAAGGCCCACGGCAGCCTGTTGCTGATCGACTCGATCCAGGCCGGTCTGCGCGCCCATGGCGTGCTTTCGTTCGTCGACTACCCGGGCTTCGAGGGCGTCGAAGCACCGGATATGGAGACCTATTCCAAGGCCCTCAATGCCGGCCAGTACCCGCTTTCGGTCCTTGCCGTCAGCGAGCATGCCGCCGAACTTTACAAGCGCGGCATCTATGGCAACACGATGACCAGCAATCCGCGTGCGCTCGACGTGGCTTGCGTGGTGCTCGACCTGCTGACTCCGGAAATGCGCGCGAACATCCGCCTGCGCGGACGCCAGTTCATCACCAAGCTCGAGGCTCTGAAGGCCGAGCTGCCCGGATACATCACCAAGGTGCAAGGTACCGGCCTGCTGTTCTCCTGCGAATTGTCAGCTGATTTCAAGTGCTACGGCGCCGGCAGTACCGAGGAATGGATGCGTGAACATGGCTATGGGGTAATCCATGGCGGCACCAATTCGTTGCGCTTCACGCCGCACTTCGCAATCACCGAAGCGGAAGTCGACTTGCTCGTCAATGGCGTACGCCGGGCGCTTGTCGATGGACCGCGTAAATTCATGGTGGACATCAAGGCGGCTGAGGCCGCCTGAACCGGCGGCAACGCGCTGAGCAAGGCCGCCAACCTGGCTTGGCCCCGACTCTCCGCGGCGTAGACTCTTCAGGTCCGATACCGGCCGGTATCGGACCTGATCTTGAGAGGATTCGACATGCATTACCGTATCGGGTTGCTGGCTGCCGCTCTGTCCTCATTGGCGTTTTTCGCGATTCCTTCCCACGCCGCGGAAAAGGCCATGAGCTCGCAGAACATGCGAATGAGCGAGTGCAATACCCAAGCCACTGGCAAGAAGGGTGACGAGCGCAAGGCCTTCATGAGCACCTGCCTGAAGGGCGATCACGCGAAAGCGCCGACACAGCAGGAAAAGATGAAGACGTGCAATGCAGATGCGGGTGCAAAGCATCTGAAAGGAGATGAGCGCAAGACGTTCATGAGCACCTGTCTGAAGGCCTCACCGGCGCACTGACTCGCCATTCAATGCAACAAAAAGGCCCGCGCATGCGGGCCTTTTCACGAACACCTTCCAGATCAGGCTGGCTCACTCAGCGGAAGCGCTCGGTCGCCTCGATCAGGGCATGCGTGATACCGGGTTCAAACGCCGAATGTCCGGCATCGACAACGATGCGCAGGTCGGCTTCTGGCCACGCGCGATGCAGATCCCAGGCGCTGCGTGCCGGACAGACCACGTCGTAACGGCCTTGCACGATCACCGCTGGAATATTCTTCAGGCGGTGCGCATTTCGCAGCAACTGGTCATCATGCTCGAAGAAGCCGCCATTCACGAAGTAATGGCATTCGATGCGGGCAAAAGCCAGCGCGAACTCGTCCTCGGCGCTGCCGTCGATATGTGCCGGGTCCTGCAGCAGGAAACTGGTCGATCCTTCCCATACCGACCAGGCCTTGGCAGCGGCGACCCGAACCGTCCTGTCCGCGCTGGTCAGGCGGCGGTGGTAGGCGCTGATCAGGTCGCCACGCTCAACCTCCGGGATCGCCGCGAGATAGGCTTCCCAGGCATCCGGGTACAACGCGTCGCAGCCCTTCTGGTAGAACCATTCGAGCTCCCAGCGGCGCAACATGAAGATGCCGCGCAGAACCAGTTCGGTGACGCGCTGCGGGTGCGTCTGGGCATAGGCCAGGGCCAGGGTCGACCCCCAGGATCCGCCAAACACCTGCCAGCGATCGACATCCAGATGCTCGCGCAGGCGCTCAATATCAGCGACCAGATCCCAAGTCGTGTTGTCGGTAAGTTCGGCATGCGGCGTGGAGCGTCCGCAGCCGCGCTGGTCGAACAGGATGATGCGGTAATGCGCAGGATCGAAAAAGCGTCGCGCGTTCGGGCTGCAGCCCGCGCCAGGGCCACCATGCAGGAACACGACAGGCTTGCCTTTGGGGTTTCCGCTTTGTTCGTAATGGAGCTCGTGCAGGGCAGAAACCCGCAGACGCCCGCAATCGAAGGGTTCGATTTCAGGGTAAAGGCCGCGACGGCCATTGGTTGAAATAGTCATTCGACTAGTCTAACCGATGCCACCCGGCACCCGCTGCGCGGGCGGCAAGTCGACAGGCAGAATCCAATCGCGTTCGGTCTGAACGGCTCGGTTATGCGGAAAATGTCCAAATGGTCGGGGCGGCGGGATTCGAACCCACGACCCCCTGCCCCCCAGGCAGGTGCGCTACCAGGCTGCGCTACGCCCCGACGAAACGAACTTTTCTTTATCTTGCGAGGGGCGCGGATTGTAACAGGCTTGAACCCGTCGCACCCGCTGTCGTCAACGACGCAGGATCTGCAGGACTTCCTCGAGTTCCATGCGCACTTGTTTGACAATCTGACTGGATATGCTGACTTCCATGCGCGCCTGCGGGCCTTCGAGGCGCTGTCTCGCGCCGGTGATCGTGAACCCCTGATCGTAGAGCAGCGAACGAATCTGGCGGATCATGAGCACATCATGGCGCTGGTAATAGCGTCGATTGCCTCGACGCTTGACCGGCTTGAGGTTCGGGAACTCCTGCTCCCAGTAGCGAAGCACATGCGGCTTGACACCACAAAGCTCGCTGACTTCGCCAATCGCGAAATAGCGCTTTGCCGGTATCGCCGGTAGCTCGCTATTGCTCCCCTGATCCAGCATAAGCCTCTACTCGAACCTTCAGCTTTTGCCCCGGCCGGAACGTTACCACGCGCCGTGCGGAGATCGGAATCTCCTCGCCGGTCTTCGGGTTACGCCCGGGACGTTGATTCTTCAAGCGCAGATCGAAATTGCCGAAACCCGACAGCTTGACCTGTTCTCCCCTTTCCAACGCGTCACGCACGGAATCGAAGAATGCATCGACGAATTCCTTGGCTTCGCGCTTGTTCAGTCCAACGTCTGCAAACAGACGCTCTGCCATTTCAGCCTTCGTCAGCGCCATCCTGCCCCCGCAACTTTGCCTTGCAACCAGTCGCCAGAGCGGAGACCGCCAGATTGACGCAATTATCGGCGTCCTGATCCGTTAGGGTGCGTGAACCATCCTGCAAAATCAAGCCCATAGCGAGACTTTTAACTCCTTTTCCGAGGTGCGGGCCGGTAAACCGGTCAAACAGCACGATTTCGACCAGACGCTCCGGAATCGCCCGGCGAATGGTCGCCTCGACTTCCGCGTAGGGGACATCATCCGCCAGCACAATCGAAATATCCCGGCGCACCGACGGAAAACGCGACAGCTTCGCCGCAACAGGAACATGACGCTGAACCAGGACAGCGACTTCCAACTCGAAAACAAAGACATCCGCATCGAGATCCAGGGTTTTCTGCAACCGCGGATTCAATGCCCCCAAATACCCGACTCGTTGCGTACCCCGCCAAATCGTTGCGGAACGGCCCGGATGCAACCATGCGGGAGCACCTGCCTCAAAACGGAACTCCTCGGCCGCGCTGCCAGTGAGCCGGATCAGACTCTCGACATCGCCTTTCAGGTCGAAGAAATCGATGGGTCGGCACGGTTCGCCCCATTGCTCGAGCCCAGCGTCACCGACCGCCACCCCGGCAAGCCGCTCGACCTCGATCGGCGTCGATTCTCCCGCGTGGTAGCTGCGACCGCATTCGAACAAACGCACTCTGGACTGCTGCCGCTTTCGATTCGCGTCCAGTGCGGACACAAGGCCGGGCAACAAGCTCGTGCGCATCACGGCCAGCTCGGCTGAAAGCGGATTGGCAAGCGTAATCGCCGACTCGTCAATGCCCCAGGCCTTGAGCAGGTCGGCTGCGACAAAGGCATAGCTGATTGCCTCCGCGTAACCTCGCGCCGCAAGTTGCAGACGCAAAGCCGCAATTGCGACGCGGTTCTCCGGAATCGCGGCCGGCGTGATTTCGCCGCGCGGAGCCTGCACCGGAATCCGCTCGTAGCCATGAATGCGCGCGACCTCCTCGATCAGATCCTCCTCGATCACGATATCGAAACGCGCCGATGGCGGCACCGCGATCCAACCCTCGGCGGTTTTCGAAACCTGCATATCGAGCGATTCGAGAATGCGACCGACCTCGGTGTCGGCGATGGCTACACCAAGGATGCGTTGCAGGCGCGCCCGGCGCAGCGGAACGGCCGTCCGGGACGGAAGATGCTCGGCGCAAACCGCCTCGACGACCGGCCCGGCCGAGCCGCCGGCAATCCCGATCAGCAGAGCGGTTGCGCGCTCGATCGCCTGACGAGGCAAGGTCGGATCGACGCCCCGTTCAAAGCGATGCGAGGCATCGGTGTGCAGGCCAAGCCGGCGGGCACGGCCGCTGATACTGGACGGAGCGAAGTACGCCGCTTCGAGAAAGACATCCGTCGTCGCCTCGGTGACGCGCGTTTCGTGACCGCCCATGATGCCGGCCAGAGCGACGGCCTTGCTTGAATCGGCAATGACAAGGAAGCCCTCGTCAAGATCGACCATGCGCTCATCGAGGAGTTTGAGCGATTCGCCCTTGCTGGCACGCCGGACGCGGACAGGCCCGACCAGCGTGGAAGCGTCAAACGCATGCATCGGCTGGCCGGTCTCGATCATCACGTAGGCGGTCACATCAACCACGGCACTGATCGACCGTATGCCGAATCGACGCAGGCGCTCCTTCAGCCATTGCGGCGAAGCGGCCCTCGCATTGATGCCGCGCAGCAGACGCCCGCAATAGCGCGGACAGTCCTGTGGCGAGGCCAATTGCACATCAAGCGAATCTGCATGTGTCGCGGGCTGTGCCGGAATTTCAGGAATCCTCGCAACGACCCCGAATTCGGCGGCGACTTCGCGGGCGACCCCATGCATGCCGAGACAATCGGAACGATTCGGCGTCAGTCCGATTTCGATGATCGCGTCGGGCAGGCTGAGGAAACCCGCTAGCGTCTCGCCCACCGGCGCATCGGCCGGCAACTCCATCAACCCATCGGCATCATTGTCAAAACCGAGTTCACGTCCGGAACAGAGCATGCCGTTCGACTCGATACCACGCAGCTTTGCAGGCTTGATCGTGATTTCACCTATGCGCGCACCCACCGTCGCCAGCGGCGCTTTGAGACCAACCCGCGCATTCGGCGCGCCGCAGACGATTTGCAACGGCTGGCCACGACCTATGTCGACCTTGCAAACCCTGAGCTTGTCGGCATCGGGGTGTTTCTCCGCGGCAACGATCTCAGCCACGAACACGCCATCAAGACCCTGCCCGAGGATCTGGATGTCCTCAACCTCGAGTCCGCTCATCGTCAGCCGATGCGCGAGTTCAACCCGCCCAACCGGAATCTCGACAAGTTCGCGTAGCCAGTTTTCGCTGAGTTTCATTGCTTTGAAGCCGGGAGTGGGGAGTGGGGAGTGGATAGAGTCAACAGCTAAAGAGTGGAAACCTCAAATTGGGTAGATCTATGTCAGCGCCATCACGACGACGGAAAGTCGGCTTTCCTGCTCTCCACTCCCTACTCCCCACTCCCGGCCCCTAGGCAAACTGCCTCAAGAAGCGCAGGTCATTCTCGAAGAACGCGCGCAGATCCTCGGCACCGTAGCGCAGCATGGCGAAACGATCGACGCCGAGACCGAAGGCAAAACCGCTGAAGCGCTCGGGATCGATACCGCAGTTCCTCAGCACGTTGGGGTGGACCATGCCGCAACCGAGCACCTCAAGCCAGCGCGTCTCGCCATTTTCGGTGCTCCAGCCGATATCCATCTCGGCCGAGGGTTCGGTGAACGGAAAAAAGCTCGGACGCAGGCGCATTTCGAAATCGCGCTCGAAGAACGAACGGACGAATGCGGCGAGCGTTCCCTTGAGATCGGCAAAGCTCGAGGTCTCGTCGATCAGCAAGCCTTCGACCTGATGGAACATCGGCGAATGGGTCTGATCAGAGTCGCTGCGGTAGACCTTGCCTGGCGCGATGATGCGGATCGGCGGCTTGCGCTGCGACATGCCGCGGATCTGCACCGGCGAAGTATGCGTTCGCAGCAACCGGCCATCGGGAAACCAGAATGTGTCGTGCATCGTCCGCGCCGGATGATCCGGCGCGAAATTCAGAGCCTCGAAATTGTGCCAGTCGTCCTCGATTTCGGGGCCGTCAACACGGTCATAGCCGAGCCGCGCGAAAATCTCGCAAATGCGCTCCATTGCGCGCGTTACCGGATGCAGGTTGGCTCGGTCGGAATCGCGCCCCGGCAAGGTCACATCGACGCGCTCGCCACTCAGGCGTGTCTCGAAGGCCGCTTCCTCAAGTACGGCGCGGCGCACCTGGATCGCTTCGAGCACGGAATTCTTGGCGATATTGATCTGCTCGCCAGCGACCTTGCGATCTTCCGCCGGCAACTTGCCAAGCTGCTTGAGCTGATCGGTGACAAAGCCAGACTTGCCGACCACGGCGACGCGCTCGGCATCAAGCGCCTCGAGTGTGGACGCCGCACCAATAGCCGCCAGCGCGGCGTCGATTCGGGTTTGCAATGATTGCGTCATCGCGGGAATCCGTTGCTGTATTCAGAAATGAAATGGGGAGCGAAGCCGTAGCCCGCTCCCCACTCATCAAACATCACCGTCAGCGAAAACAGACGCCGACGCAGAGATCACGCAGCCAGGGCGGTCTTGGCTTTTTCTGCCAGGGCTGCAAACGCTGCGATATCGTGAATCGCCAGGTCAGCGAGGACCTTGCGATCGACGTTGATGTTGGCCTTTTTCAGGCCATTCATCAGGCGGCTGTAGCTCAGGCCGTACATGCGGGCGCCGGCATTGATGCGGACGATCCACAACGAACGGAACTGGCGCTTGCGCTGCTTGCGGCCGATATAGGCGTACTGCAGGGCCTTGATGACGGCCTGCTTGGCAACGCGATAGACCTTGCGGCGGGCGTTGTAATAGCCCTTCGCGCGGGTGAGAAGCTTCTTGTGCCGACGGTGGGCGGTGACGCCACGTTTTACTCGAGCCATGGGTCAGTCCTCCTACAAGTACGGCAGCATGCGGGCGACGCGGCCGGCATCCTCGGCGCGCACATAGTTCGTGCCGCGAAGATTGCGCTTACGCTTGGTCGATTTCTTGGTCAGGATGTGGCTCTTGAATGCGTGGCCGCATTTGAACTTGCCTGACGCCGTCTTGCGGAACCGCTTGGCAGCGGCCCGGTTGGTTTTCATCTTGGGCATGGGCCCAACTCCTTTTCAGTTTTTCGTTACTGGCCCGAGCGACGGTAGCGACCGTACTTTCCTTCCTGCTCGATCCGGTTTGTATGACCCGGGGTTCCGGGTCGCTCCTCATTCACCCGCAGATCATTCTGCCGGCAAAAATCACTTGTTCTTCTTTGGCGCGATCATCATGACCATCAAGCGCCCTTCCATGCGCGGGTACTGCTCGATCACCGCCTCTTCGACGATATCCGCGGCAATCTTCTTGACCATGGCGTCGCCGAGTTCCTGGTGCGCCATCTCGCGTCCGCGGAAGCGGATCGTGATCTTGACCTTGTCGCCTTCTTCGAGGAAGCGACGCAGGTTGCGCATCTTGATCGCGTAGTCGCCCACATCGGTGGTCGGGCGGAACTTGAGTTCCTTGATCTCGACCTGCTTCTGCTTCTTCTTTGCCGCATGCGCCTTCTTCTGCGCATCAAACTTGAACTTGCCGAAATCCATGATCCGGCAAACCGGCGGATCAGCCGTGGGCTGAATCTCGACCAGGTCGAGACCCAGATCCTGAGCCATGCTCAGGGCTTCGTCGCGCGATAGAACGCCTACCTGTTCTCCGTCTGCGCCGATGACACGGACCTTTGGAACCCGAATTTCGAGGTTCCGACGGTTTGCTTTTTCAGTTGCGATACTTATTACTCCTGGCGATTTCTACGATCGAGTCAAGGTCGTTCAGGCGACTTTCGACTCGGATTTCAGACGCTCGGCAAACTCCGCGATCGTGAACGATCCGAGGTCTTCCCCTGAACGCGCACGCACGGCAACGGCCCCCGCCTCCTTTTCCCGGTCACCGACGACCAGCAGATAGGGAACCTTGTTAAGCGTGTGTTCGCGGATTTTATATCCGATCTTCTCGTTTCGCAAATCCGCCTCCACCCTGAAACCTTGCGCGACAAGGGTTTGCATGGCTTCGGCGGCGAAATCGGCCTGTGCATCGGTGATATTCAGGATCACCGCCTGCACCGGGGCCAGCCAGACCGGGAACTGGCCGGCGTGGTGCTCGATCAGGATTCCGATGAAACGCTCCATTGAGCCGACGATGGCCCGATGCAGCATGACCGGGGTATGCCGGGCCGAATCCTCGCCGACATACTCGGCCCCGAGACGCCCGGGCATCGAGAAATCGACCTGCATGGTGCCGACCTGCCAGGCCCGGCCCAGCGAATCACGCATGTGATATTCGATTTTTGGGCCGTAGAAAGCGCCCTCGCCCGGCAATTCCTGCCATTCGACGCCCGAGGCCCTCAGCGCGGCTCGCAGGGTTTCCTCGGACTTGTCCCAGACCTCATCCGAACCGATGCGCTGATCCGGGCGCAGGGCAAGCTTGAGACCGATCTCGCTGAAGCCGAAATGCGCATAGACCTTCATCGCCTGGCGATGGAAGGCGACCACCTCGGCCTCAATCTGGGCTTCGGTGCAGAAGATATGGCCATCGTCCTGGACAAAACCGCGCACGCGCATGAGCCCATGCAGGGCGCCGGAGGGCTCGTTGCGTGTGCAGGAACCAAATTCACCGTAGCGGATGGGCAGCTCGCGATAGCTGTGCAGACCGTGGTTGTAGACCAGCACATGGCCCGGGCAATTCATCGGCTTGAGCGCGTAATCACGACTTTCCGATGAGGTGATGAACATGTTGTCGCGATAGTTCTGCCAGTGGCCGGTCTTCTCCCACAGACTCTTGTCGAGGATCTGCGGGCATTTGACCTCGTCGTAGCCGGATTCGCGATAGACCTGACGCATGTATTGCTCGACAACCTGCCAGATCTGCCAACCCTTGGGATGCCAGAACACCAGGCCTGGGGCCTCTTCCTGCATGTGAAACAGACCGAGCTGCTTGCCGAGCTTGCGGTGGTCTCGCTTCTCGGCCTCCTCGATACGCAGGATGTAGGCCGCCAGTTGCTTCTTGTCGGCCCAGGCCGTGCCATAGACGCGCTGCAGCTGCTCATTCTTGGCATCGCCTCGCCAGTAGGCACCGGAAATCCGGGTCAGCTTGAAAGCCTTGAGGAAACGCGTATTCGGCACGTGCGGCCCGCGGCACATGTCGAGGTAATCCTGATGGTAGTAAAGACCCATCGATTTCTCGTCCGGCATGTCCTCGATCAGGCGCAACTTGTAGTCCTCGCCACGCTTCTTGAACTCGGCGATGACCTCATCGCGCGGCGTGATCTTCTTGATGACGTCGTATTCGGTATCGATCAACTCGACCATGCGCGCTTCGATCGCGGCGAGATCCTCGGGCGTAAACGGGCGCTCGAACCAGATGTCGTAGTAGAAGCCCTCTTCGATAACCGGGCCGATGACCATCTTCGCTGCCGGGAACAGCTGCTTGACCGCGTGACCGACCAGATGCGCGCAGGAATGGCGGATGATCTCGACGCCTTCCTCGTCTTTCGGCGTGATGATTTGCAGCTTCGCGTCACGTTCGATGCGATCACTGGCGTCAACGAGCTTGCCGTCGACCTTGCCGGCGACCGTGGCCTTGGCCAGACCGGCGCCGATCGACGCAGCGACATCCTGCACGCTGACCGCGCTTTCGAATTGGCGGACACTGCCGTCGGGAAGAGTGATATTGATCATGATTCTGGTCTCCTGAAACAGACAAAGGCGCCGAAGCGCCTTTGTCTGTTTCATCAAATTGCTTCGCGTCGGTTCAATCAGTGGGCAAAGGTTCGCGTCATGGTGATCGTGTTCGTTTGAACTACGCTTCCTGTTGGGTGGAGATTGCAGCTTCTGACGAGTGCGAAACGGGCTTGCTTGCAACAGCGAAAAATCCGAACAATCTTTTCGCTTCGCCGGACGATCCTTCGTTTCGGCGTTTGTTGGTGGGCGCGACAGGGATCGAACCTGTGACCCCTACCATGTCAAGGTAGTGCTCTACCGCTGAGCTACGCGCCCCTGAGTGCGGGGGCGCGCAGACTAACCGAGTCTGCGGCAGTGCACAAGTCGGGGCGACTCGATTTGTTGAATTTCGTCTTTCCATGAAGCATTTCTTGCGCCCACAGAATCTCGCGCTTGGCCCCGATCGGGAATCGAGAGTAGGGAGTGGAGAATAGGTCACGCGTCGCTCGGCTAGCGGAGAAGCCAGTTTTAGGCTCTTTCGGTCATCAGCAAAAATCGGAAATCGTTGCGTTCAACGTCAAACTGCAACGGCACTGCTTTTGCCAATTCCCCACTCCCTATTCCCCACTCCCGGCTCTACCCCAACAAGCCCTGCTCGCGAAGCCGATGAATCTGGTCGCGAACGCGACCCGCCTCTTCGAATTCCAGATCCTGGGCGTGCTTGTACATCTGCGCCTCGAGCTTCTTCATGCGCTGCGCGATCTGCTCGGGCGACAACGTGCGGTACTCAGCCGATTCCTCAGCCGCGCGGCGCTCGTCGGCAGAAACCTTGCCCCAACGGTCGCGCTTGCCGCCGCGGGCTGATTCCGCTCGCGCTCCTTCCATGATGTCGGTGATCTTCTTGCTGACGCCCTTCGGGGTGATGCCATGTTCGAGGTTGTATTCGACCTGTTTGGCGCGACGGCGATCGGTTTCGTCAATGGCGATCTTCATCGACCGCGTCATCTTGTCGGCATACAGGATGGCCTTGCCGCGCAGATTGCGTGCGGCACGACCGATGGTCTGGATCAGCGAACCCGACGAACGCAGAAACCCCTCCTTGTCCGCATCGAGAATCGCGACCAGCGAGACCTCGGGCATGTCGAGCCCTTCGCGCAGCAGGTTGATACCGACCAGGACGTCGAATTCGCCCAAGCGAAGATCACGCAGGATCTCCACACGCTCGACCGTTTCAATGTCCGAATGCAGGTAGCGCACGCGAATGCCGTGCTCGCCGAGGTATTCGGTCAGGTTTTCGGCCATGCGCTTGGTCAGCGTGGTGACGAGCACGCGATCACCCATGGCGATGCGCGCGATGGCCTCGGACAACAGATCATCGACCTGGGTACGCACCGGCCGAATCTCGACCTCGGGGTCGATCAGGCCGGTCGGCCGCACCACCAGTTCGACCACGCTGCCGGCTGATTTTTCCAGCTCGTACGCGCTCGGCGTTGCCGAGACAAAGATGCTGCGTGGCGCGCGCGCCTCCCACTCCTCGAAGCGCAGCGGTCGATTGTCAAGCGCGGAAGGAAGGCGAAAACCGTATTCGACCAGGTTCTCCTTGCGCGAGCGATCGCCCTTGTACATGCCGCCGAGCTGCGGAATCGTCACGTGCGATTCGTCGACGACGAGCAACGCATCGGCCGGCAGGTAGTCGAACAAGGTCGGCGGCGGATCTCCCGGCGCGGCACCGGTCAGATGCCGTGAATAGTTCTCGATGCCCTGGCAGTAGCCGATCTCGGCCATCATTTCGAGGTCGAACTGGGTGCGTTGCTGCAGGCGCTGCGCTTCGAGCAGCTTGTTCGCCGCATAGAGCTGTTCGAGGCGCTCCTTGAGCTCAACCTTGATCGTCTCCACTGCGTTGAGCGTCGCCGCACGCGTTGTCGCGTAGTGGGTCTTTGGATAGACCGTGTAGCGCGGCACCTTGCGCAATACCTCACCCGTCAGCGGATCGAAGATCGCCAGGTTTTCAATATCACCATCGAACAGCTCGATGCGCAGTGCTTCGGTTTCCGATTCCGCGGGAAACACATCGATGACTTCGCCACGCACGCGATAGCTGCCGCGGCGCAATTCCATGTCGTTGCGCGTGTACTGCAGTTCAGTCAGGTGACGGATCAGCTTGCGCTGGTCGGTGTGTTCGCCACGCGCAAGGATCAGGCGCATCTGCAGATAGTCCTCGGGCTTGCCGAGGCCGTAGATCGCCGACACCGTGGCCACAATCAGCGCATCGGGCCGCGACAGCAAGGTCTTGGTCGCCGACAAGCGCATCTGCTCGATGTGCTCGTTGATCGAGGCATCCTTCTCGATGTAGGTATCCGAGGAGGCGACATAGGCTTCCGGCTGGTAGTAGTCGTAATAACTGACGAAATACTCGACCGCGTTGTGCGGAAAGAACTCCTTGAACTCGCCATAGAGCTGAGCGGCCAGGGTCTTGTTCGGTGCCATGACGAGGGTCGGCCGCTGCACCTGCTGGATTACGTTGGCGATCGTGTAGGTCTTGCCCGAGCCGGTCACGCCCAGCAGGGTCTGCCGGGCGACGCCTGCCTCGAAACCGGCAACCAGGCGTTCGATGGCCTGCGGCTGGTCGCCTGCGGGGCGATACGGCGCTTCAAGCTGGAATCGATCGGTCATTGGATGGTCATCGGTGAGCGGACAATGATTGACGGGTGCGGGAACAGGGATCCCGCCGGCAATCGCAGACAGGTCGTGTCGTGCTGCGGAAATTCAAGCGCCGATGATGCCACCGGGCCCAATCGTCTACGCCAACAATCGGCATTTTCCTACACGGGCTCGCGGCAATCGACCATCGTCGCCGGAAATTGCCTTGCCTAGCATGGACACACCCATTCAAGGAGGAAGCAGGCCATGCAAATGCACGCGAAGCGAGTCATCGGCGTCACCTTGATCGAGCTTCTGATCGTCGTCTCGATCGTCGCCGTACTGACTACGATGGCGATGCCCGCGCTGGGCAGCCTCAAACAATCCGTTGCATCACGATCCGCCCGCAGCGCGCTGGCTGTCTCGATCAACCAGGCGCGCATCGGCGCCGCAATGCGCAACCGCCAGGTTGTGGTCTGCCCGTCGGCGAACCAGACCGATTGTGAGCACAATTTACTCTGGCAGCATGGCTGGATCAGCTTCATCGACAGCAATCAAAACGGCGAACACGATGAGGCTGACGAGATCATCGCCGTCACCCAGGCGCAACCGTCAGGAGTGGCCATCCTCAGCACCAGCGGTCGTCACCGGATCCGTTATCAGGCCGACGGAACCTCGGATGGCAGCAACCTCACCCTAACCGTCTGCGACCGCCGTGGCACAAAGTCGGCGACAACGCTTGTGGTCAGTAATTCGGGGCGCCTGCGCAGTGGCGTACCCACGCCAACCCAGGCGGCGGCTGCCTGCGCGGCAATTGACCGCTGAATGAACCAGAGGGCTTGACGATCTGCGACGATGCCGCGAAAATGCGCGGCTACGCCCGAATAGCTCAGCTGGTTAGAGCACTTGACTGTTAATCAGGGGGTCGCTGGTTCGAGTCCAGCTTCGGGCGCCAAATCAAAAAGCCGCGAGAAATCGCGGCTTTTTTTGTTCGAAGGTTCTGTGCCGCGGAAATCATGATCGTCCGAGGCAGTCGCATCCGGCAGCAACAGGGCAACAGGCTCAGTCGTGGATGACGCGGTAGCAAGGGACATAGGCCGCTGTGCCGGGCAGCTTCATGCGCTGCTGCTCCACGAAGCTGGCCAACAACTGATCAAGCGCCTGCATGATCGCGTCGTCACCTCGGATCAGAAACGGGCCGTAATGCTCGATGGCACGCATGCCTTCAATCTTTACATTGCCGGCGACGATGCCCGAGAAAGCGCGCCGCAGATCCGCGGCAAACTCGTGCTGGGGCTGGTTGCGATGCAAATTCAGTGACGCCATCGCCTCGTGGGTCGGGCGGAACGGATGTTGCAGAGCCCCGTCGATGTTGATCGCCCAGTTGAAGAAAAACGCATCGCGGCTTTCCAGCCGATATCTGCGCACGCGCTCGACACCTTTGGCCACCTGACGCGCGACCTGACCAGGGTCATCGATGATGATCTGGTAGTGGCTGGCCACTTCATCACCGAGGGCGAGGCGCAGAAACCGATCGATCTGCTCGAAATACGCAGCGGACTCGCTAGGCCCGGTGAAGATCAGCGGATAAGGAATTCCGGCGTTGTCCGGGTGCAGCAGGATGCCCAGCAGGTACAGGATCTCCTCGGCGGTGCCGACTCCACCCGGAAACACAATGATGGCATGCGCCGTGCGCACGAATGCCTCAAGGCGCTTCTCGATGTCCGGCATGATGACCAGGTTGTTGACGATCGGGTTTGGCGACTCGGCGGCGATGATGCCCGGCTCGGTGATACCGATATACCGGTTCTTGCGCCGGCGCTGTTTGGCATGGGCGATGGTGGCGCCCTTCATCGGCCCCTTCATCGCCCCGGGGCCGCAACCCGTGCAGATATCGAGATCCCGCAGCCCGAGCTGGTAGCCGACATGCTTGGTGTAGTCGTATTCGTAGCGCGAAATCGAATGCCCACCCCAGCAGACGACGAGGTTCGGATCGACTCCGGGGCGCAGGACGCGCGCGTTGCGCAGGATGTCGAAAACGGCGTGGGTGATGCCCTCGGAGGTGCTCAGGTCGAAGGCGCCGCCCTCCACCTGGGTGGCGACATAGACGATGTCGCGAACCACGGCAAACAGCAGCTCGTTGATGCCGCGGATGATCTTTCCATCGACGAAGGCGTGCGCAGGCGCGTTAGTCAACTCTAGCCCGACTCCACGATCCTGCTGCAGCACCTGGATTTCGAAATCCGCATAAAGCTCCGTCGCTGCCCGCGGATCGTCGGTCACCAGTCCCTGGGTCAAAACCGCCAGCGCACAACTACGCAAGAGTTTGTGCAGGCCTCCCGCGCTGGCATCGCGCAATCGCGCGACTTCCTGTCGGGACAAGACATCGAGACCGGACGCGGGAGCAATGCGCGCGCTGACGGTGGCGGGCTGAAACGTGGACGGATCTGCTTGGGTCATCGGGGTCTCATCTGCTTCGGCACGTTCCACAATGGAAGGGTGCCGTCCTTTCGAGCCGCAGCACAGCGGTCGGCTAGCATCCGCGAACTGCAGGGATTCGGTCAATAGTCTTTGTTTTTCCGCTCGCGAGGGCAAAAAAAACCGGCGCCCTCGCGGACGCCGGTTGAATGAAGCCAAAAGTGAAACCCGGATCAGAAGGTATATCGAACAGTCGCCAATACGGACCAGCGCTGTGACGGACTGAATGATTCGTTGACCGGCAGTGACGTAGGTGAATAATTTCCGCCGACGTTGTACTCCGGACGGGAAATATCATAGATATAGCGGCCCTGTGCATCGACACCCGCGACGTCGGCCAGATTCCTGGACAACGGAAAATTGGCTCGCTGCTCGACGCCCCAGTCCTTGTTCAACAAGTTGGTGAAGTTGAAGATATCGAGTCGGAACTCGGCCTTGTTGCCCTTGAAAAAGCCCGGAAATTCCTGACGGAAGCTCACGTCGAGCTGGTTCAACCAGGGCGCACGCGCCTTGTTGCGGCCAAAAATCTTTCCTTTCTGATCCTTCAGGTACTGGTCGCTGTTGATGTAGTCCATGAATTGTTGCTGCATCTGCGGAGTCGATCCCGTTGTCCATGCAACGTCGTCGATGGAATTGGGGACGTAGATCAGATCATTGCGATAGCTGTCACCGTTGACATCATTGCCGAAGGTCCAGCTGTAAGGGGTGCCTGAGTGACCATCAAAGAAACCGCTGACCGATGTCTGGTAGTCACCGAACAGGGCCTTGCTCCAAGTCAGAGATGCGATCACGCGGCGCGGGACGGAATAGTTGGAAGTAGAGACATAGTCCGCGTTCGGATCCGACCAGGCACGGTTCGAGAAGCTCGAATTTGCAACGCTGGAGGTGCCAGGGTTGACCTCCGTCGAACGCGACCAGGTGAATCCGAGCAAGCCGGACCAATTGTTCGCGAATGGCCTGGTCACCGAGAACGTGGCGCTATCCGAGCCGCCTTGCTTGGTATTGGTGAGCAAGATCACGTTGTTGAATGACGGATTCGCATTCCATCGCACGGTATTGCTGCTTCCGGGCGCTGCATTCGGATTCCTTGCATAGGAGTTCCGGCCATCCGGCAACACTCCGGTCGGAGCACCCAGATTCAAGTTCTGATAGTAAATGCCGTTTTCCACATTGAGATGCTGGAACTCTGCCGTTGCGACCAAACCCCACCATGGCAACTCACGATCGACGCCCAAGGTCACCTTGAAAACAGTCGGAAGTTCGAAATCGTTGTCGACGACGTCAACACCCATTCTCGATGATCCAAGACCTGGCAATCCCGATGACCCGGTATTCTGGTTGAATGCGTCTGCACTGAAAGCCGGATCATTCGGGCCACGGAGGTTGTTCACCAGATACTGGGCAACCGCGACGCCATTGTTCGAGTACGGATTGGCAATCCAGACACCGGGCGTATTCGAGATGAATACACCTGCGCCACCTCGAATCTGCGTCATGCGCTCTGTATCGAGCGCATAGTTGAACGAAAAGCGTGGCTGTACGATGCCATTGCCGTCAATCGTTCCGGTATTGCTGAAGCCATAACCACCGAAGGCCGCATTGGGATTCGCGCTGCTGCGCTGCAGACCACAAACACCACCGACTGTCCCCAACGTACCCGGTTCCGAGGCGAAGCAGGGGTTGAATGTCGGTGAGGCCCCCAACGTCGGCACGTCAAACCTGAGGCCGTACTGGATCGACAGGCGATCGGCAGCCTGCCAGGTATCCTGCATGAAAAAGCCCCATTGGCGGAGATCGAACACGGCGGCCACATTGTCGAGCGTATAGCCCGGTGCGGGCTGCCTGACTTCATACCGTCGATACGTACCGCTCAGGAAATCATCGATGGAATTGAATTCATACGATCCGTTGTATGCCTGCAGGAACAGGTTGTAATAGTCGTCCCTCTGGTAATCCAATCCAGCCTTGAACGTATGATCGCCAAAAAACCAGTTGCCGGCGAAATAACCATTCCACGTATCAACGCCAAGCACGTTTGCCTGTGAACTGAATTCGGTTCCGAGAACAACGCTTGGAACACCCGATTCTCCGCCCATGCGCACCGTAACTGCAGGCTGATAGCCGCCCTCAAGAGGACCGCGAACCTGGTCAAACTTGTTGTGGCCAACTGACACTTCGCTCGAGAACGAATCAGTCCAGTCGTCATACAAGCTGAGTGCATAGCTGGTATTGGCCTTGTCAAACAAATACCAATTGCTCGACAGGTTCAGGCGGCTCGATGTGCCAGCAACGATGACCGGCTGTGTTTCCTCGGTGCGACTGGCGCGAAAGCTCGCACGATGAGCGGAATTGATGTTCCAGTCGATCTTTACCAGACCGCGCTTGCTCTCAAGATCCACATTCGATGCCGCTGTACTTCCTGCGACAATCCCATAGGTCGCCGCCGCAGCAACAACCTGGTCGACCATCGACTGGGTCAAGCCTCGAACTTCATTTGTGGCACCCGAGCCTTCCGGGCCCCAAACGGCACCTGGCGCCTTCTGGCTGCTCTCTTCGTAGGACAGGAAGAAAAACAGGGTGTCTTTCACGAGCGGGCCACTGAACGTGGCACCGGTCGTGTATTTGCTTTCGTAGCCACTCCATTTGTTGCCGGCGGCATTCTCGCCAACCATGGAATCAGCATCCTGATATGCGTAGTACGCCGAACCATGAAAATCATTGTTGCCGCTTTTGGTGACGGCGTTCACCGTGGCACCCACACCGCGTCGTGAAGTCACATCGAAATTCGCGGTCGATATGTTGTATTCCTCGATCGCATCCGGGGAAATCGGGCTGCCAAGAGTAGGCAATCCGTTGTCATTGAGACCAAACGGGTCACCCGCATTGACGGTATCGACCGTGATCGCGTTGTAACGGAAGTTTTGACCGGAAGCCGAGAACGTTCCGCGATCACGATCCGTGATCACGATTCGCGGATCAGACCGGACGACGTTCTGGATCGAGCGATCCGGCTGTGGCAAGGCAACCAGGTCACGCTGGGAGAGATTTGTACCGATCCCCTTGTTGTCCGAGGAAAACGTCTGGGACAGTGCGCTGGCGGTTACTGTAATTGTATCGAGCTGACCCTGGTTCAGTGCTTCGGTGAGATTGATGGTCGTCGTCTGGGCAAGACGAAGATAGACATCATCAGCAGAAACCGGAGTAACGCCATCTTTTTCGGCAACGACGCGATAAGGGCCACCGACACGAAGTCCCTGCGCCTGATAGCGACCATCGGCATTCGTCGTCACGGTTGACACCGTGCCTGAGGGAACGTGCAGGATTTGAACCGTGGCGCCGGCAACCGCGTGACCCGTGGCATCGACGACACGGCCATTGACTGCGGATGACGTGTCTTGCGCATAGGCGCCCGATACGGCAAACAGCGAAGAAAGCATCAACGGCAGAAGCCGCATCGTCAATCGCTTGTTCATTACGACCTTCCTCTAGATGATTTGAAACAGGATTTGAGCAAAAGCAACCGGATCGCCATGAGCGCCGGACCGATCGAAACGGATACCCCTGGAGCGTGCCTTGGCCGCTGAACCACTCTTTCTGTAGAGGAGCGACCCGGCCCGACATTAACCCTAGTTTAACCCGGGTTGATGACAGATTTCTAACAAAAACATACCCGATTGGGTAGTTCGCTCGTGAACCCTCGAGGTCATGACCTCGCCGGCGATACTGATCGGGAATGGGAGTCACCTCCAAATCAGTGCGGCAACCAAATTTCCGTGTTCAAAATCATCGACTTGCCGACCATTCATGAGAATGGATCTCAGGTCATGTTCCCAGCCGCACATAGGCAACCACGCCATCGAGGAACATTTGCACCGAGAGCGCCACCAGCAACATGCCCATCAAACGTTCGAGCGCGACAAGGACGCTTGCTCCAAGCCAGCGGTAAAGATAGGTCGATGACACCAGCAACACTGACGTGGCCAGCCATGCCAGGAACAAGGCAATGCTCCAATCCACCGTGCGCCCCGGGCTGCTGTTGGCCAGCAGCAAGACGGCCGCCATCGTCGACGGCCCGGCCACGGCCGGGATCGCCATGGGCACGATGAATGGTTCGGCATCGACATCGCCTCCGAAAATGCCGTCGCGGGACGGAAAGATCATGCGAATACCGATCAGGAACAAGACGATGCCGCCAGCGATGCTGACCGATTCGGCCTTCAGTTGCAGGGCGCTGAGCAGGTACTTGCCGCTGAACAGGAAGATGAACAGAACCACCAGGGCAATCAGCAACTCGCGGATCAGCACCAATCGCCGACGCTCGGGGACAACGTTCTTGAGCAAACTCAGGAACAGCGGAATGTTGCCGAGCGGATCCATGATCAGGAACAGCAGGATTCCGGCGGACAAGGTACTCATGCGATGTGCCCTCAGCCCGCCGCCCGAAGGTCAAGCGTGAAACCGCGCAGTGCCGAGCCTGCCGGGCCGAGCAAGCTGGCCACGGCGGCGGCGGTCGAATCAGGCAGCTCGCGTTCAAGCGCGTTCTCACCGAAATACGCCATGCGCCGCAGGCCTGTTCGCATCGGTGGCGGCAGCACCGCATGGACACGAACGGATCCGTTGTCGGCTTCCTGATGGAGAATCGAGGCGAAAGCGCCAAGTGCAGCCTTGGCCACGCCGTAACTTCCCCAATACGCCTTGCCGATGCGCTCGACATCGTCCATGACGAACACTACGGCCGCGTCTTCACGCGCACGCAGCAGGGGCATGCAGGCCTGGGTGATCAGGAACGGCGCATTCAAGGCAACCTGCTGAATCCGCAACCAGTCGGTCGGCTTGATCTGGTCGATGGGACGCAAACCGTCGAACATCACGGCCGCATGGACAAGGCCATCGAGACGACCACATTGCAGGCGAATCGCCTCGGCCATATCGGCATAGTCATCCGCCGTTGCGCCCTCGAGGTCAATCGGATAGATCGCCGGTTTCGGTGCGCCGAAGGTTTCGATCTCATCGTAGAGCGATTCCAGCGGGCGCACCTTGCGCCCAACCAGAACGACAGTCGCTCCGGCTTTTGCGCAGGCAATGGCGCAAGCCCGGCCGAGCCCACCGGTGACGCCGGTAATCAGCACTACACGATCGCGTAATGCGTTTTCCTGGAGTTGCGCAGGCTCACCCGTGGCCATGGGCAGCATCGCGATCAAGCCTTTTGCAGGTCGCGGACGATACGCTCGAGATCGCCGCTTTCCTGAAGCTCCACGGTGATGTCGCAGCCGCCAATCAGCTCGCCGGCGATGAAAAGCTGCGGAAATGTCGGCCAGTTGGAAAATCGGGGAAGGTTCGCCCTGACCTCGGGATCTTCGAGTACGTTGACCGAAACAAATGATGCGCCGACATTGCTCAAAGCCTTGACCGTGCGACTGGAGAATCCGCACATCGGATACTCGGGCGTGCCCTTCATGAACAGCACGATCGGGGCGGATTCTACGGTGGATCTGATGCGTTCCATGATTTCCATGCGGGTCTCGACTGATAAGCAGGCCGGAAGTCTGGCCGATCACTCATTTTAGCAGCCCGCATCGACAATGGTTGATTTGCGCGGCGCCACCTTCATATGCTGCGCGGCTATCCCAGTTCATGCCCCATGCAAGCGGATGCTGCGATCATCCGTCATTCGTACCCACCCTTCCTATCCAGCTGACGCCAGCAAGGAGATCCCAATGGCTATCGAACTTCCTCCACTCCCCTGGGCCAAGGATGCGCTCGCTCCGCACATCTCTGCCGAGACGATCGATTTCCACTACGGCAAGCATCATCAAGCCTATGTGACGAATCTCAACAACCAGATCGCCGGCACCGAATTCGAGAACATGGAGCTCGAGGCCATCATCAAGAAGGCCAGCGGCGGCATGTTCAACAATGCAGCTCAAGTCTGGAACCATACTTTCTACTGGAACTGCCTGGCGCCCGATGCCGGCGGTGAGCCAACAGGCAAGCTCGCTGACGCCATCAACAAGGCATTCGGCAGTTTCGCGAAATTCAAGGAAGAGTTCACCAAGACTTCAGTCGGCACGTTCGGATCGGGCTGGGGCTGGCTGGTTCAGCGTCCCGATGGCGATCTCGCCCTGGTCAGCACCGCCAATGCGGCCACGCCTCTGACTGGCAGCGACCGCGCCCTGCTGACCTGCGATGTCTGGGAACATGCCTATTACATCGACTACCGCAACGCACGTCCGAAATACCTCGAAGCGTTCTGGAGCCTCGTCAACTGGAAGTTTGTCGAAAGCCGGATGGGTTAAGAGCGGGAAATTGGGAGTGGGGAGTCGGGAGTAGGAAAGCGGCTCCCCGCTTTTAGCGGGAGCCCGTTTACGGGCGAGCGTACGGTGTGTGTCGGCAAGAAGCCTCGCGCCTGAAGGCGCTCCTACAGGTTTGCGGCGAAATGCTTTCGCTTCTCCCGCAAACCGTTCTCGGCTCCCCGCTTTTCGTAGGAGCCCGTTTACGGGCGAGTCTTTGCCCTCGCTCCTACCATTCCCTATTCCCTATTCCCTATTCCCTATTCCCTATTCACCATTCCCGTGCAAAAGCATCGCGCCTGAAGGCGCTCCTACAGGATTGCGGCGAAACTGCGTTTCGCGTTTCGCTTTTCCCATTTCCTACTCCCCACTGCCCACTCCCGACTCCCTGCTTCACAGCTCACCGATTGGCCAATACGTCAATCACCGGTGCGACATCATCATCACGATTCAATGCGCGGCCGACGCGCTGCAGGCGCTCGATGAGTTCTTCGGGACTGTCGGCGCAGATCGTCGCGTGGCCGACCTTGCGTCCGGGTCGCGGCGACTTTCCATAATCGTGCCAATGTGCCCGCGCTTCGGCCAACACCGGCGTCGGATCGGGCAGTTCGCCGACCCAGTTCAGCATGACGCTGCAGCCACGCGCATCGGTGTCGCCCAAGGGCAATCCGAGCACCGCCCGCACATGGTTCTCGAATTGGCTGCAGGCCGCCCCTTCGATTGTCCAATGCCCCGAATTGTGTACGCGCGGGGCCATCTCGTTGCCGAGCAACTTGCCATCAAAGGAAAATAGTTCGAGGGCGAACACACCAACATAATCCAGCCGTTCCGCCAGCGCACGTGCGCGAGCGACAGCACGCCGCTGGAGCTCGCCATCCACCGGCACCGGTGCCAGACTCGCAGAAAGAATGCCGTTCCGATGCCAGTTGCGGGTCAATGGATAGTGACGGAATTCACCGCTGCGTGAGCGCACGGCGATCACCGAAATTTCGCTGTCGAATGGAACAAAGGCCTCGAGGATCAGCGGCACACCACCGAGTGTCGCCCAGGCATTTTCGACATCCGAATGCTGTCGCAGCACGAACTGCCCCTTGCCGTCGTAACCAAGACGTCGCGTTTTCAGCACCGCTGGAAGCCCGGTCTTTTCGATCGCCGCTCGAAGCTCTCCGATGCTGTCGACTGCCGCGAAAATCGGGGTATCCAGGCCGACTTCGCCAAACAAGGTCTTCTCCTGCAGCCGATCCTGCGCAACCGACAAGGCAGCCGGATTCGGGAACACTCGCGTATGCGAGGTCAGCCATTCGGCGGTCTCCGCCGGGACATTTTCGAAATCGAACGTGGCGACTTCGATCTGTTCGGCAAATTTTTGCAATTGGTCGAAATCACGCCAATCGGCACACATCAACGATGCCACCTGCCCTGCACAGGCATCCTGGGCACTGTCGAAGACAAGAAATCGATGGCCAAGCGGGGCACCAGCGAGCGCCAGCATCCGCGCCAGTTGTCCGCCTCCAAGAATGCCGATGGTCGCCACAACTACTCCTGTCTCGGATCGGGGTGTGCGAGTACGTTTTCAGTCTGCTCGCGACGGAAGGCTTCGAGTCGACGCGCGATTGAAAGATCATGAATCGACAGCATCGCCGCAGCGCACAGCGCAGCATTGATTGCGCCTGCGCGACCAATCGCAAACGTGGCAACCGGGATGCCAGCCGGCATCTGCACGATCGAAAGCAGCGAATCCATGCCGTTCAAGGCCTGTGACTGAATTGGAACCCCGAGCACTGGAATGTGGGTTTTTGCCGCCAGCATTCCGGGCAGATGCGCGGCTCCGCCGGCGCCGGCGATGATCGAGCAGATTCCACGGCCAGCGGCCTCGGCCGCGTAGGAGAACAGCAGATCCGGCGTGCGGTGCGCCGACACCACGCGAACCTCATGGGCGATCTGCAAGCGATCCAGCGTTTCCGCAGCATGGCGCATGGTTTCCCAATCGGATCGGGAGCCCATCACGACACCGATGCGCGACAGGTTTGCAGTGTCTGTCATGGTCGTACCACAGCAAAATCGCTATTGTACGCATATTGGGTGGATCATCACGGACACGCCCCGCCCATCCTCCTGACAGGATCGTCCATGGACAAAAACCTGATAGAAATCCTTTGCTGCCCGTCCTCAAGAGTTCCTGTGCGACCCGCACGTCGAGACGAGCTCGAAACCCTGAACCGGTCGATTGCCACAGGCAACATCGTCACGGTCGCCGGCGTAACGGTAAAGATCCCTCTTGATGACGGCTTGATCACGCGCGATCGAAAGGTCATCTACCGCATTGATGCAGGCATCCCGGTGATGTTGATCGACGAGGGCATTGGCACTTTGCAGTTGAACGACTTCCCCGCCTGAGCGGTCGGCAAAATTGTGAACCGCGTCACACTTAGCCAACGGAATGCACATGAATCCAAACCCTTCTTGGTGCATCCTTTACTCGCAGTATTGCGTGCAAGTGCTGTCCCAATGAGATCCGATGTCCACTCCTGAAGACAAGTCGAACAAGATCGTCGAACTCAAGCAACGCCAGGCTGGCGCGGCGGGTTCGCAGGATCGACTGGGCGAGCTGCTCAAACTTGTCCGTGGCATTGCGCTCAAGCGCGTCAACGGGCTCGTCAGTACCCTCTTTGAGAACGTCGATGATGCCTTGTTCCACCTCGCTGAGCGCGCCGAGAGCAATGCTGTCCAGGTTCAGTTCTTCGATGGCATGCGGGAAGTCCGCAAGAAGCGCCAGCTCGTCGAGCGCGTATTTCAGGAACAGCTTTCGCAGATCTTCAGCGACTTCGCCGCGGGCAGGTTGAAACCGGTTCGCCCGGAAGTGACCAATCCGTCCAATACAGGGCTGAGTCTGGTCGATGATCAGGAACTTGAAGACTCGCTGGCTATTTCAAGCATGGTGGCCAAAGCGGAAAACCGGCTCGCGCGAACCCTGCATCTGGTCAACCAGCGCCTCTCGGTCATCAGTGGCGGAAATGTCGTGGAAGATGCCAGCAATCCGATTGGGCCGGCGCCGTTGTGCCATGCGTTCCGCGTTGCCGTTCGCGAATTCGAACTCAACGTCCAGGTCAAACTGATCATCTACAAGCTGTATGACCGCTACGTGATGGCTGGGCTCGATCCATTGTACGAGGAGGTCAATACCGAACTCATCCGCGCTGGAGTCTTGCCGCAAATCCGCCATCAATTGCCGCAATCGATGCGCAATCGGACAGCTCCCGGGCCGCGTCCGGGCGCGCCTGGCGAGACCACGATGCCTGCAGGCGGCCCTCAGCCAATGCAGGGAAGCGGCGAATACTCGGAAGGCGGAAGCTACGATCCGGTCGCAGCCGAATTGCAGGCCGAACTCTATTCGACCTTGCGCAACCTGCTGGCCAGTCGCCGTCCGATGAACGCCGATCATGCTGGCGACGGTCATTCGGGTTATTCCGGGTCAGGTGGCGGCATGATCCCGAACCTGAGTCCGACGGATCTGCTCAGCGCCCTGACGATTTTGCAGAGTCAGACCCAGGTCAACCAGGCTCATGCCGACAGCTTTGCCGACGCCGCCCAGACCGTCCAGCAGCTCAAGCAGGAGTTGCTCGATCAGGCCCAGCGCTTGGGTGGCGCAGCAACCAGCGATCATAACGTCTCCTCTGCCGATGAAGACACCATCGACCTGGTCGGCATGTTGTTTGAATTCATCCTCCAGGATCGCAATCTGCCGCCGCAAATCCAGGCGATCATCGGACGCTTGCAGATCCCTTATCTGAAGATCGCGATTCTCGACAAGCATCTGTTCGCCCAGAAATCCCATCCTGCGCGACGCCTGCTTGATGCGATGGCTGAGGCCGGCAAGAGCTGGTCCGCGGAATCGGATGTCGACAACAAGTTGCATGACCGCATCAAGGCTGTCGCTGAAACGATCCTGAGCGATTTCGACGACGATCTTGCGGTCATCGAGCATGAGCTGGCTGGATTCGAGCAATTCCTGCACCAGCACAAGCGCCGCGCGGAACTTGCCGAGCAGCGGGCCGCCGAAGTCACCCGGGGACGTGAAAAACTCCACACCGCGCGCCGCGATGCCGCGCGGGAAATCCTCGTGCGGATTGGCAATCGCGAACTCGCACCGGTCATCCACAATGTCCTTTCACGCCCCTGGGCAAACTACCTGGTTCTGACCGATTTGCGCCACGGCAGCGATTCGGAAGAATGGAAGAACGCGTTGCGCTTTGCGGATGAATTTGTCTGGAGCTCGCTGCCGAAGAAGACCGAGGCCGAAAAGACTCGTTTGCGCGCC
The DNA here is from genome assembly GCA_016721015.1 of Lysobacterales bacterium. Lineage (GTDB taxonomy): Bacteria > Pseudomonadota > Gammaproteobacteria > Xanthomonadales > Rhodanobacteraceae > Dokdonella. Next base: position 326,846 of record JADKJL010000009.1, read on the forward strand.
CTGCTGCCGCAGCTCGAGAAGGCACTGAAGCATGGTCTGGGGACAGTCGCCTACCACGAGGGTGACGTGCGCCTGCTGATGCAGGAGCTCTCGAAGTTCTATCAGGGCCTGCTCAACGGAGAGTCCTTCGAGGTAAAGACGGCGGAGGAAGTGATCACCGAGAACGCCGCCGCCGAGAAAGTTGCCGATTCGGGAAAAATCGCGGCAACGGGCGAACCGCCCGTTCCGGTCAACCAGAGTCCGGTCGAGGAAATCGTCCTGTCCTCGGGCAGCATCGATCCGGAACCCGAAGAAATCATGGACAGCGAAGACGAGTTTGTCGGCGCCGCGCAGCAAATGAAGGTGGGCAACTGGATCGAGTTCATTGACGAAAGCGGCAATCGCGAGCGCGCAAAACTATCCTGGATCAGCCCGATCAGCTCGAAATATCTTTTCGTAAATCGCCGCGGACTCAAGGTCTGCGACAAGTCGATTGCTGCTCTTGCCATTGAATTACGCCGTGGATCCGCAATCCTGCTCGAAGAGGTTCCGTTGTTTGATCGCGCTCTGGACGCCATTGTCGAGCGCCTGCGGCAAACCCATGCTACGGAAGCCACGCCAGCGCCGCCGGCGGCCTGAGGATTCCCCGAACCCGGCGGGTGGAATATCCTGTACGGCGCTCGCAGCAGCGCCTCGCTGGTTGTCAATTTCAGGATCAAGTACATGCATGATTTCGCACCCCCACAAAGTCCCGGGGTCGGCATGAATGCGACCTCGTCGCCCATTGCTGATCCAGACGCCGAGTCTATCCGGAACGATGTCGGCCGGGCACTTGCCGAGGACATGGGAAGTGGCGATGTGACCGCTGATCTCCTGCCGGAATCACGCTACGCCACGGCGCGTGTGGTAACCCGTGAGGCGGCGATCCTTTGCGGCCAGAAGTGGTTCGACGATTGTTTCAAGGCACTCGACTCACGCGTAAGCGTCAGCTGGCTGGTCAACGAAGGTTCGGCCGTGCGCGCGGGCGAGACGCTGTGTGAAATCAGCGGACCGGTTCGCGCCCTGGTAACCGGTGAACGCAGCGCCTTGAATTTCCTGCAAACACTGTCGGCAACTGCGACAGTGACCGCCGCCTACGTCAATGCAATTCGCGGCACGCGTGCAAGCATCCTGGATACGCGGAAGACCTTGCCTGGCATGCGTCGTGCCCAGAAGTACGCCGTCCGCGTCGGCGGTGGGAAAAATCACCGCATGGGCCTGCACGATGCCATCCTGATCAAGGAAAACCACATTGCCGCCGCAGGCTCAATCGGCGCCGCCGTGGCCCGCGCCCGCTTGCTTCACCCTGAAATCATGGTCGAAGTCGAGGTCGAGGACTTCAGCGAGCTGCGCGAAGCGCTCGAAGCGGGCGTCGACCGTATCATGCTCGATGAATTCGAACTCGACGAGTTGATGCAGGCCGTCGTCGAGGTCGATGGCCGCGTGCCTCTGGAGGTTTCGGGGGGTGTCGGCATCGATCGCGTCCGTGCGATCGCCGAGACTGGTGTCGACTACATTTCAATCGGCGCACTGACCAAGCATATCCATGCAATTGACCTGTCTATGCGCATTGTTCTGGAATAGAAAACCTGCCTATGAGCGACGGCAATCAAATCTTGCCGAGATACATGAGGATTCCGACAACAAGGACGCCGACAACCACAATGCCGCCTATGATCCAGCCAATAGCCGAACCTGACCCGCCGCCTGGTGCCGATTTGGTGATTTCCTCGACCACAGGCGCCGGGGTTGACGGTACGGGAGTGCCCGGCGTCAGCAGCAGGAATCGAACGGTATCAAGGCGAAGCTCATCGCCCGGCATCAGCATTCCGGTATGCACGCGCTTGTCGTTGATCCAGGTTCCATTGGCAGAACCGAGATCCTCGACCATGATTCCATCTGCGGTAACCTGCAAGCGGGCGTGATGCCGCGAAATCTCTTCGGCCTGGATTGGAATCCCGCAGTCGCTTTGGCGACCGATCGTCATCGTACCGACCAACGCAAAGTTTCGACCAAAGGTGGTGCCGGAAACCCCGCGCAGCATGAATTTTGGCAGCGCCATGCGCACACGTGTGCGCCCATCCTCGTCGTCGGCAACGACCGCTGGTGAGGGCGACGGTGCCGCAACACTTCTTTCGGGCGCAACGACGCGACAGCCAATGCGACCAAACAGGAGCAGGTCACCTGCCTTGAGCGGGCTCTCCTGGGTGATCTGGCGTCCGTTCAACACTGTTGCTACGCTTTGGTCGCGGATGCGTACTTTACCCTTGCCATCGTGGAGCTCGATCTCGCAATGGTTGACGGCCACGCCAGGGGCTATCAGAACCACCTGGCAATTGCTCCCCGACCCAATCAATGTGATGCCATCAGCCAGATCCACCGCTGCATGCTCACCATTCGGAAATATCAACTTCATCGCATCTCCCTCCAAGCGCCTTCGCGCCGGATTATTTTTCCAGTTCACGAACCAGGCGAAAACCGAGACTGTTCAGACCCACGTCTTCCGAGTAACTGTCGCTTTCCAGCACACCCTCCTTGTCCGCAATCGAAAGCCAGCCGCGACCGCGCAGGCCGTGATCACGACAGCCATCGGACAAAGGTGCGCTTTTACCGCAGGCGGCAACCCATTCACGTACATTGCCGTCAATATCGAATACGCCGGCTACCGCCGGGAAGCTGCCAACTGGTGCCGTCGCCGCATTGCCATCATCGCAATCAGCACCGGCACGCGAATCGAAAGCCTTCCGGTAGCTGGCATCTGCGAGGTTTGCGCTTGAGCAGGTGCCGGCTGGAGCATTGCGGGCAACCTGTTCCCATTCCGAGGGCGTCGGCAGTCGATAGCGTTTACCGGATCGCTTTGCGATCCAGTCGGCGTAAGCCCGGGCTTCGGCGAAACTCACGCAGACCACAGGGTGCTGATCGGTTTGGCTGATATCGGCGGATTTCCAGTCGCGTTTGCGGGATGACCTGAAAATCGACTCCCGGTCGCGGCATGAGGGTTCTTTTCCGGCGAATTGGCGCTGCCCTGCGGCACTCCACCAGGCGGAGAACTCGCCACGCGTGGTTTCGTGCCGGGCAAAGGCGAGGCCGTTGTTGACAACAACCAGATCCGGGCCCTTGCGCCCCTCAATCAAATCGTTGAACGCATAACCGGGCTTTCCAATCCGGTCGACTTTGCGCAGGCCGTCACGCGCCGCCGTATTTTTCGGATCAAGGGCAACAACTTTTTCAAATGCCGCTCTGGCAGCCTGCGCATCCAGCCCTTCGCTGGCAAGCTGTGCCGCCGTCATTCCCTGGTCAACCTCCCGCTTGCGCCGTGCTTTGCCCTCGGCAACGGTATCGGCACCCTCCGCGATCGATCCGGCGACTTCTTCGACCTTCTCCAGATAGCTGGCGAATTCAGTCAAATTTCCGGTTGCGAACGATTTCTCGGCCATCTCCCGGTAGGCCTTTGCCGTATCAACGATGCCCTGCTTGGCCGCCTTCGATGACGGATCGATGCGCAAGGCCAGGCTGAATCGTTCAAATGCGTTCATTCGCGGAGGATTGGTCAATCGTTGGCCGGCCAGATCGACTCGCGCCTGCCGCACGAGTTGCGCCACCGGATCCACCACAGTCGGGACAGTGGCGAGATCAAGCGGCAGTACAAGGCCCAAGTCATCGGCTCCGGGCGGATCCTGGGATAGCGGCGGCTCGGTCGCAGGGGTGGTTTCTGGCGCTGCCCTGGCAACAGGCTGCTGCACGACCGGAGCAATCTGGCTTGGCGCATTTTTTCTTGTTTCCGCGACCTGTGGTGATGCCTCCCTGGTTCGACCGGCAAACAAGGCGTAACCGACCGAGCCGATCAGCAGGATACCCATCGCTGCCAGTGCCCAGGGCAGCCATGATCGTGGCGGATTGCCGATCGCAGCAGCGGATGTCGCCGGGGCCACGGAGGCCTCCATGGTCGGCAATACCCCAATACGCGTGGGCGCCTCGCCAACGCGCAGAGCCGATGCCACCACGTCGCGCTGAAGGACTCTCGTGGGTGCATCTTGCCCGGCTGGTGAGGGAGCAACGCTGCGCGGCTCGATACTTGCGAGTGCCCCGATGAATTCTTCGGCACTCTGATGGCGTTCGGCAGGATCCTTGGCCAAGGCCTTGTCGATCAATGGCTGCCAGTGCTCCTTGCCGGCGGGCAAGCGCGGAATTGGCTCGAAAACATGCGCATAGGAAACCGCAAAGCCATCAGCCCCTTCATAGGGAGGTTTACCGGTCAAACCAAACCAGGTGAGCACACCGAGTCCGTACAAATCCGAGCGCGCATCGACATCGCTGCCTCGTGCCTGCTCCGGGCTCATGTAGTGGCTGGTGCCGACCGAGATACCGGCACTGGTGATCCGTGCAGTCTGACTGAAAGCACGGGCTATGCCGAAGTCGGTCAACAGGGGTGTGTCGCTGACATCGAAGAGGATATTCCCCGGGGCGACATCGCGATGGACATAACCGCGATGGTGGGCATAGCCGAGTGCATTGGCGATGCCCTCGAGAACCCGAAGAAGATCCTTTTCGCTCATGCCGAGGCGAACCCGCTGGGCAAAATCTCCACCCGACAGGTACTGCATCGAGAAATAGTTGAGCTGGCCTTGAGTGACGCCCACGTCGTAGACCTGAACGATATTCGGATGGGCAAGCGATGCCAGCATCCTCGCTTCCTGCAGGAAGCGTTTGGAAAACGTCGGATCCGCAGCCAACGCGGGCGCCATGACCTTGAGCGCAACCTCGCGATCAAGCGAAGTCTGCAGGGCCAGATATACGCTGGCCATGCCGCCAATGCCCACTTCGCGTCGGATCACATAACCGGGGATGTCAATCGCAGTCACGGCAGCTCCCTACCCTTCCTCCACGATTGTAGCGAATCGCGAACAATTGTCCGCAAATTCTCAATCGGCCTGGCAAAACTGTGAAACATGACGGCTTTGTCTGGCTGCCGGAGAACAGGTACGGGCGAAATCGTTGTCAATACGGCGGCGCGAACTTCAAGCGAGTCGAGGGCGAGCGGAATCAACTGGCATGGTTCCCGCCTCAACCTACTTGACCACGTGTAGCCTGGGTCGCTGCGGCGCAGGCTCTGGTTCGGGTGCCTCGGGCGGGGGCGGCGCGCCGGCCTGCTCGGCCGGAAACATCATGCCCTGGCCATTCTCTTGCGCGTAAATTGCCAGAACAGCCGCCATCGGCACTTCAATCGATTGACTCACGCCGCCAAAACGGGCCATGAAGCGCACACTGTCCATTCCAATCTCGAAACGGGCCACCGCGCGCGGGGCGACACTGAGAACCACGCGCCCATCCTTGATCGCACTCTGCGGCACGCGCACACCGGGCATGCCGGCTTCGACAAGAAGATGGGGCGTCAGGCCATTGTCATTGATCCACTCGTGAATGGCACGCAGAAGATACGGCCGATTCGAGGTCATTGCTGGTTCCGACACCCTGTTTCCTCATGTATGCAGAACGCGTTCTTCAGGCGTCATGCTGCGCGTGAATACTTGACTGTGAAAAATCCGCTCGCCGTAGTCGATGATGGGCTGAGCCTCCTTGGGCAACTGGATTCCAAGCGAATCGAAACGCCAGATCAATGGAGCAAATGCACAATCCGCGAGACTGATCTCAGGGCTCAGGAAGAACTTCGACGCCTTGAATGCAAGCGCGTTGCTGATCAATTCTTCGCGCAGTGCCTTGCGCGCCAACTCGGCACCCTTGCCGCCTTCTTCGATCTGGTCGACGAGGGTCAACCAGTCGTTTTCGAGCCGAACCATCGCCAGGCGCAGACGCGCCCGGGAAAGCGGATCGACCGGCATCAACGGAGGATGCGGATAGCGCTCGTCCAGGTATTCGGAAATGACGCTGGTGTCATAAAGCACCAGATCGCGATCGACCAGGGTTGGCACCGAATTGTAGGGATTGAGCTCGATCAGATCCTCCGGAGGATTGTCGAGGTCGACGACTACCTGATCGTAACTGACGCCCTTGGCCGACAACACCAGTCGGATTCGATGACAATGCACGCAATCGCGCGCTGTGAAAAGAGTGAGTACTGCCCGCGAACGCTGACTCAAGGCCATCTCGGCACACCTCCCCTGGCGGACTGCAGGCCCGCAAGACCAAGCGGCCGGATTGATCCCGGCCGTTCCCGTTCGTTGGCACTCTACTACGCGGAAACGAAACCGGATAGATGCAATGGAATCGCCGGACGTGCAACGGATTATTGCCCTTGCTCAGGCCGTCGCCGAACCGGCCGGGGCGAGGCCCCGGCTTGTATCAATGGACGTCCTTCCAGTATTCCTGCTTGAGGAAATAGGCGATCAGGGTGAATACGGCAAGGAACACGATCACCCAGATTCCGATCGATTTGCGCTGCATTGCCGCCGGTTCCGCCGCGTACTGGAGGAAATTCGCGACATCACGCGCAACCCCATCAAACTCCTCCGGGTTCAGCTTTCCGGCCTGATGCAGGTCGAATCCCTCGAATTCTCCAGGATTCCCGCCCTCGACCGGCTTGAATCTGGCGGTCTGAACGCCCTGAAGCTCCCACAGCGCATTTGGCATCGCGGCATTCGGAAAAGCCGTATTGTTCCAACCGATCGGTCGGCTCGAATCGAGATAGAACGACTTCAGGTAGTTGTAGACATAGTCCACGCCCTTGGCGCGCGCCATCAGCGAAAGATCGGGTGGCGCCACGCCGAACCAGGCCTTGCCATCGGCGGCATTTATGCTCGGCGGAATGCGATCGCCAAAATTTGCCGGGGTAAAGTTCAGGTTCTGCATGACCTGCTCCTGGCTAAGCCGCAGATCCTCGGCAATGCGCGAATAGCGCATCAGGCTCAACGAATGGCAGCCCGAGCAATAGTTGAAATAGATCTTCGCTCCGTTCTGCAGTGAACCCAGGTCCGAAAGGTTCGCATTCGACGCGGGCAAACCTTCCGAGGAAGCCATCGCGGCCGGCGCAAAGGTCAGCGCCAAACCGAGCAGGAAGCCACTGAACAATCTTTGCATCTTGTGCATGCCCGTATCAGTCATGGCCAGTCACCCGCTCCGGAACCGGCTTGGTCTTCTCGAAGCCGAATGCGGTATAGACCCAGAGGTAGATGAAGAAGCCGAAGTAGGCTGCTGTCAGGAAGCGGCCGATGATCGTCTCGACCGGATCCGTTCCCGGGCCCGAACCGATCTTGCCAAGCCAGACAAAGCAGATGCCAAGCACGAACAGGGCAACCCGGAAGCCGACGCCACGATAGCGCCACGATTTGACCTTGCCGCGATCGAGCCAGGGCAGGAAGAACAGCACGATGATGGCGCTGAACATGGTCAGCACACCGGCCAGCTTGTTCGGAATCACCCGCAACATCGCGTAGAACGGCGTGTAGTACCAGGTCGGCTTGATGTGTGCGGGGGTGACCAGACGATTGGCCTCGATGAAGTTGTCATGCTCAAGGAACAGACCGCCGACGGTCGGCTCAAAGAAGATGATGAAGGCACAGATCATCAGGAAGCATCCGGTGTAGAAGATGTCCTTGACCGTGAAATACGGGTGGAATGGAATGCCATCCGCAGGCGCCTTGTCCGACCAGCGATTGCCCTTCGGCCCCTTCTTTATCTCGACGCCGTCCGGGTTGTTCGAGCCGACTTCATGCAAGGCAAAGATGTGCAGGACGACCAACAGGAGCAAAACCAGCGGCAAGGCGATCACATGCAGGGCGAAGAAGCGATTGAGGGTGGCATCGGATGGCAGGTAGTCGCCCATGATCCATTCGGTCAATGCGCCGCCGATGTAGGGAACCGCACCGAACAGCGAGATGATGACCTTGGCGCCCCAGAACGACATCTGGCCCCAAGGCAGCACATAGCCCATGAAGGCTTCGGCCATCAGCACCAAGTAGATCAGCATGCCGAGCAGCCAGACCAGTTCGCGCGGCTTCTTGTAGGAGCCGTACATCACGCCTCGGAACATGTGGATGTAAACGACCAGGAAGAACGCCGAGGCACCTGTCGAGTGCATGTAGCGGATCAGCCAGCCCCATTCGACATCACGCATGATGTATTCAACCGAGGCGAAGGCTTCCGCCGCACTCGGCTTGAAGAACATCGTCAGGAAGATGCCGGTGACGATCTGGTTGACCAGCACCACCATCGACAGCACGCCGAAGATGTACCAGATGTTGAAGTTCTTCGGAGCGTAGTACTCCGTCATGTGCTTGCGGTAGACCGGAAGGAACGACGGTGCGCGCTCGTTGAACCATTCCTGCATGCCGGTGACAGCCTGGGTCAGTCGATTGGCCATTACGCTGCTCCCTTCATCTGGCCGATCATGATGTGGTTGTCATCCATGAAGTAGTACGGCGGCACGACCAGGTTGGTCGGCGCCGGCACGCCGTCATAGACACGACCGGCCATGTCGAAGCGCGACTTGTGGCACGGACAGAAGAATCCGCCCTTCCAGTCGGGGTCGAACGGTTCGGGCTTGAGCTCGGCATGCAGTTTCGGTGCGCAGCCGAGATGCGTGCAGATGCCGACCACGACAAACAATTCGGGTTTCTCGGAACGATGTTCGTTTTTCGCAAACGCCGGCTGCTGGTCGATCACCTCGGAGTTCGGATCCTTGAGACGCGGATCCTGGCTCGGCAGGGCATCAAGCTGGGCCTGGGTGCGCCGGATGATCCAGATCGGCTGGCCGCGCCACTCGAACATCACCATCTGCCCAAGTTCGAGCTTGCTGATGTCGGCTTCAACGGGAGCACCGGCGGTTTTTGCCCGCGCGCTCGGCTGCCACGATTTGATGAAAGGTATGGCCGCCATTGCAATCCCTGCACCACCAACGACGGCTGTCGTTGCGGTCAGGAACCTGCGGCGGCCCATGTCGACGCCGTCATTTGCCATCCGGCACTCCACGAGAGCTTGCTGAAAAAGAAAAGGAACTGGGATTGAACGCGGGGGTGCCGCAATATCATGCTAGTTTAACGAAGCAGTCCGCACCGCACAATCAAGAGCAGCGCGGCAGGATGTCCACCTCACCCGCGCCAACCGTCAGTTTACCCTCATGCGCCGCTCAACGACCCGTACCCTTTCATTTTTCCTGCGCTTTGCAATCCTCGGTCTTGCGATTGCGTTCCTGCTGAGCCTGATTGCTCCCGGCATCGTCGAACGATTGCGGGGAGAATCATCATCATCCACGCATATCGATCCGGCCCGAAGTGCACCGCGCCCGGCATTCGCACATACCGAAGGCCCCGTTTCCTATTCGGATGCAGTGAGTCGAGCCGCACCGGCGGTGGTCAGCATCTATGCCAACAAGATCACCACGGTACGCCAGTATCGAATCGTTCCCGATCCAGTCACACGGCGCCTGTTCGGCGCCATTGCCGCCGGCCCCGCATACAAGAAGCAGGAACACAGCCTGGGCTCGGGCGTGGTCTTCAGTGCCGATGGCTATGTGCTGACGAACAATCATGTGATCAGCGGCGCCGATGACATTCAGGTGTTGCTCTCGGATGGCCGCGTCGCCCAGGCACGCGTGATCGGTGCGGATGCCGATACCGATCTCGCCGTGCTCAAGATCGATGCCACCGAGCTGCCGACCATTGCGGTCGCCGATCGTGGCGACGTCAATGTCGGCGACGTCGTCCTCGCCATCGGAAACCCCTTCGGGGTCGGCAAGACGGTAACCATGGGCATCGTCAGCGCGACTGGCCGACAGCTTCGCCTGTCTGCTTATGAAGATTTCATCCAGACCGATGCCGCGATCAATTTCGGGAATTCAGGCGGTGCTCTGGTCAACGCACTCGGCGAACTGGTCGGCATCAATACAGCGGTCTACCGCAATGCCGCCGGTGACGGGCGTGGCGGTGGCTCGCAGCAGAACAACGCCGAGGGTATCGGGTTTGCGATTCCGGTCAGCACCGCAAAGGCAGTGCTTGATCAGATCATCAGTCACGGCATGGTGATTCGCGGCTGGTTCGGAGCCGAATACGCGGATATCTCGGCGCTCAGCGCCGGAACGCCGGAGACCACGCCATTGCAGCGAGGCGTCGTCGTTGTGGAAGTACTGCCTGGTGGACCCGCCGACAACGCCGGCCTGCGACGTGGCGACATCCTGCTCAAACTTGACGGCGAAGACATCATCGATCAGGCCGACCTGCGCAGCAACGAGGCGGGCCTTGCACCGGGCAAGATCGCGCGTCTCGACGGACTCCGTGGCGGCACGCCGTTCTCGATCGAAATCACCCTGATGCAGCGTCCGCAGAACACCGTCAGCGGCACGTGAATGCGCGACTCAGAGCGCCTTGTGGTAGCGCTCGCGCAGGGTCGCCACGCGCTCGACATAGACCTGGGTTTCCGCGAAAGGCGGCACATCCGCATATTTGCGCACCGCGCCAGGCCCTGCGTTGTAGGCAGCGGCGGCGAGGCGCTCGTCGCCATTGAAATCCTTGAGCATCCGGGCAAGGTATTCAGCCCCGCCGCGAATGTTCTGAGCGGCGTCGAAAGCATCGTCAACGCCGAGGCCGGTGGCCGTCGCCGGCATCAATTGCATTAATCCCTGCGCGCCCTTGGTCGAGATCGCCATTGGATTGAAGGCCGACTCGGCATGGATGATGGCCCGCAACAGGGCCGCGTCGACACCAAACTCGCTGGCGGCGAGATCGACCTCTGACCTGTAGGCATCAAGATTGAGCGCGGTGCTGGCGAAGTTGATCGTCGAGTGCAGATCGCAAGCGACACAGGTCGAGATATACGTGAACAACAAGGCGAAGCGTCCATCACGTGGCCGGACATTGGTGTATTCGGTGATACCACTGCTGCGCTCCACCTTGTAGACGGCCCCGCGCAACACCTTGGGTGCCGCGACCGATGTCGTCGCACTGGTCATCACCTTGGCCACCGGCTTCTCGGGTAAGGCCGCAGCCGGCTCACGCGGTGCCGTTGCCAGCATCAGCGCCGAGGAAGCAACTCCGGAACGGGCGGCACGGACATCCGGGCGCTCCTGGTAGTCGACCTTGCGTTCGGCCTGCTTGCTCTTCGCGGCTGGAGGACTGGCCGCGTAACTGCCAATGGCCTTGCAAGCCGTGAACGAAGTCTTCGTGTTGGTGTAGGCGACACTTCCGCCCGGCCCCGCACACTTGTACAGGGTGTCCGCGCGAGTCCCGGCCGAGAGCATCAACGCAATCGAGAAGAATCCGCCAAGCAGCTGATTTTTCGATATTTTCAGCATCGCCACCACGCTACAACCAAAGCCACTCGATTTCCGGCGACCCTACTGGGAGCCCGGAAAACGCCCCAAGTTCACCAGCATATTGCTGGCGAGCCTCAAGTCCAGTGCGTAAACTACTGGGTTTCCTGACAATTCTCCAGATCCCATGGCCGGAAAGCTCTATATCAAGACTCACGGTTGCCAGATGAACGAGTACGACTCGACCAAGATGGCCGACGTGCTGGGCGCCGCGCATGGCCTGGAATTGACCGAGGATGAGAGCGAGGCCGACGTCATCCTGATCAACACCTGCTCGATCCGCGAGAAGGCACAGGAGAAGGTGTTCAGCCAGCTCGGCCGCTGGAAGGAGCTCAAGCAGCACAAGGAATCCGTGGTGATTGGCGTCGGTGGCTGCGTGGCCAGCCAGGAAGGTGCCGCGATCGTCAAACGTGCGCCGTATGTCGATCTCGTGTTCGGCCCGCAAACCCTGCATCGCCTGCCTGAGATGATCGAGGCGCGGCGCAGAAGCGGCAAGCCGCAGATCGACATCAGCTTTCCCGAGATCGAGAAGTTTGACCGCCTGCCGGAACCGCGCGCCGAAGGCCCCAGCGCCTTCGTCTCGATCATGGAAGGTTGCTCGAAATACTGCAGCTTCTGCGTGGTGCCCTACACGCGCGGCGAGGAAATCAGTCGGCCTTTCGATGACGTGCTTGCCGAGGTCGCCCAGCTGGCCGAACAAGGTGTGCGCGAGGTCAACCTGCTTGGTCAGAACGTCAACGCCTATCGAGGGCCAATGCACGACGGCGGAATTGCCGATCTCGGCTTGCTGATCCATGCCGTGGCACAGATCGATGGCATTGGCCGCATCCGGTTCACCACTTCGCATCCGATGGAATTCAGCGACTCGCTGATCGAGGCGTATGCGAATGTGCCCGAGCTGGCGAATTACCTGCACCTGCCCGTGCAGGCCGGCTCGGACCGCATCCTTGCCGCGATGAAGCGCGGCTACACCGCGCTCGAATACAAGCAGCGCATCCGCAAGTTGCGCGCGGTGCGCCCGGACATCTGTGTCTCCTCAGATTTCATCGTTGGTTTTCCCGGTGAAACCGATGCGGATTTCGCCAAGACCATGAAGCTGATCGACGATGTCGGCTTCGACCAGAGTTTCAGCTTCGTCTTCTCCTCACGCGCAGGCACGCCGGCCGCCAGCCTGGCCGACGAAACCCCTGCCGAGGTCAAGCAGCAGCGCCTCAAGCAGTTGCAGAGCGTGCTCAACGAAAATGCCCGCAAGATCAACGAAGCAATGCTCGGCACCACGCAAAGCATCCTCGTCGAAGGCCCGAGCCGACGCGATCCCAACGAGATGACCGGCCGCACCGAGAACATGCGCAAGGTCAACTTTGCCGGCCACCCGGGCATGGTCGGCCAGTTCGTCGACGTGGTCATCACCGAGGTCATGGCCAACTCGTTGCGCGGCCGCATTTCAATCGCAGCCGGCAGCGAACTCGCCGGCTGATCTTGTCATCCCGCCTTCTTTTTGGCGATCCAGTCATCGACAACGCGCTCGACCAGTGACAGCGGCAGCGCGCCGTGGGTCAGCACCTGGTCGTGGAATTCACTGAGCCTGAACTTGTCGCCCAGTTGCTCCTTCGCTTTCTCGCGCAGGGCGAGGATCTTCAACATGCCGGCCTTGTAGGCCAACGCCTGGCCGGGATTGACGAAGTAGCGTTCGATCTCGGCGGTGACATCGCCCTCGCCCATGCCGGTGTTCTCCAGCATGTAGCTGATCGCCTGTTCACGCGTCCAGTGCTTGTAGTGGATGCCGCTGTCGACGACCAGGCGCACCGCACGCATCATCTCGTCGCGAAGGCGGCCGAGGTTGTCGAGCGGATCCTTCTCGAAACCCAGCTCCCAGGCGAGGCGTTCGGCGTACAGCGCCCAACCTTCCGAGTAGGCCGTGAACGGCAAGACTCGACGGAAGAACGGAACGCCCTGCAGTTCCTGCGCGATCGTGATCTGGAAATGATGGCCGGGGATGCCTTCGTGATAGGCCAGCGTGCGCATGGCGAATTTCGGGGTTTCGCCGGGGTCGCGCAGGTTTGCGTAGAACACGCCGGGACGTGATCCATCGAAGGCGCCGCCCTGGTAGTAGGCACCCGGCGCGGTCTTCTCCGAAAACGCGGGCACCGGTTTGACCTCGACCCCGAGCTTCGGGCGCCGGTTGAAGGCATCACCGAGATTGGCGTTGACGTCATCGAGAATCGCCTGATAGCGGGCGATCATGGCTGTCTTGCCTTCCGGCGTGTTCGGATACATTTGTTCGGGTTGGCGCGCCAGTTGCTGGACACGCTCGCCGATGCTGCCCTCAGTCAAACCCTGATCGCGCAGGATCACGTCCATCTCCGCACTGATGCGTGCGACTTCGGAAAGTCCGAGTTCATGCACTTCGGCCGGTGTCATGTCCGTGGTCGTGTGGCTGCGCACGCACCAGGCGTAGTAGGCATCACCATCCGGCAAGCTCCAGGCACCCAGATTTTGCGTGGCCTTGGGCTGCAAGGCAGTGAAATAGGCAATCAGATCGCGATAGGCGGGATAGACTTTGCCGTCAATGGAGGCCTGGGCCCGCTTGAGCAGATCGTCCTGGCGGGCTTGATCCAGCTTGCCCGTTCCCAGCTTGCTCAGCTTCTCCCTGAGGCTCGTGTAGAGCATGTTTTCCGCGGGCGGCATGGCAATGAAGCCCTGCATCTGCTCAAGTACCTTGTCGACCGTGAACTTCGGCGGGATCGCGCCCTTGCTTTCACGCAGCTTCAGGCCTTCGATGACCTGCGAGAACTGCTGCGGAAACCGGTCGAGGCGCTTGATGTAGTTCTCGGCATCGGACGCGCTGTTGACCTGATGCGTATCGGCCATGAAGTTCGGCAGGTTCGACTGGATGCCGAACATCTGGTTGATCGGGAAATCGTTGTAGCGGAATTGCTCACCCTCGACTTGATCCTTGAGGAAGTACTCGAGCGCGTCGTAGGACAACTTGCCCTCCGCGTCGAGCGCATCGCGATCGTAGCGATGCAGCATGTCGAGATCGTCCTTGACCATGACGGCCATGTCGTCGGCATGTGCGGGCGAGGCGTCGTCGAGCTTGTCGCTGTAGAAATCCGCCCATGGCGGCAGGATGCGCATGCTGCTGAGCATCTGCGGGCTCTGCAGGGCGAATTGCATGAACGTACGTCCGTAGAACCAGTCGATCTTGTAGGGCTTGAAGTACCAGACATGCGCCAAGCCGATTCCGACAACCACGACGACGAGCAAGATCACGCGCAGCAGCCATTTGAGCAGCTTTTTCATGTGTCCATCCCCAAGGCAGATATCGGCCCAATCTAGCATCACCCGTGCCTTTGCCGGGACAGCCATTGGTCACGAATCGCGGCTGGGCTGCAAATACATTCAAGCCGGGCACGCCGGCATTCCTCCAATTGCGTGAGTAGCTTTTTACACCCTTGCCGACAGACGAGCCGACGGTTATGTTGCCGACTTGGTACAACCACCTGCAGATTGCCGAGCCGGGAAATCCATGAACTATCGCCATGCATTCCACGCCGGCAACTTCGCCGATGTGTTCAAGCACGCGATCCTGATCGGGTTGCTTGAAGCATTGAAGGCAAAACAGAAGCCGTTCAGTTACATCGATACCCATGCAGGACGCGGCCACTACCTGCTGACCGACAGCGAAGCGACGCGCACGGCGGAAGCGGCGGACGGTGTCCAGCGGTTGCTAACGGCGACGCGCCTGCCGAGCCTGTTGCATGTTTATGTCAATCTCATTCGCTCACTCAATGCCGGGCGCGATGAACTGATCGAGTATCCGGGTTCGCCGCTGATTGCCAGTCTGATCATGCGCGACGAGGATCGCGGCATCCTCTGCGAAATCCAGCCGGAGGAGTGTGCGGCGCTGAAAATCGCGCTGCGCGGTGATGCGCGCTTCGCGATCCACGAACGCGATGGCTATGCGGCAATGAATGCACTGTTGCCACCGCCGCAACGTCGCGGCCTGGTTCTGATCGATCCGCCGTTCGAAGCGCAGGACGGCGAATTCCGAATCATCGAAAATGCACTGGCCGACGCGGCGAAACGCTGGGCCAGTGGCATCTATGCCGTCTGGTATCCGATCAAGTTGCGCCAGCAAGTGCAGCCCTTTCACCGCTGGTTGACCAAGAGCGGATTCGGCAAGGTGCTCGTCGCAGAGCTGCTCCTGCATCCGGACAATTCAGCCTTGCGTTTGAATGGCTGCGGGATGGCGATCATCAATCCGCCATGGAAGTTCGAACGGCAGCTCGAGGAACTCCTGCCGGCCCTGCAGAACCTGCTCTCGCAGGGTCGCTATGGCCAGCACCGCATAGAATGGCTGGTGCGCGACTGATCGGGAAGGATTGGATGATTCCGCTTCGGCGCGACAGGAAATAGAGAGCATGACCGGGAATCACCGATTTCGCCGCACAATTGCGCTCGTGCTCAGCTGCTCGATGCTGGCGGCGTGCGCGACCCCAGCGTTCAGGGAAACCGGCAGTCTTGTCGCCATCGAGCCAAGCGACGTGCAGCAATCCGGCGATCGCCACGTGGGCAGCGAGGTCATCTGGGGCGGTCGCATCATTGCGGTGGAAAACCGCGAGGACGCGACCGAGGTCGAAGTCATCGGCTATCCGATGGATCGCGATCAGCAACCGATGCCCGACGCGCCCACGGTTGGCCGATTCATCGTCGTCCTGCCCGGCTTCGTCGAACCGTTGGATTAT
Organism: Lysobacterales bacterium; assembly: GCA_016721015.1. GTDB lineage: Bacteria > Pseudomonadota > Gammaproteobacteria > Xanthomonadales > Rhodanobacteraceae > Dokdonella. Next base: position 342,872 of record JADKJL010000009.1, read on the forward strand.
CCGGTCGGGCGACACCTCAGCGTGGTCGGCATCGTTTCAGGAACGCGGCTGGGTCATGTCGACGAACATGCATACCTCTATCCCCTGCTTCGTGCCCGTGAAGTCAAGGTGTGGCCATGGGGGTTCATGTTCGACAAGCGGCCACGCGTCAGCATTGGCGTCGGCGTGCGCATTCACTGAACAACAATTTCGACGTGGTTGGCATCGTCGACATCCGGCTCGAAGAAACTGAAGCGGACCTCCGGAAAGCGCTGCTTGAGTTCATGCTCGATCGCATTGATCTGGCCAATCAGACCGATCGCGGATTCCTCTCCGCGCATGCGCGCCTTGATCGAGACCATCACGTCGTTGCCGAGCTGAAGGGTGATCAGGTTGTAGAGTTCATCGATCTCCGGCCGTTCCTCGAGGAAGCCGCGCAGATCCCTGGAAAGCTGCGGATCGACGCTTTGGCCGATGAGCATGGATTTGACTTCAATGGATATCAGAATCGCCACGATGATCAACAGCGCACCAATGGCCAGCGTGCCGATGGCATCCCATAGCGGGTTTCCAGTCCACATGGTCAGGCCGACTGCGAACAGCGCAAGCACCAGTCCGACAAGGGCCGCCAGATCCTCGCCAAAGATCACCACCAACTCGACCTGCCGGGAGTTGCGGAACCAGTGCCACAAGCTGCGCTTGCCGCGCACCTTGTTGACTTCGACCAGGCAGGCACGCATGGAAATGCCTTCCACGACGATACTGAAGACCAGCACGCCGATCGCGATCCACGGCGAGCGCAAGGGTTCGCTTGAAGAAAGTTTGTGCCATCCCTCGTAAACGGAAAACATGCCACCGACGCTGAAAAGCATCAGTGCGACCAGGAACGACCAGAAGTAGATGGCCTTGCCATGACCCAGCGGATGTTCGGCTGTCGCAGGCTTGCCGGCCTGGCGGATGCCGAACAGCAGCAACACCTGGTTGCCGCAATCTGCAAGCGAGTGAACCGCTTCAGCCAGCATCGCGCCGGAACCGGTGGTCAGGGCGGCGCTGAGCTTGGCCACAAAAATGGCAAAGTTTGCACCCAGCGCAAAAAAAATTGCGCGGATTGAATTGCCTTTACCCGACATGCCTGCCCCGTTTCAAGAGTCCGGCGCGCAGTTTACCAACCTCGGAGCCGCTGCAGATGACGGTGAACATCTGCCGGTCAGGCCAGCGTAACGCCCAGCTGGCGCTGAACTTTCTTCGGCAAGCCGGCGCGAACCAGCTCATAGGATTGACGCACGTGATTGGCCAGTTCAGCCTCGCTGAAGCCACCGGATTCGTTGATGCTGACCCAATAGGCGCGGGCCATGTACGGGGCCGTGGTTATGCCAGGACGATCGGTCATTTCAAGGAAGCGATCGGCGCCCACCTTGAAACTCAGGCGGCCACGATCCGGGCCGAGCGCGCACATGACCACGAACATCTTCCCCGAAACACTCCAGACCAGGTCGACATCCCACTTCATTGCCCGCGTTGCGCCCGGCCAGTTCTGGCACAGGTCGTCGAGCTGCTCGACCGTCATTCCCATCACTTCGGACATCACGGCTCCATGATCGCGTAGTGCCGTGCACGCACCTCGATACGGGGCGGTCGGCGGGTTTGCTCGAACCTATCATACGCAGGTTTCAATTCGCTCCAGAACGCATGCCAGGGCGAATCTTTTTCGCTTGCAAGCTTGGCCGCATCCAGACGGAACGGCAACGCGTGCACGTCGAACGCGGCCTGGCCACCCTGCAAGGCAGCGGCGGCGAGCGTATAGATCTCCTCGATACCGTCGTCACCCATGGCGTAGCAGCCGATCGAAACACAAGAGCCATGCACCATGAGGAAGTTGCCTGTGCGCGAGTGCACGCGGTCATAGGCATTCGGATAGCCGAGATTGAACGCCAGGTGATAGGTGCTTTGCGGATTGAGTTGTCCGGCGCTGACGCGATAAAAGCCTTCCGGCGCCTGGTTGTCGCCCTCACGCTGCTTTGGACCCAGGTCGCCGGAATACGTGCAGATCGGATAGGTACGAAACAGCACGAAGCGCTGCGCATCGCCTTCGATCCACAGCTCCAATTCCCTTTCACGCTTGAAGATACGCATGAACACCGGCGCACCGAAGCGCAACCCAAGCTTTCGCAGATCACGCTCAAGCGCCGGTTTCACGCGTGCTTCGGCGGCCTTGGCGCGATCAATCTGCTCGGGCATGACGCGCTCCTTCAGCGATCGCCCCGTTACCGCCCACAAGGTCGGCATCGACATCATCAAGGCGAGCGCCAATCCAGCGAAGACAAAACTCGCGATCCGTCGGAACGCGACCTCAGCGATAGTTTTCGTAGGATTTTTCCTCGACCAGGGTTGAACCGAGCTTGTCGTTGATTTCGCGCTTGTACGCCGCGCGATCGTCATTGCGGAAATAAACCGCACGCGCCAGTTCGATGAATTCCGTGTCGAAGGCTTTGGCCTTCTCCTTGACCCGGATGTGATCCTCGATATCCCATAGCGCCTCATTGACCGCCTTGAGCTTGGCGCGCTCGACGCCGATGTCGGTCGCCGCCAGCGGATCGGCCGCCCAGGTGCTGTTGAGCAGATCGAGTTCAGTGCGCACGTTGGCGAGTTTCTGCGCATCCCTGATGCGCTCGGCCTTGATCTCGAGAATCGTGATCTTGTCGATCAGCTCGCCATGGGAAACGGGGACGGCTATCTGGCTCATGTTGGATGGATCCCTGCGGGTCAAACCGTGATGGTAGGACGGATTGATCCGAATGCGAACCGCCCTCGGGCGACGCCTCATGCGTTTCACCGACTGCGTGACTGTGCAACCATTCGACCCAGTCATGCCCGATTCCTACTCCACCAGCCTGCAAGCGATTGCCTTCGTGCGCTCTCCGTATGCGCGGCGCATCGATGCACCGCATCAGCCGACCGTGATTGAAGGCACCGAGACGGGCGCGTCAGCGGAAGCGCGAATCGAGTTCATTGAAGGGTTTCCTGCCCAGGCCTATCGCGATCTGGAGGGCTTTGAACGCATCTGGCTGATCTTCGCGTTTCACCGCAGCGAAGGCTGGAAAGCCGAGGTGCGCCCGCCGCGCGGCGGCGGCAAGCGCAGCGTGCTGGCGACCCGATCGCCGCATCGACCGAATGCGATCGGCCTTTCCGCCGTGGAGCTGATCGGCATCGAGCCAGGCGCGTTGACGGTCAGGGGCATCGACCTGCTGGACGCGACGCCGATCCTCGATATCAAACCGTACGTGCCCTATGCCGATGCCTTTCCGGATTCACGCGCGGGCTGGATCGACGACATTGATGCGCGACAGGGAACGCACTCGGCACCTGGCCCACGCAAACCGCGACGATAAGCCCGCCCGTCACGCCCCGGTCTGGGCGAACGTGTGGAAACCGCGGCCACGCGTTCAATCACGTTGCGCAAAATCGAATTGATCCCCGAAGCCAGCGGATCGACTGGGAATGAACTGCACAGTGACCTCAAACCCGTCAGTTTTGCCTGTCGCCGGTGAAGCAAAGCTCAGTTCGGCGCCCACGCCGTGGGCAATGGTCGACACGATCGCCAGACCAAGACCAAAGCCTGCGGCCCGGCTGCCACCGCGCACGAAATGACCGGTCAACTGGGCCAGATCCGCAGTCGGCACGACGACGCCCGCATTGACCACGCTCAGACGTGCGCTGTCGGACAAATCCACCTCGATGGCGCAATCGGGCGCGCCATGCTTGAGCGCGTTCTCGATCAGGTTCCGCGCGAGAATCGCAAAGGCGTCCGGGTCGATCACGGTGAGAACCGACCCGCTCGGTGGCATCGACAATTCAATTGGAACAGGGGTCGCCCGCTGCAAGTCCTGCACAACGTGAGACAGCAGAACGACGAGATCCTGCGGGCCTTCCGACAACACGCCGCCGCCTTCCGCCTTCGCCAGCTGCATCAGCTTTTCCGACAGGCGCGACAGTTCCCTGAGCGACATCTCGATCTGGATAGCGCGAACCTGCAATGATCCGTCAGGCGCATCGTGACGCAGCCGCTGGGCCTGGGCCAGCGCTGCCGCCAGCGGGGTGCGCAGCTCATGCGCGCTATTGGCGGTAAACCTGCGCTCGGTCTCCAGCGCGCGACGCAAGCGATCGATCAGGCGATTGACGGCATCGGCAATGGGCCGGATTTCCGCGGGGAGTTTCTCCCCATGAATGGGAGACAGATTGCCGACCCCGCGCACCTCGATTGCGTGGCGATAGGAGCGCACGCTGCGCAGGCTGAAACGAACGAACAGCCAGATGCCAATCAGGCTGGCCGGCACAAGGAACAACAACGGCAGGAGCAGGGCGACGGTCGCATCGAGGACGGCCTTGTGGCGGTACGCGAGCGGTTCCGCGATCTGCAGAAAAAGCGTTTCACGCAGGGCGCTGGTGCCATACAGCCGGTGGGTGGCGGTGGTCGCGAAACCCGACATGGAATGAGATCCGAATACGTTCGGGTCGGCGCTGAACGATTGCAACAGGATATTGCCCTGAGTGTCGCGCACCAGATAGGCAAAGCCAGTTTGTTGCGTATTCAATGGCGCCACCCGCTGGGCCGGGCCGGGCTCTTCGCGATTGAGGATATCCATGACGGCCAGCGGCAGGATGCGTTGCGCGGCCTCCTGCATCGCATTGTCAAACGCCTGGTCCAGCCGGCGCTGCACCACCAGCCCGGACACCAGCGTGGCCGCCAGCCAGAATACGGCGATCCCCAGCGTGAGGCCGTAAACAAGTTGCTTTTGCAGGCTTGCCCCCGCTTTCACGCCGCGCCCAATCGGTAACCCACGCCGCGAACCGTCTCTACAACATGGAAGCCCAGCTTCTTGCGCAAATGGCTGATGTGCACCTCAATCGTGTTGCTCTCGATCTCGGCCCCATACTCGTACAGGCGCTCTTCGAGTTGTCGTTTCGAAAACAAAGCGCCCGGACGCTGAAGGAATGTTTCGAACAGGGTCCATTCGCGGGCGGTCAGATCGATTGGGACACCGGCGCGCTGAATGGTCCGGTCCGACAGATTGACACGCAGGTCACCCAGCCGGATTTGTGGATTCGGATTGCCACTGTAGCGTCGCGCGACAGCGGCGACCCGTGCCGACAATTCAGACAAATCAAACGGCTTGACCAGATAATCATCCGCGCCAGCATTCAGCCCCTCGATGCGGTCCGAAAGCTGGTCCCTCGCGGTCAGGATGATGACCGGGGTGGCGTAGCCGCTGGCCCGTCGCTTGCGCAGGAAATCGATCCCGCGCCCGTCCGGCAAGATCAGGTCGAGCAGGATCAGGTCATACGCGGTCGTCTGAACAGCGAGTTGAGCATGATCGAGTCGCTGCACCCAATCCACCGCATGCCCGTCATCGGCGATTTGCTCGCGCACGGCCTGACCCAGGTCGGCATTGTCTTCAATCAAGAGTACTCGCATACCCCTTCCCCGAGTGGGACCTTGGACGCCACACGGCATGGCGGTCCACCAGTCTAGTCGGAAACACATGCAGCCTTCAGGTTGACATCAGGATGCGCCGCTAGAGTCCGCCTCACACACATCAAGGAGATCACACCCATGAAATCCCTCACCCTCACCAGCGCCGTTCTGGCCAGCCTGATTTTCAGCAGCGCCGCCATGGCCGCTGACGACTGTACCGACCCCGTGACTGACTGGCAGCCGCGCGAAACCTTGCGACAGCAGATCGAACAGCATGGCTGGGAAGTGCAGCGGATCAAGGTGGATGACGGCTGCTACGAAGTCAGGGGCATCGACAAGATCGGAAATGAGTTCAAAGCCAAATACGCACCGGCTTCATTGCACATTCGCAAACTCGAAATCACATTCGTCCGGGACGGCGACGCTGCCGATTATCTGGACCGCAATCCAGACCAGAAAACCGACGAACCATCCGTCGTTAAGAAACCATCCGGAGAATGACCATGAACAAGATCGCGCTTTCACTCTGCCTGGCCGGCGCCTTCGCGCTGCCCGGGCTGGCTCAGGCAAGGCCGGTTATCTTGACCACCCAACTGAAAAATTACAGTGGTGACGGCGCCTACCTGGCCATCTACGTCACCGACGCCGCAGGTCAGTATCAGAAAACGCTCTGGGTATCCGGCAAGAAAGCCAAGCACTACAAGAACCTGCGCGACTGGGCGCGCGGCAGCGGCTTGAATCGCGCCGAATACGACGGCGTGAGCGGCGCGAGTGTGGGCAGTGGACGCGCGCTGAAAGTCACCGTCGACCTCGCCGATACCTTGATCGACGCGGGCTTCGAGATCCGCGTGGATTCTGCGGTCGAAGACGGCCGTGACAATCCTGCCGATGTGCGCACCGCGCTGACCACGCAGGGTGCGGGCAAGCCGACGCCTGGACGCGGCTATGTGCAGTCATTCACCTACGACATGTGATCCCTCAGACACAGGACGACCACACGATGTTGCGCCGAATTCACTCCCTGCCCGCCCTGATCGCCACCCTGCTGCTTGTCGTGGCGGCGATCAGCGGCGCCTTCCTCTCGGCCAACCCGGCCATTGAACGGCTGGGAACAAGCGTACCCGCCAACGGCCAGATCAGCGTGGCTGCACTGGCCGAGCGGGTGGCGCGGCATTATCCCGGCGCGGAACAGATCCAGCGCTCGCCGTCTGGCACGATCATCGTGTATTTCAGCCAGGACGGCGGAACTGGCGCCGAGCGGGTTGATCCGCTCAGCGGACAAGGCATTGGCCCCTATGCGCCCTCCCCATTCACGCGCTGGGTCAAGAACCTGCACCGCTCTTTCCTCGCCGACACACCTGGCCGGGCCGTGGCGGGTGTGTCGGCCTTGATCATGTTGGTGCTGTGTCTGTCAGGCATGGCATTGCTGGTCAAGCGCGTGGGCGGATGGCGACAACTGATGCGTCCTCTGCGTGGCAATTTCAGCCAGCGTTGGCATGCCGAATTGGGACGGGTCGCGATATTCGGACTGCTGCTGTCCGCGCTCACCGGACTGTACATGTCGGCGGCGACCTTCGGCCTGGTATCCGACGGCGCGCAGACCGAACCCGACTTCCCCGGCGTGGCAACGACCGGACCAGTCGCGCCCATCGGCACACTTCCAGCCCTGCAAGCGATCGATCTGAATGACTTGCGCGAACTGGTCTACCCCAGTCCGGGCGCTTCGGAAGACTTTTATTCCTTGCGCACCGCGCAGGGTGACGGCTATGTCGATCAGGCGAGCGGCGCCCTGCTGTCCTGGCGGGCGCATGACGGCGTCCACAAGACTTATGAACTGATTTACCAATTGCACACGGGCGAAGGTCGGTGGTGGCTGGGTCTGTTGCTCGGACTCAGCGCACTGAGCGTGCCGCTGATGGCCGGCACCGGCGTTGTGATGTGGTGGCAACGCTACCGCGCGATGCCGCGCATCGCCGACAACAGCGGAGCGCAATCGGCCGATACCGTCATTCTCGTGGGCAGCGAGAGCAACAGCACCTGGGGTTTCGCGAAAGCATTGCACGACGCCTTGCGCGAGGCCGGCCAGCGCGTTCACACGGCGCCAATGAACCGGTTGGCCACCCAGTATCGTCAGGCAAAACACCTGTTCATCCTGACCTCAACCTACGCCGATGGCGACGCTCCCGGTTCGGCCAATCAATTCCTCGCACGCCTGGACAGGTTCTCCGACAGCCACCGACCACGCTTCGCCGTGCTCGGCTTTGGCGATCGTCAGTTCCCGAAATTCTGCCAGTTCGCGATCGACACGCAAGACGCCTTGCTTGCGCGCGGCTGGCAGCAATCCCTCGATCTCGACACCATCGACCGCCAGTCGACACAGGAATTTGCGCGCTGGGGCGAGGCGGTCGGGCAATTGTTCGGGCGCAAGTTGAACCTGGCCTACACGCACAAACATCCGCCCACCCAAGCGCTCGAATTGATCAGCCGAAGTGACTACGGCACCCAGGTGCAGGCGCCCACCAGCATCCTGCGCTTCGGATCCATCACGCCACAAAACCGCGTCGCTCGATTCTTGCGCCGGATTGGCTTCAATGGCCTGCCTCGTTTCGAGGCCGGCGATCTGGTCGCGATCGTGCCACCGGGCAGCCCGGTGCCACGATTCTATTCGCTGGCCAGCGGATCAAAGGACGGTTTCCTGGAAATCTGCGTGCGCAAGCAGCCAGGCGGCCTGTGCTCGGGAATGCTGCATGGCTTGCAGCGGGGTCAGCGCATCGATGCGTTCATCCAGCCCAATCCGAATTTTCGCCCCGCATCCGGCAAGTCTTCCGTCATTCTGATTGGCGCCGGAGCAGGCATTGGTCCGCTGGCCGGATTCATCCGCAACAACACGGACAAGTACCCGATGTATCTGTACTGGGGCGGCCGCGACCCGGCGTCCGATTTTCTTTATGAACCGGAACTCGGCGGCTACCTGGCTGACCGTCGGCTAACCGAGTTGCATGCGGTGTTTTCGCGCGTCAAGCAAGGTGCCTACGTCCAGGATCGCGTGCTGGACAACGCGTCGCAGATACGCCAATTGATTGAAGAGGGCGCGCAGATTCTCGTTTGCGGTAGCCGCGCCATGGCGGCCAGCATCATGCATGCGCTCGATGGAATCCTGTCCCCGATCGATCTCGACGTTCGCACTCTCAAACGACAGGGGCGCTATCGTGAAGACGTATTCGGATACGCGTGATCCGGCCGCCGTCGCCTGGCAACGCTACAGCCTGCATGGCGAGACGATGGGCAGTCGCTACAGCGCCGTTTTTTTCGCCGCTCCGGGCCTCGATGAAACGGCCATCCGTTCGCGCCTCTTCGCGGCGGTGGACGCCGTGGATCGGCAGATGTCGAGCTGGAAACCCGACTCCGATCTGAACCGTCTGAACGATGCGCCGATCGATCAATGGCTGACCGTTCCGGAAGAACTGTTCACGGTGCTGGAAGCTGCCCTGGGTGTCAGCCGGGAGTCGCACGGAGCATTCGATATCGGCGTCGGCGATCTGGTCCACGCCTGGGGTTTCGGCCCCGGCCAGGGTCGCATCGACGAACAGCAGATCCATTCATTGAAAGCCCAGCCGCGTCGGCCGGCCAGCGATGTGCTGGAGATCGATCCCGGCCAGCGCCGGGTGCGCAAATCGGCGGCCATCACCCTGGATCTCTCGGGTATCGCCAAAGGCTATGGCGTCGATCAGTTGGCCGGTTGTCTCGACAGCCTTGGCATCACCCGCTATCTGGTCGGCATCGACGGGGAGATGCGCGCTCGCGACAGCAAGCCGGATGGGCAGCCATGGGCCATCGCCATCGAAAAGCCCATCCGCCACCTGCGTGACGTCATGGGCGTGATGGAACTCGGCGATGCCGCCATTGCAACTTCGGGTGACTACCGCCATTGGGTCGAGCATCACGGCAAGTCGCACGCCCACACGATTGACGGTGCACGCCGGGAGCCCGCGTCGAACCGGCTTGCCGCGGTCAGCGTCGTGGCACCGAGCTGCATGCTTGCCGACGCCTGGGCGACCGCATTGCTCGTACTTGGTGAAAACGCAGGAATCCAACTCGCGCAGGAACGCGGCATGACCGCCTTGTTCGTCCTGCATGATGGCGAGGGCTTCAAGGAAATATCCATCACCGCCGGCACGGTATCCAGCGATCTGCAGGGATGAGACAGCGATTCGCTGCCCTTGAAGGCGAGCATCGGTTGCAACCGCGTCGCCCAAATCGCCCCCGGCGGGTTGTACAACGCAGCCAGGGTTCAACTGTTGAGCTTCCGAGGGCCGAGCCCATGGGCATGTGGCTGCGGCGTTCCATCCGCTTGAAAGATCGCGATCTTTGCTGCACAGATGCGCCTCGCCGCCCAACGCCCGGCAACTTGCTGAATTGGAGTCAAGCATGAATGGCTGGGGCCAGAGACCGCATGCCTAGAAACCACGGACGCCGGCACCATGCTCAGTCGCATCGCACCCAGGCTGGCATCATCCAAGATATTAGTCGTTCGCTTCGCCAGATGATCGAAAAACTGCGTAACGCAGCACTGGCGTGACCGCGTTTACTCCGATGGCGGCCCTTAAAGGCAAAAGGCAAATCTCGTTGGCGTTTTACTGAACGTACGTTTCTGAATCCTGCGCGGAGCAAGGCGCGTTGCGGGAGTCAGTTTCCCGTCGCTATCTGCCGGGGTTGCTTGGGTGGGCACAGCCACGCGCTTATTTGTGTATATGCCTCTTCACTATCAAGCAGACCCAGATGATTGGTCTTGTAGACAATTGAACGACGCAACTCGGGCAGCCCCAGGTTTCGCTTCGGGCTGCGATGTGAGCCGAGCGCACTCAACAGGGGCACCAGGCCATCACCGGCGAGCCGTTCGCTGATTCCGTTCGGCTTTCGCGAAACCGAAGCAGCAATCGCATAACAGCGCACACCCTCGGGAAGCGGCAAGGCTTCCCGCCTGACGCGCCGCGGTCGAAAGCGGTCGTAGTCCTGCCAATCCGCGTCTTCGAGGTTGGCGTGGCGAAGGTCGGTAATGCCGGCGCTGCGAACCTTGCCGAGCCTTGACAGCGCCACCGTGTAAGGACTCGCACCGAGAATCGCGTCGAGGCGATTGCCGGTACGCTCAAGTGGAGATCCATCGTGCGGCGTGCCAAGGAAGACCAGGTCGCAAAGATGGCGGATCCAGGTCTTGTCGGTACGTCGGGCATCCTCGCAGGCGCTGCGCGCGAGCAATCCGCCCATGCTGTAACCGATGATCACGAGCTGTTCGACCGGTATCGGCCAGGCCTTGATCAGCGTTTCGAGGTGATCCGAGAATTCGCGGCCATTCGTCGAGATATGCAGACCGCTGTTGTAGTGAAGGTAGACCGGCGTGAAGCCGGCCTCGGCAGCCAGTGCCTCACCGTGGTTGTGACCGCGCCGCTGCCATTGCATGTCAGACATGCACAGCCCATGCGCGAGCACGACAATTCTTCCGCTCAGATGCGGGACTGATTCGGCGAGCGCCTCCGGCGTCAGCTCAAGCGACTTGCCCTGGCGGCGAAACTGCATGCTGATCTGCAACGGATTGCCAGTCGAGACCAGGTAGTCGCCGACCACGCCATTGAGGACCGCAACAAGGATTTCACGCTGCATCGAGACATCGGCAGGCAAGCTCTGCGGCGCAACCACGCTGAGGATGCTGTCGACACCCTTGCCAACCTTGCGGGTAACGCCGCGGATGCTGCGATAGACAAAGCCGGTGATGCCGCGTGCGGGCTCATCGGTGGCCTGGCCGAAAACGCCCGGCAGACGCGAGATATTGTGGTGCATGTTTTCGAGCAGATCAGTGACCGCGATCGTCGCTTCGGTGGCGAGGCGGCTGTAGGCACGCAGATCGGCAGCTCGAATCGGGGAAAATCTGAGCATGGCGCAGCGATTCCTGGCGGACACGGAACTGTCCAGTGGGCATCAATAGCAGTTGCCGGTCGAGCATGTGCTCTATCGACGCGGCGAGGGAGAATGCCGACGGACAGTCCATGTCACCGCGCCTGGCCGTGCATGCGGCAGGATTGACACCTGCCGGCATGCAAGCGAGAGAATGTCCCGGCCTATTGTTCGCGAACTGTGGCAACGAGCTTGGAGATGTCGAGCGTGTTGGCCGTGTTCTGGATGTCCCCTTGATAGCGCGATCCGAGTCCCTTGGCATCCGCGCGGATCTCGTTGAAGGCGGCCCTCAACATTTCCGTGCTCAGGCTGCGATTGGCCGCGTAGTAGCGCCTGGCCACCTGTCCCAGCGCATAGGTGCTGGCGAAACTCATGCCCGAGCTGACTGCCTGGCGACCGATCCCGCCGATCAGGCGCCCGCCGACCGCACCGAGCAATCCGCCGAGCAGCTTGCGCCCGGCTTGCTCCAGAAACTGAGATGTCAGGCCGACTCCCGCCGTGGCGAGGAAATCCTTGACGGAACCACGGTCGAGCTCGAATCCGTAGGACTTGCCGATCCGATAGACCAGTTTCATCTGCAGCGGAATGATCGCCATCGTCGCCAGCGATTCGGGCAATAGCTCGAGCGCGCCATTAAAGACAGCCGCATCGAGAATCGCCTTGTCCAGTTGCGCGGGCGTCATCGACGAAGGCAGACCGCCCGATCCGGAATCGATCGGCGTAGCCGCGATCGATTCGGCTTGGTCGACATGGGCGAGACTGGTTGCCGTATCGAGCCCGAGCGTTGCGCGCAGACGTTCGAGGAATTCACGCTCGCTTGCCGACTGCACCGCATCGGCATCGCATACGCAAACCGCCATTTCGTAGCCGAGCTGGCGCGACTCGGGACTCAGCAAGGCCGCGCACAATTGATCGAGATCAGTGCTGCCGGGCAGCCGATCCTGATCCACGGCTGCCACTGGCACAGCGGTCTGCGCCTGCAACTTTTCGACGACATGGCGAATCTCGTCGCGCTCCTTCTCGTTCTTTGTGCCATCGGCAAAGGCCGCCATCAGGCTCAGACCGAGGATCGCGCGTTGCTCTGTTTCGTTCATGCCTGGACTGCTCGCTTCGTGGATGGGCGGGACATGCATGATGGGCCATGCACGCAGGGATCGTCGTCGCCGATAATGCGCAACGCAGCTCCGGAATTCCAGCCAGCACCGCTTCCGGGGCATTGCAACCGGCCTTCACCCAATACGCACGCTGCCAAGGATTGTCCCCGGTCATGTCGACACCCATAGACGCCATCACCGCCGCGCCCACGCAAACTGCGGCCGATGCGGCCGCAGCAACGGCCTTTCCGATCCTGGTCACCTTGAGTTTCTGCCATCTGCTCAACGACATGATCCAGTCGCTGCTGCCGGCAATCTATCCCCTGCTCAAATCGACCTTCGCCCTCGATTTTGGCCAGATCGGCCTGATCACGCTGACCTTTCAGGTCACCGCCTCCCTGTTGCAGCCAATGATCGGCATGCTCACCGATCGTCATCCGAAACCGTGGTCGCTGGCGATTGGAATGACCTCGACCTTGTTGGGCCTGCTGTTGCTGTCGCAGGCGACGAGCTTTCCGATTCTGCTGGTCGCGGCGGCCATGATCGGCACCGGCTCGGCGGTATTCCATCCGGAATCCTCGCGCATCGCCCGGCTCGCCTCGGGCGGTCGCCACGGCCTGGCCCAATCGGTATTCCAGGTCGGCGGCAATATCGGCTCGGCAAGCGGCCCCTTGCTTGCCGCCTTCATCATCATGCCGCGAGGCCAGGCCAGCATCGCCTGGTTCGCCCTCGCGGCCATGTTCGCGATCGTCCTGCTAGGACGCATCGGCCGCTGGTATCGCCTGCAGATTCCGAACCTGCGCCGGCCCGCTGCGCGCATGGCCGGAGAGGCTGGCTACACACGTCGACAGGTCATGCTTGCGATTGGCGTACTCGGCATGCTGATCTTCTCCAAGTACTTCTATCTGGCCAGCATTTCGAGCTACTACACGTTCTATCTGATGCACAAATTCGGCGTCAGCGTGCAGTCCGCCCAGGTGCATCTCTTTGTGTTCCTGGCCGCCGTGGCCGCTGGCACGATCATCGGCGGACCGGTTGGCGATCGGATCGGACGACGCTACGTGATCTGGGCCTCGATCCTCGGCGTCTTGCCTTTCACGCTGTTGCTGCCGCATGCCAATCTGCTGTGGACGACCGTGCTGACCATCGTCATCGGCCTCGTGCTGGCTTCGGCATTCGCGGCGATCCTCGTGTTCGCCCAGGAACTCGTGCCGGGGCGTACCGGCCTGATCTCGGGTCTGTTCTTCGGTTTCGCCTTCGGCATGGGCGGCATTGGCGCCGCCGTGCTCGGTCAACTCGCCGATCACGTCGGCATCGAAGCGGTCTACCGCCTGTGCGCCTGGCTACCGGCAATCGGCCTGCTCGCCTGGTTTCTGCCGCGCAGCCAGCGCGCCGAGTAAGGCAGAGCAACCGTCACGATCGCCACTCGAAAAGGCCGATGTTGGCCCAGTCGTTCGGCAACATCCGTTCTTTCATTTCGAATCTTGTTTATTCGACATCCAACGCTGATTCAAGCAGGCGATGGATCAAGGCCTGAGTGGATGCTGCGCGCTCGTTGTCGTAGACGCAGGTTGCCTCGTCCATGTAGTTGATCTGCGCGAGCTCAAGCTGGATCGCGTCGATGCCTCGCTCTGGCCTGCCGTAGTGGCGCGTGATGTAGCCGCCCTTGAAGCGGCCATCGACGATAAAGCTGTAGTCGGCCTGGGCTTCGAGCACGCCGACGAGTTGCGCGCGCAGCGAGGGTCGACAACTGGCACCGTCGACCGTGCCGAGATTGATGTCGGGCAAGCGCCCATCGAACAGGAATGGCACGACGCTGCGGATCGAGTGGCCTTCCCAGAGCAGGCAGCGGCCGTGCTGCGCGTGGATACGCTCGATTTCGTCAGCCAGCGAGTCATGATATGGACGCCAGTATTTGACGACGCGTTCTTCAACTTCATCAGGCGATGGCTGCTGGCCATCGAGATAGACCGGCTCACCGGAAAACTGCACAAGCGGACACAACCCGGTCGTGTTCTGTCCCGGGTACAGCGAGTCGTCATCGGGCGGTCGATTGAGATCGACCACATACCGTGAGTGTTTGGGCACCAGCACCGATGCGCCGAGATCGCGGGCGAAGGCGTACAAGCGCGCGACATGCCAGTCGGTGTCGGGCACGCCTTGGGCCGATGACGTCAGCCGCGCGGCAAGCTCGGGCGGAATCGCCTCGCCATCGTGCGGCAGACTGATCAGCAGGGGCTCGGTGCCGCGATGCAAGTCGTGGTTTTTCATGCCCGCAGTTTACGCGCATCAACCACCGTTCCAGAATCCTTGATGATCGAAACCGGCCGGGTGTCAGGATCGCTTGAGTGGCGGCACGCGGAACTTGAGCGGAATGGCATCGACCGGCTTTGCGCTCGTCGTCCCACAACCGCCACAACTCGAACAGCCGAGACCCGTGCCACACCCGCCCTGCTTCGCCTCAAGTGGCTGCAGCCAGCGCCCGATCGCACGCAGGAAGAAACTGCGTTGTGGCCGACCGAGCATTCTCGCCAGAGTGGATTGCCACAATCGGAAGGGTCCCGGTGCGACATGCCGCATGGCGAGCACCGCACTGATCGAGACAATCGCGGCGACCAGAACCGTCTGCAGCCCTTGCATGCTCATGCGCTCACCGCCCGCGCGATCTGATAGGTCAGCAACGAGGCCACATAGGCCAGTGCAAACAGGTAGCCGGTCATGATCCAGACCTGACGCCAGGAATTCGTTTCACGGCGCACCGTGGCCAGCGTCGACAGGCACATCGGTGCGAACACATACCAGGCCAGCAGGGAAAGCGCGGTCGCCAGCGACCATTGCGAAGCAACAATGGCTTGCAGGCCCTCTTCATGGCCCGACAGCGCATAGACGGTGGCCAGCGACGACACGGCCACCTCGCGTGCGGCTATTCCCGGCACCAGTGCAATGCAGATCTGCCAGTTGAAACCAATCGGTGCGAACACCGCATGCAGCCAGTGACCAAGGGTTCCGGCGAAACTGTAGTTGATGGCCGGCTCGGTCGCACCTTCCGGCGCGCCCGGAAAGGACGACAGGAACCAGAGGATGATGGTCAGCGACAGGATGATGCCACCGACGCGCTTGAGGAAAATGTTGGCACGCTCCCACAGGCCGATGGCGATGTCTCGCGGATGCGGGATGCGATACGACGGCAGCTCCATGAGCAGGGCATGCTCGCTCTTGTCGCGACGAAGCAGCTTGATCACCCAGGCCACGCCGAGCGCGCTGACGATACCGGCGACATACAGCGTAAACAGGACGACGCCTTGCAGGTTGAAGATGCCGGCGATGCTGCGATCCGGGATGAAGGCGGCAATCAGCAAGGCATACACGGGCAGGCGTGCCGAACAGGTCATCAAGGGCGCGATCAGGATCGTGGTCAGACGGTCGCGTGGATCCTGGATGCTGCGCGTGGCCATGATGCCGGGGATTGCGCAGGCGAAACTCGACAGCAACGGAATGAACGAGCGCCCGGTGAGTCCGGCCTTGAGCATGAGCCGATCGAGCAGGAAGGCTGCCCGTGGCAGATAGCCGGATTCCTCCAGAGCGAGAATGAAAAGAAACAGGATAAGGATCTGCGGCAGGAACACGAGCACGCCGCCGACACCGGCAAAAATGCCATCGACGACCAGGCTCCGCAGCATTGGCATTGAGGCCAGCCCAGTGCCGACCCAGGCACCGACGAAAGCGACACCGGCCTCAATCCCTTCCATCAACGGCGCGGCCCACGAAAACACGGCCTGAAAGATCAGGAACATGATCACGGCAAGCAGACCGAGGCCAAGCATCGGATGCAGGACAATGCGATCGATGGCGTCGTCGATCTCGGCGGTGCGTCGCGGCATGCTCACCGCATCGGCGAGCATCGCACGCACTTCGGCATGCAGGTCGTTGCCGCTTTTGAATTCAGCCACCGCAGGCAACTCACGATCCAGTCGCGCGATCAGATCCGCCGCGCCGCCGCGCTGCACGGCGACGGTTTCGACGACCGGAATGCCCAG
This sequence comes from Lysobacterales bacterium, assembly GCA_016721015.1. GTDB lineage: Bacteria > Pseudomonadota > Gammaproteobacteria > Xanthomonadales > Rhodanobacteraceae > Dokdonella. The sequence continues at coordinate 359,404 of JADKJL010000009.1, forward strand.
CGCCGCTTCAAGTTTCGGCACATCGATGCGGATCCCGCGTCGGCGTGCCGCATCCATCATGTTCAGGGCAAGCACCATCGGCCGCCCGAGGCGGCGGACTTCGAGCACGAAACGCAGGTGCAGGCGCAGGTTGGTCGCATCGGCCACGCAGACGATCGCATCGGGTGCGGTCTCTCCCGGGAAGTGGCCGAGGCAGACATCGCGCGTGATCACTTCATCGGGACTCGCCGCCTCAAGACTGTATGCCCCCGGAAGATCGAGCAGCTGGAAGCTTCGACCCGATGGCGCACTGAATCGCCCTTCCTTGCGTTCAACCGTGACCCCGGCGTAGTTGGCCACTTTCTGGCGCCCTCCGGTGAGCTGGTTGAACAGCGCCGTCTTGCCGCAGTTCGGATTTCCGACCAGGGCGAGGCGCAGCGTGGCGACCGATTCGCTCATGCCGTGGGCTCGATGATCACGCGCGCGGCTTCGGCCCGGCGCAGGGCAAAGCGCGTGAAACCAATCTGGACGAGCAAGGGATCAGCGCCGATCGGGCCGCGCCCGACCAGGCGCACAGGCTCGCCGCGGACAAAACCGTAGTCACGCAATCGTCGCGCGATCGGATCGCCTTCACTCATGTTTTCGACTTCCTGAACCACGGCATCGGATCCCTGGGGCAGCTCGGACAACCGCATGGTAAGACCAAGGCAAATAAGAATGGTTCGCATTATATGTCATTCATGCCACGGCTGCGATGACGGCGCAATCAATCGTCACCTGCAGATTCCACCCGAAAACCCTATGATCCTTCTCTTTCTCCGGATCGACGGCATGACTGAAACCTTACTTGTCACCGACAGCAACGGCATCCGCGAAATCCGTCTGAACCGCCCCTCGGTTCACAACGCATTCGACGACCAACTGATCGCGGATCTGACCGCGGCCATCGATGCAACCCGCATCGATGGGTCGATCTGGGCACTGGTACTGAGCGGTGAAGGCAGCACCTTCTCCGCCGGTGCCGATGCCAACTGGATGCGCGCCATGGCTGGCGCCAGCGAGGCCGAGAATCGCGAGGATTCGCTGCGCCTGGCCCGGCTCATGCGTGCGCTCAATTTCCTGCCCAAGCCGACCATCGCCAAGGTCAACGGATCGGCCTACGGCGGCGGCATCGGCTTGATCGCCTGCTGCGATATCGCGATCGGTGTCGAAGGCGCGAAGTTCTCGTTGAGCGAAGCCAAGTTGGGACTCGTGCCGGCGGTGATTTCTCCCTACGTGGTCGCCGCGATTGGTCCGCGCCAGGCCCGCAAGCTGTTCATCAGCGCCGAGGTTTTCGACGCCGATGAAGCGCTTCGCATCGGTCTGTTGCATCAGGTGGTTTCACGCTCGGAACTGGGTGATGCGGTCTCCCGCAGCCTGCACTTCCTCAGCAAATGCGGGGCGAGCGCCCAGGCCGAGGCCAAGGCGCTGGCCTTGCGCATAGCCGGAATCACCCGCGAAGGTGCCGAAAAACTGGATCACGAGAATGCCGCCCTGATCGCGCGCCTGCGCGTCTCCGAGGAAGGCCAGGAGGGCCTGACCGCCTTTCTCGACAAGCGACCACCCCGCTGGATTTCCGAGAACTGATGATGTTCGACACGATCCTGATCGCCAACCGCGGCGAAATCGCCTGCCGCGTGATCCGAACTTGCCGCCGACTCGGCATCCGTACCGTGGCCGTCTATTCCGAAGCCGATGCCAATGCCCAGCACGTGCGCCAGGCCGATCTCGCATTCCCGATCGGCGGGCCGGCGCCGGCGGATTCGTATCTGCGTGGCGATGCAATCATAGAAGTGGCCCTGAAATCCGGCGCCCAGGCCATCCATCCGGGCTATGGCTTCCTGTCGGAGAATGCGGATTTCGCCGATGCGGTTGCCGCCGCGGGCCTCAGCTTCATTGGCCCCACCGGCACCTCGATGCGCAAGATGGGCTCGAAGGCCGGGGCCAAGGACCTGATGGCCTCGCATGGCGTACCGGTTGTGCCCGGTTATACCGGCGAGGATCAGGATCCGACCCTGCTTGCGCGCGAGGCCAAACGCGTCGGCTTTCCGCTGATGATCAAGGCGGCTTATGGTGGTGGTGGCAAGGGCATGCGCATCGTGCGCAGTGACGGGGAGTTCCTGGCCAATCTCGAATCCTGCCAACGTGAGGCGAAGAACGCATTTGGACGCGAACGGGTGCTGCTCGAGCGCTATGTCGAGAAACCACGGCATATCGAATTCCAGGTTTTCGGCGATACCCATGGTCATGTCATCCATCTCAATGAGCGTGAATGCTCGGCGCAGCGTCGCTACCAGAAGGTGCTTGAGGAAACGCCCTCGCCGTTCCTGACCCCTGATTTGCGAACGAAAATGGGCGAAGCCGCGATCGGTGCCGCGCGAGCACTCGATTATGTCAACGCCGGCACGGTCGAATTCATCGTCGGCCAGGGTGGCGATTTCTATTTCATGGAAATCAACACACGTCTGCAGGTCGAACATCCGGTCACCGAAATGGTGCTTGGTCTCGATCTGGTCGAGTTGCAATTGCGCGTCGCAAGCGGCGAGCCCCTGCCCGCCTCGCTGATCCGCAACAAGTCGATTCCGGCCAACGGCCATGCGATCGAGGTGCGTCTGTACGCCGAGGACCCCGACCAGGGCTTCCTGCCCGGCTCGGGCCGTTTGCAAGCCCTGCACTTGCCACCCTCATCGGCACATGTGCGCATCGATTCCGGCGTGATCGAAGGCGACAACGTCAGCGTTTTCTATGATCCGATGATCGCCAAGATGATCACCTGGGATCGAGACCGTCATTCCGCCTTGCAGCGCATGCGCGATGCCCTGGCCGAGGTCAGCGTGATTGGCCCGAAATCGAATGTCGCCTTCCTCGAACGGCTGTTGCGCCATCCAGCGGTGACCGGGGCCAGCATCGACACCGGCTATCTCGATCGGCATCTCGACGAATTCATCGGCGTGGCCGACGGCGCCAATTCTGCAGGCACCAATACCTTGCTGGCGGCCGCCGCCATCGTCTCGCTGATGGCTGAGGAAGCCGAAGCGCTGGCGCACGCGCACGGCAGCGCCGACCCGAATTCGCCTTGGCGGCGCGCCGATGGCTGGCGGCTCGGTCATCCCGGCAAGCGCATCATCGCCCTGCTCGATGGCGATGCGCGCGTCGAGGTTTCGGCGTATGGCGCGCAAGGCAATTATCGACTTGCCATGACTGACCAGGACGTCGATATCGCGGATGCGAAGTTCGTCGACGGCTGGCTCAGCGCCCGCTACAACGACATTGCCCGTCGCCACCGCATCCTTGCCGACGGCGCACGCATCACCGTGCATGATGGCGAATCGCGGCAAAGCTTTGAACACGCACCCGCATTCGCCTTTGTCGAATCCGCGGCGACCGACAGCGACCGCGTGCTGGCGCCGATGCCGGGACGCATCGTCGTGGTCAAGTCCGAGGTCGGCGCCGAAGTCGGCGAAGGCGATGAGTTGCTGGTCATGGAGGCGATGAAGATGGAGCTGACCTTGCGCTCGCCACGCGCCGGCCGCATTGAAGCGATCCAGGCGGCGGCCGGCGATTTTGTCGATGCCGATGCCGTCCTCGTCCGACTGGAGGCTGCCGTATGAAGATCCAATGGGTTGCCGGAATCTGCGCGTTGCTCGCGCTCGCCGCCTGCACCGAAACACGTTTCGAATCTCCGCCGGGCGATGAAATCGTCGCCTGTGACCCGGCCTGGAAGGGCCTCTGGGTCAGCGAGTCGGAAAAGCCGACAAACGGTGAAACCGATGAACTGGCTTTCGTGGTCGATCAGGAATGTCGTTTCATCCTGCTCGAACGGCCCGAGCAGGACGGCCCGCCGAAGCAGATCCACATCCCGCTCAACTACGTGCACGACCATGGCAAGCACTATATCGTCGTCGCCGACAACCAGCTCGGAGAGACGGTCAAGCTCGATCCCGTGCATGGCATCGAGCCGGCGCCGGCGAAATCGTTTTTCATCGCGCGCTATCAGGTCGATCACGACCGTCTGCGCATCTGGCAGGTCGACTCGAGGCGCAGTGCACACCTGGTCATCGACAACGTGCTTGACGGCACAGTCGATCGCGCCCACAACGAACTCCATGTGTTCATTCGCGGCGATCGGGCCAAGGTTCTGGACATCCTGCGCAAGCAGAAGATCTTCGAGGACAAACCCGGCGCCGATGTCCACCGCATCAGGCTGAGCCTGGAGGAATACGAACAAAGACGCAGCGCACGACGTGCCGGCAAGCCGTCATGAACGGATTGCCCAGCAAGGTACGCATCGTCGAGGTGGGCGCTCGCGACGGCCTGCAGAATGAAAAGACGATCATTCCTGCGCAGACCAAGATCGAGCTGATCAACCGTCTGTCACGAACCGGCCTGCGCACGATCGAGGCGACCAGTTTCGTCAGTTCAAAATGGGTGCCGCAACTGGCCGACGCGGCCGAGGTGTTCGCCGCGATCGACAAGCGAGCGGGCGTCCGCTATCCGGTGCTGGTACCGAACGAGCAAGGTTACGATCGCGCTCGCGCGGTCGGTGCGGATGAGGTCGCCGTGTTCTCGGCCGCATCGGAGGCATTCAACCGCAAGAACATCAATGCCTCGATAGACGAATCGATCGAGCGCTTCGCACCAATCCTCGACAAGGCCCGCGCCGACGGTGTTCGGGTTCGCGGCTATGTCTCGACCGTGCTCGGCTGTCCGTATCAGGGCGAAGTGCCGTTGCGCGACGTGGTTCACGTCGCCTCACGCTTGTACACAATGGGCTGCTACGAAATCTCGCTCGGCGACACGATCGGAATCGGCACGCCGCGCAAGGCACGCGACATGTTGCGTGCGGTTGCCGCCGAAGTGCCAATCGAGGCGCTGGCGGTGCATTTTCATGACACGCGCGGCCAGGCCCTGGCGAATGTGCTCGCTTGCCTCGAAGAAGGAGTCGCGATAGTCGACAGCTCGGTTTCCGGAACCGGCGGTTGCCCCTATGCGAAAGGTGCCACCGGGAATGTCGCCAGCGAGGATGTCGTCTATATGCTCGAAGGCATGGGCATCGACACCGGCATCGACCTGGCTGCTCTGATCCAGACCGGCCTCTGGTTATCCGCCCAGCTCGGCCACGAAACCTCAAGCAAGGTTGCACGCGCAAGCGCCGGGTAGTTTGGCCCGGCGAAGCGGTGCTATTCTGCAGCGGGCAGGATCGCATGGGGGATCCTGCCGAACGTGAAAGGGATTCACGCCATGGTCGAAAAAGCGGAATTTTCCAAGCCAGCAACACGCTCGACCGATGTCGACGCTTCCGATCCGGACGTGTGGACACAGCTCGGCGAGCTTGCCTCGCGCAGCGATGCCGATCCGGTTCTGCGCCTGCTCGTCGACGAGGCCATCGCGAGTCATCGGAACCTGCGCGGTGTCACGGCGACGATCGCCAATCGCTACCGCGCCATGGTTGATGCCGTGCCCGATGCAATCACGATCCATGACGAGAGCGGCCGCATTCTCGATGCGAACGCGAGCGCATGCCGCCTGCTCGATCAGGATCGCGAGACGTTGCTTGAATGCGCGCTCGAGGATGTGTTTCCCGATCTTGACGGGAGTTTCATCGCCCGCCTGCATGCAGCGTTCGATACCGACGAATCGGTTACCACCAACTCGACGATCCGTCGCCAGGGTGGCGAGGAGACCAGCCTCGAAATCAACGCCCACGGTTATCTCGATGCAAACCAGAAGCGCATCATTGCCGTCACTCGCGATCTCGGCCCACGCGCGCTTGCCGATGCGCAACTGCGCAGCTCGGAAGCCGAATTGAGGCGCATCCTGCGCGACATGGACAAGGGTGTCATCGTGCGCAATCGGATGGGACACATTGTATCCAGCAACCCGACCGCATGCCGCATCCTGCAGATGAGCGAACCCGATCTGCTCGCCCTGCGCTCGGATCAAATTGGCGATTGGAAGTTCGTCGATGCAAGCGGCGTGGCGATCGACCATGACAACTTGCCCTGGGCACAGGCGATGCGCAGCGGCCAGCCGATCGAATCGGCGATCTGCGGAATCAAGTCACCACTCATGGCTGATGCGTGCTGGCTGTCGGTAACCGCCGTCCCGCGGGTCAGCAACGGTGACGACAGTCTCGATGAGGTCGTCACCATTTTCGCCGACATCACGCCGATCAAGCAGGATGCCTCATTGTTCGCCCACGCCCAATCACTGACCAATCTGGGCGCCTGGCAATTGGCCGTTGATGGCGAGCGCATGATCTGGTCGTCACAGATGCACGCGATCTTCGATGTGCCGCTTCGAACTCCGTTGTCGCGCGAGCGCATGCTCAGCCATTTCGCCGGCATGGATCAGCGCAGGCTGCGCCAGGCCCTCGAAACCGCGAAGACCGCGGAAACCACCGATCTCACGGCACGCATCACCACCGCAATCGGTCGCCGGCGCCAGGTCAGGATCCGCCTTCGTGCGCTCGCCCAGGATTCAAGCCATGGCGGCGTGATCGGCTGCGTGCAGGACATCACGGCCGAGACGGATCGCGAAAGCGCTGAGGCGATCGAGTCATGATCCGCAATCACCCAGGCCCGGATTTCCTGCGACTGCGACGCAACGTGTAGTATCGAAGTTCCGACCCGACGAGCTGATCGCGTGCCAGCCAAACTCGCCCCTGAACGCAATCGTGGCGCCATCATCGCCTGCGGCGAATTGCCGGCAAATCAGCGCACGCCGGCCCTGCTTGCCCGCCTGATCGGACTGGTGGGCGATTCGCCGCGCGTGATCCTGATTTCAGCTCCCGACAAGTCCGATGACGATGACATCGAACTGGAGGCGATGCTGACGGCGACAGGCTGTGCGCAGTTGCATCGGCATGCGCTGACCACGCGCGCAGGTGCCGAACAGCGACAACTGCTGGACCTGGTCGAACAGGCCGATTTGGTCATCCTCAACGCGGAACAACCGCTCAAGCTCAGCACCCTGATCGGTGGCAGCAGCCTCGCTCGGCTGTTGCGCAAGCGCAATGCGGCGGGAATGGCGGTTTGCGGCGTTGGCGCCGGTGCCGCCGTGCTCTGCGAACACATGCTCGCATCGGGAACCTCGGGGCCGACGCCAAGGGTAGGCAGCGCTTCACTCGCCCCGGGGCTTGGCCTGACCAACCGCGTCGTCATCGACCAGGGTGGGAATGCCAGCGATCGCCTCGGTCGCCTGTTGGCCGCACTGGCACTCAATCCATTTGCCCTCGGGCTCGGCATCGATGCGTCAACCGTGGTCGTTATCGGACCTGACAATGTGCTCGAGGTATTCGGCAACGGCGGCGTGACCATCATCGATCCCAGCGAAATGGCCGATTCCAATGCAGCCGAACTCGAAGCCGGCGCACCGATCCGGATCACCAACATGCGACTGCATGCACTGACCGCCGGCACGCGATTCGATCTCGATTTTCGCCGCGCGATCGATTGATGTAGCAGCGACGCCCGCTCCCGTAGGAGCCCCTTCAGGGGCGATGTCTTTCATACATCCATGACGGCGCATCGCCCCTGCAGGGTGCTCCTGCAAAGCGCAGCAGCATCATGCCGGCACGGCAATCAGATCAGCGCCGGTTGCGGAAGAACTCGCGCAACATCACGGAACTCTGTTCGGCGAGCAAGCCCGCAGCCACCTCGATGTGGTGATTGTGCAACGGCGAGAGCAGCGTATCGAACACGCTGCCGGCGGCGCCGGTCTTCGGGTCCGCAGCCGCGTAGACGACGCGAGCCACGCGCGCATGGACAAGCGCCATCGCGCACATCGCGCAAGGCTCCAGCGTCGCGTACAGCGTTGAACCCGGAAAACGATAGTTGCCGACCTTGCCACCCGCATCACGCAAGGCCAGGATTTCGGCATGTGCGCTGGGATCGTTGAGCGTTATATTCCGGTTCCAGCCTTCGCCAATCAGGTGACCTTCCACAACCAGCACAGCCCCCACCGGGACCTCGCCCTCGGCATCACGCGCATGCGCCGCCAACTCAAGCGCACGCCGCATCCAGCGCTCGTCGTCGTCCGGGAAATCGGCTGCCGGTGCCGCGTCCACATCTACTCCCACTCGATCGTGGCTGGCGGTTTGCCACTGATGTCATAGACCACGCGGGAGATGCCGCGAAGTTCGTTGATGATGCGGTTGGACACGGTGCCGAGGAAGTCGTAGGGCAGATGCGCCCAATGCGCGGTCATGAAGTCGATGGTCTCGACCGCACGCAAGGCAATCACCCACTCGTAGGCACGCGCGTCGCCGACGACGCCGACCGATTTGACCGGCAGGAACACGGCGAAAGCCTGGCTGGTCTTGTCGTAGAGATCAGCCTTGCGCAACTCATCGATGAAGATCGCGTCGGCGCGGGCAAGCAGTTCAGCGTATTCGCGCTTGACCTCGCCAAGGATGCGCACGCCCAGACCCGGGCCCGGAAACGGATGGCGATAAACCATCGCCCGTGGCAGGCCGAGTTCGACGCCGAGGCGGCGCACTTCGTCCTTGAACAATTCGCGCAAGGGTTCGACCAGACCGAGCTTCATGTGCGCAGGCAAGCCACCGACATTGTGATGACTCTTGATCACATGCGCCTTGCCGGTGCCACTGCCAGCCGATTCGATCACGTCTGGATAGATCGTGCCCTGGGCGAGCCAGCGCGCATTCGCCAGCTTCGCCGATTCCTCGTCGAAGATTTCGATGAACAGGTTGCCGATGATCTTGCGCTTGGCTTCCGGATCACTGACACCCTTAAGCGCACTGAAATAGCGTTCCCCTGCATTCACGCGGACGACCTTGACGCCCATGTGCTCGGCGAACATGGCCATGACCTGGTCGCCCTCCTGCCAGCGCAGCAGGCCGGTATCGACGAAGACGCAGGTCAACTGCTCGCCGATCGCCCGGTGCAGCAACGCGGCGACCACCGAAGAATCGACACCGCCGGACAGGCCGAGAATGACCTGATCAGCGCCAACCTTTTCGCGCACGCGGGCAATCTGGTCGTCGATGATATTGGCCGCCGTCCACAAGGTGTGGCAAGCGCAGATGTCTGCAACGAAGCGGCGCAATAAAGCCTCGCCCTGGCGCGTATGCGTGACTTCGGGATGGAACTGGACGCCATACCAGCGCTTTTCCTCGTTGGCCATGGCGGCGACCGGAATCCGATCGGTGCGCGCGGTGACGACAAATCCCGGTGGCGCGGTGGCGACATGGTCGCCGTGGCTCATCCAGACATCCAGTCGCGGCGGCTGGCCCGGATGATCGTTGAGGCCATGCAGCAGTTCATCGTGCGCCACCACCTCGACTTCGGCATGGCCGAACTCGCGCGCATCGGCGGCTTCGGTCGAGCCACCCAGCTGGGCAGCCAATGTCTGCATGCCATAGCAGATACCGAGGATCGGCAGCCCCGATTCAAATACCACTTGCGGCGCTTTCGGCGAACCATGAATCGTCGTCGATTCCGGCCCACCCGAAAGCACGATGCCTTTCGCGCCCATAGGCGGCGATTTCGGCCGGGTCGTGATCCCAGGCCCATATCTCGCAATACACCCCGATTTCACGGATACGCCGCGCGATCAACTGCGTGTACTGCGCACCGAAATCGAGGATCAGGATCTTGTCTTGGTGGATGGAGGTCATGGGCCGTTAGCGGTTAGCGGTGAGCGGTGAGCGGTGAGCGGTGAGCGGTGAGCGGCAGAAGAATTGCGGCTCTCGAAACTTTGTCAACACCTATTTCCATTTTTCGCGATATTGTCGGATCATCCTGGATTGCTTTGCCCGCTCACCGCTAACGGCTGGCCCGCTTACTGCCTCTTCCCCGCTAACCGCTTACCGTTCTTCCGCTATCCGCCCCCAATCAGCCCAACTGATAATTCGGTGCTTCCTTGACGATCTGGATATCGTGCGGGTGGGCTTCACGGACGCCGGCGCTGGTGACGCGCACGAATTGCGGGCGCGTGCGCATGTCTTCCATCGTTGCGCAACCGCAATAGCCCATCGAGGCACGCAGGCCACCGACCAGTTGGTGGATGATGTTGCGCAACGGGCCGCGATAGGGAACGCGACCTTCGATGCCTTCGGGGACGAGCTTCTCGGGATCGGATGCATCCTGGAAATAACGATCGCTGGAGCCTTTCTCCATCGCCGCCATCGAACCCATGCCGCGATAGCTCTTGTACGAACGGCCCTGGAACAGTTCGACTTCACCAGGACATTCCTCGGTGCCGGCAAACATGCTGCCGAGCATGACCGTCGAGGCACCGGCGACGATGGCCTTGGCCAGATCACCCGAGTAACGGATGCCACCATCGGCGATCAGCGGGATATCGTCCTTGAGCGCATTGGCAACCAGATCGATCGCGGTGATCTGCGGCACGCCGACACCGGTGACGATGCGCGTCGTGCAGATCGATCCCGGGCCGACACCGACCTTGACCGCATCCGCACCGGCATCGCGCAGCGCCAGCGCCGCATCGGCGGTGACGATGTTGCCACCGATGACTTCGGTGTTCGGGAAATTCTTCTTGACCCAGGCGACGCGGTCGATGACCGACTGTGCGTGGCCATGCGCGGTATCGACGATGAGCACATCGACGCCGGCCTCGACCAGTGCCGCCACCCTTCGCTCGGTGTCACCACCGACGCCGACCGCCGCACCGACGCGCAGGCGCTCGTGATCGTCCTTGGCCGCATACGGATTGTCGCGCGCCTTCTGGATGTCCTTGACCGTGATCAGGCCGCGCAACTGGAAGGCATCGTTGACGACAAGAACCTTTTCGATGCGGTATTTGTGCAGCAGGGCCAGCACTTCATCTTCGCTGGCGCCTTCCTTGACCGTGATCAGGCGATCCTTGCGGGTCATGATGTTCCTGACCGGATCATCGTGTTTCTTCTCGAAGCGCAGGTCGCGACTGGTGACGATGCCAACCAGTTCCTCGTTGTCGACCACCGGCACGCCGGAAATCCCGTGTTCGCGCGTGATGCGCATGACATCGCGAATGGTCGCTTCGGGTCGGACGGTCAGCGGATCGCGGATCACGCCCGCTTCGAATTTCTTGACCAGACGCACCTCGGCGGCCTGCTGCTCGAGCGACATGTTCTTGTGGATGATGCCGATTCCGCCACACTGGGCCATGACGATGGCCAGACGCGCCTCGGTCACGGTATCCATCGCGGCGGACAGGATCGGTACGTTTACACGCAGGTTGCGCGTCAGGCGTGACGAGGTATTGACGTCGCGCGGCAACACGGTGGAATGACCAGGAACAAGATAGACGTCGTCAAACGTCAGGGCTTCGGCGAGTAGGCGCATGGGTCGCAGGCAGGCTGAGCAAGTCCGCTATTCTATCGGTTTCGCCCTTGTCCCCGCCAATGCAGTCGACTTCGAGCCCTTCGCGACCCACCCGCACCCATCGATGGGCCGACGCCAGCCAAGCTCTCGCGATGGCGGCGATCGTGCTGGTGGCGGCGCTGGTTTTTCTTGCCCGGGCGCTGCTGGTCGAATCCGCGGTGGGTGCCTACACCGGCTGTCACGGCTGCTTTCTGCTGCCAGCGCTCGGTGCCGACGCCTGGCTGTGGGCCGGCCTGCTCGGCCTGATGGCGCTGGCCGCCCTGACCCATCGACGTCTGCTGCGCGGATTGCTGATCCTGCTCGCATTCGCCCTGCTCGTGGTCGCGGTGGCCGATCTGGTCATTTTCGACCTGCTTACCCAGCGCCTCCATCTCGGCGACATCGGTCGTTTCGGCGGCGAGTTCGCCGCGAACTGGAGCGTCCTCGAAGCCAATCTGCATTCGCCCCTGGGCTGGCTCAGGCTGGTCGGCGCGCTGGTCCTGCTTGCCCTGCCCGTTCTGGGATGCGTGTCGGCGCGGCCGCGGCCGCGCATGGCACGCGTTTTCGGCTTGCTCGGCGTTGTCAGCGCCATCGCTGCCGGCATCATTCATCTGCGCGATCCGGTCCGTTATGTCCATGCCACGCTGATCAGCAACGTCGTCGAGGTCAACCTGCCACAGACCAGCGTGCGCCCGTTCAGCACCGGCTTTCTCGAGCGCCAACAGCAACTCGCCGCCGAACTGCCGCAATCCTGCGAGCGCAACCCGCAGGCGCATCGCCCGGGTGTCATCATTGTCCTCGTCGAATCGTTGTCGGCCTGGCAAAGCCATCTGCTCGGCAGCCAGCTCGACTGGACGCCACGACTCGATGCGATCGCGCGCGACAACCACTATTTCACGCATTTCTATGCCAATGGCTTCACGACCGGTGGTGCCGAAATCGCGGTGGGCAGCGGCCTGCTGCCGATTTATCCACCCGGCGTACTCGAATACACATTCGACAACTTCGCCAACGGCAGCGATTCCCTGCCGGGCCTGGCCACGGCCAGCGGCTACGAATCGGCATTCTTCACTCCCGGCGATACCGGATTCCTCGATATCGGCCACTGGCTCAAGCGGATCGGTTTCAACACAATTTCCGGCGCCGATGATCCCTGGTATGCCGGACGCGAGCGCTGGCAATTCAATTCGGTCGAAGACAGCGTCTTCTACCAGCGATTCCTCGACTGGCTCGATCATCGCGACAGCGACAAGCCGTTCGTCTCGGTGCTGCTGACCGTCAGCAGCCATCCCCCGTTTCTCGATCCGCGCAGTCACAAGATCGATCCGGAACGGTCATTCCGCTACGTCGACGAGCAAATCGGCATATTCCACGAGGCGTTGCGGCTGCGCGGCTTCCTCGATCATGGCCTGCTCATCGTCATGGGCGACCACCGCACGATGACGCCTCTGCACGAAGACGAATTCGCGGCACAGGGCGAGCGCGCCTACGCACGCGTACCGATGGTCGTCGCCGGCAAAGTCGACATGCCGGCGGTTGTCGGGGAGGCATTCCAGCAAACCGACCTGCTGCCCTCGCTGGCCTGGCAGATGGGTGCCGAGCAATGTCGATCCGCCTACAACGGGAATTTTCTCAGGAACGCCCCGCAAGCGCCGGGGATCGTCGTGCATGCGCGTGGCGATGACCGCAACCGCATCGACATCTACCACGACGACAGCGTGTCCGGATTCCTGCTCGACGGGGACGACAGCCGCTGGCTGGATGGCGCTCCGCCCGATGCTGAACGCATCGCCGCCTGGATCAATGTGCAGCGCGCCGAGGCCGCCGAACGAGGATTGCGCGAGTCACGCGAGCAGCACGCCGACAAGCGCTGAATCAGTCGAAAAAGCTTTCCGCCGCTTCGAGGGTGTTTTCCATCAGGGTGGCCACGGTCATTGGCCCGACGCCACCCGGAACCGGCGTGATCCAGGCCGCGCGCTCGGCGGCGACGGCAAACTCGACATCACCGGTCAGGCTGCCATCCGCGCGCCGGTTGATGCCGACATCGATCACCGTGGCGCCCGGCTTGATCCACTCGCCACGGACGAGGCCAGGCCGCCCGACCGCGACGACGAGGATGTCGGCGGCGGCGACGAAGCCCGCCAGATCCTCGGTGAAGCGGTGGCAGACCGTGGTCGTGCAGCCAGCCAGCAGCAACTCAAGCACGAGTGGCCGCCCGACGTGATTGGACACGCCAACGACCACGGCATGCTTGCCGCGCACCGGGCGATCGGTGTGCGCAAGCAAGGTCATCACGCCCTTCGAGGTACACGGCCGCAGACCACGCTGGCGCAGAACCAGGCGACCGACATTTTCGGCCTGGAAACCATCGACATCCTTGTGCGGATCGATGCGGTTGATCAGCGCATTGGCATCGACATGCTTGGGCAACGGCAACTGGACGAGGATGCCATGCACAGCCGGATCCGCATTCAGGCGATCGATCAGTGCCGCCAGTTCAGCCTCCGGCGTGTCTTCGGCCAGATCGAAGGCCAGTGACGAGAAACCGACGCGCTCGCAGGCGCGTCGTTTGTTGCGCACATAAACGGCCGAAGCGGCTTCGCTGCCGACCAGGATCACGGCTAGGCCCGGGCGCGGCTTGCCCGCGCGAACGCGAGCCTGCACGCGGACGGCCAGGCGTTCAAGCAACTCATCGGCAATACGCTTGCCATCCAGCAGACGTGCGCTCATCAATACTCCAGTGGAATCCAGGCATTATCCACGTCGATGCCAAAGCGCTCAAACGCGGCTGCTGGCGGACTGGCGAACTCCACCCGGCCGGACTGCTAGGATTCGCAGTCACGGCCATGCGCCGCCGCAATCGAGAACGCAGATGACCGACATCAGCACTGAACTTGAAGCTGCCGCATTCCGTCGCCTGCTGCAACATCTGAATGCGCGCAGCGACGTGCAGAACATCGACCTGATGACGCAAGCCGGATTCTGCCGCAACTGCCTTGCCGACTGGTATCGCGAAGCTGCCGAACAGCGCGGTCAGTCGGTCAGCAAGGAGCAGGCGCGCGAGATCATCTACGGCGAACCGTTTGTCGAATGGAAAGCCAAGCACCAGCGCGAGGCCAGCAGCGAACAGCTTGCTGCGTTCGCCGCCGCGCAGAAGGCCCACGCGCAGGGTGATTGAGGGTCAGCCGGAAATATTCTGGCGCACGGATGCGCGCACGCTGATCCACGCGCCCAGCAACAACAGCAGCAAGGCCACGGCCTGACTCCAGTGCGCCGCAACACGACCGCTGGCGAGCAGAAGCAAAGTCGACAGCAAGGGCGCGGCATAGGAAAGCGTTGCCAGCAGCGCGATATCGCCATGCTTGGTGCCGCGATCCCAGAGCCGGAACGCCACTCCCACCGGGCCGAGCCCCATCAGGATCAGGACAAGTGCCTGCGCACGATTCGGCATGACACTGCTCTCGATCATCAGATGGACGATTCCGGCGAGCAGCGCAACCAGCAGACAGGGCCCAGCGATGGCCACACTGGGAACGCTGGCGTGACGACGGTTCAGGACGGAATAGGCCGACCAGACCAGGGCCGCGCCGAATGCCGCGGCATAGCCCGGCAGATTGGCCGTATCGATCGCCAGCGCGCGGCCCTGGACGAGCATGATGATGACCCCGAGCAGGCCGAGCACGGTGCCGATCAGTTGCCCGAACTTCAGGCGGACACCGGGCAGGAAGGCGGCAAACACGACGATCAGCAGTGGCCAAAGGTAGTTGATCAGGTTGGCCTCGACGGCCGGGGCATGGCGAAAGGCGATGAAGTACAAGGCGTGATAGCCAAACAAGGCGGCCACCGCGAGCACAAACGCCGGCCATGGCTGCACCAGTCGATCGAGACGCACGCGCAGGCTGCCCGGCGACGCCAGCAGCGACGCCAGACCTCCGATGGCGAAGCTGATCGCGAGAATCTCGAATGGCGGAAGATCCGCCGTGAACAGCGCCATCACGGCCAGTGACGACCACAGCAGGATCGCCATGACTCCGCTCCAGGTGGCCGAACTGCGCGGATCACTCATCGTCGGCGATCCGCCAACCGACGATTTCCGGCGGGGCAGCCAGATCTGCGAAAATGCACGACCCCCGCCAGAACCTCCCGTTGTCCATGCCCTATACCCCGATCGTCGCCACCCTCGGCTATGTATTGTCCGCCGATCGCCGCCACGTGTTGCTGATCCACCGCAATGCACGTGCCAACGATCAGCATCTCGGCAAGTACAACGGGCTCGGTGGAAAGATGGATCCGGACGAGGACGTCGTCGCCTGCATGCGCCGCGAGATTCGCGAGGAAGCCGCCATCGAATGCACCCGGATGAGTCTGCGCGGAACGATCAGCTGGCCCGGCTTCGGCAAGCAGGGTGAGGATTGGTTCGGCTTTGTGTTCCTGATCGAGGAGTTCACCGGTACACCGCTGACCCACAATGCCGAAGGAACGCTTGAATGGGTGGCCATCGAAAGCATCCTCGAACTGCCGCTGTGGGAAGGCGACCACCATTTCCTGCCACTCATCTTCGATGCCGACCCGCGCACGTTTCATGGCGTCATGCCCTATCGCGATGGTCGCATGCTGTCGTGGAGTCATTCGCGAATCTGATGGCGCGAAAGCATCGCGCTCAAGGCGAGATCGGCGAAGATTTCCGGGCATTGTCGCTGCCTGAAACGGATGGCGGATTCGCCTTTGCCGGGAGCCTGTCGCCCCGCTTCGCAGGCGCAACGCGAGCGCCTGGAATCGCATCGATCACGGCCTGCACCGGATCATCCGGCATCGCTGCGCGCTCGGCCGCACTTGCCGCCGCGCCGCTGCCGATTCCTTCCAAGGTCGTGGCCTCGTCTTCGTCCAGCCGGACACTGTCCTTGCCGATCAGGGTGATCTGCGGTTTGTCCCACGAACCTGATACCTGATAGCGCGAGCGCGCCGCACGATTGATTCGCTTGCCGATCAGGGTCTGCACGACCAGGCCAGCCGCCGCACCGACC
Source organism: Lysobacterales bacterium (assembly GCA_016721015.1). Lineage (GTDB taxonomy): Bacteria > Pseudomonadota > Gammaproteobacteria > Xanthomonadales > Rhodanobacteraceae > Dokdonella. The sequence goes on from JADKJL010000009.1 coordinate 375,776, forward strand.
GGCCCGCCGGCCAGAGCGCCGACCACCGGCAGGGCCACTCCGGCGCGCGGAGTGACGATCATTTCCTGATCGTAATCCTTGTCGCGCAGGCCGGTGCGTCCGCTGATCGTGATGTCGGCAGCCGGGCTGGCGATATGCAGATTGCTGGTGCGCGCGTTGCCATCGGCCAGTGCAAAACTGCCCTTGATCGAATTGAAGCTCATGCCCGATTTGAACAGATCGCTGAAATCAAGCGACAGCCGGCGCGGGATCTCGCGCAGCGACAGCAGCCCGAACAAGCGACCGCCCGCGCCAGGCTCGACATCGAGGATGCGGCCCTCCTGCACGCTGACGTCGAGTGACCCGTTCATGTTGGCTAGCACGAAAGCGGTCGGCGACCCCGGCCAGCTGGCATCGATATGGGCAATCGTCTGACCGCCCTCGATGATGCCGGCGAAACCGAAAGTATCGAGCATGCTGCCGAGGCTTTCGGCGGTCAGCTCGACCACCATGCGCGAATGGTTGTCGCCGGCAGTTCCGCTCCAGGCGCCGCTTGCATGCAGATTTACAGCCGCTGATTTCGTTTCGAGCAGATCAATACGCATGGCGTCGCCATCCGGAGAGCTCTCCAGGCGCAGCTCGCCAAGGTTGGTGGCGCCAAGCTGCAGTTGTCCGATCCACAGATGCAGCGGCGGAATCGATGCCGGCGCGACGTCAGCCAGGGCCGCCGCCGCACCGTCGTTGCCGGGCAGGGGTTCCGGCCAGTGCACACGTTGCATCTGTGCCGTGATTCCGCGTCGGCGCAGATCAACGCTGGGCACACTCAGATCGCCCTGCAGTGAATCACCGGCCACGTCGATCTTCATCGTCTCGCCGTCCGGTGTAAGCGCGAGATGCAGATTCGGAAAACTGCGTCCGGCCATGAGCAGTTCGTCAACATCGATATCGATTCCACGCAGCAGCTCACTGCCACCGCCGCCCGCCGTAAACAAGCCGATCCAGCCGCCGACGTCGAAGGTCTTCGCATGGCCTGCGATGGCCATACCGCTGGCCGGCAACTCCTTTGTCGAGGCGGCAGGCCCGAGGTCGAGTCTGGCCGCGAGCGGTGTATCCGGCCCGGGCAGACGTCCGCCAATCTGCAGAATGTCGCCGAGGCTGGCGCTGAACGGTTGCCCGATCAGCGGCATTTCGAGATTGAGCGTGAAAGGCAGTCGCAGATCGGCCGACTTGCCCAGCGGAGCCGGCAAATTGATCGCAATGCCTTCGAGGTCGCTTTGCAGATGGAGCGCCTTGCGTCCCTTGGCGGCTCCGCTTTCGGAACCGATCGCCAGATCGATATTCCACTCGGCCTGGCCCGGGAAGTTCGCCATGGCCGGGGCAAGATCGGTGGCCTTGGCGAAGGCGACCGCGGCGGGCAGCACCCCACGCAGACTGGCTTCGAAGGAATTGTCCGGATCTTTCGCCGAGCTGCCGATGGCGATGGCGAGGTTTACCGGCAATCCATCGAAGTGGGTCTCCAGGGCATCGGCAAGAACACCGTTGCGGCCGAAACGAACGCGGCCGCTGGCGTCGGTGAAATGCAGATCCCAGGTCGTTTCGTCGAGATTGGCAGCGCTCAGATCCACATAGCCATCGAGGGTCAAGTCCTCATGGTGTTTGAGTGGCACGTCCAGATCGATATGCGCCACACCCTTGCCGCCGATGCCAAGGCCACGCAGATAGTCGACATGATCGGCACCGACCGGCGTCGCACGCAGGTAGCCGAGCAGATCCTTGCCGTTGGCGTGGGCATCGACCGAAAGCTCGAGGACGGGTTCGTGGAAGTCGGCGATCGTGGCTTCCGCCTCATCCAGACTGATCGCCATCGAGGTGCCTTCACGCGCACTGACTTGCATGCCGTTGTTGATGAAGCGGGCGCTGGCATCGAGACTCTCGCCACTTGGCCAGTCCGGCAGAAAATCCAGCTTGAGGCCACTCAGTTCGGCACGCGCCTCGAAGCGACCGGCATTGTCGTTGAACGGCCAACTGTCGAGATCACCCCGCACCAACGCTCGACCCTGCGTGATTTGACCGGCATCCAGGGCGCGGTCGAGCCATTCGACCGTCGTCGCCGGCATGACATTGACCGGCCAGAACAATTTGGCCGCATCGACATTCGCATCCGAGATATCCGCGTAAAGATCGAGTGACGGTCGTGTACGGTCACGCGGGATCCCGGCTCCGCCGCGCAAGCTGGCGGCAAAGCCGTCGCCGACCAGATCGAAGCGGTGGCTGCGCACGCTCCAGCCTTCGTCATCGGGCCAGGCCACCACATCGCCACCAAAGCGCGTGAACTCGAACGGCTTGCGGAACACCATTGGGTAGTCGATCCGGGTTTGCTGCTCGGGCACTTCGAGCCACACGGCCTGGCCATCCCCGCGCAAGTGGGCGGCGAGGCCATCGATGCCTGGAATTGCCGCAGCCGGACGACTGCTGAAGCGCGAAACCCGGGCATCCACGTCAAACTCCTCGACGCTCGACCAACGCAGGTCGAGCGCATCGACCGCACATTGCGGATTGGCCAGATACAGCCAGTGACGCAAGCGCGCGGGCACCGCATCACTGAGCATCGCCAACGTGCCAAGACTGCCCAACTCAAGCGTGCTGGCGCGGACATGGGTGGAAGCCGGTTCCGCACTCGCATACTCAGCGACCAAGCGGCCCACCGGGCCTGCCGGATTGTCTGACCCGGCGGAAAAATCAGCGAGGTCGAAACGCCAACCGGTTTGCTGACGTTGCCAACGTGCGCTCAAGGCCAGATGATCGAACGCACTGCGTGGCAGCACGGCGACTTTCTCATCCACCTTGATCTCGGTGTTTGCCTGCAGGATGGTCTGGCCGAGGGCGAGCTTGAGCTGTGTCTCGTTGAGCTGGCCCGCCTGCCAGCTTGCCCAGAGCTGGAGATCTCCTTTCGCCGTCACCACCGTGATTCCACCCGGCGCATGGGTGCCGGTCAGCTCACCGATATCGAGATCGCGCGCGCCGAGATACAGGTGTCCCGAGCGATCACCAACATCGATGTCGGCGACCAGCGACAACGGCGATGACGCACTGTTGGCCGTGCCGACCTGGCCGAGCACGCGCGTGATCCGCCCGCGATTGACCACGCGCAACTCCGGAATGCGCAGATCAAGATCAATCGCGTGGCTCGGTGCGCGCACGGCCAGCTTCATGTCGACCAGCACGACGACGCCAAGCGATCCCATCGAGGTATCGCCATCCGCACTTTCGTCGAGATCCAACCCACGCAACTTCCATTGGCCATCGGCAGCCCGGTTCAGGGCCAGATCGAGCCCGACCACGCGAAATTCATTCCAGGCCAGATTCTTCTGGAATGCGGCAAACAGGTTGATCGCCAACTCCGATCGGGGCAGGCGCAATTCGGCCTCGCCGGAGTCACTTGCGCGGATACGCAGGTCGTTGAAGATCAGCCTCGGGCCCGCTCGCGTCCACTGACCGCTCAGCTGTCCGATCGTCACCTGCCGGTGCAGCCGCTCGGACAACCAGCCCTCGATGCGGCGCGGATTGTCGGCCAGCCAGGGCAAGGCCAACTGGGCAATCGCCACGATCACCGCAGCGGAAATCACCAGGGTGACAAACGCCGCCTGCACGAAGAAGCGCAGCTTGCGCAGGCGCCTGCGGAACGGCGTCATCGTGAAATGCCGGGGTTGGCCATGCTGTCGATCAAGACCATCATCGGCGACGCAACGGCATCCCGTTCAATCCGCTAGAGCAAGACAACATCGAACTGCTCCTGCGCATAATGTTCCTCGGGCTGGAAGCGGATGGTCTTGCCAATGAACTCCTCGAGTTCTGCAACCGCCGTGGAATCCTCGTCGAGGATCCTCGCAACCACATCCTGGGCCGCCAGCACGAGCAGCTTCTCGGCATCGAACTGGCGCACCGCGCGCGTAATCTCGCGAAAGATCTCGTAGGTCACGGTTTCAGCGGTCTTGATCGTGCCGCGCCCGCTGCAAGCCGGGCACGCCTCACACAGTTGCCGCTCCAGGCTCTCGGTGGTGCGCTTGCGCGTCATTTCGACCAAACCGAGCGGCGACATGTCGTAGACGGTCGTCTTGGCGTGATCGCGGGCCAGCGATTTTTCGAGCTGACGGATGACCTGGCGCTTGTGTTCCTCATCGATCATGTCGATGAAATCGATGATGATGATGCCACCCAGATTGCGCAGACGCAGTTGCCGCGCCGCCGCCTGCGCGGCCTCAAGGTTGGTGCGGTAGACCGTCTCTTCGAGATTGCGCGTACCCAGATAGCTGCCGGTGTTGACGTCGATCGTCGTCATCGCCTCGGTCTGGTCGACCACGAGATAGCCGCCTGATTTCAGCGGCACCTCCTTCTTAAGCGCACGCTGGATCTCGTCCTCGATTCCGTACAGATCGAATACCGGCCGCTCGCCGGGATAATGCTCGAGGCGTTCGACCAGTTCGGGCATGAACTGGCCGGTGAATTCAAGCGCCCGGTCGAGCGTCTCGCGGGAATCGATGCGAACCTTCTCGATCGTCGGTCGCATCAGGTCGCGCAGCGCGCGCAGGGCCAGCGGCAGATCCTCGTAGACGCGCGTGCCGACCTTTGCCGTGGACATGCGTTGCTGCAACGCGCTCCACAACTTCCCAAGATAATCGATGTCCTCGCACAAGGCATCGCGACTCTGTCCTTCGGCATTGGTACGCACGATGTAGCCGGACGGATTTTCGCCGATCGTCTCGGCCAGAATCTCCTTCAGCCGCATGCGCTCGGTTTCGTCTTCGATGCGCACCGACACGCCGAGCACCGTGCTGTAGGGAAGCAGCACGAGGTAACGCGAAGGGATCGACAAGTGGGTGGTCAGGCGCGCGCCCTTGCTGCCGATCGGATCCTTGACCACCTGGACAATGATGTCCTGGCCATCACGCAGCAGCTCATTGATCGGGGGCGTCAGTGGCGGCGCAGACTCGCCGTTCTCGCCAAGCAGGATTGTCTGCGGACGGATGATATCGGAGGCGTGCAGAAAGGCGGCTCGGTCGAGTCCAATCTCGACAAAGGCGGCCTGCATGCCAGGCATCACCCGGCTGACTTTACCTTTGTAGACATTGCCGACATACCCGCGGCGACTGGCCCGCTCGATATGCATTTCTTGCAGCATGCCGTTCTCGACCAGCGCAACGCGGGTTTCGCGCGGGGTCACATTGATCAGGATTTCTTCGGTCACGACAGGATGTTGGCATGAATAGTTGAAGTGATTTATAGCTGGCGCGAGCGTATGTTGTCGAATGCCGGAAGCACGTCATACCCGCCCGTGCAAGGCCCGCAGATCGTCTTGGACAGCGGAAAGTGGCTGAAATCGCCTCAACAATCGTGAAGTTTCGTGCAAGGGCAGTCCCATTACCCCCGAATAGCTTCCGCTCAAGTGGCTCACGAACGCGGCGGCGCGCCCCTGGATCGCATACGCACCGGCCTTGCCGAACGGTTCGCCGGTGGCAACATAGGCATCGATCTGAGCCGGCTCGAATGCCGAAAAAACCACCTCGGACACCGAAACCGCATGATCCTCGCAGCCAGCGCTGACACACCAGACCACGCTGATGACCCGATGGCTCCGCCCGCCGAGCAGGCCCAGCATGCGTTTGGCATCCTCCGTATCAGTCGGCTTGCCGAACACTTCGCCATCGAGTTCGACCTCGGTATCAGCACCAATCACGACCGCACCCGCCACTGCCGCCACCTCAAGAAGCCCCACCCCGGCTTTCTCGCGCGCCACCCGACTCACGTAGTCGATGACAGGCTCGCCGGCACCGCGAACCTCGGCAATGTCGACATCGAGCACCTCAAAGTCGAGACCGAGCTGTTCGAGCAACTGACGGCGGCGCGGCGAACGGGAAGCAAGGAAATACATGGCGGCAATCCACGGAACGACTGCGACAGCTTGCCAGAGTGGCGAGCCGATCGGCCATCTGGCGTCGCTCGGGATCAAGCAAATGCGCGCATCATGCTGCGGCCGTCTCACCCCACCTTGTCGATCATCACCTGCTCACGCAAAGGAGAACTCCCATGCACCACGGCACCTTCAGCAAGCTCGCCAAGCGCGCTGCCCGCTTTACCGGGCAACCCCGGTGCTTCGGAATTGCCGTCACCATTGTCCTGCTCTGGGTCGCCAGCGGTCCGCTGTTCGACTTCAGTGATACCTGGCAACTGGTCATCAACACGAGTACCACGATCATCACCTTCCTGATGGTGTTCCTGATCCAGAACACGCAGAACCGTGACACCGATGCATTGCAGATCAAGCTCGACGAACTCATCCGCGTCACCGAGCTCGCCCACAACACCCTGCTCGACCTCGAGGAACTCGATGAAAAAACCCTCGACCGCTACCGCGCCCATTACGCCGCGATGGCGCACAAGGCGCGCAAACGTGGCCTCGTCGACGAGCTTGCCGCTCCCTGACATCGCTCGATTGCGGTTGGCGTGCTCCAGCCCGGCACCTCCAGAGGTCGCATGTCAGGCGCGGTGGTACGGGTGCCCAGCGAGGATGGTGGTGGCGCGGTAGAGTTGTTCGACGACGATCAGGCGCACGAGCATGTGCGGAAGGGTCAGCGGGCCGAGTGACCAGCGCTGATTGGCACGTTTGAGAACTTCATCGGCGTGGCCGTCGGGTCCGCCGATCAGGATGGCGAGATCGCGGCCTTGCATGCGCCATTCGCCGAGCTGTTCGGCGAGCTGTTCGCTGCTCCAGTGTTGGCCGCGCCCATCGAGTGCGACGACGTGGGTGGCGGCGGCTATCGCGGCAAGTACGGCGGTGCCTTCATCGGCCATCGCGCGAACCGGATCACGGCTCTTGCCGCGATTGCCGAGTGGTACTTCGATCAATTCGAGAGGAAGTTCGCGCGACAGGCGCTTGCGGTACTCGGCGAATCCTTCAGCGACCCAGGCAGGCATGCGCTCACCGACCGAGATCAGTCGTGTGCGCACGCCTCCCTCCGCTCAGCCGTCAAGCTTGGCGGGATGCTCGTCGTCGCCGACTGTCCACAGGCGCTCAAGTCCGTAGAACTCGCGAGTGCGCGGCAACATGACATGGACGACGATGTCGCCAAGATCGACCAGCACCCATTCCGCCTCGCGCTCGCCTTCGACACCAATGGGCGGCAGCCCGGCCTTCTTGGCCGCTCGCACCACTTCGTCGGCAATCGATTTGACGTGCCGGGTCGACGTGCCGCTGGTGATGATGATCAGGTCGGTGACCGAAGTTTTGCCGCGTACGTCGATCTCGCGCGTATCGCGTGCCTTGAGATCCTCGATCGCGTTGATTGCGACTTTGTGCAGCAGGGCAAAGACATCCTGCTCGAGATCGGGCTTGATGCGCTTCTTTGGCGCCGCCTTGATCACCGCTTTCTTCGCAACGGGTGCGACTATCGGCTTGGCAGCACGCGACGGCTTGGCCGGAACCATCGCCCGTGCCGGCGATTTGGCCGGGAGTCGGGTCGGATCCTTCTTTGCCGCTGAGGTCACTGCGGGTGCGGATGGCGCTTTCCTTGCTGCCGGAGCCTTGCGTGGACCGGGGGCCTTCCTGGCAGCGGTGGTATTGCCTGCCCGGCGCGGCCGGACACGTGTTTCAGACGTACTCAAGGGAGAATCAACCTCGTCACAAGGACGCGCCAGAACCGGCGCGCCGCCAGTATAGAGCCAAATGCCGTGGCGTCATCGGCGCCGGGCCTTTCGCCCGGACTATGGTTCGCCGCCAACCGCCACGGCCCGGCCTGGATCGCTGATCCATCCGCTCCAGGATGGCGCGAACATGCGGGATCCATGCAGGCCGGCAATCTCCATGGCGAGCAGGTTGTGGCACGCGGTCACGCCGGAACCGCACATGTGGACGACCGTCTGCGGCACATGCGGGCCAATGATGGCCGTGAACTCCTCGGCAAGTTGCCGGGCCGACTTGAATTGGCCGTTCGCTTCAAGATTGTCGGTGAACGGCCGATTGCGCGCGCCGGGAACGTGGCCGGCGACGCGATCCAGCGGCTCGACCTCGCCTCGGTATCGCGGCGCACCGCGTGCGTCGAGCAGACAGACCGAACCGTCCTTCAACGACGCCTGCAGGTCTTCATAGCCGACCAGCTGACTCGCGGCGTAGTGCACGGAAACCTGTTCTCGTGGCGGGATCTGTTCACTGGATTCGATCGGCAGACCGCTGGCCTGCCACGCCGCCCAGCCACCATCGAGCACGCCCACCGACTGCGCGCCGATCAGCCGCAGCATCCACCACAGGCGAGCCGCGGCGAGCGCGCCGCCGGCATCGTCATAGGCGATCAGCGGTCGGTCCGGGCGCCAGCCCCAGCGTCCTAGCACGTCCGAAAACGCGGCTTCATCGGGCAAGGGATGACGGCCCAGGTCGCGTTTGCCCAGATCGGACAGGTCGACATCGAGATCCGCATACACCGCACCCGGAACGTGAGCAGCTGACCAGGCACGCCGACCACTGTCGGGCGAGCTCAGTTCCTTGCGGCAATCGACAACCAGGGCGTCATCCTGGTCAATCAACCGCGCCAATTCATCGACCGAAACAAGCGGTTTCACGGGTGTGCCTCCAATCGTCGCAGCAGGTTTTGCAGAATTGCCGCCGTCGCGCCCCAGATGCGCTTGCCTTCATAGTCGAATTCGAAGATCTCGCGACCGCGGCCATGCCAGATGATTTCGGAGCGCTGCATGCAGCCTGGCGTGAGTATCACCTCAAGCGGCACCTCGAAGATCTCGGCGACTTCTCCCGGATGGGGATTGAGCCGGAAGCCATCACGCACAAGCCCGACTACCGGGGTGACGCTGAATCCCGAAATCGTGTCGAAGCAATCGAGAAAACCGAAGGCCTCGACGAAATCCGCACTGATGCCGGTTTCCTCATCCGTTTCACGCAATGCGGCAGCGATTGCATCGCGATCGGCCGCTTCCATCGCGCCACCGGGAAAGCTGATCTGGCCGGCATGGTGGCGCATCGTTTCGTTGCGTCGCGTGAACAACATGCTCAAGGCATCGCCACGACAGATCACCGGCAGCAGCACCGCCGCCTGACGCAGGGGTGCGTTGTCCGACCACAGCTCAGGGAACTCGGTGGCGTTCCAGCCTGGAGGCTGGGGCGGATCGAGCAGTGGCCGCACCGCCCGACGCAGACGGACGATATCAATGTGTTCATTCATGCCCGTTGCGCCTCGCGCTGGGGCAAGACGACATCCATCAGATTTGCACGCTCGGCGCGGGTCATGCCGAGCCAACGCGCGATCTCATCGCCGCTGCGAAAGCAGCCGACGCAGAGTCCGGCATCATCGAGGTGGCAGATGCCGATGCACGGACTGAGAACAGGTTGGGGAAAATCGATGTGCATGGAAACCGGCTGTCCTGTCGGCGGGCGGGTGCCTGCTGTTACATTAACCAAGATCTGGAACGATGGTGCCACGCATGCTTGGAATGGCCACGAAAGTAGTCAGCGACTACGGCAAGGTACTCTCGCTGGTGGAACCAGGCGTCTATGGATTGCCGGAAAGCCTCTTGCCACATGCTCGAGAATCGATCCGCTTTGCAATTCTGACCCTGCTCAGGGAGTTGGGCACCGAGCATCCTGAAGTCAAGGAGGGCCTGCGCCAGGGCTATGTCTACCTAGCCCAGTTTGTCGGTGATGACGAAGCGTCCGTGGTCAAGAGCGGCCAGGCCAGCCTAACCGACAGCACGGTTGACGACGGCAACACCGAACCGGCCATGCGCATCATCAACCGCATCAAGCTCGACATGGAACGCGCTGTGGAGGAGATGAGCGACTTTCTGTAGGCGTTGAATTGTCGATCATCGCAAATGAAAACGCCGCGGAATCCGCGGCGCTTCCATCAACTTCTCGTCTGCTCGATCAGTTCGAATCGATAACCTTGATATCGAACACCAGCGCCTGGTTCGGGCCGATGCGCGGCGGCTGGCCGCGTTCACCGTAGGCCATATCCGCTGGCACGAAGATCTGCCAGTGGTCGCCGACCTTCATGCGTGACAGCGATTCCTGCCAACCCTTGATGACTTCATTGACCTTGAACTTGACCGGCTCGCCACGGGCGAATGAACTGTCAAACTCGAGACCATCGGACAAGGAACCACGATAGTGCACGGTGACTTCGCTGGTTGGACCGACCTTCTTGCCGGTACCGTCCTCGATCACGCGATACTGCAGGCCGGAAGGAAGCGACACGATGCCCTTCTTGGTCTTGTTCTCGGCCATGAACTTGTTGCTCTGTGCAAGATTCGCACCGGCAACCTTGTCAAACTCGGCCTTGGCCTCTCCCATCATCTTGGTCTGGAAGGCGGTCAGGGTATCGCGCATTGTGGCTTCGGCAACGGCCGGATTGCGCTTGGCATAGGCATCCTGCATTGCACGAACGACCGTGTTGATGTCGACATCCATCTTGCGTTCGGTGAAGTCCTTGCCGATCTGGTAACCGATCGAGTAGGAAAGCTTGCCCTTTTCGGACGTCGTGTCCTGGGCATAGGTCGTTCCTGATACCAACAACGCCACCATGGCGAGTGACAAACCAAATTTCATGCTGCCTCCAGAATGGATCTGAAACGGATAGTTACGCGATGTTGCGCCGGGCCGGGCGACCGAGCGGCACAAAAAAGGCCGGTCAGTGTACCTGAGCCACCCCGGATCGCCAATTTGCAACCGTGGTCGGCCAACAGAGAACATCAGCAGCGCGCAAAGTTCGGCGCTCCGGCGTTTCTGGCCGCTGGTATGATGCTCGGTTCTTCTGAACACAAGCAAACCGGGAGACCTCAATGGCGTTCCGCAACCTGATCAGCAGCGGCCGCGGCGCGGTTCGCACCGTCACGATCAACCGTCCGGACAAGCTCAACGCGCTCAACCGCGAAACGATCACCGAGCTGCAGATTGCTTTTGACCAGGCCCGGCATGACGATTCGGTTCGTGTGGTCGTCCTTGCCGGCGCCGGTGAAAAGGCATTCGTCGCCGGCGCCGACATCGCCGAGTTGAGTGCGATCTCGCCGATCGACGCGCAGGCGTTCTCGCGAGCCGGCCAGCGCATGATGCGCACGATCGAATTGCTGGGAAAACCTGTCATTGCGCGAATCCAGGGGTTTGCCCTGGGTGGCGGTCTCGAAATCGCGATGTGCTGCCACTTGCGCGTGGGCAGCGAAAAAGCCCGGCTCGGGCTGCCGGAAATCGGCCTCGGCCTGCTGCCCGGATTCGGCGGCACCCAGCGCCTTTTGCGCCTGGCCGGTCGCCCTGCGGCGCTGGAGATGTGCTTGCTTGGTCAGCCCATTGACGCCCATCGCGCCCATCAACTCGGTTTGCTCAGCCGCATGGTTGCATCCGACAAGCTTGATGATGAAATCAATGCATTGGCCGATCAGCTCGCCGCCTCGGCGCCGCACGCGATGGCCGGCATCCTCGATGCGATCCTGATCGGCGGCGAGTGCCCGGCCGCCGAGGCGATGGATTTCGAAAGCAAGACATTCGCCCTGATCTGCACCACCGACGACATGCGCGAGGGCACCCGCGCCTTCCTCGAACGCCGCAAGCCCGTGTTTACCGGCAAGTAAACCGGCACGACAGCCGCGTTGGCGCATTCCGCAAGCCTGTCAGGCCACAGCCGACCCGGCTCAGGGCCCGCTCAATGGTGGCTGCCGCGATACTTCTTTTCGCCGGCAGTGACGGCCATTCCAAGCCGATTCTCCGGCGGCGCCAGCGGACAGGTGGCAAACGAGGTGAATGCGCACGGCGGGTTGTAGGCCTTGTTGAAATCGATCACGACTTTTCCGTCCTTCGGCATCGCCGAATAGAAAAAACGCGCGGCCCCGTAGGTTTCCTTGCCGCTGGTCTTGTCGGCGATGATGAAGAACAGCTCATCGGCATCATCGGTTTCGAGCACCGGCAACAACTCGAACGTCTTGCCGTCGTGTTCGAACACGGCCTTGCCCGGTACCGGCATCTTGTCGATCGTGCCGATCACGTTCGGAATCTCGAGCGTATGTGGCGGGTCGAACGCGACCCATTTCGCTTCCACCCGCCAGCCCGGATCTACCGGGTAATGTTCGATGCCAAGGAAACCGGTTCGCGTCTTCGCTTCGCTGTCCTTGATGCGCAGACCTTTCTTGCCGCCGGCACGATCGATCAGGTAGAAGCGCACGCTGCCGAAGGCAATCGTGGTCGGCACGGCATGCGCATCATCGAGCATCTCGGCGCTGGCCAGCGCCTTGCCGTCGATGGTCGCGCCTGAATCAGCGGCAAGCTTGATCGTGACCTTGTCGCCCTCCCAATCAATGCGACCAAGGTGCGCGGGTGCCTTGGCGATGACAATATCGTTGTCGCTGGCACTACCGATCTTGCTGATTCCGGGCTTCAGCCATTCCAGTCCGACCAGCGACAGCCAGCCATCGGGTGCCTGCAGTCGCTCAAGCCGCTGTTTTCGCCAGGATTCGATCTCGCGGCTGTAGTCGTCGTCACTGCCCGCCGAAATGAGCTGGGTTCCGGAAATGCTTGCCGCAAGCAGCAGACTGGTCATCAACATCGAAATGTCCTTGGAGTGGGAGCGGATCGATGAACATCATCGACCGCGGAGAAACAGGCGATCAAGTTCTTGCAGGTTGAGCTGAACCCAGGTCGGGCGACCGTGGTTGCATTGACCCGATCGTTCGGTGGCCTCCATGTCACGCAGCAACGCATCCATTTCGGGCAGACTCAGCCGACGATTGGCCCGCACCGAGCCGTGGCACGCCATCGTCGACAGCAATTCGTTTGCGACCTCCTCGATGCGCCTGGATGAGCCGTGCGTCGCCAGATCGGCGATGACATCGCGCACCAGTTTCGAGACGTCGCCGCCGGCGAGCAGGGTCGGGACGCGGCGCACCGTGATGCCCTGCAATCCGCTGCGCACGATGTCGAAACCCAGTTCCCCGAAGCGTTCGCCGTGCTCCTCGACGATTCCCGCCTCACGTTCGCTGAGCGCGATCATCAATGGCACCAGCAGCATCTGCGAACGAATGCCCTCGCCTTCCCGTGCGTGCTTGAGTCGCTCGTAGGTTATGCGCTCATGCGCGGCATGCATGTCGACGACGATCAAACCATGTGCGTTCTGCGCAAGCACGAAGATTCCGTGCAATTGCGCGACCGCGAAACCGAGTGGCGGAATGTCGGTTTCCGCCATGCCATCGGCGCGATTGTCGATGCGGGGAGCATTTGCAGCGCTCGCCGACGGGGTGCCAAGCAGGGCCGCATAGTCGGCCAGCGGCTCACCCACGCCGAGGCGAAACCCTGCTTGATGACGGAAGGTCGGGTGCTGAATGGCGTCGCCAGCAATGGGCCCCAGGCTGGTCTCGCCGGTTGGCTGCAGGCCTGCCCGGGTGGCGGACAACGCCTCATGCAGGCTGCGGTAGAGAAAGTCGTGAACCAGGCGTGATTCGCGGAAGCGCACCTCACTCTTGGCCGGGTGCACGTTGACATCGACACCCTGCGGATCGAGTTCGAGAAACAGCACGAAGGCCGGATGACGGCCATGGAACAGGACATCGGCATAGGCCTGGCGCACTGCGTGGGCGACGACACGATCGCGAACGAGGCGCCCGTTGACGTGGAAATACTGCTGGTCCGCCTGCGAGCGCGAGGCCGTCGGCAGGCCAACCCAGCCCGACAAGCGCATTCCCGCGCCGCTGTGATCGACGCGCAGGCAGTTGCCGACGAATTCATCGCCGAGCACATCGGTGAGCCGGCGACTGGCATCTTCGGCATCGCGCAGGGGCTTGTACAGGCGCACGATCTTGCCGTTGTTGCCGAGCCGGAACTCGACTGTTTCGTGGGCCAGGGCGATCGACCGGACCAGGTCGTCGATATGGTTGAACTCGGTGCGCTCGGCACGCAGGAATTTTCTTCTGGCTGGCAAGTTGTAAAAAAGATCACGTATCTCGACGCTGGTTCCGGGCGCATGCTGGGCCGGTCGCTGGCTGTGTGGTTTGCCGCCATCGACCTCGATGCGCATTGCGCTTTCAGCCGCCGCCGTGCGTGATGTCAGCGCAAATCGCGAGACCGAGGCGATCGACGGCAGGGCCTCGCCACGAAAGCCCAACGTGCCGACTTTTTCGAGATCCTCGAAACTCGCGATCTTGCTGGTCGCGTGAGCCGAGATCGCCAACGGCAGATCTTCGGCATCGATGCCAAAGCCATCGTCACGCACGCGAATCAATCGCGCACCACCTTCTTCGATATCGATTTCAATCCGCCGCGCGCCCGCATCGAGGCTGTTCTCGATGAGCTCCTTGACCACCGATGCAGGACGTTCGATGACCTCGCCGGCGGCGATCTGGTTGACGAGTTCGGCGGGGAGTGAATGGATGCGCGCCATGCAGGGCTCATGAGAAATCGAGTCCCGCATCATAGCGGATCGATTATCCAAGCCGGCCCAGCGCAACTACCGCAGCGTCGCCTCAGCCCTGCGGAATCTCGAGCACGTCGCCAACGTTGACGCTGTCCCTGGCCAGTCTGTTGGCGCTGCGCAGCGCAGCCACCGAGGTGCCGTGGCTGGCGGCGATGATGCTCAGCGATTCGCCACGCGAAACGACATGGCGGCTGGCCCTTACCCGATTGCCTTCGGCCGCAAACCAGGTTCCGGGGGGCGGCGTCGAGCGGAAATAGTTGCGCGCACCATCGAGAATTGCTTCGGCCAGCTTGGTTTGCTCGGCGGGCGTCTTCAGGCGGCGCTCTTCGGCTGGGTTCGAAATGAACGCAGTCTCGACCAGAATCGATGGGACATCGGGTGAGCGCAGCACGATGAAATTCGCGCGCTCGACATGATTCTTGTGCGTCGGCCCGACCCGACCCATCGCCGAATGCACCTGGGCGGCGACCGCGTTGCTCGCCTCCATTGTCGCGCCCTGCGACAGATCGAGGAGCACCGCAGCCAGCGTATCGTCGCGGCTATCCAGCGAGACGCCACCGACGAGGTCGGCGCGATTCTCGCTGTCGGCCAGCCAACGTGCGGCCTGACTTGTCGCGCCGCGCGGAGAAAGCACCCAAACCGAACTGCCGCGGGCCTCGCTCTTGCTGAACGCATCGGCATGAACCGAAACAAACAGATCGGCCTTGGCCTCGCGCGCCTTCTGGTAACGCGCATCCAGCGGGATGAAGTAATCGCTGTCCCGGGTCAGCATCGCGCTCATGCCCGGCTCCTTGTCGATGACGCGCTTGAGCTCGCGTGCGACAGCCAGGGTAATGACTTTTTCGTAAGTGCCGGACGCTCCGACCGAACCCGGATCATCACCGCCGTGGCCAGCATCGATCATCACGAGAACGTTGCGCGAAGCGCCGGGCGGAAGAACCTTGGCAACTGTCTTAACCGGCTCGGGTTGGGTTTTCGGATACAGGTCGAGAACCAGCCGGTATCCGAACTTCTCGGCCGGTGGCAGAAGGAAACTCTTCGGCCGCACGCCCTCGCCGAGATCGAACACGACGCGCAGATCCTTGCTGCCCTGCTTGCCGCTGCGCACAGCCTTGAGCAGGCCCTTGGCCTCGGACACATCGTAGTTGGCGGCGAACGTGCTGGACTTGAGGTCGAGAACCAGACGATCCGGGCCATTGAGGTCGAAAAGCTTGTAATCGAGTGGCCCGGATACATCGAACACTGCGCGCGTATAGTCCGGCCCCGACCAGATCCGCAGGGCCTTGATTTCGGCCGCGTGGGCAGGAATCCAGGCAGCCGCCAACAGCAGCAGGCAGGCAAGTATTCGATTCAGCATCGGCGCGTGACCATCCATGGCTTGGCATTCAAACGCAGATGACCAAGCAATTCAAGTCTTTTTCCTTTCAAATCCGTAATATGCAGAACGTTCCTGAAAGATTTTTCAGGAGTGGAGCCGATCAAGGTTGGTGATCCTGCGTGCGCAACCAGTCGCGGCCCCGCGTTGAATGCGCGCTGACCGAGACATTTCGCCGCTCACCGGCGTGCTCGAAGCAAAAGCCGAGATCGGCAGCCGGCAGCGCACCGGCACCACGTTCCGGCCATTCGATCAGGAACAGGCTGTCCGAATCGAGCAGATCCGCCAATCCCAGCCATTCGAGTTCGTCGGCATCGGCGATTCGGTAGAGATCGAGATGATGGGCATCAAGATGCCCGTTGCGGTAGGACTCGATCAGGCTATAGGTCGGACTCTTGATACGCTCGCTGACGCCGAGCGCGGTCAACAGGGCGCGTGCGAAGGTGGTCTTGCCCGCACCAAGGTCGCCTTCGAGCAGAACCACTCCGCCCTGGCCGAGCATCGGCGCAAAAGCCTGCGCCAGGCCTTTGAGCGCTGCTTCATCGATATTGCGCCACTCCGCCGTCGCGCTCATGTCCGCCCTGAATTGACGAAGGCGCGCAGGAACGGCAGCAGATCGCCGGCGACCATTCCACGCGGGCAATCTCCGGCCGCCCGGTCGCCGGCGATCGCATGCGCGACGACGCCAAGCCGGGCCGCGTCCCACGTGGACAAGCCCTGCGCGATCAAGCCGGCAATGACTCCGGTCAACAGGTCGCCCATGCCTCCGCTGGCCATGCCCGGATTGCCGAACGGACACAGGGCAACTTCCCGCTCCGGATTCGCGATCAGGCTGCCCGCGCCCTTGAGCACGACAACAGCCGAATAACGCTGTGCGAGCTCGCGCACGGCCGCAAATCGATCTGACTGGACCTCCGTCACATCGCAGCGCAACAGCCGGGCGGCTTCGCCAGGATGCGGCGTCAACACGACTTCGTTGGGCAGATCGACGCGCGCACGCGCAAGCAAATTCAGAGCGTCCGCATCGAGCACGCACGGCTTTCCTGAACGCAGCACCGCATCGCAGAGGGCGTGCCCCCAGGCTTGCTGTCCCAATCCTGGGCCGAGCGCGACCACGCTGGCCCGATCAATCGAATTCTGTACAGATTGCGGGCCATCAACAGCTCGCACCATGAGCTCGGGCCGGCGCCCGTTGATTGCGCCGACGTGCACCGCGCGGGTCGCCACGCTGACCAGTCCGGCACCGACACGCAAGGCCGCTTCGGCACACAGCGTGACCGCACCTGCCATACCCTCGTCGCCACCGACGGTGAGCACATGACCAAATGTCCCTTTATTTACATTGAATTTCCTTGGCGGAAGCAAGGAAACAATGCCGGCGTCGAGCAAACAGGCGTCAGCGGGAAAATCGAAACGTGTGGAAGCCGGAATTTCGAGGCTGTCGAGACTCAACGAGCCACAGCAATCGACGGCGTCCGCGGTGAACAAGCCCCGCTTCCAGCCGACGAAACTGATCGTTGCATCGGCACGCACGACGACGCCCGATGCAATTCCCGAATCCGCGTTGAGCCCGGACGGAACATCGAGTGACAGCTTGCTCGCGCCGTGCGCATTGATCTGCTCGATCAGGATCGCTGCGAGACCACTGGGAGCCCGCGTCAAACCCGTACCGAACAAGCCATCGATCAGTACATCGGCGGCCGGCAGCAGCGTGCCTTCGTCAGCAATCTCAACCGCGCCAGAAGATTCGAGCCAGGCCGCACGCGCCAGAGCGGCATCGCCGCGAGATTCGCCGCCGAGCGCGACAACGTGGACGTCGAGTCCCGCCGATGACGCGAGGCGGGCGACGAGGAACGCATCGCCGCCATTGTTGCCGCCGCCGGCGAGGACAAGGACGCGGCGCGCATCCGGCCAGCGCGCACGCATCAAGGCGAATGCGGCGCTGGCGGCAGCCTGCATCAACTCAAACCCGGAAATCCCGCCCGCGATCGCCGCCTGATCGAGGCCGCGAACCTGCTCAACGGTGTACAACGAGGTGGAAATCGACTGGCTCGGCATGCAACGGATTATACGGAGCGTTCCGCCCAAGCCGTCGATAGCCGTATGCTTGCCGATGATTCTTGTTTCAATTCTCGACTCATGCCTTCGATCGACTACACCCAACTGACCTCCGACCTGCATCATTGGGCGGCCGAGCTCGGCTTCCAGCAAGTCGGCGTGGCTGGCGTCGAATTGAGCGACGACGAGCGGCACCTGCTGGACTGGCTCAATGCCGGTCGCCATGGCGAAATGGACTACATGGCGCGCCATGGCAGCAAGCGCAGTCGTCCCGACGAGCTGCTGCCTGGAACCCTGCGCGTGATCTCGGTGCGAATGGACTACCTGCCCGCCCACGCGCGCGACGGCTGGGATGTTCTCGGCGATCCGGACAGCGCCTACGTGGCTCGCTATGCACTTGGCCGCGACTACCACAAGCTCATGCGCAGCCGCCTGCAGAAGCTGGCCGATCGCATCGCGGCCGAAGTCGGGCCGTTCGGCTATCGGGCCTTCGTCGACTCGGCACCGGTACTAGAACGTGCGCTGGCACGTGACGCTGGAATCGGCTGGATCGGCAAACACACTTGCCTGATCAACCGGCATGCCGGATCGTGGTTCTTTCTTGGGGAATTGTATACCGACCTGCCGTTGCCGCTGGCGACGCCGGAAACCGAGCATTGCGGAACCTGTCGTCGCTGCATCGACATCTGTCCGACCCAGGCGATCGTCGCGCCCTATCAGGTGGATGCGCGTCGCTGCATTTCCTATCTGACCATCGAGCTGCGCGGGTCTATCCCGCTGGAACTGCGTCGGCCCATCGGCAATCGCATCTTCGGCTGCGACGACTGCCAGCTGATATGTCCGTGGAACAAGTTCGCACGCAGCACTCCGGAGGCCGATTTCACGCCGCGCCATTCACTCGACGACCACGCACTGATCGCCTTGTTCGCCTGGACCGAGGAGGAATTCCTCAAGCGCACCGAAGGCTCGCCGATCCGGCGTACCGGATATATCGGCTGGCTGCGCAATATCGCAGTGGCGCTCGGCAATGCTCCGTATGGCGTGGAAACCGTCAACGCCTTGCGGAGCCGCATAAGCCACCCCGATGAACTGGTTCGCGAACACGTTCAGTGGGCGCTGGAGGAACACGCAGCCAAGTGTCCGAGCCAGTTCGGAAGCGCCTGACTCGCTACGAAGTACCCGGCAAATCACTTGTTGCAGAACAACAACACCACGCGGTTCCGTTATGGCGCCCCGGCTTGCACGCGCCACTCGATGGATATGGGAACGGGCACGAATACCACTATCCAGCATCTCCAACACCTTCGTGAAAAATGTTCAAGTTATTGATATAATTGATACTTCTGACGCCATGGTCAGGAATTTCGGGCAAAAAAAACCCTCGCAGCGATTCTCGCGCGAGGGTTCAATTGGAGTGACGATTACCTGCAATGCGCCCTGGTGGCCACGAGGTTTCAACGTTGGACGTTGCAAAAACCCCGAGGACGGTTGTAATCCTACCACACGCTGTGGCGAAGTGCCATACACGTCACATTCGACACCACGACTCGGACACGCCGACCCGTTCTATTTCCCATTCGGCAATGCTTTCGAGGCATTCCACTCGAGATTGTCGATCAGACGTACAGGGCCGAGCCTTGCTGCAATCAGGATCACGGCCTGCCCGACGTCGTCCGGCAATGGCCGGGCAAGATCGGCAATGCTGCGGATCACCGCATAGTCGGGATCGAGACCCGCGTCGGCGAGACGTTGAATCGCCGCGGCCTCGATGTCGGCCGCGGATTGCACGGCGTCATCGAGCTGCCCAGCCATCCAGCGCAAGGTTTCGTGGATAGCCCCCGCCTGCCCGCGCTGGGCAGCGTCGAGGTACTGGTTGCGTGAACTCATGGCAAGCCCGTTGGATTCGCGGATGATCGGCGCCGCGATGATTTCGACCGGGAAGCCAAGATCAAAGGTCATGCGCCGGATAACGAGCAATTGCTGATAATCCTTGCTGCCAAACACTGCTGCGTCGGGCTGCACCCTGTTGAAAAGCCGGGCGACCACCGTGGCGACACCGTCAAAATGGCCCGGCCGACTGGCCCCTTCGAGCACATCACCGAGTTCCGGCACATGCACGCTAACTGCACGGGCGTGGCCGAGCGGATAAATCGTCTCGACATCGGGAAGAAACAACAGGTCGCAACCATTTTCGCCAAGCCCGAGCGCATCTTGTTCGGGCGTGCGCGGATAGCGTGAAAAATCCTCGTTGATGCCGAACTGGGTCGGATTGACGAAGATGCTGGCGACAACGAAATCGCAGCACTGCCTTGCCCTGGCGATCAGCGAGTAGTGTCCGGCATGCAGGTTGCCCATGGTTGGCACGAAGCCGATGCGCTGTCCGCTGCGGCGCCTGTCGCCGAGCAAGGCGCGCAGTTCATCGTTTTTCCTCACGATCAGCATGTGAAAGCTCAGTAGGTGTGCTCAGGGGCAGGAAAGGTCGAGCTGTGCACGGCCTCGACATAGGCAGTGAGGGCGGCATCGATTGAGTCATGCCCGCGCAGGAAATCCTTGCTGAATCGTGGCCGCCGCCCTGGCGTGATGCCGAGCATGTCGTAGAGCACGAGCACCTGACCGTCGCAGCCCGGCCCGGCTCCGATGCCGATGGTTGGAATCGGAATTTCGCCGGTGATCCGTGCCGCAAGTTCCGCTGGCACGCATTCGAGAACGAGCAATTCGGCACCGGCTTTTGCCACGGCATGGGAATCGTCGAGCAGGCGCTTGGCCTCGTCGGCAAGCTTGCCCTGCACGCGATAGCCGCCGAGCTTGTGCACCGATTGCGGGGTCAGGCCGAGATGCGCACAAACCGGCACATCACGTTCGCTCAGTGCCGTGATCACATCCAGCACCCAACCAGCCCCTTCAACCTTGACCATCGCCGCGCCGCCTTCGGCAAGCAACCGGCTCGCCGACGCCAGGGCGGTCGGCACGTCGCGGTAGCTCATGAACGGCATGTCGGCGATGAGCAGGGGCGCATGCAAACCCCGCGATACTGCAGCCGTGTGATAAACCATGTGGTCGAGCGTTACCGGCAAGGTGCTGGCCTGGCCCTGGATCACCATGCCCAGCGAGTCGCCAACGAGCACCGCATCGATGCCGGCGGCGTCGAAGTGCGCCGCGAAACTTGCGTCATAGCAGGTCAGCACCGCGATCTTCGCCGCGTCGGTCTTGCGCTGTCGCAGGGACGGAACCGTGATCGCGGCGCGCAGGCTGGAATTCGTCATGTTTGTATACATCGGCTTGTTATTCGAGAAAGACAAGGCAGCAAGCGAGCGGAGCCACGCCAACCCGGGCAACCATCACGGATCCTCGCCGAGCGGAACCCGCACACAGCGGCTCGTGTCGAGCCGAGCAAGATGATCGGCGATGCAGCCATACTCCGGCAATTTCATCGAAGCATCCAGTTCGGCCAATGGTACGAGCACAAAGGCGCGCTCAAGCATGCGCGGATGCGGCACGCACAGGCCATCCTCGGTGATGCGAGAGTTGCCGTGAACGAGCAGATCGAGGTCGATGATTCGCGGCCCCCATCGCTCACCGGCACGCTCGCGCCCTGCGCATCTTTCGATACGGAGCAGCTCATCGAGTAGCTCCGCGGGATCCAGATTCGTTCGCATCTCGGCGACCGCATTGACAAAATCCGCTTGCTCGACCGGTCCCCAGGGCGGCGTCCGATAAAAACCCGAGTGACGCAACAAGCTCGAATCGGGGATGCGCGCCAGTTCGTCAAGGGCCTTGCGCAACTGCATCACCGGGTCGTCAAGATTGCTGCCCAGCCCGATGTATGCGAGGACGCCACTCACTCCGAAGCGCTCTCCACGCTTGCATCCTTCGCAGAAGAGCCTGCATGCGGTTTGCGTCGACGCGAACGCTTGCGCTTCTTGCCCGGCTCGCCTTCGGCGCGGGTTACGCTGGCCGCGGCAATCCGCTGTGAAAGGTGTTCGCCATCAAGCTGCTGCGCGTCCGTCCACCAGGCGACCTGCTCCTTGAGCTCGGGTTCATCGTGCGAACGCAGAACCAGGAAATCGAAAGCGGCGCGGAACCTTGGATGAGCGAGCAGGCGCATGACACGCTTCTTTTGTCTCTGATCAAAACGAGACTGCATGGACCAAATCTCTTCCATCGCGATCGAAAAGCGCTTCGGAATGGCAACCCGCGAGGCCTGCTGGTGCAGGATCCGATCCACGGCGGCGGTCCAGGCCACGCCTGCGTCAGTTCCGTCCGCGACCAGCTTTTCAGCCAGGCTGCGCACCGGCTCCCAGAGCATCGCCGCAAACAGGAACGCTGGCGCAACCGGCATGTCATTGCGGATCCGCTCATCAGTACTGGTGAAGGTATAACCGAGCAGACGACCGAACTTCACACTGTTCGGGCCAGACAGCGCCGCCGCCGTAGCCGGGAAAAGCTGCCCCAGCAGTCCCAGACGATGCAGTTGACGCAGGCTTTCGAGGCCGTGTCCGGCAAGGAACAGCTTGAGTGATTCGTCGAACAGACGCGCGGGAGCGACATCGGCCAGCAGCGGCGCCAGTTCGGCGATCGGCGCCTCGGTTTCCGCAGACAGGGTCAAATCGAGCTTCGCGGCCAGGCGTGCGGCACGTAACATGCGCACCGGATCTTCACGGTAGCGTTGGACCGGATCGCCAATCAGATGCATGCGGCGCTGGCGCAGATCCTCGATGCCGCCGACATAGTCGCGCACGCTGAAATCAGCGATATCGTAGTAGAGCGCGTTGATCGTGAAATCGCGACGGATCGCATCCTCCTCGATGCCGCCATACACATTGTCGCGGACGATCCGTCCATCAACGACGTGGCGATCGGCATCGCCGACTTCGCCGATGCCTCGAAACGTCGCCACTTCGACAATTTCGCGACCGAACACGACATGGGCAAGACGGAATCGGCGCCCGATCAGGCGACAATTCCGAAACAGCGCGCGGGTCTGCTCCGGAGTCGCGTCAGTGGCCACATCGAAATCCTTCGGATGGCCGCCGAGCAGCAGGTCGCGCACGGCACCACCGACCAGAAAAGCCTTGTACCCGGCTTCATGCAACCGGTACAGCACCCGCAATGCACCATTGGAGATGTTCTTGCGCGAGATGCCGTGTTCCGCGCGCGGAATAATCCGCGGAACCAGAGCGTGCTCGGGGGCAACATGGGCAGGCGCCGACGATGCAGTCAGGCTCATTCGACAGTCACATTCAAGTTCAAGGGCATCGCTCGGCAATTGTTCATGGTTACGAATTCGTTATACTACGCGCCCCGTGCGGTTTGTCCCAGACACCGCTCCCTTCGTCTAGCGGCCCAGGACACCGCCCTCTCAAGGCGGGAACACGAGTTCGAACCTCGTAGGGAGCGCCACTCGGGCGCAATCCACTCAGATTGCGGACTCCCCAAGCGGTCCGACTGACCGCAATCTCAAGTGAGACAGTCTCTGCCATGCCTTTCGTTGTCACCGAGAACTGCATCAAGTGCAAGTACACCGACTGCGTCGAGGTCTGCCCGGTCGACTGCTTCCACGAAGGCCCGAATTTCCTCGTCATCGACCCCGAAGAATGCATTGATTGCACCTTGTGCGAGCCCGAATGTCCGATCAATGCAATCTACCCGGAAGACGACGTGCCGGCCGGGCAGGAAGCCTTCATCCAGCTCAACGCCGACCTGTCGAAGATCTGGCCAGTGCTGACCGAGCGCATCGATGCGCCCGAAGATGCCAAGGAATGGGACGGCAAGCCGAACAAGCTGCCCCTGCTCGAACGCTGACCAGCGGCCCCGTATCGGGTCGATGCCGGTTCGATGACAGATTCGCGATCAGCTCATGCGCTGACGCAAGGATTCCAGCACCTGGCGCGCCGCGTTGGCACCGGCTTCACCGGCTGCCCCTTCCACGCTCACCTTGCTGGCACCATCGCTGCCACTGACGCGGACCCGAAGCCCCACCGGGCTGCTGACGCTTTTGTCACGAGCCATGCCGAGAGTGACAACCTTTTTCAGGAAACCCGGCGAGCGTGTCTTCTTGCCGACAGCACTGATGTCGTAGGTTCGCGCGGTTTCATCACGCGACTGGATCGTCGCCACACCGGAGCGCTCAAGGGCAAGACCCACCCGATTCCAGGTGTTGGCCAGGCTGTCGGCAATTTGCAATCCATCACCGGCAAGGTTCTGGGTGTCGAGTGGAGGCGCACTTGATGGCGCGAAAACCGCAACCGGCGCGCTGCTGTCAATGGTTGCCGTCGACGCCGACGCGCTGGGTTCAGGTATGACCAACGCACCACTTCGATTCGGGGAATCCAGATCCGGAGGCACTTCGAGCGGGCGTGACTGCGTGCTGTTCTTGTAGGCATCGCCCTTGTTGCCGAACTTGGCTCGAAGCATCCCGCAGCCACCCAGCAGCGGCAACAGGACAAGGGCGCAAACGGCGATGGGGAGGATTCGTTTCACGTTGTGGCTTCCATTGTCATTGGTGTCGAATCAACCCGCCAGATGCGGAGATTCGAGCAAACCGGATTCATTGAGGACGCGCTCGGCTTGCGCATGATACGCCGCGCTCAGCGGCAACAGCGGCAGGCGCAGGTGATCCGCCCCGAAACCAAGTCGGCGCAGGCACCATTTGAGCGGTGTCGGATTCGGCTCGACCGCGAGCACCTCGTAAAGGTCACGCAGGCACAGATCGAGTCGGTTCGATTCTTCAACATCACCCTGTGCCGCACTCACGGACAGTGCCTGCATTGCCGCGGGAGCGACGTTGGCCGCAACCGAAACAACGCCGGCCGCACCGGCCAGGATCGCTCGCGCACAGGTCGGATCGTCGCCGGAAAACACGGCGAAGGATTCACTGCCAAGATCGAGGAGATCACGCATGCGCTGCTCCTCCACGCGCGCCTCCTTGATGCCGATGATGCCGGTGTGACGACACAGGCGCGCAACCGTTTCAGGCAGAAGGTCGCAAGCGGTTCGCGAGGGCACGTTGTAAAGCATGACCGGCAAGCCGCCGTGCTCGGCGACTTCGGAGAAATGCCGGTACAGACCCTCCTGGGTCGGGCGCACATAGGCCGGCGTGACCACGAGAGCAAGCTCGGCGCCGGCCGCCGCGGCCAGGCGGGTTTGCTCGATGGTCTTGCGCGTCGACTGCATGCCGGTGCCGGCAAGCAATGGGACACGGCCGGCATTCTCGCGACAGGCTGCTTCGACCAGGCTTCTGAATTCTGCCGCATCGAGTGCAGCCCCCTCACCCGTGGAACCTGCCACCACAAGGCCACGCGTACCCGATCGGATCTGGAATCCGACGAGGCGTGCGAACGCATCCAGGTCAAGCGCATCGTCGGTGGCGCGGAACGGGGTGGCGAGCGCGCAGATGCTTCCGGAAAGTTTCAAGGGCAAGGGAATGTGCACATGCAAGAACGCGGGATGTTAGGTGGAACCCGCAGCGAAGTCCATCGACTGGCCCCTGCCCGCCAGCGTCTTGCACCATCTCCCTTGCGACCCTTCCGGGCGGACAGTATCCTGCAGGAACAGTCGCTCCGACTGCAGCAACAGCGCCGATGAAGCCGTGAAGCAGGCAGGAAAGCAGATTCCCAGCGATCGTGCGTCTCGTCCAGGCGCGAACGACAATTACCTGCTGGTGAGCGTCTTCGCGGGCCCGCAGCACTCGCCGCTTTTCGCGGTGAGCAAGCGCGTCACCGACTGTGGCTGCAATGTGGCCGAGGCGCGCGTAGCGGCGCTTGGGGCGGAACTCAGCGTGCAGGTGCTTGCCCAGGGCTCCTGGGATGCCATCGCCAAACTCGAGAATGCATTGGCCAAGCTCGATCGAGATGGCGAACTGCGCCTGTCCCACCATCGAACGAGCGCCAAGCAGCAACAAAGCGACCACCTGCCCTATGTGGTCGAAGTCATCGCCGCGGATCGGCCAGGCATTCTCAGCCAGCTTGCCGAATTCTTCGTCGGCCACAACATCAGCATCGAACAGCTCAATTCGACACGCTATAGCGCGATGCAGACCGGCGCCGACATGTTTTCCGCGCAGATCACGATTGGCATTCCGAACACGATGCACCTGGCCGCGTTGCGCGATGATTTCCTCGAATTCTGCGATGGATTGAATCTCGATGCGATAATGGATCCGATGAAATTCTGAATGGAAACCAGCAAACCAGCATGAGCGGAGTCAAATCAGTGATGATCGGCGAGCGCGTGCCCGACCTCAGCGGCACGACCGATTCCGGCACCACTCTGGACTTGAATTCGTTCGTTGGACAATGGGTAGTGATCTATTTCTATCCACGCGATGCGACGCCTGGATGCACTACCGAGGCCGGCGATTTTCGAGACCTGCACGGCCGATTCCGTAAACACAACTGTACTATTCTCGGTGTTTCCCGCGATTCGGTCGCCTCGCATGCCCGCTTTCGCGCAAAGCAGAACCTGCCATTCGAGCTGATTGCCGACGTCGAAGAAATCTGGTGCAAGGCGTTCGATGTCATCCATGAGAAAATGCTTTACGGCAAGCGTCATCTCGGCGTCGTGCGCAGCACATTTCTTGTCGATCCCAAGGGTCTCCTGCACGCGGAATGGCGCGCAGTGAAGGTTCCCGGCCATGCCGCGGCCGTTCTGGAGCAATTGGCAAACGCGTGATAACACCCAGCAACCGCAGCTGTCCTCCCTGCCCGCCTGAACGGCGTGGCCACTTTTCCGCTCCATCCAACGAGGCTCGTGCATGACTCGAGGCAAGCGCATTTACGTGCTCGACACCAACGTGCTGATGCACAATCCGACGTCCCTGTTCCGTTTTGAGGAACATGACGTCTTCATTCCGATGACCGTGCTCGAAGAACTCGATGCGGCAAAAAAGGGGCAATCAGAAGTTTCGCGCAACGCTCGCCAGGTCAGCCGATTCATCAACGAGCTGATCGAGAATGACAAAAGCCGGAAGATCGAAGATGGTCTCGATCTGCAACTTCCGCAAGGCCTCCGCCTTGATCGAAGCGCCAAGGTTGGACGCCTGTATTTTCAGACCCAGATCGCTGAGAGCGGCAACGGCAGGAAACGGCACGTGCCGGACAACCTGATTCTCGCTTCGGTCGTCGCCCTGCGCGAAGCTCATCCTGAAGTACCGGTTGTGCTCGTCACCAAGGACATCAACCTGCGCATCAAGGCATCGATCGCTGGGATAACGGCAGAAGACTACGAGAACGATCGCGCCCTCGATGATTTCAGCCTGCTGTATGCCGGGCACAACGAGTTGCCGGCAGACTTCTGGGATCGCCATGCCGAGCTGCGTTCCTGGTCGGAGCGTGGACACACCTTTTACGAAGTCACAGTGCTCGACAGCGAGGACTGGCATCCACACCAGTTCCTCTATCTCCCCGGCGAAAACGAGGTCGAGCTTCGCGTACTCAGTCTGGTCAACGGCAAGGCAATCCTGCAGATCGTCGATGACTATTTCAGCGGATCGCACACGATCTGGGGAATTCAGGCGCGCAATCGGGAACAGAACTTCGCGCTCAACGCCTTGATGGATCCCGAAGTCGATTTCGTCAGCCTGCTCGGCACGGCCGGAACTGGCAAGACTCTGCTCGCGCTTGCTGCAGGACTGGCCCAGGTTCTGGATCAGCAGCGCTACCGTGAAATCATCATGACCCGCGCCACGGTGTCTGTCGGCGAGGACATCGGATTCCTTCCCGGTACCGAAGAAGAGAAAATGACCCCGTGGATGGGGGCATTGACTGACAATCTGGAAGTGTTGACTTCTCCGCAGGAGGGTGGTGCCTGGGGACGTGCCGCAACCAATGATTTGCTCGCATCGCGGATCAAGATCCGGGCCATGAACTTCATGCGCGGCCGTACTTTCCTCAATCGTTATGTGATCGTCGACGAGGCGCAAAACCTCACGCCAAAGCAGATGAAGACCTTGATCACCCGGGCTGGCCCGGGCACCAAGATCATCTGCCTCGGCAATGTCGAGCAGATCGATACACCCTATCTGACAGAAACGACTTCCGGACTGACCTATGCGGTCGATCGATTCAAGAATTGGGGCCACTCAGCCCATCTGACCCTGCGCCGAGGCGAGCGGTCGAGGTTGGCGGATATCGCGTCGGAAGTGCTGTAAGCGGTTAGCGGTTAGCGGTTAGCGGTTAGCGGAACCAGTCTCCGTGGGAGCGACTTCAGTCGCGATGCTGTCTGTTTGGAATTGCCAACAGTGGCATCGCGGCAAGAGCCGCTTTCGCTGGATCCGCGCATAAATATCATTCTGCACAAAAGGAAAATCATGTGTAACGATGCCAGGCAGGATCGTCGGAAACGCATTCAGGTGCCCAGACATGCTCTCGGGCAAAGATCGCGCTGCCGCAAAGGAACATCGGATGATCGTCGTGACGAAATCGGGTCACGCTGACGATTCAGGGAAAGGTTCCGGCAGGCCGAAAATCCGCTCTGCCCGCCAACTGCCAATCGCTTGCGGCCGTCAAAAGGTTCAAACAGGCTGTTGAAATTCGCTCAGGCGAGTGCGAGACAAGGCGAAACGCGCGGAAAAAGCTCAGTTTACATGCGGTAAATGAGCACTTTGAGGCGCGTTTCGCCGCCGTAACGCCCCGCCTCAGTAGAATTTCAGGAGCCAGCTAGAAGCGCATTGCCCAAGCGGCCTGATATTCAAGCTGGTTGCCTGTCACGCGGTTCGCCGCGCGATAGCTCGGCACACCGAGAAAATACGGGGCGCTGGAATAAATCGCCTGCAAGCTGAGCATTGCCTGCTTTCCGGTATTGCGCGAATAGCCGATCGCAACGGTGTGGTCGGCCGGATTGGCATCCAGCGCATTGCGCAGCAAGCCCGACGTCGGCGAGGGTTGTTGCCGAGTCGTATAGCGAAGCTCGATATTGCCGAGCGCCTGGTTGCGCACGATCCATCCTGCCGAGTACACGGTCAGGTCGTCCCAGGCAAAAACCGGACTGACGCCGGAGCCCAGCAGGGCCAGGAAACGGCGCGGCAGGGCCGGACTCGTGAACGGGGTCACATCGCTGTAGATCACGCGTTGCGCACCAACATCCACGCTCATGGCCGGAGTCAACGCATAGCTGACACCGACGCTGGCGCTGGCCGGGATATCGAACTGCCCCGGATCGGAGTAAACCCCGCGCAAGGAATTGAGTGCATCCATGTTCACCCGCGATTGATATGCCGCGTTCCAGCTCATGCGATTGAACAAGGTGTTGCCGACATCCAGGCGGGCGCCCGCTCCATACGAGGTTTCGCCCGGGACCAATGGCCAGACCGGCATGCCATCACGCAAAGTCGACTCGCCAAGACCGAGGCTGGCAAAGCGCTGATAGGCAAGTATCGCGGTAATGCCGAACGAACCCGCCTGTCCCCACTGGCCAGTCAGCGACGGCGCAACAATCGTGCGTTTGAGGGCGACGTCGTCCAGCTCGGAGCCGACATCAAGACGGGGACTGGAAAGTGCCTGCACGCGATTGTCGACACGTTGCTGCGCAATCGACAGGTTCAACGTGGAAATCGGCTGCTGACCGAGGATTTGCAAGGTCAGGCCGAAGTTGGCCAGCGCATCCGGCGAGTCGGTGATCTGCGGGGTATCCCGCGAAATCGTCGGACTCCACGAAAATGCCGGCGTAATGCTGGCCAGCGCATAGTTGCGCCAACGTTGCGGTACGCTTGCGTCGCTTGCATCGGCAACAGTCATGCCCGACGAGACATGCGGCACGGTCGCCGCATTCGCCGCAAATGAAATCGGGAGCGTCAGCAAGATGCCGAGCGCTCCCAAAAAGCTAGCTGTTGCTGTTGTCGGCCGCTGCATTGCCCTGTTGCTGCGGTTGGGGAAAGGACTGTCTGTGTTGCGTTGCGGATATTGGCGTAAATGCAACACCGGGTCAAGTACGCAACAATAGGATTCATCGAGTCGTTTTCATTGAGCCGACAGTCGTTTGCATGTCCCTTTACGCAATCATCATGAATCCCCGGACGAATCATGCTGTTGCAGGAAACCAACACTAATGGAGCCTCGCTTGCCCTCCTCGTCGCTACCTTGTGCCCTGACCATCGCCGGATCCGATTCCGGTGGCGGCGCGGGTATTCAGGCCGATCTGCGCAGCTTCGCCGCGCTGGGCGTGCATGGCCTGTGCGCGATAACGGCCGTGACGGCCCAGAATACGCGTGGTGTCAGCGACATCGAGATGCTTCCACAGCGAATCGTGCAGGCCCAGATCAAGGCCGTACTGGATGATTTCCAGGTTCGCGCGATCAAGATCGGGATGCTCGGCACCCCAACCCTGTGCCGAACCATCGCCGGGGTGCTGAAGAATCACCGGGACATCCCGCTGATTGTCGATCCCGTGCTGATCGCGACCAGTGGCGCATCGCTTTCACGCGGCAAGCTGGTGGACGCCATCAGGCAGCACCTGATCCCGCGTGCAGATCTGCTGACTCCCAATGTTCCCGAAGCCGAACATCTGGTCGGTCACGCATTGCAATCACGCGATGATCTGCTTGATGCGGCCCACGAATTGCGCAGGCAGGGTGCGCGGGCCGTGTTGCTCAAGGGTGGCCATGTTCCAGGTGCGGAAGTCGTGGATGTGCTGGTCAGCGATGCGGGAACCCAATGGTTTTCCCATCCGCGTATCGATGCCGAAGGGCATGGCACCGGCTGCACCCTGGCCGCGGCCGTCGCCGCCGGCATCGCCAATGGCCGTTCAATGGAGGCATCCGTGGCGATCGCGATCCGCTTCGTCAATCGCGCGTTGAGCCTTGCCTATCAACCCGGTCGCGGCACGATTGCCGTTCTGGATCATCTTGCGGCGGCTGCCGACTTGCGATCCGTCATCCGTTGACGCGTTCGACCAGGGCATCGGTGAATGTGGTCGTCGTGCCGCTGCCACCGAGATCGGGGGTCAGCCGATCCTGAGCGGCGAGTGTTGCCCGGATCGCATCGCGAACCTTGACCGCCTGATCTTCGTGACCGATATGGCTGAGCATCTGCGCGGCACCCAGCAGCAAGGCACACGGGTTGGCCACACCTTTGCCGGCAATATCCGGCGCCGATCCATGCACGGCCTCGAAGATTGCCACTTCGCTGCCGATATTGGCGCCCGGGGCGAGGCCCAGGCCACCCACCAGACCGGCGCACAGATCGGAGATGATGTCGCCAAACAGGTTGGTGGTGACAATGACATCGAACTGCTGCGGATTCATGACCAGTTGCATGCAGGTGTTGTCGACAATCATCTCGTTGAAGGCGATGTCGGAATATTCCTTGGCGACATCACGCGCGGCCTTGAGAAAGATTCCCGAGGTGGTTTTCATGATATTGGCCTTGTGCACAGCCGTTACCTTGCTGCGGCGCTGCTTGCGGGCCAGTTCGAATGCATAGCGCACGATGCGCTCGCTGCCACGCCGCGAATTGCGGATCAGTGATTGCGCATGCTCGCCATCCGCGGACAAGGTCTGGCCTTCCGATCCGTAGGCGCCCTCGGTGTTCTCGCGCACGGTGATGATGTCGATGTTTTCATAGCGCGCCTTGGTACCCGGAAACGTGATCGCCGGGCGCACATTGGCATACAGGTCGAAGCGCTTGCGCAGTTCCACGTTGAGCGAGCTGAAGCCGCCACCGATGGGCGTGGTCAACGGCCCCTTGAGGGCAACCTTGTGACGACTTATCGCATCCAGGGTCGCCTGCGGCAACAATTCGCCGACACTTTGTTGCGCGGCCATTCCCGCCTCGACGAACTCGTAAGTCAGGCCGAGCTTCATCGCATCCAGAACGCGCAGCACCGAATCGACAATTTCCGGCCCGATTCCATCACCACGAATGACCGCAATTGTCTGACTCATCGTCCTATCCACTCCATGAAACCGGCTTGCCGAACGCGGCAATGGGCGCGCATTATCCGAAAATGATGACGCATCGCACAACCGACAAACATCCCCGCAAGCCGTTGCTGCGTCGTTTCGCCCTGCTCGCCGGCCTGTTTCTGGCGACAACCCAGGGCGCGTTTGCCTCTCCGGCAAGCCCTGTGGATCGCGATCTCGATGTGCGCCTGGTCGCTGCTTCGGAGGTTGCGCCACAATGGCCGCCGGATCTCGTCATTGAGGGAATGTGGCCCGATGCATGCGGGCCGTCGTTGCTGCGCACACGTGTTGTCGACCATGACATCGACATCTACCTGCACAACGAAAAAAGCAGCTGTGCCGAGGTGGAGACCGCGTTCCAGCTCAAGCTCAATCCCGCCCGCGAGGCCCGGCTCAGCCAGTTGCTTCTCGGCATCTATCGCGTACGCTTGTTCCTGGCTCACGACAAGGGCAGCAACGAGCTGATTGCATTCCGCCTGCTGAGGTCAGGTGGCGACGATCGCCGACCGCGTCCGGAAAGCGGATTCTGGTGGTCCGTTCCGACCGCGAACAATGTCCCGGCCCTGCCCGGCAATGGACTGTCGATCGAGCAGCAAGGTGACATCCTCGCTGTGACCTGGCTCAGTTACGAATCCGGAGCCCCTGCCTGGTATTTCGGCAGTCAGACGATGTCGGGCAAGATTGCGCGAATTGCGCTGTCGCGGATGGCCGGTGGCGGCGAAGCGTTCGCCGGGCCTAACGCGGCGCCCACCATCGAGCCTGGTCTGGCCCTCAATATCGAGTTTCTGACCCCGGCGCACGCGAACGCATGGCTGGTTCGCGGGCAATCGGGTTCAATCAGAGCCATCGAGGTCCAGGATCTGAACCTGGTTCGTCTGCCCTTCGCGGAAGGACATCCCGGCAAGGATTGGCAAGGCGAATGGGTCTTGATTGTTGGCAATTCCACCCAGGCCAGGATCATCAACCTGGTAACGTTGGCAACGGCGGATGCGGAAACATTCCGCGTCAGCGACCGACTCGGCAGCATCAACCTGCAATGTCGTCTCGACGATGTCGGCGGCCATCCGATCGCGTCATTCTGCAGCTTGACCGACGGTGCCAGCGTGCTTGCCGATTTCGATCAGGTTGGCCTCGATCGGCTTGCAGGACAGAATGCGGATGGCACCCTGGTGACGCTGGTGCGTCTGCCGCGCTGAACCAGTCGCTCAGTCGCTGGCAGGCGCCGTAATTTCGGCCAGCTTGCCACTGCGGTCGGCGGCCACCAGATCGTCGAATCCCCCGATATGCGTACCGTTGATGAAAATCTGAGGTACTGAACGACGACCGCCGCTGCGTTTCAACATCTCGTCGCGATGCTGGGGATCCGTATCAACCCGGATTTCGCTGTAGTCGAATCCCTTCTGCTTGAGCAGGTTCTTCGCCGCGACGCAATATGGGCAGACGGCCGTGGTGTACATCTCGACTGAAACCATGGGGCAACTCCAAGTCCAATGAACAGCACCATGGATGCGGGTCGAACCGCCCGATTCAATGGCGCAAGCTCAAGACAAGCGGAGTCGATGTCGAATCCGCCGCAATCACGCCCGCTTAAGGAGCGCGGGGTTAGACTAGCAAGTATGACGAAAGCATTGCGGAGCCTGAATGCCATGCCCAGACTGAAATGGTTGCCGCTGCTGATGACGGTCGCGATCGCAGGCCTTGCCGGAGCGCAGGAGAATGGGGTTCGCCTGCCCGACATCGGCAGTTCCGCTGCAACCGCAGTCTCGCCCTCCGAGATGAAGGAATACGGCGCATCGATGCTGCACGAGATGCGCGCCTACAATCTCATCCTCGATGATCCATTGGTGGGAGACTATCTGCATTCGCTTGGCTATCGACTCGTTTCGGTCAGCGACAGACCCGATCTTGAATTCACGTTTTTCGTCGTGCGCAGCAACGAAATCAATGCCTTTGCTGCTCCGGGTGGCTATATCGGCGTCAACATCGGCCTGATGAACGCGATGCATACCGAGGACGAGCTGGCGGCAGTCATCGCTCACGAAATCGCCCATGTCACCCAGCAACACCTGCTGCGCGCGTTCGAGGATTCGCGCAAGAGCACCCTGCCGATCGCCTTGGCCATGCTGGGTGCGCTGGTCGCCACCGCAGGGCGCAATGATGATGCCAGCCAGGCTGTGCTGATGAGCGGCGTTTCGCTGATGCAGCAGCGCGCGATCAATTTCACCCGCTATGACGAGATCGAGGCAGACCGCGTCGGCATCCAGAGCCTGGCGCGGGCCGGTTACGAGCCGCTGGCGATGGCGGAGACATTTGCCACGATGCAGCGGGTCATGCGCGTGAATGGCGTCGACATTCCCGAATTCCTGCGTTCGCATCCGGTCGACGTCAACCGCATCGCCGATGCCAAGGCACGCGCAGTAAAGCTGGACGAAACCGCCAACGTGGCGCGGGCAACGATTGCGTCGACCCCTTCGGCCCCGATCGACGTCGGCCTGCCGCGAACGGATCCGACCCTGGATTTGTCTCTGCCAGGCAACCGACGCCTGGAACAAAGGCCGGCCGCTTCCTCTGGCAGCAATACCTTCGAGCTGATGCGCGAACGTGCGCGAACGCTCAATGCCGATTCGCCCAACGCGATCGTCCGCTATTACGCTGACGAGTTGCAGCGCAACCCAAGCTCGGATACCAGCGCCAACCGTTACGGGTATGCATTGGCCCTCGTCCGCGCGCGCCAGCCCGACAAGGCCATCGCACAATTCGACAAATTGCTCGCGAAGCATCCGGACAGTTCGGTGTTTCAGCTCGGCATGGCCGATGCCGAAGATCAGGCCGGCAAGCGAGCCTCGGCTTTCGCGCGCTATGAAAAGCTCAGCGTCAACTTTCCAGGAAACCGCGCCATCGCGCTGGCATTCACAGAATCCCTGTTGGCCAGGAATGATGCCGAATCGGCCCAGCGTGCCCAGGATCTTTTGCGCCCCCTGCTCGCCCGCTACAACGAAGATCCCGATCTGCAGCGCAGCTTTGCGCGCGCCAACGAACTGGGCGGCGACAAGGTTCGCGCGGCAGAAGCCTATGCGGAGTGGAACTTCCTGAATGGTCGTGCCGAGGATGCGCTGAATCAGCTCAAGGCCTTGTCGAGCAAGCAGGAGCTGACCTACTACCAGCGCGCCCGCGTTGATTCGCGCATTACCGCGATGACACCGATCGTGCTCGATTTGCGCAAGCGCGAGCGACGCAGTGCAGATGATGAGAAAAGCGGCGGCTTCTCGACTTCCGCAGCAACTTCACTGGGCTGCCGTACACGCCTCTGCCCGGACCTTTCATTGCGTCGTAACATTTCTCCGCAACGATAACCCGTGACAACGGGCCATGGCGGCATCCCGCCGGATTGACGGGGCATTGCTTCGCGGATGGCGCAAACGCCGGTGCAGCGTGTATCGGACTTTCAATCGTAAAACCATGTGCTGCAATTGCATGGTGCACTTGTCGAAATAAACAGCGAAGCTGGTGCCGGCGGGACGTTTGCCCGCCTGTCCGATGCAAATCGCCTGCTCTCGTCGGGTTTGATCACGGAGAAGATTGAGTGAGTTCGAGCAAGATCCGAAGGCCGGCTGATCCAGCGGCAGTCATGCCGGCCAATGCGATCCGCATGGAGGCTGGCTCCAAGAGTGCAGGTTCACGGGATTTCAGCGACCCTTCGTTGTACCTGAACCGTGAGCTCGCGCAGATAGAGTTCAATTCGCGCGTCATGGCCCAGGCTGAGGATGCGCGTAATCCGTTGCTCGAACGCCTGCGTTTCATGTGCATCTCGTGCACCAATCTCGACGAGTTCTTCGAGGTTCGCGTGGCCGTGCTAAAGCATCACCACGCGTTTGGCGACGGCCAGCCACGCGCAGATGCGATGTCGATCACCGAGATCCTGAGTCTGATCCGTGAGCGCACGCTTGTGCTTGTCGAAAAGCAGTACTCATTCTGGAACAACACCTTGTTGCCGGAACTTGAGCGGGAAGGCATCCGCTTCCTGACCCGCAAGGCGTGGACGATCAAGCAGAAGCGATGGCTGCAAGGCTATTTCCGCAACGAAACCCTGCCCGTTCTTTCACCGCTTGGCCTCGATCCGGCACATCCATTCCCGCGCATCCTCAACAAGAGCCTGACCCTGGCGGTTGTGCTGGCCGGCAAGGATGCGTTTGGCCGCGAGGGCCACATGGCCTTGTTGCGCGCACCGCGTTCGCTGCCGCGCATCATCCGCCTGCCCGACGAAGTTTCCGAAGGCTGCACCGCCTTCGTGTTCCTGTCCGATCTGCTGCATGAATTCATGGATGAACTTTTTCCCGGCATGCAGGTAAAAGGTTCGTACCAGTTTCGCGTGACCCGCAACAGCGAGTTGTTCGTCGACGAGGAGGAGGTCGAAAACCTGGCCCTCGCTTTGCGTGATGAGCTGCGCGGGCGGGGTTACGCCAAGGCCGTGCGCCTTGAAATCGGCGCCAACTGTCCGCGCGCGATCACAAGTCTGCTCGAACAGAATTTCGAGCTGGCCGACCAGGACGTCTACCTGTGCGATGGCCCGGTCAATGTCAGTCGCAGCGTTGTGATCTATGACCAGATTGATCGGCCCGATCTCAAATATCCGGCCTTCGTACAACATGTGCATCCGGCCATTGCCGACGGTGAGAGCCTGTTTGCCGCGATCCGCGAGCGCGACATACTGCTGCATCATCCCTTCGAATCGTTCGTCACGGTCAGCGAACTGGTCAAGCAGGCGAGCGTGGATCCGGGCGTGCTGGCGATCAAGCAGACCCTGTATCGCGCCGGCACCGATTCACAACTGGTTGATCACCTGATCGAGGCCGCGCGCCTTGGCAAGGATGTCACCGTCGTCGTCGAATTGCGCGCGCGCTTCGACGAGGAAGCCAATCTGCGCCTGGCCAACCGCCTGCAGGAAGCCGGTGTGCAAGTGGTCTATGGCGTTGTCGGTTACAAGACCCACGCCAAGATGCTGTTGATCGTGCGCCGCGAAGCCGATGGATTGCGGCGCTACGTGCACCTTTCGACTGGCAACTATCACCAGATCACTTCGCGCACCTATACCGACTTTGGCCTGATGACGGCCAATGCGGAAATCGGCGAAGACGCACATCTGCTGTTCCTGCAGCTCTCCGGTCTCGGGCCGATCATCCAGCTCAGGCACTTGCTGCATTCGCCATTCACGCTGCACAAGGGCCTGATGGCAAAAATCGAGCGTGAAACCAGGCACGCCAATGCGGGCAAACCGGCCAGGATCATCGCCAAGATCAATGCGCTGAACGAGCCCGAGGTCATCAGGATGCTGTATCGAGCCTCCTGCGCCGGCGTACAGATCGACCTTATCGTGCGCGGGGCGTGCACCTTGCGTCCGGGAATCGCCGGCGTTTCCGAGAACATTCGCGTGCGTTCGATCGTCGGTCGATTTCTGGAACACAGCAGGGTCTACTGGTTCCAAAACGACCAGACTCCGGAAATCTATTGTTCAAGTGCGGACTGGCTCGATCGCAACCTGCTGCGCCGGGTCGAGACCTGCTTTCCGATCCTGGATCCCAGACTCGCCACACGCGTTTTCGAGGAGTCCCTGCAAAACTATCTGGCCGACAACACCCAGGCCTGGCAGCTCGAATCCGATGGCAGCTACCGGCGCGTCCAGGGCGATGCTGACAAGCCCCATTCGGCCCAACTCTTCCTGCTCGAGAAGCTGTGCCGGTGAAGACTCTCACCCTGCCCGACCAGATCCGCGATGGCGACCTCATCGCCGCGGCCGATATTGGATCAAACAGCTTCCATCTGGTCGTTGCCCGCTACACGCATGGCGATCTGCGCGTCATCGATCGACTCCGCGAAAGCGTCCGCCTGTCCGCCGGATTGCGCAAGGACGGGTCGCTGACTCCGGAACGTCGCGAAGTCGCATTCAAGTGCCTGTCACGATTCGGCCAGCGCCTGGCGAGTCTCGATCCAAGTCATGTGCGTGCCGTTGCGACCAACGCGATTCGCCAGTTGAGCCACCCGCAAGCCTTCCTGTTGCCTGCGGAAACCGCGCTCGGACATCCGATAGAAGTCGTTTCAGGTCGCGAAGAAGCACGCCTGATCTATCAAGGTGTCGTGCAGGGGCTTCCACCGAGCAACGAGAAGCGGCTGGTTGTCGACATCGGCGGAGGCAGCACCGAGTTCATCATCGGGCGCGGCCATGAAACCCTCGAACGCGAGAGCCTGCAGGTTGGTTGCATCGCAAGCACCCTGCGTTTCTTCGAGGATGGCAAGATCACGCAGCGCCGCTGGAACCAGGCAAAAAGCGAGATCGCCGTGGAAATGCAGCAGTTTGGCGCGAACTTTCGCGAGCGCGGCTGGAACGAAGCAATCGGCTCTTCGGGCACGATGAAGGCAATTGGCGGAATCGTGCTTGCCAACGGTTGGTCGGAACAGGCCATCACGGTCGAAGCACTCGCCCAACTGCGTGAGGCCCTGCTTGCCGCTGGCAGCATCGGTCAGCTGAATATCCCCGGCTTGTCGAGTGATCGGGTCGGGGTGATTGCCGGCGGCGTGGCGATTCTCGACGCCGTCTTTTCGGCCTTTGGTTTGCGCCAGATGAATGTCTGCGAGACCGCGATGCGCGAAGGCCTGCTTTACGAAATGCTCGGTCGCGCCCGGCATCTCGATTCGCGCAATGCCAGCATCAGCGCGCTTGCCGAGCGCTATGGCGTCGACGAGGCCCAGGCAACGCGCGTTGGCGAAACTGCGATGCGGTTGTTTGCCGGAGCAAGCAAGGGCTGGAAACTGGATGCGCAGGCGCAGGAAATGCTTGGCTGGTGCGCGCATACCCATGAAATCGGGTTGGCGATTGCACACAGCCAGCACCAGGCCCACGGCGCCTACATCATGGCGCAATCGGATCTGGCCGGTTTCAGTCGCCAGGAGCAGCAGCAGCTCGCGGCAATCCTGCGCTCACATCGTCGCAAACCGGACGCCCAGGGCATGAACGCCCTGCCGCCGCGCATGCAGCCAGAAACCCAGCGATTGACCGCACTGCTCCGACTTGCCGTATTGCTGCATCGTGCCCGCAGCGAGGAAGCGATGCCCGAGTTCCGCGCTCATGTCGACGAAAACGTGCTGACCCTCGAACTTCCTGCGCGCTGGCTTGAAAGCCATCCGCTCACACGCGTTGACCTCGAACAGGAGCGCGACCACCTCAAGAAGATCGAGATCAAGCTCGTGGTCGTGAAATCTGCAGCCCAAGCAAGCGTCGCCTGATTCCTCGGGAGACTTGCGGTCAGCGGGCATTTCTCCATGGCTGCTGCAGCGCTTATGATGGGCGCCCCAACTCTCCAGGAAGATCCCACGATGCTCAAACTTCTACGAGTCAAAGCGATCCAGTCGGTATTGCCCTTTGCATTGTGCCTGCTGCTTCCGCTCAGCGCCTTCGCCCAGGGCAAACCGGAACCGGCCGCCAAGCCGGCCAAGCCTGAAGCAGCCGCGTCGACTGAAGCACCCGCCAATCCGAAAGCACTGATCAAGACGACGCTCGGTGACATCACCATCGAACTCGATGCTGCCAAGGCCCCCAAGAGTGCCGAGAACTTCATCAAGTACGCGAAGGACGGCTTTTACAACGGAACCATATTCCATCGCGTGATCGGCAACTTCATGATCCAGGGCGGCGGTTTCACCCCTGACCTGAATCAGAAACCCACCCGCCCATCAATCCCCAACGAAGCGAAGAACGGCCTCTCCAACAAGCGCGGAACGCTCGCCATGGCGCGCACCCCGGATCCGAATTCGGCAACCGCGCAGTTCTTCGTCAACCTGGTCGACAATCGCAACCTCGACTTCGTCAGCGACGAGCGCGCCGAGACCTGGGGCTACGCGGTATTCGGCAAGGTCGTCGAAGGCATGGATGTCGTCGACAAGATCGCTGCCACTCCAACCGGCCCCAAGGGCCCGTTCCGCAGCGACGTTCCAACCACCGACGTTGTCATCGAGAAGGTCGAGATCCTTCCGTAATCAAGCGCCGCACTCCGGGCAGGAGCCGGGTAGTGCAAATCCGGATCCGTGGGAAGGCAAAACGAGTTCACATCAGTTCCGCCAGCGTCGGTTCAACCTCACCGAACCTCACCGTCACCCCGGCGTACGCCGGGGTCCAGCGCCTTTAACGCGAGGTGAAGTTCGGCGGTTATGGACGGAAGTGGATTTCGACATCCAAGCAGGTCGTTGAGTGATCGGATAAGCATCGGAACACCAAACCAGCAAACCTCTCGCTCCGCATCCGAACATCAGCAAAAAAATGACGACCCTCTTCATCTCGGATCTGCATCTCGATCTCGTCCGCCCCGAGATCATCGAGCTGTTCTCGAAGTTCGTGCGCGAAGAAGCCGTACAGGCCGACGCGCTGTACATCCTCGGCGATCTCTTTGAAGCGTGGATTGGCGATGACGCCGAAGACGAAACGGGCGAGCGCTTTGTGGAAGCCATGCGTCCGATGCGCGAAGCACGCAAACCGTGCTTCTACATGCATGGAAACCGCGATTTCCTGATCGGCGAACGTTTCGCAAAGAAGGCAGGAATGACTCTGCTACCCGACCCTTCCGTCATCAACCTCTACGGAACCCCCACCCTGCTCATGCACGGCGATACGCTGTGCACAGACGACGTCGCCTACCAAGCCTTCCGCAAACAGGTTCGCTCACCCGAATGGCAACGCCAGTTTCTTGCGC
This sequence comes from Lysobacterales bacterium, assembly GCA_016721015.1. Taxonomy (GTDB): domain Bacteria; phylum Pseudomonadota; class Gammaproteobacteria; order Xanthomonadales; family Rhodanobacteraceae; genus Dokdonella. Next base: position 416,270 of record JADKJL010000009.1, read on the forward strand.
AGAGCATCGAAACGCGGCAAGCCTTCGCCAGCCAGGCACGCCAGGAAAGCCAGCGTCACACCGGAGACAGCACCAATGCTGCAATCATGGACGTCAATCAGGACGCGGTCGAAGCGGCAATGAGTTCTGCCAACGTCCGCAACCTGATCCACGGCCATACTCACCGCCCCGCATTACATCCATTCAATCTGGATAATCAACCTGCCGAGCGCATTGTGCTCAGCGATTGGTACGCCCAGCCGCACTTTCACGCCATACAGGTTTAGCTGAAAGCTGTCCCTATTGCTTCAGAGCAATGGACCGGTTTTTCAGCATCCCGTTCAGCACACGATTAAATATGCATTCCGCAAACACTACTTTGCGACAATCTTTTGCGGGCTCGTGAACTGCTGTTTGCGTCCCTTGTTGTAGACGATGTTGATGTAATACCAATAGGTGTTTCCAGATTTGGCCGAGGAGTCCCTCCACTGATAGATGGAACCTGCCTCGGGACCCCCTTCCAATCGCTCGATGATCTTCGCGCTCACCCGTGCATACGAACCCGTCTCTGTGTCCGAACGATAGATCTCGTAACCGTAGATGTCGTATTCATTGGTGACCTGCCACTTTAGCAGGGGACCATTTCCTTCGGGAGTCGGTATCGTCGACGGAATCAGTTCTTTCGATGGAGCCTTTGCCACTGACGATTGCAGGACCGAGGAGACTGACTTCGTCTCTTCCTGTGCGGCCTTGAAATCTTCGGCCAGACTACGAATCTGAGTATTCTTCCCGATTCCAATCGCGCCGAATCGGACATAGAGATTTCTCTTGTATGCAGGTAACTCGATTGTGAGCAAGCCGCCAGTTGTGCCGCGCATGTTCATCGGCGGGTAGCTGACCTTCAAGTTCTTGCAGGACTTGATCGCGGGAGTGCACTCAAGCACCGCGGTATTCACCGCCATCCGGCTCTTTGAAGTCACGCTGCCAATTTCGAGGGATTTTCCGCTCACATCATTGAGCACCACAATCAGCTCGGCGGCCTGTCCTTCTCTCAACAGACCAAAATCAAGTGGATCCGAGCTCGGCACGACCGAACCCCTCACCTGACCTCGCAAGCGAAAAGCAACCTTCGGTTGCAATGCATTGTCAGTCTTGACCAGCAGGTTCTCATCAAAACTTGACCATGGCGCGTCGCTCCGGCTGTTCAGTTCCAAAGCATTCCCGTCCTGCGTGATCTTGACGTCGAAATAGGCGTTGGGCTTCTCTATATCAACCAAGTGAACGGATGCCCCTGGCCTGACCTCAATCGCAACGGTTTTCTTTATCGACTTCGAGACCTCGAAGGTGCCGAAATCGATGTCGGTCTCCGCCGGAGAAACAAGCCAGTCGGCGAAGCCACGTACGACAAATCCATCGATAGGGTCAGGATCGCCTTTTGCGAACACGTCAAAATAATGAGCAACGCGACCGACACTTTCATTCAGCGTGATGTCCAGCTCGACTGGATAAGTCATGCCTGGCTGGACCAGCACAGGCTCAAATTGTATATGTGCACCCCCCGGTTCTCGCTCCACGATCCGCTCAACCTCAATCGGTTTTCCGGAGACGTTTCTGCCCACGACACGAGCATGAATTTTTGCAAAAGGATGGCTCTGACCAAATTCCGTACCCGTGAAGTCGAAGTTACCGGTGGAATGGACAGGCAAAAGCGACTCGGCACGACAGACCGAGAACGCAACAAGAAGGATGGAAAGAATCGCAGAAAAGATATTATTTCGCATATGAAAAAGCCCACGTGACCAGCACGTGGGCTCGATTTCCTCGGATCAGACGAAACGCTTATTCGACAGAGAAATTCTGCAGTGCCACCGGGAGGCGCGGAACCGCAATGGTGACCGGTCCGCATTGTCCTGCTGTAAACGAGGTGACAACGAGAAAATACTGGCCAGCAGCACGACCCTGAACCGAGATGGTTTCCGAACCACCAGCCGGGTTGCTATCAGCTTCGACGGGGCACGGGGATGAATCCGCGCAGCTACCCTGCATCAGAGCCGCATACATGTCGTATGTGCCTGAGGTCGTTGAGATCACAAAATTCTGCTCAGGTGCAGTGGCTCCACCAATTGCGCCTGGACCAAGAGTAACTGACCAGATAGCGTCGGTTGCTCCACTCGTGCGTAGCGGAGCTGCACATTGCAGTTCAACTGGTTGCTGACACCGCAAGTATCAAAGTTCGTAATCGGTGTTGTCAGACTGTTGGGGCCTGAAAGCGCGATCGCACCTGCACTGGCGGTACAAGTCTGAGCGGAAACGGATCCAGCAGCCACACTACCAGCCATCGCAATCGAACAAGCCAAAATATTCTTCATAACGTCACTCCAATGTGTAAGCCAAGCAGGGTTTTGGTTTTAGTGGCCAATAAACGTCTGGCAGCGCGAATCGAACTGGTCGAAATAGACGAAGCTCGTATTGGTAAAGTTCTGGCGATAGAACGTATTGGCATTGACCAAACCTAACGTCGCCTGATCAACGCCCGTCCAAGCAGCGTTACTAAGCGAAGAAACAGTGCCTGTCGGACTACCATCAGTCGTCGTTGCAGAAACGTTCGAAACCCAATACTTCATCGTGCCGGCAGAACCAACAGGAGATCGATTTCGACCCGGTTTGCCCCAGCCTGATTCGGAAGAGCACACGTCAACTGTCTTGATACTGGCTGGGCTGAGAGTGTCACCCACCAACATGCGAAGAAGATGTTCCGGTGCCATTCCAGGGAGGAAGGCCAGACACCAGTCGTCCGACCGCCAGCCGGCGCGCGGTACCACCAAGCATTGAAAACCGATCACGTTGCGATTGCTGCGGTCAACGTGCGCCGAAGCATCAACAATGAACTGAGCGCGATAGCGCGTTTCATTCGCCGGAGTCTGGTCGAGCACACGCCGCCTTCGAACCCGTCGAACCGTTCTGGTTCAGGGCTGCGCGCAAGCGGCACGAGGTGGTGTCGTATCCACCGGTCACGCTAGTTGCCGTACCCTGCAGGGTGGAGACCAGGCTCCACGGCGGGGAAAGGGTGGCCGGGCACGTCTGCGCCATCGCTGCACCAGCAGCCGCGAAACCCACCAAGCCGAGAACTGCCATCGACAGTGTTTTCATCTTCGTATTCATTTTGTGTCTCTCCAGGATTGTCCGGGCGGGGCGGGTCCCCTTCCCCTGATACATTGCAAAAAGTCTTGCGGGTGCCTGAACTTTGTGGAGGATAAGGAGTTAACCCTTTCCCCGTCAACAACTTCCACGCACAAGCTTGACCGACTTGTCAGAACTGAGGGTGGCCATGCTTTGTTGATCGGACAGATTATTGTTGCCCGAACCCCAGCCTCTCCACGTCCACGCGGTTTAAGACGCAACCGGGCATGGGATCCGGACACCTGACGGGTGGAATTGCGCGGCAACCGCGTGAAGAAGGCGGCGTGCGGCAGTGGCTATCCAGCTTGTGAGAGGAGGCCACACGGCGCTCAACACGCGTAATTCATTGAAATATCATGCTTTTCTATTGGCACCTCGGTATTCGGCTTGAAAATTGATCGTTATCGAAGACTCTGGACGGGTCAGCTGAGAGCATCATCCCTGAAGGGATTTCCTGCATGGATTTGGTATTTCATGCGCCGTGGGGGCCACTGAAATGTCGATGGCTGATTGACAGCCATGTGGCGCGCTACCGAGAATCGCGGCCCCTTTGAGGCTCGTGCCCGCTCATGCCCCGTCTTGTCCCTTCCGATTGTCTGGCTGTGATACCCGCCCGGGACGAAGTCGCCACGGTCGCGGCGGTGGTACGCGGCGTGCGTGATTCGCTTGGCTGTCGCGTCCTGGTGGTTGACGACGCGAGCACGGATGGCACGGCAGCAGCCGCGCGCGCTGCCGGCGCGGATACGCTGATGCTGCCGATCGGACTCGGTGCATGGGGCGCTTGCCAGGCCGGGATCCGCTACGCGGCAAGAAACGGGTTCTCCGGAGTTGTCAGCCTCGATGCGGATGGTCAGCATCGGCCGGATTCTCTGCCTTCGCTGTTCGAAAAGCATGCACGGACAGGCGCAAACGTCGTCGTTGGAACCTGTATCGAGCGCCTGAGCGTGCCAAAGCGGATAGCGTGGCAGTATCTTCGCCTGCTGACCGGGCTGCAATTGCGCGATTTCACCTCCGGCCTTCGCCTCTATGATGCCAAGGCGGTCGAAATCCTCGCCGCGCCCGAGGCCAGCTTGCTCGATTATCAGGATGTCGGCGTACTCATGCTGCTTGCAGGGAAAGGAATGACGATCGTCGAAACACCGACCACGATGCAGCCGCGCCAGGAAGGTCACTCGCGGGTTTTCGCCTCGTGGGCCGTGGTCGCACGCTATATGTTCCATACCACCATCCTCTGCATCTCGCGCCTGGATCTCGACATGCGTTCGGCCAGACCGGTCGCGGACGGGGCAGACTCCTGATGCTGGACGCACAAATCACCGCCGCAATCCTCGGGATTGGACTCGCCGGCGCAATCCTCTACCTGGTTCGGCGCGACCACCTGCATGGGCCGTTTGCGGCCTGGTGGCTGTTCGTGGCCGCTGCAACGCTGATTCTGGGCACCTTTCCGTCGCTGGTGATCTGGCTTGGAAAACTGACCGGGATCAACTATGCGCCGGTTTTGCCGATCATCATCGGGCTATCGATGGTGCTCTTGCGATTGCTGAAGCTCGATATCGACCGCTCGCGTCAGGAACGTCGGATGCGGCGGCTGACCCAGAAGCTGGCCATCCTCGAGCAGGAGATCGAGCAGTTGCGGCGCGATCGGGTTGCCAGCGCCAATAAGACCGAAGTCAAACCGAATTGATGCGCATCCTGCATCTCGGCAAGTATTACGCGCCGCAACGCGGCGGCATCGAACGACACCTGCAGGATCTTTGTGAATGGTTTGTCGGGCAAGGTCATCGGGTGACAGCCCTTGTGCACCAGGTGGCCGGCCATTGGCGCAGCGCGAATGAGACGACCAACAACGTCGATATTTGCCGCGCAGCCTGCATTGCAGCTCCGCTTTACGCGCCAATCAGTCCGACATTTCCGATGCACCTGTCGCGCCTGATCAGGCGACTCGACCCGGAAGTCCTGCATCTGCACCTGCCCAATCCATCGTGCTTCTGGGCGCTGTTCAATCCACGCGCCCGCGCCCTGCCCTGGGTGGTTCACTGGCATGCCGATGTTTCAGCGGACATGCCGGATTGGCGGGTGCGCGCGGCCTACCGGATCTACCGGCCTTTCGAGCAAGCCATTCTGGCCAGGGCGTCGGCGATCATTGTCACCTCGCAGGCCTATCTCGATGCGAGCGCTGCACTGGGCAACTGGAAGGACAAGTGCACGGTGATTCCGCTGGGCATTGCCGAGATCGCCGAATATCGGGGGACTGCGCCGATCTGGCCTCGCCCCGACCACCTGCGTCTGCTCGCGGTGGGCCGCTTGAGCCACTACAAGGGCTTCGCGGTGTTGCTCGAGGCGCTGGCGCGCACGCCAGCGGCGAATCTGATCCTGATCGGCAAGGGCGAGGAATCCGGGCGTTTGCGCGCCCAGGTCACGCGCCTCGGTCTTGCGGATCGGGTCTCGCTGGTCGGTGAATTGAGCGAACCTGAGCTGCTGGCGGCCTATGCAGCCGCCGATGTGCTGGTGTTGCCGTCGCTGGATCGCAGCGAGGCGTTCGGGCTGGTTCTGCTGGAGGCGATGCGCGCGGGCGTGGCCATTATCGCCAGCGATATTCCGGGCTCCGGCACCGGCCAGGTCATCGTCAATGAACACAGCGGGTTGCTTGTCAAACCCGGCGATGTCGACGCACTTGCTGCGGCGCTGATGCGAATGTCCGATCCCGCCTTGCGCGCATCACTTGCCGATGCCGGGCATCGGCGCTGGCGCGAAGGCTTTACCCTGGCGAAGTCTGCACAAGCGGTTCTGGCGATCTACCAGCGGCTGAGAGACGCACATCCGAAAGCAGCAAGGCGAGCAGACTGAACACTGCCGGCACAATGTGCAGGATGAGCCGGTTCGCACTCGTGTAGTTCTCGGCCCACGCCGACGCATCGGTAAAGAAGAACAAGACGAACAGGAACAATGCGCAACTCGCAAGCAGCGTGCCCAGTGAGCGCGCACAGCGATCAGCTGCAAACACTCGCCAGCGCAAAGCAATCACCAGGGGTGCGAGATACCAGAGCAGATGCCAGTTTGGCAGCGTCAGCAAGCCAGAGAGCATCGCGCTGCCGACCGGCCGCCAGTGCAGATCGAGTTCGCCGAGTGCGGGAATGGTGACTTGTCCCCAAGCCAGGTGAATCCAGCCGAGGCCGAATATCGGCATCAGGAATCCACCCAGGGCGATGCCGATCGCGAGCGCGCAAACAAGAATGGCAAAAACCATCCAGCGCGACCTGCGTGACAACATTCCCAGCAGCATGACCGTCGAGAGGATCAGCAGCCAGACCGCGCCTTCCAGCTTGATCAGCGGAAGGCTCAGCGCAAAAGCCGCCGCCAGCAACAATTGACCGGCATTTCGCTGTCGGATCCAGCGCAACCAGCACAGGATCGCCATGCCAAACGCCGCGGCTAGCCAGAGATCGGCATATCCGGCCAGCGCCGCATGCGCATCGAGCAAGGGCAGCGACATCAGCCCATAGACCAGCAGCATCGTCATGGCAGGGCGCACACCCAGCGCGCGCCAATGCCCATAGCTGGCCAGTCCGATTGCCGCGAGCACACCAACCCACACCGCATTGATCAGTGGCTCATTCCAGCTTCCAACGGCGCTGGCGAACCAGATCTGCACCCAGGCAAGCAATTCGGGGTAGTCCCATATGCCCGACGTGCGCAAATCGAGATCCGGCTTTGCCAGCCATTCGGCCATCGGCGCATACGGCACATGATGACCGAGCAGAAACCAGGCCTTCGGCTTGACCGCCCAGGCCGACCACGCATCCCAGGGAAAGGTCGGATGCAACAGGGTCTCGCTGGCGATGGTGTCGAGGCGTATCAGGATTGCAAGCAGCAACAGTCCCCAGAGCAGGCGCCAGCCAAAGCTTCCTGCTTTTGCCATGAGATCAGGCGCAGGCGAAGGCCGACGGAAGGTGAAGACCACCGTCCACGCCAGAAAACCGATTCCGGCAAGCCAGGGTGCCCCTCGTGAAAAGGCGGCCGCGGTGTTTCCCGCAGCGAACAGGCAAGCCAGCGCCGCCGCAAGAAAAACGCCGACCAGAAACCCCATTCCGGCTGCCGCAACCAGATCGCCAGGCTCGCGCCGCCCGCGATTCAGGGCGAGACAGATTCCGCAACCCGCAACCCAGGGCAACATCCAGGCCAGAAAATAGCTGAAGTTCATGGCTGGCTCCGCACGCGCAAAACCAGCAGGCGATCGCGCCGGATCAGGATCTCGCCGGGAAAACTCAGACCGCCACCTTGAAGTTGCTGCTGTTGCTCATCGTAGCTCCAGTCCGGCGCATCGTAGACAACGATGATGCTGCCATCAGGCAAGGGCACGGCCGGTGAAAGATCGGCGGCCAGCACAAGCACGCCGACATTCATCGGCAACAAGTGGTAAATCATTCGCAGCGTGGCAAAACTGGATCCGGCATGGACAAGGACCCGCGAATTTTCGGCCAGATCACGCAGATCGCGCTGGAGCTCGTGCGCCGTTTCGATGATGTCCTGATCGGCCGAATGCAATTCGCGCTCCGGCCAATCGAACTCGGCGTACAGGCTTTGCGTCGCTGCATGCCGCCAACGCAATCCCGCCTCCCACTGCAAATCCAGCAGAAGCCAGCCGAGCACCGCGGCGATCACACCCACACGCAACAGGACAGCTCCGCGCAAGCGCAGGATCACGAACGAGCCGACCACGACCAGGGCAATCATCAGCGCGAGGCAAAGCACCAGCGATTGTGCGCGCGGGGTGTCGGTATCTCGACCCAGTGCATGAACCGAACGCTGGCTCCAAGGCCATTGACCCAGCCAGTCGGTGGTCAACGCGGAGAGGTCTCCCCTCCAGGAGCGCGATGCCAGACTTGCGTCGACCAGGGTGAACGGACGAAAACCCTGCAGCGGCGGAACGATCTGCGGAGTCGGATATTCGGCAAATGCCAGTTCGGTGATCTGACCGCGCCACTCCGGAACCGTACCGAGGTCGAACCAGGCATCGGCATCGCCGGGCCACGGCAATGCAACGACCGTGACGTCTTCGACACCGGCGCGGCGAAATACCAGCGACAGCTCCAGCGTGTGCGGAAACTGCTCGAAGCGATAGCGCAGCATCGGATTTTCGGCAGCATCGATTCCGTTCAGAACAACCGATTGCAGGGCCGTGCGATTTTCACCAACGGCACCAATGCGCAGGCGGGTTTCATCCTGCGCCGCGCCACCCATGACCACGCGGAAATCGGAACCATCCCAGTGCCGCACCTGACTGGCAAGAAACGGCGACGACCATTGGATGCCCGACGCCCAACCCAATATTCCGCCAAGGCCAAGCAACATGAAAAGTGCAAACAGCGATTTCCTCATGCCGCAAGCGTACCGAGATGGGCAAGCTCGGCATCGCTGAATCCAGCGCTGAGGCGAGCTTCGGTGTTGAAGGGCCCGCGCAGGCTGCCGCGCATGTGCGTGTCCAGCAGGTCGGCAAATGTCGCTTCGGGCTCGACTCCGGATTGCGTGCAACACCAGGCAAACCAGCGTGAACCGGCGGCGACATGCGCGACCTCCTCACGCAGGATGATTTCAAGGATCTCGGCGGTTCGATGGTCACCGACGCCGCGCAGGCGCCGGATCATTCCGGGGGTCACATCAAGACCGCGCGCTTCGAGCACGCGCGGCACCAGAGCCATGCGCTGGAGGCAAGAATCCGCCGTGACCACGGCCATTTCCCATAGGCCATCGTGGGCATCGAAATCACCGTAGCCATGCCCCAACTCGGCAAGGCGTTCGCTGAGCATGCGGAAATGACGCGCCTCATCATCGGCGATGTCGACCCAGTCGGCACGGAAGCTCGCCGGCATGCCGCGAAAGCGGTAAACCGCATCCCAGGCCAGGTTGATCGCATTGAATTCGATGTGGGCGATGGCATGCACCAGGGCCGCCCTGCCCTCCGCCGAACCCAGCCCGCGCTGGGCAAGCTTGCGCGGCTCGATCAGGCAGGGTCGCAAAGGGCGCCCCGGCGCGCCGATTGGATCCGCCACGCCTTCGGCGATCGGCAACGCAAGTCTCCCGGCACGAAATTCCGCTGCCGTTGTTCCGGTCAACGCCACTTTCTGTTCCGGATCGGTCTCGGAAAGACAGCGCTGTGCCGCTGCAAACAGGCTACTTGTCGGCGTTGGAGTCATTCTGTCCTTTCCAAAAAAAACGGCTGATCGTCATCAGCCGTTTGCGATTCTGCAGGTTTAGACGCCTGCGCGACAGCTATCCGGTCACGTATCGGCACTCAACCGATTTGTCGGCGCTTGTCCTTGGCCTCGTCCGAGCGAGCGAACTGGAGCTGATCGAGGTAGGTGGGCTCGATTCCGGTGACGTATTCACCCGAGAAGCACGAGGTGTCGAATTCATGGAGATTGTCGTTACCCTCGGCGATCGAGGCGATCAGATCGGGCAGATCCTGATAGACCAGCCAGTCCGCGCCGAGCACGCTTTCGATCTCTTGTTCCGTGCGGCCATGTGCGACCAGCTCGGCGGAGGTCGGCATGTCGATGCCATAGATGTTCGGATAACGCACCGGCGGCGCGGCCGAGGCGAAATAGACCTTGTTTGCGCCCGCCTCACGCGCCATCTGGATGATCTGCTTCGACGTCGTGCCACGCACGATCGAGTCGTCGACAAGCAAAACGTTCTTGTTGCGGAACTCCAGACCAATCGTATTGAGCTTGCGGCGAACAGATTTCACGCGTTCGCTCTGGCCCGGCATGATGAAAGTGCGCCCGACATATCGGTTCTTGACCAACCCTTCGCGCATCGGCACCCCGAGCACCTGGGCCAACGACGAGGCGGCCGTGCGTGACGTATCTGGAATCGGAATCACGGAATCAATGCCGTGGCCCGGCTTGAGGCGCTGGATTTTCGCCGCCAGACGTTCGCCCATGCGCAGGCGCGCCTTGTACACCGAGACGTCTTCGATCATCGAATCAGGGCGCGCAAGGTAAACATATTCAAAAATACACGGAGTGTGCCGAGCGGATTCGGCGCACTGGCGTGTGTGCAACTCTCCTTCCGGAGTTATCAGGATGCCCTCGCCCGGCGCGACATCGCGGAGCAGGCGAAAGCCAAGGATGTCGAAGGCCACCGACTCCGAGGCAACGGCGTATTCCTTGCCTTCCGGCGTATCACGCTCACCGAGCACAAGTGGCCGGATGCCATGCGGATCGCGGAACGCCAGCAGGCCGTAGCCGAGCACCAGCGAAACCACCGCATAACCCCCGATGCAGCGCCCGTGCACCCCGGCAACAGCCTTGAATATGTTGTCATGCGACAGTGCCATGCGCTCCTGGATCTGCAATTCGTGCGCAAGCACATTGAGCAGAAACTCGGAATCCGAATCCGTGTTGATATGGCGGCGATCGTCCTCGAACATCTCGCGGCGCAAGGTTCCGGTATTGATCAGGTTGCCGTTGTGGGCCAGGGCAATGCCGTACGGCGAATTCACATATAGCGGCTGGGCCTCGTTGCTGCCTTCTGATCCGGCGGTCGGATAGCGGCAATGGCCGATACCGATATTGCCGCGCAGGGTCAGCATGTGCTCACGCTGGAACACATCCTGGACCAGGCCATTGCCCTTGTGCAGTCGAAGCCGCGAGCCATCGACGGTGGCGATGCCGGCGGCATCCTGGCCGCGATGCTGGAGCACGGTCAGGGCGTCATACAGCGCCGAGGCGACTTCCGACCTGCCGACTATTCCGATGATTCCACACATGGTTCAGTTCACTGCGAAGATGAGGGTTTGGGCGGATCCTGCGCCACTGGCGCAATTGGCTGGATGATGCTCGCGGCAGCGGCAGGAATCCCTGCTGTCGCCGGTTCGAGATACTTGGCAACCGTTTTGGGCAACAACGTGGTCATCCAGCTGGCACTGCGCTCGAATGTTGGCAGCATGCGCGAGTTTTGCCACCAGTCATCACGAATGACCGGCGTGAATTTCATCAGCACGACAACCAACACGACGAGGGCAAAGCCGCGCACCAGACCGAAAACCATGCCAAGCAACCGATCCGTGCCGGACAAGCCGCTGCCGCTGACCAGTTTGCGCAGCAGATAGCCGACAATCGCTCCTGCAATCAGCACCGCGATGAAGCAAACCGCATAGCCAAGCATGACCCGAACCGATGGCACAGAAATGCTGGCGGAAAATTGCTCGGCCAGAACCGGGCCAAACATCCAGGCTACCCAGAATGCCAGTACCCAGCACACCAGAGCCATGACTTCGCCGATGAACCCGCGCCATAAACCGACCAGTACCGACAATGCCAGAGTCGCGATGATTGCGTAGTCGAACCAGTTCATCGGAGCAGGATTCAGGGCTGGGTGACGATCATGCCATCCAGTTTCAACTTGTCCTTGATGCGCTCACGCAATTTTTCGGCATTCGCGCGATCGACCTCGGGCCCGGCGCGCACGCGCCAGAGCGTTTTCTCTTCCGCGCTGAGCTTGTCGACGAATCCGGCAAAGCCGGCAGCACGCAGGCGACCACGAAGCTTGTTCGCGTCTTCAGATGTGGTGAATGCCCCGAGCTGCACTGCCCAGCCTCCTGCGGTGCCTTTGGCAACAGCGCTGGCCGGGGCATCGGCCTTCGCATCTTCGGCCATCCCGATCACACTGCTGGGCACATCGCTGCGCACCTGTTTGATGCGGATTCGTGCCGCTTCGGCCTCGGCGCGATCACCGAACGGCCCGACTCGGACCCGCTGCGCCGGCTTGCCCTTGAAATCGACTTCTTCTGAAAATGCGGCAAACCCGCTTTTCTTCAGCGTCGCAACCAGATCCTGGGCATTGGCCGCAGCCGTATAGACGCCGAGATGCACCAGATACCGACCTTCAGCGCCTTTGCCGGCTTCCGTCTGCGCAGCCGAAGCCGGCTTGACAGGTTCGGCAGCGGCAACAGGCGCCGGGGCGGGTTCCGGCTCGGGTTTGGCCGAAGCCTGAGGGGTCGCGTCGGGAATGGCCTCGACCCGCGGCGGAACCCGGGTATCGACGGTCGCGACCGGCTCGGGCGCCGGCACCGGTTTGACCGGCATGTTCTCGGCGGCTTTGCCGGCGCCATCCACCGCCAGCACGCGCGTCTCGAACTCGCGGGTCGGTACCGGCGGAATCTCGAGGTTCGCGGTAACCGAATCGGTTTTCGGCGCGCTGCCACTGAACAGCATCGGCAAAAAGATGATCGCAAGCGCGATCAGGACGATGGCACCTAGCAGTCGTTGTTTCAAAGCGGGATCCATGGGCGTGGGTGCGCTGTCAAGTCGCGGCGATTATACCCGTCCACCGCGACCGATACGTTCAATCTGCATTGCGCGTGCGTAGCGACTCGCTGGCCAGCGCTGCGGCGGCGATCAGGAACGAACCAAAGGCGATGATGCGGTCGCCATCCCGAGCCAGGCCGAATGCTGAATCAAGCGCTTCGCCAACGCTGGCATGGCAGCGTTGCGGAGCGATTTCGACGTGCTCGGCAACGCGCGCCCGCAACGCGCCAACATCCAGGCCGCGTGCGCTCCCGGCATCAAGTCCGGCCAGCAGCCAACAGTCAATGTGCGCGCGCAGCGGATCGACAATACCCTCGACATCCTTGTCGGCCAGGGCACCAAATACCGCGATCGTGCGACCGCTGACCGGATTTGAATGCAGCCAGTCGGCCAGCACGCGCGCGGCCTGGGGATTGTGAGCGACATCGACGATCAACTCGGGAGGACCGGCGAATCGCTGCATGCGGGCCGGAGCAGTGGCCTTGGCAATGCCATGGACGATGGCTTCCGGGCACCAGTGGATGCGCCCACGCAGTTCATGAAGGACAGCGATCGCTGCCGCAGCGTTGGCGCGCTGGCATGGTGCATCGAGGCCCGGGTTGGGCAAGTCCAGGCTCACATCGTCGGCCGACCAGCGCCAGCCTTGGAGCAAGGCCTCGAAGCGATAGTCGCGCCCTGCCCTGAAAAGCCTTGCACCCAGGCGTTGTGCTTCGTCAATCAGGGCGTGTGGCGGATCCAGTTCACCTATGATCGCGGGCCTTTCCGCACGAAAGATGCCAGCTTTTTCACGGCCGATGGCCTCGCGATCACAACCGAGCCAATCCTGGTGATCGAGATCGACCGTCGTCACGATTGAGGCGTCGGCATCGATGATATTGACGGCATCGAGACGACCGCCCAAACCGACTTCGAGAACCGCAACATCGAGGCTGGATTCCGCGAAGATCAGCAAGGCAGCCAGTGTTCCGAATTCGAAATAAGTGAGCGGCGTATCACCGCGCACCTGCTCGATTCGGTCGAATGCCGCGATCAACATCTGTTCGCTCGCATCCGCGCCCTGCACACGAACCCGTTCGTTGTAGCGCAGCAGATGCGGTGAAGTGAAGGCACCGACGCGATGTCCGTCGGCCCTCAGAATCGACTCGAGGAAGGCCACGGTCGAGCCTTTGCCATTGGTGCCGCCGACCGTGATCACGATCCTTGCCGGCGCTGGCGCACCCAGTCGTTGCCAGACGGTACGCACCCTGTCGAGGCCGAGTTCGATCTCACGCGGGTGCGCGCGCAGCTGCCAATCCAGCCATTGATCCAGGGTCTGCGGAGGCGTCGTCACGAGTGCCGCCGGGCGCGGTCAGCGCATCAGGATGCGGCGCGGCTTGAACGGCAGGCGTCCGCGCCAGTACTGGATGATCACGAAGCCGGCCGCCATTCCGCCAAGATGGGCGAAATGGGCTACACCGGCCTGCGTCCCGGTGACACCGAGAAACAGCTCGATTGCACCGTAGGCCGTGACGAACAGCCAGGCCGGCATTGGAATCGGCGGAAACAGGAGCATCAATCTCTGATGCGGAAACATCATGCCGAACGCCAGCAACAAACCGAATACACCGCCCGAAGCACCCAGGGTCGGATAGACACCGCCCGTGAAAAAATGGACGACGGCCAACTGCGCAACGGCCGCGCCGACGACGCACGCCAGATAGTAGTTGGCGAACGGGCGTGAACCAAACAGGCGCTCGATGGCGCCGCCGAACATCCACAGCGCAAACATGTTGAAGAACAAGTGGGTCCAACTGCCATGCAGAAATCCGTAGCTCACCAACTGCCAGATCTCGAATGTGACCGAACCACCGCCAGGCGCAGTCAGATCGGTACCAATCGGCCATAGCGCGAAATGGATGACCATCGGATCCGGGAATACCTGCTGGAGCAGGAAGATGGCGACGTTGGCAATCAGCAATGCGCGGGTGACAGGGGGTAGATCAGTGGGCATTCGGATACCTGGAATCGTGAAGAATCGACGCAGACCCGCTGAAATCGTGGCGGATTGGGTGGGATTCAAGCATCCGTCGGAGCCCATAGCTCGGCATCGAGGTCACGATGCCAGCCGAAGCGCCGAATGTCGACACGACGACCGCGCACGGCAACTCCTTCGGCGGATAGCCGATGTCGCTGTCCGATGAACCCGGCACTGCCCCGGGCAAACGCCAGACACCCATCCGAACGCACTACGCGATGCCAGGGCAACGCCAGGGCTTCATCCGGCTTCACGCAACACACGGCCGACCAGACGCGCGCGTCGTGGCAATCCGGCCCGCGATGCAATCTCGCCGTAACTGGCAACCCGACCTGGCGGAATCGCCATGATCACCCTGCAGATCTCCGGATGCGGGCAGTCGAGCGGAAATTTCACTGACTTCATTGCCGTCCTCTGCCCACCCGGATTGTTCATGAATCCGCGCGACGATCGCGCAGGACATCGAAGTGATACGACGCTTCTCGATTGGGATGGAAGTAAACTCTCCGGGTGAATGAGCGACTTGGCTTGCAACTCAAGTGCCTGGCGCAGGCGCGTGTCATTCCTGAATAATTCGGGCTAGCATGCTGGCGACGCGAACCGAGGAGAATACCGTGCAGAGCTTTGAACAAATTCGTTCCCATGTCAGCAACCTGCACACGCTGCGCACCAATGATCCTTATCTGATCAGTTTCGACCTGACCCTTGCGGATGATCGCCATCAAGGCATCTACCTGGCCGAAATGGAAGGTGAGGATGAGTTGAAGTTCCTTCGCGTATCCACACCCGTTGGCCCGGCGACCGGCGTCGATGCCACGCGCTGCATGCGCTTCAACTGGGAGCAGCGTACCGGCTTTCTCGCGATCAGCGATCTCGACGGATCGCCTTACCTGCATCTCATCGAGAACCGGCCTTACCCGTTGTTGCAGGGCGATGAGCTGAACCGCGTCATCAAGGAGCTGGGTCAGCTTGGTGATCGGCTTGAACAGGCCATTTCCAGCGGCGGCGATTCGTTTTAACGGTCGCCTCAAGCCAGACCGAATATTTGCAGGATGCGCACCAGCAGCCAGGCCAGCACGCCAGTAACCGGAATCGTCAACAGCCAGGCCCAGACCATGCGCTCGACGACCGTCCACCGGATCGCCGAAAAGCGTTTGGCCGCCCCCACGCCCATGATCGCCGCGGAAATATTGTGCGTGGTCGAAACCGGTATGCCGAAGTGGGAAGCGGCAATGATGACGGTTGCCGAGGCGGTTTCGGCGGCCACGCCATTGACGGGATGCAGCTTGACCAGCTTGTGACCGAGCGTGCGAATGATGCGCCAGCCACCCATGGCCGTGCCGGCGGCCATGGTTATGGCACACAGCACCTTGATCCAGAGCGCGATTGAAAACTCCTGGTTGGCATCTTCCTGGATGCGCAGGAACGAGAGCCAATCCGGCAAACCGTCCATGGTGCCGGCCGAAGTCGCACCGACCAGCGCCAGGGCGATGATGCCCATGGTTTTCTGGGCATCGTTCATGCCGTGGGAGAGGCCCATCGCGCTGGCCGAGACCATCTGCATCTTGCCGAAGAAACCATTGAGGAAACGCGGGCGGCCAAACTTCTGCAAGACTCCGGTGCGTGACCCCAGCCAACTGGTCAGCGCGAACAACAAGCCCATCATCGCAAAGCCCAGGATGAAGCCGAGAAATGGTGAACTGAACATCGGCAGGACGACTTTGGGCAGCAGGCCCTTGCCCTGCCACCAGTGCTCACCGCCTTGCCACCAGATGATCGAGGACCAGTTGTTGCGCGTCGCGGCGAGTGCCGCCCCGCACAGGCCACCGACAAGAGCGTGCGAGGAGCTGGATGGCAAACCCCACCACCAGGTAATCAGATCCCAGATCACCGCGCCCAGCAAGGCGCAAATCAGCACCTGCGGAGTCACCGCGACGATGCCGACGTCAATCAGGCCCGAGGCGATGGTCTTGGCCACCGCGGTACCCCACAGTGCACCGATCAGATTGGTGAATGCGGCCAGGGCCACGGCCTGACCGGGACTCAGCACCTTGGTCGCGACCACCGTCGCAATCGAGTTGGCGGTATCGTGGAAGCCGTTGATGTACTCGAAAACGAGCGCAACCAGAACGACGAGCAGGACCAGGCTAAGGCTCACGGTCACGGAGAATCCTCGCCAGTTCGGTCAGGAATTTTTAAGGGCAATGTGATAGATCACATTGCCGGCATCGCGGCAGCGATCGATCGCCTTCTCAAGCAACTCGAACAGATCCCTGCGCACCATCAATTGCGCCGCATCGGCCCCATTCGAAAACAACTGCCGATAAAGATCGAGCAGCAGCCGATCCGCCTCGGATTCGATCGACTGCATGCGTTCGTTGAGCCCATGCATCACATCGAGCTTGATGCCACCACGCAACTCGCCAACCATCTTGACGATGACTTCGCAGGCACGCTCAAGCATCGCTGCCTGCGAGCTGTAATCCACATCGATCAGGCGATCGGCAAACAGCGCATGCCGTTCGGCGAATTTCTCCACGGTCTTCGGGATCTTGTACAGGGCCCCGGCCAAGGCCTCGATGTCTTCGCGCTCGAGCGCGGTCACAAAGGTGTTGACCAGCTCCAGATTGATCTGCGCAAACAGATCCTTTTCGCGTCGCCGCGCCACACGGAACCCGTCCAGGGCGGGAGTCTGCGCGCCGTCTGAAAGCATCGCGCCGAGCGACCGTGCACTGAGCAGGGCGGCTTCCGCACTGGCTTCCAGCAAGCCATAGAACTTGTCACCCTTGCCAAAGATGGTCTGCAACGAAAACATGCGGTCGCTCCGATACGGGCTGAGGGGTCGTTTCCCGGGCTGCGACCACGAATCCCGGGGCAGCGGAAGGCGCATGTTACAACATTGCCTCCGTTTCAATCCCGAATCTTGTGTCGCACACCCTCGCTCAATCCCGTCGGGCCAGGCTGGCCATGCGCTGGACATCGGCAAGGATGCCGCGCAGAACCCGCAATTCGCGCTGATCGGGGGTGGCACGCAGAAACAAGCGGCGCAGCCGCTGCATGACGGTGCGCTCGGAGCGCCCCTTGTGGAAATCAATGTCGTGGAGAGTCTTCGCCAGATGCTCGAAGAATCCTTCCAGTTCCGCTGCTGTCGAAGGTGGGTCGGCATTTCCCTGTCGCGACGGAATGCCTTCGAGATAGGCCATGCGAAGTTCGTAGGCGACCACCTGCACAGCCTGCGAGAGATTCAGGGACGAATAGGTCGGGTCGCTCGGAATATGCACAGCCGCATGGCAAAGACTGATCTCGTCGTTGCTCAACCCGGACTGCTCATTGCCGAAGACAAGGGCGACGTTGCGCCCGCCCGCCACCGCATCAATCACGCGACGCGCCGCCGTCGCAGGAGTCAGTTCCTCAAGCGCGACGCCACGCAAGCGGGCGGTGGCTCCAAGCACGAGGCTGCAATCTCCGATCGCTTCCTGCATGGAATCAAAGCGGGCAGCGGCTGCGAGCACATCGTCCGCACCGGCCGCCATCATGTGCGCCTGGATATGCGGGAATTCCGCAGGTGACACCAGCGACAGTTGGCGAAACCCCATTGTGCGGATGGCCCGGGCGGCACTTCCGATATTTCCCGGGTGCGAGGTTCTGGTCAGCACGAAGCGCACGCGCGACAGTTCCATTGCGTTTTGCAGCCCTTCACTCACCGTGATGATTCCCCGCATATTGGCAAAGTGTCTGTCGGCACGTCACCAGATTTGATACGCTTCCGCGCCGCACGCGACCTGATCGCGGTGCATTGCTCTTTTTCAGCCCACTTCCGATGGAACCAACATGCCCAGACCCGCCGTAAACGTGGCGGTGCGCGCCGCGCGTGCCGCAGGCCAGATCATTCTGCGCTACATGAACCGTATCGACAGTCTTGCCATTGTCGAGAAACAACGCATGGATTTCGCTTCGGAAGTGGATCGCGCCGCCGAAGCCGAAATCATACGCGAGCTGAAGCGGGCATTCCCCGGTCACGCCATTCTCGCCGAGGAATCGGGCGCCCAGGGCAAGGGCAAGCACGTCTGGGTCATCGATCCGCTGGACGGAACACATAACTACCTGCGCGGCTTTCCGCACTTCTGCGTCTCGATCGGCATGCTCGAGAACGGCGAGCCGATGCACGGCGTCGTCTACGATCCTCTGCGCGATGAATTGTTCACCGCAAGCCGGGGTGACGGTGCTTATCTGAATGATCGTCGCATACGCACCAGCGCACGCAATGATCTGGAAGGGGCGTTGCTGTCCACTGGTTTCCCTTATCGCCAGCGCACCCATCTTGACGCACAGATCGAAATGACTCGTGCCTTGCTCGGCCAGGCCGAGGATATCCGCCGCACCGGATCCGCCGCGCTCGATCTGGCCTATGTCGCCAACGGACGCATCGACGGCTACTACGAGATTGGCTTGAAACCCTGGGACATGGTGGCCGGCTGCCTGCTGGTTCGTGAGGCAGGAGGACGCTATTGCGATTTTGTCGGTCGTGAGGGGATTCCTGAAAGCGGAAACCTGCTGGCTGGGGGCCACAAAGTGGTTGACGCAATGATCAAGACCATTTCGCCGCAGCTGACGCCCGCCCTGGCGCGCTGACCTCGATCGATCCGCTAGTCTGCAATCGTTTCGTTGGTGGTGGCGCGTTTCATCCAGCGATGTGAAACAAAAAAAGCCCGGCTTTCGCCGGGCTTTTTTGTGTTACTGGAACGATGTTTCGGGTCGATTACTGACCGTCAACAGCAAGCTCGGTGCGGCGATTGCGCGCACGGCCTTCCTTGGTGTCGTTCGTATCGATTGGCTTGCTCTCGCCAAAACCCTTGGCGCCGGAGATCTGGCTGGAGCTGACGCCGTGCGAGGTCAGATAGTCATAGACGATCTGGGCGCGGCGCTCCGAAAGCTTCTGGTTGTACTCGTCACTGCCGATTGAATCGGTGTGACCGTCGAGTTCAACACGAACGTTCGGATTGCGGCTGAGGACGTCGACGGCCTGATCGAGGATCGCGATCGAATCCGAGGTCGGCTCCTGCAGCGCCGGGGTGATGTCCTTCTCATTCGAACGCGGGCGATCGAACTTGAAATTGACACCACGCAGGTCAATCACAACCGGGGTCGCGGCCGGCTCTTCCGATGCGGCTTCCGGCTGCGCTGGTGGCGGCGGCGGCGGTGCGGCTGCCGGCTCCTGCTCAGCCATTGCGGTGCCGCCGAAACCGATGGTCAGACCGACCGTGGCAATTCCGTCGACATAGTGGTTGTAGTCACCTGCACCCACGAACTGGCCACGCAGACTATTGTTGTCATGGTCGTAACGAGCGGCGATTTCACCACGCAGGGCGACGCGTTCGTTGAAGTTGTACTGAACGCCGCCACCGACAGTAGCCATCGGATCCCAACCGTTGTGCTGGATGGTGCCCGAGTAAGCCGCATGACGGACGGCGCCCAATCCACCGAGCACGTACGGACGCCATGCCGAACCCTGATCGCCAAAGAACCAGCGACCGGTCACGCCAAGGCTGATGCTTTCCCACTCGTGACCCGAACGGAACGAATCATTCTGGAAATCCGCATCGTTGTGCCCGTATTCGGCATCGATCGAAAGATTCGGGTTGACCCACCAGCCAATACCGAGACCGGTGTAAAGGGACGAATCGGTGTCGCGATTGCTGTCGGAAAAGTTTACGCCGATGCGGGGAGCCAGATACCAGCTTCCGTCTTGCGCATAGGCCGTGGAAACGCCGCCGCCCAGCATGGCGACCGCGATCAATGCACTCAGTGCCTTGTGTTTCATCATTGCAGAATCCTCATTTTTGTTAGATCCAAACCAAACCGTCACAGCGCGACACGATAAGCAGACACCCTGTTGGACGACATCATACGACGATTCGCTGTCGCAAAAACAGGATTTTAACAATAGATTTAAGTTGATGCACGACCCTCGTGGGGCATACAAACTCGATTGTATTCAGTTACTTACTCAATCCATTAGATGAACGCCATGTTAAGCGCATGTCGTTTCACAGCGCAAACAGATCCAGAAATTTGTTCACCGGCATGGTTTCAAGCGTTTTCGAATGGGCGCTCACCTCAAGAATTTGCGCGACACTGGCTGCTGGCAGTTGCGCCTTGATTGCTGCCTCGAACTTCTTCAGCAATACCGGGATTCCCTCGGCGCGACGCTTTCGATGGCCGATCGGGTAGTCGATCGAAATCTTTGCCGTGCTCGTGCCGTCCTTGAAGAATACCTGCAGCGAATTGCCGATAAAACGCTTGCCCGGGTCGAAATAATCCCTGGTGAACTGCGGATTCTCCTTGACCGCCATCTTTGCGCGAAGGGCGTCGATACGTGGATCGGCGGCAACATCGTCGTTGTAATCCCCAGCGACCAGGCGACCGAAGATCAACGGCACCGCGATCATGTACTGGATGCAGTGGTCGCGATCGGCGTAGTTGGCCAGAGGACCAGTCTTGTCAATGATGCGCACGCCCGCTTCCTGGGTTTCAATCTCGATACGTTCGATCTCTTCGATGCGCGAAGCGACCTCGGCATGCAGTTGCATCGCGCACTCGACGGCTGTCTGGGCATGAAATTCGGCCGGAAAGCTGATCTTGAACAGCACGTTTTCCATCACATAGCTTCCGAACGGGCGCTCGAACTCGAATTCCTTGCCCTTGAACGCGATGTCGTAGAAACCCCAGGTCTTGGCCGACAGCGCCGACGGATAGCCGACGACATTCTTGTCAACCGCATTGAAGGCATGGATCAGCGCACGGCGACAGGCATCGCCGGCGGCCCAACTCTTGCGTGGCCCGGTATTCGGCGCATGCCGGTAGGTTCGCAAGACACCATTGTCGATCCAGCTATGCGAGATGGCGTTGACGATTTGTTCCTTGCTGCCGCCGAGCATGGCAGTTGCCACGGCCGTGGAAGCGAGCCTGACCAGGATCACATGATCGAGGCCTACCCGGTTGAAGCTGTTCTTCAAGGCGTAACAGCCCTGGATCTCGTGCGCCTTGATCGCCCAGCCGAGGATATCGCGCACGGTCAGCGGCGTGCCGCCTTCGCGCTCGGCCTTGCGCGACAGGTAGTCGGCCACGGACAGGATCGCACCGAGGTTGTCGGACGGATGGCCCCACTCGGCCGCCAGCCAGGTGTCGTTGAAGTCGAGCCAGCGGATCTGCGTGCCAATGGCGAACGCCGCCTGCACCGGATCGAGTTCGTGGCTGGTTCCCGGTACGCGTACCCCACCGGGCAATACGGCACCCGGAACGATCGGCCCCAGATGCTTGACACAATCGGGGAATTTCATCGCCAGCATCGAGGTGGCCAGCGAATCCAGCAGCATGTAACGCGCCGTGTCGTAGGCCTCGCTCGAATCGATGACGTAGTCGGCGACGTAGTTGGCGATATCGACCATCGGCTGATCGGGTTGCGGCCTTGCGGCCGAGCGGATGTCATGTCCGGACATTGTTGCTTCCGTTGATATGAAGGGAGGTTTGCAGGCAAGTACGTGCAGCCGCTTATTGTGCCAGATGACATAGCGGACTTCCGCGGCACCGGACTAACCTCAAACGCAGATATCCGCCCATCCGGCCACCAATTTGGCCATGCTGACCCAGGCAACCGACCGCGCAACCACTGCAAACGCGCCGCACCGGCATCCAAGCCTCAGGCAATACTTGCTCAAGCCCGAACTTGCAGGCATCTTAAACAGTCGTTTGAATCCTGGATTACCCGATGGACTACCCGCACCTGTTCGCCCCCTTGGATCTCGGTTTCACGACCCTGCCGAACCGTGTTTTGATGGGCTCGATGCACACCGGACTCGAAGATCGGGCGAAGGATTACGACAAGCTCGCCCATTATTTCGCTGACCGTGCGCGCGGCGGTGTCGGCTTGATGGTCACCGGCGGCATCGCGCCGAATATCGAAGGCTGGCTCAAGCCCTTCGGCGGCCGATTGGCCATGCCATGGCATGTCGCCCGGCACCGCAAGCTGACTGCGGCGACGCACGCTGAAGGTGGGCGCATCTGCATGCAGATCCTGCATGGCGGTCGCTACTCATATCACCCGTTGCAGGTGAGCGCCTCGAAGATCAAATCGCCGATCACGCCGTTCAGCCCACGGGCACTGTCCGCGCGCGGCGTCGAGCGTACGATCAAGGACTTCGTCGGTTGCGCGAAACTGGCTCAGGACGCCGGCTACGATGGCGTCGAGATCATGGGTTCGGAGGGTTATCTGATCAACCAGTTCGTCGCGGCACGCACCAATACGCGCATTGACGAATGGGGTGGCAGCGCGGAAAACCGAATGCGCTTTCCGATCGAGATCGTGCGACGGACACGGGCTGCGGTCGGACCGAACTTCATCATTATCTACCGCCTGTCGATGCTGGATTTGGTCGACAACGCGCAGAGCTGGGATGAGATCGTCCAACTCGCCAAGGCGATTGAAGCCGCCGGTGCGACAATCATCAACACCGGCATTGGCTGGCACGAAGCGCGCGTGCCGACCATCGTCACCTCGGTTCCCCGCGGCGCCTTCGTTGCGGTTACCCGCAAACTCAAGGGTGAAGTCGGCCTGCCCCTGATCACGACCAATCGCATCAACATGCCCGAGGTGGCCGAACGCATCCTCGCCAGAGGCGATGCCGACATGGTGTCGATGGCCAGGCCCCTGCTCGCCGACGCCGAGTGGGTCAACAAGGCACGTGCAGGCAAGGCCGATCGCATCAACACCTGCATCGCCTGCAACCAGGCCTGCCTCGACCATGTGTTCGAAAACAAGCACGCAAGCTGTCTGGTCAATCCACGCGCTTGCCATGAGACCGAGCTGGTGATCAAACCGGCGACGTCGCGCAAGCGTTACGCCGTCATCGGCGCCGGTCCGGCCGGACTCGCCGCCGCGACAACCCTTGGCCAGCGCGGACACGCGGTTACCCTGTTCGATCAGGCCGATACGATCGGTGGCCAGTTCAACATGGCCAAACGGATTCCAGGAAAGGAGGAATTCCACGAGACCCTGCGCTATTTCGGAAATCACATCAAGGACACCGGAGTCGAACTGCGACTGGGCACGCGCGCCGACGTCGCATTGCTGAAAGCCGCCGGATTCGACGCGGTCATCATCGCTACGGGCGTAACCCCACGCACCCTCAAGATTTCCGGCAGCGACCATCCCAAGGTTCTCAGCTATCTCGATGTGCTGCGTGACAACAAGCCGGTCGGTTTACGCGTGGCCGTCATTGGTGCCGGCGGCATCGGCTTCGACGTGGCCGAATTCCTGGTCGAAAATGCGCCGTCTCCCACGACCGATATTGATCGGTGGACGAAGGAATGGGGGGTCGACCTCGCCCTCGAGCATCGCGGTGGACTGGTTCCGGCAAAACCCGAGGCACCGGAGCGCGAGGTCTTTCTGCTGCAAAGGTCGGAAGGCCGCCTCGGCGCGCGTCTGAACAAGACTTCGGGCTGGGTGCACCGGGCCACGCTGAAGGCAAAGAAGGTCAAGATGATCAGCAGCGTCAACTACGAACGAATCGATGACGCCGGACTGCACATCACCATCGACGGCAAACTGCAACTACTGGCAGTTGATCAGGTCGTCGTCTGCGCGGGTCAGGAGCCCAACCGAACACTCGCGGATGAGTTGATTGCAGCGGGAATTGCGACCCATGTCATTGGCGGCGCGGATGTCGCCGCCGAACTCGATGCAAAACGCGCCATCGAACAGGGAACGAAGCTCGCCGCAGTCTTGTAGGAGCCGTTGCGACGAAGGTTTTCCTCGTCGTTCAGGTTGAAGGCCAGCCCGCCACTGGAAATTCCGACGCCGACTTGCCAAGCTTTGATCTGGTCGACGCCGGAAGGGAAATGTCGATTGCTTCACATCGACTACCTCGCCCTTGTCCGGTTTTGTTGCTGATTGGCGTATTAGGATCAATTAAATCCTGAGCGGAGTGATGGTCATGTCCAGTGAGCGTTGCAAATATTTGTGCGGCATTGTCGGTTTTGCGACTCTGGTCGCTGCTTTGTCGACTCCGATGTCGATCGCTGCCGTGGGTAGTTGGAGTACCACCGGCCCCTACGGTGGATCCGTCTATCACCTTTCCGTCTACGAAGCCGGACCGAGCACGTTGTTTGCTGCCGGTCGCGGCGGCGTGTTCAGGAGCCTGAGCTCGGGAAACACCTGGCAGCGAATCGAAGTCGGTTTGCCCGACTCGCTCTATGTCCAGGCTATGACCACAAGCACCAGCTCCCCGGTGCTGTACCTGACAAACTTCAGCGGGCTCTACCGAACCGGCAATGGCGGCGATTTGTGGGTGCCGATCAGCACGCCGGTGCCCGCCAGTGGCTTCATCAATGATGTCGCTTTGCAGCGCGGCACGAACAACAGCATTGCCATCGCGACTTCCAATGGCGCCTACGTGTCAACCAATGCCGGAAGCACATGGGTCGGCCCAGGTGCGAGTGGAACGACCGCAAGCTTCAGCAAGATCCTGTTTGCCAGCGACGGCGCGCTCTATCTTGGTGTGCAAGATTCCGACATCGGCAATTTTGGCGGGGCGGTGCTACTGAAGAGCACTGACGGCGGAGCAACCTGGGCGCCGCTGGCGAACCAGCCACCCGGTTTTTTTGGCATTTCGATACTCACCAGTTCCGCGGCAGATCCCCAGCGGATTTTCGCGAGCGACGGTGGAACGGCTGCCACCAGCGCCAACGGTGGCACGACCTGGAGCACGATTACTCTGCCGGCCATCGGAGCCGGCTGTGGTTCGATCACGGCAATAACACCCCATCCCACTTCAAGCATTGGCGTGTTCATCGGATGCAGAAACAATGGCGTCAGTTTCGCAAGCAATTTGGCCGCTCCGGCCTGGACCACGTGGTCGGCTGCGAACGCACTTAGCGCAAATGGCGTCGATCCGATCCAGGCGAGTGAGATCGTCGTTCATCCTTCTTTTCCCGCGACCGCTACCGTGTGGACCGGCACCACCGAAGGAGGATTGTTTCGCACAACCAATGGTGGAACGAACTGGTCGCCGATCAACAACGGCTATGAATCCGCCGATATTCGCGCACTCGCCCCGCATCCCCTGGATACCAATCCTGGCGGCGCAGTCATTCTCGCCGGCTATGGCGATGCCTTCACAACCTCTCAAGCGATATACAAGTCATCCGACGGCGGTGCCAGTTGGATGTCCTCGCTGAGCGGGCTGAATGCGGAACAGATCCGCTGGATGGTCATCGATCCAACCACGGTCGATACCAATCCTTTCACCGCCGAAAATTTCACGGTCTATGCCTCGGGGCGTTCAGAGCGCATTCCGATGCTTGCCAACAAGGATGGCGGCATCTACAAGAGCATCGATGCAGGCGCGAGCTGGACGACCATCGACAACGGCATCGCCACCGTTTTCGGGGTGAAGGATCTGGGCACCGCTCGCGCGCTCGTCCTCGACCCTAAATCCTGTGCCGCCCCACCCTGCGTCGCAGGTTCCAGTCCCCTGCAAACGCTTTATGTGGCAGGAAGCGGACGACCACAATTGAATACACCCGGAATGCCCTATCTTTCGGCACGAGTCTACAAGAGCACAAACGCCGGAGCATTGTGGTCGGCTTCGGAAAACGGACTTCCGCTGCCGCAGGATCTCGGGCCTCCCGGCGAACCTTACGTTCTCGCCGATATTGTCGTCCCCATGGTTATCGACCCGGTCACGCCGACCACCCTCTATCTCGGCACAGTGACTTCCTGGAACACGAACATTGGCGTCAACGTGCCAACGATGCAGAACGGCGTGTTCAAATCCACTGACGGCGGCGCCAACTGGATCCATTCGAGCAATGGTCTGCCGCGATTCGGCGGCGCGGGTAGCTCTCACTACGATGTGCTTGCCTTGGTGATCAACCCGTTCAATACACAGACTCTCTATGCAGGCGTCACCAGCTTTTCGAGCACCGGCGCTATCGGCAGCATCTACAAGAGCACCGACGGCGGCGCCAATTGGTTCGAAGCCAGCACCGGCATCGCCGGCCAGGATGTGCGTGCGCTGTTCATCGATCCAGCCGATGGCAGCGGCGATACCGTTTACGCAGGCACTGGCGGAGATGGGGCCAATCCGGGTGGCGTATATCGGACCACCGACGGCGGCGTGAGTTGGAACTCGCTGAGCATCGGCCTGCCTGCAGATGCCGCGCTTGCCCTGACCATGCCGCCGCGCGCATTCGGCGCTCCTGCCCGTATCGTCGCTGGCACAACCGCGGGTGTCTGGGAATACACCGCGACGCCCGACGAAGATGCGGATGGTTCGCCGTCGGCGGTGGAGAACAGCGTGCTCTCGGGCGACGGCAACGGCGATGGCATCCAGGATGC
Source organism: Lysobacterales bacterium (assembly GCA_016721015.1). Classification (GTDB taxonomy): domain Bacteria; phylum Pseudomonadota; class Gammaproteobacteria; order Xanthomonadales; family Rhodanobacteraceae; genus Dokdonella. The sequence goes on from JADKJL010000009.1 coordinate 443,151, forward strand.
TTCACAGTCCGGAGTCGCCTCGATGTCGGTCATCAATGGATCAAGCGTCACTGGCACTTCAGCGCCAGAAACCACAAACGTGCGCTCGACGATCGAAATCGTCGGTGGAACCTGCACCCAGCTCAACGACAGCACAAACCTGGACGCGAGTCTGTATCCGCCGGATCCGATCGGCAGCGTATCAAGCCATACGCCATGGGGCCTGGTCAGTTTTTCGTTACCCGACTGCAGTCAGGCGACCGTGAGAGTCACGTTTCATGGAGCGAACTTCGGAGCCGGATGGAAATGGCGCGACTACGGGCCACGCATTCCAGGCGATGCAACGACATTCGGCTGGTATACGTTCGCCGGTGCCCATCGCGTCAATTCGGAAACCTGGGAGCTGACCATCGATGCCAGTCGCCAAGGCAACTACCGCAATGATGATCACAACATCCTGTTTGTCGGCGGCCCCGGCGAATTGCCGGATGTGATCTTCGATCACGGCTTCGAATAGCCAGGGGGTTGAAAGTGGGGTGGCCGGCTGCCAGATGAAAAGCCCCCGCTTTCAAGGTGTTCAGATGAAGCTCTACTACATGCCCGGTACTTGTTCGCTGGCTGACCACATCGTTCTTGAATGGATCGGCAAGCCCTACGAAGCCTGCGAGGTTGCGCGCGATCAACTGAAGAAGGATTTCCTCAAGATCAACCCGAGCGGCTCGGTGCCCGCCCTCGATGTGGATGGCTGGATCCTGACCCAGAACGCCGCCATCCTGAACTATCTGGCCGACATCAACCCGCAAAGCGCAATTGGCGGCGACGGTTCGGCCGAGAGTCGCGCCGAGGTCAATCGCTGGCTTGCGTTTGCCAACGCCGATGTGCACCCAAGCTTCGCGCCGCTGTTCGGTGCAACCGGCTATCTGGAAGATGCCGGGACGATAGAAAAAACCAAGGATGCGGCCAGGAAGAGGCTTCGTGGTCTGTACGAAATCGCCAACAACCATCTCCACGGACGCGACTGGCTGGCCGCATCCCGCTCGATCGCCGATCCGTATCTGTATGTGACCTTGCGCTGGGCCGAGAAGCTCGGAGTCGATCTCGGCGGTTTCGACGAACTGGCCCGCTTCCGCGCCCGTCTCGAAGCCGATGCCGGTGTGCAGGCGGCACTCAAGGTCCACGGCCTGACCTGATCAATGCGCATATCCGTACAGCAAAAAAGGCCGCGCAATTGCGCGGCCTTTTGCGTGACCTGATGGCGCCTCAACGTTGGTCGATTGGCACGAACTTGAGATCTTCAGGACCGGTGTAGTTCGCGCTCGGGCGGATGATCTTGCCATCGATGCGCTGCTCGATCACGTGCGCGCTCCAACCCGCGGTGCGCGAGATGACGAACAGCGGCGTGAACATCGCCGTCGGCACTCCCATCATGTGATAGCTCACTGCACTGAACCAGTCGAGGTTCGGGAACATCTTCTTGATTTCCCACATCGTCGATTCGAGGCGCTCGGCGATGTTGAACATCTTCATGTTGTCCTGCTCGGACGACAGCGCGCGGGCAACTTCCTTGATCACCTTGTTGCGCGGATCGCTGACGGTGTAGACCGGATGGCCAAAGCCGATCACGACTTCCTTGCGCTCGACGCGTTCGCGGATGTCTGCATCGGCTTCGTCGGGTGTCTCGTAGCGCTTCTGTATTTCGAAGGCGACCTCATTGGCGCCGCCGTGCTTGGGTCCGCGCAAGGCGCCGATGCCGCCAGCGATGCTCGAATACATGTCGCTGCCGGTGCCAGCGATCACGCGCGCGGCAAACGTCGATGCATTGAACTCATGCTCGGCGTAAAGGATGAGCGAAGTGTGCATGGCACGCGTCCACGACTCGATCGGTGACTTGCCATGCAGCAGATGCAGGAAATGTCCCCCAATCGAATCATCGTCCGTCTCGACCTCGATGCGCTTGCCGTTGACCGCGAAGTGATACCAGTACAGCAGGATCGAACCGAGCGATGCCATCAATCGATCGGCGATATCGCGTGCGCCGGGATGGTTGTGATCGTCCTTCTCGGGGAGCACGCATCCAAGCACGGACACGCCGGTGCGCATGACATCCATCGGATGCGCCGACGCGGGAATCTGTTCCAAAGCGGTTTTCAACGAAGCCGGAACGCCACGCAGGGATTTCAACTTGGTCTTGTAGGCGGCGAGTTCGGCGCGCGTCGGCAGCTTGCCATGCACGAGCAGATGCGCGATTTCCTCGAACTCGCAGGTTGTCGCGACATCGAGGATGTCGTAGCCGCGATAGTGCAGGTCGTTGCCGGTCTTGCCAACCGTGCACAGGGCCGTGTTGCCGGCAGCGACTCCGGACAGGGCAACGGATTTCTTCGGTTTGAACGGGGTCGCTGGTTCGGTCATTTCATTCTCCGTGAGGCTGGATCGTGGCGCTGGAAATCAGATGCATTGGTATACCGGATCATTCGCCCTTGCTTGTCGCAAACAGCGTATCGAGCTTGTCTTCGTAGGCGTGGTAGTCGAGGTAATCGTAGAGCTCATCGCGCGTCTGCATCGTCGGCACGGCGGCCTTCTGGGTGCCATCGCGGCGCACGGTTTCGTAGAAATTGAGTGCGGCCTTGTTCATCGCGCGATAGGCGCCGCAGCAATACAGGACGATATCGACTCCGGCCGATTGCAACTCGTCGGTGGTGAACAACGGGGTCTGGCCGAACTCGGTGATATTGGCCAGGATCGGCACCTTCACCGCGTCCTTGAACTGGCGATACTGCTCAAGCGTGTAGATCGCCTCGGGAAAGATCATGTCGGCCCCGGCTTCGACGCAGGCAATCGCGCGCTCGATGGCCGACTCGATACCTTCCACCGCGATTGCATCTGTGCGCGCCATGATGACGAAGCCAGGCTCATGCCGCGCATCAACAGCTGCCTTGACCCGATCGACCATCTCCTCTTTGGGCACGATGGCCTTGCCCGGCCGATGTCCACACCGCTTGGTCGCGACCTGGTCTTCGATATGCAAGGCCCCTGCTCCGGCCTTGATCAGCGAGCGAACCGTGCGCGCGATATTGAACGCGCCACCCCAGCCGGTATCGACATCGACCAGCAAGGGGAGATCGCACACATCGGTGATGCGACGGATGTCGGTGAGCACATCTTCCATCGAGCTGATGCCAAGATCTGGCATGCCGAGTGAATTTGCCGCGACGCCCCCTCCGGAAAGGTAAATCGCCTTGAAACCGGTGCGCTTGGCCATGCGTGCGGCATAAGCCGTGATCGCGCCAACCACTTGCAGCGGGTGTTCCTCGGCGACGGCAACGCGGAATCGCGCACCTGCGGTTGCTGGCTGGCTCATGTGTTCTCCCGGCAAAACGGCGATTTTAGCGCAGTCCAGTGGTCTGTCGGATTCTTCCCCGCCCGGATTGGAGCCGGTCGGCCGACGCGCTCCGCATCGCCGACTCGAAACGGAGCTCCTTCATGGATCCGCGTACAACGGTTGCGCGCCTGAAAATCAGGACGCCAATTCCGCATCAGGATCCTCTTCGACACGTCGCTTGGAAAATCGCAACACCAGATAGCCCAGCAAACCGGCGACCAGCGATCCTCCAAGAATGCCGATCTTTACCTCGCTCTGCAGTACCGGATGATTGGCGAAAGCAAGCAGGCCAATGAACAGGCTCATGGTGAATCCAATGCCGCACAACAGCGCGACCCCACACATCTGCATCCACGAAGCATTCTGCGGAAGACGTGCGATGCCAATACCGATGGCGACGCTCGAAAATCCGAATACGCCGATGATTTTTCCGCACAGCAATCCCAGCGCCACGCCCAGTGTCAGCGGATCGACCAGGTTGGCCAGGGTCAGACCTTCGAACGAAAGTCCCGCATTGGCAAATCCGAACAGCGGAACAATCAGGAACGGAACGACGCGATTCAAGGAATGCTCCAACGTGATCAATGGCGGATCCTGGAACTCGTCGCTCATGCGCAATGGAATCGTCAGCGCCAGCGCAACACCGGCGAGGGTCGCGTGAACGCCGGATTTGAGAACGAAGAACCAGAGAATGGCGCCGAGCACCATGTAGGGCGTGAGTCGACGCACACCGGAAAGGTTGAGCCCAACCAGGGTGAGCAGAACGCCACCCGCCAGGGTCAAATAAAGAAAGGACAAGTCACTCGTGTAGAACAAGGCAATGATCAGCACGGCACCGAGATCGTCGATGATCGCGAGCGCTGCAAGGAATACCTTGATCGAAGTCGGCACTCGCTTGCCGAGCAGCGAAAGGACGCCAAGCGCGAACGCGATATCAGTGGCTGTCGGGATCGCCCAGCCACGCAAGGCTTCCGGATGATGTCGATTGAAGGCGACGTAGATGAGCGCCGGCACGATCATGCCGCCGAGCGCGCCAATACCCGGCAGCATGCGCCGCGGCCAGGATGACAATTGCCCGACCAGCATTTCGCGCTTGATTTCGAGTCCGACGAACAGGAAGAAGATCGCCATCAGGCCATCGTTGATCCAGTGCAACACACTGAGGCCCGCAAGATAGGAATGCAGGGATTCGAAGTAGAACTCGGAGATCGGCGAGTTGGCAACGATCAAGGCCAATGCCGCCGCCGCCATGAGGACGAATCCGCCCGAAGCCTCCCCTTGCATGAACTCGGTGACGAGAATCACCGGCTTGCGGATCAACGGTGTCCGCAAAATCGATTTCTGCCTGGTTGCGATGGGTCGACTCTCCGGTTTCACGCTATGGGCAACGGGTGCGGAACATCAAGGCGGGGCTTCCGCTCGCCGGCCAAATGGCCAGGGCGAGCAGAAGGTGGCCTGGCAAAGAAAAGCCTATTTTGCAAAAAGCTGTTCGACCGCTGCCCGCTCTTCACGCAACTCCTTCTCGGTGGCTTCAATGCGCGAGCGCGAGAATTCGTTGATCTGAAGCCCCTGCACGATCTCGTACTTGCCGTTCCTGATGGTGACCGGGTAGCCAAAGATCACGCCCGGCTCGACGCCGTATGAGCCATCGGATGGAATACCCATCGAGACCCAATCGCCCTCGGCCGTGCCATGTGTCCAGTCGCGCATGTGGTCGATCGCGGCCGAGGCCGCCGATGCGGCTGAAGAAGCCCCACGCGCCTTGATGATCGCCGCGCCGCGCTGCTGCACGAGCGGAATGAAGGTTTCCGCATACCAGGCCTGGTCGACCAGCGACAGCGCCGATTTGCCCTTGACCGTGGTCTGATGGATATCCGGATACTGGGTCGAGCTGTGGTTACCCCAGATCGTGACCTTGGCGATATCAGTATTTAGCGCGCCTGTCTTTTCGGCGAGCTGGCTGATCGCGCGGTTGTGATCGAGACGCACCATCGCGGTGAAGCAGCGCGGATCGAGATCCGGCGCGTTCTGCTGCGCGATCAACGCATTCGTGTTGGCCGGATTGCCAACCACGAGCACGCGCACGTTGCGCTTGGCGTGAGTGTTGATCGCCTTGCCCTGTGGTCCGAATATGGCGCCGTTGGCTTCGAGCAGATCCTTGCGCTCCATGCCGGGGCCACGCGGACGTGCGCCGACCAGCAAGGCATAGTCGACATCCTTGAAGGCGACGTTGGCATCATCCGTGGCAACCACGCCGTGCAGGGTCGGGAATGCGCAATCATTGAGTTCCATGACCACGCCATTCAGCGCGGGCAGTGCTGGCGTGATTTCGAGCAAGTGCAGGATCACCGGCTGATCGGGGCCGAGCATGTCGCCCGCGGCGATACGAAACAACAAGGCATAGCCGATCTGGCCGGCAGCACCGGTGACGGCAACACGGACGGGAGCTTTCATTGCATCAACCTCACAAAGTCTGGGGATCAAGGAGTGGAAGAATCGGGAATCAGGTTGGCTGCGGCCAGCAGCCCACGCGAACGATCGGGCGAATAGCCATGCACAACCGTGTCGCCAACCAGCAGGATCGGCACGCCGCGGCCATTCACCAATTCGTAAGCCCGCTGGCCGTTGCGATCCGACTCGACATCGACGTCGACGTATTCGACGCCCCAGTCGGCGAGATCGGCGCGCAGCTTCTTGCAGTAACCACAGGTCGACGTCGACAGCAGCACGACGGGGGCATCGCCAATGGCCGCACGCACATCCGCGAGATCGATCTTGTTCGTGCAGGCCGACAACATGACCAGGAGCAAGGCCAGTCCGGCGCCACGCAAAATATCGTATCGACGCATCATGTCAGCTCGGCAAAGAAGTCCTGGAAACGCTGCATTCCCGGAGCGAGCTGATCGGCCGGACAGGTGTAGGAAATGCGCAAGGCGAGCGGATCGCCGAACGCACTGCCGGGTACACAGGCCACACCTTTCGCCTCAAGCAGGGCACCACAGAAATCCACATCGTTGTTGATCATGCGGCCGTTATGCGATTTGCCGAACGCGCAGGAAATGTTCGGGAACGCGTAGAACGCCCCCTGCGGGCGCGGACAGATCACCCCGGGAATTGCGGTCAGCGCGGCGTAGACCTGATCTCGGCGAACGGCAAACTCGGCGTTCTTCGCGATCGTCACATCCTGCGGCCCGCTCAGTGCAGCGGTGGCGGCTGCATTGACCACTTCCGGCACATTGGTGATGTGATTCGAATTGAGCGTGACCACCGCATTGGCAACCGATTCCGGCGCGGCGACAAAGCCGACACGCCAGCCGGGCATGCCATAGGTCTTGGATATCGAGTCAACCTGAATCACCCGATCACGCAACTCGGGCCGTGCGTTGACAAAATTGTGATAGCCGACGCCATCGAAAACCATGCGGTTATAGATGTCGTCGCAGATAACCCAGACGTCCGGGTGCCTGACCAGCACATCGGCCAGCGCCGCGATCTCGTCCTTGGTGTAGACCATGCCGGTCGGATTGGACGGATTGTTGAACAGGAACACCTTGGCGCCCGGCAAGGCCGCATCGAGCTGGGCCGGCGTCAGCTTGTAATTCTGCTCGGACGGGCACGGCAACAGACGCGCCTCGGCGCCGAGGATTTCGGCGAGATCGAGGTAGGTGGTCCAGTACGGCACCGGAAACACGATCACATCGCCCTCATCGAGCAAGGCCTCGGCTAGGTTGTAGAGCATGTGCTTGGCGCCGATGCCGGTGGCGATATTGCTGCGCTTGTAGCCGCCCAGTCCGCCCTGTTCCAGATGCGCAATGAAGGCGTCCAGCAATGCCTCGGGGCCGCGATTCGAGCCGTACTGGCCGCTGTCCTTGTCGAGCGCCTTGCGCGCCGCGTCATAGACGTGCGGACCCGGCAGGAAATTCGGGACACCGATCGAAAAACTGATGATGTCGCGGCCAGCAGCCTTGAGTTGCTTGGCCTTTTCGGCAATCAGCATGATCGCACTGGGCTTGGCGCGACTCATGCGCGCAGCGAGATGCGGCATGGAAACCTCGTTGGAAGTGGTGGGGTTGGAAGCAAAAAAGCAGGCAATTTTAGCACAGCACCAGAAATCATCCGAATTTGAGCTGCATCGCAGCATATGGCGAATTCACATATCGTCACGTCCTGAAACGCGCGATTTCGACCACATCCCTTCCGACCAAGGCTAAAGTGCTCGCCATCCAACAGCCAAGAGGGCTCACCCACCATGTCATGGCAAGTATTCGGCGGCATGCACGGCATCATCATGACCATCATCATCGGCCTTGTGGTCGGTCTGCTGGCCAAGATCCTCAAACCAGGCAAGGATCCAAGCGGATTCTTCATCACCATCCTGATCGGCATCGCGGGTTCGTTCATCGCCACCTTCCTCGGCCGCAGTTTTGGCTGGTATGCGGGCGATCAGACTGCCGGCATCATCGGTTCCGTCGTCGGTGCGATCATCTTGCTAATCCTTTACGGGCTGGCGACGCGCAAGCGCTAGCCAGACTCCGGCGCAGGATGACGATGCAGGCTTCATCGTCATCCCGCGCCGCGACTTCGTTGTGACGAGCCCCACGTTTCAGTCGAACCTCTGAGCCTAGACTCCATCGGCCGCAACTGCCGGATTTTGCCGATGCCGCACCTGCCGGATTTCGCCGATGTCCCTGCATCGTGCCTGCGCGCGGCTACGTCACCCTGGTCGGGCACAACCATGCGACCTGGAAATATGCCGTCACCTATGCTGGCCTGCCGCGCCCGATGCCTTCATGGAATACCTACTGGGACAATATCGGCTTCGATGGACCACTCATATCGAATACGCGCGAGTACGAAATTCCGGATGCCGGCATTGCCTCGAACGAAACGACGATCGACGAACATCCACCGGGCACTTTCACGACCGTCCTGCACCACGGCCTGAGCCTCGGCTACACGATCCCGGATGGCGAGAATGCGATGGGCGCACCGTTGATGTTCAACAACGTATCGATCACCGGAGCCACGCGAGCGCGACTCGTGTTCAACGGCTACTACCAGGGACATGACAGCAACCAGGAGTTGCGCCTCGGCAACGGACGACTGCGCTACCGGATCAACGATCATCCAAGGCACGAGCGCGCGTTCTCTCCGGGCGAGATAGCGATGCTCGACGAGCCGGGCCAGACTGGCGGTTTCAACCATGCCATCGACATTCCATTGTCCGAACTGCACGACGGAGACAACAGCGTGCGTTTCTCGACCCTCAATATCGAATCGGGCTACCCGAACGCCGTGGTCAATCTGGACCTGTTGATCGATTTTGATCCCGATCCGATTTTTTCCGCCGGTTTCGAGAATCCGGACTAGCAAGCAGACACAATGCCAAGCCGACGGCGAGCCGGCGCATCATGCGGCAATCGGAACTGCACATGCCGCGACGAAGGGTTGCCCTCGAAACGGTGCTGGTGAGGAAAGCAGTCCGCTTAGCTCATCGTCGATGCAGTCAACGGTTTCTTCTTCATAATGGGCCTCGTCGAATTGATCCGCGGCACCCTTGAACCGAGGGGTGAAGCCAGCCCGGTCGGCGAACCGCACTACAACGAAGACCGAGTCTGATTGCCGTCATGCGGATCATGAGCACGAAACTCCCTGCAGAAAACATGGACGCGCCGATCCCGATGTCGAATCCGCTTTCACCTCCCCGTCGCTGGCGACGCTGGTCGCGCAGATGCGGTGTGTCACTCCTTGTGATGCTGGTGGTGGCCTTGATTCTTGATCGCCTGTTTCCACTGCCGCTGCCCGATCGGAATCGCGGCAGCACGGTCGTACTGGCGCGCGATGGATCGCCTCTGCGAGCTTTTGCCGATGCCGAGGGCATCTGGAGTTATCCCATTGCACTGGAGGATGTTTCGCCCTTGTATATTGAGGCGCTGGTTGGATATGAAGACCGCTGGTTCTGGGATCACCCGGGCATCAATCCGATCGCGGCCCTGCGCGCATTTGGCCAGATGGCCGCCAATCGTCGAATCGTATCTGGCGGATCGACCCTGACCATGCAGGTCGCACGCATCCTCGAACCGCATTCGCGCAGCTTCGGCGGCAAGCTGCGCCAGAGCCTGCGCGCGTTGCAGCTCGAAGCGCATTTTTCAAAGCGCGAGATCCTCGAACTCTATCTCGACAACGCGCCATTCGGTGGCACCTTGCAAGGCGTCGAGGCGGCATCTTGGGCGTATCTCGGGCATTCCTCGAAACAGCTTTCGCATGCCGAAGCCGCCCTGCTTGCCGTGCTGCCGCAGGCGCCCAGTCGCTTGCGTCCTGATCGTGAAGCCGAAGCGGCGCGCACGGCACGCGACAAGGTGCTCGATCGCATGGCCACGCTCGATGTTTGGACACCGGCCGAGGTTCGCGATGCGCGCATTGAATCGGTGGTTGCGCGCACCTTGCAGCCACCGCTGAGCGCAGCCCTGCTCGCGCGCCGATTGCACAACGATCATCCGCATGATCATCGCATCACGACGACGATCGATATCGAATTGCAGCGCAGCGTGCAGGATCGCGTCAGCAACTACCTCGCGCGCCTGCCCGAGCGCACGTCGGCTGCGCTGCTGGTCGTTGACAATCGCGATCTGACCACGCTGGCCTATGTCGGCTCGGCATTGTTCGGCGACGAGGCGCGCCTCGGCCATGTCGACATGGTGCGTGCATGGCGTTCGCCCGGATCGACTCTGAAACCATTCCTGTATGGCCTTGCCCTCGATGATGGCCTGATCCATTCGGAAAGCCTGCTGATCGATGCGCCACAATCCTTTGGCGGCTATCGCCCGGGCAACTTCGACAGCGCCTTCAACGGCCCGGTCGGTGCGGCAGAAGCGCTGCGCCTGTCGCTGAATGTCCCGGCGGTCGACCTGCTTGATCGCGTAGGCGCGGCACGATTCACCGCGCGACTGGCCAACACCGGCCTGCAACTGCGCCTGCCGCGCGGCGTCGAGCCGAATCTTTCGATCATTCTCGGCGGTGTCGGTGCGCGCATGGAGGATCTTGCCGGTGCTTATGCCGCACTCAATCGCAAAGGCGTGGGTGGCATCATCCGCTATTCGCCCGACGACCCGTTGATCGAGCGCCGCGTGGTTTCCGAAGGTGCCGCATGGATCATTCGCGAAATCCTCGAAGCAAATCCGCGCCCGGGCTATCGGCCCGGCACCTTCGATACCGGATCGCGGCCGAGAGTCGCCTGGAAAACCGGCACCAGCTACGGCTACCGTGACGCCTGGGCAATCGGCGGCACCCGTCAGTACACGGTCGCGGTCTGGATTGGACGCCCGGATGGAACGCCACTACCCGGCCAATATGGTGCGGTGACCGCCTTGCCCCTGATGTTTCAGGTCGTCGACAGCTTGCCGCGAACGGCACTCTCGTCGGTTCCTGAAGCGCCGCCGGCCAGCGTCGGCGAAACCGAGATCTGCTGGCCGCTCGGCCTGGCCTTCGACGAAAAGCATCCGGAGCGCTGTCAGCAGAAACACACGGCGTGGACACTCGATGGCGTCGTGCCGCCAACCTTGCCGGAGCGTGACGCGCGCAGCTGGAACACCGGCCTGCTCCACGTGCGAATCGATGCGCGCAACGGCTCGCGCCTGAGCCCCGGCTGCAGCGCGCCATCATTCCGTGAAATCGACATCCCGCTGTGGCCATCGCTGGCCTATCCGTGGCTTTCGCGTGATCTGCGCCGACGCTCGAGCCTGCCGCCGCTGGCTGCGCAATGTGCCGATAACGGAATTGAATCAACCCAGACGTTGCGAATCGACGGCATCGCCGACAACGCCACTATCGCGCGTGCACCAAACAGCGACAACGCGGCCATCGTCCGACTGCGTGCGCTCGGCGCGAATGGTGAAGTGGCGTGGCTGGTCAATGGCCGTCTGCAGGCAACCACGCAGGATTCCCAAGCGTGGGAGTACGAGTGCAACGAGACCGGTGACCAGGCCATCACCGCGATGACCGATGCCGGGCGCTGGGCGCAGGTGCGGGTGCGTGTATTGCGTTGACTGCAGGCATTGCGGCAGTCCTCCGCAATGTGGGAGGGACTTCAGTCCCGATGCTCGTGCTTGCAATGGCGAAACGCATCCTGCTCCGGGCCGGGTAGAATCCGCTCTTTGCATCCGGAGCCGCCCCATGCCCTCTTTCGATATCGTCTCCAAACTCGATTCGCACGAACTGACCAACGCGGTCGATCAGGCCAATCGCGAACTCGACAAGCGCTTCGATTTCAAGGGTACCGGCGCCACCTTCGAACTCAATGATGGCGTCGTCTTGCTCAAGGCCGATGCCGAATTCCGACTAAAGCAGATGCAGGACATCCTGCTGCAGCGGCTAAGCGCACGCGGCATCGATGTGCGCTGCGTCGACATCGCCGATCCCGACGTGAACCTCGCCACCGCGCGCCAGAACGTCAGTCTCAAGCAAGGCATCGAGCAGGCGCTGGCCAAGAAGATCATCAAGCTGATCAAGGATTCCGGCAGCAAGGTGCAGGCCCAGATCCAGGGCGACCAGTTGCGTGTCATCGGCAAGAAACGCGACGAACTGCAGGACACCATCGCCCTGCTGCGCAAGAGTGAAATCGAGATGCCGCTGCAGTTCGAGAATTTCCGCGATTGAGCCAGTCAACAGACGATGGCACCGAAAATGGATATTTAAGAACTCGAACTGCATGATGCGAACCTGCCTGGCGTGAGTCTGGATCCGCTCAAACAGACAGTTGAAGTCAGGCTTGCCTATTATCCAGACGAGCATGCCTCGGAAACGATTCTCGGCACTCTTCACTTCAGCGGAGTGAGACATTTCAATCAGCTGCTGAATCCTGATTTGCTGGAAGAACATTTCTCTGCCGGCAATGTGAGCCAAGGGTATCGGGCGAGCGTCCCGGACTCAGCTATCTCGATTTGGCCCGTGGCCTCATCGCAGTCACGGCGGTGTCGGTCGAACTTGTTGACTGCATCTGAAAGGCCAAGCCAAGCCACCCACCTGCAATCAGGCTTTCCGCCCGATCAACTGCGTTACCAGTGAGCGCAGAGCCAGTGGCTTGAGCGGTTTGTGCAGCAGTTGACAACCGGCGGCGGCGACCGCATCGGCGACTGCCTTGCCGTGATCGGCGGTGATGATCACGCACGGAATCAGCGCAGCCGTCGGGCCCAGCGCGTCGCGAAGTTCGAGTCCACTGACATGATCGTCGAGGTGGTAGTCGAGCAGGAGCAGGTCGGCGCCATGCGCGGCGAACAGTCGACGCGCCGCTTCAGGAGTTTGCGCCGCATGCACTTCCGCTTTCCATGCGCCAAGCAGATCCTGCATCGCCTTGAGCACGGCCGGATCGTTGTCGACGACCAACAGACGCAGACGGGGAAGTGGCGGTTCGCTTGCAGCCGCCGTGGGCGCTGGCAAGTCCATCGGCGACGTCATCGGCACCTCGATCGAAAAGGCCGTGCCACGACCAACCCGTGATTCAAGGTGCAAGCGATGCTTGAGCAATCGCGCAATGCGTTCGGCAATCGCAAGTCCGAGGCCGAGGCCTTCGCCCGAATGCCCCAGGCGGCGAAACTCCTCGAAGATCAGTTCGCGGTCGGCATGGGCAATGCCAGGCCCGGTATCCCACACCTCGATCGAAAGATTCCTGCCGCGCCGTCGGCAGCCCAGCACGATTCGACCGCTGCGCGTATGGCGTACGGCATTGGCGAGAAAGTTCTGCACGATCCGTCGCAACAGCTGGGGATCGCTACGCACCCAGGCACGCGAAGCCACGCAATCCAGACGCAGCCCCCGCTGCTCGGCGAGCACGCTGAATTCGGCGGCCAGGCTTCGCAGCCATTCATCGATCGGAAAAGCCTCGACCCTGACGCTCATGCGTCCGCCGTCGAGGCGCGAGATATCGAGCAATCCGCCGAGCAGATTCTCAGCCGAGGTCAGCGCGCCATCGATATTGATGACCGACTCGCGATATTCGACATGGGTCAGGCGCTGGGCCAGTGCATGCGTGAACAGATGCGCCGCGTTCAATGGCTGGGCGAGATCATGGCTGATTGCGGCGAGAAAACGGGATTTTGCGAGGTTGGCCTTTTCCGCTTCCTGGCGAGCCAGATCCAGTTCGGAAGTGCGTTCGATGACGCGCTGCTCGAGGTTCTCGGCAACACTCTTCAACTCGCTTTCGTTGCGCCGGAACTCGGTGACATCGGTGAACGTCGCCACGAATCCACCGCCCGGCATCGGATTGCCGCGAATCTCGACGACCCGATCACCGCTCGCGCCCGGAAACCGGCGCTCCGCGACATAGCGCGTGCCGGCGCGCATGTGGTCGACGCGCTTGCGCACCTCGTCGGCGACCGAACGACTCGCGCCCAGCCCATGCGCGAGGTTCCAGCGCACCAGATCGGCCACCGGCACGCCGACCCGCAACAATTCCGGTGGATAGCCGAACAGCTCCGCATACGGCCGGTTCCAGGCAACCAGACCGAGATCACGATCGACCACGCTGATGCCCTGGCTCATGTTCTCGAGCGCCGCTTCAAGGACACGTTGATTGAAGCGCAGATCCTGCGAAGTCTCCCCGACAATGTCGGCAACCGCTTCGAGCTCGACCGTCTGTTCCCGGCGCGCCACGGTCAGCAGCAGGCGTGCCGACGACGCGCCAATCACGGCGGCCAGTTCATGTTCGATGGCGGCGACCAGCGCCTCGGAGGCCGACGCACCGAAATCAGCGCCGACAAACAGGATTCGCACCTGCTCATCAGTCAGGAAGCGCAAGGCCAGCGCCTTCAGGTCGGCCACACCGACGCGGCCGCGCATGCCGGCCGATGAGGGATGCGCGAAACGTGAGCCGGCAACCACCACGAGCACGCCCAGATTCGCTGCCAGGCTCACCACGACGGCGCGCGCCAGGCGACTCCAGTCGCCGAGACCGAGCAAATGTTCCGGTGCCAGCCATAGCTGGCCAAAGGGGCCGGTGGTGATCCATGGCAGCGATTCACCGGCGAGCAGAGGCAGCATCAGCACATACAGCCAGACCAGGCTGCCGGCGACCAGGCCGGCGCTGACCGCTCGCGCCCCCGTCTGTGGCCAATACACGGCGACAAGCACGCCCGGAGCAATCGCCGAAAGCGCCGAGAACGACACCGCGCCGATATCGGCCAGCGCATCATTGGCGACCAGCACGCGGCTGTAGACCCAAGCCAGCAAGACAACGACAAGGATGATCAGGCGCCTTTGCATCAACACTTCTGCGCGCAGATCCCCGCCTACGGTTGCACGGCCCCAGCCGGCACGCACGCGCAGTGGCGCAATCCAGTGATTGCCAATCATCAGGCTCAATGCCAGCGTGGCCACGACGACCATGCTGGTTGCCGCACTGAGCCCACCGAGAAACGCCATCAGGGCCAATGCGCCGTGACCGGCCGCCAGTGGCAAGGCAAGCACATAAAGATCCGATGGCACGCCCATTGGCCCGAGCAGCGCTTCCCCGGCATGCGCCAGCGGCAGCAGCGGCAGTGCAATCAACAACATGTACAAGGGGAAAACCCAACGTGCGGTACGCACGTGCTGCGCATCGCGGCACTCGACCACGCCGGCGTGAAATTGATGCGGCAGGGTGAACACCGCCAGCGCGCCAAGCAGGATCAGCGACGGAAAACCCGCCGTCCCACCCGGCACGGCCCGCACATCGGCGGCGGTGGGCGGAACATCCAGACCGAACCAGACCAGTGCGCCGAGTGCCAGCATGGCCGCCAGCTTGAACACGGATTCGAACGCCATGGCCAGCACGAGGCCGCGATTGTGTGCGTTGGCACTGGCCCGGCGCGCACCGAACAGCATCGCGAACAGGGCCATCGCCAGCGCCACCCACAGCGCGCTGTCCTGCCAGGCCGGCGCCGCAAGATCATTCCGACGCGCGAGCATGCCGTAGCTCATGGCGACCGATTTCAGCTGCAGGGCGATATAGGGAATGATGCCGATGACCGCGACTGCCGTGACCAGGGCCGCCAGCAGTGGACTGCGACCGAGGCGAATCGCGATCAGATCGGCCAGGGAACTGCTGTTGTGCGCACGCGCAATCGTGACCAGTCGCATGAGCAGGCCGATGCCGAATACATAGATCAGGATCGTGCCGACAAAAGTCGGTGGCAGCCACCAACCCGAGCGCAAGGCCTGGGTGACGGTGCCATAGAACGTCCACGAGGTGCAGTAGACAGCGAGCGACAATGCGTAGATCCAGGCCCAGTGGCGGGCGAAAATCTGTGGCCGTCGGTCACCAAGAACGGCGACGCCGAAGAGCACGCCGAGCCAGAGTACACCGGCAGCGACGATGCTCAGGTCAGGCAGCATGGGAGCGACTCTCAGCTGGCCAGCCGGGCAGCCTGCCGAATCGGTTTGCGCCGCGGGGTTCGCGTCGGAAGCCGCCTTCAGCGCCAGTCGCGCATCCCGGCCGGGATGCGCGCGCTGGAGGTTGCGGAGCGACCGCAACCTTCCTCTCCGTCGGTCCCGGCAAAGATCGTCTTGGGCCGATCATTCCCGGACTTCCGGACGGTGCCGTGGCACCGTGCGCTGAAAGCGACTTCTGTCGCGAATCTTGATGGACGAAGGCAAACACCGATTCGTCGCAAATACCTTTGACTTCTATTCCAGTGGCGCGCCCAGGGCGGCTGCCGCATTTGCAAACCAGCGCATCTGCACGCCCTGGCGTGTGTCGTAGTCTGCTCCGGAATATCCCCACCAGTCCCAGCATGCTTTCGGATTCAACGGCGCATAACTTGCGCGGGTCTGAGGATATAGCACGACCAGGTGCATGGCATCGGCCCAACGGTTGTAACCGGCATCGCGGACAAACGCTTCGCCAACCGCATCGGCGTTCTGCAGGCAACCATGCAGGGCGATATGCAAGCCGCAGGTCTCACCCGCCGCGCAAGCCTTGGGAATGTAGACGAAGCCCTTGTCCGCCAGCATCGCGTCCTTTCCATCGGGCAGGTAGGCTTTCTGATCGAAGCGGCGCAATTCGCCATCGGCAGTTGTCGCTGCGCTCGGCTTGTCTGCGTAAAGTGCGGCGAGAATCTCGCCAGCCCCGTCGAATCCACAGCTTCCGATATACGGTACCTCGCTGGTCGTGCAAGCCGTGCCATTGGCATCGGTTGGAAAGGTATGCGCCATCTCGCGACCATCGTCCTGCGTGACAATCGCGCCGCCGAGCTTGCGATAGAAATCAGCCGAATCCGTGCTGAGCGCGGCTGCCACCGTCTTGTCGAGGGTGCCATGCATGATGAACACCTTGTCACCGGCCAATCCATTTAGTGAATCAATCACGCCGCTGGTCGCGCGTGCCTTCGCCGCCTCGACCAGACGATCGACATCGGGCAACGTTTGCGTGGAGGGATTGAGACAGCTTGACAAGGCGGTCTCCAGACTTCCTTGCGCGCAACCGTACGGTCCGCCGGCGATCATGGCGACCCCGGCGATATGGCTGGAGAAGGCCATATGCACCTGGGTCGCCATGTACGCCCCCGACGACAGCCCCGAAACTGTCGTCCGCGATGCATCCAGCTTGAGCTTCGGCAGCGGCGCGCCGGCAGGCTCGCCGCTGCAGGCGCTCAATGCCGCCCCGATCAGGCAAAGCATCGACGTCGCCAGCGCAATCCGCACAGGCAGGGACACACGACCCCTGCCTGGCAATGCCCTCGCCGCATCGTGCAAGCGCGTGGAATCAGACATCAGAAGTTGTACCGGGCGGTCAGATAGTAATTGCGCGGCATGGCGTAATACGCGGTCTGGATATTGCCAACACTGCTGAACTCCTGCGCATCAGTCTTGTACAGCTTGTCGGTCAGGTTGCGCACACCAGCGCGCAACTGCCACTTGTAATCAACCGAATCCCAGATACCGAACAAGCCGACGGTGGTGAACGCATCCTGGCTCAACACATCGCGGTTGTCGACGCTGAGCCAACTCTTGGCGCGATACGAAACGTCTCCGCCAAAGGTCAGGCTGCCGGCGTCACCGAGTGTGAAAATGTGACTGGCCGCGACCCGCGAGGTCCACTTTGGTGAAAACGGCACATGATCATGCAAGCCGGCCAGCGCCGGAGTTGTCGTGACGCGTGGATCGTTGAACTCGCCATAACGCGCATCCAACCAACCGATCTGGGCCGACAGACGGGTACCTTCACCGACCAGGGCGACGCCCTCGAATTCCAGGCCGTCGACCTTCACCTTGGCCGCATTGAGCACCGGGAAGCTGCCCACCACTTCGCCACTGACACGAGCCTGGAAGTCATCGTAGTTGCTGTGGAAGGCGGTGATGTTGCCGAGCAGGCGGCCATCGTCCGAACTCATCTTCAGACCCATTTCATAGGTCCAAACCGTTTCCGGATCAAACTCCGGCCGGGTCGCTTCAGCGACGGCGTTGGCGCGTCCGTTGAAGCCACCAGACTTGAAGCCCTTGTTGGCCGAGACGTAGCCCATCACGTGAGTGCTGAATTCCTTCTGCAGGCTCAGCGACGGGGTGACCGCCGTCCATGACTTGCTCGCATCGAACGCAACGGTTCCATTCAAGGCGGCGAACGCTGGCCCCCAGAAGGTGCTCGTCGTGCGGTCATAATCCTTGGTTTCACGTGTGTAGCGCACGCCGGCGCCAAGCGTCCACGAAGGTGAGAATTCCCAGTTCACCTGGCCATAGGCCGCCGTGCTGCGCGTGGTCAGATCATCACCGATCGTGCGCAGGAAGGTGATTGGTGCTCCGGCCAGCGCATACAGATCATCTGCATAGGCTTGCTGGTCGGACGGCACATGCTCACGCAGGAAGTACAAGCCGTAGGTGGCATGCAGGTTGCCGCCGTTGTCATACTGCGCCTGCAGCTCCTGGCTGAATTGATTCTGGTGAAAGCTCACGAATACATCACCCAGTTCGAATTCGGAAGCATCGATGTCAATGTAGGACTTGCTGTCGAGTTCGCGGTAGGCGGTGATGCTCTTCAACGACCATGCATCCGACAGCGACCAGGTCAACGCGGCCGAGCCACCCTTGTGGATCAGCTTCTGACCCTTGTCAGGGCCGAATGAAGTGCGCGTGCGATAGTCGTAATTCCCGGAAGGCGACGGATGCAACACGATCGCGCCGAGGGCGACATCGGTCTGGATCAGCGGCGCCTCGGAATTGCCGAGGGTCAGCGCGTTGTCCTGATGGGTGTAGTCAAGCGAGAACGACGCCTTGAAGCTGTCGCTCGGGTTGCCGACCAGCTTCAGGCGGATCGCCTGGGTGTTGTCGTCGTTGTAGTGCTTGCGCGTGACCGGATCCTTCACATAGCCATCATTGCCACTGCTGACGATGGCGGCGCTGAGCCCCCAGGTGTCGCTGAGTGGTGTCGCCGCGTAGGCCTTGGCTTCGAGCAGACCAAAGCTGCCCGCTGTCAGTTCGACACTGCCGGCGGTTTCCTGGCCGGGATCCTTGGTCACCAGCTTGATCGCGCCGCCAGTCGAGTTCTTGCCGTACAGGGTGCCCTGCGGACCGCGCAGGACTTCGATATGGTCGACGTCATACAGCTTGAACAACGCGCCCTGGATGCGCGAGTAGTAGACGTCATCGACGTACATGCCGACGCCGGGATCGAAGGTCTGCAGCGCATCGGGCTGGCCGATGCCGCGGATGAACACGTTGACCGAGGAGGCCGATCCGCGGCCCTGGACGATGTTCATGTTCGGCACGCTGCCTTGCAGGCTGTCGATGTTCTTGGCCTGCATCTCGACCAGATCGGCGTCGCTGAAGGCGCTGACGGCGACCGGCACTTCCTGCAGGGATTCCTCACGCCGGCGCGCGGTGACGACGATGCTGTCGAGGCGCGCGGTCTCCTCTTCGGATGGCTTGGCGGATGTGGCCGCGCCGTCCTGTGCTTGCGCCATCGCCGACATTCCCAACAGCAGGCCGATTGCAAGACTCAAATGCGTACGTTTCATCGTGTTTCCTTTTCTTATGTTGGGAACAGTCGGGGTCGACCGCGGGCAGAATGGCCGCAGACTAGCGGGATCACCTGGAGCGCGACACCTGTACCTTGGTACAGTGGGCCGGGCGAGCCCTGACTGCAGATACTGCGCAGCCGTGGCGTACATGACGCCGCTGTCCGGAGCTGGTGGATGTCCCTGCTGATCGTGCTGGCCGCGCTCGCGTTCCTGATGTTTGTCGCCTATCGCGGCTACAGCGTGATCCTGTTCGCGCCGATCGCCGCGCTCGGTGCCGTGCTGCTGACCGATCCGACCCTGGTCGCACCGATGTTCACCGGCCTGTTCATGGAGAAGATGGTCGGTTTCCTGAAACTGTACTTTCCGGTGTTCCTGCTTGGCGCGGTTTTCGGCAAGCTGATCGAGATCTCCGGATTTTCGAAATCGATCGTCGCCGCCACGATCCGCGTGGTTGGCGCGCAACGCGCGATGCTGTCGATCGTGCTGGTCTGCGCGCTGCTCACCTATGGCGGCGTATCGCTCTTTGTCGTCGTCTTCGCCGTGTATCCGTTTGCCGCCGAGCTGTTCCGCCAGAGTGATATTCCCAAGCGCCTGATTCCCGGCACGATCGCGCTTGGCGCATTCACCTTCACGATGGATGCCCTGCCCGGCACACCGCAGATCCAGAACATCATTCCGGCACCGTTCTTCGGCACGACCAGTTGGGCGGCGCCCGTGCTCGGCACGCTCGGCGGCATTTTCATCCTGACGGTCGGCATGATCTATCTCGAGTCGCGTCGTCGCCGTGCTGCAGCCAATGGCGAGGGTTATGGCGAAAACCTGGTCAATGAGCCGGTAGCGTTCTCCGGCAGCAAGCTCGCTCATCCACTGATCGCGATCTTGCCTCTGGTCGTGGTCGGTGTTGCCAATTTCCTGTTGACCCGCTGGATTCCAGAGTTCTACGGTGAAACCCAGTCATTCATCCCCTCGGTGATCGGGGATCCCGCGCCGATCGTCCAGAACGTCTCCAAAATCGCCGCCATCTGGGCCGTCCAGGGCGCATTGATCGCTGGCATTCTTTGCGTCATGGCATTCGCCTGGCGAACCGTGACAGTGAGTTTCGCCGAGGGCACGAAGAATGCAATCGGGGGTGCCTTGCTGGCCTCGATGAATACCGCGTCCGAGTATGGATTTGGTGCGGTGATTGCGGCATTGCCCGGGTTTCTCGCCGTCGCCACCGCGTTGAAGGCGATCCCCAACCCGCTGGTCAACGAAGCCGTTTCGGTAACCGCCTTGGCCGGTATCACCGGCTCGGCCTCCGGCGGCATGAGCATCGCGCTGGCGGCGATGGCCGACAGCTTCATTGCCAACGCCAACGCCGCCGGCATTCCGATGGAAGTGTTGCATCGCATCGCCGCAATGGCCTCGGGCGGGATGGATACCCTGCCCCATAATGGCGCCGTGATAACCCTGCTCGCCGTCACCGGGCTCAGCCATCGGCAAAGCTACAAGGATATCTTTGCGATCACCCTGATCAAGACGACCTCGGTGTTCGTCGTCATCGGGTTGTTCTATCTGACCGGCTGGGTCTGAACACGCAAACGAATCCGCGGATGCAGATCACCCGAAAAATGTGATCTGGTTGGCCGCTGTGACCGGAACGAATCGACGCGTAATCGATGGATGATTCGCGATACTGGCTCAGTCGACGCCCGCAAGCTCGAAACACGCGTCATCGACACACGACTTGAACTCGCAAACTCTCAAGTCATCCTTGCCGTTCGTTGACTGACCACACCGGCCACACACTGTCATCGCTGGAATCGACCCGTCGATTCCACAGGAGGTGTTGCGGCCCGTAGACAAAGGGGAACCATCTTGCGCATTCAATCTCTTGCATTCGTTCTGCTCGTGCTCGCATCCGCTGCACATGCAAGCACCTTCGTTGTCAGCACCACGGCGGACAGTGGTGCCGGCTCGTTGCGTCAAGCCATACTCAGCTCCAACTCGCCCGCCGGTGGCGTCCACACGCTGACATTCTCGGCGGCATTTCCGGACAATGGAATCATCCTGCTCAACACCGACCTTCCGCAGATTCTTTCGCAACGACTGGTCGTGCTAGGTGGCAACAAGCAGCCGCGTGTCGATGGGCAGGCTCAGCATTCAATATTCAGCGTCAGTGCTGCGACCACGTTGCTCGAACTCTACGACCTCAATCTGCAGAACGCTTTGGCACCGGAAAGAGGCGCCTGCGTCAACTCCGGAAGCTTTGCGCCCGTGGGTGCCCTGAAGGCGGAGCGGGTGACTTTCAGCAATTGTCAGGCCAGTGGACCGAGCCTTGTTTTCGGCGGCGCGATCTACTGGAATCGATCGAACGACGCTGTTTCAGTGGTTGACAGCCGGTTTATCAACAATGCCGTCGAGGCAACCGCAGCCAACGGTCAATCCTCCGGCGGCGCTATTTATGCGTACGGCAATGTGTTCACGACACGCGTCCTGTTCGAAGGCAATGCCGCCTTGTCGATTTCCGGCGGTAGCACGGGAGGTGCGATTTCGGCGAACGGTGTCGGCCGGCTCAATACCATCTTCGACACGACGTTCCGCTTCAACACGGCGTCAGCGGGCTCGGCAATTCTTGGCTATGGCGGCGGGATATACATCGGCTGCTCGGATTGCACAACCATGATGCGACGCAATTACCTGCGCGGAAACTCGGCAAATTACGGCGGGGGAGTCTATGCGCGAAAGCCTGATTCCGGATCCCCGGATGTGCTCCTGGAACTATCCAATTCAAGTTTCTACAACAACAGTGTCGCCGATCAGGGCGGCGCCGTTTTCATCGGAGGCGGAGCCGGGCTCAACGCGGCCAGCAACACCTTTTACAACGGTGACGCAACGGCAGGGGCTCACGTGGCTTTTTCGGCAAACCAGGTTACCCAGGTGCTGCGTTTCCAGGCCAACCTGCTCGCGCCGACGTATCTCGGAGTCGCGTGCACGGGTGCACCGACCATTACCGCGCCGATCTATGTGGGCTTCAACCTTTTCTCCGATTCGAGCTGCGCAAACCTCGGCGCCAATGCGCTGCCCAACTCTCCACTGGGGAGCTTGTTCGTCGATGAGAGACCCGGGATGGTCGGCGTGTTGCGCTTTGGCGGCAGTGC
Organism: Lysobacterales bacterium; assembly: GCA_016721015.1. Lineage (GTDB taxonomy): Bacteria > Pseudomonadota > Gammaproteobacteria > Xanthomonadales > Rhodanobacteraceae > Dokdonella. The sequence continues at coordinate 465,632 of JADKJL010000009.1, forward strand.
CGTAATCGACAGCATTGTCGATAGCGACAACTGCGAACCGCTCGATGCTCGCAACCAGATCCGTCCACTCGATGGCAATGGCGATGGCATCGCTTATTGTGATGTCGGTGCCTACGAGGATCCGTACGACATCATCTTCGTTGACGGGTTCGACGCGTGATGGAATGAAACGAGTTGCTGCCAATGCGAAGGCTCGGCAGCACTTCACGTCGATGACGGCGAGTCAAAAACCGGCAATTGCGACGGTGACAGGCAACAACCCGGCCAGGAAATTTCTGCCAGCTGCGAAATCGCGACGGATTCGTTTGCCGATTGTGGTGTCGTGGGCAGCCATCCATGGAAGGATGTCGGCCACGGCGAGGATCTATCGCAGCGCGCTCATGACTGTTCGATCCGCGTGGATTTCCATCGGCAGGGTCGGCGCCAGCGCATTTGATCGATTGCCTCGACGCCACTGAAATCCAGGTGGCGACTTGCGATCGGCGGAAATGACCTCCGCCGCTGTTTGCACAAAAAAGGCGAATCGCGACTGCTCGCGATTCGCCTTGCGTTGCCAGGAAGACTACGGAGTCGAATCAAAACCGTCGGCGAAAATCTCGTCGGACTGCACAACGCAACCCTGGACCTTGACGTCATCCAGCACAAAGCCGTCTGGCGTGCGTCCAGCCGATGTATCGCTGCCCATGCGGAAACGGAAGTTCACGGTCTGTCCAGCATAGGCGTCAAGACTGACGACATAACGCTGCCAAGCCTGCGGATCACCGCACCACGCGTTGAGGCCAGCCAGCGGATTGCTGAATGAAGTACTGACCGGCCCCTGGTACTGGCCGACCAGCAGATCGGCGTTGGAAACCTGCGTCCACGTGCCGCCGGCATTGGTCGATATTTCCAGAATGGCGCCGTCATAACAGCCGCCGCTGCGAGCCTCGATCGACTGGCGATTCCAGAACAGCAAGCTCAGTGGGGTTTGTCCTGTCGGCAGCACCATGGCTGGCGAGACCAGCCTCTGATCGGAAACCGTAGTTGAATCCTTTGACAGGAAAGCCTTGGATCCGCTGTGTGGATTCGTCGTAGTCTCGGCCCACGTGTTGCCGGTACCGGAACTGGTCCAGCCGGAATTGTCACCCTCGAAATCCGTCGAGTAGGCGTTTTGCGCCGTTGCACCCAGCGAGCAGTCGCCAGGAAGCGGCAGCGTCGAAAACGAGGAGATCGAGCTAGACAGTGTGTTGCCGCACTCGTTCTGGGCAGTCACACGCCAGTAGTACTGGGTGGAACTGTTCAACGCGGTACCCACCACAACTGAATTCGTCGTCGACGTGCCCGTAAAGACGATATTGCTGAAGCCGGCATCCGTTGCGATTTGAATCTGGTAACCGGATGCCTGCGTGGCAGCCGCCCAGCTCAAGGTCGGGCTCAGGGCAATGTTGCTCGATGCATCGGCTGGGGTGGTCAGAACGAATGCATCCGGATTGGCCGTGAACAAATCAAGGCCCATGCTGCGCGTCTTGACCTCGGCTCCGGCCGTGCCGGTGACATCGACACTGTATGAACCTGCTGCGGCGCTGGCCAGATTGCCGATGGTCAGACTGCTGTTGCCAGGCAGACTGACCGGATTGACCGAGAATGCGGCCGTGGTTGCGGCCGGATTGTTCGTTGCAACCAGGTTGACCGGTGTGCTGAAGCCGAGAATCGAGCCGAGCGTGAGGTTGAATGCCACCGATGGTGTCGACACCGTACAGACCTTGGCCGAGACTGGAGCGACAGCCAGCGTGAAGGTCGGTTGCTGCACGCAATTGTTGCAAACCAGGGCGAAGTCCTGATCGGTCGCATCACCGAAATTCGGAACGCCATCGCCAGCAATATTGAGCGCCTTGACCCGGATCGTCACCGAGTTGTTCGTGCCCGAAGGCAGAAATACGGCCTCGTAATTGTTCTTGTTGTCAGCCGCGCCACCCGTCGTGCTCCACTGGCCACTGAAGCGATTGCCGAGATAGGTGGTGGCACCGATGTCGACTTCGAGATCGAGATTGTTGACCTGCGGGCTCGTACCGATCGCACCGGCGGCATCGGTATAGGCCAGGCTGATACGCAAGGGTTTGGCCGGGTCGGCGACCGCACCGGTCCACGTCCAGACTTCGCCCGTGTTGTCGAGAACATGGTTCTGGTTGAGCACAAAGGTCGGCGTGTCGCTGAACATGTCGCCGAGATTCGGCATGCCGTAACCCTGGGTGTTGCTCGGCAGGGTGTCGTTTGCTCCGACGCCCTCCAGGTAAGTCGGGAAAGCCATCAACCAGGCTTTCATCAATGCCGGAGAAGGAGCCGACGCACTGCCTCCGTCAAACGACAGGGCACCCTGGTTGTTGGCGATCCACCACCAGACCAGCGATGCGACACCCGAAACCGCTGGGGCCGAATGACTGGTACCAGACGACGCCGCATACGTTGCGTTGCCAACCGGTCGCGCGGCATCGCAGGTACTCACCCCGGCGGTCGGATTGGCGCGCGTGCCGGTGATATGCGTCCCCGGAGCGATGACTTCAGGCTTGATGCGTGCGCCGGGCGCGGGTCCGCGTGAGGAGAAGCTGATCACGTCCATGGCGTCGTCCGCGCCCGTTGGTCCGATCGCACAACCATCGGTCCAGGCGCCGTTCTCGTCGTTCATCCGCTGATTTTCCGACGCTCCCACGGTGATCATGTTCTTGCCGTTGCCGGGCGTACCGATCGTGCCGGAACTAGCGCCGCTGTTGCCAGCGGAAAACACCGCGATCAGCTCCTGGTTGCCGGGACTTGAAGTATCCGCATCGCGGATACCCGCATCATAGGCTTGCGAACTCGCATCATATTGGGAAGCGCAACTAGAGCAGCCCCACGAGTTCGACGAGATGCGCGCACCTGCGGTGTAGCTCTGCTTGATCGTTCCACTATCGGTATTGCCGCAGGCGCTTTCATCGAAGCTGCCGCTGGAGCTGAAGATGCGCGTTCCACCAATCCGGCCGTACGGGTTCATGCCGAGGCCGCGTTGGTACTCGCCCGGAAAGCGCGCACCCGGCGTGCCGGCATTGGCACGCAAGTCGTAGCCCAGGGCAATATTGGTGTTGATGTGGCCATGCCCCTCGACGGTTCCATTGCCACTGACGGCACCGCAAGTCTGGTTGTAGATCACGCGCGACGCATTGGCGCTGTTGCCCAGCACATGCAGGGTCGGGTCGCCGGTATTGGTCGTGCGATTGCCGATACCATCGTCGGTTATGTCGACCACCGGATAATCGGCCGGATTATTCGAAAAGCCAAGTGCATTCAGCCATGGCAGATATCCCTCACCCTGCGGCCCGCTTTGATCAACGTTGAAATAACCCCGAATGATCTGGGCCTGCACTTCGTCGTTCATCGAGCGCGGATGAATCTCACCCACCCAATACACATCGGGCATTTCGATGATCTGACGAACCTGCTCCAGGGTGACGCTGTAACTGGCATTCTCAAACGCCAGGATCGAAGCCCAGTCGCTGTCAGGCTTGAGCCCCATTGCCTCGAGTGCGCGTTGCGTCGTACTTCCAGCGTGGCGATAGAGCTGCACGGTAACCGGCACGCGCGTGGACGCAGCCTCACCGGCCTGCAGACGCTCGAACAACGAGTTGCCGAGCTTGACGAAGGATGGCAGCGGTTTGCTGAACTGCAGTGTTTTTCGTGCGTCAGCCATCTGCGACAACTGCGTGCGCGATGCCTCACTGGCCCAGACCAGGTAGCCGTTGCTTTCCACGTACTGGATCGGCATCGCGCCGGTCGCACGAACCTGATCCAGCCATTCCTGCTTGAGCGGGCCGACAAACTGGACAATCTGCAAGGCCGAGCCGGTCGGCTGGCTCAATGCAAATCCGCTCGGCGCAACCCATGCGGATTGTTGGGTATCGAGTCGCAGTCGATCAAACTGCAGCACGTCGGCCTCGTTGAGCGCAGACACCCCGGCGACATTTTTTGGCATCGAAGCCAGGTTGCCGCGATAAAGCGAGAACGAACCATAGTCCGCAATCCGCTCGTAACCGGCTGGAGCCGATACGCCAGCCGGAATGATGACTTTTCCGGCATCCGCGGCATAGGCAAACGAACAGGAAGCCGCGATTGCAGCGGCAAGAAACGAAATTTTTCTCATTGATAATCCCCAGGGAAATGAATGAAAGCCGGCGCCACCCTCGCCGACAGGATCGCGTGGGCGTTGCAGCTCCAATGACGGTTTTACCCGCTGAGACTGGTTTGCCGCAGCACGCCTCAGCCGAAGTCGGTCAAGCGCACCCGCGAACCGGTCAATTGTGACACTGTGAAAACCGATGCCATCAGTCGTTCGACGGAGCACGCATCCACCGAACGTCGGAAAGCAATGACCCAATGTACCTTGCAGGCTCAACTCGTTTGCTACCGAGTACTCGTGGCACCCGCTGCGCTGTGTCCAGTGGCACCGTTGGCCCAGGTCAAGGCGCCCACATCGGCAATTGCGCCGTTTTCCCAACCCGGATTGACCACGACATAGTTGCCGTTTGCCAGCGCGACGACGGGCCGGTGGCCCGCAGCGACTAGCGGAGTAACGTGCTGTTGCCCCCGCGAACCGACATCGAGGTCGGAGTTTGCACCGATCAGGGAATTCGCTGCGGAAACAGCCCCGACAATGCCAACGAACCCATCACCCCAAGTGGCCGCTCCCGAGTCGGGCCTCCCGCTACCGTTGTCCCATTGCGAACTGCAAACGACATGGTTGCCATTGCGAAGAGCTGCGATACCTTGCCCGACTTGATCGGATGGCGAGGTACCGAACAGGCGTTGCTCTTGGTCACCGGCCCGGAAATACCGAGGCTGTCCCTGCCCCAGACCACGGCTCCCGCATCCTGGACTGAACCGTTGTCCCATTTAGGCACGCTGACCACGCAATTGCCGTTGTCGAGCACGACCGCACCCAGGGACCCGACGCCGTCATTGGTCGAGCTACCGAGCAGAGAGTTACCCTCGAAAACCGAAGCCGACAGACCGCTGGTTCCGTTGACCCAGGTGACCGCGCCCGCCTTGGTCGCGTTGGTGGACGGGTTTCGCCACAAGGGGCTAATCACCAGAAAATTTCCGTTGCCTACAACCCCGATTCCGCCACTGCCAACGGCGTCACCGTTGCTGCCACCGGTCAAGGTCGCCAATAGGATGCGGTCCGGTGAATACAAATAGACGGCGCCGATGTTCCCGACCGGGCCTTCCGGATCGGTGACCACGATGTTGCCATTGGGCAACGCGACTACCTGAGTGCCGAAGGCCACGCTGCCAGTTGGCCCCGTAATATTCAGATCCGCTGCTTGCGCGATGGCGACCGAGAAAAACAACACCCCCAGCAATCCGCTGGCATTGATCGGGCCGAAGCCGGTTGAGCGGACCATCGCGTCTCTCCGTAACGCAGGACGAGCGCCTGCTTTCCCTCCATCACGGGAAACGATGGTTTTTTTTGCCATCGCCAAACCATGAAGATGACAAGAGATGGTCAATCGGTGTTCCGATAGACTCCACAGCTCACGATCACCGCGAAGCCGATGCCGATTCAACCCAGTGATTTCCAGACCGGGGGTGCGCTGCAAAGCGAAATCGCGGCCTCGTTGATCCGCCAGCGCGAAAATGCGTCCTTGCCGAAAGCGGGCGATTCGATTGGCAGCTACCGGATCATCGATGAACTTGGTCGCGGCGGCATGGCCATCGTTTTCCGCGCCGAACGTGCGGATGGCGAGTACGAGCAACAGGTTGCGCTCAAATGGATGCTCGACAGCCACGCCGATCCGGCGACCGCCGAGCTGTTCCGGCGTGAGCGCCAGTCGCTGGCCAATCTCAATCATCCGCACATCGCACGATTGCTTGATGGCGGCCGCACCGCCGATGGTCGCCCGTGGTTTGCGATGGAACTGATCGAAGGTCTGCCGCTGGACCAGCACTGCATCGATCAATCGCTGCCGGTGGTGCAACGACTCCGGCTTTTCCTGCAAGTGTGTGCTGCGGTCGCGTTTGCCCACGCGCGCGGGCTCATCCATCGCGACATCAAACCCTCCAACGTGCTCGTCGACGCGGAATCACAGGTCAAGCTGCTCGATTTCGGCATCGCCCAGTTGCTCGGCGAAGATGATGGTCTGGTCGTTCGCGCCTATACGCCCGGCTTTGCCAGCCCCGAACAAGGGCGCAGAGAAACCCTGACCGTCGCCTCCGACATCTACCAGTTGGGCCGGCTGGTCGAATCGATGCTGCGCCCGCAAAGACAAGCGCCGGCAACCCTCGTTGATGCGACTGCAATCGGCGCCGCGAGCGAAGCGGCGGCGCAGCGCGGAAGCCTGCCGGTTGATCTGGATGCAATCATCGCGATGAGTTGCTCCGAGCAAGCGTCAGCGCGCTACGCAACGGCCGATGCACTGGCGCACGACATCCGCGCCTGATCGAACGACGGCCGGTCAGCGCGCGGCCACGGCACGCAAGCTATCTCGCAACACGCTACGTGCAGCGTCACCCGATCGCCGTCAGTGCAGGCATCCTTGGCGTGCTCACACTGCTGGGGGGAACCGCGTTCTTCACGGTGCGCCTGCAACATGAGCGCGACACTGCGAACTATCAGGTCAGGGTTGCCACCTCGGTGCTCGATTTTCTTCGCGAAGACCTGCTCGCGGCCGCTGATCCGGCGGCCGCACCCGGGCACGAACTGAGCGTGCGTGAAGCGCTGAATCGTGCCTCGGATGCGGCCGATTCACGCTTCGCCGATGTGCCGGTCGAACACGGCGCCATCCGAACGACACTGGCAGGTCTATACGACCAGCTGGGACGCTACGCCGAAGCGGAACGTGAGGCACGCAAGGCGGTCGCACTGGGCGAAGCGAGCGATTCGCGACCCGAAGCGCGCCACGCGGCCGATGTTGCGTTGATCGACGTGCTGCTGGCCCGCGGCAAGCTCGATGAAGCGGAATTGATGCTCGATCAAACGCGCCAGACAAACGCCAACGCCGCGACCGACCGGAACGAGCGCGCGGATTTTCAACTGCTCCAGTCACGACTGGCCAACCTGCGCGGACAGTTTGATCAAGCCTTGGCTCTGGCCGATTCCGTATTCCAGGCAGAGCGCGCCCGTGGCAGTGCCGACACACCGCTTGCGCTGCGGGCAGCCGAGCAATCCGCCGCCAACTTGCAGATGCTCGGACGACACGACGAAGCCCTGCCCCTGTTGCTGGCGATTCACGCATCGCGGCTGGCCAGGCTCGGTCCACGGCATCCATCGACCCTGCTCGCTGCCCACGAAATCGGTCTGCTCAAGCGTCATCAGGGACAGGACGAAGAAGCCCTGACCTGGCTGCAGGGAGCGCTCGACGAACGCCGCGCCGTGCTCGGCGAGCAGCATCCGGATACCTTGTCGAGCGCCAATGAAGTCGCCACCGTACTGCAGGGATTGAAGCGGTTCGACGAAGCCGAAACACTCTTCAGGCATGTCCTCGATGCGCGTCTGGAACTGCTTGGCGAGGAACATCAATTCACCCGCAACTCGATGAGCAACCTTGGCCTGCTCTATTCGCTCTCTGGACGACTGGAAAAAGCCGCACCACTTTATGAGCGCGCGCTTGCGCTCGAAACGCGGCTGATCGGTGAAAGCCATCCGGACACGATCGCCTTGATGCACAACATTGCCGGTCTGTATCGGAAGCAAGGCCGATTTGACGACGCGCTGGCGATGCATGAGCGCGTGCTTGCCATGCGTTGATGGCGCTGGGTGAAGATGCCTGGCAGACCGCCCTGTTCCGCGAGGGTCGCGCGCTGACCCTGCAAGCGGCAAAGCGCTATGACGAAGCCGATCGTGAGTTTTCTGCCGCGATTCGAATTCTTGAATCATCGCTCGGGCCCGACCACCCGCGAACCGAGCGCGCGCGGCAGATGCGTGCCTCCCTGCAAAGCGAACGCAACGCGAGGTTCTAGCCCACTCCAGTCTGATTCAAATGTGCCGCAAGCCATTGCCGGCTCGCATCCCAGTCGCGATGCACGGTTCGAGCGGAGACCGACAAGGCGGTTGCCGTCTCGTCATCGTTCAGGCCACCGAAATAACGGTGCTCGAAAACCATGGCCTGCCTCGGCTCGACGACGGCCAGCTGACTCAACGCGGCATCGATTTCGATCAGCGCCTCGAACTGGCTGTCAACAACCAGTTGCAAATCGTCGACCTGCAGCGCAGACGCACCACCGCCGCGCTTGAGCGCAAGTCGCTCGCGCGCATGATCGATCAAGAACTGACGCATGATGCGCACGGCCGTCGACATCAGATGGCCGCGGTCGCGCGGCGTAGCGCTGGCGCGCGCCAGACGCAGGTAACACTCATGCACGAGTGCCGTGGTGTTGAGGGTAAGCTGACCCTCGCCGTGAAGTGATCGTCGGGCGAGGCGCTTGAGATCGGGATAGACCAGATGAACCAGTCGATCTCACGCGCTGCGATCGCCAGCATCGGCGTCCGCCAGCCATTGGGTGAAATTCGAGTCTTCGGACATGTGCAGATCGCAAATAAGGTTCAACGGTCGATCCGCCGACCAGATGGGTCAGTTCGTTGCTCAGCCCGTGGAATGGAATCGGTAGCAATTCTTGCCGGCCTGCTTCGCTTCATACATGGCGACGTCGGCTGCCTTCATCAGTTGGGCCGTCGTTCGCCCATCAACCGGAAACAGGGCGATCCCGAACGATGCCCTGAACAGATGGCTACGCCCATCGATTTCCGCTGGTCGTCTGAATTCGCGGACGAGACTTTCGCCAAGGCCAACAAGAACATCACGCAACGGTGTGCTGACGCCATCGGCCAGCTGGGCGATCATGATGAACTCATCTCCGCCGAGGCGCGCAGGCTTGGCCACGATTTCATCCGTTGCATTGACCACTTCACGAAAGCGCTCGGCAAATCGGGACAATAGCTTGTCACCGGCATCGTGTCCCCAGGTGTCATTGACCGGCTTGAAATCATCGATATCCGCGAGAACGAGGGCGAATTCACCCGCGTCGCGATCGGCAAGACGCGCCTCGAGTGCGTCGCGGAAAGCCCGGCGATTGGCCAACCCGGTCAGCGAATCGGTATTGGCGATTCGCCGGATATCGCGGTCGCGTTTCGCGATGCCCTCGGTCATGCGCTCAAAGGCCTGGGCAAGTTCTCCGATTTCATCGCCATTGTTGCGCTCGGGCAGGTTCATCGTGAGGTTGCCCGCCTCCACTTCACGCGCGGCCTGGGCCAGGCGGCGGATCGGTCGAATCAGGACGCGCTGCATGATCAGACTGATGATGATGCCGAATGCCAGCGCAATGCTCATCAGGATCCCGATTCCGATCAGGTAGCGTTTGCCAATCTCATTCAGTCGACCACTGAGAAGTCGCGTCGAACGCTCTTCGTAGCGTTTCACCGAATCCAGCGAATAGCCGATACGCACGCCACCGAGACGTTCATCGCCAATGCTGATCGGTGAGGCGACATCAAATACGCCCTCGCTGCGCTGCATGAGCGGTTCATTTGCGTGGATGATCGCCGGAGCCAAGGCATCGGACATGACCTGCCCATAACTTGCAATACCATCACTGCCATCGTGGATGATCGCCCCCGCCGGATCGTAGACTGTCACGTACTTCACGTCCGGCTGCATGAGGACATCTCGCACGATCCGGCCCATCATCTCGAGATCAAAGTTGTAGAGCGGATTGACCAACGCATCTGCGGTGTTCAGGCCAACCGCACTGGCCTGTTCGCGCAACCGCTCCACGACGAGGTTCTGGATCGAGGCCCGGCTCATCTCGATGACTTCCTCGCGCATCACCCATTGCCGCTGGAGCACAATGCCGATGGCAACAATGGCCACCAGCATGGCAACCGCGACCAGTGCGAGGAAGCGCGCCTGAAATCCGAAACGGAGGCTCATTCGATCTCCGAGGTGACGCGAATGACGCCAGCATGCAAGCGCTTCAGGTCACGCCGGTCGCGCTCGTCAAGATCGAAGAATCTCAGCGACTGATGAAACTTGGCGAGATCCGCAACTGCCGTTGGATCATCCCCGAGTCCGAGCAGGACTTCATGCAGACGGGCTCGGACCCGCGCATCCAGATCCTTGCGCACCATTTCCACGCCACGAGGGACTTCTTCACTCTCCCGGAGAATGACAAGATCCGACTTGAAGAACTCGGGAATGTGCTGGGGGTCTGACCAATCCAGGTTGCTCACGGTGCCAACATCGACCAGACCCTTGTGAACCCAGGTCGCAATATTGCGTTCGGTGCGTGCGAACACGTAGCCGACGGAAGTTTCGGCCGGAGCATCGAAAAGTGAACCGAGAATTTCCATGGGCAACCCGAGATCGAGCAGTTCCATAGCGGGGATGAAATAGGCGCTGGTCGAGGTGCGGTTCTGGAAGGCAATGCGATGGCCGCGCAGTTGATCCAGTGATTTGACCGGCCCATCCCGGCGGGCAAAGTAGATCGTGTGGTAGCGGCGAATGCCGTTGCGTTCGGAGAGAAGAAGCGTTTCCGCGCCTGCGTGCTGTTGCAGCAGCATGCCGGCGGCGCCGGTTTCCGACACCCAATCGACGCGGCCCCGACGCAGGTAACTCGCCATCTGAACAGCGTCACGCGCCATCAGGATCCGTCCTTCGTGGATACCCACGTCACCCATGCGCCCGACGACATAATCGAGCAGAACTTTCATCTGCTCGTACTGCGATTTTGGATCGTCGCTGACCCGGCCGAGCACGAGCACGCCCGATGCGTCTTCGGCGCGAACGCGATCGGGCAGACCAACGACGATGGCGAATCCGACGAGCAGGATCAGCAGACGAAAAGGCGAACGAAACATCCGGATTCCTGATTGAGACGGGATACAGCGTAGCGGAATCTCCCTGTCGGCAACACTGCAGGGAGCGACTGCTTTAATTCGCGATTTGATGAACAGGTCGCTGACCTCTCCAGCTGACAAACATCCAGCCTGAACTCGTTGGACACCGAGGCGCCTTGGCCCTGAATCACGCCGCGCTGCGATGACACCAAGCGCACGCCGCGCGCGGTCGACGAAGCGGATTCGCTGATGCTTTAAGCAATTTCCACGCCAACATTGCGTCAATCGCCAATTTCCAGCTGCTCGCCACCGACCTCCGCGGAACATGTCGATTCGAGGGTGTTCGCTTTTCCTTCCGTTGCGCGTTCCAGCGGATACCAACCTGGCAATGGACGATCCATGCACATGGGCAAGACACAATTCATTTCAATCCTGATCCTCGCAACAGCGGCGTCTCCCTGCTTTGGCGCCAACCTCGGCAAGGCCTCCGGCGAAGGCGCGATGAGCGGCAACATCGAGCAGACCGCGGCGGCCGATCGGTTCAAGCCGACGCATTCCTATGCCTGGAAAGAAAGCCACGGGGCCAAGCAGCAAACCGTGATCTATCTGTTCGATCGTGACGTCCCGACCGATCAGTGGGCCGATGCGGAAAACCGCAGCGCCGCGATCAGCGCATGGACGATCGCCAACAAGGCCACGGTCGTCAGTTGGATCCTGGACGATGTCGGCAAGCCCGGCGGCGTGCAATCCTGCGACGCCAATGGCAGTTGTTACTCGTCGGGCAACAGTGTCATGAACGGCGTCTCGAGTCTCGTCGTCGACATCAAGAGCGATGCCAATGGAAAACTCAGCGGCACGCTTTCGCAAGGCAGCCCGGGTTGTGGTGACCAGTGGTGTGACGTCACTTCCCGTTACTCGATCGACACCGCGCTTGCCGCACCAACTCTGCAAGACCGCATCGCCAGCAACGGAAAAACCGATTCAGGCGATTCAACGGCGGCAGAAGCGGCCTTGACCGCGTACTGGAAAGCCGCGGGCACTGCGAAGAAGAGTGACGACCTGACGCCCTACTTCAGCGACGAACGCAAAAAAGAGAGCGCGCGCCAGAAAGCCCGCAACGGAAAAATGGTGGAGAGCATGTTCACCCGGATGTTCGTGCCGGGCCACAGCGGGAAGCTCGAAATCAATGAAATTCGCTTTCTTGATGATTCAGCCCTGGCCACGATCAAGAGCCGCGTTGGCAGCGGAAATGCGGCCCACGAGCTCAAGTGCGGCGTACTCCTGAGCAAGCAAGCAGGCGGCTGGAAAATCGGCGCCGAACACTGCTGATCGTTCGATTCATCCGGAGTGCCGAGCGGACAAAGAAAAAGCGGGCCGAAGCCCGCTTTTCTTGTTCGCGTGAAGTCGCGCGATTTACTCGCTGACGCCCTCGCCTTCCTCGACGGCCTTCATCGACAGGCGGATACGGCCCTGCTTGTCGACTTCGAGCACCTTGACCTTGACGATGTCGCCTTCCTTGAGCTTGTCGGAAACCTTCTCGACGCGCTCGTTGGAGATCTGCGAGACGTGGACGAGACCGTCCTTGCCCGGCAGGATCGTGACGAATGCACCGAAGTCCATCAGCTTGGCGACCTTGCCTTCGTAGATGCGACCCGGTTCGACATCGGAAACGATCATCTCGATGCGCTTCTTCGCCTCTTCGGCAGCAGCACGGTTGACCGACGCGATGACGATGGTGCCGTCATCGGTGATGTCGATCGTCGTGCCGGTCTCCTCGGTGATCGAACGGATAACCGAACCGCCCTTGCCGATCACTTCGCGAATCTTGTCCGGGTGGATGCGCATGGTCAGCAGACGCGGCGCGAACTCGCTCATCTCGGTGCGCGCAGCGCTGAGTGCCTTGTTCATTTCGCCGAGGATATGCAGACGACCTTGCTTGGCCTGAGCCAGCGCGACCTTCATGATTTCTTCGGTGATGCCATCGATCTTGATGTCCATCTGCAGGGCGCTGATGCCATCGGCGCTACCGGCAACCTTGAAATCCATGTCGCCGAGATGATCTTCGTCGCCAAGGATGTCGGAGAGCACGACGAAATCGTTGCCTTCCTTGACCAGGCCCATCGCGATACCAGCCACCGGCGCCTTCAACGGCACACCGGCATCCATCATCGCCAGCGACGATCCGCAGACCGATGCCATCGATGACGAACCATTCGATTCGGTGATTTCCGAAACAACGCGGATCACGTACGGGAATTCCTCGATCGAAGGCTTGACCGCGAGCACGCCGCGCTTGGCCAGACGACCGTGTCCGATCTCGCGACGCTTCGGACCCATCATGCGACCGGCTTCGCCGACCGAGTACGGAGGGAAGTTGTAATGGAACAGGAACGGATCCTTCGATTCGCCTTCGACGGCATCGATGATCTGGGCATCGCGGCCGGTACCGAGAGTAACGGTGACCAGGGCCTGCGTCTCACCACGTGTGAACAAAGCAGAGCCATGCGTGCGCGGCAGCAAGCCGGTGCGGATCGTGATGCCACGGACGTCGTCGAGATTGCGTCCATCGATGCGCTTCTTGGTGGCCAGCACCGAGGCACGCAGCGTGGTGTATTCGAGTTCGGCGAATTCCTTGCCGAGATCAGCGGTCGCCCAGCCATTGGCTTCAGCGTCGGACTTGAGACCAGCAACCACATCCTTCTTGAGGGCGCTGATCGCGTCGCGGCGCTCGATCTTGTCGACTACGGCGTAAGCGGTTGTCAGACGATCGCCAACGGCGTTCTTGATCGCCTCGACGATGGCCGGATTGCGTTCCGGCGCCGTCCAGGAAAACGACTTCTGGCCGACTTCGGCAACGAACTCGTTGATCGCCTGGATTGCCTGCTTGGCCGCGTTGTGACCAAACACGACCGCGCCGAGCATGATCTCTTCACTGAGCAGCTTGGCTTCGGACTCGACCATCAACACCGCATTGGCAGTACCGGCGACGACCAGCTCGAGCTGCGAAGTCTTCAGTTCGGTCGCGGTCGGCATCAGGATGTAGTTGCCATTCGCGTAACCGACCTTGGCGGCGCCAATCGGGCCGTTGAACGGCAGACCGGAAAGCGCCAGCGCGGCGGATGCGCCGAGCAAGGCAGGGACGTCGCCGTCAATTTCCGGGTTCATCGACATCACGGTGGCGATGATCTGCACTTCGTTGCGGAAGAACTCCGGGAACAACGGGCGGATCGGACGATCGATCAGACGCGAGGTGAGTGTCTCCTTCTCGGTCTGGCGTCCTTCACGCTTGAAGAAGCCGCCCGGGATGCGACCACCGGCATAAAACTTTTCCTGGTAGTCAACGGTGAGCGGGAAGAAATCCTGCCCTTCGCGCGCCGACTTGGCGCCGACCGCCGTGACCAGCACGACCGTGTCGCCGATCCTGACGATGACGGCACCGCTGGCCTGGCGAGCGATTTCGCCCGTCTCCAGTGTGACCTGATGATTGCCGTACTGGAATGTCTTGGTTACTTTCGCCACGTTAGATTGTCCTGGTTTGGTGTGCGCGGACGCGCCCTACAAGGCGTGCTCGAGCTACTTGTGAGAAGTGCGGCCATGCATGGCCGCTTTTGGACTTCATCCGTAAGCGAAACGCTAGAACATCTGGCCGTGTTTCCGCGCACCGCGTTCATGGATGAACGCAATGACTACCTACGAAGGCCGAGGCGTTCGATAAGCGTCTTGTAGCGATCGTTGTCCTTGCTCTTCAGGTAGTTGAGCAGGCGACGGCGCTGGTTGACCATTTTCAGCAGGCCGCGACGTGAATGATGATCCTTGTCGTGGTCGGCAAAATGCTTGGACAGATGTTCGATGCGCGCCGAAAGCAGGGCGACCTGGACTTCCGGTGAACCGGTGTCGTTGGCAACACGACCGTAATCGGCGATGATCTTGCTGGTTGTTTCTACGTTGAGCGACATGATGAAAACCCTTATGGAACGAGGACGAGGCTTGGTAACGGTCACCTGTCGGTAACAGTTGCCAACGCCCCGCGTTGAAGTTTTTGGCCGGGAAAGCTGCCCATTTTAGCTGGCAAAGGTGCGTTGCAACAAGTTGTCTGGTCGATGACCGTTCAAAAGTCGGCCGAATCAGTCCAAATTGAAGCCCCGGACAGGACGCAATAGCCCGTCGGTGCCCGTTTCGGCGATTGCCAACAGCTGACCCGACTGTGTCTTGGCGACGCAGATCCCGGGTTCGCACGAAACCTGAACAGGCTGGCCCTGACGGAGTTTTGCGGCGGCCGCCTCGTCGAGGACGACGACCGGATAGCTTGTCAGACCCGCTTCGATGGGCAGCAACAGATCGTCCAGGGCGCCTGTCCCGCCAGCCGCCGCCGCATCCAATTCATCGAGTGTCGTCATCTTCGGCGATCGAAACGGCTCGATCCAGAGCCGGCGCAACAGGGTCACATGGGCGCCACAACCCAAGGCCTCACCAAGATCCCGCACCAGACTGCGCACATACGTACCGGAACCACATTCGACCTGGAGACGCAGGCGATCGCCATGATGTTCGAGCAGATCGAATCGATGCACCTCTACAGGGCGCGACTCGATTTCGACACTTTCGCCACGTCGAGCCAATGCGTACAGCCGCTCGCCATCGCGCTTGAGTGCCGAGTAGATCGGCGGAACCTGCTGGATGCTGCCGCGCAATGGCGACAACGCGCGTTCAATCATGGCCACATCGAGTGCAGGAACCGGACGGGTTTCGATCACCTTGCCGTGTGCATCGGCGCTGTCGGTGCTGACTCCGAGCAAGCATTCGGTCACATAGGCCTTGCTCGATCCAATCAGCATCCCGGCGATCTTGGTTGCCTCGCCGAAACACAAGGGCAGCAGGCCGGTCGCGAGCGGATCAAGACTCCCGGTGTGGCCGCCCTTGGCCGCCCTGAAAAGATGCCGCGCTTTTTGCAATGCCTGGTTTGAACTCAAGCCCTCGGGCTTGTCGAGCAAAAGAATGCCGTGGACGTCGCGCCAACGTGTCTTTGCCGTCCGCCCCACCCTGGTCAATCTTCTTTTGGCGCGTTCTCACGCAGCAACTGTTCGATGCGCTCGCCATTGTCGACCGAATCATCGTAGTGGAAACGGATTTCGGGCACTCGCCTCATTTTCAGCGTCCGCGAAAGCTGACGACGAAACTCGAACGCCATTTCATTCAGCGCCTTGACCGCCGTCTTCGATTCATCGGAAACAAGCGTGGTCACGAACACCTTGGCCAGATCGAGATCCTTGGTTACCTCGACGTCGGACACACTGACCGAAGGCAAGGCGTGATCGCGCACGGCCTGATGCACAAGCACGGCAATCTCCTTGCGCAACTGCACGGCAACTCGATCGGAACGGGTGAAGTCAGCCATTTTTTGAGAGCGGGAGTAGGGAGTAGGGAGTGGGAAATAGGATGAATCGAAACGCGGTTTCGCCGCAAACCTGTAGGAGTCCCTTCAGGGGCGATCATGCCAGCGAAGCGACGAAAACCTCGCCCGAAAACGGGCTCCTGAGGCGAGCAGCGAGCCGGAAATGGATTTCGAACCGGCATCAGCAAGTATCGAGCTTACGCTCTTGCTACTGCTTCTACCCATTCCCTACTCCCAACTCCCCGCTTTTAGAGCGTCCGCTGCACTTCGATACGCTCGAAGCACTCGATCTGATCGCCGGGTTTGACGTCGTTGTACTGCTTGACCGCAATGCCGCACTCGGTGCCGTTGCGAACTTCGTCGACCAGCTCCTTGAAGCGGCGCAGCGATTCGAGCTCACCTTCGAAGATGACCGTGCTGTCACGCAACACGCGGATCGGCTTGTTGCGCTTGACGGTACCTTCGACAACCATGCAACCGGCGACAGCGCCGAATTTCGACGAACGGAACACATCGCGCACTTCGGCGATACCGATGATCTCCTCGCGGATCTCGACGCCCAGCAAGCCGGTGGCGACTTGTTTCACCTGGTCGATCACGTCATAGATGATCGAGAAATAACGCAGATCCAGGCCGCTTGTTTCAACAACACGACGTGCAGCGGCATCGGCACGCACGTTGAAGCCGATGATGGTGGCCTTCGACGAGGCCGCGCGCGTGGCGTCGGATTCGGTGATACCGCCGACTCCCGACGAAATCACGTTGATCCGGATCATGTCGTTGCTGAGCGCCGTCAACGACTGGCGCAATGCTTCGACCGAGCCCTGCACATCGGCCTTGATGACCAGGTTGAGCGATAGCTGCTCCTCGCTCTGCCCCATCTGTGCAAGCACGTCTTCCATGCGATTGCCGGCAGCGGCGACGAGACGGGTCTCGCGACGCTTGGCATCACGCTGGCTGGCAACATCCTTGGCCAGACGCTCATCAGCGACGACGACAAAGTCGTCGCCCGCTTCCGGAACGCCGGATAGACCGAGCAACTGCACGGGAATCGACGGACCCGCTTCGTCAACCTGCTTGCCGCCCTCATCGAACAGCGCGCGAACGCGACCGTATTCGACGCCACAGACGACAAAGTCACCCTTCTTCAAGGTGCCCTGCTGGACAAGCACGGTAGCAACCGGACCACGCCCCTTGTCGAGACTGGATTCGATCACCGCACCGGAGGCACGGCCTTCACGCACGGCCTTGAGTTCCATCACCTCGGCCTGCAGCGAAATCGCTTCGAGCAGCTCATCGATACCGGTTCCCGCTTTGGCTGACACCGGCACGAACTGGACGTCGCCGCCCCAATCTTCAGACATGACCTCATGCTGGGCAAGGCCCTGCTTGACGTTATCCGGATTGGCTTCCGGCTTGTCCATCTTGTTCATGGCGACAATCAGCGGCACCTTGGCAGCGCGCGCGTGCTTGATCGCTTCGATCGTCTGCGGCTTGACGCCGTCGTCGGCAGCGACGACCAGGATGATGATGTCGGTCGCCTGCGCGCCACGCTGCCGCATTGAGGTGAAGGCGGCATGGCCGGGCGTGTCGAGGAAGGTGACGACGCCCTTTGGCGTTTCAACGTGATACGCGCCGATATGCTGGGTGATACCGCCGGCTTCGCCGGTGGCCACCTTGGTTCGACGAATCGTGTCGAGGAGTGAAGTCTTGCCATGATCGACATGGCCCATGATCGTGACCACGGGCGGGCGCGGCTCGGCGCTGCCTGAAGTGTCGGCATGCGCGAGCAGGTCGACTTCGGCATCGTTCGGCGAGGCCTTCACCGCGGTATGACCGAGTTCTTCCACAACCAGCTGTGCGGTGTCGTGATCAATAACCTGATTGATCGTCGCCATGACACCCATCTTGAACAGTGTCTTGACCACTTCGGCACCCTTGACGGCCATGCGCTGGGCCAGATCGGCCACACTAATGGTGTCGCCGAGCTCAACCTCGCGGACGACCGGAGCCGAGGGACGCGAAAATCCATGCGGCCCGCTGGAGTTCGATGAACGCGACGGCTCGGGCAGGCGCGAACGCGGTTTCTTGCGTCCGGTGCGGCGCGCGCTTCCTTCCTGGGAAAGATGCAACTCGTTGCCAAAATATTTCTTTGACGGTGGCGTGCTGTCGCCGTCACGTCCGCGATGACCACTGGCGTGCTTTGGCTTGCCGTGGCGACCTGCGCCTTCTGCCGGCGGAGCGGCGGAACGATCATCACTGCGACGCGGACGCTCGACCGGCGAGTCCGGCAGCGCGGCCACGGCTTCCGGCGTGACCTTCGGCGCGTCAACTTCAACCGCCTTGGCTTGTACCTGACTGGCTTGAACCGCTGCACGCGCGGCTTCCTCGGCCTTGCGCTTTTCGTCTTCTGCCGCTTTGGCCCGCGACTCTTCTTCCTGGCGACGGCGATCAGCCTCTTGGCGCACCTGATCCTCGGCATCACGCTTGGCCTGGGATTCCTCGAGTTTGCGCAGCGCGTCTTCGCGCTCGGGGTCGATGGCCTTGCCCTGATCCTCGACCACGCTGCGCTTGACGTAGGTGCGCTTTTGGCGAACCTCGACGTTGACCGTCTTGGCCACGGAGCCACGCTGTCCCGGATTGACAGTCAACTCGCTGACGGTGCGGCGCTTGAGCGTCACCTGCCTCGGCGCGCTGTCATCCGTGCTGGCCTCGCGCTTGCCGTGATTGCGACGCAGGAAGCCGAGCAGCTTGACCTTCTCGGTACTGCTGATTGACTGCTCCGGGTCGGAGAAACTCATCCCGGCCTCGGCAAGCTGCGCAAGCAGCTTGTCCACCGGAGTGGCCAGTACTGTGGCCAGTTGCTTGATTGTTACGTCCGACATTTTCTCTCTACTCCTGACCTGCCCGCGATTGCCAAACTCTCGTCAAAACTCCGCTGCGGACTGTGCCTGCAGCAGTGGGAAACGACGAGATCAGGTGTTGCGTGCCGCCATAATCAGTGCTGCTGCGCGCTCTTCATCGACACCTTCGATTGCCAGTTCAATCAGCTCGTCGGTGGCAAGATCGGCGAGATTCTCGCGTGTGACGATGCCATGCTGGGCCAATTCATAGGCCAAAGACTCATCCATCGACTCGACTTCGAGCAGATCCTCGGCCGGTTTGTGCTCCTCGATCCCCTCTTCGACCGCAAGCGCATCGGTCAGCAGGGCATCGCGCGCACGTGCACGCAGCTCCTCGACAATGTCTTCGTCAAAGCCGTCGATCGCAAGCAATTCGGCCGTCGGCACGTAGGCGATTTCTTCAACGGTCGAGAAACCTTCCTGAACCAGGATCTGGGCAATCTCGTTGTCGACTTCAAGTTTCTCGACGAACAGGTTGCGCGCCGTCTCTTGCTCACTCTCACTCTTTTCGCGAACCTGGTCGGCGGTCATCACGTTGAGTTGCCAGCCGGTCAATTTGCTCGCCAGGCGCACGTTCTGACCACCGCGACCAATCGCCTGGGACAGCTTGTCCTCGGCCACCGCGATATCCATCGAGTGCTTCTCCTCATCGACAATGATCGACTGCACTTCGGCAGGCGCCATGGCATTGATGACGTACTGCGCGTTGTTTTCATTCCACAACACGATATCGATGCGCTCGCCGTTGAGCTCGTTCGATACCGCCTGCACGCGCGATCCGCGCATGCCGATGCAGGCGCCAATCGGATCGGTACGGTGATCATGCGCAAGCACGGCGATCTTGGCGCGGTCGCCGGCATCACGTGCACAGCCTTTGATCTCGACCAGACCCTGGCCGACTTCGGGTACTTCGAGCTTGAACAGCTCGATCATGAATTCCGGCGCCGTGCGCGAGATGAACAATTGCGGCCCGCGCGGCTCCGAACGCACTTCGTACAGATAGCCGCGCACACGATCGCCGGCACGCACGGCTTCGCGCGGGATCGACTTGTCGCGCGAAATGAATGCTTCGGCATTGCCACCGAGATCGATGTACAGATTGCCGCGTTCGACCCGCTTGACGATGCCGGTGATCAGCTCACCAACGCGATCGGCATAGGCTTCGACGATTTGCGTGCGCTCGGCTTCGCGCACACGCTGCACGATGACCTGCTTGGCCGCCTGCGCCGCGATGCGACCGAATTCCGCATTCTCGATCTGTTCCTCGATGTATTCGCTGACCTGGCTGTCCGACTTGACGTCGACGGCGTCCATCAACCGGATTTGCCAGTCCGGCGACTCCATGACGACATCATCGGCGACCACTTCCCAGCGTCGAAACGTCTCGTACTCACCGGAATGCCTGTCGATCGAAACGCGCGCCAGCACTTCCTCGTCCGGATAGCGCTTCTTCGCTGCCGAGGCAAGCGCCGCTTCCATGGCGTCGAAGATCACGTCCTTCGGGACGCCCTTCTCGTTGGCAACCGCATCGACCACCAGCAATAGTTCTTTGCTCATCTCATCAACTCCTGAGCGACTGCCGCAGCAGCCTCACTTGTGTTTCGGTTCGCGCTTGCGCGATCCGGTGTTGTCTTTCTTCTTCGGTGCTGCGCCAAATCCCAGCGCTGCATAATCCGGAACCAACTTTGCCTTGACGATATTGGCGTGCGTGATCTGCACTTCCTTGCCGTCCTGATCAAGCTGGATACGATCACCATCAACGGCCTTGATCCGGCCTTGAAAGCGATGTCGCCCATCGATCGGCAGGGCGACACTGACCTTCGCCTCGCTGCCGATGAATCGGCTGAAATGCTCGACCGTGAACAAAGGCCGATCAATGCCTGGTGACGACACTTCGAGCGTGTAGCGCCCTTCGATGGGATCGTTGACGTCCATCAACGCCGAAATCTCGCGGCTGACACGCTCACAATCCTCGATCGTAACCAAGCGCTCCGGCGCATCGATGAAGACGCGCAACAGGCTGCTGCCGCGGCTCGGGCTGAACTCGATGCCAACGAATTCCAGGCCGAGGTCGGTGACCAGCGGAGTCAGAAGTTCATTGAGTTTCTCGTTCGTCACTGCGATTCGTGATCCCGCTGCAAAATTCGCCAAAAAAAAATGGGCGCAAGGCCCATTCCAGAATTCACCGTTGTCTGCTTCTCCGGCATCGGTGATCGCGCATCCTGCGCTTTTCCGGCAGAAGGGCCACCGTAGTGGCCCTTCGCTGGAAACCTGGTAGCGGGGGCAGGATTTGAACCTGCGACCTTCGGGTTATGAGCCCGACGAGCTGCCAGACTGCTCCACCCCGCATCAGAGCCGCGCATTGTAACGACCTCTCCCGAATCACGCAAGGAAGTTCGCGCATACGGATTGTTCGGTCTTTCCTGTGTCACTCGTCACGCGCAGGAAAACCGAGCCGAGCAGCGGCCATCGAACGGGGCTCAGCCGCGTGGCGGCGTGCCAGCGTTGCCGGCGGGCGCAGTCTTGCGCCAGACCAGCCACCCAGATACGACGATCGCGAGGATCAAGGTACCGATATGAAAGCCGCTCATGTCGGCCCAGGCCACCGCGCCGGCCATGTCCGGGCCGATGCTGGTCAACGCCGATCGCATCGGAATGCCAAGGTAGGAGGCAACCTTGGCCGCCGCCAGCAGATAGCTCGCATAGGCACACGCCACGGCCGTGCTGAACGCGGCAATCAGAACCCCAACCAGACTGCGTCCGAAACCCTGGCGGCGCACGACCATCGCGATGACCAGGCCAACCAGCAACGACACGCCAATCAGATCGACACGCGCATACAACTGCAGCACACACCAGACTGCACCGGCGGCGAGCGCAACCATCAGGGCCGTTGCCACGCCGATGATGTTTGTGGAAAGCGATCGCTTCGATGGCTCAACGGGCATGGAGCAGCTCGTCGATGCAGGGGGGCAATGGATCAGTCATCGGATTCGGAGCCAGCAAGCGGGAGGCGGATTTTAGCAGCCTGACGGATTTTCGCCGGCTGGTCTGCAAATCCGACCGCATGATTCACATTTCCGCCGCTGACTGAGCGACGGAACTACGCTTGTCTGCGGTTGGCGAGCCGAACCTGCGCAGCAACCGGCAGAGTTCGACACGTTGCTAGCGCATCTGCAAGCGCAGCACAGAGTCCGGCAGTTGCCGGCCGGGCGATACGTCATCAGCCGGAATCGCCTCACCAATGGAAATCCTGAGCGGAACGACTCCGCACCAGAACGGCAAATCCTTGTCGGCCGGATCATCCTTCGGCCCGCCACTGCGAATCTTTGCGCTGGCCTCTTCGATGTTCAGCCGCAGCAAGGATGTGGCGTTGATCTCGTTGCGATCGGCTGCCCGCGATTCGCCGGAACGCCCGGGAATCAACGCCTCGACAAAGCGCGCGAAGATCGCGGCTTTTTCGCCCGGATCGGTGATCGCCACGGCCTTGCCGAAGGCCACCACCGAGCGATAGTTCATCGAATGATGGAAGTGCGAACGCGCCAGCACAAGGCCATCGATCAGGGTCACGCACAGGCAGGTTTCGATTCCCTCGCCGAGGCGATTGAGCAAGCGACTCGCAATCGAACCATGCAGATAAATGGCATTGTCTTCGCGAACATAGGCCATCGGAATCACAAACGGCTGCCCGCTCCCATCGGCAAAGGAAACATGGGCGACCCAGCCTTCATCGAGAATGGCGTGGATCGTCACCTGATCGTAATGGCCCCGCTGGGCCACTCGCTTGATCTTGCTTCGCGGATGCTCGCGCATGGAATGCCTCGGCAGAATGGACTTGACGCAGCCAGCTTGGCGTCGGAGATTGGTTGTGGGGAGCGCCACCCGCGCGCAAACAGGTGGAACCAATCTTGTATATCCAACTCGATGGCCAGGGGCCGCGCTACGCCCAATTGATCCGCGCACTGAAAGCGGCAATTCTGGAATCACGAATCACTGCAGGTGCACGCATACCGGCCAGCCGTGCGCTCGCCAGCGAACTCGGGATTTCGCGCAACACGGTCATTGCGGCTTACGACCAGTTGCAAGCCGAGGGATTCCTGGTCGGTCGGGTCGGCGCTGGAAGCTTTGTCGCCGAAATCGGAAACCGCAGCGTGCCGATTCACGAATCCGGCGACATCGACCTGGTCGCGCCACTTTCCGATTTCGCCCGACGCGCCCTCGTCCTCGACGATGGCGCAAGGATTCCCGGACGTCAGCATCTTGATCTGCGTTACAACCTGCAATACGGGTTGCCGCTGACGAATACCGCACTCGCCAGTGCCTGGCGCCGCGAGATCAGTCGTGCCGCCGATCGCGCCGAATTCGACTACCCCGATGCGCAAGGCCTGCCGGCCCTGCGCGGCCAGATCTGCGACTATCTCGCGCGCAGGCGTGGCGTGAGCGCCGCACCTGAAAACATCCTCGTCGTCTCGGGAACACAACAGGCCTTTGCCCTCGCCTCGCGTGTCCTGCTCGAAGCAGGCGACACGGTCGTTCTCGAAGATCCGCACTATCGCGGGGCGCGCCAGATCTTCTCGACGTACGGCGCCCGTGTGCGTGGGGTCAGAGTCGATCAGGAAGGACTGGTGCCATCGGCCCTGCCCCATCGCGCGCGCCTCGCCGTCGTCACACCGTCGCACCAGTTCCCGACCGGCGCCTTGCTGCCGCTGGCCCGTCGCGTCGAGCTGCTCGACTGGGCCGTGGCCCGACACGCATGGCTGATCGAGGATGACTATGACGGCGAATTCCGCTTTGGTGGCCGACCGTTGGCCGCACTCAAGTCGCTCGACAATGATGGCCGGGTGATTTATATCGGCAGTTATTCGAAAACCCTGTTCCCGGCCCTGCGGCTCGGCTACATGGTGCTGCCGACATCCCTTGTAGCAGCTTTCCGCGCAGCCAAATGGCTCGAGGATCGTGGCAGCAATACCCTTGAACAGGCCGCCTTGGCGCACTTCATGGCCAGTGGCGGATTCGAACGTCATTTGCGCCGCGCGTCCCAGACCCTGCGGGCACGCCGCGCGGCGATGCTGGGCGGCTTGCGCAAGCATGCCGGTGATGCGGTCGAGGTGGTCGATTCGAATGCCGGCATGCACCTGGCAGCCTGGCTGAAGACGGGCAACCACATCGACTGCGAACGCCTCGCTGCGCATGCGCGCACGCGCGGACTCGGCCTGTACACGATCGCCCCATATTCGCTGCAGAATCCATCCAGGCCCGGTTTGTTGCTGGGCTATGCCGGACTGCCGCCCGCCGATATCGAAGCCGCCATGAAACTGTTCGGCCGTTGTCTGCGTGAAAGCGGCTTGATCGCATCGACATCGCCCTGATATCCCTGCGCAGGTTCCTCCCAAGTCGCATAATGCTCACTCAAACCATCAGGATCACCGGAATTCCCACGCAATGAGTGGATACAGCACAACCTCGGAGCCTGTGCGCTTTGAACGCGATTGCCCTGCCGTCATGGTGCCGCAGGGTGACAATGTGGTTCTGCCCGCCGGCCAGGCCGGCTACATCACCCAGGCGCTCGGCGGCAGCTTCACCGTCTTTGTCGAAGGCAATCTGTTCCGTATCGCCGGCAGCGATGCCGATGCGATCGGCAAGGTTCAACCCGTACCGCTGGAGCTGGCTGCTGATGCCGCTGATGAGGACGTCGAAAAGCTGGTCTGGTCACAACTGCGAACCTGCTTCGACCCGGAGATCCCGATCGACATCGTCGAACTCGGCCTCGTCTACGATTGCGATCTTGAGAAAACCGAAGACGGCCAGCGCAAGGTCAACATCCGCATGACCCTGACCGCACCTGGCTGTGGCATGGGCGAAATCCTGGTCGAAGATGTGCGCAGCAAACTCGAAATGATCCCGACCGTCAGCGAGGCCGATGTCGAACTCGTGTTCGATCCGCCGTGGAACCACAACATGATGTCGGATGCGGCGAAGCTCGAAACCGGAATGTTCTGATTCGCACGGATTGGTGCGACCGGCGCCAGGGAGACTGCCGGATTGGTGGGCCGTGAAGGATTTGAACCTTCGACCAATGGATTAAAAGTCCACTGCTCTACCGCTGAGCTAACGGCCCCGCTTCAATCAAATACCGCTGTCGCGCAACGCGCGACGATCACTCCCCCTCTCCTTTATGCCCTATGGGTACGCCGGGAGAGGGTACGGGGTAAGGGTTCGGACTTCGACAAAAAACACCGAAACCTCAAACAGATCACTCCCTTTTCCAAATGCCGAACCATGAGAACTTCCCCGCAATCGTTCGGCATACGCTGCGCGTCGGCGTCGATGAAACTGGCGAGTTGCGCAATGCAGGGGCGAGGAACCGCCAAGTTTAACGGCATATTCGGTTCAACGATAGCGGGTAGGGTCGGAAATTCCGGCTGCGGCGAATCCTTCCGCACGAAGGCGACAGGCGTCGCAATGCGCACAGGCGCGCCCTTCGGCATCCGCCGAATAGCAAGACACGGTGGTCGAGAAATCGATACCCAGCCGCTGCCCCTCGCGCGCGATGTCCGCCTTGCTCAACTTCATCAGGGGTGCATGCACGCGAAGCGCGGCCCCCTCGACGCCCGATCGCGTGGCCAGGTTGGCCAGTCGCTCGAACGACTCGATGAAGGCCGGTCGACAATCCGGATAGCCCGAGTAGTCGACCGCATTGACACCACAGAAAATGTCGTTCGCGCCAAGTACTTCGGCCCAGCCGAGTGCAATCGACAACATGATCGTGTTGCGTGCCGGCACATAGGTCACCGGAATTCCTTCGCCGCCCTGTTCGGGCACATCGATTTCAGCGGTCAAGGCGGATCCGCCGATCGAACGCAGGTCGACGCCGACGGTCTTGTGGGCGACCGCGCCGAGCGTCGAGGCGAGCCGTGCCGCAGCCACCAGCTCCGAACAATGGCGTTGACCATAGGCAACGCTCAGGGCATGACAGACAAAACCCCGCTCGCGCGCGATGGCCAAGGTCACGGCCGAGTCCATGCCGCCGGAAACAAGCACCACGGCCGCCTTGTTCAATTCGTTTTTCATGACTTCTTTCGTACTCGATCGCCGAATTTCAGGCTCGGGACAAGCGGCAAGTGGACAAGACAAAAATCCTGTGGCGCAACCGAATCGACAGCTGGATCAAACCTACCGCCCCGGCTCGCTACCCCAAAGCAACTTGTGCAATTGCATCTGGAAGCGCACGGGCAGGCGATCGGCCAGGATCCAGTCGGCGAGTTCGCGTGGCGCAAGTTTTCCGTGCACGGGCGAGAACAGGATCGGGCATCGCGAGGTCAGGCCATGCTCGTGCATGCGCGCAACCGCCCAGTCGTAGTCGGCGCGGTCTGCCAGGACGAACTTGATTTGATCGTGCGCGCGGAGTTGATCGAGATTGCTCCACAGATTTCGCGAAACTTCGCCCGAGCCCGGCGCCTTCAAGTCCATGACCCGTCGAACACGCGGATCCACCGCGGAAATATCGAGCGCCCCCGAGGTCTCCAGGGACACTTCGTAACCGGCACCACACAGGGATTCAAGCAGATCGAGGCATCGCTTTTGCGCCAGCGGCTCGCCCCCTGTCACACAAACATGATGGGCCCCGAATTCAGCGACGATGCGAAGGATATGGTCTATTTCCTGCCATTCGCCGCCGTGGAATGAGTACTCGGTGTCACACCAGACGCAGCGCAATGGACAACCGGTCAGGCGCACAAACACCGTGGGCCAGCCGATGCTGTCGGACTCCCCCTGCAGGGAGTGGAATATCTCGGTGAGCCGAAGTCGCCCGCTTGAACCGGCCTGTATCGAGGTGTCCCTGGCCTGCACCCTAGCGTTCATCGCCACCGCTGAATCCGTGACTGGACTCAGCGCCGATTCTCGAGCTGGAGCGCACGCAGGCGACCTTGCGCCAGTCGCGCAACCGTCGTGTTCGGATAAGTCGAAACGACCTTGTTCAGGGTGGCTTCGGCCATGTCCCATTGCTTTAGCTCGTACTGGCAATAGCCGGTCTTGAGCAGGGCATCAGGCGCTTTCTGGTTCTGCGGGAATCGCGACAACAAGGTGTTGAAGGTTTCCAGAGCCACGCGATAGTTTTGCGTGACGTAATAGGATTCCCCAAGCCAGTAGTAGGCATTGCCGGTCAGATCGGCGTTCGGATACTGCTCGATGAAAGCCTGGAAGCGACGTGCCGACTCTGCGTAACGGCCGTCCTTGAGTGCGGAAAATGCTTCGTCATAGCTGCGCTTTTCGGCTTCCGGATCGGCGGCCACCGAAGCTGCCTCGTCGACCATGTTGGCGGACTGATCGGTCGGCGCTCCGGCGTTGGGCGGGTCGGCCGGCGCAAGCTGCGAATCCGCGGGAGACAATGTATTCCTCGCCACATCGGAGGCTGGCGGCACACCCAACTGGATGTCCTGCAGGCCCTGGTCCGAGTTCGGATCCGTGGTCGCCGGCGCTACCGCTGCGCCCGGTCGGCCGCCTTCAATGCGACCGATGCGCGAATCGAGATCGATGTACTGATCCTTGGCGCGCTGCTGGGTTTCACCTAGCTGATGGCGGAGCTCTTCGACCTGGCCCTGCAATGTCTGCACTTGCGACTGCAAAGCCTGGATCTGGTTGACCAGATCAACACTGCCCTGCGCGCCACCCGAGGACTGCTGCTCCAGGCGCTGCACGCGCTCGGAAAGACTCAGCCTCTGCTGTGCCTGAGCCGGGTCGACGAAAACGGCGGCGGCCACCAGGGCCGCCGCCGCAAAGGCTTTACCGCAATGCGAGTGAAGCAGGGACATCAGTTCGCGCTGGTGTAGACGATTTCGACGCGGCGATTCTTCGCCCACGCCGACTCGTCATGGCCACGATCGACCGGACGCTCTTCGCCATAGCTGACGACATTGAGCTGACCCATCGAGGCGCCGGCCGCGCTGACCGCGCTCTGCACGGCATTGCCACGACGCTCGCCGAGACCGAGGTTGTATTCACGCGTGCCGCGCTCGTCGGCATGGCCTTCGAGGGTCACGCGGGCATTCGGGAACTGACGCAGGTATTCGGCATGGCAGGCGATCTGGGCGCTGAATTCCGGCTTGATTTCGGTGCGATCCAGATCGAAGTAGACGACGCGCTGACGCAGGCAAGAGTCGGTGTCAAGGTCGCCAACCTTGTAGCGACCGGTGTTATCGGTAGCCTGGGTCTGGGTGGTTGACGTCTGCTCAGCCGGCGGCGTGGTCTTGACGGCCTTCTTTGCGCAGGCGGCAACGCCGGCGACTAGCATTACGGAGACAAGGATACGAGCTGCGTTGTTCATGGGTGTTCCCCTAAAGCGGTGATGTTGATGACAGTTGGTTCGATGGGATAATTACAAAGCTTACTTTACATGCCGGTTAGCCGGTCTTTCATTATTTCGGGCGCTGTTCAACGTTGGCGAAACGGGCCCCAGGCTGGCTCTCGCACATCGCCGTCGGCAAGGACAAGGCGTTGGCGTACGCGCCCATCGGCAGAAACCGCATACAAAACGCCGCGCGGACCTTCGGTTGCGGCGTAAATCAGCATGCTGCCGTTTGGCGCGAAACTTGGCGACTCGTCCACGTTTCCGGGCGAAATCTCGCTGTAAGTTCCTGTTGCGCGGTCAAAAACCGTTATACGATACACGTTTCCGGTGCCCTGTGCCATGGCGATTTTCTTGCCGTCGCAACAGATTGTGGCGCGCGCATTGTACTGGCCCTGAAAGGTCAAGCGGGATGCATCCCCGCCGGAAACCGGAACTTCGTATAACTGCGGTTTACCTGAGCGGTCCGAAGTAAAAACCAGGCTGCGGCCATCCGGCATCCATGCCGCCTCGACGTCGATGGCGAAATGACTGGTGATGCGATTGGTCTTGCGGGTGGCCAAATCCATGATGTAGATGTCCGGACTGCCCGCATAGGACAAGTTCATCGCAAGCTTGCTGCCATCTGGAGAGAATGCGGGGCCACCGTTGATTCCTTTCTGCGCCGATATCAGTTCCCGCGAACCCGTCGACAGATCCTGGGTATACACCGATGAGTTGCCGCGCTCGAATGAGACGTAGGCGAGCTTGCGGCCATCCGGCGCCCATGCCGGCGACATCAACGGCTCGCGTGAGCGCACGACCACTTGTGGATTGAAACCATCGGAATCCGCAACCATCAGCGCGTATTGGGTATTCTGGCCGAGACCGACCGAAGTCACATAGGCGATCCGCGTCCAGAACGCACCGCGTACACCGAGGATCTTCTCGTAGATGATGTCGGCGATCTGATGCGCTACATCGCGCATGGCGGTGCGCTGGCCGCTGATGGCGAGACCGATCATGCGTGATTGCCGAGCCACATCGAACAACTCGAATTCGACGCGCAACGCACCTTCGCCAGCATCGGCGATACGGCCGACGACCAGGTAATTCTGCTTGAGAAGGCGCCAGGTCGCGTACTGGACTTCGGATTCACGGGTCGGAAATTCGACAATATCGCGCTTGCCCAAGGTGAAGAACTTGCCCGAACGGGCAAGATCGGCACGCACGATTTCGGAGACGTCCGTCTCCGGCGGCAGGCCGGCTCCTTCGAACGCAAACGGCACCACCGCGACCGGGTCGGCGGTTCGGCTGCCATCGGTGATGTCGATGCTGAGTCCCTGGGCCATGGCGCAATTGCCGAGGACCAGCAGCAGCAAGGCAAGCCCAAGGCTTGAAAGTATTCGATTGTTCATCAGGGAATTATCCTTGGCCGTCGTATTTGAAGTTGAACGTGATTTCGCGACTGAAAACTTTTTCGTAACCCCGATAGGGCAAGGGCGCTGCACGCATTACCGCCTGCTCGATTGACGCGCGCGCCGCCGGATCGGCATTGCACGGCGAGGTGACGTTGGCCGAGATGACATCGCCACCCGGGATCTGCACGATCAGCAAGGTACAGCGCAAACCGGCAGGAATCGACTCCGGCCGGTTCCAATTTTGTGTCACCGCCGACTGGATGGCTGCCGCATACCGCGCGGTGAGATCATTGTCCTCGCCTCCGGCGCCGGTCTGGGCCTCTTTCGATTCCTGTTCCAGCAACTCATCCGCGCGCTGCTTTTCAGCTTCCTGCTGATCAGCCAGCCGCTTGTCCTGCAATTGCTTGAGGCGCTCCTTCTCGAGATTCTTCTTTTTCTCGGCGTCGGCAAGCTGCTTGCGCACCTGGTCGAGTTCCTTCTGGCGCGCCGCTTCCTGTTTTTCCTGCTCGAGCAGGATCTGCTCGCGGCGACGCTTCTCTTCCTGCAGCTTGTTTGCCTCGTCGGCCTTTTGCTCGGCCAGCGCGGCAATGCGTTGTTGTTCCACCAAATCCTGTTTCGGTGGTTCGGGCGGCGGCACGCTATCGGGCTTCGGCTTCTCTTCCTCGACTTTCGGCGGCGGTGGCGTCGGTTTGGGTCGTTCGGGCTTGGCGCGCGCCTTGCGCGACGCGGGTTTCGGTGCGCTGGTCGGTCCGACCAGGCTGGCCTCGATTACCTGTCCCGGCATCACCACGGTGCGCGTGGCTGTTGTCCACAGCAGACCCAGAGCGATCAGACCAATCAGCAACGCATGCAGGAGCAGCGAATAGACGACTGCGCGCGCCTTGTCGGCAAGACTCTCCTTCATGCGGGTCAGCGCTTTCCTTCGGGCGGGGTTGGCTGGCTCATGAGTCCGACCTTGGGTGCACCGGCCTGCTGCAACAACACCATCGCCGCATAGATGCGCCCGTACTCGACGCGTTCATCGCCTCCGATCATCACTGGAACCTGGGGATTCTGGCGCACGAAGGCTGAAACCTTGTTGACCAGGGTTTCTTCGTCGACCGCCTCGCGCGTGCTCGCGCCGATGGTCAGGAAGTACGCGCCGTCCTTGTCGACACTCACCACCACCGGCTCCTTGTCGTTCTGGATCGCGGTCGCATTGGATTTCGGCAGCTCGATATCGACACCGAGATTCATCAGCGGCGCGGTGACCATGAAGATGATCAACAGCACGAGCATCACGTCGATATACGGAACGACGTTGATCTCGGCCTTGAGCTTGCGGCGTTTGCGATTGCGGTAACTATGCTGCATCAGGCAACTCCAGCCTCGATCATCGTCGCGACAGCGGGACGGTCGACATGCTTGAACGCCGACACGGACGGATCAGGGTTTTCATTCATCGACATGCGCCTGGCGCTGCAGGATCGAGGAGAACTCCTCGAGAAACGTTTCGTAGCGCAGGGCGACGCGTTCGACGCGGGTGGCGAAACGGTTGTAGGCCCAAACCGCGGGAATCGCCGCGAACAAGCCCATGGCGGTGGCGATCAAGGCTTCGGAAATGCCCGGCGCGACCATCGCGATGGTGGCTTCCTTGACATTGGCCAGGCCCTGGAACGCAATCATGATGCCCCAGACCGTACCGAACAGGCCGACGTAAGGGCTGATCGAGCCGACGTTGGCGAGAAACTCGAGGTTCTGCTCCAGTCGCTCCACTTCGCGCGACTGGGAAACGCGCATCGCGCGCTGCGCGCTTTCGAGCAAGCTGCGCGAATCCACGCCGCGACGCTGGCGCTGGCGCGCAAACTCGCGGAATCCGGATTCGAAAATTGCCTCGATGCCGCCGATGCGCTCGCCGCTGGCGTTGACGTCCTTGAACAAGGCCGCCAGATCGGAGCCGGACCAGAATCGCTCTTCGAAGTCATTCGCGCTCGCATTGGCCCGATCGATCATGGTCATCTTGCGGAAAATGATCATCCACGAAGCCACCGAGAACAGGATCAGCACGATCAGGACAAACTTGACTGGGAGGCTCGCGCCCCAGATCAAGGCAAAGACATTGAGTTCATGATTCATGGTTTGGAGATCTCTTGGAGCAGGAATTCGGGCATCGGATGTGGTTTCCAGCGATCGGCATCGATACAGGCGATGCGCACGCTGGCACTGACCAGATTGGCCTCGTCCGAAGGACGACGCAGGGATTGGGTGACCTTGAAACTGGCACTGCGCACTTCATGGACGAGAACCGACGCTTCAAGCAGATCGTCGAGTCGCGCCGGCTTGTTGAAGCGCAGATCCATGCTGTGTACGACAAAGATGACTCCGTGAGCCTCGCGCAGCTTTGCTTGCTCGATTCCCAGGGCGCGCAACCACTCCGTTCGCGCACGCTCGAAGAAACGCACATAGCTGGCGTGATAGACGACCCCGCCAGCATCGGTATCTTCCCAGTAGACACGCAAAGGCCAGATGAACGGCGTTCGTGGACTCACTTGACGGAGCTCCCTTGGCCAGGACAGCGGCAGCGGATCAAGGCGACTCTTCATCAAACAGATGACCGGTCGATGCGATTTCACGACCGGGCGGCGGTTTCAGGCCCAGATGGCGCCAGGTGCGCTGGGTAACCATGCGTCCGCGTGCCGTGCGAATCAGAAAGCCCTGCTGGATCAGGTAGGGTTCGATGACATCCTCAAGCGTGCCGCGCTCCTCGCTCAAGGCGGCGGCAAGCGATTCGACGCCGACCGGGCCACCGTCGAAAAAATCGATGATCGTTTGCAACATGCGTCGATCAAGCGCATCGAATCCTTCGGCATCGACCTTGAGCATGTCGAGCGCGGCGCGCGCCACCGTGCATGAAATCTCACCATCGGCACGGATCTCGGCAAAATCCCGCACGCGGCGCAACAAGCGGTTTGCGATGCGCGGCGTACCGCGCGAACGTCGTGCGATCTCGCGGGCACCTTCGACATCGCAAACCACACCGAGGATTTTCGCCGCGCGCTGGACGATCAAGGTCAGCTCACCCGGCGTGTAGAACTCGAGGCGCTGGACAATACCGAAGCGGTCGCGCAATGGTGCCGTGAGCAAGCCTGCCCGCGTGGTCGCACCGATCAGGGTGAACGGCGGCAGATCGAGCTTGATCGATCGCGCGGCCGGACCTTCGCCGATCATGATGTCGATCTGGAAATCCTCGAGGGCCGGATACAACACTTCCTCGACAATTGGCGACAGGCGGTGGATCTCGTCGACGAAAAGCACATCGCGCGGCTGCAAGTTGGTCAACAGCGCGGCGAGATCGCCGGCACGCTCGAGTACAGGACCCGAAGTACTGCGCAGGTTGACGCCGAGTTCATTGGCGATCACATGGGCCATGGTTGTCTTGCCGAGTCCGGGCGGCCCGAAGATCAGCACATGATCGAGCGCACCCGCCCGCCGACGCGCCGCTTCGATGTAAATCGACATCTGCTCGCGCACCGCTTCCTGTCCGAGATACTCGGCCAGACGCTGCGGGCGGATGCTGGCTTCGATCTGCTCGTCTTCGCGGTCGGCGCTGGCGGCGATCAGGCGGTCGGTCATTGGAAGGTCGGGAGTGGGGAGTGGGGAGTGGAAAGTGCCATTATCGTTGGCTTTGACCGTTCTCGAAAGCGCGTAAATCACGCAAACGATTATGGGCGCAGTAAAGCACAAGCCGCGTGCCTTTCCGACTCCCCACTCCCTACTCCCCACTTCCCGCTTTTCAAATCTCCACCTGCGTACCAAGCTCGATCAGGCGATTGCCGGGAATCTGGAAGAATGCGGTGGCCGAGGTGGCGTTGCGGGCGAGGAACTCGAACAGGCGATCGCGCCAGAGCATCATTCCCGGACGATCGCCCGCAATGATGCTTTCGCGGCTCAGGAAGAAAGTCGTATCCATCATTTCGAACGGGAAGCCGCACTGGGATACGGAAGACAATGCCATCGGAATGTTGGGATCTTCCGAAAATCCGTAGCGTAGCGTGACCAGATAGAAATCATCGGCCAGGGCGACGACGCTTTTTCTGTCCCCCGGGTCGGCGACGGGGACATCGAGAATGTCAACCGTGAGGATGACGTTGCGCTCGTGCAGCACCTTGTTGTGCTTGAGGTTGTGCAGCAAGGCATTCGGCACGCCTTCCGGATTGGCGGTCAGGAAAACCGCAGTCCCGGACACTCGCAACGGCGGATGCGCACTGATCGAGGCGATGAACGGCTCGAGTGCAAGTCCCGCACGCTTGATCTCGCGCATGACCAGCTCGCGGCCACGGCGCCAGGTCATCATCAGGGTGAAAACGAGCACACCGAGCGCCAGCGGGAACCAGCCGCCGTAGACAAACTTGTCAGCGACCGCGGTCAGCAGCAGCGAATCGACTCCCAGGAAGATCAGCCCGACCGGTATCACGCGCCAATAACTCCAGCCCCAGATCCGCCTCGCCACGATGACGACGAGCAAGGTGTTGATCAGCATCGTGCCGACCACGGCCAGACCATACGCACTGACCAGGTTGGCTGACGACTTGAATCCGAACACGACGGCAATGGTCAGCACCAGCAGGATGCGGTTGATCCAGGGCAGGAAGATCTGCCCCTCCTGCTCATCCGAGGTATGCAGCACCTGCATGCGCGGCAGATATCCCAGTTGGACTGCCTGACGTGCCATCGAGAAGGTGCCGGAAATGACTGCCTGCGAAGCGACGATGGTGGCCATGGTGGCCAGCACGATCATCGGTATCAGCAGATCCGCCGGCACCAGCAGGTAGAACGGGTTGTCCGCCGTGCTCGGATCCGACAGCACCAGCGCGCCTTGGCCCAGATAATTGAGCATCAGGCAGGGCAGCACGACGAAGAACCAGACCAGCCGGATCGGCTTCTTGCCGAAGTGGCCTATATCGGAATACAGCGCTTCGGCGCCAGTGATCGAAAGCACCACCGCACCCATGGCGAATATGCCGAGTTTGCCGTTGTGCACGAAGAACATGACCGCGTGATGCGGAACCAGCGCCTTGAGCACGCTGGGGTCACGCATGATGCCGAACACACCGAGGATGCCCAGCGTGGCAAACCAGACCAGGGTTATCGGGGCAAACAGCGGTCCAATCCGACTCGTGCCATGCTTCTGGATCGAGAACATGCCGAGCAGGATCAATACCGTGATCGGAACAACATAGTGCGCCGAGGCCGGGCTCAGCACTTCGATGCCCTCGACCGCCGAAAGCACCGAGATGGCCGGCGTCACCACCGCGTCACCGAAGAACAGCGAGGTGCCGAACAGGCCGATGACCATGACGATCCAGCGTGAGCGGATCCGTCGCACTCCGCGCTGGGCCAGCGCCATCAAGGCCATCACGCCGCCCTCACCCTTGTTGTCGGCACGCAGGATGAAGGTCGCGTATTTTACCGAGACGACCGTGATCAGCGACCAGAAGATCAGCGAAAGCACGCCGAGCACGTTTTCGCGCGCAACGGCCACGCCATGCTGGCCGAACGCTTCGCGAAACGCATACAGCGGGCTCGTGCCGATGTCGCCATAGACGACGCCGATGACAAGAAAGCAAAGCGTGGCCAGGCGTTTGCGACTGGCGTTTTCTTCTTCCGAACCCTGGCTCATGCCGATTTGCCACCCCTGTTTTTTGAACGACGCGACAAGCACATCGCGCTCCCCTCGCCGTGATCGGTGATCGACCACGACGACACCGCAGACGCCGGATCGGCGCTGCAAGATCCATTGCGTTTCATCGCAAGGCCGCCTTGAGGGCCTTGCGGATAATGTCCTCGGCGCTGTCGCCGGGTGCACTGGCATCCTTGACCAGGCGCGCAATCTCGTTCGGCTTGTAGCCGAGCGACTGCAGGGCAACACTGGCTTCGCTCAACGGATCCTTGGGTACCCTGGCAAATGCCGATCTCGGCGAAGTACCGACCAGTCCGTCGACGCGATCGCGCAACTCGACAAGCATGCGCTCGGCAGTCTTCTTGCCGATGCCTGGAATCCGCGTCAATGCGGCGATGTCGCCGGTTTGCACGAAGCGTGCGAAATCATCGGCGGATACGCCGGAAAGAATCGCCAGCGCAATCTTTGCGCCAATGCCACTGACCTTTTGCACGGCGCGGAACAGCGCGCGCTCGGATTCGAGCAGGAAACCATAAAGGGCGACCGAATCCTCCTTGACCGCGTAATGCGTGCACAAGGTGACTGGCTGACCCGCCTCGGGCAAATCGTAGAACGTCGACATCGGCGCTTCGAGCTCATAGCCGACCCCACCGACATCGACGAGGAGCCACGGCGGCTGTTTCGAAACGAGAATCCCCTGCAAACGACCAATCATCGACGACGCCTCCAGGCGGTACGTGGAATGCCGAGACGCTCGACACTCGATCGGGTATGCGCATGGGTCAGCGCGATTGCCAATGCGTCGGCGGCATCGGCCTGCAGTCTACCCGGGATGTTGAGCAACACACCGACCATGTGCTGGACCTGGGTCTTGTCGGCACCACCGCCACCGACCACGGCCTGTTTGACCTCTTTTGCGGCGTATTCGGCGAGGCTCAAGCCCTTGTTGACGACCGCGCAGATCGCCGCACCACGGGCTTGTCCGAGCTTGAGTGCGGAATCCGGATTGCGTGCCATGAACACGCGCTCAATCGCAGCCTCGACCGGCGCATGCATGTCGATGATCGCGGAGACCTCATCAAAGATCTGCTTGAGGCGTTGATGGAAAGTTTCGTTGCCGAGCACATTGATCGCCGCGTGATACACATGATGCGATCGCCCGTCGGCGCCGACATCGATGATGCCGATGCCGGTCCGCTGGCTGCCGGGATCGATGCCGAGGATGCGGATCACGTCGACGCCTCGTTCGGAAACCGACCGTCATGCAGAAAGCCGATCACGAGTGCGGCGACCTCACTCGAGAAGGCAAGACCGGTATGCGTGTGCGCGACCACGCGATGCTCGTCGATTCCCTCAAGGCGCGTCTCCTCGACACTGACGGTGCCGTCATGCGGTGACTTGAGCACGCCAAGCACGCTGCCCAGACCGACCGGGGTGCGCCCGGCGATCACTCCGACCGGTCGCTGTCCTTGCCAGTCAGGGAGTCCGTCGTGAAGGATTTCCGCACTCTCGCCCATCAGCCAGTGGCCACCTGGCATTCGGCCCATGCGAGTCGCGGCCGCGCTGCCCCTCAGCGGCGAACCGAGACAGACGATTCGCCCGTCCGGCAGGCCGGCGTGGTTGGCGGCGACGTGCAGCGCGAGCATGCCGCCGAGGCTGTGTCCAACCACATGCACCTTGCGCCCCGAGTGTTGGCGCCAGTGATCGGCGAGGCGCGATGCGGAATCGTTCCAGCTTCCGACCACGCTTGGATAGTCCAGGGTATCGACGCTGAACCCCGCCGCACGCAATCGTCGCGAAAGCGGCAGCATGGCAATGCCGCGCATCCAGATGCCGTGCAGCACGATGACATGGTCGGTGGACGCAGTTTGCATCGGGTTTCGATTCTGGCCGAACCAGCAGCTTGCCGCTACCCGGCCTTGGGCTCGATCACGGCCACATGCAACTCGGCCAGTTGATTGGCCGGAATGGTCGAAGGTGCCGCCGTCATCAGATCCTGCGCGCTGGCCGTCTTCGGGAAGGCGATGACATCGCGGATTGATTCGGTGCCGACCATGAGCGCGGCGATGCGATCGATGCCGAATGCAATCCCTCCATGCGGCGGCGCGCCGAAGCGCAAGGCTTCGAGCAGAAAGCCGAACTTGGCATCGGCCTCCTCGGCGCCAATGCCGAGCAACTCGAACACGGCACTTTGCATGTCGGTGCGGTGGATACGGATCGAGCCACCACCGATTTCATTGCCATTGAGAACCATGTCATAACCTCGCGACACGGCATTCGCGGCATTCGCCTTGAGATCGGCGACATCGTCGATCTTGGGCGCCGTGAACGGATGATGCAGGGCGACGAATCGACTCGCCTCGGCATCGTATTCGAACATTGGGAAATCGACGACCCAGAGCGGCTTCCAGGCATTCTCGACGAGACCAAGATCGCGCGCGACCTTGATACGCAGGGCACCGAGAAAATCCGAAACCGTCTTCCAGGCGCCTGCGCCGAACAGGATCAGATCACCGGTCTGTGCAGCAGTCGCCTTGAGCACGCCATCGAGCGCGGCATCGTCAAGGAACTTGCTCACCGGCGAATTGATCCCTTCACGGCCCTTGGCCAGATCATCGACACGCAGCCAGGCCAGACCCTTGGCACCGTATTTGGCTGCATGGACGCCCAATTCGTCGATCTGTTTGCGCGTGAACACAGCACCACCCGGCACGCGCAATGCGGCGACGCGTCCGGTTGGATCATTGGCCGGCCCGCTGAACACCTTGAACTCGACATGTCGGACATGCTCGGCGACATCGACCAGTTCGAGCGCGATGCGCAGATCCGGCTTGTCTGATCCGAAGCGTGTCATCGCCTCGGCATAACTCAGGCGCGGAAACGCTGCGCCGAGATCGACCCCGGAGACTTCGTTGAAAACGTGCCGGATCATCGCCTCGACCGCATCCTGCACGTCACGCTCGCCGACAAAGGCGAATTCCATGTCGAGCTGGGTGAATTCGGGCTGTCGATCGGCGCGCAGATCCTCGTCACGGAAGCAGCGGGCGATCTGGT
This sequence comes from Lysobacterales bacterium, assembly GCA_016721015.1. GTDB lineage: Bacteria > Pseudomonadota > Gammaproteobacteria > Xanthomonadales > Rhodanobacteraceae > Dokdonella. The sequence continues at coordinate 504,223 of JADKJL010000009.1, forward strand.
AGTAGCGATCGAAGCCCGCAACCATCAGCAGCTGCTTGAACAATTGCGGCGACTGCGGCAAGGCGTAGAACTCGCCCGCATGCACGCGGCTCGGAACCAGATAGTCGCGAGCACCCTCCGGGGTGGCCTTGGTCAGGATTGGTGTTTCGATGTCCTGGAAGCCGCGACCATCAAGATAGTGGCGCAAAGCTGAAACCAAGCGTGTGCGCAAACGCATCTTGCGCTGCATGTCGGCCGTGCGCAGATCGAGGTAGCGATACTTGAGGCGGGTGTCCTCGGCCGGATTCTCGTGCAAGGCGAACGGAAGGCCCTCGGCCTTGTTGAGTATTTCGATGAATTCACCGACGACTTCGACCTGGCCGCTGCGCAGCTTGTCATTCGCGGAGATGCGTCGACGCACCTTGCCCTCGATCCGCACGCAGTACTCGTAACCCAGTTCCCCGGCCTTCTTGAACGCTTGCGCCGACTCGCGCTCGACGACGATCTGCACGATACCCTCATGGTCACGCAAGTCGACAAAGGCGACATGGCTCTGCAGGCGCACGCCATCGACCCAGCCGCACAACGCAACGGTCTGGTCGATCATGGCCTCATTGATGAGGCCGCAATAATGACTGCGCATGGCAAGCTCCCTGGAAAGGCGCGGAATGCTATAGCCGATCATGCTGCACCGCAACGCCTGCAACTGCTCCAGCGTTGCTCCTGCGTTGCAGGTGTACATGCCATCCATGGCAATACGCCTGCAACTGCTCGGCAACTGCTCCTGCGTTGCTCTACCTCCTGCATCCATGCAGTCGTCCTGCGTTGCAGGTGTACATGCCATCCATGGCAATACGCCTGCAACTGCTCCTGCGTTGCAGGCGTACATGCCATCCATGGCAATAAAAACGCCCACCTTGCGGTGGGCGTCGAGTCTGAAACGTTTGGATCAGTTCAATCAGCGCCAGCGGCGATCAACCCTGAATACAGCGGCACAGCCACCGCTGACCCAGATGCCGGCACGGTTCCAGCCCCAGGTACGGCCCTCGATACAGGCCGTGCTTGAAATCTGACGCTCAATGCGCACATCGCTGCCGCGCCCGGTATCCACGCTGCACATCCGATAACGATAATCATCGCTCTGGCAGGTCAAACGGATATCGCGATCCCAGTTCGGGCCGGGATTCCAGCCGCCTGAGTTGTCTCCACCCGCATAGTCACCGCGACCGCGACCGCGACCGCGTTCGACGAAGATGCCGCCACAACCGCGGTCAACCCACAGACCGCGGCGATCGACACCCCAGGTCTGTCCTTCGATGCAACGGGTTTCGGAGGTCTGACGTACCAGATCAGCCTTGCGCCAATCGGCGCCACAGCGCGTGAAGCGATAATTGTTGCTTGTGCATTCGACGCGATCATTGTGACCGCCCTGCCCACGTTGCGGTTCGGCCTGCGCGGTCGACATCGTCACCATCGCACCGAATACCGCTACCCCTACCGCGATCAACTTGCTAACCATACGTCTTCTCCTTTCTGAATGACGCCCAGAGTGTAGTCAGATTCACGCTGAACCGTGACCATCGGGATCAGGAATCGGTCGAGGCGCTCGGCTTCGATTCAGCTTTCGGCGATTCAGACTTGGTGGATTCAGATTTGGAGGGTTCCCCCTTGGACGAGGCAGGACTTTCCGCAGAACCCGAGGAAGCCGACTCGGCACTGGTCAGATTCCGTTTCACGTCACCTTCCTTCTTGAAATCGGTCTCGTACCACCCGGAACCGGAAAGTCGGAACGCCGGCGCCGTCAATCGCCTTCGCACCCCGGGCTTTCCGCATTCCGGGCAGTCGGTCGGATCGGCATCGGCAACTTTCTGCAGACGCTCGAAACGGTGCGCGCAGGACGGGCAGTCAAACTCGTAGATCGGCATATCGTGATCCGTTGAACCAAGGGCGGCTGGACGGCGACATGGTGCCCCATCCAGTCGATTCAATGCCAACTGCCTTTTCCCGGCCAACGGCAAAAGAGCTGCGACCCGACCGAATCCTGAGTGGTTCCACCTCGCCTCGCCGCGGCATCGGACTTGGCGGGGTGTCGCGCGCCATCTGGAAGCGCTGAACATCCAAACGCGTGGTTACGGGCCAAAGCGATGCGCGAAAATGCAAAGCCGCGCGACAAGCGGTGAACCGGACTTGTCACGCAGCCAGTCCATGGCGGGGAGGAGCCGGCAAAGATCAACCAACCCTTCAGGCGAAAACCAGCTGCCCGCCCTGGACATCCGCATGGATCGTATCGCCTGGCTGGAAACGCCCTTCCAGAATCAGCCGGGCGAGCGGATTCTCCAGTTGCTGCTGGATCGCCCGCTTGAGCGGCCGCGCGCCGTAAACCGGATCGAAACCGACATTCCCGAGCAGGTCGATCGCCTTGTCGGTAATTTCGAGCCTGAGCTGGCGTTCGGCCAGACGCTTGGCCAGATATTCGAGCTGGATGCGGGCGATCTTGCGGATCTGCGTCTTGTCGAGTGAGCGGAACACGACGATCTCGTCGAGGCGGTTGATGAACTCCGGTCTGAAATGAGCCTGCACCACGCCCATCACCGAAGCCTTCATCTGCGTGTATTGCTCCTCGCCGTCGCCGCTCATCTCCTGGATGAAGTGCGAACCGAGGTTCGAGGTCATCACGATCACGGTATTGCGGAAATCCACGGTACGACCCTGACCATCGGTCAGCCGCCCGTCATCGAGCACTTGCAACAGGACGTTGAACACGTCCGAATGCGCTTTCTCGACCTCGTCGAGCAGAATCACGCTGTATGGACGCCGGCGTACGGCTTCGGTCAGGTAACCACCTTCGTCGTAGCCGACATAGCCCGGGGGGGCGCCGATCAGTCGGCTCACGGAATGTTTCTCCATGAACTCGCTCATGTCGATGCGCACCATCGCGTCGGTCGAGTCGAACAGGAATTCGGCCAGCGCCTTGCACAGTTCGGTCTTGCCGACGCCGGTGGGGCCGAGGAACAGGAACGAGCCGTTTGGCCGGTTCGGATCGGACAAGCCTGCGCGTGAACGGCGAATCGCGTCGGCGACCGCCTTGACCGCTTCGTCCTGGCCTACCACGCGCTCGTGCAGGGAATCCTCCATGCGCAGCAGCTTGTCGCGCTCACCTTCGAGCATCTTGGAAACCGGAATGCCGGTCCAGCGCGCGACGACCTCGGCAATCTCCTCGGCGGTGACCTTGTCCTGCAGCAACTTGAAACCCTGTTGCTCGGTTTCCTGCGCCGCCGCGAGCTGTTTTTCGAGTTGCGGAATGCGCCCATACTGGATTTCGGAAACCTTGGCAAAGTCCTGTTGGCGCATTGCCGCATCCATTTCCTGGCGTGACTGCTCGATCGATTCCTTGATCTTGGTGGTGCCGGTAACTGCTGCCTTCTCGGCTTTCCAGATTTCCTCCAGATCGGAAAAATCGCGCTCGAGCACGTCGATCTCGGCTTCCAGATCGGACAGGCGCTGCTTCGATTCGGCGTCCTTTTCCTTCTTCAATGCCTCGCGCTGGATCTTGAGCTGGATCAGGCGGCGCTCCTTGCGATCAAGTTCCTCGGGCTTGGAGTCAATTTCCATGCGGATGCGCGAAGCGGCCTCGTCCATCAGGTCGATGGCCTTGTCCGGCAACTGGCGATCGGCAATGTAGCGATGTGAAAGTGTGGCCGCGGCGACGATCGCCGGATCGGTGATCTCGACGCCGTGATGCACGGCATAGCGCTCCTTCAAGCCACGCAGGATAGCAATGGTGTCCTCGACGCTTGGCTCGCCGACAAAGACCTTCTGAAAGCGCCGTTCGAGCGCGGCATCCTTTTCGATGTACTTGCGGTATTCATCCAGCGTGGTTGCGCCGACGCAATGCAGCTCGCCGCGTGCGAGCGCCGGCTTGAGCATGTTGCCGGCGTCCATCGAGCCTTCACCCTTGCCGGCACCGACCACGGTGTGCAACTCATCGATGAACAGGATCACCTGCCCTTCCTGCTTGGCCAGATCGTTGAGCACACCTTTGAGGCGCTCCTCGAACTCGCCGCGGAATTTCGCCCCCGCGATCAGCGCTCCCATGTCCAGCGAAAGCACGCGCTTGCCGCGCAAGCCTTCGGGTACTTCGTCGTGGATGATGCGCTGGGCCAGGCCTTCGACGATGGCGGTCTTGCCGACGCCGGGCTCGCCGATCAGCACCGGATTGTTCTTCGTGCGCCGCTGCAACACCTGGATGACGCGGCGGATTTCCTCGTCACGGCCAATGACCGGATCGAGCTTGCCGGAAGCGGCGCGTGCGGTCAGGTCGATGCAGTACTTCTCCAGCGCCTGACGATTTTCCTCGGCGTTGGCGTCGACGACCTTCTCACCGCCGCGCATGGCTTCGATCGCCGTTTCAAGCGCGGCCGCATTGCCCCCGGTTGCCTTCAGCGCCGAACCGACTTCGCCCTTGTCTTCCAACGCGGCGAGGACAAACAATTCGCTGGCGATGAACTGGTCGCCACGTTTCTGCGCAAGCTTGTCGGTCAGGTTGAGCAGGCGATTGAGATCATTGCCAACGCCGATATTGCCTTCCTGGCCGACAACTTTCGGTAGCCGATCGAGCAACTGCCCGAGCCGCGTGCGCAAGGCCGCGACATTGACCCCGGCCTGGGCCAGCATCGGTTGCGTCGCCCCCCCTTGCTGATCGAGCAGGGCGACCAGGACATGCACGGGTTCCAGCATGTTGTGGTCACGACCGACGGCAAGACTCTGGGCATCAGCCAGGGCTTGCTGGAAGCGTGAGGTCAGTTTGTCCATGCGCATGAATAGGCACCTTCAACAGGGGCGGCAGCGCCGCCGATGCGCCCGATGTGGTGCTTTTGGCTGGAGGAATCAAGCGGACACGACTTGACGGGGATCAATCAAACCGCGAATCGGCCTCGCTCAAACCGGCCAGGCGGCAGGCCGCTGCCGACCGGGTCGTGTGCCGGTCGGGAAAGCGATCAAGCCTTCTCGGGCGCGGCGGGGCGCGCGACCAGTGTTGCGGCCGCCGACAAGGTGATGCGGAAACAGGCTCCACCGCCGGCAACCGGCACATACTCGAGGGTGGCCTGACTCGACTCGCACATCTGCCGGGCCAGGTAGAGGCCGAGGCCGGTGCCGTATTCACTGGTTGTGAAGAACGGATCGAAGATCTGTGCCGCGACCTTGGCTGGAATGCCCGGCCCTCGATCGACCACCTCGAGCACCGGTGGCCCCTTGTCGGTGGCCATGCGCGCAACCACCACGACGCGGGCCACCGCACCCGGTTCGCGGCCGTAACGAATCGCATTCTGGACGAGATTCCAGACCACCTGCTGCAAATGCTGCGGATCGACCATCGCCTCGATCTGGCGGTTTTGGGTAATCGCGCGCAAATGATCCTGACCGAGGTCGTTGCTCTGCTTGTATTCCTCGACAAAAGCCAGCGCCCATGCATTCAAGTCGATGCTTTCCGGGCGCGATCGCTCCCGACGGGACAGTTGCAATATGTTTTCGATGACTTCGTTGGCACGGGTGCAGTGGTTGTTGACGATCTCGACCAGTCGCCGATCTTCATCTTCCATGCTTTCCGATTCGGCCAGCAACTGCGCCGAGTAGCGAATCGCGGCGAGGGGATTGCGGATCTCGTGCGCGATCGAGGCGGACAGACGTCCCAGCGAAGCGAGAGTCATCTCCTCTGCGCGCCGCGACAGCAGCGAAGTGTCGTCGAGGAAGATCAGGATATGCGTGTCGTCATTCGGCGCCATGCGCGAAAAACGCGGAATCACTTCGGGCACGTCCGCCGCCAGCGCAACCGGATTCTGGTCGATGCGCCCGGAATGCCGCCAGTGATAAAGCCGCCGCGACAGTTCGGCGGCGACCTGGCCGAGATCACGCTGGTTGGGAGACGGGTTGCCAATCAGGTGCCAGGCGGATTCATTGATGCGCAGGATGTGATTGGCATCGTCGACCAGCAACACACCGGTCTTCATGCGCCGGATGATCAAGTCGTTGACCTGTTCGAGATTGAGCAGGTCGACCCCCCGCTGTTCGGCCAGAGCCTCGGTTTCGCGCATCTGCCTTCCCAGGTAGGCACACAGCGCCGCGACCGCAACATAGGCAAGTCCAAACAGACAGGCTTCGACAATGCTGCGATCACTTGGGATGTTGTTGAAGAAGGCGAGCAACGGAGGCGCCACCACCCCGGCAGCAGCGAGTGCCGCCAGCGCCAACGACTGACGGAATGGCAGGAGCAATGCGGCGACGCCGACATTGACCATCAGCATCATCGGAATCGAGCTGTGCCCGCCACGGATCGAGAACAGGACCAGCGATGCGGCCACCGCGTCAATGGCCAGCGCGATGCTGATGCTCGCCTTCAAGTGCTGGCGCATGCGGTCGGTCGAAATGACCAGGATGCCGGCGATCGTGCAATAGCTGAACGCCACAACCCGGCCAAGGCCGGAATGGCTGATATTGAGCCAGTCGCCGGCCATTGGACTCAGGATCAGGCCAAGGTAGACGACCGCTTCAAGCAGACGATAGAGATTGAAGAAATACAGCTCGCGCCGGGTGATGTCACCGGAGGAATCACTTGCGCGGCGCCCTTGTCGATCAATCAAGATCCCTTCTCCAATTCGCCCGCCACCATGTGATCCCGTTCGAGTGCGGTGTCCCCGCCTGACTGTACTTCAGAGTCGACCGCCCAAGCCATGCCAGGGTGATCCCTCCCGATCCGCTCAATCGTCGTCGCAACCCACCCTGCAGGTGCAATGCTACCCGAGAGGGCGCAGGCAAGGCGGCTTCGTTTCCGATTGTTGCAAGCGATGGATGATTGCTAGGCAGCCGCGAGCAATCCCATGCTGCATGGCGACGTGACCAAGCGGGCGCAAGACGACGAATCCAAGCCGTTCGCGGATTGCCTGTCCGGGTCGGCTTTTTGCAATCGCAGCACGCTTTGCCCAAAATACGCGCCCGCTCTGCGTGGTCGACCCGGTTTGCGGGCTCGACGCTCTCTTTTCCCCGCTCGAAGGCTTGCGGCTGCGACTGGTGTATCTGGCCGTCATCCGCGTCTCTCCCATGAAGGTACCCGCATGAATTTCCACGAATACCAAGCCAAGGAACTGTTCGCCGAGTTCGGCATCCCGGTGCCGCCCGGAAAAGTTGCTGCGTCCCCCGAGCAGGCCGTTGATGCCGCCAAGGCACTCGGCGGCTCGCAATGGATGGTCAAGGCGCAGATCCATGCCGGTGGCCGCGGCAAAGCCGGCGGCGTCAAGTTCTGCAAGTCGACCGACGAGGTCAAGGCGGCCGCCGCCGGCATGCTTGGGCGCGACATGGAAACCTACCAGTCCGGGGGCCGCGCGCTGCCGGTCAACCTGGTTCTGGTCACCGATGCCGCCGACATCGCCAAGGAGCTGTATCTCTCGATCCTCGTCGATCGCGACAGCAAGGCGATTTCGTTCATTGCCTCCGCCCAGGGCGGTGTCGACATCGAGCAGGTCGCCCGCGAGACGCCCGAGGACATCCACACGATCGAGGTCAATTTCGTCGAAGGCCTGCAGCCCTACCAATGCCGCAAGCTTGCTTTCGACATGGGCCTCGACGGCAAGCAGGCCAGCCAGCTGACCAAGATCATGCTCGGCCTGTACAAGCTGTTCAACGAGAAGGATCTGGCCCTGGTCGAGCTCAATCCGCTGGCGATCCTCGATTCCGGCGTGCTCATGGCCCTCGACGGCAAGGTCAATTCCGACGACAACGCCGAGTTCCGTCATCCGAAGCTGGCCGCCATGCGCGACCTGAGCCAGGAAGACGCGGCTGAAGCCGCCGCCGTTCAGCACAATCTCAACTACGTCACCATGGACGGCAATATCGGCTGCATGGTCAACGGTGCCGGTCTGGCCATGGCCACGATGGATGTGATCAAGCTGGCCGGTGGCGAACCGGCCAACTTCCTCGATGTCGGCGGTGGCGCAACCAAGGAGCGCGTAACCGAAGCGTTCAAGCTGATCCTGCGCTCGGACAAGGTGCAGGCGATCCTGGTCAACATTTTCGGCGGCATCGTGCGCTGCGATCTCATTGCCGAAGGCATCATCGCTGCGGTCAAGGAAGTCGGCCTGAAGATTCCAGTGATCGTGCGTCTGCAAGGCACCAACGTCGAAAAGGGTCGCGAGCTGCTGGCCAGTTCCGGCTTGGCGATCACCCCGGCCGACGATCTCAACGACGCGGCACAGAAAGCCGTGGCATCGGTCAAGGCCGCCTGAACAAGAAATCACCGTAGGAAGCGGCTTCAGCCGCGATGCTTCTGCTCCTGATCTTCAAGGGCACATGACACAGCCTCGCCCGTAAACGGGCTCCTACAGAAGCATGCAAAATTTCGAGGATTGATCCATGAGCGTTTTGGTCAACAAGAACACCAAGGTGATTACCCAGGGCTTCACCGGCCAGCAGGGTACATTCCATTCCGAACAGGCAGTCGAATACGGCACCAAACTGGTCGGCGGCGTGACCCCGGGCAAGGGCGGCAGCCAGCACATCGGCTTGCCGGTCTTCAACACCGTGCACGATGCCGTGCAGGAAACCGGTGCCGATGCATCGATGATCTTCGTGCCGCCGCCGTTTGCGGCCGATGCCATCCTGGAAGCGGCGGATGCCGGCATCCGGATCATCGTCACGATCACCGAAGGCATTCCGGTGCTCGACATGCTGCGTGTCAAGAACGTGCTCAGGCAATATCCGGACACCGTTCTGATCGGGCCGAACTGTCCCGGCATCATCACCCCGGGCGAATGCAAGATCGGCATCATGCCGGGCCACATCCACAGGCCGGGCAAGGTCGGCATCGTCTCGCGTTCGGGCACCCTGACCTATGAAGCGGTCTTCCAGACCACCAATGTCGGCCTCGGCCAGTCGACCTGCATCGGCATCGGCGGCGACCCGATCAACGGCTTGAGCTTCATCGACTGCCTCAAGCTGTTCCAGGAAGACCCGCAGACCGAAGGCATCATCATGGTCGGCGAGATCGGCGGCAGTGCCGAAGAAGAAGCGGCCGAGTTCATCCAGGAATTCGTGACCAAGCCCGTGGTTGCTTTCATTGCCGGTGCCTCAGCCCCGGCGGGCAAGCGCATGGGCCATGCCGGCGCGATCATTTCAGGCGGCAAGGGCACGGCCGCAGCCAAGTTCGCGGCGCTGGACAAGGCTGGCGTGACCACGGTCAAGTCGCCAGCCGACCTCGGCACCACGCTCGCCAAACTGATGAAGAAGCAGTAATCGGCGCCACACCTGCAACAAGGCCGCCGGCAGTGTCCGGCGGCTTTGTGCTTTCTGAAAGCCCGTTTTCCTCCCCGGTATCGCGTTCAGCTCAGGGTCGTCCGACTAGGCTAGTCTCTGCGAAGTGGCGGGATCGGGGACGCCATTCCATGCGCCGTTCATCCTGACCGGAACCCGATCAAGGTGCCTGCGTGAGCGAAACCGTTGCAACCCTCGAAGCTGTCGAGACACCATCGACGGCGCCCGTCATTCCCGGCTATCGCATCGTGCGAAAACTGGGGCTGGGCGGCATGGCGACGGTCTATCTTGCCGTGCAGGAATCGCTCGACCGCGAAGTGGCGATCAAGGTCATGCGTCCCACGCGCCAGCTGGACGAAGAACAATCGATCCGTTTCGAACATGAGGCACGTATCATCGCCCGCCTCGAACATCCGGGAATCATGGTCATCCACGAGGTCGGCCGCACCGCACAGGGCGACCTTTTCTACGTGATGCCCTACCTGGCCAAGGGCGACCTCGGCAGCCGTGATTATCGGGACGACGAACTGGGTCTGATTGCCCTGCTGTGGTCCTTGCTGGATGCCCTTGGGTACGCCCACGCGCGCGGCATCGTGCATCGGGATGTGAAGCCGGAAAACGTGTTGTTTGACAACGCCGATCGACCCCAGCTCGCCGACTTCGGGATTGCCCTGGCCCAGCGTGAGGTCAATTCACGCATCACCGGCGCCGGCCTGGTCATTGGCACCAGCGCCCAGATGAGTCCCGAACAGGCGCGTGCCGACGTCGTGGACGGGCGCTCCGACCTTTACAGCCTCGGCGTGCTGACCTTCGAGTTGCTCACCGGTGAACTGCCCTTTCATTCGACTGACCCGCTCTCGCTCGCCCTGATGCATGCGCAAGACCCGGTTCCGCAGCTGCCGGCCGACAAGGCGCACTGGCAAGACTTCGTGGATCGCGCGATGGCGAAACGTCCAGCGCAACGGTTTCGCAATGCGCAGGCCATGCAGAAGGCGCTCGATCCAATCCGTCGCCACGTGCGCAAGGCAGCGGCGCCCATCGGCCGCCTGCGACGCGTCATGGGCCACAGTCCCTTCCTGCTCATCGCGACAGGGTTGCTGCTGGCCGTATCGCTGATTTCGCTGTCCCTGCCATTTCTTGGCCGGCCGAAGGCACCAACAACTCCGAATGTCACGCAAACGGTCGAGACGTCCACCGCAAGCGACGCGGTGGTGAAGTCCATTGATGAACTCCAGAAGCTGGCCAGCGAACAAGTGTCGATTGGCCATTGGCTCAGCCCCACCGGCGCCAATGCGGCGGAAACCTGGCTGCTCGTCCTCGCTCGTGAACCATCCAATGCAATCGCCCTGGCGGGAATTGAAGACGTCATCGCAGAATCCACGCCCAGCTTGCTGGCAGCGGCAAAAAGCGAAGATCCGGAAGCCATCCGCAAGATTTACCTGAAGATTGAAATGGTCAGTGACATGGCCAAGCTGCGCGAGCAGAAATCATTTTCGGCATTGCGTGAAAAATTGGGCGATGCGCTGCTCGTGCGGGCGCAGTCGGGCGCCCAGGCAGGCAAGCGTGAAGAAGCCGCGGGCATTGCCCAACTGGCGCACGAGCTGGGTTTTGACGATGCCCGCTTTCAGGCAGTCGAGGCGGGCCTGCAAGGGCGCCCAGCCATCGGCATCGTCGTTCGCGATGGTGACGGCCCAGAGCTGCTGCTTGTTCCCGAACGCCATGGCGGTTCCACCCTCGGGCACGCGTTTCTGATGATGCGCAGCGAAGTCAGCAGGGCCGACTACGCACAGTTTGCACGCGCCACAAATCGTCCTGCGAGCCGTTGCAGGGATCGTCTCTCGCCATTGCGCATATTTGACCGACGCGACTGGCAGGATCCCGGTTTCAAGCAAGCCGGCAATGAACCGGTCGTATGCATCGGTTTCGACGATGCAACGGCCTATGCCAGTTGGCTTGGCCAGCGCAGTGGTCACACGTATCGCTTGCCAAGCAAGGTCGAATGGCTGCACGCGGCCCGCTCGATTCCGCGCGGTGGCTCAGCGTGTCGACTCGGCAATATCCGCGACAGCAGCGCCACGGGACTCGGCTCGCGCGCCTCTTGCAATGATGGCAGCGCGCAGACCTCGGCCAGCGATCGCTTTCAGGCATCGGATCTCGGACTGCATGACCTGCGCGGCAATGTCGCCGAATGGACGTCCGCGTGTGGCCCGATCGTGCGCGGGGGCTCAGGTAAAATTGCAGCGGATCCCTGCACCCGTCGAATGGCATTCGGGCTGTCCTGGCGGGATGATCCTGAGGCTGATGAGCGCCAGCAGCGCGCGCTCCCGGCCGATCGGGGCTACGACGATGTTGGCTTGCGCCTGATTCGCGAGCTTTGACCCGGGACAACGACAGGACGCCATGGTCACGGGTGGCATAATCACCCGCGCCGAACGCCCGGCTTGGTCCGACTGAGCGGCAATTTCCCTCTGTCCATGTGACCCATCGACATGCCTCAACTTCGCATCGCCCTTGCCCAGCATGATTTCCCGGTCGGCGCGATTTCCCGCAACGCCGACCACATCAGCACGCTGATCAGCGAGGCGCGTGACCGGCACCACGCCGATCTGATCGTCTTTCCGGAACTCGCCCTCAGCGGCTATCCGCCGGAGGATTTGTTGCTGCGCCCGGGATTTCTCCTTGCTTGCGAAACGGCGATGCTGCGCCTGGCGGCGTCCGTGCAAGGCATCGTGGCCCTGGTTGGCTGGCCCCAATCGGCCGGCTCGATCACCTACAACGCAGTCAGCGTGCTCCGCGATGGCGTGATCGAGGCGACCTACCGCAAACGCGAGTTGCCCAACTACGCGGTGTTCGACGAAAGGCGCTATTTCGAAATCGACGCGGATGGCGGCTCATGTGTCATCGACGTCAACGGCATCAAGGTCGGCATCCTCATCTGCGAAGATCTGTGGTTCGCCGAACCGCTGGCCGACACGGTCGCCAACGGCGCCGAACTGGTCGTCGTGGCGAACGCCTCGCCGTTCGATCACGGCAAGCTTGCGCGTCGCGATACCCTGCTCGCGATGCGCGTGGCCGAGACCGGCGTCGGCCTGGCCTATGTCAATGTCGTCGGCGGACAGGACGCGGTCGTCTATGACGGCGCCTCCGTGCTCGCCGATGCCGATGGCAGGATCCATGCCGCCGCACGCGCCTTCGAGGATCACCTGCTGATCGCCGATTTCGACGCGACGACGCGTCGTTTCGCCGTGCAGGCCTGGCCTGCGGAAACGGACGAGAGCAAGGAGAGTCTGAACTGGCGTGCGATCGTCCGCGGCACCCGCGATTATTGCCACAAGAACGGCTTCGGCAAGGTCTGGATCGGCCTTTCCGGAGGTATCGATTCATCGATCGTCCTCGCCATCGCCGTCGATGCCCTCGGCGCGGACAATGTCACAGCGGTGCGCCTGCCTTCACGCTACACGTCGGGACAAAGCAACGACCTGGCCGACGAGCAGGCCCACGCGCTCGGCGTGCGCATCCAGACCGTGCCAATTGCCTCACCCTTCCAGGGTTTTCTCGACACGCTCGAGCCGCTGTTTGCCGGCCACGACACCGATACCACCGAGGAAAATCTGCAGTCGCGTTGCCGAGGGGTGATCCTGATGGCCTTGTCGAACAAGTTTGGCGGCCTCGTCCTGACCACCGGCAACAAGAGCGAATACGCGGTCGGCTACGCGACGATCTACGGAGACATGTGCGGCGGCTATGCGCCGATCAAGGATCTGTACAAGACCGAAGTTTTCGAGCTGGCACGCTGGCGTAATGCGCAGGGCTTCGCGGGCGTGGATTCGGCCGCGCAGGTGATCCCGCAGGCGGTCATCGATCGACCACCTTCGGCCGAGCTGCGCGAAAACCAGACCGACCAGGATTCACTGCCACCCTACGAGGTGCTTGATGCCATCCTCTTTCGCCACGTGGACGAAGAGCAATCACGCGAAGACATCGTGGCAGCGGGTTTCGATGCGGGCACGGTCGATCGAGTGATCCGTCTGGTGCGCATCAGCGAGTGGAAACGTCAGCAGGCCGCACCAGGACCCAAGGTGTCGCGCCGCGCATTTGGTCGCGAACGGCGCTATCCGATCACTTCAGGCTGGGAATGAAGTGACGACATGAATTCCTCAGTGCGTCTTGGTCATCGGCTTGGCGCCGCGATTGGACAGCGGCAACAGCTTCCACAGGCTTGATCGCCAGACCGGCCATTCCCGCGACAGCGACGGGTGATCCGGATAGTTGAGCTTGAGTACGCGCTCCGAATCCGCCGACAGCTTGTCCTGACCCAGCTCGTGATAGCTCTTGACCATGATCGCCAGCGCGTCACCAACCTGGCGCGACTGGTCGTAGGTTTCGAGGATGGCCTTGGCCCGGTTGGCGGCGGCGACATAGGCACCCTGGCGCAGGTAGAACAAGGCGACGTTGAGCTCGGCCTGGGCCATGCCGTCGCGCAGATAGATCATGCGCTGCTTGGCATCATCGGCGTAACGGCTGTCCGGATGGCGCTTGATCAGGGCCGAGAAATCTTCGAAGGACTGGCGCAGGAAGCTCTGGTCGCGCTGGGTCATGTCGAGTCCGGCGTAGCGTTCGAGCAGGCCTTCCTCGCGATCGAAATTGATCAGTCCGCGCAGGTAATAGGCGTAATCGATGTGCTTGTGCGCCGGATAGGTCTTGATGAACCGGTTGACCGTCGAATAGGCATCGTCGGGCTTGTTCATCTTGTACTGCGCATAGGCCTGATCGAGCTGCGCCTGTTCGGTGTAGGGCCCGAACGGGAAGCGCGCAACCAGGCGCGTGAAGGTTTTAACGGCGACATCGTAGTCGCCCTTTTCGTTGGCCGCCTTGCCGCGCTCATAGAGCTGCTCGACCGTGCCAACTTCGAGTGGGTCGGCTTTCTTCTTGCCGAACAGGGAACAACCGCCGATCAGGGAAACGGCGATGAGGATCAGGACAAGTCGGGAAACGACCCGGATTTGACGGGAAACTCGCATGCGAGGAGGGGCTCTGCGATGATGGAAGTCCGCGATCATAACCCGAACCCGCGACGCGCTGATCAAATCCCCGTTATCGAATCGTTGTCGAAACGCGCTTCGCATCAGGCTCCCGAGACTCGCCTCGTTTCAGTCGCAGGCCCCGAATTCCGGGGTTTTCCTCCCCATTTTCCAGATTGACCCCGATGAACGCAGCCGAACCCATCCTGAACTCGAATATCCCGCTCGAATCCGCCGGGCGACGCTTCGACGCCGCGCTGGCGGATCTCTTTCCGGACTATTCGCGTTCGCGACTGAGCAGCTGGATCAAGGCCGGAAACGTGCTGCTGAATGGGGAAAAGGTCATTCCGCGGCACATCGTCCATGGCGGCGAAAGTGTCGAGCTGACCGTGCGCATGCAGCGCGAAGTCAGCGCGAGCCCGGAGCAGATCCAGCTCGACATCCGCTATCAGGATGCCGACATCATCGTCGTCAACAAACCGCCTGGCCTGATCGTGCATCCGGGGGCCGGCAACCCCGACGGCACCCTGCAGAACGCCCTGCTCCATCACGATGCCGATCTGGCCGGCATCCCGCGCGCCGGACTCGTGCACCGCCTGGACAAGGGCACCTCGGGCCTGATGGTCGTTGCACGCACACTGCGTGCGCACACCAGCCTGGTCGAACAACTGTCGGCGCGTACCGTGCATCGCCAGTATGAGGCGCTGGTTTACGGAACCATGGTTGCCGGCGGCAAGGTCGACCAGCCGATTGGGCGGCATCCGGTCGATCGTCTACGCCAGGCCGTGCGCGAGGATGGCCGCGAAGCCGTTACCCATTACCGTTTGCGCGAGAAATTCCGCGCCATGACCCTGGTCGAATGCCGGCTGGAAACCGGCCGCACGCATCAGATCCGCGTGCATTTGGCGCATGTGCGACACCCGATCGTCGGTGATCTGAGCTATGGCAACCTGCGCCTGCCCAAGGGCGCGAGCCCGGAACTGATCGAGGCTCTGCGCAGCTTTCGCCGCCAGGCACTGCATGCCGAAAAGCTCGAGTTCACGCATCCGGCCAGCGGTGAAACCATCGCCATCACGGCCGAGCGTCCGGCCGACATGGAGGCACTGATCACGACCGTGCGCGAGGATTCGCGAAGCGGATGACCAGCGCGTCCTGGCTGGTACCGGACTGGCCCGCACCTCGTCACATCCACGCCCGGATCACGACCCGGCAGACACCCGGCGTCTCGCTGCCGCCCAGGGATCGCTGCAATCTCGGCGATCGTTGCGGCGACGATGCCATGGCCGTGGCCAGAAATCGTGCGTCCCTGGCGGAGCTGCTGGAGCTCCCCGCCACTCCGCTCTGGCTGCGTCAGGTCCACGGAACAACGGTTGTCGACGCGTGCAGGACGACTGGCGAACCGGAGGCCGATGCGGCGTATGCCCGCGGTTGCGGTGTCGTCCTCGCCGTGCTCACGGCAGACTGCCTGCCGGTCCTGTTCTGTACCGACGACGGCAGCGCGATCGCCGTCGCCCATGCCGGCTGGCGCGGCTTGGCCCGCGGCGTGCTTGAAGCGACCGTGGCACGGCTCGCTTGCGATCCCACGAGGATCATGGCCTGGCTCGGTCCCGCAATCGGTGCGGCCTCTTACGAAGTAGGCGAGGAAGTGCGCCAGGCCTTCATCGATGGCGATGCGGACTCGACAGCCGCGTTCATGCCGACCCGTCCTGACCATTGGCACTGCGACCTCAGCGCTCTCGCCCGCGCACGCCTGGCCAGGATCGGTGTGCGACGGGTCAGTGGCGGCGGATTCGACACGCGGCGCGACCCCCGCTTCTATTCGTATCGACACGACCCGCAAACGGGTCGCTTTGCCAGCCTGCTCTGGTGCAGCGCCAGTTGACCCGCAATTGTGACGGTGTGCCGGTTGGCCTTGGCATCGAGCGCGTAGGCTGGGATTTCCGATTGGAAACAGGGGATACGGTGATGAAGGCTTTCCTTTTCGCGACACTGGCCAGCCTGATCGCGGGCAGCGCGTCGGCTGCGGAAATGACCGTGCAGAACGACTCGCTGTCCAATTTCAGCACGGCGATCATCGAGGCAGGCTTCGTCACCGGTGAGAAGGGGGCAAGTTGGCTGACCTCGCCCTGCGACGGAAACATCGTTGCCGTACAGATCTTCTGGCTGTCTGCAACCGGCGGAACGGGGCAGCTGCTGGGCCAATCGATCGAAATCTACCGTTCCGGGACGTTTCCGGAACCAGGCGCGCTGGCCCAGCAAATCAACGGTCCGTTGCTGAGCGATGGCGTCATCAACGAATACCGCTTCCTTGACGACAACAACACCGTACCGCTGATCGTGCCGGTGACGAACAATGAAACCTTCGTCGTCGCCTACACGTTTTCCGAAGATCCGCTTGCGAGCGGCCCCAGTCTCGCCGTTGATGCCGATGGCATCCATACCGGTCGCAATGCGATCTACGCCCATCTGTTCGGCAGCACTTACGCCTGGTTGTCGTCGGAATCCTTCAGCGTGCCCGGCGATTGGGTGATCCGCGCTGTCGTCAACTGCCAGTCCGCAGGCAGCAATGCCAATGTCTCAACGTTGATCAGCACCTCGCCGGCCCTGTACACGCCGGGCGATGCGATCAGCCACACGATCACGATCAGCAATGCGGGGCCGGCCAATGCGTCCAGCGTGACTGTCGTCGATTTGTTCCCCTCTGCCTACCTCGGCACCACCTGGTTGTGTGCCGCGAGCGCCGGCGCGACCTGTACATCCGGCGGCGCCGGCAACATCTCCCAGGCGATCAACCTGCCCACCGGCAGCCACGTGACTTACACGGTCAATGCCACCGTCAATGCCGGCACCACGGGCATCCTCTCGAACTCGGTGACTGCCATCGTCAATGCGCCTGCCAGCGACCCGGATACCGAAAACAACACGGACGTCGCCAATACCCCCCCGGCATCGGATCGGATCTTCGCCAGCGGCTTTGATACCTGAGTTCAGCCGGGCGGCCTTGATTGTTCGAAGGCCAGACGCATGTAAGCATGTCGCCGTTATTCTTTGCCTTCCCATGCGGCGCAGATTAACCTTGAACGTCGCGGCCGACTCGCATCGAATGAAGGCATGAGCAAACAATACGCCCTGGTAATTGACGACGAGCGTGACATCCGCGAATTGCTGACCCTGACCTTGGGTCGCATGGGTCTGATCGTCGAGTCCGCTGCCACCGTGAGCGAGGCCAAGCAACGCCTCGCTGAAACGCGCTATGCGCTGTGCTTTACCGACATGCGCCTGCCTGACGGCACCGGACACGAAGTGATCGAGCTGATCGCCGCGCAATACCCGGAAACGCCGGTGGCCATGATCACGGCCTACGGCAATGTCGATGCGGCCGTGGTCGCGCTCAAGGCCGGTGCTTTCGATTTCGTCTCCAAACCGGTCGACATCAACGTCTTGCGCCGTCTGGTGCAGACCGCGCTGCGCCTGTCCGAAGAAAAGAAAGTCGGTGTCGACGCAAGCAGCACCAAGCTGATTGGCGAATCAGAACCGATGAAGGAGTTGCGCGCGACGATCGCCAAGGTCGCGCGCAGCCAGGCGCCCGTCTATGTGGCCGGTGAATCCGGCGTCGGCAAGGAGCTGGTTTCGCGCCTGATTCACGACATGGGACCGCGTGCTTCGGCGCCTTTCGTGCCGGTCAACTGCGGTGCGATTCCATCGGAACTCATGGAAAGCGAGTTCTTCGGCCATCGCAAGGGCAGTTTCACGGGTGCCCACGCCGACAAGGAAGGGTTGTTCCAGGCCGCCGATGGCGGCACGCTGTTCCTAGACGAAGTCGCCGAATTGCCGCTGCACATGCAGGTCAAGCTTTTGCGCGTGATCCAGGAGAAGGCGGTGCGACCGATCGGTGCGCGGGCCGAAGTTGCTGTCGATGTGCGCATTCTTTCGGCGACGCACAAGAACCTCGCCCGCCTTGTCGATCTCGGCTCGTTTCGCCAGGATCTTTTCTATCGCATCAATGTGATCGAGCTGCGCGTGCCACCCTTGCGCGAACGCCGTGATGATATCCCGCTGCTCGCGACACGCATCCTCGAACGGCTTGGCCGCGAGGCCGATCGGGCGCCGGCGCGACTGACCGCGGATGCGGTGCGCGCGCTGAATGCCTATGACTTCCCGGGCAATGTGCGTGAGCTCGAAAACATTCTCGAACGTGCCGTCGCATTGTGCGAGGACGGTTCGATCAGTGCCGACGACATGCGTCTGGTCGCCCGCGCTCCGGCATCACAGATGCCCTTGTCGGCCGAGAACGACATGCCGACACGTCCGCTCGCCTCACACCATCATGCGCCAGTGCGGCCGAGCGATACCGAATTCCATGCCGGCATCGTCCTGCCGGATTCCGCCTACAGCGGTGATCTCGCCGCCACCGTCGCAGAGACCGAGCGCGCCGTGATCACCAAGGTTCTTGAGGCAACGCGCTGGAATCGCACCGCAGCGGCCAAGCAGCTCGGCCTGACGTTGCGCCAGTTGCGCTATCGACTGGAAAAACTCGGCATCGAGTAGTTGCCAGGGTGGCGGTCGAACACCGTTCCGATACTCGCCCCTGCGCTGGAAACTTTCCTCACCGGGCACAGTCTCTGGCTTGATCATCTTTCCGCGGCAGGCAAACCATGAAGAAGTGGCTCAAGGACAATCGGGGCGTACTCGTTTTCATCCTCTGCCTCGGCCTGTTCCGCACGGCGATCGCCGACTGGAACCCGGTTCCGACCGGCTCGATGCGCCCAACAATCCTCGAAGGCGACGTGGTCCTCGTCAATCGCCTCGCCTACGATCTCAAGGTTCCGTTCACCGACATCTCACTGGCCCGACTCGGCGATCCACAACGCGGCGACATTGTCACCTTCAGTTCGCCGAAGGACGGGACGCGCCTGATCAAGCGCCTGGTCGCCCTGCCCGGTGACACCGTCGAACTGCGCAACAACAAACTCTTCATCAACGCCGAACCGGCCCTCTATAGCGACATGACCGATGTCCGCGAGCCGGTCGGATTCGGCCGCTCCGTCGACGCCATCCGAGTCACCGAGGATTTCGCTGGCCGCAGCCGTTCCGTGCAATTCCTGCCGATGATCGATTCGCGCAGCAATTTCGGCCCGGTGGTTGTTCCAGCGGATCAATTCTTCATGATGGGCGACAACCGCGACAACAGCGAGGATTCCCGCTATATCGGTTTTGTCCCGCGCAAACTGCTGATTGGCCGCGCCGGACACATCCTGGTTTCCGCCGACATCAAGGACAACTGGCATCCACGCTTTGATCGAACCGCAAGTCCCTTGAAGTAGTCCCCGGTACTCAACACGGGACCGGCGATTTTCTCGCGCCGAACTGGATCAGCGAATTTTCCGTTCGTGCCAACCCGGGCTATTCATGAAACCCGGGCTGGCCCACTTGTTGCGCAATCTGGGCGACGCGGAGGATCTTCGAGGTGTCGTAGCCATAGCCGCGCATCTTCTCGATCAGGTTTGAATAGAGCGCATCCGGCATGACCGCTTCGCGGCCGAAAATCCACGCCAGTTTGCGGCTCGGCTGCCCGATCAAGGCCCAGGAATAGTCGTCCGCCACCTCCAGGACCAGATAGTCGGCCTTGAAGATTCCAAAGAAGCGGATGCGCCAGACGGCATTGGAAGGATCCGCTTGGACCAGCCCGGTGGAGCTCAGAGTTTTCACCTTGTCACTCGCATCGAACGACTTCCGATAGCGATAGACCGTGGCGACATCGCCATTCTTGTTCAGCCTGTAGACGTCCTCACTGGCCACGTCACCGCGCTCGCCGAGGTAGTCGATCCGGCCAATCACATGCCACTCACCCATGAAGCGTGGCAAATCGATGTGTGCCGACGATGTCAATGGCGGGCGCGTTGCGGTGGGTGCGCAAGCGGCCAGCAAACTGAGCATGGCGCTTGAGGCCATCATCCAAATGCGCATGCCGTTACTCCGTTCTTTTCGAAGCACTGATTCTGCACGTACAAAGATGAAGACGACTTATCCGCAGAGTCGGCAATGAACCCGGCGACTGGTCGCGCCTGAAATCGTTTGCGCCAATTCGGCCGATGGGTCCAGTCCGATCCGACCCGACAAGGGGCAGCGGAGGTGGCGGGAAAAGAGGCGTCGCGCTACCCTCGCTCGCTATGACTGACTCCATCCGCAACGACTTCACCCTCGAACCCGAAGACGGCGAACGCCTGTCCAACCTGGTCGGGCCACTTGACGAACATCTGCGCCAGATCGAACTTCGCCTCGGCGTCGAGATCGCCAATCGTGGCAGCGTGTTCCGCGTCCTCGGCGACGAGCGCCCGGTGCAACTGGCGAGCCGCGTGCTGCGTGATCTCTACGCATTGACCGAAACCGAAATCCTGACTGCGCCACTGATCAACCTGCACCTGCAGGAATCCGGCGTGGAGGCGATCGCCGCCGAGGCGGCCGAGGGCGTCCAGGAGGTGGCGGTCAAGGTCAAGCGCGGCATGGTCAAGGGCCGCGGTCCGAACCAGGCGCGCTACCTGCACGCGATCGCCACCCACGACATCAATTTCGGCATCGGTCCGGCCGGCACCGGCAAGACCTATCTGGCCGTGGCCATGGCCGTCGACGCGCTCAACGACAACCGTGCACAACGCCTGATTCTGGTGCGTCCGGCCGTCGAGGCCGGTGAGAAACTGGGCTTTCTTCCAGGCGATCTCACCCAGAAAGTCGATCCGTACCTGCGGCCGCTGTATGACGCACTCTATGAAATGCTCGGCATCGAACGTGTCAGCAAGCTGATCGAGCGCAATGTGATCGAGATCGCCCCGCTCGCCTACATGCGCGGACGCACGCTGAACGATTCATTCGTCATCCTCGATGAAGCGCAGAACACGACGGTCGAGCAGATGAAGATGTTCCTGACCCGGATCGGCTTCGGCTCGATTGCCGTGGTCACCGGCGATGTCACCCAGACCGACCTGCCGCGCCACATCAAATCCGGCCTGCGCGATGCCACCGACGTGCTGCGCGATGTCGACGGCATCAGCTTCACCTTCTTCAATTCCAAGGATGTCGTGCGTCATCCGCTCGTGCAACGCATCGTGCGTGCGTACGAGGCGCGCGAGGACGAACTGGCGGCCGCCAAAGACGTCGCGGCGAAATGAAGACGCGTGAGCGACACCCGCGGCTCCGCGCAATGATCGCGAACGTTGTTCCGATCTATAACCGGATCCGCCGCGATGTCACTTGAGCTGCACCTTTCCCGAACGCCGGGAATGTCTCAACGCGGTCTGCCGCAACGAGCCAGTTTCCTGCAATGGGTCGAAGCCACGCTGCACATGGCCAAGCGGCGCGGAAACAGCGAGCTCTCGATCCGCCTGGCCGACGCCGACGAGGGGCACTCG
Source organism: Lysobacterales bacterium (assembly GCA_016721015.1). Lineage (GTDB taxonomy): Bacteria > Pseudomonadota > Gammaproteobacteria > Xanthomonadales > Rhodanobacteraceae > Dokdonella. The sequence continues at coordinate 525,929 of JADKJL010000009.1, forward strand.
CTCAATCGCCAATATCGCCAGCGCGACTACCCGACGAATGTACTTTCGTTCCCTGTCGAGCTGCCGGCGGGCGTCAAGCTGCCCCTACTCGGCGACCTCGTCATCTGCGCGCCGGTGGTTGCCCGCGAGGCGCATGAGCAAGGAAAATCACTGCGCGATCATCATGCCCACATGACCGTGCACGGAACGCTGCACTTGCTCGGCTACGATCACGAGAACGATGACGATGCCACGCGCATGGAATCGCTTGAGCGCAAAATCCTCGCCGCTCTCGGAATCGCCGATCCCTACGTGCAGCGGTAAGCGGGCGCCAGATCCGGGATCAGTCGGCTCACAGCCGCTCGAATTCGCCGGTGAAAATCGAATCGCCGTAGGCGGCGAAACTCATCCGGCTTGCCGGGTTTCCGATCGTGAACCTTCCTCCGATAAGAACCCGATTGTCCGGCTCGACCAGAATGCTCGCAACGTAGGTCACCTCCTCGCTGACGAGGCCCGCGTCCCAGTTTGCGTCGACCATGCCCGCACCTGTGCCGGCAAAACGCGATATCAAAGTCTGTGCGGGCTCTGAGCCGAGGTAGTTACTCCGCCCCGCATAAACGCTCCCGCCGGCGCCGATTGCAATAGCCCAAACCCCGGTGGTAACCAGTGGACTCCATGCCGTGTCTAAAACGGCGCTGGGGCCGGTTCCGACACGGACAAGATTGGCCTGTGCAAATCCGTCACCGAGAACAAAATCCCCACCGACATAAAGGCGCTGAGAGCTATCCAGTGCAAGCGTCCACGCGAACCCTCCAACCTGAAAAATCCAGCCGGGATCAGCTTGACCGATACCATCAGCAGAAAAGCGCTGCACCCGATCGCTAAATGCTGCGTACAGATTTCGCGACTCATCAAGGATCAAATCGGAGACGGAGGACGTCTGAGGTGCCCACAAACTATCAATATTCCAGTCTCCCGTGATGGACCGGACGACCTTGACCATCCCGCGATGAGTCTGGCCTTCGACAGCGTCCAAATAACCGCCAACGAAAAGGTTGCCTAGCCCGTCATAGCAAAGGGTATAAACACTGCCGACCGATGGCAGCGGCTGAACGATGCCGGTTCCCGAACCCGAGACTTTCGCCAAACCCCTCAGCGTCTGTCCGCCAATCGAGCGAAAGACGCCGCCCACGAAAACATCGCCTTCTGCATCGATTTGAAGCGCATTGACACCAATGTCAGGGCCCGGGTTCCAGAGGGGATCAACCGTTCCATCGGGCTTCAAGCGCAACAGATTGGAGCGCGGCATGCCGCCGGCCCATTCGAACTCCCCGCCGATGATCGTGCCACCATCGGGTTGTCGGGCCATCGCAAAGACGCTCCCGGGATGCCCCACCTCCATGGTCGGCTGGGCGTTGTTGCCGGTTGGCGGAAGCAGCGCCAGGTTGAACGACGCGATGCCCGCGACGGACATATGCGGTAAGCCGCCGCCCACAGCCAGCGGGCTCCCGGGTACGATTGTCATCGCGAAGACAATGCCATTCACGTCATATTGCCAATCCGGATCTGTGGTTCCCGATGCAACATCATATTTGTGCAGTTTGGCGAGTGGCCGTGCGGGTATCGACCTGTCGTAGACGAGGGCAAACAACTCTCCGTCTGAGACGCTCGAGATAAGAGAGACGTGGCCTTCCACTTCCGGCATCCAAGTCGGATCAATCGCACCATTCGAAGAAAACGGAATGCGTGCCAGATTGGCACGTGGCTGACCTCCGATTTCCGTGAATGCACCGCCAACGATCAGCGCGTGGGCATCACTGTCGACCGCCAAGGCGGAGACCCGGTCTGAAGGTTGCGGATCCCAACTGGTATCAACTGCGCCGATGCCATCAACCGACATCCTCAACAGCCGCGACGGCTCGATGGCGGGAAAGATACCGTAACCCGCCACGTACAGATGGCCATCGCCACCCAGAGCGATGTCATAAACGTCACCGCGAAGCTGCTGTCCCCACTCCGACGCGAGCACCCCGTCTGATGAAATCTTTTGTACCTTCCGGGGCGTAGCCACGAAAATCGTCCTGCCGTCCGCGCTGACCAGAATCCTCATGGAATTAGGTTCGATTCCCTGGGTGACAGGCCATTGCGGATCGACCTGTCCCGCAGAGCCTGCGGGGATCTTTGCGATGAAGCTGTGCGCCTGACCACCGATCATGAAGAAGCGGCCTCCGACATAAACATTGCCGGCTGCATCGACGCCGAGTGCTGTCACCGAGCGATCAGGTTCTGGCTTCCAATTTGGATCCACCTCACCGTTGGCGAATACCCGAGCGAGATTCCTGCGACGCTGCCCGTTGATGAGCGAGAAGTATCCACCGACGATCAATGAACCATCAGAAAGGTAAGCAACGGCATAGACTGCGCCATCGTAAAACAGCCTGGGTCCGGGCGCATCGAGCAATCGACTGTCAGGCGCTTGCGCAAGCGCAATGGATGAGACAAGGCCGAACAGGACAACAAGCACGATTGCCCTGACCCGATTCACGAAATCCAATTGATGCATGATTTACTTCCTGGTTTGACCTGGCGCGTCCAATCGCCTTACTTCAAAGAGTATATCAAGCCATTAAGTGAACGGGGCGCGTATTTGCCTGGCGTCGGCCTCAACCCGCAGATCGGCAGATGCGTCGGCGCCCTAGCGATGATTGAGCAGCGACAAGGCATCGAAACCGTCGGCAAAGATCGAATCGCTCGGGGCCATGCAGGCCTGCACGCTCACGTCATCAAGATAGAAACCATCCGGAACTCGGCCGGTCGAGGCATCGGTGGCCATGCGAAAGCGGAACTGCACGGTTTCGCCGGCGTATGCATCGAGGTCAACGATGAAGGGTGACCAATCCCGAGGGTCGCCGCACCAGGCCTGCCTGCCGCGTGCGGGGCTGCCGAACGAACTGCTGATCGGCCCTTGATAGGGACCAACCAGCAGTTTCGATGGCGGCAGCTGATTCCAGTTGGCGCCGGCATCGCTGGAAATTTCCAGAAATGCGCCGTCATAACAACCACCGAGGCGATCCTCGATGGTCTGATGACTCCAGAACTTCAGGCTCAGCGGCGCTGCGTCCGCAGGTAGCGCAACGGCTGGCGAAACGAGAAGCTGATCGGAGTCGTAGGCAACATCGACGGCGAGCATCGAGTGGCCCGGGCCGTGCGAGCGTGCGCTCGACAGGGCCCACGTATCGTGGTCACCGGAATGCGTCCAGGCACCGGGGCCGCTCTCGAAATCACTGTGCTCGATGACGGTAGGCAGGCTGCCTGGCGCACATTCGCCGGGCAGCGGCGTGGTCGTGAACGAGAAGATCGGCATCGGCGGGCTTTCACCACACGAATTGATTGCCGTGATCCTCCAGTAGTAGTGCGTCGCGTAATCAAGTTCGCTGGCAACGGTATGCGTGGTCGCCTGGGTTGTCGTCGTGTAGATGATGTCGCTGAACGCCAAATCGCGCGCGATTTCGATACGGTATTCGCCGGCGCCGGTGATCGCTGTCCAGTTCAACAACGGATGGCGGGCGACATTGGCTGCATTGTCCGTCGGCAGACTGGGCAACGGCGCCGTGGGTGGCAACGCCGCCAATTGCAACTGTGCATAACGAGTGCGAGTGACACCGGCCGCTTGCGCAGAGATCGCGAGAACCGTTTTTCCGACCCCGCCAGCGGCAAGGTTGCCGATGCTCAGCGTGGCGCCGCCTGGAACAGCCATCGGGTTGGCCGAGAACGTCGCTGTCGAGCCCGCTGGATTGCCTGTGATCGACAGCGCAACAGGCGAGCTGAAGCCGAGGATCGACTGCGTGCCGAGGCTGAAATTCACCGTGCTCGTCGTCGCCGTGCAGACGCTTCGCGACGTCGGATTCAGACTGAATGTGAAGCCCGGTTGCCTGGCGCAGTTGTTGCAGACCAGGGCGAAATCCTGATCCGTGACATCGGCGTTGCCGGGCACACCGTCACCGGCGATATTGAATGCACTGACCGCAATCGTCACTGGCTCGCTTGGAGCGGGAGGCAGATAAATCGCCTCGACATTGTTGGCGGAATCCGGACTGCCGCCCGGCGAGCTCCAGGCGCCTTCAAAGTGATTTCCAAACCAATGTGCAGACCCCGCAGTCGCGACCAGGTCGAGATTGTTGACCTGCGGGCTGGTACCGACCGCGCCGGGCGCGTCGGTCCAGGCCAGCACGATGCGCATCGGCTTGGCCGGATCGACGCGGTGTATCTGCGTCGTCCAAGCCTGGCCCGACTCGCTGAGCAGGTGGTCTTGATTGACCAGCCAGGTCGGCGTGTCACTGAACATCTCGCCGAGATCCGGCATGCCGAACCCCTGCGCGTTGCTCGGCAGGACATCGTTCGCGCCTTGGCCGGTCAGCCAGGTTGGATGCGCCACAAGCCAGGCTTTCATCAACGCCGGGGTCGGTGCAGATGCGCTTGCCGCGTCAAACTCCAGACTGCCCTGTCCGCTTGCGATCCACCACCATGACAGCGAGGCAACGCCGGAAACCGCGGGCGCCGCATGACTGGTTCCGGACGATGCCGAATATGTGGAATTACCCACAGGCCGGGCCGCATCGCAAATGCCTTCACCGATGCCCGGATGCGCCTGGGTTCCGGTTACATGGGTTCCCGGGGCAACCAGGTCGGGTTTGACCCGATTTCCGGGAGCCGGGCCGCGCGAGGAAAAAAAGATCACGTCCATCGCATTGTCGGCCCCGCTGGCATCGATTGCACAGCCGTCGGTCCAGGTACCATCTTCATCGGCTGAGCGCGGATTCTCGCTGGCGCCCACGGTAATCATGTTCTTGCCGTTGCCAGGCGAGCCGATGCTGTTTGCATTGGGGCCGCTGTTGCCGGCCGAGAAGATCGTGATCAACTGCTGATTGCCCGCAGTATCCGGATCGGCATCGCGAGTGCCGGCATCGTAGGCCTGCGACGAGACATCGTATTGCCCGGCGCAGGCTGCGCAGCCCCACGAGTTCGATGAAATCCGCGCACCGGCTGCATAACTCGCCTTGATCAGGCCCGCGTTGGTGCCTCCGCAGTTGGCGAGATCGAAGGCCGGAGCAAACACGCGCGTGCCACCGAGACGTCCAAACGGATTGATGCCCTGACCACGCTGATACTCGCCCGGGAAGCGCGCGCCGGGCGTGAAGGCGTTTTCGCGCACGTCATAGCCGAGCGCGATATTCGCATTGATGTGGCCGTGGCCATCGACATCACCATTGTTGATCGTGCATTTCTGGCTGTAGACCATGCGCGTTGCATTTGCGCTTTCGCCAAGGCGATGCAGGGTCGGATCGCCGGTCTGGATGGTGCGATCGCCGATACCCGAATCGGTGATGTCGAGGATCGGATAGGCATCCGGATCATCGGGGAATCCAAGCGATTGCAACCAGGGCAGATAGCCCGGCTGCAGCGGTCCAGACCGGTCTGCATTGAAGTCGCCGCGGAGGATCTGCGCCTGCACCTCATCGTTCATCGTCGGTGCGATGTACTCGCCGACCCAGAACACATCAGGCAGATCAATGAGCTGGCGGATCTGCTCGTCGCTCGCCTCGAAGCGCGCGATCTCATAGGCCAGTTGCGGCGTCCAGTCATCCAGCGGCTTGAGTCCCAGCGCGGAAAACCGCTCGCGCCCGACATCGCCATCGTGGCGGAAACGCTGCACGATGATCGACAGCTTGTCGCCACCTCCGTTGCCGCGCTGGAGGCGATCGAACACGGAGTTGCCAAGCTTGATGAATGCCGGCAGCGGCTGATTGAACTGCAGGACGCGCCCCGCGCCGACCATGGCATCAAGCTTGGCGCGGGCCGCCAAATCGGCCCAGAGCAGATAGCCGTCGCTGGCGATGTACTGGATCGGAACGGCACCGGTCGCGCGCAACTGGTCAAGCCAGACATCCTTGATCGGGCCGATGAACTGGACGATCTGCAGGGCGGCCGCGCTGGGCGACTTCAGCGCGAAACCCGCTGGCGCGGCGATTCCGTGCAAACGCGTATCGATCTGCATTCGATCGAACTTGAGCAGGTAGGCATCGGCAAGCGGCCAGGCCTTGCCCGGCAAGGCAGTTGCGTCGCCGTCGAACAAGCGATAGGAGCCGTAATCGGCGATGACGTGGAACCCGGCCGGGACCGGCACACCGGCCGGCAGGATCACCGGTTCCGCGTGGAGAAGCGGGCCGCTCGACAGCGACGCGCTTACCGCAATGGCGAGAGCACACAGCTTGCGCATGACGACGGGATTTCCTGCCGGAGCTGGCTCAGCGGACCAGCTGGCGAGCATCCCGGGTTGTCGCAGGGTCGTCAAGCAGGAGGTCAGCTGCAATGACAGGCAGGGGAGGTCAGCGGCGCGAGACGTTGGGTTCGCCACGCACATACCAGCGCCAATTCTCCGTCGTGGCCAGGCGGATGCCGACCCGTGTCGTCACCACCGGATCAAGCGGCGGCTGGCGGCCGTCATCGACAATGCAAAACCCGCCCGTAGCCGTGACCAGATCGATGCCATCCTGTTTGCCGTTGATGCCCATGGCTTGAGCCAGACGCGCCGGGCCGCTGCACAGGTCGCGATCGCGCTGCGCTTTCGGGCGCACTGCGCGCATCGCCTCCAGTCCGCTCAATGGCGCCAAGGCACGCAGCAGCACCGCGATGCCCTCGCCAGCCTCGCCACACACCGCGTTGCAGCACCAGTGCATGCCGTAGGTGAAGTAGACATACATCAGGCCCGGCGGCCCGAACATGGTCGCGTTACGCACGGTCTTGCCCCGATAGCTGTGCGCGGCGGGATCAATCGAACCGCAGTACGCTTCGACTTCGACAATGCGGCCGCTGCGTCCATCCGCTCCGACCAGCACCTTGTTGAGCAGATCCACCGCCACCTCGCGCGAATCACGGCGATAGAAGTCGCGCGGCAAAGGCTTGCGCGTCATCGATCTCTCATCCTCGGCAAGGCGGCTCGGGTCATCACGCGGTCACGTTGCCTTCTCGGCAACCGTGTGGCCGCCGACACTCGCGCGGAAGGCAATCGCCATCCGGTTCCAGCCGTTGATCGCAATGATCGCCAGGGTCAGCTCGACCAGTCCCTTTTCGTCAAACTGTTCGCGCATCTGCGCATACAGTTCATCGGGCACATCGCCACCCACAAGCCGCGTCACCGCCTCGGCCCAACCAAGCGCCGCACGTTCGCGTGCGCTGTAAAACGGCGCCTCGCGCCAGGCCGACAGCAAGTACAGGCGCTGCTCGGTTTCACCCGCCGCCCGGGCATCCTTGCTGTGCATGTCCAGGCAGTGTGCACAGCCATTGATCTGCGAAACACGCATCTTGACCAGCTCGATCAACGAGGGCTCAAGCGCGCTGCGACGCACGCCTGCTTCAAGGTCGAGCATCGCCTTGAACGCATCCGGGGCGGCCTTTCGATAATCAACACGCGGCGTCATGTCGGTCTCCTTCCACGGTGGGGATCCTGGCGTCCGGGCAGCCAGCCGGGCGCTTACGGAACATGACCATACGCCCTCGCCGCCTTGGCTGCGTACTCACCCCTTCCGCTGAATGACGGAGCGAGGGCGGCAGGCCGGAAGGGCGAAAATGAATGAATTCGCCCTGCGCGACCGCCGGAAAAGCATCCGCCGCCGTCTTGAACTTGAGCATGCTGCCACCACCTCGATGGTTCGCGACGCCGCGCTATAGTGGCCGGCTTCGCACTCCCCTGTTTCGAGCCCGATCCTGCCCATGGACACGATCCGCATTCGCGGTGCCCGCACCCACAATCTGAAAAACATCGATATCGATCTGCCGCGTGACAGCCTGATCGTGATCACCGGCTTGTCCGGATCCGGCAAGTCTTCGCTGGCCTTCGACACGATCTACGCCGAGGGTCAGCGTCGGTATGTCGAGTCGCTGTCGTCATATGCGCGGCAATTTCTTTCGGTGATGGAGAAGCCCGATGTGGATCACATCGAAGGGCTTTCGCCGGCGATCTCGATCGAGCAGAAATCGACTTCGCACAACCCGCGCTCGACGGTCGGCACGATCACCGAGATATACGACTACCTGCGCCTGCTCTACGCGCGCGTTGGCTCACCCCGCTGCCCGGATCATGGCGAGGCGCTGGAGGCGCAGACAGTCAGCCAGATGGTCGATGCCGCACTCGCCCTGGATCCGAAAAAGCGCTACATGCTGCTCGCGCCGGTCGTTCGCGAGCGCAAGGGCGAGCATGTACAGGTGTTCGATCAGTTGCGTGCGCAAGGTTTCATTCGCGTGCGCGTCAACGGCGTTGCGCATGAACTCGATGAAGTGCCCGCCCTCGCCCTGCGCCAGAAGCACACCATCGAGGCGGTGATCGATCGCTTCCGCGCCAAGCCTGACATCAAGCAGCGCCTGGCAGAATCCTTCGAGACCGCGCTGCGCCTTGGCGATGGCATTGCCCTGCTCGTCGACATGGATGACGACAAGGCCCCGATGACGACATTTTCGTCACGCTACTCGTGTCCGATCTGCGACTACGCCCTGCCCGAACTCGAGCCGCGCCTGTTTTCATTCAACTCGCCGATCGGGGCCTGCCAGAGTTGCGATGGCCTCGGCATCACCCAGTTCTTCGATCCCGAACGTGTCGTCGTGCATCCGGCGCAAGGCCTCTCGGCAGGCGCCGTGCGTGGCTGGGATCGGCGCAACATGTACTACTTCCAGATGATCCTGTCGCTGGCCAAACACTACGGTTTCAGCGTCGATACGCCTTGGATCGAACTGCCGGAAAAGATTCGCCAGCGGGTGCTCTACGGTTCCGGCAGCGAGCAGATCAGCTTCAGCTACGTCATGGAGAATGGCGGCAAGGTCGCGCGCAAACACAAGTTCGAGGGCATCATTCCGAACCTCGAACGACGCTACAAGGAAACCGAATCACCCGCCGTGCGCGAGGAGATTGCCAAGTTCATCAGTCCGCGTGCCTGCCCAGAATGCGAGGGCCAGCGCCTGAACCGCTCCGCGCGCAACGTGTTCGTCGCTGATGTCAATTTGCCAACCATCACCGCGCTGCCGATCGACCAGTCACTTGATCACTTCAGGAACCTGAGTCTTCCGGGCTGGCGCGGCGAAGTCGCAGTGAAGATCGTCAAGGAGATTCGCGAGCGCCTCAACTTCCTCGTCGATGTCGGCCTCAACTACCTGACCCTCGATCGCCAGGCCGATTCGCTGTCCGGTGGCGAGGCGCAGCGCATCCGTCTGGCCAGCCAGATCGGTGCCGGCCTGGTCGGCGTCATGTACGTGCTCGATGAGCCTTCGATCGGTCTGCATCAGCGCGACAACGAACGTCTGCTCGGCACCCTCGTGCGCCTGCGCGATCTCGGCAACACGGTAATCGTCGTCGAACACGATGAAGACGCGATCCGCGCCGCCGACCATGTCGTCGACATCGGCCCCGGTGCCGGCGTACACGGCGGGCGTATTGTCGCCGAGGGCAAGCTCAAGGACATCCTCAAGGCGCCGGAATCGCTGACCGGTCAGTATCTTTCGGGAAAACGCCGCATCGAAGTGCCGAAGCAGCGTCGCCTTGCCGATCCCGAGCGCATCCTGCGCATCGTCGGTGCCAGCGGCAACAATCTGAAAAATGTCGAGGTCGAAATCCCGGCTGGGCTGATGACCTGCGTCACCGGCGTTTCCGGATCGGGCAAGTCGACCCTGATCAACGACACGCTGTATCGGCAGACCGCGCTGGAGTTGAATGGCGCCAACGAAAAGCCTGCGCCGTTCAAGGCGATTGAAGGACTCGACTTGTTCGACAAGGTGGTCGAAATCAACCAGTCGCCGATCGGCCGTACGCCGCGCTCGAATCCGGCCACGTACACGGGCTTGTTCACGCCCTTGCGTGATCTGTTTGCACAGATTCCCGAGTCACGTGCACGCGGCTACGGTCCGGGTCGTTTCAGTTTCAACGTCAAGGGCGGTCGCTGCGAAGCCTGCCAGGGCGATGGCCTGATCAAGGTCGAGATGCACTTCCTGCCCGATGTGTATGTCACCTGCGATGTCTGCCACGGCAAGCGCTACAACCGCGAGACGCTGGAAATCACCTACAAGGGTCACACGATTTCCGACGTGCTCGACATGACCGTCGAGGATGCACAGACGCTGTTTCAGCCGGTGCCGGTGCTGGCGCGCAAACTCGACACCCTGATGGATGTCGGCCTCGGCTACATCAAGCTCGGCCAGAGTGCGACCACCCTTTCAGGCGGTGAAGCGCAGCGCGTCAAGTTGTCGCGCGAACTGAGCAAGCGCGATACCGGACGCACGCTGTACATCCTCGATGAACCGACCACGGGTCTGCACTTCCACGATATCGAGCAACTGCTGAAAGTGCTGCATCGCCTCGCCGATGATGGCAACACGGTCGTCGTCATCGAGCACAACCTCGATGTGATCAAGACCGCCGACTGGGTCATCGACCTGGGTCCCGAAGGCGGCGGTGGCGGTGGCACCATCCTCGCCAGCGGAACGCCCGAGCAAATCGTCAAGGTCAAGGCTTCGTACACCGGGCGCTTCCTCGCCGCGGTTCTCGGCACGTCGAAAAAGAAGAAGGCCGCATGAGCGAACCATCTCCCCGCTTGCTCGCCCGCGTGCCGGTCACGGTGCGCTGGCGCGATCTTGATGCCTATAACCACGTCAACAATTCGAGCTTCCTGACCTTTCTCGAAGAAGCGCGACTGGTCTGGTTGCTCGGCATCGAGGGCGACTGGAGAACGGCCGAATTCAGCCCGGTGCTCGCCGCCAGCCAGATCAATTTCCGCGAACAGATCGAATGGCCCGCCGAGATCAGCGTCGAACTGCATTGCACGAAGCTGGGCAACACATCGATGACACTCGGCCATCGCATCACCTCGGCCGATGGAAGCAAGCTGCACAGCGATGGCAGCGTGGTCATGGTCTGGGTCAATCCGGCAACCGGAAAACCGATACCACTTCCGGCAGCCGTGCGCGTGGCCTGCGCGTGATTCAGCCGCTTACCAGTCCGCGCTCAGCTTCAACATGGCATTGCGCCCTGCTTGTGTGTACAGGTCGAGGTCGGTGGCATCGGGCTTGATCCCGCGCAGGCTGACCCAGTCCCAATAACGCCGATTGCCGAGGTTGGCGAGGGCGAGATCGAGGCGCAGGTGATTGCCAATGTTGAGCCATGCATTCAGATCGATTCGCCCATAGCCAGCCGGTTGATAGAGGGCGCCGGCGCTGTCATCCACGCGTGAAACCCGTTGCACGCCGGTCAGCGACAGCTGCGCGCCCCAGCGTTCCGCATCGGCCTGCCAGCCGCCAACCACGGTGGCACGCGCGGGCGCGACACTGTTGAGCGGCTGGTCGCGCACGGTGTCGGTGCCGCGCAGCCAGTTCGCGCGCAACTCGACATAGGTGCCGCGCCAGGCCTCTCGCCACGCGCCAAGCGCCCAGTGCGCATCGGCCTCGATGCCACGTATGCGTGCGCGATCGCGATTGATCGACTGGAACACCAGCGCGCCCGTAACCGGATCGATGCCGAGATTGGCACGCGATTCGATGAGGTCGCGGAAACGGTTGTCATAGGCGGCCAGCGAGCCGCGCAGGAGCGGACCACTCCAGCGCAATCCCGCCTCAAGTCCGAGACTGCGTTCGGGTTTGAGATCCGGATTCGGCTTGACCAGATAGTTGAACGTCGGCAGGTAGAGGCCGACATTGACATCGGAAAACGGCGGTGCGCGATAGCCGCGTACCGCCTGCATGTAGAGCGTCGCCTGCTCGCTCGCGCTGAAGCGCAAGCCGAGCTTGGGCGTCCACTGCGTATTGCCGATATCGGCGAGCACGATTTGCGGGTTGTCCTGCAACCAGATCGGATCCGCATCGGCTTGCAACGAGTAACGCTCCCAGCGCAGGCCCGGCACAACCGTCCAGCGTGGCGCGAAACGGATTTCGTCCTGCCAGAAGACGCCAAGCTCATGCACGTTCGAAATCGGAAAGTCACGAACCGGAAACACTTCGCCAAGAACAACATTGGTACTTTGTCCGTTGTTCAGGTTGATCTGCGCACCCGTGCGCAGCCCTTCGTAGTCGTGCCAGGTCAGATCAATGCCAAACACCTGCCAGTGCGCGATATCGCCCCATTGATTGCGCGATTGCGCAACCAGCTCGAGACCGCGGCTGGTCTGCTCATAATTGAACTCGCGCGCACGCAGGGTCGGATACGGCGTCTGCGCATCGGCGAGACGATACTGATCGGTGGCCTGGCGCGTAGTCGAATCCTGCTGGTAGACGAGCAGATCCAGCGCATCGATCGCAGCCCACGGCTGCGACCAGCTTGCGGCGAGACTGACGCGATCGCGCTTCCAGCGATCGTCTGCGTCCAGTGCATTGGTGGTGCTGTAGCGACCCGGCCCGAAAACCAGCGACTGCACATCGGTTTGCTGCCTGCCGGCTCCGTGGTCGAGGGTAAACGTCCAGCGACCCGTATTTCCGCCGTCATAGACGATCTTGGCCAGCGCCGCATCACGCTCGACATCGGCAGGATTGGCCGGCATGCCGCCGGCACGCGGAAGGTTCTCGGTCTCATGTCCCTGGTGCCGTGAAAGCAGGACCATGCCACTCCAGCGACCATTTGCCGCAGCGATGTTGGCAGCCTCGAAATGACTGTCATCGCGGCTCGCAACACCGACCGATGCACCCATCGCCAGGGCATTGCCACGCCACAGGAAATCCTCCGGATTGCGCGTCGTCAAGGCGACCACGCCCGCCAGCGCCTTGCTGCCATAAAGCGTCGACGCGGGTCCGCGCAGCACCTCGACCCGCTGCACGGCATCGAGGGAAACCAGATCACGCCCGGCCAGGGCGAACTGGCCCACCCCAAAACCATCCGGCAAGGGGACGCCATCGATCTCGATGCTGACACGATTGCCCTCGAGGCCGCGGATATTGAAGCCCTGGCGACCGAACCGCACCGCATCGACCGGCACGCTTACGCCAGGCACCAGCGCGGCGAGATCGGCGATATCGATGACGCCATTGCGTTCTAGCCGATCGCGCTCGACCACGCTGACGCTGCCGACGACCTGCTGCAGTGGCTCGGCTGCGCGACTGCCGATGACCACGATCGGATCGAGTGCAACGGTATCGGCGTCGGTGGCGGGTTGCGCCACGGCTACGGCCGAGACGAAAAATCCTAGGACGCCTGGAACAATCAGGCGGCGCGGCAGGGGAAAAAGCATGGGGATGATCCAACGAGAAGACCCGGTGAATTTTACTGCGCGCCGGATCCCTCCCACTTGATTCCACTCAAGTGAAACCGATTCGGCACGAATCGGTACCGAAGATGTACTGATTATCTTTACTTGATCTGAGTCAGGACACTCTCACCGCATACAGGGAGACTGTTGCTCATGGTGCCGGAATAGCGGCACCCAGCAGACCAAAATCGTCAAGGGAGTCAGCTATGAGAACCATGAAAATCAGTGGGGTTCTGTTTGCGATGTTATGGCTGGGGGGCCAGGCCATTGCTTCGGATGTGACCAACGAACGGCCACCCAAGCAGGGCAATGAAGCCGGCGAAGCCGCCTTCAAGGCCAATTGTGCAGCCTGCCATCAGCCAGACGGCAAGGGCCTGCCAGGCGCATTTCCGCCACTCGCGAAATCCGATTACCTCAACGGTCGGGACGCCAAGGAAATTGCCGGTCATGTGCTGCAGGGAATCACCGGTACGCTGACGGTCAACGGCGAGACGTTCAACAACGTGATGCCGGCGCAGAGTCATCTGAGTGATGCCGACATCGCTTCGATCATCAACTATGTCTATGCCAGTTGGGACAACTCCGGCAAGAAGCTCACCGAAGCCGACGTGACCGAACAGCGCAGGAAGCTGGATGTCACCAGCGACAAGGCCCAGGGTGAGATGCATCCGGGTACGCCGCAGAGCATGGAAAGCTATCAGGGCGCACCCTCGCCTGCCGGCGCCAAAGGCGTCGAGATGATCATCAACCCCGACGCGCCGCCGATCAGCAAGGTTGAGTATGCCGAGGCCACGAAGATCTTCTTCGAGCGTTGTGCCGGTTGCCATGGCGTGTTGCGCAAGGGTGCCACCGGCAAGCCGCTGACCCCGGACATCACGCGCAAGAAGGGCACCGATTACCTCAAGGCGCTGATCAACTTCGGCTCCCCCGGTGGCATGCCGAACTGGGGCACCTCGGGTGACCTCACGCCTGCGCAGGTCGACATGATGGCGCGCTTCCTCCAGCACGAACCACCGGCACCGCCGGAATGGGGCATGCCCGAGATGATGGCCTCGTTCAAGGAAGTCATTCCTGTCGACCAGCGTCCGACCAAAAAGGAAAACAACTACAACACCGACAACATCTTCGTCGTCACCCTGCGTGATGCGGGCGAAATCGCCCTGATCGATGGCGACACCAAGAAGATCATCACCATCATCAAGACCGGCTATGCGGTGCACATTTCGCGGCCTTCCCACTCGGGACGCTACGTCTACACGATCGGCCGGGACGCCAAGATCGACCTGATCGACTTGTGGATGAAGACGCCAGGAATCGTCGCCGAAATCAAGATCGGCCTCGAGGCGCGTTCGGTCGAGACTTCCAAGTACAAGGGCTACGAGGACAAGCTCGCCATTGCCGGTGCGTACTGGCCGCCGCAATTCGTGATCATGGACGGCCCGACCCTGAAGCCGATCAAGATCGTCTCCACACGCGGCATGACCGTGGATACGCAGGAATATCATCCGGAACCGCGCGTCGCCGCCATTGTGGCCAGTCATGAGCACCCGGACTTCATCGTCAACGTCAAGGAGACCGGACATGTCCTGCTGGTCGACTACAGCGACGTCGATGCGCTGAAGATCACCACGCTGGATGCTGCCCGCTTCCTGCACGATGGTGGCTGGGACAGCACCAAGCGCTACTTCCTGACCGCCGCCAACCAGTCCGACAAGATCGCCGTGGTCGACTCGAAGGAGCGCAAGATGGCGGCCCTGATCGATGTCGACAAGATTCCGCATCCGGGTCGCGGCGCCAACTTCGACCATCCGAAGTTCGGTCCGGTCTGGGGTACCTCGGCACTCGGCAACGAGAAGATCACCCTGATCGGCACCGATCCGGAGAATCATCCGGCGAATGCCTGGAAGGTCGTCCAGGTACTCAAGGGCCAGGGCGGCGGTTCGCTGTTCATCAAGACCCATCCGAAGTCGCGCAATCTCTGGGTCGACACCACGCTCAACCCGGATCCGAAGCTGAGCCAGTCGATCGCGGTATTCGACATCGACAACCTCGATGCCGGCTACAAGGTGTTGCCGATCGCGGAATGGGCGAAGCTCGGCGAAGGCCCGAAGCGCGTTGTCCAGCCCGAATACAACGCAACCGGCGATGAAGTCTGGTTCTCGGTATGGAACGCCAAGAATCAGAGCAGCGCCCTGGTTGTTGTCGATGACAAGACACGCAAGCTCAAGAAGGTGATCAACGACAAGCGAATCATCACGCCGACCGGCAAGTTCAACGTGCACAACACGGTCGACGACGTCTATTGATCACGGTGGATTGATTCACCGGTTCGGCAAGGCAGAGGCCCCGCATGCGGGGCCTCTTTTTTTGGCCGCGAGCACCGGTTTTCCGGCCAGGCAAGGCTCACCTGTGCAGCAATGCAAGGCGATGCGACAATGGCGGTCGCCTGCGGGCATAGCCCGCGTCACGATTCCTCGCGAACCTGCCATGCAGAAGCCGAACCAGCCACCGACGCCTGCCAGCCCGGACACGATCAGCAAGCCGGCGCCGACGCCGGCCCCGTTGACCATCAACGGCAAGCCATACTTCCATGATGGCGATCCGGACATGCCCCTGCTCTGGTATCTGCGCGATGTGCTGCGCCTGACCGGTACCAAATATGGCTGCGGGATTGGCGCCTGCGGTGCCTGCACGGTGCTGGTCGATGGCAAGGCGACGCGATCTTGCCTGACCACGATGCTGGCGGTCGCCAGTCGCGCCATCACCACGATCGAAGGTCTCGAGACGGACAAGCTGCATCCGGTCCAGCAAGCGTGGATCGAGAATGACGTGGCCCAATGCGGCTACTGTCAGGCCGGCCAGATCATGGCGGTAGTTGATCTGCTGGCGCGCAAGCCCAAGCCTTCGGATGCGGATATCGCTGGAATCGACAACCTGTGTCGCTGCGGCACGTATCCACGCATACGCCGTGCAATCCTGCGCGCCGCGGCATTGAGTGAGGGCAAGGCATCGTGAGCCAGGCCGCTTCGCTGACTCGCCGCCGCTTTCTGCAGTTCGGACTGACCGCCAGCGGTGCGCTGCTGGTCGGCTTTCGCAGCCGGGCCATGGCCGCCGCGATCCCTGCCGAATTGCTCGGCGATGATCTCGTCCAGCTGACCGCCTTCGTCATGATCGAGCGCGACAATCGCGTTGTCATCGGCGCGCGTGGCTGCGAGATCGGCCAGGGCGTCATCACATCGCTGCCAATGATGATCGCCGAGGAACTCGACGTCGAATGGTCGAAGGTGCGTGTGATCCAGTTGCCTTACGGCTATGAAGTTGTCGATGGCAAGCCGCGCAATCGCTACGGAGACCAGTTTGCCGGTGGCAGCACCAGCATACCGAACGCATGGAAAGATCTGCGCGAAGCCGGTGCCGCCGCGCGCTGGCTGCTCGTGCAGGCGGCCGCGGATGCCTGGTCAGTGGACGCGGGCACCTTGAGCACCGAAGCCGGCCATGTACTCAACCCTGACGGACGCAAACTCAGTTACGGAGCACTCGCCCGGACGGCTGCGGCGCGCGCGTTACCCGATTCACCGATCCCGACCAAGCCGCCCGACGCCTTCAAACTGATCGGCAAACCGACCCGCACTACCGACGGGCGCAGCATCGTCACCGGCCAGAACCGCTACGGCATCGATGAATATCTCAGCGGCGCACTCATCGCGGTGATGCTGCGCTGCCCTTATCTCGATGGCAGCCTCGAAAGTCTCGATGAAAGCGCAGCGCGCAAGGTTCCCGGCGTGCTGGATGTCGTCACCATTGACGGCCCGAAGCCCGGAGAATTGTTTGACGGCCCGCTGGCGAGCGGAATCGCCGTGCTCGCCGACAGCACATGGGCCGCGATCCAGGGTCGCAAGGCACTCAAGCCGGTCTGGAAACAGGGGCCCTGGAAGGATGAATCGAGCGCGGCGCTGTCGGCAAGCGCGAACGCGCTGCTCGACGCCGCAAGCGATGGCATCGAGGTGCGCCGGGATGGTGATCTCGCTGCTTCGCGCAAGCATGCCCGGCATACTGTCAGCGCGCGCTATGAAGTACCGTTTCTTGCCCACGCGACGATGGAGCCGCCGGGTGCCCTGATCGAACTGCGCAGCGATGGCGCCCTGCTGATCGCTTCGATGCAGAATCCGGATGGCGCATCGCGCATCATCAGTCAATTGACCGGGCTCGCCCGCGAAGCGATCGAGATTCGCCTGCCCCGCTCCGGTGGCGGATTCGGTCGCCGACTGCAGAATGATTTTGTCGCCGAAGCGGTTTTGATCGCACAGAAAGCCGGCAAGGCGATCAAGCTGATGTGGCTGCGCGAGGATGATCTGGCGCATGATTTCTATCGGCCATTTGGCGTGCATGCGATGGAAGCCACGCTGGATCGGCGCAACCGGGTGGCCGGATGGGCGCATCGTTGCGCGGCCACCTCGCGCACCTGGCGCACGCCCGGCATGCAGGATGATCCGTTGTGGAAAGGCTGCCTCGAACCCGATGATTTTCCTGCCGGCCTGGTCGACGATCTCGAAAAGACCTTCTACCCGATCGAATCGGGCATGCCGCGTGGCTGGTGGCGTGCCCCGCTGCACACGTTTCATGCATTTGCGGTACAGAGCTTCATCGACGAGATCGCCTACGAAGTACGCCGCGATGCGGTCGAACTTCGCCTCGAAATGCTGGGCGAGCCGCGCGAGATACCCTATCGCGGCCATGGCGGTCCGGTCTTCGATACGGGGCGCATGGCCAACGTACTCAAGCTTTGCGCCGAGAAGATCCGCTGGAGCGAGAGGAGAACCGACGGACGCGGCATTGGCATCGCCTGCCATTTCACGTTTGGCGGCTACAGTGCGCATGCATTCGAGATCTCAATGCAAGGCAACAACCTGAAGATCCACAAGGCAGTCTGTGTGGTTGACGTGGGCCGCGTGATCAATCCACTCGGACTCGAGGCGCAGATCATGGGCGGCACCATCGATGGCATCTCGACCGCCCTGAATCTCGCCATCACGGTTCGCAATGGCGAGGTGCAGCAGAAGAATTTCCCTGACTATCGCCTGCTGACGATGGCCGATGCGCCGGGCAATGTTGACGTGCAACTTGTCGATTCAACGCGCGATCCGGTTGGCGGCGGTGAAATGGGTATTGCCAGCGTTGCCCCCGCGCTGGCCAATGCGATCTTCGCCACGACCACCGTGCGAATCCGCAAGCTGCCGCTGTTGCCGGAACTGATGCGCATGCTCTGACGACTGCCGGCCGGGTTGCCATGCCGGTTTCGCGAGCAACCTGCGGACCCGTGCGGCGCAGCCCGAGCAATGTCACCCTCCCGATCGGCAGCGGTGCACGGCAACCCGCTCAATCGGCCGGATCGCACCCATCGTTCGCACGACGTTGCTTGGCGGCCGCACGCTCGGCAATGACCGCTCGATCGGCCAGACCAATCCAGCTCAGATATTTGCGTGCGACTTCGTCACCGACTGATTCATCCGCGCGGAATGCATTGGCAAAACGGGTCTTTTTGCAGTCCAGCGGATTCTCGCCCCGATTCTGGATCTCGGCCCAGCGCGCCTTGCCGGCTTCCTGCGGATTGTCGATCTTCCCTGGCCCGAAGCGCGGAAGTGCCTTGGGCATGCGCAACGAACCATCGGCATTGAACAGGTTGAGCGTCGGGTCGCCGGCTGAGCCGATACGCGCCTGGGTTTGCGAACCGGTTTCGGCCGTCATCGGCGGCGGCGTGGTCTTCGTCTGCGGAGGTGCGATCCGCACCCGGGACGGACGGTTCCTGAATTCGACGTGTTCGGGCTGCGGTTCGGGCGGGATGTCGAAAACGTCGGGCGGCGTGATGATATTGACCACGATCGGGCCGCGATCCGGGTCGTGCCGATTCAATGGCGCCATGATCCGATCCAGACCGAACATCCAGAGCAGGTTCGCGAGCACCGCCGCGGCAGCCACGGCGTAGACCACGTTGCGCTGGAAGTGCGGCCGCTGCCACAGCTGGTTGCGCCGAATCAACTGACCGGCATAGACATTGCGCAAACGCGCCCGATCCTGGGCGTCAAGCACGGTTGCCGTTGCGGGAGCGGCGGGCAGATTCGACATTCAGCGGGTTGGCTCGGCGGGTTGCGATGCCCGCGCAGCATACGCAGGCGACGCTAAACCACTGTTAAGGATTGGCTCGAATTTCATCGAGACGACACCGGATCGATCAACCCGTTCGCCGCGCTTTCGTCGACAACCGCCGCCAGCCGACCGGGCAAGGGCCCGACTTTCCGGCCGTCCGCCAGGCACACGGGCTCGAAACCCGGACGGGCTGCCCGCTTCCGATCGACCCATGTGGCCACCCCGAGTCGCTGCACAGGCGTGCAGATCCGGCGCCTCGGCCGGCCGCGTCCCCGCGCGGAATGTCGAGGCCCCGCCAGTGCGGTCAGCCGCGCGCGCGAACATGGCGTGCGACAGCCGCGACGAAGAGTTCGTTCGTGTCCAGGACATCGCGCATTATCGCCGAGCCTGCCCGCCACGATGTGCTCTGCGGCAGCGCCACTTGACCGCTCCGGCCGATCGCGCAAGTCTTGCCACGAAGCACCCGATCCGTCCTGCCCCCTGGCTGTGCGATTGCGGCCAGCATCGCAGTGACATCCGCTACTCCCATGACTGGAGATGCACCATGTCGCATAGCACCGAGGCCATCCGCAACGTCGCCCTGGCAGGTCATGCCGGCGCCGGCAAAACAACCCTGCTCGAAGCCCTGCTGCATGCCGGCGGCACAATCCAGACGGCAGGCACCATCGAGCGTGGCAATACCGTTTCCGATTTCGATCCGATGGAGAAGGAGCGCGGACATTCGATGCAGGCCTCTCTGGTCTCGATCGATCATGGCGACTGCCACATCAACCTCATCGACACGCCCGGATATTCGGACTATCGCGGCCCGACCTTGTCTGCGCTGGCCGCGGTCGAGACCTGCGCCGTCGTTGTCAATGCGAGCAATGGCATCGAACACACCACACGGCGCCTGATGGACTACGCCCGTCAGCGTCGCCTCGCCCGCATTCTCATCGTCAACCGCATCGACACCGAATGCGATCTCGCAGCCTTGACCGACGAACTGCGCGCGGAATTCGGCCCGGAGTGCCTGCCGATCAACCTGCCCGCCGAAGGCGCCAGCAAAGTCGTCGACTGTTTCTTCAAGCCGACCGGCAAATCCGACTTCTCAAGCGTCGCCGAGGCCCACCAGCAAATTCTCGACCAGGTCGTCGAGATCAACGAGAAAGTCATGAACCGCTATCTCGATGAGGGCGAAAAGGCGCTCAAGGGAAGTGAACTGCACGATGCCTTCGAGCAATGCCTGCGCGAGGGTCACCTGGTGCCGATCTGTTTCGTCTCGGCCCGCAGCGGCGCCGGCGTGCCGCAATTGCTCGAATTGATCGAGCGCTTGCTGCCGAATCCGCTCGAAGGCAATCCGCCACCCTTCGTCAAGGGCGAAGGCGCGGAGGCCAGCCCAATCACCGCGATCGCCGATCCGGACAGGCATGTCATCGCCGATGTATTCAAGATCGCCAACGATCCGTTCGTTGGCAAGCTCAGCATTTTCCGCATCTACCAGGGCACCGTGCGCAAGGACACCCAGTTGTTCATCGACGACGGCAAGAAGCCGTTCAAGGTCGGCCATCTCTTCCGCATTCACGGCAAGGACCACATCGAAATCAATGAAGCCATCGCCGGTGACATCGCAGCGGTAGCCAAGATCGATGACATCCATTTCGATGCCGTCCTCCACGATTCGCACGACGAGGACCAGATCCACCTGAAACCGCTGGATTTCCCGAAACCGATGTTCGGCCTCGCCATCGAGCCCGCGCACAAGGGCCAGGAGCAGAAGCTCGCGAATGCCCTCGCCCGACTCGGCGAGGAGGATCCGTGCTTTCGCATCGAGCACAACAAGGAGCTCAATGAAACCATCATCCGCGGCCTCTCCGATCTGCACCTGAAACTGACCCTTGAACGCATGAAGCAGCGCTATGGCGTGGAGGTCACCACGCGTCGGCCGGGCATCGCCTATCGCGAAACGATTTCAGGCACGGCCGAAGGCCACCATCGGCACAAGAAACAGACCGGCGGCGCGGGCCAGTTCGGCGAGGTGCATCTGCGCGTCGAGCCGCTGCCGCGCGGCGGCGGCTTCGAATTCGGTGACGAAATCAAGGGCGGCGCGATCCCCGGACAGTTCATCCCGGCGATCGAAAAAGGCGTGCGCATGGTGCTTGAACGCGGCGCGGTCGCCGGATATCACATGCAGGATGTCCGCGTCATCGTCACCGATGGCAAGTTCCACAGCGTCGATTCCAAGGAAGTCGCCTTCGTTTCGGCCGGCAAGAAAGCCTTTCTCGATGCGGTCAGCAAGGCCAAGCCGCTATTGCTGGAGCCGATCGTCAACATGGACGTCAATGTTCCCGAGACGCACATGGGTGATGTCACCGGTGGCCTTGCCGGCAAGCGTGCGCGTATCCACGGCACCGATTCGGTGCGCGGCGGCGAACTGGTGATCAAGGCCCAGGTGCCACTGGCCGAGGTTGCCGATTACCAGACCGAACTGAAGGCAATGACCGGAGGCCGCGGGCGCTATACGATCGAGTTCAGCCACTACGAACCGGTTCCACCGAATGTGCAGCGTCAACTCGTGGATGCGTACAAACCCCATGTCGAGGAAGATTGATTTCGACGGCATACTCAACTGTCCACCACGATCGAAGGGGATACACCGATGAACCACAGTCGCCGACACTTCGTGCTCGGGGCGACGGCGCTCGCCAGCGCGCCAATTTGGCTGCCGATGCAACGCGCGCTGGCCAGCCCCGGCATCAGCGACGGCAAATGGCGCGGCTATGCCGCGGCCATCGTCATTGATGCACTGGGTGGTCCTGGCGAGTACAACGCCGCACCCTTGACCGCGCTGAGTCCAGCCGCGCTGGAAGACGTGCGCGCAAGCGGCCTGACCGCGGTCAATGTCACAGTCAGCGGTGTCGGCAGCTATGCGAAAGATGCCAATGAGACGATCCGCAATATCGCCTACTGGAATGCACAGATTGCCGCCCATCCCGAGCAATTGATGCAAGTGCGAAATGCCGGTGATCTTGCGACCGCGAAGCGCAGTGGCCGACTCGGCCTGATCTATGGGTTTCAGGATGCGACCCCGATCAAAGAAGACCTCGATCGCGTCGCGCTGTATGACGATCTCGGCGTACGCGTTTTCCAGCTGACCTACAACCGGCGCAACCTGGTTGGCGATGGATGTCTGGAGTCGGGCAATGCCGGGCTCAGCGCGTTTGGCCGGAACCTGATCGAACGTCTCAACGAACGCCATCTCCTCATCGACCTGGCGCACGCGGGCGAACGCACGACGCGCGAAGCCATTCAGCAATCGCGCACGCCAATTGCGATCACGCATACGGGTTGCGCGGCAATTGCCGAATTGCCGCGCAACAAGACCGATTACGAGCTGCGCGAACTGGCCGACAAGGGCGGCGTGGTCGGCATCTACCTGATGCCGTTCCTGCGCTCGAAGGGCCAGCCAACCGCTGACGACCTGATCGCGCATCTCGAGCACGCGATCAAGGTGTGTGGCGAGGATCATGTCGGCATCGGCAGTGATGGCACGATTTCACCGATCGATTTCAACGACGAGTTCAGGCGCAAGCATGCCGCGGATGTCGCCGATCGGCGCAGTCGTGGCATCTCGGCACCCGGCGAGGAGCCCGACGTCTTCACCTTCTTGCCGGATCTCAATTCAGCAGATCGCCTGGCCAGCTTGGCCGCGCTGCTTTCCAGGCGCGGTCATTCCGATGCCCGCATCGGCAAGATACTGGGCGGGAATTTCGCACGCCTGTTTCGCGAAATCTGGGCCTGAGCCCCGGCCGAGCCGTCAGCTCTTCCCGAACGGCTTCCGCAAGCGGCTCAGGAATGAGGACTTCTTGCCTTCGCCGTCGTCCTCGGGATGACGCGATCGGCGCGCCGTCCACGTGAGCCAACCGATGGCGTCGTAGGCATTGACGACGTCGAATACCGCCGACATTTCGCATTCGCAACTTGCCGCGATTTCATGCAGCCGGTGGGGCTGCATCAGTGCTGCCGATATCCTCGCGTGGATGGGATAGTCGCGTGCAATCTCCAGCCAGCGCGTCAACTGGAAGGTTCCACCCGGATCGAGGTTCGAAGCCAGCCGGCCATTGGAATGCAGCAAAACCTCGAGCCAGATCAACTTCTGGTAGGGCTGGCCCGGCTGCGACTCGCGCAACACATTCATTTCGGATGTGGTCAGTCGGCGCCAGTCGCTGAGTCGCGAAGACTCGCGGCAATAGATCTCCAGATCACTCAGCCGATCTGCGTTGTGGAAGACCTGGTTCTTCGGATCCAGGGTCAACGCACCCGCACCTGGCCACGCGATCTGCATTGGCCCGTGGATCAGTTCGCCCTCAAGGAATTCGCGCAAACGATAGACCGAGAGATCTTCCAGATTCTGCTTGCGTTCGGGCACTCGCGCCGACGATGGCGTGCTCAGCGGAACGGCAAGCGATTCGCGATCCTGATCCGCACGCTGCGCGCTGCGGCGGGTCGGGTTCCCCGAACCTTCAACGCGTGCGGATTGATCGAATTTCTGTGGCTTCAGATTCAGGTACGGATCGGCCGACGGATGATCCTTGAGCAACTCGTCGAGGCCGGGCGCCACGTTGGCGTCGTCCGGTGTGTGTTCTGCGGTGTCATCCATCATCTTGAAGTCCGGCAAATCGGCAATCCCTTCGAACTCGGACGAATGGTTCTGGAAATATCCCGAACTGGTGCGATCCTGCCCTTTCAGCCCCGTTGCCGCGGCTGTCGCGTGGTTGAGTACGGCAACCAGGTTCTCGGGCTTGAACGGGCGTATCAGGGCCGGGTCGCCTTCGTGGTCGGCATCGGCATCACGCACGACGGCAAACCGCATGCCCGTGACTTTTGCCCGCGAACGGGCCATCTGTCCGGCAAAGTTCGACGTGTCGACAACCAGCAGATCCGCCTGTGCATCGGCGCCCCAGCGCCAGGCGTTAAGGAGCTGCTCGGCCGATTTGCGGATAAGCAAGCGGATGTGTGCGACATCTTCGTCGGAGACACCATTTGCGGCAATGATCTTTTCGTTGGCCAAGCTCAGTTACCCCTTGCGGCCAGCCGATTCAGACAGCGGCGAATTGAACGATTGAAGCGTGAACGAACCCGGACTCTAGACTGCAACGATGTGAAACACTTTGCAATCGCGATAACGACGAAATCGAGACTTCAGGGCGCTGCGTTTCGCGCCTTCGCGGGGCGCTTGCGCTTTGGTTTCAGCATCGTCCCGATACATGCCGGATCGCCACATTGGCAGGCCCAGATGCGCTTCAGTCGCGGGGTCAGGCGTTCCCCCAGCGAAATGCCATAGTCGTATGTAAGCTCCTCGCCGGCACGGATCTCGCGCAAGCTCTCGATCAGCACGCGATCCTGGCGACGCTTGCCCTGCTGATTCTCTTCGACGACGGCACGGCAGTTCGGTGCGCAACCATGGTTGATCCAGCGTGCGACATTGCCGTCAAGGTTGGCATCGATGACGTAGCTTTCGTTCAAGGTGAACAGAAAGGTATGGCCGGTGCTGCTGGTGCCGTCATAAAGCCGATCCGCCTGCGCGTGGGTGAGCAGGCGACCTCGGTATTCAATCAACTCGGTCTGGGCGGGAATATCGGCGATGGCGAAAACGCCGTTGCCATGGATCGGCGAACGGCGTTGCTTGATGAGTCGGGACATGTACAACGGGTTCATGGTTGACGGATTGCGACATGATAACGATTCCATGGACAAAACGTGATGGGGCTTCGCGCAGCCGTTCACCCCGCGTTTCCTGATAGCGTTCCCTCATTCCCAGCGCACGTTCCCACCATGAGCAAGCAACGCATCATCCGGTCGATCATCGCCATCATCGTGCTCTTGGCTGCGGCCGCCTATATCGCCTATCAGGACGCACCAAAGGATCGGCAAAGGGCGACGCCGCGTCCGACGGCAACGCCGGCCGCCGGATTCGACTACTACCTGGCCAGTCTGTCCTGGTCACCGACCTGGTGTGAATCGAATCCCGATGACCGCGAGCAGTGCGGCCGTCGTGGCTACGGCTTCATCCTGCACGGACTTTGGCCGCAATACGACAGCGGCAACGGCCCGCAGGACTGCCGCAGCAACGAAGAACCCGATCAACAGACGATTGCGCGGACGCTGGCCTTCATGCCGAGTCGAAGCCTGATTGACCACGAATGGCGTACACATGGAAGCTGTTCCGGCCTGGCTCCCGGCGCGTATTTTGATCTGGCCGACCGTGCCTTTGCCGCCCTCCGCATTCCTCCGCCATTGACCGCCACGGCAAGACCACCCGCGATGACCGCGGAAGACGTGCGCTCGGCGTTTGTCGATGCGAATCCCGGGCTGCAGGCCACCATGCTCGGTGTAAGTTGCCACGGAAATTCACTCGCGGAAGTACGCATCTGCCTGGACGTCGATCTTCAGCCAAGGCAGTGCGGTCGCGGCGTCGGCATGCGCTGCCCGCGCAAGGCGGTGCTGCGCATACCGTTGATTCGCTGAGGCGAAGGCGTTCGAATCGAACCGTCCGTCGGATCGCCCCATGCACGGGTGAATTCGGATCCGCGTCGGCTCAGGTGAGCTTGCCGAACAGAACCTGGGTCTTGATGCGCTTGAATCCTTCGCGCTCATAGAACTGATGGGCGCGTTCACGGATCGTGTTGCTGTGAACGCGCACTTCGGCGAAGTCGTTGATCGTGGCCCAGTGCATCGCCGCTTGCAGCAGACGCGCGCCGATACCGAGGCCGCGCATGGCCTGATCGACGACCAGACCGGCCACTTCAGCCCGCGGCGCCGAAGTCAGGGAAATCGTCGACACGACCAGGATCCAGCCGCAGACCTCGCCGTTGGCAAGCTCGGCAACAATTGCCGAATCCGCATCAGCCTGCAGGATCCGACACAGCCGCTTGCGGATTTCCTCTGTGCTTGCCGGATAGCCCAACTGGGTCGCGAGCAACGCGATCGATGCCGAATCTTCCTCCCGCGCGGTGCGGATCGTCACCGCGACCGGGGCCACGGTTGGGTTGCTCATGGGATCCGGATCAACAACAGCCATCTTCACCTTTGTGGGTGTGCGCGTCGGTTGCAGCCACGCCCGTCGTCAAGCCTTTTTCACTGGCTTTGAAATGATCGGCAACCACTTTGGCAACGCAGGCGGTCACCCGCTTGCCGGTCGGGATATGCAGGAACTCGTTCGGCCCGTGCGCATTCGAGTGCGGGCCGAGGACGCCGGTGATGAGGAACTGGGCGCCCGGGAATTTTTCGCCCAACATGCCCATGAACGGAATCGAGCCACCCTCGCCCATGTAGGCCGGCGGCGGACCGAAGTAGGTGCGCGAAGCTTCATCGACGGCCTGCTCCAACCACGGCGAAAGCGCTGGCGCGTTCCAGCCGCTGCCGGCTTTTTCGAGATGGAATTCGACGGTCGATCCGTATGGCGGATCGGATTCGAGCAATCGCTTGAGAAACTCGCCACTCTTCACCGCATTGGCCGTCGGTGGCAGGCGCAAGCTGACCTTCACCGCCGTGAACGGTCGTTGCACGTTGCCGGCCGAATCCAGCGGCGGCAAGCCACCGATACCGGTTATCGACAAGGCTGGGCGCCAGGTCCGGTTGAGCACGAGTTCGGTCAAATCCTTGCTGACCGGCTGCATGCCATCGGCCATCGGAAATTTGGAATAAATGTCATCGCCAAGGACGCCGGCGCTGAGCTTCGCCTGTTCGACGCGTTGCGCAGGAATCTCCGCATGCAATTCGCGCGGACGGATCTCGCCGGTATTCTCATCCTCCAGTCGCGACAGGATCTGGCGCAGGATGCGGAAACTCGACGGCACCACACCCGAGGCGTCACCCGAGTGCACGCCTTCCTTGAGCACATTGACGGTCAGGTTGCCGCCGGTCATTCCGCGCAGTGACGTGGTCAACCACATCTGGTCGTAGTTGCCGCAACCGGAATCGAGGCAGACGATCAAGGAGGGCTTGCCGATCCGCGCAGCGAGATGGTCAACGTAGTACGGCAGATCGTAGCTGCCCGATTCCTCGCAGGCCTCGATCATCACCACGCAGCGAGAGTGCGGAATCTTCTGTGCCTGCAAGGCCATGATCGCGCCCAGCGAACCGAAGATCGCGTAACCATCGTCGGCACCGCCGCGACCAAAGAGCTTGTCTCCCTCGATGACCGGCTTCCACGGCCCGAGGTGCTCGGCCCAACCGGTCATTTCGGGTTGCTTGTCGAGATGGCCGTAAAGCAGCACACAATCTTCGCCCTGACCCGGAATTTCGATGAAGATCAGCGGCGTGCGGCCCTGCAGTCGAACCACCTCGATCTGCATGCCTGGAATAGGCTGCGCGCGTGCCCAGTTCTCCATCAGGGTCACGGCCTGGTCCATGTAGCCGTGCTCGGCCCACTTCGCATCGAACATCGGCGATTTGTTCGGAATGCGGATGTAATCGACCAGTTGGCCAACGATCTGGTCGTCCCAGAGCATTCCGACGAAACCCTCAATTGCCTTCGAGTCCATGTTGATCCTCGCGCGCTGCGCATCCAATGGCGAAAGTCCGATTCTAGCGCGCCGCACCGCGCTTTCCGAATCCATGTAGGAAAACTCCTACACATTCCTGCTCGCCTCGCTTACGCGCCGCGACCGCGTTTTGCCATCCCGCCCGGGAACACCTCGGCGGAGACTTTGTTCACCGGGGACAGAAGGACCCGGCCCCAACCCAACTCAAGGAGAACATCATGAACTTCAAGACCCTGCTCGGCAGCCTCGTGCTTTCCCTCGCTCTCGCCCTGCCGGCCTTCGCCGCCGAACAAGTCGACATCAACAGCGCCGATGCGAAAACCCTGGCGGAAGGCCTGAATGGCGTCGGCATGAGCAAGGCCGAAGCGATCGTCGCCTATCGTGACGAGCACGGCCCGTTTGCGAATGCCGAAGACCTGGCCCAGGTCAAGGGCATCGGCGACA
Organism: Lysobacterales bacterium; assembly: GCA_016721015.1. Lineage (GTDB taxonomy): Bacteria > Pseudomonadota > Gammaproteobacteria > Xanthomonadales > Rhodanobacteraceae > Dokdonella. The sequence goes on from JADKJL010000009.1 coordinate 554,292, forward strand.
AGATTGTCGAGAAGAACCGCGACAACATCGTGGTCGGTGGCAGCAAGGCGAAGGCGACCGCGAGCCGCAAGTCGGCCAAGGCAGACACGTCGGCTCACGCTGCCGACTGAAGCGTGAACCGACAAGGCGGCGCGATCCATTCGATCGCGCCGCCTTGTGCGTTTCCGAAACCCTGTCTGTGGCACGAGCATCTTCAGACGCGACGCTCTGCGCAATTGGTTTTGAAAAGCATCGTGCCTGAAGGCGCTCCGACGGGTTCCCAGCAAACTGAAAGTTCGCGGCGAATTGCTTTCGCTTGAGCCCACTCCCTACTCCCCATTGACGCGCGCATCCTGCGGCTTGCCCTTTGGGCCAGCTACGCTGTTCGTTCCGACTTCCTGTCTCCACAGTCCAACTCTCGGCCTTTAAACGCCATGCTAAACTTCGCATCCCCCGCCGGTGCGAACATGATTCTTCCCCGCTATCACATCAACCCGTCCAGCATTCCGGGCGCCGGCCAAGGCGTGTTCATCGACGAGCCGGTTGACCGAGGCAGCATCCTGATCGCTCCGGACGCGATACCCCGCACCTGGCCGCTGGAACAGATCGAGGCCATGCCCGACGCGAAAGAGCTGCTCCCGGCCACCGTGCGCTGGTTCGAGAACCACTACACGATTTCAACCGAGTGGCCCGACGAGTGCTACATCAATCATTCGTTTGCGCCGACCGGGCTCTGGCACCTTGGCTTCATCTTTGCATCCGCCAATCTTGATGCCGGCAGCGAAATCACCGTGGACTACCGCCACCTGCTCGGCCCCGGGCAAGTGGAGGATTTCCGCGATGCCCAAAGCGGTGAGCGCATCGTCGGATTCACCTGGAAAGAGAGTCTCAGAACGTCCTCGCAGACGCTGCTCGGGCTCATCGGCTGACCATCATGCTTGAAATACCCGATTTGCTCACCGAACGACTGCGCCTCACGGGACTGTCGGAACGCCACTTCGAGTCGTATTCGGCCATGCTTGCCGATCCATCGAGCACGCGCTACGTCGGCGACGGCCAGCCGCTCGACCGCATGAACGCATGGCGCTCGATGGCCATGTTGATCGGTCATTGGGCGCTGCGCGGCTATGGCATGTGGGCGGTCGAACTGAAGGACACCGGCGAGTTCATCGGCCGGGTCGGCTTGCACAATCCCGAGGGGTGGCCCGATCTCGAGCTTGGCTGGATGCTGCGTCCCGAACACCGGCATCACGGCTATGCCACCGAAGCTGCGCGTTGCGTACTCGACTACGCCTTCACCCGCCTCGGTGCCGAACGCGCGATCAGCCTGATCCGCGCCGAGAACACCGAATCCGAACGTGTCGCCCGACGCCTCGGTGGCCGCCAGTCGACGACGATCGACTTTCTCGGCAGCGCGACCCTGGTCTACACCTACCACCGCCCCGACGGCGCCAACTGAGCGGCTCAGCTCGATGCGCCTGATCCAGACTCGCGACTACCAGCGCAAGCGCTGGAACAACGATGGCGGATGGACCACCGAAATTGCCCGTGAACCGCTGGCCGATTCCAGCGACGGATTCCGCTGGCGGGTCAGCATCGCCGACATCGAGGCGGATGGACCGTTTTCGCGCTTCCCCGGCATTGACCGCGATCTGTTGCTGCTGGCCGGCAAGGGCATCGAACTCGACATCGACGACGCACCGTCAATCCGACTCGATCGGCGCTTCCAGTCCATCCGTTTCGACGGCGAGGCCGCGATCCAATGCCGCCTGCTGGCCGGACCGACACGCGATTTCAATGTGATGGCGGCGCGTGCGCAGGTTTCGGCCGAAGTCCATGCCCGCCCGCTCGCGGGCACCATGCTGGTTTTCGTCGAACCACGCTGCTCATGGCTGATCCATGTCTTCGCCGGACAGGCTTCCGCGCGCGGCGACGATCAATCGGTGAGCGCGCAATGCGGAGAAACCCTGATCCTCGATGCACCGATTGATGCGCGGGCACGCGTCGTCATCGAGGGCGGCGGCGAACTCATCCTGGTCAAGTTCACCGATATCGACTAGCGCGTGCGGATCAGCTTGACCTGTTTCGGGCGCAGCGCGAACAGCACCGCATAGAGCACCAGCAGGATTGGTGGCGCCCAGTACAGAATCTTGACCCAGCCATGGCCACGACTGAAGTTCGAGTTGAGAACCAGATCCATCGCCACATTCGGATCCTCGATGATCCGGGCATAGCCAGGACTGAGCGCATCGCCCATCAACTGCATACCGAGCTCGTGGAAAGCCTGGATCGCCGCATCGAGATAGCCGCCCAGGGCCATGTAGGTCGAAGCCAGGATCGCCTCGGAATGGGCCGATCGGGCAATCAGCGGGCCGACTTCGGGCAGATCCGGTACCGCCCCCCAAAGCACAAGGTCGAACAACAGGGTCAGCCCGAGTAGAACCAGGGCGATGATGTGCAGGTAACCTCTCATATTCCCTCCATAACACGTCCAATCGACCGGGCCAGCCGCAAAGGCGGCGTAAACTGTGCTCCAGCGCACGGCGATACTTTCAGCCATCAGACATTCTCGCCGCGCTAGTGTGCCCGAAATCCCACGTATTGGTTCGTGAGAAAGCATGATCAAGAAACCGAACACCATCGGCTGAGTAATCCCTTCCATGACCGGACCGCATTCCAACCAGGGACTCTCCGATAGCACAGCCCGGGAAGCCCTGCGCGAGCGCTGTCTGAGTCTGGTCAGGCGCTGGCAGCCATTGGCCCGCTCCGGATGGGATCACCACGCGGCCCGCCTGCTCGGCGAGGAAATTGACCAGATTGCCGCGACCAGCGAATCGCTCGGGCTGCAAGAGGTCAACAGCAACGCGCTGGAACTCGCTGCGTACCTGTGCTCGTTCATTGACGACAAGCTCGTTCCCAACGAGAACGCACTGGAAAACCTTGCCGGCATGGTCAACACCCTGGGCAGTGCGCTGAGCCAGTTGTCCGGTTCGACCACGGCCGATGTGCGTTCATTGCATGGCGAACTGATCGAAGCAGGTGATAGCGACACGCATGCTGTCGCTCCGCCGGTCGCCGCCGCACCTATCAACACCGATCCAACCTGGCTGCCGCGCGCGGCCTGCCTGCTCGGTGAAACGGTACGCGCCGCGCCAGGACTGGCGGCGGCGTTGCGTGAGCGCGACTATCAGGTCAACGAGTTCGACGACCTTGACGGCCTGCTCGAATTCCTGCGTGTCGCCCGACCCGGCGCGCTCTTGCTCGATGCGCGCGCGCTCAGCCATCTCGGGCGGATCCGTGCCCGCCTCGACGAAGGCAGCAATTTTGAGCTGCGTGCGCAACCGGCCTTGCTCGTGTTTTCAGGCAAGGGTGATCTTGGCGAGCGCCTGCTGGCGATGCGGGCGGGCGCGGCCGGGCTGTTCAGCACGCCGCTTGACTCGCTGCGCGTGATCGCCTGCCTCGATGACCTGCTCGTCCATGCAACGCAGACGCCCTGGCGCATCCTGTTGGCCGAGGCTGATCCGGTCGCCGCCAGCGAACGCGCGCGCTGGCTGGCCGAACGCGGCATGACCGTGCGACTCGCCCACAATGGTCAAGCCGCGCTTGCCGCGCTGCCGGATTTCCGTCCCGACGCGCTGGTCGTCGATCAGGAATTGTCCGATGTGCATGGCCTCGAATTGATCCAGCTCATCCGCGATCAGCCCGAGCACATGGCGCTGCCGATCCTGTTGATGTCGGCCAGCAACGAAATCGGCCAGCGCTTCGATGCCATTGCGGCCGGCTGCGATGAAGTTCTGCAGAAGCCAGTCAAGGCGCGCCACCTGACCCATGCGCTGCAATCCCGCCTGAATCGCGCGCGCCGCCTGCGCGAACTGCTCGGCTCCGGCAGCGGCAGCGATCCGCGCAACGGCCTGCACTCGCGTTCGGCGCTGATCGAGAAGCTGGCCACCGCCTCCGGTGATCGATCCGCCGCGCTGATGTGCATTGCCATCGACCGATCGCAGGCACTGCGCGAGAGCATCGGCATCAGCGGCCTGGCCACACTCGACAACCACATCGGCCAGTTGCTGCGCAGCCAGCTCGACGTCACCGACATCTCGGCGCACTACCAGGATTTCCACTATTTCGTTCTGCTCCATCGTCGCTCACGCAGCGAAATGACAATGGCCGCCGAAGATATCCGCAGCGCACTGGCCGAACAGCCGTGGATGCACAATGGCAGCGATCACTTGCTCACTGCGAGCATCGGCCTGGCCACGCTGGGCGGCGAACCGCTCAGCGTCGACACGATCGTCGGCCATGCCGAGGGTGCGCAGATCGCCGCCACCCACATGGGCGGCAATCGCGTGCTCTGGTACGAAGCCCGCGAAGCGGCCCTGCTGCCGAGTGATCCATTGCTGGCGGTGCGTGCGGTCATGGGACGCCGGCTCAAGGCCGAACAGGCGACCTTCGATTTCCTGCCGATCGTCCCGTTGGCTGGAAAGCTGAGCGGACAATTCGATCTGCGTTTTCGCGTCCTCAGTACACAGAACCCCGGCGCCTCGATCGGCTACGACGAACTCGTTCCTGCGGCCACCGAAACCAACCAGCTCGCCGAGATTGACCGCCTGCTCCTGCAACACACCCTCGAAATGCGCGGCGAGCAACTCAAGCGCGGCCGCCAACTGCGCATCTTCGTGCCGCAGTCGGTACCGAGCCTGCTCAGCGCCGACCTTTGCTGGTGGCTCGATCGCGAACTCAAAGCGCACCATCTTTCCGGCACCGGCCTCACCCTCAACCTGCCCTGTTCGCCACTGATCGATGCCGGCGAACGTGCGCGCGAACGCATCGCCGAGTTGCGCAAGCTCGGCGTTCGCGTTTGTCTGAATGATTTCGGTCGCGACTGGGCGGCCGTGCACGCGCTGAAGTTGTTGCAAGCCGACTTCGTCCGCCTCGATCCGACCCTGGTTCACGAACTCGGCAGCATCCGCTCGATCGCCGACACCGTGCTTGCCCTCGTGCGCAAGGCCCATGCCGCCGGCGCAGCCGTGATCGCCCCGGAAGCCGACAACCTCAATCGCGCCCACCTGCTGCTCCGCCTCGGCGTCGACTACGCCGTCGGCCCGGCCTTCTCGCAGCCGCTCAGCCAACCCGACTTCGATTTCACCCGACCGCTCTGGTAACTCTCGGCCACCACGCGCCAAAGCTCGATCCAGGTCAACACCCCAGATCGCCAGTCCATGGCCAATTCGAATACTTTTTCATTGACATCTAAAGCGATAGGTATGTATTTTCCCAGATTGGGGTATATGCACCAACACGGTTATGATCCGCGCTTGATCTGTTGACTGCACCACACGGGGGTGTAATGCGGTCACCAAGTACGTTTCCAGATGCGTTTCCGGCACGCCCTCTCGATGCGGGCGCCATGCACCTGTTCCGACTATTTGACATTTGAAGCAGGAGCTTCGCGCGGTTCACGATTGACATCGCGGCGACATGGGAGAACTTCGCAATGCCACGCTTTGCCTTGTATTCGATCCTGGCCACTTTTTGCCTGGGCGCACTCGTTGATTCGGGCACCCAGGCACAAGAGCGTTCCAGCGGGCAATACCTTGTGTTGGCAATCGCCGTCGATGTTCAGTCAGCCGTCCTTCGTGATCCATCCGGAAATACCCACCTTTACGGAATCGGCGACTTGCTGCCTGGCGGTCAGTGGCGTGTGATCTCCGCCAGTTCCTTCTCCCTGGAGCTTCAGGCAGCAGACCGTCTACACGGCAGCGTGGTCAATTTGCGGCTTCGCGCAGGGGATGCTTTCGACCCGCAGACGCTAAGCGCTTCGCTTCAACGGGAAGGCGAGCCTCTCTACGGTGCCGAACGGATGGTCCAGCGCAAGACTGCCAAATCATCGCCTGAAAGGAACTGACCCAGGCGATTCAGGGACGAAGAACATGAATGAATCAAGAAACCCGTGGTTGCGCCTGGTCACATTCTGCGTCGGCCTGCTTGTGGCCGGTGCCACGGCATTCGCGGACGAGCTTCCTCTGACCAACTGCCTTGAGCAGCTTCGGCCGGTCGACGTTTCGCAGCTGCGCGCGTTCGCCGCCTCGATCGGCCCCTCCAGCAATACCGGCAATCTCACGATCATCGAATTTGACGGCGCATATGACCGAGGCCTGGCAGAACCACGCCAACTCGTTGCACAACGCTTCTATCAGGATCACCCCGATGACTACGATTTCCTGATCGTATTCACAACCTTTGAGTTCGAAACGGCCGGTGCGCACGCGTTCTACAACGGCATCCAAAATGATACAAGTGGCATCGGATTGCCGCTATATGACAATAGCACCGGTTTCGGCAGCGATGGGCGCCTGCAGGGCTATATCGACATGGCCGCCCTGTCTCGCAACTCGTTCGTGCCACAGAACCCAAGCTTCCAGTTCACCTTGCAGGTTATTGCTCACGAACTCATGCATCGCTGGGGCTCGCAGCTTGGGTTTCGCGACGCCAACGGCAATCCGAGTGCCGACTTGATAGGCCCGGATCAGGTCCACTGGAGTTATTTTCTCGATACCGATGCGTCCGTCATGTACGGCAATGACTGGAATATGCGCGCCGATGGTTCATTTGAATCTGTCGCCATTCGCCAGCGTTTCAGTCCGCTCGATCTTTACTCGGCCGGTCTTTATGCGGCCAGCGAGGTTCCACCATTCAACCTGATCCGCGGCGGCACCGGCAGCGCAACGGATCCACCTCGCCTGGGCGCGGTCAGCGGAGGCCATCTCGAATCCATCTCGATAGATCAGGTCATCGCGGAATCGGGCCCGCGCAGTCCAATGGCTGCTCAGGCGCAAAAGGATTTCCGCGCCGCCTTCATACTCCTCAAACGTCCGGGTGAGCAGGTCAGCGCAGCAACGACTCTGGCGCTGGAACAACTGCGAACGCGTGCGCAGCAATATTTTTCACAGATCACGCGCAGCCGCGCGAACCTGCGAATCTTCACGACCCCCGATCAAGTCACCGGTCCCGGGCTTCCGCAGATTCTGATCGGATCAGGGGCAACCGCGACGCCCCCCGGTATCGCGGCGGCAATCGCGTGGCTGGAGGCGCGCCAGCTGGCGGACGGACACTGGCAGGATCATCCATCGACTGCGCTGCGCGACACGATTGCCGCGGTAGAGGCGCTGCAAGAGCTGCATCCAGGATTTGCAGGCCTGCCTGCCGCGCGCGGCTGGATCGCCATGCAGACTCCGGTCAACCTTGACGACACTACACGGCGATGGGCACTCGATGCATCCATCGCCGACGATGCGACTATCGCGCAGGCGCGGACTGACAGCGGCTGGGCATTGATCCCGGACTGGCACTCGTCCAGCTACGACACGGCCCTGATCGCTGAAACACGAGCCTCTCACGGCAGCGCTTCGATCTCGCTTGCCCCAACCCTGGCGTCGCTGACGGCGTTCCAGCGCACCGATGGCGCATTCGCGCACGTAGCCAGTGGGCGAGGTCGCGTCACGACGACGGCGCGGGCCGCGGCGGCCTTGGCTGCATTGCCGGACCCCATTTTCAATAGCGCACGCGGACGAGCAGTCGGCTGGCTGGAGCAGCGTCTGCTTGATTACGACGGCACGTCGAACAATGGTTTGCTGACACTCTCAGATTTCGTCGAACTGTACGTCCGTGCTGGAACCGTTCCCTTGTCGGGTGTTGGCGCGGAAACCATCCGGCAACGGATTCGTACCACCCAGCAAGTCGCCGGTGACTGGTCGGGCAGTGTCTATCTGACCGCAACGGCGGCACTCGCGCGTGCCCGCGACCAGCGCGGCAATCTTGCCGTTGTGGGATCGCCGACCGCCACGCCCGCATCGCCATCGGATGGTCAGCGCGTGCTTCTCAGCGCAACCGTCATCAATAGCGGCAACGTTCCGGTTCCGGCGTCGGTACTGCGCTGGTTCAACGGCGATCCCGACCAGGGTGGCACGCAGATTGGCACTGATCTGGCAGTGCCCAGCCTCAGCGCCAATGCGCGCGTGACGATCCCGACGGACTGGAGTACGACCGCACAAGCCGGTGTGCGCAACCTCTGGCTTGTGCTCGACGCGACCGATCTGGTTGAGGAAACAAGCGAGCTGGACAATCGCGCCGAGCTCGTCGTGACGGTACAGCCGCCGTCATCCCAAGCCGACCTCACCCTCGACGAAAGTGATGCTCACTTCACTCCCGGCTCGGTGACTTCGCTGCCGAGCCAGGTGCAACTGACCGCTTCGCTGCGCAATATCGGCCTGCAAGCGGCGAACTCGGCCCTGGTTCGACTTTCGGTGGTCCGCAACGGTCAGAGAACCACGCTGGCCGAGACGCGCGTTGATGTACCGCCTCAATCGCAGACTCCTGTCGCATTCGAATTTGCTGCGACGACTGCCGAGACTCTGCATCTGGTTCTGGAAGCCGACCCAACGCAGGAGATTGCCGAAGGGTCGGACGACAACAACAGCATTGCGCTCGCACTTCCCTACGGCCCATCACTCGATCTGGAGCTGACCGACGCCGATCTTGGATTCGACGCGGGCTCCTCATCGATGGTGGGGCGTGACATGCGCTTTGCTGTGCATCTGCACAACCGAGGCACCATCGATTCGCCATTGGCGCAGATTCAAGCCGAAATCGTGCAGGGCGGCACGCACTATCCGCTGGTCGTCAGTGCCGCGCAGGTGCCAGCAGGACAGTCAATCGTGCGCGTGCTGACCTGGCGGCCGTCAATTCCAGGAAACGCGCAACTGCAGGTGATGATCGACCCGCTCAATCAGCTGGTCGAGACGCGCGAAGACAACAACAACGCGCAGTTCGATTTCACCGTTGCCGACGCCACCCAAGCCGACCTGACCATCGTCAGCAGTTCGGTCGCGTTCACGCCTGAAATTGCGCTGCAAGGGCAGCCGCTGACGGCTACCTTGAATGTGCGAAATCTCGGTCAGGATCTGAATCAGCCGTTCAGCGTAGGCCTGTATGCGAGCGATCCCCGTCTCGGCGCTGCGCCGCTGGTCGAAGTGCAGGTAGCGGCCGGACTTGGCGCTGGCGCCGAAACACCGGTGATGCTCCATGTTGACGACTGGCCATTGTCCGGCGACACCAATCTGTTCCTGGTGGTCGATGCGGCTTCCTTGATTGCCGAAAGCGACGAAGATAACAATCACGTCGTCAAACTCCTGCGTTCATTGGCCTTGCCCGACCTCGCCGTCTCCCTCGCGGGAATTACCTTGACACCGGCGTTGCCAGTTGCTGGTGAGGCCGTGCAAGCGCGGGTGACGGTGCGCAATCTCGGTGCGCAGGATGCAGCGAGCTTCAGCGTCAGACTCTACGAAGGTGACGTTGCCTCCGGCACCGAAGTGCCCAGTGCGCAAACCATCCCGGCCCTCGCGGCCGGCGCATCCACCGAGCTGATCTGGAACTGGACGCTCGGACTCGCCAGCAATGCCCGACAGGTCACCGTGTCCGTCGACAGCGAAGGCGCCGTTCGCGAAGGCAGTACCGACAACAACATCGCCATGCTGCCGTTCGATGTACAGAACGCAAACTTCTTCGCCAGTGAACGCTATATTTCGCCGAATGGCGACGGTATCAAGGACGCGACCGCGGTCGTCATCCGCCTTGAACAGAACGAGCCGTCAAGCATGCGCGTGCTCAATGGCGCGCAGTACGTGGTGCGGGATTTTGGTGCGGTAAGCATCGACAGCGCGTTGCGCGGACAAGTGGTCTGGGACGGCCGCGACGATCGCGGTCGAATCGTTGCAGATGGCGACTATCGCGTGACGGCGTTCTCGGCCAGCCAGCAGGTGCTAGGAAGCACGGTGGTTACGGTTGACAACAATCGATCGTCTGTACTGGAGGCGATCGATACTCCACACGCCGTTAGCGGCCAGATGCCGGGCGGAGCTGACGTGAAGCTGTTTCCGCAAGCGAGCCCACGCTTCGGTCAGGTTTGGGGCCGCTACTGGATCGACGGAACGAGCGATAACGGAATCTATCGCGCCGATACGCTTTTCCGCACTCGCGAACCAATTGTTTCGATTCCGTGGCTGAAGGTCAGACGAGCCAGCCTCGGACTGACTGAAAGCCACATCGTATCAGCCGAGCTGAGCCCCGATGGGCAAACCCTTGCGTTTGTTATCTGGGACAAGAAAGACGATTGGACACAGGATTCACTATGGACGATCGACGTTGATCAGGTCGACACACCGGTTCGTGTGCCCCTGCCGCCCTCGACTGTCTTCTGGGAAGACATGCTGGTCTTTCTCGATGCCTCGCATGTTCTGCTTCGTAACGCAGGCTCCGCAGGTCAGTTGATGGTCGTCGATCTCCATAGCGGCTCAATACAGCCGTTCAGGCACACAACGACCGATTACATAAGAAAGATCGAGGTCATACCCGACGGTGTCCTGATCACCGATCAACCGGGCAACCTTACGTTCTACTCATTCGATTCCAGTCGCCCCGGACTACTCCTTGATCCGGCTTCCGAAGACTGGGATCAGGAAACGGCGTTCGAGCTTTCACCGAACAAGCGCTCGATGGCGATCCACGTGCGTTCGGAGAGCCGCGAGGCGATCGAACTGGTGGAGTTTGCAAGTGGCTTGCGCAAGGTAATGATCGAGCTTGAGCCGACCGTGTTTACCGACTCACGCGCACCCCACAGCCGAATTCAGCCGCACTTGCTCGAATTTGGATGGCTGCAAAGCGAAGGCGTGTTGCTGGTGTCCGACGGTCGAAATCGAGCGTTGAAGATCTTCGACGCGAGCGGCCTGCAAATCAGTGACCGGCAATTCGGAAACCTGGGTCGAACGGGCAACTATGCCAATCCGCCGGAGACCGTGGTTGTCGGGTCTGTTCCTGCACCTCGCGGAAACGGCTGGAATTTTCCACTCGATGGCTATACCACTTTCGATTGTCCGCGGTACTACGCGGATGGAGGATTCGGCGTCGAGCGCCAAGCCTTCGATCCGACCAATGGCCGGTTGTATCTGAGTCTGGGCGAGAAGGCTATCACTCTGGAAACCGGCGAAGCCGTTTATCTGAATCAAAGGGATGGCATCGTTGAAGAGCACAGCGTCCAGCTGTTCGGCAACGACTCACGGATTGAGTTTTCCGGGAGCAGCCTGGAGCTTGAACTTGAATCGGATAACACACGTTTCCCACTGGTGCCGAATTGTCCCGACGACCATTCGCCCGCTTGGCCGTTGATGATCTTCGCTGATGGTGCCCGTATTCAACAAGACGGCCGAATCGAAACCTTGTCGGGCGGCGTTTCGTCAAAGCCATGGCCATACGCAAAGCTCGTGCAACAGGTGTGGCCTGACGATTCACGATTGCTGCTCAGCAATAACAGAGTAGTCACTTCGCTGCTCAATGGCAGTGCCGTATTGAAAGCCCAGAATGTGGGTCGGGGGATCCAGCTCTATGGAGTAGCTGCCGATCGGAATTTCGCCTACTACGAACTTGATTGGGCACCCATCGACAATCCCGAACAATGGAATGTGCTGACAACCGCCAGTTCCGACGAAATCTTCATGGAGGAATTCCTCACATGGGTGCCGCCACAGCCAGGGACATTCAAGATTCGCCTGCGCGTTGTCGATCGGGCTGGGAATTCCACGTTTGCGGCCACGACCGCATCGTCATTCGTTGTCTCGCCTATCGACTCCTTTACGGTGACACCGCGCTTCTTTTCGCCAAATGGTGATGGTGTTCAGGATGAAGCCGTCGTCAGGTATCGCGTTCGCCAGCCGGCAACGCTCGACTTTCGAATCGAGGACGCGAATGGCCAGGTAATCAAATCTGTCGATGTGACCTATGGTGCCTCCGATCTCGGCGCCCATGAGTTCCGCTGGGACGGACGGGATGAGAGTGGTGCGGTGGTGCCCGACGGGCGCTATCGATTGCGCGTTGTCGGATTTGCCGTCTGGCTGGTAGTAGACAATACCGAACCCGAAATCGCGGGCAAACTGATCCAGGCCTATCGGCAGAACTGCGCACTCGTCAACAGCAGGAATGATTGCCGCGTCCTGATCGCTCCGACGGTTCGCTACGCCGTCGACGAATCGAACCTGGACATCCTGCGCGTTGAATCGGCATTACCCGGAACCAACGATTGGGAAGACGCCTCGGGATTGCTAAAGAAGAACCAACTGGATGGTCGCCCGGTAACCGATGAAGGTGCCTGGCTGGATCGTGTTATTCAATTGCAGAATTTCGCCGGGCGCCGCTTGCGTCTGCTCGCCATAGATCGGGGCGGCAACCGGCGCACGCTGCCGTTGGGCAACGCGGTCGAGGGCCTCTGGCTGCAAGCGGAAGACCCTCTGCGATCGGCGGTGGGGCAGCTTGTCGCAAGATTTCAGTATCAGCCACAGCCCTTCGAAGATGTTTCTGCGGTTGCCGGCTTGTTGCCGAACACGGTGTTCAAGGAAATCAAACCCCATTGGCTGGTGGCAGCAGACGGAGCCCTAGGTCTTGTCCAGGTATCGGTTGAGACCTCGCCAGAGGAGGATCCAGAGTCATGGACAGAAAGGGGGGCGTATCCGATCGAGTACCAGACGGAATGGTTGGGCACAATTTCTGATGCCGCTGGACAGCGCTCAATCAATTTGCCACTCATTACCGATCTTCTTGAGATCAACAAGATCTATCTGGTTCGTCTGCGAGGCACCCGTGTCGATGGTTCCGTAGTGTTATCCAATATCGGTAAAATAGCGCTCATTCCAGAACCAACCAACGGCGACGGCAGCGGCGGTGGCGACGGGGGCGCTTCCTCCTCCGGATTCATATCTTTCTTCCCCGTCTTGCGTGATCAGTGCAATGGCGCTCCATCCGGCGAGATCGGCTTGAGCTACAGCGTGGGCATGGCTGATCTTCGGTCTGTCCGAATCAGCTATGTAGATGGCAATACCTTGCTTCGGGTCACGGCGCTTGAAACAGGTGAGCCAGGGGGGGCGCTACATATTCCGATCGACGGCTGGCCGGAAGGGCGCTACGAAGCAACGCTGGAGGCAGACTCGGGCAGTGGATATGTACTCCTGGCGACGGAATACTTTACCGTGGAGACTGCGCCGCCTGTCATCGACCTAATTCAACCCGCAGCCGGCGATCGAATCTGTGCGCTTGATACGGTGGTTCCCGTAACGCAGCAATCCACGCAGGCCATCGTAGCGAGCTTCGACGTGGTATCTGCCGGAATGGTCGGCTATCAGCTTGAGATTGGGCAAGGACAAACGCCGCTCGGCTGGGAATGTCTCACCTCGGGCGGAGACTACCGATACGTGCCTGGACCGGGTTGGTCTGATGTGCCCGCGACGCATATTGAATGCCCAGACCATCTGACTGAAGTCACGACATTTCTTGGCTCGTCTGCCTATGTCAATAAAGCGCCAATCTATCAGCGTCCGCCTCGAACAGATTTTGCGCCGTACAACGGACTCGCATCGCTCCGACTCAAGGCGACTAATTGGTCCGGCGGGAGCGTTTGCGCCGCTACGACAGTCCTTGTCGACTCGGTCGCCGAGCTGACCGAGAAGATCCCGCCCACCCGGCAATTGATGGTCGGTGAGGGTAGCCCGGTAGGGATTGGTTCAAATGACAGCAATGGATTCGGAACGGCGATTTTCCATTTGCATGCCAACGAGGAACTCGACATACGCTCGGAAGTACACCGGGCTTATTTTTCTCCAAGCGGGCAACTGGCACTTGAAGAGCCGGTGCTGGGAGTCATTGCGGACCTGACAAGTATCAATGGCGATTTCGATATCACCTGGGATGGAAGAGTCGTTGGCACCCTGGTCGGCGATGGTTTGTATGGCGTGCGCGTCAGCGCTTCCGATGGCTGCGCTCATGCAAAGAATCTCGACTACGCGGTTCATGTTGATACAACTCCTCCGTCAATTGAAATAACAGCACCTCGGCAGGGTGAATCAATAGCGCTGGGAACAGTGGAAATTTCCGCTACGACGGATGATCCCCTCTTAGCGGGCTGGACCCTCGATGTGGCAAGTTCAGCGTTCGCCGGATCGTGGCGCCGACTTGCACAAGGGTCGGATTCGTCATCCATTCCGCGTGTTCTTGCCCAGTGGCAGCGCCTCGACGCGGTTGGGCCTGCGCACATTCGCTTACGCGCCTTTGATCTGCTCGGAAACACAAGCGAAACCGTCATTGACATTGAACTGTTGGCACCGCCGCAACTGATTGTCTCCGCTTCGACACAGCCTTTATTGTTCTCGCCGAATGGCGATGGTGTCCTTGATGTCAGTCAGGTGCTGGTCGGATTGCAGCAGCCGGTCACGCTCGACGTGATCGCAGCGGGGGGGACGCTGTTCAGCGGAGCGGCGCCAGCGGGCGCTGTAAGCTACGACTGGGATGGCCGAAATGCTGCAAACACGATCGTTGCTGACGGCGACTATCCCGTCAGCATTCACGCGACGGATCCGCAGGGAATTGCTTCGCCGGAAACTGTGTTGCTTACGGTATCCGTCGACAACACGCCGCCAGCCGTCGAATTCCTGCAGCCTTCGGGTGCGTTTGCGAATGCCGAAGTTGGTGCGCGGGTGCGCATCAGCGACGCCCATCTGGTCGAATACAGCATCTCGCTCAAGCGCCTGTCCGATGGGGTCATCGTCGCCAGCACCCAAGGGACACAATCGGGCGAATTCCCGCTGCTTGCGCTGGTCGATCAGGCCGAAGGCGACTATCAGTTCTCTGCGGAAGCGCGTGATGGAGCCGGCAATCGTTCGCAACGTGAGCTGACATTCACCCTCGACAAGACCTTGCCTGGCGTCGATCTGGTGACTCCTGCGGATGGCGCGGCACTTGCGGCCGCCGTTGCCACTTCCGTGCGCGGCAGCGTCAGCGACGACCACCTGGCGTCGTTTACGCTTGCGCTGGCACCCGAGTCCATCGAAACTTGGACCGACCTCGCCAGCGGCAGCACCGGCGTAAGCGACGCCGAAATCCTTTCGTGGCGGCCAAACTTGCCCGATGGGCACTACCGCCTGCGACTGCGCGCGGTGGATCAGGCCGGCAATGCCAAACAAGTCATTCACGCCGTCACCATCGACAGCACGCCTCCGGTCGCGTTGATCACAAGTCCCGTTGAGGGCGGGTTTGTGCGCAGCGCACTCGATGTGGAAGGGACCGCGACCGACGCAAACTTCGCCGAGTATCGCTTGAGTGTCGCGCGGGTTGCCGAACCAGAGCAGTGGTCGCTGGTGCATATCGGCACCAGCCCGGTTGCAGCGGCCAGTCTGGCCCAGCTCACGTTGGCTCTGGCAGATGGCGACTATTTCCTGCGTCTCGTTGTGTCAGACAAGGCAGGCTTGAGTGCGACTGCGCGGGTCCAGGTGCGCATGCGCACGTCGCCGCCACCCATACCGCTCGCCCTGGTCGGTCATGTCCTCAACAATCGCGATGCCTTCCTTGAATGGCAAGCGGTGGATCACCCGGAACTCGGCGGCTACAACCTCTATCGAGGCGGCGTGCGCGTCAATGCCGAGCCGATCAGCCTGACCCGGTTTACCGAAACGAATGTGCCCGAGGGCCAGGCGCAATATTGGGTGCGCGCGGTGGATCTTGCCGGCAACGAAAGCGCGCCGAGCAATACCGTTTCGCTCAACTTCGATCGCACGCCGCCACTCGCGCAATTGTTCCGCCCTGCTGACGGGGAGCGCGTTCGCGGGGTCGTTTCCATCGTCGGCACGGCTTACAGTCAGAATGATTTCAAGGAATATCGCGTCAGCGCGGAACCCATCAATCCGCCTGGCAGTGCAGCGGAACTGCGCCGCTCGCCATTGGCCGTGGAGGCACAGTCGCTGGCCGACTGGTCGACCCTCGGCATGGCCGAAGAAGCGCGCATTCGATTGCATCTGGAGGCCGGGGACCAAAGCGGAAACATCGGTTCTGCCAGTGTCGAGGTCGTCATCGACAACCTGCCACCGGCCGCACCGAGCGGACTGACGGCGACCCTGGCTGGCGCGGATGGTCAGCTCAACTGGAACCCGAACAGCGAAGCGGACTTGCTTGGTTATCTGCTCTATCGCGACGGCCACCTCGCAAACTTCAGTGGCAATCCGCCGCTTGATCTGCGCTCTGCCGCATTGACCGATACCGCCTACCTGGATTTGAGCGTACCCAACGGCCAGCACGTCTATGTCGTGCATGCGATTGATCGTGCCGGCAATGTGAGTCCGCCGTCCGATCCGGCCACGCTCGATCCGGTCACTCGTCCTCCACACCTGAGCATCATTTCTCCAAGCGATGGAGCCGTGTTTGAAACGAGCATCGAGTTCAACGCGACGAGTGCCGATCTGGACATCGCTGAAGCGCGCTTCTCATGGCGACCGGCAGCGGGCGGTGTGTGGACTGAGTTTGGTGCCGTGCTCACCGAAGCGCCGTATCGGGCGACCTGGACACCGACTGCGCTGGCCTATGGCGAATACGATATCCGCGCCATTGCGCGTGACTCACTAAACCAGATCGATCCCGCCCCTCCGATCGTGCGCGTGCGTTACGCCGATCTGACCGCGCCGCCACCGCTGAGCAGTCTGGCGGCGCTGGCTGATGGCGACACCGTCAACCTGGCCTGGCCCGCGAGCCCGGCAATCGATCTTGCGCACTATCGGATCGAGCGCAATGAAAACGGAAATTGGGCAAGTGTGGCCGACGTGCCCGCAGGCGAGATTCGATACGCTGATACGAATCGTCCCGATGGCATCCAGCGCTATCGAATTTTGGTTGTCGACACTTCGGACAATGCCTCGTCAGCCGTTGTCGCCGAGGCGCACGTGTTCGGCATCCTGTTCGAGCATCCCTACACGCCAACGATTCAATCCGCCATCGACCTTGCTGCGGCAAGCAAGCGACCGGGCGAGGTTTCCCTGCACGTCGTCAACGCTCAGGGCAGCAGTGACCAGCAGCTTGGATCGACCCAGGCAGATGGCGCATTCGTGCTGAACGCAATGCCGCTGCAATTGGGCCATACCAAATGGACGCTGACGGTAACTGATGCCTCGGGTAATCGCAGCCGTGCAGCCATCATTGATATGGATCGTGGCGAGAAGCCTGCGCCGCCTTCTGGCCTCACCGTCAGCGTCGACGATCGCACCGTCAATCTGGACTGGGCGGCCAATACCGAGCCCGATATCCTCGGCTATCGGGTTTTCCGCAACAGTCTGGCGTCGCCGCTGGACGCGGCACTGGGCTTGCCGATCACGGCAACCTCAACGGCGGGTTACGGTGTCGAAAACACCGTCGATGGTGATCCGGCAACGACCTGGGTGGTTTCCTACGATGAGTTCGATCCAGCCGACCCGCAAACCGACCCGGCACTCGAATTGACTTGGACCGAACCGCGCATCATTACCAAACTCGATCTGAGCTGGAGCTCGGCAACCAGCGCGAGCGGGAATCTCGATCTGTACGCCTGGTCTGGGCATGCCTGGATCCGCATCGCGCAATCGCGCAGCGCAGCGGCGACGACCCAATCACTGATTCCCGCACGTATCTATCGCACGGATCGCGTGCGCCTGGTCGTGCATCGCGACGAGACAATGGCGCCCAACAGCGACCTGCAACTGGCCGACGTGGTGATCACCGAGAAGAATCTGCTGGTCGCGACCTCGCTCAGCGATACGCTGACCGATGGCCGCTATCACTATCGGGTTGTTGCCTATAACGGATATGCCTTCGCCAGCGACCCATCGGATGAGGCAATTGCCGATGTCGGTGATGCCGCTGGCCCGGATGCGGTAGTGCTCAGTGGCACCGTGTCCGGAGCCGATGCGACCCTGGACTGGACTGCAAGCGCTTCGCCTGATATCGATCACTACGAGCTGATCCGCGATGGCAGTACGATTGCAACGATCCCGGCTGCAATGCCGCGCAGCCATGTCGACGCCGCGCTGTCCAATGGCGAGCATCATTATGTGGTCGTTGGTTACGACGGATTCAACAACGCCGGAGCGCCCTCCAACGAAGTCGTGCTCAGCATCAACCAGCAGGGTCCCGGCGTGCCGGAAAACCTGCGCGTTGTGGTCGATGCGCTGGGTGGGGCGCTCGATGTGTCCTGGCAATCCGGCGCCGGTGCGCCAACAGTTCGCTATGTGGTGCGCCGGGCACTGGCGGAAAGCGGGCCCTACTCGATCATTGCCCAGCCATCGGCGACCAGCCTGCACGACGCACCGCTGAGCAATGGCACAACCTACTTCTATACCGTTGCGGCGATTGATTCGGTCGGAAATTCGAGTGCGGAAACAGCCCCCGTCAGTGGCGTGCCGCGTGACCGGAGCGCACCGAACGGCACCCGCCTGACGCAGC
Source organism: Lysobacterales bacterium (assembly GCA_016721015.1). Classification (GTDB taxonomy): domain Bacteria; phylum Pseudomonadota; class Gammaproteobacteria; order Xanthomonadales; family Rhodanobacteraceae; genus Dokdonella. Next base: position 572,604 of record JADKJL010000009.1, read on the forward strand.
CGACCATTGCCGAATATCCGGTCTTCATGCGCGCCACCGAAACCGAAGTTTGCGGCAGCGCCGAGCCCGCATCGACGGTGCTTCTGGAGAACTCCGCCGTCACCATCGCGACCATGCAGGCACGCGCCCAGGTCAGTGTCGTCGAGCGCTCGCTCGGCAACAGTTTCGGCGAAGTCGAGTTCGCCCCGAACGGCCGCCTTGCGTTGTTGCTTGGCCTGCAGAATGTACAAGTGGTCAGGCTCGACAATCTGGCCAGTGTGACGACACTCGAAGCATCCACCCGCCTTGAACAATGGGCGGCGCATGGCAGCACGCTCTTTTACGCGACGAGCAACGATGAGATCGTCCGTCAGGAAATCGGCCAATCTCCCGAGGTGTTGCCGATTGCCGTGACTTCGCTGCGCTTCTTCGCCTTCAGTACCGACGAGTCGCTGCTCATACTCGCTGGCGACTACGCGGCGAATGGAAATCCCCCCGAGAACGGCGTCTGGATAATTGATCGGGAAAACTCCCTGGCTTGGCGTATTGCCGGTCTCGATCCGCTGGAGTTTGAAACCTGGGCACCGAGAATCTCGGTCGATGCGCGCAATGCGCTGTTGTTCGATGGCAACGGTGAGATTGTGCTTGTCGATCTGCTCACGCATGCCGTGGCCAACCGCTTTGCCTATTCCAGCTATACCCTTCCGAGCTGGTCGCCGGATGGCCGCCAGTTTGTGTATGTGGCTGACGGCGCGACAGGCGGTGGCGAGTTGAACGTCCATGCCGTGACGACGCAGCAGACTCGTTTGCTTGCCACCGATGCGAATGCATTCGATGCGGTGGCCTGGTCACCGTTCGGCGAGCAGATCGCGCTGCTGAGAAACGGAACGCTCGATGTGCTCTCGGCAGCAAACGGAGATAGCGTCCTGTCCGCGCCGATCCGAAGCGACGAGCGCAATCGACTGCAATGGACCGCATCCGGCCGTCTGCTCAGCTTCGGGAATCGACCGCCACAGCTGGTCGAGCTGCCAGGTCAGTTCTGCTTCGAGTCAGTCGCTTTGTTGCCGGGACGAAACCTGTTCTCCGCCTCGGCGCGTGATGCTGCCGGCAATCTCGGCCTCGCTTCCGCCGCGATCAGCGTGGAAACGCCGGTGGATGCGGTGCCCGATCTGTCGATCACGGAGAGTGACATCCTGTTTGTTCCCGCTTCCGGGCAAGCCGGTGGCAGCTATTCGGCCATTGCCCTTGTGCACAACACCGGTACGGCGGTTGCCCGACAGCCGACCCTTTCAGCCCGACTGATCGCTCCCGATGGTGTCGGTCGCAGCATCGCGCCAACGGCCGCAATGCCCGATATTCCGGCCGGCGGCACCGCCTCGGTGACCCTGCCGTTCGGCGTGTTGACCCAGGCCGGCAGCTATCGACTCGACCTGGTGCTCGATCCCGCTGCGCAGATCCGCGAGCTGAGCGAAACGAACAATCGTGCCGGCCGCAATCTCGTCCTTACCAGTGATGCACTCCCGCTGCTGACGCTCAGCCTCGGCAGGAACACCTATGCGCCTGGCGAAATGGTCAACGCCGAGCTGCGCGTGAGCAATCCAGGTAATGCGTTCAGCGGAATCGTACGGGCAAGCATCATCGATGCGGCAGGATTCAGCGTGGCGGAATTCGGCGATCAACCGATCCAGCAACTGCCATTCGGCGGGCTATGGACGTATCCCGTGCAGTTCAACAGCACGGCAATTCAGGCCGGGGTCTATCGGATCAACGCGCGCTTGTTCGATTCGAGCGGTACGGAAATCGGAAACCGCGAAGCGCCCTTCTCGATCTCCGTCGAGCGCAATATCGTGCTCGGTCTGACGACCTCCACGACGCAGGCGGCAGTCGGCAGCGTCGTGTCCATGGAAGCGGCGGTCGATTTCGTATCCGGCAATGCAAGCCTGTCGGGCGCTCGATTGCGTTTCAGCGCAGCCGCGCCGGATGGTGCCGAGGTATGGCAGATCGAACGTCCGCTGGGCACCCTGCAAGCAGGCTATGTGCTCAGGATGCCGCAGAACTGGTTGACCGACAGCCTGCCCGAGGGCGTCTACGCGCTGCATGTGGAGTTGCTCTCGCCGGACTATCAGGCAGACGCGCAATCGAGCATCACGCTATTTGTCGATACGCCGTCTGCGGCCATCACCGGCTCGATCGAACTGCTACCGGGCGCAACCGTGATTGCCGGGATTCCCGCGCAAGCGCGCTACCACGTCAGCAACTCGGGTGGGCTGGCGCTGACCGGAGTCCAGGTTCGACTTCGCGCGTTCGACGCGCCGGGCAACGCTGCACTCGCGCAACGTGAGGATTCACTGGATCTTCCGCCGGCGGCAGCTTTCGAGGAGAGCCTTGCACTGAATGCACCCCCATTGGCCTTGATTCCGCACCTGCTGCTGCTTGAGGCGAGACTGGCCAGCGACGCGCCGGACGAATGGCGCGTGTTGGCCCAGCGCAGCGTGTCGATCATCGATGCCTTGCCGCCAAGCATCCAGTTGATCGAGCCGGATAGTGGTGTCCTGCAACCGGCGGTCGTTCCATTCCTGGCGAACATCGTCGATCTCCATTCCGGCGTGATGCGGGCCGAAGTCGCCGTCGACGCAGGTTCCTGGCAGCCGCTCGCCCTGTCTGCCGAGGGCGCCTATATCCGCGCGCTGACCGGAATGAGCGATGGCGCGCACCAATTGGTTGTCCACGCAGTCGACCGTTGGGGCAACGAGTCGACGACCCCACCGATCATTTTCGATGTCGACGCGACGGCACCCTCGATCGTGATCGGCGGAATCGTCGACGGTGACCTGCTCAATCACGCGGTTAGCCCGACGGTCAGCATTTCCGATAGCCATCCAGGCGCCAGCGAAACAACGCTCGACGGCAATACATTCGTGTCCGCAACGGAAGTTTCGATGGACGGCTTCCACGTGCTTTCGGCGAAAGCCACCGACGCCGCCGGCAATACCAGCGCGCGCAGCGTGCGCTTCACCATCGATACGCAGGCTCCCACTCTGGGCATCACCGAGCCGGTCGATGGAACCATCACCTCACTGACCAGCGTGGACGTTGTTGTGCAAACTGAAGCCGGCGCCCGGGTCGACCTGCATACCGGTTCATTCAATGCCGATCGCATCGCCGATGGATCGGGCGTGGCGATGTTCCCGACGGTTCCGCTGATACCCGGCGACAACCCGATTGACGCCACCGCAACGGATGCCGCCGGCAATGTCGGCGGCCCGGTGGCGATCAATGTGCGCATGCAATCCGCATCCGGCCTGGCCTTGATCGGCACCTTGCAACCGGCATCGGCCGAAGTCGCCTATGGCAGCGCGTTGCACGTGGGTCTGCGTCTGGAAAATCCGGATTCGAGCGCACTGCCTGTGCAGAACCTGCGCATGCGCGTGCTGGATCCGGGATCCCAGGTTCTTGCAAGCTGGAGCCTGCAGCGCGCGTTTGCGGCAAACGAGATTTACACCGACACGCTGGAATTCGATACCAGTGCCTGGTCGCTGGCGACACTGAGTCTGCAGCTTGACGTGGAACGTGCCGGTATCTGGGAAAATCTCGATACGCGCTCGGTCAATCTCGTCGACCGCACGGCACCGATAGTCTCCGTGGTTTCGCCAATCGATGGCGCCGTGTTGCAAGGGCCGCTGGTTGCGAGCGCGCTGGTCACCGATGCACTCAGTCCGATCGAAGCCGTCGAAGTTCAAATCGACATCGAGGACTGGGTGCCGATGATTGCCGTAGTCGGCACCAATGACAAATTTGAAAGTGCGCCGTTGAATCTTGTCGACGGCGAGCACACCCTGCTCGTTCGAGCCCGCGATTCCGCCGCCAACGAAGGCCTCAGTACTTCGATTTCCTTCGCGATCGACACTGCCGCTCCGCTCATCTCCATCGTGGGCGTTGCCGAAGGCGATGTGCTCGCGCATGTTGTCGCACCCGTCATCAGTATCAGCGATCCGCATCTGCGCAATACGACGATCCGGCTCGATGGTCAGCCCTATGTTTCCGGAACCACAATCGATACAGGCGGCGTCCATGATATCGATGTCGATTCCGACGACCTGGCCGGCAATGTCAGCTCGATGCATGTCCGTTTTGCGCTCGACTTCGACGCCCCGCTGGTCACATTCACTTCGCCGGCGGCAGGTGCGGTGCTGCTCGAATCAACGGTCGAGGTAACCGGCATAACCGAACCTCTGGCGCACGTCCATCTGCTCAATGCCGGTTTCGTTGCCGAGGTGTTTGCCGATGAGAACGGACTGTTTGCTGTGCCGGCCGTGACCTTGCTGGTCGGCGACAATGCAATCAGTGCCTATGCGGTCGACCTTGCCGGCAACCAGGGGCCGAGCGCCCAGTTGAACGTACGCTACGAACCTGCCGAATTCATGCTGGCGGGTTCGTTCGAGGATATTCCCCCCGCCATCGTGTCAGGCACGGATCTGGCGGCGACCTACAACCTGCTCAACAAGGGCCTTGCCGACCTGATCCAACTTCCGGTTCGGGTTGAGCTGAGGCCAGCCGGATCGAGCAGCGCGGTTGCCCAGTTTGATGCCATGGTCGATCTGCCAGCGTACGGCACCTATCAAGAGAGCATCGAGTTACCCACGTCGACACTCTCGGTTGGCGACTACCGTCTGTTCTTGCGTGTCTACCTCGCCAATGCGCAGGGTCAATCGGGCTGGGTTCTGCTGACCTCGCACAGCATCGCCATCCGTGCAGGCGGTTGCATGGGGGCTGTACCGCCGGATCGATACTTCGCTGATGGCTTTGATGGTGATCCGGATCACATCTACTGCGACGGTTTTGAGTGGTTCGATACCGTTGCCGAGCTCGGATCGAGCGTCGCGCCGTTGGCGATGATCATCGATCTGACCCTGCCCCGGCCCGTTCAATCTCCGGCCAAGAGCCTGATGCAGACGCTCGAAGGGAAAGATGTCTGGCACCGCATCCAGGCGTCACTGTCGGCGAGTGTCGCGCGTGAACACCTGGCCGCACATGCCAACTCGCCCGCCGTCGCCTTGCCCGACATCATTCCGTCCGATCGACGCCAGTCGACGACATGGGCATTGCCGATGCCGACGCTTACACGCCGCACTGCGATGGAGATGCGCTGATGATCAGGTCATGGAGGACGCGTCGATGAGTCACCTCAGATCAATTTCGATTGCCGCCTTCGTTGCGGCTCTGGTTGTTGCCGCAACGCTGTCCGCAGCACCTCGGCAACCCAGCGCAAGCAACCCGGATCCGCGCAAGAGTGTTGTTGAAGCCTTGCTGCGCGGCAGCGATGCAAGAGCCGCGATTGCCCAGTCCCTGGCTGATCGATCGGTGGGTTCACAACCCCGTTCAACGAAGGCAGCAGCACAGGGCTCGGCCATCGGCGAATACAGCGACGGCCTGGGCAAACTCGCACTTGCGTTGCGCACCGCGAACAAGTCGCGCAGCGACTCAAGCGGTTTCGATCGGACGCACCTGAAAGCGGTACTCGCCGATTCCCAGGCGCGTCGATTGCTGCTCGACGAACGACTGCGGCAAGGCGAGCGAAAGATGGTTGAGCGTGACCTGCCGGCGCTGGCGCAACAGCGTTGGCAACACTATGCCGACGGCGTTCGTTCAAGCGCCGATCGCATCGATCGGGCGATTGCCGCACTCAGCACTGCGCTCAACGAATCCGCTTCGTCGGCTGCCCAGTTGCAACGTGACGAACTCGCCGAATTGATTGACGCGCAATCCCGCGTTGCGCCGATCTACGGCAGTGACCTGTTGCCGCTGGCCCGCCCGCGTCTGCCCGCCCGCGACCCGCTCGAATCGCCACTGGTCGTGCCCAGCTTTGCCAATCCGGATATCGATGTCGAACCCCTGGCAGAGGATCTGACCGCAACTGACGGAGAAGTTTTCACTCCTGAAATCCTGGCCAAGGCCGAGAGTCTGGGCCATGACTACACACGCATTTTCGATTTCGTCCGTTCGCAGGTGCGCACTGAATTCTATGCCGGCGAACAGAAGGCTGCGGCAGCCACCTTGCGCGCGCTTGCCGGCAACGATGTCGACCAGGCCAGCCTGCTGATTTCACTGCTGCGCGCCAGTGGCGCGCCCGCTCGCTACGTGCACGGTGTCGTCGAAGTGCCGATCACGGATCTTGCCAGCATGCTCGGCGTTCGCAATGACAAGGTCGGCCAGGCGCTGGTTGCGGGAGGAATCGCGAATCGCCCGATCATTCGCGGCGGCAGCATCGCTGCCTATGCGATCGAACACACCTGGGTCAGCGCATTCGTGCCCTACGCAAACTATCGCGGCACCGCTGCCGATCTGCTCGGCAGCACCTGGGTTCCGCTCGCGCCGGCTTTGAAGCCGCATCACTTTGCGCCAGCCACCGGTGTGCTTGGGCAAGCGGGCATCAATGCCACGAGCTTCGCCAGCGAGCAACTGTCGTCGAGTCCTTCGGCGCAGCCGCTGGAAACCCTGCGCAGCCGCGTGCAGTCGTTCCTGACTGGTCAGGCGCCACCACGTACCTACGCCGACCAGCTTGCCAAGCTGTCGGTTGCCGCAGCACCGTTGCAGTTGATCCCGGCCAGCCTGCCGTTTCCGATTCTTGCCGTGACCGGAGAATCGGCAAGCCTTGCTGCAAGCGATCGCCAGCAGGCGCATATCGTCGTGCGCACGACTGCCTCGGCCAGTGCTCCGGTAGCGCTGGATGCGTTGATACCGGTAGCGAAGCTGCTCGATCATCGCGTAACCCTGAGCTATCTCCCGGCCAGCGTCGAAGATGGCGCGATTGCCGATGCTTACGGCGGCCTCGATGCAACCCCGCCCTACCTCATTCATCTGCGTGCGCAATTGAATATCAATGGCCAGGCTGTGACTCTCGGCAGCGCGGACCTCGAAGGCGGTGCATCGCATCGTATTGAAGTCACTTTCGATGGTCCGGGCGGCAGCATTTCGACCAGCCAATTGCTCACCGCCGGTGGCCTGTCGGCGCTGGTCTTTGCCGCACAGAACGACGATCCGCTCGAACAAGCCCTCGACCAGCCACCACCCGGCGACAGCGAGACACGCGCCGCCGCCTTGCTCGGCAATTTCGGTGCCCGCTATCTGGCCGAATGGAATTCGGAACAAGGCGAACTTGCGGATCTCGTTGGCGTCGGTGTCGTGCGACCATTTCCGGCGCTTGCATTGGTCTTGAACCAGTATCGGGTTGAACACGTCGGCAGCTTCGTCGACAGCATGCAGTGGCGCGGCGTCGCGCTGGATGCAGCCTTGCAGCCGGTCGAACCATTCGCGCAGATCGACCTGGCCTCGGCCGAATCGGACTGGCTCAAGCTGGCCGCACTACAGGGCAGCGTGCTCGAGCACTCGGTCTTCGAGCAGCAATGGAATGTCGAGAGCGTATCGGCGGCCAAGGGATTTGCGCGCGCCGACGCGCAGGGCATCCCGATCCTGACACTGACCGCCGCATCGGGCACGAGCGGCGTCAACCATCCAGCGGTCGTTCTCGACGCCATCGCCGCGAGGCTGGCCCAGGGCTACGTGGTGCGTATTCCACGCGACCCGATCACGCTGCAGGCATGGAGCGGGTCGACCTGGATCGTCGAGTCGCTCAGCACGGGTGAAGCTGGCTACTTCATCTCCGGCGGCCTGGCCGGCGGATCGACCGCGCTGCCGCCCGAACTCTGGTACTTCCAGGATCTCGTCGACATCCTCGGCAATCCCTACGGGCTTGATCCGGATCTCGATCCGATGAGTGGCGCCGCGCTGGCACTGGATGCCATCACCCAGGATCAGCAGGGTGTCGTGGGAACTGTCCTTGCGCAGCCGTTGCACGCAATTGTCGTCACCGAGACAGGCCGCCCCGTGCAGGGCGCCGAGGTAACCTTCTCGATCGTCGGGGGCAATGCCAACCTGCTCGATGTCGGCGATCAACCCGTCACTCGGCTGACCGTGCTGACCGACCGTCAAGGCAATGCCTTTGCGCGGCTCAAGCTCGGCGAGTCGAATGACATCCTCGGCAACTACGTCATGGTTCCCGGCCAGCCCAACCCGCAATGGGTCGGCAGGCACACGATCGACGTCAGTGCGCAGAGCAGCCGAGGCCCCCTCCGCGCGGGCGAACCCTTCAGAGCCACTTCGTTGCCCGGCCCGCCGACCCGATTGAAGTTGCAACACGACGTGCCTCCTGGCTATGCCATGGTGCCAGGCTTGGGGCCGTTCCTGTTCCGTGTCAGTGCGATGGACAGCTTTGACAACACGGTCTCCAACGTCAGCGTGGCGCTGGCGGCCGAGACGGCCTTGCCGCCAGTGCCGACGGGTTGTCCTTCGGACATGTATGCCGGGGCAAAGCCTGCGACCCTGTTCCTGCCAGGCAGTTGCCCCGCACAGACGCCAATCACCAGTGAGAACACCTGCAGTTCCCCGTCGATTGCAGCGGTAACGGGCCCGGAGCCGATGCCGTTCTTCGGCGTCAGTCCAAACGTCAGCCAGGCGCGTCTGACCGTACGAGCAAGTGCATCGGGGCTGGCTGAGGATTCATTCGTTTTGAATACTTCCGGCGTCATAGAAGGTTGCCGCTCCAACCCCAACGATGTGGAATACATTTTCCTTGACTGGGTTCTGCAACCTTATGGCTACACGGTAGGCAACGAAGGCCCGTCGGCCATCGACGCCACGCGACCGGGGCAGCTGATGCCGGTCTCACGCACCTTGTCGATGTTGCAACGACTCAGATCCAACACCGATCTCGTACAGGTTGTCTGGCGCCCTTACGAGCTCGGCAATCTTTCATTTGATCTGACCAACGGCAGCGCCGAGAATCTGCGCAATGTCGGCGGCGGACAGTACCTCTATGACCTGCGCGGCGGCGCACAGCCGGGACGCATTGAGGGCTCCATCCTCAGTACCGTCGCAACGAACACGACGAGTTTCCCGCTGCGCGGGGCCTGGGTCGTCGACCTGCATCCGCCGCGCATCGAGCCCAGCCAAATCCCGTTGACCTCATTCGGGTTCAATGACACTGAGGTCATCGTAAGCGCCTCGATTGATCCAGCAGCGTATGTTGCCGCGCCGCTGCAATTCCAGCTGGTCAAGAACGATGAGGTGGTCATCGAGGTTTCGAGTCCGCGTGCTTCCGATGGCTTTTCAATGCACTTTCCGCGCGCTTCGCTGCATATTGGCGAAGAAGACCATCTCGTCACTCGCACGATCCTCAACGAAGGCACACCCTTCCGCATGGTCTCAGCCGATGCCCCGCTCAATACCGGGCAAGGCATCGTGGCGGGATTCGGCGTCATTCAACGCCCCTCACCAGATGGCACGCCGGTCGGCCCACCGACCGGCGGTGAAATCAGCGAAATCATTGCAACACTCCAGGGGCGTTATCCGAAGCTCCTGAGCGTACGCCGCGATATTGATATCGCGAACCAATACGTCTGTGAAATCGGCACACGCTTCGCCTACATCTTGAGCCGGCGGGCGACTGTGTCACTCGCCTTCCATCGTCTCGACGAGCAAGGCAACGAAAGCCCGATTGTCGCCTGGCAGCCGCTATCCGACGTTGTCCTCGACGCCGGCTTGCACGATCTCGAAATATCACCGATTTCATTGCCGGTTGGCGATTTCAACTATCGCCTGGTCGCCGTAGCCGAGGACGGCACGACCGAGACTTATGAAGGGCCCGCATCCCATCACGCCCAGGTCAGCGACTCCCTGCCCCTGGCTCATTCGTTCGTCAAGGGCGTTGATGTGTTCTCCGGTGGCGCGGTGATCAGCGAAACGGATATCTCGTTGCCCGGGCGCGGCCCGGCCCTGTCATTGACGCGCACCTATGCCAGCCACGGTGGCGACGAGCGTGGCGTGCTCGGTCGCGGCTGGAGTACGGATCTCGATTCGATGGTGCGAGTGGATGGCTGCAATAGTCGCATTGTGACCGGCGCCGCCGGGCAGGGTCAGCGCTTCGTCCCGAGTGGTGCGCCAGTTGCGGGAGAACTGCGCTTCGAGGCCTTGAACGGCTATCACGGCACATTGATCCAGCGCGGCGCGGACTACGATTTCTACGCCAAGGATGGAACCCGCTACCACTTCGCGCAATCCTCGTCGGCCGGAACCTACCTGAGTTTCATCGAAGATCCCAACGGCAACCGGATCACCTACAGCTACGACGTGGTTGCCGGCGTGCCACGTGTGCGCCGTCTCGCCGATGGTTCGGGCCGGCAGATCAATCTCGCCTACCAGATCAAGAACGTGACGCGCCCCTATGGCGGCACCACAATCAGCGAAAGCTACAGCGTGCTCAGGGATGTGACCGGGCCACTGGGTCTGCATGTGCAGTACCAATACGACGATTTCGGAAATCTGACGCGTGCCACCCGCGTCGACGACAGCGGGCTGGGTTCACGCATCCAGAGTTACGCCTATACCGATCTCGGCGGCATGGATCGTACAGATCCCGCCGGCAACACCGTGTACTTCCGCTTCGGCCATCGCCTGACCAGCGCAAGCAATGCGTTGAACAATGCGACGCGCGCTTATACCTATGATCTGGGCTGGTCGGCATTGAGCACAGCCGAAGGCATTCAATACCTGCCACAACAGCGGGTGCATGAACTGACCGAGCCCGACGATGGCGTCACCAGATTCAGCTACGAAGGCATCCGCGGACTCGCACCGGTGACAAGTACGGTCACCGATGCGCGTAGCAATCCCACGACCTACGCAATGAACCGCTACGGCGCCGCGGAAATCGTCACCGACCCGGCCGGCACGACCACAACGGTGTGGGATCCGGCATCGCTGCAACCGGCGCGCATCACCGATGCGCTGGGTACCATCACCGAGTACGACTACGACAGCTATGGCAATACGGCCACACAAACGATCCAGCACCCCAGTGGCACGCTGTTCCGCAGTTGGACGTATGTTCCACCCGGCCAGTTCGACCTGCCGATCAAGAACCGCATCGACAAGGCCACCGATGCCCGCGGCATCGAGACGACGTTCGCCTACGATCCACGCGGCAATCGACGGCAGATGACCCGTGGCGGCATCAACGAATTCGATTCCTATCTCGCCAATGGTGATCACGACAGCCATACCGACGGCGAAGCCCAGATCTGGCTGTTTCGCTACGACAATTTTGGCGGCTTGCTGGAGAGCGAGGATCCGCTGCACCACGTCACGCGCAACGAAGGCGACGCGCGTGGTCGGGTGCTGGCCCAGACCGATGCCAACGGCAACACGACGCGCATGAGCTACGACGCGCAGGATCGCGTGCGCACAATCACCTATCCGGTGACGGAAGCCGGTATCGCGCTGTCGACCATCGAATACCTCGATGCAGACAATCGCAAACGCGAGATCAACCCGCGTGGAATGCTCACGCAAACCGATACGGATACGATGGGGCGCGTACTCGCCGTCACCACGAGCTATGGCACCGAGTCCTTCACCTGGGATTTCAACGGCAATCCGCTGACCGCGCGCGATCGCGGCGGGCACACGACGAGTTTCGAGCACGATGCGGCCAACCGCATGACGTTCAAGCGCGAACCGGAATCGCGCACAACGAAGTACGCGCATGACGCGCTCGGCCATGTCACCCGGGAAACCGTCGGCTTTGGGCCCGAGGCCGACGGCGATCCACGCGTCACCGAGACGCTCTACGATCATCCGCTCTATCTGCCCACCTTGACCCGTCGCGCCCTCGACGGTGTGACCTGGGCCACGGCCATCGCCGACTATGACGGCAACGGCAATCCCGTCCTCAATCGCGACGCCGAAGGCCGCGAAACAACCCGCACCTTCGACGACCGCGATCGCCTGATCCGCCAGACCGAGCCGCTCGGACGCATCACCACCTTCAGCTACGACAACGCCGATCGCAAGATTCGCGAGACGCTGGCCAATCCGACCGGATCCGGGGATCAGGTGCGCCGCTGGGAATACGATGCCGCCGGTCGCAACACGGCCACGGTCGATGCGACGGGCGGACGCCGCGTGTCGACATACGATGCGCACGGCAATGTGCTGAGCCGTCGCGACGCGCGCGGCAACCCGACCGAATTTACCTACGACGCGCGTCACCGCGTACTCACTCGCAGTGGCCCGGAAAGCGATCAACTCGTCAGTTATACCTACGACCGCAACGGCAACGCCATCGGCGAGACCTGGGCCAATGGCCGCGCCATCACGCGCACGTTCGATCGGCTCGATCGGCTGCTCGACAGCCGCGATGCGGACGGCTTCTTCGAGAAGCTGACCTGGACGCCGGATAACCAGATCGCCACGCGATACGACGGCAACAATCACCTGACCACGAACCACTATGACGATCTGCATCGTCTTGAGCGTCAAGAGTTGCCGGCCATCGCCGGCGTCGCCCGGCAGACCGCACAAACCTTCACCATCCACGGCGAAATCGAATCCGAGACCGACGCCAACGCTGCACAGGGATGTGCGAGTGCCGCGAGCGCAGGATGCGCAGGAGCGGCCGGCACCACCACCCACGCCTACGACCCGCTCGGCCGGCGCATCCGCACGACGCGGCCCGAAGTCGACGGCGCAACGGCGACCACGCACATCGGCTATGACCTCGTCGGTAACATTACGAGCACCACCGACGCACGCGGAAACCTCACGCGCTTCACCTTCGATGCGCTGAACCGGCGCACCGGGCAGACCGATCCGGCCGATGGCGAAGGTGTGGCTTACACCCAGCGCTGGAACTACGACCAGGCCGGCAACGCGATCGGCCACAGCGATCGCCGCGGCATCGACTCGGAGAGCCGCTTCGACAAGGAAAACCGGATCTTAAGCACGAGCCGCGCCGGCCTGACCTTAAGCACACTCACCCTCGATGCCGATGGCAACGTGCACACGGTCACCGATGCGCTCGGTCGCCAGACCACGACGACATTCGACAAGGCCAGCCGCAAGGTTCTCGAAGAGCGCCCCGGTGCCACCGAATCCTGGACCTGGACCACCGAGAACGACCTCGCCTCGTACACCGATGCCGACGGACGGCCCACGCAATCGCGCTACGATGCGCGCCGTCAGCTGATCGCCGAGACCAACGCCGCCGGCGAGACCACCGAACACACCTACGACGGCGCAGGCCATCGCCTGACCAGCCAGCGCCCGCTCGGCGATGCCGATCATCGCTGGGTCTCGACGTATGACGAAGGCGATCGTCTGGCCACGGTCACCGATCCGCAAGGCCACACGACCACCTACCGCTACGATGCCCACGGCAACCGCACGGCCATCCTCGATGCCAACAACCACACCACCGGCTTTGCCTACGACGCGCGCCATCGTCTGATCACAAAAACCTATCCCCCCGTCGGCGCCGCAACCGCCCTCGCCCACTGGACCTGGGATGCCGATGACAACGAGGCCACCCACACCACGCCCAACGGCGCGCTGATCACGAGCACCTTCGATGCGCTGAACCGGCGCACCGATGAGGCCATCGACACCGTCGCGGCGGGCCAAGTCAGCGCCACTCACTGGAGCTTCGACGGCAACGCCAACCTCACTTCAGCTGTGGAGACCGTCCAGGGCGCCGGCACGCGCAGCGAGACGCGCCGCTACGATCCCTTCGATCGAATAGAGGGCGTGACCGACCAGAACGGCAAGACCCTCGGCTACGGCTACGACCCGGTTGGCAACCGCACCAGCCTCACCGACGCCGACGGCCAGATCACTGACTACACCTACGACGCGCTCAATCACAACCGCAAAGTCACCGTGCCGGGGCAAGGGGTTACCACGCAGACCTGGTTACCGAGTGGCCGTCTTGACACGATCAGCCGCGTTGATAACAGCACGACCACGCACACCTACGATGCCGCCGGACGACTGGAAACCATCACCCACAGCAACCCCGGCGGCGTTATCGCCGAACTGCGCTATCGCTACGACCTCAACGGCAACCGCATCGAGCAGAAGGAGACCAACGGTGCGGTCACCGGGAATATCGAACAGACCACCGGCTATGACTACGACGGCGCCGACCGCCTGGTCACGGTGCGCGAACCCGCACGCACGCTGAGCTACACCCTCGATGCCGTCGGCAACCGCACCACTGAATCCGTCACCGACGAAAGCGCGGTTCTGGTCAGCCAGAGCACCCTGAACTACGACGAACGCGATCGCCTGACCGACCGCAGCGATCCCCTCCAGGCCCTGATCATCAGCCAGACCTGGGATGCCGACGGCAATCGCACGGGCCAGACCATCAACGGCGAAGCAAGAACCTTCACCTACGACGCGCGCGATCGTCTGGTCACCTTGGAGCAACCCGGCGCGCCACCGCTGGCCTTCGACTACGACAGCCACGGCCTGCGCACCAAGAAGGCGCAAGGCGCCGCCGAAACCCGCTACCAGTACGACCAATCCAGCCTGATCGCCGAGACCAATGCGATCGGCAACACCTTGAGCCGCCTGCACTACGGCGCCACCCAGCTGCTGGCACGCACCGAAGCCGGCAGCACGCCCAGCCAGCGCCACTACCTGCTCGATGCACTCAACTCACCCATCGTGCTGACCAATCAGGATGGTGCGATCAGTGCACGCACCAAGTACGACGCCTTCGGCGAGATCCTCGCCCAGCAAGGCACCGCCGGCCAGATCACCACCCCCAACCCGAACGCCGCAACTGCCGAACTCATCAGCACCGATCAACAACCGATCGGCTTCACCGGCTACCAGAAGGATGAGGAAAGCGGCCTCTACTACGCCAAAGCCCGCTACTACGACCCGACGGTGGCGCGGTTTACCACGGAGGATCCGGAAGCGGGCAAGGCGGAGATGCCGCCGAGTTTGCATCGGTATCTTTACGCGTATGCGAATCCGACGGTTTATGTGGATCCGACGGGGCGCATCCAGGAGCTAGTCAATGGCGCAAACGCCCTGTCGGACTTCAATCAATATCTGCGAGGGCTGGCGAAAGAACAATCGAATGATCGGCTGGGAAATTCGATAAGCGCGGGCGTCGGAATCGGACGTGGCTTCGTTGGTCTGACTGAAGGCGCGCTCCGCACCGTAAATGCGGGCGCAAATCTGGGCGTATTGGCAATTGACGCGGTCGACAAGCGGACGAACAAGAACTATCGCGGCAACGAGCTGGCTGATGAGTCCTTCCGCGAGATCATGCTGACGGGCCGAGCCATCGGTGAGTTCGACAGGTATCTCCAGGACGATGGCATCTTCAAGTCCTATGACAACGCGGTAAACGTAGCCTCCCTCGCGTATGAAGGCAGGAACGCTGAAATCAGCGACGTATTCTCGGCCCTAACGACCGTATCAGCGCCGACAAGAGCCGGAACGCTGGATGTTTCGGTTGGCGCGAATGGTGCATTGGGCACCGTGCGCAGTGCAGCGGCAAAGGCTCGTGATCAAGTACGATCGTTTGCGGAAGGACGCGTTACGGCGACGGTTGTGGAGGGGTCAGCGAACCAACCAGCTGTGCGGCCAGCGCGAGAGTCTTCAGTTGCTGACCAGACACTCGAAATTCGCAAAAGGGTTCAGGCGAACGTCGCGCAAACCAGGGCAGGAAATGCGGCGTCAGATTTCGACAAGTTCGTGAAGAGTGAGGGAAGGCTCTACGAGCAGCTTGAAATCTGGCCCCCAAATTCTGGCCGAGTGGGACCAGTTCAGGTTCTTGATCTTCAGCCTGGTGCCATAATTGATCGCTTCGGTCTGCCACACGGTAGATTCTTATCGCCTCAAGGAACCCCTTTCTCTGCAAGGGCCCTTCCTTCGGCGTATGAAGCCAAGAAGGCGTATTTTATGTATGAGGTTATTCAGCCAATTCCAAGCGTGACTCAGAGCCGAGCGCTACCTTGGTTCGGGCAGCGTGGAATGGGTGTTCAGTATGAGCTTCCTCGAGGGATCAACTATCTCGACCCAAACAATGGCTACGTAAGACTCAAATACCATGAACCGTAGTGAACTAAGAGGCATTCTTAAACGCAAGCACGTGGATGAAAGTCTTTATTCCCTGGAAGGGCCGGCCAGGCAAAGCGAGTCGTATTCCATCGTAAAAGATGGAAATTCGTGGAAGGTTGTCTACAAGGAGCGCGGGGAATCTATCAACATCGGTGTAAATTTGTCCGAAGACGAGGCGTGCGCTTTAGTCTTTCGACTGTTCAAGGACGCATTTGGTTGGACTGAGGAAGCAATCGATCAATAGCCGAAACTGGTATCGGGTAGGGAGCCGGAATACTCCCAGGTCGAGAGCAGGTCGAGAGGGTCAGGTCTAGCTTCGTGAAACGGGGTCAGTCGTGAAACGGGGTCAGGTCTAGTAATGTAGCATTCGGGAGCGTAGGATACCCCCCATGGCTCGACCGATCCGACTTGAATTTGCCGGTGCGCTCTATCACGTGACCTCACGCGGTGATCGTCGTGAGGCGATCTATGAGGATGATGCGGACCGGGAACGATTCCTGTCCGTGCTGGCTGAGGTGGTGAGGGACTTCAATTGGGTCTGTCACGCCTACTGCCTGATGGGCAATCACTACCACCTGCTGATCGAAACGCCGGACGCCAATCTGTCCAAGGGCATGCGCCAGTTGAATGGCGTGTACACCCAAGCCAGCAATCGGCGGCACGGCCGGGTTGGCCATCTTTTTCAAGGGCGCTTCAAAGCCATCCTGGTGGATGCCGACAGCTATTTGCTGGAGGTCGCGCGCTACGTGGTGATGAATCCGGTTCGGGCGCGCATGGTGCGCGATCCAGCCAAATGGCAATGGAGCAGTTATCGGGCGATGATCGGCGAGGTCGAGTCACCCGACTGGCTGGCTACAGACGGCCTGCTGGCGGCCTTTGCCAAACGTCGAAGCGATGCGCGTCGACGCTATCAGCAATTCGTGGCGGATGGGAAAGGTACCGAGTCGATCTGGGAGCATGTAACGGGCCAGGTCTTTCTCGGCGACGATGCCTTTGTGGCAAAAAGTCTGCGCCATGCCCGAGCCAGCGACGATATCAACGTGCCAAGGGCGCAACGCCGAGCACCGCCGCCATCGCTTGCTCGCATTGCGGCCCAACACGCGACGCGTGATGAAGCGATCGTCGCGGCGCATGCATCCGGGGGCTACAGTTACCAGCAGATTGCCGAACACTTCGACGTCCACTTCACCACCGTCGGACGTATCGTCAGGGCTGCCAAGCAATAGCGAGCGCAGGAGTGATGCAATGAAGCTAGACTGCCCCTGGCTAAGCGCAACGCACCCTTTTTCGAAGCAGAGCCTGACAACCTTGACGGCTGGGTGGACGAGCCGAAACTTGGTCTAGAGAGAAAAATTGTTGAACTGGATCGCCTGATTAAGTAGGCGTGGCGAGCTTCTGCCGTCGCTCTGACACTGAACGGCAAGCTCGCCACACAGAAACAGATCAAGTCTTTGGGAGAGCAGAGGAACCTGGAGAGTCGCACGCTGTTCGATGCGCAGGCTCAGGTGGATGCGAAAGGTGATCAGCTGATTGGCGAGATTGAGGGACAGATTGGTGCAAAATGCCACAACAACGGCCCTCATGACATTGCGCTGGAAACTCGGGTAAGGAATGAAACCAAATGCGACTGAGCAACGAAATTCTGGAAGATCTTCTGCGCGATATTGAATCTGATCGTGCCGAGCGCAAGGAAAGTTTCAAAGGCGACGCTCCCGACACCGTGAGGCAAGCCATCTGCGCATTTGCCAACGATCTTCCAGGGCATCAAACCGCCGGCGTCGCATTCATCGGTGTGCGTGATGATGGTCAGCCCAGTGGGTTACCCATCACCGACGATCTGCTCCTCAATCTCGCCAATATTCGCAGTGACGGCAATATCCTTCCACTGCCGAGCATGACCGTGGAAAAGCGAACGTTGCGCGGGGCTGAAATCGCGGTTATTACGGTCATGCCGGCCGATGCCCCGCCGGTGCGCTACAAAGGGCGCACCTTTATACGAACTGGCCCTAGGCGTGGCATCGCCAGCGCTCAGGACGAACGCATTCTCAATGAGCGCCGGCGTTCCCGCGACTTGCCTTTTGATCTCCAGCCAGTGTCCTTTGCGACGCTGGCAGATCTCAACCGCGCTGCCTTCGAGTCGGAGTACCTGCCGGGCGCGTTTTCAGCTGATACGCTGGACGCCAATCATCGCAGTTACGAAGAACGGCTCAGCGCCTGCCGCATGGTGGATTCCGCCAACGGTGCCACACCCACCGTGCTCGGGTGTCTAGTTTTGGGAAACCGCCCGCGCGACCTGATTCCGAGTGCTTACATCCAGTTTCTGCGTCTGGACGGCGGCGAGCTGGACGCGCCGATTATCGATGAAGCCGCCATTGACGGGCGGCTCGGCGAGGTACTGTCCCGGGTCGATGAAAAGATCACGGCAAACATATCCACACGCGTTGACTTGAAGTCACAAGCTACCGAAAAGCGCCGTTGGGATTATCCATTAGCGGCGCTGCAACAACTGATCCGCAATGCAGTAATGCATCGCGCCTACGAGAACACAAACGCGCCCATCCGCTTCACTTGGTTTCGCGATCGGATAGAAATCATCAATCCCGGCGGGCCATTTGGCGTGGTGACGCACGAGAACTTTGGTCGTCCGGGAATCACCGACTACCGTAATCCCAACTTGGCTGAGGCGATGAAGGTGCTGGGTTACGTCCAGCGATTCGGCGTGGGCATAGCCATAGCCCGTCGCCTTCTGAGCGACAACGGCAATCCACCGCCAGAGTTCGAGCCTCGCGACACCCACGTATTGGTAACAATCCGGAGATCCGCATGAGTGTTCCGGTGCTGACGTTCTTCAACAACAAGGGTGGGGTCGGTAAAACCTCGTTGGTCTATCACTTGTCGTGGATGCTAGCTGATCAGGGCCGGAGGATTCTGGTGGTCGATTTGGACGCGCAGGCCAATTTGACTGCTGCATTTCTGGACGAGGACCGTCTTTCTGCGCTTTGGGAAACGGACAATGACTCCGCTGACACCGTGTTCCAAAGCATTCGTCCATTGCTTGATGTCGGCGACTTCACGCCGGTCAACTACGTGTCCATGAGCGAACGACTGGCCCTGGTCCCCGGTGAGCTCGCCTTATCGGGTTTCGAGGACCAACTCTCGGAAACGTGGAGCAAGTCGCTTGACGACAAGAACCTGGCGCGCCAATTCCGCATCTTGACCGCGTTCTGGCGGATGGCGCAGGAGGCCGCCGCGCGTTTCGAGGCCGACCTGATCTTGTTCGATGTCGGCCCCAATCTGGGTGCGATCAATCGTTCGGTGTTGTTGGGTAGTAATCACGTCATCGTGCCGTTGGGGGCCGATCTATTTTCCTTGCAGGGTCTGCGCAACCTAGGCCCCACGCTCAGGGACTGGCGGACGGGCTGGACCAAGCGACGCGAAAACTGGCCGCAACCAGAGTTTGAATTACCCGAAGGTGACATGCAGCCGATGGGTTACATCGCCATGCGCCACGGCGTACGACTTAGCCGCCCCGTTCAGGCGTATACCCGCTGGCTAAATCAGATACCGATGGAGTTTCGCCGCAGTGTCCTGGGCGACCTGCTCGCCGCGAATGCGGCACCCGACATGGCCGCAGATCCCTATTGTCTGGCCATGCTCAAGAACTACAACAGCTTGATGCCATTGGCGCAGGAAGCGCGTAAACCGATCTTCTTTCTGAAATCTGCCGACGGAGCCATAGGCGCGCATGCCAATGCGGTGCAGGATGCGTACAAGGATTTCAAGGCACTGGCGACCTGCATCGAAGAGCGGATTGGTTTGCCCGTGACCATCCTGTAG
Source organism: Lysobacterales bacterium (assembly GCA_016721015.1). Taxonomy (GTDB): domain Bacteria; phylum Pseudomonadota; class Gammaproteobacteria; order Xanthomonadales; family Rhodanobacteraceae; genus Dokdonella. The sequence goes on from JADKJL010000009.1 coordinate 592,392, forward strand.
TGAGAAAAAACCGGGGAAACCTGGGGCAGGCCTATCGCGGGAAACCGGGATCACGGGAAACTGCGGGGAACCGGGGTTAGATGCGAGGTCTTGAATCTTGAATCTTGGATTTGCCGCACGAGCGTCATGCGCCAGATAGCAATGCTTGCCTTTGTGCTGGCGATCGGCAGCACCGAAGGGTCGCCCATCGGCAGCCTCCCCCGCCAGATCTCACAAACCTTCAGCACCCACGGCGAAGTCGCGGCCGCAATCGCCCGCCAGCAATGCCATTCATCCGGCAATGACTTGCTGAAATCCCTTCGGCCAAAAAGCTTTCAGGCCAGCGCCCGCACGCGCGCACGGGTCATCGGGCCGAGGCGCAGACGATCAAACAGCGCACCGATGGCCTCGTCATCCGGCTTGTTGCGTCCGTAGCCATCGAGTTCGCCGGGAACCGGGGCGTCGAGTGCGATGCCAGTCAATTGACGTGACAACCGGGCCAGCGGCGCATGTTCACGCAGCTTTTGCGACGTGCTGGCGGCGCCGCGCATGCGCAGGAAGGCAACCTCGTCGGAGCGTGCGAGCAAGGCATCGAGCGTACCGAAATGGGCGAGCAGGATCGCGGCGGTCTTGGCACCGATTCCCGGGATGCCGGGGATATTGTCGATGGCATCGCCCATCAGGGCGAGAAAGTCGGCGACCTGATGCGGATGCACGCCGAGGCGCTGCTTGATGCCTTGCGCATTCCAGCGCTGGTCGCGGGAAAAATCCCATTGTTCGACTGAATCGCAGATCATCTGGCCGAAATCCTTGTCGGCCGACACGATGACCGCAGAACAATCGAGCCGATCGAGCGCACTGACCGCGCTGCCGATCAGGTCATCGGCCTCGTAGGTCGAGTCGGTGAGCACGGTCAAACCCAGCGCCCTGGCGACTTCCCGGCAATAGGCAAACTGGCGAACCAGTTCGTCGGGTGGCAACTCGCGATTGGCCTTGTACTGCGGATAGATCGCGTTGCGGAATGAACTGGTCAGCGATTCATCGAAACAGATCGCCGCGTGGGTCGGCTTCGCACGTTCAAGGAAATCGAGCAGGAAGCGCGCGAAACCATGCACGGCATTGACCGGATGGCCGTCGACATCAGTGAAATCGGAAGGTATCGAGTGCCAGGCGCGGAAAACGTAAAGACTGGCATCGACCAGATACGCCGAATGCCGCTTGCCGCCCATCACGGCGTCCACTCGGCGAGCACATCGGCCAGCGCAGCGCGGGGATGCTCGGAAGCAGGTTCTATCGGCGTGCCGATATGGATGAATCCAATTACCCGCTCGCCCGCTTCGAGGCCGAGCAGTTCAGCGACGGCGCTGTCGTACGCGGCCCAGCCGGTCAGCCATTGCGCGCCGAAGCCGAGCGCCTGGGCCCCCAGCAACAGGTTGTAGGCCACGCAACCGGCCGACAGGATCTGCTCCTGCGGCGGAATCTTGTGTCCATCCAGGACATGCGCAATCACGACCACGATCAATGGCGCAAACAGATAGCGCTCGCGATCCTTGAGCAAGGCCTTGTCGGACACTCCGGGATCCTGGCGCACATGGATCTGCGCCAGGCGTTCGCCGAACTGGCGCCTCGCCTCGCCACGGATCAGGCGCAGTCGCCACGGACTCAAACGGCCATGGTCGGGCACATGGATCGCCGCATTGAGCAGGGCATCGATTTGTCCGGCGTCAGGCCCCGGCTCGCCAAGTTGGCGTGACGGCACCGAAAGCCGTTGATTGAGAAATTCCAGAGACATGAAGCATTTCCTCACGAGATGCAGTCAGTTTAGAGCACTATTGATTCGGCCCGGAAAATCCGCCGTTTTGGCGAAAAAATGGCAGAACCCAGCCACGACAAACCGCCGCCTTGCTTCTCCCGCTTACCGCTCTCGGCTCACCGCTTGCCGCTTCTCCCGCTAACCGCTAACCGCTAACCGCTAACCGCTCTCGGCTCACCGCTTGCCGCTTTTTCCTACTCCCCATTGACGCGCCGCATCCTGCGGCTTGCCCTTCGGGCCAGCTACGCTGTTCGTTCCGACTTCCTGTCTCCACAGTCCCACTCCCGACTCCCCGCTTTTCGTGCCCATTCACGGGCGAGCGCTCAGCGGATCCCGATGGAAGCCTCGCGCCTGATTGAGCGAAATACCGTGCGGATTCAAGCGACCAGCGCGGGGCGTGTGTCATTCATGAATAATTCCGGCTAGGATGCACGCCGGACTTCATCGAGGGGAAGCCATGACGGTCGTCGTTGCTGTATTGCGCGAGTCTGCCGAGGGCGAGCGCCGCGTTGCGCTCACTCCTGAAGTCGCGAAGAAACTCAAAGCCCGTGGTGCGCAGATCGTCATGGAGAAATCCGCGGCCGAATCGGCGTACTTTCCGGATGCCGCCTTTGCCGATGCCGAAGTCGTCGCCGATGGCCCTACCGCCCTGTCGCGAGCCGACGTGCTGCTGCGCGTGCAGCCGCCGACGGTCGAGGAAATCGGCCATCTCAAGGAAGGCGCGATCGTCATCGCCCACCTCGCACCGCATCTCGGCCCCGAGCGCGTCAAGGCCATGCGCGATCGCAAGATCACCTCGTTCGCGATGGAACTGCTGCCGCGCACCACGCGCGCCCAGGCCATGGATGTGCTCTCCTCGCAAGCAGGCGTCACCGGCTACAAGGCCGTGTTGATCGCCGCCGAGCGCGCACCGAAATTCTTTCCGATGCTGACCACCGCCGCCGGCACGATCCGTCCGAGCAAGGTGCTGATTGTCGGTGCTGGCGTGGCTGGCTTGCAGGCGATCGCCACCGCCCGGCGCCTCGGTGCCCAGGTCGAAGGCTTCGATGTGCGCCCGGAAACGCGCGAGCAGATCGAATCGCTCGGCGCCAAGTTCCTCGATCTCGGCGTTTCGGCGGCCGGCAGCGGCGGTTACGCGCGCGAGCTGACCCCTGAGGAACGCGAGCAGCAACAGCAGGCCCTGGCCAACCATCTCAAGGGTATCGATGTGGTCGTGACCACGGCCGCCGTGCCGGGCCGCAAGGCACCGCGCATCATCAATGCCGCGATGATCGCCGGCATGAAACCCGGCGCCGTCATCGTCGATATCGCAGCCGATTCCGGCGGCAACGTCGAATTCAGCGAAGCCGGCAAAACAATCGTCACCGCCAACGGCGTCAGCGTGATCGGCACCAGCAACCTGCCGGCGACCACGCCGATCAATGCCAGCGAAATGTACGCACGCAATCTCTACAACTTCCTCGAACTCATGCTCGCCGACGGCGAACTGAAACTGGATTGGGAAGACGAACTGATCGCCAAGACCTGCCTGACCCACGCCGGCGAGATCAAGCACGAGCCGACCAAACAGGCGATTGAAGGAGCCGCACCATGATCGACGGATTTCTCGCGCTCTACATCTTCATGCTCGCCGCATTCACCGGCAAGGAAATCATCGGCCGCGTGCCGGTCATCCTGCACACGCCGCTGATGTCGGGATCGAACTTCGTCCACGGCATCGTCCTGGTCGGCGCGATGATCGCGCTGGCCGAAGCGACCACGCCGCTCGGCATGACCATCGGTTTCATCGGTGTCGCCCTCGGCGCAGGCAATGCCGCCGGCGGCTATGTCGTCACCGAACGCATGCTCGAGATGTTCAAATCGAGCAAAGACAAGAAATAATCATCCGCGTTGCCCACACGCTCAAGGCGTGAAGCAACGAGGATCTGATACGCCTTCGTCCCGGTTGCTCCATGCAACCTGATCACGAAACCCACCATGTAATCCGGGGAAACACACATGGCCACAGAAGAAATGCTGATCTGGATCGCCAAGGCGAGCTACTTCCTGGCCGCCGTGCTGTTCATTCTCGGCATCAAGCGCATGGCCTCTCCGGTCACCGCGCGCAAGGGCATCGTCCAGGCCGGCATCGGCATGGTCGTCGCCACGCTCGCGACGTTCGCGATCACCGGCGGCCACAACATCGGGCTGATCCTCGCCGGCATCGCGATCGGCGTCATCCCGACCTGGCTTTGGGGCAAGAAAGTCGCCATGACCGACATGCCGCAGATGGTCGCCCTGTTCAACGGCATGGGTGGCGGCTCGGCAGCGGCGATTGGCGCTTTTGAATTGTTCAAGATTACCGATCCCGGCCATCCTCTGCCGCCGATGGTCACGATTGGGCTTGCCGTGCTCGGCTCGTTGATCGGATCGGTGTCGATGACCGGCTCGATCATCGCCTGGGCCAAGCTCGATGGGCGCATGGACAAGCGCTTCAACTTCCCGGGTCAGCAGGTCTTCAACTTCCTGATCCTCGCCGCTGCGATCGTCGCCGGTCTCGCTCTGGTCGCATGGAATGTCCAGCCTTGGCTGATCGTCGCGTTCTTCGCCCTCGCCCTCGCGTTCGGCATACTCATGACCTTGCCGATCGGCGGTGCCGACATGCCGGTTGTGATCTCGCTGTTCAACGCGCTGACCGGCCTGGCCGTCGCGTTTGAAGGCTACGTGATGAACATCCCGGCGCTGATCATCGCCGGCACCGTGGTCGGCGCGGCCGGCACCTTCCTCACCCAGCTCATGGCCAAGGCCATGAACCGCCCGATCAGCGGCGTGCTGTTCTCGAACTTCGGCGGCGGCGGCAGCGGCGAAGCGATCGCCGGCTCGCAGAAATCCATCGAGGCAAGCGACGCGGCATCCCTGCTGTACATGGCCGACAAGGTCATCATCGTTCCAGGCTACGGCATGGCCGTGGCGCAAGCCCAGCACAAGATCTGGGAACTTAGCCAGGCCCTGATCAAGGCCGGCAAGGAAGTGAAGTTCGCGATCCATCCGGTCGCCGGCCGCATGCCCGGCCACATGAACGTGCTGCTCGCCGAAGCCGGCGTGCCCTACGACCTGATCGCCGACATGGACGACATCAACCCCGAGTTCAAGACCTGCGACGTCGCCATCGTCATCGGCGCGAATGACGTGGTCAATCCTGCTGCGAAGACTGACAAGTCCTCGCCGATTTATGGGATGCCGATCCTCAATGTCGTTGATTCGCGGCAGACGATTGTGATCAAGCGGGGTAAGGGGACGGGGTTTGCGGGGATTGAGAATGCGCTGTTTTATGCGGATAACACGCGGCTGCTCTATGCGGATGGTAAGGAGGCGGCTAATCAGTTGATTAGTGAGTTGAAGGGGATTGAGGGGGGTGGGGGCCGCGCGCGACCGCAGGCATGTGTTCGCGGCGTTGATGGAGGCGGTTAAGACGCATAGCCTCGGGCAGATCTCGCATGCGTTGTACGATGTGGGTGGGGAGTATCGGCGGAATATGTAGCGCGAATCGCTCCAGCCAACTGGCAGCAATTGCCAAACAATTGAGGTGGTCTGTTGATGACGATTTTCACGCCACAAATTAAAGGCTTCCTCGACGAACCGAACCTCAACGCGCAGGGCAAGGTTTACCGAGGGCGCTTCGCTTGCTACGAAGTGCAGTGGACCGATACGGGTTGCGATGCGTTCGCTACGTTTACTATCACAGCAGCCGAGCTTGCCGATGCATGCGAAAGCCGCATTTTGTGGACGGATCAATCCGTTCAGCGCGGAATAAAGCCGGGTTCAGAAAAAGTCGCCGAAAAAGAGCTCAGCCTTTCCGAGGGTTATCCAGATTCACGGAGATATATTCTTCGAGAATCGAAACGCTGACGAGATGGTCGAAAAGCTACTTAGTGGTAGCAAGCTTTTTCTGAATCCTCTTGTTTGGAACTTACGCCCGGGCTCCTTTTCCGCGTTTTACGATGCCGGAGAACGGGAGATATACGTTTACGACGGAAAAATTTACCTGCCCGACTCTCATCATAGACATCAAGCTATTTTGCGGGCAGTTCGACTTTGGCGAGAATCTCCAGATTCCTTCCCGCGATTCGATGGCAAGCGTCAATTCAAGATCGAACTCTACTTTTTCGATAAGGAGGACGAAGGCAATTATTTTTTTGATAAGAACCAGCGTCCTCGCCCCACAGCCAAATCAAAAGCGTACGACTTGACCACGGCGGACGATTTATCTCTTCTTGCTAAAAGGGTGATCGAGCAATCACCTTCGCTCGCAGGTAATGTGAACCGCGTAACCGATCGCCTGAGTAGCAAGAATCCCAGCGTAATGACCCTTTCAACGCTTCGGGAAATGATGCGAACGTTTGCTTCGTCGGACAGCATTGATGAGGCTGAGATGGAAGGCATGGCCATCATTGCGTCTGAGTTCTACGAAATGCTCGCCAAAGTTCGGCCGGCACTCGGCCAGTTGATTCTTCAGGATCGATACAGAACACGCAGCAGGTCGCTTGCAGAATCTGCGGTCACTATGCATGGCTACGCTTCGTTGATGAAAGATTTTCATGCAGATATAGGAAAGCGCTAGCCGTAGCAAAGCAATGGAATGGTGATCCTACCATCTGTCGTTCTTGCGAAGTGGAATTGACGTTTCTTACAATGGCTGGCAAGGCGATCTGTTCGATAAAGAAAATCCCCTTTGGCTCGACGTCGGTGTAACTAAATCAGGAAAGGGGCGCTCGCCTCTCACGATAAATAACACTGGCGGAGCGCGAGCAGCAATGTCTCGAGTCTTGCGAGCCATCATCAATGCAGAAGACGATCCTGATGATATATCGGGAATCGGGGGGTAATTTCGATGCCCGCGGTATTTGTCAACGAAGTTGTCCGCTAAATCATGCAGCCACGCGCTCAGATTTTGGCTTGTCGGGTGACTTTCGATCTGGGTTGAGCCAGACCTTTTCGATGGGTGTCCAGTCGCGTACAGCGCGGCCACGCCATCGGTTTGGATGTTGGGCCTTGGCCTCCTCGTAAACGTTGGCACGCGCGGTCAGGATGGCCGTGTCGGCACCTGCGTGGCGTTGCTGCGGGGTCACGAACCGGATGCCGCTGTGGCGATGTTCGGTGTTGTACCAGGTGACGAAGGTCTGCACCCAGAGCCTTGCTTCCTCCAGGCTTTGGAAGGGTCGCCTGGCCACGCCGGGGGTGTACTTCAAGGTGCGGAACAGCGCCTCGAGTACGGGTTATCGTCACTGACCGACGGTCGGCTGAAGGAGGGCACCACGCCCAGTTTCTGCAGCGTGGCCAGCATGGGGCGCCTTTCATCGGTCCTCCATTGTCGGCGTGAAGCACCAACTGATCCCGGCGATGCGCTCGCGTCGGCAGGTCTTGTCGATGAGGTCGGCGGCGTGGTGGCCAGCCCTCGCCGTGGACTTCCCAGCCGACGATTTTTCGGCTGTAAATGTCCAGCACCATGTACAGCCGGTAGAACTGGCCGCGCACCGCCGTGGGCAGGTAGGTGATGTCCCACGACCACACCTGATTGGCGATCACCGCCGACAACGCCTTGGGTTTGGAAACCTTGCGCGGCGACTTGGCCCGGCCCCGGCGATGACACTGGTCGTGTTCGGCAAGCACCCGGTAGAAGCTGGATTCGACGCGAGCCAAATGCCTTCGTCAGCCAGCCGCGGAACGATCTGGCTCGGTGGCAGGCTCTGGTACTGCGGCAGGTTGCAGGTGGCCACGATGGTCTCCTTCTCCTCGTCACTGAGGGCATGCGGGACACGTGCGCGGCGCGTCTTTACGCTTGTCTTGCAGACTCAGCACAGCGCCAGCGCCGCAGGGTGCGGCAGGTGATGCCGAGCACCGCGCAGGCCTTGTGTCGGCGTGCACCGGCGCTCACGGCTTCGTCAATCAGTTCGATGGCCATCTGTTTCATCGACTCAAGGATCAAGCGTCCTCGTCGGTGCCCCAGATGGCCTGGGCTTTTTTTGACAGCACCAGCAATGCTGCCGCCTCCGCCAGAGCCCTTTCCTTGCGCTGAAGCTCCTTCTCCAACGCGCGCATCTTCTTGCGCTCTGCAGCCAACATCGCGGGGCTGATGACCGCGCCGGCGCCTTCTGCTTGCTCGAAGGCGGCCTTCCACGCATCAAGCTGTTCCACGTACAAACCGCGCTCGCGGCAGTAGGTTGAACGCTCAGCCTCGTTCATCAGCGCCGACTCGATCACCGCAGCCAGCTTGGCTTTATTGTCCCAGCCGTCGGGTTGGGAAATCTTGGCAGGCACGACACATCCTCTTTCCTGGAATTGACGCTTCCAAGCGTACAGGCTCGGCGTTGAGATACCGCTTTCGCGATGAATGCTGGCGACACTTTGATTGTTCGGCGGCATCATTTTGCGGACGACCTGTTCTTTGAACTCAATGCTGTAGCGACTCATGGTTGTGCTCCTCTCGCCCCCTCAGGGCAGGTATCAGAAGAGCGGACAACTATCGTGACAG
>JADKJL010000010.1 GCA_016721015.1 Lysobacterales bacterium
GGGCGCCACACGTGCGCCCCCTGGGAAACAGCGGAAACCATTTCGGCGTCCCCTTGAACGAGTAGTTGTACGCCGACAGTGCTGAGCAGCCATATCCGACACAAATAGCTTGTCGCTCAAAGGAAAGCGCTCCGCAGCGACAGCTCACCGCCGCTTTTGCAGCAGCACGTCGCCCTCGCGGTGGATTAACTCCGTTATCCACCGCGAGGCGACGTGCCTTGAGTATGATTCGCCGCGATGCGATGTCAATGGGAGATTGTCGCTTCTGTACGTAGGAAATCTACCCGAAAACTGGGCTCAGCGCTGTTGGGGTACTACACCAGAGTTGAGCCGCGTGCGTTAGCACGTCGGCTCAAATGAAAAGTTGGACCTGCCAGCCTCGGCGCTGGATGAGCCTTGGAACTCAAACTTCACCGGAACTTGGTGCCGACAGGCGGGGTGACTGGGCGGATAGCGCCATTGGGCAACGGCAGAAAGAATGGCCTCATCTGTAGCCGACCGGCTGGCCGGTACTGCGACCGACCGGTTCCCAAGCTGAGGACACGATGGAGGGCGACAGCATGGCCTGCGACGCTAACGACGAAAGAGACTTGGGCCTCACCAGAGAACTCGTTATGCAGCCGGGATGGGAGCTTTGGTATTGCAGTAAATGAAGGTGCAAGACCAGAAGGACACGTCGGGAGGCTGGCTGCGGACGCGTAGCCACCCAGCGTGAGGCCAAGAGAAAAAACCACCAGATTGCGGATTGGTTTCACGGCAGGTCCAACTTATCGAGTTAAGGGGCGCCACACGTGCGCCCCTGGGAAACAGCGGAAACCATTTCGGCGTCCCCTTGAACGAGTAGTTGTACGCCGACAGTGCTGAGCAGCCATATCCGACACAAATAGCTTGTCGCTCAAAGGAAGCGCTCCGCAGCGACAGCTCACCGCCGCTTTTGAACCAAGGCACGTCGCCTCGCGGTGGATTAACTCCGTTATCCACCGCGAGGCGACGTGCCTTGAGTATGATTCGCCGCGATGCGATGTCAATGGGAGATTGTCGCTTCTGTACGTAGGAAATCTACCCGAAAACTGGGCTCAGCGCTGTTGGGGTACTACTACTATTAGACACCAAAGGGGTGGCGCCTATTCCTGGTGTCTAATCCCGGAGTTCGGGGCTTGGTTGTAGAGCGCAGCTTAATCGATTCAATGCTTTATGCAAAATATGGCGTCCAACCCAGGTGTCTAATCCTGGGATACTTTCCCGTGCGATGGGGCGAATGTAGGGAGTGTGTCGGGCGGTCTGATCTCGCGCTTTTGATGCTTGTTTCATCGTTGGCGAGGTCGGGGGCCCTGCATCCAGATTTCGAAATGATGTGGGGCGAGAACCTGTCGGGGTCGATCATCCGGGCGTCGGCCCGAGGCGGATGGGTTCGTCCCACGGGTCGGGTTCGAGCTTGCATGTGCGCTGAGAGCCGCCGGAGGCGCCGGCGCCGGCCGCGGCGCGAGCGCGAGCGCGGGCTGGCTGGATTAGAATGGCGGCATGCTTGAGATTGACAGCCAATTGCAGATTCCCGACGACGAACTGGTTGAGCGCTTTGTGCGCTCGTCCGGTCCGGGCGGGCAAAACGTCAACAAGGTCGCCAGTGCGGTCGAGTTGCGGTTTGATGTGGCCAATTCGCCGTCGCTGCCAGAGGCGCTGCGCGAACGTCTGCTCGCACGTCGCGACCGGCGGCTGACCGCCGAGGGTGTGCTGATCATCCAGGCCAGCCGCTTTCGCGACCAGTTGAAGAATCGCGATGATGCGCGCGTGCGCCTGGCCGAGGTCATCCGTGCGGCGCAGTTCGTGCCGAAAGCGCGTGTTGCGACGCGGCCGACGCGTGCCTCGAAAGAGCGTCGCATCACGCAGAAGAAGAAGCGCGCGACGATCAAGTCGGGCCGCGGCACGCAGAGCTGGAGTGGTGATTGAAGTCTTCCGGCTTGCCCGAGCATCTGCCGCCGTCGGTTCCGCAATTCAAATCCAACCCCGGCCGGCGCCTGCTTCGCGCGCTCATTGGCCTGTGTGGATGGAAGCTGGTCGGTGAATTTCCCGACGTGCCGCGTGCGGTGTTGATCGCCGCGCCGCATTCTTCGTGGTGGGATGGGATCTGGGGCCTGTCAATCAAGATTGCGCTTGGCATCAACATTTCGTTCATGGGCAAGCGCGAGTTGTTCGTCGGCCCGTTGGGTTGGGTGCTGCGCCGTCTCGGCGGCATTCCGGTCGAACGTAGCGCAACGCACGGCGTGGTCGAGCAGATGAGTGAGCGCCTGCGCCAGGCGAAATCGTTGTGGATCGGACTCTCGCCGGAGGGTACGCGCAAGCGGGTGAGCACCTGGAGAACGGGCTTCTGGCATATCGCGCGGGCGGCGGATGTTCCGATTGTGCTGGTCTACTTCCACTATCCCGAACGCACGATCGGAATCGGCCCGTTGTTCTTTACCAGTTCCGATGTCGAGGCCGACATGAAACGGCTGCGCGAGTTCTATGCGCCATGGCAAGGGAAGAATCGCGGCGCCGGTTGATGCGGCTTTTCCAGCGGTATGCTGCGCGACTGCCGGTTCATCCTTCCACTCAACGGATAATTCAATCATGACTATGCGCATCCTCGGTATTTCCGGAAGCCTGCGTCGCCAGTCTTACAATTCCGCGTTGCTGCGCACCGCGCAATCGCTGTCGACGGAAGACATGGTGGTCGATGCCGCGACCCTGCACGGCATTCCCCTGTATGACGGCGATGTCGAGGAGCACGATGGCATTCCGGCCAGCGTGGTCGCGCTCAAACAGCAGATCGTCGCCTGCGACGGCCTGCTGCTGGTGACCCCCGAGTACAACAACAGCATGCCCGGCGTGTTCAAGAACGCGATCGACTGGCTGTCGCGCCCGGCCAGCGATGCCGGACGGATTTTCGGCGGGCGTCCGGTAGCCGTGATCGGCGCCTCGCCCGGCGGCTTCGGCACGATCCTTTCGCAGAATGCCTGGCTGCCGGTGCTGCGCACGCTCGGCACGCGGCATTGGGCCGAGGGGCGACTGATGGTTTCACGGGCCGGCAAGATGTTCGATGAGGCGGGCGAGCTCATCGATGAAGGCACGCGTGAGCAGTTGCGCAAGTTCCTGCTCGGCTTCGCCGCATTCGCCGCGACGAACTCCACTCGCGGATGACACCCCCTCGCCGCACGGGGCCGGCCGGCTCGTGCACGACACTGCCGCCCGCGTGCACTCCCGCCGTTTCGCCGGGATCCAAACCCGGATTCCGACCTGCTAGAGTTTGACCGATGTCCGTGTCCGAACCCCCTCCGATGATCCTGCTGCGCAATGCCGAGGTGTTCGCGCCCGCCGCGATCGGGCGCCGCAACCTGCTGATCGGCGCTGGCCGCATCCTGGCCATGTCGACGACGTCGATCGAGCCGCCGCAGGGCGTCAGCGTCGAGAATGTCGACCTGCAAGGCCGTCGCCTGCTCCCCGGGCTGATCGACGGCCATGTGCATGTCACTGGAGGTGGTGGCGAGGGCGGCTTTGCCACGCGCATCCCGCCGCTGCCGCTGAGCCGTTACACGCATAGCGGCGTGACCACGGTGATCGGCTTGCTCGGCACCGATGATTGCGCGCGCAGCATCCGCGAACTGGTGGCCAACCTTTATTCCCTGCGCGAACAAGGCCTCGGTGCCTGGGGCTATTGCGGCGGTTATCACCTGCCCGCCTCGACCCTGACCGGCAGCGTGCGCGGCGACATCGCGTTCATCGAACCGCTGATTGGCGTCGGCGAACTGGCGATCAGCGATCACCGCAGCAGTCAGCCGACTCTCGACGAACTGCTGCGCGTCGCCTCGGATGCGCATGTCGCCGGCTTGATGAGCGGCAAGGCCGGCATCGTCCATCTGCATCTGGGTGATGGTGCACGCGGGCTCGATCTGATCCGCCGCGCCTTGGCGCAAAGCGAGATCCCGGCGCGCGTGTTCAATCCGACCCATGTCAATCGGCGTCGCGCCCTGTTCGATGAGGCGCTGGAGCTGGCCGCGCAGGGCTGCCATGTCGATATCACCGCTTTCCCGGTCGAGGATGGCGAGGATGCCTGGAGCGCCGCCGATGCCCTGCAGCGCTATCTGGATTCCGGCGCGCCCGCGCAGCGCGTCACGGTCAGTTCCGATGCCGGTGGTTGCCTGCCCTGCTTTGATGACGAAGGCCGCCTCAGCCATATGGATGTCGGCACGCCCGGCGCGCTGCTTGATACGCTCATCGAATTGCTTGCGCGTGGCCTGCCGCTCGAACGCATCCTGCCGGCCTTCACGCACAATGTCGCCGCCCTGCTGCGCCTGCCGCGCAAGGGCATGATCGACGTTGGTGCCGATGCCGATTTGCTCGTGCTTGACGAAAGCGGCGCACTTTCCGATGTCCTGCTCGCTGGCCACTGGCACCTGCGCAACGGCCAATCGCGGCGACGCGGCCTGCTTGAGCCATTACCATTCGCCACCCATTCCCAAGACGGTTCGCATTGATGCCCAGCAAGGTTCGTGACGGTGAAGTGCGCGGCTGGATCATCCCGATCGGCGGTGCCGAGCAAAAGCAGAACGATCCGCGCATCCTCAAGCGCTTCGTCGAATTGTGTGGCGGCAGCGAGGCCGATATCGTGGTCTTGCCGACCGCGAGCCGAAAAGCCGATACCGGCCTGCGTTATGAAACGATCTTCCGTGATCTCGGCGTGAACGAGGTGGAAGCGATCGATTTCGATACGCGCCGCGATTGCGACGAGAAAAGCCGGCTCGAACGCATCGAGCGCGCCACGGGCATCTTCTTCACCGGCGGCAACCAGTTGCGCATCAGCACCCTGCTCGGTGGCACGCCGGTCGCCAAGCTGATCCGCCTGCAGAACGCCAAGGGCGTGCACGTCGCCGGCACCAGTGCCGGCGCGGCGATCCTGAGCGAACACATGATCGCGTTCGGCGAGGAGGGCGGTTCGCCGCGCGCCGGCAGCGTTCGTCTGGCGCCGGGTCTCGGCCTGACCAACCGTTTCATCATCGATCAGCATTTCCGCCAGCGCGATCGCCTCGGCCGCCTCGCCACCGCACTCGCGTTCAATCCATTCGCCATCGGCATCGGTCTCGATGAAGACACGGCCGCCTTCATCGGCCCGGACAACACGCTCGAAGTCGAAGGCAGTGGTTCGGTCACCGTCATCGATGCCGCCGCCCTGCAGTTTTCGTCGATGGACCGCGTCGACGAGGGCGATCCGGTCTGCCTGCTCGGTCTCAGCATCCACATGCTCGTTCGCGGCGCCACATTCAATCTGCATACCCGCTGTGCCAGCGCCGGAACACTCAACACCGCAAAGGAGTAACCGCAATGCGCATCCTCGATCGTTCGGTGTATGTCGGTCCTTCGGCGTATGCGCATTTTCCGGTCATCCGCCTGATCCTCGATCTTGAGGCACTCGAAGAATGGCCGACCGGCAAGCTCGGTGCCGACTACGTCGATGCCCTGGTCGAAGCGCTGCCCGGCCTCGCCGAACACGGCTGCTCGTATCGGGAACCGGGTGGTTTCATCCGGCGCATGAAGGAAGACGAGGGCACCTGGCTCGGCCATGTGCTTGAGCACGTCGCGATCGAGCTGCAGAACGTGGCGGGCGAGGACGTCACGTTTGGCAAGACGCGCAGCATCGATGATCGTCCGGGGGTTTACTCGGTCGTCTACGAATATGCGCAGCGCGAAGAGGGCATCGCCGCCGGTGAACTGGCCCAGCGCCTGATCTGCTCGCTGCTGCCGGCCGCGATCCAGCCGGCTGATGTCGTACCCGCGGACTGGAACTGGCCGGAGGCGCGCGACGCCTTCATCCGCTACGCGCAGCGGCGTGCGCTCGGTCCGTCGACGGCCTCGCTGGTCAAGGCCGCGGAAGAACGCAACATCCCGTGGCTGCGTCTGAACGACCAGTCACTCGTGCAGCTCGGCCATGGCAAGTACCAGCAACGCATCCAGGCGACGGTGACCGGGCGCACCTCGCATATCGCGGTCGAGCTGGCCGGTGACAAGGAGGAGACCAACAAGATTCTCGGTTCGCTCGGCCTGCCGGTGCCGCGCCAGGAACTCGTGCAGACCGTCGAGCTGGCCCAGCGCGCCGCGCGCCGACTTGGCTATCCGGTCGTGACCAAGCCGTACAACGGCAATCACGGACGCGGCATCTCGATCCGGCTCGGCAACGAGGACGAGGTCGCCGAGGGTTTCGCCAAGGCGCGCGAACATTCACGCTCGGTCATCGTCGAGACCTTCCTCGAAGGCGACGACCACCGCCTGCTGGTGGTCAATGGCGAACTGGTTGCGGCAACGCGACGCACGCCGGGTCATGTGGTCGGCGACGGCCAGCACACGATCGCCGAACTGGTCGAGATCGTGAACCAGGATCCGCGCCGCGGCATCGGCCACGAAAAAGTCCTGACCCGGCTCGAACTCGACGCCCAGGCCGAGATGATGATGGCGCGCGTCGAGGTCACCTCGGCCAGCATTCCGGCCGAGGGCGACGTCATCCATTTGCGCTCGACCGCCAACCTGTCGACCGGCGGCACCGCGACCGATGTCACCGACATCATCCATCCCGACAACCGCGACATGGCCGTGCGCGCGATCCGCGCCATCGGCCTCGATGTGGGCGGCGTGGATTTTCTCAGCACCAACATCACCGAGAGCTACAAGTCGATCGGCGGCGGCATCTGCGAGTGCAACGCCGCACCGGGCTTCCGCATGCATGTCGCGCCGAGCGAAGGCAAGTCGCGCGACGTCGCCGGCCCGGTCATCGACATGCTGTTCCCGGCCGGAACGCCGTCGCGTGTGCCGATCGCCGCGATCACCGGCACCAATGGCAAGACCACGACCGCGCGCATGCTCGCCCACATCGCCAAGATGGGCGGCTATACGCCGGGGCTGACCACCACCGATGGCGTCTATATCGATGGCCAGCGCACGGTCGAAGGCGACATGACCGGACCGGTCTCGGCGCGCATGGTGCTGGCCGATCCACAGATCGATCTGGCCGTGCTCGAAACCGCACGCGGCGGTCTGCTGCGCGCGGGCATGGGTGTGCCGCGCGTCGATGTCGGCGCCGTGCTCAACGTGCAGTCCGATCATCTCGGCATGAAGGGCATCGAGACGCTCGACCAGCTGGCCGAGATCAAGCGCATCGTCATCGAGGTCGCCGAAGAATGCGCCGTGCTCAATGCCGATGATGCGCAGGTGCTGAAGATGTCCGGCTACACCGATGCCAAGGTCATCTGCTACGTGACCATGAATCCGCAGCATGGCCTGGTTCGCGAGCACATCCGCGCCGGCGGTAGAGCCTGCGCGCTGGAAGCCGGCATCAATGGCCAGATGATCACGCTGTACGACAAGGGCAGCCACATTCCGCTGTTGTGGACGCATCTGATTCCGGCCACGCTGGAAGGTCGCGCCATGCACAATGTGCAGAATGCGATGGTCGCGGCGGCGATGGCATTCTCGATGGGCATCAAGCTCGATGCGATCCGCCAGGGCTTGCGCACGTTCGACAGCACCTTCTTCCAGGCACCCGGGCGCATGAACGTGTTCAGCGAACATCCGTTCAAGGTGTTGTTCGACTACGGCCACAACGCGCATGCGGTCGGCGTCATGGCGGATCTGGCCCAGCGGCTTGATGTCGCTGGCCGGCGTATCGTCGTCCTCGCCGGTCCCGGCGATCGGCGCGACCAGGATCTGCGCGAAATCGCCGATGCGGTCGCCGGCCGGTTCGATCATTACATCTGCCGCCGCGACGACGCCTTGCGCGGGCGCGATCCGGACGAGGTGCCGAAGATGCAGGCCGCGCGCCTGCGCGAACTCGGCGTCGCCGATGCGGCGATCTCGGTGATCCCCGACGAACAGGAGGCGATCGATGCCGGACTCGGCATGAGTCAGCCCGGCGACCTGCTGCTGATTTTCGCCGATGCACTGGTGCGCTCGTGGAAGCAGGTGATCAAGTTCAGGCCAAATGGAGTGCAGGAAATGGCGGTCCCCGCAGAGATCCCTGCACCTCAAGGCAAACCCATCCAAACCGAAGCGGCATTCAATCCCAGCCAATGGGATGGCGTGGTGCGCGATGACCGTGGCATCCATCTGTCGCGGGAGCAGGACGACTGAGCGCGCCCGCACCCCTGTCGTTCGAGAACTCGCGCCGCCTGACCGGACCCAACCTGTACTTCACCGAGCCCGGTGCGGTACTTGAGACGGTCGGCCATGGTGCCGATGACGCACGCGTGATTTGCGCCTGGCGGGCCAACGTCGCGCACATGCGCAGCGCGCTCGGCTGGCCGGATGCGCCATCGTGTGCGCGCCCGCATCACGGTGGCATGGCGCTCGCCTTTGCCGCGCCGCTCGATCAGTTGTTCAGCGCCACCGAAGTCAACGAATGGGCGTGGATGGCCGCGCGTGGCGAAGCCGAACTGTTTGCACCCGGGCACCCGCATGGCGGTGATGCCGATTCGGCGCTGGCGATGTTGCGCCGGCACGCGGCGGCCGAACGACGACCCGATCTGCTCGCCCTGATCATCGCAGCCAATGCGCGCAAGGTTCCGGTGCTGCTCGATGACGATGCCTTGAGTCTCGGTTTCGGCCATGGCGGTCACACGTGGCCCATGCATGACTTGCCGTCGATCGAGGAGGTGCCGTGGCCGACCCTGCACGCAATTCCGATTGCCCTGGTGACCGGTTCGAACGGCAAGACCACCAGCGTGCGTCTGCTCGCGGCGATGCTGAAGGCACACGGCTTGCGCACGGGTTTCAGTTGTACCGATGGCGTTTTCTTCGAGGGCTTGAGACTCGAAACCGGCGACTATTCCGGCCCGGCTGGCGCCCGCGCGGTGCTGCGCCACGGCGAAGTCGAAGCGGCTGTACTCGAAACCGCCCGCGGTGGCCTGCTGCGGCGCGGACTTGCCATCGCGCACGCCGATGCGGCCCTGGTGACGAATATCAGCGACGATCATTTCGGCGAATATGGCATCGATGATCTCGATGGATTGAGCGCAACCAAGCTGATCGTCGCACGCGCACTCGATGCCAACGGCGCGCTTGTGCTGAATGCCGACGATGCGCAGTTGCGCGAGCATGCACAGCGATTGGCGTGTCGGCTGGCCTGGTTCTCGCTGGATGACGACCATGCGCTGTTGCGCGCACATCGCAGCGGCGGCGGCGCAACCTGCGGCATGCGCGATGGCCACCTCTGGCTCGAACGCGAGTGGCGGCGTTTCGATCTCGGCACGGTCGAGGCGATGCCATTGACCGCACAGGGCCGTGCGCTTTACAACATTTCCAATATTGCCGGCGCGGCCCTGCTTGCCGATGCCCTCGGCGTTTCCTCGACGACCATTGGCGAGGTACTGGCGCGCTTCGGCCGCGATCGGCACGACAATCCGGGTCGGCTCGAACAATGGCAGTTCGGCGGCATCCACGTGCTGATGGACTATGCGCACAATCCCGAAGGCTTGCGCGGCCTGCTCGCGATCGCGCAGGGGATGGGTGGCCGCGGACGGCTCGGCCTGATCCTCGGCCAGGCCGGCAACCGCGAGGAAGCCGAGATCCGCGCGCTTGCCGCGGTCGCGGCGTCATTTGCGCCGGATCTGGTCGTGCTCAAGGATCTGGAAACCTACATGCGTGGCCGTGCGCATGGCGAAGTGGCTGGCCTGCTGCGTAACGAATTGCTGGCGCAGGGACTGCTGGCGGATCGTTTGCCGATGCAAGCCAGCGAATCGGCCGCCGCCCGCCATGCGCTGGGCTGGGCGCGACCCGGTGATCTGCTGGTGCTGCCCGTGCATGGACTGAAGGCCAAGTCCGATGTCGGCGGCCTGCTCGATCGGCTCGAGGCCGAGGGCTGGCAGGCCGGTCAACCCGTGCCGGCGACGTGAGTGACGGCCCCTCTGCTGATGGGCCGCGAAGCCAGGGTGCTCAGGGAATCAGGCTGTAGCCATCGGCCTGAAGGTCGGCCAGGGTGGTCATCGCCGACAGTTCGACACGGACATCGTTGCGCACATCGGCAATCGTATAGTCCGCGTGAACCATGGCCTGACCACAAAGCGAGATGCGCACACCGGCTTCGTGCAAGGCGGCGATCAAGCCGGCGTCCGGATTGGGTTTGCCGAATTTCTTCTGGTAGCTCGCGTCGGCCAGCACGGCCGCTGTCGCCTTGCCGTGAACGACCACGACAAGCTTGATCTTGTCGGCGGGCACCCCGGCCAATGCATACAGGTTGAGCGCGCGTGCCGCGATCTCGAGCCGGCGATTGAGGCCGGCGTCGTTGACCTCATCGGACTTCGCATCGATGACCAGCCGGTATTCGCGGTCGGCCGCCGGCATCTTTACCGACGCCGGCAAGGCGTATACGCCGCCGGCCATTGCGATGCGCGGATAGGCCAGCGCCGGGCGAGCATCTGCGGACGGCGGCGCTGTCGGCGTTCGCGAGCCGGCCTCACGGCTCGCCAATTGCCGCGTGACCACCGGCTCCAGACTCTTCAGTCCCCAGGCCTTGCCGATCTCGATTGCCGCCGCCGGCGATCTTCCCTGCAGCCTGGCCGCGCGCAGCGCCATCAGCGCGCCGACCCGGTTGCTCGATGCGCAGTGGATCAGGGTGGGTTTGTTGCCGGCTTCCGCGATCAGGCGGTCGAGCTCGTCGACATGTCCGCTGGTGAGCCCGGCGGCGCCATCGATCGGCAGGCTCCGATACTCGATTCCAGCCGCCCGCACGGCTGCGCCTTCGTCGAAATCCGGAGTCTCGCTGTCCTCGCTCAGATCGATCACGAGGCGCACGCCGGCCTGCTTGAGGCGATCGATGTCAGCCGCACCCAGGCGCCCTGAAGCCACCAGGTTCGGCGTATGGCAACTCATGTTGGGCAGACTGTCGAGGATCTTTCCCTCGAGCGCGCAACTGGCCCAGGCCGGAGCACCGATGACAAGCAGGATGAAGGCAAGAAGACGCATGGCGGTTCCTCGGCGAGCGGGTCGTGCGGGGTATCCGCACCACTGCACAGTAGCAAGCCGCGCCAATGAAGCAAGTCGCAGGCTGGATCACGACGGCAATCCAGCCAACGCCAATCGCCTTGCCGTGTCCGCTCGCGGGATTCGAGCTGTGTTCGGCGCGACGCACGCGCTGGCCACGGCGGCCGATCCGCACAATACCCATGCGCATGGAGATACCGCCAGGCCGCGCTGACCCTTGCGTTCACGGGAAATCAGGCGATTAACCCGATTTGAAGCGAATGCCCAGTAGAATAGGCGACTCGTCTTTTCCAACATGGCCTGGAATACATGCCTCGACCTGCTTCGCTCGATTACGAGCAACTCCTCGCCTGTTCCCGTGGCGAGCTGTTTGGCCCCGGCAACGCGAAACTCCCGGCACCACCGATGTTGATGTTCGATCGCATCACGCGCATTGACGTGGACGGCGGCGTCCACGGCAAGGGCACGGTGCATGCCGAACTCGATATCCGCCCCGATCTATGGTTTTTCGGCTGTCATTTCGAGGGCGATCCGGTCATGCCCGGTTGTCTCGGCGTGGATGCGATGTGGCAACTGGCCGGCTTCTACCTGCCCTGGCTCGGTGAGCCGGGTCGCGGCCGCGCGCTCGGCGTCGGCAAGGTGCGCTTCAGCGGCCAGGTGCTGCCGAGTGCGAAACTGGTTCGCTATGAAGTCGATGTGCGCCGGATCATGCGCGGCAAGCTGGCCCTGATCATCGCCGACGGTCGCACCTACGTCGACGATCGCGAGATCTATGCCGCCGACGATTTGCGCGTCGGTCTTTTCACGTCAACGGACGGGTTCTGAGATGCGTCGTGTCGTAGTGACCGGCATGGGCCTGGTGTCCTGCCTTGGCAATACCCTGGAATCGGTGTCGACTTCGTTGCGCAAGGGCATCAGCGGCATTCGCCTGGTGCCAGAATATGCCGAACTCGGCCTGCGCAGCCGTGTCGCTGGCGCGCCGGAAATCGACCTCGAAGCCAGCATCGACCGCAAGCTGAAGCGCTTCATGGGTGATGCGGCGGCGTATGCCTACGTCGCCATGCGCTCGGCAATCGCACACGCCGGTCTGGTCGAGGAACAGGTGCGCAGCCTGCGCAGCGGCGTGATTGCCGGTTCCGGTGGCGGATCACCGCAATGGCAGATCGAGGCGGCCGATCTGCTGCGCAAGAAAGGCGTGCGCCGGATCGGCCCGTACATGGTGCCGCGCACGATGTGTTCGACCGTTTCGGCGACACTGGCCACCGCGTTTGGCATCCTCGGCCTCAGCTATTCGATCTCGGCCGCCTGCGCAACCTCGGCGCATTGCATCGGCGCTGGTGCCGACCTGATTCGCCACGGCGCGCAGGATGTGATGTTTGTCGGCGGCGGCGAGGAGCTGCACTGGGGCATGACCTCGATGTTCGACGCGATGGGCGCGCTTTCGACCGGCCACAACGACGATCCGACCCGCGCCTCGCGTCCCTACGATGTCGATCGCGATGGTTTCGTCATCGCCGGTGGCGGCGGCATGCTCGTTCTCGAGGAATACGAACACGCCAGGGCACGCGGCGCGCACATCCATGCCGAGCTGGTCGGCTACGGCGTCACCTCCGATGGCGCCGACATGGTTGCGCCGACCGGTGAAGGCGCGGTGCGTTGCATGCAGATGGCATTGCACGGTGTCGATGCACCGATCGATTACATCAACACGCACGGCACGGCGACGCCGCTCGGCGACATCGTCGAATTGAATGCGTTGCGCGAAGCCTTCGCCGATCATGTGCCGGCGCTGTCTTCGACCAAGGCGCTGAGCGGACATTCGCTCGGCGCGGCCAGCGTGCACGAGGCGATCTACAGTCTGATCATGCTCAACGAGAACTTCATCGCCGGATCGGCGCATGTCGATACGCTCGATCCGCGCGCCGAAGGATTCCCGATCGTGCGCGAGAGCCGCGATGCAAAGCTCGATACGGTGATGTCGAACAGTTTCGGTTTCGGCGGCACCAATGCCAGCCTGGTGTTTGCGCGGGTGTGAGGTGCTGGGAGCCGGGAATGGGGAATGGGGAATAGGTAAAAGCAGTTCGCGCAGGACGGTGTATCCCGCCTCGCAACCGCGGCTTCCCGCTCACCGCTTGGCCGATTCCCTATTCTCCATTCCCGATTCCCGGCACTTCAACCGTGCAGGATGCAGCGCGCAAGCTGACGCAACTGGCCGGGCTGGAGCAGATCGACATCACGCTCGTCGACCCGGATCAGACCCTGATCCTGGAATCTGCGCAGCACACGACTGACCGTTTCCGGAGCCAGGCGCAGGTGATTGGCGATGTCGCCACGCGGCATGCTCAAGCGGAAACGGGTTGCCGAGAAACCGCGCGCGGCATAACGATCGGCGAGCATGACCAGAAACGCCGCCATGCGCTCGTTGGCGTTGTAGTCGCCCGCGAGCAAGGCCGCCTTGCCGATATCGGCACTGAGCAGGCGAAACAACTGCTGCTGGATGCCTGACATGCGCGTGGCCAGCACGGCCAGAGCGGGAAACGAGAAACGGCACAGATAGACCGTATCGAGCGCGATCGCATCGCACGGATAGCGCGCCGGATGGATCGCATTGAGTCCGACCATCTCGCCCGGGAGATGGAAACCGAGGATCTGCTCGCGGCCTTCCTCGTCGACCAGCGAGGTCTTCACCGTGCCGGCACGCACCGCGAAGATCGACTCGAACTTCTCGCCAGTACGGAAGATATGATCCCCGGCATGGAAAGGCCCGACATGTTCGACCAGGCAGTGCAATTCTTCCAGGGTCTGCTTGTCGTAGCCGCCGGGCAGGCAGATTTCGCCAAAGGCGCAGGTCGAACAGAAATGCACGGCATCGCCATCGCCTTCGCCCGGATCCGGCAGGGCAAATCGCCCTATGCGTTTGATGCTGCTCATTGCCACCATCGGGATCACGCCGAACCGGCGCGTTTCAGCCCTGCCGCGACGCCCCATGACTCCGCGCATTGCCGGCGAATGATACGCAGGATGCTGGATTTCTGCGAATCCGGGGCACGAAAATGCGCGCGTCTGGATGCGGCATGTGCGCGCAGCAGCCGGGCCGATGCGGCGCCAGCACGAGCAAGGTGGCCGGCGTAAGGGGTAAAGAACGAGATGGCTGGTCGACGCTCGTTGCCGCCCACATCTCCAGGGTTCAGTGCGTGCCCAGCACCTGTTTGATGGCAGCGACGAATTCGGGATCGACCTTGCCCATCGTTTCCGTGCGGGCAACGATCCGCCCTTGTGCATCCAGCAGGATCAGCACACTGGTGTGGCTGAATTCGCCATCGTCCAGCGGCCGGTACTGGATGCCGAGGATCGCGGCGATCTTGCGCACATGGGCGGCATCGGTTCCGGTCAGGCTCCAGCGTGCGGTATCCACCTTGCGCTTGTCGGCGAGGGCCTTGAGCGCGGCCGGATTGTCGCGTTTGGCGTCGAAGCTGACCATCAGCACGGACAACTTCGCACGCTCGTCTTCTCCGAGCGCGCGTTCGCTCATGCGCGCTGTATCGATGATCAGCGGGCACATGTACGGGCACGAGGCATAGAACATCGTCAGCAGGCGCGGCTTTCCGCGCAGGCTGGCGAAATCGATGGTCTTGCCATCCTGATCGAGCAGGGGTGCATGCAACTGGTAGACCGAATCACCCGGCAGATCCGTGCCGGGGGCGGCGCGTGCCGAAAAGGCGATGCCGGACATCGCCAGCACGAGCAGAATGGCCAGGGCGTAACGAATCATCGGCCATCTCCTGAACCGGGGCGGACACAACGGAAGCCAAGGTTGCCCGTAACATCGGCACCCTTGAGCGAGGACAGCATGGCAATACGCATGAGGATCGCGAAGTTGTCGCGATCCTGCATCGACAGCGCACCGGCACCGCAGAACTTGAGCCGCTCGGGATCACCCTGGTCGCGATTGTCGGCGCTGACCATCAGCGCATTGAAATCATCGACCCATTCCCAGACCAGTCCGTGCACGTCGCGCACGCCATAGGCATTGGCCTCGCCCCCGATATTGCCGGCCGCACCGCCCGAGGTCTGCGAGTACCACGAAAGAATGCGATTGCGCCATTCCGGATCGGCGCGGGCATCGCGGCGCGTGGCATCGGCGGCGGCGACATATTCCCACTCATGCCAACTCGGCAGTCGCGCATCCTCGCTCTCGCAATAGGCCTGTGCGGCAAACCAGCTCACCTTGACCACAGCCTGGCGTGACTGGTCGGCGCCGATGGCATCAGCCGCCGGCCACTGATCCAGATAACGTGATTCGGCAAACACCGAAGCCACCTTGTCGCGCCGCCACTCCGGATTCTTCTTCGCAAAAGCGAGAAATTCGTCATTGGTGACCGGCTCGCTGCGCATGCGCATGGCCGCGACCTCGACATCAAGCAGCTTGTCCTCGCTGCCCGGCAACACCGACTGGAACGAACCGGCCGGTATGTCGATGTATTCGGCTGCCTGCAACGGCATCACCCCGGCAAATGCGAGGGTGATGCCAAGCAGCACTGGCAGACGGAAAATCATGACAGGGCAATCGTCTCGCACCGAACTCAGTGCGCCGCACCTTCGGCACGCGGCGTATCGGCGCGGATCTTGGCGACCTGTTCCGCACTGACACGACCATCCTTGTTGCCCCAGCTGTTGAACACGTAGGTCAGGACGTTGGCGATTTCGTCATTGTTGAGCTGGCTCATCGGCGGCATCACCGAGTCGTACTCCTTGCCGTTGACCGTGACCTTGCCGGACAGGCCGTTGAGGACGATATGGATCGCCTGCTCCGGATCCTTGGCGATGAAATCGGATTTCGCCAGCGGCGGGAACACGCCCGGGAGGCCGAGCCCGGTTTCCTGATGACAGACCGAACAGGTTCCGTTGAAGTGTGCCTTGCCGGCCGCGACCTGCTGCTCGATGGTCAGATTGCCGCTGACTTCGGCGGCACGTGCCTCGCCCACCGAGGCCAGGTTGGCCGACTTGTCGCCAAGATAGACATAGTCGACTTCCTTGCCCGAATAAATCGCCTTGTTGTCTTCGCCTTCGACCTTGAGGATCGCCAGCGCGCCCTTGTTGAACGCGCGGAAGATCGAATGATCGACCAGCACGTAGCTGCCCGGAACCTCGACGCGGAAGTCGGCCATCATCGCGCCGCCGGATGGAATCAGCGTGGTCTGCACGTTTTCCTGGTAGTGCGTGCCGCCTTCGTACCAGACGCGGTCGAAGATCTCGCCGATGACATGGAAACTCGAAACGAGGTTCGGCCCGCCATTGCCGACGAACAGGCGGATGGTGTCCCCGGTCTTCGCCTTCAGTGCCTTCTCGTTGATCAGGGCACCTTCGGAGCCGTTGAAGAGGACATAGGTCGGGTTCTCGTCGATCGCCTTCTGCATGTCGAAGGCCTGCAGGCCTTTCTGGCGATACTTGCCGACCGTGTAGAAATCGCCCTGCATGACGTAGTACTCGTGATCGACCGGCGGCAGGCCTTCCGGCGGCTCGACCAGGATCATGCCGTACATGCCGTTGGCGATATGCATGCCGACCGGCGCGGTCGCGCAGTGGTAGACGAACAAGCCGTGATTGAGTGCCTTGAAGGTGAATTGCGATTCGTGACCCGGTGCGGTGAAGCTTGAGGCGGCGCCACCGCCCGGCCCGGTCACGCCGTGCAAGTCGATGTTGTGCGGCATCTTCGAATCGGGATGGTTCTTCAGATGAAACTCGACCGTATCGCCCTGACGCACACGAATGAAGCTGCCCGGCACGGTGCCGCCAAACGTCCAGAATGTGTAACGCACGCCTTCGGAAATCTCGAGTTCGCGCTCCTGCACTTCCAGCTCGACGATCACCTTGGCCGGCGCGGTGCGGCCGGTCGCCGGCGGCACGGCCGGGGGACTGGTCAGAATCGCATGCACGGGCTCGCCCTGCGGCGGCCCCATGTCGCCCTTGGCCGAACCGCCCGTGTCCTTGGTGACGGCGGCCTGAACTCCGCCAAGCGGGGTCGGGGTGTTGTCCGATGAGCAGGCCGTCAGCAACAGCGCCGACAGCAGCATGCCCGTGATTCCGTATTTCATTGCAACCTCTTCGATGAACGTTTGTAATGGTTGGCCGGCAGAATGTGCGAGTGGATGCGATTCACGCTTGATGCCAATCAAGCGGGTCGCAAACCGTTTGTCACGGCGGCGCGGCAAGCTGTCGCAGCGTGTCGGCAACTTGATCGATGTCAACGGCGGGTGTCTCGCAACTTCCGAGAATCCAGCAGTCCGAATTGAGGGATGGCAATGCAATCCGTGGAAACCTACAACGACAAAGTCGTGCGCCAGTTCACCTTGGCGACGATCTTCTGGGGCGTCATCGGTATGCTGGTCGGGCTTGTCATCGCGGCCCAACTGGCCTGGCCGGCGCTGAATTTCGATATCGCCTGGCTCAGCTATGGCAGATTGCGCCCACTGCACACGAATGCGGTGGTCTTCGCATTCGGCGGCAGTGGCCTGTTCGCGACATCTTACTATGTCGTGCAGCGCACCTGTCATGTGCGACTGTTCTCGGATCGACTCGCTGCGTTCACCTTCTGGGGCTGGCAGGCGGTCATCGTCGCCGCCGTGATCACCTTGCCGATGGGACTGACCCAGACGCATGAATACGCGGAACTGATCTGGCCGATCGATCTGCTGATCACCGCAGTCTGGGTGACTTACGCCATCGTCTTCTTCATGACCATCGCCCGACGCCGCATCCGCCATATCTACGTGGCCAACTGGTTCTTTGGCGCCTACATCCTGACCATCGCGGTGCTGCACATCTTCAACAACCTGCAGATCCCGGTGTCCTGGACCGAGTCGTATCCGATCTATTCCGGTGCGGTCGATGCGATGGTGCAGTGGTGGTACGGGCACAACGCGGTTGGCTTCTTCCTCACCGCCGGCTTCCTCGGCATCATGTATTACTACGTGCCCAAGCAGGCGCAGCGACCGGTTTATTCGTATCGGCTGTCAGTCGTGCACTTCTGGGCGCTGATCTCGATCTACATGTGGGCCGGACCGCATCACCTGCACTACACGTCCTTGCCGGACTGGGCGCAATCGATCGGCATGGTGTTCTCGCTGATCCTGCTCGCGCCAAGCTGGGGCGGCATGATCAACGGCATGATGACGCTGTCGGGTGCCTGGCATAAGTTGCGCACCGATCCGATCCTC
Organism: Lysobacterales bacterium; assembly: GCA_016721015.1. GTDB lineage: Bacteria > Pseudomonadota > Gammaproteobacteria > Xanthomonadales > Rhodanobacteraceae > Dokdonella. The sequence goes on from JADKJL010000010.1 coordinate 18,216, forward strand.
AAGTTCATGATCGTCTCGCTGTCGTTCTACGGCATGTCGACCTTCGAAGGCCCGATGATGTCGATCAAGACCGTCAATGCACTCTCGCACTACACCGACTGGACCATCGGCCACGTCCATGCCGGCGCGCTCGGCTGGGTCGCCTTCATCACGATCGGTGCGATCTACAGCATGCTGCCCAAGCTTTACGGCGCCGAGCGCATGTATTCGATCAAGGCAATCGACGCGCATTTCTGGATCGCCACGATCGGCATCGTCCTCTACATCACCGCGATGTGGATCGCCGGCGTCATGCAGGGTCTGATGTGGCGCGCGACCAATCCGGATGGAACGCTCACCTACACCTTCATCGAATCGGTGCGCCAGACCTATCCGTACTATGTGACTCGTTTCGTTGGCGGCATCCTGTTCTTCAGCGGCATGCTGATCATGGCGTGGAATGTGCGCAAGACCTGCCAGATGGGTGCCGGGGCGCCACTGGTCCGCGTTCCGCTGCCGGCACACGCCTGAGGAGATGACCGATGAAACATGAAATCATCGAAAAGAATATCGGCCTGATGGTGATCCTGATCGTGCTCGTCATCGCGGTCGGCGGCCTGGTCGAGATCGTGCCGCTGATGTTCCAGGCGCAGACTATTACTGCATCGCCGGGCGTGAAGCCGTACTCGCCGCTGCGCCTGGCCGGTCGCGACATCTTCATCCGCGAGGGCTGCGTCGGCTGCCACTCGCAGCAGATCCGCACGCTGGCATCGGAAACCCAGCGCTACGGGCCGTATTCCCTGGCTGGCGAATCGGTGTATGACCGCCCGTTCCTGTGGGGCTCCAAGCGCACCGGGCCGGATCTGGCTCGCGTCGGTGGCCGATATTCGGACGACTGGCACCGCGTGCACCTGAAGAATCCGCGCAACGTCGTGCCGGAATCGAACATGCCCGGCTATCCGTGGCTGACCGAATCGCTGATCGATCCGAAGCTGGTCGAGACCAAGATGCGCACGCTGGCCTGGATGGGCCATCCCTACACCGAACAGGATTTCGCCGGGATCAAGGACGCCCTCACCGGGCAGACCGAACTTGATGCCCTGATCGCCTACCTGCAGGGACTGGGCGTGAAGTCGCCCGATGCGACCGCGGAGGCGAAGCCATGATTTCCGGAATCCTGACCAGCATTCTCCTGCTTACCTTCATCGGCCTCTGGGCCTGGGCCTGGAGTCGTCGCCGTCGCGCCGATTTCAGCGAGGCCGCGAATATCCCGCTTGAAGACGACAGCCGTCCATTTCCGGAGGACAAGCCATGAGCGGTGGATGGAGCATTTATATCGTCGTCTTGACCGCGCTCAACCTGATCGGGCTGATCTGGCTGCTGCTGGCGACCGCGGCAAAGCCGAAGAACCCCAAGCCGGCCAGCGAGACCATGGGACATGTCTGGGACGGCGACATCGAGGAGCTGAACAATCCGCTGCCGCGCTGGTGGTTCGGGCTGTTCGTGCTCACCTTCATCTTCGGCTTCGGCTATCTGGCCTTGTATCCCGGCCTCGGCACCTTCAAGGGCAGTCTCGGCTGGACCTCGGCGGGCGAAGTGCAGGCCGAGCTTGATGCCACCCATGCCAAACTCGAATCGCTGTTCGCCAGCTTCCGCGACCAACCACTCGCCGCCCTGGTCGACAATCCGGCGGCGACCAAGGTCGGTCGCAACGTGTTCGCCAACAACTGCGCCGCCTGTCACGGCTCGGATGCACGTGGCGCCACGGGTTATCCGAACCTCGTCGATGGCGACTGGCTGTATGGCGGCGATCCGGAAACCGTCCTCGCCAGCATCATGGATGGTCGCCACGGAATGATGCCGCCGATGGTCGCCACCTTGCCCGGCAATGGCGTCGAGGAAGTCGCCAACTATGCGCTGAGCCTGTCCGGGCTTGCCCATGACGCGCGCCTCGCCGCGGCCGGCAAGCCGAAATTCGAGACGATTTGTGCGGCCTGTCATGGCGTTGATGGCAAGGGCAATCATGCGCTGGGCGCACCGAACCTGACCGACGACATCTGGCTGCACGGCAACGCGACGCTGGAAGGCATAAAGCACACGATCACCTATGGTGCCAATGGCGTGATGCCAACCTGGGGGCCCATCCTCGGTGAGGATCGCGCCCGCCTTGCGGCCGCATGGATACTCGCCCAGGGCAAGAGTTCGATCGAATCGGAACGCAATGACGCGGCGGAAACCGGAGCTGCGCGATGAGCACCTATCGGCCACCCGCCGGCGCCATGCACAGGATCGAGGAACCGCTGCGCGACTCGATGACCCGCCGCTTCGGCGCGGTGATCTGGCCATCTTTTTTTGCCGCCGGTGTCGCCACCATCATGTTCTTTGCCGTGGTCGATCCCATCGCCCTCGCCACGATCACCTGGCCCGATGTCGAGATCACGCGCCTAGCCGGCTATTCGATCGGATTCTTCATGTTCTGGTTGTGCACCTTGTCGGCCTGCCTGTTCACGGCGATGCTGATCGCACCGCCGTTGCCGGCAAGGGAGCCGACGCCACATCGAGACGGACGTGAATGATTGCGTTCCACTCTTGTCAGCAGCGAATGCCGCGCTCTGCCTGACTGGCAGAGACGCCCCGGGTTTGCGCCGGCGTCGTCGCGGCTGGGTCATTCCTGGCGCCTTGCGGCGCGTGTACTTGTGGGAGCGATTTCAATCGCGATGCATTGAGGGTTCGTTGTCTTGCGCTTCTTCGTCGCGCGGCATCCCTGCCAAAGTTTCACCCGCCTTCCCCCTCTCGTCACGACCCGAGGGAGGCTTTCGTGGGAGCGACTTCAGTCGCGATGCCTGGATTTCCTACGCTCCTTCGTCGCCCGGCATCCCTGCCAAAGTTTTACCCGCCTTCCCCCTCTCGTCACGACCCGGGGAAGGTTTTCGTGGGAGCGACTTCAGTCGCGATGCATGGATTTTTTACCCTCCTTCGTCGCCCGGCATCCATGCCGCACTTTCACCCGCCTTCCCCCTCTTGTCACGACCCGAGGGAGGCTTTCGTGGGGCGACTGAAGTCACTCCCGCAAGATCCAGTTCCGACAAGCTGCCCGCATACCGCGACCGTAAGTCGCACACGATGAACCGACACTTGAATAACCCCAAACCGACAGCGACATCTCGGCCAAGCATCGAAGCAAACCAGCTCATTCCATGACCACGCGCAAGAAAATCGACATCGCCGTCATCGGCAGCGGCGACTCCCTCTATGCGAAGGAGCCGAAGGTCTATCCGCGCGAGATCGAGGGGCGCTTCCAGCGCTGGCGCACGATTGCCGTGTTCTGGTTGCTTGGCATGTTCTATGCGTTTCCGTGGATCAGCATCGGCGGCCAGCAGCTCGTGTTGTTCGATCTGCCGGCGCGGCGCTTCCACGTGTTCGGGCTCACTTTCTGGCCGCAGGATTTCTATCTGCTGACCCTGCTCCTGATCATCGCCGCGCTGAGCCTGTTCTTCTTCACCGCCGTAGCCGGTCGATTGTGGTGCGGTTATGCCTGTCCGCAAACCGTGTGGACCGAGGTGTTCCTGTGGATGGAACGCAAGATCGAAGGCAACCGCAACGCACGCATGCGCCTGGACAAGGCACCGTGGAGTCTCGAAAAGCTCGGGCGCAAGTCGGCCAAGCAGTTCGTCTGGATCACTTTTTCACTTTGGACCGGCTTCACATTCGTTGGCTTCTTCACTCCGATCCGCGAGCTTGGCAGCAGCCTGATGCAGGGCTCGATCGGTGGCTGGGAAGGTTTCTGGATCCTCTTCTACGGCTTCGCCACTTACGGCAATGCCGGCTTCCTGCGCGAGCAGGTGTGCAAGTACATGTGCCCGTATGCGCGTTTCCAGAGTGCGATGTTCGATCGCGATACCCTGGTCATCAGCTACGACCCGTTGCGCGGCGAGCCGCGCGCGCATCGCAAGCGCGAGGCCGAGCGTTTTGCTCCCGCCAGCGTCGAGCTGGTCATCGAGAATGCGCTCGACAGCACATTGCCGGCGGGGCACGAGCGCGTGCTCGGTGATTGCATTGACTGCCTGGCCTGCGTGCAGGTCTGTCCGACCGGCATCGATATCCGCGACGGGCTGCAGATTGAATGCATCGCGTGCGCCGCCTGCATCGATGCCTGTGATGAAGTGATGGACAAGATGCACTATCCGCGCGGCCTGATCCGCTACACCACGGAGAACGCGCTGGTCGGCAAACAGCAGCGCCTGCTGCGGCCACGCACCTTGATCTATGCGACGATCCTGACCGGCGTCATCGCCGCCTTCGTCTGGCTGGTGAGCTCACGTGATGCAGTCATCATCGAAGTGCTGCACGATCGCAACGCATTGTTCCGCACGCTCGGCCAAGGTGCGATCGAGAACAGCTACAACGTCAAGCTGGTCAACAAGACCGATGCCGACATGCTGCTCTCGTTGCGCACGGAAACCGGCTTGCCACTGCGCATGATCGGCAAACCGGCGGTGACCCTGGCGCCGAATGAAGTGTTCTCGCTGCCGCTGACCTTGCGCGCCGATGCCGGCGCCAGCAGCGGTCGTCAGCCGATCAGCGTGCTCGTCATCGATACCGACGGCAAGATCGTCGCGCGTGGCAAGACCCACTTTTTTGCGCCGGAAAAACCATGAGCCAAGCCGATCCTACAATTCCATTCATGCCGTGGTATCGGGTGCCCGAAGTGTGGTTGATCCTGATCCTGCTCGGCTCCACGGTGATCGGCTCGTTTGCCCTGCTTGCCGAGGCGATCAACACGCCGGATACGCATATCGTGGTGCCGGATGATGTGCCGCGACCGAGCCGCATTCCGCCGATAAACCCAGCCGTCCCCGCTGCCAACAACGAAGTGAAGGATCACGGTCCGGCGTCGTGAACGCGCAGGCCTGTTTTCATTGCGGCGAACCGAATCCGGCTTCTGCTCCGATTCTGGCCCGCGTGCAGGGTCGTCAACATGCCGTCTGCTGCCCGGGCTGCAAGGCCGCCGCCGAGTGGATCGAGACACTCGGCCTCGGCGACTACTACCGCCTGCGCAGCGAACCGGCGCAACGCAACGAAGCGGTAGCCGACTATTCGGCCTGGGATCGACCGGCGCTGGGCCGCCTGCATGTGCGCACATCCAGTGCCGACCGCGCCGAAGTGATCGTCCTCGTCGATGGACTGCGTTGCTCGGCCTGTGCGTGGTTGATCGAGCGCGCGATGCGCGGCATCGAAGGTGTGCACGATGTCGGCGTCAATGCGCTCGCGCGCCGGGTCAGCCTGGCATTTGATCCGGGCCGGATCAAACTTTCGGCCCTGCTCGCCGCGCTGGCGCGACTCGGCTACCTGCCGCATCCGCTGACCGCCGAGATGATCGATTCGCAGCGCCAGCGCGAATCGCGTGCCGCACTCAAGCGCCTCGTCGTCGCCGGCCTCGGCACCATGCAGGCGATGATGATGGCGGTCGCCTTGTATGCCGGCGTGTTCGACGGCATCGATCCCTCGGTGCGCGAATTCTTCCGCTGGATCGGCTTCCTTGTCGCCACCCCGGTCGTGCTGTATTCGGCGCAGCCGTTTTTCCGGGGTGCGTTGCGCGAATGGCGCGTCCGCCGACTGTCGATGGACACGCCGGTAGCGCTCGCGATTGCGCTGATCTACCTGGCCAGCATGCTCAATGTGTTCGTCGGTGGCCATGAGGTCTACTTCGATTCGGTCAGCATGTTCGTCCTGTTCCTGCTGCTCGGACGTCATCTGGCCATGCGCGCGCGCCATCGCGCCGGCGATGTCGTCGATGCCTTGTCGCGCATGCAACCAGTGCTGGCCGAACGCCGCGATACGGCCGGCTACACCACAATTGCGGTGCATGAACTTGAACCTGGCGACATCGTGCGGGTCGGCAGCGGCACGGCGATTCCGGCCGACGGCGAATTGCTCGGCCCGGCTTGTCGAGTCGATGAATCCCTGCTCAGCGGTGAATCCACGCCGATCGCGCGCGCATCCGGACAGGCGCTGATCGCCGGCAGTCTGGTCATCGATGGCCCGATCGAACTCGTCGTGCGCCGGATCGGCGCCGACAGCGTGCTCGCGGGCATCGTGCGTCTGGTCACCCGCGCCGCCAGCGAGCGGCCAAAACTGGCGTGCCTGGCCGATGCGCGCGCGGCGCGTTTCGTGGTGCGCGTGCTTGTTGCGACGGTGGTGACAGCCCTGGCCTGGGCATGGTTCGATCCGTCGCGCGCCTTGCCCGCGGCCTTGGCCGTGCTCGTGGTCAGTTGTCCGTGCGCGTTCGCCCTGGCAGTGCCCTCGGCGCTGACCCGTGCGGTCGCCGTACTCGCCCAGCGCGGCGTGCTGGTGGTCGATGCCGATGCACTCGAGGCCCTGGCCAGGGCCGATCGCTTCATCTTCGACAAGACCGGCACCCTGACCGAACCGAGTTTCGATCGGGAAACGATCACGCTGATTCGCGGCAGCCTCGACGAGGCGCTCGGCATCGCAGCCGCGCTCGAACAATCGAACACGCATCCGCTAGGCCTGGCCTTACGCCGTGTCGCCGCGTCGGCACCGATGAAATGCGCCGAAGCGCTTCGCCATGTCGCCGGCGCCGGTGTCGAAGGCCGGATCGACGGAATTCAATATCGACTCGGCCGTGACGGGTTCGCCCTGTCCCTGACACCGGCAGCAGCCCGGATTCACGCCACCATCGATGCCCTGGTGCTTGCCGACGAAACGGGTGAAATCGCACATTTTCCGATCAGCGAGCAATTGCGCCCCGGTGCGGCGACGCTGATACGCACGCTCGCCGGCGCTGGCATCGAATGCGAAATCCTCAGCGGCGACAGTGCCGGTCGCGTGGCGCGCATCGCCGGGCTGCTCGCGATCGGCGAATCGATCGCGGCGGCGACGCCGGCCGACAAGCTGGCCCGGCTCAGCCTGTTGCGCGCGCAGGGCCATGTCATTGCCATGGTTGGCGACGGTATCAACGATGCACCCGTGCTGGCCGCGGCCGATGTCGCCATCGCGATCGGCGACGGCAGCGCGATGGCGCATGCGGCCAGCGGCATGCTGTTGTCGACCTCGCGCCTCGAAAGCCTGCTCGAGGCGCGCCACGTGGCCGGCGAAATGCTCGTGCGTCTGAGACAAAACCTGAACTGGGCGCTGGCCTACAATCTGTCGGCGGTGCCACTCGCCGCGCTCGGATTCGTGCCGCCGTGGCTGGCCGCCATCGGCATGTCAGCCAGTTCGATCGTGGTCATCCTCAATTCCCTGCGCATCGGCCGTCGTTCTGGATCATCGCCGAATGCGTCGAATGCGCCGATCACGCTGACCAAGGCAGGCGCACGCGAGGCCACCGCATGAACATCATCCTGCTGCTCATCCCGATCAGCCTGATCCTGCTCGGCATCGGTATCTGGGCATTCTTCTGGGCCGTCAATCACGCCCAGTTCGATGATCTCGACACCCCATCGCTGACTCCGCTGAGTGAAGAGTCGATCGCCGAGCACGACACCGACGAGTCATGAGCGGATCGCTGACCGTCGCTGCCGCCCTGCTGCTCGGCCTGCTTGCCAGCGGCCATTGCATGCTCATGTGCGGCGGCATCTCGATGGCGCTTGGCGTGGCCACGGCCAAGGATGCCGATGGCCGGCCGCGGCGAAGCCTGCTGCTCGCCTATCAACTTGGGCGGATTTCCTCCTACACGATAGCCGGCCTGCTGGTCGGTGGCGTCGGCGGCGGCCTGATCGCCGTGCTCGACATCGAGAACGTGCGTCTCGCCCTGCGCATTGCCAGCGCTGCCGCGCTGCTGGTCGCCGCGCTGGTCATGCTTGGCATCTTCCGCGATCCGGGTGCGGGTCTCGGCAAACGGCTGTGGCCGAAAATCGCTCCGCTCGGGCGTCGTTTGCTGCCAGTGAGCAATCTGCCGCGAGCCATCGGTTTCGGTGCGATCTGGGGCTGGATGCCCTGTGGCCTGGTTTATACCGTGCTGCTGGTTGCCGCTTTGAATGCAGATCCATTGCGATCCGCCGCAGTCATGGCCGCGTTCGGTCTCGGCACCCTGCCGGCGATGCTGGCGACTTCATGGGGCGCGCCGCGCCTGTTGCGCCTGTCTTCGAGTCGCGGACTGCGCCGTGCGGCCGGCTTTGTGCTGCTGGCCAGCGCCGTTCTCACCGCCGCCGCACCGTTGCTGATCGGCCACGCACCGTGGCTGCAGGGCTGGCTGCCGTTTGATTGCGCACCGGCCGCGCCGTAGCAACGGAGCCTCGGATCCGCTGTGTTCAGCCGCTCTCGTCGTCGGCCTTCTCGGCCAGCATCGCCAGTGCGGCCGGATCGAGAATGCGCAGGGTGCGCCGATCGACCCTGAGCACGCCGAGTGTCTGCATGCGCGAGAACAGGCGGCTGACCGTCTCGATAACAAGCCCAAGATAGTTGGCCAGCTCCTGGCGCGACATGCTCAGGGTGATTTCAAGCGGATCGTGACCGATGCCACCGAGGCGCGCGGACAGGCTGCGCAGGAAGATCGCCAGGCGCGACATCGCCTGCTTGCGGCCCATCATTACCGGGTGTTCGAGTTCGCGTGAGAACTCGCGGCTCATGATGCGGAACAGTTGCTGCTGCAAGCCCGGCACCTTGGCAGCCACCTCGCTCAGCGACTCGAACGGAACTTCGCAGACCGTCGTTCGTTCCAGCACCTCGGCCGTGCAGCGGTGACCCTCTTCGGACAATCCATCGAGGCCGACCAGTTCGCCGGCGATGTGGAATCCAAGGATCTGCACATCGCCTTCCGGCAGCGTCACATAGGTCTTCAGCGAGCCGGCGCGGACGATGTACAAGGCCGGTTGCTTGAGCCCCTCGTGGAAAAGGATATCGCCGCGCTCCAGCGCCGGGCGTTGCTTGACGACGTGATCCAGGCGGTCGAGGTCGTTACCACCGATCGAAGCGGGCAGACACAGCTGGTTCAAGGCACAATCCGCGCAGGACTGGCGCAGTGCGCGCAGGTTGACGATGTTGGATACGCTGCCCATGTCGCGACGATTGTCCCATGCCGCACACAAGGCTACACCCTATTCCGCCGCCGGGATCGATCAGAGTGCTTTCGAGTAGCTTGGCGTGCCATTCTGGGCCGGCCGGCCCAGATAGGCATCGAAGCACATGGCGACGATGCGCAACAGGAAACGGCCGCGCGCGGTGATCTGCAGCGCACGCGCGGAGACCTCGATCAAACCGTCCTTTTCCAGCGCCTTGAGGCGCTCCATCTCGGCGGCAAAATAGCTGCGGAATTCGATTCCGTAGTGCTGGCCGAAGTCGATCATGTCGAGCTCGCCGTGGCACATGAGTTGCTGGATCACGTCGGCGCGGATGACATCATCATCACTGAGCAGCATGCCACGCTGGACCGGCAGGTGACCGCTGTCGATCGCACCGTAGTAGGCCTGCAGATTGCGCGGATTCTGGTGGAAGCTGCGCCCGATGTGGCCGATCGAACTCATGCCGAGGCCAACCAGATCGCAGTCGCCGTGCGTCGAATAGCCCTGGAAATTACGCTGCATCGTGCCGGCACGCTGGGCCCGCGACAGATCGTCGCTGGGCAGGGCGAAATGATCGAGGCCGATGTAGCGGTAGCCGGCTGTGCCGAGGGTGGCCACGGTCTGCCCGATCAGGGCGAGACGCGTCGCCGCATCGGGAAGATCGGCTGCGATGATCTGGTTCTGCGCGCGGAAGCGCTCGGGCATGTGCGCGTAGGAATAGGTCGCGATGCGATCGGGTTTCAGGGCGATGACCTGTTCGAGCGTGCGCGCGAACTTCTGCGTGGTCTGCTTCGGCAGGCCGTGGATCAAATCGACGCTGATCGAACGGAAGCCGTGCTCGCGCGCCGCCTCGATGACTTCGCGGGTCTGCTCGACGCTCTGCACGCGATTGACCGCAAGCTGGACGTCGTGGTCGAAATCCTGGATGCCGAGCGAGATCCGGTTGAAACCGACATCGGCCAGCATGCGCACGGTGGCGGCATCGCAATAGCGCGGATCGACCTCGATGCCGAACTCGCGATCCGGATCATCGGACAGATCGAAACCGGCCTTGAGTGCGTCGAGCAGGCGCACCATTTGTTCCGCATCGAGGAAGTTGGGCGTACCGCCGCCGAGATGAACCTGGTTGACGCAACGATCCTTGTCGAACAGTGGCGCGGTCATTTCGATCTCGCGGATCAACCGACCCAGATATTCGTCGGCGCGCGTACGATCGCGCGTGATGATGCGCGTACAGCCGCAGTAGAAACACGGACTGAGGCAAAACGGTATGTGTACATAAATCGACAACGCGCGCGGAATCGGATCCTCGTTCGAGGTCTGGGCGATGCGGCGCAGGTCGGCCTCGCCGAATCGCTCATGGAATTGCGGCGCGGTCGGATACGAGGTGTAGCGTGGGCCGTTGATGTCGTAACGCGCGATCAAGCCGGCATCGAACACCGGAGCGCGCGAAAGCTGGGGATGAATGAGGGTGGGAGCTGGCATGCCTGCATGCTGCCGCGACATCGCTACAGTCGTCTTGATCCAAGTCAACCGACCCGGGAGCCAGCTGCGACAGCCTGCGTTCGCTGACCTATCGCAGCGGTATTTCGCCGACAGGCCCGGCAAGTCGACGCAGGCATGCGCCTGTCGTGCACCCGCGCGCCCAACAACTGCAGCGGGTCGGGCACGGCAATGGAGTGCGGCGCCAAAGCGCCGCGAGCGGCAGATCAGGACAGATCGAAACTGTGCGTGACCTCGTGCGGGTTCTGCGGATCGAAATGCCGGGTGAAACCGAGCTCTTCGGCCAGCTCCTGCATCTTCACGTTTTCCGGATCATCAAGTGAATACAGTTTCTTGATTCCGCGCGCCCGCGCCACCTCGATGAGACGACGCATGAGCAGGGTGCCAACACCCCGATGCTGCCAGTCGTCGGCGACCGTAACCGCACATTCCCCAACCTCACGGTCATCGGCGGTCGCGTAGCGGCTGACGCCAATCTCTACCTCGGTTCCATGCTGGTCAATGGTTGCGACGAGCGCCATTTCGCGATCGAAATCAAGATCAGTCAGGCGCTTGAGCAACTCGTCGCTTGGCGCACTGATCTGGGCGAGAAAACGCATGTGTCGCGACTCCGGTGACATGCCATTGATGAAGGTGCGCTCGAGTTCGACATCGTCCTTGCTGATCGCGCGGATCAGCAGGTTCGTTCCGTTGGCAAGGGTCTCGTTCCAGCGCAGCGAGGCCACATCTGGGTTGGCGTGTCTGGAAGGCTTCTCGGCAGCGGTCATGGGACGAACTCCATCGGGGGGGAATCATTTCATGCTGCGCCGAGCGCAACCGCGATGAATTGACCTGGATCAGAAATCGCGCAAGCGCGGTCATGCCTTTGCGTGCCCGAGCATGGTTCACGCTGACCGGGATACCCGCAGCAGCCGATTTGACCCAGATCAGGCGCGCGCCGACGGGCCGGGGTTAAGCTCCAGCGTGGCCGGCTGCAGCGGCCTGCACGCGGATCCGTCGGCGGACTTGTTGCTGTACTGTCCCCGCTTGCCAACCAGAAATGGGCACAAAAACTGATGAGTCCCGAATCGGATCCGGTGAAGGCGTCGAAGCCCGTTGCCGAACATGACGATTTGCGCTTCGTGCGCAATCGTCTTTTCGATGAGATCGCGGTCGGCGACCGGGTCAGCATCGAACGCACGCTGAGTCCCAGCGATATCCAGTTGTTCGCGGTGATTTCCGGCGATGACAATCCGCAGCATGTCGATGCCGAGTTCGCTGCCTCGTCGCGCTTCCATGGCGTCATCGCGCACGGCATGTGGGGGGCGGCCCTGATCTCGGCGGTGCTCGGCACGCGCCTGCCCGGTCCCGGCACGATCTACCTCGGCCAGACCCTTCGCTTCCTCGCTCCGGTACGCATCGGCGACACCCTCAATATCGCCGTCGAAGTGACGGCACGCGATCCGCACAACCGCCAACTCACCCTCGCCTGCACCTGCATCAACCAGGACGGCATCGCCGTCATCGAAGGCGAGGCCATGGTGATCGCGCCGAACGAACGCATCGTGCGCCCGCGTGCGACCCTGCCCGAGGTGCGCCTTGGCGATGGCGATGGCGTGCGCCGCCTGCTCGATGCGGTCAGCAATTTGCCGCCGATCCGGTGCGCGATCGTGCATCCCTGCGACCCGACCTCGCTCGCAGCAGCGCTCGAAGCGCGTGATGCCGGATTGATCGTGCCGGTGCTGGTCGCGCCGAAAGCCAGGCTCGAGGCGATTGCGGCGCAGGCCGGGCTCGATCTGAGCGGCATCGAAATCGAGGATGTCGCGCACAGTCACGCCGCCGCCGATCGCGCCGCGGCAATGGCCAAGTCCGGCCATGTCGATGCATTGATGAAGGGCAGCCTGCACACCGACGAATTCATGAGCGCAATCCTGGCCACCGATGCCGGTCTGCGCACGGCACGCCGCGTTTCGCATTGCTACCTGATGCAGACACCGGCCTATCCACGCCCGTTCATCATCACCGACGCGGCGATCAACATCGCGCCCGATCTCGCCGCCAAGGCCGACATCGTGCGCAACGCGATCGACCTGGCCCGCATCATCGGCGTCGCCGAGCCGCGCGTGGCAATCCTCGCCGCTGTCGAAACGGTCAACGCGCACATGCCGGCGACGCTTGATGCCGCCGCGCTGTGCAAGATGGCCGATCGCGGCCAGATAAGCGGCGGCATCCTCGATGGCCCGCTGGCGCTGGACAATGCGATCTCGATCGCCGCCGCCCGCATCAAGGGCATCGTCTCGCCGGTCGCCGGCTGTGCCGACGTGCTTGTGGTGCCGGATCTGGAAAGCGGCAACATGCTGGCCAAGCAACTCGAATTCCTTGGCGGCGCGGCCAGCGCCGGTATCGTCCTCGGCGCCCGCGTGCCGGTAATCCTGACCAGCCGCGCCGACTCCACCGAAACGCGGATCGCCTCCTGCGCGGTCGCCCTGCTGGTCGCCCGCCACTATCGAACCTCGCCACCATGACCGAAGCCCGCCCCTGCATCCTTGTCCTCAATGCCGGCTCATCGAGCCTCAAGTTCGCGCTGTTCGATGTCGACGCCGGCGATCCCGGCCTGCAGGCCCGCTGGCGCGGCAAGATCGACGGCATCGGCGGAAGCTCGCCAACCTGGTCGGACATCAGTACCGATCAAGCCATGCCACTCGTGCTCGATGCCGAGCGCCCGTTTCGCGCCGCACTCGACGAGGTGCGCAAACGGATCGGTGAATACACGTCGACCAGTTCGCTGCGCGCGGTCGCTCATCGTGTCGTGCACGGCGGCAGCCACTATTTCGCACCGACCCGGGTCACGCCGGAAGTACTCGAAGAGTTGCACCGCCTGATTCCGCTGGCCCCGCTGCACCAGCCCTCGACGCTGGAGGGGATCGAATCGTTCTTCAGCTCACACCCCGACGTACCCCAGATCGCCTGCTTTGATACCGGCTTCCACCACGGCATGCCGCTCGTCGAACAGTTGTTGCCGCTGCCTTATGACGCATGGGAGCGTGGCCTGCGCCGCTATGGCTTCCACGGCCTGTCCTTCGAGTACCAGTCAATCGCCTTGCCCCGCCGCCACGGTGATCTGGCCCGCGGCCGCACCCTGGTCGCGCATATCGGCAGTGGCGCCAGCCTTTGCGCGATGCGCGATCTGCGCAGCGTTGCCACGACCATGGGATTCTCGGCCCTCGATGGACTGATGATGGGTACACGGTGCGGATCGCTCGATCCGGGCGTCGTCCTTTCGCTGCTCGAAACCGGCCGCTTCACGGTGCCGCGTCTTGGCCAACTGCTGTACAAGGAATCCGGATTGCTCGGCGTCTCCGGTGAATCCTCCGATCCGCGCATCCTGCTCGCCAGCGAAGGACACAATCCGCGCGCGAAGATCGCCCTGGAGCTGTACGTCCACCGCATGGTGCGCGAGATCGGCGCGCTCGGCGCCGTGCTTGGCGGCGTTGACCTGCTCGTTTTCACCGCGGGCATTGGCGAACACAATGCGGTCATCCGCGAACGCGTCTGTGCCGCGCTCGGCCTGTTCGGCATCCGTCTCGATGGCGCCGCCAACGCCCGCCATGCACCGGTGATCTCGGCCGCCGACAGCGCCACCGTGGTCGCCATCGAACCGACCAACGAGGAATGGCTGGCGGCACTGCGCGCCAACGAGCTGACCCGGCCATGAGCAGGCGCGCCATCCAATCGTTTTCGACTGGAGCGAGGTATGCCGGCGCCCAGCCATGATGTCGTTATCGTCGGTGCCGGCATTGCCGGCATCGTCTGCGCAATCGAACTGCTCGATCAGGGCAAGCGCGTGCTGCTGCTCGATCGCGACCAGGCGGACCAGCTCGGCGGCCTGGCCCGGCGCAGCTTCGGCGGCATGTTCGCGGTCGATACGCCCGAACAACGCCGCATGGGCATCCGTGACAGCGTCGAGCTGGCCCTGGCTGACTGGCAATCGTTTGCCAGCTTCGACGATCACGCATTGTGGCCGCAACGCTGGGCACGCGCCTATGTTGGTCATTGCACCGAGCACATGTACTGGTGGCTGCGCGGCAAGGGCATCCGCTACCTGCCGATGCCGAACTGGGTCGAGCGTGGCCAGTTCACGCCGGGCAATTCGCTGCCGCGTTTCCATATCGTCTGGGGCACCGGCAAGAAGCTCGCGGAAACCCTGATCGGACATTTGCAGCAGCATCGCAACGTCGGCCTGCTCGATCTGCGCTTCGGCCAGTGCGTCCAGGGTCTGCTGCGTGAGGGTGCGATGGTGATTGGCTGCCAAGGCGTCGAGGAGACGTCTGGACGTCCATTTGAATTCCACGCCGAGACAACCGTGGTTGCCGCCGGCGGCATCAATGGCAATCTCGACCGCGTGCGCGAGAACTGGCATGCCGATTGGGGATCGCCCCCGGCCGTATTGCTCAACGGCTCGCACCGTTTTGCCGACGGCACCGTGCATGACGCCGCCGCCGGAGCCGGCGCGCAGATCACCCATCTCGACAAGATGTGGAACTACGCCGGGGGTGTGCATCACTACGCGCCAACGCATCCATTCGCTGGACTCAGCCTCGTGCCGCCACGCTCGGCCCTGTGGCTTAACTGGCGCGGCGAGCGCATCGGCCCGCAGCCGCTGGTCTCCGGTTTCGATACGCGCGACCTGGTCAGCCAGGTTTGCCGGCAACCACGCCAGTACTCCTGGCAGCTCATGAACCGACGCATCGCGCTGAAGGAGCTGGCCGTCTCGGGTGCCGAGCACAATCCAAGCATTCGGGACGAAAGCCGTCTCGGATTGCTGCGTGATCTCTTGTTTGGCAATCGCTGGCTGGTCGACACCTTGATCGAAAAGTGCCCGGACGTGGTCATCGCGCAAACCCTGCCGGAACTGGTCGAGCGCATGAACGCGCTGCAAGGCGACACGGCGGTCGAACTCGGCACGCTTGAAGATGAAGTGAATCGCTACGATGCGCGCGTGCGTCAGCCGGATCGCTTCCAGAATGATGAGCAACTGCGTCGCATCGCGTTCCTGCGCCAGTACCGTGGTGACCGCATGCGCACCTGCAAGCGCCAGCCGATCCTCGATCAGAAGGCGCTGCCGCTGATTGCAATCCGCGAGTTCATCATCAGCCGCAAGAGTCTCGGCGGCATCCAGACCGATCTCGCCAGCCAGGCGCTCGATGCCTCCGGCAAGCCGATCGGCGGGCTCTACGCGATCGGTGAGGCAGCCGGTTTTGGTGGCGGTGGCATGCACGGACTGCGCGCGCTCGAAGGCACCTTCCTCGGTGGCTGCGTGCTCGGCGCACGCGCGGCCGCGGCCGCGCTCGATGGCCGCAACCTGCTCAATCCCTGATACTCACGGCATTACCCGGCGGAGACCACGAACATGAAGAAGACTGGAGCATGGCTGGCGCGCTACGCGCTCGAACAACTCGGCATCCGCTACACCTTCGGCATTCCTGGCGTGCAGAACACCGAGTTGTATGACGAGCTCAACAATTCCGACAGCATCACGCCCCTTCTGGTCAGCCATGAAGGTGGCGGCGCGTTCATCGCCGATGGCCTGAGCCGCCTGTCCGACACGGTCGGCACACTCGTCGTGGTGCCTGCCGCTGGCCTGACTCATGCGTCGAGCGGCATCGGCGAAGCCTTCCTCGATGGCGTGCCGATGCTGGTGATCTGCGGCGGCATTCGCACCGACATCCCGTGGAAATACCAGTTGCACGAAATGGATCTGCATCAGTTCATGCGCGGCATCACCAAGGCCACCTACATGATCGAGCGCCAGGAACAGATCGTGCCGATGATCTTCGATGCCTATCGCACCGCGACCACTGGTGAACCGGGCCCGGTGTTCATCGAGCTGCCCGCCAACCTGCAGATGTTTGCCGCCGAAGTCGGCGACCTGCCGACCTGGCAGGCTCCGACGCTGCCGGCTCCGGCCAGCGCCAGCCTGATCGATGCGGCCGTCGCCCTGCTGCGTGACGCCAAGCATCCGTGCCTGTTTGTCGGCTGGGGGACGCGCGATTGCCTGGCCGAACTGACCGCCCTCGCCGAACACCTGCAGGCCCCCGTGGCAACCACCTTGCAGGGTTTCTCGATGTTGCCGGCCAGCCATCCCCTGCATGTCGGTTTTGGTTTCGGCGAGGCCGCTGTACCGGCGGCACGCGCGGCATTTTCCAACTGTGACGTGATGCTTGCGATCGGCACGCGCTTCGCCGAGATCGCCACCGGCAGTTATGGTGTCAGCGTTCCCGAACGATTGATCCATATCGATATCAATCCAAAAGTGTTCAACGCCAATTTCCCGGCCAAGGTCGCCATTGAAGGCGACGCCCGCGTGGTACTGCCGCAGTTGCTTGCCGCCCTGCGCAAGGGGATGCCAGCTGCGCCAATCAACAGCGCCCTGCAGGCGAAGATCGCCGCAGACAAGAAGGCCTATCGGCAACTTTGGTACGACCATGACAGCAAGGGCAGGGTCAATCCGGCGCGCTTCTTCGATGCGTTGCGCGCGGCCAATCCGGCTGAGGCCGTCACCGTTGTCGACGATGGCAACCATACCTACCTGGTCGCCGAATTGATGCCGATCCTGAGCGCGCGATCGGCGATCGTGCCAACCGATTTCAACGCGATGGGTTATGCGGTGCCGGCCGCGATCGGCGCCAAGCTGGCCCGACCCGATGTGCCGGTTAACTGCATCATCGGTGATGGCGGCTTTCGCATGACCTGCATGGAAATCATCACCGCCACACAGAATCGCCTCGGCATCGTCTACTACGTGTTCTGCGACGGTGAGTTGTCGCAGATCGCCCAGGCCCAGGAAATCCCCTACAACCGCAAACCTTGCACGATCCTCGCCCCGGTCCAGATCGACGGGGTCGCCCACGCCGTCGGCGCGGCCTACTTCAAGATCACCAGCGATGCGGATCTGCAAAGTCAGATCGCCGCCGCCAATGCGATCGCCACGAGCGGCCAGCCGGCAATCGTCGAAGTCGCCATCGACTACAGCAAACGCACGGCCTTCACCGAAGGCGTGGTCAAGACCAACTTCAAGCGCTTCACCCTCGCCCAGAAGGCCCGCGCGATCGGTCGCGTACTCGTGCGCAAGATCACCGGTTGAGCGTCACATCGACGCGTCTCTAAGTGAGCCGATCCAGCCGGGGTTGGAATGCGATGGCGAACGACGAGGTAGGTTCATTGGCCATCGACGTCGACGGTTCGGTATATGTTGGTGGATTTTTTGGATCTATAGGTGGAGCGAATCGCACCAGCCTCGCAAAGCTATCGGGTACGAATGGGGCAGCGGATGCCATCTGGAGTCCATTTGGTTGTGCCGTCACTTCATTGATTCTGGATGGGAATGGGGCGCTCTTCACGGATGGGTGGTGCACGCAAAAGATCTCTACCACCGGCGCTGGCGCTAGAATCGGTTGGAATCCCCTCCCGAATGGCGAAGTCACCGCGCTCGCCCTGGACGCCAGCGGCAGTGTTTATCTTGGTGGAAGCTTCACCGTCGTGGCCGGGCAACCGCGCAGCGGCTTGGCGGCTGTGCCGCCCAACTTATGCCAAAAGCGGCGCTCTCCACTCATCAACAACGCTGCATGGGACGTTACTGCTGGAATTGTCCCTCGGCGGAATGCTTGCGGCTCCATTTTCGTAACCAGAATTGAATAGCGCCGCATCCTGCCCAATAGCCTCGATATCACCTACCCGGAATTCGGCGCGCTGCCAACAGTGACAGCACGCTATTCCGCATCGGCGGCTTCGCTTCCGGTTCGACCGCCGCGTTGGCTGACACCCAGCTGTGGCAATTGAACCGGCAATCGTCACTGGTTCACTGCCGCGAAACCAGTCTAAAACTTGTGTGTGAAGTTCGGCATCTTGCGCAGGTCATGCCGGAGCTGTGCAAGGCTCACTTCGTTTCGCCGTCGCCTGCCTGGACAACGGCGACGGCCACGAAATGGCCACGGGGGAATTGGCGCGCCCGGAGGGATTCGAACCCCCGACCACCGCCTTCGGAGGGCGGTACTCTATCCAGCTGAGCTACGGGCGCGTATTGGCAAGGCGGGTGGCGGCTACAGGATGCGCGAAGACTCGATCTGCAAAGGCCGCGGCAGATTATACCCCAGCCGCATGCGCATCCCGCCAATCCGGGGCATCACGTCGAGCGCGCTGCCAATTCCGCAATTGACATGACATCGGCTCAGGCGATATCGCGAACCGTCGACCCAGCATCGGGGCCGTGGGGTTCCACATCCGGTCCGGCGTCCAGCTCGGCATGGAAGGTGTCGCGATCGAGCTCGCGCTCCCAGTGCGAAACGACGATTGTCGCGACACCGTTGCCGACGAGGTTGGTCAATGCCCGTGCCTCGCTCATGAAACGATCGATGCCGAGGATCAGGGCGAGGCCGGCGACCGGCACGTCAGGTACCACGGCGAGCGTGGCGGCGAGGGTGATGAATCCGGCACCGGTGACGCCTGAAGCACCTTTCGAGGTCAGCATGGCGACCGCGAGCAGGCTCAGTTCCTGGGTCAGGCTGAGATCGACGTTGAGGGCCTGGGCGATGAAGATCGCGGCCATGGTCAGGTAGATATTGGTGCCATCGAGATTGAATGAGTAGCCGCTCGGGATCACCAGGCCTACCACCGATTTGGAGCAGCCGAGACGCTCGAGTTTTTCCATCATCGGCACCAGCGCCGATTCCGAGGATGAGGTGCCTAGGACGAGAAACAACTCGTCGCGGATGTAGCGGATAAATTTGAAGATACTGAAATCGCACAGGCGCGCGATCGTGCCGAGCACGATCACCACGAACAGCACGCAAGTCAGGTAGAAGCTGCCCATCAGCTTGGCCAGCGGGCCGAGGCTGCCGATACCGTACTTGCCGATCGTGAAGGCCATCGCGCCACCGGCACCAATCGGGGCGAGGCGCATGATCATGTTCATCATGCGGAAAAAGACTTTCGAGAGATCTTGCAGCAGAGTGAGGACGGGTTTTCCGCGCGCACCGAGTCCGATCAGGGCAAATCCGAACAGCAGACCGAGCAGGAGCACCTGCAACAGATCGCCATTGCCGCTGAAGGCATCGAGAAACGTCTTCGGAATGATGTCGAGCAGGAATTGCACGCCGCTGCGCTCGTGCGCCTGTTTTGCATAACTGGCGACCGCATCGACATCGAGCGTCGCCGCATCGACATTGAAACCGGCGCCGGGCTTGAACGTGTTGACGACGATCAGGCCGATGATCAGGGCAAAGGTCGAAACCACCTCGAAGTAGAGGATGGCCTTGACCCCGACCCGGCCGACCTTCTTCACGTCCGAGACGCCAGCGATGCCGATGACGACGGTAAGAAAGATGATCGGGCCGATCAGCATCTTCATCAGCGCGATGAAGCCGTCGCCGAGCGGCTTGAGACGCACGCCGGTATCCGGGAAGAAGTGTCCGATCAATCCACCGATGAGGATCGCCGAGAGCACCCACAGGTACAAGTATCGGTGCGGGCTGCCTGCCTTGTTGCGCATGATTTTCACTGATTGGGGTGCTTGCCGTGGTGGATGAATCGGTCCGGGTGTTCTTGCCTCTGCCCCTGACATCTCATGCGGTGGCGGGAAATCGGTTTGCCTGCTCCTGCATTGCCGGCTTCATTTCGGGAATTGCCAATCAACAAACTGGTCGTTGCGATGCCGTTGGCACGGCGCGCCGGCCTGGCGACGGCGGCAGCCGCCGCATTTCCTGGCACCCCAATGGCAATACCGTCCACAGATTTCACGCTTCGCCCTTGCCACTCATCCGCGTCGCCGCCGGAATACTCGATTTAACAAATCCCTGAGAATTCAGACAGGCGCGGTGAACGTTGCGGGGATCATAAAGCGGTCATCCTTCCCGTGGCGATCCTGTCATGCGCCCGTCTGCCCTCGTGCCCGCTCTATTCGCCTTGCTTGCCTGCTTCTCCGCACCGGTGCATGCCGGCGGGCCATTCGGCATCGATCATCGGATTGCCTATGACGACACTGGCATCTGGAAGCGCTCATATCAGAAGGATCTCGCCTTCGGCATGGCGCTGACGACGGTCGGCGGTGCGTTGTTCATCGACAACGACACTCGCCTCGGGCGCACCTTCGACCAGTCGCTCGATTCGGTGCTGTTCACGGCGGCGGCAACCACGCTTGGAAAGTACGCGTTCTCGCGCAAGCGACCGAATCAGACCGACGACCCGAACAGCTTCTTCTCTGGTCATGGCAACCAGAGTTTTCCGAGCGGCGAGGTGGGCGAGATCAGTGCGATCGTGACCCCGTTCATTGCCGAATATGGCCATGATCATCCGGCTGTCTGGTTGCTCGCCGCCTTGCCCGCCTACGATGCCGTGGCCCGCGTGAAGACTCGTGGGCATTGGCAAAGCGACGTCCTTGCCGGTGCCGGCATCGGCGTCGGCCTCGGCATCATTGCGCATCGGCGCGAATCGCCTTTTTTTGCCGGCTATCTGCCGGGTGGCGGGGCGATGGTCGGTTACAAGACGAAATTTTGACGCGGTGCTCGACAGACTGCGGGCTCAATCATGATCCCGGGCCTGTCGAGTCACCATGTCAGAACATCGACCCATCTCCCCCACTTCGCGTCCACGTGCCGGCGCAGCTGGCTGGGCGAACGGTTCGCTGAGGATCCTCATCATCGAGGACGAGCGCGACATCGCCGCGAATATCTGGGATTTCCTCGAACGACGCGGCTATGTGGTCGATCATGTGGCCGATGGCGCCCACGGTCTGATGCGGGCGACGGAGGGTTGCTTCGATGTCGTCATCCTCGATCTCGGCCTGCCCGGACTCGACGGTCTCGACCTGTGCCGGCGCCTGCGCGAAGCCGGCCAAAGCGTGCCCGTGTTGATGCTGACCGCGCGCGATACGCTGGCCGACTGCCTGCGCGGTTTTGAACACGGCACCGACGATTATCTGGTCAAGCCTTTCGCAATGCGCGAGCTCGAGGTTCGCATCCGTGCGCTTCATCGTCGACGCCTGCCCCTGCAGGACGCGAGCCTGCATGTCGGCGACCTGAGTTATTCCCCCCGCTCCATGCTGGCCGAACGTGGCGGCCAATCCATCCCGTTGACCGTCGCCCAAGGCCGCATCCTCGGCTTGCTGATGCGCACGTCGCCGAACGTGATCCATCGTGAGGAGCTCGCCTTTCTTCTCTGGGGTGAGGAAGGCGGAAGCTTCGCAGCATTGCATACGCATATCTGCGCCTTGCGCGCGCTGATCGACCGCCCGTTCGACGACGAACTTCTGCAGACCGTGCACGGCATCGGCTATCGATTGATCGCGAATCGATGAAGCGTTCGGGAACCTCGTTGCGTCGACGCGTCAGCCTGGCCTATGGCCTGCTCGGCGCGCTGCTCAGCCTGATGTTTGCCGGTGCCACCATCCTCATCACGGAACACTACGAGCAGGTTCTCCTTGATGGCATCCTCGGCGACGTCGCCGGGGATTTGCAATCACGCCATAAGGCTCTGCCCGAGCAGGCCTTGTCACTCCCACACACGCACATGCTCCGCGGCTACCTGCGCGATGACGATGGCAAGGGTACGGTGCCCGCCATCTTGGCGGACTTGCCGCCGGGCATTCATGAACCCGAACTCGGCGAGGATCTGAGCCTGCGCGTGAGCGTGTTCGATCTCGGTCGCGAGCGCGTCTATCTCGTGATCAATCTTGCCGATATCGAGAATCTCGAAACCCATCTCGATCAGATCCTCGCCGTCATCGTGATCGCAGGAACCCTGATCGCCGCGTGGTTGGGCTGGTTGTTTGCTGGCAGGACCATCGCACCGGTGCGGCGTCTGGCCGAGGCGGTTGAAGCCCTGCCCGATCACGCCGAAGCCACCCAATTGAGCTTGCTCACGGCCAACGACGAACTGGGTCGCCTGGCTGCGGCGATCGATGGTTATCAGGCACGGCTGATCGACGCCGAATCCCGCGAGCGCTCGTTCTTCGCCGATGCCAGCCACGAACTGCGCACGCCACTCGCCGTGGTTCTCGGCACGACGGAATTGCTGCTCGACGATGGCCGATCCGATGACATCCTGCAGCGCCGGCTGCAGCGTCTTGATCGCGGCGCACAAACCCTGGCCGATCTGCTCGAAGTCCTGCTCGGCCTCGCCCGCGGCAAGCTCGGCGCGGCCGCCCGCATCGAGACGCAATCATGGCTCAGGCAGATCCTTGCCGATTTCGACAAAGGAGACAGCCTGCGCTTGCACATCGACGCGGATGCCGAATCGCTGCAACTGCTTCCGCGCGAAGCCGCGCTGGTCATCCGCGACATCGTGCGTCGTCTATTGCGCAGCTCATCCGAAAACGGACTCGAGATCACGGTCGGTTGCGGCGAAATCTTGTTTCGTTGCACCGCCGATGTCTCGTCTGAATCCGCTCCGCATGCGATCGATGCTTCCGGTGATCGCAGTCTGGGTGCGACACTGAGCGGAAGACTGGCGACGCGGATGGCTTGGACTGTCGACGAGGGTCAACTGGAATCTGGCACGGTTCGCATCCGCCTGCCTCCTGCACCCGCTTGATTCGATCCGCGTCACGCGTCCGTCCGCGTTTCACAGCGCCCACTATTTTCGGATCCCACGCATGCGTTCCAGCTTCGCGCCATCGCTCGTGCAAACCTGCATCGTTGTCGTCCTGCTTGCCTTCGCCTTCCTCGGCACGCGGGCGATCTGGGATCCGGATGAGGGGCGCTATGCGAACGTCGCCCTGAACATGCTCGAGAGCGGCGACTGGGTGCATCCGATGCGCAACGAGCATGTCGGCCACTGGACCAAGCCGCCACTGACCTACTGGGCGATCGCCGCAAGTGTCGCGGGCTTCGGCTACAACGCCTGGGCCGCACGGATTCCGTACGCATTGGCGTTTCTCTTTTGCGCATGGATGGTCTGGTTGATCGCGCGACGCCTGTTCCCCGGTTGTCAGAACAAGGCAGCGATCATCTACGCAACGATGCTGTTGCCGTTCGGCGCGGCGCAGATGGTCACCACCGACTATCTGCTCGCCGCCGCGCTCAGTGGCGCGATGGCCGCGTGGATTGAATCGCGCCATGTCGAAGCGGGCCATTCAGGTCGCTGGATCATGCTCATGTGGCTCGGATTCGGGCTCGGTTTTCTGGCCAAGGGTCCACCGGCCCTGCTGCCCTTGCTGGCGATCATCGCGAGCGTGCGTTGGCTGCCGCTTCAACGTGTGGCTTCCGTATTTCACTGGCGCGGCTTGCTCGTGTTCGCCGCCGTTGCCTTGCCCTGGTTTGTCATCGTGATCAACGACACGCCGGGTCTGCTCGATTATTTCCTCCACCGCGAAGTGGTCGAACGGGTCGCCTCGGATGATTTCGGCCGCCACGGCGAATGGTACGGCTGGCTGCAGATATATTTTCCAACCCTGCTCCTCGGCAGCCTGCCATGGACGTGGTTGTTGTGGCGCTGGTTGCGCAACCTGCCATCGGCACTGCGTGGCTGGCGCGATCCCGCCAGCCGCATGCAGGATGCGAGCGGCCTGATCCTGTTTCTCTGGATCGCGCTGCCACTGATGGTTTTCTGTCTTTCGCGTTCACGCCTGCCGCTTTACCTGTTGCCGCTGTTCACCCCGCTGGCCCTGGTCGTCGCGCGCCAGATGCGCATCGACGGGCGCGGGTTTCCGCGACCGCTCGTGCTTGGGGTGTGGCTGCTCTTCGTGCTGGGATTGCGACTGGCCGCGGCGTACTGGCCGACCCACAAGAATGCCGCGGACTGGGCCGATGCGATCCGCACGCGTGTTCCGCACAAGGTTCATGAGGTCGCCTTTGTCGAGGACATGGCACGCTACGGCATCCATCTGCACCTCGGTGCCGCCGTCGACAAACTCTCGATCGAACCGCTGCTCGGCCACTCCTTTGATCCCGAGTACGACACCGACCTCGACAGCGAACTGGCCGACGACAAGAATGACGGCACGGTCTACATCAGCAAGGAGAAAGCCTGGCCCAGAGTGCGTGAGGCGATCGAGGCGCGAGGTCGCCAGATCACGGTCTACGGCACGCCGTATCAGGAACGGGTGATCTTCGCCGTGAAGCCTTAGCCGTAAGCGGGGGAGCCGATAGCGGTTAGCGGGAGATGCACTTGAGGCAAATGTATTGAGCAGCGAAAAATGTACGAGCGCCGGTGGCCTGCCGAAAGGCGCAATGCTCCTTCCGCTCACCGCTCACCGCTCACCGCTCACCGCTCACCGCTCACCGCTCACCGCTCACCGCTCACCGCTCACCGCTCACCGCTCACCGCTCACCGCTCACCGCTAACGGCTACCCGCTAACCGCGCCACTCGCGCTATCCTTGCAGACCTTGTCGCCCAGGGAGAACGCGCTTGAAATCACTGCTGCCTAGCCGCTACTGGATCTTCAGCGGATGCCTGTTCGCCTTCATTGGAGCGGCCCTGATGTGGACGCACGGTGGCGTCTGGCCATGGCTCTGTGTCCTCGCCGGCGCGCTGAGCGTGATTGGCCTCTGGGATCTTTCACAGACCGGGCAGACCCTGCGTCGCAACTTTCCGATCTCGGCGCATGGTCGCTACCTGATGGAATCGGTGCGCCCGATGCTGCGCCAGTATGTCGTTGAAGGTGACAACGACGAGGTACCGTTCTCGCACGACCAGCGTTCGATCGTCTACCAACGCGCCAAGCAGCAACAGGAGACGCGGCCATTCGGCAGCGAACTCGCGTTCTATGGCGACAAGTACGAATGGATCAACCATTCAATGGTGCCGAGCCGGATCGACGACCATGATTTCCGCGTGCCGATCGGCGGAACGCAATGCGTGAGTCCCTATTCGGCCAGCGTCTTCAACATCTCGGCGATGAGCTTCGGCTCGCTTTCACCCAACGCCATCCTTGCCCTCAACAAGGGCGCGCGCCTGGGCAATTTTTACCACGACACCGGCGAAGGCTCCTTGTCGAAATACCACCGTCAGAATGGCGGCGATATCGTCTGGGAACTTGGCACCGGGTACTTCGGAGCCTGCGAACGCGCCGGCGTATTCAGTGAGGAGAAGTTCAGGGAGCGCGCCTTGCTCGATCAGGTCAAGATGATCGAGATCAAACTCTCGCAGGGGGCCAAACCCGGCCATGGCGGGATACTTCCGGGCGCCAAGGTCTCCGCCGAAATCGCCGAGACACGCGGCGTGCCCGAAGGCGAGGATTGCATCTCGCCATCACGTCATTCCGAGTTCGATACGCCCGAGGGCCTGCTCCATTTCGTCGATCGCCTGCGCAAGCTTTCAGGCGGCAAGCCGACCGGCTTCAAGCTCGCGATCGGCCATCCCTGGGAGTGGTTCGGCGTGGCCAAGGCGATGCTGACGACCGGCATCCGACCCGACTTCATCGTTGTCGACGGCGGCGAAGGCGGCACCGGTGCGGCGCCGATGGAGTTCATCGACCATGTCGGCGTGCCGATGCGCGAAGGTCTGCTGCTCGTGCACAACACCCTGGTCGGCTTGAACCTTCGCCAGGAGATCCGCATCGGTGCGGCCGGCAAGATCATCACCGCCTTCGACATCGCACGCACGATGGCTCTCGGTGCCGACTGGTGCAACGCCGCGCGCGGCTTCATGTTCGCGCTCGGCTGCATCCAGTCGCAGACCTGCCACACGGATCGCTGTCCGACCGGTGTGGCGACCCAGGATCCGAGCCGCTGGCGCGCCCTGGACGTGCCAGACAAGGCCGAGCGCGTGAAGAACTTCCACGAACACACTTTGCGCGCACTCAGGGAAATGATCGCCGCCGCCGGCCTTACCCATCCGGGCCAGTTGGGCCCAGAGCACATCATCTGTCGTGTCTCGGGCAAGGAAATCCGTTCGCTCGGATCGTTGTATGCCTTCGTCAAGCCGGGCGAACTGCTTGGCGGCATTCCGCATCACGCCGTGTTCCAGCAGTTCTGGGCCGACGCCCGCCCGGATAGTTTCTCGCCACCGCGAAGCATCGCCGAGATGCGCTGGAGCAAGCTGATCTGAGGCTACTGGATCAGATCGGCCTGCTTGGCCGAGGTGTACCAGAGCAGGCCATAGTGACCCCAGTTGTAAGTAACGGTCGCGTTCTCACCGGCGATCGTCGAGGAGTGTATGCCGGCGACGGTGCAGTTGCCGGTCGAGCAGACGACCTCGTCGAACCAGGATTTGATCGAGGTCATGCGCGTGCCGAAGCGATGCCCGCTGATGCCGTTGAGGAACGGGCTGTTGACCGAAAGTCCCCAGGATCCGCAAGTGCTGGTCCAGACGTTGAACGGATACGTTCCGCAACTGCGCAGTCCACGAAATGCGCCGGCGATGCCGACGAAACTGTCGACATGGTTCTTCAGGCCGACCCGATCGATCACGCGTGCGGCCAGCGTGGCGCCCATCGAATGACCGATCACGTCAATGCGCCCGGTGCATGACGAGGCGATTGCATCGATCATCGCATTCTCGACCGGGGTCTCCTCGCTGCCGTTGTGATCGTTGCAAGCCGCACAGGAACTGCCCCAACTCGGCCGGAAGATCTGTGAACCCGCGTAACCGCGACCGAGCAGGGTATTGGTGGTGTTGACGAAATCCGACGGGCTGCCGGTATTGCCGTGCACAAGCACGACGTTGTCGACGCAGATCGCCTGCGCGGCACTGCCGATGATCGCGAATGACAGCGCGAACAGGAAACGGATGATCAATTGCATGATGCGGCTCCCCGACAAGGGCTCCCCGGCCCGGAACAGGCAGCCTATGCCGATCATCCGGTCTGCGCTGTTGTACCAAAGTACAAGTCCGGAACTAATGGTTCTTGCTTGACGCCGTTTGTTGCGTTTCGCGTTCGAGCAAGTTCGATTCCGATCCGGGGCTTTCCAGCAATCAATGGCTGAAGGCGCGCGCGGAACCTGGGCCTCGGCCTGCGCAAGACGTGGCCGTTGTCACGCCAACGCCACCGACATTGGCGATAATCCGGCTCCCGCCTTGCCGAGATCTGCTTTCCATGTCTGTTTGCCGTATCGCCATCCTGCCGATCGTTTGCGCGCTCGTCGCTTGCAGCAACAATGCCCTGCCCCGTGCGGAACCGGCACCGGCAGTTGCAGAGTCGGCGATCCGGCGCCCCGCCGGTGAAACCCCGGAATGGTGGTTCCGTGCGGGCGCCGAGACGGCCGCCAACCTGCGCGGCGGGCATGCCGGCAAGGCCAGGAACGTGATCCTGTTTCTGGGTGACGGCATGAGCCTGACCACGATCGCGGCGGCACGAATCCTCGAAGGCCAGCGCCAGGGCGCCAGTGGCGAGGAGCACCGGCTCGCGTTCGAGGAGTTCCCCTACACGGCATTGAGCCGCACCTACGAGGTCGATGCGCAGACACCCGATTCGGCCGGCACGATGAGTGCGATCATGACCGGCATCAAGACGCGCTATGCGGTGGTCAGCATGAGCCAGCGCGTGCGCCGCGGCGATTGTGCATCGGCCACCGGCAATGCGGCGATGAGTGCGCTTGAACTGGCCCGTGCGGCGGGGCTTGCCACCGGTGTCGTCACCACGACCCGGATCACCCATGCGACGCCGGCGGCGACCTATGCGCATTCGGTCGAACGCAACTGGGAAGGCGATGCCGACATGCCGGCCGAGGCGCGCGAGCAAGGCTGCGTTGACATCGCGCGCCAGCTGGTGGAGTTGCCGAAGGCTCAAGATATCGATGTCGTCTTTGGCGGCGGGCGCAGCCGTTTCCTGCCGACCACGGCGAGCGACCCCGAGTATCCGCAGCGGCATGGCACACGGCTCGACGGCCGCGACCTGATCGCCGAATGGCAGCACGTGCCGAATTCGCGTTTCGTCTGGAACGAGACCCAGTTCAAGGCGCTCGATGTGGGCAATCACGGCCGCGTGCTCGGCCTGTTCGAGCCCGAACACATGCAGTACCTGCATGATCGACCGACCGACGGCGCGGGTGAACCGACATTGGCCGAGATGACGACCAAGGCGATTGCCCTGCTCGAACACAATCCCGCTGGATTCTTCCTCGTCGTCGAAGGCGGGCGTATCGACCATGCCCATCACCAGAACAATGCGTTTCGCGCTCTGGAAGAGACCATCGGCATGTCCGATGCGGTGCGTGCGGCCGTCGAGGCAACGAATGCCGATGACACCCTGATCCTGGTCACCGCCGACCACAGCCACACCCTGGTCATGGCCGGTCATCCGGTGCGCGGCAACCCGATCCTCGGCAAGGTGCGCAGTCGCAACCGCGACGGTTTGCCGGCCGACACGTTCAGCAAGGACGCAGCCGGACGCAGCTACACGACGCTCGGTTACGCCAACGGCCCCGGCAACAATGCGGCATCGAGCGACCAGCCCGAGGGACCCAAGCATTTCATGCATGAGCCCTCCCGCTACGATGCGGCCGCGGTGCCTCGGCCAAACCTTGATGCAGTCAACACCGAGGATCCTGATTACCTGCAGGAAGCCGGTATCCCGATGAAGAGCGAGACGCATGGTGGTGAAGATGTCGCCGTGTATGCGCGCGGCCCGGGCGCGGAGGCCGTGCACGGCTCGCTCGAACAAAACGTGCTGTTTCATTTGATGATCCAGGCCAATCCGGCCATGCGCGAACAGCTGTGTGCGATCACCCACTGCGAGGTGGGCGGCCTGCCGATTGAATTGCCCCGGCTTGATGGTCGGCGCAAACCCTGAGGACTGATCCGATCGGAGCTTGCGTGCGGCCGAAGTGCGCGTTCATTGGCACACTGAACCCATTCGCGGCACCATTGTCCTAAAGGCCGCATTGAACCGAACCGGGTCACGTACTAGTCTGGTCGCCCTCTCCTGATATCGGCAACGCCGCCGTTCACTGCGCCGTCGTCTCTCCCATTGCCCAAGGATCCGACCGTGAAGAAAGTCCACGCATCCGCCGCTGCCGCGCTCGAAGGCTTGCTGTTCGACAACATGACCATCGCCGCCGGAGGTTTTGGCCTCTGCGGCATTCCGGAGAATCTGATCCAGGGCCTGCTCGATGCCGGCACCAAGGGTCTGACCATTGTTGGCAACAACGCCGGCGTCGATGATTTCGGCATGGGCCCGCTGCTGAAGACGCACCAGGTGAAAAAGGTGCTCGCCTCGTATGTCGGCGAGAACAAGGAGTTCGAGCGCCAGGTTCTCGCCGGCGAACTCGAACTCGAACTGGTGCCGCAGGGCACCCTCGCCGAACGCCTGCGTGCCGGCGGTGCCGGCATTCCGGGTTTCTACACGCGCACCGCCTTCGGCACCAAGCTTGCCGAAGGCAAGGAAACCAAGGTCTTCGATGGCATCGAATACGTGCTCGAATCAGCAATCAAGGCCGATGTCGCCATCGTCAAGGCGTGGAAGGGTGACAAGTTCGGCAACCTGATCTTTCGCAAGACCGCGCGCAACTTCAACCCGATGATTGCGACCTGCGGCAAGGTCACCGTTGCGGAGGTCGAGGAACTGGTCGAAACCGGTTCGCTGGAACCCGACCAGATCCACACTCCCGGCATCTTCGTCGACCGCATCATCCAGGGTGCCAAGTACCAGAAGCGAATCGAGTTCCGCACGCTTTCGGGCGGCGCGCCGAGCGGCAAGGAGAACCCGGTCCGTGAATTGATGGCCCAGCTCGCCGCGCGCGAATTGCGTGATGGTTTCTGCGTCAACCTCGGTATCGGCATTCCGACCCTGGTCGCCAACTACATTCCCGATGGCGTGCAGGTCACCCTGCAATCGGAGAATGGTCTGCTCGGCATCGGCCCGTTCCCGACCGAGGCCACTGTCGATGCCGATCTGATCAATGCCGGCAAGCAGACCATCACCACAATTCCCGGCAGCAGTTTCTTTTCCAGCGCCGATTCCTTCGCGATGATCCGCGGCGGACACATCGACTTGTCGATCCTGGGCGGACTCGAAGTTTCCGAAAACGGGGATCTGGCCAACTGGATGGTACCCGGCAAGATGGTCAAGGGCCCGGGCGGCGCGATGGACCTGGTCGCCGGGGTCAGGCGCGTGGTCGTGTTGATGGAGCACACCGCCAAGGATGGTTCGCCGAAGATCCTCAAGCAATGCGAGTTGCCGCTGACCGGCAAGGCCTGCGTCGACAAGATCATCACCAACCTGTGCGTGTTCGAGGTTGCCGAAGGCGGTGGCCTGACCCTGACCGAGCTGCATCCCGGCGTCAGCCTTGACGACGTCAAGGCGAAGACCGGCTGCGATTTCAAGATCGAACTCGAAGCGGTCTGAGCGCATCGCGTCGGGTTTGCAGGAAAGGCCCTCAGGCCCGATGCCATTCGACATTTTGTAGGAGTGGCCTTCAGGCCCGATGCCGTTCGACGTTTTGTAGGAGTGGCCTTCAGGCCCGATGCCATTCGACGTTTTGTAGGAGTGGCCCTCAGGCCCGATGCCGTTCGACGTTTTGTAGGAGTGGCCTTCAGGCCCGATGCCGTTCGACGTTTTGTAGGAGTGGCCTTCAGGCCGATGCCATTCGACGTTTTGTAGGAGTGGCCCTCAGGCCCGATGCCGTTCGACGTTTTGTAGGAGTAGCCTTCAGGCCCGATGCCGTTCGACACGTTGCCGGACGATGCATCGGAGCTGAAGCCGCCGCGGCGACTCAGCTGCCAGCAAACCGCTTCATGCCGTCTTTCGTGGGAGCGACTTCAGTCGCGATGCTCTTGATTTCAATGCGAAAATGAGCACCGCAACGGAAGCCGCTCGCATCAGCGCACACTCAGGCGCCGCCCTCGAATCCACTCTGCCGCCACGCCTCATACGCAACAACGGCGACCGCATTCGACAGGTTCAGGCTGCGATTGTCGGGTCGCATCGGCAGACGCAGCCGCTGATCGGCCGGTATCGATTCGATCACCTCGACCGGCAATCCGCTCGTCTCCGAACCGAACACCACGGCGTCCCCGGCGCGATACTGGATCGTGTCGTAACGTACGGCACCGCGCGTGGTTACCGCGAACAGCCGTTGCGGTTGCACCGCCGCGACAAACGCCGCCAGATCCGCATGCAGGCTCAGGCGTGCGTACTCGTGATAATCCAGCCCGGCCCGTCTGAGACGCGCGTCATCAAGTTCAAAACCAAGCGGCCCGATCAGATGCAGGTGGGCGCCGGTATTCGCGCACAAGCGAATCACGTTGCCGGTATTCGGCGGAATCTCGGGACGATGCAGAACGATATCGAGCATGCCCTTATTGTCGACGATATCGCAGCGGCACGGCATCGCCATTCAACCGCGCAATCGTTCGATGAAGCTGACAGATCGATGGAATTCCGGTAATACGGATACAATCCAGAAACAAGGACGCCCATGCAGAACGCCATCCTCGGATTCTGGTTCGACGAACTCACACCCGCGCATTGGTGGAAGGTCGACCCAAGCCTGGATCTGTTGATCGCCGAGCGTTTCGCCGACGTGCATGCGCAAGCCAACCGCTGCGAGTTGTTTGAATGGCGCGATGAACCTGCAGGACGGCTGGCCGAGATCATCGTGCTCGACCAGTTCTCGCGGAACATGTATCGCGGCACGCCCTTAGCCTTCGCCAGCGATCCGCTCGCCCTCACCCTCGCCCAGCACGCCGTTGCGATCGGTGCCGACATGGCGCTGCCGCAGCAGCAACGGAGTTTCCTCTACATGCCCTACATGCACAGCGAATCGAGGAAGATCCACGCGGTGGCCGAAGTCCTGTTCAAAGAGCGGGCATCGCAGGATAGTCTCGATTTCGAGCTGCGCCACAAGGCCATCATCGATCGGTTCGACCGCTATCCGCACCGCAATGCAATCCTCGGTCGCGAATCGACCGAACAGGAATCGGCTTTCCTGAAGCAACCGGGTTCGGCTTTCTGATTCGTGCAACTCCAGCCACCCATTGCGCACCGCCCGAACATCATCAATATAAGGTCTCAATCATGGCCATAGCCGCTGTCCATCCGTCCATGTTCGCCACGATCGGGATCGTCACGCTGTTGCTTTGGCGCGTGTATTCTCGGGTTCGTCGAATGGTTGGGCGGCAGACACTGAAACCACGACGCGTGTGGATCACGCTGGTGGCATTTCCCGTGTTGCTGGCCCTGCTGATGCTGACTTCGCTCGCGCATCCGCTGAATGCGCTCTATCTCTGCGCAGGTGCCAGCATGGGCGCCCTGCTCGGTCTCTACGGTTTGCGCCTGACCCGATTCGAGGTAGTTGGCAACGGATTTTTCTATACCCCGAATGCGCATCTCGGCATTGCCCTGTCCCTGGTTTTCATCGGCCGCATCATTTACCGGCTCGTCAGCATCCAGATGATGGGTGATGCCTCTGCCGCCCCGCCGATGTCGTTTGCCGGCAGTCCGCTGACGCTGGTGATCTTTGCGACCCTGGCCGGCTACTACGTGAGCTACGCGATCGGACTGTTGCGCTGGTCGCGATCGGCAGGCGCACCGGTCATTGGCGGCGAAGGGGATTCGCAACCCTCGCCAATGCATCCGCACAATGGCGATGCAAAGTCGATTGGCGATGACCGCAATCCTCCTGATGTGCACGCGTAGGCAATCCTCGGATCCAGGTCGAGCTGCGCTCCGACCCATTCATGGCGCATCGCGAGCGATCGGAATTGTTCGACGACCGCTGTTCGCTCAAAGGCACCAGACGGGCCGCAAACCCGACCACATGACGAGGACGCAATGGCCATCGACACGCTGCTGAAATGGCACGAGCTTGTAGCAAACCGATCAGCGCAAGGACTGGATGCATTGCTCGCCGACGACGTGATCTTCCATTCGCCGGTCGTGCACACGCCTCAAATCGGCAAGGCGATCACCGCAAAATACCTGCTCGCGGCGCTCCACGTTTTTGGCAATGAAACATTCCGCTACGTGCGCGAAGTCAGCGGGACGCACGACGCCGTGCTTGAATTCATGCTGGAGCTCGACGGCATCGAGATCAACGGTGTCGACATGCTGCGCTGGAACGACGAAGGCCGTATCGTGGAATTCAAGGTCATGCTGCGCCCACTCAAGGCCGTGAACCTGATCCACGCGAAGATGGGACAGATGTTGCAGGCGTCGAAGTCAGGCTAGAATCCACGCCGAGTTGTTCGACACGGGGCGGATCGGCGTCTCCCCCGGCCGCTTACCGATGCGCCGAAGGCGATTCACTGGCGGTTTGATTGTCGAGTTGACCGGATCCCCGATGGGCCATCCCTGCTTGTCCTGCGGCGCCTGCTGCGCGTTCTTTCGCGTCGCCTTCCACTGGTCGGAGTCTGACGACTTTGCGGGCGGCACGACGCCTTCGTCGCTGACCGAAAAGCTCGATCCACATCGACTGGTCATGCGCGGCACCCAGGCCCGCACGCCTCACTGTATCGCCTTGCGCGGCGTGGTCGGTGAACAGGCCCACTGCGGAATCTATGCGCAGCGACCGTCTCCCTGCCATGACCTGATCCCGGCCTGGGAATCAGGCCATCCAAGCCCGCAATGCGATCGCGCCAGAATCGCCCACGGACTACCGCCACTGGAGCCGATGAGCTGGATTGCCATGCCCACGGCTTTCGCTGCAGACAGCTCTGCAGCGTTCGTGACCCTGATTGCGGCAGACAACAGGATCCCATTGGAAATGGCGGCGATCAGGGGTGCTGAAGAAACTGGCGGATCAGGCGGTTGATCCGCTGCGGCTGCTCGTGCACAAGCCAGTGCGTTCCCTCGGCGATTCGCTCGACGACAAGATCATCGACCCACTGCTCGAGACCGTCGAGCAAATGCCTGGGCAAGGCGGGGTCACTCTCGCCCCAGATCACGCGGGTCGGGATGCGCACGCGCAGACTCTCGGGATCGAGATCCAGTGACAACGCTCCGGGTTCCGCCTCGGTCGGCGGATGCAGCGGCGAGGCACGATAGTAGTTGACTCCGCCACGCAGACCGCGCCGCCAGCAATCGTGGTAGCGGCGGCGCACCTCGTCGGTGAACCATGCTGGCAGGTTTCCATCGTGGTCGCGGAAGAACCCTTCGAGCGCGGAGAAGTCGTCCTTCATCAGTGCTTGCTCCGAACCGTCCTTGCGCAGCCAGTTCATGTACTGGCTGCATTGCTGCTGGCGCGGATCGTTGCGCAACGCCTGCAGGAACAACCACGGATGCGGCGAGTTGATCATGATCAGCTTCTCAAGCAGTTGTGGCAACGTGATCGCCACGCTCCAGCCGACCGCGCCACCCCAGTCGTGCGCGACGAGGTTGAATTTCGCATAGCCCAGATGCGCAGCGAACAGGCGCAGATCATCGACCAGATGGTGAACCCTGTAGGCCGATACGTCCGCAGGCATGTCGGACAGATTGAATCCGCGCAAATCCACCGCAACCGCGAAGTGGTCCGCGCCGAATTCGGCGAGTTGCGCCTCCCACGCGTACCAGAATTCCGGAAACCCGTGCAGGAACAGAAGCAGCGGTTTGCCGCGCTCACCCGCGCTGGCGTAGTGCAGGCACATGCCATTGGCGAGATGGGCGAACTGATTGGTCTGGATCGAGTCGGTCATTGGCTAACAGTTCCCGGATGGTCGGTCATCATGTTGCGCAAAGTGATTGCGAAATGAAACTCCGAAATGCGGGCGCGGCGCTCGTCTGATCGACAGCTCGATCCTGTGCCATGATTGACCAATGCCGACGCCCGCCAATCTGTTCGCCCTGCTCATTTTCAGCGTGATCGGCTTCGCCGTTTTCAGATGGGCGGCCAAACAGGCGTATTGGCGTTCCGCCGGCATCGGTGTCGCCCTGATGGTCTATCCGTATTTCATCAGTCGCACCTGGTTGCTCTACGTGATCGGGCTTGGCCTGTGCGCCTTGCTCTACCTGTTCAAGGAATGAGGGATCCAGCGCGATGCGCGATCCCGTGTGTCCGGCGATTCGGCCAGTGACGCTCCTGTCCGACTCGACTGCCTGATTTGCACTGCTGCACCGGGACATTGCCGGAACCGGCAACAGCGTGTTTTTGTCTCGCTCCGAGGCTAGTGTGGTGACCCGCAAATAGCTGGGTGGAATCGCGCCGCGGATTCGGTCCCGAGACAAGGCGCGAGGAAGAGGCATAGTGGGACAATGGTGACGACGAGCAACGCAGGATCGGGGCCGAAGACCAAGCGAGTTTGCCTGGTTATTTGTGGGGCACCACACTAGGTTTCATTGGCATTGCGGCGCCACCATCGCCTGCCCGGAAAATGCCTGTGTGAGGATTTCCTTTTCGAGCTTGCGAAAGATCTTGGCATGGCCAAGCCTGGGGTGATGCGTGTAGGTCCAGTGCAGGTTGGGCAACGGGTTGCGGCAGAGCGCATCGGCGAAGTGGGCGTTCGCATTGCCGCTGTCGCCGGCCGACGCCAGAAACAATCGTGCACGGATATCGACCGAGCCGTTCAAACGGGTTCCGGCTTCGCGCCACCATTGCTCGGCGTTCCACCACAAGCTTGGATCAATCGCGATATAGGTATCAAAAAGATCCGGCTCGATGAACAGGGTTTCCATCACAAACAGACCAGCCAGTGACTCGCCGATGATCGCCGCGTCGTCATTGACGTTGTAGAAGGCGCGGATCTGCGGCATCAGTTCGTGATCAATGAAACCGCGAAAGGCCGCCGATCCGCCAACCACCGGAGCGATATCGCGATCGCTGTCGACCGTGGTCGGCCCGGTCATATCCCGCCGCCGTTCGGTATTCTCGATGCCGACCAGCAGCATGGGCGGAATCGTGTGCGCGGCCATCAAGCCATCGAGCGTGTTGGCGAGATGCGGGAAATCCTCCTTTACACCGCCGTCGAGCATGTACAGAACCGGATAGCGCGTTTCCGCCTTGCCATCGTATCCGGGCGGAACATGGACGTTGACCACGCGCGTCTCGGCCAGCAATTTCGAGGGGATGCGCAAGGTCAGGTGTACCGGCACCTCTTCATCGGCGGCCACCACACACGTTGCACAAAGCAACAGGCTGACCGCGACCAGCGACTTCGCACCCATGGAACAGGTGAAATAACGCATCGATTGAACCGTCGTTGGGGAACTCCGCTCAACTGTAACGCGAATTCCAATACTGGGCCGGGGATCGGAGCGATGGATGCGACACGGTGACCGCGGTGTTTCTCGCCATTGAGCGCTGGGCCACGTTCACCCCGCACGCTGCGCATGAGGGGTGCCCTTGCAGGCCTGAGCCCGGCTCCAATCGCAGCAAGGCCCTGGCAACTCTCCGCGAGCTTCACCCGATACGTGGGTTTTATGGGAGCGATGGGTTGATCGAAGTGCCTTCGAATCAGGGAGATTCAAGCGCCTTTGCGGCCCGCTCACGTTCCCTCGGATGGGCGACAAATTCGACGATATTGTCCTTGCCCACACCCTGGAACTTCATGCGGATGCCGTTCGGATCCTGGCTCAGGGTGATGACCTCGCCCTCGGAAAACAGACACCGCCCCGGGTGCATCCCGTCGCGCATGACCTCAAGGCAATCCTCGACCTCGAAATCCTTGGCGAGAATCTTGACGATCTGGGTATCGCCATAGGCGGTAATCCGTGCACCGTCACCCACGCGCTCAACGAGCACCATGTTGTTGGGGCCAAAGCGCGACGCCGAGAGGGCAGCAGCGGCGAGGAAGACGGTTGAAATGAGCATATTTGATCCCCCTGATCCTGGATTCGTGGGTAAAGGTAACGTTTATGACTGATCGATGCATCGACACGACGCCTAAATTACCATGCACATTCCATGCCGAAAACTACGAAAATTCCGCATGAAGGCCCTCGTCCGTCGCCGATTGGAGGCCAGACCAGGATTCACCGCCCACAACGGGCGTCCCCGCTCCGCGTACGCAATGGATCGGGATCGAAACCCGGGCACGGCTGGTTTGCTTCTTCTCCTGTCGCGGGCGAGTCTCGCAACGGCAACCATGCCCACGCGCCATTGCGCGTCTTTCATTCTTTCGACTCCGTTCACACAGATCCCGTGTACCGGTTTACGTTGATATTCGCCGTGCTGCTGACCTCAGGCGTCTTCACGAGCCTTGCGGCACGCGCCGACGATGATCGTTTCACGCTTCGCCTCGGCGCGATCCAGGTTGAAGGCAATGCCCATATCGATGCATCCGGGAATTCCGCCGGCAGTGCCTATTCCTACTCCAGCGAGCGCCTCGATTTCGGCAAGCAAACCGTGCCACGAGTCGACGGCACCTTTCGACTCAGCAAGCGCAACCGACTGCTGTTCAATTATTTCACCTACAGAAACGGCAATCGCTACATCCTCGAGGATGATTTCCCGGTGGATGCAGAACTTCTGCCGGCAGGTACGGCGGCCCGGATCAGGGCCGCGTTTGATCTCGAACTACCTTCCGGTTGCTCCTGCTCCGATCTGGCCGCAGAAGATTGACGTGGCGATCGCAGGCCTTGAAAAGAAGGTGAAAATGCGAAACATCGGCGCAAGTTTCATTGTCCGGCAGGTGGCTGCCACAACTCGACCTTGTTGCCTTCCGGATCCATGACCCAGGCGAATATTCCGTATTCGGATTCGTCGATCTTGTCGAGGACGTTGCAGCCCTCTGCCTTGAGCAGCTTGACCAGGCCGTGCAGGTCTTCAACCCGGTAGTTGATCATGAAGGAGGCAATGCTCGGCGCGAACTGGCTTCCATCAATAGCTCCGACCGACCAGATCGTGCTGCCGCCGGCAGGTTTGCCCTCGGAGTCAGTCCAGTTGAATGCTGTTCCACCCCATGCCTGTACGTCGATGCCGAGGTGGCGCTTGTACCAGGCCTGCAGCGCCGGTGCGTCCTTGGCCTTGAAGAAAATGCCGCCGATGCCGGTGACTCGCTTCATTTCAACCTCCCACCAAGGATGGATATGGATACGCAGCCTGCAAAGTGGCAAGAAAGTCTCGCCGCAGCGATTGCAATAATGCCACGTTGTCAAGCGGAAATTATGGACGGCTCGCTATCGACACTTCCGGTGAATTTCTCGTAGATAATTTCATGGCTCGATCCTTCCAGGCGTTGGCGGCTCCGCAAAAGCGGAGGTTTTTCGGCTTGCCTGAACCGGCTATTGCCGCAGAATCTTGTCCAACGCCTTACCCTTGGCCAACTCATCAACGAGCTTGTCCAGGTAGCGGATCTTCTGCATGAGCGGATGCTCGACCTCCTCTACCCGAATGCCGCACACCACGCCTTTGATGAGCGAGGCCTTTGGATTGAAGTCCGGCGCCTGATCGAAGAACGCCTCAAGGTCGTTATCGGATCCGATCTGGTTGCGTAGCCCCTCCCGGCTGTAGCCGGTTAGCCAACAGATGACCTGATCCACCTCGTCGTTGGAGCGGCCCTTGGATTCCGCCTTCTTCACGTAAAGCGGGTACAAACCCGAAAACTGGATTGCGAAAACCTTCTCAAGGCGCATTGCCACTCTCCGGATGAATTTAAGTCGACCCTGGGCCCCGTAAGCGCCAACGTCAGGGTTGAGCTTCGAGCATCAGCACGGGGGTCGACTGTCATGGATCATCGGCTACGGGCAAATGAAGAAGTAGAGCCATGTCGATGAGGCGCTGGGCAGCCCGTGCTGCGGGATAAGGATCAGTTCCTCAGGTCGCCTCACGAAGCCGGCTCGGCTTGAAGTCCTGGCCGCCAAACCGTTTGACCATGAAGGCGGATGAAGACGGGCACAGCGCCGAAAACTGACTGGTGGATGCAATGGCTGCCGGTGCCTCGGCGCGACTGACGCGGGTGTATCCACGACGCTCAAAAAACATGTCTGCCGTGGTGGTGAGCAAATAGACGGCGTTGACGCCGCGTGCCGCAGCGTGTCGCTCCGCAGAAGCAACAAGCGCAGCACCGAGCCCAGCGCTGCGATTTGACTCCGTGACCGCTAGTGAGCGAAGCAGCGCATCTGCTCCGTATATCTCCAAACCGACCATCCCCGACAAAAGGCCGGCAGGCGCATGACCGAACAGCAGCACCTCGGACGACGCCGAAAGGTCGCTGATTGGTAAATGGCAAGAATTGAGCAGCGCTTCAGCGGCTGAGTCAAATTCCAGGGGCCCGATTGATGTGTCCATGACAACTGACGCAGCTGAAGAAATGCTCCCGGAATATTGCTCGAATCGCGCAACCTCAGCAAGTGGGCGTTTTCATGGTGGGATCCCTTCGCGCATGGGCGATCACGGCATGCGGCACGCCGGATATTGACGATGGGACCGTTCAACAGTGCGCATCGACTGGCGCGGTGCTGCGCCACACCTGCAAGGCAGGAAACGATCGCTCAGCGGACGCCTGCCCTTCGGCAAACTACTGGTCGCCATTGCCAACAAACACGCTCGCCAGCTCTGGGTCATGCTGGCGCGTGAGGCCCATTACGATCCACACACGGGCTATCACCCCACCCTTCAGCGCACGCAGGCACTCGCTTGAAGCCATCGTTTCAACTCAACGTCAGCGCGACACGGTAGACAACGGGTCAGACCGACCTGGAGAAAACCTGACCAACTTTCCGGCCGTCACAAACGTGTTTTGGTTGATCCCAAAACACCGACGACACCGATGATTGAATGAGGTTTTCGGGTGCGGTTTATACCCTGGTCCGAGTCAGCTTCACCGACTCAACAACACCGATTGTGACCGAAGGAAATCCCTTTTCGGGAAGGATTGCAGTCTGACAGCCGTTCCGTAACCCGCATCGCACTGACAACGCAGCACGCAACAAAGGAACAATTCAATGATCAGCAAAAGCACAAAAGCTCAGGGCAACGACATCACTCGCCCGGGCTTGACGGGAAGTCTCTTGAGGAATAGTTAGACGGCTGACGTGCGGAACGAGCCTCATTTATTATCCTTGCCAGGAAGGTACCGCTCGCCCACCCGATGGAAATTGAAAAGTACGGTTGGGTTGACCTCCAAAACGCCTTCGCGTTCACCTGAGCGAATTACTAATGGAAGACCGAGTTTAAGTACGCGTTCGTCACCGATGTAGGTCATTATGGTGTCGCGCTCACAGTACGCCGCCTTAGCTTGCGGCGGCGGTTTGGATAGCGGTGCCGGATCGCTTGGCTTAAGTGACGAATCTGGCTGAGGCACGAGCGCATCTTGCTTTGCCACAAGCCAACCGCAATTCTCTACTTTTGCCTGCGGAGCTGCGAACGACGGCTCTGCGAGAATCGTTGTTATAATGGCAAATATCAGTTTCGCGCTCAATTTGCACATAGGTCTCTCAGCCGTCTAACGCTGGAGTTGAGCGGCGGCGTAGCCGTCCGCCTCGAACGAGATGTTAGCCACCACCTCAATGGCACTCAATTGTCTTTGACTCTGGCACCAGAGCGAGATTCGAAATGACTATTTCCGACATTTCATATGTCCAAAACTCAAGACCGTCGCGATGCGACAAGACTGGGCAAGTAGTCGTGTACTCAAGGGACTTGGCCCCTGTCCGACGGATATGGGCCTTGTAGGTCAGAAATAGGCTGAGCGGGTTGTGGATACTAAGGAACGATTTCTCGGTCTTCGGCTCATACCAGAGTTTGAGAACCAGCAGACTCTCGGGGGCCGCACCTTTGGGCGGCTCGATGAGTTGAATTCTCGCATCTGTCACTTTCAAGGCGAAGCATGCGACTTGATTCGGCAACAGCGTGATCGCGCCGGCTGATTGAGATTCCAGCAGTTGTCTGCCACAAGACGGGACAGTCATCCTAGTTTTTTTGAATGTCAGTGTCTCGCGCTCTTGCGCCAGTGAGGAACTGCAAGCGAGAGCGAATAACAACATAACGACAGCACGCATGAGACTTCCTGTGGTGGCTAACACCAGAGTTAAGCCGCGTGCGCAGCACGTCGGCTTGGACGAGTAAAAAGAGACTTCCCACATCTTTCGGCCTCAAGGATTCCGAAGGACCCAGGTGCCATGATGGTAGCTCTACACAACCGTCAACAGAAGGGGAAGTCTCCATGAATACTATATCCGCAGCGGCAGGCCTCGTGGGCGTTGATCTGGCCAAGATCGTGTTTTCGATTTGCGAGGTGGATGGGCACGGTCGGGTGCTGCGTCGTCAGGATCTGCGACGCGAGGCGTTTGAGCTCTGGCTCTCGCAGCTTGCGGCCGGAACGGTGGTGGCCATGGAAGCGTGCAGCGGCGCGCATCATTGGGCGCGGCGTTGCCAGGCGTATAACCTGCAGCCGCTCATCATGGCGGCCCAATTCGTCACGCCGTTTCGCAAAGGACGCAAGACCAAGAACGACAAGGCCGATGCCGAGGCGATTGCCACGGCGGCGCGGCAAGGCAACATGCGCTTTGTGCCGGTGAAGGATGTCGATCAGCAGGTTCGCCTGTCCTGGCATCGGGTACGCGAAGGGTACAAGACCGAGTCGCTGGCCATCGGCAACCGCATTCGTGGCCTGTTGGCCGAGTTCGGCGTAATCGTGGCGCAGAGCGACACGGCGCTCCGTCGATTGCTGGCGGATCTGGATACGCAACGCGGATTGCCTGCCGAATTCAAGGAATTGCTGCGCGATCTGGCGGATCACTGGAAGCAGTTGCGCGTGCACCACGACACCTGCGATGCACGCATCGAGGCTCACGCGCGAGCTGATAGCCGATGTGTACGGTTGCGAGGCATCGTGGGTATCGGCCCCATTACCGCCGATGCGGTGGTGGCGACGGTCGGCAACGCCCGCGAGTTCAAGCAGGGTCGGCAAATGTCAGCGTGGTTGGGCTTGGTTCCCATCCAGCATTCCAGCGGCGGGCATGCGCGGTTGGGCGGAATCAGTTGCCGGGGTGATGCCTACCTGCGCACGCTATTGATCCAGGGCGCACGCAGCAGTCTGCAGCGTGCCAAGGCTGTGGCGACCGAGAAGGCCACGCCCGAACAACTGTGGATCCGCACACTCGACGGTCGCATGCCCTTCGGCAAGGTGATCGTGGCCATCGCCAACAAACATGCTCGGCAGATATGGGCGATCCTCGCGCACGATATCGACTACGACGCTCATGCCTGCCTGAATGATCCGATGCACCGGCAAACCCATGAGGTGTATGCGGCCTAGAAGAACGTTTCGATTCAACGTCAGCGCGACACGGTAGACAACGGGTCAGACCACCCCGGAGAGAACCTGACTAACTTGATGGACGTCGAAGAGGTGTTTCGGTTGATCGCCGAGCACCGGACAGTCCGATGAATGAATGAGGTCTTCGGGTGCGGTTTAACCCAAAGTCCGAGTCAGCACGATCGACTCAACAAGACCGATTGTGACCGAAGGAAATCCCTTTTCGGGAAGGAAATGCAGTCTGACAACCGTTTTGTCACCCGTCTCGCAACGACAACGCAGTACGCAACAAAGGAACAATTCAATGACCAGCAAAAGCCCGAAAGCTCAGGGCAACGACATCACTTGCCCGGGCTTGACGGGAAGTCTCTTGAGGAATAGTTAGATGTTGCTCAAAGTAATCCGAGCACCAGCTTTAGGCCACTGTCTACCTTGTCCAGCACTGCGCCTGGCAACACCTTCACCTTCTTTGTCAGGACAGACCGATCAAGTGTGATCAGCTGCGAGATATTCACGACTGATGGTTGCGGTAGCCCAGAGTCAGATTTGGCAATACGCACATTGCCTGGCGCTTCCGCCAATGCAAGGTTGGATGTAACCGTGGCTACAATCACGGTGGCAATTCGGCTCGCGTTGAACGGGTTGGCTTGAACGACAAGGACTGGGCGCTTGTAGCCGGGACCAGAGCCGACAGGGCTTGGAAGGTCAGCCCACCAAATCTCACCACGCTTCATGGCCAATTGCTCCCATCTGTGCCGCGGCCAAGGCAGGATCAATAGCGTCTTGTCCCTCAGCGTAGAGAGCGTTCAATCTCTCCGTGATCAGGGAGTCCTGCCGCTTGCCGAGATATTCCTCAATGGCCTGAGCGTAGAGCTGGCTGCGAGACACGCGAAGTCTATGGGCGAGCTTCTCGGCGGCGGTGAACACGGGATCAGGGAGGGAGATGGCGACTTTCATGTTACGAAGGTAACACTCCGGTATGACTCACGCAACATCTAACACCTGAAATAAGCCGCCGCGTCAGCGGTCGGCTTGATTGATTAGTTGTGCGCCTGACGCGCGTGCAAGCCAATAGCCGGGCTCTTGATGGCATGCATGACCGCCAAGACAAGTACATGGTCTGGCTCGACTGAATACAGCAAAGCGTATGGAAAGACGCGTATGAGTCGGCGACGCACTTCGGTAACCAAGACTGGCCAGACCTCGGGCGCCTCCAAGACGCTCTGAAGCGCAGATTCGATGTTCGCAACAAAACGTGCGCTTAGCCCCGGTTGGAGCAACTCGAAGTAGTTGGCTGCATCCTCAAACTCAGCAAGCGCATCCAGGTGAACTTGGCACGAATCATTTGGCCAAGCGCGAACTCGGGTAAAAGCTTCTTCTGCCGGAATTGTGAGAACTCGACCAGACCGCGCGCCCTCAAGCCGACGAAGCGCTTCGGTCGACCATGCTTCGCGAATGACGAGGCCGTTCAGCGGATCGAGGCTCTCGACCAGACGATCTGCTAAAAGTGCGCGGGCATCGCTGGGGAGCGACAAGACAGCTTCAGTAATTGATTCGACGGTCATTTCCATGTCGGGAGCATAGCCCCGCGGCTCGTATCGTTCAACGACTGGCGCACAACACCGGAAATAAGCCGCCGCGTCAGCGGTCGGCTTGATTGAGTAAAAAGAGACTTCCCACATCTTTCGGCCTCAAGGATCCCGAAGAACCCAGGTGCCATGATGGTAGCTCTACACAACCGTCAACAGAAGGGGAAGTCTCCATGAATACTATATCCGCAGCGGCAGGCCTCGTGGGCGTTGATTTGGCCAAGACTGTGTTTTCGATTTGCGGGGTGGATGGACGCGGTCGGGTGCTGCGTCGTCAGGATCTGCGACGCGAGGCGTTTGAGCTCTGGCTCTCGCAGCTTGCGGCCGGAACGGTGGTGGCCATGGAAGCGTGCAGCGGCGCGCATCATTGGGCGCGGCGTTGCCAGGCGTATAACCTGCAGCCGCTCATCATGGCGGCCCAATTCGTCACGCCGTTTCGCAAAGGGCGCAAGACCAAGAACGACCAGGCCGATGCCGAGGCGATTGCCACGGCGGCGCGCCAAGGCAACATGCGCTTTGTGCCGGTGAAGGATGTCGATCAGCAGGTTCGCCTGTCCTGGCATCGGGTACGCGAAGGGTACAAGACCGAGTCGCTGGCCATCGGCAACCGCATTCGTGGCCTGTTGGCCGAGT
This sequence comes from Lysobacterales bacterium, assembly GCA_016721015.1. GTDB lineage: Bacteria > Pseudomonadota > Gammaproteobacteria > Xanthomonadales > Rhodanobacteraceae > Dokdonella. The sequence continues at coordinate 62,969 of JADKJL010000010.1, forward strand.
TCGGCGTAATCGTGGCGCAGAGCGACACGGCGCTCCGTCGATTGCTGGCGGATCTGGATACGCAACGCGGATTGCCTGCCGAATTCAAGGAATTGCTGCGCGATCTGGCGGATCACTGGAAGCAGTTGCGCGTGCACCACGACACCTGCGATGCACGCATCGAGGCTCACGCGCGAGCTGATAGCCGATGTGTACGGTTGCGAGGCATCGTGGGTATCGGCCCCATTACCGCCGATGCGGTGGTGGCGACGGTCGGCAACGCCCGCGAGTTCACGCAGGGTCGGCAAATGTCAGCGTGGTTGGGCTTGGTTCCCATCCAGCATTCCAGCGGCGGGCATGCGCGGTTGGGCGGAATCAGTTGCCGAGGGGATGCCTACCTGCGCACGTTATTGATCCAGGGCGCACGCAGCAGTCTGCAGCGTGCCAAGGCTGTGGCGACCGAGAAGGCCACGCCCGAACAACTGTGGATCCGCACACTCGACGGTCGCATGCCCTTCGGCAAGGTGATCGTGGCCGTCGCCAACAAACATGCTCGGCAGATATGGGCGATCCTCGCACACGACGTCGACTACGACGCTCATGCCTGCCTGAATGATCCGATGCACCGGCAAACCCATGAGGTGTATGCGGCCTAGAAGAACGTTTCGATTCAACGTCAGCGCGACACGGTAGACAACGGGTCAGACCACCCCGGAGAGAACCTGACTAACTTGATGGACGTCGAAGAGGTGTTTCGGTTGATCGCCGAGCACCGGACAGTCCGATGAATGAATGAGGTCTTCGGGTGCGGTTTATACCCTGGTCCGAGTCAGCACGATCGACTCAACAAGACCGATTGTGACCGAAGGAATTCCTTTTCGGGAAGGAAATGCAGTCTGACAACCGTTTTGTCACCCGTCTCGCAACGACAACGCAGTACGCAACAAAGGAACAATTCAATGACCAGCAAAAGCCCCAAAGCTCAGGGCAACGACATCACTTGCCCGGGCTTGACGGGAAGTCTCTTGAGGAATAGTTAGGCCTCATGGGTTGCCCTTCTTGAACATGGGGTCGTAAATGGAAACGACGATGTAGTCGGTTCGCGCCCCGCGCGCCAACCTGCAACATCGTGCCAGGACACGCAGACCGCCATGACGCAAAGAATATTGCTGCGCATGAAGCCTCCCTGGAGCGCCCAACGACAAGGCCACCACTGCAACCAGGGAACCAGTCGCTCGCCTGATTGATGACAATCGCGAGCGACCAGCCGACACGGCAAAAAGCCCAGCCAACGGGAAGCTGCATGACTACCGGAGGCCTAACATGAAGGCCACCAGCGTCGGGACCAAGCCCAGCGAAGCACAAAGGAGAACTTATTACGAACTGCCGACCAAAATTAAAGCGCGCCGCAACCGAAGCCCACGCGACGTGACCGTTTACGGGCTTTCGAAAACCAGACCTGGCCCTGCACGAGATCTTTCCTGCAGGAACACAACGCCCGGTTAACGCCGGAAAGCCGCGCACACGTCGGCTTGGACGATTAGTTGGACGAAGCCGCTACGCGGCAAAAAAGGAGCAGCTTCGCAGGAATTGTAAAATGTAGCCTCACACCCTCGTTTCCGGGGGACATTCGACCAAGAATTTATGAGGCTACCTGGTCATGAAAACAGCACTGACGACAGACTTCAAGCAGCAGTATGCAACCCACCTCAAACGCTTGCGATTGCAAGGCCTGCAGCCCAAGACCATGGAGGCCTATGCGCATGCTATCCGGCACGTGGCCGCGTATTTCGACGAGCGCATTGATGAGCTTACCGAGGCGCAGCTGACGGACTACTTCAGTGATCTGATTGCCTCCCATTCGTGGAGCACGGTGAGGCATCGGCTGTATGGGCTGAAGTTCTATTACACCCATGTGCTGCACAAGCCGTGTCCGGCACCGAACCTGGTCAAGCCGCCCACGGTGCGGCGCTTGCCCAACGTGGTGACGGTGGCTGAGGCCGGTCAGTTGTTTGCGGCCACGCGGGTCGTCAGTTACCGGGTGCTGTACTTCACGCTCTACAGCTTGGGTCTGCGCCTGGGTGAGGGCTTGCGCCTGCAGGTGGGCGACATCGACGCCGCGCGGCAGCGCGTGCACATCCGCAACGCCAAGGGCAACAAGGATCGACTGGTGCCCTTGCCGGCGACGACGCTGGCGGTATTGCGTCGGTTTTGGCAACTGCACCGCAATCCACGGTTGTTGTTTCCCAGCCGTCAGGGCGGCGTCAAGGCGGCGGCGTGTACGACCACGGCACTGGATCGCGGCGGTGTGCAGCTCACCTTGCGCAAGGTCGCGGCCGAGTGCGGTCTAAAAAAAACATCACCCCGCACAGCCTTCGCCACAGCTACGCCACCCACCTGATCGAAGCGGGCGTCGATCTGCTGCAGGTCCAGCACTGCCTCGGTCATCAGTCGATCCTGACCACAGCCAAGTACACCCATCTGACCGAGCGCAGCGGCCAACGTGCGATTGAGCGTATCGACGCCTTGATGGCTGGCTTTGAGATCCGCTGGGGCGCGCTCCGATGATCGCCCTGGCCTCGATCATCCGTACCTTCGAGTCGGATCTGCTGGCCCGCCACGGCCATGCGTTGCTGCCCAGCCAGCACCGTGCCCTGCACGCGATGCAGCATTGTCGTACTGCACGCAGCCCGCGCATGCAGGTGCAGTGCGAAGGGTGCCAGGAGCGGCAGTTCGTGCCGCACTCGTGCGGCCATCGTGCGTGCCCGCATTGCCAGCATCACGAGAGCGAGCAATGGCTGCAGCGCCAACTCAAACGTCAGCTGCCCGGCGCGTACTTCCTGCTCACCTTCACCGTGCCGGCCGAGCTACGCGCGTTGGCGTGGGCGCATCAGCGCACGGTGTATGACGCGATGATGAGGTGCAGCTGGGAGACGCTGCGCCGCTTCAGCGAGAACGACAAACAACTCAAAGGCACGCCCGGCGCGATCGCCGTGCTGCACACCCATTCGCGGCGGCTGGACTATCACCCGCACGTGCACGTGGTCATGCCGGCGGCAGCGATCGATCGCAAGCGGCGGCTGTGGCGGGTCAAACGCAGCAGCGCTACCTCGCCGTATCTGTTCTCCCATAAAGCGCTGGCCAAGGTCTTTCGAGCCTCGCTGCTGGAGGCACTCACGCAGGCCGGGCTGCGCTTGCCCGCGCACTACCCGGAAACGTGGGTGGTCGATTGCAAGGCCGTCGGTAGCGGCACCAAGGCGCTGGCGTATCTGGGGCGCTATCTGTATCGCGGTGTGATCCGCGAGCAAGACATCCTCGCCTGCCAGAACGGCCAGGTCACCTTCCGCTATCAGGACAGCAAAACCCGCCAGTGGGAAACCCGCACCTTGCCCGGTGCCGACTTCCTCTGGCTGGTGTTGCGTCACGTGCTGCCCCGACGCTTCCGGCGAGCGCGCAACTTTGGCTTCTTGCACCCCAACAGCAAGCGTCTGATCCAACTGCTGCACCTGCTGCTCAAGGTCAATCTGGCCGCTGCCGCCGCCTACTTCAAACCGCGTCCCGTGCTTACGTGCCCTTGCTGCGGCGGTGCCATGAAGGTCATCCGCACGCGCCTGCCACCCACGCGACTGCGGCGTGATCGACCGCCCGATGGAGTGAGGGAATGCCCGGTTATGTAGCCGCACCAGCCAGCGTCAGCGCAAGGAACATCGGCATCCGCAAGCCGAGAAACACGCGTGCTCGAAAGAGGCTGTTGGGCCGGATTAAAGAGTCACAAACACAACGGCGCGTCCGCATGACCGTCCGTCGCACACGTCTTTGTCAAAATATCCGCTTGATCACCGACCACCACGGCTGATCGGGAAATAGCTATCTGCATAGCGTCACGACCGGGACCGGGCTTGTCCAACAAACGGTTCAGATCGCGGCTCGCTTCGCTCGCACGATCTAACCT
>JADKJL010000011.1 GCA_016721015.1 Lysobacterales bacterium
TGCCGGGGAACTCACGAGACGCATCTTAGTAAGATGTTAAGTCTAATGCAACACTTTAAGTTACATGTGTTAAATCATTGATTTAAATGATTTAAAATCTCAGTTTGTGCGTAGGGATGCCTTCTTTGCACGCCTTCGCTCAGCCGCTGGCAGTTTCCAGTCGTTGTTGAACAAGGCTGGTTCCCAACTTCCGTAGGTCGGATTCGGCAGCACGAACCAGCGCTGGCCGATCCAGTCGAGATAAGGCGTAATGGCCTGCTCACGTCCCGCTGCCGTATTCGTGGGCACGTCGATGAAATCGCCCAACTGGTCGCCGATCTGCAGCAGCACCCGATATTTGCGCGAAATCAGCTCGCGGCGACAACCCTTGTCACTACCTTTCGACGCGCAGCCGGCAACAGTGGTGCCGAGCCCCAGAAAGACGTCCTCGTCGCTGGCGATCGGAAATTCGAGCTTGCGCAGGTTGTCGAGCGTCGCAGCGCCAAGCTCGCCGGCACGATTGGAAAGATAGAAGACCTTGACTCCTTTGCTCGCTGCGAGCTGGGTGAAGGCGAGCGAGCCCGGCATCGCTCGAGCCGCTTCCTCGCGGCACCAGGGGATCCAGGTGGCCTCGTTGTAGCTCTCTCCATTGACTACCAGACGCGCCTGATACGGTGAGTTGTCGAGCACCGTTTCGTCGATATCGAGAATCACCGCGGTCTGGTGCGGATCGAGCACCGGTGATTTCCGTTCGCCGATTGGCAGCGCCTCCCAGGTCGGGTCGGACAATGCCTGCAGGAGTTCATCGCCGGCCATGCGGTACGCCTGACGGTAGATCAGATCATGTTCGATCGCGGTCTGGGTCCAGGCGACGGCATTCCAGATTGTCGTCGGGCGAGGGCAGGGCGCTGCTGTCCGAGCCTACCCGCGGCGCGGACTGTGTGGAGATGGTTGCCGAGGTGTCTGGACGCCGCGCCATGGGCTGGCACGCGCTGAGGGCGAGCATCGTCACGACGATGCACGGTGCGAATCTGGACATGCTGAGACTCCGCTTTTATCGAATCGGCGATGAGGTGGCCAATGCGGAAGTCTACTTCACCCGCCGGATCGCCCGGACTGGCAATGTGGAACTGCGACTGACAGACTGCGCGACGTTCAGGAATCCACCAGTCATGCCGTTTTCCGCGAAGTTCACCCCACTGCGACTTGCCCAGGTCAGTCATGTGCTCGCCGCGCTTGCCCTGCTGCTGGTTCTGCAATTGCGGTTGCTGCCGGTATTGCTTGCCGGGTTGCTTGTGTATGCCTTGGTCAATGCGCTGGCGCCATCCCTGCAGCGCCATCTGCCCGGCGCCCGCGCGCATTGGCTGGTAGTTGCCTTGCTGGCGGCGCTGGTGGTCGGTCTGCTCAGCTTCGCGATCGTCGGCAGCATCGCATTTCTCGGCTCGGAACATGGCAATCCATCGCTCCTGTTCGAGCGCATGGCGCCGCTGATAGAGCGCGCACGCGCACAGTTGCCGGCGATCGTGGTCGATCACCTGCCGGACAATTACGAACAGATCCGGGTCGCCGTCATGGGTTGGCTGCGCGAACATGCCGCCCAACTCCAACTTGCCGGTGCCAATGCCGCGCGGGTGATCGTGCATCTGCTGATCGGCATGGTGCTCGGTGCCATGTTGGCACTTCAGAACGCGCTGGATCGCCCGCTGGAAGGGCCGCTTACACAGCAATTGCGCATGCGCAGCATCAATCTGGCCACGGCGTTCCGCGATATCGTCTTTGCTCAGGTCAAGATTTCGGCGCTGAATACGCTGTTCACCGCGATCTTCCTGCTGATCGTGCTGCCGCTGTTTGGGGTCAACCTGCCGCTGGCAAAAACCCTGGTCGTCGCGACCTTCGTCTGCGGCTTGCTGCCCGTTGTCGGCAATCTGATCTCGAACACGCTGATCTTCGTCATCGGCCTGTCGGTCTCGCTCTGGGTTGCGATCGCCGCCCTGATCTTCCTCGTCCTCATCCACAAGCTCGAGTATTTCCTCAATGCCCGCATCATCGGCGGCCAGATCCGGGCGCGCGCATGGCAGCTGTTGATTGCCATGCTGGTCATGGAGGCTGCATTCGGCCTCGCCGGCATCGTCGCCGCGCCGATTTATTTCGCCTACCTGAAGCGTGAGCTTGAGGCGGCCAATCTCGTCTGAGACAGGCCCAAACATGCGCTATACGAATAGCGCAAACGGAGCTATCGAAGCCAAATTGCGTGCAGGGCAGGCTGGCAATGCCGGTTCGGCGGGATCTGCAAGAACATCGAAGCCTGCAGGCGCTGCAATTCGATAAAAGCCGGCATTGCTGCCCGCCTTGAAGCTTCAAGTGACCTCGATGCTCAGACCGCCATCGTTCTCATCCACATCAGAACTGGCAACGAGCCAATAGTCGAATCGGACGAGGTGCCCGGCAGTTGACGTCATTGAGAAAATCCGGATCAGGTGCCGGCGCACCGCGATTGGAATGGGAAACCTCTGATTGCTTGAGGACGCACTGTGTACTGGACAGGTTGAACTCACTCAGCTGGCGGCAACCTTGTTGTCGGCCCAAGTCGACCTGCAAGTTACCGGCGCATCAAAGGTGTAGGTTTGCGGCGTCCGCCCGAATTGGCCGCGATGGGAGAGGAACGAATTTCCGTTGGAACCGAGCCTTAGAAGCTGGACTCTCAGTCGTCGAACAGGGCGGCCAGCTTGGCGATACTTGAGCTGGCGACTTCCTTGCGCTGGGCTTCATCTTGTTCAGCATCGCGGCCCGACCAGTGCAGATCCGAAGCGGGCAATTCTGCAAGGAAGCGGCTCGGATCGTTGGCGATGATTTCGCCGAAGCGGCGCTTGCGACGGGTGAAGCTCAAGGCCAGTTGTTCCTTGGCGCGGGTAATGCCGACATACATCAGCCGGCGTTCCTCGTCGAGGCGACCTTCATCGATGCTCGCCTCGTGCGGAAACGAGCCTTCTTCCACCCCGATGATGAAGACGAAGCGGAATTCGAGCCCCTTGGCCGAGTGCAGGGTCATCAGGCGCACCGCATTGCCGGGATCATCGCGGTCGCCGTGGGTGAGCAGCGCGAGCTGAGCGGCCAGGTCACCGGCTGCCCCTTCCTTCTGCATGGCGCGAAACCATTCGGTCAGCTCCTTGAGATTCTCGAGCCGGCGCGCACGCAGGCCGGGTTCCTTGATCTGCGCAGCGATGTGATCGGAGTAGCCGACGCGTTCGATCAGTTGATCGACCAGATCGGCCGCTGCGGTGCGTTCCGCCGAGCGCGCGAGATCGCGGATCAGATTCACGAATCCAGCCAGGGCCGAAGCCGGGCGGGCCGACAAACCGGCCAGCACGGTGTCATTCTGCGCGGCACGCAACATCGAGACATGCCGCGCTCCGGCCGCCTGACCCAGCTTTTCGAGTGACGTTGCACCGATGTCGCGGCGCGGAATATTGACGATGCGCAGAAAAGCCGCGTCGTCGTCCGGATTGTTGATCAGACGCAGATAGGCAAGCAGATCCTTGACCTCGGCGCGTTCGAGAAACGCCGTTCCGCCACTCAGGTGATAGGGCACGCGGGCGATGCGCAAGGCTTTTTCCAGCGCGCGCGACTGGTGGTTGCCGCGGTACAAAATGGCGAACTCGTTCCAGCGCGCCTTGTGCTTCTCGGCCAGATGTGCGATCTCGGCCGCGATACGCTCGGCCTCGTGCTCGTCGTCGCGACATTCGAGGACGCGAATCGGTGGGCCTTCGGCAGCTTCGCTCCAGAGCTTTTTCTCGAACAGATGATCGTTGTTGGCGATCAAGGCATTGGCGACGCGCAGGATGCGTTTCCCGCAGCGGTAGTTCTGCTCAAGCTTGATCACCTTGAGCTTCGGATAGTCGCGCGAAAGCTCGCCGAGATTTTCCGGATTGGCGCCGCGCCAGGCGTAGATGCTCTGGTCGTCATCACCGACCGCAGTGAACATGCCGCGCTCGCCGGCCAGCAACTTGACCAGGCGGTATTGCGCGATGTTGGTGTCCTGATATTCATCCAGGAGCAGGTAGCGGATGCGTTCCTGCCACGCCGCACGCGCCTCGTCATCGCTTTCGAGAATCTGCAGGGGCAGGCGGATCAGATCGTCGAAATCGACCGCATTGAAGGCTGCGAGGCGCTTCTGGTAGGCCGCATAGATTGCCGCCGCCTCGCGCTCGCGCACGCCGTTCGCCGCCGCTTCGGCCTGTGCGGGCGTAAGGCCCTCGTTCTTGGCCCGTGAAACCAGTGATTGCAGTGCCCACAGCGCATCGTTCTTGATGCCGTTCGGCGCGAGTTCCTTGATCAGGCCCTGGCTGTCATCCGCATCAAGCACTGAAAATCCGCGGCGCAGGTTGGCCCGTGCGTGTTCGATCTGCAGGAACTTGAGCCCCAGCGCGTGGAACGTGCACACCGTCAGTCCCTCCGCCACTGGTCCCTGGATCAGCTTGCCGACCCGCTCGCGCATCTCGCGCGCCGCCTTGTTGGTGAACGTGATCGCGGCGATTTTCGAGGCCGACAGGTGTTTGCGCTTGACCAGATGAGCGATTTTCTCGGTGATTACCCGAGTCTTGCCCGAGCCCGCACCGGCGAGCACGAGCAGCGGGCCATCGCAGTAGTCAATGGCGGCACGTTGGTAGGGGTTGAGCATGGTTGGAGCGGGAGTGGGGAGTAGGGAGTGGGGAGTAGCCAAGCAACGACGTGGGATTTTCGCATAGACGACAGGTCAACTTACCCGTCGCATGACGCAGTCGCCGCACACAGGCACAATTGCGGGCTCTTGCGTTACCGACTCCCCACTCCCTACTCCCCACTCCCGTTCTTCAATGTCCAAACTCTATTTCTATTACTCGGCCATGAATGCCGGCAAGACGACGACGCTGTTGCAGAGCGCGTACAACTACCAAGAGCGTGGCATGCGCACTCGCATCCTGACCCCGAAGCTCGACAATCGGGCGGGCGAGGGCGTGGTCGCCTCGCGCATCGGGCTCAAGGCCGAGGGCCTGCGTTTCGAGCGCGAGGATGATCTGCTTGCACTGATCGATGCCGATATTGCCAGCAACGGCAAGCTTGATTGTGTGCTCGTCGACGAAGCCCAGTTCCTGAGCAAGGCACAGGTCTGGCAACTGACCGATGTGGTCGACAAGCGCGATATTCCGGTGCTGGCCTATGGTCTGCGCACCGATTTCCGCGGCGAATTGTTCGAGGGCAGCCAGTATCTGCTGGCCTGGGCCGACAATCTCGACGAGATCAAGACGATTTGCCATACCGGCAGCAAGGCAACCATGGTCGTGCGCGTCGACGAACACGGTCGCGCCGTGACCGACGGGCCGCAGGTCGAGATCGGCGGCAACGAGCGCTATGTGTCAGTCAGCCGCGCCGAGTTCAAGAAAATCGTCGACGGTGAAGGACGCATCGAATTGCAACAGCCGGTGTTGCCGCTTTGAACGGGAGTGGGGAGTGGGGAGTAGGGAGTGGGAAAAGCAGATCGCGGTATGCGCAACCATCGCTAGTGATTCTGCCTGTAGCGAGCGCGAGAAACGAAGTTGGTGGAGCGAATGCAGTTCAGTTCGCCTTACAGTGCTTTCCGATTCCCCACTCCCTACTCTCCACTCCCGGCCTTCAACGCTGACACCGCCCGCAAAAGAAGGTCGAGCGCTGGCCCAGGGTGATCGAGCGGATCGGTGTTCCGCAGTTGCGGCAGGCTTTTCCGACACGACCATAGACGTACAGCTCCTGCTCGAAATAGCCGGGTACGCCATCGGGCGAGATGAAGTCGCGCAGGGTGGTGCCGCCGCGCTGGATGGCGTGGCCGAGGATGCGCTTGATCGCTTCGGCGAGTTTCGCGTAGCGCTCGCGGGAAACCGCTCCGGCCTTGCGCCGAGGATTGATGCCGGCGGCAAACAACGCTTCGGCCGCATAGATGTTGCCGACGCCGACCACGATCGCCTGATCCATGATGAAGGTCTTGATTGCGGCCGACCTTCCACGCGAACGCTGCCACAGATGGTCGCCATCGAAGGCGTCGTCGAGCGGCTCGGGCCCAAGATGCGCAAGCAGTTCGTGCATGTGGCCGACCGGTTGCCAGAGCAGGCTGCCGAAGCGGCGCGGATCGGTGAAACGCAACAGGCGTCCCGAATCGAGCAGCCAGTCGTAGTGGTCGTGCTTGCCCGCTATCGTTTCGGGATCGAGCACGCGCAGGCTGCCTGACATGCCGAGGTGGAGCACGGCGCTGCCGGCCTGTGTGTGCACGAGCAGGTATTTGGCGCGGCGCTCGATCGACTCGATACGTTGACCGGGCAAGGTCGCGATCAGCTGTTTGGGGATCGGCCAGCGCAATCGCGCCTGGCGGATGACGAGGTTCGAGATGCGCCGGCCGAGCAGATGCGGCGCGATGCCAAGGCGGGTGGTTTCAACTTCGGGAAGTTCGGGCACGGCGCGATCGAGTCACTGCACGCTGGCGTCGACGTCGCCAAGCAAGGCGGTTGCCTGCTCCGGCGACAACAGGTAGTCCAATGCAGGCTCGTCGCGTCGGGCGACGGTGGCAGCACCGTTGCGGATGAATTGAAAAACGACCCGCTCGCCATCAGCGAGCTGCAACTCGACGGCGGGATTCCCGTCGCTTGGCGATGTGTCGCCACGGACGCTGATCCGATCGGCCAATGCGACATTCCAGGTTTCGATCAATTGCGGCTGCTCGATGCCATCGATCTTGAGGCTCGCCAGCACTGATCCGCGCGGGACGAGGTGACGATCGAGCTCGCTTGCCGGCGCGGCGATCAGGAACGGGCTGAAACGATCCGGAACCATCGCGATTTTGTCGCCGACATGCACGTAGCTGTCGCCATTGAATGCGTCGGTCGTGCCGATATCAAAATGCATGGAATCGAGATCAAGGCTTACCAACGCAGGATCGAGGCCAATCTTTTCTGCATTCAGGCTGGCGAACGCTCGTCGACTGCGCACCGGTGAGGTCGCGATCGAGAGCAGTCGCGCAACCTGCGCATCGTCTGCGGGCAGATTGAACGGCTCGCGCATCATCCAGTGACCGTCAATGCGTTCGAAACGGCGCGCCACGCATTGCAGGCAGGCGACGCGCACCTGCCTAATGGTCGCCGGATCAAGCGCGCTGAGCGGCGGTTCGAATCGCGCGACTTCCCGGTGAACCTGCCAATACACGGCGACGCCGAGCGCGGCGACGACGCCGATCAGAATCAGGTTGGTGCGCGTTGCGCGTTTCATCAGCGACGCCGACGCCGACGCCAGATCCACAGGCCGCTGCCGGCGAGGAGGATCGGCAGGCCAAGCAGGAAGCCGAAGCTGATGATCGCCAGGGCGGTGTCAGACAGTTGGATCGTGCGGTCTTCGGCCGCCGGCTCGGCAACCTCGATCAGGGCATCATCGGCCAGCAGCCAGTCGAACACGCGCGTGCCGAAATCACGATTGCCGCCATTGCCGATATAGCTGTTGGACAGGAAATCGCCATCACCAATGACGACCACGCGTTGCTCGCGCGCGCCGGGCCGCGGCGACAGCCGGGTCATTGCGAAACCGAAATCGAGCGGTCCGGAGATCTCGCCATCGGCACCGTCGTAGCGCACGTCAGCGGCCGCTTCGCCGCCTTTGGGAATATGCCCGGTCTCGTTCCAGGACTGCGCCGAACTCTGCAGGATGGATTTGAAATCCCACTTGGGCGGCGCGAGCTGGGCCAACGCGACCGGCTGCGGAAACACGGTGCCGAGATCGAAATCCTTGTCGATGGCGTGACTGGGGTAGCGATTGACCGCGACGAAACTCGGATCCTGGATGCCATACGCCTGGCTCGCGCCATCGACGATCACACCCGGCAGCACGCGGATCGACAGGGCTTCGGCCAACGCATCGAGACCATCGTCTTCACCTGCCTCGAGCAGCCAAAGCAGGTTGCCACCGCGTTCCACGTAGTCAAGGATGGCCATGGCTGATGGCCCGGCCAGTGCCACCCGCGGATTGGCGATGACGAGCAGGTCGAGGTTGTCGGGAACCTTGGCGGTCAAGGCAAGAGCGAGATTGACACTGCGGATGCCACGTTGCTTGAGGGTGGCGCCGAACTGGCCCCAATCGGCGTTGGCCACACCATCCGGTTTGCGTTCACCCTCACCTTCAAGAAAGGCAACCAGGCGTTCGTGGGCGCGCGACAGGCGCAGCAGGGCACTGCTGATGTCCGCTTCGCTCAGGGTCTTCAGGCGCTCGCTGCGGCCGCTGTAGCGCAGCTCGATCTCGCCATCGATCTGGACGCTGGCATTGCGCATCGCCTCGGGGTCGGCATCGGGATCGATGAAACGCAAGCTCAGATCAGACTTGACTCGCACATAGCGCGCAATGAAGTCTTCGATTGTCTTGCGCAGGTTGCCTTGCGGGCGCGCATACGAAACGATCTCGATCGGGCCATGCATCGATTCGAGCAATCTCGTCGACGGCTCGCTCAGGCTCGCCCGCTGAGTGCGGCTGAAGTCGCGGACGAAACCATGACGTGTGCTCAAGAAACCGATCAGCAATGCGGCCGCAATCAGCAGGAGCACATGGATGAGATTGTTCAGGCGCTCGTTCATCGCTCAGCCTCGCGTGCGCAAGCTGTCGAGGCGGCGGGCTGCGAGCAGCAGGGCGAACAACGTGACGAGCAGGAAATAGACGATATCGACGCTGGCGAGGAGGCCGAAGAAGAACGGTTCGAGATGTGTTGACAGCGACAACCAGTTGATCAGCGCGTTGTCGATGCCCTGGAAGCGCGCACCCATGTCGATCATCGCGAGCAGGCTGCCGAAGATCAGCGCGGCGGCAGCGGCCAATGCGGGATGGGCCGTCCATGCCGAGCAGGCAATGCCGATTGCCGTCAGGCTCGCGGCAAACAGCAGCAACCCGATTGTCGAAACAGCAAGACGGCCGAGGTCGAGTGCAGTTCCGAATTCGAGCATCAACGGCATGCATGCGGCGAGCAGCACAATCAACGCAACCAGAACGAAGGCGCCAAGAAACTTGCCCAGCACAATGCGCAGGTTTCCAATTCCCGCCGCGAGCAGCAGCGGCAAGGTGTGTGCGCGTCGTTCGCCGGCGAGACTCTGCATGGTGGCCAGCGGCACAATCAGCAGGAGCAGCCCGGAAAGGCTGCGCAGCAGGGGAATGACGATCAGATCCGTCGCGCCTTGCGAGTTCGGCAAGGCATCGAGCTTTGGCGCAATGCGCAGATATGCGTCGAGAGCAATGAGGAACTGCCAAGCCAGCAGGGCGCAGGTCAGCGCCAGCAGGATCCACGCGAACGGTTGTGCAAACTGGCGTTTGATGTCGTTGGCGGCGACAAGCCGGATCGTACTCACGCCGCCGCCTCGATCGTGTCACCCTGGCCGGCAATGCGCACGAAGATCTCTTCAAGCGCGTTGTTGTCGGCACGCAGTTCGAGCAGGCCGAACCCGCTGTCGTTGATGGCCTTGGCGAGCTCGCCTGCACTGGAGTCGCGCTTCAACGTGATCCGCCAACGCCGCGCGTCGATGACTTGAGCGCTGGCTACCATTGCCATGCGCATCCATGCATCGGTGTCCACGTCGCGCTCGATCTGCACGCGCAGCGCTCCGCCCGCATCGATCTCGGAGAGCACGGCCGAATGGCGCAATCGACCTCGATGCAGGATCGCCACGCGATCACAGCAGGCCAGCACATCGGAAAGCACATGGGTCGAGAGCACCACCGCGTGATCTTCGGCCAGCGTACGGATCAACGTGCGCAGACGCAGTGCCTGGATCGGATCAAGACCCGAAGCCGGTTCATCAAGCACGATCAGGGCCGGTTCGTGGACGATCGCCTGGGCCAGTCCGACGCGCTGGCGAAAGCCTTTCGACAACAAGCTGGTCAGGCGGCGGCGCATCTCGCCAAGCTCGCAGCGTTCGATCACCTTTTCGACCGCCGCGCTGATCGCCGGCTTGGCAATGCCATGCAGGCGCGCGCAGAAGCGCAGGTATTCCTCAACGTTGAGTTCGCCATACAGCGGCGGTTCCTCGGGCAGATAGCCGATATCGCGACGGGCGCGCTCGGGATTCGCGTACAGATCAAGGCCACCAAGGGTTACCCTGCCTGAACTCGGGGCGAGCATGCCCGAAATCATGCGCAAGGTTGTCGACTTGCCAGCGCCATTGATGCCGAGCAGACCGAGCACCTCGCCACGATCGAGAGTCAGGCTCAGGTCTTCGATGATCGTGCGCCCGGAAAGATTTCGGCTGACGCGATCGATGACTAGTTCAGGGGTGGATTGATTCATGCCGCGGGGATTGTTCTTCCTATGGAGAAGAAGGGCAAGCAGGAATCCGCTTCCCTGTCTTTTTCTGTCATACGCCTTCGTCGCACAAGCTGGGATTTTCACTCGCCCTGGGCCTCGCGTGTCTCGTTGCCTCGGTTTTTCGACATGCTCAGCACCGGCTTCAGGCGCAATGTCAGTATTTCGTGGGAGCGACTTCAGTCGCCCCGAAAAGGGACTCCCTTCGGTCGCGATGCTTGAGTTTTTACGCCGCGAAGTGGCGTAAAGATCAACAAGAAGCGGAGAGAGGGGCTCCTGCGGCTCGCTCTTCGAAGTATTCGATGCACGGATGATTCTCAGGCAACAAAAAACCCGCCGGGTGGCGGGCTTTTTGTTGAAGCAAAGCAAGATCAAAAGCTGGACCCCGGCTTTCGCCGGGGTGAAGCATTGGCAAAGCCACGCGCGGAGCGCGCGGGCCAATGCTTCACTTGATCTTGGCTTCCTTGTAGGCCACATGCTTGCGCACGACGGGATCATATTTCTTGATCTCCATCTTGTCGGGCGTGGTCTTCTTGTTCTTGTCAGTCGTGTAGAAATGGCCGGTGCCGGCAGAGGACACGAGGCGGATCTTGTCGCGCTTGGATGCCATGATTCAATACTCCTCAGATCTTCTCGCCGCGCGCACGCAGCTCGGCAATGACTACTTCGATACCGCGCTTGTCGATCGTGCGCAGACCATGGCTCGAAACCTTGAGCTTGATCCAGCGATTCTCACCGGCGACCCAGAAACGGCGTTCGTGAAGGTTCGGCAGCCAGCGGCGGCGGGTCTTGTTGTTGGCGTGTGAAACGTTGTTGCCGGATTGAAAACTCTTTCCGGTGACTTGGCATATCTTGGACATGCGAACCTCGTCATTGTCGGTTACCGCTCTTGGCCAGAACGGATGCGGCCCAGCGACGACAGTGCGCCACACGATGCTGGGGGTGCTTCGGCGAACGACAGAAGGTCGTGTACCGGAATCTGCCATCCCGGAGAACCGGGCATGAAGGCCGAAGCGAGCCGCGCTTTATAGCCGATTCGGGATGTTCTGGCAAGCCAGAGGGCAAGCGCGCCCTCAGATTTCCTCGATCGCGGTGCGCTTCGAGCGACGGATCAGCCAGGCCACGCCGCGCAGATCGGCGATGCCGACCAGGGCACGGTTGAGGTTGTTGTATTTGGAAACGCCGGTGCCGCGGGCGCGATGGTTGACCGGTACGCTCCTGACCTGCCAGCCGGCCCGCTGCATCAGCGCTGGCAGATAGCGGTGCATGTGGTCGAAATAGGGCAGGTCGAGAAAGGCCTCGCGCTCGAACAGCTTGATGCCGCAGCCGGTATCGGGCGTTTGATCGCGCAGCAGGCGGCTGCGGATCGCGTTGGCCAGCTTTGAGGCGAGGCGCTTGCTGCCGGTATCCTTGCGCTCGACGCGCCAGCCGGCGAACAGCTTGATCTGCGCGGGCGATCCGTCACGCATCGCGAGCAGCTTCGGGATGTCGGCCGGATCATTCTGGCCATCGCCATCCAGCGTCGCGATCCACTTGCCGCGCGCGGCCTTGATGCCATTGCGCACGGCCGTGCTCTGGCCGCTTTGCGATGCATGGCGAATCACTCGCAATTCGGGGTTGCCGGTCTTGGCTGCGCTGAGTACCGCAAGGGTATCGTCGTTGCTGCTGTCATCGACGTAGACGATTTCGAAATCGAGCAGGCCACGCAAGGCTGCCGTGATCTCGTTGATCAGCGGCAAGACATTGTCGCGCTCATTGAACACCGGCACGACGACGGAAAGCTGGGTCATGGCCCGGATCCTGTGATGGGTAGGTCGACAACCCATGCGATTGCCGATCAAGCGCGCAATTATCGCCGATCTCTTCGTTCAGCCCAAATCAAACAGGTGAGGTGTCGCCACAGTCGCGGACTGTTCGGCAATTTCCACCAGAACGCTCGCCTGTAAACCCCTGCCCGAACTTGTGGAAGGAGTTCTGCAACGCTTGAAGCTGAAACGTCCAGGCACTCGCAGGAGCCCTCTTCAGGGGCGAGGCTTTTTCGATTGGTTTGCAGAATGAAGCCTCGCCCCTGGAGAGGGTTCCTGCAAAAGCCACGACAAAAGCCGCCGCAACTTCAGCGGATTCTGCCGAGGATGCCGTCGAGTTCATCAAGGCTGTGATAGCTGATGACCAGCTTGCCGCGTCCGCCACGCCCGTGATTGATGGCGACCCGCGCGCCAAGCTTTTCGGCGAGCTCGGATTCCAGCGACACGATATCGGCATCGCGCTTTGCCTTTGCCGGTTTGCCCTTGGGCAGCTCGGTCGCATTGCGCACCGCATCTTCAAGCTCGCGCACGGTCCATTCGTTGTCGACCGCCTTGCGCGCCAGCGCGATGGCACGCGCCTCGGGCAAGGTCAGCAAGGCGCGCGCATGACCCATGTCGAGCTTGCCCTGGTCAAGCAGTTCGCGAATCTGATCGGGCAGGTCGAGCAGGCGCAGCAGGTTCGATACGGCGGCGCGCGAGCGACCAACGGCATCGGCAGCCTGCTGGTGGGTCAGCTTGAATTCGGCGATCAGTCGGGCCAGTGACTGTGCTTCCTCAAGCGGGGAGAGATCCTCACGCTGGATGTTTTCGATCAACGCGATCGCGATCGCGGCGCGATCATCAATGTCGCGAACCAGGGCCGGAATCTCGCTCAAGCCGGCCAGCTGGCCGGCTCGCCAGCGACGCTCACCCGCAATCAGTTCGAATCGACCTCCGGCAATGCTGCGCACGATGATTGGCTCGATCACGCCTTGCGACTTGATCGAGTCGGCGAGTTCCTGCAGCAGGTCTTCATCGAAACGCCGGCGCGGCTGGTATTTGCCGGCACTGATCAAGCCGATCGCCAGAGCACGCAATTCGCCGTGTGCGCCTGATCCGGACGCTGCCGATTCGCCGGCATCGTCATTGCCGCCGAGCAGCGCATCGAGCCCGCGTCCGAGGCCAAGTCCGCGTTTCTTTGCTGCCATTGCGTTGTTCCTAGCCGGATTGGTCATGAAGGCGCGCGATGATAGCGCAGAGACCCGGATTCACCGGATTTCCGGCAGAAAAACGGCTTGCCCGCGCCCGCGCACCTAGCAGGTGGTTGCCGCAGCGGGTGGCGTGCGTTCACGTCGCAGCATCTCGCCAGCCAGACCCAGATAGGCGATGGCGCCGCGCGATTCACGATCGTAGAGGTTGATGGGCTTGCCGTGGCTCGGTGCCTCGGCCAGGCGGATGTTGCGCGGAATGATCGAGCGCAGCAGCTTGTCGCCGAAATGCTTGTGCAACTGCGCCGAAACATCGTTGCTGAGGTTGTTGCGCACGTCATACATCGTGCGTAGCAGGCCCTCGATTTCGAGTCCGGGATTGAGACGTTTGCGTACGGCCTTGATCGTATCGACCAGGCTCGACAGCCCTTCGAGCGCGAAGTACTCGCACTGCATCGGGATCAACACGCCATGCGCGGCGGTCAGGGCATTCAGGGTGAGCAGATGCAGGGACGGCGGGCAGTCGATCAGGATCGTGTGGTAGCGGTCGCCAAGCTTGTCGAGCTGTTCCTTGAGGCGATGCTCACGCGCCAGGGCGTCCATCAGCTTGATTTCGGCCGCGGTGAGATCGCTGCTGCCGGGCAGCAGGTCGAATCCGCCCTCGGTCTTGACGATCGCATCCTCGATCGCCGCTTCCTCAAGCAACACGTCGCAGCCGTTCGGCTTCGCCGCGCGCTTGTCGATGCCGGCCGCCATCGTCGCATTGCCCTGCGGATCGAGATCGACCAGCAGCACGCGGCGACGCGTCTCGGCCAGGGCCGCGGCGAGATTGACGGCGGTGGTCGTCTTGCCGACTCCGCCCTTCTGGTTTGCAACGGCAATGATGCGTGTCATGAACCCATCCGTCCTGCGTCGACGCGATCGCTGCGTCGAATGATGACCAGATGCCGTTCGGCATCGAGACCCGGCACATCGAGTCGATGCACCGCGTCGATCACGAAACCGACCGGCAGCTTGTCCAGCTCATCCTGCGGGAATCGCCCCTTCAGCGCCAGCCACCGGCCCGCTGGCGCAAGCAGATGACCACCCCAGGCCAGCATGTCAGCCAGTGTCGCGAATGCGCGCGCCGTGATGCAATCGAATTCGCCATTGACGGCCTCGACCCGACATTCGTCGACGCGGGTACTGCTCAGGTGCAGATGACGAACGGCCTCGCGCAGGAAACGCGCCTTCTTGCCGTTCGAGTCGACCAGGTGAACCGTAAGCTCGGGTCGGGCCAAGACCAGTGGAATGCCGGGAATCCCGGCACCCGTGCCGAGATCCGCCAGCGTGTTGCCGGTCACATGGGGCAACACGGCCAAAGAGTCGAGCAGATGGCGGGTGACCATTTCGCCCGGATCACGAACGGCGGTCAGGTTGTAGGCGGCATTCCAGCGCAGCAACAGATCGACATAATCGAGCAGTCGTTCGATGGTCGAATCATCCAGATCAAGCTTCAGCGTCGTCAGCCCTGCACGAAGCCGCTGCCTCAGCGCTTCGCGGTTGGACATGAGTCGCTCGGAATCGAAAGGGGCGTCAGTATCGCGGCGTGAGCCGGCAAAATCCAGCCAGGCGGGATTTCAGGCGGCGCTGCGCAAGTCGATGCGGGTGACCAGCAAGCCGCGATCGCGAACTTCGGTATTCAGACTCTGCTTGAGCCAGAGCTTGCGTTCGAGCGGATCGGAAGGAATCGCATCGCTGGCGAGCAGATCGGCAGCGCGCTCACGCAACAGGGTGTCGACCGATTCGATGACGTGATCGGCGCGCTGCGGATCGAGCACCTGGAAATACACCGAGGCTTGGCAATCCTCACCCGACCCGAGGGCGGCACGAACGTCAATCCGGCTGCCGGCCAGGCTCATCTTGTGCGAAACACGTTCGATCAAGGGCAGCACAAAATGTGTCCCGGCACCGACAAATCGCGTATTACCGCCGAAGCGACGCAGGGAGTAAACCTGCCCTTCGGGAATGCGGCGCACGCAGATCCCGGCCAAGGCGACCAGGGAAAGCACGCTGATCCAGATCATTTGGTATGTCATTTTATGAGCGCCAGCAAGAGGTTATCCAGTGAACCTCAAGTCGATCCTAGCAAATTTTCCGTCATGCTGGAATAACGACGGTTTAACATTCTCGCGTGCATCACTGCAATTAATCCTGAACGCGGTCACAGTTTGTTCGGCCAGTCCGACCGGAATGAGGGCAAATGCTGGTTTGCTGATGACAATCCGTGCGCTAACGAAGCGGTTTGGACAGGTGCAAGGCTTGGGGCAACCAGCATTCGGCGTTTTGACAAGACCCGTGATGCAAGGTTCGCGCCGAATCGGGTCACCGCGCACAACAAGCAATTGCACAAGGCCATGTTGTTGCATCGAAGCCAGCACTCACGCTTGGCGCTGACGGGTCATGTCCGATGTCGGCGAATGTCTCCACCCGGGTTGGATGATCGCCCACGGCATGATCGGCAGGGTTGCGCTGGCTATCGTCGGAGTTGCGGACGGTTCACCACTGGCCATCGAATTGTCCACCTTGAGACCCAGCGCAATGTTCGGTGTTGGTGCCTTGTTGGCGACGTTCATCTTGCCGGGCCGCGCCGTCTTCGCGCGACCTGATCCTGATTCATGGCAACAAAAAACCCCGTCACTGCGGGGCTTCTTGGTGCCGCAATTCGCGCTCCGTGTGCGCAAGCTATTTCAGATGGGTCTCGAACAGCTTGAGGATGCGTCGGTATTCGTCGTACCAGGAATCGGAATGGACGAAGCCGTGGCGCTCCAGCGGATAGCCGGACAGCTCGAAATCATCCTTGCGCAGTTCGATCAGGCGTTGATACAGGCGCACCGAATCCTGGAACAGCACGTTGTCGTCGATCATGCCGTGGGCGATCAGCAAGCCGCCCCTGAGACCATCGGCAAATTCGATCGGCGACGAGCGTTGATAGGCAAGCGGATCATCCTGCGGTGTGTTGAGGATGTTCGCCGTGTATTCGTGGTTGTACGAGGTCCAGTCGGTGACCGGGCGCAGCGCGGCCCCGGCCGAAAATACCTCGGGCGCGCGGAACATCGCCATCAGTGACATGAAGCCGCCGTAGGAGCCGCCGTAGACGCCGACATGTCTGGCGTCGACGGATTGCGTGGCGACCAGCCAATTGACACCGTCGATCAGGTCTTCGAGTTCCGGATGACCCATCTGTCGATAGATCGTCGTGCGCCAGTCGCGGCCGTAGCCGGCCGAGGCGCGGTAATCCATGTCGAGCACGACATAGCCCTTCGAGGTCAGCAGGTTGTGGAACATCTGCTCGCGGAAGTAGTTCGGGTAACCGAGTTCGGTGTTCTGCAGATAGCCCGCTCCATGCACAAACAGCACGGCCGGATATTTCTTCGACGCGTCGAAATCGGCGGGCTTGTAAAACTTGGCGTAGATCGGCTCCTTCACGTGCGAGGAAGGTACGCGGACGATGTCGAGCGCCGGCCATTTCAGCGCCTTGTATTCAGCCGTGCGCGTGTCGGTGAGTTGCCTGGATTCGCCGCCACTGGCGGAAACCACGCCAAGCTGGGCCGGCACATACGACGAGGATTGCTGAAGTGCGACCCGAGTCGCGTCCGGGGAAACGGCAAATCCATCCATGCCCTTTACCGAACTGATCCGCTCGAGTTTGCCGCCGGTGCTGGCCACGCGGTACACGTCATACGAATACGGCGCCTCGACATTGGCGCGCACATAGAACCAGTGCCCGTCGATCGTCAATTGCGGGTCGGATATCTCGAACTTGCCCGTCGTCAGCGCCTTGGCCTTGCTGCCGGGAAGTTTCGTGAACAGCTGCGAGAATCCTGATTCCTCGGACAGATACCACAGGCTGCGGCTGTCGCGGCTCCAGCCGAAATCGTTGAACGACCAGTTGATCCAGGCCGGATCGCTGAGGCGATGCTGGTTGACCAGCCGATGCTTGGCGAAATCGACCGTCGCGATCCAGCGATCCTTGTTGTCGATTGCACGCACCTGCACGGCGACCTGTTTGCCGTCACGAGCCCAGACCAACTCCGGTACGGTGACGCTGCGCTGCTTGTCGGCATCCGTTTTCTTTGCTTCGTCCGTTGCCTCCTTCTTGATCAGCCCGGCCTTGCGATTCTCCTCACGGATTTTCGCCAGCGGGTCGTCGTCGATGCCGGGCAAGTCGGCCGAGGCAAGCTTGTACTGGGTATGGCCGTCCAGATCGAGCAGCCACAAGCTGTTCGGTGCGGGCAGGTTGCGACCAACGCGAACGCGCTCGTCCTCCTGCTCTTCATAACCCGATTCGGTCACGTAGTGCTGGAGTTTGCCGATCTTGCCTTCGTCATGGCCCTTGTCACGGGTAACGACAAGCAGGTGGCGCGCATCGGGCGACAAGGCGCTGCTTTCAATCTTGATCTCGGCACCGAGATAGAACGGTGCCGGAGCGCGCGTCCGGTCGCCCTTGCGAAACGCCTCGTCATTCGCCTTCTTCGCCTCACGGTCGGCCTTCATGTCGCGCAAGGTCGAGAACAAGCGCAGTTGCAGATCACCGAGATCGTCGGATTTCTTGTCGGCTGGATCCTTTTCAGTCAGCACGATTGCGGCCGGTGCGCTGACCCCGCTGGCGAGATCGTGACTGAACCAGTCGTTGCCTACGCGAAACTGCAAGGCACGATCATCCGCCGAGAACTGCACGGCGGCCTCGGTCTCCTGCGAACGCGTGATCTGGCGCAGCGAGCCATTGGCCAGCTCGCGGACGAATACGTCGCCATTGCGGATGAAGGCTGCACGCTGGTGGTCGGCACTGAAGACGGCATCCGGGCCATCGGCATCCGCCATCATCGTCGGATCGATGGACGTGTCCTTGCCGGTTGCCGGGTCGATCCGGTGCAGATCGCGGACGCTGGAACCCTTGCGCTTGAGTGAGTAGTAGATGGCCTTGCCATCAACACTCCAATACGGCGCCTCGACTGCGGAACCAATCCAGTCCGGATTGGCCATGGCCTGGTCGAGGGTGATCGCATGAGCGGGCGCGGCAAACAGCGGCAGCAACGCGCACAGGGCGGCGATGGCGAGTCGGGTCATCGGGGGCGGTCTCCAGCGGAAGGCGGTCATCAAGAATACCCGCTGATTCGTCCGC
The DNA here is from genome assembly GCA_016721015.1 of Lysobacterales bacterium. Lineage (GTDB taxonomy): Bacteria > Pseudomonadota > Gammaproteobacteria > Xanthomonadales > Rhodanobacteraceae > Dokdonella. Next base: position 18,466 of record JADKJL010000011.1, read on the forward strand.
TGCCATGCGTCGAAAGTCTTGGCAGGCGCCAGATTATCGTGCAGCCTGCGGCACAGCCCCGAAACAGGAACCGCCATGCTTGATTGCGTACAGACCGAAACCGGCACCAAGCCTCGCTTCGCGGTGATCTGGCTGCATGGCCTCGGTGCCGATGGCAACGATTTCGGGCCGATCGTGCCCGAACTGGTCGCGCCGGACTGGCCAGCCATCCGCTTCGTGTTTCCACATGCGCCACGACGGCCGGTCACGATCAACGGCGGCATGAGCATGCGCGCCTGGTACGACATCACCGGCATGGAGATTGCCCAGAAACAGGATGAGGCCGGTATTCGCGCGTCGATCGCCGAGGTCGAGGCCCTGATCGCGCGTGAGGTTGCGCGCGGCATCCCGGCGTCACGCATCTTCCTGGCCGGTTTTTCCCAAGGGGCGGCCATGGTGCTTTCGGCCGGTTTGCGGCATGCGCAGAGACTGGCCGGAATCATCGCCTTGTCGGGTTATCTTCCGATCGAGAACAAATTGGCCGAGGAACGCTCGGCGGCGAACACCGATGTTCCATTGTTCATGGGGCATGGCAGCGTCGACCCGGTCGTGCCGCAGGTTCTGGGCATGCTCGGTCGCGATTTCCTGCGCGGGCTTGGTTACAGCGTCGAATGGCACGGTTACCCGATGGCGCATCAGGTCTGTGCCGAGGAGATTGCCGATCTGCGCCACTGGATCGGCGAACGGATCACGGCAATCACTGCGGATTGATGAACGATGCGCGCAGTCCTCCGCGACCGGAATCGCCATGAGCGAACCTGAAAAGCATCGTTGGTTGCCGCAATTCTGCAGTCTGCCAACGCTGTTTGCATTGATGGTGGTTGCCGAGATCGTTGCCCTGGTCATTGCCATGGCGCCGGATCGTGCGGCGCGCTCCTGGCTGAGCGAGCTTGGCATCGCCAGTGTATTCGTGCAGTGGATGGCCCTGCTCAATGCCGTCGTTCTTTGCTCCTCGCGTGAAGCCCTTGAGCGCCTGCCGGTCAGGCCGGGATTCTTTTTGGCCTGGTCGTTGGCCGTGGTAACCACCGCCCTGGGCAGCGCCGTCGTCTATTCAATGGATCATGCGCTGGGCTTTGGATTGACTGCGCCCGCCGGTGCGCTCTGGCGCTTCTCGCTCGGCAATGCCGCCATTTGTGCATTGATAGCGGCCGCGTTGCTGCGTTACCTGTATGTGCGCGAGCTCTGGCAGGAGCGAGTCAACGCGGCGGCCAAGGCCCAGGTCGACGCACTGCAGGCACGCATCCGGCCCCACTTTCTGTTCAACAGCATGAACACGATTGCCAGCCTGATCCGCAAGCGCCCGGCCGATGCCGAACGTGCAGTCGAAGATCTTTCCGATCTGTTCCGTGCCGCACTCGGCACGCGGGAAATGCTCGGCACGCTCGGTGAGGAGCTTGACCTGATCGGCCACTACCTGCGCATCGAGGCCTTGCGCCTGGGTGACCGGCTCAAGCTCGATCTTGATCTCGATGCCTTGCCGCGCGATCTTCCAATGCCGCCGCTGCTGCTGCAGCCGCTGGTCGAAAACGCCGTCTATCACGGTATCCAGCGCATGCCAGCGGGCGGCACCTTGACCATGCGAGGAGCGCGCAGCAACGGCATGATCGAGATCGTCGTGCGCAATCCGCTGCCCGATGACGTGGCACATCCGCGCAACGCGCACGCACTGGCCAATGTGCGCGCGCGCATCGAGTACCATTTCGGCACCAAGGCGGCCCTGATCGTGCAGCCTGAGCGCGGAGAATTCACAGTGACGGTAAGGCTTCCAGAGGCGATCCAACGATGAGGGCGGTTGTCGCCGACGACGAACCGCTGGCCCGCGAACGCCTGATCGACTTGCTTGGTGAGCTTGGTTCAGTCGAGGTGGTCGGCCAGGCCGCCGATGGTCGTGAAGCGATCGAGATGGTCGAGAAACTTCGTCCCGACCTGCTCCTGCTGGATATCCGCATGCCGCGCATGGATGGGCTTGAAGCCGCCCGTCATCTCGGATTTTTCGAGCATGCGCCGGCCATCATCTTCTGCACCGCCTACGATGAGCACGCGCTGGCCGCGTTTGATGCGAATGCGGTCGACTACCTGCTCAAACCGATTCGTCTCGAACGACTGCGCGCGGCAATCGAACGGGCCGGTCGCTTCAATCGCGAGGTGCTGCGCGAAATCGAGAGAAGCGATTCCACGCCGCGCGAGCGCAGCCATCTGTGCGCACGCGTGCGCGGCAACCTCGTCCTCGTGCCAATCGCCGATATCGACTATCTGCTGGCCGAGGACAAGTACGTGGTTGTCCATCACGCCGGCAACGAAGTCCTGATCGAGGAGCCGCTGAAGGCGCTCGAATTGGAGTTCGGCGAGCGTTTCGTGCGCATTCATCGCAATTGCCTGGTTGCGCTCGACAAGCTGGCCGGACTGAGCCGGACCACCGACGGTCGCGTGCTGGCCAAGCTTGAGCGAATCGGCGCCGAACTCGAAGTCAGCCGACGCAACCTGCCGGCCTTGCGCAAACTGGTGAGAGCCCTATGAAACGACTTCGCATCGCGACCCGCCAGAGCGCTCTGGCGCTGTGGCAGGCCGAGCACGTGGCCGCGCGTTTGCGCATGGCGCATCCCGGCATCGACATTGAACTCGTGCCAATGACAACGCGTGGCGACCAGGTGCTCGATCGCCCGCTTTCCGAAATCGGCGGCAAAGGCTTGTTCCTCAAGGAGCTCGAGGTGGCCATGCTTGAGGATCGCGCTGACATCGCCGTGCATTCGCTGAAGGATGTGCCGATGGAGCTCGAACCCGGATTTTCGATCGGCGCCGTGCTCGAACGCGCCGACGCAGCCGACGCCTTCATCAGCAACGCGTATGCACGCCTCGACGAGTTGCCGAATGCGGCGCGTGTCGGTACCTCGTCGTTGCGCCGACAGGCACAGTTGCGCGCCTTGCGGCCGGATCTCGAGTTGCTTGATCTGCGTGGCAACGTCAATACACGTCTGGCCAAGCTTGACGCGGGCAATTACGACGCGATCATCCTCGCCTGCGCGGGTCTTGAACGGCTTGGCATGGGCGATCGCATCCGTTCGCGCCTGATCGCACCGGAATGGTTGTCAGCCGTCGCGCAGGGAGCCATTGCGATCGAGCAGCGCGTCGGTGATGAGCGGGTGGGCGGGTTGGTTGCCGTGCTTGATGACGCCGATACGCGCCGTTGCGTCGAATGCGAGCGGGCGATGAACCGCCGGCTGCATGGCAGTTGCAATGTGCCGATTGCCGGCTATTGCGTCGAGACGGAAAGTGGCCTCGTTCTTTATGGACTGGTCGGCGATGCCGGAAGCGGGCAACTCGTGCGCGCCGAGGTCGAAATCGCGGGCCGTGATCGGGGCGTCGAGCTTGGCGAGCAGGTGGCTTCGCTGTTGCTCGAGCGGGGCGCCGCGGCAATTCTCGGCAAGCTAGCAGTCTGTCGGACTTAACTCGGCCGGGCTGCGAATCCGTCTGAACGGCCCACATTTCCGCCAATTTTTGACCCATAGCACCACTATGGGCCTGCAAACCGTCGAAGCGCGTCACAACAGCGAACGCTGGTCAAATCCGGCCTCGCCCAACCGAATTCTCGCCTCAACCGGCAAAGTCCGACAGGCTGCTAGGTAGCCATTGAAGCGAGTGCCTGGGTTGCAAAAGTAAAACGGACCCGATCGGGTCCGTTTTCGGTTGGTGCCTTTCTGTCAATGACGACTCAGAACTTGAAGACCAGATTGGTCGTGACCAGTTGGTCGGTCTTCTTCTTGTCCGGACTCACGTCGGAGTTGTGGCGAACCTCGTAGCCAAGCTTGAGCGCAAGCCTTTCGCTCATGCTGACGGACAGGCCGGCGTTGTTCTGCAGGAAGGTGTTGTTGGAACCCGCTTCCATCAGGGTCGTGTTCTCAAATGCGGTCGACTCGTTGAAGTTGTGCTTGTAGCTGACCAGGCCGCGTGCGACCACGTTGCCTTCGACGTCCGGATCAATGAATGTTTCGATCGGCGGCGTTCCGCTGATGACGGAATATCCGCGCGGATCCGAGCGGCGGTAACCGGGGCCGACTTCGGCCGAGAATTCGGTTTGCGCGTTCTTGATGAATGTGTAGCCGTAACCGATCGAAACGATCCACTGATAGGTGTAAGGCGAGAAGTCATCATTTTCGTAGCGCGCCGCGGCAACCAGATAGCTGCGTTCATCAAACTTGTATCCAGACGATGCGCCGAGATCGAAGCGGTTTGCGGTCAGGTCGTATTGACCGTTGGCTTCGCCCTTGCTGCGCAGGGCATTGACGTAGAAGTTGTGCTTCCATTGCACGTCTTCCTTCTTGAAGGCGAGCTTGACATTGAGGTTCTGTGATTTGGTGTTGCCAGTGGTCAGGGCGAGGCCGGCTTCGCCGCTGCCCGACCATTCGCCATCATCGGCATGGGCAAACAAGGGGACGGCAAGCAGTACTGCGCCCGCGAGGAGAACATTCTTCATTGGCTAGACCTTTTTCGGGGAATGGGTGAAGTCGGATGCGCAAACTCCGCTCTCAGGGAGGCGCAGGCGGGAGCGATCCTATCGACCCCATTTGAATGCGAAGTGAACGATCGACCGATTTTTTGCGACTGAAACAGAACTTCACATTGATCGATCAGTCCTGATGCGCGCCGTAATAAAGCATCACGCTATGTCTGGCTTCAGCGAAGAACAACCAGCGTTCGACAAAGATGCCGAGCAGGCCGCTGGACAAGGAAATCCAGGCGGCTACCATGCCAAGTTTCGGCATCAGCAAGCTCAACAAGGCGAGGAGTGCCGGAACGGCGAAGCCCGCAAGCAGGCAGATCATGCGCAATTTTCGCGAATGCTTGCGGGCAAGCCGAAATCCCATTTCATGGGTCAGGTAGTTTTCTTCCGTATGCGGCTGCTCGAAAGAGCGCACGCTTCCCAGTGAGGCGAGACCGATGGCGTCGGCCGTTGTTGTCGTTTGCTTGCGATCGATTTGCTTCCAGTAAATCAACTTGAGCGCAGCGCCCAGCGTGGAAAAAAGAAGGACGCCCAAGCCGATCACGAGCTGCCAGCGGGCTTCACGCAGTTCTCCGATCTTCCACGTAGTTGGCAGGGTATTGAGCATCCACAGCACGAGCAATCCGCCATGTATTGCAAGCACAAGATACGTCGGCACGACGACTCGATTGTTCCATCCATGGATCGGCTTGAGGGATGAGTAGATATTTGCCGTGCAATAAACCGTCGCCAACGACCCGAATGCGAGCGTGGCTCCGAGAAAATCCGAGACCCTGTAATCCAGCCAAAATGGAACCGAAACCCCCATGTCCGTATCGGCCACCTGTAAGGAAGCCATCAGCATGCATAGCAGCTTGCCAGTGGCGGGAACGAAGGTGATGAGGGCGGATATGCCTTCCCGAGACAGCCAGGAGCTTCGCCATTGGGAAAAGGCGCGCCAGGCCCTCAGCGGTTTGCCCAGATGTCCGACGGATGCAACCAGGCCGGCGACGACCAGCAGCCATCCGGCCCAGAATGCAAGAGCAATCGCATCCGGGGTCAGGCAAACGAGTGTTTCGGTGTCGGCGCTCGACAGGCCGGCATTACCGCAGTTGGGCCAAAGCCGGGAGAATGTGACGCCGACCAGCATCCACAGCCCATAGCCAGTGCCGGACAAGACGGTGAAAAAAATGATCGAGAACGAGGGACGCATCGTCGGTCGTGCTCAGCGCGACAGCACGCGATCGACCCAGCGCAGCAGCGGTGACATCTGCGTGGTATCGATTGGCTCGGCGATGGCGGCTTTTTTTGCCGCCGATCCATCCTTGCGCGGTCGCGGTGGCAAGTAGCGATTGACCGGCTTGTAGCCAAACTCCGGCATCAGTGCATAGCCGCCGCGTTCGGCGACAAGTTTCGATACATCCGAACCGGCGTCGCCGAGATCGCCGAAGTGGCGTGCCCGGGTCGGGCAGGCCATCACGCAGGCTGGCTGGCGATCCGCCTCGTCGAGGGTTTCGTTGTAGATGCGATCGACGCACAACGTGCACTTCTGCATCACGCCACGCTTCGCGCTGAACTCGCGAGCGCCATACGGACAGGCCCAGGCACACAGCTGGCAGCCGATGCACTTGTCCTCATCGACCAGCACGATGCCATCTTCGGCCCGCTTGTAACTCGCCCCGGTTGGACACACCGTCACGCAGGCCGGCGTCTCGCAATGCAGGCACGAGCGCGGGAAATGCACGCTCATTACATTCGCGGGAGTAGGGAGTAGGGAGTGGGGAGTGGGTGAGGAGCAAGAGCTGGTGGCTTCGGATCTGGCATTTTCCACTCCCCACTCCCCACTCCCCACTCCCGCTTCATAACTATGCACCCGGTTGAACCAAACCCCATGCGGATCGGAACCGTAAGGATCGGCATCCGGCAGAGGGCCGAACGAACCGCCGTCATTCCATTCCTTGCAGGCGACGGCGCATGCGTGGCAGCCGACGCAGGTGTCAAGGTCGATGACGAGGCCGAGCTTGCGCGCGGTGGGTGGGGGCAGGCTGGTCATGGTTGCAGCGGCCAAAACAGGGGGATCAGGTACATCGAGATCGCGCAGAAAATGGCGATCAACGGGATGCCGACCTTCATGAAATCCATGAACCGATAGCCGCCGGCGTAATAGACCATGGTGTTGGTTGGGTAGCCGACCGGTGTCGCGAACGAAGTCGCTGCCGCGAATGCCACGGCCACGACAAACGGGCGTGGATCGGCACCGACCGTATGTGCCACGGTGACGGCAATGCCGACCATCAACACCACGGATGGATTGTGTCCCATCAATTCAGTCAGCAGGGCGGTCAGCAAATAGACCATGAGCAGGGCGGCCAGCGGCCCATGTTCTCCGACCAGACCCATGCTCGCCTGGACGAGCGTCTGCGACAGACCACTGTTCTCGATTGCAGTGCCGAGCGGAAGAATCGCCGCGAGCAGAACGATGATCTTCCAGTCGATGCCTTCATAGAGATCCTTGCGTCCGTAGCAACCGGCGATCGCCATGGCTACGGCACCCGCAATCGCCGCAACCGGAATCGGCAGCCAGTGCAGGCCGGAAACGGCAACCACGGAAATCATGATGAGCACGGCAGCGACCGCGCGCTTGGATGTGCGTCGCGTGTCTTCACGCTCGCTCAAGACAACAAACTGCTCGTCGCTGCGCAAGGCTGTGGCACCCGCCTCGCTGACCAGCAGCAGAAGCACGTCACCCGCGGTCAGGCGCACATCCTTGAGCTTGTCGCGAAGGATGCGTCCGCGCTGGTGGATGGCCAGGGCGATGGCATCGTGGTTGCGATTGAAGTCGAGTTCATCCAGTGAGCTGCCTTCAATGGCGGTCGCCGGTTTGACCATGACCTCGACAAGGATGCGGGCGCTGCTCTTGTCGGTACCGAAGCGACTTTCGGGGTCTATTTCCAAAACAGCACGCTTTCTGAAATTTTCAATCTTGTCCCAATCACCACGTACCAGCAGTACGTCGTCGACTTCCAGAACTTGCGAACGGGGAGACCACAGATGGCGATCGCCACGCAGCAGTTCGAGCGGGTAGATGCTGTACTTGTCACCGAGTTTGGCATCGGCAATGGTCTGCCCGACCAGAGGCGAATCAGCCGTCACCTTGAGTTCGGTGACGTACTTGCCGATGTCGGTTTCGGCCGTGATCGTCGGCGAAATTTCCTTGGGCAACAACCAGCGTCCCACCAGCATCAGATAGGTGATGCCGACCACCGCGAGCAGCGCGCCCAAACGGGTGAATTCGAACACGCCAAAACCGGCGATGCCGTGTTGCTGGGCAAGGCTGTCGGCGAGCAGGTTCGATGAGGTGCCGATCAGGGTGCAGACGCCGCCCATCTGTGCGGCATACGCCATCGGCAGCAGTACGCGGGCGGGGGAGGTGCCGGTATTGGCGCAGACCCGAAGCGCCAGCGGCAGGAAAGTTGCAACCAGGGCGATGTTTTTGACGAACGCGCCCATCGGCGCGATGGCCAGCATCAGGGCCAGAGTCAGCAGCCACGGTTTGCGGATTCGCGAGAGCATCCGACCCAGTGGCTCCAGTGCGCCGGAGCGCTCGATGCCAAGACTCAAGGCGAACATCGCGGCAACCGTGATCGTCGCCTCATTGCTGAAGCCGGCGAGAGCCTGGGCCGGCGAGACCAGTTGCAAAACCACCAGCAACACCAGCACGATCAGGGCAACCAGATCGATGCGGACTCTCTCACTGGCGAACAGGACGACCGCGCCGACCACGATCACCAGCGTCATCCATTGGGGCAAGGTCATTGGCTGGCTCTCATGTCGCTCATTTCGATGCGATGACCATCTTGTTGCGGCAATGGATCACGCTCGATGCGCACGCGCAGATCAAACCAGGCGGCCTGGCCGGTGACCGGATCAGCATTGGCGTAACCGGGTGAATTTCGATGCGCGGGCAACAGCTCGTTGATCAGATGATTGAGCAGGAATCCATCCTGATATTCCGGTGCATCGGCATCGAGTTTCCAGGCACCCTTGTGCTTGCCGATCGCATTCCAGGTCCACAGGGTTCCGGGTGCGGTTGCCGAATGGAATTTCGCCTGCACCCGAATGCGAGCGAGCGGTGACGCAAGCCAGATCCAGTCACCGTCACCGACGCCGTTCGCCGCGGCGGTCTGTGGATTCAGATACAGATAATTGCGGGCCGTGATCTGGCGCAGCCAGGCATTCTGCGAACCCCAGCTGTGATACATGAACATCGGTCGCTGGGTGATGGCGGAAAGCGGGTAGTCGTCTCGCCGCACATCGTCTGCGGCGGATGCTTGCGCCACTCCTTCGTACCAGAATGGAATCGGATCGAAATAGCGCTCGACTCGCCCACGCTCATTCTCCGGCGGCTGTTGCGCGCCATGCCCCTGTGCGGCCAGACGAAAACGTTGCAGGGTTTCGCAATAGAGCTGCATGACGATGGCATCGGTCGAGCTGACAAAGCCGAGCGATTTGGCCCACGAAAGATAATCGCGGTTGGCCATCTTGTAATAGCGCCCGGCTTCGGGAACCCTCGCCTCCCAGACGCAGCCGTGGTCGATATAGCGCTTGAGCTGTTCCGGATTTGGCTCGCCGAAACCGGATTTCGATCCGTCCGCACCGCGCCAGCCAGCGAGCAAGCCAACTCCGGGCGCGCGCTCGTGTTCGACCATGTATTGGGCAAAACCGCCGGGATATTTCGCTGTGCCATCCTCGTTGAGCAAACCTGGCAAGCCGATTCGTGTGCCGAGGTCAATCAGCACATCCTGAAACGGTCGCACGTTGCGATCGGGCTTGACGACCGGCTGACGGATCGCATCGGCGGCGCAATCGGCATCCGAGATCGGGCGGTCGAGCATGCTGATGCAGTCGTGGCGCTCAAGGTAAGTCGTATCGGGCAACACCAGATCGGCGAACGCGACCGTCTCGGACAGATAGGCATCCGAATAGATGATGTGCGGGATTCGGTATTCGCCGGTTGTCGTGTCGCGATCGCGGAGCATCTGCCGCGTCTCGCTGGTATTCATCGACGAATTCCAGCCCATGTTGGCCATGAACATGAACAAGGTGTCGATCCGATACGGATCGCCGGCCCAGGCATTGCGGATCACCGATTGCATGATGCCGTGCGCGGCCAGCGGATGCTGCCACGAATAAGCCTTGTCGAGCCGTCGCGGCTGGCCATCGGCATCGACCAGCAGATCCGCGGGCGACTGCACGTAGCCGAGCGGGCCGCCGTCGAGCGTGCCGTCGTCCTTGCGTGATTTGCCCGGGCGATTCGGTGGTGGCGCCGGTTTCGGATACGGCGGTTGGTAGCGGAAACTTCCCGGCGTGTCGATCGCGCCCAGCAACATTTGCAGGACGTGCAAGGTGCGACAGGTATGAAAACCATTGGCATGCGCCGAGATGCCGCGCATCGCGTGCATCGCGACCGGCCGGCCGACCATGGTTGCGTGCTCGCGCCCGTGCGTATCGGTCCATGCTTGATCGAGCGTGATCGCCTGATCGAATGCCGTTTCCGCCAGCTCGCGCGCCAGTCGCTGGATAGTGTCGACCGCGACGCCACAGCGTTCGCTGACAGCTTCCGGCGCGTATTCGTCGGAAAGGAATCGCTGGGCGATCAACTGGAATGAAGGAATCGCCTTGCGCCCATCCGCCAATCGATATTCACCCACCACCAGCGGTGAAATATCGATGGCATCTGCGCGAGATAGCACAAACCCCTCACCGTCATCCCGGCGCAGGCCGGACTGCGCAGGCAGGATGCCGGAGCGAACATTCGCTGGGCGAATGGCCCCAAGGGCAAGCTGCGGAGGCGGCGCGTCATCCAGTGCCTCGGCTTTCAGGTTCAAGGGACGAGTCGCACACAGCGCATGCCCCTCCGCGTCGCGCGCAATCAACCCATCATCCGCCGCGCCCGGGTCGCGAATCACCAGATGATGGGCATTCGTGTAACGCACCAGATAGTCAAGATCGATGCGGTCGTTGCGCAGCAATTCGTGGATGAAGGCACCGGCGAGCAGGCCATCGGTGCCGGGATTGATCGGCACCCATTCATCCGCAATCGCGCCATAGCCGGTTCGCACCGGATTGATCGCGACGATCTTCGCGCCGCGCGCTTTCAATTTTCCAAGGCCGAGCTTGATCGGATTGGAATCGTGATCCTCGGCGACACCCCAGAGCATCAGGTATTTGGTCAGATCCCAATCCGGTTCGCCGAACTCCCAGAAACTGCCGCCGAACGTGTACATGCCGGCCGCGGCCATGTTGACCGAACAGAAACCGCCATGCGCGGCGTAATTGATCGTGCCGAACTGCTGCGCCCACCAGCCGGTCAGCGCCTGCGACTGATCGCGACCGGTAAAGAACGCCAGCTCATCGGGGTTGCGCTGGCGGACGTCGCCCAGCCACTTGGCCGCGAGTTCGAGTGCCTCGTCCCATTCGATTTCACGGAACTCGCCGGCGCCGCGCTCGCCGATGCGCAACAGCGGCTTCGACAGGCGCGCTGGCGAATAGTGCTGCTTGATCCCGGACGAACCCTTGGCACAAATCACGCCGCGATTGACCGGATGCTTAGGATTGCCGTCGATATAGCGCACGCGGCCATCCTTCAGGTGCACGCGGATGCCACAGCGACACGCACACATGTAGCACGTGGTTGTCTTGACCTCGTCTGCGGTTGGCTTGTTCAGGGCGAGTGAGGCGTGGGCCATGACCCGACGGTGCGTTGTTCAGGAACCGCTGATGGTAATGGTTAAATCCGCGGGCAGGGGCGATGCCCGCAAATCCCAGCAATCCGGTCGGCGCAAATCGTTGTTTCGCCTCGAATCCGCACGCCAACCGGACTCCCGGCGGAGAGTCACCTGGGAGCTTCTGAAGGTGATCGAGGCCTCAATCGCCGCTCGTTATGGGAGAGGCATTCATGCCCGGTGCTCATGGCGGGATGGGCGAAAAGCATCGCGGCTGAAGCCGGCTCCTACGATGGAGCGTCGATGCGGACATTCTGCCCATTGCCCATTGCCCATTGCCGGCACGCGGCGCAAACCCACATATGCGAAACTCGCCATCCGTCTGGCCAGTCGGCATTCCGTGTCATGGATCGCTACGAACGCACCCTGCTTCTCCACCGGATGCTCAAGTCCGCACGTTATCCGGTCACGCTCAAGCGCGTGCAGGAAGAGTTGCAGTGTTCGCGGGCAACGATGTATCGCGACATCGCCTTCCTGCGCGATGCGCTGGGCGCACCGATCGAGAGTGATTCCGAAAATGGAACGATCCACTATGCCAACGATGAGGCGGATCGCTTCGAATTGCCCGGCCTGTGGCTGTCGAGCGAGGAGCTCGCCGCCTTGCTCGCCCTCAATGAACTGCTCGATCGCTCCGATCCCGGCGTTCTCGCCGGTGCGCTGGCACCGTTCCGTGCACGCATCGAAACCCTGCTTTCGGATCATGCCAGCGGACGCGCGTTGCCGGTCGAGCGCATTCGAGTCATCGCCAGCGGTGCGCGCAAGCTTGATCAGGTTGTGTTCCGCAGTGTGTCGAGTGCCCTGCTCAGTCGCAAACGATTGACCTTTGAATACCGAGCGCGCACGACCAACGCGCCGACCACGCGCGATGTCTCGCCACAACGCCTGGCCCACTATCGCGACAACTGGTATCTCGATGCCTGGGATCATGGCCGCGAGGCGCTGCGCAGTTTCGCACTGGATCGCATGCGCAATCCCAAGGTCGGCGAGCATGAATCGCTGGATTGCGATCTTGAAGAACTCAACGCACATCTGGCCTCGAGCTACGGCATCTTTTCGGGCGCGCCGAAGGCCACCGCCGTGATCCGTTTTTCCGAGCATGCGGCGCGCTGGGTTGCCGATGAGCACTGGCATTCGCAACAGGAAGGCCATTGGCTGCCCGACGGTCGCTATGAGTTGAAGGTGCCCTACAGCAACTCCCGCGAACTGCTGATGGATGTGCTCAAGTACGGTCCGGATGCCGAAGTCGTCTCGCCGGTTTCGTTGCGCGAGGAGATGCGCATCCTGCTGCAGCTTGCGATCGGCAGCTACCAGGGCGCAACCCCATGACCACTGAATCCACTCCCTTCTCCGGTGGCGAATCCAAGCCGAAAATCCCGATTTCGCTCGTGCTCGGTTCGGGTGGCGCGCGCGGCTACGCGCATATCGGCGTGATCGAGGAACTGATCGCGCAGGGCTTTGATATCCGTTCCATTGCCGGCAGCTCGATGGGTGCCCTGGTCGGTGGCGTCTACGCGGCTGGAAAGCTCGATACCTATCGCGACTGGGTTTTGCCGATGGAGCGTTTCGATGTCCTCAAGCTGCTCGACATCACGATCAGCGGCGGTGGCTTCATCAAGGGAAATCGCATCATCAATGCCGTGCGCGAGCAGGTTGGCGATATCGATATCGAGGATCTTCCAATCAGCTACACCGCGGTTGCGGTCGATCTCGATGCGCATCGCGAAGTCTGGTTTTCCCGGGGCTCGTTGTTCGACGCAATCCGTGCATCGATTGCGATCCCGACGATTTTCCGGCCGCATCGCTATCAGGGGCGTCTGCTCGTCGATGGCGGCCTGCTCAATCCGCTGCCGGTTTCGCCGACGTTGCGCGATTTCACGGCGGCAACGATCGCCGTCGACGTGAACGGAGCACAGGAACCGCTGGATGGGATCCACGCGGGGCCGGCTGGATCGGGTGACGATGTACACGGCGGCCTGGCCGAAACAGACGCCGAAAGCGATCCTGAAGCCAGATCCGGCAACGCGATTGGTCGCGCTCTCAGCTCTTGGTGGAACAGCGAGAAACCGGGCGAGGAAATACCCGAGCCGAGCATTCTGGAGTTGTTTTCGCGGACCCTCGACACCGTTCAGGAAACCATCACGCGGCTCAAGCTTGCCGCTCAGCCACCCGATCTTCTGATCACGATTCCGCGCAATGTCTGCACCTTTTATGATTTCCACCGCGCGGAAAGCGTGATTGAATGGGGGCGCAAGCGCACACGCGAAGCCCTGGCACGCTGGACGCCGCCGAGCAGGTCGCCAGGCGGTTAGCCCGATGGCTTTGGTATTCGCGCAGCGACGACCGGCACCGGGAACGAGTCGGCACCGAGCGGGTCTCTAGCAGCCTGTCGGACTTTTCTCGGCAGGGCTGCGAATCCGTCTGAACGGTCCATATTTCCGCCGGTTTTTGACCCATAGCACCACTATGGGCCTGCAAACCGGCGAAAGTCTGGCCTCGCCCAGCCAAATTCTCGCCTCAACCGGTAAAGTCAGACAGGCGGCTAGCTGCGGAATCCGCCATCATCCGCGAGCCAGCGATTGTGCTTGCCCGATGGGATCGATCAATCAACCCTTCACAAACGAGAGTGTCCCCTGATGAATATTCGAAGCTTCCTGACGGCTGGCGTGCTGCTGCTGTCGCTTTCCGGTTTCGCCCAGGCCGCCGAAAAGTCGGCCGCCTTGTACCGGCTTGATCTGGTCATCTCGCGCAATGGCGAGCTGATCGGCAAGCCGGCGATCGTGGTCGAAGCTGGCGCGCAGGCGGAGGTCAGCGTGGATGACGCGAAGAAACCCGCGGACGCATTTCGCATCCTCGTTACCGCAAGTCCGGTTGATGGCACGGTCGGCGACAAGGAGTCGCTCAAGATCGACCTGGGTTTCTTCGACAAGGCCGACGGCAAGTGGGTCGAACGCGCCGCCCATTCGGTCACCACCGTCCTCGGTGAGCCGCTGAGTCTTGCGTTCCCGTCGAAGCCAGGCGAAACGGCAGAGAAGAACTATGATCTGGTCGTGCTGACGAGTCATGGAAAACCAGGCGCGCCAGCGGCGAAGTAAGCGAACACGGCTGGCCCGGTCACGCTCGGCAACCGGGGCAATGTCAATTTGGCGGCCAATCGGCAGCCGGCGGGGATTTCATGACCAAGCGCGTGGCCAGTCAAAGTGCATCGAATGCCGGATCTGATGTCGATCCGGCCATGCTGGCTTCGATCGGAAAGGTGATCGGAGGTTTTGCGGCGCGGCCGGACAATCTTTTGCCGATCCTGCATGGCATCCAGGATGCGCTCGGTTTTGTGCCGCCGGCCTCGGTGCCAATGCTTGCCGGGGCACTCAATCTCAGTCGTGCCGAAGTCCATGGTGTGATCAGCTTCTACCATCACTTTCGCAGCGTGGTGCCGGGTCGGCATGTGCTCAAGTTGTGTCGCGCCGAGGCCTGCCAGGCGATCGGCGCACGGGCGATCGAGGCGCACGTCCGCTCGCGGCTCGGTATCGGCTTCAACGAGACCACGACAGATGGACTGTTCACCCTCGAGCCGGTCTATTGCCTCGGCAACTGTGCGTGCGCACCCTCGGCGATGCTCGATGACCAGGTGCATGGCCGACTCTCCGTCGAAGCCATTGATCGCCTGATCGATGGCTGTGGAGAGCGGCCATGAGCATTCGTGTTTTTGTGCCGCGCGACACCAGCGCCATCGCCTGCGGTGCCGATGCAGTGGCCGAGAAGGTCGAGAGCGAAGCGTCAAGTCGAGGCGTTGACGTGGTCGTTGTGCGCAATGGCTCCCGCGGTCTGTATTGGCTGGAACCGCTGGTCGAGGTCGAGACGGCAAACGGACGCCTCGGGTTCGGCCCGATCGCTCCAGCCGACGTGGGCGGCCTGTTCGAGGCCGGATTTCCCCACGCTTGCAGTCATCCGCTCGCGCTCGGCCCGGTCGACCAGGTCGACTGGTTGCAGCGCCAGCAACGTGTCTGCTTTGCCCGCAATGGCATCACCGATCCGCTCGATCTTGACGACTATCGCGTGCACGGCGGATGGCAAGGCGTGCAATGTGCGCTGTCCATGAGTGCGCAGGAGATCGTGCAGATCGTCACCGACTCCGGATTGCGCGGGCGCGGTGGCGCGGCGTTTCCGTGCGGCATCAAATGGAAGACGGTGCTCGACCAGATGGTTGCGCAGAAGTACATTGTGTGCAATGCGGACGAAGGCGATTCGGGCACGTTCTCCGATCGCATGGTCATCGAAGGTGATCCCTATCGCCTGATCGAAGGCATGCTGATTGCCGGAATCGCCGTGGGTGCCGACAAAGGTTACATCTACCTGCGCAGTGAATATCCGCTGGCGCAGCGTGTGTTGGCTGAAGCGATCGATCGGGCCCGATCGGCAAGCTGGCTCGGCACCAACGTGCAGGGATCGGGACGGGCATTCGATGTCGAACTGCGAATGGGTGCGGGTGCCTATATCTGCGGCGAAGAAACCTCGCTGCTGGAAAGCCTTGAAGGTCGTCGCGGCCAGGTGCGTTTCAAGCCGCCGCTGCCGGCAGTCAAGGGTTTGTTCGAGAAGCCGACGGTCATCAACAATGTCATCACCCTGGCCTCGGTGCCGGATGTCCTGATCCACGGCGCCGAATGGTATCGCGACATGGGCATGGGTCGCTCGCGCGGTACGCTGCCAATCCAGCTGGCCGGCAACATCAGGCGCGGAGGCCTGGTTGAGTTGGCCTTTGGCATGACCTTGCGTGAACTGCTGCATGGATTCGGGGGTGGATCCGCCAGCGGCCGGCCGATCCGCGCCGTGCAGGTTGGCGGCCCGCTCGGGGCCTATCTGCCGGAATCCCAATTCGATACTCCGATCGATTACGAGGCCTTTGCTGCAATCGACGCGATGCTCGGTCATGGCGGCATCGTCGTGTTCGATGACACGGTCGACATGGCCGAGCAGGCCCGTTTTGCGATGGAATTCTGCGCGATCGAATCCTGCGGAAAATGCACGCCGTGCCGGATCGGCTCTACTCGTGGTGTGGAGGTCATCGATCACATTCGTGGCGGCACCGATTCGCAGGCCAACATGGTCTTGCTGCGCAGCCTTTGCGACACGATGCTGCACGGCTCCCTGTGCGCGCTCGGCGGTTTGACGCCGTTGCCGGTGCTCAGCGCGTTGAAGCATTTTCCCGAGGATTTCGTTCTGCAGCCATGAGTAGAGTGATCGGCAAGGTTGCCAGAGCATCGCGACTGAAGTCGCTCCCACCGTGGGCCCGTGGGAGCGACTTCAGTCGCGATGCATTGCCGCGCAAGGTCGATTGTCGTCGGAGCGACTTCAGTCGCGATGCTTTCCGGAATCATGCCCACAAGTGTTCAAAGAGGCAGAATCATGCGATCAATTGACGACATCGACTATGGCACTCCGGCGATCCATTCTCTGGATGCGCTCAAGCTCGTGCATCTGGAAATCGATGGCATGCAGGTCAAGGTTCCTGCCGGCACCTCGGTGATGCGCGCAGCGGCAACGAATCGCGTCGACGTTCCGCGCCTGTGCGCAACCGACACGCTCGATGCGTTCGGCTCCTGCCGTCTCTGCCTGGTCCAGATCGAAGGCATGAAAGGCTATCCCGCCTCGTGCACGACTCCGGTGGCCGAAGGTATGCGGGTGACCACGCAAAACGCCAGGCTTGCCGAAATCCGTCGCGGCGTGATGGAGCTCTATGTGTCGGACCATCCGCTCGATTGCGTCGGCTGCGTGCCGGGCGCTCGCTGCGAATTGCAGGAGATGGCCACCGTGGTCGGCCTCGAAGTCAATCGCTACGGATTCGACGGGGCAAACCATTTCCGTACAAGCACCGGGCTTCGCAACGATCAGGAAGCGACCGCTCCCGGCCACACTCCTCACGCGGCGTCGAAAGGCCAGCGCTCGCCCATCGACGCATCGAATCCATATTTCCGCTTCGATCCCTCGCAATGCATAGTCTGCTCGCGCTGCGTGCGTGCTTGCGATGATGTGCAGGGTACATTCGCGCTGACCATTGAAGGGCGCGGTTTCGATTCGCGTGTCGTCGCCAGCCAGGACGAATCCTTCCTTGAATCGGAATGCGTGTCCTGCGGCGCCTGCGTGCAGGCCTGTCCGACCACCGCCCTGCTGGAAAAGTCGGTGATCGAGAAAGGCTTGCCTGAGCGAAGCGTGGTCACGACTTGCGCTTACTGCGGCGTGGGCTGTTCGTTCCGCGCGGAAATGCGCGGCGAGGAGATCGTGCGCATGGTTCCGCACATCGACGGCAAGGCCAATCATGGCCACTCCTGCGTCAAGGGACGATTTGCCATCGGTTATGCGACCCACGCTGATCGCATCACCACGCCGATGATCCGCAAGCAGATCAGTGATCCGTGGACCGTGGTCACGTGGGAGGAAGCCATTGCCCACACGGCCAGGGAGTTTCGTCGCATCCAGGCCGAACATGGTCGCGATGCCGTTGGCGGCATCACCTCCTCACGCTGCACCAACGAGGAAACCTGGCTTGTGCAGAAACTCGTGCGCGCCGCGTTCGGCAACAACAATGTCGATACCTGTGCGCGCGTCTGTCATTCGCCGACCGGCTATGGCTTGAAAGCCACCCTGGGCGAATCGGCCGGCACCCAGGATTTTGATTCGGTGATGGAATGCGATGTGATGTTCGTCATCGGCGCCAACCCGACGGATGCGCATCCAGTTTTTGCCTCGCAGATGAAACGTCGCCTGCGCGAAGGCGCCAGGCTGATCATCGCCGATCCACGCAGCATCGATCTCGTACGCTCGCCACATGTGCATGCCGACCATCTGCTCAAGCTCCGGCCCGGCACCAATGTCGCCCTGCTCAATGCATTGGCGCATGTCATCGTCACGGAAGGACTCGCGGACGACGCCTTTGTCGCGCTGCGTTGCGAAGCGGGCGCCTATGCGCAATGGAAGGTTTTCATCGGTGAAGAGCGCAATTCGCCCGAGGCGACCGAAACCGAAACCGGCGTGCCCGCGGCGCAGATGCGTGCGGCGGCGCGTCTGTTCGCGACCGGCGGCAACGCGGCGATCTACTACGGCCTCGGCGTGACCGAGCATTCTCAAGGGTCGACTGCGGTCATGGCGATTGCCAACCTCGCCATGGTGACCGGCAATATCGGCCGTCGTGGCGTCGGTGTGAATCCGCTGCGCGGGCAAAACAACGTGCAGGGTTCGTGCGACATGGGCTCGTTCCCGCATGAGCTGCCGGGCTATCGGCATGTTTCGGATTCAAGCGTGCGCAGAACCTTCGAGCACGACTGGGGCGTGACCCTTCTGGCCGAACCGGGCCTGCGCATTCCGAACATGTTCGAGGCTGCGCTCGATGGCGAGTTCAAGGGACTCTACGTCGAAGGCGAGGATATCGCCCAGTCAGATCCGAATACCCAGCATGTCACCGCCGCGCTGTCGGCGATGGAATGCATTGTCGTGCAGGACCTGTTCCTCAACGAGACGGCCAAGTTCGCGCATGTGTTTCTGCCCGGTTCGACCTTCCTCGAAAAGGATGGCACGTTCACCAATGCCGAGCGACGCATCTCGCGCGTGCGCCGCGTGATGAAACCCGCATCCGGATATGCCGACTGGGAAATCACCCAGTTGATTTCCAATGCGCTCGGCTACCCGATGCACTACACGCATCCGTCCGAAATCATGGACGAGATTGCGCGACTGACGCCGACCTTTGCCGGCGTCAGTTACGCGCGCGTCGATGAGCTCGGCAGTATCCAGTGGCCGTGCAACGCCGAGGCACCCGAAGGCACGCCGACCATGCATGTCGATGAATTCGTGCGCGGCAAGGGGCGCTTCATGCGTACCGAATACGTGCCGACGACGGAGAAGGTCAACGCGAAGTTTCCGCTGATCCTTACCACCGGCCGGATCCTCAGCCAGTACAACGTTGGCGCACAGACGCGGCGGACGCCGAATACGGTCTGGCACGCTGAGGATCGTCTCGAAATCCATCCGCACGATGCCGAACAGCGTGGCATTGTCGATGGTGACTGGGTCGGCATTGCCAGCCGTGCAGGCGAAACAGTCCTGCGCGCGCAAATCAGCGAGCGCATGCAGCCCGGCGTCGTCTACACCACGTTTCATTTCCCCTTCTCCGGCGCCAACGTGATCACCACCGAGAATTCGGACTGGGCGACCAACTGCCCCGAATACAAGGTCACCGCCGTCGAAATCACCCGCGTGACGCAACCCTCGGACTGGCAGCAGCGCTACCGGGCTTTCAGCGAAGTGCAACAGCAGTTGCTGCGCGAACGGCGCATAAAATTGTAGGAGCGCCTTCAGGCGCGAGGCTTGTTCCCCAAACTTCGAAGAAAACCTCGCGCCTGAAGGCGCTCCTACGGTGAAGCTCTGGGTCACCCAGGCGAGTGGGTTGGCGTGGTTTGCATGTGAGGGCCTCGAATTGGCGCCGCCAATCGCGTGCTCTTTTTAGGAGCCCTCTTCAGGGGCGAGGCTTTTTGTGGATGCCACGACAAAGGCTTGCGTCTGAATGTCGCTCCTACGGTGATGCGGTCGGGCGAGGCGCGTATCTGTTCATTTGCTAGGCCGGCTTCGCTTTTCCTGCCGAGGCGAGCGCTGTATCGCAGGCCTTGATGCGTTCGATGATTTCGGCGGGCGCGACTCCCCGCGTATCCGGTTTCTGTCGATGGATTTCGAGCGCCGCCTCGTAATCTCGCTTTGCTTCGGCATAATTGCCCGTTCCAAACTCGGCCGAAGCAAGGTTCTTCAGAGACGCGGCGAGCAGACCATGGGTGGGCGGGAGTACCTTGCGCGCAATGCGGACCGATTCGGTCAGAGGGTCGATCGCGTCGGCGTGGCGATTCAGACTAACCAGGTCGCGACCCAGGTTGTTCAGCGCAATCGCGACGTACCAGTGATCCGGGCCATAGACCTCCAGGCACAATCGCGCGGATTCGCGATCGGCCAATTCGGCCAGATCGTAGCGCTCACGCTTGGTTTCAGCCGAGCCCAAGGCGTTGTACGCTTCGAGCAATTGGGATTTTCTCGGTGGTTGGACGCGCTTGAGCTGTTCGATGACTTCCCTGATTTTCGCGATAGAGCCGTCGGCGTCTCCTTGCGAACCCAAGACGCGGCTGATCAGCATCGTTGTGTCGAATGTGCGCTCATCGTGCGGGCCATACAGATCACGTTGTATCTCGTACATGCGTGTCCAGTCGGCTTTTGCCTCCACGTAGTTTTTTGCCAGGAACAGATGCATGGCGCCCATGCCGAGTATCCGTGCTTCGACCGCGCGCCCCTTATCGTTGGTCGGGAACTCTGGCAGCAGGTCACGCGCCTGTTTGGCAACAGCGGCTGACTCCGTGTTTCGCGTCAGATTCTTGAGAGCACTGGATTTCAGCAACAATGCGTTTGCCATGGAGACCGGATCGTCCAGGCCCTCACGCAGTTTCAATGCGGATTCGTAGAGCTTGAGCGATTCCGTAGCGTCTCCGATGCCTGCGTAAGCTTGGCCCATCGTCTCCAGCAACTGCGCGTGGGCTTCGGGGACCTGTTCGAGCTCGCCGGAAATGCGCTGGGCGCCTCGATCCAGCAGTTCGCGAGCAGTGATCTTTGCTCCATCACTTGCGGCGGGATTGGCCAACCTGAAATTGTCGACCATGAAGTCGAGCACGCGCTCGGACTTGTCAGCCTCGATGCGGGCCAGATTGCGTTGATGCAAGGTAACGACCAGGCCGCCAATGAGGGCGATTGCGGCGAGCGTGACCGACACGACCGCGATCGCATGCCGGCGCAGGAATCGCGAGGATCGATAGCGCCAGCCGCCACGCCGCGCGATAACGGGTCGCTTGTGCAGATGGTTTTCGATGTCGGCGGCGAAATCGCCGACGCTGGCGTAGCGTTGTTCGGGCTGCTTGCGCAACGCCCTGAGCACGATCGCATCGAGATCCCCTCGCAGTTCGCGACGCAGACGTTGCGGGGACATTTCGCGCTGCGCGGCGCGTGCAACGAGGTCTTCTTCGTCGTCGAGCCCGGTAAACGCCAAGCTAGGACGGGTCGGTTCCTGATCGAGGATAGCGCGCTCGTAGGCGGCAGGTGTCGAGTTCTTGACCTTGTACGGTCGCTTCCCGGTCAGCAGTTCGTAGAGAAGCAAGCCCAGCGCATAGACATCAACCGCCGTCGTCATGACCTCGCCGCGGACCTGTTCCGGCGCGGCATATTCAGGCGTGAAGACGCGCTGCAGACTCGCGTGACTGGCGTCGCTGTCGATCAGTTTGGCGATGCCGAAATCGAGCAACTTGATCTCGCCATCGCGCGTGACCAGCAGGTTGGATGGCTTCAGGTCACGATGCACGACCAGATGCGCGTGCGCGTGGCTGACAGCGGCACAGACCGTGAGGAACAACTTCAGACGAGCAGCAAGATCGAGTTGCCGCTCGTCGCAATAACTGCGCAGATCACTTCCGTCGACGTATTCGAGTGCCAGCCATGGCCTTCCATCGGCCGTGACGCCGCCATCGATCAGATGCGCAATGTTCGGATGATTGAGGTGGGCGAGGATCTGGCGCTCGGCGCGGAAACGTCCGAGCATCTCGGCAGCATCCCAGCCCGAGCGGATCAGTTTGACCGCCACCTTCTGCTCGAATTCGCCATCGACGCGCGAGGCCAGCCAGACCGTGCCCATGCCGCCTTTGCCGATTTCCTCGATCAGACGGAACGGCCCGACGTTCAGGCCGGTGAGCTTTTGCTGTTCGCCCTCGTTGTCGTCGTCGGACAACTCCGCGAGGACATGGGGTGCCTGGTCCTCGACCACGGTGCGGATGACATCTTCGCGGTCGGCCTGCAGCAGGGCGAGCAGTTCCTCGCGCAACTCCGGATCGTCGATACCGCGATCCTGCATTGCCCTGGGCCATTCCTCCGGAGGCAAGTCAGCCAGCTCATCGAACAGTTGACGGGCACGTTGCCATTTCTCGGCATCCATCCAAATCCCCTTGGCTTGCTGCAGTCGTGAATGGCCAAGCTTAGCGCGAGCGATTGAAGACGAGGGCACCGAGTGCGCCGGCCCTGATTTCATTGCAATCGGTACCCAGTGCATCCTTCAATCGCGGGCAGCTGAGGGCAAGTTTCCCGAGATTGATGTTCTCCGCAATTCGCGTGTGCGCGACGCACACCGCGCCGGTCGGCGACCAGCCGGCCTCAAACGGGAAATCCGCACCGGCCTCGGAAGCCTGTATGCCGTGGCGGTCAAAGATGTCGATCATCGTACCTTCGCGCGTCGTCGGCTTGCCATCTCCGCAATAGTCGGCGCGGACCATGTGCACGCAGGATTCATAGAGCGGCGCAAGCGCCGTTCCGTCGGCCGCAGCCTTCCATGGCTTGTAGCCGAAACGCACGCACTTGGCCTGCGCGCCACTGGTGCAGCTGATGGCAAATTTTCGCCCGCCCGCATGGAACCGGCCCTCACTATCCCAACTGCCGGCCAGCGGGAACGCTTCACGGGTGCCATCGCGTGCGGCCTCGCAGGGGTTTTCCCACGCACCGTCGCCCATGCGCACACTCAGCCGGTGCAAGAGGATATCGCCGCTCGGATCCGTCGGATCCTGGCGAACGCCTTCAATCCGCAGCGTGCTGCCATCGCCCAGATCAAGCTCGGCACCGATCAGGTCGGCGCCGTGCAATGAACGCCCGTCATCCGTGTTCAGCACGAAAGCCGTGCCGTCCACCTGCAGGCCCGCGTCGAGCGCAAGCGCTGGAGTGCCAAGGGGAAGCAGGAGCGCCAACAGCGCAGCAACGCGGAGGCGGGCCATGATCATCAGCGTGCCAGCGGCAGGCGAACGTGGACATTCTCCAGCGCAATCGAGGACCAGTTGGTGTCAGTCATCCTGTTGTCGCTGTCGTCGAAAAAGCTGACGAAGCGCTGACCCTGCAAGCTCGCGCCATTGAGTGACCAGCCATTGAACAGCTTGCCATTCAAGGTCAAACCGTTAAACCGGATGCCGTTCATCCGGGCGCCGTTCCACTTGATGTCGTTCCACTTGATGCCATTAAACCCGAAGCCGTTGAAGGTCTTGCCATTGAATTTTGTGCCATTGAAGGCGCGGCCATTCGCGTGCAGGCCGGTGCCATGCGCAAACGCGTTTGTGCCCTGCAGGTCTGAGGTTGACGCGGCCATGGTCGTGCTGGATAGAGCCAGGGATGCCAACAGGGCCAGAGGCAACAGATAGGTGTTCATTGCGATCTCTCCTTCAAATAATGCCGGACTGGCATCCCCTTCACATACGCAATGGGATGCCAGCGGAGATCATCGAAAGAACGAACGCATGAAAACCGCCTGTTCAGGCCACCGGACGGGCGAGTTCGCGCTGCAGGAAAGCCTTGGCCGCGCGCGTGTCGCGCTTGATCGTGGGCTCCGACACGCCGAGCAGGTCGGCGATCTCGCTCACTTCCAGCCCGGCGAAAAATCGCAATTCGACCACTTTCACCAGGCGAGGATCGAGCGCCGCGAGTTTTTCCAGTGCGCTGTCGATGGCGATCAGTTGCTCGGCCTGGGCATCAACCGAGATCGGATGATTGGCCAATTCGTCGAGATCGACAAAGGCCGCGCCGCCGCCGCGACGCTCGGCCAAGCGTGAGCGCGCATAGTCGATGACGACCTGACGCATCGCGCAGGCCACGGTCGCGTAGAAGTGGGTGCGATTGGCATAGTCGAAGCCAGCGCGTTCGAGCTTGAGATAGGCCTCGCTGATCAGGGCACGCGTATCGAGGGTGTTGCCGCGCTGGTTGCGCGCGAGCTGCGCCCGTGCGATGCGCGCCATGTCCTCATAGACGAGAGCGAACAGGCGTTCTCGACCGGCCGGCTCGACGGCATTGGAAAGTGCGAACGTGATCTCGGGTGACAGGTCGGCCATCGAGCGGATCATAGTCCACAGATCGATGGGTCGGGGATTTTTTGCAGATGTCTGGCGCGGACGACAATTGCCCTTCCTGAAGGGGAGCTCAGTGCTGAGCCAGAGAGCGCGTTAAGGCAACGCCGAACAAGTCTCTGCTCATCATCCCGGCGTGCGCTGGAATGACGGCTTGATCAGCGTTGCCTCAATCGATCGAGAAATGAATGGAATCGGCGACACCCGCGCTGTAACCGCGCCGTGTGTCGCCGATCCAGGGCGAAACCTACTGGCCGTCGAAGTTGTCGGCGAAAATCAGATCATTGCTGAGGCCGGCGACGGTCAGGTCGTAGTTTTGCGGCGCGGCGCGCAACGAATGCCCTGCAACGATGATGCGCCCATTCTGCAAGGCGCCACTGATGCCGAAATCAAGCTCTCCGGGCAGGACAAAATCGATCGTGGTGCGGGCAATGGTGCCGAAGTCGTCGTTGTCGGTTGAACCATTCGAAAGCAGGCGAATGATATGCATGTCGCGCGCGCTGCCGGAGGTAGGGCTGTCGGTGCCGATGAGGACGATCTTGCCGTCGCTTTGCACGAGCATGTCGCCGAGTTCGTAAGCGAATCCGCCGCCCAGCTTGGCGACGCCCGCGGTGCCGAACGACGGATCGACGTTCGTCTGGGTGGACGGGTTGATCCGGTAGACGAAGGCGAGCAATTTGTTGCTGCTGGAGCCATACTGGGATGTTCCGCCCATCAGGATCTTGCCGTTGCCAAGGATCGTGATTCGGGTGGCCGATTCATTGCGGAAGAACGGATCGCCAATATTGATCGAGTAGGTCGAGTAGCCAGCGCCGCTGTTGTAGCTCGGATCAAAATTGCCGCTGGTGGTCAAGCGCGAAAACAGGGCAGCCGTGCCATCCGGCAAGGTCGGGTCGCCCGTCTCGCCGACGGCGATGTACTTGCCGTCGGGCTGGACAGCAATGGCATTGAAATGATTGAGCTTGCCAATCGTGGCCTGCTCCGTGTTCTTGCCATCGGTATTGAACGTGGTATCGAGCGTGCCATCCGGCATCAGACGAGCAACAGCCGCGAGATCGCGAGTTGCGGAGAAGCCGGCGATACCGGCAAGGACGATTTTTCCGCTGGGCTCGACGATTACGTCATTGGCGACGTCAGTAAGGTTACCGCCGGAGACGTCGAAGGCTACGGTCAGACAATGGCTCGTCAGTGCACTGAAGTTAACCGGCTGGCCGAGCTGGTTGTATCGGCATAGGCTGAAATCGCGATCCATTCCGCTGAAGCCACGCGAACCTGCAATCAGGATATTCCCCGCACTATCGAGGCGCGCGCGGTTGGCAACAACGCTGGTCAAGCCTGAAAGTACGGTGCCGTTCGTTCCGAACGAATTGTCGAGGATTCCGTTCGCCGTCATCTTCGTGATCGAATAGCGGCTCGTGCCCCCGCTACCCTCAGTCGTACCGACGAGAAACACCGCACCATCTGCGCCGACCAGCACATCGGCGAGCTTGTCGGAATTGGTGCCGCCCTGATCAGGCGCTGCAACGTTGCGCCCGGACGAAAAGATGCCGAAGCTCGAATCAAGCAGACCATCGACGGCCAGGGCGGGGCCTGCGGCGACGAGCAGGGCACAAGTGAGAATCTTGCGAATCATGGGGAGGTCCTATGAAAAGAGGCGGTTGCCTCCGTTGCATCCACATACGCAATCGAAAGCCTTCAGGGATCATCCGCAGCGCACGCGACAGGTAATCGAGGTCTGAGTCGCCTGGAATGCTCGCCCCGCGCGCTGCGATCTGCATGATCTGGCCGCTCCGCCGGCGATGGCTTCGGTCATCCTGGCGCCTGGCCCGATGCGCCGCCTCACTCCCTCAATCTCAAACCTCGCCGCCCGCGAGCTGGAAATCGTCTTGTTGAATTCCATCCGCGCGCATTGGCTGTCCAATCCGCGTGCCGATGTGCTGGCCGGGCTGGTCGTGGCCCTGGCCCTGATTCCCTAGGCCATCGCGTTCTCGATCATCGCCGGGGTCGATCCGAAGGTCGGCCTGTATGCCTCGTTCTGCATTGCCGTGGTGATCTCGTTCGCCGGTGGTCGACAGGGCATGATCTCGGCGGCGACCGGCGCGACGGCCCTGGTCATGGTCACCCTGGTCAAGGATCACGGCCTGCAATACCTGTTCGCGCCGACGTTTCTGACCGGCGCGTTGCAGATCATCGCCGGTCGCCCGAAGCTTGCCGTACTGATGCGCTTTGTCTCGCGCTCGGTGATCACCGGTTTCGTCAATGCGCTGGCCAGTCTGCGTGATGGTCGGTGCCGGGCTCGGCATCATCTGTCTGTTTCCGAGTCGCGAATTTACGCGCCGATTGGCAAGTGCGTGTTTGCCAGGGCCGATTCGGCGTTGCCGCCCATTGCACGGCCACGGGTAATCCATAAGGTTTGATTGAGGCGAACTTAACGACTTTGGTCGCAGGCTGCGCGCTCCTGTCAGGAGTCCCAGCCATGAAAAATAACGCTCTCGCCTTCGTCGTTTCGGTTGCCTTGCTGATTGTTGCGAGGCAACCGGTTGTCGATTCGGCTTTCGCGGCAGAGAACCCTGCCGGCAACGAGAAAGTTACCGAACAGCAGGCGCGAACCATCGCCCACAAGCGCTATCCGGACAGCGCATTTGAAAGCGCCGAGCTTGAAACCGAGCATGGTCATCGGATCTGGTCGATTGATCTGCGCCCGCATGGCTCCAACGATATTCGTGAAGTTCAGATCGATGCAATCAGTGGCGAGATCATCGCGACCGAGCTCGAAACGCCCGACGATCAGGCCAGGGAAGCTGCCGAAGACAAAGCCGCCAACGAGCATTGATGTTGATGTTGCGGATCACGGCGAGGATTCCCGCTGTGAGCGGTCGGTCGCGAAGCGCTGGCGTGGGATTCGATATCCAGGCGTGGCGCCGTCGCATCGTCAGCTTCGTCATGCAGGGAGTCTCGCGCGGCAATGGGCGGCGGGCGGAGTTTTCCGGCAGCATTCCGCACACGGGCATCTATCGAATCCTGATTTGTCGGCCCAACCATCGGCTTGGCAATCTGCTCATGCTGACGCCGCTGCTTGCCGAATTGCAGGCAGCGTATCCCGGCGCTCAGGTGGATCTGATCGTCGGTGGTGATCAGGGCGCTGCGCTGTTTGGGCGCTTCCCCAATGTCGGCACGGTTTACCACCTTCCGCGACATGGGTTTCGCCAACTCTGGAAAACTCTCGCTGTCGTGCGCAGGGTTTTCCATGAGCACTACGATCTCACCATCGATCCGGATCTGCAGTCGCAATCGAGTCGTTATCTGGTGGGGCGGTGCCGATCGCTGCATCGCATCGGATTCTGCGGCGTCAAATCGTCGAGCCGTCTGTCCCTGGCGATGCCGGCGCCGCCGTTGCCCCAGCACATGGGGCAGTTGCCGGTCGCGCTGCTGCGTTGGGCCATGGGTGATTTTTCCTGTTCTGCGACATCGAACGTTCCAATGCTGGATCTCAGGCTCAGCCATGACGAGCGCGCCTGGGGTCGAAATCGCCTGGCCGAACTGCTTCATCTTGATGGGCATCACGCCAGCACCGAAACGATCGCAGTCTTTACCCATGCTACCGGCGCGAAACGCTATCCCGATGCCTGGTGGAAACAGTTGTTGGCCGGCCTGCGCCAGCGCTATCCAGGCCGGCGCTTCGTCGAAATCCTTCCGGCGCATGGTCAATCCGGTGTCGCCGCCGGAATTCCCGGCTACTACTCGGATTCACCTCGCCGCGTCGCCGCACTGCTTGCCGCAACCCGATTGTTCGTCACTGCAGATTGCGGTGTCATGCATCTGGCCTGTGCCGCGCGCGGTCCACAGGTGATCGGTCTCTTCCAGTGCAGCGATCCGGTGTTATACGGCCCCTACGGAGAACGGCACTCGGCCATTTCGACCGCTGCGCTGTCAGCCAACAGCGTGTGCGAGCTGATCTTGAAAAAATATCCGGGCTGATTCGGGCTGCTATCCTTTCGTTGCGCGGACACCTCGCTCCGCGCACACGCCGAGGAGGGCGCGAAGCATGTCAACCGAAGACTGGATGGAGCCGCGCTTTCGCGCAAGAGCGAGCAATGGCTGGCGAGCTCGCTGGTTTCGGGTCATCTTCCATCACCACCAACGTGATGAGCGACTGTTTGACGTGCTCCTGCTCGGTGTCATTCTGGTCAGCGTGCTGGTGGCCCTGCTAGACAGCGTCGCCCTCCTGCATGCGCACTACGGCAAATTCTTCTATGCCCTCGAATGGGTGTTCACGATCGCCTTCTCGATCGAGTACCTGATACGCCTGAGTCTGGTTCGGCGACCCATGGGTTACGTGCTGAGTTTCTACGGCTTGATCGATCTCGCCGCAGCCTTGCCCACCTACATCAGCCTGTTCATTGTCGGCGCTGACCATCTGCTCGTGATCCGCGTGCTGCGCATCCTGCGCGTGTTCCGTATCCTCGAAATGGCCGAGTATTCGAACGAAGGCTCCGAACTGATGCGCGCGCTGCACGCCAGCCGGCGCAAGATCGGCATGTTCGTGTTGTTTGTTTTGCTGATCACGATCGTCTTCGGCGCGGTCATGTACCTCGTCGAAGGGCCCGAAAACGGCTTCACCAGCATCCCGCATGCGATGTACTGGGCGATCGTGACCATGGCCACGGTCGGCTTCGGCGACATCACCCCGCAGACGCCGCTGGGTCAATTCATCACCTCGATCATGATCCTGATCGGCTACGGGATCATTGCCGTGCCCACCGGAATATTCGGGGCGCAGTTGGTGCAGGCGAATATGAAGCGGCGGGAGGGGAAGGCGGCGCCCGTGCTTGTGCCTGTTGTCGAGAGCGAGGTGACTTGTGGGCGCTGTGGGGAGGGGCGGCACTTTGAAGGGGCGCGGTTTTGTCAGAGGTGTGGGGAGAGGTTGGGAGAGGGATGAGGCATTCGGCGCTAGGCACGAAGCCGGCATTTGCTGAGGCGTACCCAGCCTCGCTTTCTCTCAATCGCGGAGCCTTCAGTGCCAAAAAATAGGCCAGGATTTGACTGAAGGATTGAATTGCGCGCAGCACCAATCTCGGTGGTTGGTCTCGAAAAATATCTGCTGCTTTGTTCCAACTTGCATGTTAGGCCGCTGGAATAGATGCCATTGTGCGATCTATCTGAATTGATCGCTAGACCTGTTTTTCGAAGAGCGTGCTGAAGTGATCGAAAATCACTTTGAAAATCAGCTGCCGCAACGGGGAGGCTAAGAACGGGCGTCTCGATATGTGCGACGCAGCTGTCTCACTTCAGGGGGTTTTCCCGTGCGCATGCGATCTCTAACCACGCGCTTCTAAACGATGGTGAGATTTGGCGAAGGGGCGATTCGGCACACGGGGCTCGATTTCTCACCCAGGCTCGAACTCATGGCAGTTTCGAGCAGCTCATAACGGTCATTGCCGAAAATCCCGAAGTGATTGGTGTTGGGGTTCTGACTAACGCATCTTTGGACATGATCAAATGGTCTTGGGGAAAGACGCTGAACTTGGCTCACGAGCCTGAAACAACTGCTGTAAAGCCTTTCCCGTACAACGCCAGAGTCCTCTCTTCCATCCCTGCCAGGCGCACCTGACGCTACGGGACCAATTGCGGCTCGAAGGTGCCTTCGCGATCACGGGGCGTCTCGATCTCCAGCTCACCCATCGCGCTCTGCACGGCCTTGCGACTCTTGCCGTTACGCGGGTTTCCTCCGGACTTCTTATTCCGCTCATGGCCCAAGTGCGCCTGCATCTCGGCTTCCAGAGAATGATTGATCATGTGCTGGAGCATCTGCGAGTACAGCTTCTCCATCTCCTGCGGGGTCTTGCAGTCACCTACCAGCTCATCCAGCATCGCTTTCGTCAACGCCATCTCTCTGCTCCTCGCGGCCAAGCCGCAGTGTCTCAAGGGGCAGTTACACGGTTCAATTTAAAGACTCTGGTCTACGACTGTGCCAAGTTGTCGAACCACTCTGGTTGACCTGTCCCAGTACTGTTCGTTTAGCTCGCCATTCCGGCGAAGGCCGGAATCCAGCTTCGAATTGCCGAGCAAGAGTCACTGGATCCCGGCCTTCGCCGGGATGACGAGCGGAAACTGATGTCTATCCGAACAGCATTGGGATCTGTCCCGCGCTTTCAGGAATTGACGAATGATCTGCACAGCCCACTGTTAAGATTCGCCAACTCCGGAATGAACGGGAAATCCATGTCCACGGACTGGAAGAAAGTGCTCGCGCTGTTTGATCTTGCTCTATCCATCCAGCGCGACGAACTCGCTCGCTGGATGGATGAGTTGAGTGAATCCGAGCCGGACGTCGCGCATGCGCTCGCGGCGATGCTAAGTGCCCACTTGCGGGCGGAAGGAGGAGCCGATATTGACCGGCTTGTCGTGGATGCCGCATTCGACCTGCCTGTCGGTGATGAGTCAGAAACCGGCTTTCATGCCGGTCGCATGATTGGACCCTATCGTCTGCTCCGCTTTCTCGGCAGCGGCGGCATGGCAACGGTGTGGCTGTGCGAACGCATGGATGGAACCTTGCGCCGCGAGTTCGCCCTGAAGTTGCCATGGAAGCACGCCACATCGACTCGTTTTGCCGAGCGCTTTGTGCGCGAACGCGACATCCTCGCTCGATTGCGGCATCCGAACATAGCCCGCCTGTTTGACGCAGGCGTGGATGCCGATGGACAGGCGTATCTGGCCCTCGACTATATCGAAGGGCAATCCATCACGACCTGGTCGGATGCCCATGTGCTCGGTCTCGATGCGCGCCTGATTCTGTTCGGAGAAGTTCTCGACGCCGTGCAGTTCGCCCATGCGAATCTCGTCGTTCACCGAGACATCAAGCCGGCCAACATTCTTGTCGATGAACAAGGGCATGCGAGTCTGCTTGATTTCGGCATCGCCAAATTGCTCGATGTCGGTGGCGCGGGAGCGGGCGAAACCGAACTGACCGCCGCTGGAAGCCGGCTGCTGACCATGCAATACGCGAGTCCTGAACAGCTGAAAGGCGAACCGTTGACGACGGCGACCGACATCTACTCACTGGGCGTCGTCCTGCACGAACTTTTGGCTGGACGGCGCCCGTACACGATTCCGAGAAATTCCGCAGCACTTCTCGAGCAGGCGATCACCGATGGAACCCGCGAATCGCTCAGCCGTGCATGCAGTGACGAGCGCGCGAAAGTGCTCGGCTTGCGCAATGCACGTTCACTGCGAATCGCGCTGCGTGGGGATCTCGATGCCATCGTCGGCAAGGCGATGGCGCGCGATCCCGTCGAACGGTATGCAACCGTCGACATGTTCCACGAGGATCTGCGCAGGCTGCGCTCGGGACATCCCGTCAGTGCGCGCCACCCATCGAAGTTGCGCGCAAGCGTGCGCTTTGTCGGACGTCACGCACTCGCATCCACCATTGTGGCCGTGCTGGTCTGCGGCCTTCTCGCCAGCACCGTCATTGCCCTCATCATTGCCGGACGCGAACGAGATCAGCGTGAACGTGCTGAAGCCGTGCGCAATTTTTTGATCGGCGTATTTGCGCAGGCCAACCCGGACGAGAATCGCGGCCAGCCGTTTACCGCGCAGCAACTTCTGGAAAAAGGCGAAAAGCAACTAGCGCTGCAACGTGACGATTCCGCAGCGACGCGCGCGGATCTGACCGCCGTTATCGGCGATCTTTACTGGAACATTGGCGAATACGGTCGTGCCGAGCCCTTGCTCAAGCAGGCGATTGCGACCAGTACGGATAGCGCAATTCCCGCTGACGTCAAGGCCCGTGCACTTATCGGTCTGGCCAACATGGAAGCGGAGAAACGCTCTTTTGATGATGCCCTGCTGCATCTGGATCAGGCACATGATCTGGCGATCAGTGAGGGAGCGGTTGGCGCAAATCTGTCTGCCGATGCGCGCCGGCAACGCGCCGACGTACTCGTTCGTCGCGGTGATTTTGCGACGGCGGAACCCTTGCTGCGCGAGTTGCTGAAGTCGGATCAGGCACGTCGCGGTTCCGACAGCGAGGCCGTCGCCACGGACTGGCGATTGCTGGCGATTTGCCTAGAAGAGCTCTCGCGCTACGACGAATCCGCGGCCGCTTTCGGCGAGGCCGCACGCATTGCGCGTGCCTTGCATGGCGATCATCACAGCAGCCTCGCCTATGTCCTCAACGACCTGGGCCTGATGCTCATGCACCGCGGTGATCTGGCCGGTGCTGAAAATGCCCTGCGCGAGACCCTTTCGATCAGTCACGGAATTCATGGCGAAGAGTCGCGCGATTCGTGGGCGGTCGAATCGAATCTATTGCGTGTGATGGAGCTGGAAGGTCGTTACGCCGAGGCGTTGAAGGCGCGCCAAACGATGCTTGAAAAGGAGCAGCGCATCCTCGCTGAAACTACGCCGGAAACGCTCGCCTTCCATACCAATTTTTTGGGTCTCGACTATCGCGAACTCGGTCGGCTCAAGGAAGCGGAGACAAGTTTTCGCGAGGTGATTGCGCTGTGGGCGCGTATTCATGGTGCGGACGATTCAAGCGACAGTGCCGCCGCAAAGGTCAATCTTGGCGTCACCCTGACCTTGCAAGGCCGCTATGCCGAAGCCGAGCCCGTAATGCGCAGTGCGGTGGATCTGCGCGCAGCAAACGAGCCGCCCGGCTCGCTAACGCTAAACATCAGTCGCGGCGAACTCGGAAACCTTCTGCGTCTGCAAGGCGACGCGAACACGGCACTGATACAGATCCAGGCTGCCGTGGACGCCTATGCTTTGGCGCTGCAAGCATCCGGTGAAGCGATCACGCCGGGCATGATTTCGCTACTGACCCAACTTGCCGAGTGCCAGCTTGATGCGGGCAAGGCGAACGAGGCGCTGGTCAGCGCAAAAGCCGCGCTTGACCGTGCCCGAGTGCTGCTGCCGGCCAGCAATCCACGACTCGGCAGCCCGCTATTCGCCCTCGGACGCGCCACTCTTGCGCTGGGACAACTGGAAAATGCCGAACTCCTGTTTCGCGAAGCGTTGCTGGTGCGCAGTGGAAACTATCCGCCCGAGGACCCGAGAATTCTGGAAGTCCAGGTCGGACTCGCAGATGCGCTGCACCGACGCGATCAGGATGCCGAAGCCTCGGCTCTGTTGAGCGAACTCGGGCCTCGGCTCGCCGCATCGACATCGCCCTATGCGAAGACACTGAGCCTGCGCTTGCCGGAGCGCAGCCCGGCCCAGTAACCCGCCAGCGCCGGGTATTGACTCAAACGGGGTCTGGGCGACGGCTCAGGCTAGAATCGGGAACTTGAACGCACCTGCCGACAACGCGCTATTCAATGACATCTACGCCGAGCTGAAGCGGCGGGCGCATGGCGTGCGTCGCGGTCAGCTCGGCAATACGCTCGACACGACCGCCCTCGTTCACGAAGCCTGGCTGAAACTCGGCGATCATCAGAATGCCTGCCGCGATCGCCAGCACCTTGTTCGCGTAACCGTGATGGCCATGCGCCAGTTGTTGATCGATAACGCACGTGCGCGGCAATCGATCAAGCGCGGTGGCGACATCGCCGCCGTTACCCTGACCGCGAACATCATCGGTTCCGAAGTCGCCGTCGCCGATGAGCAGGGCGTGCTGGCGGCACTGGATCGACTGCGTGCGATTGATGCGCGCAAGGCTGATGCGATCGAGATGCATGCGCTCGGGGGGGCGACCTACAGCGAGATCGCCGATTTCCTCGCGGTCTCCGAACAAACCATCAAGCGCGATCTCGCTGCGGCACGCGCCGTCCTGAGCGTCTGGCTCGGCCCGTCTGGCTAGGCCCTCTTGATCAGCGTTACCTTACGTTTTTTCCGGTCCGCGCAAGGCGCATGGACCGATCAAGGGCTGTTTTCCGTTTCTACGATTCATGACCGGTGCGGCACTTCTGCGGCTCCGGAATCCTTGTTTCGAAACGGAACTCATCATGCGCCTGAGAATTCTCTGCCTTTGTCCCTTACTCGCGTTGACCACTCAACTGCACGCCGCCACATACCTCGTCGATACCACGAGCGATGATGGAAGTGCTGGCATGCAAGTGTGCGATTCCGATCCGGCCAATTCTGACTGTTCGCTGCGCGGCGCCATCAACCGGGCGCATGCGAATGGTGGAACTGACACGATCACGTTCGCCATTCCCGACACCGATCCGGGCTACGTGGCGACCACAGCGCACTGGAGGTTCACACCGGCGAGTGAATACCCATATGTAACGGATGACCTGATCATCGACGGCTATTCCCAGCCCGGTGCCGAGGAGAACACGCAGACCCCGGAGCAGGGAGGCAGCAACGCGACGCTGAAGATCGAACTGCGCGGCCCAGGAGTCAGCGCGCAATCCACAGGCTTGCACGCGGTGAACGGCGACGCCCGGCTCACCCTCCGCGGTGTCGCAATCAACAGGTTCCAGACCAATCTGCAACTCTGGACACCCGGTCCTCATCATGTCGAAGGCTGCTTCATTGGTACTGACATCACAGGCATGTTGGCTGCTGAATCCACGAACGGCAGCGGGATCGGTATCCGCCTGAATGGGCAACTGATCGCAGGTGATGGCACGCCGGCATCACGCAACGTGATATCCGGAAACCCGTACATCGGCATCTGGGATGACAGGAATTCGGCGCACTCGACCATTCAAGGCAACCT
Organism: Lysobacterales bacterium; assembly: GCA_016721015.1. Taxonomy (GTDB): domain Bacteria; phylum Pseudomonadota; class Gammaproteobacteria; order Xanthomonadales; family Rhodanobacteraceae; genus Dokdonella. The sequence continues at coordinate 53,380 of JADKJL010000011.1, forward strand.
GATCGGTACCAACGCGGCTGGAACAGCGGCGCTGCCTGGACAGGACTATGGCATTTACGCGGTCAGTATCGGCAATGGTGCCCTGGTCGGCGGTAGCGACCCCAGTCAACGCAACCTGATCTCGGGCAACACCATCGGCGCGCTGAATATCTCGCCGCAGATTTCAGGGGCCAACTCGCAGCCATATCGCGTTGTCGGTAACTTCATTGGCACCGATTTCAGCGGCACTTTGCCGATCGGAAACGGCATCAATCCGCAATCACCCTCGCAGCCACAGCCGTCGATTTCGGTGTTCGGACTCGGTTCCTGTGGCCTCGAAATCGGCGGCGATGGCGCCGGAGAGGGCAACCTGATCGGATTCGGCGGCCGCGAGGGGATTCTGGTCAACGCTTGTGACCGCGCGCCGATCATCGGCAATCGTTTCGTCCTCAACCGTGGCGTCGCCATCGACCTGAGCACGAGCAATGCAGATATCGGGCCGACGCCCAATGACCCCGGCGATGCGGATGCCAATCCCCCGCCGGGTGGCGGCGCGTTCCTTTCCGGCAATCGCCTGCAGAACTCGCCCGAGATCCTCGCTCTAGTCTACTCCGGCAACTACGTGACCTTGACTTATCGCGTCGACACCGATGTTGCCAATGCCACTTACCCATTGCGCATCGACATCGCTCGTGGCCGCGCTGGTCAGGCGGAGTTTCCTGTTGCGATCGACAGCTACGGCGCGATCGACGCCGGATTGCCCAAGTCGATCACTTTTCCGGCCAGCGCTCTTGCCGGTGGCGCACTGGTGCTCAGTGCAACCGATGCTGCCGGCAACACGAGTGAGTTTGGTGGCGAGCACCTATTCGCGGATTCATTTGAATGAAAATCATGAAAGGACACCTGCCCATGCATAGCCCCAACCTCGCCCGACTTGCCACTACCTGTGCCGCGCCGGTGGATCCGTGTCGATCCCCGAATTTCGCCATTCGCGCGGGCCTTGCACTCCTGACTGCTCTCTCGATTCCGGCAATCGCCGAAGCCGACTACGGTTTCGATTCGGGATTCAATTCCAATTATGTCATCGATGCATTTGCGACGGGCGACAACGATGGCGCCTATCGTTCGGGAAACAAGCTCGTGGTTCTGCCCGACGGCGACATTGTCGTAGCCGGGGGCATGCGTTTTCCGAACGATCCGCTGGATACAGCATTCACCAATGTCGGACTTTCACGCTACAACCTGGAAGGAATTCGACAGACGTGGGCCGGATCTGGTGGTTCGCATTTCTGGTTCAACCAGCAATATGTCGTCTACCCGAATATTGCGAACGGCGGCAACGGTGACGTGCGCATCCAGTATGTCGCCGACATCGCCTATGCCGACGGCAAGATCTACGTGCTGGCTGAACGCAGCTACGAATTCGCGCCATTCGATGCCGACGTCAAGGTTCTGGTCTTCAATGAAGACGGCACGCTGCGCGATGAGGTCGTCGTACTCGGTTCGGCAGCACAGGAATTTGGGGTCGCTTTTGACGTACGCGAAACCGGCCTTGCGGCCGAGCCCGTTGCGGTGACCGTCCTTGCACGAAGCGAACTCGCTGCTTTCACGATCGCCAAATACAACGAAGCCAGCTCGGGGTTTCTGGCTGCTGACCTCAGCTTCAATGGCGGATCACCTCTGTCGATCACGGTGCCCTCGTGCTCGTCGCAACCTGTGTGCGATGTCTCGCCGGCCGATATCGCACGACCTGATCGGCAGTTCGGTTTGGACGAGGAACCGATCTACGTTCTTGGCACGGCCTTTGGCAACGGAACTGACCGCGACATGATTGTCATGCGAATAACTGCCAGTGGCGTGGTCGATACGAGCTTCGGAGACGCAGGTCGTCGCATTGTCGCTTTTGACGAACCGGGTTCCAGAATTGCTGATTGGGCGCAAGCCCTGAGAGTGTCGACGTCCGATGCCCAATCCGGGTCCAACGACGAAATCTGGATGGCGGGCACCGTGGATCGCAGTTGCAAGCCGGGGATCGGTATCGCCAAGCTGACCTCGAGCGGCGCGAACGACATCAGCTTTGCCTTCAATGGACGCGCCGTATTCGGCGGCTCGACCGAAACGGGCACAGTTTGCGATCTGGATGCGGAACTGCAGGCTACCGACATGGCGCTGCAAGGCGGCGAGATTGCGGTATCCGGCAAGACGACTGCCCCCGATCAGGGTGGCACGTTGCGCACCGACGGTGTTCTGCTCAGAGTTGGCACTGTCGGCGCGGCACAACGAGATCTGGTCGGTTTGCCGCTGATCCAGAACGGTAGCCGGGTTGGCGACTCTTCCATTTATGGAATCGCTAGTGCGGGCAATAGCCGCTATGTCGTGTCCGGATTTGCCTCATGGGCCGGCGTCTACAATTCACTCTACATTAGCGCCCGTCTGTGGCCCGCCGATCGAATCTTCGCCGACAATTTCGAATCCGGCACGGGCCTGCCTCGATAGTGCTGGCACGGCGCCGGATGCACTGTCGTCATTCCCGCGAACGCGCGAATGACACCAAGCCAGGGTCCGCGCCGCTGCCTTCTGCGCCTGCAGCCCGTTCCAAAATCTGCAAGAGAAGGGGGTCATGGAGAAAGGGGTCACCATTTCGCCGCTCTAGTCAATAGGCACAAGTGTTTTCCTCCCGATTGCCGAGCGGGTTCCTTTGAATACCGCAATTCGAGTCAGCCGACGCCTGGTGTCTTCGGTTGGCTGCGGAGTGAGTCCGCACCAGTCACCGTTCTGGATCAAGGCGTTCTGCGGTGTTTGGCGTCCCAGCTTTGTTGCGGACACGGTCAATTCAGACAGCTCGATCACGTTCAACGCTCCGATCTACCCGAATCCCGGTAACTACTGCCCGACCAATCGGGGCTGCATTCTGCGCAGCATTGCCGCTGGCGGTCGCGGCAACTTTGGTTTGCCCAGTCGCTTGTACCTGGCCGGCACACGCCAAGCCAGCATTCCAGACTACAGTGATTGGGATTTCCTGGTCATGGCAGTCAATTTCAATGGCTCCTCCATAACATCCTTTGGCGGCTCGGGTGTCACCACCGTGCCGTTCTTCGAGGGTGGGGACTATTACGACGACGCCAACTCGATCCAGGTGGAAACAACTGGGGTCCTTACAAACGTGCACGATTCCCTTTATGTCTCCGGATTCGTCGACCGAGAGTGCAAGGACGGCTTTGGCATAGCGAAACTCAAGGACGATGGATGGCTGGATACGACATTCGGCAAGCCCAGCGGAGGGACGAGGACTGGAAAGCTGGTTTTGGGAGTAGCCATTCCACCGTATAACGGAACATGCTCCGATCTTCCGATTTTCACTCCATCGGCCAGCTACGCCAACGCCAGTGCGCTCGCAAACGGCAAGTTGGCCGTCGCTGTATTTACAGACAGATTTCCGTTGCCGCTTTGCATTCCTGGTCAGCCTTGCCATGAAACCGATATCGTCGGCATGATCGCGGTTGTCGACACGCTGCGCGGCGATGTTGATTCGTTTCGAACCACCCCTACTGGGACACTGTGAACGGCCCGCGCACACGACATTCAGGCTTTTGGGGGATCACCGATACCAGCAACGGAACTTTCACTGCCACCGGTGTTGCTCGCTACTCCCAGAGCGTGCCGGGACAACCAGAAGGTTCCTCCAAGATTGCAACCCTTCGCGTGAGATCAGACGTTATGTTTGCGAATGACTTCGAGTCGATTCTGTAACAAGCTATCGACTCCCCTGTCTTGATGGAGATCCTCAGTCGATCCGGGATCCGGCGGTGCTGCGCTGGCACCACCCCCGGGCGAAGGGTTTCTGGTGCTCCCATTGGAGTGATTGATGTCTGCCGGCAACGCTTCGCGTGCGGATCAGGGATGATCCATGCCGGCAGCGAAATGCGGGTTTCCGGGGTGGAATTTCATTCGAGGATTTTCTGATGTCGAAGGAGGCGCGAGGTATCAAGGTGTTTAATTCTCAAAATACACTCTCACCCTGGATTCAGGATTCCTTGTCTCGTGCCAAAGTCCGGGGCAGGTTGGAATGACACTGACTTGAGCGCTCGTCATCCCGGTGAGCGCCGGAACGACGAAAGCCGAAGGTCGGCATCAGGTCAGTGCCATTCGAAGCAGGTTGCACCTGTGGGCTACCTCGCGACTTCAACCTGACCGGGTGTCCGCCTCGACGGATCGAAATACGCCCTGGCGGCCAGCCGCAACCTCAACCCGATCCATCTCAAATGGTCCCGCTCGTGGAAGGAGCGAACGAGTCTGCGGTGTGCTAGTCTCGGCGCGCTTTTGGTGTGACGGATGTTGCACGCCTGTTGCCACAGAAGGCGACCAAGAACACTCCGCCACTTCGCGTGTGATCGCAATGGGGAGTAGGTCATGTCATTCGCATTTCGCTTGGGTTGTGCGCTGCTCGCGGCCTGCGTCGTTACGATCTGGTCGGCGCCGGTGCTGGGCGATGAATTGCCCGATCCGCGTCATGGCCGTGCTGATGTCATGAATCTTTTGCCTGGCCCGTTCGTGCCTGCGCCTGACGGGGTGAACTCCGCTGGCTTTGTGTCGGGCGGCTATCGCAGTATTCATTTCGCGGAATCTGCAAGCGGCAGCTTCACGTTCCTGTTCCAGGTGACCGCCGACAACGACTACTTCTTCGTCGGGGATTACAGTGGCAACGTGGTGAACATGTACCAGATTCTTTCCGGCGCCCCGAGCTTCGTGCGCAGCTTTGGTTCAACTGGCTCAGGAGGCGGGCAGTTCAATGGCCCTGCGCAGGTGGCCGTCGTCGGCAATTCCATCTATGTGGCCGATTATTTCAACTCCCGCGTGGAGCGCTTCGACAAGAATACCGGCGCCTATGTCAGCCAGTTCGGCAGTGCCGGCAGCAGCCCCGGGCAGCTATCCGGCCCGTCAGGGTTGATCTACAACCCGATCAACGGCCTGCTCTACGTGTCGGAAACCGGCAACGATCGCATCCAGGCCTTCACCACGTCAGGCACCTACCAGTTCAGTTTTGCCTCACTGGGCTCGGGCAATGGCCAGCTCAGCAATCCCTTCGGATTGGCGGTGGACAGCGTTGGCAACGTCTATGTTGCGGATACGGGCAACAGCCGCATCTCGAAATTCGATTCGACCGGGCTGTGGTTGCGCCACATCGCTGTGGGCGCGACCTCGCCTTATGCGGTCGCCGTGGACAAGGCGGACAACGTCTGGCTGACCAGTGGAACGGGCGACATTTACGCCTACAACTCCCAAGGCGGTTACGAGGGCTACTACTACGGCGCGTACGGTGCGCCGGCCCTGTCGACAGAGGGATATTTCCAGGGTATTCGCGGCATTGCGGTGACGCCGCCCCTGAATGTGGGGCCGTTTTTCGGTGCTCCGGCGATCATCGTCGCTGATGGCGCTTCGCAGCAGGTGCAGTTGTTCGCGTATTCGGCGCAGGCCACCGCACATCCTTCGATCACCAGCATTCCGACGCCGGGTTCGTACACCGGTGGCGTCGCCTTCGATACCCAGGAGAATATCTACGTCACCAGTTACAACGCCAACCAGGTCTACAAATACGACAGGTTCGGCGCTTACCTCGGCCAGTGGGGCTCGACCGGTGCGGGCAATGGCCAGTTCAGCGGTGCGCAAGGCATCGCCGTCGACGACAGCAACAACGTTTATGTGGCTGACCGCAACAACAACAGGATCCAGAAATTTGACGCCAATGGCGCCTATATCACGCAGTGGGGCACATTCGGAACCGGCGCCGGTCAGTTCAACCATCCCAGCGGCGTCGCCACCGATGGTAGCTGGCTGTACGTCACCGAAGAGTTGAACCACCGCGTCCAGAAATTCAGTCTCACCGGCGGCTTTGTGCGCCAATGGGGCAGCAGCGGCACGGGTGACGGCCAGTTCAGTCGGCCCACCGGCATCGCGGTGGATCGAGCCCGCAACCAGGTCTATGTGGCCGAATACATTGGCAACCGCATCCAGCAGTTCAATGTGTTCGGCGATTTCATCAAGGTATTGAGCGACTCCACCAGCGGCTCCGGTGCCGTCAGCGGACCTTTGGGGCTGGCCACGGATCAGCACGGCAACTTGTATGTGAGCGATCTCGCCAACGATCGAGTGGTCCAATACAACGACAACGGCACCTATCTGGCAAGTATCGCGGCACCTGCAGCCAACGGCCTGGCCGTGGATTGGCGCAATGCGCAGATCTGGGTCGGTACCGTAATCGGCAACACGGCCAGCCGCTACGGAGCGACGATCGGCAAAAGCGACGTCATCGGCGTGTATCGCCCCTCCAACCAGACCTTCTACCTGCGCAGCAGCCTCAGCGCGGGCGTGCCAGACATCACTGCCGCCGTCGTCGGTGCGGCCAGCACCGACATCCCGATCACCGGCGACTGGAACGGTGACGGCATCGACACGCCCGGCCTGTGGCGTCCGAGCACGTCCACGTTTTACCTTTGGGACAAATGGCGCGGCCTCAATATCGCTGCGGCACAGTACCAGTTCGTCTACGGACTCAACGGCGACAAGCCCATCGTTGGCGACTGGGATGGCGACGGCCGCGACGGCGTCGGTGTATTCCGCCCATCGGCTGCCACGCAATACCTCAAGAACAAGCTCATCGCCGGATCGCCAGACTACAGCGTGATCTTCGGCCTCGCCGGAGATCTGCCCCTCGGTGGCGACTGGAACCAGGATGGCGTCGGCAGCGCGGGCATTTACCGTCCGTCCAGTGGCGCGTTCTACCTGACCAATCGCAACACCACCGGTACTGCGCCGACCGATGCGACGTCCTCGCTCGTCGGCACCGTGAGTGATCTGCCGATCGCGGGCGACTGGAACCACAACGGTTCGACCGGCCTCGGTTTTTTCCGCGCGGGGACTTTCTATCTGCTGCCCAACAACGGCACGCCCGACGGGACGCTATTCCGAAATGGTTTCGATGCGCCGGTGCTCACCACCGTGGTGTTCGGGCTCAACGGCGACATTCCACTCGGCGGCAGTTGGGGCCAACCGCCGGAGTGAAGTCAATCCGAGGTGCTGCGGAGCAAATCCGCAGCACGTGCTTCACGACAGGCGATCGAGCGCCGGGTGCCAGGTGACGTCGAAGCGCGCCCGCGGCCCTTGAATGCCCATTGCACCCGGTAGCAAGGACTGGGTCAGGCGCCGGGCTTCCGATCACTTCACGGCAACGATCATGGCAAGCCAGCGCGCAATCTCTCGTGCGCGCCGTGCCTGGACGACGGAACAGTCTTTCGCGAGCTACGCGTCTGCACCTCATCCGGAAAGAGTCGTGTGCCCAGTGTCAATGCTTGCGTGGAAACTATTGAAGTATTGGGCAGAATGTCCGATCCGGCTGGCGGTTTCGCCAGTTTGCCGGCTTGCATTTGCATTCGCAGCTACAACAGTCCCGCCTGCTGGAGTCGGTCCCGCCATTTGGCGGCATCGTTGGGCTCTCCGTAAGAGTCGGTGATCTCGCGCAGGGCCTGGTAGGCCCAGAGTACGGACTGCTTGTCCGATTGCACATCCTCGACGATGGCGAACAACCCCGGCACGGCTTCGTAGCGCTCTGCGACGAGCAGGGTGCCCGATTGCGCGAGTGCGCAGAACGCGCGTTCGCGCAACACAGGATCCGGCTCGTGGCTGGCGATCTCCAGCAGCGGCGGAACGATTTCGGCGCCTCCAAATTTGGCCAGTGCTTCAAGCGCCGAACGTCGCAGCGGCTGATCGCCGGAGTTCAAAGCCGAAAGCAGTTCGCGAAAGACTCGCTCGCGATCGACACCCCGGGCACCCAGCACGCCGATATTCCAAAGTGCCCAGGCGCTGGACTTGCTGGGGTTCGCCGCCATCTGCTGCAGCATCCGATCCACTTCAGCGGGCGATTTTTCCAACCCGTACTGGGCGAGATAGATTTCGAAACCGGCCATGCGGATTTCAATCAGCGGTGCGTCGGCCGAGGTATTGATCAAAGTTCGCAGTTTGGGGGTCGACTTGAACTGACCGCGCCATGCCTGTGCGTTCTGCATCACGTACTCGGCCGCACCATCGCGGCGATTGATCGCCAATTCCAGGGACTGCTCGGCCTTTTCCTGTGGCGGCAGGGCCTCGACCATCTCGGTATAGAACGCATCAAACCGGGGCTCGGTTGCCGCGCCGTGCTCGAACAGCGGTTCAGCGATCGAGCGCAATTGGGCCATGGCTGCAGCGCGCAGATCGGGACTGGCCGCGAATGCGGCGGCCGTGGTCAGACTCAGCAGAATCAACAGGAATCGAATCACGGCATTTCCCCGGCTGTACAGCGCAGCATAGCGCGTGTTCAATCCAACGCGTGAAGGTGCGATGCGGGGTCTCGCCGAATAGCGGTCGGGGCCACAACTGATCTTTGCTGATCCGAAATTTCCCGATCGAGTTCCTTGCGTCGCTCCTGGTATCTGGGGCGTAAAAAAATGAAGCGCCTCCCCGCACGGAGATCTTCGATGAGAAAACGCCATCCAGCGCCGGAGATTTCCCGTTGCGGGAAGTGTAGGCTGCTCCTCGCGGGGTTGGTTCGCTGGCGTCCGTTTCGAGGTGGGCATGAGCGCGAATGACTTCGGGGTGGGCAGCTTTTTCACTCGGCTCGAGCGCGTTGTGCCAGTTGCGCTGCAATGGTCAACAGCCTTGCTTTTTTTTATCGCTTGGCCGGAATATCCATCTGAGTCAGGCGTTCACCTTGGCAAGCTGATGGAGCTCGAGTTCCTTGCAATACACGCCGGCGTATCGCTCGGAATGCTTGTCTACTGGGTGCCGACAAAGCAATCCACTCGCCTGCTGCGCTTGGTCGGTTTTGTATTCTTCGGCGCTTTGTATCTTCTCGGCGGATACAGCACGTCGGGCTGGACGGGCACGTTCGAAATTGCCGCGATGATCGTCACGTCCTATTCCGGTCTGCTGTGGGGCACTGGCGCCGCCCGCCAGGCCCGCATCATGGAGATCGGTGTGCGCTGGTTCCTCGCGTTACTGGTCTTCATCTTCGTGACGACTTGGCTTATGTTGCCCAAGGATGTCGCGACCTGGCACGAAAGCGCCAGTGTCTTGCTGGCAGGGGCAATATACTTTGCCGTGCTTGGACTGCTGGAGTTCTCGGGGGTCTACAGGCTGGTGAGAAAATATGGCAACCAGTTCGGTTGAATGCGAGGTCGGAACCTTTCAGGCGATCGCAACCGGCTGCTTGGGAGAGCATATCCGGAGCTGGCGAGCATGTTTGCTGGCGATCGCGACGAACAGTTTGCCGTAAGGTGGAAGGACAACCAGTAAGCGGATTCAGCGCTGCTCAGGCATGGCCGATTCCACACTGACCGCTTTGGCGCATCGCAAATCGCCGCGGGCGCCATCGAGGAATGAAGTGCAGGAAGTTGCATCGTCCCATCAGCGCACGCTGATTCAATGCAGGTTGATTCCGCCTGGGCCGATCAATCCTAATATCCCGATCAGGATGAGATAGATCGCAACAATGTAGTTCAAGAGTCTGGGCCGGATGAGGATCAGGATCCCGGCGATCAGGGCGATGATCGGTGTGAGAATCAGGTGCAGGTTCATGTGAACTCCTTGGAAATTTCGTGGTGCCGCTGGTCAAGCTTCGTTTCGCCAGGCTGGGTGTGGCATCGCTGCCCCAGCTTGAGCTTGTACACCCTTGTCAGCCGCAGGTCAGTACGATACCGCACACAGCGCAAAAACCCGGAGCGAGGGTGCGCGCGGCGGCTGAGATCGCGGAGTTGTTCCAGAGTCGTCGCCGAAAGGATTGGTCGTGTGTGCCCGGAACTCGGCTGACGGGCGTGTCGCTGGCGCTCGATCTGTTCAGGCAAAGGGTTGCACGCGAATCGGGGTGATCGAGGGCGATCGGGTCCTCGGCGCCACGCCGAGGGCGGTTGGGGCGTGCTGCCAGATCGTGATCATGTTCATGATCGCCGCGTTCACGGCACCGGAAGGCTGGCCGTGATCCTGGTCGCGTTCCACCGATTGTTCAATCGCGGTCATCCATTGTGTGCAACGCTTGCGCAGACATACGAGCGGGACGCGTACTGAGCCGAGGAGCGCGTCGCATCGCGAACCTCGAAGCGGATGGCGATCGTGAATCTGCATGTCATGCAGATCAGGGAGGCGGCCCAGCCGGGAAAGCAGGGCTGACATCCGATGTCCACGATGCGTTCTGGCGGTTAGCGAGGAATTGCGGATTCGCGTCGCGGCGCTTTTCGGGTTGTCATGCCCAACGTGCTGACGCATGATGCCGGGCATGGAAAAAGGCCTGCAAGATACCTACGCGCCACAAAATGCCTGCTTCGGCTGCGGCCCGGCCAATGAGCGCGGCCTGCGCATCAAGAGCTTTCCGAGAGGCGATGAAGTGGTTGCCGAGTTCACGCCTGAGTCGTACCACGAAGCATTTCCGGGCGTGCTCAATGGCGGCATCATCGGTACGCTGCTGGATTGTCATTGCAACTGGACGGCGGCCTGGCACTTGATGAACCGCCTCGGCACCGCCACGCCGCCGTGCACGGTGACGATGGAGTATGCGATCAAGCTTCGGCGTCCCACGCCGACTGACCAGCCGCTGCGACTGGTGGCTCGCGTGATCGAATCGACGGATGACGTCGTCACCGTCGAAGGCGAATTGATCGCGGGTGACAAGGTCTGTGATCGTTGCATCGGGAAGTTCATGGCCGTGAAAGAAGGTCACCCCGCCTACCACCGCTGGTAGGCGCGGATCGCGCTACTCGACGGCGATCCACTCGACTTCCAGCGAAAAATTTCCCGCAAGCTTGTCAGCGATCAGCAGGCCGACTTCGCGGATGCTGGAAGGATCGAGCGATGGCCCGTCCAGCGGCGTGCCGCGCACGGTCGGGGCAAGGGAATCCAGCGCGATGCGCACGATGATCCATTCCCCGGCTGTCGTTGCAAACGACGCGGCGTAGGACACGGCGATGCCACGATGCGTCGCGACCGTCGCCAGGCGCAGCTGATAGCGACGGCCATCGCCGCGCACGCGCATCACCACCTGATGGAAACCACTGAAGTCGAAGCGCTGGTCACGCATGCGCGCGGAGGCGAAGCCACCGTTGTTGGCGAGCGAAAGCAAGCCGGTGAATCGCAGCTTGCCCTCGGCGATCTCGACATGGCCCAAGGATTCGCCGCCCATGACCACGTCATTGACGGCGACCCAGCGTGATCCGGATGGTGGTGTCTGGAAGTCGATGAGTGTTTGCATCGGTGTCTCCGGTTGCTCGGACTTGACGCCGCCGAACTTCCTCATTCGGCGACGCGCACCACCAGCTTGCCGAAATTCCTTCCCTCGAGCAGGCCGATGAACGCCGCCGGTGCGTTCTCCAGTCCGTCGACGACATCTTCGCGGAACTTGATCCGGCCTTGGCTGACCCACTCGCTCATTTGCCTGGAGAACTCAGCATAGCGATCGCCGTAATCGTCGAAGATGATGAAGCCCTGCATCTTTATCCGCTTGGTCAGCATCGTGCGCGTCAGCAGGCCGAGTCGATCCGGCCCGGGGGGCAGTTCGGTGTCGTTGTAGTGGGCGATCAGTCCACACAAGGGAATGCGTGCCTTCGTATTCAGCAGCGGCAACACCGCATCGAACACCGCACCGCCGACGCTCTCGAAGTAGACATCGATGCCCTCGCTGCAGGCCGTTTTCAGCTGCGCCGCAAAGTCCGGCGCGCGATGGTCGATGCACGCATCGAAGCCGAGTTCATCGACGACGTAGCGGCACTTCTCCTCACCCCCGGCGACACCGACCACGCGACAACCCTTGAGCTTCGCAATCTGGCCGACCACGGAACCGACGGCACCGCTGGCCGCGGCAACCACCACGGTCTCGCCTGCCTGCGGCTGGCCGATATCGAGCAAGCCCATGTAAGCCGTAAAGCCGGGCATGCCGAGCACGCCGAGCGCCAGCGACGGATGCTGCATCTTTGCATCGAGCTTGTTGAGGCCGCGCCCGTCGGAGACCAGGTAATCCTGCCAACCGCCGAACGCGAGCACGAGATCGCCTTCGGCATACTCGGAGTTCCGCGACGCCATCACCCTGGCCACGGTTCCGGCACCCATGACGTCGCCGATCGCCACCGGTTCAGCATAGGACGGCCCGTCACTCATGCGACCCCGCATGTAGGGATCCAGCGACAGATACAGGTTGCGCAGCAGCACTTCGCCGTCGCCTGCCTCGGGGATTGCCGTCTCAACCAGTTTGAAATCATTGGACGTGGGCGCGCCGACCGGACGCGAGGCCAGCGTGATGCGCCGGTTGACGGGAGTGCTTTCAGTCACGGGATCACCTTTCGGATAGTCGTTGCAGAGGCGAAAGCTTGGGGCGACCCGGACAGTAGGCAACCACTGCAGGAAAACAAGCAGGGGGGCCGCCGGGATCGAAAAACTTGCAGCGGCACGCCCTGGCCCGCTTTGGGACGATATGACCGGCCGCTTCGGCCATGTTGATGCGAACGTGGCGGGGTTCACGTTCGTGCCAGAGTTCGCGATCAGACGACTGCGGGATCTGCGTGTAGTGCGAATCCGAGAGCGAGCCCCTGTTTCGGAAAGTGCGGATTGGGGACACCCATGTCTGGCTTGGACTGGTGGGTGTTCCGGACTCCAGGCCGTGGCCGTTTCCAGCGCCTTGTCGTTCAGTGCAACGCATTCGTGCAGGCGTTCGCCCTGGAGTCGAGTCGCTGGCAGATCCTTCGTTTCCCCGATTCCCGGCCCGAGAGGCAAATGCTCCCGTTCCGCTGACCAACAAATGTCCAGCGACAGACCGAGAACGCAAGCGCCCATCCATGGGATCAGTTTCCGATTGACCTGCATTCCCTGAGCATGATCGAACGTCTGCTCGTCAATCCAATGGCGGCGCTTCGCCCGGCATCCACAGGCGCGAACTGAAACCGCCAGCATCGTCGAGCAGAGCATTGTCGGCATGATCACGGAACCGCCAGGCCCACGGATCGATGCCCTGTGGCGCCATCCATCCCCAGGGATCAACGGCGGCAACGCTGCCGTCGCGGTCATGCTGGCCGCCTTCGAAGCGGAACTCGAATGCGCCGCGGTACGAGAGATTGCGGTGGCGGACAACAGACAGATGCAAATGTTCGCCCGTCGATGCTCCGGTGGTTCCTATCCGTCCCAATACCGTGCCCGCGCTGACCACATCGCCGCGACGCACGGCGGTGTCCTGCATGTGCGCGTAGTAAGTCGTGAAGATTTCTGCGTAACGGCCACCGCCCACCTGGTGGCGCACGAATATTTCACGTTGATAGGGATCCATGCCTGCGGGTGCGTACGGGGGAACATGCCTCGGAACGGCCATGCTCACGCGCCCCGCGGCGGTCGCCACTGCGAAACGCGAGCTGGTCACGTCGATGTCGACAGCCGGTTCATTGACACCGGAGTTGTCGTAGTCGCATTCGGAGGGAACGGCATTCGGATTGCCTATGCTTCGCTGGCGGCCGCGATTGTCGATTGCGCAGGCGTCGTAGGGTCCGGCCGTTTGGCCGAAGTCGTTCACGTCGACCGCGATGTTGTAGGGGTCGTGGTTGAACGACTGGGTATTGCCGACACCGGTGTGCGAACCCGTGTAGGGTCGCGAGAAGATCGGCAGTTCGCCAGCAGTCGCCGTGAAAATGCAATTGCTGCGGCCGGCAGAGTCGGCGAAGGCCTGATTGAAGGGCTGGGTACCATTGCCACCGCGCAGGATGATGAAGTTGCCGCTGCAGGTGCCGATCACCCAGTTGAGGCCGGAAACGGAATACAGGCCGGAACGCTCGATGATCGCATTCGGATCGCTGTCGAGGAACTGCTGGCACGGATTACTGCCCGTTCCCTGCGGCAGCAAGCCGAATCCGCCGCCACTCGCATTGCGCACGCTGCAATAGTTGCCGAATCCAATCGGTGTCAGCACGGCGGGTGTGGCCGAAGCGGATGGGGGAATGCCGTCGTAGTCGAAGTCCGCTCCGAACAGTTGCTCGGTGGTAATGGCAGCGACGACGGGCGCGTACGGCCCTGGCTCGTTCAAGTTGCCATCGTCATCATGATCGAAGACGAAGCTCGGATAGCGTTGGCGATCGGCGACGAACAGCAGATTGCCGTGGTACAGGGTTGCGTCGACAAGGACTTCAGCGACGCGGTATCGGCTGGCATCGGGGACGTTCTTCTGGGTCACTTCGGCGAGCGTATGGAATGCAATGCCATCACTCGAATAGGCGTTGCTGCCGGATTCGACAACACTGCCATTCGCCTCGATGCGCATGGTTGCTGCATCGCTGTCGCCATAGGTCGCGGCATCGTTGGTGCTGTTGTAATGCGTACCCAGCACGTAGAAGCTGCCGTCGTCGCGCATCAGCAGGCGTTTCACGTTTGTACCGCCGGATTCGCGTGGCGCCCCACTGCCATAGTTCGAAAAGCGGAGTGACTTGCGTCCATCGCCGTCGAACGCGGTATCCAGCGTGCCGCTGTTGCCGCGAATGGCAAGGATGCAGCCCGAGGGATCGAGGTTCGCGCTGAAGGCGAGGTTGCAGGACACCATCAGGCGGCCCCGACCGGCATCCCAGACGATGTCGGTCAGGCTGGGCGTCGCCGCGAGTGCGCTTCCATCGTCGATCAACAGGCGTCCCTGGTTGCCAAACGCGCTGACGAAATTGCCTGCCGAGGTCAATTGCGTGAGTCCATAGGCCGGATTGCCGCTGGCGTCGGTGACGATGCCTCCTGCGACAATGTTGCCGCTCGGCAGCACGACAAGCCGCGAGCAGGAGTCGGTGCGGTCGCCGTCAACGTTGAAATCGATCTCGACGTAGCCCGTGCCACGGAATGTCGTGTCGAGCAGGCCGCTCGATGTGAAGCGCACGATCAGCATGTTTTTGTAGGCGCCGCGCTCGACCCAGCCGCACGCGAGTATGTTGTTGCCGACCGCCAGTGCGTGGTTCAAGCGTGACTGCACGCCGAGGAACGGGGCGACGTTGATCAGGGCCAGCTTGCCATCCGAGGAAAAGCTCGTGTCGTAGGCGCCGCTCGAATTCAGACGCACGAGGAATCCGCTGAGTCCACCGGTGGCGGCACCCCAGCCGGCGATAACGGCACGATTGCTCGAGTCGACATCGATCGAGGTGCACAGATCCACGTTGTTGAGGCCCATGTCGGCAGCCACGCGGCGCGCGCCTTCCAGTTCGTCCGGTCCGGTGTAGCTCATGTCGAGCAGGCGCGCGTTGCTGATGTGTCGCGTCACCGCACAATCGACATTGTTGTTGCCGGTCTCCCGCCACTCGTTGAGCACAAGCACGCGCTGCTGGTGATCGACAGCAATGCCGTAGGCGTTGTGGCTGGTCAGATGTTCGCGTGTGATGTTCAGGAACGCGCCGCTGGCCCGGTCCGGGCCGAAGGTGTCCCAGGTGGAGCCGGTGCCGCTCTGGGCCTGTGCCAGCCCGGCTATGGCCACGGCAATCATCGATATCAACGGTCGGATGTTCATGGATTCGTGCCTGTCAGGAGGAATTCGATGCTCTCGAACCCTTTCCACGCAATCCGGCGTCCACGGGGGACAACCGGCTGCAAACCCGGTACCAATGTTGTTTCCACCAGCCATTCGAGCGCATACCTGCCGCCAGGCAATCGGAGACATCCAAACGATGTAGCCGGTCGGCCGGAAGCGACGGCTGGGCCAGTTTGGAGCATTGTCGCCGCCCGTATTGAGCATGATTCGGCACGCAATGCACTCGAGTCCGGGCTTATGGAAGGGCGCTGGACTGTTTTGACGATCTCGCACACGCAGCGATGGCGCCGGGAGCGTGCGTTTCACATGTCAGCCTGTTTCGCCTGCTGCTTGCAAGAAGATGCGAGCGCGCGGCCCTGACTGATCCATCCTTTGCGGTGTGCAGTGGATGCGTTGGTGGCTGCTATGTCCGTTGCCATTTCTGGTGATCGGCGCAGACGTCCAATCCTTGCGCATTCGATGTGTGACCCAACGGTCTTTCGAACGGCAGGATGCGAAACGATTCCGCATTGCGTGCGTCTTTGAACATTGCGCAGTTGTGAATTTCCAGTTGAATCGGCGGCCCGATCCGCTTGCGCTTGAGTTGTGCGCGTCTGCACAAGACAGGCGTTGAATCAGACGCTCGTTCAACATTGTTGATCGCACAACGTGCTGTCGATCGCGGGCTGAAAATGCGCACCACTCGGTGTCCCGATCCAGGTTTTGGATCGTCGACATGGCGACGTGGGTGCTTGAGGTGCTGAAGGCAGGCTGTTAGGTTCGTGAAAGAGCGAACTTCGGGAGCACTTGTGAGATCCGGGAAATCAGGAGTCGACCGAATTGAAGACATTGAATTGTTCGTGCGGGTGGTCGAGCGGGGATCGCTGACCGCCGCCGCTGCAGCCACCGGCTTGTCGGTGTCACTGGTCAGCCGCCGGCTATCGGATCTGGAGCGCAACCTCGGGGTGCGCCTGGTAGACCGCAGCAGCCGCATGCTGGTGCTCACTGAAAGTGGCCGGGAGTTTCATGCGCATGCCGAAACCATTCTGCATGCGGTTCGCGAAGCGGAGTTGGCCTTGCTGTCCAAGGCCGATGAACTGCGTGGCACCTTGCGCATCAGTTTGCCCACGGTGGCGGTCGAGATCGGCGTGCTGGCCGATTTCGTCGCGTTGTTCCGTCGGCATCCCGCTTTGACAATTGAACTGCATCTTTCCGATCGGCCGGTGGATATTGTTGCGCATGGATTCGACGCTGCGGTGTATCTGAGCGATGCGCCCGATCGACATCCTGGCGACGTAGTAATTGGTCAGCATCCGACGGCGCTAGCGGCCGCGCCGGGCTATCTTGATCAGGTTGGGCGGCCGAGTTCGCCGCAGGAGTTGCTTGAGCACCGCACTGTTCGCGCGGTGTCGGTTCGCGGGAGCGCAACGGAGTGGTTGCTGATTCATGAGGATGGGCGCGAGCTGACCTTGCCCCCTTCGGGTGGAATGCTTTTGAGTACCGATCTGAGGATCCTGACGTCAGCAGTCATTTCTGGTCTCGGTATTGGACGCATGCCGCTCGGTTTTCTTGCTCCGGCAGCACGCGCCGGCGAGCTTGAACAGGTTTTGCCGCAGTGGCGGTTCCGACCAGTGATGACATGCGCCACACTGAGGCGTGGCGGTGGGCGCTCGAGCAAAGTGACAGCATTGCTGGAGTTGGTAATTGGGGCGCTGCAGCGCATCAATGCAATCGCTGACTCCTGGCAACTGGATGAGGAGCAGCGGGAGCTGGCTGCGAGCGGGAGGCTTGGCCTTGCAACCGACTCGGTAGACGGCGATGAAGTGCCTGCGCCGCCGAAACCCGTGAAGCCCGCAGGACGAGGGCGCGAAAGAGCCCGCTGAGCCGTTGCGTGAAACGTCGGAATGCGTGCAGCAGGCGAGCTCGGTCAGCCGAGTTCGAGCGGTTCAAAAATGGGAAACGCTTACCAGCGAATCCACGGAACGACTTGCTCTGTGGCCCCCTTGGTCGAAAAAGAAAAATAGTCCCGCCTGATTTGCCTCGACGCTCGGCCGTCAAAAGTCCCTCTCCCCACAGAAGCTGTCTCTTGATCACAACTTTCGTCATCGGTCCACGCTTTCGCAAAACTGGGCGAGCGAATTCCTGCCGTGGCAGAAAGCAGCTTGTCGGCCTGACGCTTGGACACAAGCTCATGACAGGCGCGATGCCAGTATTTCGTGGGAGCGACTTCAGTCGCGATGCGTGGGTTTCAATACTCCTTGCGCTCGCTGATCCCTGCCGCCAAGCGATCCACACGTTGGGGCATCGCGACTGAAGTCGCTCCCACGAAAAAGCATCACCCACTCATGACGAGCCTACGCGGGTATCACTTGAATGCATTGGTCGCTGAAGTTTCACTGCGCCAAAAAGTTGTGATCAAGAGACAGCCACAGAAGAGGGGTTGGAGTCGTACCTCCTGCTTCCATTCAGTCGTCATCCGGCGCTCCGCGCCACCTTCTCCCGACGGGAGAGGGTTCAACTCAGCTGAGGTTCGAGGCTAATCGGGATCGGCAAAGCCCGACAGGTAGCTGGATTTAGGGAATCAGGAACATAGCTTTCGAAAAACGCAATGATGCTTCGGGACGGCCGACCAAAGCACATCAATATCCAAATAACAAAGATAATACATCAAGCAAATAGGGGGTCAGAGAGCGATCTACCCAAAAATTGGCAGTTCAAGCTGTCGGAATATGGATTCAATCGTTCCTTGAAAAGTGCTGCGTTGCGGGATTGCCCATGCTTCTGGGAATAACCTATTCTCGATCAGCGGGGGGAGTCATAACAACGGGGTAATCCTGATGATGGGTAACGACAAGCGGCTTTTGGCCGCTGCATTGCTGTGCAGTGGGTTGTTGGGAGTGGTGGCCGCGGGGGAGACGCAGGCCACGGATACTCGGGAGGGTTCGCCCATGTTCGCGGTTGACGCCGGCGCCGATGCGTTGCAAGCGGCACTCAACGAAGAAGAAGTGCGCATGCGAGTCGAGCGCGCAAAATTCGTCGGCTATTTCGCCGAAGCATACCGCCGCTATCCGCGCATACCGCGTGGCACATTGGAGGCGATCGCGTACACGCAGAGCCGTTGGCAGAATCTGGAACCTGATTCGCTGGACGCGGGTATGCAACATCAGGACATGCCTCGCTCATGGGGTCTGATGGGCCTCTACCACGGCGAGGGATTTGCCGATCAGGTGGCTGATGCCGCCGCACTGTTGAATCTTTCCGCGTTCGATGTGATGAAGAGTCCGTCACTCAACGTGCTCGCCGCCGCCGCCCTGCTCGATCGTGAGCTGTCGGGTTCGGCCAACGACGAGATCGCCACGATTGCCGGCGCGCTTGAGCGTTACGCTGGCTTCCCTGCCGATGAGGGTTCCGTGTCGTCCTACGCGCGCGCCAGTTTTGCCTTCGATGTGTTGCTCACCCTCGACCGCGGGGTCAATGATCGTGGAATCGTGATACCCGAGCGCGCGGTGGAGTGGGAGAAAGCCTTCGATGCGGACATGCTGACCAAACTGGATGCGCCCTTCCTGCGCCTAGACGTGCAGGGCGACCGCATTGAAACCGACGAGTACCGCATCGATCCGATCACCGAGCAGCTCGAGCACAAGTCGGCGATGGGCGACGGCACCGCGTCGGAAAAGAGCGATACGGGCAATAGCGTGCAGAGCACCGACTATGCTCCGGCTATCTGGCTGGCCTCGCCCAACTATTCGTCACGGGGTGGCAGCGCAATTCGCGAGGCGGTGATCCATACCACTGAAGGCAACTACGCCGGTGCCATCTCCTGGCTGCGCAATCCCGCCAGCCAGGCAAGTGCCCACTATGTGGTTCGCAGTTCCGATGGTCAGATCACGCAACTGGTCAGGGAGAGCGACAAGGCCTGGCACGCGCGTTCGCACAATCCCTACTCGCTGGGTATCGAACACGAAGGCTTCGTGAACAACAGCAGCTGGTACACGACGGCGATGTACAACGCCTCTGCTGGAATCGTGCGCATGTTCTGTGCGCGCTATTCGCAGATTACCTGCTCGTCCGCCTACAAGGGTGCTGCGAGCAGCGGTCACCTGGTGCTGGGGGACAGCGTTGATATCAAGGGCCACCAGCATCTCAGCGACAATGACCACAATGATCCGGGCATCTACTGGAACTGGTCGCGCTACTACGGATTGATCAATCCCGGCAGCGGGGGTGGTACCGGAACCAAGATCGCCGACACATTTGAATCGAGTGTGGGCCACTTCACCAACAGCCCGACCTATTCGGGCAGTACGGTTGGTGTCGCCACGAACTCCAGCGCCACGCGCGATTGCAACATACGCAAGGTCGGCAACTGCTCGCTGCACGTGGAGCTGATGGACAACACCGCCAGCAGTGCGGATTGGGCGGTTCGCCTGTTGTCCGGTGGCGGTACTCCGGGTAGCAACGTCCAACTGGCCCGCAATGGGCGGGTCGGCTTCTGGGTGTTCGCGGCCGGCACCGGCATGCAGGTGGGGATCGGTATTGACGACAGCGATGGCACCGAACGCTCGGTTTCGCGCGCGTTGACCGCCAATACTTGGACCTATGTCGAGTGGAATCTGTCCGATTCGGGGCAGTGGAACGCATGGGCAGGTGGCAGCAATGGGGCGATCAACGCCAGCAACGTGACCCTGGATGCGATCTGGATCTATCGGGCAGAGACCGCGTACACCGTCAATACATATATTGATGACGTGCAGATCCGCTACTGAGGAACCCTCCATGCGACGTGTCGCTGACGATGCGTCGCGTGGAACCCTGATCTAGGGAAGGCTTCACTGACCGGGCAGCGGCTCGAATCTTCGGTACGCTGCCCGGTTTCCCGTGCTGCCATGCAGAAGCATTTCCTTTCGTGCTCGTGCGGCAAGCGTGCGAGGAGCATTGCTGAACAGTTGGAAGCGGCAGACTCAATGCACACGGAAATGCGGAGCAAACAATGCAGGTGGCCTTGAGCGAGTCCGTGCACAGGCTGAGATCCATCACCGATTGGTTCATGAGGGGTATTCTGGCGAAAAGTGGGAGAAGGACTCCAGCTTGTGCGGGGAGGGGAATTGATGGACAAGAGCGCATCTCTGATCGCGATCAGGCTTGTGCATACCCTCGCCTGGGCGTTTTTTGCCGGCTGCGTCGTGTTGCTGCCTTTCGCTGCTCATGCGCGGCGATTTGATCTGGCCTTTTTTCTGATCGGCTTCGTCACCGTGGAGATTGGCGTTCTGGCTTTCAATCGATGGCGTTGCCCTCTGACTGCTGTGGCGGCGCGTTACACCGCGGATCGCAAGGCCAATTTCGATATCTACTTGCCGCTTTGGTTGGCCCGCTACAACAAGGAGATTTTTGGCTCCTTGTTCGTGGCTGGCGTGGTCTACACAGCTTTCGAGTGGTGGCACGCGACCGCTGGCATCCAGCAATTGACTGACTGCATTCCGCGCTGATATTTCCGGCCAGCTGATCTTGAACAGACTGCGATGGCTGCATGGTGGCGGTGCCACCCGGCGAGGCGAATCCCGCCGAATCAAGGTTCAATCGACTGCTAGGATGGCGCTTTCGGCTTCGGCCGTGGCAGGCAATCTGAGGAACCCGTGCATGTCCGCACCCGCGATCAAACGCCCCCGTCTGCCTTCCAGCGTCTGGGCCCTGGGTTTCGTCAGTCTGTTCACCGATGTCGGCTCGGAGATGGTGCACAGTCTTCTGCCCGTGCTGCTGGCTGGCACACTTGGCGCGAGCGCGCTGACCATTGGTTTGATCGAAGGCGCGGCGGAATCGCTGGTGTTGATCACCAAGGTGTTCTCCGGCTACATCAGCGACGCGTTCGGAAAGCGCAAGCCACTGGTGCTCCTCGGCTATGGACTTGCCGCGGCGGTCAAGCCGCTGTTTCCATTGGCGGGATCGGTCGAAACGGTGGTCGCGGCGCGCCTGCTGGATCGATTCGGCAAGGGCATTCGCGGCGCACCCCGCGACGCCTTGATCGCCGATGTCACGCCGGCCGAAGTGCGCGGCGCTGCATTTGGTTTGCGTCAGTCGATGGATTCGATCGGGGCCGTGCTGGGTCCATTGCTGGCGGTGGGCCTGATGGCCATTTTCCTCGGCAACATCAATGCCGTGCTCTGGTTTGCGGTGGTGCCGGGGGTGATCGCGGTTGCCTTGATCGTGTTCGTGGTGCGTGAGCCTGCGCAGGTCGAGCGACATGCGCGCTTGCCGATCTCTCGCGCTGGTCTGGCCAGTCTGGGCAAGCCGTTCTGGATGGTGGTTGTCGTCGGTGGCCTGCTTTCGCTGGCGCGCTTCAGCGAGGCGTTCCTGATCCTGCGCGGCAGCCAGCTTGGACTTTCCAACGGCCACGTGCCCTTGGTGCTGGTAATCATGAGTGTCGTCTATACGATTTCAGCATGGCCGGTCGGGGCGCTTTCCGATCGCTGGTCTCGCGGCGGCCTGTTTTCCGCTGGCATGATCGTGCTGATTCTTGCCGACGCCATGCTGGCCGTCGCGGACGGGCCGCTTGGGGTGTTTGTTGGTGCCGGCCTGTGGGGACTGCATCTCGGCATGACCCAAGGCCTGCTGGCGGCGATGATCGCCGACACCACGCCCACTGCCTGGCGCGGAACCGCCTTTGGCGTGTTCAGTCTCATTTGCGGTATTGCCTTGCTCGTCGCCAGCGTTGCGGCGGGCGCACTCTGGGATCTGCACGGACCACAGACGACGTTTCTGGTCGGCGGCATGTTTGCCCTGCTCTCGGTCTGCGCGTTGCCGCTTTTGAAGCGGGGGAGTGGGGAGCAGCGGAAGCATCGTGACTGAAGTCGTTGCCACCATGAACGGACGCACGGGACGAACACCGTGATGTATGGTTCAGTTTTGTTGGATGCGGATAGCGAATGCCCTCTGATGCGCACAAGCCGAAGTCATCGTCGCCAGTCGACGCAGGCTGCGTGAGTCGACGCGTTGCCCGCTCTCACCATGGAACGATCGAAGAGGATGACGACTGGATCGCCAGCGAGGTTCCGATCGCGCTGAGTTACAACGGCCAGGCGCATGTCGTCATGTTGGCGACGCCGCTGGACCTGGCGGATTTCGCACTGGGTTTCAGCATCAGCGAGGCGATCATCGCGGCGGCGGACGAAGTTGAAACGATCACGATGCACGAAAGGCTCGAAGCGATCGAAATCGATCTGCGCGTTCCCTTGGCGCGCGCCGAAGCGATTGCCGAGCGCCGGCGCAATCTGAGCGGGCGCAGCAGTTGCGGCGTGTGCGGAATGCAAGAACTTGAAGACGTGCTGCGCGTCCCGGTCAGGGTTGCGTCGGCGATCCGTATCGGCAGCGACGCCTTGCATCGCGCGCTCAAATCCCTCGAAGCCGCACAACACCTCAATCGGCTCACCGGCGCGACCCATGCGGCGGCCTGGGTCGACGGGCATGGCGAGCTGCAATGCGTGCGCGAGGATGTCGGTCGCCACAACGCACTCGACAAGCTGATTGGCGCGATGGCGAATCGCGGCCTTGATCCGAACCTCGGTTTCCTTGTTTTGACCAGTCGCGCGAGCTACGAAATGGTGCAGAAGGCAGCCAGCTTCGGCATAGGCCTGGTTGCCGCGGTATCCGCGCCGACCGCGCTCGCCGTCCAATTGGCGGACAGTTGTGCGGTCACCCTGATCGGCTTTGCCCGCGATGCCGGGCATGTCGTCTACACTCATCCGTATCGCATTGCCGGACACGGTGCCTGATCGATGGATGTGCAACGCCTGATCGCGATGGCCAACGACATCGCGCGCTATTTCGCCAGCGAACCCGAGCCCAAGGTTGGCGTCGAAGGCGTGGCCGAACATCTGCGCAAGTTCTGGAACCTGCGCATGTGCGAGCAACTCGTCAGCCACGTCGAAAGTGGTGGTGGCGGGCTCGATCCGATGGCCGTTGCCGCGGTACGACGATTGGCGGCGCAGCGCGCGGACTCCTCGGCATGACCCGAATTGGCGCCCGGCTGTGGGCCGCGGGCGTGACCACCGGGACTTGTTGAAACCGGTGCGATTGCGTATCCAGCTCCCCGGCGGAGATGAGATCGATTGATGCAAACGGCGAGGGCAAGCTGCCTGGCGGCCGTGAATCCCTGCTTTCTGCGAAGTTTCTCCATCTTCTTCTGCGAAACTTTGCGAGCGCGGTGCACTCCGAACGTAATGGCAGCTCCCGGCCGGGCTCGGAGCGGGACGGTCAGCGAGAGTTCGGATCGAACGAAGCGGTTATGCTGCGATGACTCCAGGGTTCGCGCTGACCCATGAATAGAAGGATGTGCGCATGTCGCGCGGAAAGTTGATTGCGGGAATCATTGTTGTGGTCGTCGCCGGAATCCTTGCCTGGCGGATGTTTGGCAGTGGCGGAGAGCCCGGCGCACGGCGCGGGTCGCCCGGTGCGGGTGCCGACGATGCACCGGTGCCGGTGACGGCGGTCGCGGCCACTGCGCAGGACGTACCGCTGTATCTGACCGCACTTGGCACCGTGCAGGCATTGAACACGGTCACCGTCAGTGCCCAGGTCAGCGGCCAGTTGCAGGCCGTGCACTTTGCCGAAGGCGAGGAGGTGAAGAAGGGCGACCTGATCGCCGAAATCGACCCGCGTTCCTATCAGGCGGCTCTGGATCAGGCCTTGGCGAAAAAGAAGCAGGACGAGGCGCAACTGGCCGCCTCGCGCAGCACCCTCCAGCGCTATTCCGATCTGATCGAGAAGAAGTTTGTCTCCGCCCAGGATCTGGAGAACCAGCGCCAGATCGTGCGCCAGCAGGAAGCCCTGATCGCGGGTGATGCGGCGGCAGTCGAGAATGCGCGTACGCAGTTGAGTTTCACCAGGGTGATCGCCCCGATCGACGGGCTTGCCGGGATTCGCCAGGTCGATGCCGGCAATCTTCTCCAGGCCAACGGCAGTGCCATTGTCGTGCTGACCCAGACCCACCCACTCAATGTGATCTTCAACTTGCCACAGCAGGACATGGCCAAGGTTCGTGAAGCGGACCAGACGCCCCTCGTTGTCAGCGCAATGTCGCGCATCGATTCCACCCCGATCGCCGAGGGCGTACTCAAGGTGATCGACAATTCGATCGACACCAGCACGGCAACGTTCAAGCTCAAGGCCGAGTTCCCCAACGCCGATCGCAAACTCTGGCCGGGCGAGTTCGTCAACGTGCGCCTGGCCGTGCGTACGGTGAAGGACGGCATCGTGGTTCCGGCGACCGGCGTGCAGCAGGGTCCAGACGGCGAATACGCCTGGGTCGTGCAGGGTGATTCGACGGTCAAGATGCAGCCGGTGGTCACCACCGGTACGGTCGATGGCGGTGGCGTGCTCATTGCCAGCGGCCTGTCCGCCGGCGACCGCGTTGTCACCGAGGGCCAGTTCCGCCTGAAGACCGGAATCAAGGTCGCGCCGATGGCGCCGGGCGAAGTGGTTGCTGCGAAGGCCCCTGCTGAAGGCGACAAGAAATCCGGCAATCGCGGACGGCGCTGAGCGACGGGCAAAGTCACCTTGCGACTTTGCCGATCAACCTTTGATCACCTTCTCCCTAGCGGGAAAGGACAACCAGCGGGAATTCTGAACCGTGGGATTTTCAACCCTCTTCATCCGCCGACCGATCGCCACCTCGCTGCTGATGGCCGGGGTGATGCTGCTCGGCATCATCGGCTATCGGCAGTTGCCGGTTTCGGCCCTGCCCGACATCGATGCGCCGTCGATCCAGGTCACCACGCAGTATCCCGGCGCCAGTCCGACGACAATGGCCTCGCTGGTGACCACACCGCTTGAGCGCCAGTTCGGGCAGATCTCCGGTCTGCGCATGATGACCTCGGATTCATCGGCCGGTTTGTCGACGATCCTGCTGTCGTTCGATCAGGATCGCGATATCGATGCGGCTTCCCAGGATGTGCAATCGGCAATCAATGCCGGCCGCGGCACCTTGCCGAACAACCTGCCGTATCCGCCGGTCTACAACAAGGTCAATCCGGCCGATGCGCCGATCCTGACCCTGATGATGAGTTCGGATGCCCTGCCACTGCGCGAGGTCAACAACTACGCCGACTCGATCCTCGCCCAGAAACTCTCCCAGGTGGCTGGCGTGGGCCTGGTCAGCATTGCCGGCAACGTGCGTCCGGCCGTGCGCATCCAGGTTGATCCGGCGGCGATCGCCAACCAGGGACTGACCATCGAGGATGTGCGCTCGGCGCTGACCCAGGCCAACGTCAATGGGCCGAAGGGCACCATCGACGGCGCATCGCAGTCGTTCACGATCGGTGCCAATGACCAGCTCGCCGATGCTGACGGCTATCGCAACACGATCATCAGTTACAAGGGCGGTGCGCCGGTGCGTCTCGGTGACGTGGCCAAGGTGGTCGACGGTGTCGAGAACGATCAGCTGGCCGCCTGGGCCAACGGCAAGTCGGCGATCCTGCTCGACATCCGCCGCCAGCCCGGCGCCAACATCGTGCAGACCGTCGACAGCATCAAGAAGCTGTTGCCCGAGATGCGCGGCTTGTTGCCGGCCAACGTGCATCTGGATGTTTTCGCCGACCGCACGGTGACGATCCGCGCCTCGGTCGAGGATGTCGAGTTCACCCTGTTGCTGACGATCGGTCTGGTCATCGCGGTGATCTTTGTTTTCCTGCGCCGTCTGTGGGCGACCGTGATTCCCAGCGTGGCCGTGCCGTTGTCGATCATGGGTACGTTCGCGTTGATGTCGTTTGCTTCCTACTCGCTGGACAACCTGTCGCTGATGGCGCTGACCGTGGCGACCGGTTTCGTCGTTGACGATGCGATCGTGATGATCGAGAACATCGTGCGCTACATTGAAAAGGGTCGCGATCCGAAAGAGGCCGCCGAGACCGGTGCGAAGGAAATCGGCTTCACCGTGTTGTCGCTGACCGTATCGCTGATCGCGGTATTCCTGCCGCTGCTGCTGATGCCCGGCGTCACCGGGCGCCTGTTCAAGGAATTCGCCGTCGTGCTGTCGATCGCGGTCGGCATCTCGATGATCGTCTCGCTGACCCTGACCCCAATGATGTGCGCCTACCTGTTGCGCCGTGAAAATGTGCCGCAGGAGGATGCTGACGGGGCGACCACGCCTGCGGCCAAGCGCGACTGGTGGAATCGGCTGGTGGCCGCCTATGCGCGCAGCCTCGACTGGGTGTTCGACCATCGCCTGCTGACGATGCTTGTGCTCACGGTGACGGTCGGCCTGACCGTGCTGCTGTTCGTGACGATGCCGAAAGGCCTGCTGCCTGACCAGGATACGGGCATGATTACCGGCGTGGTCCAGGCCGACGAAACGATTGCCTTCGAGGCCATGTTCGAGCGCACCCGGCGCGTCGCCGAATCCCTGCGCGCCGATCCGGCGGTCAGCGGCGTCGCCGCCTTTATTGGAGCGGGCTCGATCAATCCGACCCTCAACCAGGGTCAGCTCAGCATCGTGCTCAAGCCGCGCAGTGAACGTGATGGTCTCAAGGTGCTGTTGCCGCGACTGCAACGAAGCATCGATACGATTCCGGGCGTCGCCCTGTTCCTCAAGCCCGTGCAGGACATCGCCCTCGACAATCGCGTCGCGCCGACTGAATACCAGTACGCGCTGACCGAGGTAAACGAGGAAGAACTGGGTCGCTTCGCCGAGCGCATGACCACGGCCCTGCAGCAACGCCCCGAACTGGCCGATGTCGCCAACAACCTCGCCGCCAACGGTTTGCAACTCAGCCTGACCATCGACCGCGACCAGGCAAGTCGCCTCGGTGTGCCGATCCAGACCATCGACGACACCCTTTACTCGGCCTTCGGCCAACGCCAGATCTCGACGATCTTCACCCAGTTGAACCAGTACCGCGTGGTTCTTGAAGTCGATCCAAAATTCCGCACCAGTGCCGATCTGCTCAATCGCCTCAGCGTGCGTGGCAGTGGCAACGGCGCGCTCACCGGCAGCAACGCGACCACTCTCGGCCAGGCCACGTCGAGCAACTCGGCGACGCCGAGCGGCATCGGCGCGCAAGGCAATACCGGCATCGCCCTCGGCGGCGGCGGAACGATCCCGATGGCCTCACTGGTCAGTGCCAAGGTCGTCAATGCACCGCTCGTGATCAGCCATCAAAACCAGCTTCCGGCGGTGACGATCTCCTTCAACGTCGCTCCCGGCTATTCGTTGTCCGATGCGGTCGAGGCAATCACTACGGTCGAAAGCAATATCGACATGCCCAGCCAGATTCGCGGCAACTACATCGGCAAGGCCGCCGAATTCTCCGCCTCGCTGACGCAGGAGGTGCTGCTGATCCTGGCCTCGCTGGTAGTCATCTACATCGTCCTCGGCGTGCTTTACGAGAGCTATATCCATCCGATCACGATCATCTCGACCCTGCCGCCGGCCGGTGTCGGTGCCTTGCTTGCGCTGACCCTTTTCGGTTTCAGCCTGTCGATCGACGGCATCGTCGGCATCATCCTGCTGATCGGTATCGTCAAGAAGAACGCGATCATGATGATCGACTTCGCCATCGACGCGCAGCGCGAAGGCATGCCTGCCCACGCTGCGATCCGCCGCGCTGCCCTGCTGCGTTTCCGACCGATCCTGATGACCACGTTCGCCGCCATGTTCGGCGCCTTGCCGCTGGCCCTGGGTACCGGCATCGGCTCCGAGCTGCGCCAGCCGCTGGGTGTTTCGATTGTCGGCGGCCTGCTGGTTTCGCAGTTGATCACCTTGTACACGACACCTGTTTTGTATCTTTACATGGAACGGGTTTCGGACTGGATCGCGGAGCGCCGCGAGCGGCGGAATCTCGCGCATGACGCGAGGTTGGGGTGATCGCCCGCCCGAGTCCTCGTGTTTTCGTAGGAGCGCCGTCAGGCGCGATGCCGGTCTCTCGTGGGAGCGACTTCAGTCGCGATGATTCGGCCTTTACGCGCCTACGTCGCGCGGCATCCCTGCCTTTTTTCACTCGCCTCCGGGCGAGCGAGTCACTTTCTCTTGAGTTGCCGCTGTGCCGTACGAGCGGTGCTTCATCCATCTTCTTGGCAATGATCGGCTTCTACACCGCTCCGCAGGAGCGTGCTTCCAAACAGCAAAGTCACTGGATGACACGCAGCATCCGCAGCGTGCGCTTCGGGCCGTTCGCAATGCGAACGTTCGGTCCGGCATCCTGCCTCCGCAGTCCTGCCTGCGCAGGGATGACGATGAAATATATTGCGGGGTACTCGCAACAAGCCCACGCACAACGTCCAATCGCCCGCCGCCCAGGCCAATCAAGATGAACCTGTCCGGCCCCTTCATTCGGCGTCCGATTGGCACCATCCTGCTCGCCCTTGGCCTTTTCGTCAGCGGCGTGATCGCGTATTTCCAGCTCGGCGTGGCATCGCTGCCGAATCTCGAATTCCCGGTGATCTTTGTTGTCGCCAACCAGCCCGGGGCGAGTGCCGAGAACATGGCGACCACGGTGGCTGCGCCGCTGGAGCGGCACATGGGCCAGATCGCCGGGGTCGACTCGATGGGCTCCAACAGCAAGGAAGGGCGATCCTCGGTGATCCTGTTTTTCAAGTTCGATCAGGACATCGACAGCGTAGCCCGCGACGTGCAAGCGGCGATCAATGCGGCGATGCCGGATTTGCCGAGTGGCTTGCGCACGGCGCCGATGTACTTCAAGGCCAATCCGAACAACGATCCGGTTCTGATGTTGTCGCTGACCTCGCCGTCGCATACGGCGGCGGAGCTTTACAACATGGCCGATTCGCTGCTCTCGCCGCGGGTGCGCCAGTTGTCCGGTGTTGCCGATGTGACCCTGGCGGGTGGCGCGACGCCGGCGGTGCGAGTTGATATCGATCTCGGCAAGCTGACCTCGATGGGTCTCTCGGCGGATCAGGTGCGCAATGCGATAGCCGCTGCCAACGTGACCTCGCCACAGGGCTTCCTCGGTGACGGCCGGCGCACGATGACAATTGCCGCAAATGGTGCGTTGACGGATGGCAGCCAGTTTGCCGATCTGATCATCGCCGTCAGGAACGGCGTGCCGATCCGCCTCGGTGATATCGCGACCGTGGGTGACGGCGCCGAGAGCAAGGGTCAGGCAGCCTGGTTCAACGGTGATCGATCGATCCTGATGACGATCACCAAGAAATCCACGGCGAATGTGATCGACACGGTCGACAGCATCTATGCGCAACTGCCGCTGATGCGAGGCTGGTTGCCGACAGGCGTGACCTTGACCCCATTCAATGATCGCACGGCGACGATCCGCTCCTCGATCCACGAAGTGCAGATCACCCTGCTGATCAGCATGGCCCTGGTGATCCTGACCATGTTGCTGTTTCTGCGCAGGCTCGCGCCGACTGTCATTGCCGGATTGTCGGTGCCGCTGTCGCTGTCGAGCGCATTCATCGTCATGTACATCTTTGACTTCACCCTCGACAACCTGACCCTGATGGCCTTGGTCATCTCGATCGGCTTCGTCGTCGACGATGCGATCGTCGTCATCGAGAATGTCGTGCGCCATCTCGACATGGGCAAGTCGCGTCTGCAGGCCGCCCTTGATGGCGCCCGCGAGATCGGTTTCACCATCGTCTCGATCACCGCTTCGCTGGTTGCGGTATTTTTGCCTCTGCTCTTCATGGGCGGCTTCATGGGCATGATGCTGCATTCGTTTGCGGTGACGATTGCCGCGGCGATCGTGATGTCGGCGGTGGTCTCGCTGACCCTGACCGCCTCGCTGTGCGGCAGCTACCTGCAGGCGCACCAGGAGGAGAAGCCTTCGCGCATCGTCGAGCGCATTGACCGCGTGCATGCGTGGATGCTCAGGAACTACGCGCGCGCGCTGGACTGGTCGCTGCGTCATCCGCGCACGATGAGTCTGCAGCCGCTGGTACTGGTGCTCATGACCGTGTGGTTGAGCACCATGCTGAAGTTCGGCTTCGTGCCCGAGCAGGACACCGGCATGATCCAGGGCACGACCGTCGCCAGCGCCTCGATTTCCTATGAGTCGATGGTCGAACTGCAGCGCAAGGTGGCCGACATCGTTGCCGCCGACCCGGCGGTCGCCAGCCTGGGTTCCTCGCTCGGTGGCGGCGGCTTCCGCTCGGGCAGCAATCGCGGCAGTCTTTACATCAACCTGAAGCCGCTCGGCGAAGGGCGCGATGTGGCGACCTCGAAAGTCATGCAGCGCATCGGCGACAAGACCGCCAACCTGGCAGGAATCCAGTTGCGTCTGCGCCCGGTGCAGGACATCGGTGGCGGTGGCCCAAGGGGCGGCGATTCCTCATACAGCTACTCACTCAAAGGGAGCAATTACGACGAGCTGGTCACCTGGGGGCCTAAGCTCGCCACGGAATTGAGGAAATTGCCACAATTCACCAATGTCAGCACCGAACTTGATGAGGGCGGCGTCGCGCAGAATCTCGTCATCGATCGCGATACCGCATCGCGCCTCGGCGTTTCGATCGGCGCCATCGACAGTACCTTGTACAACGCTTTCGGCGAACGCCAGATCTCGACCATCTACTCCGACATGAACCAGTACAAGGTCGTGCTGAATGCGGTCACCGGCGCCAATCCGGGGCTGGGTACCTTGAGTGCCCTGCATGTGCGTGCCAACAACGGAGCGATGATTCCGCTGTCAGCACTGACCCGCATCGAAGCCGGCGTGGCACCACTTTCCGTGCAGCACGATTTCCAGTTCCCGGTTTTCGACATCAGTTTCAACCTGGCCGAAGGCGTGAGCATGGGAGAGGCGGTGCCGCTGATCAAGCAGACCGTCCTCAACATACGCATGCCCGGCAGCATCACCGCCGAGGGCGGCGGCAATTTCCGTCGCTTCGAGCAGCAGCAATCCGGCCAGAACCTGCTGATCCTGTTCGCCATCATCGCCGTGTATCTGGTTCTCGGCATCCTCTATGAAAGCCTGATTCATCCGGTGACCATTCTTTCAACTTTGCCGGCGGCGGGGGTCGGTGCCTTGCTCGCGATGCTGGTGACTGACACCGAGCTGTCGGTGGTCTCGGTAATCGCGATCGTCCTGCTGATCGGCATCGTCAAGAAGAACGCGATCATGATGATCGACTTTGCCCTGCACGCGGAACGCGACCACGGCAAGTCACCGATCGAGGCCATCCGCGAAGCGTGCCTGGTCCGCTTCCGGCCGATCATGATGACCTCGATGGTCGCCATCCTCGGTGCTTTTCCGCTCGCCATCGGCTTCGGCGTCGGTTCGGAAATGCGTCAGCCGCTTGGTATCGCGATGATCGGCGGTCTGCTCGTGTCACAGAGCCTGACCCTGTTCTCGACACCGGCGCTGTATCTGGTTTTCGCCCGGATCTCGCAGCGTCGCCGCGAACGCAAGGCCGCGCGCCGCGCTGCCGCACACGGCACGGCATTGCCCGCCACCGGCACGCAATCCTGATTCAGCGATTTCAGATCAGTCCGACACGCCGAGCATGGGCGGTTCTTGCGCAAGGGTCTGGGCCAATGTCGGCGAGCGCTGCTCTGACCCAGCATCAACCTGCGCGAACACGGTCACCGTAGGCAAGTTCGTTATGGCGAGGGCGGTCGCCTCCGCCGTCACTGTCAGCGTCGGCATCAGGGTTACCGGGGTCGGTCGGCCCGGAGCAATGCTCCAGCGCACTTCGGCCGATGGATTCGAGATGCTCGCGCTCACCTTCAGCGTGGGCAGCAGGGTTGCAGGCAGCGGAGCCCGCGTATCGAGCGTCGCAGTTGATTTGGCGAGCGCATTGAACGAAAGGGCGGCGAGCAATACGCCTGCGAAAATCGAACTTGTCACATTGCCACTGATGGATTGTCGAGCTTTCATGGGGGGTTCTCCTGCAAGGGGGCTTGCAAGCTTTACAGAGCAAGCACCATGCCACTCGTGAAGCCGCGTCTCCTTGCAGGGAATGAGATGCGGAATCAATGACTTCGGTTGCTGGGCCAAAAGTCATGCCTGCGCAAACGGACACTTTTACGGACAGGAACGCTTGTCCGTGGACAGTCCGCAGGGCGAGTTTTCCGTTCCGATCGCTCGCCAACCACGCTGCGCCGGGTGGTCGTTGAAGGACCTGCGACTGGCGGCCCGGCGGGCTACTGGAAACCGTTGGCGAAGATGAAATCCCAAGTCTGGTTTTCATAGGCGCCGGCATCGAGCGCGCCAAACCGGTTGCGCAGTGAGCCGCTGAGATCGTAGCCAAGATAGCCGTAGATCGGGACGACGCCGAGCCCTTGATTCAGGAAAGGCGAATCATCGCGCAGGCGCAAATCCTGATTTGGCGCGTCAACAAAGCGGGGATCACCGATCAGCGGGTGGGTTGCGCTCAGAGGCAGGCTGCCGCTGGTCACGCCGACCTGGCTGAAATCAGCAAACGCGGCACCATTGCCGAACCCGCCGGATGCCGCGCCTTCGATATTGACGTCCGAGATGGCATTGTTGAAAAACAGGCTGTTGATGATATCCATGCGAATCCCGCCGCCCAGGGTTGCGCCGATGCCGCAGCCGCGGGTGCCATTGCCCGGGCATTGGCCGTTGGCAAAGGTGCTGTTGACGATAAGCACGCCATTCGGGCCGTCACCGCTGAGCGAAATCGCCGAGAAATGAGCGAACGCCGAAGTGGGTGCCGCGTTGTCGGCGAACAGACTGTTGGCGATGCGGATCAGGCCGCGTCGTACATAGAGGTCGGCGCCCCCGCCGAAATATCCGCTGTTGTTGGCGACGATGACATTGTCGAGCCACAGCTCGGCCTGGACGTCGGCGTATGACGCCATGGCCACGCCACCGCCGCGTTGAAAGGTCGCAGAATCGCCATAGCCATCCCGGATGCTCAGGTTTTGCACGCCATAGCGCGGGCCCGCTGACACGCTTCCGGGCGGATTGAAAATCATCTCCAGCACCTGGTGCGCACCAGAACCGGTCAAAATCGTATTGGCGGCGACCGTATTCTGCTGCGCGCAATTGTTCTGGTCGACCTGGATCCAGCCGCCGGTAATGAATGCCCAACCGGGATTCGTACTGTTGTAGACGAGCTTCTGGTTTACCGCGTAAAGGCCTTGCCTCACCTTGATCTCGTCGTCCGCGGATGAAGCCGCTGCGGCGGTCAGCGCCGCTTGCAGTTCGCTGACATTGGTCACGCAATAGGTCGCGGCCTGGCTGGACGATGCGGCCACACCGGCGAGCACGGCCATGCCCAGACGCATCAACAGGGAAAGGGACTTCGACACGATCATCTCTCCGGGCGGGGCATTCCCCACCCAAGACGAGATTTCGTCCCTGATCCCTTAATCCAGCGCTGCAGTGTTCAGCTGAGGACTATTCCGCCAGGGTCAGCAACGAGGCATTGCCGCCTGCCGCCGTGGTGTTGATGGTGACCGTGCGTTCGGTGGCGAAGCGCAGCAGGTAGTGGGGTCCACCGGCTTTCGGGCCGGTGCCGGAGAGGTTCTCGCCGCCGAACGGTTGCACACCGACCACGGCGCCGACCTGGTTGCGGTTGACGTAGCAGTTGCCGACCCGGGAGCGCTTGACGATGTGGTCGATGGTGTCGTCGATGCGGCTGTGGATACCGAGGGTGAGGCCGTAGTTGGTCGCGTTGATCGCGTCGATGACCTGGTCGAGCTCGTCGGCCTTCCAGCGCAGTACGTGCAGAATCGGGCCGAAGACCTCCTTGTGCAGGATGTCGAGGCGCGGAATCTCGTAGGCGCGCGGGGCGAAGAAGGTGCCATGGTCTGCGGCTTCACCGCGGGTGACTTCGGCGATCAGGGTGGCTTCGCGATCCATGCGTGCGGCATGCTCGCTGAGCACCTTGTGCGAGGCCTCATCGATGACCGGACCGACGTCGGTCGAGAGCAGACCCGGATCACCCATGGCCAGTTCGGCCATCGCACCCTTGAGCATGGTGATCACCTTGTCGGCGATGTCTTCCTGCACAAACAGCACGCGCGCGGCCGAGCAGCGCTGACCAGCCGAATCGAATGCCGACGTGCACAGATCCTTGACCAGTTGTTCGGGCAGCGCGGAGGAGTCGGCGATCATCGCGTTCTGGCCGCCGGTTTCGGCGATCAGGGCGGCGATCGAGGAATCGCGTGCGGCCAGCGTGCGGTTGATCGTCCATGCCGTTTCGGTCGAGCCGGTGAAGCAGACGCCGGCCACTTCGGCTTTGGTCAGCAGCGAATTGCCGAGCACCGAGCCCTTGCACGGCACGAACTGCAGCACGTCCTCGGGGACGCCCGCCTCGTGCAGCAGTTTGACGGCGGCATAGCCGATCAGGGTGGTCTGGTCGGCCGGTTTGGCAATCACGCTGTTGCCGGCGGCCAACGCAGCGGCGACCTGGCCCATGAAGATCGCCAGCGGAAAATTCCACGGGCTGATGCAGACGAAGACGCCGCGACCGTGCAGATAGAGCTCGTTCGATTCGCCGGTCGGGCCGGGCAGGATCTCGGGCTGGGCAAACAGCTTGCGCGCCATCGCGCCGTAATAGCGCAGGAAGTCCGCCGCCTCGCGCACTTCGGCGATCGCCGCCGACATGGTCTTGCCGGCTTCGCGCACGCACAGGGCGATGAATTCGCCGCGACGCGCTTCGAGCAGATCAGCGGTGTGTTCGAGGATCTTGGCGCGACTGACCGCAGGCAGGGCGTTCCAGCCATTATGGGCCGCAACGGCATTGCCTAGCGCCTTTTCGAGCACGCCGACATCAGCACCGCGTGAGTGGCCGATGACGCGGCGTCGATCGGCAGGGTCAGTGACTTCGCGGGCTTCGCCGGTCGGCTTGCAGCCGGGCACCAGTGGTTCGGCGAGCCACGGCTTGCGCGCCGCGTTGACGCTTTCGGCAAGCGCCTTCAGTTCGTTGTCATTGGCAAGATTGACACCCATGGAATTCTTCCGTAGTTCGCCGAACAGAGCGATCGGCTGGGGGATGCGGGGATGCGGCTTGGAATCGAGTTGGCGCACGAGTTCGCAGGGATCAGCGACGAGGTCGCGGATCGGCACATCCTCATCGACAACGCGATTGACGAAACTTGTATTGGCGCCATTCTCAAGCAGCCGACGAACCAGATACGGCAGCAGATCCTCGTGGCTGCCGACTGGCGCATAGACCCGGCAGGGCACGTCGAGATTCTTCTTGCCGATCACTTCGCCATACAGGTCGCCACCCATGCCGTGCAGGCGCTGGTATTCGTAGGGGCGGCCACGCGCGAAATGATGGACGGCGGCGATCGTATGCGCATTGTGGGTGGCGAACTGCGGATAGATCAGTTCCGAACCCGCTTCGAACATCTGCCTGGCGCAAGCGAGATAGGAGACGTCGGTACTCGGCTTGCGCGTGAACACCGGATAGCCGGAAAGGCCGAGCTCCTGGGCGCGCTTGATCTCTGAATCCCAATAGGCACCCTTGACCAGGCGCACGCACCAGCGCCGGTTGGCCTTGCGCGCGCTGTCGGCGAGCCAGTCGATCACGAAAGGTGCGCGCTTCTGGTAAGCCTGGACGGCCAGACCAAACCCATTCCAGCCTTGCAATGACGGGTGGGCGAACACCTCGCCCAGAACATCCAGCGAGAGCTCAAGACGATCGGCTTCCTCGGCATCGACGGTCATGCCGATACCCTGGGCCATCGCCAGTTGCGCCAGTTCTAGCACGCGCGGCGTCAGCTCGGCGTGCACACGGGCCCGATTGGCGACGTCGTAACGCGGATGAATGGCCGACAGCTTGACCGAGATCGAGGGTGCATCAAGCACATCCTGCCACGGACCACGCTTGCCGAGAGCGGTGATCGCATCGCGATAAGCCTGCATGTAACGCTCGGCATCGGCCTTGGTCAGCGCGGCTTCGCCGAGCATGTCGTAGGAATAGCGATAGCCGGCGTTGGCCTTTTGCGCCGAGCGATCCTGCGCCTCCTTGATGGTGCGGCCCATGACGAACTGATGGCCCATGATGCGCATGGCCTGACGCACGGCGAGGCGGATCACCGGTTCGCCGGCGCGGCCGACCAGACGGCGCAGTGCGCCGACGAAATTGGAGCGGGTTTCCTCGGCAAGCTGAACCAGTTCGCCGGTCAGCATCAGGCCCCACGTCGAGGCATTGACGAACAGCGATTCACTCGCACCCACGTGTTTTTTCCAGTTCGCCTCGCCGAGCTTGTCGCGGATCAGCTTGTCCGCGGTTTCCGCATCCGGAATGCGCAGCAGGGCTTCGGCCACGCACATCAGCAAGACGCCTTCTTCACTGGAAAGGTCGTACTGGCGCATGAAAGATTCGACCGCGGTCTGGTCGCCGGCCTTGGCGCGGATGCGCGACACCAGATCACCGGCGGCGGCAAGCACTTGCTCTCGCTCAGCCGGCGCCATGCTGGCTTCGGCGAGCAAATCGTTGATTGCCTCGGTTTCGTCTCTGGACCAGGCGGCCGTGATGCGCGAGCGCGCGGGGTCGGTTGTGCCGGGCAGCTCGGGAGAAAGGATGTCGCTCACGATGAGTGGGCTCTCGCAGATGCCGCGCAGTCGATCGACCTTGGCGCGGCAGGGTTGGCTATCGACGCTACAAGGTTGCGGCAGCGCTGTAGTGTAGTGAGCGGAGCGCCCGCGGCCAAGCACCGGAATCATCACTCGGGCGGTCGATCGGCACGAATCCCTGTCAGATTGGGTGGCTTTGACCTTGCCGCTGGCGCGCAGGCTCTCTATCATTCGGAAGTTACCCGCACGTCATTTCCGTTTTGATGTGTGATCGGGTCGGTTCCCGGCCCTGTTCCGGGGTGGGACAGCTGCTGGCAGTCACCACGACTGCCCGCGGATCGATGATTCACGTATTCAAGGTGATGGCAATGATGTCAGTTGGGATCTCGCGAATGCGCCGTGTGCTTGCCGCACCGGCGGTTGTCGTCCTCGGCCTGGTTGCGAGTGCTGCAGCAAGTGCAAATCCGCAGCCGTGGCAGCTCAATATGACCCCGGGGGCCTCGCAGACGTCTCGCGAGGTCTATGACATCCATATGCTGGTGCTGTGGATCTGCGTTGCGATTGGCGTCGCCGTGTTTGGCGTGATGTTTGTCGCCATGTTCCGCTTCCGCAAGTCGAAAGGCGCCGTGCCGGCCACCTGGAGCCACAGTACCAAGCTCGAAGCGATCTGGACGATCATTCCGGTCCTGATCCTGATCGCCTGCGCCTGGCCGGCGACCAACCTGCTGATACGGATGGCGGATACCTCCGCATCGGAAATGACGATCAAGATAACCGGCTACCAGTGGAAGTGGCGCTACGAATACGTTGACTACTTCGGCAAGCAGCCAGGCATCAATTTTGTCTCGAGCCTCGAGTCGCAGGCCAATCGCACGCGTCAGCTCGGCTCTGGCATGGATCCGAGGGATATCAAAGTGGGCGATCAGGCGACTTACCTGCTGGATGTCGACAAGCCGCTCGTGCTGCCGGTGGGCGTGAAGGTGCGTTTCATCATCACCGCAGACGATGTCATCCATTCCTGGTGGGTTCCGTCACTGGGCTGGAAGCAGGATGCAATCCCCGGAATCATCAATTCAGCCTGGACCCGGATCGACGAGCCCGGCATCTATCGCGGCCAGTGCGCCGAGCTTTGCGGTCGCGATCATGGCTTCATGCCGATCGTGATCAAGGCCTTGCCCAAGGCCGAATTCGAGCAGTGGATGACGACCCAGGCGCCTGCGCCCGCGGCCGTCGCCACTGCAACCCCGCTTGCCCCGACGACAGCCCCGCAAGGCTGATTCCGTTCTAGAATTCTTGAGGTAGAGGCAATGGCCCACGCTGCCGTCCACGACACCCACGACACCCACGACCACAAGCCGCAGGGCTTTCTGCATCGCTGGTTGTTCACGACCAACCACAAGGACATCGGTACGTTGTACCTGGTGTTCGCGTTGGTCATGTTCTTCACCGGCGGCTCGATGGCGATGATCATCCGTGCCGAGCTGTTCGAGCCCGGCATGCAGCTCGTGCAGCCGGAATTCTTCAATCAGATGACCACGATCCATGCACTGATCATGATCTTCGGCGCGGTCATGCCGGCCTTTGTCGGCCTCGGCAACTGGATGATCCCGATGCAGATCGGTGCGCCGGACATGGCCTTGCCGCGCATGAACAACTGGTCATTCTGGATCTTGCCGTTCGCCTTCCTGCTCCTGCTCTCGACCCTGTTCATGCCGGGTGCCGGCCCGCAGGGTGGCTGGACGCTGTATCCGCCGCTGTCGTTGCAGGGGGGCAACAGCATCGCCTTCGTCATCCTCGCCATCCACATGATGGGTATCAGCTCGATCATGGGCGCGATCAACATCATCGCGACCATCCTCAACATGCGCGCGCCTGGCATGGATCTGCTGAAGATGCCGATCTTCTCCTGGTCGTGGTTGATCACGGCGTTCCTTCTTATTGCGGTGATGCCGGTGCTGGCCGGTGCGGTGACCATGCTGCTGACCGACAAGTACTTCGGTACCAGCTTCTTCAATGCCGCCGGCGGCGGTGATCCGGTCATGTTCCAGCACATCTTCTGGTTCTTCGGTCATCCCGAGGTCTACATCATGATCCTGCCGGCATTCGGCATTGTCAGCGAGATCATTCCGACCTTCTCGCGCAAGCCCTTGTTCGGCTACCAGGCCATGGTCTACGCGCTGGCTTCGATCGCCTTCCTGTCGTTCATCGTCTGGGCCCACCACATGTTCACGGTCGGCATGCCGCTCGGTGGCGAGATCTACTTCATGTACGCGACGATGCTGATCGCGATTCCAACGGGCGTGAAGGTATTCAACTGGGTGACCACGATGTGGGAAGGCTCACTGACCTTCGAGACGCCGATGCTGTTCGCCATCGCGTTCGTCATCCTGTTCACGATCGGTGGCTTCTCGGGACTCATGCTGGCCATCGTGCCGGCCGACTTCCAGTACCAGGACACCTATTTCGTCGTCGCCCATTTCCACTACGTGCTGGTGACCGGTGCGATCTTCGCGATCATGGCGGCCGCCTACTACTGGCTGCCGAAATGGTCGGGCAACATGTACAGCGAGCGCTGGGGCAAGATCCATTTCTGGATGAGCGTGATCTCGGTCAACGTATTGTTCTTCCCGCAGCACTTCCTTGGCCTGGCCGGCATGCCGCGCCGCATCCCCGACTACAACATCGCCTTTGCCGACTTCAACATGATCAGTTCGATCGGCGGGTTCTGGTTCGGCGCAAGCCAGCTGCTGTTTGTCGGCGTCATCGTGCACGCCGTGTTTTTCTCGAAGAACCGCGCGACGATGCAGGTCTGGGAAGGTGCGCGTGGTCTCGAATGGACGGTGCCTTCGCCTGCGCCGTACCACACCTTCAGCGTGCCGCCGGTAATTGATGACTCCATGCTCGCGCATGGGGATGTTACGCATTAGTTTGTGCGTTCATCCTTGAACGCAGAGCGAGTAGAAGAAGCGGCCATCCGTGGCCGCACTTTTAGAGTGAAGCTTTGCTTTGTTTGGGTTTTTGGCCAGATTGTTCAAGCAAAGCCAAATCGGTTTAGGTGATCCGCCATTGTTGAGTCCATGACTGCAGAAACTACAACGCCTGACCCAAAAAAGCCTGCGAAGCATGATGCGCGTGGAATTGCGCGGACTGCGCTTGCGGTGGTCGCGGCTTCGTTCCTGTTCGGGTTTGCGATGGTGCCGATTTATCGGATTGCCTGCGAACACGTGCTTGGCATCAAGCTGTCCGGCGAGGCGGCCGATGCCGCTCAGGTCGCGCTGATGACGGTCGATGAGTCGCGCACGGTCGCGGTCGAATTCGTGACCAGCGTCAACAGCAAATTGCCATGGGATTTCAAGGCCGAGAAGGTGCGCGTCAATGTCCATCCCGGTGCCTTGACCGAAGTCTGGTTCGATGCGACCAACCAATCGGGCGCGGCGATTGTCGGCAATGCCGTGCCGAGCGTGGCGCCGAGCGAGGCGTCGCCGTATTTCAACAAGACCGAATGTTTCTGCTTTACCGAGCAGACGCTGCAGGCCGGTGAATCACGGCGCATGCCGGTGCGCTTCGTCGTTGATCCACAATTGCCGAAGGCGACCACCACCTTGACGCTTTCCTACACGTTCTACGCGAACGAGCTGGCAACCAGGCAGTTGGGCCTGATGTCGGCGCTGCCTGCCGGCATCGCGAAAAACTGACCTACACCTTTGAGTCCGGGGTTCCAAGATCATGGCGCAAACACACGATGCGTATTACGTCCCACACGGCAGTCATTGGCCGATCGTCGGGTCGCTC
Organism: Lysobacterales bacterium; assembly: GCA_016721015.1. Taxonomy (GTDB): domain Bacteria; phylum Pseudomonadota; class Gammaproteobacteria; order Xanthomonadales; family Rhodanobacteraceae; genus Dokdonella. The sequence continues at coordinate 94,138 of JADKJL010000011.1, forward strand.
GGTTTGTTCAGTACGGCAATCGGTGCCGCCAACTGGATGAACGGCGGCAGCGGGTTGACCACCTCGCCCCTGTTCTTCCTCGGCTTGGCGATCATCGCCTTCATGATGTTTGGCTGGTTCGGCACGGTCATCCGTGAGTCGGTTGCCGGCAATTACAACAAGCAGGTCGATGTTTCGTTCCGCATGGGCATGATGTGGTTCATCTTCTCGGAAGTCATGTTCTTCGGTGCATTCTTTGGCGCATTGTTCTATGCGCGCATGTTCTCGGTGCCGTGGATCGGTGGCGAAGGCCATGGGGCGTTGACCAACTACTATCTCTGGCAGGATTACATGCCGAGCTGGCCGACCAATGGTCCCGGCAATATCGGCGGCAACTTCGAGACGATACCGGCCTGGCATCTGCCGCTGGTCAATACCCTGCTCCTGCTCAGCTCGGGCGTGACGATCACCTTTGCCCACCATGCCTTGCGTGCCGGCTATCGTCGCGCCCTGCTGGTATGGCTGGCCGCCACGATCGCGCTCGGCGCGGCATTCCTGTACTTCCAGGCCACCGAATACATGGAGGCCTACCACCAGCTCAATCTCACCCTCGGCAGTGGCATCTACGGCTCGACCTTCTTCATGCTGACGGGTTTCCACGGTGCGCATGTCACGCTCGGCACGATCATGCTGACGGTGATGTGGTTCCGCTGCGCCAAGGGACATTTCACCAAGGACAACCATTTCGGATTCGAAGCGGTCGCCTGGTACTGGCATTTTGTCGACGTGGTCTGGCTCGGCTTGTTTGTGTTTGTGTATGTGCTGTAGGGCCGGGAATGGATTGAGTGCCGGGAATCGAGAATGGAGAATCGGGAATGGGTAGAGCGGGTCAGCGGAAAATGCGGCTTTGCCGATTCCCCACTCCCCACTCCCCACTCCCGCGTTCAAAGACCGTGCGGCTGGATGAAGCCGGTCAGCAAGCCGATCATGATCAGCACGATCAACAATACCGAAAGCGCGATGCGCCGGGTCAGGGCCTTGACCGTGCGGTCGCTGCCGCCTTTGTCGGTCATCATGTAGAACATGCCGGCGCCCAGATTCCAGACGATGGCTATGAGGAAAACGACGATCACGATCTTGCTGGTCATGCTGGCATTCCGTGGCGAGCCGAATAGCCCACGCAGCGGCCGATTATAGTGTCTGTCGGCGGTAATCGACGCTGGATCCGACCCTCGTGGCTGGCGATCGTTCTCGTTTGCGTCGGAGTTGGATTGTTTGCGTGGCTCGGTCTCTGGCAGTTGCATCGCGCGGTCGAGAAAGAAGCCCTGCTCGCTGCCTTCGCCGGGGCGGCCGATCGACCGCCGGTGTCTCTTGCCAGGGCGCGCCAGGCGCCCGTCGGAGAGGTCTATCCACACGTGCGTGTGGGTGGCCGCTACGATGCGACGCACACCTATCTGCTGGATGACCAGGTGCGCAGCAGTCGCCAGGGCGTCGTCGTTTTCACTGCGTTCGCGCCGAATGATGGCGCCTTGCCGTTGCTGGTCAATCGAGGCTTCATGCCCCGCGACGAGAACGCGGCCATTCCGAAAATTCCGCCGCTATCCGCGGATGTGGTGGAATTGAGCGGCTTGTATGCGCCGCCACCGGGCTCGGCCCTGCGCATCGGGGGTAACGCCCTGCCGGCGCAGCAGCAATGGCCGAAGCTGTTCATCTACGTCGATACCGCGGAAATCGGCGAGGATCTCGGCCATCCAATTGATACTCGCGTGCTCATGCTCGATGCCGATGGCGCTTCCGGATTCGAGCGCGGATGGACACCGCAGATCATTCCACCCGAAAAGCATCGCGGTTACGCGTTCCAGTGGTTCAGTTTTCTGGTCGCCACTCTCGTCATCTTCATCACGCTGCATTGGCGGCGCGAAAAGCCAGGTATCCCATGACACAAACACGAAACCGCAAGCGCGTGCAGCTTGTCCTGATTGGAGCAATATTCGCGGTGCCGCTGGTGCTGGCTGCATTTCTTGCAAGCAGTGGCTGGGTTCCCGGCGCACGCAGTTTTGGCGAAGGAATCGTGCCGCAACGATCGGTCGAGAGCGTGCTCGTCACGCTCTCCGACGGCTCCCGTCTCGACTGGCATGATCCGGACTGGCGCTGGAGTCTGGTTGCCATTCCAGGCCGCCACTGCGCGACCCATTGTCTGGGCACGCTCGACCTGATGCATCGGGCGCGCATCTCGCTCAACCAGAACTCCAATCGCGTGCGCTTGATCTACCTGGGTACGCCGCCGACCGGCGCCCAAGCCGATGCATTGATGGGAACCTGGCTGGTGGGCAAGGATCCCGGCGATGGTTTCGCCGAGTGGAAGCCGGATGTCGAAGATGGCGTCGCTGCGGTGCTGGTCAAGCCGGATGGAACCGCCCTGACCTTTTATCCCAGCGGATTTGATGCCAATGGCCTGCGCAAGGATCTGGCCAAGGTCACCAAGTGAGCCAGGACAGTCGTGCCGCTGGCCGTGTACCGGCATTTCGCCGCGCGTGACCTCGCCCGCGCCAGCGGATAGGGTGGACGCGAATACCAACTCTCAGAATACCTACTCCCAAGACTTCCCAATCCGATGTCATCGATCGCCAGTCAATATTTCGAGCTGACCAAACCGCGAGTGGTCGCGCTGATCGTGTTCACCGCGATCATCGGCATGTTCCTCGCGGTGCCCGGATGGCCGCCCCTGCGCCAGTCGGTTGCCGGATTCCTGGGTATCTGGCTGGCCGCCGCCTCGGCTGCCGCCATCAATCATCTGATCGACCAGCGCATCGACCGCCTGATGGCGCGCACGGCCCATCGGCCGTTGCCGACCGGCTCATTGACGCCATTGCAGGTATTGATTTTCGCGATAACGCTCGGCGTGTTGTCGATGACGATCCTGATCGTACTCGTGAATACGCTGACCGCCATTCTCACCTTCGCTTCGCTGATCGGTTACGCGATCATCTATACGGCTTTCCTGAAGCGCGCGACGTCACAGAACATCGTTATCGGCGGCGCGGCGGGTGCGGCTCCGCCGTTGCTCGGATGGGTCGCCGTAACCGGCCAGGTGCATCCGTATGCGTTGCTGTTGTTCCTGATCATCTTCGTATGGACGCCGCCGCATTTCTGGGCTTTGGCGATCTTCCGCGTCGACGACTACTCGCGTGCCCAGGTGCCAATGCTGCCGGTCACCCATGGCGTCACCTACACGCGCTGGCATGTGCTGGCCTACACGATCCTGCTGCTGATGGTGACGATCCTGCCGTATCTGACCGGCATGAGTGGCGTGTTCTATCTCGGTGGTGCACTCGTGCTCGGCGCAGGCTTTCTCTACTACGCGATCCGCCTGCTCAACCCGCCCGACGATTTCTTTGCGATGAAGGTCTTCAACTATTCGATCATCTACTTGATGGCCTTGTTCGCCTTCTTGCTGATCGATCACTACCTGCCGCGTTGAGCGTTGAGCGGGAAAGGCGTTGCGCTTTCGCGCCAGCCATTGAGCCCGAGCAGGTTGGGGTAAGCGTCAGCGCACCCCAACGGTTTTCCACCCATGCTGCGCTGAGTCGGTGTCGAGCCGCCGGCGTTGGGGTTCGCATTCGCTCACCACCAACCTACGGGATCGCTGCTGATCGTGATGACCTCGGCCTGGTTTCGACGGCACGCTTGAGGGGACCGTCAGCGGTGAGCGGTGAGCGAAAAGAGCGTTGCGCTCGTTGCGCGCCGAACTGTGAAGCAGGTTGTCGCCGATACGGGAGATAGCCGAATGTCTGCGCATTTCCCGCTAACGGCTTACCGCTGTCCGCTAACCGCATATCGCTGGGCAAGCACGGCGCAGGCCATCAACTGGATCTGGTGATAGAGCAAGACCGGCAGGACGATCATGCCGAGCGCCGGATTGCCGGCGAACAGGATCTTCGCGATCGGTACGCCACTGGCGAGACTCTTTTTCGAGGCGCAGAAGACGATGGCGATTTCATCCTCGCGCTTGAAGCCGAGCCGGCGGCTGAGCCAGGTCGTACCGCCGAGCGCGATTGCCAGCATGATCGCGGTGACCCCGAGCAAGGCGGCCAGGGCCGATATCGGCACGAGCTGCCACAGGCCCTCGACCACCGAGGCGCTGAAGGCGATATAGACCACGAGCAATACGGTGCCGCGATCGGTCAGCGCAAGCAGTTGGCGACGGCGCTCGACCCAGGCGCCCATCAGCGGGCGCGCCAGATGGCCGGCGATGAACGGCAGGAACAGTTCAAGCACGATCTTGCCGATCGCGCCGAGGTTCAGCGGCATGCGACCCTGGGTTGTCAGCAAGGCGGAAACCAGCAGCGGAGTCAGCAACACGCCGAGCAGGTTCGACATCGAAGCGCTGCAAACCGCCGCGGCGACGTTGCCGCGAGCAATCGAGGTGAAGGCAATCGATGACTGCACGGTTGAGGGCAGGGCACACAGGAACAGGATGCCGACCATCAATTCAGGCGTCAGCCACCAGGCGGGCACCAGCGACTCGATGCCGAGGCCAAGCAGGGGAAATGCGCCAAACGTGCAGGCGAGTACGAGCAGGTGCAGTCGCCAGTGAGTCAGGCCGGCAATGATCGCCTCGCGTGGCAGGCGCGCGCCATGCAGGAAGAACAGCCAGGCGATCGCGGCGATCGAGATCCAGTCGAACGCGACCGCAACATCGCCGCGACACGGCGCAAGGACAGCCAGACCGACCGTCGCGATCAAGCTCAGGGTCGTGCGATCAAACAGGGCGGCAAGAGGTTGCATGGACAAGGCGGTTCGGGGCGTGCGCTGCATGGGCGCAATCGCGCATTTTGCCCGGATCAGGCGGGATGCGCTGCACAGGAACGCGGCGGCTCTGCCCGGTTGCGTCAATCGGTGCTATATGTCGCTTTTCGAGCTGCGGGTTTGTTTGCCGAATGACTGAATCTGCCGAGCGCTCCCTGAGTCGCCGTGATCTTCGCACCCTGATGCTGGCCGCCCTCGGTGGCGCATTGGAGTTCTACGATTTCATCATCTTCGTATTCTTCACGGCGGTCATCGCGCAGTTGTTCTTTCCGCCGGAGATGCCGGAATGGTTGCGCCAGTTGCAGACCTTCGGCATTTTCGCCGCCGGTTATCTGGCGCGGCCACTCGGCGGCATCATCATGGCCCACTTTGGTGATCGGGCCGGGCGCAAGCGCATGTTCATGCTCAGCGTTTTGCTGATGGCGGTGCCGACCCTGCTGATGGGCCTGTTGCCGACCCATGCGAGCATCGGTATCGCCGCACCGCTGCTGCTTTTGTTGCTGCGCATCCTGCAGGGCGCAGCGGTCGGTGGCGAGGTGCCGGGCGCCTGGGTCTTCGTATCCGAACACGTACCGCCATCACGGGTCGGATTTGCCTGTGGCACGCTGACGGCGGGGCTCACCTTCGGCATCCTGCTTGGATCACTCGTCGCTACGGCCGTCAACACGAACTGGACCCCCGACGAGGTGCTGGCCTGGGCCTGGCGCGTGCCCTTCATCCTTGGCGGACTGTTCGGCATGCTCGCCGTCTGGCTGCGTCGTTACCTTGAAGAGACTCCGGTTTTCGAGGCGATGCGTCGGCGTCGGGAACTGGTCAAAGGCATGCCGTTGAAAGTCGTGCTGCAGGGGCACGGGGGCGCGGTGATGCGCACGATGCTGATCACCTGGATGCTGACCGCGGGCATCGTCGTGGTCATCCTGATGACGCCAACCCTCGTCCAGCGGCTGTTCGCGATCCCGGCCGCGATTGCTGCACAGGCGAGTTCACTGGCCACATTCTCACTGTGTGTGGGTTGCGTGATCTATGGCATGGCGGTGGATCGTTTTGGCGTCCATCGCGTGCTCGTTGCGGGTGCGCTCGGACTTGGCCTGGCGACTGCGGCGCTGTATCGCACGCTGGACGTGGCGCCCGGGCATTTCATGCTGGCCTACGCCATCACCGGTTTGTTCGTCGGTGTGACCGGCGCCATTCCGAGTTTGATGGTGCACGCGTTCCCGCCGGCCATCCGCTTTTCCGGCATCTCGTTTGCCTACAACATCGCCTATGCGATTCTCGGCGGGCTTACGCCGGTCGTGGTCAGCGTGTGGATTGGCGCAGGACAGGCGTATGCCCCGGCCTGGTACGTGGCGACAGCCTGTCTGGGCGGAATTGTCGCGGCCATCTGGGCGTGGCGGCAGCGCGCCGGCATGGCCAACACAATCCACACTGCGCATAATTGAGCGATGAGCATTCCCCCGGGCAAGTGCGACGCGATCATCATCGGCGGCGGCCACAACGGTCTCGTCTGTGCCACCTATCTGGCCAAGGCCGGATTGAAAGTGACCGTGCTCGAACGCCGCCATGTCGTCGGCGGCGCCGCGGTGACCGAGGAGTTCCATCCCGGATTCCGCAACTCGGTGGCCGCCTACACGGTGTCCTTGCTGCAGCCGAAGGTGATTCGCGATCTGGACCTGCCTGCGCATGGCTTGCGCATTGTCGAACGCAAACTCGGCAACTTCCTGCCCTTGCCGGATGGACGCTCATTGCGCGTCGGTGCCGGTATCACGCCTGACGAAGTGGCGAAGTTCTCAAAGCGCGATGCCGAGCGCCTGGCCGACTACGAGCAACGCCTCGAAGCGATCGCCGACGTGTTGCGCGCGCTGGCCATGCAGCCGCCACCGAATATCACCGACGGTGGCTGGTGGAAGGCGATCCCGGAGCTGATCCGCGCGGGCAAGCTTGGCAAGCGTCTGCACAAGCTCGATACCGGTATGCGTCAGGAGCTGCTCGACCTGTTCACGATCTCGGCGGCCGAATATCTTGATCGCTGGTTCGAGAGCGAGCCGATCAAGGCCGTGCTCGGTTTCGACGGCATTGTCGGCAACTATGCGAGTCCGCATACGCCGGGCAGCGCGTATGTGCTGCTCCATCACGTCTTCGGTGAGGTCAATGGCGTCAAGGGCGCCTGGGGCCATGCAATCGGCGGCATGGGCGCGATTACCCAAGCCATGGCAAAAGCCGCCATTGCCGCAGGGGTCGATATCCGCACCGGTTGCGGTGTGCGTGAAGTCATTGTCGAGCATGGCCGGACCGTCGGTGTCGTCACCGAGACCAGCGACATCCTGCATGCGCGTGCGATCGTCGCCAACGTCAATCCGAAGCTGCTCTACGAGCGCCTGCTGGCACCCTCTGTGGTGCCCGCGCCAACGCGCGAACGCATGGCCAACTGGCGCTGCGGCTCGGGCACGTTTCGCATGAACGTGGCGCTTTCCGCCCTGCCGGATTTCAGCGCCTTGCCGGGGGCGGGTGATCATCTGACCGCTGGCATCATCATGGCGCCCAGCATCGCCTACATGGATCGCGCCTATCAGGATGCCGTGGCGAATGGATGGTCGCGTGAACCGATTGTCGAGATGCTGATTCCTTCGACTCTCGACGACAGCCTGGCTCCCAAAGGGCAGCATGTCGCCAGCTTGTTCTGTCAGCACGTTGCGCCGGTCTTGTCGGGCGGGCGTAGCTGGGACGATCACCGCGACGAGGTCGCCGACCTGATGGTCGCGACGGTCGATCGGTTTGCGCCGGGATTCAAGGATCTCGTGATCGGTCGCCAGGCCCTGACGCCGCTCGATCTCGAACGCACGTTCGGCCTGATCGGCGGTGACATCTTCCACGGTGCGCTGAGTCTCAACCAGTTGTTCAGCGCCCGCCCGATGCTCGGCCAGGCTGACTATCGCGGGGCCTTGCCGGGTCTGTACCTGTGCGGCGCCGGCACCCATCCGGGCGGCGGCGTGACCGGCGCCCCGGGACACAATGCCTCGCGCGTGATCGCAGCCGACTTGCGCTGAGGCTCGAGCGCGGTCTCACGCATGCGCTGATCGCGACACCGGGTTTCCAGTGGCCATGTCAGGGGATTGGATGTCGTCGGCGCGGCAGAGCGACCGGCGTTCAGCGCCATTGCAGTCGAACTTCCGGGCGCAATTGCGCACCTGCAAGGCCCGATTCGTGTCGATCGTCTCGACAGAAACCCTCCGCCGGCGACCTGCGGCGTTGAAAGATTGTGCGCAACGGTCCATGGTGTGCGGCCTGCCGATACCCTGGAATTCCGATGGCCCATGTTCATTCGCCTGGTCTGGTTCTGCGCATGGATCCCGATGAGCTGATCCGGGAAGGTGCGGTGTGCAGTTGTGACGAGCATGAGGCGGTGCATGCGCAGCACTACTTCCTCTGCATCGAAGCGACGCCACGCGATGGCTTGTGGGTGCCGTTGTTCGGCGGCCCGCGCGTGGGTACGAAGGAACTGCCGAAATCGGTGCGCAGCGGTGATCCGCGCTGGCTTGGAAGCGCGGCACATTACGGCCACGAGGAGGTCTGGCGGGCGTCGCACAAGGCGGCTCAGCGAGCGGCAGCGGCGGCGCACGATTCCTCCTCAGGCAAGTTGCCGAATCGGGTCAAGCCGGAAGGCGTCCCGCCAGCTTCGGAATTTGCCGCAGTCGGCTAGGAGCCTGGGCGGTAGATACTTCGGATAGTGAGATTGTGATATCGCCATAGGCGGAGTCGATCGGAGGGCGCGCATAGTGGTTCCATGTAAGCCCGACGACCGGCGCTGCCTATGGTTGAGAGCGCAATCGCAGCCCGGAGATTTCTGCCGCCCAGGCTCCTGGCCCGCCCTGTGACAGCGACGGTTGGCGAGATCGATTCGGGGCTCGAATGAAAGATATTCGTGCAATTGCCGGTCTTTCCACGCCAGGGTGGGTCAATCAGGCGGTCGATGGGTTGGTCGTCGCCGCAATTCCTCGTTGCCAAAAGAAAGCTCCGGTCACCTGCATCCGCGATGCGCTGGATGCACGTACAGGTGCTCGAATTGTTCGACCAATGATTGGCCGGGCCGGTATCAGGGGAAATTTCAATGCGTATGCTCAAGGTTGCTGTCGCTGGCTGGCTGATGCTGCTCGTGGCATGTGCATCCACTTCGCGGCCCAATCGGGAAAGTCCGCCGGCCCAATCGGAGGGCGTCGCACCGGCATCGACGCCGGCTGTGGCAGTCAAGCCCGTCGCCGAGCCGGCGCCTGAAGTTCTGACTGCGGCCGAATCGTTACCGACATCTGCGCCGGAGGAGCGCGTTGCTCCAGCGTCAATGGCGCCGGCTGCGCCTGCGCTCGCGCCGAAACCCGCAGCGTCACCCAAGCCACCCGTGCGCGAGGCTGGCCCGATTGCCGCGGTCAAATCCGCGCCGAAACCAACCTCGGCCGCGCCGGTTGCGGGTGTCAGCCCCGGCAAGACAGGGGAGGTCGCCGGTACTCTCGGAATCAAGGGGATGGTCGATCTCGTGGCCGGGTCAGGTCAGGATCTGGCCACCGGTGAGATGACTCAGGTCGTGATCTATTTTGTCGCCGATTCGCCATCCGTTCCGGTCAAACCCGGCCGCTACCATATCTACACGCACAACAAGCAGTTCGAGCCCGAGTCGATGGTGATCCCTCTCGGCAGCACGATCAGCTTCCCCAACCAGGACGAGATTCTGCACAACGTCTTTTCGGTTACGCCGAAATCGAGCTTCGATCTGGGCATCTATGGCGAAGGCAAATCGGCGGAATACACGTTCAAGAAGACCGGGCTCGTGCTGATCAATTGCAATGTTCATCACGCCATGCAGGCAAACGTGCTGGTCATCGACACCCCATTCATGGTGAGTCCCGATGCGGATGGTCGGTTCGCGCTCGACAAACTTCCTGCTGGCAGCGGCAAGCTGATGATTTGGCATCCGCGGGCGAACCTGCAGGCATTGCCGATCACGCTTCCGGCGACGGCACCGGTTTCGTTGCGACTTGTTCTGACCAAGCCGCGTTTCGTTGAACACATGAACAAGGAACGCAAGCCTTACTGAGGCGGCGCTTGGGAAATATCCTATGAATATCCAGAAGCGCGCATCCTGGCTGACGCTGTTGTTGATCGCGGTCGTGAGTGCTGCCGGTGTCGCTGCAACCGTGTGGCAGGATCGCGAAATCAGCCGTTTGATCGACACCCATGACCTGCGCTCGACGCAATCGATCCAGCAGTTTGCGGAAGACTCCAGACGCCGCGAACTCGAGCTGAAAACCTCCATCCTGGCCAGCAATCCCGGATTCGTGGGCTACATATCGCAAGCGATGACGGCGGGTCTGGAGTCCGGTGGCGCGATCGATGCCGCCTCGATTCGGGATTTGCTCGAGGAGCGTCGCAACCAGTATTCCTTCGATGTCGCCGCCATCCTCGACCCTTCAGGAAAAACCGTCGTCATGCTCGGCAACACGCTGCTGACGATGCAGGATTTTTCCTCGATGCCGGTGTTCGCCAAAGTGCGAGCGAGCTCGTCGGCGGTGATTGACCTGATTCACTACAAGGGACATTTGATTCTCGTCTCGTTGTCACCGATGTTGCGTGGCGACACGCTTGAAGCCCTGCTGTTGACCGGCATTGACGTGGCCGACGGCTTTGCCGGTCCGATTGCCAGGGCAGGATCCGCCGACATCGCCTTGATTGGCGTTTCGCCGGGAGGCAAGAGCGTGGTGACCTCGACGCTCGGTGCCGAGGATTACCAGGCACTCATCGACGCGGTCGCTGCCGAACCGACCCTGTTCGCCGGTGCGGGCACGCCTATGGCGCCCGGCGATTTCGATCTGCTGCTTGCGGGTGGCGCGACGCGCGCTTCGGTTTCCCCCTTGTTCAATGCGCCATCGTCCGGCCTGCTGGTCAGTATTGTTCCGGTTGCCGAACGGGTCGTCCGCAGCGGAGCGATTCGCACGCCCATGCTGATTGCCGGAGCGTTGGTACTGATTGTGCTCGGCTTGTTGTGGTGGATAGTCCAGCGCGGCCTCGTGCGCCCGGCCAGTCATCTGACTGAAATGTCCGAACGAGTGCTGCGCGGAGATATCCAGGTGGTGGCGCGCGATATCGGTTCGGGCGATCTCTCGATCATGGCCAAGGCCCTGAACCACGCGTTGAAGGAATTGCGCGGCTACAAGGAAGTGGTCGAGCAACGCGAGAAACAGACGTGATGTTCGCCCTGTGGGGCAGCGACGATTCGTTTTCGGATGCAATGACAGACACCGGGGTGGCAAGGCAGTGAGACAGGCAAATCGAATTCTCGCAGGCAGCATGCTGGCGCTGACCCTTTCGTTGGCACTGGGCACGCCCGCTCAAGCGCAAGATGCAGACGTGCACGAGCCATCTCCGGCAGAACGGGCCCGTCCGGATGACAGTGTGGCGGGCAGTGAGAAGCTGCTGCTGACCGCTGGTGTCAGCGAGCTTGAAGGAGCGGCGGGTGGCGGCCTCACCCCTTGGGCCGTGATCGGCGGCTATGGCACGCGTGACCAGATCGGCGCGAGTGCGTTCTACACGCGTGTCAACGTACCGGACTATCACCTTGACGGCGCCGGCGCCCTGATCGGATTTCTGGATCGCATCGAGTTCTCGGTGGCGCAGCAGCGATTCGACACCGAAGCCGTCGGCGCGGCGCTGGGCCTTGGTCGTGGTTTCACCTTTCGCCAGAACATCATTGGCCTCAAGGTCAAGCTCGCCGGGGATGCGGTACTCGAACAGGATTCGTGGCTTCCACAATTATCGGTCGGCGCGCAATTCAAGAAGAATGATCGCGGCGCGGTGCTCGAGGCAATCGGTGCCAAGGACGATCACGGCATCGATTTCTATGCCAGTGCGACCAAGCTGTATCTGGCTCAAAGCATCCTCGCGAATGTCACCTTGCGCTTCACCCGAGCGAACCAGATCGGCATCCTCGGATTCGGCGGCGACCGCAATGACAACTACACGGCGCAGCTGGAAGGTTCGCTTGCCTGGCTGCTGAGTCGCAACCTGGCGATTGGCGCCGAATACCGCATGAAACCGGACAATCTCGGCATCGCAGGCGAGGACGACTGGTTCGATGCCTTCATCGCCTGGGCGCCGGGCAAGCATGTCTCGCTGACGCTCGCCTATGCCGATCTCGGCAATATCGTGATCAAGGATCGCCAGCGTGGTTTGTATGCGTCGGTCCAGATCGGCTTCTGATTCCACAAGAGGGATATGACGTGAAAGCTGGATCAATTCTTTTGAATGCCTTGCTGCTCGGCGTGCTCGGTGCCGGCCTGACGATCGGCCAGTTCGGGCGCGCGGATGAGAATCCGGCCCCGGCCGATCCTGCCTTGCTGCCGGTTTTTGAACAATTCGGTGGTAAACCGGGTATCGATGCTCTGATGGAGGATTTCATGATCCGGTTGATCGACGATCCGCGCACACGCGACTACTTTGCCGAAGCCGACCAGAAGCACATCAAGCAAATGCTGGCCGAACAGTTTTGCGTGATTCTCGGCGGTCCTTGCACCTATACCGGCAAGGGTATGAAGGAGACGCACGCAAGACTTGCGATCAATGAAGGCGGATTCAACGCCCTGGTCGAGGATCTGCAACTGGCGATGGACATGCACAAGATCCCGTTCCGCGCGCAGAACAAGCTGCTGGCAAAGCTCGCGCCGATGCATCGCGAGATCGTCACGCGTCCCTAGCAGCCTGTCGGACTTAACTCGGCCGGGCTGCGAATCCGTCTGAACGGCCCATATTTCCGCCGCTTTTTGACCCATAGCACCACTATGGGTCTGCAAACCGTCGAAGCGCGTCACAACAGCGAACGCTGGTCAAATCTGGCCTCGCTCAGCCGAATTCTCGCCTCAACCGGCAAAGTCCGACAGGCTGCTAGGAGCCACGGCGGCAGAAATCTTCGGGCTGCGATTGCGCTCTCATCCTTGGGCAGCGCCAATCGTCGGGCTTGCATGGAACGACTGAGCACGCCCTCCGATCGACTCCGCCCGTGGCGATATCACAATCTCGCTATCCAAAGTTCCTGCCTCCCAGGCTCCTGGCGCAGGTGATCGTCAATGCGGTCTTGTCAATTGACCCGGCGCGGGTGCTTTGCGCGTGATTGTCATCCAGCTCTGCCGATGACGATGCAGCTCACTCTGGCATGATGGCAGCGACGGCCCGGTAAAGTCGCCGCGCCCCTATAATCGCTTTTCCGCGGCGATGGCTGCACGGTGACGAGACGGTCGAGTCGATGAATGTCGAACCCACCCTGGCGCTCTACCAGAACTGGTCCGCCAACGCGCTCGTCGTGTCGGCCACCTTCATCGCCGTCGCCGCCGTCGTCCTGGTTCACTACGAAGGTCTGGTTGCGCTGTCCATGCGGCTGGCAGGCCGCAATGGCCAGCGCAGGCGCAAGGTGCTGTACGCAATTGCCGCGATTCTTGTCCTGCACATTGTCGAGATCTGGATCTTCGGACTGACCTGCTGGCTGCTGCTGATGTGGCCCGCCTGTGGGCATATCGAGGGTGCGCCGAACCTGAATCTGTTCGATGCCGTTTATCTTTCGGCGGTCACCTATTCCACGGTCGGATTTGGCGATCTTGCGCCGGTCGGTGTCGTGCGCTTCCTGATTGGAACCGAGTCGCTGGCCGGGTTTGTGCTGATCACCTGGTCGGCCTCGTTCACCTATCTGGAGATGGCACATTTCTGGGACAGGCTTGGCAGCGATCATCGCCGCTAATGCGCGCCCATCATCGCTGCCGGCCGGGAAATGAGCTGACATGGAGTCCTGACCGATGCCGATGACCTCGGCCCAACGCCTTCGCTCGATCTTCAGTGGTTCGATCGGCAACCTGGTCGAATGGTATGACTGGTACGTCTACGCGGCGTTCTCGCTCTACTTCGCCAAGGCCTTTTTCCCGCAGGGCGATCGCACCGCGCAATTGCTGAATACCGCGGCCGTGTTTGCTGTGGGTTTCCTGATGCGCCCGCTTGGCGGTTGGCTGATGGGCTTGTGGGCCGATCGACATGGGCGCAAATCGGCGCTGATGTTGTCGGTGACCTTGATGTGCGCCGGCTCATTGATGATCGCGCTGACTCCCGGCTATGCGTCGATCGGCGTCGCTGCGCCGATTTTGCTGGTGCTTGCGCGCCTGCTGCAGGGCCTCAGCGTCGGCGGCGAATATGGCACTTCGGCCACCTACCTGAGCGAAATGGCAACCCGCGAGCATCGCGGCTTCTGGTCGAGTTTCCAATACGTCACCCTGATCCTCGGCCAACTGCTCGCGCTGGCCGTGCTGATCCTGCTCCAGGTTTTACTCGATGCCGAGCAGATCGATGCCTGGGGCTGGCGCATTCCGTTTGTGATTGGTGCCATGTGTGCGGTCACCGCACTGTATTTGCGACGCAATATGGCGGAGACCGAATCGTTTGCGAAGTCGGCTCACAGCAAAAGGTCGGACAGTTCGCTGGGTGCCTTGCTGCGCCATCCGCGCGCCATCGTGACGGTGATCGGCTTGACCCTCGGCGGCACGGTCGCCTTCTATACCTACACGACCTACATGCTCAAGTTCCTGGTCAACAGCGTCGGCATGAACCGTCCGACTGCGACCCTGGTTTCGGCATCCACGCTGATCGTTTACATGCTGCTGCAGCCGCTGGTCGGCGCGCTATCGGATCGGATTGGCAGGCGCCCGATCCTGATCGGTTTTGGCGTGCTTGGAACCCTGCTGACTGTGCCGATACTCAGTGCGCTTGGCCACGTCGACAGTCCGCTCGAGGCGTTTGCCCTGATCATGCTGGCCTTGTTGATCGTTTCCGGATACACCGCGATCAACGCAGTCGTCAAGGCGGAGCTGTTTCCGGTGGAGATCCGGGCGCTGGGTGTCGGTTTGCCGTATGCGTTGACCGTGTCGATCTTCGGCGGAAGCGCCGAATACATCGCCCTGTGGTTCAAGAGCGCCGGCCATGAAGCCGGGTTTTACTGGTATGTGACGGCGTGCATCGCAGTATCCCTGCTGGTCTATGTGCTGATGCCGGATACCCGGCGAACCTCGCTGATCGATGCCGATTGATGCGCGTGGCAGCGGTGCAGCGTGCGGCCGGTCGCAGCCAACACGATTGTTGCCGGTGTAAGATGCCCGCAATTCCGGGTTGACCCGGCGCAGGGAGATGCTCATGAGCAGCGTTGATTTCACCTCGTTCCTGAAGCTGATGGTGCACAAGAAGGCTTCGGATCTTTTCATCACGGCCGGGGTTGCGCCTTCGATGAAGGTGCACGGGCGGATCTCGCCGATCACCCAGAACGCCCTGACGCCGCAGCAGGCGCGCGACATGGTGCTCAACGTGATGACACCTTCGCAGCGCGAGGAGTTCGAGAAGACCCACGAGTGCCAGTTCGCCATCGCCGTCACCGGGGTCGGTCGTTTCCGTGTCTCGTGCTTCTACCAGCGCAATTGTGTGGGCATGGTCCTGCGCCGTATCGAGACGCGCATCCCGACGGTCGACGAGCTGAACCTGCCGCCGGTGATCAAGACTCTGGCGATGACCAAGCGCGGCATCATCATCTTCGTCGGCGCGACCGGTACCGGCAAATCGACCTCGCTGGCGGCGATGCTCGGCTATCGCAACCTCAATTCGACCGGGCACATCATCACCATCGAGGATCCGATCGAATACGTGCACAAGCACGAGGGCTGCATCATTACCCAGCGCGAGCTCGGCATCGACACCGATTCCTGGGAGAACGCGCTGAAGAACACGCTGCGCCAGGCGCCTGATGTGATCATGATCGGCGAGGTGCGTACCCGCGAAACGATGGAGCACGCAATCAACTTCTCGGAAACAGGCCATCTCTGCCTGTGTACCCTGCACGCGAACAATGCCAACCAGGCGATGGATCGCATCATACATTTCTTCGCCGAAGACCGGCGCTCGCAGCTGTTCATGGATCTGTCGCTGAACCTCAAGGGCGTCGTCGCCCAGCAGCTCATCCCTACCCCGGATGGAAAATCCCGGCGCGTCGCGATCGAGGTGCTGCTCGGCACGCCGCTGGTGCAGGACTACATCCGCCAGGGCGACATCCACAAGCTCAAGGATGTCATGAAGGAGTCGACCAACCTCGGCATGAAGACCTTCGACCAGGCCTTGTTCGAGCTCTACCAGGCCGGCGAAATCTCCTACGAGGATGCGCTGCGCCATGCCGATTCGACCAACGAGGTGCGCCTGAAGATCAAGCTTGCCCAGGGTGGCGATGCGCATACCTTGTCGCAGGGTCTGGATGGCGTCGAGCTCAGCGAGACGACGTGAGGCGTCCGGCGGACGCGTCCGCGGCGGCTTGATCGGTGTCGACAAGCACAAGGGAGGCGCAGCTCGCGAAGTTGCGCCGGGTCTGGGGCGCGCTCGGCCACGATGATCCGCTGTGGGCAGTGCTTTCGCACAACGACAAGCGCGGAGGCCGCTGGCAAGCCGACGAGTTTCTCGCCACCGGACAAATCGAAATCGACAACCAGCTCGCCGCGCTCGCGCCGAGCGGTTATCCATCGCGGCGTGATCTGGCGATCGATTTCGGCTGCGGTGCAGGACGCCTGTCGCGGGCGTTGGCCGCTCATTTCGAAAACGTGATCGGAATCGACGTTTCAGCCAGCATGATCCGAGCGGCACGGCGTCTGAATGCCGATATCGCGAACATCGAATTCCGCGAGAACACCGGCGGCGAGCTGGCCGGCATCGACGATGCAAGTGTCGACTTCGTGTTTTCCCACATCACCCTGCAACACATCCCAACCGCGCTTGCGCTCGGCTATGTCGAGGAGTTCCTGCGCATCCTCGCACCGGGGGGTGTGGCCGTGTTCCAGTTCGTGGAGAGCAGCGATGAAAGCTGGCGTGGTCGATTGTTCGGGCTGGCTTCCAATCGCTGGCTCAATCCACTGCGCCGCCTGCTCTGGCGCCGTCGCGAGGTGTTCGAGATGCATGTACTTCCGGAGCGTGCACTGCGTGAACGGCTCGGCCGTCATTCCGGCATGCACTTGCTTGCTGATGGCGAGGATGGATCGGCCGGTTCCGGCTGGCGCGGCAGGCGCTGGAGTGTGGTCAACCGTGACGAGCAGCCGCAGCGGATCGCTTGCGACGGCTATGCGTTGTTCGCCTATCCGAGCGACCTGCATATTGGTGCGCCGATCATCGCCGGTAGCGAGCATGAGCCGCATGTGGCTGCTGTGTTGCGCGAACGTCTAAAACTTGGCGACGTCGTGCTCGATGTCGGTGCGAACATCGGCAATTTCACGATGCTTGCCGCATCGCGGGTTGGGCCGGGCGGACGCGTCATCGCGGTGGAGCCGATTGCGCGCAACCGGCGGTTGATTGGCTTGGCTGCTCACGCCAACCGCTTCAAGCAGATCGAGATCATCGCCGGTGCCGCGAGTGATCGAGTCGGCACGATCGATTTGCGCACCCATCCGCAAACCTCGAACAGCGCGACGGCTGCCGCTGCCGGCGAGCGTCTGCGCGAGGACTGTGGTCGCAGCTCTTGCGTGCCCGCGCTGCTGCTCGACGATGTGCTCGCCGATCTCGATCGTCTGGATCTGGTCAAGATCGACATCGAAGGTATGGAGCCACTTGCGCTGCGCGGACTCGAGCGCAGCCTGTCCCGACTGCGCCCTGTTCTGCTCAGCGAGTTCCACCCGTGGGCCATTGCGCACGCGACGGCGACCGAAGCCATCGACTATCTGCACTGGTTGCGCCGCCTGTATCCAGCGATCACGATCCTGCACCGCGATGGCAGTCGCGAACGCTGCACCGAGCCCGAAGCCGTGATGCAGGCATGGCGCGAGGCAAACCGGCGTGCCGGACTCGGCGATCGCCTGCATCTGGATCTGTTGCTGGCCATCGACGATTGAGCGCGATGGCAAATGAGGGCGGCGTCAGCGTCGCCATCCTGTCGGCGAGCTGACGCCATTGCGCAAAACCGTAGCCCGTAGCGGCGACGATGCCGATGCCTTCATGACCTCATCGGCTCTCGCCTGCCTGATGCAGCAGCGCCAGAAGACGCGGAGCCCTTCTTTCGAGGCAACTCGGGACATTTCCCTTTGCGAAGAAATGTCCCGCGTGTTCGCTCAAGGGCTCAGGTTGACATCCTCGATCATCTCGATGCCCTTCGGCGTCGCATTGATGCGCATGTCGATCGACTGGATCCAGCGCGCATAGAGCTTGTAAAGTGCCGTTTGCGCTTCCACATCTGCCTTTTGCTGATCCGGCATCATTGCCGAAAAGCGCGTCAGCATGGTACCGAGAAGGTCATAGAACGCACCGGTGAACGCCGCATGCATCAACTGGCCGTCGGCGGCTGTCGGTGCGCTCAGGAAGGCGGAGAGATCGATTCCACCACCCATGCTGACCGCCATCGCGGTGTCGTTCGCCGCGATCTGCATCGATGGCGCATGGCCGACCTCGGTCGGAACGATTCCGGCCGGAAGATCGACCGCCTTGCCGTCGAGAGCGAGTTTGAAATCACGCAGGCCGGGAAGTGCCATTTGCGCCATGCCGATCATGCCCATCGGGTTGGAGCTGCCGATCAGCACGGCGGCGGAAGCGTCGGGGCTGCCGCTTTCAGGGATATCGAGCCGATTGATCATCACGCGCAGGCCTGTGAAATCACTCAACGGAGGCGGCACAACCTGGGTCAGTTGCTGTTTGGCGCTGGCAGCCGCCTCGTTCAACGATGCGAGCGCGCCGCAGCGATACGGGGAGTTGACGATCGCATTGCTGCGTTCGACCAGGAAATCCTTGATCTTGAGGATCGGCAGCGACAGGGCGATGTCATAGAGAACGGTCGAACTCGCCGCCGATCCGGGCGGCGGCGAGGACAACTTCATCACTGAACTGGCCAGTTCGGAATCGAGATCGAGGCGGCCGTTGGCGGTGAAATGCTGTCCGTCGAAGCGTGTGTAACCCATCACCATGCGCGGCGTGTGTGCGGCGAGTCCATCGAACTCGCTGCGGCAGACCGCGTCAAGCTTCGCCGGCGTGTCGGTGGCCAGGCTGGCGAATGCCGCATAGCCCGGATCGTTGTCGATCAAGCCGACGATGCGCTTGAAATCGATCCAGCCGCTGCCATAGGGCAGATAACCCTCGGCCTTGTTGAAGCTCGTCAGGCCACCCGTCGATTCGAGGCTTTCGTTGGGGCGATCGAGTCCGAGTACGCGTCGGCGCAAACTCGCGTCGGCCTTGTCGGGCAGGGCGGACACGACCAGATGTCGACCTTCGATCGCGATCAGCACCTCGGCCTTGTCCATGTCGACCGTCCAGATGTCCTGATCGCCGATACGCGTGGCGGCAAGTTTGGCGCCGGCATTCTCTTCCACCCGCGCGACCATCGCGCGGAATTTATCCGCATCACCCAGTTCGATGCGCAGCACGGGAACCAGGCCAACGCCATAGAACGCGGCGCGGGCTTTTGTCGAAAAGCCGATTTCGGCCCACTTGTCCGGCGTATCGCGTTCGCGCAGCTCGGCGAGGATCGCCTTGATCACCCGCTTGGCCTGGGCTGTTTTCGCATTGTCCTGGTCGGGCAGGCGATCGAGCATGCTGTCATACATCCCGAGCAGGTTTGGCCACGCGCCTTGCATCATCCGCGTCCAGGTCTGCACGGCGGCTTCAGGCGATGGTTCGGTATTGGCCATCACAAATGCGGTATCGGCGGGCACGAAAGCCAGCGGCGAGTCGCTGTCGGCGGGCTTGCTGCAGGCGGTGACGAGAATCAGTGCCATGAGCAGGCTTGAGCGGGATTTCGACATGGTCCGTATCCTTGGGTATTGGTTCAGTCAGGGGATTCGAGGCGGTGTTGCGGGCAGGGATGATCGCAGGTGCGCTGGTCAGGACGAAAGCAGGCTGGCAAGTACCGCCATGCGTACCGGGATGCCGTTGGCAACCTGATCGAGGATGACCGATTGCGGCCCGTCGGCGACATCGGCAGCAATCTCGATGCCACGATTCATCGGTCCCGGATGCATGGCCAGCGCGCCCGGTCGGGCGCGGGAAAGACGCTGTGCGGTCAGGCCGAAGCGCGAAAAATACTCGGCTTCATCGCCGATCAGGGCTTCAAGCATGCGTTCGCGTTGCAGGCGCAACATGATCACCACATCGCAGTCGGCGATGGCCGCATCGAAGTTGTTAAACAATCTGCATTGTGGAAAATCCCCCGCGGCTGGCATCAGTACGAGCGGACCACACAAGCGGATCTCGCTTGCACCCAGCGCCTCGAGAGCGTGGACATCCGAGCGGGCCACGCGCGAATGGCGGATGTCGCCACAGATCACCACCTTGAGTTTCGAGAAATCGGTGTGATGGTCGCGGATCGTCAGCGCATCGAGCAGGCCCTGGGTCGGGTGTGCATGGTTGCCGTCGCCGGCGTTGAGAATTGCCGCCCGGCGCGCGCAGGCGGCCAGGCGCGCAGGTGTGCCGTTCTCCTTGTGGCGCACGATGAAGGCATCGGCCTGCATCGCTTCGAGGGTGGCCAAGGTGTCTTCCAGCGATTCGCCTTTGCTGGTCGAAGAACTGGCGATATCGAAATTCAGCACGCTGGCACCCAAGCGGCGGGCGGCCAGCTCGAAGCTGGTTCGGGTTCGCGTGGATGTTTCGAAGAACAAGTTGATGATGGTGCGCCCTGCCAGCAATTGAGGGCCATTCGCGCCCTTGGCGAACGCCTCACGCAGGTTGGCCGCGCGGTCGAGCAGGGCGCTGATGCGATCACGGCCGAGGCCCTCAAGGGTGATCAGGTGGCGCAGCTGTCCGTTTGCATCGATCTGCTGGTCGGTGGTCACGCGGAGGATGCCTTGTGTTCGGGATGGGCGAGCCAGGATTCAAGGATGATCTGGGCGGCAAGGGCGTCGATATCGGCGCCATGCTTGCGCTTGGCCGTGCCTTGCGCGCGCTGCTGGGCGAATCGACGGGCGGCCTCCTTCGAAGTGAAGCGCTCGTCCGACTCGTGCACGCTGCGCGCATAACGCTGCCGAAGCTGGTCGCCAAAGGCGCGCGCATGCCGGGTCATTGGCTGCTCGCTGCCATCCAGTGCGAGCGGCAGGCCGACCACAAAGGCGGCGGGCTCCCATTCCTTGACCAGGGTGTCGATCACTTTCCAGTCGATCCCGCCGTGACTGACTGCAACCGTGGTCAGCGCACGAGCGCTGCCCGTGATCGGGTGACCGATCGCGACCCCGATCATGCGCGTGCCGACATCGAAGGCCAGCACGTATCCGGCGGCCGCGGTCATTGCAGCAATCCGCTCGAATCAGGCATTGCCGGCATACGGCGAAATCCATTCGAGATTCACGCCGACCAGGTCGGCCGCCGCCTGCCAGCGTTCGTCGAGCGGTCTCGTGAAAAGGATCGCCAGGTCGACCGGTGCGGTCAGCCAGGCGTTCTCGCGCAGTTCGTGTTCAATCTGGCCCGGACTCCAGCCGGAGTATCCGAGCGCAACGAGCGCGTGTTGCGGTCCGTTGCCTGCGGCCATCGCTTCGAGGATGTCGCGCGAAGTGGTCACGCTGATCGACTCGGAGATGCGGAACGAGGAATCCCATCCCCCGTGCGGAGTGTGCAGGACGAAACCGCGTTCGGGTTGCACCGGCCCGCCAATCAGGACCGGTGCGTCGATGACATCGGGCAGATCCGAACGCAGGCTCATCTGGGCCAGTACATCGCCAAGGCGATAGTCCGAGAGCCGGTTGACCATGATGCCCATGGCGCCGTCCTCACCGTGCTGACAGATGATGGCGACAGCACGCTCGAAATTCGGATCGTGCAGATTCGGCATCGCGATCAGCAACTGGTTCGAGAGGGTGGAGGACTCATGCATGGTGTCTATTGTATTGCACGCTGACGCGGCCCGCAGCGGATGACCGGCCAAGCACGGGTTGCCATGCTGCCGGGCGTATCGGGGATCACTGAAACCTGCTTTCACTAGCATGTGCCGCTCACCGCTCAGGCCTCAGCGATTGCGCAGGATGTTGCCTTCGAGGAACTGCCAGGTGCGCGTGATGTAGAGCTCGTCGATGGCTTCCTGGTTCTTCGGTAGTGCATTGAAGGGGGCGGCCAGCCGCACGATGCGGATTGCGGCATCGTCGAGCACCTTGTGTCCGCTCGGCTGGATGATGTCGATGCTCTTGACGCTGCCATCCCGGTTGAGACCGACCGTGAGCACTAGCTGGCCATGCAGTTCCTGGCGGCGAGCCTCGTCGGGGTAGTTGAGATTGCCGATGCGTTCGATGCGCGCCACCCAGGCGCTCATGTAGCTTGCGAACGCATATTCCCTGGTGTTCGCCGAGATGTATTTCTTCTTCGGTCGCTTTGCGTATTTTTCGGTTTCGCGCTGGATCTCCTGGGCCAACTGCGCCATTTCGAGCTTGCGTTCGATGATCTCGCGCTCTGATGGCGCACGCAGATCGGGGCTGTCGGGTGTTTCAGGGGTCGTTTCCACCGCGCGATCGGCGCTGCGTGTGGTGAGCAGCTCGGCCTTGGTCGGTGCGGACGGTCGCGGCGCGCCGTTTTCGGTCGGGCGCGGCGTGATTCCCTCGATCGGTTTTGGAATCGGGCTCGACAGCGGATTGCTTGGACGCCGCGCTGTTTCCGACTCGCCGCCACCACTGTTGCTGGCCTGGGCCAGAAAGTCGGCCTTGTCGGGTGCCTGGCCGCTGGCCGACTGCACAAGGATGACATCGAGTGCCGGCAGCGACGGTGCCGACTTTTCGATGCTGAAGGTAATGCCCAGCGCGACCACCGCGTGCGCGATCAGTGAAAACAGGAAGGTGACACCGAGCCGGTCGGCGGCACTGCTGGAGTTCGATGCGCTCACGCCAGTCGCGTTTCGATCACGTCGAACAGCTGACCGGCGATATTCAGGCCGAACTGGGCGTCAAGCTCGCGCAGGCAGGTTGGCGAAGTCACGTTGACTTCGGTCAGCCAGTCGCCGATCACATCGAGGCCGACAAAAAGCATGCCGCGGCGCTTGAGTTCGGGGCCGACCTGGGCCGCGATCCAGCGGTCACGGTCCGACAGCGCGATGCCGACACCCTTGCCGCCGGCGGCGAGATTGCCGCGAAACTCGTCGCCCTGAGGAATCCTTGCCAGGGCATAGGGCACCGGCTCGCCATCGATCATCAGGATGCGCTTGTCGCCGGCACTGATCTCGGGGATGAACTTCTGCGCCATGGCAAAGGCCTGGCCATTTGCAGTCAGGGTTTCGATGATCACGTTGAGGTTGGGCTCGCCATGCCCGGAGAGAAAGATGCTGCGCCCGCCCATGCCATCGAGCGGCTTGAGCACGATCCGGCCGTGCTCGGCGGCGAACTGCTTGAGCTCGCCGGCACTGCGCGCAACTACGGTCGGCGCGCAGCATTCCGGGAAGTGCTGCGCAAACAGCTTCTCGTTGGCATCGCGAAGCCCTTGCGGATCATTGACGACGAGGACGCCGGCATCCTGGGCGAGCTGCAGCACGTGGGTGTCGTAGATGAACTGGGCGTCCACCGGCGGATCCTTGCGCGCCAGCACGATGTCGATGCTGCGCAGATCGGTCCACATCGGTGCGCCGAGGTCGAACCAGTTGCCGGCTTCATCGCGAACCGCCAACTCGGCCAGCCTTGCCCAGGCGATGCCGTCGCGGATGGCCAGGTCACCCTGGGTCAGATAGAAAAGCCGGAATCCGCGGTTTTGCGCTTCGAGAAGCAGGGCAAAGGTCGTATCCTTTGCGATCTTGATGTCGGCGATGGCATCCATCAGGACAGCCAGGGTACGGGCCATGCGGCGACTCCAACGATAAGGCGGACTTGAGCGGGAACGGGCGACGAATGCAGTCCGGCTAGTTTACACTCGGCGTCGATGAAGTCAGTCAGTGGACTGGGTAGTGGCGGCAGGTTCCCAATACTTTTTGAGGACTTAGACGCTAAACTTGACAGATTAGCTAAGAATTGGTTAAGAAGCATCAATGGAGTCTGGAGAGCTTGAGTGCCAAGTTTGCGATCGATCCTGATCGTCGGCCATGTGCGCAGATTCTTTCCAAACGAGGTTCGGTAGGCACGCTTCTTGCGTGTCTGATTATTCAGTACAGCGGTCGGGGGTCCTTACCAGGTGGATGAGACCAAGCAAGGCAGCTTCAGCGGCCTGAAAGTCATGGTCATAGACGATTCGAAAACCATCCGCCGCACGGCGGAAACCTTGCTGCGCAAGGAAGGTTGCGAAGTCGTGACTGCGACGGACGGGTTCGAGGCGCTGGCCAAGATTTCCGACCAGCAACCACAAATCATCTTCGTCGACATCATGATGCCGCGTCTGGATGGCTATCAGACCTGTGCGCTGATCAAGAACAATCAGATGTTCAAGGGCACGCCGGTCATCATGCTGTCTTCCAAGGACGGGTTGTTCGACAAGGCGCGCGGGCGCATTGTCGGCTCTGAACAATATTTGACCAAGCCATTCACGCGCGAGGAATTGCTCGGCGCGATCCGGCGACATGTGGATTTGAAGTAGTTTCCTTGGCTTGGCCATTCGACTCACAGGGGTAAGGCGGTGGCGCATATCTTCATCATCGACGATTCACCGACCGACGTAAGGGTCTTTACGACCTTGCTTGAGAAGGCCGGACATCGGGTCAGCAGCGCCGGAAGTGCCGAAGAGGGCATCGCCGGAGTCAAGCGCGAGCGGCCGGATCTCGTCATCATGGACGTCATCATGCCCGGCATGAACGGTTTCCAGGCAACGCGCGATCTCAGTCGTGACGCCATCACCGGCCACATCCCGATTCTCATTGTGACTACCAAGACAATGGAAACCGATCGGGTCTGGGGATTGCGCCAGGGCGCCCGGGATTTCCTCACCAAGCCGGTTGATGCGAAGTCCCTGCTTCAGCGCATCGACAATCTGCTACCGGGCTGAGACGAAGAGCATGGCTACCAGCCCCGATCTGCAAATTTCCGGACCC
The DNA here is from genome assembly GCA_016721015.1 of Lysobacterales bacterium. GTDB lineage: Bacteria > Pseudomonadota > Gammaproteobacteria > Xanthomonadales > Rhodanobacteraceae > Dokdonella. The sequence goes on from JADKJL010000011.1 coordinate 118,922, forward strand.
TTCGAGGCGCTCGCCGACTACGAGCGACGCAGTCTGGCCCACGTGGCGGGTTTGCCCGAGCAGATCGACGCCCCGGGTCTGTGGCGCGGCATCGGCTTCCGCATTGGTTCGCATTACCTGGTCAGCAGCATCTCGGAAGTCAACGAAATCCTGACCATGCCATCGCTGACGGTGGTGCCGGGTACGCAACTCTGGATGCTCGGCGTGGCCAACGTGCGCGGCAACCTGGTCGCCCTGATCGATCTGCGCAACTTCATCGAAGGCCAGCGCGCCTTGATCACCGATTCGACGCGAATTCTGGTCGTGCGTCAGCATGGCGGCAGCGTTGGCCTGCTGGTCGACGAGGTGCTGGGGCAGCGCAGTTTCAATGATGATCTGCGTGCGCATGCGCATGGCGAGGAAGATCAGCGCTACAGCCGCTACGTCGGCGAAAAGATTCAGCTCGGCGATATCGAGTGGGGGTTGTTCAGCATGACCGCCCTCGTACGTACCGCAGATTTCCAGCAAGCATCGGCATGACAGCACCCGGCCATCCACTCGGATTCGGCCGGATATGCGTAACTTAGGGGTGAGGTAACAAGATGAGCACAACTTCCAGCGCACTCTCGGGCTCCGAGCGGACGGGCAGCCTCAACACCATCTTGATCGTGTTGCTGGTGTTGTCGATTGCGTTCGCCGCAGCAGACTTCATTTACCTCACCATCAAGAGCAACCAGGATCGGCAGGCGAGCGCCCTGACCACCGAGATCCAGGTGGCCTCGCAAGCCTTGACTACGTATGCGGCCAACGCGGCGGGCGGCAACGAGCTGGCCTTCGACGAGCTGTCCAAGACGACCCGCGATATCGATGCCTTTCTCAGCTACCTGAACAAAGGCAACGCGCCGGCGTCGACGCCGTATTCGGGAATGCCTGCCTATGCAAACGAACCGGGTGTCGCCAAGGAACTGAAGGAGCTGAACGCCGCCTGGGAACCGGTGCTGACCAACGCGACCAAGATCCTCGATGGCAAGAGTCTCGTCCTCGATACGGCAACGACATCGAATGAGTTCAGCTCGAAGATGCCCGTACTCAACTCGCGCATGAACGAAGTCGTCAACATTCTTACCGAACGCAATGGCGGAGCCGGTCAGGTCTACATCTCGACACGTCAGATGTTGCTCGCCGACCGCATGATCCGCCGTGTCCAGGAGATCGGCCAGGGTGGCGAGGACGCGCAATCCGCGGCGGACGGTTTCTCGCGCGACGCAGCTTTGTATAGATCAGTGCTGGGTGGCCTGATCGATGGAGCGCCAGCACTCAACATCAAACCGATCGATCAGGCCAATGCGCGTCAGATCCTGACAGATGTGTCCCAGCAATGGGATGGACTGGACGAGCCTGTGCGCAAGATCATCGATGCATCGACCGGCCTGCAGGTGGTCAAACAGGCGGCTGATGCCATTTTCACCGACAGCCAGAGCGTGCTGCTGAAGGCGCGCAACGTCGCTGACCGGCTAAGCACCCTCGGCACCAAGCGCACCTTCCCGAATCCGCTCTGGGGTGGTATCGCTGCCGCCGCGGCGATCATCCTCGTCATACTCCTCGGTATCACCCTGGTTCGCGACCAGCAAAGCCGCTACCAGATGTCGGCGGAATTGAACCAGCGCAACCAGGAAGCCATTCTGCGACTGCTCGATGAGATGGGCTCGCTGGCCGAAGGCGACCTCACGGTAAAGGCGACCGTTACCGAGGACATTACCGGGGCGATCGCGGACTCGATCAACTTCGCGGTCGAGGCGCTGCGATCCCTGGTTACCACGATCAACGAGACCGCCGTGCAGGTGTCCGCCGCCGCGCAGGAAACCCAGGCCACGGCAATGCATCTGGCCGAAGCGGCCGAGCATCAGGCGCAACAGATCACCTCCGCATCCGCCGCCATCAACGAGATCGCGGTGTCGATCGACGAGGTCTCGAAGAACTCGACCGAGAGCGCCGAGGTGGCGCAGCGCTCGGTGCAAATTGCCGCCAAGGGTGCGGCCATCGTGCGTCAGACGATTCAGGGCATGGACTCGATTCGTGACCAGATCCAGGAAACCTCGAAACGAATCAAGCGCCTCGGCGAATCCTCGCAGGAAATCGGATCCATCGTCGAACTGATCAACGACATTGCCGAACAGACCAACATCCTGGCTCTGAACGCCGCCATCCAGGCTGCCTCCGCCGGTGAGGCGGGCCGCGGATTCGCGGTCGTTGCCGACGAAGTCCAGCGACTGGCCGAGCGCGCCTCAAACGCCACCAAGCGAATTGAAACGCTGGTGCAGACGATTCAGTCCGATACCAACGAGGCGGTCAGTTCGATGGAACAGACCACCGCCGAGGTCGTGGCCGGTGCCCGACTGGCCGAGGATGCCGGTCTTGCCCTCGGCGAGATCGAAAAGGTTTCACATGACCTTGCCGACCTCATCCAGAGCATCTCCGCCGCGGCGAGCCAGCAGTCCGCTGCGGCAACCAACATCTCCGCAACCATGAACGTGATTCAGGAAATCACCACGCAGACCTCGGTCGGTGCCAGTCAGACCGCCGAGTCGATCGGCAACCTGGCCCATCTGGCCGGTGACCTGCGGCGTTCCGTTGCCGACTTCAAGCTGCCGGGCTGAACCGCCGGCGTGTAGACACGATTCCCAGACCGAAGGAGAACCCGTCACCGCAATCCGCAGTCGGCAATTGCCGCACCAGACCCGTTACTGGATTGGGCTGAACCATGGAGTTGGAGCAGCCTGGGGGCAGCCAGTTCACAGCACTGCTTGACGACCCGACCTAGAAGTTGGTCGTGTGCGCCGAGTAGGGTTTACAGGCAATCCGGTGAGCTGGGGAATGGTTGGCAGGTTTCGCCAGGACGAAAGAAAAATCATGAAATTGCACGATGACTTCACCACGCTGAGCTGGGTCAAGGGCGAACTCGACGAGACCCTCAAGCAGGCTCGCCAGGCCCTTGAAGCCTATGTCGATGAGCCGACCGACAGCAGCCTCATGCGCTTCTGTGCGACCTACCTGCATCAGGCGCAGGGTACCTTGCGCATGGTCGAGCTTTACGGTGCCGCCATGCTCGTCGAAGAGATGGAGCGTCTCGCCGATGCCTTGCTCGCCGACGCAGTCCCCCAGCGCGACGAAGGCTATTCAGTGCTCATGCGTGGAATGGTCCAGTTGCCGGACTATCTTGAGCGCGTACAGACCGGCCACAAGGATATCCCGATTGTCCTGTTGCCCCTGCTCAACGACCTGCGAGCCTGCCGTGGCGAGAAGCTGCTAACCGACTCCGCGCTGTTTTCCCCGGACCTCACCATTGAGATGCCCGCCGCTGCAAACGGGCTTCCGGCGGAATTGCCGTTGAAGGAACTGCGCGGTCTCGCCTTGCGTCTGCGTCTGGCGTTTCAGGCGGCTCTGCTCAAGTGGTTCCGTGATACGGACAACCCGCAACATCCGGCGCGGCTGCGCGATGTGCTTGATCGTTTGCGCGCGACTGTTGCCGCAGGCGAGGAACCGCGACGATTGTTCTGGGTGGCGGCAGCGGTCGCCGATGCGATCAGTGATGGCAGCCTTGAGCCAGGCGTATCGGTAAGATTGCTGTTCGGCGGGGTGGATCGGGAGATCCGCCGATTTGCCGAGCAAGGCGAAGTTGGCATCCAGGTCGTGCCGCCCCACGCTCTGGTGAAAAATCTGCTTTACTACATTGCGCATTCTGCAAGTCAGGCCGCGCGCGTCGTCGCAATTCGCGAGACTTATGGGCTTGATTCGCTGTTGCCGACCGACCGGGAGGTCGAGCACGCCAAGAGTTCGATCTCCGGCCACAATCGCACCTTGCTCGACACTGTTTCGGTGGCGATCAAGGATGATCTGATGCGGGTCAAGGAATCACTGGACATCTTCCTGCGTGCCCAGCAGCGCGATCCAGCCGATCTGCTCGGCCAGGTCGAGTTGCTGGATCGGGTACGCGATACCTTGGGCATGCTGGGACTCGGCGTGCCGAGGCGCGTGGTCACCGAGCAGCGCAGCACGATCGAGGAAATCGCCCAGGGCCGCCGCGAGGCGGATGAAGGAACCCTGCTCGACGTGGCGGGCGCCTTGCTCTACGTCGAAGCTTCGCTGGATGATCATATCGAGCGTCTGGGCGCCACCAGTGAAGAAGGCGCCGAGGACGGAACTGAACTGCCCAAGGCCGAAATCAGGAAGATCCTTGATGCGCTGATGCATGAGGCTGCTGTGAACATCCAGCAGGCCAAGCATGATGTCATCGCCTTCATCGAGTCACCGTGGGATCACGAACGCGTCGAGCAGATTCCACGCTTGCTGGAAGAGATCTCCGGTGCCTTGCGCATGCTGGATCTGGGCTCGGCCGCCGAGCTGATGAGCGGAATCGTGCGTTTCGTCGAGGTCGAATTGATGCGCCATCGCCGCGTGCCGACGGCCGAGCAGATGGACAAGCTGGCCGATGCGCTCGCATCGATTGAATACTATCTCGAAGCGACGCGGGATCAACGGGGTGGCCGCCAGAAGATCCTGGACGTGACCCGATCCAGCCTCGAATCGCTCGGTTACTGGCCGATTCCAGCGAACGACGGTGGCGATGAGCCCGGCGGTGGTGGTGGCCCCGAGGGCGCAGGCCCGATCAGCCCCGATGATGAACGCGCCGTCGCCGCGGCGCTGGCCGAGCCCACTTCGCGATCCACCGCCGACGCGGGTTTGCGCTCGTTTGTCAGTCGCGACGACGACTCGCTTCAGGCTGGCTCGGACTTCCCGAGCTGGGGTGAACATCTTCCACTGGAACAAAGTGCCGCCATTCGTGTCGAGACCGTCGGCAAATCGAGCGAGGTCGACCTCGACGGGCTGGATTTCGCCGTGTCGGCGGAGCGCGAATATCCATCCTCGGAACACGCGGCGAGCGTTGACGAGCCATCCGAGCTCGACACTGTCGTGGAGGTCGCCCAAGGCGACGATCTGCGCGGTCTGATTGTCGGCGAAGCTGGCGACAATCTGCCGGTCGAACAAGACGTTTCCGGTTTGCGCCTTGCCGAAACCACGCACGATCGCAATGCTGAAGGAGCGGGGGCCGGATCGGCCGCCGCGGACGTGGCTGCTGAAGCCGACGCGGGCGTCATCGTCGATGTCGATGGCAGCCGCTGGGTCGAGATCGAAGAGGAAGTCGAGGAAGAGATCGAGGAGCAGGTTGCAGCGGGCTCCGCTGCGGACAGCGGCTTCCAGAATACGGCCTCCAATGAAATCGACGACGAAATTCGCGATGTTTTCATCGAGGAGGTTCAGGAGGAAATCGACAATCTGCGGGCGCAGTTGCCGCTTTGGCGTGCGAAACCCGATGATCTCGAACAGATCAAGCCGATCCGACGCTCCTTCCATACCCTCAAGGGATCCGGGCGCCTGGTTGGCGCGCTCGCACTTGGCGAGTTCAGCTGGAAGGTCGAGAACATGCTCAATCGCGTGCTCGACCGTTCCATTGCGCCCAGCGCGCAAGCGATGTCGTTGGTCGAACATGCGATCAATGCCTTGCCGGGGCTGCTAGCTGCCCTGCGCGGCGAAGGCGCAGCCGACGTCGATCTTCAGGCCATCGTGGATGCAGCCGATCGGCTGGGTGAAGGCGAGCTGGCCAGTGTGTCGAGTCGTCCGCTGGAGACCAAAACTGTCAAACGCGTGATCAAGCGAGTCGTCACGCGCCGAATTCCTGCACCGGCAAAGGTCGAGGTGGTTCATTCGCCGATGCCGACGCCTGTGCAGTTCGAAGAGGAAACGACGGAAATCATTGCCGGTCCGTTGCCCGGGCTCGACCCGGTGCTGTTTGATATCCTCAAGAGCGAGACGGCGATGCATCTGGCCGTCGTCGACGAGTTTCTTGCCCGGGCCAGCGAGTCGAAACTGACCGTATCCGAGCCGGTGCTGCGTGCGGCGCATACCTTGAGTGGCGCGATCGCGATGGTGGAAATCGATCCGCTTTCGCAATTGCTGGCACCACTGGAGGGATACCTGAAGCGCATGCGGGCGAGTGCCATCCCGATCGATGCTGAAGGAATGGCCGTGCTCGGCGAGTCGGCCGCGATGGTACGTGAAGTGATGGCGAGTCTGGATCGGGGTAGCCGCGAGCTGCCTGATACCAGCGACTTGTCAGCCCGGGTCATCGAATTGCGCGACACCCTGCACGAGCCAGAGAGCGCCCTGCAGTTCTATCATCAGGATGACGACATCGCGCTCGACGAGGACGAAACAACAGCGGATGCAGATGCCGGCCTCGATGCGGCCGGGACCGAATTGGAATTCGACACGGCGGCAATCGCTGGCGGAACCCATGGCGAGCTCGATTTTGCCGATCTCGATCTGACTGCGGCGCTGGTCGAGAAGATGGATGACAACGATTTCGCGAGTGCGGAGTTGGCCGGAGACCTGCCAACGATCGAGCACGACTGGGAGGCACCGGTTGCGCCCTCGCACGTGCCCGCAGATACCAACTTTGATGCGCTGGTCGAGGCCGCTGGCGCGCTGACCGAGCTACCCGACAAGGCCGTATCGGAGTCCGAACTCGAGCGATCCGTTCCGAGGGGAGATGTGATCGAGTCTGCGCAGACCGGGTTCGACGCCGCACCGGCGTCAATCGAGTTTGACGAGGCCATGCTCGATTTCGCGTCCGCCGAGGAAGCTTCAGCCGAATCCGCCATCGAGCCATACGACGCGCCGGCGTTGGATCCGACCGCACTGTCAGAACTGTCCGCCATTGAGCTGAGCATGGAGGGTTTCGAGAACAGCCTCGCCGAAGCCGAATTGAAACCCGAAGCCGAAGCCGAGACCGAAGCAGAAGCAGAAGCAGAAGCAGAAACAGAAGCAGAAGCAGAAGCAGAAGCAGAAGCAGAAGCAGAAGCAGAAGCAGAAGCAGAAGCAGAAGCAGAAGAAGCCGAGACTGAAGCCGGAGCAGACGCAGACGCAAAATCCATTTTGGGAGAACCGGCTGAGACCAGCGCGCACGCGGTGCCAGATACTCAACTCATTGCGCAAATTGCCGATGAGTCGACGCTGATCGACCAGACCGCCTATGAGGAGGATTTGCAACCTGCAGGCCGACTCGAATTGCCGGAGATGGATCAGGATCTGCTCGACATCTTCGTCCAGGAAGGCAACGACATCCTCGATCACTCCGACTCGGTGATGGCGCAACTGCGCGAATCACCGCAGGATCGCGAACTGATCGTCAATCTGCAACGCGATCTGCACACGCTCAAGGGCGGTGCGCGCATGGCCGGCATTGGTCCGATCGGCGACCTTACCCATGCCATGGAATCCCTGCTGGACGCGACCTACGACGGTCACCGCAGCATGGATCTGCCGGCGGTGGAAGCACTCGAGCGGAGTTACGACGCCCTGCATGGCCTGGTTCAGCGTATTGCGCGACGTGAAGCGATCGCGATGCCCGAGCAGATGATCGCCCGGCTCGAGAACCTGGTCGCTGGCGAGACGCTTGATGACGTCGTCGCCCGCCAAGCGGAGGACCAGCGTCCCGCGGAAGACATACCAGTCGCTGCCACACCGCGGCCTGCGCCGCGTGCCATGCCCACACTGGAGCCTGAAGAAGAGCCACGCGCGCCACAGGAGATGATCCGGGTGCGCTCCGACTTGCTCGACTCACTGGTCAACTATGCTGGCGAGGTTTCGATCTACCGTTCGCGTCTCGAACAGCAAATCTCCACCTTCCGCTTCAACCTGATCGAATTCGAGCAGACCGTCAGCCGCCTTCGTGAACAGCTGCGCAAACTCGAGATCGAAACCGAAGCGCAGATAATCGCTCGCTATCAACGCGAGCATCACGAGGGCGTCGAAACGGTCTTCGATCCGCTCGAACTCGATCGCTTCTCGCAGTTGCAGCAGTACTCGCGCGCACTCGGCGAATCGGTCTCGGATCTGGTCTCGATTCAGGGCCTGCTTGATGACCTGACCCGCCAGTCGGAAACCCTGCTCTTGCAGCAGTCGCGGGTGAGTTCGGATCTGCAGGAAGGCCTCATGCGCACTCGCATGGTGCCATTTGATTCCCTGGTTCCCTCGCTGCGACGTACCGTGCGCCAGGCGGCCCAGGAACTCGGCAAACGCGCCCAGCTCAAGGTTGAAGGCGCGCAAGGCGAAATGGATCGCAACCTGCTGGAGCGCATGAAGGCTCCGTTCGAGCACATGTTGCGCAACGCACTCGCTCACGGCATCGAATCTCCGCAGCAGCGTCTGGCTGCGAACAAGCCGCTCGATGGAACGGTCACGATCCGGGTATCGCGCGAGTCGACCGAAGTGGTTCTGCGCATCAGCGACGACGGCCGCGGCATGGATCGCGATGCAATTCGGCGCAAGGCAATCGCACTCGGCCTGCTCAGTCCTGACGTGAATCTCTCGGATCGCGATTTGTATGGCTTCATTCTCGAAGCCGGCTTCTCGACCGCCGAACAGGTCACCCAGCTCTCCGGGCGTGGCGTCGGCATGGACGTGGTGCACAGCGAGATCAAGCAGCTCGGTGGCACACTGGTCATCGATTCGATCGCAGGAACCGGAACCACGTTCACGATCCGCCTGCCATTCACCCTCGCGGTGACCCAGGCGATTCTGGTCAAGCTGGGCGAATCGACCTATGCCGTACCGATGTCCTCGGTGCAGGGCGTCGTGCGCATTGCACTTGAAGATTACAGTCGCCGCGTTTCGAGCGGCGAACCGACCTACACGTATGCAGGCGAAGATTTCAACATTTACGAACTTGCGCAATTGCTTGGTGTGCCGCAAGGGCGTGTGATCGACGAAACCCAATTGCCGTTGCTGATGACGCGCACCGGCGATCAGCGTGCCGCGGTTCGCATCGATGCCGTCGTCGGCTCGCGTGAGATCGTAGTCAAATCCGTCGGTCCGCAGATCAGCTCCGTGCCCGGCATCTTCGGCGCGACCATCATGGGCGATGGTTCGGTCATCATGATTCTGGATCTGGCCCCGCTGGTGCGGCGGGTCGCTTCGCTGCGTGCGAGTGTCGCCGCGGGAGACGTTGCCGCGAGCGCCGAGATCATGCAGGTGCCGGAACTTCCCGTGGTCATCCGCAAGACCACGATCATGGTCGTCGACGATTCGATCACGATGCGCAAGGTCACCACACGCGTTCTCGAACGCGCCGACATGGAAGTGGTCACGGCAAAAGATGGCCTGGATGCGGTCGAGAAGCTGCAGGACACGATCCCCGACCTGATGCTGCTCGATATCGAGATGCCGCGCATGGACGGCTACGAACTGGCCACCTACATGCGCAACGATGCACGTCTGAAAGGCGTGCCGATCATCATGGTCACGTCGCGCACCGGTGAGAAACATCGCCAGCGCGCACTGGAAATCGGCGTCGAACGCTATCTGGGCAAGCCGTACCAGGAGGCCGATCTGCTGCGCCAGGTCCAGGAAACCCTGAGGACAACCCGCGCCGATGCCTGAGAATACGATGCCGATTGCACTGCTCTCGCAGGCGGGCGAGTCCGGACGTCATTTGCGTGATGCGCTGGCGGCCTCCGGCACGCCGATCGTTTATGAATCGCAGGCTGCCGAATTCGATCGCGAGGCGCTGGAAAAATCGGGTGCGCGGGTGGTCGTGGTCAACCTCGATCCGGAAGTCGAAGCGCATCTCGACGACGTTTATGCGCTGCTGGATGATGACCGCTACAACGTGATCTTCAACGAGGCCCTCGTTTCGAGCCAGCTTTCCGGATGGGAGCAGGCGCGCTGGGCGCGCCACCTGGCCGCGAAGATCCTTGGTTCGGACAACGCGGATCCACCCCGACCAGAAGGCGCCGAACCGGTACCCCAGCGCGTCGTGCCGGTGGCCGCCGAAGCGAGCGTCGATGCGGGGCGAGCAAACATCGACATCTTCGCTGCGGAAAATAGCCCGGCAGAAGCATCGCAACACGAGACTGTTGAGCCAGGCCCGATCGAAGTCACCGATATCCAACTCGACAGCGTCGTCGAGGTCGATGAGTTTGCCGACATCGCGGCCCTGCTCAGGGAATCGGAAGCTGATCCGCTGACCGGGTCTGACGAGGAAATCGAGCTCTCGTCAACGCCCATTCACGCAGCCGATGACACGGTGCCCATGCCGGTTCTGGATTTTTCCGAATTTGATGATTTTGCGGAGGCGACGGATTTCGCGGTCGCCACCGAAGCCGAGCCCCGGGAATTCAAAGGGATCCCGTTGATGGAGGAGAGCCCGGCCCCGGCGGCCGGCGACCCCACCGTCGAGATGCCCGCGTTTGATCTGGCCGGGAACGGCGTTGGGGATGCGCTCGGATTTGCCGATCTCGATGGGTTTGCCGATGCCGACGAGGAGTTGTTCGAATCAATCGAGATGGATTCGGCTGCGGACAACGAAGGCAATCCAATCGAATCCGATCTGATTGATTCCGCAGTCGCCAGCGATGTGGCCGCATCGGGCAACGATCTTGCCGGACTCGAATTGCTCGATCTCGATTGGAATGAGACCGCGCCGGCCGCACCGGCGGAATTGGCTGCTTCGGAAGCGGAAATCGAAAAAATCACGGTTCCCGAGGTCGAGTCGGCATTTGCGTGGAGTCTCGAGGATCTCGATGACGCCGCAGCATCGCCAACCGCCGCCACGCCCGAGGCTGCTGCAGCCGCCTCGTTTGGAATCGAGAAGATCAGTGCTTCTGAATACCTCGCGCCGACCGATGATGCAGTCGACGACGATGCGCTTGATCCCGGCTTGTCGCTCGAATTGATCCCGATCGAGGAAGCAGTTGCGCACCAGGCATCGAATGTCGGCAAGGTCGCCAGTGAATCCTGGCTGGACACAAGCAATCAGGTGACGGTAAGCCGGGTTTGGGTTCTCGGCGCTTCAATTGGCGGCCCTGAGGCGGTTCGTGAATTTCTTGCCGATATTCCTGCCAAGTGTCCGGCGCTGTTCCTGCTGGCCCAGCACATGGGTGCCGAATTCATGGACATCATGGCCCAGCAGCTGGTTCGTTCAACATCGCTTACCGTGCGCACGCCCTCACATGGCGAGCGCGTCGGACATGGCGACATCGTCATCGTGCCGACCACGCATCGCTTGCGCGTCGATCGTTCCGGTGTGATCACCCTCGAAGCCCAGGCGGCAGGCAGTCAACCGAATTCACCTTCGATCGATCAGGTGCTGCAGGATGTCGCCGACCGCTTTGGCGCCAAGGCCGGTGCGATCATCTTTTCGGGCATGGCCGAGGATGCCGCCGAGGGGAGCAGATACCTGGCGGGCATTGGCGGCACGGTTTATGCACAGGATCCCGAGACCTGCGTGATCAGTTCGATGGTCGATGGTGTAATCGAAACCGGGGTGGTCAGCTTTGTCGGATCCCCCAAGGCGCTGGCCGGAAAGCTGCTCGGCGAATTGAACACGGCTGCAAATTCTTGAGGACATCATGATGGTCGATCTTCCGCGCGAAATTCGTGGCGTCATGATTCCGGTGACTGGCGGGCGTGTATTGTTGCCGAACGCCACTGTCGCCGAAGTAATCACCTATACGGTGCCCGAAAAGATCGAAGGCGCACCGGCGTGGTTGCTCGGGCGCTTGAGTTGGCGTGGCTGGCGCCTGCCCTTGTTTTCCCTGCCGATGCTGGCCGGTCACGCCAGCGAGGAAGACACGCGCAACTCGCGCGTTACCGTGCTCAAAGGCCTCAGCGGCAACCCCAAGATCCCGTTTCTGGCCATGCTTGCCCAGGGCTTCCCGCGTCTGACTACGATCACATCAGAGTTGCTTCTGACCACCGGCGACAACACCGAAGTGGGGCCAGGTGTCCACTCCGAGGTGCTCGTGCGTGACGACCACGCCGTGATTCCGGATCTCGGTGAGATCGAACGCCTGATCGCCGAGGCCACATCTTCCGCCTGATTCGTACGATCGACTCCGCTTGCCGGAGCTGATCACAGGTCGCCGTGGATCGCCTGCAGTGCGGTGAGTGCCGCCAGCCCGGCAGTTTCCGTGCGCAGGATGCGCGGCCCGAGGCGCAAGCCGCGGAAGCCGGCCTGGGCGAGAATATTCAGGTCTTGCGGTGCCAGCCCGCCTTCCGGGCCAACCACCAGAGTCGCCGCCATGAATGAGGGCAAGCTGCGCACGGAGGCGTCCGCTCGGGGATCCAGCGCCAGTCGCAGACCGCTGCCGTCATCCAGAGTGGCTGCCCATGCACCGATGCGTAGCGGAGATTCCACGACAGGCAGTCGTACCCGGCCACTCTGCTCGCACGCTCCCGCAATCACCGCCTGCCAATGGGCGAGGCGTCGCTCGGTGCGTTCGGCATCCAGTTTCACTTCGGTGCGCTCGGTGATCAGCGGCACGATGCGGCTGACCCCGAGTTCGGTGGCCTTCTGCAGGATCAGATCCATCTTCTCGCCACGCGCAACGCCTTGGGCAAGGGTCAGTCGCAATGGACTCTCGCGGTTGCTGGCATCGATCGCTTCGAGCAAGCGGGCGCTGACTGCGCGCTTGGAAAGCTGGCTGATTTCGGCGCGGAATTCCCGGCCATCGCCACTGAACAACGTGATCGGATGGCCGCACTCAAGGCGCAGCACACGGCTCAGGTGTTCGCCGGCCTGCGCTGGCAGCAGCACTTCGGTGCCGACGTTGAGTTCGCCAAACACATGGATTCGCGGGATACGCATCGCAGGATTTTAGCCCGAACATCCCACAACCCGCTGAACTGGGTCAGAGCATGCGTCAGGCGACCGCCCGTTCAATTCCTTCGATGGCCACCTCGACCATCAGGTCGATCTCGGCCGTGGTCACGCAGTAGGGCGGCATGAAATAGACCACATTGCCAAGCGGTCGCAGAATCACGCCGCGTTCGAGACCGTGCAGGTAGACGCGCAGGCCGCGGCGCTCGTTCGCAGGGAATGGGCTGCGCGTCTTGCGCTCACGAACCAGTTCGATTGCGGCAATCATGCCGGTCTGTCGGATGTCAGCGACGTGGGGATGATCGGCCAGTTCGAGCAGGCGCTGTCCAAGATGGGCGGCCAGCCTGCGGTTGTTTTCAAGCACCGGTTCGTCGTTGAAAATGGCCAGCGTTTCAAGCGCTGCCCGGCAGGCCAGGGCATTGCCGGTATAGCTGTGTGAATGCAGAAACGCCTTGCCGGCGGAATACTCGGCGTAGAAGGCGGCATGCACAGCCTCGTTCGTGAGCACGGCGGACAAGGGCAGGGTGCCGCCGGTAAGACCTTTCGACAGGCACATGAAATCCGGGCTGATCGCGGCCTGCTCGCAAGCGAACAGGCTACCCGTTCGGCCAAAGCCGACCGCGATCTCGTCGGCGATCAGATGCACCTCGAATTCGTCGCACAGTGCGCGCAACCCGACCAGGTAATCGGCGTGGTACATGCGCATGCCGCCGGCACATTGCACCAGCGGTTCGACGATGACAGCCGCCACCTCGTGAGCGTGGCGTTCGAGCAACGCGCGCATGTCGATCAGCCGACGAGCGGCGTGCTCTTGGGCTGATTCGCCGATCTCGCCGAGATACGCATCCGGCGACGGAGCCAGGATCGGGGTGAACAGGAGGGGCGCGTAGGTGGCGCGATACAAGGCCACGTCAGTCACCGACAGTGCGCCGATGGTTTCGCCGTGATAGCCGCCTGACAGGGCGATGAAACGATTGCGCGAGGGGCGTCCCTGATTGCGCCAGTAGTGGAAACTCATCTTCAACGCGACTTCGACGGCGCTTGAACCATTGTCGGCATAGAACACGCGCGACAGACCGGCTGGCGCCAGCCGGACCAATTGCTCGGCAAGGGCCACGGCCGGTTCATGGGTCATGCCGGCAAGCATGATGTGGTCGAGCCGATCGAGTTGATCCTTCAGTCCGGCAACAATGCGTGGATGGCGATGGCCAAAGACATTCGTCCACCACGAGCTGATCGCATCGAGATAGCTGCGGCCATCGGTGGCATGCAGCCAGGCACCTTCGGCACGCTCGATGGCCAGCATCGGAATCGTTTCGTGATCGTGCATCTGCGTACACGGATGCCAGACCACGTCGAGATCGCGTGCGGCGAGGGACAACTTTTGCGGGACAGGGGAGTTCGACATGGCTTTGCTATGATCGACGCCCTGTCCCATCTCGCACAAGTCGCCGCCATGCAAGATCCCATGTTTTCCGGTCTCGACATCCTCGCCACCAGATCTGCGCCCCACATTGTGTCGCCAATCGCAGGCGTCAGTTCGAGAGCGGCGATTCGATTTCCCACTCCCCACTCCCGACTCCCGACTCCCGGCTTCACCTTGATCGAGATCCTCGTTGTTGTCGTCATCCTCGGCATCCTTGCCGCAATTGTCGTGCCGCGCGTGATGGAGCGGCCGGCCGAGGCGCGCATCGTCCGCGTCAAGCAGGATCTGCAAGGCGTGAACACGGCGTTGAGCATGTACAAGCTCGACAATCACCGCTACCCGAGTTCGGAACAGGGACTGCAGGCATTGACCGCGAAACCTTCGGGCCAGCCCGAGGCGCCCAACTGGAAAGGCCCTTATCTCGACAGGCTGCCCAAGGATCCCTGGGAACATCCGTATCAATACCAGCAGCCCGGCCAACATGGTGATGTCGACATCTACAGCTATGGAGCGGATGGGCGTCCGGGCGGCGATGGTGATGATGCGGATATCGGCAATTGGGACAATTGATGGGTGGTGGGTGTGCCGCGGCGCTGATGCGCGTGTGTGCGGTGATCCGAAATCGGGCGCAGATCGGGCAATGTCCCTGGATGGAGATGGATAATGGGAAGCTTTGGTATTTTGCACTGGGTCATCGTTATTGCAATCCTTAGCTTTCCGCTGATCCTGGTGGTTTTCATCCGGCGTATCCTTCGACGGTCCGGACGGAATGCGTCCGTCGCGCAAAGGGAATCATCTTCCTCGCACGAAACATCCGAGTCTCGTTTGCTTCGGCTTGACGGTCTGCTGAAGAAAGGGCTGATTACGCGTGCCGAGCATGAGCGGCAGCGTTCCGCCATCATCGCGGGCGTCTAATGATCGTTCGTGCGACTCCTCGGCGAGATCCGGGAGCCAGCAGTGGCCTCTTGAGGATCACGTTGTCCCGGTCGCTTTGTGGCAGGCCAGGGGGGAAGCGAGCCTTGGGTGGTTCCCGGCCTCGATGTTGCGGCGGGCCAATCCCTCAAGGTGCTGGATTCACCCTGATCGAAATCCTGGTTGTTGTCGTCATCGTCGCCGTGCTCGCCCTGGCGGTGACGATCAGCATTGCGACGGCGGGCGGCGAGCGGCAGCTCTCCCGGGAATCGGAGCGACTGCAGGCTCTGATCGCGCACGCCTGCACCGAGGCCGAGTTGAGCGGACGCGAAATCGGCGTGCGCATCAGCCGCAATGGCTATGCGTTTACCTTGCTTGGATTCGAGGGCTGGATGGCGAGCGGCCAGAAGGACGAATTGCGCCCACGTACCTGGGTGCCAGGCTTGCAGGTGGCGCTGTATCGCGACGGCAGTGAAATGCGCCTCGTCGAGGATGAGTCGCAGTCGCCACAGATAGTCTGTTTTTCATCGGGTGAATTGTCGCCGTTCGTCCTGCGCCTTGCGCTGGGTGATGCGGCGAAGCACTACGAAGTTCGCGGAAAGGCCGATGGACGCATCGATGTCGAGGCGGTCGACATGCGGCCATGAGAGTGCAACGCGGTTTCACCCTGCTTGAGGTGCTGATTGCGCTGGTCGTCGTCGCGTTGGCCCTGCTTGCCCTGACCCGCACGGCCGGTGGGCAGATCAGCCGTTTCGATGGTCTGCGTGAGCGCACGTTGGCTGGATGGGTCGCGGCCAACGTGCTCAGCGAGACCCGAATCGCCACGCCACTGCCACCGGTCGGCAAGCGTGATGGCCGCACCCGTCTTGGCAACCGCGATTGGCGCTGGTCGCTCGAGGTCAAGGCGACCGACGATCCGGGCATGCGCCGGCTTGATGTAGCGGTGTTTGCGGCCGATTCGAACGAGCCCAGCGCGAGCCTGACCGGTTTCGGCAGCGTGCAACCATCGCCATGACCAGCGCGGCCAATCCATGGCGTGGCCGCAGGCGCGGCTTCACCCTGATCGAAATCCTTGTCGCCCTGGTCGTGTTCGCCGCGATGGCGGCGATCACCTGGGGTGCGCTGGGCCAGATCGCACACACGCGCAGCGCGCTGGCGCTCGAGCAGGATCGTTTTGGCGCCACCGTGCGCAGCATCGGCGATCTCGAGCGCGATCTGCGCCAGGCCATCGCGCGACCGCTGCGCGGCAACTACGGCGAGCAAGTGCCAGCCTTGTTCGGCACTTCCGACCACATCGAATTGAGCCGGCTGGGCTTTGCCAATCCGCGTGCCGAAGCGCGCAGCAATATCGAACGCGTGCTTTACGACCTCGACAACAAGAAGCTGCGTCGAGGCCGCTACGCCGTCCTCGATCGCGCCGCGGGCAGTGTTGCGGAATGGCGTGATCTGCTCGATCAGGTCGCTGAATTGCGCCTGCGTTACCTCGCTGCCGATGGCAGTTGGCGCGACCAGTGGCCACCGCGGGATGCGCAGCCCGAGGAGTTGCCGCGTGCGATCGAGTTGCGCATGCGGCTCGAAGATCTCGGTGAATTGCGTCGTGTGGTTGCGCTGCCGTCTGCGATTCCGCGCCAAGGCGTCGGCGCAAATGGCTCGATTGCGATGCCAATCCTGCCGCCCGGGGAGTTGCCGGTGGTCGTGCCAATCGGAACCAGGCCATGAACGGGCCGCGCCGTCAGCGCGGGGTCGCCTTGTTGATCGCCCTGCTCGCGGTCGCGTTGGCGGTGATCCTGATTGCCTCGTTGCTTGATCGTGGCGAGCTCGCCTATGCGCGCAGCCGCAACGCCTTGCGCGGCGAACAGGCGATCGCTTATTCCGAAGGTCTGGAAGCGTACGCGGCGCAGGTGCTGCAGCGCGATCGTGAGCTGGATCCCGGTCTCGATGCCTTCAGCGATGCCTGGGCCGTGCCGTTGCCGCCACAGGAAGTTCCGGGTGGGCGCATCAGCGCGCGCATGACTGATCTGAACGGTTGCTTCAATCTCAACAATCTGGTTTCGGGGCATGCGCAGATCTGGCGCAAGCGCCTGCGCAACCTGCTGGTCGCACTCGAGCTTGATCCATCGCTGGTGGGTGCAATCGCCGACTGGATCGACAGCGATGCCGACATCGACAGCGAAGGGGGTGCCGAAGACAGCGCCTATCTGGCCCAGGCGCTGCCCTATCGCACCGCCAATCGGACGTTCGCGCATGTCTCCGAACTGCGCCTTGTGCGCGGCATCAGCGGCGAGGTGTATGCACGACTCGCGCCCGAAGTCTGCGCCTTGCCACCCGGCACTTCGATCAACCTCAACACCGCGTCGGTCGCGGTCTTGATGAGCCTCGATTCACGCATGACCGCCGTGCTCGCCGAGCGGATCCGCCAGAATGGCCAGGCACACTGGCCCGACTTGGGAGCGGCCTTGAACGAGGCGAAGCAGCAGGGTGTCGAACTCAATCCGGCGGATCAGGTCGACCTGGGCGTGACCAGCAGTTACTTCCTCGCTCAAGGCGAGATCACCCTCGATGGCGTGCCATTTGCATTTTCGAGTCTGCTCGAACGCGTCAGCGGCGGCGTGCGTGGTGGCGTGCATGTGCTCGCGCGCAGTCGCGGCGCCGAGGATGTTCCGGCCAGCGTGATTGCGAGCGCGCTGCGACCCACGCGCTGATCGCGCTCGCCGATGGATCGATTGTCACTTCCTGGCCGTGGCGTGGCGTCGATTCGCCCGTGCTTCGATCCCTGATCCTGCGCATCGCTGCTGATCCTTCATGCCCGCTCTGGAATGTGCGGACCGATGTTTCGCATCGGCGCGCATGAGCGTGCGGAATCTCGCCCCGCCAACGACGTGGAAATCCTTGACAGCCCATTACGGGCGGCATAAGGTGGGTTTCGGTGGGTTTTTGTGGTGAATCGTGGTCATGTTCCAGGGCGAAACGGCAGTCACGCTGGACGAGAAGGGTCGGGTTTCGATTCCCGCAACCCATCGTGAGGCTGTGGCCAAGCTCAGTGGCAATCGCCTCGTGATCACCTACAACCCGTTCGAGCATGGATGTTTGTGGCTGTTTCCGGAAAAAGAGTGGGAACAGGTGCGCGATGAAGTCAACGCCTTGAGCAAGGCCAAGACGGTTCACCGCAACCTGCAGATGAAACTGGTCGGTGCGGCCGCGCATGTCGAGCCGGATGGCAACGGACGTGTGCTGCTTCCGGCCAGTCAGCGTGGCGCGGCGGGTATCGAGAAGAAGGCGGTCTTGCTGGGCATGGGCAACAAGCTGGAGTTGTGGAGCGAGCTGGCCCATCTGGCCAAGATCCGCGAAACGATCAGCGAGGAGCAGATCACGGAGGACATGCTCGATCTCAAGTTCTAGTCGGGAAGCAGCCATGGTGGAAGCGGAATTCAGGCACGCGCCGGTCATGCTGGAAGAGGTGATCGAGGGCCTGCAGATCCAGCCACAGGGAATCTATCTCGATGGCACGTTTGGCCGCGGTGGCCATGCGCGCGAAGTGTTGAAGCGTCTGGATGAGCGAGGTCGGTTGCTGTTGATGGATCGTGATCCGACCGCGATCGCACAGGCACAGCGGGAATTTGGCAAGGACGAACGGGTGCGCATACGGCACGCCAATTTCGCCGAAATGGCGGGCTGGCCGGAAGCCGGGCAGGCACTCGATGGCGTGTTTCTCGACCTTGGCGTCTCTTCGCCGCAGCTCGATGACGCAAGCCGCGGTTTCAGTTTCCAGGCGGATGGTCCACTCGACATGCGCATGGATCCCGGATCCGGACGCAGCGCCGCCGAATGGCTGGCCGCAGCAACCGAGAGCGAGATTGCCGATGTGTTGTGGCGCTATGGAGAGGAACGTCTGAGCCGAAGGATTGCCAAGGTCATTGTCGAGAAGCGCGCCGAACAGCCGCTGGAGACGACGACCCAACTGGCCGAACTGGTGGCAAGGACGATTGGTCATCGCGAACGCAACAAGCATCCGGCGACACGCACGTTCCAGGCCTTGCGCATCCATCTCAACGACGAGCTGGGTGCGCTCGAAGCGGGACTTGCGGCTGCGCTGGAGCGACTCAAACCGGGCGGTCGCCTGGTCGTGATCAGCTTCCACTCGCTGGAGGATCGTGTGGTCAAGCATTTCATGCGTGGACAGGCGCCGCGGCCGATCAACCGGCGCAACCTGCCTCCGGTTGAAATGCAGCCTTCGGCGCTGCACGCACTTGGCAAGCAGTTTGCCGGTGCGGCCGAACTGACGGTCAATCCACGATCGCGAAGTGCGGTGCTGCGGGTCGCGGAGAAGCGCACATGAGCCTGCGCGTTTTGGCCATGCTCGTGCTGGCCGCTGCGGTCATCGGCAGCGCCGTCGGGGTGGTCTACGCAAGGCATGAAAGTCGCCGCCATTTCGTCGAGCTGAACCGGCTCACAAACGAGCGCGACAACCTCAATTTCGAGTTCGGGCGCCTGCAACTGGAGCAGGCGACCTGGGCGGAAAACAATCGCATAGAACAGATCGCACGCGGTCGCCTCGGCATGGTTTCGCCGGGGCCCGCGGAGATGATCGTAACCAAGCGTTGATCCGGCAGTGAGGGGGAACTCACAGTCATGAATGAAAGCGGCATCGCAAGGATTGCGAAAGACATTCCGGCCTCGGCCCGGCTTCCACTTGCCTGCGCGAAAGCACAGGCAAGCATGCGTCTGTCCGCAAAGGGGCAAGCGCAATGACGCCACGGGCCAAGCCGGGCAACCTGCGCTTTCGCCTTTACACGGTGCTGATGGTGCTGGTGCTGGCGACGACCGCGCTGGTCGTGCGTGCGGTCGATCTGCAGGTGGTGCGCAAGGATTTCTATCAGGGCGAGGGCGACGCCCGCTATCTGCGCGACATCCCGATTGCGGTTTCGCGCGGCACGATTTTCGATCGCAATGGCGAGCCGCTGGCGGTTTCAACCCCGGTCGAATCGATCTGGGGCAATCCGCAGGAACTGCTGGCCAACCCCGAGCAGTTGCCGATCCTGGCCAAGGCGCTGGAAGTCACCACGGCCGACCTGACCGAGCGCCTGGTGCAGCGCAAGGACAAGGAGTTTCTCTATCTCAAGCGCCCGGTCGATCCCGATGCGGCGGCGGAAATCCTCGCCCTCAAAATCCCCGGCGTGGCCAGCGAGCGTGCTTTTCGCCGCTACTACCCGAGTGGCGAGATCATGGCCCACGCGCTCGGCATCACCAATATCGATGACCGTGGCCAGGAAGGTCTGGAACTCGCTTTCGACGACTGGCTGGCCGGCAAGCCGGGCCTCAAGCGCGTCATCCGCGACCGCCTTGGACACGTGGTGGAGAATGTCGAGTTGTTGCAGGAGGCGCAGCCCGGACGCGACCTGACCCTGTCGATCGATCGGCGCATCCAGTATCTGGCCTATCGCGAGTTGAAGTCGGCCATCCTCGAACACCATGCCTCGTCCGGCTCGATGGTCATCCTCGATGTCAGCAATGGCGAAGTGCTGGCGATGGTCAACCAGCCTTCGTTCAATCCGAATTCGCGCAGCCCCATCGATCCGGCGTTCCGGCGCAACCGGGCGGTCACCGATGTGGTCGAGCCGGGTTCGACGATGAAGCCGTTCACCATTGCAGCCGCTCTCGAAAGCGGGCGCTGGAAGGCCGATACGCCCATCGATACCACGCCGGGCACGCTGCAACTGCAAGGCGGCTACACGATCAGTGACCACCGCAACTACGGCATGATCAACGTGACCCGGGTGATCACCAAATCGAGCAACGTCGGCGCCGCCAAGATCGCCTCGACGCTGAGCAGCGAGCACATGTACGACGTGTTGCATCGCTTCGGCTTCGGCGAGGTCAGCGGCTGCGGCTTTCCGGGCGAATCACCCGGATTTCTGCCCATCTCCAAAAGCTGGGGGCCGGTCGAGAAGGCGACGATTTCCTACGGCTACGGGCTCAGCGTGACGCCCATGCAGATTGCCCAGGCCTATGCGGCACTGGCCAATGGCGGTCGCCTGCGCCAGCCCGGTTTCGTCAAGGGCGCGATCAATCCGGATAGCGCCGTGATCGATCCGCAGATCGCCGCCAGCGTGCGCGCGATGCTCGAAACGGTCATTTCGCCGGAAGGTTCGGGCTTGGCCGCGGCGGTGCCGAATTTCCGCGTCGCCGGCAAGACCGGCACCTCGCGGCGCGCTGTTGGCGGTGGCTACGAAAAGCGCTATGTGTCCCTGTTCTCCGGCATGGTGCCAGCGAGCAATCCGCGTCTGGTCGGGGTCGTCATCATCAATGATCCGGGCCAGGGCCAGGGCGCCTATTTTGGTGGTCTGGTCTCCGCGCCGGTGTTCAGCAAAGTCATGGCCAATGCCTTGCGCCTGCTCGATGTGCCGCCGGACAACGTGCAGCGCTGGTATGCCGGGTCGCCGGATGTGGGTCATCCGATCGGCCCCGCCAGTGAGCATCCGGAATACCCGGCGGATCAGCCTAACTACGAGGAGGCAGTGCCATGAGCACGGCCATGCGCCTCGACGACCTGCTTGCCGGCTATGCCGATGCCGGCGCATTTGCCGACGTCGTCGTGCGCGGACTCAGCCTCGATTCGCGCACCATCGCCGATGGCGACGCATTCGTCGCCCTGCAGGGCACACGCGAGCATGGCATCGGATTTGCAGCCTCGGCACTGGCCCGCGGTGCGCGCATCGTGCTGGCCGAATCCACTGTGACCGCCCCGCGCGCAGGGGTTGGCGGCGACGTGCTCTGGATCGACGGCTTGCGCGACAAGCTCGGCGCGATCGCGGCTCGCTTCTTTGGCGATCCATCGCGACGACTGCGCGTGACCGGCGTCACCGGCACCAATGGCAAGACCTCGATCGTGCAGCTGCTGGCCCGCGCCTGCAGCGCGATCGGTCGACGCAGCGCGACGATCGGCACCCTGGGTGCGGGCCTGGACGGAGCGATCGACGCCGGCGAGCGCACCACGCCCGATGCGATCAGTCAGCAGCGCCTGTTGGCGCGCTTCCTCGAGCAGGGTGCCAACGACGTGGCGATGGAGGTTTCCTCGCATGCGCTCGATCAGGGCCGCGTCAACGGTGTGAATTTTCGCCTCGCCGTATTCTCCAATCTGACCCGCGATCATCTCGACTACCACGGCGACATGGCCGCGTATGCGGCGGCCAAGCGACGCCTGTTCCAGATGCCGGGTCTGGCTGCCGCCGTGATCAATGTCGATGATGCATTTGGCCGCGAATTGGCGGCGAGTCTGCCGGCGGGCGTGCACTGCGTGCGCTATGCAATCGATGTGCAGGCGGCCGACGTGCGCGCTGTGGACATCGACATGCATGCATCGGGCTTGCGCTTTCTGCTGCACACGCCGTGGGGTGAGCGCCACATCGAATCGCGCCTGCTCGGTCGCTTCAATGTTTCCAACCTGCTCGCGGTGGCGGCGGCGCTGGGCGCGCTCGGCCACAGCTTTGCCGAAATCATCGTGGCCCTGGCCGCGCTCGAACCTGTGCCGGGACGCATGAGTCGGCTGGGCGGCAATGCCGCGCAACCGCTGGTGGTGGTCGATTACGCGCACACGCCGGATGCGCTCGAACAGGCCTTGACCAGCCTGCGTGCGCATTGCGAAGGCGCACTGGTCTGCGTGTTCGGCTGCGGCGGCGAGCGCGACACCGGCAAGCGCGCGCAGATGGCCGGGATTGCCGAGCAACTGGCCGACCGCATCATCGTTACCGACGACAATCCACGCGGCGAAAACGGAGATGCCATTGTCGCCGCGATCATGGCCGGATTCGAGCATGCCGATTCGGTGACCATCGAACGTGATCGTGGCCGCGCTGTCACGCGGGCGATCCGCGAGGCGGGCGCCAACGACATCGTGCTGATCGCCGGCAAGGGCCATGAGCCGTACCAGGAAGTTGCCGGCATCCGCCATCCGTTTGACGACCTCGCCGTTGCACGGCGTGCGCTGGGAGCGCAGCCATGCTGAATCTTTCGCTGGCATCGATTGCCGAGGCCACACAGGGTCGCCTGCGTGGCCATGAGACGCACATCGAGGCGGTATCGACCGACAGTCGCAAACGGATCGGCAACGCCTTGTTCGTGGCCTTGCGCGGCGAACAACACGACGCCCACGACTTCATCGCCCAGGCCCGAGAAAATGGAGCGGTGGCGGCCTTGGTCGAGCGCGAGATCGAGATCGATCTGGCCCAGGTCATCGTCGCCGATACGCAGATCGCGCTCGGCCAGATTGCCGCGCACGTGCGTCGCCAGCGCGATGTTTGCGTGATCGGAATCACCGGCTCGAACGGCAAGACCACGGTCAAGACCCTGCTTGCCGGGATTCTGTCCCGGCACGCGCCAACCCACGCCAGCAGCGGCAGCTTCAACAACGAAATCGGACTGCCGTTGACCCTGCTCGCGATGCCGGCGGACACCCGTTTCGCGGTGCTCGAGATGGGGGCCGGCAAGCCCGGCGACATTGATTATCTGGTCGGCATCGCCCAGCCGCAGGTGGCCCTCGTCAACAACATCGCACCGGCGCATCTCGAGCGCATGGGTTCACTCGATGGCGTGGCGAAAACCAAGGGTGCGATTTATTCCGGCCTGCCCGAGAGCGGCATTGCGGTGATCAATGCCGACGATGCATATGCCGGCTTTTTCACCGGCCTGGCCGGCCATCGCCGCGTGATCCGCTTCGGTCTCGATGCGCATGCCGATGTCACCGCCCGCCACGATCGACGGGCAGCGACGAACCTGTTCACCCTGGTCGCGCCGCAAGGCGAGATCGAGGTCTCGCTGCCATTGCTCGGTCAGCACAATGTGCTCAATGCGCTCGCCGCGGCCAGCCTCGCGCTCGCCGTCGACGTGCCGCTGGCAACGATCAAGGAAGGGCTCGAAGCGGCCGCCGCGGTCGGCGGACGCGGCGCGCAGCGCAAGCATGCCAGCGGCGCACTGATCATCGACGACACCTACAACGCGAATCCGGCTTCGTTCGCTGCCGCAATCGACACCCTGGCGTCATTTGTCGGCACGCGCATCCTCGTCGTCGGCGACATGCGCGAACTCGGTGCCGATGCCGAATCCCTGCATGCCGAGGTCGGCGCGCTGGCGGCGAGCAAGGGCATCGATCGGCTGTATGCGGTCGGCCAGCTGAGTCGTGCCACCGCGAATGCCTTCGGCGGCGAGGCGCGTCATTTCGCCGACCAGGCCGCGCTGATCACGGCATTGCGTGGCGAGCTGGAGTCGTCGATGACCGTATTGATCAAGGGCTCGCGCGGCTCGGCGATGGATCGGGTGGTCGGCGGCTTGTTCGCCGCTGAGGCCAGCGCTGGAGACCGACATGCTGCTTGAACTGGCCGACCTCCTGCGCAACTGGTACAGCGGCTTCCACCTGTTCCAGTACCTGACTTTCCGCGCCATCATGAGCACGCTGACCGCGCTCGCCGTGTCGTTGCTGATCGGTCCCGCGGTGATCCGCAAGCTGGCCGACATGAAGGCCGGGCAAGTGGTTCGCTCGGATGGCCCGCAAACGCATCTGGTCAAGGCCGGCACGCCAACCATGGGTGGCCTGCTGATCATTCTCGCCGTCGTCATCGCCACCCTGCTGTGGATGGATCTGCGCAGTCGCTATGTGTGGATGGTGCTCGGCGTCACCATCGCGTTTGGCGGCATTGGCTTCTACGACGACTACAAGAAGCTCGTGCTGCGCGACAGTCGCGGTCTGGCCTCGCGCTGGAAATACTTCTGGCAATCGGTGTTCGGCCTGGCCATTGCAGTGATCCTGTACACCCAGGCCGATCTGCCGGCACAAACCGCGCTGTACCTGCCGCTGTTCAAGACGGTGGCGATTCCGCTCGGCATCCTGTTCGTGCCGCTGGCCTATCTGATGATCGTCGGCTTCTCGAATGCGGTGAATCTCACCGATGGCCTCGATGGCCTTGCGATCATGCCCAGTGTGCTTGTGGTCGCCGCGCTCGGCGCCTTCGCCTACCTGGCCGGCAACGTGGTCTTCTCGAATTATCTGCAGATTCCGTCGATTCCCGGCGCGGGCGAGCTGGTGATTTTCTGTGGCGCGCTGGGCGGGGCCGGACTCGGCTTCCTCTGGTTCAACACGTATCCGGCACAGGTGTTCATGGGTGATATCGGCGCGCTTGCTGTCGGCGCCGCGCTCGGCACGATCGCCGTGATCGTGCGCCAGGAAATCGTGTTGCTGATCATGGGCGGGGTCTTCGTCATGGAGACCGCCTCGGTGATGTTGCAGGTGGCCAGCTTCAAGTTGACCGGCAAGCGCATCTTCCGCATGGCTCCGATCCATCACCACTTTGAGCTCAAGGGTTGGCCCGAACCCCGCGTGATCGTGCGCTTCTGGATCATCAGCGTGGTTCTTGTGCTGGTCGGTCTTGCCACGTTGAAGGTGCGCTGATGTTCGGCATGAATGTGAGCACACAGGCAACACGACGCGGAGCACCGCAGGGGCGCTACGATCCCGGAGTCGTGCTCTCGGCGCTCGGCCTGGCTTGCCTCGGCCTGGTCATGGTTGCCTCGAGTTCGATCTCGATCGCCGACAGCCAGCACATCGGGCCGTTCTATTTCCTGATCCGGCACATGGTCTTCCTTGCGCTTGGCATCAGCCTGGCCTGCATCGTCGCCCGTATCGAACTGACCCTGGTCGAGGAAAAAGCCGTCCCCCTGCTCCTGCTCGGGATTTTCCTGCTCCTGCTCGTGTTCGTGCCCGGCATCGGCATGCGCATCAACGGTGCGCGGCGCTGGATCCATCTCGGCATTTCGGGCTTCCAGTCGGTCGAGCTGGTCAAGCTGATCCTGATCGTCTACCTGTCCAGCTACATGGTGCGTCATCGCGAAAGCATGCATGCGCGAATGCTCGGCGTGCTCAAGCCGCTCGGCATCACCGGATTGCTGGTCGTCCTGCTGCTGGCACAACCCGACTTCGGCAGTGCGACCCTGCTGCTGACGGTCAGCCTCGGCATGATCTGGCTCGGCGGCGCGCGCTTGCGCAATCTCGGTTTGCTCGCAGCCATGGCGATGCCGGCGCTGGCGTGGGCGGCGCTGTTCGAGGATTACCGCCTCAAGCGCCTCAAGTCCTTCCTCGATCCCTGGGCCGATCCGTTCAATGAAGGCTTCCAGTTGACCCAGGCCCTGATCGCGGTCGGTCGCGGCGAATGGTTTGGCGTGGGTCTTGGCGCCAGCGTGCAGAAGCTGTTCTATCTGCCCGAAGCGCATACCGACTTCATCCTCGCCGTGATTGCCGAGGAACTCGGCTTTTTCGGCATCCTGCTCGTGCTTGGTCTGTTCGCCGGACTGGTCGGCAGTGGTCTGCGCGTCGGTCTGCGCGCGATGGAGCGTGGCCAGCGCTTCGGCGGCTATTGCGCGTTCGGAATTTCGCTGATGATCGCCTTCCAGGCGCTGGTCTCGATCGGCGTCAACCTCGGCGTGCTGCCGACCAAGGGTCTGACCCTGCCGCTGATCAGCTCGGGGGGTTCAAGCGTGATGATGACCTGCGTCGCGATCGGGCTGCTGGCGCGGGTCAGCTACGAATTGTCACGCGCCGAGAATGCCGCCGCGCAAGCGATCGCTACCAACGAGCTTGCTTCGCCGTCGCTTGAACGAGAGCCCGCATGAGCAGGACGATCTTGATCATGGCTGGCGGCACCGGTGGCCACATCTTTCCGGGCATCGCAGTCGGTCGTGAATTGCGCGAGCGCGGCGTCGAAGTGGTCTGGCTTGGCGGCAAGGTTGGTCTCGAGGGGAGACTCGTTCCCGCCGCAGGATTCACTCTCGAAACGCTCGACTTTTCCGGCGTGCGCGGCAAGGGACTGGCGACCCTCGCGCTTGCGCCGTTGCGTTTGCTGCGGGCCATCCTTGCCGCACGAAAATTGCTGCGACGCCTGCGCCCGGCCAGCGTGCTGTCGATGGGGGGCTATGCCGCAGCACCCGGCGGAATCGCTGCCTGGATGTCGCGCATTCCGCTGGTCGTGCACGAACAGAATCGCGTACCGGGTTTCACCAATCGGCTGCTTGCCCGTTTCGCGCGCAGGCTGCTTGCCGGATTCGCCGACAGCCTGACTGGCAGCGAATGGGTCGGCAATCCGGTGCGCAGCGAGATCGGTGCGCTGGCGCCACCCGCGCAACGCCTGAACGGGCGTGACGGCGCGATCCGCATCCTTGTTCTCGGTGGCAGCCAGGGCGCACAGAGTCTCAACCTGATGTTGCCCGGAGTCATCCGTCATTGTGGTGATCGCGTCGAACTCGAAGTCCGCCACCAATCCGGCGCTCGTCATCTCGACCAGACCCGTTCCGCTTATGCGGCGGTCAATCGTGTGGTCGCGGTCGAACCTTTCGTCGATGACATGGCTGCGGCCTACGCGTGGGCCGATATCGTGATCTGCCGCGCCGGTGCCTTGACCATAGCCGAGCTCTGCGCAGCCGGCGTGGCTTCGATCCTGGTGCCGTATCCGCAGGCGGTCGACGATCACCAGTCGCGCAATGCCGAGGTTCTGGTCGAGGCCGGTGCGGCCCGACTGGTCGCCGAAGGCGAGGCGTTCGCCGAGCGTCTCGCTCGCTGTCTCGACGAGCTCGCTTGCAATCGTTCGAAATTGCTGGATATGGCGATCTCCGCGCGCGCCCTGGCCCGTCCCGATGCCACGGCACGCATCGCCGATGTCTGCATCGAGGTGGCGGCATGACTCCGCAACCGCTGCGCCAGCAAGGCGACATCATGCAGGACTTCCGCCGCGTCCACTTTGTCGGCATCGGCGGGGTCGGCATGAGTGGCATTGCCGAGGTGCTGCACAATCTCGGCTATACCGTGTCGGGTTCGGATCGCGCTGATTCGGCGACCACACGACGGCTCGCCTCGCTGGGCATTACGGTGCAGCGCGAGCACGCGGCGGCCAACGTCGAGCAGGTCGATGTGCTGGTTACCTCGAGTGCTATCCGTGCCGACAATCCCGAATTGCTCGCCGCACGCGAACGCCGCATCCCGGTCGTGCCGCGTGCCGAGATGCTCGGTGAGCTGATGCGATTCCGTCGCGGCATCGCCGTCGCCGGCACGCATGGCAAGACCACCACGACCAGCCTGACCGCAAGCGTGCTGGCCGAGGCGGGTCTCGACCCCACCTTCGTCATCGGTGGCCAGCTGACCGCTGCCGGGGCCAATGCACGCCTGGGCACGGGCGAATATCTGGTTGCCGAAGCCGACGAGTCGGACGGCTCGTTTCTGCTGCTTTCGCCGGTGATCGCGATCATCACCAACATCGATGCCGATCATCTCGAGAACTACGCCGGCGATTTCGAGCAGGTCAAACTCGCCTTCGAGCAGTTCCTGCATCGCCTGCCGTTCTACGGCCTCGCCGTACTTTGCGTCGACGATGCCGAGGTCGCCGCCCTGGTCGAACGCACGCCGCGGCGCACGCTGACCTATGCGATCGAGGGCGAGGCCGACATCCGGGCCAGTGATGTGCGCCAGGACGGTGCGCGCATGCATTTTGTCATGCACCTGCCGAACACCGACACCGCCATCGACATGACCCTCAACCTGCCCGGACGCCACAATGTCCTGAACGCACTGGCGGCATGCGCCGTGGGCTGGCAGCTTGGCGTCACCGCCGAAGCGATGCAGCTTGCCCTGGCA
The DNA here is from genome assembly GCA_016721015.1 of Lysobacterales bacterium. Lineage (GTDB taxonomy): Bacteria > Pseudomonadota > Gammaproteobacteria > Xanthomonadales > Rhodanobacteraceae > Dokdonella. The sequence continues at coordinate 147,623 of JADKJL010000011.1, forward strand.
GGGTTCCAGGGAGTGGGTCGGCGCTTTTCGATGCGCGGGGAGCTGGCGCTTGATGGTGGCAGCGCCATGCTGGTCGATGACTATGGCCACCATCCGAGTGAACTGGCCGCGGTTTTTGCCGCCGCGCGTGGCGGCTGGCCAGAGCGCCGGCTGGTGGTCGCCTTTCAGCCACATCGCTATTCACGTACCCGCGATCTGCTGGATGATTTTTCGCGCGTGCTGGCAGACGTCGACGTATTGATCCTGACCGAAGTCTACCCGGCCGGTGAAGCACCGATCGCGAATGCCGATTCACGCGCGCTGGCCCGGGCGATCCGTGCGCGCGGCAAGGTCGATCCGGTTCTGATCGAACATCCGCGAGACCTTCGCGATGCCCTGCCAAGCCTGCTCGAGGACGGCGATCTGGTTCTGCTCATGGGTGCCGGCGACATTGGTGCCGCAGCGCTCGATCTCGCTCGTGATCCCGATTTGAGGAGCGCCGCCTGATGAGCATGCGCACGACCGATCCGCAACGCTTCGGCCGGGTTGCCGTGGCCTTTGGCGGAACCTCGGCCGAACGTGAGGTATCGCTCGATTCCGGGCGCAATGTGCTCGAAGCGCTGCGTGCTCGTGGCGTCGATGCGCATCCGGTCGATGGCATTCCGGCCCTGCTCGATGCCTTGCGAGCCGGCCACTACGCACGCGTCTTCAACATCCTGCATGGCCGGGGCGGTGAGGACGGCATGCTCCAGGGTGCGCTCGATGCCTTGCGCGTGCCTTACACGGGCAGCGGCATCCTCGGCTCGGCACTGGCCATGGACAAGGTGCGCACCAAGCAGGTCTGGCAGGCGCTTGGCCTGCCGACCCCCCGCTACGCGGCCTGGCGACCTTCTGAAAATATCGAGGCCGCGATCGCCATGATCGGTTACCCGGCCATCGTCAAGCCTTCGCATGAAGGATCAAGTGTCGGCATCACCCGTGTATTCAGCGCGGCCGACCTTCCGGCCGCGGTCGCCCTGGCCTGCAAGCACGATGGCGAACTGCTGATCGAGCAGTTGATCGAGGGCGCCGAATTGACCGTGGCCATTCTTGGCCGCGAGGCGCTGCCATCGATCCGCATCGTGCCGAAAGGCGCCTACTACGACTACCACGCCAAATACATCGCCGAAGACACCGAATACCTGTGTCCGGGTCTTGATGGCGAGGCGGAGACGCAAATCCGTGATCTGGCCTGGCGCGCATTTGACGCCGCGGGTTGTTCTGGCTGGGGCCGCGTCGATGTCATGCGCGATCGCGATGGCAACAATTACCTGCTCGAAGTCAATACGACGCCGGGCATGACCAGTCACTCACTGGTACCGAAAGCCGCGCGTGCAATTGGTATCGACTTTGAATCGTTGTGCTGGCGGATCCTCGAATCGAGCCTCGATCGTGAACAGGCGACGTTCGCCGGAGGGGTGTCGTGAAAAGCGCCCTGATCACCCGCCTGCTCGCCTGGGGCATCGCCCTGACCCTCGTCGCGCTGCCGATCGTCGGCGTGCTCAATGGCTGGTTCGCCGCCACGCGTTGGCCGGTGCGCAAGATCGAGCTGCGCGCCGAGTATTCGCATGTCAGTGCCGAGCAGATCCGTGCCACCGTGGAAGCGCACCTCGGCCAGGGATTCTTTGCCGTGCAATTGCAGGATGTGCGCGATGCGATTTCGCGCCTGCCCTGGGTCGAGCGCGTCGAGGCGCGCAAGCAGTGGCCGGATACCTTGAGCCTCACGGTCTATGAGCGCCAGCCGTTTGCGCGCTGGGGCGAGGCGCGTCTGATCAGTCGCAGTGGCGATCTGTTCGAGGTGCCGGGTACCGATTCGATGCAAGGCTTGCCACAGTTGTCCGGCCCCGATGCGCGATTGGCCGAGGTCATCACCTTCCATGCCGCATGCCTGCGTGAATTTTCCGGCAGCGGCCTCAGCGTGCAGGCGGTCGATCTCAGTGCCCGGGGCAGTTGGCGCCTGACCCTGTCGAGTGGTGCCTTGATCGAGATTGGCCGCGTCGATGCGATGCCGCGCCTGCATCGTTTCCTTGCAGTCTGGCCGAGCCTCAGCGCGGGCAACGCCGGTCCTCCGGTCTACATCGATCTGCGTTACGAGAACGGATTCGCAATGCGCTGGGCGCTGCCCGAACCAGCGGCGCCGGACCGGAATCGGGAATCCGGAAACGAGAACCCTGGCGGCATCACGGCGGTGCTGCCGGATTCCCTCCGCAGCTACCCGCTCGCGCTCCTTGCTTTGACCGATTCCCCATTCCCCATTTCCCATTCCCATTCCCGGCTCCTCCGATGAATCGCAAGTCTGAAAAAAACCTCATCGTCGGTCTCGACATCGGCACCTCGAAGATCGTCGCGATCGTCGGCGAGCACGAGCCTGGCCAGCCGGTCGAGATCATGGGCATCGGCTCGCATCCGTCGCATGGGCTCAAGCGCGGCGTCGTCGTCGATATCGAATCGACCGTGCAATCGATCCAGCGTGCGATCGAGGAAGCCGAGCTGATGGCTGGCTGCGAGATCCGTTCGGTCTACGCAGGAATTTCCGGCAGCCACATCCGTTGCCTGAATTCACATGGCATCGTGCCGATCCGCGACAAGGAAGTGACCGAGGCCGATCGTGAGCACGTCATCGAGGCGGCACGAGCGGTGGCAATCCCGGCCGATCAGGAGCGCCTGTATCTCGAACCCCAGGATTACGTGATCGACGGTCAGGAAGGAATTCGTCATCCAATCGGCATGAGCGGCGTGCGTCTCGAAGCGCGCGTGCACCTGGTCACCGGCGCGATGAGTGCCGCGGCCAACATTCGCAAGTGCGTTTCGCGCTGCGGCCTGCGCGTCGATGACCTCGTGCCGCAACAGATCGCCTCAAGCTTTGCCGTGCTCACCCAGGACGAGCGCGACCTCGGCGTCTGCCTCGTCGATATCGGCGCCGGTACCACCGACATCGCGATCTTCACCCAGGGCGCGATCCGGCACACGGCATCGTTGCCGATCGCCGGCGATCAGGTCACCAACGATATTGCGGTGGCCTTGCGCACGCCAACTGCGCATGCAGAGGAAATCAAGGTCAAGTACGCCTGCGCGCTGGCCCAGCTCGCACATGCCGAGGAAACCATCCAGGTGCCGAGCGTCGGCGATCGTCCGCCGCGCCGCCTGGCCCGGCAGACCCTCGCCGAAGTCGTGCAGCCGCGCTACGAGGAATTGTTCTCGCTGGCCCAGGCCGAGTTGCGCCGTTCCGGGTACGAGAGCCTGGTCGCCGCCGGCATCGTGCTGACCGGAGGTGCCGCCAAGATGGAAGGCGTGGTCGATCTGGCCGAAGAAGTGTTCCACATGCCGGTGCGTCTCGGCACGCCGCAGCATGTGACCGGATTGGCCGATGTCGTCTCCAACCAGATCCACGCCACCGGCGTCGGCCTGCTCCTCTACGGCAGCCGCCAGGCGGCGCAAGGGCCGCGACGCGGCGTCGAATCGGTCGGCGGGGTCTGGGATCGGGTATCGAGTTGGTTCAAGGGAAATTTCTGAGCGCGGCTGTCGGCTCGCGCTGATCAGGTGTGACCCGCTGCGCAGGATGCGCGGCGGTGCAACCGAAACGGTTGCGTGGCGGAACACACGCCAGTGGTCCGCAAGACGTCGCGTCGCCGGGAAGGCGGCGTGTACGGAGTGGTCAAATCAAATACGGCTTAAGCCGACGGAGGACGGGAAAATGTTTGAGTTCATTGAAAGGATGGAGCCGAACGCGGTGATCAAGGTCATCGGTGTCGGTGGTGGTGGTGGCAATGCGGTCAGCCACATGGTCAACGCGCAGATCGAAGGCGTCGATTTCGTCTGTGCGAATACTGATGCGCAGGCGCTCAAGAACACGGGTGCGAAGCACACCCTGCAACTCGGTGCGAACGTGACCAAGGGCCTCGGCGCCGGGGCCAATCCGGAGGTGGGCCGTCAGGCCGCGCTGGAAGATCGCGAACGCATCTGCGAATTGCTGCGGGGTGCCGACATGGCCTTCATCACCTGCGGCATGGGTGGCGGTACCGGTACCGGTGCGGCTCCCGTCGTTGCGCAACTGGCCAAGGAGATGGGCATCCTGACCGTCGCCGTGGTCACCAAGCCGTTCCCGTTTGAGGGTCGTCGACGCATGCAGGTCGCGCTAAAGGGCATCGAGGATCTGACTCAGCATGTTGATTCGCTGATCACGGTGCCGAACGAGAAATTGCTGACCGAGCTCGGTCGTGACGTCACCTTGCTCAGCGCATTCAAGCAGGCCAACGACGTGCTGCTCGGTGCCGTGCAAGGCATCGCTGATCTGATCACCCGCCCGGGCCTGATCAACGTCGACTTCGCCGACGTGCGCACGGTCATGTCCGAAATGGGCATGGCCATGATGGGCAGTGGCAGCGCGCGTGGGGATGATCGTGCGGTGGCCGCGGCCGAGGCGGCGATCAACAATCCGCTGCTCGAAGACGTCAACCTGGCCGGTGCCTGCGGCATCCTTGTCAATGTCACCGCCGGCAACAACCTGACCATGCGCGAGTTCGACGACATCGGCCAGGTCATCCACGAGTTTGCCAGCGAGGATGCGACCGTGGTTATCGGTACCGCGCTCGATCCCGAGTTGCAGGACGAGATCCGGGTCACCGTGGTTGCCACCGGGCTCAACCGCCATGCGGCGCGGGCACCCTTGCGCACGGAAAAGGAGCGGGAGGCGATCATTGCACCGCGTCCGCCCATGCGCGTTGTACGCAACGCGACGACCGGAGCGATCGACTATGCAGGAGTGCCGGAGCGGATCGCCGCGCATGCCCAGATGCCAGCCGAGCAACCCGGCAGCACGACGGACAATCAGGTCGACTATCTCGATATCCCGGCCTTTTTGCGGCGCCAGGCTGATTGAGGAGGGCAAGCTCGAACATCCCGTTGCATCACTGACGCGGCTCGGCTGACAACCGACCGCTGCCGTCGACTTGCGATGTCGTGAGACATCGAAGGGTTCGGATCCCATGCCGCTGCGTGGCGTCGCAGCGGCACTTTCTTGCGTCGATGAAGGTCGAGACAAGTGCCAGGCGCCAGGCGGTTTCCCCGATTGGTGCGGGCGCCCTCGATTCAAAACCCGAGTGTTGCAAATGCGCAACATGTGTCGGATTTTGCCATCGACTTAACTTCCGCTGAAGCAGAGGCTGTGCTACGCTCCCCGGCGTTTTCGCGCTCCTGCCCCAGGGGTCAGACCAAAAAAATGATCAAACAACGCACGCTCAAAAATGTAATCAGGGCGACAGGCGTAGGTCTCCACACGGGTGACAAGGTCTACATGACCTTGCGTCCCGCTGCGGTGGATACAGGGATTGTGTTTCGGCGCGTGGATCTTGCCGAGCCCGTGGAAATCCGCTCCTGTTGCGAGAATGTCGGCGATACCCGGCTCTCGACTACCCTGGTCAAGGGCGATGTGCGCATCGCCACCATCGAACACCTGCTTTCGGCGATTGCCGGTCTGGGCATCGACAACGCCTATGTCGACCTGTCGGCACCCGAGGTGCCGATCATGGATGGCAGCGCGGGCCCTTTCGTGTTCCTGCTGCAGTCGGCCGGAATCGAGGAGCAGGCCAAGGCCAAGCGCTTTGTCCGCATCAAGAAGTCCATCACCGTCCGTGACGGCGACAAATGGGCTCGCTTCGAGCCCTTCGATGGCTTCAAAGTCGGTTTCTCGATCGATTTCGACCACCCGATGTTTGCCAAGCGCACCTCCAGCAGCGAGATCGATTTCTCGACCACCTCGTTCGTCAAGGAGGTCAGCCGCGCACGTACCTTCGGTTTCATGCGTGACATCGAGATGCTGCGTGAGCGCAATCTTGCGCTGGGTGGCTCGATGGACAATTCAATCGTGCTCGACGACTACCGCGTGCTCAACGAGGACGGTTTGCGTTACGAGGACGAATTCGTCAAGCATAAAATTCTTGACGCAATTGGTGACCTGTATCTCCTTGGTCACAGTCTGATTGGAGCATTCTACGGCTACAAGTCGGGCCACGCCCTCAACAACACCTTGTTGCGCGCGTTGCTGGCGGACAAGTCGGCTTGGGAAGAAGTCAGCTTCGAGGACGAGACCAGCGCACCGATTTCCTATGCCCATCCGGCACAGGCGTTGTAGAAAACCAGTTGCCACGAAGACTCCGCCCCGGGGTCTCCGGATCAAGGGGAAGGAAGGCTTTCAGTCTTCCGCACAAGAATCAGAACAGGCGAGGGACGCCAAATTCAGATACAGGGCCTGAAGTTCGGGGTCCGTGATGTTTTTTGCTGCTGTGCGCAGATGCTTTGCGGCGGCGGCTGAGAGTGGTTTCGCGCTGGCCGGTTCCACGGGAACGGGCGGCAGGGGAGCCACTTTCACGGCGAAGTGTTCGACCAGGTCGCCGGTGGCGGCGCGGGCTTCCGCCAGCAGGCTGGCTTGATGCAGTCTCAGGCGTGTGGCCCAGGTTGAACTCGTTGCAATGAATACGAGCCGTCCGTTGCGCAGATCCGCGAGGCGACATTCGCGGGCCAGTGTTTCGGGCAAATGATGGCGGAGTCTTCCATCAAGCAGGTCCAGAACATGCGCTCGCGCTGCGAGCGTGTCGAGGGCGATGCACTCTGCGATGGGCACCAAGGTGCTGCGCGGGTGTGTGCGGGAAGGAGGACTTCGTTGCATGGCAGAACCCATTCGGCGAACTTTCAATGAACATAATCTTAGTCGCAAAATCCCACTCGACCCCACGCTGCATCGATCTCGGCAGCAGCAAGGGCCGATTGCTGGTTGGGGGTGTGCTCTGCGCGACCCTGCTGTTGTTCGCCGCCATCGGCTTCGTTACGGCGATGTACACGGTCAATCCCCGCGATGCGGCCATGCGCGAGCTGCTCGCCCTGCGTGCCCAGATCGAACTGCAGAAGACCGAGCTTGGCAATGTCGAAGGAGACTCGCGGCGGAATCTTGACGCGCTGGCGCTCCAGCTCGGTCAATTGCGCGCGCAAGCCACGCGTCTGAACGCCCTCGGTGATCGCCTGACCCAGGTTGGCAAACTCGAGGATGGCGAGTTCGACTTCGTTTCCGAGCCCGCTCTCGGCGGTCCCGAGGATGCGCTTGCGGAAGGATCGACGCCACTGCCGCTGGGCAACGATATCGACAATCTCCGCGCCGAGTTCGGGCGTCAGGAAGCACAGCTCCAGGTACTCGAAAACCTGCTCTTCGATCGCAAGATCGACAACGCCCTGCTGCCGACCGGCATGCCGGTGGCGCATGGCTATGTCGCCTCGGGTTATGGCTCGCGCACCGATCCGATCACCGGCCGCCAGGCCGTCCACCTCGGCGTTGATTTCGACGTGCCGCTGGGCAGCGACATCCAGGCCGTCGCCGAGGGAGTCGTGACCTACTCGGGAATTCGCAACGGGTATGGAAATGTGGTCGAAGTGGATCACGGCAATGGCTACATGACTCGCTATGCGCACAATTCACGCAACCTCGTCGAGGTCGGAACACGCGTGCATGTGGGCCAGGTGGTCGCCAAGGTCGGTTCGACCGGACGTTCGACCGGCCCGCATTGCCACTTCGAGGTCTGGTTGAACGGGCGACCGGTCAATCCGATGGCTTACGTGCGTTCCACGCGTGCGACACGCACTTGAGAGTCACGGCCTTGAATCGGCCAATCTGAACCCCAAATTTGGTCTTGCGCCTAGGCCGCCGTATCATCGGCGGCCTTCGCTTTTCTGCCGAACCCGCCAAGTGGCGGATTTGCGGCCCTACCCGGATATCCCTGACCGATGTTTCAACGTGTCCTGACGAGCATTTTTGGAAGCCGCAACGAGCGCATCCTGCGCACGCTGAGCAAGACGGTAGTGAAGATCAACGCTCTGGAGCCGCGCTTCGAGGCGCTCGACGACGCAGCCTTGCGCGCCACCACTGACGAGTTCCGCAAGCGCGTCAGCGATGGCGAATCGCTCGATTCGATCCTGCCTGAGGCGTTTGCCGTGGTGCGCGAAGCGGCCCGGCGCGTGATCGGTCTGCGTCATTACGATGAACAGTTGATCGGCGGCATGGTCCTGCATATGGGACGCATCGCCGAAATGCGCACCGGTGAAGGCAAGACCCTGGTCGGTACCCTGCCGGTCTATCTGAACGCGCTGGCCGGCAAGGGCGTGCATGTCGTCACCGTGAATGACTATCTCGCGCGCCGCGATTCGGCCTGGATGGGGCGCATCTACAATTTCCTCGGCATGTCGGTCGGCGTGGTCTATCCCGGCATGGATCATGCCGACAAGCGCGGTGCCTATGATGCCGACATCACCTATGGCACCAACAACGAATTCGGCTTCGACTACCTGCGCGACAACATGGCGCAGTCAAAGGATCAGCGCTACCAGCGCGCTCTCAACTACGCCATCGTCGATGAGGTCGATTCGATCCTGATCGACGAGGCGCGCACGCCACTGATCATTTCCGGCCCGACCGATGAATCGCCGCAACTCTACGTCAAGGTCAACCGCCTGGTACCCAAGTTGATCCGGCAGCAGACCGAGGATGGCGAGGGAGACTACTGGGTCGATGAAAAGCAGAAGCAGGTGCACCTGTCCGAAGCCGGCATGGAACATGCGGAGTCGCTGCTGCGCGCCGATGGAATCATCGGTGAGGGCGAGAATCTGTATGACACCAAACATCTTGCCGTTGTCCATCACCTGAATGCCGGCATGCGCGCGCATGCCTTGTACCAGCGTGACGTTGAATACATCGTGCGCGACGGCGAAGTCATCATCGTCGACGAGTTCACCGGCCGCACGCTTGCCGGTCGACGCTGGTCCGATGGCCTGCATCAAGCCGTCGAGGCCAAGGAAGGAGTGCCGATCCAGCGTGAGAACCAGACCCTCGGTTCGATCACGTTCCAGAACTATTTCCGCCTGTACAAGAAGCTGGCCGGCATGACCGGTACCGCCGACACCGAGGCCTTCGAGTTCCAGTCGATCTATGGGCTTGAAGTCGTCGTCATCCCGACCCATCGTCCGATGGTGCGCAAGGATGAGCCCGATGTGGTCTTCCTCAAGGGCAAGAACAAGTACGACGCGATCATCGAAGACATCAAGGATTGCTACGAGCGCGGCCAGCCGGTGCTGGTCGGCACGACCTCGATCGAGACTTCCGAATACCTCTCGGATCTGCTCAAGAAGTCGGCTGTTCCGCATGAAGTGCTCAACGCCAAGCAGCATGAACGCGAGGCGATCATCGTCGCCCAGGCCGGACGCCCCGGCGTCGTCACCATCGCCACCAACATGGCCGGACGTGGAACCGACATCGTGCTCGGTGGAAACCTCGAAGCCGAGCTGGAAGCGCTGCCGGAAGATACCTCGGCAGCTGAGCGCGAACAGATCAAGGTCGAATGGAAGGCACGTCACGCCAAGGTCATGGAAGCGGGCGGTCTGCGCATCATTGGTACCGAACGCCACGAGTCCCGCCGCATCGACAACCAGTTGCGCGGGCGCTCGGGTCGCCAGGGTGATCCAGGCTCCAGCCGCTTTTATCTGTCTCTCGAAGACAACCTGTTGCGCATCTTCATGGGTGAGCGCGTGGCCGGCTTGATGCGCATGTTCGGCATGAAGGAGGACGACGCGATTCAGGATCGCATGGTCACCAAGCAGATCATGAACGCGCAGCGCAAGGTCGAGGCGCAGAACTTCGACTTCCGCAAGAACGTGCTCGAATTCGATGATGTGGCCAATGACCAGCGCAAGGTCATCTACGAGCAGCGCAACGAGCTGCTTGAGAGCGATGGCGTCGGCCAGACCGTGGCCGACATCCGCGAGGACGTGTTTGCTGAACTCGTGCACCGCCACGTGCCGGCCAATTCGATCGACGACCAGTGGAAGATCTCGGAACTGGAGAAGGAACTCGAATCCGAGTTCAGCCTCAAGCTTGATTTGCAGGGTTGGCTCAAGGATGAAGAAGAAGCCACGGCCGATGATGTGCTGGCACGTGTCGAGGACGCCGCCGCCCGTTTGTTCCGCGAGAAGGAGGCCTTGCTCGGCGACGAAACCATGCGTTCGCTAGAGAAGCACGTCATGCTTTCAGTCGTCGACAACTGCTGGAAAGAACATCTGACCAGCATGGATTATCTGCGTCAGGGCATCTATTTGCGCGGCTATGCACAGCAGCAGCCCAAGCAGGAATTCAAGCGCGAGTCGTTCCTACTTTTCCAGCAGATGCTCGAGCGCATCAAGCACGAACTGATCCAGTTGCTTGCGCGCGTGCGTATCCGCAGCGAAGAGGAAGTGCAGGCGCTCGAAGCGCAGCAGCGTGCCCAAGCCGAGGCGCAGGCGAAGACCATGCAGTTCCAGCATGCTGCGCCGCCAGGATTCGGTGGTGATGGATCGGTGGAGGACACTCCGGCGCTGGCCGCCAGTTCCGCTACGGGTCCGGTCTTTCGCGATGCACCCAAGGTCGGCCGCAATGATCCATGTCCCTGCGGATCGGGCAAGAAATTCAAGCAGTGCCACGGCAGCCTGGCCTGACCCGAGTCGGCAGTTGATGCCACTATCCGTGTTGCACGGCCCGCCCACTTGTGCGGGCCGGATCCCACTTAGTTGCGCGCATGACTGACGACATCGATTCCGGCATGCGCGCCCATGTCGTTGCCGCTGTCCTGCGTGATGTGCAGGGGAGGGTCTTGCTTGCCCGGCGTCCGCAAGGCAAGCAGCATGCCGGCTATTGGGAGTTTCCTGGTGGCAAGGTGGAGCAGGGGGAAAGTCCGCAGGCTGCGCTCGTACGCGAACTTGTGGAAGAACTCGGTATCCATGTCCAGCCTGGCCCGCGCCTGATCACGGTGCCCATGGGTGCGATCATTCTCGATGTATTCGAGGTTGATCGATTCGATGGCGAGCCTGATGGTCGTGACGGCCAGGCGCTGGCGTGGGTCGATCCAGCATGCGTAGACCCGCTGTGGATGCCGCCGGCTGACCGTCCCGCGCTCACGGCATTGCGACTGCCGGATCGCTACCTGATCATGCCAACCCCGAACTCAAGCGATATTCAGCAGTTTGTCGGATCAATTGATCAGGCTCTCGCGGCAGGCACCCGCTTGCTGCAATTGCGCTTGCCGGGCTGGTCGAGAGAGGAGATCACGGCGCTTGCCCGGGTTGTCCGTGAGCGATGCCGGGAACACGGCGCGAACCTGCTCCTGAATGCGGACTGGCAATTGGCTGAAGTGCTCGGTCTGGACGGAGTGCATCTGCCGTCACGCATTGCGATGGCCCTGAACCGGCGTCCCGTGGATCGACATCGTTGGCTTGCGGTTTCCTGTCACAACGCCGAAGAACTGAACCACGCCGCAGCCATCGGTGCCGACTTTGCCACCCTGTCGCCGGTCCACTCGACTCCCGGCCATGCCAACTCCGCGCCGCTGGGCTGGCAGCACTTCGCCGAGCTCGTTTCGAATGCGCCCATGCCGGTCTTTGCGCTCGGCGGCATGCAACTCGACGAGATCGAAAGGGCGCGTGGCCACGGTGGCCAGGGCATCGCTGCGATCCGCTCGTTGTGGCCGATCCCTTCAGCGGACAGACTTGTTGCTGGCCAATGACAGATAGCTTTGATGCAGGTTTTCGACCTTGTCGTCGAGCGAAGCGAGTTCCGCACTGTTGTCAATCACGTCATCGGCAATCGCCAGGCGTTGTTCGCGAGTCGCCTGGGCGTCGAGCATTGATTCGGCCAGTTCAGGGGTGATGCCATCGCGGTCAAGCAGACGTTCGAGCTGCACGCTGCGCGGAACATCGACGACGAGCACGCGATCGACCCAGTGGTACTCACCCGATTCCACGAACAACGGGATCACCAGCATCCCGTAGGCGCTGCATACCGCCGTGGCTCGTTCCTGCAAGGCCTGGCGAACGCGGGGATGAATGATTGTTTCAAGGCGCTTGCGAGCGTCCGCATCGCCGAAGACTCGCTCGCGCATGGCCCGGCGATCAAGCGCGCCATCCGCGCCAATTGCGCGGCTGCCGAATGCGGCTACGATCTCCTGCAGTGCGGGCGTGCCGATGGCGATGACCTCGCGAGCAACCAGATCGGCATCGATGATTTCCACGCCACGTGCTGCGAATCGACGCTCGACTTCCGATTTGCCCGAAGCGATGCCTCCGGTCAGTGCGACTGTGAACATTCCAAAGTCAGCCGGCGTTATTGCGATGACGATTGATCTCATCGCGCAGGGTCAGCGTGGCCTCGCGTGCCGCGTTGGCAAAATCATCATCGGTGCCGGCGTAGAGGATCGCGCGCGATGAGCTGACCAACAACCCCGTGCCATTGCTTGTCTGGCCATTGCGCAGCACGGCTTCGACATCACCGCCCTGGGCGCCGATGCCGGGCACCAGCAAGGGCAGGTCGCCGACGATCGCGCGCACCTCAGCCAGTTGCTGCGGACAAGTCGCCCCAGTTACCAGCAGGCAATTGCCATTGGCGTTCCATTCCCGCGCAACCTTGTCGGCGACATGCTGGTACAGCGGCCGGCCGCCGACATCGAGATCCTGCAGGTCGCCCGCTCCGGGGTTCGAGGTTCGACACAGAATAACCACGCCTTTGTCCGCCCGATCAAGGAAAGGCTGCAACGAATCATGACCGAGATAGGGATTGACCGTAACCGCATCGGCGTCGTAGCGATCAAATGCCTCGCTGGCGTAATGTTGTGCAGTCGAGCCGATGTCGCCGCGCTTGGCATCGAGGATCACCGGCACGCCCGGTTGATGCATGTGGATATGCGCAATCAGGCGTTGCAGTGCATCTTCGGCACCAATCGCCGCGAAGTGCGCGATCTGTGGCTTGAAGCAGCAGACCAGATCGGCGGTCGCATCGACAATATCTCGACAGAAACGGAAAACCGAATCATCGTCTCCGGCGAACATTTCCGGGAAACGCGCCGGTTCCGGATCGAGACCGACGCAGACCAGCGAGTTGTTGTGCTGCCAGGCGTGGCGCAGGGATTCGATGAAGGTCATTGGCGCGAATCCGTCGCTGTGGAGCGGGAGTGGGAAGTGGGGAGTGGGGAGTAGGAACGCAGAAGAGCGCGGTGCTCTCTCAACGACCGCCGCGCGCCTGCTTGTTGCTTTGCTCTTCCCATTTCCTACTCCCCACTCCCCATTCCCGGCTCTTAGACCAATTTCTTGTAACGCAGCCGATGTGGTGCTGCCGCGTCGTCGCCGAGGCGGCGCTTCTTGTCTTCTTCGTATTCGCGGTAGTTGCCGGCAAAGAATTCAACATGTGAATCGCCCTCGAAAGCGAGGATATGCGTGGCGATGCGGTCGAGGAACCAGCGATCATGCGAGATCACGAACACATTGCCGGGGAACTCAAGCAAGGCATCCTCGAGCGCACGCAGGGTTTCGATATCGAGATCGTTCGACGGTTCATCGAGCAGGAGCACATTGCCGCCCTGGAGCAAGGTCTTGGCCAGATGCAGGCGGCCGCGTTCACCACCCGACAGCGTGCCGACCATCTTCTGCTGATCCTGACCCTTGAAGTTGAAGCGGCCCAGATAGGCGCGCGACTGGATCTCGATGCCGTTGATGTTGAGGATGTCGGCGCCACCGGAGATTTCCTGGAACACGTTGTGGTCGCCTTCGAGCTTTTCGCGACTCTGGTCGACATAGGCGACCTTGACCGTCTGCCCGCGCGTGATCTCGCCCTTGTCCGGCTTTTCCATGCCCATGACCATCTTGAACAGGGTCGACTTGCCGGCGCCGTTCGGGCCGATGATGCCGATGATCGCGCCATGCGGCACGACAAAACTTAGATCCTCGATCAGCAGGCGATCGCCGAATGATTTGCTGACATTCTTGAATTCCATGATCGAGCTGCCGAGGCGCTCGCCAGGCGGGATGAAGATCTCGTTGGTCTCGTTGCGGCGCTGGTAATCGACCGATTGCAACTCCTCGATCTTGGACAGGCGTGCCTTGCCCTTGCTGCGGCCGCCCTTGGCGTTGCTGCGCGCCCACTCGAGCTCGCGCTGGATCGCCTTCTGACGGGATTTCTCCTGGTTTTCCTCCTGCTTGAGGCGCTCGCCCTTCTGCTCCAGCCACGAGGAGTAGTTGCCCTTCCAAGGAATGCCGCGGCCGCGATCGAGTTCGAGGATCCACTCGGCCGCATTGTCGAGGAAGTAGCGATCATGGGTGACCGCGACGACCGTGCCGGGGAAATCGGCGAGGAAGTTTTCCAGCCACTCGACTGATTCGGCATCAAGATGGTTGGTCGGCTCGTCGAGCAGGAGCATGTCCGGCTTCGACAGAAGCAGGCGACACAGGGCTACGCGGCGCTTCTCGCCACCCGAGAGCTTGCCGACGTTCGCTTCCCATGGCGGCAGGCGCAGAGCGTCAGCGGCGACTTCGAGCTGGCGCTCGAGTGCGTGCGCATCGGTGACGGCAAGCAGGCTTTCAAGGCGCTGCTGTTCGGCGGCGAGTTTGTCGAAGTCGGCGCCTTCCTCGGCATACGCCGCATACACCTCATCGAGACGCTGTTGCGCATGGATGATCTCGGCGACGCCTTCTTCGACGACTTCACGTACCGTTTTGGTCGGATCAAGCGTCGGCTCCTGTTCGAGATAGCCAACCTTGGTGCCGGGATTGGCGCGCGCCTCACCCTGAAAATCGGTATCGACGCCGGCCATGATGCGCAGCACAGTCGACTTGCCGGAACCGTTCACGCCAAGCAGGCCGATCTTGGCGCCGGGGAAGAACGACAACGAAATATCCTTGATGATCTGGCGCTTGGGCGGGACGATCTTGCTGACGCCATTCATTGTGTAAATGTATTGCATTGAAACTCCGGGTGTGGGGCGATGCCGACGCCGCCAAACAGGGCAGGGCAGTCGGTCAGGGAAAAGAGGGTTGCGGATTATCGCCGATCCGGGGGCGGGGCGCATGCCCGGGGCGGAAAACTGCTCCGGGAATAGGGAATGGACAACAGCGTGCCCCAAATTCTCTGTAGGAGCCCTCTTCAGGGGCGATGCTCCTGTTCCAACGACCGGCAAGAGCATTGCCCCTTAAGGGAGCTCCTACGGGAGCGTCGAGGCCAGTTCGCCTAGAGACGATCGAGTTGCTCGCCCAGTCCGGCCAGGGTTGCGCTGAAATCAGCCAGCCGCTGGCGCTCCTGATCGACCACGGCCGCCGGTGCGTTGGCGACGAAGGTGTCGTTGCCGAGCTTGCCGTTGCATTTGGCGATCTCGCCTTCGATGCGCTTGATTTCCTTGCCCAGGCGCGCCTTTTCGGCATCGAGATCGATCAGCCCGGCCAGCGGGATCAGCACGCGCAGATCGCCCACAATGGCTGATGCAGAGGCTGGCTCTTCTTCGCCATCGGCCAGCCAGCGCTGGGAATCGGTGCGGGCAAGAAACGCGATCTGACTGGCGAAGCGCTCAACGCGCGCCCGATCGGAAGCGTTCCCCTTGGCGAACAGCAGCGGAATCAACTTGCCCGGCGAAATATTCATCTCGCTGCGGATTCGACGAATTTCGCCGAGTACCGATTTCAGCCACTCGATATCATTCACGGAGCTGGCATCAATGCCCGTGGTGAATTCGTCGCGGCGCGGGTAGGGACGTTGCGAAACCGATTCACCGGAGACGCTGAGCTTCGGCGCAACGCTCTGCCAGATTTCCTCGGTGATAAACGGGGTGATCGGATGCAGGGCGCGCAGGATCGCTTCGAGCACGCGAACCAGCGTGTGCCGAGTGGATTCAACCGCTGCGGAATCGTCGCCGCTGAGCGCCGGCTTGCTCAGTTCTAGGAACCAGTCGCAATAGTCGTTCCAGACGAACTCATACAGCGCCTGCGCGACGAGATCAAACCGGTAGGTGGTGAAGTGCGCTTCGACCTCATCCAGCGTCACCGCCAACCGCGAAAGAATCCATTGCTCTGCCGGTGTGTTCGGCAATGCCGTGCCGGGGGAAGTCGTCTCGACATTCATGAGTACGAATCGGGCCGCGTTCCACAGCTTGTTGCAGAAGTTCTTGTAACCCTCGGCACGCTTGAGGTCGAAGTTGATCGTGCGCCCGTAAGTGGCTAGTGCGGCAAACGTGAAGCGCATCGCGTCGGTGCCGACCGCAGCAATGCCTTCCGGGTAATCCTTGCGGATGCGCTTCTCGACTTTTTCACGCACTTGTGGAATCAGCAATGAAGCCGTCGACTTTTTCACCAGTGCTTCAAGGTCAATGCCGTCGATCAGATCGAGCGGATCGATCGTGTTGCCCTTCGATTTCGACATCTTCTGGCCTTCGGCATCACGCACGATGGCATTGATATAGACCTCGCGGAACGGCACCTTGCCGGTGAAGTACTGGGTCGCCATGACCATGCGCGCAACCCAGAAAAAGATGATGTCAAAGCCGGTAACGAGCACGGCACTCGGAATGAATTCCTGGTCCATTGACCAGTCGGCGACGACTTCGCCGTTTTCGCTCACCGGCCCGGGACCGGGCCAACCCATGGTCGAGAATGGCCATAACGCAGAGGAGAACCAGGTATCGAGGACGTCTTCGTCCTGGCGCAATTCGCCGACCGGCTGGATCGACGAATGCGCGATCGCGTCATCGACATGCTCGCCGACAAAGATATTCTCGGCCTCGTCGTACCAGGCGGGAATCTGATGTCCCCACCAGAGCTGACGGCTGACACACCAATCCTGGATGTTTTCGAGCCACTGGTTGTAGGTGGTCGACCAGTTCTCGGGCACGAAGCGGATCGCGCCATCGCGCACGGCAGCCAGCGCCGGTTCGGTGATCGCCTTGCGTCCGCCGGGACCGGGTTGGCCATCGACGCGCGTGTCGCTGGTCAGATCGAGGAACCACTGATCGGTCAGCATCGGCTCGATCACCGCGTCGGTGCGCTGGCTGATCGGCACCTGCAGTTTGTGTTTTTTCGTTTCGACGAGCAGGCCAAGCGCATCGAGATCGGCAAGGATTTTCTTGCGCGCTACAAAACGATCGAGGCCACGATAAGCTTCGGGTGCTTCGTCGACGATCTTGGCATCGAGGGTCAGGATGACAATCGGTGCGAGTTTGTGGCGTGCGCCAATCTGCGCATCGTTGAAATCATGCGCCGGAGTGATCTTTACGCAGCCGGTGCCAAACTCGCGCTCGACGTAGCTATCGGCGATGACCGGAATTTCGCGATCAGTCAGCGGCAGCTTGAGCGTCTTGCCAATCAGGTGCTGGTAGCGCTCGTCCTCCGGATGCACGGCCACGGCAACGTCGCCGAGCATGGTTTCCGGGCGTGTCGTCGCAACAACGAGACCTTCGCCGCCATCGCTGGCCGGGTAGCGGATCGACCACAGCGAGCCGTCTTTTTCCTCACTGTTGACCTCCAGGTCCGAGACGGCCGTCATCAGCACCGGATCCCAGTTGACCAGGCGACGGCCACGATAGAGCAGGCCATCGCGATACCACGTCACGAACACGCGGCGCACGGCGGCGGACAGGCCCTCGTCCATCGTGAAGCGTTCGCGCGACCAGTCGATCGAGGCGCCAAGGCGACGCATCTGGTTGCTGATCGTCGAACCGGATTCCTGCTTCCACTCCCAGACCCGTTCAATGAATTTTTCGCGGCCGAGATCGTGCCGCGTCTTGCCGGCGGCGGCGAGCTGGTTCTCGACGATCTTCTGCGTGGCGATACCGGCATGATCGGTGCCGCCCTGCCACAGCGTGCGCGAGCCGCGCATGCGCTGGTAGCGGCACAGCGCATCCATGATCGTCTGCTGGAAGGCGTGGCCCATGTGCAGGGTACCGGTCACATTCGGGGGCGGCAGCAGGATGCAATACGGGTTGCCATCGCCATGCGGCTTGAAAGCGCCCGCGGCTTCCCACTGTGCATACCACTTCGGTTCAATCTGGCCGGGTTCGAAACTCTTGTCCATGGGCACGGTGTTTCGCGTCCGCACTTGCGCGCGGCGCACTTCGCATGAAGGGAAGCGGGCATTGTAGAGGAGGACAGCGCTGTGCCCAAACGGCTATTGTTCGGGCTTGCAACGGAGGATTGGCGATGACGACAGGCGTCGAGGTGATCGGGCACCCGCTGGTGCAGCACAAGTTGACCTTGCTGAGGAAGAAAGCGACCAGCACGGTGGATTTTCGTCGCCTGCTCGGCGAGCTGTCGGCTTTGATGGCGTATGAGGTCACGCGCGACCTGCCGTTGCACGAGGTGGCCATCGAGACCCCGGTGGGGCCGATGACCGGGCATCTCATCGATGGCAAGAAGGTCGTCTT
Organism: Lysobacterales bacterium; assembly: GCA_016721015.1. Lineage (GTDB taxonomy): Bacteria > Pseudomonadota > Gammaproteobacteria > Xanthomonadales > Rhodanobacteraceae > Dokdonella. The sequence goes on from JADKJL010000011.1 coordinate 165,877, forward strand.
CGTGGCGATCCTGCGCGCCGGCATCGGCATCCTCGACGGCATGCTCAGCGTGGTGCCGGGCGCCCGCGTCGGCCATGTCGGCTTGTATCGCGATGCGGCGACCCTGCGCGCGGTCGAGTACTACTTCCGCATGCCGCGCGACATGTCATCGCGCGATGCGATCGTGGTTGATCCGATGCTGGCCACGGGCAATTCCGCCGTCGCCGCACTGGACCGGCTCAAGGAAACCAAACCGCGCTCAATCCGCTACGTTTGCCTGGTCGGCTGCCCCGAAGGCGTCGCCAACCTGCGCGAACGGCATCCGGACGTGCCGATTTTTGCCGCCGCGATCGACCAGGGCTTGAACGAGCACGGCTACATCGTGCCGGGCCTCGGCGATGCCGGCGATCGCTATTTTGGTACCAAGTGAAGACGGGAGTGGGGAGTGGGGAGTCGGGAGTCGGTGAAGCCAGCCGGGAATGGAGAATCGGACTGTGCAGACAGGATGTCGAAACGAACAGCGCAGCTGGCCCGAAGGGCAAGCCGCAGGAGCGGCGCGTCAATAGGGAATGGGTAAAGGCAAAAGCATCACGCTCGCGCTTCCTGCTTTTCCGACTCCCGACTCCCGACTCCCGACTCCCGGCCCCTCACATATCGTGCTTGGTCAGATCAAAGCCGCGCTTCTGGTATTCCTTCCAGCGTCGGCGTGAACCGTCGCGTTCGGCCGGATCCGCCGCGACGACTTCGAGGATGCGATCGTGGTTGCCAAACGCGCAACCGTCACGCAGATTGATCGCCAGTGGTCGATCATCGGCATCGATGCCGGGTGGAACGATCAGCACGGCAGTGATGGCATCGTCTTCGTCACCGGCAATCTGGTGCGGAATGAAGGCGTCGTCGGCAAACTCCCAGAGCCGCGCATCGATTTCCTCGGCTTGATCCTGCGAACGCGCCAGGATCATGGTCGGTTGCTCATTCGCGAACGCCTTGCGCGCCAGCTCGCATACCAGCAGCAGCGGATCCTCGCGGAAGCGTGGCTTGTCGATCAGGTAGAAGACGGCGCCGGGCACTGGCTCAGAAACTCGCAGGCGGCGCGCTGCCGGGTTGCAGCATTGCCATCACGGTTGTGCCGATGATCGATGCGAACGCACAGGCGAAGATCAAGCCAAAGAAGCGCAGGATCGGCAAAAGGCGTTTCCCTTCCGGTCGGGTCTTGTAGAAATAGTAGGGCACGAAAACCGCGGCAAGCAGGATGATGGCGACATTGAGCCAGACTGGCCGCTGGATATCGAGTTGCGCGCTGTCAGCCTGCAACCAACGAAAACCGAGCACGAACAACATGACGTTGGCGCCGAGCTGGATGCTCAGCGGCATGCCAGTCTCGGCGACATTCGGAGCGATCACCGCGACGACGATGCCGGTCGCCAGCGAGACTCCCAGCATCGCCGCGATGGCGGTTGTTTTCTGTCGCTGCCAGCGGTCAGGCGGTTCGCTCATGCGCAGCGGTCGATCAGATACTGGGTCAGCAGCGGCACCGGACGCCCGGTCGCCAGACCCTTGCGTCCTTCGTTCCATGCGGTGCCGGCGATATCCAGATGGGCCCAGCGGTAGCCGGTGGTGAAGCGCGACAGGAAGCAGCCAGCGGTGATCGCGCCGCCATATTTGCCGCCCAGGTTGGTGAAATCGGCAAACGCCGAATCGAGTGCGCTCTGGTAGTCATCCCACAGCGGCAGGCGCCAGGCGCGATCGAGTGTGTGATTGCCGGCGGCAAGCAATTCGGTGGCGAGCTCGTCATCCTCGGTCATCAGCCCGCTGGCATATTTGCCGAGGGCGACCACGCAGGCCCCGGTCAGGGTCGCTGCGTCGATGATCACTTGCGGATCGAACTTCTGCACGTAAGTCAGCGCATCGCAGAGGATCAAGCGACCTTCGGCATCGGTGTTGAGTACTTCGATCGTTTGCCCGGACATGCTGGTCAGCACATCGCTGGGGCGGTACGAGTTGCCATCGGGCATGTTTTCGACCGCGGCGACCACGCAAACAATGTTCAGCGGCAAGGCCAGCTCGACCGCCGCGACAAAGGTGCCGAGCATGCCGGCCGCGCCGCACATGTCGAACTTCATCTCTTCCATGCCGGCACCGGGCTTGAGCGAGATGCCGCCCGAGTCGAAGGTGATGCCCTTGCCGACCAGGGCATAGGGCTTGGCTTCGCCACCGCCGTTCCAGCGCATTACGACGAGCTTCGGCGCATTCGCCGAACCGCGGGCGACGCCGAGCAGCGAACCCATGCCGAGCTTTTCCATGTCCTCGCGCTCAAGAATTTCGCAACTCACGCCAACCTGCGCATCGGCAAAAGCTGTCGCTTGTGCTGCGATGTGCGCCGGGTTGCAGATATTCGGCGGCAGGTTGCCGAGTTCGCGGGCGAAGCGGACGCCCTTGGCCATTGCTGCCGCTTCGGCAAGCGCGCGTGCATCGCCATTGCCTGAGAAGGCCAGCGATTCGAGTTGTGCGGTTTTGGATTTTTCCTTGGGCTTGAACGTCGCCGTGTAGCGATAGGCGTGCATGTCGGCAGCGAGTGCGGCGGTGCGCAGCTTCCAGGCACTGTCACGCCCCGGCACGTCAAGTTCGGTCAACCATGAGGCCGCATTGGCGATCGGCAATGCTTTCATGGCACGCCCGGCCTCGAGAGCGGCCTTGTTGAAGGCGGCGCCATCGAACTTGTCCCGGGATCCCAGTCCGACAACCAGAACGCGTTCGGCCTTGATCCCGGGCAGGGCGAACAGCAGCGAGCTGCTGCCGAGCTTGGCCGTGATGTCAGCGCTCTCGAGCAGGCGCTTGATCGCTCCCGAGGCGGCGTTGTCGATGCGGGCGGCGGCTTCACTCATGCCACCATCGGCGAACACGCCGACAATGACGCAAGGGCTGGTGGACGTCTCGGGCTGGTCGTGGATCTGGCTGAACTTCAGGGTCATCGAAGGTTCCGTATTCGCTACAAAGAATGCCGCGGGACACGCGCCGCGACGTGCAGGCCGGTAGACTTGCCACCCTGCGCGCGGTCAGAACGTGGCGCGGAACCCGTCATTCTAAGGCATAGACTCCTGTTGCTGCGCATCATTGACCGCTACCTGTTTCGCGAACTCGCCTTGAGCTTTCTCGGCGTGACCGCGGTTCTGCTCCTGATCAGCATTGGCGAAACGGTGATCGCCGTGCTCAATCAGGTGGCGCGTGGACGGGTTCCGGCCGATCTGCTGGTTGCGATGATCAGTCTGCGCGCGATCGACAGTCTCAACGTGTTGCTGCCATTGGCAGTGTTTCTCGGTGTGTTGCTCGCCTACGGACGGCTGTACCGGGACAGCGAGATGGCCGTGCTCAGCGCGTCGGGCCTCAATGTCGGCGGACTTGCGCGGCCGCTGGTGCTGCTGGTCGTGCCGATCGCCGCGGTGCTTGCCCTCGTCGCATTCTGGATTGCCCCCGCTGCTGTGCGCTTTTCCCAGCATCTGGTCGATGAGGCCAATCGCTCGCTGTTGATCGCGGGACTGGAGCCCGGGCGCTTCGTTTCGCTGCCAGGCCGCGAAGGCATCATCTACGTTGGCGACATGTCGCCGGAGGGCTCGAAGTTCACCCGCATGTTCGTCGAGAGCGAGCAACTGGAAGCCGACGGCACGTCGCAGATCAACATCATCACCGCGCGCAGCGGGGAGTTGTACCGGGATACCTCGGGTGGCGACCGTTTCCTGGCGTTGAAGAACGGGTTCCGCGTTGAAGGCCGCCCGGGCAAGGATGACTTTCGCCTGCTGCGCTTCGAGCGCAACGACATCCGGCTCGCCGACAACGATGCGGTCGACAACTCCGAAGAGGTCAAGCGGGCCGCCCCGACCAGCGAACTGTGGGCCAGTGACGAGCCCTTGCAGCGGGCCGAATTGCACTGGCGTCTGGCGCCGGTCGTTTCAGTTTTGGTGCTGGCCCTGATCGCGTTGCCGCTGTCGCGCACGAATCCGCGCCAGCCGCGCTATGCGAGCCTGATTCTTGCCGTCCTTGCATACATGGTCTACGCCAATTTCCTCGCCCTCGGCCGGGTCTGGATGGTGCACGGCAAGATGCCCCTGGCGGCGGGGCTCTGGTGGATCTATGTGCCATCGATCCTGATGGCGTTGTGGTTGATCCGCAACAACCAGCGCCTGCGCCAGCGCAAGAAGGCCAGCGCATGAGCCAGCCGATGTTCAAGCAGGTCGACCGCCTGGTCGCGATGTCGGTCCTCGCCGCCGTCGGGCTGACCTGGTTCGTCCTGGTCGGCTTCGATGCATTCAAGATCTTCGCTGGCGAACTCAACGATGTCGGTCATGGCGGTTACACCCTGGCCAAGGCGGCGAGCTACACCTTGCTGACCGTGCCGCGGCGCATGTACGAAATGTTCGGCTACGCCGCACTGATCGGTGGCTTGCTCGGGCTCGGTGGTCTTGCCGGAACCGGCGAGCTGACCGCATTGCGCGCGGCGGGCATGTCGAGGCTGCGCATTTGCGCTTCGGTCGTGCTGAGCTTGTCCGTGCTGACCGGTCTGGTCGTGGTCATGGGTGAGACGCTGGCGCCGTGGGGCGATCAAAGCGCAAAAGCCCTGTCACTGGCGGCCAAATCGAAAGACGTCACCCTGGCAAAGGGCGGCAGCATCTGGGCCCGCGATGGCGACACCGTGGTCAACGCGGGCAATGGCCGCACGCGACAGACCGGCCACGGTGCCGCGGTTGACCTGAACCGGGTACGCATCTTCGAATTCGACAAGCAGGGCCGACTTTCGACCTTGTCAGTGGCCGCACGCGCCGAACACATGCGGGGCCAGTGGACCCTGTTCGATGTGCGTCGCACGGTTTTCGGCGAGGCGTCGGCAACCAGCACTCAGGAGAGCAAACTGCAGTGGCCCTCGGGTCTCGATCCCGATGTGCTGGCCCTGAGCATCGTCAATCTCGATTACCTCAACCTGCGCGAACTGTCGCGCAACATCGCCTACCTCGAGCGCAACGGTCAGGATTCGCGCGGGTTTCGCGAAGCCTGGTGGATGCGGATTTTTTATCCCGTGAACGTACTGGTGCTCGCCTTCTGCGCCTTGCCATTTGCCTTTGGCGCATTGCGCAGCGGCGGCATGGCCAAGCGCCTGTTCCTCGGCATCGTGATGTCAATCGGCTTCTATTTCCTGCAACGCGCCGTGGTCAGCATGGGCACCGTCTATGGGCTGCCGCCGGCACTCGCCAACGCGATTCCGCCCCTGCTGCTGATCGCGATGGCCTCAGCCTGGTTTCGAAGGAATGCTTGAGGGCCGGGAGTCGGGAGTAGGGAGTAGGGAGTCGGGAGTGGAAAAGACAGCTCAGGCAATCGGGTGAGTCAGCACGTTGTTTCTTACACTCCCTACTCCCCACTCCCGTTCCTAAAAAACCATTTTCGTTTTAGCTACCACATCGTGCCAGGCGCGGCGGTTGGGGTCGAACAGGCACCAGATGAAGCCGAAGCCGGCGATCAGCGAAACCAGGGCGAGGGCAAATCGCAGCAGGGATTGCTGCACGTTGGGCGAGCGGCCGTTCGCATCCAGAATGCGTACTTTCCAGGCGCGCATGCCGATGGTCTGCCCGCCACGTGACCACGAGATCACGAAGTAGAGTGCGCTCAAGGTCAACAGGACGCCTTGCAACACCACGTGATAAAGCGCGGGTTGATGAGCGACATCGACCTCGCCATGAAAAGCCAGCAGCACCAGCGCCGCGGCAAACATCCAGATCGCGATGAGGACGAGCAGGTCGTAGAAGAGGGCGGCGAGACGGCGCCAGAATGGTGCGCCAGGGGCAGTGGACATGGGCGTGTGTCGAATTGGATTTCGCGCTAGCCTCCGGGTTTGCGTGGATTCACGCAAGATCGATGAGCGATCCGGGTGGCAGCCAGCAAACCAGAAAAGAACGAAGTCCGCGCGGGTGACCGCATCCTCATCGATGCGTTTCTCGAACGAGCGTGGTCGGAACTCGGACTCGCCGACAACACCTTGTCCGGCTATCGGCTGGATCTGAACGCGTTTGCCCGCTGGCTTGCCGAGCCGGGGCAGGCGTCGAACCTGGTCGATTGCCGGCGCGATCAGCTTTACGGCTATCTGGCATCGCGCGCGGACAAAGGTGGCAAGAGCGGGCGCGGCTTCAGCGCGCGCTCGAATGCGCGGCTGCTTTCGGCCTTGCGTCATTTCTACCGCCTGCTGCAACGCGACGGCCGCATCAGTGAAGACCCGACCTTGCTCGTCGATGCGCCGAAGCTGCCGCGCAGCTTGCCCAAGGCGCTGGCCGAGAGCGAAGTCGAAGCGCTGTTGCAGGCGCCGGCGGATACTCCGCTCGGCCTGCGTGACCGGGCCATGCTGGAGTTGATGTATGCCACCGGTTTGCGCGTCAGCGAACTGGTCGGACTGCGCGCCGATCAGGTCAATCTGCGCCAGGGCGTGCTGCGCGTGACCGGCAAGGGCGGCAAGGAGCGCCTCGTGCCGATCGGCGCGGAAGCCCAGCATTGGCTTGTGCGCTACATCGGCGAATCGCGGGTGACCTTGCTCAAGGGTGTGCGCGTCGATGCACTGTTCGTGACCGCCCGTCGTTCAGGCATGACCCGGCAGATGTTCTGGGTTCTGGTGAAAAACCATGCGCAGCGCGCCGGTATCGCCAGCCAGCGCATCTCGCCGCATGTCTTGCGTCACTCGTTCGCCACTCATCTGCTCAACCATGGCGCCGATCTGCGCGCGTTGCAGATGCTGCTTGGGCACAGTTCGCTGTCGACAACCCAGATCTACACGCTGGTGGCCAAGGAGGGGCTCAAACGACTGCATGCCGAGCATCACCCACGCGGATGACCCGGTGGTTGCGGGGTTTCGCCACCCCGGCTTCCATGCCAAAATCAAGGGCTTGGGCGGAACCATTGCCGCTGCAGAGGAGTCTCTGCAATCCCCGCTCCCGAAAAGGTTTCCCGATTGATGTTGGTTTTGCGCGCCTTATGCCTCCTGCTGCTCAGCCTTCCCCTGGTTTCCGCCTTTGCGGCCGAGGGTGATGCGGCGCGGGCGACGATCCAGAAAATCGCGCCGTTGCAGCGGGTCAGCGCATTCCGCAAATCGGCCCTGCCCGGTTACTACGAAGGCGTGATCAGCGGGAAAGTCGTGTATGCCAGTGCAGATGGGCGCTATCTGCTGCGTGGCACGGTCGAGGACACGGATGTCGGCGTCGATTTGAGCGAAGCGAGCATGGCCGCAAAGCGTCGACAGGTGCTGGCCGCGCTAGGCGCGAATAGCCGGCTGAGTTTTGCGCCGGCCCAGCCCAAATACCGATTGACCGTGTTCACCGACGTCGATTGTCCTTTTTGTCGGCGATTGCACTCGCGCATCGATGAATACAACGCGCTGGGCATCGCTTTCGATTACGTATTCTTCCCGTTGAGCATCCATCCCGATGCTGATCGAAAATCAATTGCGGTCTGGTGTTCGAATGATCGCAGGCGGGCCTATTCGGCGGCGGTTTCTGGACAGCCGATGAGCTCGGCCGATTGCCCGAACCCGTTGTCGCAGATGCGTCAGGCCGGCAACGAGATCGGCGTCGTGCAGACGCCGACGGCGATCGCGACCGACGGCGGCATGATCGATTCCACCATCCTGCTCTCGCCCCACCGCTTGTTCGCCGAATTGCAGAAGCGTTCCGCTGCTGCTTCGGATCCTTCCTCCCTGGCCGCTGCTGCGGCCGGGCGCTGATCAATCCTCGAGGTTTCCATGCGCCATTTGTTCTGCGTGATCCTGATCCTTCTCGCCGCTAACGTGGTTGCGGCAACGCCCGAGGAGACCGTGCAGGCGGCGTTCTCGAAACTCGCTCCGCAGGTCAAGGTTGATGTCGTTCAGGACTCGGTCGTGCCGGGCTTCTACGAGGCCATCGTCGGCAGCCAGTTCATCTATGTCAGCAAGGACGGCCGCTTCGTTCTCGATGGCAGCGCGATCGATGCGCAGAGCAACCGCGACATCACCGAGGCGGCACGCGCAAGCAGCCGGCTTGGCTTGCTGAAGACGATCGGTGCGGACAAGCGCATCATCTTTGCGCCTGAGAAATCCAAATTCACGGTTACCGTGTTCACCGACATCGATTGCCCGTTCTGCCGACGCTTCCATCAGCAGATCGACGCCTACAACGCGGCGGGCATCGCCGTCGAATACATTTTCCTGCCTCTCGACATCCATCCGGGTGCAGACAAGAAGGCCGAGGCGGTCTGGTGTGCGAGTGATCGCAAGAGCGCATTCAGCGCGGCGATGAATGGTGCCGATCCGGGTAACGCCACGTGCCCGAACCCGGTCGCCGAAACGACCCGGGTCGCCCGTTCGATCGGCATCAGCGGGACGCCGACCATGCTCGCCTCCGATGGCAGCAAGATTGCCCCGCAGATCGCCTTGTCGCCGGACAAGCTCGTCGCCGAGCTTGAACACCTCGCCAACAATCCGGTTGCGCCGCGTTGATCGCGACCGCAAACCTCACCGAACAAGGTATGCCCATGAAACTGCCAATGATTGCCGCTGTCGCGCTGTTTGCCTTCTCCCCGCTGCTCCAGGCTGCCGAAAGCGGTGATGCCCCGGCCGCCCGCGCGGCGGTGCAGAAACTCATCACCAGCAACAAGATCGACGCTTTCGAAAAGTCGCCGGTGCCGGGCTACTATCAGGCCGTCGTCGGCAGCCAGCTGCTGTATGTCAGCGAAGATGGTCGCTACGTGCTGCAAGGCACCCTGTACGACGCCAATGCCAAGCTTGACCTGACCGCGCAGCGTCTGGCCCGGGTCAATATCGCCAGGCTCGACGCCTATCCGGCCTCGAAGCGCATCACCTTCGCGCCAAGCTCCAAGCCGAAATACAAAGTGACCGTGTTCACCGATATCGATTGTGGCTATTGCCGCAAGATGCACTCGCATATCGACGAGTACAACGCACGCGGCATCCAGGTCGATTATCTGTTCTTCCCGCGCAGCGGTCCGGGCACGCCCTCGTTTGCCAAGGCGGTATCGGTCTGGTGTGCAAAGGATCAGAAGCAGGCATTCACCGCGGCCAAGGCCGGTGCCAATCCGGAGCCGCTGCAGTGTGACAATCCGGTCGCCGAGGAGTACCAACTCGGCATCAGCGTTGGGGTAGATGGCACGCCAAGCGTTTTCGCCGATGATGGCAGCAAGATTGGTGGTTACCTGACCCCTGACCAGTTGCAGGCGCAGCTTGAGCGCGTCGCGGCGGAAAAGCCGGGTGCCTGAGCAGACGGGTCAGCGAATCCTTGCCTGATCGGGTGGTTCTCGCCCGGTCATGGCTTCGGCTATCATGCGCAGCCCTCGCACGGCGATGCCGTGCGCACTGTTCTGAGCATCCCGGATACCGACTGCCATGATCGTTCTCGACGGCCAGCCGGCCCTGTCAGCCTTCCGTATTGACCGACTCAACGCCGAGCTTGAACGCGTCGCGGTCGCTTGCCGGTTGCGATCCGCATGGCATGTCTACGTGATTGCCGAGGTCGAAGGCGCTGCGATCGACACCGGAAAACTGCACCGCATCCTGCTCGCGAATGGCGATGAAGCGACTTCGGCCGCGCTCTGGGTGGCACCGCGCGTCGGCACGATTTCACCGTGGTCGAGCAAGGCCACCGACATCCTGCGTCGTTGCGGGCTGGGGATACGTCGCGTCGAGCGGGCCGTGGCGTTCGATCTGGAACCTGCGCCCGAACCGGATTCTAGCCGATGGCACGAAACCCTTGCGATCCTGCATGACCCGATGACCGAATCGGTGCTGAGCACGCGAGCCGAGCTGGATCGACTGTTTGATGTGGGTGATCCGCTGCCGCTTGATCGAATCGCCCTCGGCGCGGATGCGCGGGCCGCGCTGGAGGCGGCCAACCGGCGCCTCGGCCTTGCCTTGGCTGGAGACGAGATCGACTACTTGGCGGAAAGTTACGCAAGCCTGCAGCGGGATCCAACTGATGCCGAACTGATGATGTTCGCCCAGGCCAATTCCGAGCATTGTCGGCACAAGGTGTTCAACGCCGACTTCACCATCGACGGCAAGGCCAAACCGCTTTCGCTGTTCGCGATGATCCGCAATACGCACAAGCAGTCGCCGGCGCACACATTGTCGGCCTACAGCGACAACGCCGCCGTCATCGTCGGCAATGCCGGCAAGCGCTTCTTCGCCGATCCCGACACCGGAGTCTATGCGGCGATCAATGAAGCCGTGCCCTATGCAATCAAGGTCGAGACGCACAACCATCCGACCGCGATCTCGCCATTCGCCGGTGCGGCCACCGGAGCGGGCGGCGAGATCCGTGACGAGGGAGCGACCGGACGCGGCGGCAAGCCGAAGGCCGGGTTGACCGGATTCACGGTTTCGCATCTGCGCATTCCGGGCCTGACGCGGCCATGGGAGCCCGCGCGGCCGCAGCCGCCACGCTTCGCCACAGCCTACGAAATCATGCGCGATGGCCCGCTCGGCGCGGCCGCTTTCAACAACGAATTCGGTCGCCCGTGCCTCGGCGGCTATTTCCGGACTTTTGAACATTCTTCCGATGAGGCCGGTCTGCTGCGCGGCTACGACAAGCCGATCATGATCGCCGGCGGACTGGCCAACCTGCGTCCGTCCGACGTCCAGAAGCGGATCCTGCAGCCGGGCGATGCGGTCATCGTGCTCGGTGGCCCGGCCATGCTGATTGGTCTGGGCGGTGGTGCGGCCTCGTCGGTCGCCGCCGGAAGCAGTTCGGAAGCGCTCGATTTCGCCTCGGTGCAGCGCGAGAATCCGGAGATGCAACGTCGTTGCCAGCAAGTCATCGATGCCTGCTGGGCGATGGGTGCGGACAATCCGCTGGTCTCGATCCACGACGTCGGCGCCGGTGGCCTGTCCAACGCTTTGCCCGAGCTGCTCAACGATTCCGAAGTCGGCGGCGCACTCGAGTTGGACAAGATCCCCTGCGACGACCCGCACATGTCGCCGATGCAGATCTGGTGCAACGAATCGCAGGAGCGCTATGTGCTCGGCCTGCGCCCCACGGATGTGGCTCGATTCGAGGCGATCTGTGAGCGCGAACGCTGCCCGTTTGCCGTCGTTGGCCATGCCACTGCCGAACGCAGGCTGTTGCTTTCCGATTCCCGATTCCCCGCTCCCGACTCCCGGCACCACCCCATCGACCTGCCGCTCGATGTCCTGTTCGGCAAGCCGCCGCGGATGTCGCGCGATACGCGGCGGATCAAGGAGCCGCTCTCGGTGATTGCCGATACCGAGAATCTCGAACTCGGCGAAGCGATCGAGCGCGTATTGCGTTTCCCGGCGGTCGGCAGCAAGTCTTTCCTGATCACGATTGGCGACCGCAGTGTCGGCGGACTGTGCTCGCGTGATCCGATGGTCGGACCGTGGCAGGTGCCGGTTGCTGATTGCGCGGTGACCTTGAACGATTTTTCCGGCCATGCCGGTGAGGCGATGGCGATCGGCGAGCGCACGCCGCTGGCCCTGCTCGATGCCGCGGCTTCGGCGCGCATGGCCGTTGGCGAAGCCCTGACCAATCTCGCCGCAGCGCCGGTGCGCCTCGACGAAGTGCGGATGTCGGCGAACTGGATGGCGGCGATCGATCATCCGGGCGAGGACGCCGCGCTCTACGACGCGGTGCACGCGGTCGGCATGGAGCTTTGCCCGGCGCTCGGCATCTCGATTCCGGTCGGCAAGGATTCGATGTCGATGCAGGTGTCGTGGAAGCAGGGCGATTCGACCCAGCGCACGGTCTCGCCGGTTTCGTTGATCGCCACCGCGTTCGCCAGCAGCAGCGATGCCCGCCGTGTCCTGACTCCGCAGTTGCAGCTCGACCAGGGCAACAGCGAGTTGTGGATCATCGATCTCGGTGCGAGTCGGGGCCGCCTTGGCGGATCGGTACTGACCCAGGTTTTCCTGCGTGCCGGCGACCTGCCGCCCGATGTCGATGATCCGGCGCGGCTGAAGTCATTCTTCAATGCCATTCAGGAAGCCGGTGCCGATGGCTTGCTGCTGGCCTATCACGATCGTTCCGATGGTGGTGCCATTGTCTGCCTCATTGAAATGGCCCTGGCCGGACACTGTGGTCTCGATATCGAGCTGGCTGGCTGGGCCGACAACATGCTGCGCGGACTGTTCAACGAAGAGCTGGGCGCGATCGTGCAGATCCGCGAGCGCGATCGCGATTCGTTTGTCGGCCTCATGCAGCGGCACGGACTTGGAAAGCTGATTGCCAGGGTCGGCACGCCGAATCCACGCATGAAGGTCAAGATCCACCATGACAACGAGCGCATCGCGAGCTGGAAGTGGGCCGAGCTGATGGAGGCATGGTCCGAGACCAGCCATGCGATGCAGCGCAGGCGCGACAATCCGGTCTGTGCCGACGATGAAATGAGCTGGCGCTGCGATGAGGACGATGCCGGCATCAAGCCACGTTTGAGCTTCGACGCCGCTGACGATATCTGTGCGAAGCACATCATCGGCAAGGTGCGTCCGCGTGTGGCGATCCTGCGCGAGCAGGGCGTCAACGGCCAGGTCGAGATGGCCGCGGCATTCGATCGCGCCGGTTTCGAGGCCGTCGACGTGCACATGAGCGATCTGTCCGAACGGCGCCACCAGTTGCGCGATTTCAAGGGACTCGCCGCGTGCGGCGGGTTCAGCTACGGCGACGTGCTCGGTGCGGGTCGCGGCTGGGCCGCATCGATCCTGTTCAACGATGCACTGCGCGAGCAGTTTTCGGCGTTTTTCACCGATCCGTCGCATTTTGCCCTCGGCGTCTGCAATGGCTGCCAGATGATGTCGGGACTCAAGGACATCATTCCCGGCGCCGGCAATTGGCCGAGCTTCGAACGCAATGCTTCCGAGCAGTACGAGGCGCGCCTGGTCACCCTTGAAGTGGCCGACTCGCCGTCGATCCTGCTGCGCGGCATGGCCGGTTCGCGGATTCCGGTCGTGGTCGCGCATGGTGAGGGACGCACCGTATTTGCGGATGCGTCGGCGGCGCGCAATGTGAAACCCTGCCTGCGTTACGTCGACGGCAGCGGTCGTCCGACCGAACGTTACCCGCTCAATCCGAACGGCTCGGTCGGCGGCGCGGCGGGCTACAGCGCCGCGGATGGCCGCATCACCATCCTGATGCCACATCCTGAACGCGTTTTCCGCAGCGCGCAGATGAGCTGGCATCCGCGAGACTGGCCCGAAGCCTCGCCGTGGCTGCGCATATTCCGCAATGCACGCGAGTGGGTGAGTTGATGGATGCTTCTGAAGTCCGGGCGGTCGGCTTGCGTGCCTTGCTCTGGCTGCCGCTGAGTTTCTTCATCTGGTTTGCTTTCTCCTCGCCATTGATCTGGCCGGTGGTGCAGATGGCGAAGATGGCCATGCTGTCGATCTGGCCGACGCTGTTTTCCGATATCGTGCAAAACGGGCACAGCATGGAAGTCACCACGCGCGTGTTGGTCAACCAGGTCGCACCCGATGGCCGCAGCGGCATCGGTGAGTTGATCCTGATCCAGAATCCCTTGCTTTATGGTTACTCACTGCCCTTGTTCAGTGGCCTGGTCATGGCGACACCGCTGGGTTTTCGTCGTCGACTGATCCAGTTTTCCATTGCCCTGGCGGTCATATGGATCGCCCAGGCCGTGGGCGTGGTTGCCGAAACACTCAAGGTACTGGCGTTCGACTCCGGTACTCCCGGCGCGAACGCGGTCACCGCGGCCGGGATCGCCCCCGATCCGGTGGCCCTGGCCTACCAGTTCGGCTATCTGATCTTGCCAGCGGTGACCCCGATTGCGCTGTGGGTAGGCTTCAATCGGGACTTCATCGAGTCGCTGGTGCATCCTGCTGAGGAACCGGAAGGCAAATCGCCGGGTCAAACCCAAGATACCGAGGAATCCTGATGTCGGCTGTTTCCGAAATGCCTGCAATCGAAAGCGAGTCGCCCATGCTCAGCGGAACGGCGCTGGACGAGCGCATTTGCCAGTTTCTGGTCGCCAAGGGGCGATTGAAGGAGGCCGACCTTGTGCGTGGCCGACGCCTGCATGAGGAAGATCCTTCCGGACGCCTGGTCGCATTGTTGACTCGTCTGGGCCTCGTTTCCGAGCGCGAAATGGCCGATGCCGTCGCCGAAATCATGCATCTGCCTCTGCTGGGCGCCAAGGATTTCCCCGAATCGCCGCCGCCCAACGTGCAGCTCTCGGTGCGCTTCCTCAAGCATCACCATGTCGTGCCGATTGGCGAGAGCGAGACGGAAGTCAAGTTGCTGATCGCGGATCCGGCCGATCACTATCCGCTCGAGGCAATCGAACTGGCGACCGGGCGCAAGGTCTCGCTCAGCGTCGGTCTGCGTCCCGAGATCGATGACCTGATCGAGCGTTATTACGGCCAGGGGCGTTCGGCGATGGGATCGATCGTCGAAAGCCTGAGCGACGACAATTCGCGCAGCGAGGATGACATCGAGCACCTGCGCGACCTCGCCTCCGAAGCGCCGGTCATCCGCCTGGTCAACCTGGTCATCCAGCGTGCAGTCGAGCAACGCGCCTCGGATATCCACATCGAACCGTTCGAGAGCCGGCTCAAGGTGCGCTATCGCATCGACGGCGTGCTGCACGAAGTCGAGTCGCCACCGGCCGCGTCAACCGCGGCGGTGATCTCGCGCGTCAAGATCATGGCCAAGCTCAACATCGCCGAGCGCCGCCTGCCGCAGGATGGCCGCATCATGATCCGCGTGCAGGGCAAGGAGCTGGATCTGCGTGTATCAACCGTGCCGACCTCGCACGGCGAATCGGTGGTCATGCGTATCCTCGATCGCGAAGCCGTCGTCTTCGATTTCCACACGCTCGGCTTCACCGACGAATTCCTGCCCAAGTTCAACAAGGTGCTGGAGCTGCCCCACGGCATCCTGCTGGTTACCGGCCCGACCGGTTCGGGCAAGACGACCACGCTTTACACGGCGCTGAGCAAGCTCAACACGCCGGACGTCAAGATCATCACGGTCGAGGATCCGGTCGAATACCAGATCGAGGGCATCAACCAGATCCAGGCCAAGCCCGCCATCGGACTCGACTTCTCGCATGCGTTGCGCTCGATCGTGCGCCAGGATCCGGACATCATCATGATTGGCGAAATGCGCGATCTGGAAACCGCGAAGATCGCGATCCAGTCGGCGCTGACCGGCCATCTGGTGTTGTCGACCCTGCATACCAACAACGCCGCCGGCGGCATCACCCGCCTGCTCGACATGGGCGTCGAGGACTACCTGCTCACGTCCACGGTCAATGGCATTCTTGGTCAGCGCTTGCTGCGCAAACTCGACTTTGCCAGCGCCGAACCCTACGAAGTGCTGCCCGAGGTCATCAAGGAATTCGGCCTCGAAAAGCTGACCAGCGAGCGCCCGATCAAGCTGTACAAGGCAGTGCCGAGCCAGGCCTACCCGAGCGGCTACTACGGGCGTACGACGATCATGGAGTTCCTCGTCATGTCCGACGCCATCCGCCGCCTGATCATGCAGCACAAGGGCATGGGCGAGATCGAGGCCCAGGCCCGCGCCGAAGGCATGCGCACGATGTACGAAGATGGCCTGGTCAAGGCCATCGGCGGCCAGACCACGATCGAGGAGATCCTGCGCGTGACGCAGGAGGGATGAGTATGAAAGCGGGAGTAGGGAGTGGGGAGTGGGGAGTGGGTGAAGAGCCAGCTTTGCGCTCCGCTTTGCGCCTCGCTTTTTGCTTATGCACTTCCCACTCCCCACTCCCTACTCCCTACTCCCGCTGTTTCACCCACTCCCGGCTACTCAATTGACTCTCTTCCACTACAAGGCCGTCACGCCGTCCGGGGAAACACTCGAAGGACAGATGGACGTGGCTTCGGCTGACGAAGTCATCATGAAACTGCAGGATGCCGGCAACATTCCGCTCGATGTGCGTGATGCCGACAGTGTCGATTCCGGGGGGCTGTTTGCGGCGCTGATGAAGCGCCCTACCCTGAACGACGCGCAGATCGTGCAGTTCACCCAGCAACTGGCCACCCTGCTTGGCGCGGGCCAGCCGCTGGATCGCGCCTTGCAGATCCTGCTCGACCTTCCGGAAAGCGAAAAAGCAAGGAATCTACTCGAACGCGTGCGCGACCTCGTTCGTGGCGGCTCGACCTTGTCCGATGCCCTGGAAGCCGAGCGGGGCACGTTCTCGCGTCTCTATGTCAACATGGTGCGGGCCGGCGAGGCGGGCGGCTCGCTCGAAGATACCCTGCGCCGCCTGGCCGATTACCTCGAGCGCTCGCGCGCACTCAAATCAAGCGTGATCAACGCGCTGATTTATCCAGCCTTCCTCGTCGGCATGGTGCTGGTGTCGTTGTTCGTCCTGCTTGTCGTCGTCGTGCCCCAGTTCGAGCAGATGTTCGCTGATATGGATGTCGAGCTGCCGTTGCTGACGCGCGTTGTTGTCGGCGTCGGTTCGACCCTGCAAAGTTTCTGGTGGCTGATGCTGGCCGGCTTGGTCATTATAGTTGCCTGGTTCCGGCGCAAGCTGGCCGATCCGGTCAGTCGGCTCGACATTGACGAGCGCTTGTTGCGTATGCGCGTTGCTGGTGCACTTGTTCGGAAACTCGAAACCGCGCGTCTTTCGCGCACGTTGGGAACCCTGCTCAAGAATGGCGTGCCACTGCTCGGTGCGCTCAACGTCGCCCGCAATGTCATGGGAAACTCCTTCCTTGCGGTCGCTGTCGAAAAAGCCAGCGAGGAAGTGAAGACCGGCAGTGGGCTCGGTTTCGCCCTCGCCCAGTCCAAACAATTTCCGAAGCTTGCCTTGCAGATGATCAGCGTCGGCGAAGAGTCCGGTGAGCTCGACAACATGTTGCTCAAGGTGGCCGATACCTTCGATGTCGAGGTGCGAAATTCGCTGGAGCGCATGCTCGCCGCGCTCGTGCCGGCGACCACCGTGGTGATGACCGCGGTCGTCGCCATCATCATGATGGCGATTATCCTGCCGATCCTGAAACTGACCAGTGCGATTCAATGAGGAGTCCGATCATGAACAAACGATCCCTGCGCAACCTGCGCCCGCTGCCGCGCGCGGCGGGCTTTACCCTGATGGAAATGATCGCCGTGATCGTGCTGCTCGGCATCGTCATCGGCATCGTTGGCGGCGGCGTCATGAATTCCTTTGGTGACGCAAAGTGGAAAGCAGGGACGGTTCAGGCCAAGAAGTTGGCGGGCTCCGTCGAGCAGTATCAAATGGGCGTCGGCAGTTATCCAAATTCGCTGGAAGACTTGCTCAAGCGCGACGGTCTCGGACCGTATGCGAAGGAAAAAGATCTCAAGGATCCGTTCGGCAACCCGTTCGTCTACAAGAAGCCGGGCGATGCCGGTCGTGACTTCGACATCATCTTCCTCGGCAAGGATGGCAAGCCCGGCGGTGACAGCACCAACAAGGATTTCGGAACTTGGGAGTGATTGAGTCGAAGTGAGCAGTGAGCAGACAGCGGTGAGCGGAAACAGCATGGGCTTCGCACGAGAGTGCGATCCGTCGCGACGCCTGTTTTTCCCCGCTAACCGCTCTCTGCTGACCGCTACCCGCTCAAAAGGCTTCACCCTGATCGAAATGGTCGTCGTGATCGTCTTGATTGGCATCGTTGCCAGTGTCGTCACGTTTTCGTTCACGCGCACCTTGGCGGGTGCGCGCATCCAGGCCGCGAGCAACGATCTGGTCGCCGGTTTGCGCTATACGCGAGGTCAGGCCATCGTCAAGGGCGAGCAGAAAGTCTTGTTGCTCGATCTGGAGAAAAACACCTGGCTGGCGCCGGGCAAGACCGAGCGGGAACTGCCGAAGGGCATGATCCTGCGCCTGACCACCGCGCAGCAGGAACTCACCAGCGACAAGGCCGGTGGCATCCGGTTCTTCCCCGACGGAAGTTCCACTGGCGGCAATATCGCGGTGGTTCTGGGTGAGCGCGAGTGGAAGATCAATATCGGCTGGTTGACTGGCGAGATCACGCTGGACAAGCCGGACAACGAGAAGTGACGAACTCCGCCACGCAAGCGCGGTCTGTTCGGGGTATGCGAAATTTTCCAGCCCGCCAAAATCGTGGATTCACCTTGATCGAGATGATCGCGGCCTTCGTGATCTTTGCGATCGCGGTTGGTGCGCTGATGCAGATCCTGACCATGTCGATGAACAACGCGAGGCGTTCGGCTGACGAGACGCGTGCCGCGCTGTGGGCGCAATCGCTGCTCGACAACGTCGGCATCGGTGAACGCATCGAGGCGGGCAGCAGCCATGGCGAGTTCGATCGCAAGTACCACTGGGAATTGCAGATCGACCAGATCGATCCCGAGCTGGTGGCGGCCGAGGTTTCGCAGAACAACGCCAATGCGGCCAACACGAATGGCAGTCCCGCGCAGCAATCTTTCGCACAATCGGCGGCGCCGGTGTTCGGTATGCCGCAGATTGATCTTTTCCATGTTGTGCTGACCGTGATCTGGGGTGACAACGCACGGGAGCGCACCGCGCAGTTCTCCACATTGCGCACGGCGAACACGGATTCAGCCGCATCGGGGGGCTTTCCCGCCGCTGATCTGCGTCGTGCCCAGCCCGACCAGCCAATGGCGGATGGCATGCGCGGTCGTGCCAGCAATCCGCCAGCCAAGGGCCAGCGATGAGCAATCGCAGTCTTGCTGACACGCGTGGCTTTACCCTGATCGAGGTGATGCTGGCCATCCTGCTTCTGGCGGTCTTGCTCGCGGCGGCTTTTGGCGGCATCCGTTCAGCGGTCAAGGGCATGCACATTGGTGAAAACCTGATGGATCGAACCAATCGCCTGCGCGTCGCCCAGGAATTCATCCGCCATCAAGTCAGTCGAATCCTGCCGTTGCCATTTGGCCAGGAGCGCGGCACCGGCGAAAACCTCACGTTCGAGGGCAAGAGCGATTTGATGCGCTTTGTTGCGCCGATGCCGGGCTATCTGTCAAACGGCGGCGCCTACGTGCAGACGCTCGAGCTGAGCAACTCGCGCAATGGTCGGCAATTGCTGTTCAAACACTGGATGTTGAACGGCTTCGACAAGGACAAATTGAACAAGGCTGACAGCGAGCCGGTGATCCTGATGGATCAAATCGAAAGCGGCAAATTCGAGTATCGAAAACTCGACGATCAGGGCGAGCTTGAGGATTGGTCGGACGACTGGGACAAGCCGAGCATCACCCCGGTGATGATTCGCATCAAACTGAAGATGCGCAAGGAGGCTCTGGTCGGCTGGCCGGACATGGAGATACCGCTGATGCTCGATGTCGGTGCCGCGCGGCAATCGAATACCGTGCGCTTCGACGATATTCTGCCCAAGGAAGGAATGGCCCTGCCACCGAACGGCGGGGCCAGTTCAACCCGATGAAACGATATTTCGCCAGCGGCGCAAACTCATGCTTGCGGCCAGCAAGCAGACAACGCGGTGTTGCCTTCGTGCTCGTCATGTGGGTCATCGCGATGCTGTCGGTCTTGCTCGGCAGTTTCGCCCTCGTCGCGCGCACCGAGAGCATGCAGTCGCGGCACTTGTTCGACACGACGACGGCGCGCTATGCGGCCGAGGCCGGCATCAATCTCGCTGTCTACGGGCTTAGCAAGTCCGATCCGAGCCAGAAGTGGGTCGCCGATGGGCGACCGTATTCGATTGTTTTCGATGAGGTCGAAGTTGAAGTCTCGATCACCGATGACTCCGGCAAGATCGACATCAATGCCGCCGATCCGGTTTCCCTGAAGAACCTGTTCGTTGGGGCCGGTATCGAGGAGCCGCAAGCCGAGGAACTGGCCGATGCGATTCAGGATTGGCGTGATCCGGACGACCTGACTTCCCTGCATGGCGCCGAACGTGCCGATTATCGTGCCGCAGGGCTGGCCTACAGTCCGCGCAATGCGCCATTCGAGACGCTGTCCGAAATCCAGCAGGTGTTCGGCATGAACTACGAGATCTATTCGAAAATCGAGCCGGCGATCACGATGTTCTCCGGCCGCAGCACGCCGAGTGCCGCCTATGCGCCGATGGAGGCGATGATGGCAATTCCGGGAATGACTGCGGATATGGCCCGGCAATTGATCCAGGAGCGCCAGCAACTGGGCCCTGGAATGCTGAATCAGGGTGGATCCAGCCTGCTATTGCCGGATGGATCGCCGCTCATGGCGGACGGTGGAGGCCTCACGTATAGTGTCAAATCCCATGCCAAGCTCCCGAATGGGGCCAGCACCGTGCTCGATGCGACCATCCGCATGGGCGGGATGAACTCGGCGGGGCGGCCCTTCGTGGTGCTCCGCTGGCGTGATGGTGAGAACGCGTAAATCATCGTGAAAGAAGCCCTGGACAGACAACTGGCCCGTCTGCGGACGCGCCTTGCCAAGACCCCGCTGCCACGGTTTTTCTCGTGGTGGGGATCGGAGTTGCTTGCCTGTCTTCCGCTGCGCTGGAGAAGGTTCTTCAGCGGCAATTCCGAAGCCTTGTTGCTGGAGTCGGCGGGCGACACGATTCTGGTGCTGCGCGAACGCGAGAAGGCGGTTTCCGAGTTCGGCCGGATTGCGGCAACCGCCACCGCCGAGGAACAGGCGGCCGAATTCAGGGCGATTCGGGCGCGCATCGAGAATCCTGGCCTGCGCACCATCCTTTGTGTACCCGAATCGCGTGCGTTGACGCGCGAGCTGACCCTGCCTGCCGCGGCCGAGGACAACCTGCGCCAGGTGCTTACCTTCGAAATGGATCGGCAAACGCCATTCAAGGCCGACCAGGTCTATTTTGATAGCCGCATTCTCGCGCGAGATCCGGTCAGCCGAAGCCTGCGCGTCGAGCTCACGGTACTGCCGCGCACCTTGCTCGATCCGCAACTGGGCGCGATCGCCGGTGGTGCGGCCGAATTCGATGGCATTGACGTGCGCGGTGAAGGAGTCGCTGGATCACGCCGTGGCATCAACTTGCTCCCGCTCGAGCGTCGCGCGCGTCGTCGCGACATGCGCCTGCCGCTCAACCTCGGTCTTGCTGCGCTGATCGTGATCCTGCTCGTCTTCAACATGTCCGAGTCACTGCACAACCGGGCGATTGGGGTCGAGACCATGCAGGGTGAGGTCGAAAAGGCGGCGGCTGCTGCGCGTCAGGTACTTGAGCTCAAGAAGACCCTGCAGGATTCGATCAATGGCGCCAACTTCCTCGCCGAGAAAAAGCGCCAGGGGCCGTTGCTTATTGCCCTGCTCGATGATCTTGCCTATCGGCTCGACGATGACACCTACCTCGAGCGACTCAGTATCGAAAACAACCAGATCCAGTTGCAGGGACAAGCGAAAAACGCGGCCGGATTGATCAGCGTGCTGACTGCCTCGCCGTTTCTGGCCAATCCGAAACTCGAAGGGCAGATCCAGCCGGATCCGCGCACCGGCAAGGATCGTTTCACCATCGTCGCCGACCCGAAAGGCGTGCCAGCCGACCAGGTCGTTGTCCATGCAAAGCGACCCGCTCCCACCGCAGAAGATGCCAAGAATCCAGATGTGAAGGGTGCGGAAAAGGCCAAGGGCAAAGACAAGGAGGCCGCCAATGGCTCGCCTTGAGCTGCGCCCGAAAGATGGTCGGCCGCTGGCCGTGATCCTGCTTCTGATCGTCGTCCTTTCGATCTACCTGTTTGGCGTGCATTGGTGGTTCGTCTCGCCGCATCTGGATTACTACAACCAGATGGGCGATCTGCGCGAACAGCAACAGCGTTACGCGCGAGTCATCAGCGAGCGTCCGGCGATCGAGAAGAAGCTGGCAGAAGTGCGCGCCTATGAGCAGGGCAACCAGGCCTTTCTGGCCGAGGCTGACGCGAATGCGGCGTCGGCCGGCCTGATCACGCGCCTGCGCCAATCGCAGACCGATCAATCCGATCCCAAACGCTGTTCGGTGGTCAACACTTCGCCTTTTACCGGCGGACAGGACGAGCTGTACATGAAGGTCATCGTGCAGGCGCGCCTGCGCTGCGACCTCGAATCGCTGGCCGCCATCCTGTATGACCTGGAAAACGGCAAGCCCTATCTTTTCGTCGATCAATTGATGATCTACAAGCAGCAGACCTATGTGCCGCCGGGGGCCAAGCGCGTGGCCAGCCCACTCGATGTGCGCTTCAACCTGTCGGGTTATCTGCGCCAGCCGGGCAAGCCGGCCGAGGCGCCCTGAGCATGGATATCAGAACCGCGCGCATGGTGACCCTGGTGCTGGCCGCAATCTGCGGCCTGCTGGTACTGATTGCCTTGATCCAGCTTGCGGGCTATGGCCGCGGTTATGGCTGGCTGCCAGCTGATCCTTCGAACGACCCTTCGCTCTCGGCGGAAGTCGATCAGACGCCGCTCAAGATTCCGGCTATGTCGAGTTTTGCGGAAGTCGAGAGTCGCCCCTTGTTCAATGAGGATCGCAAGCCGACCCCGCTGAGCGAGGATACGCCCGGAGCCGAGGAGCCGCCTCCGGTACCGTTGAATGTCACGCTTACCGGCGTGATCATCGTGCGCAAGAGCGAAACGCGGTCTGAGTTGCGTATCGCGATGGTGCGGGACAACATGCGGAACGAATCACTCGCGCTGAAGGTCGGAATGCCCCTGAGTGGCGATCAGGCTGGCTGGATTCTCGAATCGGTCGAGCCTCGTCTGGCCACGTTCAAGAATGCAAACGATGAAAAGGCCGAAATCGAACTGACGGCCGCGGCAACACCTGCCAAGCCGCCGATGGCCAGGCCGCCGGTCGGCACGGTGCTCCCGCCGGTTGGGGCCGGGCAGAAGTCAGACAATCCGGCGGAGTCGGATCTGGCCAAGCGCATCGAGGAACGACGCCGACAAATGCGTGAAGAAGCCGAGCGCCTGCGTTCGCAGCGAGGCAACTCGCCCACTGGGCAAAAGAATTGACGGAGTGATCCAAGTGCTTTCAAGAATCATCAATATCTCGGTCGCTCTGGCATTCACGTTCCTGGCAGGTTGCTCGAGCGCGCCGACGAAGAATGAACAATCGTCGTATGTCAGCGACACCGCACCCCTGACGACCGAGACTTTGGCCAGCAGCGAGAAGCCCGTTGCCGACAAACTGCCGAAGTCATCGGGCATCGACGTGGGTACCAGCGAAGAGAAATCCTTTGAGCCGCCGAAGCCCGAAATCCAACTGGGCACCGGCAAGTTCATCGACGAGGCGGCCGCCCGTCGAGTCGTGCCGGTGACCAAGGGCGAAGGGCAGGTCGATTTCAATTTCGAGAACAACCCGATCCAGTCGGTGGTCAAGGCGATCCTGGGCGATCTGCTCCAGGAAAACTATACGATTGCACCCAATGTCGGCGGTAACGTTTCGTTCTCGACCGCCAAGCCGATTCGGGCTGATCAGGCGATGTCGGTGCTCGAAATGCTGCTGTCATGGACCGGCAACACGCTGGTCTACAAGGACGGACGTTATACGGTGCTGCAGATCAAGGATGCCTTGCCGGGCAACCTGACGCCGAAGATCGGCGCTCCGAATCTGGCCAATGGCTACGAGGTGCGCGTCTTCCCGTTGCGCTACATCTCGCCAACCGAGATGGCCAAGCTGCTCAAGCCCTACGCCAAGGCCGACGCGTTCATCAATATCGATACTTCCCGCAGCATGCTCGTGCTCGCCGGCACGGCGTCGGAATTGACCAATTACGCGCAGACCATCGACGTGTTCGATGTCGACTGGCTCAAGGGCATGTCGGTCGGCGTATTCACCTTGCAGCGGGTCGAGGTCGGCACCTTGCTGCCCGAACTTGAAAAGGTCTTCGGGGCGACTGGCGAGTCACCGCTCGCCGGCATGTTCCGTTTCATTCCGATCGAACGCTCGAACGCGATCATTGCGATCACGGCGCAGCCGGAATACCTGCGCCAGGCAGAAGAATGGTTGCACAGGCTTGATCGCGCGGGCGACGAGAGTTCCACCCAGCTTTTTGTCTACGATGTGAAGAACATCAAGTCGGTCGACCTCGCGGATTACCTGAGCCAGATCTTCCTCGGCAGTTCCAGCGGCGGAGGTTCACGCCGAACCGATACCTCGGGCGCGGTGGCACCGGGACTTGCCGCTGCGACAATTGGTAGCGCCGGTGCGGCGACAGCGACAGCGTCAGGAGCGAGCGGCGGTCGCTCGGGTTCCGGGCGTTCGAGTCGATTCGGCAACCGCTCAAGCAGTCAGCCCAAATCCGGCGCCGCCACCGGTGCGGCGGGCGGCAATGGCGATTCCGACATCCGTATCACCGCGGTCGAGGAAAGCAATCAGCTCCTGATCATGGCCACACCGAGCGAATGGGATTCAATGCAGGCGGCGATCCGCAAACTCGACATTGCTCCGTTGCAGGTGCATATCGAAACCAAGATCCTCGAGGTGACCCTTTCTGGCGATCTCAAGTTCGGCGTTAAGTGGTGGTTTGCCGGCTTGACTGGCGAGGGTTACGGTGCCGAATACGTCAACCCACAAGGCGTGGCATATCCGAATGTGACGGATCGCCAGCGCAGCCTGCTGGGCGCCGGAACCAGTCCTGTAGCCGCCGGATCGAACCTGTTCGCTTCCTACCTCAACAGCAAGTTTCAGGTTGCTCTGAGTGCGCTGCAAAGCAGTGGACAGGCCAAAATCCTGTCTGCGCCATCGCTGATGGTGATGAACAATCAGGAGGCGCAGATCAACGTGGGTACCCGAATTCCGGTGCAGACCCAGAGCATCATCGGCGTCGGCAGTCTGCAAAACAATGGAACCTCGACAACCAACACCGGCATTGGGCAGACCACCTATCTCGACACGGGCGTGATCTTGCAGGTCAAGCCACGGGTCAATCCCGGTGGTCTGGTCTACATGGAGGTCTCGCAAGAGGTCAGCAAGCCCGGGCCGGCGGCCGCCAATGAAAATCCGCCGATCAACACGCGCACCCTGGATACCAGCATCGCCGTACAGAGCGGCCAGACGATCCTGCTCGGTGGATTGATTTCCGAAGATGACCAGACCTCGGAAGATGGCGTGCCGGGCTTGAGCAAGATTCCGGTTCTCGGGAAATTGTTCGGGTACACCAAGAAAGGCAAGCAGCGCACCGAATTGATCGTGCTGATAACCCCGCAGGTCGTCAGTAATTCCGATGAGGCTCGCGAAATCACCGAGGACTACAAGCGCCAGTTCCAGAACCTGGATCCATTGCGCGGCGAGCCGGTGCGCGCTGCCACCGTGGCTGAAAAACCGAAACACTAAGGAGTCAAACTGTGAAACGAGTATCCACACCCCTGTTGGCGATTTTGATTGCAGCTAGCGCGCTCATGGCCGGTTGTGCTGCCGATTCCGCCAAACCCGACAAGGCGCCGGCTGATTCCACGAAATCCGCGGTCGGGGCCGTGCCGAACAAGGCGGCGGAAGATCGCGCCCTGGAGCGCTGGAAGCTGCTGATTGCGCGCAAGGCCGAGCAGGCCTATGACTATTTGAGCCCGGGTTTCCGCGCGACCAAGAAACGCGATGAATACGCCAGGGAAATGAACGAACGCCCGGTCCAATGGAAGAAGGTACTGCCGTATCGGGAGGTTTGCGACAAGCCGGACGTATGCGTGATCGACCTTCAGGTGGACGCCGGCGTCAAGTTGCCCGGGGTCAGCAATATGGTTTCAACTGTGGGATTCGTCACGGAAACCTGGATCCGCAGCCACGGAAAGTGGTATTTCCTGCCGGAAGCCAACGCCCCGGCTGGTCGCAACTGAGAGATGCGGGTATAGTGCCGGCAAGCGCGAGCCTGCAAGGCTTGCCGCCCGCTGGATCTATCCCGGCAGGTAGCAGGGGAGGCGGACAATCATGGATTGTCCGTAAGGGATTGCACCATTCAGAGCCTTGCCGTACGATTGGTTCGCTGTTGCCTAACCCTGCCCTGTGAAAAGCGGGACAAAACTGCTGTTGGACAGACGTTAGCTGTAAGCAAAAGCCCTGTGGTCAATTTAGGAGTGTCTGTAATGAAGCGAAATAGCTTGACGACCGCCGTCGTCGCCGGTATCGCCGGTACGGTGGGCATCGCGAATCTCGCGAGCGCAGTTAATCTGAACCCAGATGGTTTGGGTCAAGTTCTTATCTACCCGTATTACACCGTCAATTCGAATGGCGCCGGTGACAACCTGCAAACCTTGTTCTCGGTGGTCAATACGACCGACCAGGGCAAGGCGATCAAGGTTCGTTTTGTCGAGGGCTACAACAGCCGTGAAGTCCGCGACTTCCACGTCTATCTGTCGCCGTACGACGTTTGGACAGCCAACCTGTTCAAGCTCCCGGACCAGCCGCAGGCCAACCTGCTGACCGACGACAACTCGTGCACGGTTCCGCGCATCAAGGGTTCGACCCTGCCGCCGCTGCAGCAGTTGCCGGATGGCCGCAGCTTCCTGCCGTTCACCAACGCCTTGTTCACCGGTGCCAATAATGATGGTGGCCCGGCTGGCCTCGAGCGTACCCGCGAAGGTCATTTCGAGATCATCGAAATGGGTACCGTGGTTGACGACATCAAGACGTCGCTGTCGGATATCACCCACGTCTCTGGCGTGCCCGCAAACTGCGGTCGCATCGTTGGTGCATGGGTTGCACAGCCCCCGGGTTACTGGATTCAGGACGCCAACACCGACATCCGCGCCCCCACCGGCGGCCTGTTCGGTTCGGCCATGCTGATTGACGTTGCTAACGGCGTCAGCGCCGGCTATAGCGCCGACGCGATCGATGGCTTCATCATCAACCGTCTTGACAATCTGCATGCCCCTCCGGGCAACACGGATCCGTCGCTGGCCAGCATCGGCGGCTCCGATCCGACTGCAACCGCGTTCGTGTTCAACAATGGTAGCTTGATCCAGGCTACCTATGGTGTCGCACCGAGCCGCAAGATCGACGCCGTCAGCGCGCTGTTCGCCCAGGACAACATCTTCAACGAATACGTCCTCGGTGGTGGTGCGACTGCGACGACCGATTGGGTTGTCACTTTCCCGACCAAGCGCTTCTATGTCGACAAGGCACCGCCGGCTCTGGCTCCGTTCGTCGAAGTGTTCAAGGCCTACACCGGCGCGGGCAGCGGCGAATCCAAGGTTCAGGTTGGTCTGTTCCCGTACGATCGTGAAGAAGGCAATCCGAGCGCCTGTACCGGTTCCGATGCCGACAACCCGAACTGCGGCGTTTGCTTCTCGCCGTGCAATCCGGGCGACTCGACAGTGCCGGTTCTGCGTTACGAAGCCCAGGTCATCTCGTTCCAGACGGCCGAAGCTTTCACCGCCAACCGCACCTCGCCGGTTCTCGGCTCGCAGCTCGCTTCCAACGTTGACGTCCGTGCGGACTTCCTCAACAACGGCTGGATGCGCATCGCTCTGAACCCGACGACCGAGACGCACCAGATGTCGCCGTCGACCGAAGGCGAAGTGTTTGACGGCCTGCCGGCTACCGGCTTCGCCATCAGCAACTTCGTCAACGCCAACGCGGCTCCTGGCAAGTTGGCCAACTATGCGGGCCTGTGGCACCACAAGGGTTCGCGCAGCTGCGCTGCCAACACCTTGGCTTGCTCGTAAGTTTCATCTAGGGTCAGCTTTTCAGTGACCAGAAAGCCCCGCTTATGCGGGGCTTTCTTTTTTTTTAAGGTCTCAGGGGCTATGCTTCACTGCATCCCGTCGCGATCCGAGAGATTTGATCCGTGCAAATAGACAAGAATGGCTTCATTTCGAGCGTTGCTGCTGCTTTCGCAATGTGCGCATTGCTGAGTTCGCCGACTATTTCCAACGCAGCCGATTTTCAGGTGGCGGTCAAACGATTTTCGGTACCACAGTGCTCGTTGACAGGGTCGATGCTCAATATCGATCCGGTCAGCGGCAATGTGTCGATCGATTTGAGCGCTGATTTCAGCTGCTACCCCCTGACCGTGAGCTCGATCGCCAACGGCGCCTCGCTGAGCATCAACGGACAAACCACGGTAGGTGGCGGCACCACGGGACAGGGCACGGTGAATGTCCAGCTCAATACGGGACTCAGCGCCATTACCGCAGGGGTCACCTGCGTCCCCGATGGCTTTATCGGGAGCAATGTATTGCCGACTGGCTGGACTGCCAATTTGTGCACGAACAGTTGCGGCGCCACGGTGACGCGTTCGGTCGATGTGCAGAACACGTCGTCAACGCTTGACGGGAACATCACCTTCAAGGCGAAATGCACCTATCAGGATCAAACCAATGTAAACCTGAGCAGCGTGCGAGCGAATATCCAGTCGACGCCTGCCGTGACCGTCTTGCACGGCACAGCTCCACCGGCGAACTACTGCCAGAGCGTATCTGAACTTGCCGACCCGAAGGGTTTGACGCCTGCCATGCGCCAGTCCTCGGTCACCGTGACCAATGGAACCCTGCCAGGAACCTATGTCGATCCAGCCTACACTTCGATATTCGGTTTCAGCTCGAATACCTTTCCGGCTGGCAGCGGCGATACCGTTGGTTATGGTTTCCCCGGAACCAACAAGAGCACCTTGAGTTCAAAGATCGACCGTGACAAATACATTTCCCTGCAATTCCGGGCGCCTTTAGACGCAACCTGGAATCAAAGAACCGGTTATTTCCACATGACATCGCAGCAGAACATAGGCCTGAACGTGGCCATCGCTCCGTGTCCGGGCCAGTTCGACAACGACGCCAATTTCCCGTTGCCGGGCAGCACGTGCGTTGGTGAGGGTGAATTCCAGGACATCACCTGGAAGGTGGCGGGAACAGGCCTGTCATGCAATCTCGTCCCAGGAAAAACCTACTACCTGAACCTGATTCACGCGCCGCGCGCCAACCCAAGCCAGTCAAACTGTACCAGTTCCGGTTGTACGTTCCAGATTCGAAATGGTCACAATTACTGACATCGTCTGACCTGGATTCCGAATTGCGGGATTGGGGCCGCGCTCTGACAGGGCGTGGCTCCTCGCGTTAGGAGTTCCAGCTTTCCGTCAGATGGTTCGGCCGGTTTGAGGAATTGTGGCGCTGTACGGTTCACGCTCGTCGAACCAATCCGGAATCCCTTCTGGCCAATCCGTATTGACCGTCCGTGAACTGAGATACGCAACTATCGTTGCAACGCAATGTCTGACCATGGCGCGCGTTCGCGCACCCGGTCGATTAGCGCGATAGACCGCTTTTGCGACTTCGCGGCATTTGATTTCCAAATCCCCAACAGGAGGTTCAGCGCTGTGCTGAAGACAAGTCCAACTCAAAGGTGCCTCGCGCTCCTGCTAGTGTCCGTATTCTCGGTAAGCCCCTCGTGGGCCGAATCACCCTATCCCGAATCCACCGTGGTCGCGACGCGTGGCACTGCGACGGTTACGATGCTGGATTTCGACGCGGCGTTGATCGGTCTGGCGCCAGCGCAGCGCGCAAACTTCATGAATAGCCCCAAGCGCATCGAGGAATTGATTGACCGTTTGCTGATCAATCGACAGATGGCCAACGAGGCGCGTACCAAGAAGCTTGATCAGGATCCCGCGTTCCGCAGGGCCGTTGATCAGCAAAGCGACCGTCTTCTCACAGATCAATTTGCTCTCGCACTGCGGGCGGACATGCCGCTTGGCGACGTGGATCAGCTGGCGAAGGAGCGTTATGACGTCAACCCTGACGCGTATTCGATCCCGGGACGAACTGAAGTGCGGCATATCCTGATCGACACCAAGACCCGCAGTGATGCCGAGGCGGCCGCCCTCGCCAAGACAGTGCGAGACCAGGCTGTCGCGGGCGCGGATTTCATCGAGCTTGTCAAAAAATACTCCGACGATCACTCGAAGGAGTCCAACGAAGGCCTGATTGCGGACGGAGAATCCGAGGAACTGGTTCCCGAATTCATCACGGGAGTCAAGGGTTTGACGGAAAAGGGAGAAATTTCCCCATTGATCAAGACCCCGTTCGGCTACCACATCGTCAAGTTGATCGATCGCGTCCCGGCCAGTAAACGCAGCTTCGCCCAGGTCAAGGAGCGCATCGTCACCGAGTTGACCAACTCCATGCGAGATGCCCGCACGAAGCAATATATCGACGAACTCAAGGGGCTTGAGCTGAAGGCCGAACCCGAAATTGTCGCGTCGTTGAGAACCCGATATCTGCCACAGGATTCCGCTGCCGGATCCAAGCCTGATTCAAAGTAGCGCGCCGGGCATCGCTTGGGTTAATCGGGGATCGCACGCCGGCCAACCACCGGTGCGATCCCGCGACAGGCAACAGCGTTCGCGGGGTGAAAGGGATCTGGTTGCCGCTTTCAGGCAGCAGACATGAAGGAGCTCTTGGGTCCGCGCTCGAAGGTCGGATGGGTTCTCCGTTCAGGGCGGGTCATTGGGGGCCGTTTGCAATGAGTCGAATAATGCTGGCCGTGCACTTCATCCGGCGCGAGCTGAAAGAGCGCTATCGGGGCAGTTTCACCGGTTTCGGCTGGGCGTTGCTGCAGCCCCTGCTGCAGCTTGCGATCTACGCCTTCGTGTTCGTGCAGATATTCAAGGCGCGCGTTCCCGGGGCGGCTGCGCCGGGGTATGTTCCTTTCCTGGTGGTCGCGATGTGGCCTTGGATTGCATTTTCGGAAGCCATCGTCCGCTCGACAACCGCCATCCAGGACAATTCCGCACTGATCGGCAAGGTTGCGCTTCCTCGGCAGATTCTCGTGCTTGCGCCTTGCGCCGCGAGCTTCGTGCTGCATGGGGCCGGCTTCCTGGCCATTCTGGTGGTGCTTGCGATCGCGGGCCAGGGCATCGCGATCGCAAAGGTGCCCCTGGCACTGCTCCTGTATGTACCACTGTTTGCTTACGCTCTCGGGATTTGCCTGACCTTGGCGGCATTGCAGGTCTTCGTCCGCGATCTGGTCCAGATAGTCGGGCAGTTGCTTACCCTGATGATGTTTGCTGCGCCGATCTTCTACGATCGGACGAATTTGCCGGATCGTTTCCAGATCCTGCTCGATCTCAACCCTTTCACGTTCTACGTCGAGGGCATGCGCAATCTGTTGCTTGGTTACGGGGCGTTTCCGTGGCACGGGCTGATGATCGCGATCCCGGTGGCAATCCTGACCCTCGCTCTCGGACATTGGCTGTTCCGGCGCCTTGATTCACATTTCGAGGACTTCCTGTGAGCAACTTGCTGATCTCGGCGGTCGGTGTCAGCAAGGCCTACCCGCGCGCGCATCTGGCGGCTGATCGCATGCGCTCGTTGGGGCGACTGTTGCTGGGTCGCCAGGATGCCGACGCGCAATACGTGGTCAGGGATATTGACCTCAGCGTCCGGCGCGGCGAGTCGATCGCGATCATCGGCCAGAACGGAGCCGGGAAATCGACCCTGCTGAAGCTGATAACCGGCGTGCTGACTCCGACCCGAGGCAAAGTCGAGGTATTTGGGAGCGTCGGCGCCTTGCTTGAACTCGGCGCCGGATTCCATCCCGAATACAGCGGTCGCGACAATATCGAAATGGCGGCCGCGCTGCACGGCCTGAGCCGCGACGAGCTCGCATCGCGCCTGCAGCAGATCATCGAATTCGCCGACATCGGCAATTATATCGATGAGCCGGTCAAGCACTATTCCTCGGGCATGGTCGTGCGACTGGGTTTTGCGATCATCGCCTCCTTGAAGCCCGATCTGCTGATTACCGATGAGGTGCTCGCGGTCGGCGATGAATCCTTCCAGAAAAAGTGCATCCGCTGGATGGAGGACTACCTTGAACAAGGCGGAACCCTGCTGCTGGTCACCCACAGCATGTATCACGCCCAGAAGCTGTGCCGACACGCCTTGTGGCTTGATCAAGGCCGGCTGATGCAGTTTGGCGATGTGTTTGATGTCAGCCAGGCCTACCTGGCATGGCATGAGCGCAAACAGGCTGCCAGCGAGCAACGTCCGGCCCAGCGCTTCGGGGTCGAGTTCGAAATCGTCGATCTGGAAATCAATGGCAGCGGCGGAAACCAGTCCACGATGCTCGAGTTCGGTGGCACGCTGCTGATGAAATCGCGCATTCGGTCGCGCGACGGCAGGGTGCCTGTCGCGATGTTCGGGATCGTCCGCGCTGACGGCACGCCGGTGTACGGGGTCAGTACCGACATGGACGAGGTCAGCGTGCAGAGACTTTCGGACCACGACTACAGGGTTGAAATCGAGTTCGTCGGACTCAGCTTGTTGCCAGGCAGCTACCAGGTTCGCGTCCACACGATGGATACCGAAGGCTTGCGTCTGTTCGATACGCTCGAGCGAGGGCTGACGATTCGCGGAGAATCCCGCGAGTTCGGACTGGTGCGGCTGGCGCATCGCTGGAATCATTCCGCCGGAGGTCAAGTTGACTGACAAGAGCACCGCGCTGGAATTCACGGGTGAGCGCTTCACTCCGGAGTGCGTGCGCGAAATCTGGTACGAGCATTGGCATCGCTATGCGTTTGCGCTTGATCTGGCCCGGGGCAAGCGTGTTCTCGATGCGGCATGCGGCGAGGGCTATGGTTCGAATTTGCTCGCCGGGGTTGCCGGACATGTCACCGGCATCGATATTTCTAGCGAGGCGACCAGCCATGCGCGGAATCGCTATGGCGACCGCCGCAATCTGGAGTTTCTCACCGGTGACGCGGCGCAGCTCGAGTTTCCCGACAACAGCTTCGACATCATCGTCTCGTTCGAGACACTTGAGCATCTGCATGCCCAGGAGCAACTGGTGGCCGGCTTTGCTCGCGTGCTTGCCGAAGACGGGATCCTGCTGATCTCCTCGCCCGACAAGCACACCTACAGCGACGTTGCCGGTTTCCGCAACGAGCACCATGTGCGCGAGCTCTACCGCGAGGAGCTGCTGGATCTGCTCCGCCCGCATTTCGGTGCAGTCCGTCTGTATGGGCAGAAGCTGCTGTTTCAGTCGGTATTGTGGACTCTGGACGGCTCCGGCAATGGCGGGGTCGCACAGACGGTCAGCGCAGAAGGAGCAATATCGTCGGGTTTCGACTACGCACCCCTGTATTTCGTCGCCGTATGTTCAAGCAAGCCGCTTCCGGCCGGACTCCCGAGCATGTCCAGTTTCGGTGACCGCGAAGAATCGGTCTATACGCATTACAATGGCGAAGTACGCAGAAACATGAGCGCTGGCGCACGTATCGCCGAACTCGAGGCCGAAATCGATCGGCTGCGCAAAACCACATAGATCACGACGTCATCACGTTGCCCATGCTGGCTGCGTCGCTGACGAAACCGGCAAGCTGATGAATACAACCCCCGAGTTCCAGATCAACTACGGCAACATGAACTTCGCTGCCCAGAGTCCGCGCGCTGCGCATGACGCGCCGCGTTACGCCGCGATCGACGCCATGATTGCGCCTCTGTCGAGCGACGAG
Source organism: Lysobacterales bacterium (assembly GCA_016721015.1). Taxonomy (GTDB): domain Bacteria; phylum Pseudomonadota; class Gammaproteobacteria; order Xanthomonadales; family Rhodanobacteraceae; genus Dokdonella. Next base: position 199,197 of record JADKJL010000011.1, read on the forward strand.
TACGCGTTCATAGCCAAGGATTCCGGTGAGCGCCATGTGCTCAGCCACCATGTTCTGCAGACGCTCGATCAATGCCGGGAATTCCGCACGATCGAGGAGCATGTCGCGCGCGTGGCGTCGGTGGTTCCCGGCCTGACCCAACACGAGCGGATCCGCAAGGGGCTTGAAGGCCTCGCCTCGACAGGCTTGCTGGTGGCCGACTCCGACTATCTTGCGCGTCTTGAACGCGAGCCGGAAGCACAACCGCGCAGCCTTCATGCCGTCTACATTCGTGCCTGTGACCGGCCGCAGCAACTTCGCCTTTTGCTCGATTCGCTGGCCAACTACGAGCGTCGCTTCCGCGTTGCCCGCAACATCGTCCTGCTGGATGACTCCACCGAGGAAAGCAACCGCGACACCAATCGTGATCTGCTGCGCGAATTCGCCCGCGCAGTCGGCAACCCGGTCAGCTATATCGGCCCGGTCGAGAGGGTGAAGTTGCGCCAGCGGCTCGGCAAAGCCGTGCCGCAGGCCACATCGAGCCTGGAGTGGCTGCTCGATCGTGGACCGCGCACCCGCCGCGGTGGTGGCGGGCGATCATGGAACCTGGCCTTGCTGCTGTCGGCAGGTCGCATGTTCGCGATGCTTGATGAGGACTTCCGGCTGCCCTTGCATCGCCATGCCGACGTCCGGCCCGGGCTTGAGCCGAATCCCGCGGTCGCCGCCTCCGCACGCTTCTACCGCCGTCTTGAGGACGCCCTCGTGGCGGGCGAGGAGGAGACGCAGGATCCATTCGAAGCCCACCTGCAGATTTGCGGCGACCGCCTCGGCGCGGCCGTGACCCGGGAAGGGTATCGCCTGAGCCGCGACAGCCTTCGCGGAATCAATCTCGGCCGGCTCGAGCATCTGCGCGGCGATGCCCGCGTCTTGTACACATTGAACGGAACCAGCGGAAGCTCCGGTGCCGAGAGCGCGCTCTGGCTCTATCACCTGGATGCCGACAGCCGCGCGGAATTCTGGGCCGATCGCGAATCCTACCTGCGCAACATCGAGGCGCAGAGCCTCTGGTATGGAAGCTTGCGCGCGAAGCCGGCCACCCAGGCCTACTTCACGCCGTTCCTGTTCGACAATCGCGAGATGCTGCCGTGCACGAATCCGGATGGGCGCGGTGAAGACGGTTTGGCCAGTGCCGCAACCCAGTTTTGTCATCCGGGTTCGCTGGTCGTCCATCTGCCGACGGCGATGGGCCATGCCCAGGAAGCCGACCGCCAACGTTCGCAGGTGACCATGGCCGCGCACACGCCACGCTTCAATCACTTCCTGCGCGACTACGCGAGCAATCAAATCGGCTCGGCCAAGGCGGCCGGTGCAGGACGTCGACTGGAACTGCTCAGCGCCTTGACCGCGGATCTTGCCGCCGCCGATGACGCGACCCTGATTTCCTCATTGAGCGAATACCTCGGGTTTGTGCGTGCCGATGTCGTCGAGCGCCTGCAGAACCAGTTCGAATTGCTGGCCAACGAAGCGCCGGTTTACTGGCAGGCGGATGTGCGTGCCATCGTGCGCAACAATGGCAATGCGCTGCTCAAGCAAGGCGCGCCGAGACTGGCCGACTGGCCGGAAGCGTTCGACGCCAAGGCCTGTGCCGGCGCAGCACGTGCCGAGCTGATCGACATGGCCCAGGCCTGGCATGACTGGCCGGTCGTGTGGAACGTCGCACGCGAACAGGGTGATCGACTGATCAGCGGATTCTGAGGCCGAGCGTGTTGTCCGCTTCGACCGTTCCCGGCCTGACCAGCGTGATCGTGGTGACCGCCAATAGCGGGCCGATCAGTCTGCGATGTGTGAACAACGTATTGGGTTCGAAGGCTCCGCTTGAACTGACCGTGGTCGACAATGCATCGAGCGATGGGCAGCTTGCCGAGATTGAACGCCTTCATGGCACGGACTCGCGATTGCATATCCAGCGCAATGTCGAGAATGTCGGTTTTGGCCCTGCGGCCAACCAGGCTGCCTCAGCAAGCGAAGGCGAATGGCTGCTCGTGCTCAATCCGGATTGTCTGGTCGACTCCGACACGATCGAAAATCTTTGTTCGATCGCACGATCGCAGGCACGGGCTGGCATCATCGGCGCCCATATCGTCGACAAGCATGGACACCGTGCCAACGCGAATCGTCGACGTGATCCAACTTTGCTGCGAGTGCTCATGAGCCTGTCTGGCCTGGCGCGGCTGGAGCGCCGCTGGCCATCGCTGGCCGGGATCGATATGCCCGATTTGCCACAAGCCCCTGAAACTGAGCACGTCGATGCCGTATCGGGGGCGTGCCTGTTCATGCGCCGTGACGTGTTTGCGGCGATCGGTGGGTTCGACGAGGGTTACTTCCTGCACTGCGAGGATCTGGATCTGTGCCGACGGGTGCGCGATGCGGGATTCGAGGTCTGTTATGCGGATTCCATTGTCGTTGTCCACGAGCAAGGCAGTTCAAGCCATCGGCGTGCGTTGTTCGTCGCCCGGCACAAGCATCTCGGCATGTGGCGATACTTCCGCAAGTTCGATCCTGCGGCGCAAAATCCCGTTTTGCGCGGCCTCGTCTGGTGCGGCATCTGGACGCACTTCTGGCTGCTTGCCCCGCTGAAGGCATGGCAACAGCGTCGCCAGCAGTCGATCTGAGCGCTGCTTTTCTAATCGAGAAAGATGAAAAACGCCGCAACGACGATCAGGGCGAAGCCGACCAGATGGTTCCACCTGATCTCGGCACCGAGCCAGAAAACGGAAAACACCATGAAGATGATCAGGGTGATGATCTCCTGGATCGTCTTCAATTGCGCCGGGTTGTAGACCGTGTAACCGATGCGGTTGGCCGGAACCTGCAGGCAGTATTCGAAGAAGGCAATTCCCCAACTGACCAGGATCACGAGAAGCAACGGACGGTTGGTGAACTTCAGATGGCCGTACCAGGCGAAGGTCATGAAGACATTGGATCCCGCCAGCAGCAGGATCGGTGCGATATGGCGCCACATGCGGGGAACCTCCGTGCGGACTCAGCGCGAACGGTCGATTCGCGAGCGTTTGGCGTAAACCTGTGAAGTTCGCTGTCTGATCGGCGTACGGCCGATCGGCCCGCTGACGGTCACGGTTCGTCTTTGCCGATGAATCGGGATTCGTAAATCAAGGCTTCGATGGCCGTTTCCTGATCTGCGTCGAACTCGAAGCCGAGGTCGTTCTGACCGTTGCGCACGCAATCGGCATCGATCGCGATCACGGTCTCCTGGTCGAAGATGAAATAGATGCGGCACCGGCGTCGCTCGTCGCCCGTCCAGTGTCGCGGCCGCGCCAGGCACGCACCGCCTTGCGACAGATCACGCACCTCGCTGAGCCAACCCTGGCCGGCGTGGGTGATCAGCGCCGCCGAGAAGATTGGCAGACGTGGAAAGCGACGTTTTTCATCGGTGCTCATCGCCTTCACGATAGCCGCCGGATACGCTGGCACGCAAGCGGGCTGAGTGGCTCGGATCAGGTCCCGTGTCGCAGTACCAGCATCGGGGGAGTCCCTGCGATTCGGCGCGTCCCCGCCAGGCCAGCGAGCATGACGATGATCGCCGAGGCAAGTGCGACCAGGCCCAGTTGTAGCAAAGGGGGGGCATACTCGGCCATGCGGAAGACGTTGCGGGCGAGGGCGATGCCGGTACCGGCCGCACCGGCCGCGGCGACGAGCCCGGCCAGCAGGCCGAGTACGGCGAATTCTCCGAGTACCGCCGCATTCAACTGGCCACTGTTGGCTCCGAGCGTTCGCAGCAGGGCGATTTCGAAGCGACGCTCCTCGGCAGTGGCGGCGAGCGCGGCGAGCAGTACCAGAATTCCTGCGGCCAGGCTGAAGCCGAGCACCCAGGTCACCGCCGCCGAGACCCGGCCGATGATGTCGCGCACGCGATCGAGTATCGAATTCACGTCGATCAACGACAGGTTTGGCATCGCCCGCGAAAGGTCGGAAAGTGCCTTGTCCGCAGGCAGATGGAAACTCGATATCAGGCTGTGGGGAAGACTCTCTCCGTGCACCTGATCGAGCATCATGAAGAAATTGACCCGGAACGAATCCCAGTCGACCTCGCGCACGCTGGTCACGGTCGCGGTGATCTCCTGCTCGGCGAAACGCAGGGTGATGGTGTCGCCAAGGCCGAGATGAAACAGGTCGATCCAGCTCTTGTCGACGGATACTTCGGCGCCTTTTGACTCGGCCCCCGGCCAGCGGCCATCGATGACCCGGTTGGACGGAGGCAGATCGGCACTCCAGGACACGCGCACCTCACCTTCGACAAAGTTGCCCGCGCGCGAATCCGGCTCGAAATCGGATGGCCGTACGTTCTTGCCATTGATCGCGACGAGCTTGCCGGCCGCCAGTGGCAGCAGGCTCAGGTTGTCGGCGCCGAGTGCCTGCAGGCGCTGGTCAAACTCCGCGCGCTGGTCGGACTGCAGGTTGAGGACGAAGTAATTCGGCGTGTCGGGCGGAAGATCGGCACGCCAGCGATCAAGCAGGGAAGGGCCGATCACCGCGAGCAGATCGAGAGCGGTCAGGCTGAGGGCCAGCGCACCGACCTGGATCAAGGTCAGGCCGCGACGCCGGTTGAGGTTGGCCAGTCCAAACCGCAGCGCGCCGGGAAGCCTGCGCGAAATCGCGCGCAAGCCCTTGAGCATGATGACGGTGACAATCCACGTGGCCACGGCGACGGCACCCAGGCCGGCAGCGAGGACACCAGCCAGCTGGGTCGACCCACTCTCCAGCAGGACGAGCAGGCCACCAACCGCAAACGGCAGCAGATACAACGCATCAAACCGGCGCAGGCGTGTCTGCAGGTCGCGCCTGAACACGCGCATCGGTTCGACATCGCGCAAGCGCATCAGTGGCGGCAGGGCAAAGCCGAACAGCACAGCCAGTCCGACCACGAATGCCGAGCCCGCGGGGGCCAATGGGACGGTGCCCGACGTGGCGCCCAGCAACTCACGGGCGAACACAAAGGCGATTTCTTGCATGCCCAGTCCAAGCAGTGCGCCGAGAATGCAGGCGGGTACGGCGAGCAGGAGCAACTCGAAACCCAGTCCAAGGACGATTTCATTGCGGCTTGCACCGAGACAGCGAAGCACCGCGACCTCTTCGGTCTTGCGGCGAGCGAAACGCTGGGCGGCGAGCGCGACCGCGATGCCAGCCAGCAGGGCGGCAAGCAAGGCGGCGAGGCGCAGGAAGTTTTCGCCACGCTCGAACGAATTGCGCAAGTTGGCCTGGGCCTCGGCGACCGTGATCAGGCGTGCACTCGCCGGAAGGTTGGCCCTGGCCCAGCTGGCATAGTCTCCGACCGCGTCCAGCGGGCCCGCCACCAGGATGCGAAAGCTCGCCCGGCTGCCGGTGCCGAGCAATCCGCTGGCCTCGGCATCCACCGTATTCATCAACACGGTTGGGGCGAACTGGAATACCGGGCCACCCGGCGCGCTGACGATCTCGCCCATGATCTGAAGATCGCGCCCGCCAATCTGCAGGTGGTCGCCGACGCTGCGCCCGAGCGTATTCAGAACGGCGCGATCCGCATAGGCCTGCCCGGATGCGGGCGCCGGTGCGCTGCGCTGGATTCCAGCCGCATCCTTGACCAGCAGTGCGCCACGCAGAGGATAACTGTCATCGACCGAGCGCACTTCGCTGAACTGGCTCTTGTCGCCGGCAAAGACGACGCTTGAAAACTCCACGCTGCGGCTGCTGGACAAGCCCAGCTCGGCCGCTTTCGAAGAGAATGATTCGGGCAGTGGCGTGCGCCGCGCAACGACCCCAAGATCGCCGCCGAGCAATTCGGTGGCCGAGGCGAGGATCGCCCCCTCGACACGCGAGGCCAGGGTACCCACCGCAGTCAAGGCGGCGACGGCAAGAACCAGGGCGGCAGCCAGGGTCGCCAGTTCACCATGGCGGAATTCCCGCCGCAGGCTGCGTGCGGCGAAGACCAGCGGGTTCATGCGTCGTCCTCGACGACCCGCCCGTCGCGCAAGCGCAGCAAGCGTGCGCAGCGCGCGGCGAGATCGAGATCGTGGCTGACCAGAACCAGGGTGGTTGCGTGTTCACGATTCAGGGCGAACAGCAGATCGCTGACCGCCGCACCGGTGCGCTGGTCGAGATTGCCGGTCGGTTCGTCGGCAAACAGCAGTTGCGGCCCGTGGACAAACGCGCGGGCAAGCGCGACGCGTTGCTGCTCGCCGCCGGACAACTGGTGCGGATAGTGGTGCAGTCGTTTGCCCAGACCGACATCGGCGAGCACGCTGGCGGCGCGCTGGCGCGCATCGCGGCGGCCCTCGAGTTCGAGCGGAAGCATGACGTTCTCTTCTGCATTCAAGGCGGGCAGCAAGTGGAATGACTGGAACACGAAGCCGACCAAGCGACGGCGCACGCGCGCACGGGCCTCCTCGTCGAGGCGATCCAGGGGCTCGCCGGCGAGCGTGACGCTGCCGCTGGTCGGTCGATCGAGACCTGCAAGCAGGCCAAGCAGGGTGGTCTTGCCCGAGCCGGATGCGCCGACGATGGCGAGACTCGCCCCACGCTCGACGCTGAGGCTGACCTCATCGAGGATCAGCAGCCGGCCATCGGGGCCATCGACGGCTTTGCTAAGCTTCTCGGCACTGAGCACCGTTGTGGAATCGATTTTCATGCTGCGCATCCTGTTTCTGTTTCTGTTGCTGGCCGTGCAAACGTCATCATTGCAGGCCAGTGAATCCGCGCACCCGGTTCTGGTGCTCGGCGATTCGCTGTCCGCCGCCTATGGAATCCAGGCGGATTCCGGCTGGGTCAATCTGTTGCGTGCGCGCCTCGGGCAATCCAGCCCGGCGCGCGATGTCGTCAATGCCTCGATCAGCGGTGAAACCACGTCAGGTGGTCTCGCCCGCATTGAAAAATTGCTGGCTGAGCACAAACCCGCCCTGGTCCTCGTCGAACTGGGTGCGAATGACGCCCTGCGCGGTCTGCCGCTGAGCACGCCGAAACAGAATCTCGCGCGCATCATTGGCTTGGCAAAGGACTCCGGTGCAGCGGTGCTGCTGATCGGGACGGAGATCCCGACCAACTACGGACCCCAGTACCGGGATGGCCTGCGCGACATGTATCGGGGTCTGGCATCGGAATTCAACGTGCCATTGGTCCCGTTCTTGCTCGACGGTGTTGCTCTTGACGACAAACTGATGCAGCCCGACGGCCTGCATCCGACCGCAGCGGCGCAGCCGAGGGTGCTCAAGAATGTGTGGCCTGAATTGCAGAAGGCGTTGGTAGGGAAGCCGGGAGCGGGATAGTCGGGTTGGACGTGGGAGCGACTTCAGTCGCGATGTCGATGTCACGAGTTGCGAAAGCATCGCGACTGAAGTCGCTCCCACAAGTCAGCGAGAAGCCGCTTTCCCGATTCACCACTCCCAGCATCTCACCGAGTGGGCGTTTCACGCACCGGTCGTTTGGCCAACTTGCGTTGCAAGGTACGCCGGTGCAGGCCGAGGCGGCGTGCCGCTTCGGAGATGTTGCCCTCGCATTCGTTGAGTACGCGCTGGATGTGTTCCCACTCCAGGCGTTTCAGCGGGGGCGGTGCATCGGGCAGATTGTTGGTTGAGGCATGTGCTGTGCCGGGCTGGCCGATCAGGGCCTGGGCCACCTGATCGGCGTCAACCGGCTTGGCCAGGTAGTCGTGGGCACCGCGCTTGATCGCCTCGACCGCGGTCGCGATTGAGGCGTAGCCGGTCAACAGCAGGATGCGCACGCCGGGTCGCGCCGCGTTGAGGCGCGGGATCAAGGCCAGGCCGCTTTCGCTGCCGAGCTTGAGATCGAGCACGATGTAGTTCGGCTGAAAATCGATGCAGCGGGTCAGCGCTTCGGCTCCATCCTTTGCCGAATTCACATCGAATCCGCGCGCGCCCAGTGCGCGACCAAGAACATGGACGAAGACCTCATCGTCGTCGATCAGCAGCACGCGGCCGGTTTTTTCATCATTCATGGGGTGGATTGTCCAGCCTAGCGAGTGGCAGACGCAAACACTGGCACGTGCCACCGCCGTCGGCGGCCTCGGCGTTGAGCGTTCCGCCGAAGCGTTCCGCCGTTGCATTGGCCAGCGCCAGGCCCAGTCCGAGGCCATTGCGTTTGGTTGACTGGAAGCCGAATCCGCCATTTGGCCGGGATGCGGCACGCATTCCCCGGCCGTGGTCGCGAACCCGTATTTCGAGGGTGTCCTGATCGGCACGGGTGCTCATCTCGACGCGCGCATCACCATTTGCGAGTGAGGCATCGGCGGCATTGTTGAGCAGGTTGACGATGGCGTGGTGCAACGCCGGGACTACCGCGATTCGGCGCGCGCCGACCGCATCGTCGATGGTGAAACGGGCTTCCGCTTCCGGCCGCAGCAAGTTGAACGAATCGCGTGTCGCCGCACAAAGCTCGCCGACACTGATCCATTCGACAATGCCGGCCAACTGGTTGCTGCCGACCTTGACCAGTTCACGCAGGATGTCGCGGCAACGATCGGCCTGACCGATCAGGATCTGGAAGTCCGCTTTCAGGGTCTCGCTGCCGGCGTGTTCGCGGGTGAGCTCGCCGAGCAGGGTACGGATCGTCGAGAGCGGCGTATTCAACTCATGTGCGGTGCTCGCTGCCTGCGTCGCGATGGCGAGGATGCCTTCGTCACGCAGGGCGCGCACGCGCTCGAGCTCGGCTTCGGCCTGCTTGGCACGCAAGGCGCGAGCGAGTCGGGCAATGAAGAAGCCGAGCATCCCGGCCGTGATCGCAAAGCTGATCGCCATGCCGGTCAAATGAAGGTTGAAGAACAGGCCGCTGCTGCCCGCATCGCTGACTTCCGGCAGCGGAACGAAAAATCGCATAAGCAGCAGGTAGGTGACAACGGCGAGGATGGCGACTGCCACCACCGAGCGGAGCGGCAATGCGGTGGCGGCCAGCGTGATCGGCATCACCAGCAAGGAGACAAACGGGTTGCTTGCGCCGCCGGTCAGGTACAGCAGGTAGCCCAGGACGAGCGTGTCGATCGCAATATGGGCGACCGGCTCCCAGCCTGCGATTCTCGATTTGAGACGCAGGCGCCAGAACACCACGATGTTGAACAGACCGAGCACGGCAATCGCCGAAAGCAATCGGCCCACCGGTATCGGCAGTCCGAGCATCTGGGCCACGAATGCGATCGTGACGAGCTGGCCACCCACTGCGCAAAGCCGCAGCCACGCCAGGGTTGCGACGAGCTGGCGTGGGCCATGGGGCCAGGATCGGCCAGCCTGGTTAGACATCAAAAGGGTCACCGCGTGCTCGATTGCCGTTCGTCGGCCAGCATATCAGGCCACCGGCCCTGACAATGTCACGCGCCCATGCTCGGCTCCTGAATGCGCGTCGCTCGTTCGGGTGGCGCGGCAGCCGGGCCTGACCTCAATTGCGGCAAGCCACGTGAACCCCCTTGTTGCGACCAGTGCGCGTAATCAAGAAAATCGCAGGCTGCTAGAAAATCGCTATGCCGAGCACCAGTCCGAGCAAGGCCAGCACCAGGAGCACCAGGAAAATCCCGAAGATGACCTTGGCGATACCGGCGCTCGCACCGGACACTCCGGTGAAGCCGAGGGCGCCGGCGATCAGCGAGATGACTGCGAATATCAGGGCCAGTTTAAGCATTGCTTTTTCCTCCACTATCGGGCCGCATCGCTGCGTTCGCCCGTTGATTCATTCCACGAATCAACATGGTGGCACGCTAATGTCGATATTCAGGCGTTTTGTCGCCAGTCATTCAGCCGGCAGCGGGAAAAATCCCTTCACGCAAACCCGCGGCCATCGTGGCATGCAACGGCAAGAGTCCATTAGTATATTAAGAAACGTGAGGCCATGAGGGGAACAGAGCGAGGTGTGCGAGCGCGCCTTCAGATGCCATGCGCTGACGGTCATTTCATCGATCAGGATTCCGACCCGGGCAGAGGCCGCGAGACCGGATCGACAAGCTGCAAACGTCGAATTGCCTCGCACACGAGCAGGGCCATGCAGGCAGCAATCAGGGCCGATGCCGCAACATCCGAAAGGAAGTGCTTGCTCATGACCATGCGCGCGCTGATCGCGAACAGTGGAACCGCGAGCAGGCCGGCGCGTTGCCATGCGCGCGGTGCTGCCGCAGCGAGCGGCAGGAACAGCCCGAAATAAAATGAGCTGTGGCCAGACGGGAATGAGCCGCCGCCGACAAACCAGATCGAAGACAGTTCTCCGCTTTCAATCCACTGCAGCGGACGCAGCCTGCCAAATGCACCCTTGCCGAGCATCATCATGCCGATTGTCGCCGCCTGGACGATGCCGGCACCGAGGATTGCAAGCGCGAGCTTTTGCCGCTGCCTTGCACTTCGCGCAATCAGCAGGAGAATCAGACCCGTGCAGATCGTCACGATGGATGCCAGCCAGTACGAAACGTGGATGCCGAATATCACGTCGAGGGCGTCGAGCCCGTGCACGAACATGGGTGCATTGTCGACAGCGCTGCCTTGAATCCAGTGCACGATCGGGATGTCGAGCACAAGCAGCCCGGCGAACATGCAGGTCGCTGCGATGAAGGCACTGGCCAACAGGAAACGTCTGCTCATCGAAACTCCGGGTCAGGCGATTGTCCGGGACAGGAGCCTGGGCGGGCTTTCACGGTCGGGGACAGAGCGGCTTTATGGCATCATACCGCGCTGGATTTCCAGTCCCTCGAGTTGATGCATGCCCAGTACCGAACCCCGCGGGCCTCGCCAGATAGCTCGCGCCCTGATCTGGTCCTACAAGGGACTGCGGGCCGCCTGGACCCATGAGGCATCGTTTCGACTGGAAGGCTATCTGTCCGTGATCTTCTTCCCGCTGGGCTTGTGGCTGGGCAATGGCGGCGTGGAAAAGGCAGTGCTCTGCGGAAGTCTGTTTCTCGTCCTCTCGGCTGAGTTGCTCAATTCCGCCATCGAGGCCGTGGTCGACAAGGTCAGTCCGGAATTCCATGAGCTCGCCGGGCGTGCCAAGGACATGGGTTCGGCGGCGGTGTTCATGCTCATGCTCAATGTCATGCTGTGCTGGGGCCTGGTGCTCTGGCAACGGTTTTCATGAACAACGGCATCGACTGAATGCTGGAGCTTATCGCTGATCCCCAGTTCTGGGTGGCCCTGTTCACCCTGGCCGCACTGGAAATCGTCCTTGGCGTCGACAACCTGGTTTTCGTATCGATCGCGGTCAGCCGGCTGGCTCCGGAGCAACGTCCGCTTGCTCGAAAGGTGGGCCTTGGACTGGCCTGCCTGACCCGCATCGCGCTGCTGCTGTTCCTCTCGTTTCTGGCCGGACTCGACGACAATCGCCTCGGCCTGTTCAGCATCTTCGATCAAGTCATTTCCCTGCGTGACCTGATTCTCATCGGTGGCGGCCTGTTCCTGCTGGTCAAGGCTGTCATGGAAATCCACCAGGAGCTGGAGGGTGCGCGCGGCGATGATACGGAAGGTCGCGTGTTTGCATCGTTTGTCTATGTGATCGTGCAGATCGCTGTCATCGACATCGTGTTCTCGCTCGATTCGGTGATTACCGCGATCGGCATGGTCAACGACATCGTGGTCATGGTCGCGGCGATCATTCTTGCCGTGGCGGTGATGATCTTCGCTTCGAATCCGGTTGGCGATTTCATCGACCGGCACCCGACCTTGCGCATGCTCGCGTTGGCATTCCTGATCCTGGTCGGCGTCGTGCTGATTGCCGATGGTCTGGAGTTCCATATCCCGCGCGGCTATGTCTATTTCGCCATGGGGTTCTCCATTGGCGTCGAGGCACTCAATCTCTGGGCACGCCGCCGCAGCAAGGGCAAGTGAGCCAATCTGCGGCGCCGATCAGCGGCTGCGGTGACTGAGCGGGTAGAATGCTGCGCTGCTTCTGCTGGTGGACCAGACAACGTGACTGACGAGATTCAAGTACCCGCGCTGTATCTCAAACGCGGCGAGGATGCACGCCTGCGTGCGGGGCACCTGTGGGTGTTCTCCAACGAGGTCGATGTGGCGCGCTCGCCGTTGTCGGGTTTCGAGCCTGGCCAGGTCTGCGCGATCCTCGACCATCGCGACAAGCCGATCGGGGTCGGCTACGTCAATCCGAATTCGCTGATCTGCGCGCGTCTGGTCAGTCGCGGTCTGGATCATGCACTGGACAAATCCCTGTTCGTGCACAAGCTAAACGTCGCCCTCGCCTTGCGCGAGCGTCTTTATGAGGAACCGTTTTATCGACTCGTGTTCGGTGAATCCGACGGCTTGCCAGGACTGACCATCGACCGCTTCGGCGATGTGCTGGTCGCCCAGGCGACGACAGCCGGCATGGATCGTCTCAAGGACGAGATCACCGAGGCGATCGTCAAGGTGCTCAAGCCGCGCCAGCTCTGGTGGAAGAACGATGCCTCGATCCGCGCGATGGAGAGCTTGGCCGAGCATGTCGAGCTTGGCGTGGGCGAGCCTGACAGCGAGCCGCTGATCGTGCGCGAGGCCGGGCTTGAATTCGAATGCGATCCGGTCGGCGGACAAAAGACCGGCTGGTTCTATGACCAGCGTGGCAATCGCGACCATCTTGAGCATCTGGTCAAGGGCAAGCGCGTGCTCGACATGTTCAGCTATCTCGGTGGCTGGGGCCTGCGTGCGGCGGCCTATGGCGCGAGCGAAGTGGTCTGCGTGGACGCGTCGCAGCCGGCAGTCGATGCGATCATGCGCAATATCGCGCGCAACGGTTTCACGGATAGGGTGACGGCGATTCGCGCCGATGCCTTCGACTTTCTCAAGGCCTTGCGCGAGAAGCGCGAGCATTTCGATGTGGTCATCCTTGATCCACCTGCCTTCGTCAAACGCAAGAAGGATCTGGCCGAAGGTCGCGTCGCCTATCGGCGGCTCAACGAGCTCGGCATGCAAGTGTTGGCCCGTGACGGGATCCTGATCACCTGTTCATGCTCGTATCACATGCCGAAGAGTGTGCTGCTCGACGGTGTGCAGCAGGCCGCACGACATCTCGATCGACAGGCGCAACTGCTCTGGAACCTGCAGCAGGGCCCCGACCATCCGATTCATCCGGCGATTGCGGAAACCGAATATCTCAAGGGTTTCATCCTGCGCGTGCTGCCGGCCTGAGCCGACGGCCGCTGGCATAATGGGGCATCCACTCGCCGCCCATCATCCAAAGCGATCCCATGCACTACTTTGTAGACATTGATCCCATCGCGTTTTCAATCGGTCCGCTGGCCGTGCACTGGTACGGCATCATGTACCTGATCGCATTCGGCGCGTTCTGGCTGCTCGGCGAGCGCCGTCGTCGTCTCGGTCGATTGCCGGTCGGGCCGACCGCGTTTTCCGATCTCGCCTTCTACGGCATGATCGGCGTGATCGTCGGCGGGCGTGTCGGCTACATGCTGTTCTACGGTACGGCCGACCTGATCGCCAATCCGTTGTCGCTGTTCAAGATCTGGGAAGGCGGCATGTCCTTTCATGGTGGTCTGCTCGGTGTGCTTGGGGCGATGTGGCTGTGGTCGCGGCGCAATGACCTGCATTTCTTCGATGTCCTCGATTTCGTTGCCCCGCTGGTACCGATCGGTCTGGGCATGGGGCGGCTCGGCAATTTCATCGGTGGCGAGTTGTGGGGGCGGCATACCGATGTGTCCTGGGGCATGATCTTTCCGCGCGCCATCGATACCGCCGGGCATTCGATCGAACAACTGAAGGCGATGGCTGCGGCAGGCCAGCTCGACAACGAAGTGCGCCACCCCTCCCAGCTTTACCAGATGGCGCTGGAAGGCATCATGCTGTTTTGCGTGCTCTATGTCGTCTCGATGAAGCCGCGGCCGCGCTATCTTGTTTCAGGATTGTTCGCGCTGCTGTATGGCGCGTTTCGCTTCACTGTCGAATTCGTGCGTGAACCCGATGCCCAGCTTGGCTATCTGGCCTGGGGCTGGTTGACCATGGGCCAAGTGCTGTCGTTGCCATTGATCATCGCCGGGCTGATCTGGATCCTGATGTCGCGCCGCGCGCCGACCCTCGCGCCGCGTGTCGTCGAGGATCCGCCGAAGGATGCGCGCTGATGCAGCAGTATCTCGAACTGCTCCGTCATGTGCTCGAGAGCGGCACGCCGAAGGCCGATCGCACGGGAACCGGCACGCATTCGGTGTTTGGTTGGCAGATGCGGTTTGATCTTGGTCTCGGGTTTCCCCTGGTCACGACCAAGAAACTGCATCTGCGCTCGATCATCCATGAGCTGATCTGGTTTCTGCGGGGCGACACCAACATCGCCTATCTCAAGGAAAACGGCGTAGGCATCTGGGATGAATGGGCCGACGCTGATGGCAACCTCGGGCCGGTCTATGGCAAGCAATGGCGATCCTGGCAAGGTGCCGATGGCCGCTCGATCGATCAGATCGCCTGGCTGGTAGAGGAAATAAAGCGCAACCCGGATTCGCGCCGGCTCGTCATCAGCGCCTGGAACGTCGCTGATCTCGACGCAATGGCCTTGCAACCGTGCCATACGATGTTCCAGTTCCATGTCGCCAATGGAAAATTGTCATGCCAGCTCTATCAGAGATCGGCTGACATCTTTCTCGGCGTGCCGTTCAATATCGCCAGCTATGCCCTGCTGACCCACATGGTTGCCCAGGTTTGCGACCTCGCTGTCGGAGACTTCGTGCACACGCTCGGTGACGCGCACCTGTACCTGAACCACTTCGATCAGGCCCGCGAGCAATTGAAACGCAAGCCGCACGCCTTGCCGACCTTGCATCTCAATCCGGATGTCACCTCGATTTTCGATTTCCGCTACGAGGATGTCCGCATCGATGGCTACACCGCCGACAAGGCGATCAAGGCGCCGGTGGCGGTGTGATCACGCTGCTCGCGGCACTCGATCGCAACTTCGCAATCGGTCATGAAGGCGACATGCCGTGGCATCTGCCGGATGATCTGAAGCGCTTCAAGCAGCTGACCCTTGGCAAGTCCGTGCTGATGGGGCGCAAGACCGCGCTTTCCATAGGCCGCGCCCTCCCCGGGCGAACAAATCTGGTGATGTCGCGCAGCGGCAGTGCGCCATATGCGGATCAAATTGCGGTGGCATCGCTGGATGAGGCGCTGCGGCAAGCCGGCAACGATGAGCTCATCGTCATCGGCGGAGGTGAAATCTACGCGCTGGCGCTGCCGCGTGCCCAGCGCATGCACCTGACCTGGATCGATACCGTCACCCCATCGGCGGACACGTATTTCCCGCGATTCGATGAATCTGACTGGAGGATCGTCAATGACGGATCCCACCCAATCGATGCGAAACACACCCATGCATTCCGTTTCGTCGATTACCGTCGCAGGGTCGACGGGTCTGCCGAGTCACCGAAGGCCTGAAGCGCCGCCGGCCTTCGCGTTCTGGACCCTGAGGCGCCATTCTCCGCATTTTGCATTAAAGGCATTCACGCCCGATGCGGTTCGGGCCGATTGCGAGAAAAGCATCGCGGCTAAAGCCGCCTCCTACGAGAACAGGCTGCAGCCTAAATCAACGAACTCGAATTCGCCGCGCACCGTCGATTCAGTCGATGTCCTTGCCCTGTGGCTTCGGGCGGTCCGATTTGAGCACGACGAACTCGGGTTCCTCGACATCGATGCGCATGGCGGTCAGCGCGCCGCCCCAGACGCAACCGGTATCAATTGCATGGACGCCAAGCCCGGCAAAGCGACCGAGCGTCGACCAGTGACCGCAGACGATGCGCAGGTCGCGGCGCACCACGCCCGGCACCGAGAACCACGGATAGGTGCCGGGTCGCTGCGTGCCGGGCATGCCTTTTTCCTGGAAGGCGATGCGCCCGCGTACATCGCAGTAACGCATGCGGGTGAGCACATTGATGCCGGCGCGCAGACGATCCATGCCCTGCAGGCGTGGCGACCAGGTATCCGGCTTGTTGCCGAACATCTGGCGCAGCAATCGGTTGTGGTCGTTCGAGCGCAAGCGTGACTCGATTTCACGGGCAACGCTCTCGGCGCGACCGACATCCCAGCTCGGTGCAAGGCCGGCGTGGACCATCATCGTGCCGAGGCCGCGGTCAACATGCAGCAAGGGGCGCTGGCGTAGCCAGGTCAGCAGTTCATTGCGATCAGGTGCAAACAGCACCGCACGCAGTTCGGGGTTGACCCGCGCCTGATCCTGTTCGCTGCGGGTGCTGACGGCGAGCAGGGACAGGTCATGATTGCCGAGCGTGACCACGGTGCGTTCGTTGAGCGACTTGACCAGGCGCAACACCTCCAGCGACTGTCCGCCCCGGTTGACCAGATCGCCACAGAACCACAGGGTATCGCGCGCCGGATCGTAGCCGAGCTTGTCGATCAGGCGTGACAATTCGTCATGGCAGCCCTGGATGTCGCCGATCGCCCAGACCGCCATGTCAGCAACTCTCGATAATGCGACCGGGAGACCTTCCCGTGATGATAATCAATGCAAGGTCCGTGGAATCGAAAGCACGAACGATGGAATGTCGGCATCAAAATGGGTGCCATCCTCGGCGAGCATCTGGTAGCTGCCACGCATGGTGCCGACAGCGGTTTCAAGAACCGCTCCTGAGGTGTAGTCGTAGCCTTGGCCGGGGCTCATCCATGGCTGTTCGCCGACGACACCTTCGCCGCGCACTTCCTGGACGTCGCCATTGCCGTCGGTGATGATCCAGTGGCGACTGAGCAAGCGGGCACCGACACTGCCGCGGTTGCGCAGCGTGATCGTATAGGCAAAGACGTAGTGGTTGTCCTGCGGTTTCGACTGTTCATCGAGAAACCGCGTTTCAACCGAGACGGTAATGTCATGCAATTTCTTGGTGGTCATGGATTGATTGTCGGGGAGTGGGCGACGCTCGGCAAGCTGCGTGGTTCGCAGCGACCCACGCGGATCGCCGGCTGCTCGGGATTGCGGACAGCCTGAAGTGCGTTCAGGGTGATGGCCGGCGGGCCAGAAACTCGGCGAGGCGGACGTAGGATGGCGGGGCCAGTTGCTCGGCGCGTGCGCCCGGGTCGATATCGACGGCCCTGAGGTCATCGGCGCTGGCCAGGCCATCGAGTGAATTCGACAAGGTCTTGCGGCGCTGGCCGAAGGCGGCACGGACGAGCCGGGTGATCAATCCAAGCTGCTCGACCGGGCGTTGTTCGAGTGGCAGCGGAGTCAGCCGCACGACGGCGGAATCGACCTTGGGCGGCGGGCGGAACGCGCGTGGCGGCACGGCCAGCAACGGTTCGACGCGACAGGCCAGTTGCAGCATGACGCTGAGGCGCCCATAGACCTTGCTGCCCGGTGCGGCGGCCATGCGGTCGACCACTTCGCGCTGCAACATGAAATGCATGTCGGCGATCGCATCGAGATGGTCGATGCAGTGAAACAGGATCGGCGAGGATATGTTGTAGGGCAGGTTGCCGACCACGCGCAGTTTTTCCCCCGCATGCGAAAGCTGGCCGAGATCGACACTGAGCACATCCGCGTTGATGATCTCGACCTCGCCGACGTCGGCGCAGCGCGCCCTGATTCGCGGCACCAGATCGCGATCGAGTTCGATCACGGTCAGCTTGCCGGCCTTGCGCAGGATCGGCAGGGTGATCGCGCCATCGCCGGGGCCGATCTCGACGAGGTGCTGACCCGGTCGCGGATCGATTGCCTGGACGATGCGCGAGATGATTTCCTCATCACACAGGAAATGCTGACCGAAGCGCTTGCGCGTTACGTGGGGCGAATCGGCGAATCGTTCGGAATATCGGGTCACGGCGATCAGCAGCCATCGGGTGTTGCGGCGAGGATCGGTAGAGTACGCGAGAACCCTGAGTCTGCGAAAACTTCCATATCGAATCGCGCCCGGCAAACGTAAGATGCGCAAACCCGCTTCTGTTTCCCCGTGTTCCGGTGATGCGCCCGGCGCACTCATTGTGCGTTGAAATACCCCGGCGTTGACCGGGTTCAGTCAAGTCTTGAACCGCAGCGTTCCACGCAACCCGCGAGTGGAAATCCGCATGCCGATATCGTCATTGATCCGCCTGCTTCTGCTTGGCATGATCTGGGGCGCCTCGTTCCTGTTCCAGCGCATTACCGTGCCGGTCGTCGGCGCGCCGTTCACGGCGGCGATTCGCCTCGCGCTGTCCGCCGTCATGCTGGTTTTCGTAGTGCGCCTGCTCGGTCGATCGCTGGATCTGCGCCGGCAATGGCGCGCCTGGCTGTGGCTTGGAACGGTCAGCGCGGCCCTGCCGTTTCTGTGTTTTGCCTATGCCGCGCGCAGCCTGCCGGCGGGCTACATGGCGGTGATCAATGCGACCGTGCCGCTGCTCACCGTGGTTTTCGCCTCGCTGCTATGGCACGTGCGACCGTCGTGGTCAAAGCGGATCGGTGTCGTGGTCGGACTGATCGGTGTTGGCGTGCTTGCGCGCTATGGCAGCCTGGGCATGAACCAGCAGACCCTGATTGCGATCGGACTTTGCCTGGTCGCTTCTTCGTTGTACGCCTACAGTTCGCTGTTCATCCGCCAGCGGCATGCCAGCGTCAATCCGCTCGTGCTGGCAGGTTCGAGCCAGCTCGGTGCGGCCATGGCGATTCTGCCACTGGGTCTGTGGAACCTGCCGACCCGCCTGCCACCCACCGGCGTGATCGTTTCCCTGCTTGTGCTGGGCCTGGTCTGCACGGGGCTCGCCTATGTGCTTTATTTTCGCCTGATCAGTGATGTCGGCAGTGAGAAGGCGGTGACCAATACGTTCCTGGTCCCGGTTTTTGCGCAGGTCTGGGGTGCCCTGTTCCTGCACGAAACCCTGACCCTGGCCGGTGCGCTGGGCTTCGCCTTGGTGCTGCTGGCGGTCGCCCTCGTGCTTGAGATCCACCCGTGGCGCAAGCGCGCTGTCTGATCGCTCAGTTTGCCGTCGCTGGTCCGTGCTCGCTCAGTTCGATCGCCAGTTGCAGCGCTGCGCGCAGGCTGCCGGCATCGGCCCGCCCGCTGCCGGCGAGATCGAGCGCGGTGCCATGGTCGACCGAGGTGCGCACATAGGGCAGGCCGAGCGTCACGTTGACGGCGTGGCCGAAGCCCGCGTGTTTGAGCACGGGCAGGCCCTGGTCGTGGTACATCGCCAATACAGCGTCAAAGTGCTGCAGATGCCTGGGCACAAACGCCGTGTCGGCAGGCAGCGGACCGAACAGGTTGAAGCCTTCCTGGCGCAATTGCTCGATGACCGGCGTGATCGTCTCGATTTCCTCGCGGCCCATGTGTCCGCCCTCACCCGCATGCGGATTGAGACCCAGCACGGCGATGCGCGGATTGTCGATGGCGAAGCGTTGGCGCAAATCCGCATGCAGGATGCGCAACGTGCTTGTCAGTCCTTCACGTGTGATCGCGGCGGGCACGGCCGCCAGCGGCAGGTGGGTCGTGGCCAGGGCGACGCGCAGGCGTTCGGCGACGAGCATCATCACGACATCGCACCCGGCGCGGTCGGCTAGGAACTCGGTATGCCCGGAAAAACCGATGCCGGCGTCGTTGATGATGCCCTTGTGCACGGGTGCGGTGACGATCGCATCGAACTCGCCGCTTTGCGCGCCATCGGCGGCGCGACTGAGGATATCGAGGACATGGCGCGCATTGCGCGAATCCAGGTGACCGGCGTGTGACGGTACCGGCAAGGCGATGTCGATGACGGCAACGCGTCCGGTCTTCCAGACATGCTGGTCAGCGGCGTAGTCATCGAGTGCAAGCCGGTGACCGGTGACTTGCGCACGTTCGGCAAGCAGCTGTGCATTGCCGATCAAAACCAGGTCGGCGGCGAAATCATCGGCCGCAATCGCGGCCAGCAGTTCCGGGCCGATGCCGGCGGGTTCGCCGGCGCTCAGCGCAATCCGCGGTCGTTTAGCTGCCGCTTCCGGTGACACCGGCAGCTCCCGGCAAACGGATCTCGATATAGGCCTCCGAGCGGATCTGGCGCAGGAAGCTGCCGTATTCCTCTTCGGCCTTGCGTGCGCCCAGGGTCTGGCGCGCCTTGTCGCGTTCGGCCTCGGCGGTCTTGTCTTCGGTTCGCGTTGCCAGCGGTTCGAGGATGTGCCAACCCGCGTCACTCTGGAATGGCTCGCTGATTTCGCCAACCTTGGTGTTCGTGAGCGCTTCGGCGACCTTGCTGCCGTAGGCGTTCTTGACGAACCAGCCCATGTCGCCGCCGAGGTTGGCGGTCACCGTGTCGTTGGAGTATTCCTTGGCGAGTTTGGCGAAATCCTCACCGGCGAGGATTCTTGCGCGCAGTGCGCGGACGGTCTTTTCAGCCTCGCTGGCACTGACGATCTCGGTCATGCGCACAAGGATGTGACGAGCATGGTATTCGGTCACCAAATCGCTGGTCGGTTCGCGGCGCTCGATCAATTTGATGATGTGGAAACCGTTCGGGCCGCGCACCGGGGGTGCGGTCTGGCCGAGTTCGAGTTTTTCGGCAATCTCGGCGAACGCCGGTGGCACCTCGTCGTAACCACGCCAGCCGAGATCGCCACCATCCAGCGCATTCTGATCGTCGGAGTAGCGGATTGCCGCCGCTGCGAAGTCCATTCCGCCCTGGATCTGCCTGGCCACATCTTCTGCCTTGGCCTGGGCCGCGGCGATCTGGTCGGCGCTCGCGCCGTCGGGCACGGTTATCTGGATATGCCCCAGGTGCAGCTGGCCACGCTTGACGCCGCCACTCTTGAGCAGCAGTTCGATCTCGGTATCGCTGATCTGGACGCGGCTCTGAACAACCCGTTGACGCAGCTTCTGAATCAGCGATTCATCATGGACATTGGCGCGGAACTGCTCCCAAGACATGCCCTGGCGCATGATCGCCTGACGCAATTGGTCGACATCCATGCGGTTCTGCCCGGCAATCTGGCCGAGCGTTTGATCGATCTCGGCATCGGAAACGCGGATGCTCGTTTCATCGGCGCGGGCGATCTGCAACTTGCTTATGATCATGCGATCGAGCACCTGACGCTCAAGCTCGTTGATCGGAGGCAGTTGCTGCGGATTGTTGGCGTATTGCGCCCGGATGGTGGCGACCTGGCGATCGAGCTCGCTGCGCAGGATCACATTGTCATCGAGCACGGCGACGATGCCATCGAGCTTTTCGGTGGGCACCAATTGCGCCTGGGCCAGTGGGGCAGCAAGGACCAGAAGCAGGATCAGGGAGACGAGCAGCTTGTTCATGCGCATGAAGGTTCCGCAGGAGCCGGAAGAAACGGGGCTGGATTGTAAGGGGCCGGGGCAACAGCGGCGTTAACAAAAAGTATGCCGATGCACCGGATCCGGGGTGCTTGCGCGCTTGCCGGAACTGGCATTATTGATAGCCGAGAATAGCACGGCGCAGGAAATCGCCGGTCTTCTGGCCCACCGAGCCAACACCCTTGAATTCGAGCTCGAAGTACAGGGCGTTGGTCATGTCGCGCTCGATGTTGTGTACATACCGTCGTGCCAGCAGGCGCCAGGCGATACAGCAACTGTCGTGCTCAATGCCGGCAAAGGCCTCCAGCGTCTTGCGATCGAACATCGAGTAGTTCCAGCGCCCGACCAGGCGCCAGGATTGATTCAACGGAACCAGCAGCGAAGCGTCGGCCTGCTCAAGCAGGTTGCGCCGGAAGCGGTAGGAAACGTTGAACACGCCTTCCTTGCCGAATCGGTTCTGGATGCCGACCGCAGACAGCTCGGTCTGGTCGGAATTCGGGTTCCACTGGTTCGAGAAGGTCGCGCGCCAGCGGTCGTTGATGCGCAGATCGAGTTCGCCGACATAGGTCGAGCCATTGAAATCGGTGTCCGCGCGACCCGGCAATTGCACGCGCTGATCATCGAAATAGCGGATCTGGCCGATGCTTGCCGAGACGCGTTCTGTGCCCGTGCTGTCCTCGACAAGGCGCGAGGTCAGGGCGACCGTGAGATTGTTCGCATCCATCTGCCGATCGGCGCCGACGAAGCGGTTGCTGCGGAATAACTGGCCGAAACTGAAAGGCACTTCCTGGGTGTCGAAAAGTGGCAGGTTGTCCTGATCGCGATAGGGAACCCGCAGATAGTACATACGCGGTTCGAGGGTCTGCGTGTAGCCATTGCCGCCGAGGTCGAGTGCACGCTCGAAGCGCAGGCCGGCATCGAGGCTGGCGATCGGCGTGCCGCGATGCGGCGACTTGTCGTTGTCGCGATCGATCTGGTAGCTGGTGTAGCGGAAGCCAAGCTCGGGTCGCACGAACCATGCCGCCGATTCAACCGGCCAGGCAAGGTACGGGTACAGGTCGAGGCGGCGGGCATCGACGGCGTTGTCCTTGCTGAAAGACACATATTCGGAGCGGATTCCCGCATCGAGGTCACCGACCAGGCTGTGATCGGCATCGAAGGTCGCGCGCGGCAGGCGCCGATACGGTTCGCCGGCGTTGGAAAGGGTCGGATCGGTGATCTGGTACTCATCGCCGCCGACACTGGCCTTCCACCAACTGCCCTGACCACGGAAATACGCGCTCGATGGCAACAATGTCGTTGCAGCGATGCTCAGGCTGCGTCCGAAATCCTCGAAGTAGCGGTCATCGGAGACATGATTCAGGTCGACCGTGGCGCCCCAGTAAGCGTTGAAGCGGGTCGCATCATCCCAGTGCAGCAGGCTACGGCGGCTGTCGGTGTCGCGGTCGTTCGGCAGCCACTCGGCCTCGACCGTACCGTGGCTGCTGCCGGTCAGATAACGGAACTGGCCGCCGAGCATGAGACCGCGCTGGGTCATCAGGCGTGGCGTCAGTGTCGCGTCGTAATTCGGTGCGAGGTTGAGATAATACGGCGCGGCAATATCGAATCCGCGCTGGTTGCTGTAGCCGAGTTCGGGATAGAGGAAACCCGACTTGCGCCGATCATCGAGCGGGAAGCTCGCATACGGCAACCAGAATACAGGCACGTCGCCGACCCGGAACGTGACGTCATGAGCGCGGCCGATGCCGTTGGCCTGGTCGAGCGCGATGTCGGCGGCGCGGAACTCCCAACTCGGCGAATCGAGCGGGCAGGTCGAGAACGTGGCCTGATCGAGGTTGGCATGCTCGCTGTCGACAAGCACAGCCGTTGCGGCACGGCCATTGCCGCGTGAGGACAGCAACTGGTAGCGCACCTGGTTGACCGTGGCCCGATTCGGCTCGGTGGTGCCATTGGCATCGCTGGCTGACAACAGCATGTCGCGATCCTGATAGCGGACATTGCCCTGCGCGGTCCATGCCGTCGATGTGCGTGCGTAAGTGAAACGATCGGCACGGATCAACTGGTCAAGTTGCTGGATGCTGGCCTCGCCTTCCAACACATAGCTGTCGCCATCGCTCGATTGGGTCTGGCGGCCCTTGATCTCGGTATCGGCGAGCGCGCGTTCGCCGCTCGTCGGCAATCCGGGCAGGTAGAAATCGAGCAGGTCGTTCTTGCGACACAGCGACCAGTCCAGCGCGGGCTTCTTGCAGACCAGGCTGCCGATCGGGCAACTCGGCGAATCCGCAGCGGCCGAGGCCGAGCTGGACAGGATCAGGACAAGGGCGGTCGGGATGGCGCGGCGGCGTTGGCCGCGGAAATTAGTGAGCAGCACGATGGTCGATTTCGCCTGGGGCTCGGGACGCGCTAGTGTAATGCCTAGCAGCCTGTCCGACTAAGGCAACGCTGATCAAGTGGCGCAAACGTCATGGTGCTCAGAAGGTTCGCCAGTTGTGCTGCGTGGCGAAGTGAAGGCTGGTTGCCTTGACGAGCTGCGCGGTGCGACTGGCGGGCCTTCTGAGCACCACCTTTTTTCCATTCAAGCCAACCGGTTAGGCGAGACCTGTCTGCGCGCGGATCTTTGGCCCGCCGCCTTGAATGACGGCCAGTCAATCTGCGCCAGCGCGCCGCGATCTGCACGCAGACAGGTGTCGTGACGATTGCGCCACTTGATCAGCGTTGCCTTAACCCGGCCGCGTTGCGAATCCGTCTGAACGTTCCACCATCCGCCCGCTATTGACCCATGGCACCCCAATGGGCCTGCAAACCGTCATTGCCTGGCCTCGCCCGACCGAATCTCGCCTCAACTGGTAAAGTCTGACCAGCTGCCAGCCGTCGACTTCGCCCGATTTGCACGGAGCCGGATCAGGCCAGGGCGTTGATGTGGGCGATCGTGGACTCGTGCAGTGCAGTCAGGCTGTAGCCACCCTCGAGGGTCGAAAC
This sequence comes from Lysobacterales bacterium, assembly GCA_016721015.1. GTDB lineage: Bacteria > Pseudomonadota > Gammaproteobacteria > Xanthomonadales > Rhodanobacteraceae > Dokdonella. The sequence continues at coordinate 223,378 of JADKJL010000011.1, forward strand.
GAGGCGGCCTCCGGCATGACGATCGGCGATCGCAACGAGCTCGGTGGTCACCCAGGCATAGTCCTCTGCATCGAGGTTCAGGTTGGCCAGCGGGTCGAGACGATGGGCGTCGAACCCGGCCGAGACCAGGACGAGTTGTGGCGCGAAGCGATCCAGCTCCGGCAGGATCCGGCTGACGAAGGCTTCGCGGAATTCACGTGAACCGGCGCCGGCCGCCAGCGGCACATGGACAAGATTGCCGACACCGCGCTGGCTGACGCCACCGGTTCCGGGATAGAGCGGCACTTGATGGGTCGAGGCATACATGACGCGGGAGTCGTTGGCGAAGATGTCGGCTGTGCCATTGCCGTGATGGACATCGAAATCGATGATCGCGATACGTTCGATGGCATGCGCGGCGAACGCGTGGGCCGCAGCGACGGCGATGTTGTTGAACAGGCAGAAACCCATCGGCGTGTCACGGGTTGCGTGATGCCCCGGCGGCCGCACCGCGCAGAACGCGCGACGTTGTGAATCGCCAAACACCGCATCGACGGCAGCACAGGCGGCACCGGCTGCACGCAGGGCAGCGGTCAGTGAATGCGCGGACATTGCCGTGTCGGCATCAAGGAAAATCTGGCCGTGTGCCGGTGATGCCGCAAACAGCGCCTCGATCATGCCCGCTGCGTGCACGCGCGCAAGCTGCGCTCGGCTGGCCAGCGGTGCTTCGATCCGCTCGGTTTTGGCGCAGGCGGGATCATCCAGCGCACGCAGCACGGCTTGCAACCGCAATGGCGATTCGGGATGTCCGGGCCCGGGTTCGTGATCGAGGCAAATCGCGTGGGTATAGACCGGGAGGGCCATGCGGCTCAGCTCAGCGCCTGACACGCTCGTGTTGCCAGAGCACTTCGCCGTGTGCCGAGGCGCGTGCCAGTACGCGCGCGATGACGAAGAGCAGGTCGGACAGCCGGTTCAGATAGCGGGTCGCTTCGCCGCGCACGGTTTCTTCGCGGGCAAGGCTGACCACTGCGCGCTCGGCGCGGCGCGCGATCGTGCGCGCCAGATGACAATGCGCGGCCGCCATGCCGCCGCCGGGCAGGATGAACTCCTTGAGCACCGGCAAATCATCGTTGAATCCGTCGAGGTCGCGTTCGAGCCGGTCGATGTCACTGTCGTGAACCAGGGCCATGCCTGGAATGCACAGTTCGCCGCCGAGATTGAACAACTCGTGCTGGATGCGGATCAGGGTTTCGCGAACGTCAGCGGCAAGTTCGCAGGCCAGCACGGTGCCGATCGCACTGTTCAGTTCATCGACCGTGCCATAGGCATTGACGCGCAGTGAATCCTTGCCCACACGCGAGCCATCGCCGAGGCCGGTCGTGCCGTCGTCGCCGGTTCGCGTATAGATTTTCGAGAGTCGGTTACCCACGCTTCTCACGGGCTGCGGATGGCGAGGACAGGACGCGCAGCCAGCGCGCGCCGATCACATGAGCGGCAACCGCAACGCAGACATAGGCGGTGGTTGTGCGCAGATAACCGAGATACCAGTCACCCATGTTTTCAACCCAACCGCCGAAGCTGCGCAGCGGCACGCTGTCGCTGAGCCAGTAAAAGCTGCCGTTGGAGATGACGAAGCAGACGCTGGTCGCGAGCACCAGCGACGTGGCCAGCAGAAGCAGCGAACGCACCCCGATTTCCTTGTGCAAACGTCCCAGCAGGGCGCCACCCATCGACATGACGGCATACGCGGCGAGCAGGAACCAGTAGGCAGGCGACACGCAGTAATGGCTCCAGAAATTGAGGCCCTGGCTGTTGATGACGAGGAAATCGACGATCACTGCCAGCGCCATCAACAGCGGGAAGGCCCAGCGCAGCGAACCGCGCAGATAGAAGCCGGCAACGAAGAATACCGCCCACGAAGCATCCGGCAACGCGCCGAAATGATTGATGCGCGTGCCTGCCATGACGAGGGCGAGGACGATGAAGATGCCGATGCGCTGGCGCTGCGAGAGATTCATGTTACGGATTCCGGAGACGACTCAGGGTCTATCTTAGCCGATGATCACCGTGCCGGCTCGGCATGCGCGGCATCAATCCGGCTCAAACCGGCTGCTGTTGATGCAGCGCACCTCGAACTGACCGTTTGCATAGCGCAGGCGTGAGGTTCTGGAGTGGTCGATGCCGATACTCAGCGCACGCCCGGCTGGCAAGCCGAGGGCGTGGCAGAGCAGGGCGCGGATCGAGCCGGCATGCGCGATCGCAAGCACGCAGTCATCGTTGCCGGTCGATGCGAGCAAGGAGGCCAGCCAGGCGCCGGTGCGCCTGAGTACATCGGCGAAACTCTCGCCGCCGGGTGCTTCCTGGATCACCCAATTGTCGAACCAGTGCCGGTAGTGATCCTTGTCATTCTGCATGATCTCGCTCCAGTGCTGTCCGTTCCAGCGGCCGAAATCAGTTTCGCGCAGTCGCGGATCGCTGAGTGGCTCGATCGCGAATGCGGCCGCGAAAACCTGGGCGGACTGCTGGGCGCGGCGCAGGTCGCTGCAGAACAGGAAGCGCGGTGGTGCAGCGTTCCATGTTGTCGCGAGTTGCTGCACATCGGTGAAACCACGCGCCGACAGTGGCAGGTCGGCATGACCGACGCAGATGCCGGTGCGCGTTTCGGTCTGGCCATGTCGGACGAGAATCAGATCCATCGGTGCCTTGCTGCCGCGATCGGAAAAATCCCCGCGCGTTGCGGGGATGCCGTTTCCAGTTTGCCTCAGCGACGCTCAGAGCGCATCGAAATTGAGGATGGCATTGGTCACCAGTGGATAACTGCCGATTGTCGCCGCACGCCACATCGGATTGATCGCGAACAACAGTACATGGCCCTTGCCATAGCGCGCATCGACCACGGCGGCGTGTTTGGCCAGGCTGCCGCCATTGTCGAGCAGTCCGGAGACAAGCAAGTCATCGCCATCGGCGAAGCGCAGCAGGGCGCGCGGGCGCTGGTTTTCCGGAAGCAGAAACAGATTGTCGCGCGCCTGTTCCGCGTTCAGCGGCATCGCCTGCCAGGGTTTGACCGAAGGCAGCTCGGGCGGATCCACGTAGCCAGCGCCCTGCGGAAGATCGATGTCGTCGGCACCGCCGCGGCCGGTCGGACGCTTGTGATCGTCGGCACTGACGATGCGACCATCGCCGCGGATCTGGTTGCTGACCTTGAAGGCCATGCCTTCGGCCGAGTAGACCGTAAACGGCTTGTCATAGCCCCAGGTCACCGGGCTTGCGCTTTCCGTGGTCTGTGCGCGCACCAGGGTGCCGACGATGCGCAAGTCGCCCGGTTTGGCCACACTGACGCCCGGAGCCAGGCCGCTGTCGATGGCGAATTCGGCCGTATCCATCGAGGTGATCAGCAGGCCGCCTTCGTCGACGAAACGCTTGAGGTGATCGACGCCACTGCCACCGAGACCAGGGCGAATGTCGTCGGTGCTGTCGATGAGGCCAAGGTTGGGTGTCAATGCGCTCTTCTTCCACGGCATCGCATTGCCGTATCTCGGCAGGCCATCGATGAGCAGGCGCGAATCGCCGTAGCCGATCGGGCCGAACAGGATCACGTCGTAGCGCTTGCGCAGGTCATCGCCGCGCGCGACATCCTGGGTGCTGATGTAGTTGAACGGGATGCCGAGATCATCGAGCGCCATGCGCCACCAGCCCTCGGTCTGCGTATTCAGCCAGGTGTGCATGACGGCCACCCGCGGCAGGCCAAGCTTGCGCGTCGAAACTTCGGGCACGCTGTCGGCATTGAACACGTCGAGCCCGAGTCCGGCGGCGAGCTTGTCGAAGGTGGAATCGGCACGCCGCACGATCAAGGAACCGGCGGCGAAACTGCGCTCACCGATCTTGAACGGCGCGCGCGTCATCTCGATCGAGGTGCCTTTCGCGGCAAAGCGCAACGATGCCAGCTCGGCCGAAGCCGGATTGGCGATGATGCGGATTGCTCCGCTGCCTGTCGCGGATTTGCCGGGCAGCGGCCAGGCCACCGCCTGCATTGGCGCCTTGAGCAGGGCCGCGTCGGTGACGCGCATCAGATCGACGCCGAACTGGTCACCGAGCGACCAGCCGGTGTCGTCATACGGGTGCTTTTGCGGATCGTCCGGTGACCAGTACTGGCGATCGAGCAGGACATCGGCAATGCGCGAATAGGGCTGATCCATGCGCACGACATAGCTGCCGGCCGGGAAGGTGCGCGCGGTTGGCGCCTCAGCGGTCTTGTCGGACTTGCCCGGCTTGTCCTCGTCAGGCGCGACTTTCTTCTTCGCCGGAAGCTGGATCGTCAGTGCCGCGTCGAGGCGCTGGATCTCGACCTTCTGCCGGTGCAGGACCTCCAGCAACTTGCGTTGCGCGCTGCTGCGCGGGTCATCCGCGGCGAATACGTAGCCGGCCGGGCCGGTGTCGCTCGCCTTGGTCACTGCGCGCTTGGACTTGAGCCAGAAGGTGCGCAGGAACGCCTGGCTGTTGCCGGCAAAATAATCGAGTGCGGTCAGCATGGCGCTTTGTGAATAATTATTGTTGTTTCGCTGCGACCACAGCACTTTCGCGCGCGGCGGATTCGGCCGGTACCAGGTGCGCTCGTATTCATCCGGATCGAGGATGCGTTCCTCGGTGTCGGCGCCGCCATTGCCGAAGGTTTCATACAACCGGCTGATGCCGTTGTGGGTGGCGGCAATGAACATCAGATAGCCCGGACTCCAGGTATCGAACTCGCCATGGGTGAACACGCCGGGCAAGCCGAGCCGGGTCAGCGTATCCACATTGTTCCAGCCCAACTGCTGCCATTCGCCGACCAGCAACGGATCAATCCAGCTGTTGTAAGGGCCTGCGCCGACCGTGTTGTCATAAAGGAATGGCACCGACTCGTGCATGTCGTGCAGCACCTGGGCGTGCCAGTCGGTGAAGGTGTTGATGACGTTGCGGGTCAGCGCCAGCGAGGCCAGCATCGCATCGCGGTTGTTGTCGTGGGCGACGTAATGACCCCAGTACAGCAGCGGCGGGTATTGCTGATCCGGATTCGCCCGATGCCAGTTGTAGACATCGACCTTGCGCTCCCAGCCATCGGTTTCGACGACCGGGGTGATCAGGGTGATCATCTTCGAGCGGATTGTGCGGATGTACGGCGCCTCGTCGACCGTGAGCCGATAGGCGAGCTCCATCAGCGAAGTCGGCGTGCCGGTCTCGGTCGAATGGATCGTGCCGGTGATGTAATAGACCGGCACCGATTGTCCAATCAGTTCGCCCGCGCGCTCGTCATCGAGTCCAATTTTTCTCGGATCGGCCAGTTGCGCAAGACGCTCACGGTTGCCATCGAGATCGGCCAGCAGTTTCTCGTCGGCGATCGCCACCGCGATCATCTCGCGGCCTTCCTCGGACTTGCCGATGCTGAACACCCTGACCCGCGGACTGCTGGCTTCGAGCGAACGGAAATAATCGTAGACCGTCTTCAATCGCGGCAGCATGTTCGGTGAACCGGATACATCGCCAAGTGCCTTGGCCGGCGACGGCACCGTGTCCGAGGCCGGCAGGTAGTCGGTCAGCTGCGTATTGAACGAGGGATCGGTCGTGTATTTGGCAATCTGCCCGGCGTACCAGGCATCGACTTTCTGGTCCGGATCCGCCGCAAAATGCTTTTCAAGCGGGGAGGCGGCATGAAGGTTTGCGGCGCACATCAAGGCCGCGAGTGAGACGAACAGGCGTTGCATGGACTTCCCCGGTGAATGACAACCACGTGTGGTGCGGCATTCTGCCAGAGCGAATCAGTCCTGCAGGAGTGGCATCAGTCATCCATGCGCGAGCGCGCGAAGATTCACGCCAAAGTGGCGCGTGAACACCCCGCAGCAAGTGGGTCAAGCGAGTTTGCGTTTCCGAATTCGACGGAATGACAAGTATCGGCTGGCAGGCGTGCCATGAGCGATGGTCAAAGTACTCCGGTTGTCCGCCACACCAGCCTTCCCGGATAGGCAGGCGGATGTGCTGGTTTCGCGACCTCATGGATCAGACACGTTTGCCGCTTTTTGCACCGCTGGATCGGTTGGCCGCTTGGGCATGAAGACGTGGGAAGACGCCCGCCTTCGTCCCCACTTTCGATCAGTAAAATGATTCGGTTGCAATTTCCGCCTCGCGGTATACTTGAATTTGTCGCAGACTGAACTAGGAATCATCATTTTCAGCCCGGATACCTGCAAGTCAATCTCTGAGGATACGACCGTCATGATGACGAACGCATGTTGTTCTTTTTTCAGCCGCACCGCCCTGCACTGTCTGCTGCTGGCTGTGGCCTTGCTGCCGACGATCTGCGCTGCACAGAATGCCGATGATGGATTCGATCCGAATGCGAACGATGCGATCCTTGCAATGGCGATCCAACCCGATGGCAAGCTGATCGTCGGGGGTGATTTCACCACAATTGCCGGAGGGGTCCATCAGCGTCTGGCGCGACTGAATGCCGATGGCAGTATCGATGCCAGCTTTGCGGCCACGGATGTGAACGGCACGGTCAGTGCCGTCGTTGTCCAGCAGGATGGAAAGATCGTGATCGGCGGCGGCTTCAGTCAGGTCGGCGGCACCGCTCGCAGTCGTATCGCCCGGCTTGATGCCGATGGCACGCTGGACATGGCGTTCGACCCGAGTGCGGACAGTGCCATTCTGGCATTGGCGTGGCAGGCCGATGGCAAGCTGCTGGTTGGCGGCAATTTCATTGCGATCGGTGGACAGTCGCGCAATCGTCTGGCGCGTCTGAATACCGATGGCACGCTGGACATGGCGTTCAATCCGGATGCGGATGCTGCTGTCGATGCCCTGGCATTGCAGCCCGACGGCAAGGTGGTCGTGGGTGGCGCTTTCAGCACGATCGGCGCTCAGGCGCGCAATTATCTGGCGCGTCTGAATGCCGATGGTTCGCTGGACACGGCATACAACCCGAATGCAGACGGTTACGTCAGCTCACTCGCACTTCAGGTCGATGGCAAGCTGGCGGTAGCGGGTAGTTTCTTCATGATCGGCGGTCAGGCACGCAACAGGATTGCTCGATTGAACGCCGATGGCACCCTGGATACGGCGTTTGATCCGAATGCGGACGGTGATGTCTGGGCTCTCGAGCTGCAGGCCGATGGCAGGCTGGTGGTGGGCGGCGATTTCACCGCCATCAGCGGTCAGCCGCGCAGCAAGATTGCACGGTTGAATGTCGATGGAACACTGGACATGGCATTCAACCCGACTGCGGACAGCACCGTCCACGCACTCGCGATGCAGTCCGATGGTCAACTGGTTGTGGGTGGCACTTTCACCACGCTCGGCAGCCAGGCGCGCAACCATATTGCGCGCCTGGCTGCGGATGGTTCGCTCGACAAGACGCTCTATCCCGGTGGCTTCGGTACAGGCTTGCAGCAGCCCGACGGCAAGTTGGTGGTCAGGGGTGGCTTTAGCATGCTTTCCGGTCAACGCAGGTACCTTGCCCGGCTGAACGCCGACGGTACCTTGGATGCGATATTCAACCCGGATCCAGATAATCAAGTCAACGTATTGGCGCTGCAGCCCGATGGCAAGCTGGTGATCGCCGGATATTTCTACACGATCAGTGGTCAGATGCGCGACGGCCTGGCGCGACTGAATGCCGACGGCAGTCTTGACGTGGCGTACAACCCGGGTTCGGCTACTTTAATCAATGCCATGGCGTTGCAGCCCGATGGCAAGCTGGTCGTGGCTGGGGGCGTTGCCTCGATTGGTCAGGGCCGTAACTACCTGGCACGGCTGAATGGTGATGGCACACTGGATTTGGCGTTCAACCCGATTCTGAACGCTCCGGTCTCCTCACTGGCGCTGCAACCGGATGGCAAGTTGGTTGTGGGCGGGAATTTCTCCACAATCGATGGACAGCCGCGCAATCGTCTTGCGCGGTTGAACGCGGATGGCATGCTGGATGCCGCGTTCAACCCGAATGCGGACAACGTTGTCAACGCCCTGGCGCTGCAACCCGATGGCAAGCTGTTGGTGGGCGGCTCTTTCAGCATGCTTGGTGGTCAGCCGCGCGATCGCCTGGCGCGCTTGAATGCCGATGGCACGCTGGACTCGGCGTTCAATCCGGGTGTGGACTTGTTCGTCCTCTCGCTGCTGCTGCAGACCGATGGCAAGATTCTGGCGGGCGGTTTTTTCACGATGATCGCCGGGCAGCCACGCGGTTACCTTGCTCGGCTGAATGCCGATGGCACGCTGGACACGGCGTTCAATCCTGCTGCTGACAATATCGTGTACTCGGTGACGATGCAGTCCGATGGCAAGATTGCGGCGGGTGGTCTTTTCACCACGATCGGCGGTCAGGCACGCGATGGTTTCGCTCGGCTCAGCACAAGCGAAGGGTCGCGGCAGTCGCTGAACATTGTTGGTTACACGAGCGGTGGCAGCGTCATCACCTGGGCGCGCTCCGGTGCCGGGCAGGAACTGGCATTGCCACCGCAGTTCCTGTTCTCCGTGGGCGGATCCCTCTATGCGCCAGCAGGAAGCATGCAACGCGTCAGCGGCGGTTGGCGCGCGATCGGTTTTGTTCCGCCGCTCAACAGCATCTTCTATCTGCGTACGCAAGCTCAGGTTACAGCCGGAACCGAAAGAGCGCTCAGTCTGATCGAGAGTACGCGGCAGTTCTACCTCAACGGCAACGACGGCATCTTCATTGATGGTTTCGAGTAACAGCCGCAGCCATGATGGGCGTGAAAGAAGAATGTGGCAGGGCCATTCATCGAAGAATATTTCGAAGATGAACTCACCCCTATAAACCTGCAATTTGCAGGAAACCTCTGTAGGAAGCGGCTTCAGCCGCGATGCTTCCGCTCTTGAACCCAAAAGAACATCGTGGCTGAAGCCGCTTCCTACGCGGGTCTGAGGTCTTTTTCGTCTAATCATTTAGGTGTTTGCGCTTATCATTGACGAATGAACGAGATGCACGATATTGCCATCGTCGGTGGTGGACTGGTGGGGTCGAGTCTGGCGATTGCGCTGGAGGGTTGCGGATTTCGCGTTGCCCTGATCGAGGCGGCGTTGCCGCGTGTTTCGGAACAACCGAGTTACGACGAGCGCAATCTCGCTTTGGCGCGGGCCAGCATCAATGCGCTGGAAGCCTTGGGTGTGTGGGCGCATACGAAGAACCAGGGGGCGCCGATCGAGCGCATCCAGATCAGCCGGCGCGGTGACTTTGGTACCGTCAATCTCGACGCGGCAAAGCTCGGTCTGCCTGCGTTCGGTGCGGTGTTGCCGGCACGTGAACTCGGCAATGCCTTGCTGCATCGACTCGACGAATGCCATGCCTTGACCCGGATCGCACCGGCCCAGTTGACGGCGATCGAGAGCCGGGTGGATGCAATTGAGCTTTGTGTACGGGAGGGCGATGCCGAGCGCCACGTGTCGACGCGCTTGCTCGTCGGTGCCGATGGAACAGGATCCTTCGTGCGTGCTCACTTCGGAATCGGCGTGCAACGCACCGACTACGCGCAGAGCGCTCTGGTCACCACGGTGATCACCGAGCGCGCGCTGGATGGCGCTGCGTTCGAGCGCTTCACCGATAGCGGGCCGGTGGCGCTGCTACCACTCGGCCGGCATCGCGCAGGACTCGTGCTCACTGTCGCCAGCGAAGATGCCGCACGCGTTGCCGCTCTCGATGACGTAGCTTTCATCGCCCTCGTGCATGAGCGCTTCGGTTATCGCGCCGGGCGCCTGAGTCGACCCGGCCAGCGCAAGCCGTATCCGCTGGCCCGGGTGCTCGCTGATCGGCTGACGGCCAATCGAATGGCGCTGATCGGCAATGCCGCACAGACCGTGCATCCGCTCGGCGCGCAAGGTTTCAATCTCGGCTTGCGCGATGCACTGAGCTTGTCCGAATTGTTGATCGAAGCGAAACAACGCGAAGCCGATCCGGGCAGCGCAGAGTTGCTCGCGCGTTACGTCGAGCGGCGCGCGCCGGATCGCGAGGCGACGACCTCGTTCAGTGATGATCTGGTGCGACTGATGGGCAATGAATCTCCTCCTTTGCGGCTGCTGCGCTCGATCGGCTTCAGCGCGCTCGATCGTTTGACGCCGCTCAAGCGCCGCGTCGCCCTGCGCGGCATGGGTTTTCGTGGTGATGTTTCGCAACTGGGTTTGAGTCGATGAATCGTCGTGGCGAACTGGATGTAATCGTGGTCGGTGCCGGCATCGCCGGATCGGCCATGGCCCTTGCGCTGGTGCGCGATGGTTTCGACGTGGCCCTGATCGAGGCGCGTCCGCCACCCGCATGGCGCGTCGAGGACGAAGTCGATGCGCGAGTGGTTGCCCTCGCCGCCGATGCGGTGGCCTTGTTCGATGATCTCGGCGTGTGGCCGGATGTGCTCGCCGCGCGTGCCAGTGCCTATCGGCGCATGCACGTCTGGGATGCACTGGCACCGGGTCAGCTTGAGTTCGATTCGGCCGAGCGCGGCGAGGCGGCGCTCGGCTGGATTGTCGAAAACCGGCTGCTCCAGCAGGTGCTGTGGCGCGCGCTGGTCAAGGCGGTCGACGATGGCCAAGCGCTGTCCTTGCGCTGTCCGGCGGAAGTCCGCACGGTCGAAAACGAGGCCGACAGCGTGGTCGTCAATCTGGTCGATGGCACACGCCTGCGTTCGCGAGTGTTGATCGCTGCGGATGGCGCGAACTCGCCAATCCGCCAGCAACTCGGCATCGGCACGCAGAATCGCGATTACGGCCAGCGGGCAATCGTCGCCCATGTCGGTACCGAGCGATTGCATGAGTCGACAGCCTGGCAACGCTTCCAGCCCGGTGGACCGCTGGCGTTCCTGCCGCTGGCTGATGGCCGCAGTTCGATCGTCTGGTCGCTGCAGGATGACGAGGCCACGCGACTGCTCGCACTCGATGAAGCGGCCTTCTGCGCCGAACTCGGTTGCGCGCTCGATTTCCGTCTTGGCGCGATCACTTCAACCACGCAACGATTCGCTTTTCCGCTGCGCATGCGCCTGGCCGAACGCTATGTGGCCGGTCGTTGCGTGCTGCTGGGCGATGCCGCCCATGCCGTGCATCCACTGGCTGGACAAGGCCTCAATCTGGGTCTGCGTGATGTGCGCAAGCTGCGCGAATCTCTGCAGCGCGCGCGAACGCGCAACAGCGATCATGGCGCGGCACATGTGCTGCGTCGCTACGAGCGTGAACGGCGCAGCGAGAACGTCATCGCCGCCAACAGCTTCAGCCTGATCGAGCGCAGCTTCAATTCCGGTTCCACGGCGATCGCGGGATTGCGCGGGCTCGCCCTTGGCCTCGCCAACCGCATCACGCCGCTGAAGCGCCGCCTGGCCGATGCGGCGGCCGGTCGCCTCTGATCGATCCCGTCAACGACGAGTCGCATCCTGATTGGCGCTTGCAATGAGCCATCAATGGCGCTTTGCGCGGCCAGATACTGGCGCAGCTTGCATACATCGGGATGCTCCTCCGGTAGCCGCCCGCTGCGCAGGTCAAGTGCTTTCTGCCATGCCAGAACGGCGTGTGGCCGATCGCCGAGACCGAGCAGACAGTCGCCACGGGTTTCCTCGCCTCCGGCGCGCGAAAGCGGTGCTTCGCTTTCACCGAGGCCAGTCTGCGCCAACAGGGCGGTGATCTCGGTCAAGCCCTGCTGCCATTGTTCCGCCTGGCAGAGCAGACGTGCGTGGGCGAGTTGGTAGACGAGAATAGTCGGCGTGTTGCGTCGCTCTTCAATGCCTTTCAGCTTCATCAATTGATCCATTCGAACCAGCCCGGATTGCGGATTGCCCTCCTGCGCATCAAGTTCGGCAAGAGTGAGCAGGGCCGGCGCAGCCGCATCGCTATCGGCACCTCGAAGGGCCTGTTTCAATTGCAGTGATTGCTCGGCCAGTTCGCGTGCTTCCTTGCGTTGTCCATAAAGTGTCAACGAGCGGGCAAGATTGTTTTGTGTGATTGCGACGCTGTTGTGGCGTGCTCCGTAAGTGGCGATGAATTGAGTCAATGCGGCGCGTTGCAATGAAACCGCCCGGTCGTAGCGGCCGAGGCCGTACTCGGCCAGAGCCAGATTCGCCTCGGTGCTCGCCGTTTCCGGGTGGTGCTCTCCAAACACCTTCAGATTCATGGCCAGGGCACGCTGCAGAACCTCTTCGGCATCCAGCAGTTTGTCGCGGACATAAAGCAGGCCGCCAAGATTGTTGAGGTGCTGGGCGGCATCGGCATGCGCTTCGGTGTAGATGCGGGTGTCCGCTTCCACGGCTTCGCGCAACAGCACCTCGGCCTCGCTGTGGCGACCCATGCGGCGCAGTGCCGCGGCCAGGTTGCTTCGCCTCTGCGAAACTTCCTCATGCACGGGGCCGTAGGCCTTGATCGATTCAGCGAGAGCCGTCTGCAGGCTGTCAATCGCCTGCTCATTGTCGTCGGCGCGCAGATACGCCACGCCGAGATCATTGTGTGCGCCAGCAAGATCAACCCCATCGCCGGCAGGCTGATTGCGCAGGATGCCAACCGCCTCGCGCTGCAAGGCAATCGCTTCCTGATGATGACCAAGGCGCGAATGCACGCGGCCAAGTTCGCGCAGCGCAGTGGCCAGCTGCGTCGGCTGCGCTTTTGCCTGGCGCCGCTCGGCGAGGATGTCCGTGAGTTGCCGCAGCGCCTCGTCCAGCTTGCCCTGATCGGTATCCAGCAGGGCGTGCTGCCTGAGGGATGTCGAGGCGCAGTTCGTCATTGACCGCCGCCGTCTGCTGCGGAACCAGTGCGGCTGCTTCATCGAGCAGGCTGCGTGACTGCGGGTATTGGCCAAGCTGGCGATAGATGCCACCGATGGTTGCCAGCATGCGCATGCGCAATGCCGGATTGTCGGCAAACTCGTTGCGTGCGCGCGCGGCGCCCTGATCCAGCAACTCGCGTGTCGTCGGCAGTTCACTGGCTGCGCCGGCCGGCCGGTTGCTCTCGAACAGGCCGGTCAAAAAGGCTTGCACGGCCTGGCTTTCAGCCAGTGCCGACTGGGTCTGTCTGGCCTGATGGATGCCTTGCACGAGGGCGCCGAGCAGAACCACCGCAATCAATACCATGGCTGCAAGCAGTGCCTTGTGGCGTTGTGCGAAGCGTGTGCTCCGATAGGCCAGGTTGCCGCGTCGTGCGATCACCGGCTCATGTTGCAGGTGGCGCTTGATATCGTCCGCAATATGGGCGACCGAGGCATAGCGCTGTGCGGGCTCGTCGCGCAAGGCCTTGAGCACGATCGCATCGAGATCACCGCGGAGATGCTGCGCCCGGCGCTTGCGTGAGGAATGTGGGCCATCATCGGCAGCCATGATCAGCCGCGATGGCCGCTTGTCCTGCTCTGTTCGGGAGCCTGCATGGTTCGCTGCGGGTGGCCGTCGTCCACTGAGCAATTCACAGAGGATCACGCCCAACGCATACACGTCGGCGGCCACGCCGACCGGCTTGCCGAGCCATTGCTCCGGAGCGGCGTATTCGGGCGTAATCGCCACGCTGCGAGTTACCGGCTGATCCGCCGCAGCGTCATCCAGCAGGCTGGCCACGCCAAAATCCAGCAGTCTTGGCTGACCGTCCTGATTGACCAGGATATTGCTCGGCTTGAGATCGCGGTGAACCACCAGATGCTGGTGCGCATACTGGACAGCGGCACAAACATCCATGAACAGTTGCAGGCGCCGGGTTACCGGCAGATTCCTCGCCAGACACCAATTGATCAGGGATTCACCTTCGACGAGCTCCATGACGATGTAGGCAACGCCGTCTTCACTGACCCCGCCATCGAGCAGGCGGGCGATGCCGGGGTGTTCCAGGCTGGCCAGAATCTGCCGCTCCCGACTGAATCGCCGCTCGAGTTCCGGCCCGGCAATCGAAGCCTTCAGGCATTTGATCGCAGCCTGCTGGTTGAAGCTGCCGTCGCATCGTTCGGCCAGCCAGACGGTCGCCATGCCGCCTTCGCCGAGCAATGCGGTAATGCGATAGGCGCCAATACGTTTTCCGATCAACGCGAGCTTGGCTTGTGCGGTCTCCGGCAGCAGGTAGGCGGCCAGCCGATCCATGGATTGATCCAGCTTCCCGCCGTTATGGCGGTCGGCGCGACACAGGGCCAATGCCTGCTCGCGCATTGCGGCATCCGTGCAATGCTGATCAAGGTATGCGTGACGGGCGTCCTCATCCAGATCGAGCACGGCGTCGAGCAACTCGATCAAGTGTGATTGCGGGCTTCTCTCAGGCGCCATGATCTTGATCCAGGCTGCAATGGATGACGGCCCTGGCCATGCGCCAGTTGCGTACCACGCTGCGCTCGCTGATGCCCATGGTCTCGGCCGTATCAGCCACCGAAAGGCCGGCAAAAAAACGCAACTCAACCACTTCTGACAATTGTGGAGATTCACGTTCAAGCGACTCGAGCGCGTGATTCAGACTGAGGATATCCGCCGCAGCATCTTCCGCGTGAACCTCGACGTCAGACAGCTCCATCGGCCGCACGCCACCGCCGCGCTTCTCGGACAGGCGACGACGGGCCTCATCGACGAGGATATGCCGCATGGCGGTGGCCGCGTAGCGATAAAAATGGCCGCGATCGGACCAGTCATCACAGCCCTCCATGCGCAGCCAGGCCTCGTGGACCAGGGCGGTGGTGGACAAGGTCGGGTTTGATTGCTCGCGACGCAACTGACCATGCGCCAGTTGCCTCAGTTGCCGGTAGACCTCGGCGGGCAGTTGCGGGGTACTGCCTTGCGCCGGGCGTTGCAAGGCATTGAGGCGTCGGGTGACGTCGCCCTCGTTGCTGCGATGCTTGTCATCGGCCCCAACCATGGGACGCAGTATAGAACGACTGCGTCCCCAGCCATCATCCAGCGGTTGCGCAGATGCGGGCATTGGCCTGGCCGATGATTCTGCAGGGTCTATTGGAAGCCGTTGGCGAAGATCACATCCGAGCACAACGCCACCTGGGCCGGATTGATGACGACGTTGAACTGATCCCCAGCCTCAATCGAACCCCCGTAGGAATAGATGTACCAGTACCCGCCATAGTAGTAGACGTCGAAATGGCCCGTGGCTGGATTGGAGCCTGACATGCGCGTCACCGCGATTTGTGCACAGGGGGTATTGTTGAGCAGGGGATGATCGAGTTTCAGTGAGAGTGCCCTGCTCGACTGGGTGACGCGGAATGCGTTCGGGCTGGGTGCCTGCGCATAGACGCTGAAACCGGCACCCAGGGGCATGTTGCCGCCGCTGCCCAGTTGATCCAGATTGGTGATGAACCACTTGCCCGAGCCACCCGAGGCGTAATAGAACACACCGACGGGGTGCGCGTTGTGAACCGGGCCGGCCGTGAAATTCTGGTTGACCAGCACGATGCTGTTGGGAGTGTTGTTGAGGCTGCCGTCATCCAGTGTGGTTGACCACGTGCTGGAATTGGCAGCCGTGGTGACGTGGCGGAATCGTCCATCGCCGAGCGCCGGAACAAACACGTTGAAGTGCGCATTGGCCGGTACGTTTACCGCCACGTTTTCTCCGAACACGGTCCAGTAGCTACCCGAATACCACGAGCCGAACGGCTGGTTGTACGTCACATCCGGGCCTGTGCCGCCCGCGTTGTAGTTGGGCGTGGCGAAGATATCGAGCGCCGTATTGCCATTGGTGACTGGATTGAAAATAGTGCTGATATACGAGCTCGACGTTGCGCTGGCCGTATGCATGAAGCCCAGATCGCCGTATTCATAGGCGCCGATATCCGGATCAGACACGGCAGCGCCTTTCATGCGGCGCAGGCCATCGGCATCGAGCACCGGCAAGCCGTTGGCGATCAGGCCCAGGCCAAGCGTGGGCAGATGCGCAGCACCAATCGCCGGCGAGGCGGCAGCAAGACGCGGAATCCCGCTGGAAACCAGTTTGGCCGCAGAGAAGATGGTGTTGGCACCCAGCGCAAAGCCGCCACTGGTGTTGTGCGTGGCATTGATCAGGTTGTAGTTGTTGGTGACGGTGCTGGCCAAAGGCTGGCTTAGATATAGACCATAGTTGGCCACGATAAGATTGTTCCAGACTGTGCCAGCGATTTGCCCGCTGGCACCGGCACCAGCACCCGCCCAATGTGATGCGCTGATGCCGCGGTAGCAGTTGGAAACGGTGTTGTTGACGACCTGAATACCGATGCTGCCATCGTAGACGACAAAGCCGATGCCATTGCCGCCGTTCAAGTCGGTTGTGCCGCCACATACGGTCACATTGTTGTAGACGCGCGCATCGAAGCTGCTTGCAACGAAATTGGGTAGACCTTCAGTCATCTGGATGGCGCTGTCTCTGAATGCTCCACGCACGGTATTTCCATGCAGGCGCACCGTGCCGCTGGCTCCATAAGTCTGATCGACGAGGATGCCGGAGCCGTCAACCAGACCCGCACTAATAGTGCGAATCTGGTTGAACCAGACATCGGCATTGAGCACCGCGCCATGGTTTTGCAATTGCATCAGGCCACCATCGGTTCCCGCCGAGGTGCCGATGATGCGGTTGTTGTAGACCATCGCATTGACCGTGCCGCCTGCCGCCACAAGAATGAAACGGTCAGCCTCGATATCGCGCAGATCATAGGTGCCAGTGCCGGTGCCGTCGTAGTAAACGCGCACGTAGCCTTGCATCAGGCTGATGCCTGAAACGTTCACGGTCTGATTGCCGAGAACGGACGAAGTAATGATCTGGAGCGGGCGCCCAGCCGCAAGCCGCGGACGATAGCCATTGGCGGCGCGCACGGTCAGACTGCGGTCGTCGAGATTGATGTCCTCATCGATCGGGCCATTGCTGGCGATCTCGATGGTATCGCCGTTGGTTGATCCCGTAATGCATGCCTGCAGGGTCGTGGCGCACGGCGCGCTACCCGGCCAGGTTCGAGTGGTTGCGCCAGCAGGCAGCGCTGCCAGGATCAGCAGGCAAGCTGCAATCCATTGGATGAAAGTGACTGATCTCATTGAAGACTCCAGGGTGGTGACTGCCTGGATTCGGCAGCCTTGGGAGTCATAGCGAAGTAAAGAGGCTCGACAGGACAAGGTGGGACGATTCTTTCTTCAATTCGCAGCCATTGGGCGTGAGCGGGCGCTCACGCCGGCACCCTCGGCCACTCTGTGATGCTCGTCATCGGCTCCGATCATGGGGCGCGATTTGGAACGACTGAGCCCCGGCCATCATCCAGCGGCTGCGCCAAAGACGGGCATTGACGTGGTCGATGTGACGATGCCAATGACGGTGCCGGAACTATTCGAAGCCGTTGGCGAAGATCACGTCCGAGCACAACTCCACCTGGGCTGGATTGATGACCACGTTGAACTGGTCTCCCGCCGAAATTTGACCTCCATAAGACCAGATGTACCAACTCGACCCGAAGTAGTAAACATCAAAATTGCCCGCGGCCGGCTGGGCGCCGAACAAGCGCGTCACCGCTATTTGTGCACAGGGGGTATTGTTGAGCAGGGGATGATCCAGTTTCAGTCCGCTCGAGCTGCTCGACTGGGTAGCACGGAATGCGTTCGGGCTGGGCGCCTGAGAATAGACGCTGAATCCGGCACCCACAGGCATGTCGCCGCCGCTGGACAGTTGATCCAGATTGATGATCGACCATGTGCCCGGCCCACCAAAGGCGAAATAGAGCACGCCGATCGGATGCGGGTTGTATTTCGGGCCAGCAGTGTAATTCTGGTTGACCAGCACGATGCGATCGGGCTTGTCGTTGAGACTGCTGTCGTCCAGCGTCGTGGTCCAGCCGCTGGAATTGGCGGCCGTGGCGACGTGTCGGAGTCGCCCATCGCCGAGCGCCGGGACGAATACGTTGAAATGCGTATTCGCGGGTACGTTCGCTGCCGTGTTTTCTCCGAACAGGGTCCAATGGCCGGCCGAATACCAGGAACCGAACGGCTGGTTGTAGATTACATTCGGGCCGGCGCCGCCCGCGTTGAAATTGGGCGTGGCGAAGATATCGAGTGCATTGTTGCCATCGGTGACTGGATTGACGATAGACGTGATGTACGAGCTCGACGTTGCGCTGGCCGTATGCATGAAGCCGAGATCGCCGTATTCGTAGGCGCCAATATCCGGAGCATGCGAGCCCGGGCCTTTCAGGCGGCGCAAGCCATCCGCATCGAGCACCGGCAGGCCGTTGAAGAGCAGGCCAAATCCGAGCGTGGCCAGATCGGCAGCGCCGATCGCGGGCGACGTGGCCGTAAGGCGTGGAATTCCGCTGGACACCAATTTCGCCGGAGTGAGCAGAGTGTTGGCGCCCAGCGCAAATCCACCAACGGTGTTATGCGGGGCATTGATCAGGTTGTAGTCGTTGGTGACGCCGCTGGCCAAAGGCACATTCAACTGCAGCCCATAGTTGGCAACAATCAGGTTGTTCCAGACAAGGCCATCGATATGCGCGCCCGAGCCACCACCCGACCATTGTGATGCGCCTATGCCGTAGTAGCAGTTGGAAACGGTGTTGTTGACCGCCTGGACATTGATGCTGCCGTCGGAGACGACAAAGCCGATGCCCTTGCCGCCGTTGAAGTCCGCTGTGCCTCCACACACCGTAACGTTGTTGTAGACGCGCGCGTCGAAGCTGCTTGGAGTTGAGCTGAACAGACCTTCCGACACATAGATGGCGCTGCGTCCGAATGCTCCGCGCACCGTGTTGCCATTCAGGCGCACCGCGCCGCTGCTCGCAATGGTCTCGTCAACAAAGATTCCGGCGCCTTCGGCCAGGCCCGGAGTGATGGTGCGAACCTGATTGAACCAGGCATCGACGTTGAGTTCGGCGCCGCGGCTGTTGATTTGCAGCAGGCCGCCGTTGATGCCACCCGAGGTGCCGACGATGCGGTTGTTGTAAATCATCGCATTGACCGTGCCAGAAGCCGCCTCAAGAGTGATGCGGTTGGCGTCGAGATCACGCAGATCGTAGGTGCCAGTGCCGGTGCCATTGTAGTGAACACTGACATATCCATTCAGCAGCCTGATGCCCGACACATTCACGGTCTGATTGCCGAGAAGGCTTGAGGTGGAAACCGAAAGCCAACGACCGGCGGTCAATTGTGGATGGAAGCCGGTGGCCGCGCGCAATGTCAGACTTCGTTCGAAGAGATTGATGTCCTCATCGACAGGGTCATTGCTGGCGATCTCGACGGTGTCGCCGTTGGTCGATCCCGCAATGCATGCCTGCAAAGTCGAGTTGCACGGCGTGCTGCCCGGCCAGGTGCGCACGGTTGCGGCAGCAGGCAGTGCTGTCAGGATCAGCAGGCAGCACGCAATCCATTGGACGAAAGTGACTGATCTCATTGATGAGTTCCTGGTGACGACGGCCGGGGTTTGGCAGCCTTGGGGAGTTATAGCGGAAAACGCAGGCCTTGGAGGACACGTACGGCAAGGATTTGTTCGAGCGCTTCCGGTACAGGCGCATACCTGTTCCGCCGCCCGCAAGTAGAGCCTTGCGCGTGCATGAAGGCCCGAAAAGCCTCGCGAAATGGCAGCCGGGCACGATATCACTGGGAAGGCAGAGCCTTTCACGCCCGGATAATTCGAGCCGTTTGGGCTGGATTGGGGCGACATCGGTTCTACTCGGGATCCATCCCATGAGGAGACCGACATGCCCGAACTCAAGCTTCGACTGACCGCAGGCGACGATGCCGCTCGTGTGCTGATCAATTTGATCGGCTCACTCGAGGGCATCGAGTCGGTGGAGGAAATCGCCGACCTGATGCCACACATGGATGATCCGGATTCCAGCTCGCGCGGGCTGCCGGACGATATCGGGCCCGGTACGCATCTGATCAGGATCGAGGCCAGCAACGACACGGTCATCCGCCGCGTGCTGGATGTCGCGGAAGCTTCCGCCCGCGATCAGGGCGCGGTACTCGAAGTGGTTGACAGCGACGAGCGCTGAGCCAATCGCAAACCGGAAAGCGCGCGGCCATGAAGCCGCGCGCTGCATGGATCGTTTGGTTGTCAGTTGTCAGCTTTGTCCGCGCTTGCCCTGGTTGCCGCGCCCGTGCATGCCGGCGATGCCAAGGTTGGAATGCGGATCGACTTGTGCCGGAGCGGCCTCGTGGACATCGGGGAGGGTTTCCGCGGTGTGATCCAACTGACCGGTGTGCGCATTCGCAGCGGGCCAGCTCGGTCCCTGGCGCACGCGTTCGTTCTTCGCCTCAAGCAAGGCCCTCATCTGTTCGGCGACTTGCTCGGGAGTGGTCGCCTTTTTGTGCGAGCGGCCCGCTTTTGCTGTGGTCGATTTCTTGACTGAAATTGCCGCCTTGCCCGCCGAGCTGGTGTTGCGCGCGGCTTTTTTTGGCGGCGCTGGCGACTTGACGCCTGACGTGGGCTTGGTAATTTTCTTGCCGGCTGCTTTTTTCGTCAATGCGGATTTTTTTGCGGTCGTCTTGCGTGGGGCCGCCTTCAGCGCCGTTGATTTCTTTTTGGCGAGCGGTTTTGCAGAACCTTTCGTGGCGATTTTCTTTGGCAGAGATTTCTTGCTGCCGGCATTCTTCTTGGTCGTCTTGCTTGCTGTTGGTGCCTTCGCGACCTTCTTGATCGCTGCCATCTTCTTTGTTGCCGGGGTCTTCGCGAGGGCCTTGCGCGCGGCTGTCTTCTTGCTGGCTGTCGACTTCTTCGTGGCGACCTTGCTGGCTGGTTTTGCGCTGGCGGCTTTCCTGGCGGGTGCTTTCTTGCTCACCGTCTGCTTCGTGCTTGTCGCGGTTTTCCTGGTTTTCTTCTTCGTTGCCATGATGTCTCCTCGAAAGGGATGCGCAGACACTCCATCGTGGAGGCCTTGCAGTTACGCACGGCAGCCGAAGCCTGCACTGGTATGCGTGTTGCCAGTGATGACACGACCGCGCTGGACTTGCGCTGAATGCATGACGCAAAAATCGATGGGTCAGCGCCGAGCGGGGAGATGGCGAGGCACCCGCGCATTCAGCAATTCGACCAGATCGGGGGCCATGTATTCGTAAACATCGGGAATGCCGAGACAAATCAGCCTGATGTCGCCGAGTTTGGCGCGGAATCTTGAAGAAACCTTGCGTCGATGGATGGGTTCCATGACGAAAACGAGATCCGCCCATTCGAGCAACTCGGCTGACAGTGGCGTATCGGCTCCGCGATTGGTTCCAGCCGATGCGGTGGTCACGCCAGGCCAGCCCGCAAAAACTTGTTCGGCGGTCGGGCTGCGCAGCCGGTTCTGGCTGCAGATGAAGAGAACGTTAGTCATGGCAGGGATCGCCCATGCCGCGGGTATCCCGCGCATCCAGGCAAAGGCGGAAGACTTCGGGAGCAGGTGAGGGTCGCAGTGAGCATCTGCATTCAACCCAGTGCCAACAACTCCGGATCAATATCGCGCAGCATGTTGATCACGTCTGTTTCGCCCGAAAGGGTGCTGAAGCCGCGCCATTCGTAGCCCGGAGCGACCGTGCAGCCGACCAGGGCGTACTCGCCGAGTGGACGTGCCGCCTGCCAGCAGCCTGCGGGAACCACGAAGACCGGCGCGGTATCCTGACTGACCGGCCCAAGGCGATGGCGGGTCAGTTGCTGTTCGCGCGGATCGAAGCGCAGCATTTCCAGTGGCTCACCTTCATACCAGTGCCAGATCTCGTCGGCATCGATGCGGTGCCATTGGCTTGTCTCGCCGGCACGCAGCAGGTAATAGATCGAGGTCGCCATCGGCCGTTTGCGCTGCTCGTCGCCGAAGGCCACGCTGTTGGTCGATTCGTAGATGCGCCGATAGTGCCCGCCTTCGACATGCGGTTCGAGGGCAAGCAGGCGCTTGAGATGTTCGGCACGTTCATTCATGCCGACATGATAGTCGGGGTGTGACTATTTCTCGAAGCGATAATTGATGCCGGCGCGGCTGCCGGTGGTGGCGTTCTGCGCCTCGAAATTCCAGCGATGACTGAACAGGTAGCGCAAGGTGACAACTTCACCCGGCTCGAACACGCCAACCCCATAGCTCAAGTAGAGTTTGGGAGAGAGATACTTACCGATCGTGAAGGCGGCGCCGCCAAGGGTACCGTTGTCGGCGACACCAATATCGTCGACACCCATCTTGCCGCCAATGCTCTTGGCAAGCAGGTCTCCGCCGGCGGTGCCCAGTGCGCGGGCGGCCGTGCCGAGCATGTCGCCTTCGCCGCTCTTCAATGCGGAGAGTGGTTTGCCGGTGACCAGGTAGGACAGCGCCTCGGATTGCTCCATCGCCGGATCCGCAAATACGGTGAGCACGGGTATCTGGGCTGTTCCGCGCACCAGCAGGCCGGCGGTGACGTTGCTGGTCTGGATCTTGCGCACCGCGCGGATGTCGATGCCCGGGTTGTCGATTGCAGTGCCTGCGAACAGCACGCGACCGGTTTCGATCTTCAGATCCTGTCCGTAAGCCTTGTACGTGCCACCTGCATTGAGTGTGCCGCTACCCGTGGTGGCACGGCCCGGTCGCTCGTTGACGACCAGATTGCCGCTGAGTGTGCCGTCGAAACCGAAACCGGCCAACTTGACCTTGTCACCAAGCGATACCGTGACCAGGGCGGTGATCGGCAAGTCCTTGCCCGGCTCGGGTTGTTTTGCATCGACGATGACCACATCCGGCGAGGCCTTGCTTGCGCCGCCGCCAGGGAGCTTGGCCAGATCGACATTTGCCGACGGCACGACCACCGTGCCCGTGACCCGGATGCCGTCGCTGTTGCGCTCGATTGAAAGATCGGGACTCAATACGACGCGTGCCGCAGGGATATCGGCAGCCAGGAAACCCTCGCCCTTGATGTTCAGTTTCATCGGCTGGTCGGTGGCGATCCCGCCCTGGCCGCTGATTGTGAGTGCGCCCGTGCCGGAGGCAATCGAGCCTTCAACTACATAGGTTTGCGCGTCGGCCGCGCGCAGCGTCAAATGGCCCTCTTTGAGCTTGAGTCCTGCCGAGGGCACCTCGGTGGAGAATCCGTCAAGCACCAGGAGACCATTCAGTCGGGGCGCCGCCAGCGTTCCGGCGATGCCGTAATCCGCTGACAGGCGGCCTTGAGTGTTGCTCAATTCACTGGATGCCAGTTCCAGGAAACCGAGGCTGTTGAGTTTCAGCTTGAGGTTGCCATCCAGTGCCTGCCCGCCGCCTTCGGCCGGGGTCATGCGCAGTGTGCCTGTGATCAGGCCATCATGGTCGAGCGTCGCATTCACGCGGGCCGTCGTGCCGGTATCTTGCAGCACCGCATCGATCGAGAATCCCTGGTAGCTGAGCAGTGGCTTGTTGTTGTCGGCGGTGTAGAAAAGGTCGCCCTTGTCCGAATCGATGCGCAGGTTGCCGGTGAGAGGCCCATCGGCCCGTTTGTTGATGTCGCCCTTGCCGCTGATTTCGCCGCGCAGACGTACCGGTGAATCCGGCGCACCGAGTCGCGCGAGCAGGCGCAAGGGAAGATGTTCAAGGCGGTATTTGGCGGCGAGTGAGCCGTCGGTGGCGCTGTTTCCCGCGACACACAACTGCAACGGTGATTCAGGCCGGTTCGGGGTGACGGATTCGGCCGCTATCTGTTCATCGCTAGCTTCCTTCTCGCCTTCCCCGTCTTGAGTCTTCTTTGTGTCAGCGATTGCGCTCTTGCGTTTGACTGGTGTGCCAACCAGGCAGCTTTCGGCCAATTCGAAGCGTTTGCCATTCCAGTCCAGGTGTGCCGGTGATGCCAGTTCAAGCCCCGGCAGGTTGCGACCACTGGGATCGAGCTCCAGCTTCGTCAGGTCACCTTGCCATTGTCCATTCTTGCTGGTGCCGTCCATTGCCGCGTGCAGGCTGGCCGGGTCGCCGGTGGCAACCAGTTTGAATCGATGCGAGGCGGGATTTCCCTCGCCTTCGAGAAGCAGATTGCTGAAATTGACATCGCCCCGCGAAAGGTTGTCGATCTTCAAGGTCAATGCGCCGGCGGGCTTGTCGAGGTTGGTGATCTTGGTCACCAGTTCGAGCGACTCCGCACGGATGCCCGACCACGCAATCTCGTTTGCGGAGACATCGCCGTCCACATCGAGTTGCGGCCACTTTCCACTGACATGGAATTTTCCACTCGCCCTGCCTCCCGCGGCCGGCAGCCAGTCGGCCAGCGAGGCGACCTGCAAGCGCAACTGGGCATCGGTTGTGTCGCCACCCTGACCCTCGATGCTGACGCGGCTGCCGCCGGATTGCAGGCTCAGGCTGCCATCGACCACATAGCCGGGCTGCATGCGCAGGTCGGCTTGTCCGCTGAGGGGCTTGTCGCGAAGGCTTCCGCCCACCCGCGCGAGCTTCAGGCTGCCCTGCGGGCCGTTGTCGGTCTGTGTACCGCTGGTGTCGAGGACGAAATCAATCGCGCCGGGCCAGTCGGCGAAGAAGTCGCCCGGATCGAGCTTGCGGGCGGTCGCCGTGATCTGCCAGCCAAGCGTCGGTTGCAAGGAAATGCGGCCCGTGGCGTCCAGTCCGCCGTGGGCTTGCTTCAGGCGTAGCGTGTTGAGTGCGATCGATTCCGGCGTGCCGTCGATATCGATGTCGATGTCTGCCAGCGAATCGGCTGGGCCGAGCGCCAGTGAACCTTTTGCGGCGAACCGCTCGAGGCTGCCATCGATCGCCAGGTGGCCATGGCTGGCGAGCGGCTGGCCGACCAGATCCGCGGGTAATTCGATGTCATCCCAGCGTGCCTTGAGATGCGTGGCGGGAGGGCTAGAGCGGGTATCGATGTCGCCGTCCAGATTCAGTGCGCCACGGGATTCCGGGGCAGTGAGATGCAACTGCGCAATCTTGACCACACCGTCACCGAGAGTGAATTGCAACGGATCGAGAATGACCTGATGGGCGTCGATTGAAGCCGTTCCATCGAGCTTGCCCGACGCAATATCGCCAGTGCCGCGCAGGCTCAGCGCGAGCAGTCCGAGCGAGCTTTCCGGCATGACCTGCTTGGCCGGGAAGGGCGGTACATCGAGTTGCAGGTTCCAAGGCATCGAGGCGCTTTGTCCGATCAGCACGATCGCCTCGGCTGCGGTGGGCTGAGTCAGGTTCAATTCGAGCCGCGCCTGCTTGCCGTCGCTGCTGCTCTTGAGCACGCCAGCCAGGTCGGTGTCGCCCATCCGCCAGGTAAACGTGGTCTGGCCGGTGCCCGCGTACCCCTGACTGGTGGCAAGGGTTCCATCCAGATCGATCTGGCCGTCGGGCGAGCGCAGCGCGAGTTGCTTGATGGCGACTCCGGTCGAGGTCCAGCCGCCGACCAGATCCAGTCGATCGACGACCAGCAGTTGCTTGCCGTCCTGCTCGATGCGGACGCGGTCGAGGGCGAGTTTGTTGATCAGAATGTCGAGTGGTGGTTGCAGTGAGAATTTACCCGCCGGTTCATCGGGCTTTGCCGGAACACTGGCGAGGGCGATCGTCACATCGTGTGCGGAAACCTCATCGATTACGACACGGCCGCTGAGCAGGCTGAGTGCCGTCAGATCGAGCCGGGCCTGTTGAATGGTCGCGTCGATGCCGCCAGCGGGATCACGATAGCGGATCTCGTCAAGCTCAATGGGGCCGGCGAGAGTGCCGCGATGTCGGGTGACGACGAGCTTGCCGTCAAGTGCTGCCTGGATTCGGGCCAGCACAAATCCGGCGCCCGCTTGGGTATTGAAGATCCACACGCCGAACATGCCGAGGATCAACAGCAAGGCGAGCATCGAATATCCCAGCCAGCGCCAGAAACGACGCTTGCGCGGCAGCGGCCTGGTTGAAGTCGAGGGATTCTCCGGCGCGCTCACAGGTCAGGCCCTATGACGATGTGCAGCTCAATGCCGCTGGCATATTTGTCGCCGATCGGTGTGCCGAGGTCGAGGCGAACGAGGCCGACCGGCGAGCGCCAGCGCACGCCGAAACCGGTACCGATCTTGAGATCGAAATTCTTTCCACTGAAGGCATCGCCGGCATCGACGAATGCGGCCGCACCCCATTTCGGAGTGAAGAAATATTCGTATTCCGCGCTGCCAACAAGCAACTGTTCGCCGCCGATTACCTTGGGCTCCTGGTCTTCACCAAAGACCCGGCGTGGCCCGACAGTCTGGAAAGGATAACCACGAATCGAGCGATCGCCGCCCGCGAAGAAGCGAAGTTCCGGGGGCAGCTTGTCGAAATCACCCACCTTGGTGTAACCGACCGAGCCGCGAGCGATAAATCGGGAGTGGTCGCCTATCCCTCGGATCCATTTCGCGTCTGCAATGATCTGGCCAAAGCTGGTGTCCGAGAGCACGCCCTTCTGGCCGACTCGGGCGGCGACGGTTAGCGACCACGCCTTGCGCGGAAAGTTGAAATCATCGGCGCGCTTCTTGGCCAGTGAAATTTCGGGATAGAGCAGGGTGGTGCTGCCCTTTTGCTCGCCAACCTTGAAATCACCGGTGAGAAACTGCAGGCCAATCGTGCGCGTCCAGCCATGCCAGATCTGCGAGTCGTTGGCGGCCAGGCGCAAGGTCTTCGACTGACTGGTCTTGGTGTTTTCGTCGCGGTAGGCAATACCGAAGTTGAAACTGTGGTTGTCCCTTCCCGGTAACGGAATCTGGTAGAGGGTGGACAGGGTTTTCAGGCGTTGGGCGAGGATCGTCTCGAACTTGAGCTTGTGGCCTTTGCTGTTGATCCAGCGTCGCTCGGCACCTGCGCGAACACCGAAACCGGTATCGGTGCCGACGAAAACGCCACCGGTGTAGATGGTGCGCTTCGCCGGAGCGAGGCTGACCGCGATCGGCACCTTGCCGTCGGTCGCCTTTTCGCTGTCGGGCTGCACCTGCGAGATCGAAAAGTAATCGGCATCAAAAAGGCGTTGCTGCAATTCGAGCAATTTGTCCTGCGAGTAGTAGTCGCCGACTTCCCAGGGGATGAACCGCTGCATGAATGAATCGGCGAACTGTCCGCCCTCGAAATCCGTTTCGGCAAAGCGGTAACGCTGGCCTGCTTTCCATTCGAGCATGATCCTGGCCGTATTCGCGGCGCGCTCGACTTCAACGCGATGAGTCACCAGTTCGGCATCGAGATAGCCAACGCTGAACAGTGAGGCATGGATCGCTGCCTTGCTGCGTTCGTATTCCGCGTGATCGAGGCGTTGGCCACGACGGGGCGAGAACGCCGCGCGGGCCCGGTCTATCGCGCGCAGTCCCTCTGTTTCACCGTCAATGCGGATGCTGATTTCACTGATGGTGACCGGTGTGCCGCGATCGACGTGCAAGATCGCGGTGAAGTTCTCGCCTTTCTCGACCAGGTCACCGCTGACCTTTGCGTTGTAGTAACCATAGGGTTCCAGCGCACTCTGGATCTGGCCCTTGGCGCGTCGATACAGGCGGCGCACCTGGGTCGGACTGACTTCGCGATCCGCATAGTGATCAAGTTCGACCGCACTGACAACGGCATCACGCAGCTCGGCGTCGAGGCCGTCGAGTTGCACGTTCACACGCGCAGCCGAGACCGGCAACGAAAACGCCGAAAGCATCATCGCCACGGCCAATCCGGAATATAGGCAGGCGCGAGGGGCGCGCCCGCCGGAGCAGGAGAAGGTCATGGGGTGATTTATAGCAGGGCTGGCGACTGAACGATGGCATGTGCGCGTCGGGCGTTCATGTTCGGGCCACGATTGTTTGCATTTTCGACAACGCGGGGCGGCGGAACCTTCAGGCGCTGTCGCCTGAATCATGGGCGATCCACGCGCCAACGAGGGCCGAAAGGTAGGGGACTGCCTGCGCCACCAGGATCGCGATCCACAACTTTCCTTCGGTGTAGTTGATGCCGTTGGAATAGACCATGCCGACGATGCAGGCGATCAGGGCGATGAACATCAGCAGCTCCTCGCGTACCGACGAGAACGCGCTCGGCTTGCCGCCGAGACGTCGACTCTTGGCCGTGCGCACGAACTCGCCCTTCTTCTTCCACAGTCCGAGGAAGATGCCGCGTGCGATTGCATGGCTCAGGCTCATGCTCGCGATCGAGGCCATGATCGTGTCGTACCACGAGCACGGTACGCGTTTGCGATAAAGGACGATGCCGAAGAACACCTTGCTGATGATGAAGCCGATGATCGGAATCAGGAACAATTCCATCGGCAAGGTGAAATACCGCGGCCAGCCGACCATGCCGATCGTCCAGGCGATCGCCATCATCGTGAACACCAGGTGCAGGGCATCGGCGAACCACGAGAACCAGCCGGTCAAGAAGTGGAACTTCTGGCCACGGCTCAAGGGGCTGTCCTTGCGCACCATCCAGCCGAAGCGTGCCTTCATGATCTGCATTGCGCCGAACGCCCAGCGATAGCGTTGCGATTTGTAGGCGGTGAAGTCGGCCGGGGTCAGGCCCTTGCCCATCAGCTCATCGACGTAGGCCAGTTCGTGGCCGGCATGCATCAGGCGCAAGCCCAGCTCGGCATCTTCGCAGATGGTCCATTCCGACCACGCGCCGGTATTCGCGAGCAGGTCCTTGCGCACCATCGTCATCGTGCCATGCTGGATGATCGCGTTGCGCTCGTTGCGATGGTGCATGCCGATGCGGAAGAAGCCGTCGTATTCCCAGGCCGTCATGCGCCGGAACGGGTCATCCTCGAATTCGCGATGCGCCTGCGGACACTGAACCACAGCGATCTTCGGATCCTTGAAGTGACCGGTCAGCGCACTGAGCCAGTCCTTGCGCACAACGTAGTCGGCATCGACCACGGCGACGATCTCGGCACGCGGATCGGTCTGTTCGAGACCGAAATTGAGTGCGCCGGCCTTGAACCCGGGCCACGGGCTGAGGTGGAAGAAGCGGAACCGGGCGCCAAGCTTCTCGCAGTACTCCTCGACCGGTTTCCACACGTCTTCGTTCTTGGTGTTGTTGTCGATAACCAGCACTTCGAAATTCGCGTAATCGAGCGCGGCCAGTGAGTCGAGGGTCAGGATCACCATCTCGGGCGGTTCGTTGTAGCAGGCCAGGTGGATCGAGACGAACGGCTGTTCGGCGGCTGGGGACGGTGCAAGCAATTCGAAGTGACGCAACCATCTGGGTCGCCACAGCACCTCGGTGAACTCGAATCCGTTGATCAGCAATACAAGGATGATTGCGATCTGCGCCGGTACCAGCAGCAGGAACATCGTCCAGTCGAGCGGACTCAGGTACAAGGCCAGCGGTACGCTGACCGACCACACGATCACCGACGCAGACAACTGGATCAGGCCGAGGAAGAAGAAAATCCCGGTGACGTAGAAGCGCATGAAATGTCGCGCAAACCAGAACATCGGAAACAGCGCGAGCAGTGAAGCGGCCAGCGCCTTGATCGGCCAGGTCGGATCCTCGGTGACCTTGCCGGTCAGCGCGAACTTGGGCTCGCGCGCGGCGTTGAACATGCCCCAGTAGGCTTCGACTCGCCCGGCCATGGCTTCCTTCCACGGCTGGTCGATCGCCTCCATCACGTAGTAGTCGATGTGCTCGCGCTCGGCCACATTGAACCACTCGCGCAGGAACTGTGCCTCGTCCTCGATCGAGGGCTGTGCGTATTCCTTGCGGTCGCCGTTCGACGGCCAGCCGATTTCGCCGATCACCACGGGTTTGCCCGGAAACAGCTCTTTCAGCCGGTTGTACTGGCCGAGGGTGAAGTTGATGGCATCCTTGCGCGGGATTTTTTCCCAGTACGGCAGCAGATGCACGGTGATGAAATCAACATGATCGGCCAGCCTGGGATTGCGCTCCCAGACGAAGAACGGTTCCGCGGTCGAAACCGGAATTTTCAGCTGCGCACGGGCGCGATCGATGTAGCTGATCATCTGGTCGACGCTGACATCGCCGCGCAAGATCGTTTCGTTGCCGACCATTGCGCGAGTGATGTTTTCGTGTTTGCGCGATAACGCGATCAGCGCCGCAAGTTCGGCCTCGTTGTTGCGCATGCGTCGATCGATCCATGCACCCGACATGACTTCCATGTCGTAGAACGCGGCCAGGCGTGGGATCTGCGGACTCTCGAGCGATGAGTAGGTACGCAGGCGCTTGGTGTACCGCGAGAGCATGCGGATGTCTCCGGCCAGCTCGGTTTCGCTCGGGAACAGGCCCTTGGTTGGATCCTGATAGCGCTGAAACGCGTTGTACGCCATGCCCTCGACGCGCCCGCTCCAGTCATCGATCTGGGTTGGCCGGTTGAGGAACGCCCACAGGCCGAAATTCAGCGCGGCAACGATCACCGCAAGCAGCACGGCACGCCAGAACGATTTCTTCACCACATCGGATTGCGTGTCGATCAAGGGAGGCTCGGCGGGGCGCATGGCAGCGCGGCAGCATAGCGGAGGCGATCCGGTGCCTCAATGCGATCCTTGCGCAGACACAGGTACAGGCACAGTCGCAGGACAGGCTCCGAACTCCTGATTCAGAGTCCTGGCTTGGCCAAGTCACCGGCTGCAGGCGCCAGGCCGAGAGTGACATCCCGCTGAATGGATGCCACCCAGGGAAGCGCGGACATGTGATCAGCGCGGTGAAACCATGCCAAAACGGCTAGCAGCCTGTCGGACTTTGCCGGTTGAGGCGATTCGCAGCCCGGCCGAGTTAAGTCCGACAGGCTGCTAGACTACGCGCTGGAGTCGGCCAGGCAGTCGCGACGTGTTTCGGCACGGCGAGGAAAGTCCGGGCTCCGCAGGGCAAGGTGCCAGGTAACGCCTGGGCGGCGCGAGCCGACGGAAAGTGCAACAGAAAACAAACCGCCGAACGGCATCGCAAGATGTGCGTGGTAAGGGTGAAACGGTGCGGTAAGAGCGCACCGCATGCGGGGCTAACGCCGCATGGCACGGCAAACCCCACCTGGAGCAAGACCAAATAGGGGAGCTATGGCGCGGCCCGCGTCGCTCCCGGGTTGGTTGCTTGAATCCTGCGGCGACGCAGGATCCAGAGGAATGGCTGCCCACGACAAAACCCGGCTTATCGGCCGACTCCTTCTTTCTTCATGCCTTCGATCGTGCGGGTCGCCCCATCGGATCCAGCACTTCGATCGACTCGTGGGAGCGGGGTCGGTCACCCAGGCCGGGCCGCCGGTGGGTGCGATCAAGGCTTCGAGCTGGTTTTCCTTCAGCGCGGCGTCGATGCCTTGTTCGCCGGTGAGTGATTTCGAGCGCTTCAATGCATCGCGATAGGCCTGGTCGGACAATGGCCCGCGAGCCTGCGATTGCTCAAGCAACTCCTGGCCGAACCAGGGCATCTCACGCGCGCGCGTTCGCCCTCGTTGAAGGCAATCAGCTCGGCCAGTGAGCGTGGTGCCCTGGCTGACGCGGGTAGGCCAGCGAGATACGTATCGAGATCGTGCTGACCGGATTCAGGAGCTGGCATTCGCACGGGTTCTTCCCGCGCAATGAAGCTCAAGGTTCGTGCGGGGGAATAGCGCAGTTGGGCCGAACGCATGGCGTCGACGGCAATCCGCTCGGCATCGGCAGCGGAAATGCCCTCCAGCCATTCGGTGAGCCGTCCGTATCGGCCGCGAATACGCCCTTCCCTGAGTGCCGCGAGTATCACGCGCTCGGCGATCCGGTGAATCGGGCATCAGGGCGATTGGATGCAACGTCACGTGTTGCTGGCCGAACGTCCGCCAGTAGTTGCGCTCACGAACACGAAAACTCCTGGCCATGCCGACCTTGCAGTTGGCCGAGGTGACTGATATGCATCGCTCGGCAAGTGTGCGGTTTTGCGCATTCACCGAGATTGGATGCCGATTCGTCAACGTGACGATGTAGATTCCGGATTCGGGCATGGGATCGTTATCCTGGCGAGGGCATTTACCGGCGAGGATCGTTCGGCGTTGCCGCATTCGGCATGGTGTGACCTGCGCGCGTGCCCGAGCAAGCTTCCGACCGATCAGCCTTTACGCGCAAACCGATAGTGCGCAACCAGCCACTCGCTGCCCTCGGCATAGCCAAACAGTTCGGCACAGGCCATCCAGAACATGCGCCAGCGCTGGTTCCAGAGCTTGGCCTGCTCGGCGCCGTAGGCCTGGGTGAGGATTTCCATGACCTGCTCGCGATTGCGATCCTGGTTTTCGAGCCAGGCATTGGCGGTTTTCTCGTAGTGGATGCCGGGCAGCAGCCAGCGTTCTTCGATGTGGATATCCTTCTGAAAGTGCAGCAGGGTATCGGCGGCCGGCATCAGTCCGCCAGTGAAAAAGTGACGCCCCATCCAGTTGTCTTCGCCGGCGGTTTCAAACGGGTAGGCGAGGGTCTTGTGGCAGAAGATGTGGACAAAGAGTTTTCCGCCGGGTTTGAGCCATGCGCCGATGCGCTGCAGCAGGTGCTCGTAGTTGCGCATGTGTTCGAACATCTCGATGGAGACGGCACGGTCGAACTGGTCAGCCTCAAGGGAAAGCGTGTTGACGTCGGTGGTGATGACGCTGACATTGTCGAGTCCGCGTTCCTTGCAGCGTGCCTCGATGAACTCGCGTTGCGGGCGAGAGTTGGAAACTGCAGTGATGCGTGCGCTGGGATATCTTGCGGCCATCCACAGGGTCAGTGATCCCCAGCCACAGCCGAGTTCGAGGATGTGCTGACCGTCGGCGAGTTCAGCGCGCTCACCGTAAAGGCCAAGCATGCGCGCCTCGGCCGCATCGAGATCGGGCGTGCTGTCATCCCAATAGCACGAACTGTACTTGAGATTCTTGCCGAGACAGAGCTGGAAGAACGGCGGTGGCAGCTCGTAGTGCTGGGCATTGGCGGCCGCGGTTTCGATCGCGATCGGGCTGTGGCGCAGTTCGTCGATCTGCGCGCGCTGACGCTCGGCGGTGGCTTCGACACCGAGGGCGTTTTCCTGGCTGAGACGCAACGCGCACTGGCGACGAATGCCAAATCGCAGCAGGCCATCCGGAATCAGGCCGCGTTCGGCCCAGCGGGTCAGGGTGCTTTCGTTCTCGGCGACGGGTTCGCGCTGGATTGGATCGGCGGCAAGGGATTGGCTGGACATGATCGGATTCTCAATCGAATGGGTGTCAGGATTTGCGCGGAAACCACGGAATCAGCACGCTGGTCGTGCGCTGGTATTGGCGATAGTCGTCGCCACGAGAGCGCAAGGCCTGCGCTTCGGTGTAAGGAATGCCAGTGATCCAGCTCAGCATGCCGAGCATCAAGGCCGGGCCAACCAGGCTGGCGACAACCCAGCCTGCGCCGGCGCCGATGGCGAGGAAGACATAGGCGAACCAGTGCAGCCATTCGAAAAAATAGTTCGGATGGCGCGAGTATTTCCACAAGCCGCGGCGGCAGGTCTTGCCCTTCATCGTAGGATCGGCGCGATGCGCAGCGAGCTGGTTGTCGGCGATCCACTCACCGCCAAGCGCGATGATCCAGGTCAGTACGGCAAGGATCGTCCACACGGTGATTTCATCGACCGGATTGTGTGCGGCGATCCAGAACGGCAGCGAGAAAACTGCGGTGAACAAGGCCTGGGCGAGGAAGAACATCAGGAACTTGCCCTGGCTGCCGTTCCAGTGCTGGCGCAGGAAAGCGTAGCGGCCATCCTCATCCTCGGTGCGAACCCGGTGCAGGACATGCAAGGCGAGTCGCACGCCCCAGATCGCGCCCATGGCACCGACCAGCAGTCGCGGCAAGAAGGCACCGGAACCGGTCAGTGCGTAGAAGATGGCAGCGGCGGCCATTGATGCCGACCACAGCACATCGACAATGCCGGCGTTGCGCGTGCGGCGCTGGTACAACCAGCCGGCGATCATGATCACGTTGGCGGCAAGCCAGACGAGGACGATGGCAGCGAGTCCGCTCATGGCGCCCTCATCAGTGGCAGTGAAACGGAATTATCAGGTTTGCGCGTGAATCGCCGGGCGGCCAGGCTCAGCACCGTCATCGCGACCAGCCAGCACAGGCCCAGCACGACCAGGGCGGTCCAGACCGGTGGCGCGATGGTCACCGCGCCCCAGACATGCCCGGCGCCGTAATACGACATCGGACCAACCACGGCGGCCAGCGGTGCAATGATCAGCGGACGCGCGTTGAGGTAGTGCAAGGAATGATTGAGGGTGAGGGCGAAGCCAGCCCACAGCGAAAGAATCCAGAATGGTGCGAGCGGCGCAGCTGGCAGCGGCGAGGAATACGTCGACAGTCCGCTTGCCGCCATCAAGGTGTCGGTGATGAAGCCGAGGCCAAGCGCGAGTCCCATCAGTTTGAAGTCGCCGCGAACCGCGACACCGCTTCGAAAATGGTAAATCGCGAAAATCACCAGCGCGACTGGGCCAGCCCACCAGATGGAACTGGCGGCGCCGCCGACGGCGGCAAACCAGACAATCTGGAAGGCGATGAAGTTGATCCAGTTTTTCATGCCGGCGTGACCGGTTGCATGCGTGGCGCGAATTGCGCCGGTCTCGCCTCGGGCTTGCACAACAGCATGTGCACATCGCCAATCGAGCGTTCGATGAAGCCGCCTTCGCAGTAGGTCAGATAGAACAGCCACATGCGGATGAAGCGCTCCGGATAGCCGAGCGCGCGTACCTCGCCGATGCGATCGAGGAAGCGCCGACGCCAGGCGCGCAGGGTCAGCGCGTAGCTTGGACCGATGTCCTCGAGGTTGAACAACTTCATGTCGCTGCTGCGGCCGATGGCGCTGGTCATCGCGCTGATCGAGGGGATGAAGCTGCCGGGAAAGATGAAGCGCTTGATGAAGTCGACGGCTTTCAGCGCTTGCTTGTAGCGGTGGTCTTCGATCGTGATGGCCTGGATCAGGGCCATGCCGTCAGGCTTCAGCAGGCGGTTGACGGTGGCGAAATAGGGCTCGAGATACTGGTGGCCGATGGCCTCGATCATCTCGATTGAAACGACCCGGTCGAAGCGGCCTTTGAGGTCGCGGTAATCCTCAAGCAGCAGGGTGACCTGATCGCCGAGGCCGGCTGCTTCGATGCGCTCGCGGGCGAGATCGTGCTGTTCTTTCGAGATGGTGGTCGTGGTCACCCGGCAACCGTAATGCTGTGCTGCATGCAGCGCGAAGCCTCCCCAGCCGGTGCCGATTTCGAGCACGTGATGCTGCGGGCCCAGGCCGAGCTTGCGGCAGATGCGATCGAGCTTGCGCGTCGACGCCACTTCCAGCGTGTCGTCTACGTTTTCGTATATCGCCGAGGAGTACATCATGTTTTCATCGAGGAAGATCTTGAACAGGTCATTGCCGAGATCGTAGTGCGCGGCGATGTTGCGACGACTGCCCTTGCGCGTGTTGCGCATCAGCGCGCCCCATACCCGCAGCGCCGATCCGCCAATGCGGGCGAGGCCGGTTTCCATCGCGTCGAGATGATCGCGATTGCGCACAAGGATGCGGGTCAGGCCAACCAGATCGTCGCAATCCCAGAGCCCGTCCATGTAAGCCTCGCCGGCGCCGACGCTGCCGTTCAGAGCGACCTGGCGATAGAACGCGGAGTCATGGATATGGATGTGCGCGACCAGGGTTTCGCCTGGATCAGCCGCCGGCGTGCCGAGCACCTGGGTCTCGCCGTTTTCGTCGATGCTGATGCGGCAGTCGCGCATGTTCCTGAGCAGGTCGAGTAGACGCTTGCGCAGGATGCGATCGAGCAGGGGCGTCGCGCGCGCCGAGGTGTCAGAAAAATTCTCGGGCACATCGGAGGTGGTGATCTCGCGGGTATTCATGCTCATGCAGCCTTGTTGTTGTCTGGATGATCGTGGACCGGATTGCGTTTCAGCCACAGGCGCAGTGCCTGCCAGTGGATGGCGCCGACGATCCGGGTGGTCATGAGTGGAAAGCGCAAAAGGACGCGGGCGAGGTTGATGGTGGAAAGCGGCTGGCGCTCGAGAGTCAGCGTTGCATCGAACTCGCGTTGAGCTCCCGCTGTGCGATCGAGCACGTTCATGTGGATCAGCAAGCGTTCGGCCGGCGTCGAAAAGCGCCAGGCGTAGTCGCGGTCCATGCCGATGAAGGGCGATACGTGAAAGGCCTTGGCGAACTGCCACGAAAACGCGTCGGCGCGACGCTCGGCCGTCGCTACCGGCAAGACATAAGCGTGGCGTTCCTTCCAAGGCGTATTGGTGATCTCGGCGACAATCACATCGAGGGTGACGCCATCGGCCTCGAAGCAATAGTAGAAACTGACCGGATTGAAGCTGTGGCCAAAGTAGCGAAGATGGGTCAGCAGACGGATCGGGCCTTCGGGAATGCGTCCGATCACATCGGCGACGCGCCGGCGCACCGCTTCGTCGAGTGGAATCGACGCATCGCCCAGATAATCGCTGCGACGGAATTCGGCCAGGTTGCACTGATCGTTTGACCACAGCCAGCGGCCGGCAAATACCTGGTCGATCTCGGCCAGATCAAGATAGAGCATCGCCATGCGATAGCTGAAGGCGTGCGCATGCGGTGCATGGCGACGGTGTTGCACGCGGCCCTGATAAATCGCGCTGGCATGCCCCACGATGCATTTCATGTCTGCCGAAACACGTGCATGCGTCGATACCACGGCGTTCTCGGAATCGGCATGGCTTTGCTGCGGATTGGCGGTGGCCAGACGCGTCATCACCATTCGACTCCCAGCGCAGTCGCGATCTCATGCGCGCTGCGCAAGCCGTCCTCATGAAATCCGAAGCCCCAATATGCGCCGGCAAACCAGGTGCCGCCCTGGCCCTGGATCTCGGCCTTGCGTCCGCGTGCGCGGGCCGAGGCCTGGGTCTGCACAGGATGACGGTAGTTGAGGTGACGCAGAATCTTCGACGGATCGATCTGCGGCGTGCGATTGAGGCTGACGATCAGCGGCTCGCTCGACTCGATCGATTGCAGCGCATTCATCCAGTAGCTGACCGAACACGGCGCCTCGCGATCCACCGGGATATGTGCGTTCCATGCGGCCCAGGCTTTGCGGTTTTCCGGCAGCACGCGGGTGTCCGTGTGCAGGACGGTGTCATTGTCCTGATAGCCCAGATCGCCAAGAATCGATTGCTCGGCCGGCGTCGCATCGGCGAGCAGCTTCAGGGCATCGTCACTGTGGCAGGCCATGACAACGTGGTCGAAGGATTCGACACCCATCGCACTGCTGATTTCAACCCGGCCAGGATGCCGGCTCACGCGACTGACCGCGTAGCCGAGACGCTCTTCGACCGACCAGTTCTTGCGCATGGTATCGATATAGCGCTGCGAACCGCCAGTGACCACGCGCCATTGCGGACGTCCGCTGATCTGCAGCATGTGGTGGTTGGCCATGAAGCGCACCAGCTCGATCGCCGGGAAGTCGAGGATACGCCGCGAAGGCGACGACCACAGCGCCGAGGCCATCGGCACCAGGTGGTCATCACGAAATACACTGGAATAGCGATTTTGCCGCAGGTACTCACCCAGCGTTGGGCCCGGCTCGGCGCTGGACAACAAACCTGGCGCTTCGCGATAAAACCGGCGCAGGTCACCGAGCATGCGCCAGAAGCGCGGGCTCAGCAGATTGCGCGGCTGGCAGAACAATCCGCCGAGACTGCCCGTGTTGTATTCGAGTCCGCTGGCGGCGTCGTGCACGGAAAAGCTCATCGTGGTCGCTTGCGTGGCGACGCCGAGTTCGGCGAACAATCGCGTCAGCAGCGGGTAGTGTTCGGCATTGGAAACAATGAAGCCGGTATCGACCGCATGCCGGCGACCACCGAGTTCGATGTCGTGGGTATCGGTGTGCCCGCCCAAGGTGGGGGATTTCTCGAACAGGACCACCTCGT
Organism: Lysobacterales bacterium; assembly: GCA_016721015.1. GTDB lineage: Bacteria > Pseudomonadota > Gammaproteobacteria > Xanthomonadales > Rhodanobacteraceae > Dokdonella. Next base: position 261,004 of record JADKJL010000011.1, read on the forward strand.
GCTGGCGCGACAAAAACCAGGCGCTGCCAAGACCGCCGATCCCCGAGCCGATGACGGCAATGCGCATCAGAGGTTTCGGCCTTGCAGCAACACTGCGGGCACCGGCTTCAGATCATGGATGAGGCCAAGGCCAGCGAGTAGCCTGAGGCCGATCCAGGTGAGATCCAACTCCCACCAGGCGAAGCCCTGGCGCGCCGAGCCGGGGAAAAAATGGTGATTGTTGTGCCAGCCTTCGCCAAAGGTGATCAGGGCGAGAAACCAGTTGTTGCGGCTGTCATCGCGCGTGTCGAAGCGGCGTGAGCCGAACTGATGGGCCAGCGAGTTGATCGTGACCGTGGCGTGGAACAACACGATGGTCGAGACGAAGAATCCCCAGACCAGCATTTGCGGGCCGCTGGTGCCGAGCTCGGGATAGGCCTCGGCCAGCCAGCCACCAAACAGGTACAGCCCCACGGCCAGCAGGATCGGCATGAGCAGATCAAAGCGGTCGAGAAGACGCAATTCCGTCAGTTTGCGCAGATCGGGAATCGCCTCCCAGTTGGTGCGGAATCCGCGCGGGGTCAGGAACCAGCCCATGTGCGCGCGCAGGAAGCCATGCTGGCGCGGCGAGTGCATGTCCTCGGGCGTATCGGTATGCCGATGGTGATGCCGGTGATGCGCGGCCCACCACAGCGGTCCGCGCTGCACGCACATCGCACCGATGGCGGCGAAGAAAAACTGCACCGGTCGCGAGGTGCGGAAGGCGCGATGCGAAAAATAGCGGTGATAGAAACCGGTCAGGGCAAACATGCGCAAGGCGTACAACAGGGCCGCCACGAGCAGGGCGACCCATGAGAAACCGACCCAGACCACGCCAAGGCAGGCGACATGCATTGCGATGAATGGGATCGCGCGCAACCAGTCGATGCGGTCGGCGTTGTCATCCAGCGGGGCATCATCCGCCGTATCAAACCAGCGCCGCAGCGTGCGCACGACGCGCCCCTGAGAGGGAGATGGTGCGAAATTGGGTGTCTCAGTCGACATGGGCAGCGGGATCGGGTTGCTGGACTCCGCACAATATACGCAGGGACGAGGAAGGCGGATGCAGTGCCAGGGGAGGATTCTTTCTCAGCCGATTGCGGAGTCGAACAACTGCCCGTTCCGTGCAACGCAATGACGAAGCTCACTTCGCCTTTGCCCAAGCAGCAGGTGCTTCTCAATAGTCGTGGCTGGCCCTTGAAGTGCCCCAGTACGTTTCTGAGTCGCGCGGTATCCCAAGTAGTTTTCTTTACGCCGCTTTGCGGCGCGACGAAGGAGCGTAAAAACCCAAGTATCGCGACTAAAGTCGCTCCCACCAAAAATTGGTATCGCGCATGCACCCAGTCATTGGCGGGCCGAAGCGCCCGCACGATGAGTTCGGTTCTGCTGGCGAGCGAAATCTGCAGGCAACTTTTACCTGTCCGAAAATCGATGATGAAAGACGTGACCGACAGACCGTGCCCGGCGGGAAAGGGGCTTTTGACTTCTCGGGTTTGAGACCAATCCGACAAGAAGCTCACGTCGAATCGCTGGGCGCTCCTGCAATGGAGCGCTCCGGGAGCATTCGCCCTACAACAATGCCACCCCGCCCTTGGCAATGATGGGTCCGGCTGCCTTGGCATGCGGTGCGCCTTCGGGTGGCTCCAGGGTTACCGCAAACAGCGCCCCGGCGCGTATGTCGGCGAGCAGCTCATCGGGTATGCGCATGGTCTGTGCGCGGGTTGCATCGAGCAGGCCGAGCGATATCGCGGCTTTGCCTTCGGGAATCAGCCACAGTTCCTGGGCCCGGCCATCGGTTGGGGGGGGCACCAGCGGCGTGATCGTCATGCGGGCCTTGTCGCGATCGACCATGGCGACGAAACCGGGCACGCCGTTGTCATCGGCAAGGGTTGCAACCATCTGCATCGCCGGCACCGGCGGGATGCCTTGCGGCGTGTTGAAGACGACGACAGCAAACGCGGCCGCGGCCGCGAACGCGCCAGTTGCCAGCCAGCGCCAGAACGCGAGGCTGTCCCAGACGCCTGGCGGAGCAGTGACAACCTTCGCACGGCCGGGTTCGGGGAGCTTGAGCGCTGAACGGATGCGCGACCAGACGTAATCGGGAACCTGGGCGGGTGCGATCTCGCCAATCAGTGGCATGAATCTCGATTCCCACAACGCAACCTCGCGCGAGAAACCGATATCGCTGGCGATGCGTGTCTCCGCGCTGCGACGCTCACGCGCATCGAGCACACCGAGTACGTATTCGGCGGCCATGTCGCCGGACGGTGGAGTGGTTTGGCTGTCGATCGTGTTCATCGTTCAAGACAAGCCTTGAGTTTGAGCAGGCTGCGACGGATCCAGCTTTTCACCGTGCCGAGCGGATTGCCGCTGCGTTCGGCGAGCTCTTCGTAGGTTGCGCCTTCGAAGAACGCCACCCGGATCAATTGGCGACGGGGCGCCTCAAGCTCGTCGAGGCAAACCTCGATGCGCGCCTGATCCTGTGCACCTTCGGCGACTTCGCTGGCACTGGAGTCGCCCTCGATTTCGTCGAGTTCGATCGGAACCTGCGCACGTGCACCGGCGTTGGCGCGCAGGCGGTCAATCGCCTTGTTGCGCGTCATCATCGACAACCACGTCATCGCGCTGGCGCGCGTGGCGTCGAACTGTTCGGCCTTGCGCCAGATGCCGAGGAACACTTCCTGCAACACCTCTTCGGCTTCGGCGCGTTGCGGAAGCACGCGCAGGCAAATGCCAAACAGCTTTGCCGAGGTCGTCCGGTAGAGGTTCTCGAATGCCACGGCGTCGCCGCCGGCCACCTCAAGCAACAATGTGTTCAGGTTGTCGCCAAACCCTGAACTTGATTCAGCCTCAGCCACAAAAACCCCCGAATTCGTTTTGCCAGCGGGCAGAAACCGTACAGGGTTCGGGAGTGTTTCACCATCCCCACTCAATCGAGCGCGCGCTGGTTGAACCAGAGCAGGATGGCCGCCGTGGTCAGCACCACTTCGAGGACGCCCGTGGCCAGCGTGGTCGTCGAAACGGGCCAATAGCGGGCCACGCTGATGATGCGAAACAACAGGATCGGCACATACAGGGACAACGAAAAGATCAGCCCGAAGCGGTGGTTGCCGCTGAGCGCGGCCCAACCGAACAGGAAGGCGAAACCGAATTGCATGCCGCCATAGATCACGGCGTACTCGGACTGACCGGAGCTGGACAGCTGGACAAAGCCGATTGATTGCGAGGTTTGCATGGGCATCAGCGTGCACCACAACGCAAGCAGACCGTAAAGGATGGCATTGATCCACAGATAGAGGGCGGTCATGCAGGGATTCCATCAGCTTGGGGTGGGTGGAAGTAGACATGATCATGGCGGCCGATTCAAAGCTTGCATTGGCCGTCAAGGCGAACGGCCGCCGCCGCGGTGACTGCGTGCGGATCGACATCCGCTGATCGCGCGTCCGCTGGAAACTCGATGCGCACCTTGAGGTTCTTGCCGTTGTCGTCGCGGATGTTCGAAATACCGCTGTATTCGCGAATGGCCTTGGTGTCACTGGCATAGGCCATGTCGATCGAGGGCAGCACGAAGACAAACCAGGAATCGAGCTCCAGGCGAAAGCGCTGAACCGGCGTGCCATCTATTTGATCGGCCCCGATGGGTTTGAGTACGAACGAATAGGTGCGCAGGCGGCTCGGCAGCAGGAAATCGACCTTCTGTTCGTCGCCGGCGACCAGTGCATCCCAGTGGCTGACGATAAAACGGTCAAAACCGGCGTCGATGACCAGACGCGGTGCGGATTCGACCAGCGCGCTCTGTTCGGTTTGCGCGGCGTTGCGCCGAACGAAGACTTCGCGCTTGCCCCCGTCAGCGAGGCGCACACCTTCGCGATAGCCGTAGCGGGCATCCTCGAGTTCGAACAACGGTGCCTGCACCTGGCCGGCATCGTCGACCTGCTTGCGCGCGAACGCCTTGCCGTCAGGACAGGAGAAAAGAATCAGGCGTCGGGTTTCGCCGGCCTCGCCGCTGCTCCAGTGCGATTCGGTGTAAAGCTCTTGGCCTTTGGAATCATAGGCGGTTCCCGAGTAGTACTCGGTCGAGGTCGCGGCAAAAGCGGTTGCCGAAACCACCACGGCACACATCGGAATGCAGAAAACCAGCCCCCTTCGTGTTGCGGGCAAACTGCGTTGTGCGAATGGATTCGGCATGGAAGCCCCCAACCGGTGACTGCAATGAGCCCATATACGATGCATTTGCCGAGTCGGATGCAGCAAGCATTTGAGGTCTCTGTCGCGAGCGGTCGACGGGCAAGTGAATCCGCCCGCGGACGGCTGGAGTGGATGTCGTCAGCGCAATCGATAGTCGATGCAGCGGAATCGTCCGGCCCGCGTCGTGCTGGCGCCGGTGACGAGGGCCAAGTCCCGGTTGAACAGGGGACTGCCATGACAGAAGGTGTGGAACTCCCCATTCTCGCCACAGGGATCGACCGCATCGGGAAGTTCGGCGAGGAATCCGCGGTCGAACTCGCGGCCGCAGAATCCGCCGTCGAGTTGCTCGAGATCGACCGTGGTCACCCGTGCGCAATGGCCACGGGCGATGAACTCGGCGGCGAGCTCGCGGGTCGGACGATGCCAGAGCGGAAAGATCGCCTGCCAGCCGAGACGATCGAGCAAGACTTCGCGCCAGGCGCGGATGTCGGCGAGGAAGAGGTCGCCAAAGGCGACGTGGCGAACTACGGGCGTTCGTTCACGGGCCCGCTCGAGTGCGGCCGCGAATGCGGCTGCATAGATCTCGTTCGAAGCCGGCCAGTCGATCGGCATCTCGATCAGTGGCAGGTCAAGCGCAGTGGCCTGTGCGCGCAACACGTCAGCGCGTACATCGTGCATAGCCACGCGGTCGCTGGCGAGATCCAGCGTGGTCAGCAAAGCTTCCACTTTCCATTGCGGATCGGCCAGCAGCCGATCGAGCGTCATCAGGCAATCCTTGCCACCACTCCAGGCCAGCAGGACCGGAGTTGCCACGATCAATCAGGCGGCAGCGCGTGAGGCGCGTTTGCGATCGTTCTCGGTCAGGTGCTTCTTGCGCAGGCGGATTGCTTTCGGCGTCACTTCGACGAGTTCGTCGTCCTCGATGAACTCCAGCGCCTGTTCCAGCGACATCCTGATCGGCGGCGTCAACTGCACGGTCTCATCCTTGCCGGAGGCGCGCACGTTGGTCATCTGCTTGGCGCGCAGGGCGTTGACGGTGAGGTCATTGTCCTTGGCGTGGATGCCGACCAACTGGCCTTCGTAGATCTCATCGCCTTCGTTGATCAACAAACGACCGCGTTCCTGCAGGCTGATCAGCGAATAGGCGGGCGAAGGACCCTGGCCGTTCGAGATCATGACGCCGTTGGAACGCTTGGCGATCGCGCCTTCCGAGCGTGGCCCGTAATGGTCGAACACATGGAACAGCAGGCCAGTGCCGGCGGTGATGGTGCGGAACTCGGTCTGGAAACCGATCAGGCCGCGGGCCGGAATCATGTATTCCAGACGGGCGCGACCGCGTCCGTCGAGTTCCATGTTGACCAGCTTGCCGCGACGCGAACCGAGACGTTCCATGACGCCGCCCTGAAATTGCTCTTCCATGTCGACGACGAGCTGTTCGTAAGGCTCCTGCAACTCGCCATCGACTTCCTTGATGATGACTTCGGGACGCGAGACTGCGAGTTCGTAACCTTCGCGGCGCATCGTCTCGATCAATACCGACAGGTGCAATTCGCCACGACCGGACACCTTGAACTTGTCCGGATCTTCGGTTTCCTCGACCTTCATGGCGACGTTGTGGAGGGTCTCGCGCAGCAGCCGTTCGCGGATCTGGCGGCTGGTCAGGAACTTGCCACCGCTGTGATCCTTGACCCCGGCGAATGGCGAATTGTTGACCTGGAAGGTCATGCTGATGGTCGGCTCGTCGACGTGCAGGACCGGCAGTTGCTCCGGCGCATCCTGCGCGCAGATCGTGTCGGAGATGCTCAGGCCCTCGATGCCATTGATGGCGATGATGTCACCGGCTTCGGCTTCGGCGACTTCGCGGCGCTCCAGGCCCATGAAGCCGAGCACCTGCAGCACCTTGGCATTGCGCTTCTTGCCGTCCTTGTCGACCACGGCGACCTGCATGTTGGTTCGCACCTTGCCGCGCTGGATGCGGCCGATGCCGATCAGGCCGACATAATTGCTGTAGTCGAGCTGGCTGATGCGCATCTGGAACGGACCATCCGGATCGACCTGCGGCGGAGAAACGTGCTTCATGATCGCTTCGTATAGCGGAGTCATGTCGCCCGAGCGCACATCGGAATCGAGGCCGGCATAACCGTGCAGGGCCGAGGCGTAGACGACCGGAAAGTCGAGTTGCTCGTCGGTCGCCCCCAGCCGATCGAACAAATCAAACGTGGCGTTCAGCACCCAGTCCGGACGCGCGCCGGGACGATCGACCTTGTTGATCACGACAATCGGCTTGAAGCCCATCTCGAAGGCTTTCTGGGTGACGAAGCGGGTCTGCGGCATCGGCCCATCCATCGCGTCGACCAAGATCAGCACGGTATCGACCATCGACAGCACGCGCTCGACCTCGCCGCCGAAATCAGCATGGCCCGGGGTGTCGACGATGTTGATGCGGTTGTCGCGCCACGTGATCGCGGTGTTCTTGGAAAGGATCGTGATGCCACGTTCCTTTTCCTGATCGTTGGAATCCATGACGCGTTCGGCAAGCACAGTGCGCTCGCTGAAGGTGCCGGATTGCTTGAGCAGGCAGTCGACCAGGGTCGTCTTGCCGTGATCGACGTGGGCGACGATCGCGATATTGCGCAGTTTTTCAATGGACATCGGGAATACCAAACGACCTCGTGGCGGGCCGTTGCAAGGAGAAAAATCGGGGGCCGCGACTTCACGGCAGCCGGACATTATGCCCGGAATTAATGATGGGCGCAGGATTTTCTGAACCGATTGGCGCAGGGGCGTCAAGCCGAGGAGCGCCGAGCGTTTAGCGGCAAAGGCCGTCAGCGGCGTGTCGGGCACTGCGTAGGAGCGCCTTCAGGCGCGATGCGATTGGGCAATTCGGAAAAGGGCATCGTGGCTGAAGCCACTTCCTTGTATGTTGGTTTCGCCTGCTCAGTGAAATACTGACTGGTCGTTACCGGGGAAGCCGCCCTTTCCTTGAGGCAGCCTGTCTGACCTCGTTCGTAGAGTGGCTCCCCGCCCCAGTCGCAGAGCACGAAGAGTGTCCCGGGCCGTTGAGCCAGCGTGACAAGGCTGTGCCGCGATAATGCGGGGTCGGGGAACCGGGAACGATCCTAACCGACACCCGGAGGAAGTTCATCATGTCCTGTCCCGCTAACACGTTGCTGCTCGCTTTTGATATCGGTGCCAAGCGCCATGCGTATGCCTGGGAACATCACGATCACCGGGAAACCGGCGAGATCGCCAATGACCTGACACTGCTGCGAGCGTTCCTGGAGCGTTTGATCGCACGCGCCGGATCGGTTCGCGTGTTGGTGGAAGCCACCGGGATCTACTATCTCGATACAGCCATGCTGGCTCAAGAGCTCGGCGCACAAGTGAGCGTCATCAATCCCAAGGCGGGACACAACTTCGCCAAGGCACTGAGCCAGCGCAACAAGACCGATCGTCTGGATGCGGCGATGCTGCTGGAATTTCTCAAGCGCATGCCGTTCACGGCGTGGCAGGCGCCCCGCAAGGATCTGCTGGAACTGCGCCACTACGGGCGCTACCTGGTTCAACTCACCGATGAAAGCACCACGGCGCGCAATCGCTTGCACGCGCTGTCCAGTACCCAAGCGGCCCCGGCCTATCTGAAGGCGGATCTCAAGCGTGCTATTGCGTCGCTGGACAAGCGCATTGAACGGATACGTAGCCACGCGCTCGCGCTCATTCGCGCCGATGCCCCCTTGCTGGCTCGCTTCGAGGCGCTGACCTCCGTTACCGGCGTCGCCGACATCTCTGCTGTCGCCTTGCTCAGTGAACTGGTGGTCCTTCCTCCTTCGCTGAGCGCGCGTGCCTGCGTCTGCCACGCCGGCCTGGACCCTCGGGTCTTCGAGTCAGGCACCAGCGTCCACAAGCCGCCCAGGATCTCCCGACATGGCAACAAATACCTCCGTCGTGCCCTGTTCTATCCCGCCATGGCTGCTGGTCGCCACGACCCGCTCGCCGCCGCATTCAAGAAGCGTCTTCTCGACAAAGGCAAAAAGAAGATGCAGGCCAATGTCGCCATCATGCGCAAGATGCTGACGGTTGCCTGGGCACTCATGAAAAACCCCGAGCCCTATGACGCAACGAAACTCTATTCCGTCGAACAAATAGCTTGACAGCCAACAGAGTGTCTACGACAGCACGTCGCGACGCCCCCAGCATCTCGTGGGAGCGACTTCAGTCGCGATGCTGTTCCCGCTCCCCACTCCCCACTCCCCACCCACCGCTCACCGCTTACCGCTTACCACTCCCCACTCCCCACTAACCGGGGTACCATGCGGCCATGCGCCTCGCTCTCGCCCTGCTGACCACGTTCTGCCTGCTGCTCCAGCAAACGGTGGTGGCGGCGTCGATGTGTGCCATGGACGGTTCCACAGCGCCAGCAATGGCGAATGTGATGCCCGATCATTGCGCGGGCATGGCGACTCCGATGGAATCACCAACGCTGTGCAAGAGCCATTGCGCGCCGGATCTGGCCGTCGTACCCGATTACAAATGGCCGCCCGTGCACTTCGTGGCGATGCTGCCGCCCGCGCTCGATCTGCTTTTCGTGCCGGTCCTGCCCGATCCCGGCACACCGGCGATCCCGCCTGTCCATCGATCCGATCCTCCGGCACGCCTGCGTTTCTGCAGCCTGCTGATCTAGGTCTCCAGCCGAAATCCCGTTCGATTCCCTGCCTTTGCTGCGGGGTGTCTTCGCGTTTGAGTGGGTGGAGTTGCGATGAATCCGTTTTCCGTTGTTGCCGGGAAGATTCCTTTCCGGATTGCTTGCGGCGCGTTGCTGTCTTGCGGGTTCGCCTTGTTTGCAGGGCCCCGGCCCGGCGCGGCCGCCGAGCCTGAGCTGTCGCTCAATGCGGCCGTTGCGCTGGCCCTGACCACGGCGCCACTGATCGAGGCCCGCGATGCCGGCATCGCGGCGGCTGCCGAAGAAGTCGCACGCGCTGCGTCATTGCCCGATCCGGTGCTTGCCTTCGGCGTGCAGAACCTGCCGATCGCGGGTGCTGATGCCTACTCGCTGAACGCGGAGAGCATGACCATGCGCAGTCTCGGCCTGACCCAGGCCCTGCCGTCGCGGGCCAAGCGCGATGCGCGGCGCGGATCTGCCCTGGCCTTGCAGGCAGAGGCGGATGCGACCCGCGCCACGACCGTGCTCGACACCCGGCAGGCGGTGGCCAGCGCGTGGATTGCCTTGTGGGCTGCCGAGCGCGAGCGAGTCTTGCTTGCGGAATTGCGCGAGCAGGCCCAGCTCGCCGTTGCCGCGTCGAAAGCCCGCCTCGGCGGTGGCGCCGGCACGGCCAGCGATGCGCTGACTGCGCGCACCGCCGAACTTGAGCTGGACAATCAACTGGATGACGCCGAGGCCAGCGTCGAACAGGCGCGCGCGGGTTTGGCGCGCTGGATTGCCGATGCGGCGAATCGCCAACCCGCGCCAGCGCCGGATTTTTCGCAGCTGCCCCACACGCAAGCCGACCTGCTCGAACAACTCGACCGGCAAGCGTCCCTGCAAGTCTGGGATGCCCGCGAATCCGCGGCCGATGCAGCGCTGGCGATGGCGAATTCCGAGAAGCGGCCTGACTGGAGCATCGGGGCGGGGATTGCGAAGCGCGGTGCCGGCGATTCCAATGTGATCTGGCTCCAAGTCGGCATCGGCCTGCCGGTCTTTTCGGCGAACCGCCAGGATCGCGGCATCAGCGCCCGCCGGTCTGATCTGCAGGCGATTCGTGCGGCTCGTGAAGATGCACGGCGCAGCGCCGAGGAATCGCTGCGCAAGAGCAGCGCATTGTGGTCGGCGCTCGGCCGCAAGGTCACCCGCTTCCGTGAAGCGATCCTGCCGCTCGCCCGCGATCGCAGCACAACCGCACTCGCGGCCTATTCGGGTGGTGGCGAACTCTCTGCCTGGCTGGATGCGCAGCGCGATGAAATCACCGCGCGTATCGAATACGCCCGTTTGCTCGCGGACTGGGGACAAACCTGGGCCGCCCTGGCCTGGCTGCTGCCTGAGGAGGGCGCACGATGAACACTCGATTTCTTGCCACGATGCTGGTGCTCGCCGCACTGGTTGCAACCGCACTGGGTGCCTATTGGCTGGGTGCGCGGCAGCACGCGCCGCTGCGGGCGACCAACCAATCCGCTGCCAGCGAAAAGCCCGCCCTGTACTGGTACGACCCGATGGTTCCGGACCAGCACTTCGACAAGCCGGGCAAATCCCCGTTCATGGACATGGATCTGGTGCCGAAATATGCCGATGCGGGGGATGCCGCGACCGTCAGCGTATCCCCGCTCACGCAGCAGAATCTCGGTGTGCGCACGGCCGTGGTCGAGATCGGCCGGCTGACGTCGTCGCTGCGTGTGCCCGGCAGCATCGACTGGGATCGACGCGCATCGCGTGAAATCAGCGCGCGCGTCGACGCCATTGTCGACAAGCTCCACGTGCGCGCGGCGTACGAGCCGGTGCGCAAGGGTGAGCCTCTGGTCGAACTGATCGCGCCGGCGTGGAACGCCGCAGCGCAGGAGTACCTCGCCCTCGAGGCTGCGCAATCCGCCGATGCGCGCGCACTGCGCGCGGCAGCGCGAAATCGCCTGCGCGTGCTCGGCATGGACGATGCGCAGATCCGCAATCTCCGCGGCGGCAAGGTCGGCATCGCCGTGCGTGCGCCGGTCGATGGCGTGGTCAGCGCGCTGATGATCCGTGAAGGCCAGAGTGTGCAGGCCGGAATGTCATTGATGACGATCAATGGTCTCGATACAGTCTGGGCCGATGCGGCGATTCCGCAGGCGCAAGCGATCGGCGTGCAGCCCGGCATGCAGGTCGAGGCGCGCGCCGATGCGTTTCCGGGCGAGCAGTTCGCCGGAACGGTCGAATCGCTGCTGGCCGACATCGATGCCGGCACGCGCACCCGGCGCGCGCGCATCGTGCTGGACAATCCCGAGCATCGTCTCACCCCGGGCATGTTCGTCGAACTCGCCTTTGTCGCCAGCGAAGGCAGCGCACATCCGCTGGTCCCCGACAGCGCCCTGATCACGACCGGCAGCGACGCGCGCGTGATTGTCGAAACCAAGCAGGGCAGCTTCGCGCCGGTCCATATTGTGGCCGGACGCTCCGCATCCGGACGCACCGAGATCCTTGAGGGTCTCGCCGGTGGTGAGCGTGTCGTCGTCAGCGGCCAGTTCATGATCGACTCCGAAGCCAGCCTGTCGGGCGTGCTGGATCGCCTGTCGGCACCGTCGAAACACGATGGACACGATGGCCACGCGATGCCGGCGCCCGCGGACCCGCATGCCGGACACGACATGCAGGAAGGCCCTGCCGTGCCGGCCACGCAAGACGAACATTCCGGCCACGCAATGCCGGCACCGGTCGATCCGCATACCGGACACGACAGGCAAGAAGGCCATGTCATGCCCGAACCTGCGGCCAAGGATTCGCAGCCATGATCCTGCGCCTGATCCACTGGTCGATCGGCAACCGCTTCCTTGTCCTGGTCGGCGCCATCGTGCTGGCCGTCGTCGGCGTCATCGCGGTCCAGCGTACGCCGCTCGATGCCTTGCCCGACCTGTCCGATACCCAGGTCATCCTGCGCACGAGCTGGCCCGGCCAGTCGCCGCAGATTGTCGAGGATCAGATCACTTATCCGCTGGCGACGACGATGATGTCGGTGCCTGGCGCGACCACGGTGCGCGCGTTCTCGTTCTTCGGCGATTCGTATGTGTATGTACTTTTCGAGGATGGTACCGATCCGTATTGGGCGCGTTCGCGCGTGCTCGAATACCTGAGCCAGGTGCGCGACAAGCTGCCCGAGGGCGTCAGCCCGGCGCTGGGTCCGGATGCGACCGGAGTTGGCTGGATTTACGAGTACGCGCTGGTCGATCGGACCGGCAAGCATGATCTCGGCGAGCTGCGCTCCCTGCAGGACTGGTTTCTGCGCTACCGCTTGAAGACCGTGCCGGACGTTGCCGAAGTCGCCAGCATCGGCGGCATGGTCGCGGCCTGGCAGGTAATCGTCGATCCGCAGGCGCTGGCTGCACGCAACCTCAGTGTGATCCAGGTCGAGAACGCGATCCGTGCGGCAAACGGTGCCAGCGGCGGCTCGGTGATCGAGCAGGGCGAGGCCGAGTTGATGGTGCGCAGTGTCGGCTATCTCGCCAGCGCCAGCGATTTCGAATCGATACCGTTGACGACGGGCATCAATGGTGTGCCAGTCCTGCTCGGTGAGGTCGCCCAGATCCGGCGCGGCCCGACCCTGCGCCGCGGCATCGCCGAACTCGATGGTGAAGGCGAAGTTGCCGGTGGCGTCATCGTCCTGCGTTCGGGCAAAAATGCGCTGACCGCGATCGCGGCGGTCAAGGCGCGCCTGCAGGAATTGAAAGCGAGTCTGCCCGAGGGTGTCGAGGTGGTCACGACTTATGACCGATCCGAGTTGATCATCGCGGCGGTCGACAACCTGCGCAGCAAGCTGATCGAGGAATTCCTCATCGTCGCCCTGGTTTGCCTGTTGTTCCTCTGGCATCTGCGCTCATCGCTGGTTGCCGTGATCACCTTGCCGCTCGGCGTGCTCGCCGCCTTCATCGTCATGCACTACCAGGGCATCAGCGCGAACCTGATGTCGCTCGGTGGCATCGCCATCGCCATCGGTGCGATGGTCGACGCGTCGGTGGTCATGATCGAAAACACGCACAAGCACATCGAGCGCTGGAACCTGGCCAATCCAGACCGAACCCTGCACAACGACGAACGCTGGGTGCTGGTCGGCAAGTCGGTCGGTGAGGTCGGCCCGGCTTTGTTCTTCAGTCTGCTCGTGATCACGTTGTCGTTCCTGCCGGTATTTGCGTTGGGCGCACAGGAAGGACGGCTGTTCAAGCCTCTGGCCTTCACCAAGACCTGGTCGATGGCGGCGGCGGCGGGTTTGTCGGTGACCCTGATTCCGGTGCTGATCGGCTATCTGGTGCGTGGACGCATCCGTGCCGAGCACGAGAATCCATTGAATCGCTTCGTCAGTGCCGCCTATCGCCCGCTGCTCGGTTGGGTGCTGCGCGCTCCGCTCTCGGTTCTGCTCGTCGGCGGACTCGTGCTGGCTTCCGCGCTGCTGCCGTGGAGCCAGCTCGGCGCTGAATTCATGCCGCCGCTCGACGAGGGCAGCCTGCTGTACATGCCCAGCGCGTTGCCGGGCCTTTCGGCGGGAAAAGCTTCGCAGTTGCTGCAACAGACCGATCGCATGCTCAAGAGCGTGCCGGAGGTCGCCCATGTGTTCGGCAAGGCCGGCCGTGCGGATTCGGCGACCGATCCGGCACCGCTGACGATGTTCGAGACGACGATCACGTTCAAGCCGCGCGCCCAGTGGCGTCCTGGCATGACCCTGGACAAGTTGAAAAGCGAACTCGATGCGGCGGTCACGGTGCCGGGGCTGACCAACCTGTTCGTCCAGCCGATCCGCAATCGCATCGACATGCTGGCGACCGGCATCAAGAGCCCGATCGGCATCAAGGTGCTGGGCCCCGACACGCGAGAGCTTGAGCGCCTGGCCGCGCGAATCGAGACACTCGTGCGCGGCGTTGCCGGCGTGACCTCGGCGGTGGCGGATCGCGCGGCCGGTGGCCGCTATGTCGATATCGATATCCGCCGGGATGCGGCCGCGCGTTATGGGCTGACCCAGGCGCGATTGCAGTCGCTGATCGCGACCGTGGTTGGCGGCGCACCGATCGGCCAGACCATCGAAGGACTCGAACGCTATCCGATCGTGTTGCGCTATCCACGCGCGCAGCGCGATTCGCTGGCGGCGTTGCGTGAACTGCCGATCGTTGCCGAAAATGGCAACCAGATCACCCTGAGCCAGGTCGCCGATATCACCCTGGCGGCCGGGCCGCCGATGCTGAAAAGCGAAAATGGCCAATTGGCAACGTATGTCTACGTCGATACCGACAGCAGCGACCTTGTCGGCCAGGTCGAGGCGATCCAGCAGGCCTTGGCCCGCGGCATTGCGTTGCCCAGCGGCTACACACTTGAATGGTCTGGCCAGTACGAGTACCTGCAGCATGCCATCGAGCGTCTGAAACTGGTCGTGCCAGCCACGCTGGCACTGGTGTTCCTGCTGATTTACCTGATCTTCCATCGCGCCGCCGACGCCGCGATCATCATGTTGAGCCTGCCGCTGGCCCTGGTCGGCGGCCTGTGGCTGGTCTGGCTGCTCGGTCATTCGATCTCGATCGCGACCATGATCGGGTTCATCGCGCTGGCGGGAGTGGCCGCCGAATTCGGCGTGATCATGATGCTGACCCTGCGCCACTCCTGGCAGCATCAGTGCGAGCTTGATCCGCTTGCCGGTGCAGATGCGCTCGACCAGGCGATCCATGAAGGCGCGCTGATGCGTGTTCGTCCGAAGGCGATGACGGTTGCGGTGATCCTTGCCGGCCTGCTGCCGATCCTGCTTGGAACCGGTGCGGGTTCGGAAGTCATGCAGCGCATTGCCGCGCCGATGGTCGGCGGCATGCTGACTGCACCGCTGTTGTCGATGCTGGTGATCCCGGCGGCGTTTCGTCTGCTGGTCCGGCGCGAGCTGGCGAATCGACGCTGATGGACAGGCCGCGATCGGCATGGTGGGATCCGTGTGACCTGGCGGTCCCGCATGGTCATGTGCGCGGCAAATGCACCCACATTCTGTCGAAGTCACGAAAATCGTTTAGGCTAGTCCGTTCGCAATCCGGAGCAATGAAATGAATGCACCCACCCGCCTGACCGCCCTGTTCACCACTTCGAAGGGGCCGATCCGGGTCAATCTGTTTGCCGACAAGACCCCGATCACGGTGGCGAACTTCGTCAACCTCGTCCAGCGCGGCTACTACAACGGCCTCAGCTTCCATCGCGTGATTCCCGACTTCATGATCCAGGGCGGTTGCCCGAGTGGCAGCGGCACCGGTGGTCCGGGCTATCGCTTCGAAGACGAGATCGTGCCAAGCCTCAAGCACAACGCCGGTGGTGTCCTGTCGATGGCCAATGCCGGCCCCGGCACCAATGGCAGCCAGTTCTTCATCACCCACGTCGCCACCCCATGGCTCGACGGCAAGCACACCGTGTTCGGCATGGTCGACGGGCCGAACGACCAGAAGGTCGTCGACGCGATCCGCGGCGGTGACACGATCGAATCGATCACCATCGAAGGCGACACCACCGCCCTTTTCGAAACAGCCAAGCCACAGCTCGAAAAGTGGAATGCGATACTCGACGCGGCGTAAGCCGATACCGGCGTCATCCATCACGAAACCTGGCTACATCTCAACCTTCTGCTCGCGTACCGGAATCGGCACATTGCACAGGTCGATCTTTCCGGCGGGATGGATATACCAGTCGTCGCTGCGGTTGCGACGTGATTCGATCAGCGCGGTGAAGGTGGCTGTGTCGGTGCGCAGGATCTGCAGATGGCTGCGATCTTTCTGCGGGAGGTCGGCGGCGAGGCGTACCGCCGTGATCGGCAGCTTTGCCTGATCTTTCTCGTAGAAGCCCGCCGCCCCCGTGCCGCGCGGCAGAGCAGCCAACAGTTCCATGCCCTTGACGACGCGTCCGACCGTGGCGATGTTGCGATCCAGTTGTCGCGGCGCGTGACCGATCACCACGTACAACTCCGCACCGCTGCCGGACTCGGGTTCATTGTTGCGTCCGGCACCGACTGTCGCGTAGCAATGCGCAAGCCAGGCCTCGCCGGTTTTCGGATCGCGCGCGGCCGGAAAGCCATTCGAGAAACCGACTTCCGGCGCATACAGATCTCCATCGGGCAACACGGTGAATGGAAGATCCTTGGCCGGACGACTGAATTCGGCCGCGAGTGACGCCTTGGCTTCGCCGAGCGCACGCGCGGTCTTGGGATCCTCGGCATTCGGATCGCCCCATTGGCTGACGAAGTTATCCTGCACGCGCAGGATCGCGAGGCCGTCAAAATACTTCTGCTTGACCAGGGTGCGGATATTGGCCGCGTGCAGGGGTGCAAATGCCGCAGCCAGCTCGATCACGACGCGCCCGCCGGGCAGTTCCATGTACAAAGTGTTGTCGGCGTCGAGAGTGCGCCAATCGGCTGAGCTGGAGGCATCGAGCACTTGCTGCATGGTCGGCTTCTTCGCCGGAGTATCGGTGGCGACAGCGACTCCGGCCAATGACATGCCAAGGCCGATTGCCATGCTGAGCAAGGCGCCTGCTTTTGGTTTGCCGGAACGCGCGAGTGGCGGCTGATCGATTTCGACAAGGGTGGGTTCGCTGCGCATGGTCACATCGCACTCCAGCAAGAATCGGAAAGGGGCAAGACTAACCCGGATGGTGCGCTCGGTCGTCACCCCGTCGGTCGCATGCTTTCGCGATGCCAATGAAGGGAGGCGTGACTTCTGGGGGATTCACTAGTACTAAGTAAACACTATTATCCATTCAACGCTATAGCGTGATGAATGGCAGCCCCCATGACCGAACTCGAAAGCCATCTGAAGAAGTTCCAGAAGGAGTTGTCCTCTGGATCGGTGTCCCTGGTTCTGTTGGCGGTGCTCGCTGGGGCCGATGAACCCATGTACGGCTATCTGATCGCCAAGCGCCTTGCCGATGGCGGCGAAGGCGTGCTCGCCGGCAAGCAGAGCGCGTTGTATCCGGTACTGCGCAATCTCAGCGCCTCCGGCCTGCTCGACAGCGAAGTCGAGCCGTCGGTGGCCGGGCCGCCGCGTCGTTATTACCGGATCACCGCGCTCGGCCGCGAGGTGCTCGAACAATGGATTTCAACGTGGGCGACAACACGCGATTTCGTCGACAGCGTGCTCGAAAGCAACACTTCGCAAGGGGCGAAATCATGAACCATCCGATTCCGAAAACGATCCGCGAATACCTGGATCAATTGCGCATCGAGTTGCGCGGCGCCGATCCGGCGATGATCCAGGATGCCTTGTACGACGCCGAGGAACACTTGCGCGCCGAACTCGCCGAACATCCCGAACTCGATGAGGCGGCGGTATTGGCCAAGGTCGCGACCAGCTACGGCGCGCCGGATGAAGTCGCCGAGATTTATCGGGTCAAGGAAGGCGAGGTCGAGCAGGCGTTGCGGCCCCGTCGCGTGCGTCCGAAGCCTGAGAAATCGTTCATCGCAAAGTTCTTCGGCATCGCGGTCGATCCACGCGCCTACGCGGCGATGTTCTACATGGTATTGGCGATGGCAACCGGCATCTTCTACTTCACCTGGGTCGTCACCGGACTCAGCCTTTCTGCCGGATTTGCGATCCTGATCATCGGCATCCCCTTCATCGTGCTGTTTTTCGCCACGGTGCGTGCGCTGTCCTTTGTCGAGGGCAAGATCGTCGAGGCCATGCTTGGCGTACGCATGCCGAGGCGGCCCTGGAATGTCGATCGCGACAAGTCGATCTGGCAGCGCATCGGCGCCATGTTTACCGATCCGCGCACCTGGAGCACCTTGTTCTACATGTTGCTGATGCTGCCGCTGGGAATCATCTATTTCTGCATTGTCACGGTCGGCATGTCGCTCGCACTCGGTTTCATTGCCGCGCCATTCCTGCATCTGTTGGGTCTTCCGGGCGGCCTCATGATCAACGATGGTTCGGATTTGTTCATGACCTCGCCATTTTGGATGCCATTGATCCTGATTGCCGGTGTGTTGCTGCTGTTCGGCATGTTGCATGTCGCCAAGGCCATCGGCCATTTGCACGGTCAGCTGGCCAAGCATCTGCTCGTGATATCGGCCCAGGAGAGTCGCGAATCGTGACCGCCATGCGCCTTGACCGGGCGGTCAAGGCGCTGTCGCCGACGGCGATTCGTGCAGGCAAAGCCGCGGCGGATCCGGTTTTTCCTGGATGCGGCTGCCCACCCACCTTGCTCTTCTTTTCCGGCAGACTTCAGGTCTGGACAAATATGCGGACGAGGTGGCCATGGCTTTTCTTGACAACCGGATTCCGCCGCCACTCATTGGTGCCCTGACGGCAGCCGGGATGTGGGCAATCTCCGCGACCGGTCCGCAGTTTTCCATGGAACCGAGTCTGAAGTACGCACTGGTCGGGCTGCTGCTGGTGATCGGCATCGGTTTCGATGTGCTTGGCATTCTCGCCTTCCGTGCATCGCGTACTACGATCAATCCGCTCAAGCCCGAACGCAGCTCGGCCCTGGTTACCGGCGGCATTTACCGGATCACGCGCAATCCCATGTATGTCGGCATGGCCTTCCTGCTGCTGGCCTGGGCCGTCCATCTTTCCGCCCTGTTGCCCCTGGTTGGCATTGCCCTGTTCCTGTTCTACATGACGCGGTATCAAATCCAGCCGGAGGAGCGCGCGCTCGAACGCATTTTCGGCGAGCACTACCGCGCCTACTGCGCCCGCGTGCGGCGATGGCTGTGAAGGGGATGTTGCGGATCACGTGGGTTGATCGAGCACCACGACAGATGCGAGACCGGGCTGCAATCCGGTGATCGGTGTCTGCCGGAATGGACAAGCGCGTCGTCGTCGTTGGGGTGCGGTTCGGCCAGGCTGGATTAGGGTCGGCAGGATCCATCCCGATCGAGAGGAACCTCGCATGACATCAGCACGACAGTATGGAGCCTTGTTGCTCGGCAGTTTTTTCTGCGCAGGCGGCGCCATGGCGGCGAATATCGTTACCGCACCACAAGGCGGTATCGCGCGCTGGGCCGGCATGGCCGCCAGTGAGTGCGGCATCTATGGCAAACGCTATCCGGCGGTCGATGCGGTCTGTTACTACCCGGTCGACATGCGCGGCAAGCCGGGAACGCATGAAATCGCCTTGTGGGATCAGGACGGCAAGCAGCATCTGGGTTCGCTTCGGGCCGAGAAGGCCGAATTTCCGAGCGTGGAAATGGAATTGCCCGAAAGCCTCGGTCGATTCCTCAATCCATCGCCGGAAGAAATCTCACGCGCCAGTGCCGAACGGGGAGACATCGGCAAGATCCTCGGTGGCAGCGTCGATGAGCACGCGCAGTTCTCGCTGCCGTTGGGCAAGCCGACTGCAACCCTGCCCAAGAGTTCCGATGACTTTGGCAGCGAACGCGTGTTCAACAAGGAGCACAAATCCCTGCACAGCGGTCGTGACTACCCGGTCGGCCCTGGCAACACGGTCAAGGCAGTCGCCGATGGCACGGTCGTGCTGGCCGCGGATCATTTCTACGCCGGCAATTCGGTTTACGTCGACCACGGGGATGGTCTGGTCAGCATGAATTTCCATCTGGAATCAATTGCGGTGAAGGCGGGCGACAAGGTCAAGCGCGGACAGACGCTGGGCAAGGTGGGCGGCACCGGGCGGGCAACCGGCCCGCATCTGCACATCGGCCTGCGCTGGCTTGGCAAGCGCATCGATCCGGCCTTGTTGTTCGACAATCCAACCACGTTGCCGTCGGTGAGCGACACGCATGCCGAAGCCGAGCGCAAGATCGAGAAGGCGGAACAGCGCGAGCCCGATGAGAGCGATACGCCGGTCGACGAGGACTGAGCAGAGCCCCGCAAACCGCCGTTGATGGCCGGGAATCGGCCTGGATGCATTTGCAAAGTCGGCGCGCTGTCGCTGTAATGGCGCGCTGACTTTCTTCCATCCGACCAGGACCATCCGATGCCCATCATCCGCATGAGCGACCTCGAGCTGAGCAACAAGCGTGTCCTGATCCGGCAGGATCTCAATGTGCCGATCGAGGCGGGCCGGATCACGTCCGAGCAGCGCATCACCGCTTCGCTGCCGACGCTGAAGCTGGCTCTCGAGAAGGGCGCGACGGTGTTGGTCACCTCGCATCTCGGTCGACCGAAGGAAGGCGAGTGGAGTGAAGCCGATTCGCTGGCCCCGGTGGCCACGCGACTGGCGCAGCTGCTCGGGCGCGAGGTGCCGCTGATCCGCAACTGGGTCGATGGAGTCGATGTCCAATCGGGCTCGATCAGCCTGCTTGAAAACTGCCGCATGAATGTCGGCGAGGCCAAGGACGACGAAGCGCTTTCCCGGAAATACGCCGCGCTGTGCGACGTCTTCGTCATGGATGCTTTTGGTACCGCACATCGTGCCCAGGCCTCGACGCATGGCGTGATCCGCTTCGCCAAAATCGCTGCCGGAGGCCCGTTGCTGATGGCCGAACTGGATGCGCTGGCCAAGGCACTCGAATATCCATCGCGGCCATTGGTCGCGATCGTTGCCGGATCCAAGGTGTCGACCAAGCTGACCCTGCTTGAGAATCTGATCGACAAGGTCGACCAGTTGATTGTCGGTGGCGGCATTGCCAATACCTTTCTGGCCGCTGCCGGCTACAAGGTCGGCAAATCCTTGTGCGAGCCGGATCTGATCGATACAGCCAATCGCATCAGCGCGGCGGCCAAGGCCCGCGGGGCGCAGGTGCCGATTCCCGTCGATGTTGTCGTCGCGCCACGCTTTGCCGCTGATGCGCCGGCCACCGTGAAGCTGGTCGCCGATGTCGGCGACGAGGACATGATTCTCGATATTGGCCCGCAGACTGCGGCGCTCTATGCGGCAATGATTGACAAAGCCGGCACCGTGGTCTGGAACGGTCCGGTCGGCGTCTTCGAATTCGATGCCTTTGGCGGCGGCACAGAAGTGCTGGCGCACGCGATTGCAAATTCGCCGGCGTTCTCCATTGCCGGTGGTGGCGACACGCTTGCCGCGGTTGACAAGTACGGTGTGGCCGACAGGATTTCCTATATCTCGACCGGTGGCGGCGCCTTCCTCGAATTCCTCGAAGGCCAGGAGCTGCCGGCGGTCAGCGCCTTGCGCGCGCGCGGCGCCTGACCATTGGCGCTGATCCTGTTCGATCTCGACGGCACCCTGATCGATTCGGAAATCGGCATCACGAGGACGATGGCGCACGCCTTTCGTGCGCTGGAGGTCGAGCCGCCAGCACAGGAGATCCTGCGCAGCTGGATTGGTCCGCCGCTGCATGCCTCGTTTCCGAGTCTGCTCGGCGATGACCCTGATCGTATCGACCTCGCGGTCCAACACTATCGCGAGCGCTTCGACGAAATCGGCTGGCGCGAGCATGAGGTCTACGCGGGCATCGAAGAACTCCTGATGATGCTGGCGACACATGGCCATCGACTTGCCGTGGTCACCAGCAAGGTGTCGGATCAGGCTCGGCGGATCGTGGATCACCTGCCTTTTGGCCATCTGTTTGACGCTGTCTACGGCCCTGCGGCGGGCGTGCGCACCAGCGAAAAGGCTGCGCTTGTGGCGCAGGCGTTGCGCGAGCAGACGGGCAGGTCGGACGACGCCGTGATGATCGGTGATCGTCGATTCGATATCGAGGGTGCGCGCGCAAATTCCGTGCGCAGCATCGGCGTGCTCTGGGGTTTCGGCAGCGTCGACGAACTTCGCCAGGCCGGTGCCGACCATATCGTGGCCGCGCCCTCGGAATTGGCCGCTTGTCTTCAAGGACATCGGGACAAATTTCCGGCCTGACAGGACATCGGCAATGAATAGGTTTGCATGACGATCATTGTGTGCTTCAGCGTCCTGCGTCTGTGGTAGTTTCGTCGGCTGATCATGGGAGTCGATGAATGTCTGAGCAGCTGCGTCGTACGCGGATCATCGCCACGCTGGGTCCGGCCACGGATGCACCCGGAATGTTGAAGAAGGTGCTGGCCGAGGGCGTCGATGTCGTGCGCCTGAACTTTTCCCATGGGAATCCCGACGACCATCGCGCCCGAGCCGCGGCGGCGCGCTCGGCGGCGGCGGAGCTCGGCCGCGAGGTCGCCGTGCTGGGTGATTTGCAGGGGCCCAAGATTCGCGTCGAGCGCTTCGCCGATGGCGCCGTGCATCTCGACGTTGGCGCGCGTTTCACCCTGGATTGCCGAGCCGATGCGCCGCCCGGTGACGTCACCCGTGTCGGTGTCGGCTATCTCGACCTCTGGCGTGATGTAAAACCGGGCGACCTGCTCCTGCTCGATGACGGCCTGATCGCCCTTGACGTGGTCGAAGTGGTGTCCGACCAGGTGCATTGCCAGGTGCGTGTCGGCGGACGCCTGTCCGATCGCAAGGGCATCAATCGTCAGGGCGGTGGTCTCACCGTTGCCGCGCTGTCGGACAAGGATCGCCGCGATATCGAATTGGCCGCCGAACTCCAGGTCGATTTTCTCGCCGTATCGTTCGTCAAGAGTGCGGCCGATGTCGAACAGGCACGCCGTCTGTTGCGTGAAGCCGGCGGCGACGCGGCAATCGTGGCCAAGATCGAACGCACCGAGGCGATTGCCGCGCTCGGCGAAATCATCGATGTCAGCGATGTGGTGATGGTCGCCCGCGGCGATCTTGGCGTCGAAATCGGCGATGCCGAATTGCCGGGATTGCAGAAAAAGATCATCCGCGAAACGCTGGAACGCAGCCGCGCCGTCATCACCGCCACGCAGATGATGCAGTCAATGGTCGAATCGCCGATTCCGACCCGCGCCGAAGTGCTCGATGTCGCCAACGCGGTGATCGACGGCACCGATGCGGTGATGCTGTCGCAGGAGACGGCATCGGGCCGACATCCCGACACCGCTGTCGCCGCGATGCGCCGGGTCTGTCTCGGCGCCGAACGCCAGTTCGAGCCAAAGATCGATTTCGGATCGAGCGTGCGTGTGCTCGACCGCACCGACCAGGCCATTGCCCTCGCCTCGATGTTCCTCGCCGACCGCATCGGCGTACGTGCCATCGTCGCCCTGACCGAATCGGGGGCGACCGCACGTTGGTTGTCTCGCCACCGCTCGAGCGTGCCGATCTATGCACTGTCCCGCAACGCCGTAGCCCGTCGCCGCATGCTGTTGTTTCGTGATGTGCATCCAATCGAGTTCGATCCACACGATGTCGGCCCGATGCAGGCGGCACGCGAAGCGATCCAGCACCTGTTCCACCTCAACCATCTGGCTGAGAACGACCGCGTGATCCTGACCACCGGCGACCACACCGGTCAGCTCGGCGGCACGAATACGCTGAAGTTGTTGCGTGTGGGGCCGGACGGACTGGCCGAAGGATTGGGTGATCTCTGATGAAAAATGAGGTGCAGGGGATGCGTACCTCGCTCTACTCGATTCTTTGCATCGCCATCCGGCTTGGCGCTGTCATGCTGGCGTGGACTTCGATCGAGAAGTTGAGTTTCCTGCTTGGCCAGGGACAATTTGCGGCATTTCCGACCGAGGAGCGATGGATTGCCGTGACTTATTTCGGCTCCGGGATTCTCATCTCGATTCTTCTTTGGCTCTATCCAGGACCGCTTGCACGCATGGCATCGGGTCGAAGCGCACAACAGGTTTTCGAGAGTCCGATATCGGCTGCGGATCTGCAGTGGATTGCGCTCAGCGTGCTTGGCATGGTTTGGGTCATGACCGGCATTCTCGACCTGGCCGAGCTTGGCTATCGGTACGTCTGGATGTCCGAGATGCTGGGAACGGGCGAAGAAGCCGCGCGCCGGCTGCAGGGACAGATTGCCTACGCTGCGTTTGAGATCTTGATCGGGATTGCGTTGACGCTCGGTGCGCGCGGACTCGCGACGCTGCTGCGCAAGTTCCGCTACTCCGGCAGCTCGGGGATGCCAGCACAACAATCCTCAGCGGAAGGCTCGGAATAGCACCTATCTGTTTTGTCTAATTTGAAGACATACAGATAATCTGAGAACGAAATCTATTGTCGGTTTCGATGTCAGCTATTCGTGGGAGCGACTTCAGTCGCGATGCTGTAGTTTTTACGCTCCTTCGTCGCGCGGCATACCTGCCTTTTTTCACTCGCCTCCCGGCGAGCGAGTCACTTTCTCTTGCGTGGCCAAGAGAAAGTAACCAAAGAGAAGGCCACCCCGATACAGCGGTCTCCGGGCTCCTGCCCTCCGACTACGCAACGCGACTCCGGGGGTTCGCCGACAGTCCATCCGTGGACTGACGTCGAACTGGCCCACTTCCTGCGGGCCACCCTGCGGGCCTTTCCTACGTCACGTTGCCGCTGTATAGGGGCCCCATTCACTGCGCATCCTGCGCAGCCAAGACGAAGCAGATTTCCGCGAGTGCATGCTTTTGCCGTGGCTACTGATCTTCCTTCTCCCGAGCAACGGGAGAAGGTGCCGAAGGCGGATGAGGGCGCTTTGGCTTTGGCTTTGGCTTTGGCTTTGGCTTTGGCTTTGGCTTTGGCTCTGCCTTTGGCGCGCACGATGCGCGCTTAACGGGTCCCCTCGATCGCGGCGAGGTTGCGCAGGATCAGCCCGAAGGGTGGCCCACAGGAAGTGGGCCAGTTCGACGTCAGTCCAGGGACGGACTGTCGACGAACCCCGGAGCTGCCTCGCGCACCTGCAGCACAGGGACTGTGCGTAAGGCGTGGTCGCGGGGTGGCCTTTCTTTTGGTTACTTTTCTTTACTCCGGGCTTCCTGCCCTCCGCCCTTCGGGCCAGCTGCGCTGTTCGCGCCGCTCCTGCGGCGCAGTGGCCATTCAAAGAAAAGTGACTCGCTCGCCCGGAGGCGAGTGAAATAAGGCAGGGATGCCGCGCTCCGCAGGAGCGTAAAACCTACAGCATCGCGACTGAAGTCGCTCCCACGAAAAATACCACCGGGTCATGACGAGAGGTGGGAGGCGAGTGAAATAAAGCAGGGATGCCGCGCGACGAAGGAGCGTAAAAACTCCATTATCGCAGCTGAAGCCTGCTCTGAGCCCTATCAAAGGGTCGCTCTCACGAAAACCGGCACAACCTTCGAAAACACGCTAAAAGACCGCCAACCCCAAATTCGCTATCCTCACCCAACCCGCCAAGGAGAAATCACCATGTTCCTGCGCAAGTTGATCCTGCTGCTCGCCTGCGGCGCGTTTGCCTCGCACGCTTTCGCGCAAATGACGCCGCGTTCGGTCAAGCCGGAAGATCTCGAAAAATACTGGGTGTTGATGAAATCCTCGGTGCAGGGTGATGCGCCGCTCGGGGGCAAGAACATGGATCAATCCGGCTGTGCGGCGGTGTCATTCATCGTCGAAGGCAATGGCCGGGCGAGCAATATCACGATCGAAAAGGTCGAGCCGCCGGGTGGCCTGGGTGAGCTGGCCAAGAGCATCGCCGCGCATATCGAGTTCGAGCCGACCATCAGCAACGCCGGGCGCGATCGCGTATTCAGTTCGCTGATTTTTCCGTTCAACTTGCCGGAAGATCCCGATGCCCGTCAGGCGGTCATGGAAAAGTGCGTGATCCCGGCGCGGCGCTGGAGCGCAAAAAAGCCGAAAAATTAGTCACTTGCGGTCGATCTCTGCGACGGTTTGACGCGCCGCCGACGGGTGGTGGCCGGCGCCCTGCGGACTGCACCCCGATCCGATCTGGCCTATACTCCGCGCCCCTGAATGTCCCATTCCTTCCTGTCCGGCACCTCGTGTGGCGGCATCACGCGTTTGTTTTACGGAGTCGTTCATCCATGAGTATCGAGCAACTTGAGAGCATCGCGCAGGCGATGGTGGCACCGGGCAAGGGCATCATTGCCATCGACGAATCGAACAACACGATCAAGAAGCGTTTTGACACGGTGGGAGTGCCAAACACGGAAGAGAACCGCCGCGCCTATCGCGAAATGCTGCTGACCACGCCAGGCCTGAATCAGCACATCTCCGGCGCGATCCTGTATGACGAGACGATTCGCCAGTCGACCAAGGCTGGCGTGCCGTTCACCAAGCTCATGCTCGACGCCGGCATCTTGCCGGGCATCAAGGTCGACAAGGGCCCGTTCCCGCTGGCCGGCTTTCCGGGTGAGTTGGTCACCGAAGGCCTCGATGGCTTGCGTGAGCGCCTCAACGAATATGCCAAGCTCGGCGCGAAGTTTGCCAAGTGGCGCGCAGTCATCACGATCAGTGGCGATTCGCCCAGCGGCACCTGCATCGAAGCCAATTGCCATGCACTCGCACGCTATGCAGCGCTGTGTCAGGAAGCCGGCATCGTGCCGATGGTCGAGCCCGAAGTGCTGATGGACGGATCGCACGATATCGACGAATGCTACGAAGTGACCGAGGCGACTCTGCGCAGCCTGTTCGCTTCGATGTATGAGCAGAACGTGTTTCTTGAGGGCACCATTCTCAAGGCGAGCATGGTGCTTGCCGGCAAGGATTGCGAAGAGCAGTCCGACATCGACGATGTCGCCGATGCGACGATCCGTTGTCTAAAGGCTTCGGTGCCGGCATCGCTGCCGGGTATCGTGTTCCTCTCGGGCGGCCAGTCCGATGAACTCGCCACCGCGCACCTCAATGCAATGAACCAGCAGGGTCCGCACCCGTGGCCGTTGTCGTTCTCGTACGGCCGCGCGATGCAGCAGGCGGCGCTGAAGTTGTGGGGCAAGGATATGGCCGCCAACTTCGCCGCCGCGCAGAGCACAGTTGCACAGCGTGCCAAGGAAAACGGCATGGCGGCGCTCGGTCAGTGGAAGAAGGGCGCCTGAACTTCACGCTCTCGCAAGAAAAAGGCGCCGCAAGGCGCCTTTTTCATTCCGGTGCCGCGATATGCATCAGTCAACCGAGAAATCCCAGGTTGGCCGAATTGAAGTGTGCCAATGACGGGAAAATGTCGGCGATCTCCGTGTTGCTGACGCCAAACCACTTGGCCAATGTCGCTGCGTACTGGTCGACGGCGGTGGTCGGGATGATCTGGCCAAAACCTGTGTCGTCCGGGTTTGCCGTATCGCGCAGCGACGGCATCGCGCCGTAAAAACGTTGTCCGCGCACGGCGCCGCCGACGACAAAGTGATGACCGCCCCAGCCATGATCGGTGCCATCGACATTGACGCCGAGCGAGCGCCCGAAATCCGAGGCCGTGAATGCGGTGACGGATTGATCGATGGCGAGTTCGACGGTGGCGTCATGGAACGCCTTGAGCGCTTGGGAAAGTTGGCCGAGATTCGATTGCTGGTCATCGACCTGATTGTTGTGCGAATCGTAGTTGCCGGCCGACACGTAGAACACCTGGCGACTCATGCCGAGCGCGGCGCGCACCTGGATCAGGCGCGCTGCCATGCGCAACTGTTGTCCCAGTGATGTGGCGGGGAATGCTGTCGACAGCGGCGTTGCACCATTCAGGGCGGCGTCGACAAATTCATAGTTGGCGACGGCGTTTCGCGAGCGGTCGGCAAAGGCTCGCTCAAACACATGTTCCTGGGTGTTGCCCGCCAGCAGTGCCTGATAGGCGGCAATGCCGTCGTCGTTGGGAGGGATCACCCAGGATTCCGGACCGTCACCGAGATAGCTCATCTTTTCGACGCCTTCGGGCGAGACCGAATAGCTGTCGACAATATCCCCGCGCTGGAAAAGGTTGTTGCTGGACAGACTCACGCACATCGGAACCGGGCCCGAGTTCGCACTGTGCAAACGGTCGGCGATGCGTCCGCCCCAGCCGTTTGCGTTGGCATCGTCAGGTCGCGAAGTCTGCCAATACGTCGACTGATCCAGATGCGAAAACAATTGCGGAGGAACGGCAATCGTGCCGGCCTGATATGCGGCCTGCGAGGTGGGATAAAGCAACGTACCGACATTGGCGACGATCGCCGCATGGCCGGCGTTGAACAACTGACGCAACTCGGTCAGAGCCGGATGCATGCCGTAACTGCCACCATCGCTGGGCACGCCGCCCGGCAAACCACCTGCGGCGGCCAGCGCAGACAACGATTGCGCCTGGATTGTGGCCTGGTCGAAGGCGATGCCGCCATCGGAAACAAGCACGTTGCGCGAGGTGCGATAGGCCGCGTATTCGGTCGCGCTGTACGGGACGATGCTGTTGAAGCTGTCGTTGCCGCCATGCAGGAAGATGCAAACGAGGGCCTTGTAATCGCCAGGCGGGAATGAGGCGTGGGCGGCAGCCGCGGCCAGCACATTCAGATTGCCGAATGCGCCGCACAGGCCGGCAGCGCCGAAGGCGGTCAGGCCTTGCTTGAGGAATCGCCGGCGGCTCGTGGTCATGGCGTACTCACTTCTGGATCGAGTATTCAGGGGAATTGAGGATCAGGTACAACGCATGCTGCACACGCTGGCGACCTCGGTTGCCCCCCGTTATCGCATTCAGTCGAGTCAGCAGAACCTGATGCATGAAGGGCGACATCTGGCCCGACATGAACAGAAGGCTGTAGCGATCCAGCAAGGCCGAAGGATTGCTCGCGGCCAGGCCGGCATCGCGTGCGGTATCGAGGTAAAGCGCCGCGCCATGATCGTTGGTCCAGCAACTGCTGCCGTCGGAGTACCAGCAAAAGCTCAGGCTGAAAAGACGGTTGTTCGTCGACACTGCCGTGATGTCGCTGAGGATCTGGAACTCCGGACTGGCCAGGCCGAGGTTGCTGATCTCGCCACTGTTGCGATAGTCGGGCTGGAAGAAATTGAAAACCGATTGCGAACGCAGCGGTCCTTGTCCATACCAGTCTTCGATCGGTGGATACGGGTTCAACGTCTCGATGCGGCCCGTTTCGGTTGTCGCACTCATTGCGCGCCAGAGCTGGGTGTTCTTGAGCAGCGGTTCGCGCAACTTGCCGAACAGGGACGGATACATCCATTGGCCGAATCGCGCCTCGGGATCGAGCAGGATTGCGCGCACGGTCGCCTTGAGATCGCCACGCACGCCGCTGCCGTTGTCGTTGAATGTCGAAGCCACCCGTTGCACATAGGCTGGCGAAGGGTTGCTGGTAACCAGACGCTGGATCAGGCGACGGCCGATGAAGGGGCCGACATTGGGGTGGTGGAAGATGTTGTCGAGCGCGGCATCGAGTTCCTGCGACGCGTTGCCTCCCGCTGCAAGCACACCTGCGGGCAAGGCGACGCCAGCATAGTCGAGCAGTTGCTTGGTGCTGGTGTTGTCGTGGAATGCCTCGATCGGCTGCATCGGCAGCTTCCAGCTCGGCAGGTTGTAACCGTAGCGGCCGCAGTTGCTGTAGTTGTTTTCGTTGCAGCATTCGTACGTGTTCGGCCCGCAACCGGTGTTGTTCCAGTTCCAGCCGGTCAGCACCGCCGCGAATCCGCGAACGCCGGCCTGGCCGTAAGTGGGAATCGGCTGTCCGCCATTCAAAAGCGGCGTTCCATCCTCGGCCAGCTTGACCAGCCCGATCGAGAACAACTGCAGCACTTCGCGCGCATAGTTTTCATCGGGGCGAATGTTGTGCGTGGTATCCGCCTTTTGATTCTGCATGTGGGTGAGGTAGATGCCCATCGCAGGATGCAGGGTCGCGTCCTTTAGCAGGGCGCGATAATTGCCGAACGCGTTGGCGGCGAGCGTGTCGTACCAGCTCGCCAGGGCCCACGGCTGATAGGCGAGCGTGCCGTTCTTGTTCGAGACGACAAAGATCTCACTCAACGCAAACGCCACGCGCTGGCGCAACTGGTCGGCAGGTGCGGCCATGCCGCGGCTGGGATCCGGCGTGCCGAGTGCGTTGATCGTCCACGCCTCGATGCGCGTATCGTCGGTGACGGAGTCGTTGCCGATCGGCAGTGGCGGCAGGTTTTCGACCCAGTCCAGATACGGAATTTGCGTCGATGCCGGGAGGGCGAATTGTTCGTTCAACCAGGCCTGATAACCGACGCTGCGCAGATGCGCGATTCCATCAAGGGTTGGACCGAAGGTCGCCTGAGCAAGGAATCGCGCCGCATCGGCATCCGAGTAAGGCCCTGCATCCATGCCCTCGAAACCGCTGTGCATTCCCGCATCGGGGCGATGACTGGGCGTCTGCGCGCCGGCCAAACTGGCCGCACCCAAGGCGAGGATCAGCAGGACACGCGATGATCTGGATTTCAACTTGGATCGACCTTGCTCTACACCCAGTCACGCAGGCTAGGTGGCATGCGCAAGGCAAACCTTGACCACGGGCACAGTTTGAAGCCTGCCGGGTATCCCGAAGCCCGACAGGTCTCAGCCCAGCGAAGCCAGCCACTCGTCGTCGGAACCCTCGTTGACGCCTTCGAACAGGAAGGTCGACAGGTAGCGCTCGCCGGTATCGGGCAGCATGGCGAGGATGACCGAGCCGGGTTTGGCTTCTGCGGCGATGTCCAAGGCGGAGGCCACGGTCGCGCCGGCGGAAATGCCGACAAAGATGCCTTCCTTTTGTGCCAGCAGACGTGCCGTGTCGCGTGCAACCGTGTCGTCGACGGTGAGGATGCGATGGGCGATGTCACGATTGAGCACGTTCGGAATCAGATCGGGGGTCCAGCCCTGGATCTTGTGCGGCTTCCATTCCTGGCCCGAAAGCATCGCCGCTGCGGCGGGTTCACTGGCGATGATCTGGACTTCCGGACGGGCCAGTCGCAACACTTCGCCGACGCCGGTCAGGGTGCCGCCGGTACCCCAGCCGCTGACAAAGTAATCGAGTCGCTTGCCGGCGAAATCACGCAGGATTTCCGGGCCGGTCGTATTGCGGTGCCAGGCCGGGTTGGCCGGATTGTCGAACTGGGCACTGAGGAACCAGCCGTGCTTCTTCGCCAATTCCTCGGCTTTGGCGACCATGCCGGTGCCGCGCGCGGCGGCCGGGGTCAGGATCACCTTGCCGCCATAGGCGCGGATCAGTTTGCGACGCTCGATCGAGAATGATTCGGCCATGATCGCGACAAACGGGTAGCCACGCGCGGCGGCCACCATGGCCAGGGCCACGCCGGTATTTCCGGAAGTGGCTTCGATGATGGTCTGGCCAGGCTTCAACTTTCCACTCTTCTCCGCATCGAGGACGACAGCGAGAGCCAGGCGATCCTTGACCGAGCCGCCCGGATTGAATGATTCCACCTTGACGTGGATATCGATGCCTTGTGGAGCGAGACGCTGCAGTTTGACGATCGGGGTATTGCCGATCGTGTCGAGGATGGATTCGTAGCGCATGGTTTCTTGTCTCCTGAGGGTCAGGCCGCGCGCAGAACATGCGCCGCATCGTGTGGGATCGTCAATGGCGGCTGGCCAAACCAGTGCAGCGCATCCGCCATGTGCGCAACCTCACCGACAATCAATACGGCGGGTGATTTCACGGCGTGGGTTGCCGCGCCCTCGGCAAGTTCGCCGAGGTTGCCGCGAATGACACGTTGTTCAGTTCGAGAGCCGCTCTCGATCAGCGCAAAAGCTGTTTGCGTCGAGCGGCCGTGCGCGATCAGTTGTCGCTGAATCCTCACGAGGCTACCGACGCCCATGTAGATGGCCAGGGTATCGCGCCCACCGGCCAGCGCGCACCAGTCCAGCGTGTCGATCGAATCACGGCAATGCGCGGTGACGAAATGCACGGACTGGGCAAGGTCTCGATGGGTGAGTGGAATGCCGGCGTAAGCTGCGCTGGCGATGGCGGCGGTGATTCCCGGCACCACTTCGTAGTCGACATCGTGTGCGCGCAGGAATTCGAGTTCCTCGCCACCGCGCCCGAACACGAACGGATCGCCGCCCTTGAGGCGCACGACGCGCTTGCCGGCGTTGGCGTTTTCGAGCATCAGCGCATGGATGTGATCCTGCGGCGTGTGCGTGCCGCCACCCTGCTTGCCGACTTCGATGAAGAGAGCATCGCGGCGCGCCAGCGCGAGCACCTCCGTGGAGACCAGGCGATCGTGCAGGATCACATCGGCCTGATGCAGTGCGCGCAAGCCATTCAAGGTCAGCAGGCCCGGATCGCCGGGACCGGCACCGACCAGTACGACCGATCCTCGCGAGGCATTGCTCGCGGCTTCATCGAGTGCGGATTCAAGCGTGCGCTCTGCGTCGAGGGGGCGATTGCGGCGCAGACAGGCGGCGACCGGGCCGCTGAACAGTCCTTCGAGAAAGTCGCGACGTCGCCCCGGATCCGCGAGTCTTGCCCGAATGCGCTGACGATAGCGTGCGGCAAGCGAGGCCAGCGGCCCGAGCGAGGCATCCAGCAGCGATTCGATGCGTTCGCGAATCTGACGCGCCAGCACCGGGGCCGCCCCGGCCGTCGAGATGGCGATCATCAGTGGCTGGCGGTCCACCACGGCCGGCACCTGGAAGCTCGACAGCTCGGCATCATCGACCACGTTGACGAATACGCGACGCAGCCCGGCCGCGGTTGCGATGCGCCGATTCACCGCGCGGTCACCGGTGGCGGCGATGACCAGCCAGACCCCATCGAGCCACCCATCCTCGAACTCGGCCTGGCGATGGCTGACGCTGCCCGATGCAACCCAGGCGGCCAGCTTGGCAGTGATTGATGGCGCACCCACCACGATGTCGGCGCCGGTAGCGCGCAGCGCGGCAATCTTGCGTTCGCCGACGCTGCCGCCGCCGACGACGAGGACGCGCTTTCCACTCAGATTGGCAAACAGGGGGTAGAGGTTCATGCAGACAAGACTAGGCAGCGCGGCAGATGTGGGGAAATACCGATAACCCAGGCCCATATACGAAAATGTGATGAGTGCGTACGGACGTCTAGACGTCCATAGTGGACGCTGCACCCGCAATTGCCTATGCTGCGGAACCGGGCAGCGCGACGCGCACGCGATTTCCGTTCGGCAGCTGCAGTCAGGGTGAGGCCGGATTGCCTGTTTGCGCGGTCGGTCAAGCCGCGGGTCGCTCCTGTCGGGTTCGCGCCAGGCGGTGTCGCTTTGCCGAAGGATGGATGAAAACTTCCCCATGAATACAACGACATGACCCTGACCCAGTTGCGCTACATCGCCGCCATCGCTGACGCCGGGCTCAACATCACCCTGGCTTCCGAGCGCGTCCACGCGACCCAGCCGGGCATTTCGCGTCAGCTTCGGCAGCTGGAGGACGAACTCGGTTTCCAGATCTTCCTGCGCAAGGGCAAGAGTCTCGAATCCATCACGCCTGCCGGTGCCCAGGTGATCGCCCGCGCCCGCACGATCCTCGCCGAAGCGGCGAATATCCGCGTGCTGGCGGCCAATCTGCGCAATGAAAACGCCGGTGAGCTGGTCATCGTCACCACCCACACCCAGGCGCGATTTGTGTTGCCCGAGGCCATCGCCGCGGTCAAGCGGCACTACGCCGACGTTGGCATCCGCCTCGAACCGCATGGCGATACCGAATTGATCGATCTGCTAGGCAAGGGTGCGGCCGATCTCGCCATCATCAGCACCGCCAGCACGCCACCGAATGCCGAGCTGGCCATTCCGATCTTCCGCTGGGATCGGCAAATCCTGGTGCCGAAGGATCATCCCCTGGCCAGGCTGGGGCGGACGCCGCGTATCGACGAACTGGCCGCGCATGCGCTGGTCAGCTACGAATCCTCGCTGGCTCCGGAATCCTCGCTGCGACGCGCGATCGTCGAAGCCGGTTGCGAATTGAAGCTGGCCGTGGCGGCCCGCGATGCCGATCTGATCAAGACCTATGTGCGCGCCGGCCTCGGTGTCGGCGTGCTCGCCGAGATGGCCCTGAACGCTGCGGATCGTGCCGATTTCTGCGTGTATTCAACGCGCGGACTGCTGCCGACCTGCACGACCTGGGTGATCCTGCAGCGCGATCGCGTGCAGCGCGATTACGCGCTCGACCTGATTGTCGCGCTGGCACCGCAGATCGATCGTCGTGATCTGGTTCGCGTCGTCCAGGGTGCCGCCAAGGCCGACTGGCCGACGCCACCGGCGTGGCGCGAACTTGGCGCGCCGGAAGTCTCGATCCGCGCGGCTTGAGCGTGTGGGTCGATGGCGAGCGTTTCGTTTCCACCTCGATGCGGGGACGCAGCTTTAGCCGTCCCGAAAGGGGGCCTTCTTCGACCGCGAGGCTCCTGGTTTGATATTGAGAAGCATCGCGCCTGAAGGCGGTTCCTACGCCAGCCCTTCGCGATGAGGTTTTTTGTGGGAGTGACTTCAGTCACGATGCCCTTGCTTGAATTGGAACAAGGCATCGTGGCTGAAGCCACTCCCACGACGCTGCGTAGTTTGATTCTGAGGAACTTCGCGCCTGAAGCCACTGCCACGACGCTCCTGGTTTGATATTGAGAAGCATCGCGCCTGAAGGCGGTTCCTGCGCCAGCCCTTCGCGATGAAGTTTTTCTTGTGGGAGTGACTTCAGTCGCGATGCCCTTGCTTGAACTGGAACAAGGCATCGTGGCTGGAGCCACTCCCACGACGCTGCGTTGTTTGATTTTGAGACGCATCGCGCCTGAAGCCACTGCCACGACGTTCCTGGTTTGATTTTGAGAAGCATCGCGCCTGAAGGCGCTTCCTACGCCAGCCCTTCGCGATGAGGTTTTTTGTGGGAGTGACTTCAGTCACGATGCCCTTGCTTGAATTGGCATCGTGGCTGAAGCCACTGCCGCGACGCTGCGTTGAAGTCGCTCCTGCGACAGTCGGCCGCTTGAACGACATTCCTATGCGATCAGCCCCCGGTTGCGCAGCAGGGCAACGATCTGGTTGGCCAGTGTTGCCGCATTCGAAGCCGCGCCATCGAGCCGCAGTTCGGGATTGTTCGGCACTTCATAGGGATCGCTGATACCGGTGAACTGGGCGATCTTGCCGGCGCGGGCCTGCGCATACAGTCCCTTGCGATCGCGTGCCTCGCAGGTTTCCAGCGCGGTGTCGACATGGATTTCGATGAACGCGCCGTGCGCCTCGATCAGCTTGCGCACTTCAGCGCGTGAATCGCGGTATGGGGCGATCGGCGCGCAGACGACGATGCCGCCATGGCGCACGATCTCGCTGGCGACATAACCAATGCGGGTGACATTGGCCGCACGATCCTCGCGCGAGAAGCCGAGCCCCTTCGACAGATGCTTGCGCACTTCGTCCCCATCGAGCAGCGAGATCGGGCGCGCCGAGTGTTCGAGCAGCCGCGCGATCACGGCTTGGGCGATCGTCGACTTGCCGGCACCGGACAGACCGGTGAAGAACACGGCGAAGCCTTCAGGGCGATCGACCGGGTAACGCTCGCGCAGAATGTCGACCACTTGTGGATAGGTGAACCAGGCCGGGATGTCCTCGCCTTCGGCCAGGCGTCGGCGCAGCTCGGTGCCGGAAATGTCGCGGATTTCATCATCCGGCTGCACTTCGTTCGAAGGCAGGTAAACATCGCGATTGGCCGCGTAGACCATGGCCGGAAATGGCACGACGCGGATGCCGAGCTCATCCTGATGCTCGGCGAGCAGCTGCTGTGCGGCAAACGGCTCGTAGAACGGAATGCCTTTCGAATTCTTGCCCGGTCCGGCATGATCGCGGCCGACGATGAAGTGCGAGGCGCCGTAGTTCTTGCGGATGATCGCGTGCCACAAGGCTTCGCGCGGACCGGCCATGCGCATCGCCAGCGGCAGCAGCGACAGTTGCGCGGTGCCTTCGGGATAGTGGCGGATCAGGGCCTGGTAGCAGCGCACCCGCGTGTAGTGATCGACGTCGCCGGGTTTGGTCAGCCCAACCACCGGCTGGATCAGCAGGTTGGCCGAGGCGCGTTCGGCAGCGCGCACGGTCAGTTCGCGATGCGCGCGGTGCATCGGGTTGCGCGTCTGGAAGGCAACCACGCGTTCCCAGCCGAGATGGGCAAGGCGTCGTCGCAATGATCGCGGGGTGTCGCGAAGCTCGGTGAAGTCGTGATGCTGGGGGGCCTGGATACCGCGCACACGCCCACCGAGGTGGACGCGATGTCGGCGTTCGAGCAGGTCGGCCACGCCTGGATGCAGGCGATCGGTGGTGCCGAAAACCTGATGTGCCTCCTGCAGCGGATCAATGAAATAGATGTCCTCGACCACAAGCACGGCCAGCGGCACACCTTCGCGATCACGCAGGGCGATCTCGTTGCCGATGGCGACCGTGGCGGCGAATGCGTCATCGACATCGAGCACGATCGGAATCGGCCACAGGGTTCCGTCGGCGAGGCGCAGATCATCGAGCACGGCGGAATAGTCGCGCCGGTTCATGAAGCCTTCGAGCGGCGAGAACGCGCCATTGAGCAGCAATTCGAGATCGCAGAGCTGGCGTGGGTTGAGATCCCAGCCGGGCAGGGTCGCGCTGCGCTGCTTGAGCGCCTCGGCTTCGGCGGCGGGCAGGTAGAGCTCCTTGAGCACGCCACCGTGCGGCGGGTTGAGCGGATCGATGTGACTGTGGGCAAGCGCGGACTGGGACATGCTGGATTCGCCTGGGTGGATGAGATCGTTTTGTCTGGAGGAGGGGACGGCGGGGTGCTCAGACTTCGAGATGGATGCCGCACTCGCGCTTGAGGCCGAAGTAGCGCGTGTCTTCATCGCGCATGCCGGGTTGCCATGGCCGCGTCGTGTGCACGTCGCCAATCGACACATAGCCTTCGTGCCAGAGCGGGTGATACGGAAGATCGTGGCGGCTGAGGTACTGCCAGATGTCGCGGTCGTTCCAGTCGATCAACGGATGCACTTTCCAGCGTCCGTGCTTCAACTCGAGTACGTCGGTGTGTTCGCGCGTGCTGGCCTGTTCGCGGCGCAGGCCGGCGAACCAGGTGCGTGCGCCAAGTTCCTCAAGTGCGCGCCGCAGCGGTTCGACCTTGCGCAGCGTGTCGTAGCGATTGAGCCCATCGAGACCCTGTTCCCAGAGGCGCCCGTGACGCGCTTCCATCCAGGCGCGGCCGACCTTCGGCTGATAGACGTGCAGATCGAGATCGAGCCGCTCGGTGAGCGTATCGGCGAAGCGATAGGTCTCCTCGAACAGATAGCCGGTATCGATCAGGATCACCGGAATCCGGTCGCGCTGACGGCTGACCAGGTGCAGTGACACGGCCGATTGCGCGCCGAAGCTCGATGACAGGACATGCTCACCGGGCAGGGTTTCCAGCGCCCAGGCGACACGATCTTCGGCGCCCTGCTTTTCCAGCCAGCGGTTGAGTTCGGCGAGCGCACGCGTATCTTCTGCGGCCGAAACCAGATCGGGAAGCGTATTCATGCGATCACCTGTACGGGAATGCCTGCGGCGGGTCGGACGATCGCGTAGCGGACGAGGAAATCCCCGAAGCCTTCGTCCGGTTTGCGCCCGGCCGCATAGCGGGCGAACAGTGAATCCAGTTCCTCAAGGATCGTCGGCTCGTCGATGTTCTCGCGATGCAAGGCATTCAGACGCTGCCCACGACGATCGGCGCCGAGCATGAGGTTGTAGCGTCCGGGCGCCTTGCCGATGAGGGCGATCTCACCGAGGTACGGACGCGAGCATCCATTCGGACAA
This sequence comes from Lysobacterales bacterium, assembly GCA_016721015.1. Lineage (GTDB taxonomy): Bacteria > Pseudomonadota > Gammaproteobacteria > Xanthomonadales > Rhodanobacteraceae > Dokdonella. The sequence continues at coordinate 298,265 of JADKJL010000011.1, forward strand.
CCCGAAATGCGCAGGTGGATCGGTACATCGTCGAGACCCTGTTTGCCGAGCAAGGCTTCGAGCTTGCCGAGCAGGTCGGGCAGATAGCGTTCGGCCTCGGCCATGGCCAGGCCGCAGCTCGGCAGGGCAACGCAGGCCAGCGCATTCAAGCGCAGCGGACCGGCGCGTCGGTAAAGATCGAGTCGATGCGCGGCAACCAGGGCATCGATCGTCGCGCGATCTTCAGCCTCGACATTCGCGATGACCAGATTCTGATTCGGCGTCAGGCGGAAATCACCGCGATGGCTGCGCGCGATTTCGCGCAAGCCGCTCAGATGCATCGCTTCGCCGTGATCGGCGATGCGCCCGGATTCGATGCGCAGGGTCAGATGCCAGCGACCGTCATGTCCATCGATCCAGCCGAAGCGGTCGCCGTTGTGCTCGAACGCGAATGGACGCGCGCGGGCCAGTGTGAATCCGCAACGCCGCTCGACTTCGCTCTTGAACCAGTCGAGGCCGCGATCCTCGATCGTGTACTTGAGCCGTGCGCGCTTGCGCTCGACACGATTGCCGAAATCGCGTTGTGTGGTCAGCACGGCCTCGGCGATGGTGAAGACTTGATCCGGCCTGACGAATCCGATGAGCTGTCCGAGCAGCGGATAAGTTGTTGCATCGCCATGGCTCGCACCCATGCCGCCGCCGACACTGATGTTGAAGCCGGCCAGTTCGCCATCCTCGAGCACGGCGATGCAGCCGAGATCATGCGCGAACACATCGACATCGTTGGTCGGCGGCACGGCGAATGCGATCTTGAACTTGCGTGGCAGATAGGTTTCGCCATACATCGGTTCGCTCTCGGCCTCGCCGCCGGCGATGTGCTCTTCATCGAGCCAGATTTCGTAGTAGGCGCGGCTCTTCGGTTTGAGATGTTCGGACAAGCGCGCCGCCCAGTCATGCACCACGGCGTGAGCCTGCGACTCGACCGGGTTGGCCGAAACCAGCACGTTGCGGTTGACATCGCCGCAGGCCGCGACGGTGTCGATCAGACTGGCGTTGATCGCCTGCAGGGTGGCTTTCAACTCGCGCTTGATCACGCCATGGAACTGGAAGGCCTGGCGTGTGGTGAGGCGCAGCGAGGCGTTCGCGTAACGTGTGGCTATCGCATCCAGCGCCAGCCATTGCCGCGGCGTGACCACGCCGCCCGGCGTGCGTGTGCGGATCATGAAACTGTAGGCGGGTTCGAGCTTCTGCTGGCGACGCTCGTCGCGCAGATCTCGATCATCCTGCTGATAGCTGCCATGGAACTTGATCAGTGCGGTGTCATCCGCCCGGATCGCGCCGGTATGCGCATCGGCGAGACTCTCGCGCAAGCTGCCGCGCAGCCGCTGGCTGGCCTGCTTGATCGACTCGATACTGGAAGTTGAAGTGCTCATTGGATGGGTGATCTGGCCTGGGGTGGCGAATGGGAAGGCGACGTTGCATTCCTGCTTGTGCAGGTTCGGCGGGCGCGTCAATACACGTCTCGCGCATAGCGACCCTGCTGGCGCAGCAGTTGCAGTTTCCCGGCGGCCTGTTCGCGATCGGACTTGCCGTGCTCGGCGAGTATGTCGACCAATGCATCCTCGACATCGCGTGCCATTCGCGTGGCGTCACCGCACACGTACAGATGCGCGCCATTGTTCAGCCAGTCGTAGAGTTCGCGGCCGTTTTCGCGTAACCGATGCTGCACATACACCTTGCTTGCCTGATCGCGCGAGAAGGCGAGATCGAGACGATCGAGACGGCCATCACGCAAGGCCTCCTGCCACTCGACCTGGTAGAGAAAGTCGCTGTTGAAATGCGGATTGCCGAACAGCAACCAGTTGCGCCCGCTGGCACCGGCCACCGAGCGCTCCTGCACGAATGCGCGAAACGGCGCGATGCCGGTGCCGGGGCCGATCATGATGAGATCGCGGCTGCCATCGGCTGGCAGACGGAAACGTTCATTGCGCTCGATGAAGACGGGGATGCGAGCATCGTCTCCGGCGCTGGCGAGATAGCCCGAGGCCACGCCGTGATGGCGACGATCAAACGCCTCGTAGTCGACGCGGGCGACAGTCAGATGCGCTTCGTTGCCGACGATGGCACGGCTGGAGGCAATCGAATACAGGCGTGGCGTCAGCGGACGCAGCGCCGTGACCAGCTCGTCCGCGTTCCAGCGCGCCGGCCAGATGCGCAGCAGGTCGATCAACTGGTGACTGCCAAGCAGCTTGGCGAGGCTTGCCGATTGTTCCGGGGCGAGCAGTCGATTGAGTCCGGCATTTCCGGCCAGGGCGGCGTGCCTGGCGACGAAGGGCCTGCCGATGCGGGTCAGTTCGCGACGCCTTTGCAGCCAGTGACGAAGCGAATGCGTCTCGCCGCATGAACCGATAGGCGCATCGCCATCGAGCTCGAGCAAGCCGAGCACGTCGTCGACCAGTTCGGACGCGTTCTGCGGCCAGACGCCGAGCGCATCGCCGGGTTCGTACTCAAGCCCGGAACCTTCGAGCGACAACTCGATATGGCGGACATCCTTGTCGCTGTCGCGCGCGGTGATGCGCTGGTTGGCCATCAGTTCAGCGGCAAATGGCGTGTCGCGATCGTACTTCGGCGTGCTGGCAACCGGGCGCAGAGAAACGACGCTGCCGCGGGGTGTTGTTGCGGGAGCCGATTCGGTGGCGATGTCGACGGCGCGCTTGCGCCACGGATCGGCCACCGTGTCGACATCAAGATCGGCTTCGCCCAGATCCAACAGACGCTGCGCGCCGAGTTCGGCCAGGCGCGCGTCGAACCTGCGCCCGACCGCATTGAACTGCGGATAGCTGGAATCGCCAAGGCCGAGCACGGCAAAGCGCAGCTCCGGGAGTTGCGGCGCGCGTTTGCCGGAAAGGTGTTCGAGAAATCCGCGTGCATCGTCTGGCGGATCCCCATCACCCTGGGTGCTGATGACGACATAGAGCAGTCGTTCGGACTTGAGTTCGCGCAGCGGATAGGCATCGGCACGCAACAATCGAACCGAGGCGCCGCTGTTACCGATGCTGGCCGCAAGTTGCTCGGCGACCCGACGGGCATTGCCGGTCTGGCTGCCGTAGATCACGCTGATTGGCGGGCCGTCGGTGTTCGACGCGGAGGCTGGGGTCAGCGCTGCAGCGTGGTTGCCGGCCAGGCCCGCGCTATAGCCTGACAGCCACCAGAGCGCATGCGAATCGAGGCCGTCGAGCAGGCGAGCCAGCAGGACTCCCTTGTCTTCGGGCAGCGGGATCTGTGGTGGCGTGATGAACTGCGCAGACATCGTGAATGGGCGACCCGAATGGACGGCTAAACATCCGTAGGCCGCTCACACTAGACATCGACACCGGGTCGGGGAAGGAAGCGTTGTGCATGGGCATATGCAGTGGATGCATGACTCCTCCATCGAGTCCTTGCCAACATCCGCATCGACCAGGCGGGATGTCGAGCCAAGCCGAACCGAGGTCACCATGCGCCCCGGCTTGACGACAAGCCTGATCCGAAACTGTCAGGAAACAAATTCAGGGGTTGCTTGGCTGGTGGCCGCTCTTGACCCAACCGGAAAGTACACCGAACGCCGCCTGGATTTGCTCAGGCGAAAAACGGCGGGGGCCCCTCCCCGCGGGGGGAAGGAGGAAAAAAGGAGGGGGGGGGGGGGGGGGGGTCCCCACCCCGGGGGGGACGCCCGGGGGGGGGGGGGGGCGGGGGGGGGGGGGGGGGGGGGGGGGGGGGAGGGGGGGGGGGGGGGGGGGGGGGGGGGGGGGGGGGGGGGGGGGGGGGGGGGGGGGGGGGGGGGGGGGGGGGGGGGGGGGGGCGGGGGGGGGGGCGGGGGGGGGGGGGGGGGGGGGGGGGGGGCGGCGGGGGGGGGGGGGGGGGGGGGGGGGGGGGGGCGGGGGGCCCGGGGGGGCGGGGGGCCCGGGGGGGGGGGGGGGGGGGGGGGGGGGGGGGGGGGGGGGGGGGGGGGGGGGGGGGGGGGGGGGGGGGGGGGGGGGGGGGGGGGGGGGGGGGGGGGGGGGGGGGCGGGGGGGGGGGGGGGGGGGGGGGGGGGGGGGGGGGGGGGGGGGGGGGGGGCGGGGGGGGGGGGGGGGGGGGGGGGGGGGGGGGGGGGGGGGGGGGGGGGGGGGGGGGGGGGGGGGGGGGGGGGGGGGGGGGGGGGGGGGGGGGGGGGGGGGGGGGGGGGGGGGGGGGGGGGGGGGGGGGGGGGCGGGGGGGGGGGGGGGGGGGGGGGGGGGGGGGGGGGAGAAGGGGGGGGGGGGGGGGGGGAGCGGGCGGGGCCGGGGGGCCGGGCGGGCGGGGGGGGGGGGCGGGGGGGGGGGGGGGGGGGGGGGGGGGGGGGCGGGGGCGGGGGGGGGGGGGGGGGGGGGGGGGGGGGCGGGGGGGCCGGGGGGGGGCCGGGGGGGGGGCCGGGGGGGGGGGGGGGGGGGGGGGGGGGGGGGGGCCCGGCGGGGGGGGGGCGCGGGGGGGGGGGGGGGGGGCGGGGGGGGGGGGGGGGGGGGGGGGGGGGGGGGGCGGGGGGGGGGGGGGGGGGGGGGGGGGGGGGGGGGGGGGGGGGGGGGGGGGGGGGGGGGGATGGGGGGGGGGGGGGGCGGGGGGGGGGGGGGAGGGGGGGGGGGGGGGGGGGGGGGGGGGGGGGCGGGGGGGGGGGGGAGGGGGGGGGGGGGCGTGAGGGGGGGGGGGGGGGGGGGGGGGGGGGGGGGGGGGGGGGGGGGGGGGGGGGGGGGGGGGGGGGGGGGGGCGGGGGGGGGGGGGGGGGGGGGGGGGGGGGGAGAGGGGGGGGGAAGCGGGGGGGCGGCGCGCGCGGGGGGGGGGGGGGGGCGGGGGGGGGGGGGGGGGGGGGGGGGGGGGGGGGGGGGGGGGGGGGGGGGGGGGGGGGGGGGGGGGGGGGGGGGGGGGGGGGGGGGGGGGGGGGGGGGGGGGGGGCGCGTCGGAGGGCTGCGTTGCACAAGGTGACAGGCGTTTGCGGCATGACGGCGGAGACGATCCAGCCTAATTGGCGTTATCCTCGGCGCTTCCCGTCACGGAGCCCGAACCATGTCCAGTCCAGCATCCAGTCGACTCGCCGTCCTCATCGATGCGGACAACGCGCAACCCTCGATCGTCGAAGGCCTGCTTGCGGAAGTGAGCAAGTACGGCACGGCCAGCGTCAAGCGCATCTACGGCGACTGGACCGGCCCGCAACTGAAGGGCTGGAAAGAGGTGTTGCTGTCGCATTCGATCCAGCCGATCCAGCAGTTCCGCTATACGGTCGGCAAGAACGCGACCGATTCGGCGATGATCATCGACGCCATGGATTTGCTCTACAGCCAGCGCATGGACGGCTTCTGCATCGTCTCAAGCGACAGCGATTTCACCCGCATCGCCGCACGCATCCGTGAATCCGGTTTGACTGTGTACGGCTTCGGCGAACGCAAGACGCCACAACCCTTCGTTTCTGCCTGCGACAAGTTCATCTATACCGAATTTCTGTTGAACAAGGGCGAAGGAAAATCCGGTGCGGACAAGCCTGCACCCGGTATCGGCAAGGACAAGCGACTTGCAAAACTGTTGCGCGACGCGGTCGATGCCTCATCTGATGACACTGGCTGGGCCTTCCTCGGACTGGTCGGCAATTACCTTGTCAAGCAGATGCCCGATTTCGACGCACGCAGCTATGGGTACTCGAAGCTGCGCGAACTGGTCGCCGCCAGCAACCTGTTCGACATCGAGGAACGTCCGATGGCAAGCAGCGGCTCGGCCAAGGCTGTTTATGTGCGCGAGCGTGGCCGCTAGCAGCCTCGGGAACCTGGTCGGTTGAGGTGCGAATTCGGCCGGGCGCAAGCATCGTGACTGCAGTCACTCCCACGAGAGCCACTCACGCGAGGTGAATCGTTCGGCGATTTGCCGCAGCGAAGCGATATGCCTCAGCGCAACGGTTTGACCAGGCGCACGATGTCGACGCCGAATCCGGCGCGCTCGTAGATCGCCCTGGCGCGCTCGTTGCCCGGGAACACAGCGAGTTGCAGGTGACGATACTTGTGTTCGCGTGCCCAGCGCTCGGCATAGGCGAGCAGGGCGCGGCCGATGCCTTCGCCGTCGTGCTTGCTGTCGACGGCGAGGTCGGAGATGTGACCGTTCTGGCTTTCGCTGAAGAAGTCCTTGACCGTCAACAGATGGATGAAGCCGACGCGCTCGCCATCGTCGTTTTCGGCGACGAAGACATGCGACCCCGCCGGCTGCTCGGACAGGTGCCGGGCCAGATCGAGCTTGATGTGTTCGGCACATTCGCCGCGCCGTCGCCACGGCGGAAGCTCGAAGCCCTCGACGAATCGGGGTACGAGGCCGAGGATGAAATCGTCATCGTCGGCATCGGCGAGGCGGATATGGATATTGGCTTCCGAATCCATCTTTCGTGTCCAGGTTTCAACCAAACTGCGAATCGGGCATGGCCATCAGTGTATCCGCACCGGCACGGATTGCGGCACCGTGGGCGTGGATTCGCGGAAGGATACGACTGAAATAGAACCGAGCGGTATGCCGCTTTGCTTCCTTGAAATCCGTGGATTGGGCCGAGCTGTCGAGCGCGGCGATGCTGCGCGCCCAGCAATAGCCCAGTGCCACGTAGCCCGAGTAGAAAAGATAGTCGACGGCCGATGCGCCGACTTCGTCCGCATTGGCCTGGGCCTTTTTCGCGATCTCCTGGGTCAGATCGCTCCACTCCTTGGTCACGATCGCCAGCGGCGCAATGAACTCGCCGAGTCCCGCCTGGTTCGCGTTTTTCTGACAGAAGTCCGATATCTCACCGAGGAAATGCTTGAGACCGGCGCCTTGCAGATGCAGGATCTTGCGCCCGAGCAGGTCGTTGGCCTGGATCTGGGTGGTGCCTTCATACAGCGTCGTGATGCGCGCATCACGAGCAAACTGCTCGACGCCGGTTTCGACAATGAAGCCGTGGCCGCCGTAGATCTGGATCGCATCGTAGGTCGACTCCTGGGCCAGTTCGGTGAGCAAGCCCTTGACGATGGGAGTCAGGAACGAGACCAGTTCCTCGCCGCGCTTGCGCTCGGCCTCGTCCGCGGAATGAGTGGAAATGTCGTGTTGCATGTAGGCATACAGGGCAAGTACGCGGCAGCCTTCGGCAAACGATTTCTGGGTCAGCAGCATGCGCCGGACATCGGCATGCACGATCAGCGGATCGGCCGGCTTGTCCGGGTATTTCGGTCCGGTCGCGGCGCGCATCTGCAGGCGGTTGCGCGCGTAGTCGAGCGAATTCTGATAGCCACGCTCGATCTGGCCGAGACCCTGCACACCGACCGCCATGCGCGCGGTATTCATCATCGTGAACATCGCGTTGAGGCCCTTGTTCGCACCGCCGATCAGCCAGCCTTCGGCCTGGTCGAAGTTCATCACGCAGGTGACCGAGGCGTGGATGCCCATCTTGTGCTCGATCGAACCGACTGCCACGGAATTGCGCTCGCCAACCTTGCCCTGCTGGTCGACCTTGAATTTCGGCACGATGAACAGCGAGATGCCTTTCACGCCCGGCGGCGCATCCGGCAGCCGCGCAAGCACGAGATGGATGATGTTGTCGGTGAGATCGTGCTCGCCGGCGGTGATGAAGATCTTGGTGCCGCTGATGCGGTAGCTGCCATCGGCATTCGGTTCGGCGCGCGTCTTGAGCAGGCCGAGATCGGTGCCGCACTGCGGTTCGGTCAGGCACATCGTGCCAGTCCAGCGACCCTCGGTGATCGGGGTCAGAAAGGCATCCTGCTGCCACTTCTCGCCATGCACCTTGAGCGCTTCGCTGGCGCCGTGCGAAAGCATCGGGAAATTGCTCCATGACATGTTCGCGGCGTCGATCATTTCCTTGACGATCACGCCGATTGTTTCGGGCAGTTCCTGGCCACCAAACGCCGCCGGTACGGTCAATGCCGGCCAGCCACCTTCGACATAAGTCGCATAGGCTTCCTTGAAGCCCTTCGGCGTGCGCACGCTGGCGGTGGCCTTGTCCAGCGTGCAGCCTTCCTGGTCGGCGCTGGCATTGAGCGGCGCGAGCACCTGTTCGGCGAATTTCGCCGCCTCCTCGAGTACGGCGTCGACAATGTCGGGGGTCGCCGACTCGAAACCGGGCAGGCGCTGGAACAGCGCTTCGGCGCCGAGCACTTCGTTGAGGGCGAAGCGGATGTCGTGGATGGGGGCCTTGTACTGGGTCATTTCAATTCCTGGGAGTGTCTGGATTTATCAGCGCCAGGTGCCAACCAGGCCGGGGGCCGGGCTCAGGTGGCTCTTGCGCTCGAACTTGAATTCGCCTTTCGGATCGCTGCTCGAAATCGTGCCGTGCAGGCGATAGGCGAAGTCGCCAGCGGGTGCCGCGACGCCGGCCATGGGAGCAAGGCTTGCTTCGAACACGTCGGCGCTTTCGCCTGGAATGTCGAGCTTGAACGGGAGCTTGATCGAGCCGACCGCACGCTCGGCGACCTCAAGCTCGGCATCAATGCCGCTGAAGGTCATCGGCACGTTGCTGAAGTTCTGCAGGCGGATCCGCAGATGCCAACTGCCGTCGGCGTGAACGACCAGTTCCTGCACGCTGGCGGTGGGTGGACTGACGCGCTTGACCGGCCCGCTGCCGCAGGAGGCGAGCAGGATGCTGACCAGGATGGTTGGAACCCAGATGTGCAGTTTCATCGGCAATCCTCAAACGATCGTTTCAACAGCCTAGCCTAACGCGTTGATCGCAGCCAGAAAAGCATGGCGTGGTATTCAGCCGCGCTGGAATTGCGCGGTGTCGAGCTGTGCGCTGAGCGTGCCGGCATGCACACGGATCACCTCGTCGGCCAGCGCGATGACCTCGTCGACCTGATGCGAAACCAGCAGGGTGGCAACGTGCAGCTCCTGCTTGAGCCGGCGCAGGTGATCGAGCACTTGCACGCGGGCCTCGTGGTGCAGGCCGGTCAGCGGTTCGTCGAGCAAGAGGATGCGCGGTTCCGAAGCCAGCGCGCGGCCGATCGCGACGCGCTGGCGCTCGCCACCGGACAGGTTGTGCGGACGACGATCGAGCAGTGGCCCGAGTTCGAGCAGTTCGACGAGGCGCTCGAACTGGATCGCCTTGCGATGCCGGGCCTGGGCGCCGTACAGCAGGTTGCCACGCACGCTCAGGTGCGGGAAAAGGCGCCCATCCTGGAACACATAACCCACGCCGCGTGCCGCGGGCGGCATGTCGATACCGGCTGCGCTGTCGATCAGGATCTGGTTGTCGAGGACGATGCGAGCGTGGCGCGGCCGCAGCAGGCCGGCTATCGCATTGAGGATGGTCGTCTTGCCGGCACCTGAATCACCGAACAGCGCCAGGCAGCGCGCGGAAGAGCTGAAGCGGATGTCGATTTCGAGATCGGCAAGGGCGTGCTTGAGGGTCAGTTCAATCATCGCGACGACGCCCCCACAGCGAGCCGCCGAACACGGCGGCGGTGATGGTCGCGGCCAAGGCAACGGCGAAGGCGACCACGGTCAGGCGCTGCACGCCGGCATCGCCGCCCGAGACGCTCATCAATTCATAGATCGCGATCGGCAGCGTGCGCGTTTCGCCGGGGATACTCGATACGAAGGTGATGGTCGCGCCGAATTCGCCGAATGCGCGCGCAAACGCGAGCACGCTGCCGGCGATGATGCCGCGCGTGGACAGGGGTACGACGATGGTGACAAAGCGCCGCCAGGCCGAGGCGCCGAGTGTCTCGGCGGCGCGCTCAAGTCGCTGGTCGACATTGTCGAAGGCGACCCGGATCGACAACACGAGCAGGGGAAATCCCATCACCGCCGCCGCCAGCACGGCACCGGTCCAGCGGAACGCAAAGACGATGCCGATCTGCGCCAGCGATTCACCGATCCAGCCATGGCGTCCGAACAGGATCAGCAAGGCATAGCCGGTGACCACCGGTGGCAGGGTCAAGGGCAGGAACAACAGCGCCTCGATGAGCAGGCGCCCCGGAAAACGGCGCCGCGAAAGCAACCAGGCGAGGCCCAGCGCGAACGGCAGCGAAACGACCACACTGAGCGTGGCGACACGCAGACTCAAGGCCAGGGCTTGCCACTCGTCGATCGACAACGCCGTCATCGAGGCGTGTCGAAACCGAAGCGCACGAATATTTCGGCCGCTTTTGGCGAATGCAGCAATTTGAGGAATTCGCGCCCGGCGGCATTGTCGCCCGCTTCGAGCAGGGCGACCGGATAGACGATGGGCGGATGCGAAGTCGGGGGAAAGGTATCGACCACGCGAACCTGATCCTCGGACACGGCATCGGAGCGATAAACGATGCCGAGCGGTGTTTCATGACGTGCGACAAAGCTCAGCGCCGCACGCACATGCACGGCGGGTACCAGGCGCGATTCCACGGTTGTCCAGACGCCGAGTCGGGTCAAGGCGGCTTTCGCATACTTGCCTGCGGGAACGCTGTTCGGTTCGCCGATCGCGAGTCGACCCTCAATGCCGAGCGCGGCCGCGAGATCAAGACCCGGAGCAATCGCAAGTGAGATCGTGCTGTCCTTCGGTGCAATCAATACCAGCGCATTGCCGAGCAGATCGCTGCGGCTCGCCGCGACGAGCTTGCCTTCCTGCTCGACGACATCCATCCAGTCGGGATCCGCCGAAATGAACACCGCCGCCGGCGCGTCATGTTCGATCTGCCGGGCCAGTTGCGAGGAGGCCGCGTAGCTGACCGTGATCTCGGCAATTGCGCGCGCCTCCGGCTGGGCGATCAGGGTATCGAGCGCGGGCTTAAGACTCGCCGCCGCGTACACCAGTAGTTTCGCCGCATGCGCGGCTGGCATCCCGACCGCCAGCAAGAGCCCGCCGAGCAGGAGTTGGCAGCGCAGCGATCGCCGCCAGCCAGGCGCGAGGGACGGGGAATTTCCGCGCAGGCCGGACATGGCTGATCGCGACTTCAACGACGGCATGCCGAGCATCTGGCCAGATCCGTTTGTCGGGTTTTCCGATGCATTTGCCACTGCCTGCCCAGCGTCGATCAATCGTTGCCGGTATTGGCCTTGAGATTCAGGAACGGCACCGCACCGCCCGGCACCATTGTTGCCGGCAGCACGCCGTTCCACTTCTCGGCCTGGGTCAGGGCGATCAGTTGTGCGTTCTGCTTGAGTGCCTCGCCGCGGGACTTGATCGCGTCACCTTCGGCGACACCACGCACGCGGATGGCTTCGGCCTCGGCCTGCGCCTTGGCCAGGTTCGAATCGGCCTGCGCCTTGGCCTGGGTCACGGTGATCTCGGCATTGATGCGCTCGGTTTCGAGGTTCTGGCGTTTGGTCTGGATTTCGACTTCGGCCATCATGCGTTTTTCGATCGACTGCTCGTAGGCGTCGGAAAAAGTCACATCCTCGACCTGCACACTGTCAATCGCGACCGGGCCTTCGACCGATTTCTTGAGGGTCTCATTGATGTCGATGCCGAGCTTGGTGCGATCCTGGATCGCAGAGATCGCGGTGTAGCGACCGAACACGTTCTTGACCTCGTCCGGCACCTTGCGGCTGATCAGTCGATCAACCATTTTCTCGATCGTGCCGTACTGCGAATACAGTTCTTCCACACGCGCCTCCGGAACGCGGTAGCTGACCGAAATGCGCAGTGTGGCCGGCTGCTGATCCTTGCTGTAGGACTCCAGTCGGTCATAGAGGATGGTCTGGTTTTGCACCGACACTTGCTGAACCGTGTCGACAAACGGAATCTTGAAATTGAGTCCTGGCTCGGCAATGCCGACGATCGCGCCATAGCGAAGCTTGACGCCGCGTTCACCCTGATCGACGGTGTACCAGCTGCCGAACACGATCGACAGCAGCAAGATGGCGATGATCAGACCGATCACGCCCATGGAAATGAAGCGGTTCGACTGGCCCATGAAGGCGGCGGGTCGGTTCATGTGTTTCCCCTTTGCAAAGATTCCGGTTTTTATGAATCAGCGATTCTTGCGCGTGAAATCCTGATAGAAGGCGATGAAGCCGCGCACGATCAGGGCGACGATGACCAGTCCGCCCACGACCTCGACAAGTACTCCCATTGCAGACTCCCTGATTGCCGGCGTCGGGCCGGTCGATCAAACATGATGCAGCGATGAAGCAGGTTCAAGCGTGTTTGATGCCATGTTCAAGCATCAGTGCGCTGCCGCCCGATAGGTTTTCTCGCCGGCTGCCACGCGCAGCTTCAGGCGATTCTCCGGCGGCGCGGTCGGACACACGACATGCGGAGACAACGCGCAGGGAGGATTGAAGGCCTTGTTGAAATCGAGCACGAGCTTGCCATCCCTGGCCGGGTCGGCATAGAGGAAACGGGCGGCGGGATAGGTTTCCTTGCCGCTGGTCTGATCGGTGAAGATGAAGAACAACTGGCCGTCATCTTCAAGCACCGGCTGCAATTCGAAGCGCTGGCCATCGCGTTCGAACACGGCCTTGCCCGGTACCGGCGCCTTCTCCAGCGTGTTGATGATGGTCATCAGCTCGATTTCGTGGGCAGGCTCGAATGCCTGCCAGTCGGCTTCGATGCGCCACGATGGATCGATCGCGAATGTGTCGATGCCGGTGAAGGATTGCCGTTGCGCAGATTGGGGATCGCGAAAGCGCCAGCCGATCAGGTCATTCATGCGCACGAGGTAGAACCAGGTATCGCCGATGTCGATCCGCGTCGGCTTGGCGCCGCCGGCGTTGTCCTTGAGCTTGACCTTGCCCTTGATCGGTTGGCCGTCGATCGTCGCACCACTGCCCCGTTCGGCGCGAAAGGTTGCACTGCCGGCCTTGTCGACGATCAGCGTGCCCAGGTGCGCCGGGCCCCTGGGCAGGACGATCGTGTTGCTGTCCGCCGAGCCGATCGTGCTTTTGCCGAGATTGACGATGCCCGAACCCGCATAGCTGAACCAGCCATCCGGCTTCTTCAGCGATTCGACGCGATCCGTGCGCCATTGTTCGATTGATTGGGTGTAATCATCAGTGGCCCAGGCAAGGCGTTGATTGGCGAGCAGGAAAACCAGCATCAGCAGTGTGAAGCGCATGGGGTCGGCCATTCGACAGGATCGACCGCCAGTATAGGAGCGCACGCGCTTGGAGACGACTGCCCGTGATGGTCGCGCCTATGGCGACGACTCGAAGCCGTTGGCGAAAATCAGGTCGGAGACAACCACGGTGCTGCGAACGCATTCCCAGGTTTCGCCGATGCGCGGCCCGGTATTGATCACATCGAAATGACTGACCAGAACCGCTGTCGAGCCGTTCGCACCGTTCCAGAAGGTCTGCGAGGTGATGCCGAGCGTGCTCCATTTTGCCGTCGTGTAGCGATCGGTTTCGAAGGTCAGGGCGATATCGCCGCCATCGGCGAGGACAATGCCGTAGCGTTGCATGGTGCGCAGGATGACCTGGCCCGCCGCACTGTAGCCACTCATGTTGAAGTTCGATTTGAGTCGCATGCGTACTCCATACGGAACCGTGTTGCTCGGTCCGCTCGGCCCGCCGGCATGCGAGGCCGGGCGTACGTAGAGTCGGCCACCGACACCGCCGAGCGATGCATCCGTGGCCATGCGTCCGTTCGGCAGGACAAAGCGGATCGCGTGGCCAAGATCGGAATCGGCTACGCCGACATTGGCGGCGACTTCATCGGCATTGACCAGCAGCGGCGCAATCGGAAAACCGGCCGCGTCCGCACCCGTGCAATGTTCGCCGCGACCTTCCGGCGGATATACCGCGGACAGTTGCCAGATCACCAGGCAGCGTGCGTCGAGTACGCCCGCGGAATAATTGCCGGAATACAGTTCGTAGAGCAGGTTGCCCTGGCGCACGAGCAGGTGACAGTCCTCGCCTTCGTTGTCGCAGCTCAGGCCGCTCTGGCCCTCGAAGGCGGCGCCGGCCGGTACCGGCATGCTGGCCGGCAGGTCCTCGCAGTCGGGGTCGTAGTACTCGCCTTCCTCGTGGTGTGGAACGATCGACACCATCGGTGAGCCCGCGGGCGCATCGGGAAAGGTCTGCAACGAGAAATCGATCTGGAACTTGTTGCCATTGCCCCAGCCGCCGAGGCCGATCAGGGCGTTGATCATCGCGCTGGAATTGGGATCCAGCGGGGCCGCTGCGATGTTCTGGTGCCAGACCGAAGCGGCCGGAAACCGGGGTGGTGGATTGGCCACGGCGATGGCCGGGATCAACACGAACAGCGCAACAAGGGTCTGACCGGGAATTTTCATGCATCTGCTCCGCTGGCCTCGATGACCGGGCGATCGCGGATCCGCTTGCCGCGACGACGCCCGGTTGGATCCACAATATCTTGCAGGCTGGCATGAGCCTGAGCGTGCAGGATGCACCAAAAGCAGAGGTGAATCTGCCGGATACGTTTCGTTTCGGCGGAATTTGACCGAATCCAGGCAGGTGCGGACGGGACGCAGATCGGCGGCTGGGTGTCAGTCCAGCGCGTAACCGAACTGCTGGCGGAACTGGTCGCTGAACTCGTCGTAGTCGAAGCGCTGGTTCTGCGTGCCCGGATGCTCGACCTTGAGTGCGCCCATCAGGTTGCCGATGCGGCCAATCGTCATCCAGTCGTAACCTTTCATGATGCCGTGGATCAGGCCGGCGCGGAATGCATCGCCACAACCGGTCGGATCGGTGATGCGGCGCTCATGCGCGGGTGCAACATCGAGGGTCTTGCCGTCGGTGTGGATCTTTGCGCCTTTCGGGCCGCAGGTCGTGATGTAGGCCTTGACCCGGCTGGCGATTTCCGATTCGTTCCAGCCGGTGCGTTCCTGCAGCAGGTTCGATTCGTAATCGTTGACGGTGACGTAGTCGGCCTGCTCGATGAAATGGCGCAGTTCCTCGCCATTGAACAGCGGCATGGCCTGGCCCGGGTCGAAGATGAAGGGAATGCCGCCAGCGCGGAACTCCTCGGCATTCTGCAGCATGCCTTCGCGTCCATCGGGACTGACGATGCCGAACTCGACGCCTTCCACGTTGCGCACGTGGTTTTCGTACGAGCGCATCATCGCGCCTGGATGGAAGGCGGTGATCTGGTTGTTGTCGAGGTCGGTGGTGATGAAGGCCTGCGGCGTGAACAGGTCGCCGAGCTCCTTGACCTGGTCGAGGCGGATCCCGCATTCCTCGAAATGCTCGCGATACGGCCCGAAATCCTGGCCGACCGTCGCCATCGGCAGCGGGTTTCCGCCCAGCAGCTTCAGGTTGTAGGCGATATTGCCGGCGCAGCCGCCGAATTCGCGGCGCATGCGCGGAACCAGAAACGACACGTTGAGGATGTGCACCTTGTCCGGCAGGATGTGGTTCTTGAACTGATCCGGAAAGACCATGATGGTGTCGTAGGCGAGTGAACCGCAGATCAGTGCCGACATCGAGTGAACCCCTGGATGGCTGGATGCGCATGGTCGCCACGAACACGGTGATGCCTGTTCCGGGCGGCGCACAAAGGATGCGATCTTGCCCGAGTTTGCCTTTGGACGCACGCGATACGGTGCCTCGATCCCGTGATGTCGACGCGCAATCGGCGCGATGTGCGCACGTGCAATGACCCGGTTGCTGCGAACCCGATCCGGCGAACCGCGCCAATAGCAGCTTTTTAACGGCGAATTGGCTTGCCTGCAAGGTTGGCCGTCTCTAGACTGTCGCGTTTCCTGCGGCTTCCGCAGCGCCATCTCCAGGTCCAGTCCCCTCATGTTCAAAGGTTTGCGTGGTCTCTTTTCAAATGACCTGTCGATCGATCTCGGCACGGCCAACACCCTGATCTATGTCCGCGGCCAGGGCATCGTCCTCAATGAGCCTTCGGTCGTCGCGATCCGCCAGGATCGCGGACCCGGTGGCCCGCGCAGCATTGCTGCGGTCGGCTCGGATGCGAAGAAGATGCTCGGTCGCACGCCGGGCAACATCGTCACCGTGCGTCCGCTCAAGGATGGTGTGATTGCCGATTTCTCGATGACCGAGGAAATGCTCAAGCAGTTCATCCGCAAGGTGCACCGCTCGCGCATGTTCCGGCCGAGTCCGCGCGTGCTCGTGTGCGTGCCCTGTGGCTCGACCCAGGTCGAGCGTCGTGCGATCAAGGAATCCGCTGAAAGCGCCGGTGCGCGTGATGTGTTCCTGGTCGAGGAGCCGATGGCCGCGGCGATCGGTGCCGGTATCCCGGTCGGCGAAGCGCGCGGTTCGATGGTGCTTGATATCGGCGGTGGCACCTCCGAGGTTGCCGTGATCTCGCTGAATGGCATCGTCTATGCGCAATCAGTGCGCATTGGCGGCGACCGTTTCGACGAGGCGATCATCAACTACGTGCGCCGAAATCATGGAACGCTCATTGGCGAATCGACCGCCGAACGCATCAAGATGGAAGTCGGCTGCGCATTCCCGCAATCGGAAGTGCGGGAGATCGAGGTGTCCGGGCGCAATCTCGCCGAGGGTGTGCCGCGCATGTTCACGGTCAACTCGAACGAAATCCTCGAAGCCCTGCACGAACCGCTGTCGGGCATTGTCAGTGCCGTGCGCAGCGCGCTTGAGCAGACCCCGCCCGAACTGTGCTCGGACGTTGCCGAACGCGGCATCGTGCTGACCGGTGGCGGTGCCCTGCTGCGCGATATCGATCGCCTCCTTTCAGAAGAAACCGGCCTGCATGTGCATGTCGCCGACGAGCCGCTGACCTGTGTCGCCCGCGGTGGCGGACGCGCTCTCGAGCTGGTCGATCAGCACGGTGGTGACTTCTTCGCGCACGAGTGACGGCGTGTGACTGGCAGCCTGTCGGACTTGATTCGACCGGGCTGCGAATCCGTCTGAACGACCCATGTTTCCGCCGCTTTTTGACCCCTGGCACCACTATGGGCCTGCAAATCGACATAGTCTGTCCTCGCCCAGCCGAATTCTCGCCTCCACCGGCCAAGTCCGACAGGCTGCCCGGGCAACGTTGATCAAGTGGCGCAACCGTCATGCCCCTCTCAAGTCCTGACAAGGTTTCCCTGTTTGCCGAAGGTGCGGTCAGCACCGCGCGCCTGATCGCCTATCTGACCCTGGCGATGATCGTCATGGTCATCGACCATCGCGGCAACTATCTCGAGCACATGCGTACATTGGCCGGGACACTGATCGAGCCGGTTTACCGGATCGCCGCGCTGCCCTCTGATGTCGCGCGTGCGGGACGGCTCGCGGTCGCGACCCAGACCCAACTGGTGGATGAGAACCGGGATCTTCGCGAAGCCTTGCTGCTGGCCCAGGTGCGCCTGAACCGGATGTCGGCGCTGACTGCGCAGAACGATCGCCTGAAGAAGCTGCTCGATGTGCAGAACGAGCTCGGTCTCGGCGTGCAGCTTGCACGCCTGATCGACATCGATCTGGATCCTTTCCGCCACCGTATCGTGCTCGATGCCGGCAGCGCGCAGATGATCAAGGTGGGCCAGCCCGTACTCGATGCATTCGGCATCATGGGCCAGATTGTCGAAGTGTTGCCGCACACGTCGGTGGCGTTGTTGATCACCGATCCGACCCACGCGATCCCGGTCACGGTCACACGCACCGGCTTGCGCACGATCGCGTACGGTACGGGCGCGATCGATCGCCTGCAACTGCCGAACATCCCGATCAGCGCCGACATCAAGGTCGGTGACGAGCTGGTCACCTCCGGGCTTGGCGGCCGCTTTCCGGCAGGGTTTCCGGTCGGCGAGATCATCGAGGTGAGCAACGACGAGAGCGGCATGTTCGCCGCGGCGATGGCCAAGCCCGCGGCGGCACTTGATCGCAGTGGCGAAGTACTGCTTCTGCAAGATCTGCCGCAAGCGATGGGCCCACCCGCGCCGACCGAACCCGGCAAGGAGCAACCTGATTCGTCCGCCACCTCGCTGCCATCGGGAGCGCATTGATGAATCGCCGTCGCGTGCAGATGCTCATTTTTGTCGGCAGCATCGTGCTCGCCTTCCTGCTCCAGTTGACCCCGCTGCCGCAGGCGTTGCTGCCATTGAAACCCTATTGGATCGCGCTCGTGCTGATCTACTGGTCGATCGAAACACCGGAACGCGTGGGCCTTGGTTTTGCCTTCGTGATCGGTCTGTGCGGTGACCTGTTGACCGGGCAATTGCTCGGCGAGCAGGCCCTGCGACTGATCGTGCTGATCTTCATCGTGCTGCGTTTCCGCTCGCGCCTGCGGTTCTTTCCGGTCAGCCAGCAGGCCCTGGCCGTATTTGCCTTGCTCCTCAATGACCGCATCGTCGTGATCATGGTGCGCGGTTTTTCAGGGGATCCGATTCCTTCGATAGGCTTCTGGGTGTCCCCGGTCATTGGCATGCTGGCCTGGCCGTTCGTGTTCCTGCTGCTCGACGACATGCGCGCCCGGATCCGTGCGCGCGAGACATGAAATTCAGGCCGATCAAGGATGGACGCCAAGAAGCGGCCGTGTTCATGCGCAGGGCTGTGGTTGGATTCCTGCTGATCATTCTCGCGCTGGTCTCCCTTGGCATGCGCTTCTGGTACCTGCAGGTGTCCCGGCATGAAGAATTCCAGTCACGCTCGGACGCCAATCGCATCCTGACCCGCCCGCTGGCTCCGGCACGCGGCCTCATCTACGACCGCAACGGCGTGCTGTTGGCCGAGAACGTCGCCGCATTTCGTCTCGAAGTAGTGCCCGAACAGGTGACTGACATGGATGCCCTGTTGCAGGGGCTGAGCGACACCATGGGCGTCAGCGAGGATGACGTTGCCCGCTTCAAGGCCTTGGTCAAGTCGAAGCGTTCGTACCAGAGCGTGCCGCTGCGTCTCAAGCTCAGTGAGGAGGACATCGCCCTGTTTGCGGTCAATCGCTGGCGTTTTCCCAGTGTCGATGTGGTTCCATACCTGACCCGCTACTATCCGAAAGGTGCCGAGTTCGGCCATCTGGTCGGTTACGTTGGACGTATCGACGCGGCCGATGTCGAGCGCCTTGACGCCTCGCTGTACGCCGGCACGACGCACGCCGGCAAAACCGGTATCGAGCGTTCCTACGAGGAGTTGCTGCACGGACAACCGGGTTATGAACTGGTCGAAGTCAATGCGGATCGACGTCCGTTGCGGGTCATCGACCGCGTCGCACCGACACCGGGGAAGAATCTCTACCTGAGCGTCGATACGCGGATCCAGGAAGCCGGCGTGGCCGCGTTCGAGGCGCGCGCAGGATCCTCGGTCGCGATCGATCCGCGCAATGGCGAGGTGCTGGCGATGATCAGCGTGCCGGGTTTCGACCCCAATCTTTTCGTCAATGGCATCAGCCAGGCCGATTACAACGCCTTGCTCGACAACCCCGACAAGCCGCTGCTCGACCGTGCCCTGCGCGGCAGCTACGTGCCGGGGTCGACAGTCAAGCCGTTCCTTGCCGCGGCCGGGCTCGAACTGGGCGTGCGCAAGCCCTCGGACACGATTGTCTCGACTGGCGAGTTCTTCATTCCCGGACAGAAGCGCGGCTATCGCGATGTTCGCGCCGGCGGCCATGGCCGGGTCGACCTGGTGCAGTCGCTGGCGCAATCGGTCAATACCTACTATTACGCGCTCGCCCTCGACATGGGCATCGACAGGCTCAGCGACTCGATGGCGAAATTTGGTTTCGGCAAGCCGACCGGGATTGATCTGGTCGGCGAGAGCGATGGCGTGCTGCCATCACGGGAATGGAAGCGGGCGCGCATGAATCAGGCCTGGTATCCGGGCGAAACCGTGATTGCGGGTATCGGCCAGGGCTTCTGGGTGGTCACGCCGCTGCAGCTTGCGCATGGCGTGGCGATGCTCGCGGCCGGTGGCGTTTCCTATCAACCGCACCTGCTGCGAGCCACCCAGGATGGTATCGGTGACTCGCCGGTGACGATGCCGGCGGCACCGCCCGGCCCGGCGTTTTTCCGCAATCCGGCCAATTGGGATGCCGTCCGCGAAGGCATGATCGCCGTTGTCAACGGCCCGACCGGAACCGCGCGTACGATGGGCAACGGCTTTCCATTCGTCATTGCCGGCAAGAGCGGGACTGCCGAACGCTATTCGCGGACGAACGATGTGTGGCAGCACATTTCGCAGGTTGCGATCGAGCGCCATCAGGTTCTGTTCGAGGCGTTCACGCCGGCCGAGAGCCCGCGCATCGCGGCGATCGTTGCGCTTGAGGCCGGGCACGGCGGCGGACGTGACGCGGCGCCGATCGTGCGCAAGATGATGGATGCCTGGTTGCTCGATCAACCGATTCCGGAAACTCGCTTCGACAACGTGGAGGCGGCGAAGCCCTGATGGACGGCTTGTTCGCCCAGCTCCGCTATCGCCTGCCCGGCATGCTCAGGCGTCCACGTTTCGACATGCCACTGGCCGGGGCCTTGCTGCTGCTCGGCATGGTTGGCTTGATGACCCAGTACAGTGCCAGTGATCTCGATCGCGACAAAGCCATTGCCCAGGGCGTGCGACTGCTGCTCGGGGTGATCCTGATGGCGTTGATTTCGCGGGTTCCGCCTTCGAATCTGCGCAACTGGTCGCCATGGCTCTACTTCGGCAGCCTGATCCTGCTGGTACTGGTCGCGCTGCTCGGCGAGGGGCGCGGATCGGATCGCTGGCTCGATCTGCACGTGGTGCGTTTCCAGCCGTCCGAGTTGCTCAAGCTGACCATGCCGATGATGGTTGCCTGGTATCTCAATCAGCGCCCGCTGCCACCGAGTTGGTCGTCGCTTGGCGTCGTTTGCGTGTTGATTGCGATTCCAGCCGCGTTGATCGCCAAGCAGCCTGACCTTGGCACGGCTCTGTTGATCGTCGCCAGCGGACTTTTCGCTGTCTTCCTGTCCGGCCTGGCGTGGTGGCGGATCGGTCTGATTTTCGGCAGCGTGCTTGCCGCAGCGCCCCTGGCTTGGCATTTCCTGCACGAATACCAGCGCAACCGAGTGCGCATGCTGCTCGATCCGGAGGCCGATCCGCTCGGTCTTGGCTGGCACATCATCCAGTCGAAGATCGCCGTGGGTTCGGGTGGACTGTGGGGCAAGGGTTGGCATCAGGGCACCCAATCTCGCCTTGAATTCCTGCCCGAGCACACGACCGATTTCATCTTTTCGGTGTTTGCCGAAGAGTGGGGCCTGATCGGCGTGCTGCTCCTGCTTTCGCTTTACGTGTTCATCATCGGGCGCGGACTCTGGATCGCCGCGAATGCCCGGGATACTTACTCGCGCCTGCTCGCCGGATCGATCACGATGGTGTTTTTCGTCTATGTGATGGTCAATGGCGGCATGATCACCGGCATGCTGCCGGTGGTGGGCGTGCCCCTGCCGCTGGTCAGCTACGGCGGCACCTCGGCGGTTTCATTGCTTGCCGGTTTTGGTGTGTTGATGTCGATCCACGCGCATCGAAAGCGGGTGGCAGGGTGATCGTCCATCGCGATACAGTGGCGCTCCGGATTGCAGAGGTTTGCTTGGACTTGAATAGAAGTGTGTGGTTTTCCGTCGCGATCGCCGTGACCTTGTACGCGCCGATGGCTGGTTGTGCGGCCATCGCCCATGCAAACACGCAGAAGTCGGCAGCGGTCGCGGTCGATCCCGACTTTGTCGAATTCGCACGCGAGCTCCACCGCGACGGGGGCCTGGTCGAATCCGATGTGCTTGCGACCCTGGCCAAGGCCAAGGTGCAGCAGGGCATCCTCGATGCAATGGCGCGTCCAGCCGAGGCCAAGCCGTGGAAGGACTATCGGCCGATCTTCCTGACTGACAAGCGGCGTGACGATGGCATTGCGTTCTACCGGGCCAATCGCGAGCTGATCGAGCGCGCCGCCGACGAGTTCGGCGTGGCCCCTGAAGTCATTGTCGCGATCATCGGTGTCGAGACCAGTTACGGTCGCAACTACGGCAGCTACAAGGTGCTCGATGCGCTGGTCACGCTCGCATTCCACTATCCACCGCGCGCGAAATTCTTCCGCGGCGAGCTGCGCCAGCTGTTCCTGCTTGGCGACATGCACCTGGCCTATCCGATCGATGAACTGGTCGGTTCGTACGCCGGGGCGATGGGCTGGGGACAGTTCATTCCGACCAGTGTCGCCAATTTCGCCCGCGACTACGATGGCGATGGGCGCATCGACCTGTGGAATTCGCCGTCCGACATCATTGGCAGCGTGGCCAATTATTTCTCCGTGCATGGCTGGGAGAAGGGCAAGCCGGTCGCCTCGCTGGCCACGGTGCGCGCCGATGCACGCGAAATCAGCCCGAACGGGCTCGAGCCGGTTTATCCGCTCGAGCAACTCGAAGGCTGGGGCTATTCGCCAACCGACACCACCGATCCAGCCGAACTGGCCACCCTGGTCACGCTCGATGGTCGTGAAGGCAGGGAGAGCTGGTTGACGTTTCGCAACTTCTACGTGATCTCGCGCTACAACCGCAGTCCGCTCTACTCGATGGCGGTGTGGCAACTCTCGCAGGAAATCGCGGCAGGCATTGCCAGCGCCACGCCGTGAGAAGGCTGCTTTTTCCTCTCCTGGCGGGGTTGCTGCTGAGCGCCTGCGCCGGGCACAAGCCACGCAAGGCGCCTCCACCGGCGCAGACCGGCGCCTCACCCTCCGTCCCAATTCCTGAAACCAGCCTGCCGCAGTCCAGACGCTATCGCGATGCCCGCGATGGCGGCCCGGACGTCACCGCCGTCGATGTGGGCAAGCTGGTCGAGCCGATTCCACGAGTCGAACCGCGCGCACGCTATGGCAACAAGTCGCCTTACAGCGTGCTCGGCAAGACCTACACGGTGATGCCCGACGTCCATGGCTATGTCGAGCGGGGCATTGCCTCGTGGTACGGCAACAAGTTTCACGGCTACATGACTTCAAGCCTGGAGCCGTATGACATGTACCAGTTCAGCGCAGCGCACAAGACCCTGCCGTTGCCCAGTTACGTGCGCGTGACCAATCTTGAAAATGGCAAGAGCGTGGTGGTCAGGGTCAATGACCGCGGCCCGTTTCATGAAAACCGGCTGATCGACCTTTCCTACGCCGCCGCGGTGCGCATCGGCGTTTGGCCGAAGGGAACCGGCATGGTCGAAGTGCGCTTACTCGATGGCAGCCGTCCTGAACCGACGCCCTCGCGCGCTGTCCCAGCTACCGACAATCGCTCGCGCGTCTTCGTCCAGCTCGGTGCGTTTGCCGAGCGCGACAACGCACAACGCATCGTGCAGCGCATCGCGCAGGCCGGCCTCGGGCACGCCAGCATTGTCACCACGCGGATCGATTCGCGTGAGATCCATCGCGTGCGCATCGGTCCGCTGGAAAGCGTCGATGCCGCCGAGTCCCTCGTGATCCGGCTTGAGAAGCTCGGTTTCGGCCTGTCGCGCGTGGCCATCGACGACTGAACCGGCGACAATGCCCGTTATTGCCGGTGCTTTGCGTTCCATCAAGAACATTTCGAGGAGTCTGTTTTGCCGAACAAGTTGCTGTCTGCCACTCTCGCCGCTGCGCTCGCAGTCCTGGTCGTCGATGCCTTCGCGCAGACTCCTGCGGCGCCCGTGCCGAGGCCGATGCCGCAACCGGCATCCCCCACGATCGCCACTCCGACCCCGCCGCCGCCGACGCTCGATGCCGCAAGCTGGGTGCTGATGGACTTTGCCACCGGCCAGATCCTGCTTGAAGGCAATGCGGATGGCCGCGTCGAGCCGGCTTCGATCACCAAGATCATGACCTCCTATGTGGTTTCGGCCGAACTGGCCCACGGCAAGATCCACCTGGAGGATCCGGTCACGATCAGCGAAACCGCCTGGCGCTCCGGTGGCGCCGGTACGGATGGGTCGACCAGCTTTCTCGAGCTGAACAGCCAGGTTCCGCTCAAGCAACTGCTGTATGGAATGATCATCCAGTCCGGTAACGATGCGGCGATCGCATTGGCCGAGCACACCGCCGGGTCGGAAGAATTGTTCGCCACCCTGATGAACCAGTATGCCGACCAGCTCGGCATGAAGGGCACCCACTACGTCGATGCCAGCGGCCTGCCCAATGAGAACCATTACACCACCGCGCACGACGTTGCCTTGCTTTCGCGGGCGCTGATCCGCGATTTCCCGGAGGAGTATGCGATCTACAAGGTCAAGGACTTCGAGTGGAACGGGATCAAGCAGCACAACCGCAACACGTTGTTGTGGCGGGACTCCTCGGTCGATGGCATCAAGACCGGGCACACCAGTTCGGCCGGCTACTGCCTGGCGACGTCGGCTCAGCGCGGTGATCAGCGTCTGATCGCGGTGGTGATGGGAGCGAAGAGTGAAAAGGCCCGCGCCGACGCGAACCAGGAACTGCTCAACTACGGATTCCGCTTCTTCGAATCACACAAACTCTATGAGGTCAGCAAGCCGCTGGCCACACCGGAACTGTGGAAAGGTGAATCGCCGACGGTCGCCTTGGGCGTGGCCGAGGATGTGGTCATTACCCTGCCGCGTGGTCGCTATGCCGACCTCAAGGCAAGCATGGACCTGCCCTCGCGGCTGATCGCGCCGCTGCCAAAGGGGCAGGCGGTCGGCAGCCTCAAGGTCCAGCTCGATGGCAAGACCCTGGTCGAGCGACCGATCATCGTGCTCGACGAGGCTGCCGAGGGTGGTTTCTTCAAACGCATGAGCGATGGTGTGATGCTTTGGTTCAAGAGTGATGACAAGCCTGCCAGCACCGAGGTGCCGGCAAACGGAGGCTGAGCATGCACAAAATCGATGACATCCAGCGTCAACAGCCCGATAAGGGCTTCCAGTTTCCCGGTGCCTTCGAGATCACCGCGCTGGGCCACACCGATGCGGAACTGGAGGCGCGTGTTCCGGAAATCATCCGGGCGCTCGGTCTGAATGTGATTGCCGGCAGCTTGCGCGTGAAGCCCTCGCGTGAGGGCAACTATCATTCGGTATCGGTGACCTTCACCTGTCCGGATCGCCAAGCCTACGACGCCGCGCATGCCGCGTTGCGTGACCAACCGGGTATTCGCTGGACGTTGTAGGTTGGCGGTGAGCGCCAGTGAACCGCAACGCTGCGCGCCGCATCGCCGCTGCAAAAGGGCGGTGCCGTTGATCCTCGCCCTGCGAACTCGCAGGATCCTACTCGGCGCCGAGACGAGTCGAATGAGGCTATGCCGGGCTGCTAGTGCTCGTTCGCCGGCGTCACCGTCACGGCCTTGGCCGGGCTTTTCTTCTTTTCTGCCGGTGAGCGCCAGGCTTGCGGAGGTTCGCTCTTGCCCGCACGCTGGGCGGCAAGGCGCAGTGCTTCGATTTCACTGCCGCTGTCGGCCACATCGTCCATGAAGCGGGCCATGGCCTCGGCGTCGAAGGAATTTTCGGGCATCGCCACGTTCATCCACCATGCGACGGTGCGGGCACGGACCGTATCACGCTCGTCGAGTGCATCGAGCTTGCGCAGGATCCGCTCACCGGCGCTCACGGACAGCATGCTCGTCCCTGCATTGAGCAGCAATCGGGCGACCGTCGCACAGGTTTGCCGCCGTGCGGAATCCGCATCCATTTTGCTCTGACACACGCCAGCGACGGCGAAGACCGGGTCGATCTTCATCGATGCCTTCGACATCATGGCTGCACCCAAGCCATAGGATGCGGTTGCGATCGATGGCATGTCTGTTGCCATCGCCTTGGCCTGATCATCAGACGGTGGCTGCTTGCGCGCCGCATCCATCCAGATGGCCAGGATCTCGCCAGCGTGATCATCGAATCGCGTGCCCGCCGCAACCTGCGGCAAGGCCAGATCCGCCGCCTCGGGATCGACGGCGAGCGACAATGCCCAGCTGGCTCCGTTGTCGGCGTCGAGGCGCTGCACCTGGCCGATCGCCGTGCTGACCGCACTTCGGTCTGATTCGAGGTCGGTACTCGTCGCGGCAATCCACTGCACCAGCAGATTGTCCGGATTGGCCGCGGCCAGACGCTGCATGGCCGCGCTCTGCTCCGTAGTCGCCGTAACGGCGTTGCCTGGGCCAGATTCGGAACTCCCGGAAGCCATGCTCACGATGGCCGAGACGCTGATCGCCAGCGCTTGCTGACGCGCGTCGCTGCTCGCGCGCAGCCCGTCGACCAGCGACCGCGTGTAGGCCATCCAGGCTTGCTGGGTGGAATCGGTGGCCGCGTCACGTTCCGGTACGGTCTTCGGATTCCAGCCGGGCGGTGGCGCAAGGGGTTGGCCGATGCGCTGGAGGTGCCGTTCGATCGCCTCGATCTCGGTCGTTACGCCCTTCCAATCGGAAATCGCCGCGGCAAACTCGGCGCTGTCCGCATTGTAGCTTCGCGCCGGATTGGCATTGTGGGCGACCAGCCAATCGTACTGGCGCTGCATGCTGTCGAACGTCGCATCTTTTGCGCCGATCGCTGCGAGTATGCCAAGGCCTTGCTCGCGCAAGGCGAGGCTGCCACCTCGTGATGCCAGTGTGGTCGCGGCATCCGCGCACCAGCCAAGGCGTTGCCAGATGCGCTCGCTGTCGACTTCCATCTTGCACAGGTCGAGCATCACTGTGGCCGCACTGGAATAGGTGGAGCCGATTCTCTGCATCGCCGCGAGCATGACCCGGTCGTCGTTCGACAGCGCCAATTCCGGCTGTTGCCAGGGCGTCGATGGTTCGGGCACCGCCGTGTAGGCTTTTTTCCACTCCTCCAGTTGCTCGATCGAATGGTCGTCGGCACGCGGCGCCGCAGCCATGCGCGAAAGTGCGTCGTCGATTCCGTCCTGGTCGCCAATGGCGCTGGCCAGGGCCACCGCGAAGCGCCAGGCGGCGGCGTTGTCCGGCTCCAGCCGGATCAGATTGGCGACTTCCGCTTGCGGGCGCGTGCTCGGCCCGCATTGGCTGCTCGTATAACTTCCCTGGCTGGCAGCCATCCATTGCACGAATGAATCGTCAGGGGCCAACTGGACGGCGCGGGCGACAACATCGGCACGCCGTGGGCGAACCAGGGCAGGGGTGTCCTCCTCGTGTTCGAGATAGATCTGGCCGGCGATTACCTGCTGGCGCGGCGACGGGCTGGAGCGGAGTGCGTCATAGCGTTCGATGTTGGCGCGTGAGTATTCCGCCTCGAAGCGCTCGCTGTCGAACTCCTCGAACTGCGTGTCGCTGCCCGATGTTTCGAGCGTTTGTTCGACGGGATCGCCGCTGGCGGACGCGGCGGGCGGGTCGGCGAAGCTGGTCGTGGCAAGAAGCCCCGAAACAACGAACGCGCCAATCTGGGCAAACATCAATGCTCGCTTCATCGCCAATTCTCCGTCGGAAAATCCATTTGTGCCGGAAGTCTAGCAACATGAAGATGCAGATTGCATGTCGAATCAGCGTGCTTGTGCCGATCTCGATTCGATACGGCAAGCGCAGTGGTGCCGAATCGGGTGTCTCACCGCCGGACTTGTGCGCTCGCGTGCTTGTGATCGCGGGTGCCAACCCCATCTGGCCCCGATGAACACCCCTCTCCTCGTCCGCCGCCTGGGTCGCCAGGCCTACCAGCCGGTGCTCGATGCCATGCGCGCGTTCACCGACGGACGTGACGAGGAGACGCCAGACGAGTTCTGGGTGCTTGAACACGAGCCGGTATTCACCCTCGGTCAGGCCGGAAAACCCGAGCATGTACTGGCGGCGGGTGACATCCCGGTCATCCGCGTCGAGCGCGGTGGCCAGGTGACCTATCACGGGCCCGGTCAGATCGTCGGTTACCCGCTGATCGACCTGCGCCGTCTCGGCATCGGCGTGCGCGAACTGGTGAACAGGATCGAACAGGCGATCATCGACACGCTCGGGCAGTGGAACATCGTCGCCCTGCGTCGCCCAGGCGCGCCAGGCGTGTATGTCGGCGATGCCAAGGTCGGAGCACTCGGGCTGCGCATTCGGCGCGGTTGCTCGTTTCACGGCCTGGCCCTGAACGTGGGTATGGACCTTGAGCCTTTCCGGCGCATCAATCCCTGTGGTTATCAGGGTTTGCAGGTGACCCAGGTGCTAGACTTGGGCGGCCCCGGGTCGCTCAAGGCGGTCGAGGATGTGCTTATCGACGAACTGTCCAGGCAGTTCGGCTTCACGCCGCAGCCCGGCGCTGCGGAACTTCCGATTTTCGCCGATACGGCGACCATGCTTGCCCAATGAACGAACCAATCAAGACCATCCCGCTGACCGTTGTCGGTGAAAAGCAAGTTGGCGGCGACAAGATTTCCCGCAACCGCGCCGTATTCGACGATTCACCGCGCCTGCGCAAGCCGGCCTGGATCCGCGTGCGTATCCCGCCCGGTAACGCCGTTGCCCGGTTGAAATCGAAACTCCGCGAAAACAGCCTGGTCACGGTCTGTGAAGAGGCCTCGTGCCCGAACATCCACGAGTGTTTCAGCAAGGGCACGGCGACCTTCATGATTCTGGGCGAGGTCTGCACGCGGCGTTGCTCGTTCTGCGATGTCGCGCATGGCCGGCCGAATGCTCCCGATCCGCTCGAGCCGGCCAAGCTTGCCGGCACCATCCGTGACATGCGCCTGCGCTATGTGGTGATCACCTCGGTTGATCGCGATGACCTGCGCGATGGCGGCGCCGGGCATTTCGCCGCCTGCATTCGTGCCGTGCGTTTCGAGAATCCCGATATCCGGATCGAGATCCTGACTCCGGATTTCCGCGGCAAGGGGCGCATGGATCGTGCCCTGGAACTGCTCGCCGAGTATCCGCCGGATGTGTTCAACCACAACATCGAGACGGTCCCCGATCTTTATCGCCAGGTTCGACCAGGGGCAGACTACGCGTGGTCGTTGCAGTTGCTGAAACGCTTCAAGGAGCAGCATCCGGCGATTCCGACCAAGTCCGGAATCATGCTCGGCCTGGGCGAAACCCTCGAGCAGATCCGGCGCACATTGAACGATTTGCGCGAGCATGCGGTCGATATGGTGACGATCGGCCAATATCTGCAACCGAGCGCGCATCATCATCCGGTGTTGCGCTACTGGTCGCCGGAAGAGTTCGACGAACTGGCGGAATACGGCAATGCACTGGGCTTCAGCCACGTGGCATCCGGTCCGATGGTGCGTTCCTCGTACCATGCGGACGAAATGGCGCATGCCGCCGGCATCGTCGAGACAATCTGAGTTGCAACCTGTGCACCACCGAGCCTTGATGGAGAGTTTCATGCGTCGCATTTCCCTGACTTTCGCGCTGCTGGCTGTCTGCGGCATTGCCTTTGCCAAGCCGGTCGCCGAAACCGCGACCCCGCTGGTGCTCAAGCCGACCGCCGACCAGACCGAAGCCGCGATCTGGGCAATGCGCTTTCTGTCGCGTTTCCACTACAAGCCGACGCCACTCGACGACGCGATGTCGGAAAAGATCTTCAAGGCCTATCTGGATAGCCTCGATGGCGATCACCTGTTCTTCACCCAGGCTGATATCGACAAGTTCGCGGTGGCCAAAGACAAGCTCGACGATGCCATTTTCGAGCGCGATCTTTCCGTGCCGTTCGCGATGTTCAACTTGTATCAGGAACGCGTTGCCGGACGCCTCGACTATTCCCGCGAGTTGCTCGCCAAGCCGTTCGATTTCAGCAAGGACGAGTCTTACCAGTACGACCGGGCCAAGGCGCCGTGGGCCAAGGACACGGCCGAACTCGACGATCTCTGGCGCAAGCGCGTCAAGAACGACTGGCTGCGGCTCAAGCTGGCCGGCAAGCCCGGCAAAGAGATTCGGGACACGCTCGACAAGCGTTATTCCAATTACCTCGACCGCATCCGCCAGCTCAACAGCGAGGATGTCTTCCAGACCTTCATGAACGCCTATGCGACCTCGATCGAGCCGCATACGAACTATCTCAGCCCGCGTGCCTCGGAGAATTTCGACATTGCGATGCGCTTGTCGCTGGAAGGCATTGGTGCCGTCCTGCAGCGCCTCGATGAATACACCGCGATCCGCGAGATCATTCCAGGCGGGCCTGCGGCCATATCCGGCAAGCTCAATGCCGGTGATCGCATCGTTGGCGTAGGCCAGGGCGCGAGCGGGCCGATCCTCGATGTGATCGGCTGGCGTCTCGATGACGTGGTCGACAAGATCCGCGGTGCCAAGGGAACCATCGTGCGCCTGGAAATCCTGCCCGATGCAGCCGGCCCGGATGGCAAGCACGAGATGCTGACCCTGACCCGCAACAAGGTCAACGTCGAGGAGAGCGCGGCGAAGAAATCGGTCATCGATGTGAAGAACGGCGACACGACGCGTCGCATCGGCGTCATCACCCTGCCAACCTTCTATCAGGATTTCGACGCACGTCGCCGCGGCGATGCCGATTACAAGAGCGCGACGCGGGATGTCGAGCGCCTGCTCGGCGAGCTGAGCGCGGAGAAGGTCGATGGTGTCGTTGTCGACCTGCGCAACAACGGCGGCGGTTCGCTCGATGAAGCCACTGATCTGACTGGCCTGTTCATCGACAAGGGGCCGGTTGTGCAGATTCGTGATGCCAGCGGCCGCGTCGAGGAAAAAAGCGACCGCCGCGCCGGCACCGCCTGGAGCGGTCCGTTGGCCGTGCTGGTCAATCGTGCTTCGGCATCCGCCTCGGAGATCTTTGCCGCCGCGATCCAGGATTATGGGCGTGGAGTGATCATTGGCGAGCCAACCTTTGGCAAGGGCACGGTGCAGAACCTGCTCAACATGGATGACATGGCGCGCAACGAAACGCCGACCTATGGCGATCTGAAAATGACCGTGCAGCAATTCTTCCGCATCAACGGCGGATCGACTCAGCTGCGCGGCGTCACCCCCGAAATCAGCTTTCCGCTGACCGTGGCCAGTGACGAGTTTGGCGAATCGAGCTACGACAATGCCTTGCCGTGGACCTCGATCAGCAAGGCCGACTACAAGCCGGTGGCCGATCTGAAACCGCTGATCCCGATGTTGCTGGCGCGCCACCAGGCGCGGGCGGAAAAGGATGCGGAATGGAAAAATTTTGAAGCCGAGATCAACGATGCCAAGCGCATCCGCGCGGAGAAGAATTTCTCGCTGAATGAGAAAGTCCGCACCACGGAGCGCGACGATCAGGAAGCCAAGCGCAAGAAGCGCGACGCTCTCGCCGCAGCGTCGGAGGCGCCTGCCGAGGCGGCGCAAAAATCGTCGGAAGGTCCATCCGCAGAAGGTGCGAAGAAATCCGGTAACGGCGTCGCGGCGGATTCCGCGAAATCCGTCGTCAGCACCGAAGAGGACGATGATGCCGCGTCAGTTCCCTCGGCCGAAGACGACGGGCTGCAGCCGGATGAACGCAGCATTTCCAAGGATCTGGCTCGCGAGGAGAAGCGCAAGGCCAAGCGCGATATCGTCCTCAACGAAGCCGCACAGATCCTGTCTGACGAAATCGACCTGATCCACACCGATACCAAGCTCGCCGCCCGCATGCTGCCGCATGACGCAGCCGCAACGGTGGATTGATTCGAATCGGGCGCGGGGTGTTGTAGTAGTGACTTCAGTCCCGATGCTTTTGCGGGGTCTTGGCGAAGGGCATCGCGGTTGAAACCGCTCTCACGGGAAATGGGCGATGCGACCGGCGTCGTGGGAGTGACTTCAGTCACGAGGCTTGTGCGCGATCTTGGCGAAGGGCATCGCGGTTGAAACCGCTCCCACGAGAAATCGGCATTCTGACCGGATAGTCGTGGGAGTGAGTCGTGCTTGTGCGCGGTCTTGGCGAAGGGCATCGCGGTTGAAACCGCTCCCACGAGAAATCGGCATTCTGACCGTTGTCGGGGAGTGACTTCAGTCGCTTGTGGGGGTCTTGGCGAAGGGCATCGCGGTTGAAACCGCTCCCATGGGAAATCGGCGATGCGACAGGCGTCGTGGGAGTGACTTCAGTCCCGATGCTTGGCGCGTCTTGGCGAAGGCATCGCGGTTGAAACCGCTCCCAGAGGTGTGCGGCAGCCTGCGTCTTGGCGAAGGGCATCGCGGTTGAAACCGTCCCAGGGAAATGGGCATCGGGAGCGCGGGGGTGACTTCAGTCCCATGCTTGTGGGCGGTCTTGGCGAAGGGCATCGCGGTTGAAACCGCTCCCAGGGAAATGGATGCGACAGGCGTCGTGGGAGTGACTTCAGTCCCGAGGCTTGTGCGCTGTCTTGGCGAAGGGCATCGCGGTTGAAACCGCTCCCACGGGAAATGGGCGATGCGACCGGCGTCGAAGGAGTGACTTCAGTCCCGATGCTTTTGCGCGATCTTGGCGAAGGGCATCGCGGTTGAAACCGCTCCCACGGGAAATCGGCATTCTGACCGGTTGTCGTGGGAGTGACTTCAGTCAGCTTGTGGGCGGTCTTGGCGAAGGGCATCGCGGTTGAAACCGCTCTCACGGGAAATGGGCGATGCGACCGGCGTCGAAGGAGTGACTTCAGTCACGATGCTTGTGGGCGGTCTTGGCGAAAGGCATCGCGGTTGAAACCGCTCCCACGAGAAATCGGCATTCTGACCGGATTGTCGTGGGAGTGACTTCAGTCACGATGCTTTTGCGGGGTCTTGGCGAAGGGCATCGCGGTTGAAACCGCTCCCACGAGAAATCGGCATTCTGGCCGGATTGTCGTGGGGGTGATTTCAGTCACGATACTTGTGCGCGCTCTTGGCGTAGGGCATCGCGGTTGAAGCCGCTCCCACAGCTCCATTGAACCGTTCCGGTCTCCAGAATTCCGCTCACCGCTCACCGCTCACCGCTCACCGCTCACCGCTTTCCGCTCATCGCTCACCGCTCACGCATAGCGTTTCTTGAGGAACTCGAGATACGCGCGCAGGCCCTGGGCTTCACCGCCCTTGGGGTGGCCGGGGCGCTCGGAGTCGTTCCACGAATAGACGTCCAGGTGACACCACGGTGTCGCGTCGGGAACGAAGCGTTCGAGGAACAGGGCGGCCGTGATTGCGCCGGCATGCCTTGAGCTGCCCGAGTTGGCGAGATCGGCGATGTAGGATTCGAGCATGGTCAGGTAGGGTCGCCACAGCGGCATGCGCCAGAGCGGATCCTGGGTCTGGCTGCCGGCGCCGAGCAGGGCATTGGCGATATCGTCGCGATTGCAGAACAAGGCCGGCAGGTCGGGCCCGAGGGCAACGCGGGCGGCTCCGGTGAGGGTCGCGAAATCGAGGATCAGGTCGGGCTTCATCTCGCCGGCATAGGCCAGCGCATCGCACAGGACAAGGCGACCTTCGGCGTCGGTGTTGTCGATCTCGACGCTGATATTGCCGCGCGTGCGGATCACTTCGCCGGGGCGGAACGAGTCGCTCGAGACGGCATTCTCGACGGCCGGAATCAGCAGGCTCAGGCGAACCGGAAGTTTGGCGTCGAGGATCAAGCCGGCGAGAGCGATCGCGTGCGCCGCGCCGCCCATGTCCTTCTTCATCCAGCGCATGCCATCGGCGGTTTTCAGATCCAGCCCGCCACTGTCGAAGCACACGCCCTTGCCGACGAGCACGACATGCGGGGCCGAAGCATCGCCGTGCGACAGCATGGCGAGCCTGGGCGCTCGCGCCGCCGTGGCCGCACGGCCGACCGCGTGGATGGTTGGAAAGTTGTCACGCAACAATTCGTCACCAAGCCATTCCCGGTAGTCGCAGTGATGACGCCTGGCGAGCGAAGCGACGGCGGCGGCCAGCTCGGCCGGGCCCATGTCCTGGGTCGGCGTGTTGATCAGGTCGCGAGTCAGCGTTGCCGCCTCGGCCAGACTCGACACTTGCGCGCGCGTCGCTTCATCGATGACCAGGCGCGCCGCATCGCGGTTGGCCCGGCGATAGCGGCTGAATCGATAGGCGCCCAGCGCCCAGCCGAGAGCGGCCTGGGCCGGATCGAGGGCAAGGCCGCGCGTATCGAGGTGATAGTTTCCGAGCGGCAATCGACGCGGCAGCGAGGCAAGCGCATACAGGCCGCTGTTCGGCGCACATCCGGCGAGCATGATCGGGCCGCTTTCGCTGCTTTTGCCGAGACCAAGAAAGCGGCCGCTTTCACCCTTGAATTCATTCGCCGCACACAGCTCGCGAGCGTGCTCGCCCAGCATGGCGATGGTGTCATCGAAGCTCTTCGTATCGACGGCGATGAGAGCGGTCGAAGCGCTTGCGTCAGCGGCGCTGATCCATGCATCCATGGGTAATCTCGTCAGGTTGAAGGCAAGGGGTTCGGGATTGAATGGAGGTCGAGCCAGTTGGCCAGCGCATTGAGGTCAGCCATTTCGAGATCCGGTTTGACCTCGTGGCTCCACGCCGCCGCCTGACGGTTGAGCCAGACCGTGCGCATGCCGGCATCGCGTGCGCCAACGACGTCGGCGAGTGGATCGTCACCGACATGCAGGACGTGCTCGGGGGCGAGGCCGAGGCGCTCGCAGGCATGGTGAAAGATATCGGCTGCAGGTTTGGCCACGCCCATCTCACCGGCACTCACGCTGAAGCGAAAATGCCCGTGCAGACCGATACGATCGAGCTCGGCGGTGCCGTTGGAGATGCTGATCAGGGGAAATCGGGCCGCCATCCGGGTCAGGGCCGCGCTGGTATCGGCATAGCATTCGACCTCGTTGCGCACGCGCACGTAGATCGCGTAGGTGCGCTCGATCCAGTCATCGCCCAGCTTGAACGGTGCAAATGCGCGGCGCAGGGTCAGGCGTCGTTGCGCGCCGAAATCATGGGCCAGCTCCGGATGTTCGCTGGCGACCTCGTCGCGCAGGGCGCGCATCGATTCGATCGGCCACGCTGCCGCCACTTCCGGGCAGTTCGCACGGAGCCAGTCGTCGACGCTGCGCTCGACCCGCTCGATGACCGGGCCGATTGGCCAGAGTGTGTCGTCGAGATCGAGCGAGATGGCGCGGATGTGCATCGGGGAGGTCGCGATCAGTCCGGTTTCTTGTCGCTCGCCTTGGCCGCTTCGGCGTCGGCCTTGGCCTGTTCCGCACGCGACAGGTTCTCGCGGGCGCGCAGGGTCGAATCGGCACCGGGCGCGGTGGCGATGCGTTCCTGCAGCGTCGCGCGCGGAGCGGCGACCAGTCGCATCTCGGGCTCGCGCGGCATGGCGGCGACATCGGCCGGGGTCACCGCGACAATCGCGGAATCAATCAGGGCCAGACGGGCACTATCACGGGTATAAACGTCGCCAGCTTCCGCAAACGGCACCAGCTGGTGCTTGCGCATGACTTGCTCGGCCGCAGGCGATCCAAGGAAGCGCACGAAGTCATCAACTTGCGAACGGTTGGGTGCGTCGGCGCGCTGCACGACATAAAGCGTGATGAACAGCGGATAGCTGCCATCGGCAATGCTCTGGGAAGTTGCGGTGCTGCCTTCGACGCTGAGCATTTTTACGCCCTTGTTGGCGAACACGCTGGACAAGGCGGTCAGACCCAGGCCGTTCGGATCGATCGCGATCCCCTCTTCGAGCTTGCTCGTGTTGAGATACAGGCGTGGCGCCGCGACCCTTTGCTCGCCGCGCTTGTAGAGCAGGCGCCGAAAACTGAACTCGACGCCATCCAGTGGTGCGGCAATCGAATACAGGTTGATCGGGGCATCGCTTCCACCAATCTCCTGCCAGTTCTTGATCCGGCCCAGATAGATCTGACGCAACTGGGCGAGAGAAATCGTGCTGACCGGATTGCGCGGATGAGTGACCGCGACGATCGCATCGAGCGCCACCGGCTGGAAGATCAGCGGCTTCTCGGACTCGCGCGCTTCGTTCATCGAGCGGGCGCTGCCGGCAATGTCTGCCTTGCCTTCGATGACCGCATCGATCCCGGAGATCGTGCTGAACGGCTGCACGGTCAGCAGACCCTGCTCCTGCTTGCGATAGATTTCGACGAGATCGCTGGTGAATCCGCGCGCCGAGACGATATCGCCACGCCAGGTGATGCTGGCCTTCGGCACGAATGACGCCGACTTGCCGCCACCGGCGGCGCTTGCGGATGACATCGAGCTGACGAAAATCAGCATGGCAAGTGCGGTAACCGCAATGATTCTGCTGAACACGGTGGAGCGCTGAACAAACATAGGCGAATAGCTGGCCCGAGGCCGATACGGAAAGAGGCGAACTTTAACATGCGCCCTGTCATGGCACGGCCTTGTTGTGCGCCGATGCGGCCTTTGCCGGGGTTTTGCTCGAATGCGCTGCGCCCGGGTGATTTCCGGCAAGCGCCGCGCTTCTCGTACAATCGACCGGATCCCCAGGATATGCACGCATGCCCGATCGTCTCATTTTGCGTCTCGACCCAGCCGGTGGCCTGACCTGGCTGCGCCACTCGGTGGATGGACGCATGCTTTCGTCGAGCCAGCACGGTGCGCCACCCGCCAACGTGATCGCGTCGGCGGGGGAAATCGTGGTGCTGGTTCCGGCCGAGGATGTCTTGCTGATCGAAACCCGGGTCAATGCGCGCAGCGCAGCACAGTTGCAACAGGCGATACCGTTCGCGGTCGAGGACCAGTTGCTCGGCGCGGTCGAGGATCAGCATTTTGCGATCCAGGCCATTGCCGAAGACAGGGTCGGCGTCGCCGTGCTTGCACGCACGCGGTTGCAGGAATGGATCGAAAAGCTCGGCAGCCTCGGCGTGCGCGCGGATGTGATCCTGCCCGAATCGCTGGCCTTGCCGGTGTCGGATGACTCCGCAACGGCGATGATCGATGCCGGGCGCGTCCTGGTGCGGCTTGGCCCATGGTCGGCCATCGCCTGCTCGAACGCCGATCTTGGCGACTGGCTTGCGCAATTGCGTGCGGCCGGAATCGATCGCGCGATTGTCGCCCATGATTTTGATGGCGATGTCCAACCCGCAATCGAAAGCGGATTTGCCTCGTATCAGGGTGGCCAGCGTGATCCGTTGGCGTTTCTCGCACGCAACCTGCACAAGCCGTCGATCAACCTGCTCGCCGGCGCGTTTGCCAGCGGCCATCGCCAGGCGCGTGGCACACGCTGGTGGCGTCGCGTTGCGGTGCTGGCTGCCGCCGTGGTTTTGGCGGCCTTCGTTCAGCGTGGACTCGAGGTTCGGCAGCTTTCGCAGAACCTCGCGCGCGTTGATGCGGCGATGTCCGACAGCCTGCTCAAGACCTTCCCCGATCTGGGTGCCGCCGAACGCTCGCGGGCACCGCAAAGCGTCATGCGTGATCGTCTCGAACGTCTGCGCGGTGGCAGCGAAACCAGCGGCTTTCTGCGCCTGATCGGCCAGATTGCGCCGGTACTTGGCCGCACCACGCGCACCCAGATGCGCGGTCTCGAATTCCGCAACGGCATCCTCGAAGTCGGCTTGCGTGCTCCCGATGTGGCCACGCTCGACAGCATGCGCGAGCAGTTTTCGGCGATCCCGGGCCTGAGCGCCGAAGTCACCGCGTCGATCCCGGCCGATGCCGGTGTTGATGGTCGCATTCGCATCCGCGGAGACGCGCCATGATGTCCGCATGGTGGAATCAACTCGCCGTGCGCGATCGTCGCGTGCTGGTTGTCGGCAGTGTGGTCGTTGCGATCTTCCTGGCCTGGTCGTTCGTCTGGCATCCGTTGGCGAACGAGCGTTCGCGACTCGCCAGCCAGCTCGACAATTCCAGGCGCGATCTGGCCTTCGTCCGCGTCGCCGAGACCGAAGTCGAACATCTTCGCAATGCCGGCGTGCGCTCGCGTGCCGATCGGCAAGGCAAGTCGCTGCTTGCGTTGGCCGATGTCAGTGCGCGCGCCGGCGGTCTGGAAGGTGCGCTCAAGCGCCTTGAACCGGTCGGCCCGAACAGCGTGCGTGCCAGCTTCGAGTTCGCTTCGTTCGACGTGCTGATGAACTGGATCGAGGGTATGGCGCGCGACTATGGTGTGCAGATCACCGATTTCTCGGCGGATCGTATCGATGCCAACGGTCTCGTCAATGCGCGGCTGACCCTGGAGGACGTGCCTTGAGTTTCCGGTTCACGTGCACGCCGTTGTTGGTTGTTTCCACGTTTCCCATGAATAGTTGAGCAATGAAAATACTGAAGTGGTTTTTTGCGCTGCTGATCCTCGTTGTCATTGTCGCCGGGGTGATTGCCTGGACCCTGCCGGCCGATGTCGCCTACCGCTATGTCGCCTCGCGGTTGGGCCCGGTTTCGCTGATTGGCGTGCGCGGTACGGTCTGGCAGGGTCATGCCGATGGTGTCAGCGTGTTCGGCCGCGATCTCGGCGAGCTCGATTGGCGGGTCGACAAGGCGCCGCTGTTTGCCCGTCGCGTGCACGCGGATCTGCGCATACGCGGAGCCGATATCGATACATCGGGCTTGGTCGAGCGGGCTGCGGATGGCCGCATCACGGCGCACGATGTGCGCTTCCGCGTACCTGCAGCGCTGATGTCACCGGTTCTTGACGTGCCTTCGCTGAAGCTGCTTGGCACGATCACCGGAACCTTCGCCAAGGTCACTTTCTTCGACGGTCTGATCAGCGACGCCAACGGCACCGCGCAGTGGGCCGAGGCTGGTGTGAGTGGCGCGGCCGAGGCGCGTTTTTCGGACATCCTCGCCGAGTTTGCCTCCAAGCCCGATGGCAGCATCGCGGGCACGGTGGCCGATGATGGCAAGGGCAACCTCGAAGTGAACGGCAGCTTCACGATCGCGACCACGGGCTTCCAGGCTGAAGCCTTCCTTGCGGCGCGCAACGACGATCCCCGAGTGCAGGAAGCCTTGCGCTACGTCGGCGAGCCGCAAGCCGACGGCTCCTCGCACCTGCTCATCAACGGTCAGTTGTTCAAGTTGTTCTGAGCATGGCACTGACTGAATCCTTTCTCGCCTCGGCGCTCGAAGCCGCGCACCGCGCGGCCGACCTGGCCGAGGTCGGGATCCGGGCGCGCTATGCCGCACGCGATTTCTCGGTCGATGCCAAGGCCGACGCGACACCGGTGACCGAGGCCGACCGGGCGGCCGAGCTGGCGATCAAGGACGTGCTGCGGGCGGCGTTTCCCGACCACGCGTTTCTCGGGGAAGAACATGGCCGCGAAGGTGACAGCGACTACCTGTGGCTGATCGATCCGATTGATGGCACCAAGGCCTTCGTGCGTGGCTATCCTATGTTCTCGACCCAGATCGCCTTGATGTATCGGGGCGACCTGGTGCTTGGCGTTTCCGCCGCAGGCGAGTACGGCGAACGCGCATGGGCGGTTCGCGGCGGCGGTGCATACATCGGAACCAGCGCGGCAACCGGCAAGCGCGTGCACGTCTCGGAGACCAACGGCTTTGGTCCGATGGCGGCAATATCGACCGGCAACCTCAAGTCGATGGCGCGTGACCCGCGACGCTGGCAGGTACTTGGCGAGCTGGTCAGCCGCGTCGGCCGCATTCGTGGCTATGGCGATTTCCTGCACTATCACCTGCTCGCGCAAGGCTCGATCGACCTTGTCGTCGAATCCGATCTGAATATCCTCGACATCGCCGCGCTGGTCGTCATCGTGCGCGAGGCCGGTGGCGTGTTCACCACGCTCGATGGCGATCCGGTCGGTCTGGATGTGCGCAATGCACTGGCCGGCGCTCCGGCCGTGCATGCCGAGGCACTGGCCTTGTTCAAGCCCTGATTGATCGGCCTGGTTCACCATCATTGGTGGAATTGAAGCGAATACGGTTGCGAACGATTCGCATCTAATGTCTAATTCGCATCCTGCGCAGCCACACTCCCATGCACTGAAGCGCGCCGACGCGCTCCGACCGTGCGCCCAGACGACGCTTTTGTCGTCCTGGCCGAGCGATCCGGAAGGTCATCGTCGGCGTTGCGGTTCGTGTCAGCCAGACGCACTCACCGCTGTTGAAACTGCATCAAAGGATCGTCAACGATGTCTTCGACCCCTTGCATTTCAGGGTTCCATGGAACGCCGCGCCGCTTGCTTGCGACCGCACTCGGCGGTGTTTTCGTATCAGCCGGCAGTCCGGCCTTCGCCGAAGCAACTACTCCTCCGGATCTGCCCGATGCCGGCAAGCCCCGTGAGCTCGATAGCGTCAAGGTCGATGGCTATGTGGTCAGCGAACCGGCCTCGAACAAGTTCACCGCACCTCTGCTGGATACGCCGCGCTCGGTCTCGATCGTGCCGGAAGCTCTGATTGGCGACATCGGCGCGGTGGATCTCGTCGATGCGCTGCGCCTGGTTCCGGGCATCACTTTCGGGGCCGGCGAGGGCGGCAACCCGCAGGGAGATCGACCCTATTTGCGCGGCTTTGACTCGCAGGGCTCCCTGTTTGTCGATGGCGTGCGCGATGCCGGTGCGCAGTCGCGCGAGACCTTCAACATCCAGCAGATCGAAGTGGTCAAGGGCCCCGATTCGGTCTACAGCGGCCGCTCGAACGGTGGCGGCAGCATCAATCTGGTGACCAAGGCACCGGTGGCCGAGGATTTCACCGAGGTCGAAATCGGCATGGGTACGGCCGACTACAAGCGCGCCACTCTCGACACCAACATGCGTCTGGGTGAAAACGCCGCATTGCGCATCAACATGATGGGCCATGACGCCGGCGTTGCCGGACGCGACGCCGTCGATTCCCGCCGCTTCGGGTTTGCACCTTCGGTGACATTCGGCTTGAACAGCCCGACCTCGGTGACCCTCGGCTACTACCACCTTGAGACGGATGAGTTGCCGGAAGCAGGCATTCCCTATCACTACGGTTTCAACCAGCTCCCGGCCGGTGTGCGCGTGGTCAGGCCTGACGACGGCGGTGACAGCAGCAACTTCTACGGTTTGGTCGACCGCGATTTCCGCGAAGCCAACGTTGATATCGGCACGATCCAGGTGCGTCACGAGTTTGAAAATGGCTTCAGCCTGCGCAATACCTCGCGCTATGGCCGCGCCCGGCAGGACTACATTGTCAGCCAGCCGGATGACAGCCAGGGCAACGTGGCCAATGGTGAAGTCTGGCGGCGGGTCAACACTCGCGCCGGCAATACGGTATCTGCCATCAACCAAACCGACCTTTCCGGCTCGTTCACGATGGGCAATGTGAAGAATGTCTTCAACGCCGGGTTGGAGCTGGCCAACGAGAAGGCGCTCAAGGACAGCTATCTGGTACCGAATATCAATGCGGCCAGCGCCTGCGGAACGCTGGGGGTCGGTGCACCGTCCTATTTCAATTGCACCAGTCTGGCCAATCCGGATCCGAATGATCCGTGGCAGCCGGGCACCTGGACGGCGGCGGCTGGTTTCGTGCCGACGCCGATCACGCGCGCCAACAAGCCGACGCGGACCACCAGCAACACCCAGGCCCTGTATGTGCTCGACACCTTGCATTTTGGTGAGCACTGGCTGGTCAACCTCGGCCTGCGCCATGACCGCTTCTCCACCGAAGCGCCGGTGACCTATTGCCCGGAGCTGGCGGGTTCGGTCTGCCCGCGCGGCTATACCGGCCCACAGGTCACCGAGGCACATCGCAGCACGAGCGGTGACATCAGTGGCCAGGTCGGCCTGGTCTGGAAGCCGGCGGAGGAGGGCAGCGTGTACCTGTCATTCGCGAACTCTTCGACGCCACCGGGAAGCTTCCTCAGCGAAGGCAGCGACACCAATCCGATCAGCATTACCGATCTGGATCCGGAAAAGACGAAGAACGTCGAACTTGGCGTCAAATGGAACCTGTGGAGCGACCGCCTCGCCGTCACCGCCGATCTTTTCAACACGGAGAAAACCAATGCCCGCCAGCTGGATGCCGACGGCAGCTACCAGAACATCGGCGAGTCGCGTGTGCGCGGCATCGAGATCTCGGCCACCGGCAGCATTACCGAAGTCTGGAGCGTCTTCGCCGGCTATGCGCACATGAAGGGCAAGTTGGTTGATGCCGGCTTCGTCAACGGCGAACCGAATCCGATCAACGGGACGCGCCTGGCGAATATTCCCGAGAACAGTTTCAGCCTGTGGAGCAGCTACCAGGTTTCACGAAAGCTCGGATTGGGCGGCGGTGCTTTCCATGTGAGCGATGTGGTCGGCAGTTACCGGCTCAATCCTGCCGATGGCCTGCTCACCGAATTCGGCGTGCCTTCGTATTGGCGCTTCGACGCGATGGCCAACTGGCAAGCCACCGACAAGCTCACATTCCGGCTCAATCTGCAGAATCTTGCCGACAAGACCTATTACACCAAGGCCTATCCGGTTCACTACGTCTCGCCGGCGGCCGGTCGTTCCGTGCAATTGACGGCCAACATCAAATTCTGAGTGGTTCGACACGCGGGCAGCGTCCAATTCGGATGCCGCATTCAAGGTCACGGAGGGGTGCTCGTGCTGGTTCATGTGCCGGATGTGCTGGATGCGAGCGAGCTTGCGCTTTGTCGCGAGCAACTCGCAAATGCTGAATGGAAAGATGGCAAAAAAACCGCGGGCTACCAGTCGGCCCAGGTCAAGCACAACGGCCAACTGGCCGAGGATGATCCCCTTGCGCATGAACTCGGCAAGCTGATCCTTGATGCGCTGGCGCGCAATCCGACATTCTTTGCCGCGGCCTTGCCACGCACGATCTTCCCGCCGCTGTTCAACCGCTACACCGGCGGCGAACATTTCGGCATGCATGTCGACAACGCGATCCGCTACGACCGCAGTCGACAACCCGCGTTGCCGATGCGTACCGATCTTTCGGTCACGCTGTTCTTCGCTGATCCCGACGAGTACGACGGCGGTGAACTCGTGATCGAGGACAGCTACGGCGCGCACCGCGTCAAACTGCCTGCGGGGGATCTGATCCTGTATCCGGGCTCGAGCCTGCACAAGGTCACGCCCGTGACGCGTGGCGCCCGTACCGCCTCGTTTTTCTGGTTGCAGAGTCTGGTGCGCAGCGATGCACAACGACGCCAGTTGTTCGAGCTCGATGTCGCCATCCAGTCCTTGACCGCGCGCGTGGCTGGCGCGCCGGAGCTGGTCTCGTTGACCGGCGTCTACCACAACCTTCTGCGCGCATGGTCCAATGTCTGAGCTGTCGGCTCCTGCCGATACAAGGCTGGATCGGAATCAGCTCGTCGCT
Organism: Lysobacterales bacterium; assembly: GCA_016721015.1. GTDB lineage: Bacteria > Pseudomonadota > Gammaproteobacteria > Xanthomonadales > Rhodanobacteraceae > Dokdonella. Next base: position 341,059 of record JADKJL010000011.1, read on the forward strand.
GCGTTGCGCGAGGATCCCGATTCGGCAGTGAAGGCAATTCGTGCGGCAGCTTCGGCGGGCGAAGTTGCAGCACAATTCATGCTGGGCCAGATGTGCTGCGAGGGCCGCGGCGTTGCCCTGGACGCGGTCGAAGGTCTGCACTGGTTTCGGCTGGCGGCCAACTCCGGCATGCCGGCGGCAATGAACATGCTGGGCCGTTGCCATGAACTCGGTGTTGGAACCAGCGCCGATTTCGGGCTTGCTGCGGTCTGGTATCGCAAGTCGGCCCATGCCGGGCACGACTGGGGCATGTACAACCACGCCAACTTGTTGGCGACCGGGCGCGGCGTGGCCGAGTCACGCAGCGAGGCACTGGCCTGGTATAGCAAGGCGGCCGATCTCGGCCATGCCAAGTCGATGAATCTCGTCGGTCGCTATCTTGAGGAGGGCTGGGAAGTGGTCCGGGATCCCGTCGCGGCCAGCGAGTGGTATCGAAAATCCGCCGAAGCCGGCGATTTTCGCGGCCAGTCCAGCCATGCGCAGATGCTGATCCAGCACGGCAAGCTCGACGAAGCCGTGGAATGGTTCCGACGTGCACTCGAGGCGGGCAGTCCATCTTTCCTTTCGCATATCGCCAACGACCTCGCCGTTTCGCCGCATGCAGACATCCGCGAAATCGCCCGGATCGCGCGCGAACGATGTGCGGACTAGCCCGAAAAACCGCCTGATCGCAGCGCACGCTTGCGCAAACGGCCATCGTGTCGCGACACTGGTGGTTCCGACGAGTTCGTCTGCAATTTGATTCCGATGTCATCGAACGCCGACTATCCGCGTGATCTTGCCGGCTATGGCCGCCATCCGCCGCGAGCCGACTGGCCTGGCAATGCCCGCATTGCCGTGCAGTTTGTCCTGAACCTGGAGGAAGGCGGAGAAAACTGTGTGCTGCATGGCGATGGCGGCAGCGAGCAGTTTCTCTCCGAGATCATCGGTGCGGCCAGCTACCCGGCGCGGCACATGAGCATGGAGTCGATCTACGAGTACGGCTCGCGGGTCGGTGCGTGGCGCATCCTTGGCGAGTTCGAGCGGCGCGGTCTGCCGTTGACGGTGTTTGCCGTGGCCATGGCCATGCAGCGCAATCCGGAGCTTGTCAGCGCATGCGTGGAACAGGATCACGAGATCGCCTCGCATGGCCTGCGCTGGATCCACTACCAGGATATTCCGGCCGACATCGAACGCGACCACATCGCGCGCGCGGTGAAAATCCACACGGCGCTGACCGGTGCGCCGCCGCTCGGCTGGTACACCGGGCGTGACAGTCCGAACACGCGACGTCTGGTCGTCGAACACGGCGGATTTGAATACGATTCCGACTACTACGGTGATGACTTGCCGTTCTGGACGCGCGTGGCCTTGAGTGATGGCAGCGAGCGCTCGCACCTGATTGTTCCGTACACGCTCGATGCCAATGACATGCGCTTTGCTTCACCGCAGGGTTTCAATACCGCGGATCATTTTTTCCACTATCTGCGTGACAGCTTCGATGTGCTCTACGCCGAAGGCGAGCAGACACCGCGCATGATGTCGATCGGCATGCACGCTCGATTGCTCGGGCGTCCCGGGCGGTTTCTCGCGCTGCGGCGGTTTCTCGATCATGTCGAGAATTTCGAGCGGGTCTGGGTCTGTCGACGCATCGATATCGCCCGTCACTGGAAAGCGAGGCACCCCGGATGATCACCCTGGGACAACTCAATACGATGCCGCGGGAAATGTTTCGCAGCGCGCTGGCCGGCATTTTCGAACATTCGCCGTGGGTACCGGATCGTGCCTGGTCCCACCGACCGTTCGCCGATACTGCGGCGTTGCACGGCGCGATGTGCGAGGTGGTGGCCAGCGCCGATCGCGAAGAACAGCTCGCGCTGGTTCGCGCTCATCCGCAACTCGCTGGAAAGGCCGCCATGCGTCGCGAGCTGACCTCGGCCTCGGCAGCGGAGCAATCCGGCGCCGGCCTCGATCAATGCAGTGCAGAGGAGTTTGTCGCGATCACGCAGCTCAACACGGCGTACATGGAAAAGTTCGGTTTCCCGTTCATCCTTGCCGTGCGCGGCCACACCCGTGCGAGCATCATCGATACCTTGCAGATTCGGGTGGACAACACCGCGGAAGTCGAGTTTGCCGAAGCATTGCGACAGATCGAGACCATCGCGCGCTTTCGACTTGAAAGCACGCTTGAGCTCAACGGATGAGCGTTCCCCAAACAATCGCCAGGAATCCCGCATGGCCCTGACTCAAATCGATGCCGACGCGCCCGATTTCGTGCGCCGTCACGTCAATCTCGCCGATGAACGCCTTGGCGCGAAGGCCTTGTCGTGCAGCGATGATTTCTTCGCCGCGATGCAGCGCATGCTCAATCCGCAAGCGGCGGAGTTTGTGCCTGGAAAATACGATACGAATGGCAAATGGATGGATGGCTGGGAAAGTCGGCGTCGACGCGGGCCGGGACATGACTGGTGCATCGTCAAGCTCGCGCGTCGCGGCGTGATCCGTGGGCTGGATCTCGATACCAGCCACTTCACCGGCAACTTTCCGCCGGCCGCTTCACTGGAAGGCTGCCTGATCGAGCACGCTGATCCGGATGCCGCAACCAAATGGTTTCCGATCCTTGGCGCGGTCAACCTGGCCGGGAATCGACATCACTACTTTGCCATCGACGGCGATCGGGCCTGCAGCCATGTGCGACTCAATCTTTTCCCGGATGGCGGGCTGGCACGCCTGCGCATTTACGCAACACCGGATTTCGGCGCGGCGATCACCGACGACGACGGCCTGATCGATCTCGCGGCGGCCTTGAACGGTGCCACCGCATTGGCGGCCAACAATGAGCACTTCGGATCCGCGTCGGCCCTGCTGTTGCCGGGGCGCGGCATCAACATGGGTGATGGCTGGGAAACGCGACGTCGGCGCGAGCCCGGCCACGACTGGTGCATCATCGCGTTGGCGAGCGCCGGCGTGATCGAGGCGATAGAAGTCGATACCGCCCACTTCAAGGGCAACTACCCGGATCGCTGCTCGATCCAGGCGGCTCACGTGCCGGGCGCTACGCGTGAATCAATCGTCACCCAGTCAATGTTCTGGCCGCTGCTGTTGCCCGAGCAAGCCTTGCAGATGGATGCCCAGCATCACTTCCGCAGCGAGATCGTTGCCCACGAGCCGATCACCCATGTCCGCCTGAACATCCATCCCGATGGCGGTATTTCGCGATTGCGCCTGCGTGGTCGCCCGGCATGAGTGGCAGCGTGCGAGCGTTGCGCATCGAATCCTTGACGCGCGCGGCCTTTGCGCCATTTGGCGATGTCATCGAAGCGGATTCTGCGAACGATCGCTACGCGGTCAACGAGGGGACCGCGATGCGCTTCCATGATCTGGCCAGGATTGATGCAGCGCTCGATAACGGCCAGCCTGTCGTCAGCATTTTCCGTGCGCAACCGCGGGCCTTGCCGTTTGTGGTTGGCATGCTCGAGCGCCACCCGCTCGGCAGCCAGGCATTCGTGCCGCTCGATCCCGGGATATCGTTTGTCGTGGTCGTTGCTGCCGATCCGCAATCACCGCCCCGCGCATTCCTCGCACGTCGTGGACAAGGCATCAACTATCACCGCGGCACCTGGCATCACCCGCTGATCGCCCTCGAGATCATCAGTGATTTCCTCGTCATCGATCGCGGCGGCGAGGGCAGCAACTGCGATGAAGTGGTGCTCGAATCGAATTGGCGAATCGAGCCGTTTTAATCGGACGAGTTAGCCGTCGTCGAACGCGATGCATGCCACTGCGCGAGGGTTTCGCGCTCCATGTCGCTGATGCCGGTGACATTGCCCGGCGGCATGATCTTGAGGACGACCGCCTGGCGCTGGATCAGGTCGGCGTAGCGTTCGATCTCGCTGGCATCATCGAACATCACGCCTTTCGGTGCGGTGGTCATCAAGCTCGGATGGGCCGAATGGCAGGCCGTGCAGTGGCGCTGCAAGATCGCCTGGACGTCGGTGATTTCAACGGCAGCGCCGAGGATTGTCTCCGGCTCAACGCGCACAGGCGATTGAGAAATTTGCGCTATCGGTGAAGCTGCGGGGACATCGGCAGGGGCTGATGGTGCCAGCCAGACAAAGGTGCCGACCATTACCGCGACGCCAGCACCGAGCAAGCCCCAGGCACGATCACCGCTGTGCCAGAGCACGAAGAACTGGCGGATCAGCGCACCCGCGGCCATGAACAGGGCGAGCACGAGCCAGTTGTGTGGATGCGCGTAGGCGGTCGCGTAATGATTGCTCAACATCGCGAACACGACCGGCAGGGTGAAATAGGTGTTGTGGACCGAGCGTTGCTTGCCGCGCAAACCCGGCAGCGGATCGGGTGTGTCGCCGCGTGCAAGTGCGGCAACCATGCGTTTCTGCCCCGGGATGATCACGAAGAACACATTCGCCGCCATGATCGTGCCAAGTGCCGCGCCGACCAGCAGGAAGGCGGCGCGACCGGCAAACCACTGCGTCGCCGCAAAGCAGAGTCCGATCGAAAGGAGGCCGACGAGCAGGCCGAGCAGACCATCACGAAAGCCAACGAGACGACAGAGCAGGTCGTAGCCAATCCACGCCGCGATTGGAAACGCCAGTGCGAGGACGATGGCCTGCATCGGACTCAGCGCGACGACAGCCGGATCGATCAGATAGAGACTGGGCGCAAGCAGGTAGAGCAACACGAACAGGGCGAAACCGGATAGCCAGGTCGTGTAGGCCTTCCACTTTGACCAGTGCAGATCCTCGGGCATCCGAGCCGGTGCGGTCAGGTACTTCTGCTTGTGATAGAAGCCGCCGCCGTGCACCGACCACAGTTCGCCCGCGACTCCGGCCGGTGCGTGCGCGGCCGGTTTCAGCGAGCGATCCAGCATGACGAAGTAGAACGATTCACCGATCCAGGCGATCGCCGCGACCACATGCAGCCAGCGCAGGGCGAGGCCGAGGCATTCGAGAATGTAGTCGGTCACGCGTGCGGTCCTGTGCGACGCATCGGTTGAGCCGCCACCTCAACTTCCGCGATAGGTGCTGTAGCTGTACGGCGACAGCAGCAACGGAACATGCAGGTTGCCTTTCGCATCGGCAATGCCGAAGCGCAAGGTGACCACATCGAGAAAGCGTGGCTCGGTCTGGGCTACGCCGAGCATGGCGAAATAGTCGCCGGCGCGGAAATCCAGCTCGTACATGCCGACTTGCATCGTCGCTTCGGCCAGCAGCGGCGAATTGCAGCGGCCATCCGCATTGGTCATGCCGCGCATCAGCAGCTCGCGCCGATCCTCATGCAGGCGGAACAGCTCGAAGGCGATGCCGGCGGCCGGCTTGCCGCGTACGGTATCGAGCACATGTGTGGTCAGTTTTCCCATGATGTGTCGAGTTGGTGATGGCGATGTCCGGAATAGTGACGCGCTGAGGGTCGGCTGTCACGCTGAGGAGGAGCGGGAGTGGGGAGTGGGGAGTGGGGAGTGGGGAGTCGGGAGTCGGAAAAGAACAACCGAAACGCGTTTCGCCCACAATTTCGGCTTGTGCCGCAGCGCGCCGCCAATTTGACAGAAAACAGGCACGTTGTGTGAACTGCCCTTTCCAATTCCCCACTCCCGACTCCCCGACTCCCCACTCCCCACTCCCCACTCCCCACTCTCGGTGACGTGAGGGATCATTCGGGCTACGCTTCGTCGATGACGAATCCTGCATTCCGCTTGAATGGCACAACGGTCGATCTGACCGCCAGTGATCCGACCGAATCGCTGCTGCGCTGGCTCAACCGACGTGCCTCGCATGGCACCAAGGAAGGGTGCGCCGATGGCGATTGTGGTGCGTGCACGATTGCACTGATCGAATCGGGTGCCGGGGGGCAGCGCCGCTTCCGCGCGGTCAACAGTTGTCTTCTGCCGGTCGGGTCAGTCAGTGGACGCGACATCGTCACCGTCGAACATCTGGCCGACGCTGATGATCTGCATCCGGTCCAGCAGGCGATGGTCGAGTGCTCGGGTTCGCAATGCGGTTATTGCACGCCGGGATTCGTCATGAGCCTGTTTGCGGGTTTCAGCAACGGTGAGCTCGACGACCACACGACCGAGGGCAATCTGTGTCGCTGCACGGGCTACGCGCCGATTCGACGGGCGACCGATCAGCTGCGATCGTGCAAATCCGGCAGTGATCGTTTTTCCTCGATGCTGACCGCGCCCGCGCTGGATATCGCCGAGGTCATCGGCGGGCGATATTTTCAGCCGCTGACGCTGGCCGCCGCTATCGATCTCAAGCGGCGCCATTCGCACGCCCACTGGATTGCCGGTGCGACTGATCTGGGTGTCGAACTCAGCCGCGGTCGGCGGCGCGACGAAACCTTCATCGCGCTCGATCGCATCGACGAACTCAAGCACATCAAGATCGACAGTGATGGCGTCACGATCGGCGCTGGTGTCGCATTGAGCGCCGTGGAATCGGAACTCGGCACGACGATTCCCGCGCTGGGTGAAATGTTGCGCTGGTTCGCCGCGCGACAAGTGAAAAATCGCGCGACCTTCGGCGGCAATCTTGGTACCGCTTCGCCGATTGGCGATCTGCTTCCGATCCTGCTCGCGCTTGATGGAGAGATTCATCTGCACGGCTCGCGTGGCGCGCGTGTCGTCGCGGCTCAGGATTTCTTCATTGATTATCGCAAGACTGCCCGCAGCGACGATGAGTTGATTGTTGCCGTGCGTTTGCCGTTGAGCCCGCATCGAAGTGCCACCTACAAGGTCGCCAAGCGCCAGAGCGACGACATCAGCATTGTCGCTGCGGTGTTCGCGATGAGTCTCGATGAGGATCGACGCGTGCAGCATGTGCGGCTGGCGTATGGCGGTGTTGCGGCGATTCCGAAGCGCGCCTCGGCCACCGAGGGCTGGCTGCTCGGTCGCACCCTCGATGCGCCGACGATTGAACAGGCGGCCCGATTGCTGGCCGGGGAATTCACGCCGATGAGTGACCATCGCGCGAGTGCCGACTATCGACGTGCGCTGGTAGTGAATCTGTTTGCGCGATTCGTCGCGGAGCATTTCGCATGAGCCGCCGCCAGATCGACCGTCATGAAAGCGCAATCGGCCATGTCAGTGGGCGCGCGGTGTATACCGATGAGCAACATGCGCCAACCGGCATGCTCAGCGTCTGGCCGGTGCAATCGCCGCATGCGCATGCGCGCATCGTTTCCATCGACGCGGATCGCGCACGACGCATGCCCGGCGTCCATGCCGTGCTCACCGACACTGATATTCCAGGCGAGAACGACACCGGCCCGATCGTGCACGACGAGCCGCTGATCCCTGCCAATCGCGTGCAATTCCATGGCCAGGCGGTGGCCTGGGTTGTGGCCGATGACGAGACTACGGCGAAGGCCGCCGCAGCCGCTGTCAACGTGGGCTACGAAGCGTTGCCGGCTTGCCTCGATATCGCGGATGCAATTGCCAACGCGAACTTCCATTGTCCACCCGCCCAGGTTCAGCGCGGGGATGCGAGCACCGCACTGTCGAAAGCGACACATTGTCTGGATGGCGAACTGGATATCGGCGGCCAGGATCATTTCTATCTCGAGACCCAGGCGAGCTGGGCGCAGGTCGATTCGGAAGGTCTGCTCCAGGTGACTTCATCGACCCAGCATCCGACCGAGACCCAGGCCATCGTCGCGCGCGTGCTCGGCCTGCCTTCGAACCGTGTCGTTTGCCGCAGCCTGCGCATGGGTGGCGGATTCGGCGGCAAGGAAACCCAGGCCAATCCGTATGCGGCGATTGCCGCGCTCGCCGCTCACGTCACGCGACGTCCGGTGCGGATCAAGTTGGCGCGCGGCATCGACATGCAAATGACCGGCAAGCGTCATCCGTTCTTCGCTCGCTATGAGGTGGGCTTTGATCAGCACGGAATGTTGCAGGCGATGAAAGTGGCCCTGTTCGCCGATGGCGGCTGGAGTGTCGACCTGTCGCCACCCGTGCTGATGCGCGCAATGGTGCATGTCGACAACTCGTACTACTGCCCGAACGTTGAAATCACCGGTTTGATTGCGAAGACGAATTTGCCATCGAACACCGCATTCCGTGGTTTCGGCGGCCCCCAGGGCATGCTCGTCGGTGAGGAAATCATCGATCGCATCGCACGCCATCTCGGCCTGCCCCCGGAAACCGTGCGCGAACGCAATTTCTACCGCGAGGCTGAATCGCCGCCTCGCAACATCACGCCTTACGGACAAACGATCCGCGACAATCCGATTCCCGAGCTTTGGGCGCAACTGAAGACGGGCAGCGATTTCGATGCGCGTCGAATCGAAGTCGCGACGTTCAACGCAAGCCATGCGCACACCAAACGCGGCATCGCAATCACGCCGGTCAAGTTCGGCATCTCGTTCAACAAGGTCGAGTACAACCAGGCTGGCGCGCTCGTTCATATCTATACCGATGGCAGCGTCCAGCTCAATCATGGCGGCACCGAAATGGGCCAGGGCCTGCACTCGAAGATGCTCGCTGTCGCCAGTCGCACGCTCGGCATCAGCGTCGATCGCATCCAGATCATGGTTACCAGCACCGACAAGGTGCCGAACACGTCGGCGACCGCAGCCAGCAGCGGCTCGGATCTGAATGGTCAGGCGGTCAAGGCGGCCTGCGAGACCTTGTTGTCGCGGCTTGCCGAAGTCGCTGCCGGCTTGCTCGAATGTCGTGTAGGCGAGGTTGTCTTTGCCGACGATCAAGTGCATGCATCAAGCTCGAGCAAGCAGTCACTGGCTTTTGCCGATGTCGTCCAGGCGGCGTACAGCGCGCGGATCAGCTTGTCGGCAACAGGTTATTACCGAACGCCAGGGTTGTCCTGGGATGCACAAACCGGCAAGGGTCAGCCGTTTTACTACTTTGCCTGCGGCGCTGCGGTCAGCGAGGTCGAGATCTGCGGCTACACGGGTGTGCATCGCCTGTTGCGCGTCGATATCCTGCACGATGTCGGCGACTCGCTGGTCGAGGCGATCGATCGTGGCCAGATCGAAGGCGGCTTCGTCCAGGGCATGGGATGGCTGACCTGCGAAGAACTGCGCTGGAGTGACAGCGGCAAGCTGCTGACCGACGCCCCGAGCACCTACAAGATCCCGACCAATGGCGAGGTGCCGAAAGATTTTCGGGTCGATCTTTTCAAGTGTGCGCAGAAGCCAGAAGCCCAGGTGATTTTCGGCAGCAAGGCGGTCGGCGAGCCGCCGTTGATGCTGGCGATGAGCGTACGCGAAGCCCTGCGCGAGGCGGTCTCCGCATTCGGTGATGCTCGACAAATTGCACTCGCGTCGCCGGCGACGCCCGAAGCGATATTCAACGCAATCGGGAAAGTCCGCGCATTCGGCCCATCAGCGGTGATGACGCCAGAACGGGTCGGCGCGCCTTGATGGACGAGCGATTGTTTTCGACGCTGGCGCGCTGGCTGGCCGATCGGCCGGTCGTGCTGGCAAGTGTTGCATCGACGCAAGGCGCGACCCCACGCAAATGCGGCAGCCGCATGCTGATCGGCACCCCGACCATCGACGGCAGCGTCGGCGGCGGCCTTGCCGAAGCGCACGTGATCGCCGAAGCGCGGAAGATGCTCGGCGCAGAAATCGACAATTCCACGCTGATGCTCGATCTCGGGGGTGGAATCGGTGCGGCGGGAATCTGCGGCGGACGCATGCACATCGTCCTGCGGCGCTGGTCAGGTGCGGCCGATTGCCAGCTCGCCGGGCGCATTGCCGAGAGCCTGGCCGCAGGGCGACGCGTGCCTCTCGATTCTGGAGCACTTGGCACCGGTGTCGAATCCCAGCTGGCAATTCCGAACGTGCGCCTGCTCATCATAGGCGCAGGCCATTGCGGTGCGGCGCTGAGCGAACTGGCGCAGCCTCTCGATTTTGAAATACATGTTTTCGACTCGCGCGCCGAATGCCTGCTTTCGACAGCGTTCTCTCATGCAACGACACATTGCGGAGATGCTGATGAGCTCGGGCGAATTTCCGATACCGAGCGTGACGTCCAAGCGGTTCTGCTCAATCGCAATTTCGAGGCCGACGTCGCGGCGTTGCGCGTGTTGGGTCAAAAGCCGCCGCGCTTCATCGGCATGCTCGGCAGCCATCGACGCATCACCGAAGTGCGCCGGGCATTGCCGGAACTGCAGGAGCCGCTGCGGGATCTGGTGGCGCCGATCGGGCTCGATATCGGCGCCGAAACTCCGCACGAAATCGCCATCAGCATCCTTGCCCAACTCATCGAACATCGACGCCGATATCGCTGACAACCGGATTTCGACGTGGGCGGCGTACGCGTGGGCGGGCTATTGCGGCCCGCGCTGTTTCATTCCGCTGCGCCAGGCGAAAACGGCGGCCTGGGTGCGATCGCTGACATTGAGTTTGCCGAGCACGTTGCTGACGTGGGTCTTCACGGTTTTCTCGCCGATGCCGAGGCGCTCGGCGATCATCTGGTTGCTGAGTCCTTCGGCGACCAGGGCCAGCGTTTCACGCTCGCGCTGACTCAGGGACTGCAAGGTATCGCTGCCCGGTTCGACGCCACGCCGCATTGCATCCATGAGGCGCGCCGCGATACGCGGGTGCAGGACGGCCTCGCCCAACGCGGCCTTGCGCAAGGTATCGGCCAGCGCGTCCGCATCGACGTCCTTGAGCAGGCAGGAAAGCGCACCAGCCTGCACGGCGGCGACGATTTGTTGCACATCTTCGAATGAGGTCAGCAGGACAACCTGGGTCTTCGGACTCGCGGCGCGGATCGCGCGCGTCGCCTCGATCCCGCCGCCGGGCATGACCAGATCGACCAGGGCGACATCGGGGGTATGTGCGCTGCACAGGCTTACCGCCGTCGCGGCGTCGCCGGCCTCGCCGACGATGGCGAGATCGGCGTGGGTTTCGAGAAAGCCCCGGATACCCTGGCGGACGAGGTCATGGTCGTCGGCGATGACGATGCGAATCGGATTGCTCATCTGGTTACCTCGGTCTGGAAGCTGACCATCACGCGCGTTCCGCGCTCCGGCTTGCTATCGAATTCAAATCGCCCACCCGGCAGCGCCTCAGCCCGCTCGCGAATATTGCGCAGGCCCATTCCGCTGCCCGATTCCACGCTTGCGCCCGAACCATTATCGGCGATGACAAGGCTGACGCGTTCCGCCGTGCGACGGAGGCCGATGTCGACGTGCTGCGCCCCGCTGTGTCGCAAGACATTGGACAGCGCCTCGTCGACGATGCGCAACAGCGAGTCCTCGACAGTCGCCGCCAGCGACGGCACATCGTCGATATCGAAACCGAGGCTGGCACCGCTGGTGTGCGCCCAGTCGTTGGCGCGCATGCGCAGGCGTTCGGTGAACGGCAGTTCGGCATCCGAAGCACGCATCTCGTCGAGGATCTGTGCGAGTTCCTGCTGGATCTGCTGGGTCAGGCGTTGTGCCAGTTCGAGGCGCTCGCTGCCCGCGCTGTCGCCGAGCAAGCGCCGCGCGGTGGCCAATTGCATGTTCAAGGCAAACGCCTTTTGCTTGACGGTATCGTGCAGATCGCGGGCCAGGCGCTGCCGCTCGGCGAGCATCGCCAGTTGCGCGCGCGAGCGCAACAATCCCTTGAGGTCGATCGCCATGCCATCGAGCATCGCCGAGAGCCCGCCGATCTCGTCGCCGGAGCGGTCGTCGATCCGATCGGAAAAATCACCGCGACTCCATGCCCTGGCCGCACGCTTGATACGGCTCAAGCGTCGGGTCACCCAGGCGGCGAGAAAGATCGACGAGGCCAGGCCAAACACGATCAGGAAGGCAAACACGGTTGCCGACTCGAAACTTGAATCGAACAACAGGTGCCGCCACGGCGGCGGCACGCGCAACTCGACGAACAACCAGCCGATCCGCACACCGACCTGATCATGCAGTGGAACCAGGACGCGCTGGATCTTGTAGCTGGTTTCAGCGGTCGCGAGGATCCTGCTCCGGCCATGTTGCTCGGCCGCCTGGTGCAACTCGACCGCGCTCGGCATGTCGAGCGCCCAGCGGTCATTGCCCACGGTGCGTGCAAGCACGGCCGAATCAGCGTCCAGGATCGCGGCCGCCAGCGGCACGTCACTGAGTTCGAGCAGGATGTAAGACTCATCCGGAGTCAGTCCGCCGCGCGGTTGCTGCAGGCGCAGGACCCAGGCGTCGAGCCATACCTGCAGGCCCAGTGAATCGGGTGCGCTGTGATCGAGCAGTCCGCTCCATTGTGTGCCGAGTTCCTGTGCACCCTTGTCAGCCGCACGCTCCAGGCTGCCACCATCGATTCCATTGACGAAGCGCTGGAACTCGTAGGTGAGAATCACCGACTCCACGACGATCAGCGTCGGCAGCGACAGCAGCACGTAGAACAAGGCAAGTTTGGAGACGAGGCCGCGCAGGCGCGGACGAAGCACGGTCATGGTTGTCAAGAAGACGCTGGCGGGCGCCAAGCATAGCGGCAACGAACCCGAACAGGGGCAAGGAAACGCTCCCGCCGCTGGTCGATTCCTGCGCAAACGGTTGCAGTTTGGTTGATCGAATGACGGGGAAATCGGGCATTCCGAGGAAAAGGCCGTGGAGCCAGAGTCCGTCGTGAGGTGGATATGGGTTGGTTCCAGGGGCTGTTACCCGGCGGCGGAATCCGGCGCAGACTCCGCCGCCGTCCATTTGGACATTCAACAAATCCGGGGCCCGCCATGCGACTGATTGCTTATCGAAACGCGCTGCAAATTGCCATTTTCACAAGCCTTGCCACGACTGGCGTTGCCATTCACGCCCAAGAGCCTGTCGCGCTCGATCCGGTCGAAGTGACAACCTCCAAGATCCCGGTCGCGCTCAGCGATGTCGCCGCCAACGTCAATGTCATTTCGGGAGAGGAACTGCGGCGGCGTGGCGCGACCGATCTGCGCACGGCCCTGTCCCTGGTCGCTGGTGTGGATATTGCGCCGGGAGGCGATGGTGGGCCAGCGTCTTCGGTGCCGGCCCTTTGGGGTCTGCGCGAGTTCGATGCGTTCCTGCTGGTCGTTGACGGAATCCCTTCTGGTGGCGCGTTCACGCCTGCATTGGCGACCTTGAACCTCGCCAATGTCGAACGTATCGAAGTCCTCAAGGGTGCCGCGCCGGTCAGTTACGGCGCAACCAGCTTCGTCGGCGTCATCCATGTGATCCACTATGCCGCCGGCGCTGGTGCAACCCGCTTTGAATTCGGCATTGGCAGTCGCGGCAGCGCACATCTGTCCGCTGCGATTCCGATGGCCGAGCCGGGCGCCGCCTGGTCACAGTCGATCCTGTTCGATGCCGACAAGGCCGAACTCAAGTCCGACCGTTCGGGATGGGATCGCGCGCATGTGCTCTATCGCGGTGCCGGCCAGCTAGGTGCAGGCGAGTTCACGGTCGATGCCGACTACACGACGTTGAGTCAGGATCCGGTCAGTCCGCACCCGCGCGAAGGTGGAGTTCTCACCGATCGCTTTCCGCTGGATGGCAACATCAACCCGCGCGGGGCGAAACAGGATGAAGACCGTGGCCAGGTCGCTTTTGGCTATGTTCTGCCAACCGGAATCGGTGACTGGAGTACACGGCTCGCCGTCGCGCGATCGAATGCAGCCACGGTGCGCGGATTCCTGCGTGAGGATTTCGCGGACGATGGCGTCACCCCCAATGCGGATGGTTACCAGCAGGATGTGCATCGGACCGAGTTGTACTTCGACAGTCATGTGGCAACGCCGCTGAGTGACCGGACGACCCTGGTCTGGGGTCTCGACCATATGTACGGCAAGGGCAGTCAGGACAGCCAGAACTTCGAATACGCGACGTTCCCGGATGGCACGAACGCGCCGAACTGGCACACCCTGCCAATCGACGAAACGACGCACCTTGATGACAAGCGCAACTTCACCGGCCTGTATGCCGACCTCAACGTGGCGTTGACCGATGCCTGGCGCATAGAAGCGGGATTGCGCTACAACCACACCAGCGAGAAGCGCAGTGGCTATGGCGTCGATCTGACTGGCGACGAGCCCGAGTTGTTCGAGGTCGGCAGCGATCATCGCAGTGACAATCGCCTGTCCGGCGCGCTCGGCACGAGCTATCGATTCTGGCAGGACGGTCGCGACTATCTGACCGGCTATGCGAGCTATCGCAACACCTTCAAGCCGGCCGTCATCGATTTCGGCCCCGAGCCGGAATCGGAGATCCTGGAGCCGGAAGACGCGCAAAGCGGCGAGCTCGGCCTCAAGGGCCGCAACCTCGATGGACGCATCGAGTGGGACGTGTCGGTGTTTCGCATGAACTTCCACAATCTCGTCGTCAGCCAGAACGTCGACGGCCTGCCAGGCCTGACCAATGCCGGCAACGAGCGATTCAAGGGGGCCGAGACGGAGGTGCGCTGGAATATCGCCGACGGATTGAGTCTGCTCGGCAGCTACGCCTATCACGATGCCCGTTTCGCCGACTACTCGCAGTTGTTCGGTGACACCTTGACCCAGCTCGATGGCAAACTCCTCGAACTGTCGCCGCAACACATCGGCAGCATCGGCCTTGTCTATGGAAAAGAAAAGGGCTTGCGCGCGAACCTTGTCGCCAGCCATGTCGGTTCTCGCTACCTCAACAAGCGCAACACGTCGCTGGCGGACTCGTATGACACGTTCGATGCCGGTATCGGCTATGCGTTTGATCGCTGGGAGCTGAGACTGGACAGCTACAACCTGAGTGATCGCCGTGATCCCGTCGCCGAAAGCGAACTCGGTGATGCGCAGTATTATCGACTGCAGGCACGTTCATATTTCCTGACCGCCAAGTTCGAGTTCGGCGGACGCTAGGATCCGGACGGCAACTCAAAATCGCCGGCTATTCGCAGAAGAGACATTCATCCCCAACGACAAGGCGGAAACGCGGCAGCGGTCATCGAAACCCGCGCCGCTGTTCGGTAGCGCCGTTCGCAAGAGGCAGTCATTCCCGATGCTTTCTAACGTCCTTCGCAGGAGAGGCATTCATGCCCGATGCTCCTTGTTCGGAACAGAAGCAGAAGCATCGCGGCTGAAGCCGCCTCCTGCGACAGCGTCCAGCGCGGGGATTCGTCGACCTGATCCAAGCGGCGGCATTGGGTCGCCTGCCGTGCATGCGGTTACACTTGGTCGATGCGCAAGAAACCACCGATCGTGTTGGCGACACGCTCGGTCGAACAAAGCCGCTTCCTGCGTGCCGAGCAGATTGATCTCGAATTCTCGAATGGCGAGCGGCGCACGCACGAGCGTCTGCGCACCACGGGTTTCGGTGCCGTGATCATGGTGCCGATGCGTGATGACGACACCGTCCTGCTGGTTCGCGAATACGCGACCGGCATCGAAGGCTACGAACTCGGCTTGCCCAAGGGCCGCCTTGATCGCGATGAAACCGCCGAGCAGGGCGCCAATCGCGAACTCAAGGAGGAGATCGGCTATGGCGCGCGTGACCTGCATATCCTCGCCACCTTGTCGCTGTCGCCGACCTACATGAGCGCGATGACCCACGTGGTGCTCGCCCGCGACCTGTATCCGGAACGACTGCAGGGTGACGAGCCCGAGGAGCTCGAAGTGGTGCCATGGAAGCTCAGCGAGCTGCACACCCTGCTGCTCGAACCCGAAGTCAGCGAAGGCCGCTCGATCGCGGCCCTGTTCATCGCTCGCGAGTATCTCGCTGGCCGTTTCCGGCCAGTTCGATGACGCTCGAAAACCTGATTCCCGAAGTCTGCGCGATTGCCCGGCGCGCGGCGGCTGAAATCCTCGATGTCTACAATGGCGAATTCGTCGTCGACCACAAGGATGACCGCTCACCGCTGACGGCAGCCGACCTGGCCGCACACCACTGCATCGTCGAGGGTTTGCGCACGCTGACTCCCGAGCTGCCGATCCTGTCCGAGGAATCGGCGTCGATCGGCTGGGAACAACGGCGCCAGTGGTCACGTTACTGGCTGGTCGATCCGCTCGATGGCACGCGCGAGTTCGTCAAGCGAAATGGTGAGTTCACCGTGAACATCGCCTTGATCGACGGTGATCGCAGCGTGCTCGGCGTGGTCCAGGTGCCGGTTGGCGGCGCGATCGCCTGGGCATGGCAAGGTGGCGGCGCCTGGATGGCGGCTGCCGATGGCGAGCCGCATCGATGCCGGACGCGTGGGCGTGCGGATCCGCTGGTGGTGGCCGGCAGCCGCTCGCACGGCGATCCACGTCTGCTCGGCATGATCGAGCGCATGGGTGCGCATGAAATCGTGCCGCTCGGCTCCTCGCTCAAGTTCCTGCGCATTGCCGACGCCGAGGCCGATCTCTACGTCCGTCTCGGACCGACCTCGGAGTGGGATACCGCTGCAGCCCAGTGCGTGCTTGAGGAGGCCGGCGGCGCAGTCATCGATCTCGAGGGAAAGCCGCTGCGCTACAACCGCAAGCCGTCGCTGCTCAATCCCGAATTCATTGCGTGTGGCGATCCCGGGGTGGATTGGCCGCAGTTGCTTGCCAGCCAGTGACCCGCATGACCCTGAGCGGCTTGATTCGATCGAAGCCGACGGGTGTCCGCCAGCGAGCGTCGCCGAAGTCCCTGACCCGGCCCTGGATCGGGATTGAATTGAGCCGCAGGGGCAGCGCCGGGACGATCCTTATGGCCGCCTGCAGTGGTTGGCAACGGGCCGGCTCTCGCCAAATCGGCACGGATTGTGCATTAAACGACAGCATTGACCTGATCTGATCGATCGAGGCGGGTCGCCGGTGACAACGGAATCGCCAACGGCGGGCAGATTGGATGCGGCTTGCGGATCCATGATTTGCCTGAGAGCGGCTCGGTTGGCGACTGGCGGGTTCACGGAATCCGTTGTCAATTTCTTTCACGGATGGTTCTGGCGACACCGGATAGCGCGACGGGCAGCCCGTTGCGATCCCCAATGGGTAGCTGCCGATGAACAAGATTCTGCTCGCCGATACCTCGCAAACGCGACGCCGCGCGCTCTCGGCCATTTTCAGCCAGAGCGGATTCGTGGTGACTGCTGTGGCCAATCTGGCCGAAGCCTACGACACCCTGCAGCGCTCCCAGCTCGGCCATACCAGCTTCGATGCGGTGGTCCTCGGATGGCCAGAATATTCGGACGGCCTGGTCGAGGATGTGTTCGGTCTGCTTCACGGCGAGCGCTTCGAGCATCTGGTGGTGCTGATCATGGCCGACTCGAGCAATGCCAACGCGGTCAACTGGCGCATGTCGCGCCCGCGCACGGCATTGACCCTGTGGTCGGAATATCTCGAGGCGCCGAATGCCATCGGCCAGTTGCTGCGGCCGAACGCGGACATCAAGCCGGTGCTCAGTTCGCATGACGAGCAGATCCGCATCCTGCTGGTGGATGATTCGGCGACCGTGCGCGCAGGCTATTCTCGGCTGCTGCAGAAGCATGGCTACCACGTCGATGTGGCCGAGAGTGTCGGCGAAGGCTGGAACAAGGTTTCGCAGCAGCCATACGACATCGCGATCATCGACTACCTGATGCCCGAGCAGAACGGCACGGCATTGATCACGATGATCCGCAATGATCCTGAAACCCAGCACATCCTCACCGCAACGATCACCGGCACCTATTCCGACGCGGTGATCTCCGAGTCGCTGGCATGCGGCGCGCTCGAATGCCTGTTCAAGAGTGAATCGCGCGAACTGCTGCTCGCGCGCATCGCCTCGTTGGCCCGAACCATCAACGACCGCAAGGCCATCGACAACGAGCGCCGTCGTCTGCAAGGCATCCTTTCCTCGGTCGGCGAAGGTGTCTATGGCGTTGACGCCGAAGGGATCATCCAGTTCATCAATCCGGCCGCACTCGACCTGCTTGGATACTCCGAGGCCAACGAGCTGATCGGTCAATCCGCCTTCGATGCCTTCCACTATGCCGATGAAAATGGCGTGCCGATGCAGCGTGCCGCGTCGCATCTGAACCAGTGCTACCTCAATGGCAGCGAGATGTCGGCCCTGCAGACGCGTTTTTGGAGTTCGGCCAAGCGCGGCATCCTGGTCGAATGCAATGTGCATCCATTGCGCATGGATGCCGAGCAGAATGGTTCGGTCGTCGCTTTCCGTGATATTTCAGCGCGTCGGGTGCTTGAGGACGAACTGCGCTGGCAGGCCGAGCACGACAGTCTGACCAAGCTCTTCAATCGCGGCTGGTTCGAGGCCCAGCTCGAGCAGGAGTGCAACCGCGTGCGCCGCACCGGCCAGGCGGCGATGCTGCTGTTCATCGATCTCGATCGCTTCAAGTACATCAATGACACGGCCGGGCATGTCGCTGGCGACCGCCTGTTGCTCGAGGTCAGCCAGCGGCTCAAGTCACGTCTGCGCGGCAGTGATTATCTGGCACGCATGGGCGGCGACGAGTTCGCCGTACTGTTGACCAATGTCGGATCAAGCGACCTGATGAGCCTGGCCGATGGTTTCCGCCGAGTGCTCACGGCAACCCCATTCACCTACGGCGGCAAGAGCTATCGCATAACCCTGTCGATCGGCTGCGCGAGGATCGATGATACCGCCCATTCGCCGGGTGACGCGATGTCGCATGCCGATATCGCCTGCCACATGGCCAAGCGCAGTGGGCGCAACCAATGCCAGATGTATTCCCCGGAAACCGGCCGCCTTGCCGCGCTCGACGTGGATCTCGGCTGGTCGGTGCGTCTCGAAGAAGCCCTGCGCACCAATCGGTTCGTGCTGGTCTACCAGCCGATCGTGCCGCTCAAGGGCATGGAAAACGACACTGTCAACAGCAGCAACAGCAAGGATATCTGGCTGCGCCAACTCGAGCGCAATCCTTACGAGGAGGCGCTGTTCGAAGTGCTGGTGAGGCTCAAGGGCAGCCACGGCGAACTGATCTCGCCGAATGCCTTCCTGCCGGCGGCCGAGCGCTTCGGCTTGATGCAGGAGATCGATTTCTGGGTCATCGATCACGCTCTCATGGCCCTGCGCGAAACACGCGACAGCCCGCGCCCGATCGCATTGACCATCAACGTCTCGGCGCAGACCCTCGAGAAGGCCGGGATCATCGCGTACGTCACCGCAAAAATTGTCGAGTACGACGTCAATCCCGCGGCGATCGTCATCGAGATCATCGAATCGCATTCGATCAGCGACATGCAGAATGCACAGGCGCAGTTGACCGCGTTGCGCGCGCTCGGATGTCGAATTGCGGTCGATGACTTTGGCACGGGTTTCTCGACCTTCGCCTACCTCAAGCAGATCGAGGCCGACATCCTCAAGATCGACGGCTCGCTGATCCAGGGGCTGCCGGACGATGCCCTCGATCGCACGATCATCGCCGCGTTGACTTCAATCGCCGAAACCGCCGGCAAGAAAACCATCGCCGAGTGTGTCGAGGATGTGAACATGCTGCGCACGCTTTACGAATGCGGAGTCGATATGGCTCAAGGTTATGTGGTTGGCATGCCGCGCCTGCATCTGCCGAAATCCCTGCCGACTTTCGGCACGACGATGTTCGAACCGCAAACACAGATAACGATGGCCTAACGATGGATCACCCAGCTATTTGCGGGACACCACACTAGCTGCCTGTCGGACTTGACTCGGATGGGCTGCGAATTCGTCTGAACGGTCCATCTACCCCGATTTTTGCCCATAGCACCAATATGAGCCTGCAAGCCGTCGAAAATCTGGCCTCGCCCAGCCGAATACTCGCCTCAACCGGCAAAGTCCGACAGGCTGCCAGGGCAAAGCCGATCAAGTGGCACCAGCGAAACATCCGGTCAGGCGACGCCTGTCTGTGCGCATCTCCTTGCTGCGCTGCCTTGAAGCGACTGCATGGATGCAGGAGGTAGAGCAACGCAGGAGCAGTTGCCGGGACGGCCAGTCCATCTGCGCCAGCGCGCCGTGATCTGCACGCACACAGGTGTCGGGACGAGTGCGCCACTTGATCAGCGTTGCCGTGGAAAAGGTCAGCGGGCCTGGTCGATACTCAGTCGGGGTCGACCGTTTTCGATGTGCACGCGCAACTGGCGATATCTGACCAGGTAGCGGATGGCGACACAGGCCGCGGCAACTCCGGATGCGGCTCCGATCACCATCGCCCAGCGTGGGCCGCACGAATCGGCCACCCAACCGACGATGGGTGCGCCCACTGGCGTGCCGCCCAAAGCCAGGGCCAGCATGATCGCGAGGACACGGCCGCGCATGGCCGGATCGGTCGAAAGCTGGATCATGCTGTTGGCCGTGGTGGTGAAGGTTTGCGCAGCGATACCGACAACCATCAGGGCCACGCCGAACAGCCATTCACTCGGCATCAGCGCCGCACTGGCGAGACCGATTCCGAATATTGCCGCCCCGGCAAGCAGCATCGAGATCCGCGGCTGAGTGCGCCCGGCCGCGAGCAGTGCACCAGTGACCGATCCGATCGCCATGGTCGAAGTCAGAACCCCGTATTGCCCGGCACCGCCATGGAATACGGTGATCGACATGGTGGAAATGTAAATCGCGAAGTTCATGCCGAATGTTCCGATCAGGAAGAACATCAGCAGGATTGCCTTGAGGTCGGGGCGATTCCAGACATAGCGAAAGCCTTCGATCAGATCGCCGCGTGCGCGCACGCTGCGGGCACGACGCTGCAGTTCGGCACCGCGCAGGAACAGCAATGACGCAATCACGGCCAGATACGATGCCGCGTTGAGCAGGAACACCCAGCCCGAACCGATTGCCGCGATCAGCAGGCCGGCAATGGCAGGGCCAATCAGCCGCGCCGCATTGAACGATGTCGAGTTGAGGGCCACCGCATTCGAGAGTTCCGACTCCGTGACCAGGTCGGAGACAAAGGTCTGTCTTGCCGGGGCATCGAATGCGGTCACGCAGCCGAGCAGGAAGGCGAAGACATAGACATGCCAAAGCAGGGCGTGGCCACTGATCGTCAACACGCCGAGGCCCAGGGCGAGCAGTCCCATGCAGGCCTGGGTGACCAGCAGGATGCGGCGCCGTTCAAAATGGTCGGCGGTAAACCCGGTCAACGGCAACAGCAGAACCTGCGGCCCGAACTGCAAGGCCATGACGATCCCGACTGCGGTCGCACTCTTGTCGGTCAGCTCGGCCAGGACCAGCCAGTCTTGTGCCGTGCGCTGCATCCAGGTGCCAATATTCGAGACAAAGGCGCCGGCCGCCCAGAGTCTGAAGTTGAAGCCACGCAACGAGCGGAATGTGCCGGGCATGAAGGCTCGATCAAGTGAATGGGACAACGGACGCGAGGCGGTACACTCGGCCCGATTTCAAAGACCACGGTAACGGAAAGCACGATGCAGAAAATTGACGAGTTGATCGCCATCATGGCGCGCTTGCGGGATCCCGACAACGGTTGTCCGTGGGATGTCGAGCAGAGTTTCGAAACGATCGTTCCGTACACGATCGAGGAGGCCTACGAAGTGGCCGATGCGGTTGATCGGCGCGACTATGCGGATCTTTGCGATGAACTGGGTGACCTGCTGCTGCAGGTGGTGTTCCATGCGCGCATGGCGGAAGAAGCCGGGCATTTTCGATTCGATGATGTCGTCGAAGCGATTTGCAACAAGATGATCACGCGGCATCCGCACGTATTCGCGCAGGCGAAGGCCGATACGGCGGACGAGGTGCTGATCAACTGGGAGGCGATCAAGCGTCGTGAGCGCGAAGCTGCCGGTGACGAGGATCGCAGCGCGCTGTCGGGCATCGCGCGCGGACTGCCTGAGTGGCAGCGTGCGACCAAGTTGCAGAAGCGTGCGGCCAAGGTCGGTTTCGACTGGCCCGATGTGAAGCCGGTGTTTGCCAAGCTGCACGAGGAGATTGACGAGGTCCGTGCCGAGTTCGCCGCCGGTGCCGATCCGGCACGCCTGACCGACGAGATTGGCGATGTGCTGTTTGTCTGCACCAATCTGGCCCGGCACGCGGGCGTCGAGGTTTCGACCGCCCTGCGCCAGGCCAATGCCAAGTTCGAACGCCGCTTCCGGCGCATGGAAGCGATGGCAGCCGAATCTGGGGAATCATTGCAGGAAAAGTCGCTTTTGCAGCAGGAAGACCTGTGGCTTCACGCCAAGCGTGAGGAACGATCGGGCTGAGCGGGTCGCCTGATGACTGAAGTGACCTTTCCCGGCGCCGCGTCACGTGATCGAGTCAAGGAAACGCTGAATTAGCCTCTGCTCGTCATCCCAGCGCAGGCTGGGACCCGGTTCTACCCTTGATTTACAAAGACAAAAACAAGAACTGGATGACCCTTCCTGCGGCTGTTGAAAGGCGCCTCCAGCTTTCGCCGGGATGACGAGCAGAGGCCTGTTCAGGGTTGCCTTAAACCCTTTGCGCTTCCGATGTATCCAATACCGGGTTCCTACATTGGAGTTCCGCCATGCGCGCGACCATTGCCCTGTCCCTTGCCCTGTTCTGTGCTTCCGCATTTGCTGCCAATTGTGAGCATCATGCCGACCGGTCCTTCAATGTCGATCGTGCCGACATCAAGATTCTGGCCGCCAAACTGGGCTCGACCGACCTGAAGCTGCGTGGCGTGAGTGGCCTTTCGCGTATCGAAGTGCAGGCGCGGGCTTGCGCGTCAGACGCCGGTGATCTCGATCGGCTGGTCGTCAGCCAGAAACGTGATGGCGATCGGCTCATCATCGAAACCGAGCGCAACCGGGATAGCTACTCGTTCACGCTGTTCGGTTCAAGCTACGCCTATCTGGAGCTTGAAATCCGCGTGCCGCTCGATCTCGCCATCGAGGTCGATACCGGTTCCGGCGATGTCGACGCAAGCGATCTCGCCAGCCTCAAGTACGCGGCCGGCTCGGGCGATCTAAACGTTGAAAACATTGTCGGCGAGCTGGTCGTCGAAGTCGGTTCAGGTGATGTCGAAGGTTCCGGCATCGGATCGTTCCATCTGGTCTCGACCGGTTCGGGCGACTTCAATCTGGATGACATTCGCGGAAGTGTCGAAGTCGGCAAGGGAGGATCAGGCGATCTCAGCTTTCGCAAAGTCACGGGCAGCATACAGATTGGCCGCATCGGATCCGGCGATCTCGATTTCTCCGACGTTGGCGGTGACGTGACCGTCGACTCGATCGGCTCAGGTGATATTGATGCCGACAATGTCCATGGAAACCTGACCGTGAAATCACGTGGCAGCAGCGATATCAGCCACCACGATATTGGCGGCAAGGTTGACGTGCCTGAAGAGGATTGATCCGGCTCAGGTCTCGATGGTCTGCCAGGAGACGAGTTGGCGCATGCTTCAGGTGTGTCCAGATGCAATGAGCATGTGAAGCAACGGGTTCGGAAAACGTCTTGAAAGTGTGACCGCAACGAAGGTTTCGCTGAGTTCCGGCAGCTGAGCCGCTTCCACCAACAGGCCGCTGGCCAGCTCGTCGCGAACGACAATGGGCGGAACCACGGCCAGCCCCACGTCTTCACGGGCGAGCAGGCGCATCATCGCCATGTCATCCACTTCGGCGGCGATGCGCGGGCGGATCCCGAGGCGGTCGAGCAGGCCGTCGAAGCCGATGCGGATGCTGCTTTCCAGAGTCGGCAGCACCAGCGGTTCTCGCGCCAGCAAGGTCTCCAGCGCAGTGTCTTCGCCCAGGCGCGCCGGGGTTCCGACCAGGCTCACCGGCTGCTCGGCAATCGGATGCGAGATCCACAGGGTGCCGGCATCGCGCGCCGGCGCGATGTTCATCAACAGCACATCGAGTCGCTGTGCTTCCAGGTTCTGCAGAAGGTCTCTCGTCGTTCCCGAGCGGACGATGATTTCGACATCTTCACGGCCGAGCAGGGGACGCAAAAATCCAATCTGGAAATTGCGCGAGAGCGTTGCCAGCGCGCCTACCCGAAGCACCTGACGCCGTTCATCCGGCCGGTCACTCAACGTGCCGAGCATTTCCGCGCCTGTGGCGAAGATCACCTCGGCGTGGTCCATGGCGATGCGTCCCGCTTCGGTCAGCAGCAACTGCTTGCCGCTGCGCTCGAACAAGGCGTGTCCGACTTGTTGTTCGAGTTTTCTGATCTGAATCGACAGGGCCGATTGCGAAACATGCAACTTCTGCGCAGTGCGAGTGAGGTTGCCCTCCCGAGCGACCGCCCAGAAGTAGCGCAAGTGGTTGTAATTCAACGCGGCCATCTGATCGTTCTTTTATTGTTATCGATTAGAAGCATACTATGAATTTTATCGAATAGACGCCATCGATTAACGTTCCCGGCCGCTGATCACCCCCCTGCCGGAGACGACGATGCCCCCATCCCTTGCCTTGCTTCCCCTGCTCGGACCCGTTGCGTTGCTTGCGGTGTACTTTCTGGCGCGTCGGCAGCCCGGCCTGCGACCGCGCGATGTGTTGGCGGCGAGTCGATGGGCCAGTTGCCTGGTGTTGCTGATCGCCCTGATCGCGGTCCTGGCGACCGCGGTTCAAGGGCCAGCTACGAGTGCGCTGATCGGCTGGAATGGTCTCGGTCTGTCGGTGAGGCTCGATGCGATAAGCGGTAGCCTGTTCGTGCTGGTCGCCTTCATTGGCGTGATCGTTTTGCAATACAGCCGCAACTATCTCGATGGCGATCCTCGCCAGGGTCGCTTTCTGGGCGGCATGTGCCTGACTCTGGCGGCGGTGATCGTGCTCGTGCTCGCGGGCAACCTCTTTCAGCTGGTTGGCGGATGGATTGCCACCAGTCTTTCCTTGCATCGCCTGCTGGTGTTCTATCGCGAGCGTCCTGCCGCGCAGGTCGCCGCGCGCAAGAAATTCATCATCGCGCGGATCAGTGACGCCAGCTTGATCGTCGCCGCCATTTCACTGGCATCTGCATTTGGCAGCAGCGATATCGCGACCATTCTTCAACGCGCTTCAGTATCTGTCACCACGCCTTTCCCGATCGCGCTGGCGGCATTGTTGCTTGCGCTGTCTGCGATGCTGAAATCGGCGCAGTTTCCCACCCATGGCTGGTTGCCCGAGGTGATGGAGACACCTACTCCGGTTTCCGCACTGCTGCACGCCGGCATCATCAATGCCGGCGGCTTTCTGATCATCCGCTTCGCCGACGTGATGCTGCTGTTTGCACCTTCGCTGCATGTGCTTGCGATTGTGGGCGGATTCACCGCCTTGTTTGGCGCCGTGGTGATGTTGACCCAGACCAGCGTGAAGGTATCGCTGGCGTGGTCGACGATTGCACAAATGGGCTTCATGCTGATGGAGTGCGGTTTCGGTGCGTTCTCGATCGCCCTTGTGCATCTGATCGCACACTCGCTCTACAAGGCACATGCGTTTCTGGCCTCGGGAAGTGTGGTCGAAATCTCCAAGACCGAGTGGCAGCCCGACCTCGAACAAGGCCCGCCTGTCGTCCAGGTGCTGGCCAGTGTGGCGATGGCGATCGGCATCTATGTTGGCGTGAGTGAAGTGTTCGCTGGGCTGGGTCTGTTCGCACACGACTCGGCAGCGATGCGCACGCTTGGTGCGATCCTGATCATGAGCTTGAGCCTGCTGCTGGCTCAGTCGATGCGCGGGCGTGCGCCGGGCCCGGCAATCGTGCGCATTGCCTTGGCCGCGGCTGGCGCGACGACGGCGTACTTCATCTTGCAGACCGCTGCGGCCTCGGTCCTTAGTTCGACCTTGCCTCCGATTCCAGTGCCGAGTACAGCCGGCCTCGCGATCATGTTGCTGGCGGGGCTGTCGTTTTTCGGCGTGACCTTGTTGCAGATACTCGCACCCGCCCGGACCAATCGTGCGGGCTGGCGCGCCGCTCGCGTGCACCTCGAAAACGGGCTCTACGCAAACGTCATTTTCAATCGACTGGTGGGTGCGCTGCGCCCACCGGCGCAAGCTGCGCATTACCGGAGAGAACGCTCATGATCACTTCTTCATTGAACCGTCGAGTTGTTGCGCAGGACTCGCCCGCAAAACACTCGAACGCCGCGAAAGCGCAAGCTTGCAGCACCCTCGACGCCGTCAGCGCCGCCTGCCGCCGGATTGCGCCGCTTTGGCCTTTGCAGCATTTCGTCGCCGTGAATCCGTTTCTCGGCTTGAGTAGTCGCAGTTTCACCGAGGCCGCGCAGATCCTGGCGCAAGCGGCCGGTGCGCGCATGACTCTGCCCCGCGCCGCCTATGCCGAGGCGCTGGCGAGCGGCCGCATCACCAACGCCGATCTCGCCACTGCGCTCGTGCGAGCCGAGTCATCGACTTCGCGAGCAATCAGTGTCGATGATCTGAAAGCTGCCTTGATCAACTCGACAAAACAAGCGCTGTCGCCGCTCGGTAGCGTCGCCGATGCGGCATCGGTGCAAGGTGCAAACGATTGGTCAGCCTTTGTCACCGAGCGCATTTCGTCCTGGGCGGCGAGCCATTTTGACGAGGGGCAGGCGGCTTGGGCTTCGCCTTGGCGCGGCTTGTCTCCGTTTGCCGCCTGGCGCGAACACGCGATGATCGATCGCACACCGGAGCTGATGGGGCTCGCTGGGTTCCGCGACACGGTGAGAGCACTGCCTGACAGGGCCGAAGCCATGCTGGTCGTTGGTATCGCTCGGCTGGACCTGGATGATGCCGACCAGACATCCTACTTTCATCGCTTGTTGATGAGCATTGGTGGCTGGGCCGGCTACGCTCGCCATCAGGTCTGGAACAGTGAACTTCGCGGTGAAACCGACACCACCCTGATCGAGTTGCTGGCCATTCGGCTGGCTTGGGAAGTTGCCTTGCACAAGGCAATGTCTGCTGATATCGGGATGACCAGAGCATGGCAGCGCAGCCGTCAGATACTCTCGACGCACGCGCCGGTTGAGCCTTCGTTCGCCATCGATGAGCTTCTGCAGGTGGCTTACGAAAATGCCTGGCAGCGCGAATTTCTGGCCAAGCTGTCGACGCCGCGCGAACACGTCTCGGAGAGCCGCAAAACGGTGCAGGCCGCGTTCTGCATTGATGTGCGATCGGAGGTGTATCGGCGCGCGCTGGAAAGTACCTCAGCGCAGATCGACACCCTCGGTTTTGCCGGATTTTTTGGCTTCGCCATCGAGTTCGTGCCCTTGGGCCAGGCCCACGGATACGCCCAGTGCCCGGTACTCCTGAGACCCGCATTCAGAGTGTGCGAAACGGTCAAGTACGCGAGCGCATCCGAGCACCTGCGCATTGTGCAAAAACGCGGCTTGCGCCAGCGCACGGCGCAGGCCTGGCGATCGTTCAAGCTGGCGGCGGTGGCTTCCTTCGCGTTTGTCGAGACGATGGGTTGGAGCTATGCACGCAATCTGGTTTCGGATGGCTTCGGCTTGACTCGGGTTGTTGCACAGCCGGCAAGCGCGGGTCTGAGCGCGAGCGAACAGGCGCAGCTTGGTCCTGACATCACCGCTACGCAAGTTGATGGACGGGTCAGCGGATTCAACGCGCAGCAGCGCGTCGAAATGGCGGCGAGCGTGCTCAAGGCGATGTCGCTGCGCAACGAATTCGCGCGCGTGGTGCTGCTGGTCGGCCACGCGGCCAGCACGGTCAACAACCCGCACTCGAGTGGTCTGGATTGCGGTGCCTGCGGGGGTCATAGCGGAGAGGCCAACGCACGGGTGGCAGTCTCCATTCTCAATGATGTCGATGTGCGCGCTGGCTTGCTTGCGCACCAGATCGAGGTACCGCAGGACACGATCTTCGTCGCCGGTTTGCATGACACGACGAGCGATGACGTGACGCTTTTTGATCTGGACGCGGTTCCTCCGAGTCACGCCGAAGATCTCGCCCAATTGCAAGTGTGGCTGTCGCAAGCGAGTCGATCCGCGCGCGCAGAGAGGGCACATCACCTGCATCTCGATGCCGGGCGCGCCATTGATGCACAAGTCATTGCACGCAGTCTCGACTGGAGCCAGACGCGTCCCGAGTGGGGTTTGGCGGGTTGCGCCGCCTTTATCGCTGCGCCGCGCAGCGCAACGCAGGATCTGGATTTCGCCGGGCGGGCGTTCCTGCACAGTTACGATTGGCGACAGGATGAAAACGAGAGCGTGCTCGAACTGATCATGACGGCGCCGATGGTCGTCGCCAGCTGGATCAGCCTGCAGTATTACGGATCGACTGTGGACAATCGCGTATTCGGATGCGGCAACAAGGTGCTGCACAACGTGGTCGGCACGCTCGGCGTTCTGGAAGGCAACGGCGGCGACTTGCGCAGCGGTCTGCCATGGCAATCCGTGCATGATGGTGAGCGACTCATGCATGAACCCATGCGTCTCTCGGTCGTGATTGCCGCGCCGATCGAGGCGATCAATCGAGTCATCGCCAGGCACGAATCCGTACGCGAACTGGTCGACAACGGCTGGCTGCATTTGTTTGCGCTTGATGATGAATCCCGAAAGATCCAGCGCTATCGACGCACGCTACTTTGGGAGGCCAGCGAAGCCCATGCAAGGGTGAATGGACAAGCAGCGAGCATCTGATGTCGACGAATGCGAATTTCTGCCTTCATGACGAACCTGCCGTGCTCGCCACCATGCACGGCAAGGAGCGAGTCATCGCTCCACTGTTGAAACGCATGCTCGGTCTGCAGGTTAGCGTACCGATCGACTTCGATACGGATCGCTTTGGCAGCTTCAGTCGGCAAGTGGCGCGCACCGTTTCGGCCATTGATGCGGCCAGGGCCAAGATCGCCGCCGCGTTCGAGCGTTCACCGGCAGTGCGGATCGGCCTGGCCAGCGAAGGCAGTTTCGGGCCGCATCCGAGTGTGCCTTTCGTCGTCTTCGGCAGCGAGATCGTGCTGCTCATCGATCGTGAAAGCGGGCTCGAACTGGTCGGCTACCATTGCGCTCCGGCAACGCACTATTCCCGGCAGATCGTGAGTGAGCTTTCGGCGGCCAAGGCATTCGCTCGACGCATTGATTTTCCGCGTCACGGAGTGATTGTGATGGGCGTCGTTGGTGCTGAGCCCAACCCGTTTTCAATGTTGTTCAAGAACATCACCACGGAGTCGCAATTCGAACAGGCTGTCACGCGCACCATTGAACGCGATGGGTGTGCATCGGTAGAGACGGATATGCGTGCGCATCGAAATCAGACGCGAATGCGAGCGATCAAGCGCGCGACAATCCATTTGATTCGTGCCTGGCAGGCGCGTTGCCCATCCTGCGATCGCCCGGGATTTGTCGTCAGTGACCGACTGTCGGGTTTGCCTTGTGCTTGGTGTGACGAGCCGACCGAGGAAACCCGCGCCACGCTGTCGCGTTGCAAGGGCTGTGATCACGTATTCGAAAATCCGGTCAGGTTGGCACGAGCGGAACCGGGTCATTGTCGCCACTGCAATCCATAGTGGATCCGCGAGCCCGGAGTCAGTCGCGCGACGAGCGCTCAACCTCTAGCTTGTCTTGTATTCTCCATACCGGCGCAGGCGCTGGTAACGCTGTTCAAGCAGGCTCGAAACATCCAGCGCGTCGAGTGTTTCCAGCTGGTTGAGCAGAATCGCCTTGAGCCGCACCGCGATCGCATGCGGGTTGCGGTGGGCGCCACCGAGCGGCTCGCGAATGACCTTGTCGACCAGCCCGAGTTCGAGCAGGCGGTTGGCGGTGATGCCGAGTTCGGCGGCGGCATCCTTGGCCTTTTCGGCGGTCTTCCAGAGAATCGATGCGCAACCTTCCGGCGAGATCACCGAATAGGTCGAGTACTGCAGCATGTTGATTCGATCGCCGACACCGATCGCGAGCGCACCGCCCGAGCCGCCTTCGCCGATCACGGTGCACAGGATCGGTACCTTGAGTTCCGCCATCTCGATCAGGTTGCGTGCGATCGCCTCGGATTGGCCGCGTTCTTCAGCGCCGACGCCCGGATAGGCGCCTGGGGTGTCGATGAAGGTCAGCAGCGGCAGTTTGAAGCGTTCGGCCAGTTTCATCAGACGCAGGGCCTTTCGATAGCCTTCCGGACGCGGCATGCCGAAATTGCGGCGGATCTTGGTCTTGGTGTCGCGACCCTTCTGGTGGCCGATGATGACCACGCCGCGACCATTGATGCGACCGAGGCCGCCGACGATGGCGGCATCTTCGGCGTAGGCGCGGTCACCGGCCAGCTCGTGGAATTCCTCGCAGATGACCTTGACGTAGTCGAGCGTGAACGGCCGCGCCGGATGGCGTGCGAGTTGGGCGACCTGCCACGGCGTCAGATTGCGAAAGATCTCCGCCGTGCGTGTCTTCAGCTTGTCCTGCAGCTTGCCGATCTCGTCCTCGATATTGAATGCCTGTCCATGGCTGGCATGACGCAGCTCCTGGATCTTGGCTTCGAGTTCGCCAATCGGTGCTTCAAATTCGAGGAAGTTCGGGTTCATTCAACGGTGTTTGCATCAGAAGAGCGGGAGTATAGCCGCACACGCTTATGCATTGCGCAGCCGTGGCCGGCCATCAGTGGCCGTAGATGAATTCGGTTTCGATGACGCCGTCCAGACTGGCCAGGGCCTGGGCCAGGGCCGGGCTGGCGCGAACCTTCCATTCCGGCCCGAGTTCGACTTCTCCGCGTCCACTCTGGTTGCTGAACGCAATGCGCACCGTGGTGCCGCCGCCACGGCAGGTTTCGAGGACAGCGTAGAGGCGTGAGGCGAAATCGTCACCGATGCCGTTGACGCGCAGGCGCAGGACGCGCGCGCGCGACTCGCAAGCCGATTCGATCGTGCTGACCCGCTGCGTTCGCAACTGGTAATTGCCCGAGAAATCATCGATCGACAGTGAGCCCTCGAAGACGAGGATGGCATCGCGGCTCAACAACGGAGCGAACTCGCTCCAGGCCTCGCGGTAAAGCACCGCCTCGAAGCGCCCGGAGTGATCCTCAACCTGGACAAAGGCCCGCGATTCGCCCTGCTTGCGCAAGCCGAGCACCGAACCGGCCAGGGTGAAGGACTGGCCGCCGCCGGCGAATCGGCTGCGACCCTCCTGCGGCTTGTGGTGCTTTTCAAGCTCGCCGATCGGGCAAGTCACGATGCGTGCAAACAGGTCACGCCAGGCATCGGTCGGATGCCCGGAAAGATAATGGCCGAGCGTATCGCGCTCGCCGGCCAGGCGGCGCGCTGCCGGCCAATCCGCGACTTCGACCAGTTCGATGGAAACCGCCGCCGGACTGGCCGCACCGAACATGTCGTTTTGTCCGGCCAGCGCATTGCGTGCCTGCTGTTCGGCGGCGCGCATCGCTTCGGGAAGTTGTGCGATCAGACTCGCCCGATTGCCGGCCAGCGCATCCATCGAGCCGGACAGGATCAAGGCTTCGAGCGTGCGCTTGTTGATTTTGTGTGCATCGACGCGCACGCAAAAATCACCGAGATCCTTGAACCTGCCGCCGCTTTCACGCGCCAGCACGACATTCTCGATGGCGCCTTCGCCGACACCCTTGACCGCGCCGAGGCCGTAACGGATGGTCTTCGACGCGGTGCGCGCCGAGTCGGCATCCATGGCGTGGAACTTGTAGCCCGAGGCGTTGATGTCGGGCGGCAACACATCCAGACCGAGCGCCCGCGCCTCGCCGAGCAGGTTGACCACCTTGTCCGTGTTGTCCATGTCGGCCGAGAGCACGGCGGCCATGAACTCGGCCGGATAGTGGGTCTTCAGCCAGGCCGTCTGATACGAAACCAGGGCATAGGCCGCCGCATGCGATTTGTTGAAACCGTAGCCGGCGAATTTCTCCATGGTGTCGAACACGGCATCGGCCTTGTGTTCGTTGACGCCGTTCTTCGCTGCACCTTCGCGGAAGATCGCGCGGTGCCTGGCCATTTCCTCGACATTTTTCTTGCCCATCGCCCTGCGCAGCAGGTCGGCGCCGCCCAGCGAGTAGCCGCCGACGATCTGGGCCATCTGCATGACCTGTTCCTGATAGACCATGATGCCGTAGGTCTCGCGCAGAACCGGCTCGACGCGCTGGTCCGGATATTCGATCGCCTCGGTGCCGTGCTTGCGCTTGCAGTAGCTCGGGATCAGGTCCATCGGCCCGGGCCGGTACAACGCGCCGAGCGCGATCAGGTCCTCGAAGCGATCAGGCTTCGCGTCCTTGAGCATGCCCTGCATGCCGCGCGATTCAAACTGGAACACGGCGATCGTCTGCGCGCGCTTGAACAAGGTGTACACCGCAACGTCATCAAGCGGCAACTGGCTGATGTCGAGTGCAATCTCGCCGGTTTTCGCACGCCGCACATTGATGGCCTTGACCGCCCAGTCGATGATCGTCAGCGTGCGCAGGCCAAGGAAGTCGAACTTGACAAGGCCGACTTTTTCCACATCGTCCTTGTCGAACTGGGTAACCACGCCGCCGCCACCGGCTTCACTGTAGAGCGGCGCGTAATCGGTCAACGGCCCCGGCGCGATGACCACGCCACCCGCATGCTTGCCGGCATTGCGGGTCAGATCCTCAAGCTTGAGGGCAAGATCGACCAGTTCGCGCACGGCGTCATCGTTCGCGTACTCGCTGCAGAACTCGGCAACGACACGATCGGGTTCCTTCCTGGATTTCTCGCTGCGCCCGAGCGCATCCTCGAGACTCATGTCGAGCGGCCGCATCGGAATGAGTTTGGCGATCCGGTCGACCTGGCCGTACGGCATGCCGAGCACGCGGCCGCTGTCGCGCAGCACGGCCTTGGCCGCCATCGTGCCGAAGGTGATGATCTGGCTGACGTGGTCGCGACCGTATTTGGCGGCGACGTAATCAATCACCTGATCACGCTTGTCCATGCAGAAATCGATGTCGAAATCGGGCATCGACACGCGTTCGGGATTGAGGAAGCGCTCGAACAGCAGGCCGTAGCGCAGCGGATCGATGTCGGTGATGCCGAGTGCCCAGGCGACCACCGATCCGGCACCCGAACCACGACCCGGGCCGACCGGGATATCGTGATCCTTGGCCCAGTTGATGAAGTCGGCAACGATCAGGAAGTAGCCCGGAAATCCCATCGCCACAATGACGTCGACTTCGGTCTCGAGTCGGCTTTCATAGTCCTGCGCACGGAAACCCGCGGCTGGCGATTGCCTGGCCAGTCTCGCGGCGAGGCCCTCGCGTGATTGCGTGCGCGTCCACGAGTCCAGCGTGAAGCCTTCCGGGATCGGGAATTCGGGCAGGTAATAGGTGCCGAAACTGAGTTCGAGATTGCAGCGCTGGGCCAGTTCGACCGTGTTCTCGATCGCCTGCGGCAGGTCGGCGAACAGCTCGACCATCTGTGCTGGCGTCTTCAGGTACTGCTCGGCGGAGTAGTTGCGCGGCCGTTTCGGATCGGCCAGCACGCGCCCATCGTGGATGCAGACCCGTGCCTCGTGTGCCTCGAAGTCGTCGCGTTCGAGAAAGCGTACATCGTTGCTGGCGATGGCTGGCACATCGAGGGCGATGGCCATGTTCACCGCGGCAGCAATGAAGGTTTCCTCGTCAACACGCTGCGTGCGCACGAACTCGAAATAGTAGCGATCCGGGAAATGCCGCAACCAGTCGCCGATGCATTCGCGGGCGAGATCCTCGCGACCGCCGAGCAGCAGCTTGCCGACATCGCTTTCGCGTCCGCCGAGCACGATCAGGCCGCGATTCGCCGCGAACAGCCAATCCGCTTCGATCAGGGCGAAATCGCCGTGGCGGCCATCCGACCAGGCGCGCGAAAGCAACCGCGAAAGATTGCGGTAGCCCTCGAGATCCTGGCAGAGCAGGGTGATCCGATGCGGTTTGGCGCGATCGGCCGGATCGGCGATCCAGACGTCACTGCCGGCGATTGGCTTGATCCCGGCTTTTTCGGCAGCGGCGTAGAACTTGACCAGGGCAAACAGGTTGACCTGGTCGGTCAGGGCAACACCCGGCATGCCGGCATCCGCGCACGCCGCAACCAGCCGATCGATCCGGATCGTCGAATCGACCAGCGAGTATTCGCTGTGGACGTGCAGGTGGACAAAATCCGCAGGCATGGCTGCAACAAACGTGAGGATCTGACAGGGTAACGGGGTCACCTTGAGGGGACAAGCTTGCGCTGCTGCGTCGAATGTGGGTGCCACTGCCGGCCTAGCGCGAGCCTCGCTTGCGAGGCAACCGAAACGCTCGTGTCCCAGCAATCCAATACCTGCGCAAATCAGGCGCCACTTCTGCTTGCCCTGGGATGGCAGCCGTCTCGCTTCCCATCCTTGCGTCACGACGCGGTGGTATTTTTTGTGGGAGCGACTTCAGTCGCGATGCTGGATTTTCGTGGGAGCGACTTCAGTCGCGATGCTGGATTTTTCGTGGGAGCGACTTCAGTCGCCCCGAAAAGGGACTCCCTTCGGTCGCGATGCTTGGGTATTTACGCTCCTTCGTCGCGCGGCATCCCTGCCGGTTTTCACTCGCTTCTCATCTGGGCGTCACGACGCGGTGGTATTTTTTGTGGGAGCGACTTCAGTCGCGATGCTGGATTTTTCGTGGGAGCGACTTCAGTCGCGATGCTATTTGCGCCGCTTTGAGGCGCGGCATCCCTGCCGGTTTTCACTCGCTTCCCATCTGGGCGTCACGACGCGGTGGCATTTTTTGTGGGAGCGACTTCAGTCGCGATGCTGGATTTTTCGTGGGAGCGACTTCAGTCGCGATGCTGGATTTTTCGTGGGAGCGACTTCAGTCGCGATGCTATTTGCGCCGCTTTGAGGCGCGGCATCCCTGCCGGTTTTCGCTCGCTTCCCATCTGGGCGTCACGACGCGGTGGCATTTTTTGTGGGAGCGACTTCAGTCGCCCCGAAAAGGGACTCCCTTCGGTCGCGATGCTTGGGTATTTACGCTCCTTCGTCGCGCGGCATCCATGCCGGGTTTTCACTCGCCTCCCGGCGAGCGAGTCACTTTTCTTTGCTTGCTCAAAGAAAAGTAACCAAAAGAAAGAGCACCCCGCGATCGCGCCCTACGCACAGTCCCTGTGCTTCGGGTGCGCGAGGCTGCTGCGGGGTTCGCCGACAGTCCATCCGTGGACTGGCGTCGAACTGGCCCACATCCTGTGGGCCATCCTTCGGACATTCCCTGCGCAGCCTCGCCGCGATCGAGGGGGCCCATTGAGCGCGCATCGTGCGCGCCAAAGCCAAACCCAAAGCCAAAGCCAAAGCCAAAGCCAAAGCCAAAGCCAAAGCCAAAGCCAAAGCCAAAGCCAAAGCCAAAGCCAAAGCCAAAGCCAAAGCCAAAGCCAAAGCCAAAGCCAAAGCCAAAGCCAAAGCCAAAGCCAAAGCCAAAGCCAAAGCCAAAGCCAAAGCCAAAGCGCCCCCATCCGCCCTGTCGGGCACCTTCCCCCGCTGCGCGGGAGAAGGAAAGAGGGGCCGAGATGCCAGGAGTTGCGTAAATCTGCTTCGTCTTGGCTGCGCACGCGAGGGCATGGATGCCCGAGGTACGACCCCATGGATGGGGGAGTTAGAACGGCGTCTGGAACGGCCGTCGAGAGCAACGCAGGGAGCAGTTGCCGAAT
Organism: Lysobacterales bacterium; assembly: GCA_016721015.1. Classification (GTDB taxonomy): domain Bacteria; phylum Pseudomonadota; class Gammaproteobacteria; order Xanthomonadales; family Rhodanobacteraceae; genus Dokdonella. The sequence goes on from JADKJL010000011.1 coordinate 376,425, forward strand.
GCGCAGTGGACGGGCCCCCTATGCTGCGGCAACGTGGCGTAGGCGACTGCATGGATGCCCGAGGTACGACCCCATGGATGGGGGAGGTACGACTCCAAGGATGGAGGAGGTAGAACCGCGTCAGGAACAGCGGTCGAGAACGGCGTCTGGAACGGCCGTCGAGAGCAACGCAGGAGCAGTTGCCGGATGCCCGGAGACCGCTGTATCGGGGTGGCCTTTCTCTTGATTACTTTCTTGACTCCGGGCATCCTGCCCTCCGCCCTTCGGGCCAGCTACGCTGTTCGCGCCGCTCCTGCGGCGCAGTGGCCAAGCAAAGAGAAGTGACTCGCTCGCCGGGAGGCGAGTGAAAAAGGCAGGGATGCCGCGCTCCGCAGGAGCGTGCATCAACCAGCCATTCGGCTGTTGTGAAGCGCCTCCCGCCTGCGCAGGTATGACGAGCGACGTGAGGCGAGTGAAAACCCGGGCTGGATGCCGTACGACGAAGAAACGAAAGAGAAAAAGCGAAGCTGAATCCGCCAAACGCTTGGAATTGCGAAAACCTGTCGGCCGAATCAACCTTGCAACAGGCAGGCGCGCACCGGTGCGAAGCTGCGCCGATGCTGCGGACACGGTCCGAGCCGCTGCAATGATTCGACATGTGAAGCAGTCGGATAACCCTTGTGCCGGGCAAAACCGTATCCAGGATGGATCACATCCAGCGCGCACATGATGCGGTCGCGTTCGGTCTTGGCGAGGATCGAGGCGGCACTGATCGCGGCCTCGGTCGCGTCGCCGCGGACGATGGCTTGCCCACGGCACGGGAGATCCTTCGGCACACGGTTGCCATCGATCAGCGCAAGAAGCGGAAGAATCGAAAGCGCTGACACAGCGCGCGACATGCCGGCCATGGTGGCGCCGAGAATGTTCAGTTGATCGATCTCTTCGGCTTCGACGATGCAGATTGCGAATGCGAGCACATGGCTGCGGATTTCGAGAGCCAGTTGCTCGCGCCTCGCCGCGCTCAAGACCTTCGAGTCGGCCAGGCCGCGGATCGGCCGGGCAGGGTCCAGAATCACCGCGGCAACCACGACCGGCCCGGCCAGTGGTCCGCGTCCCGCTTCGTCGACACCCGCGACCCATTCGCCGTCGCGGCACCCGATGCCATCGTCAAACAGGTCAGTCCTCATCACGCACATCCTTGAGCGTGTTGAAGATGTAGTCGTGGTAGGAACCGAGCAGGTTGCGATCCTTGCAGGTCAGATAGCGCCCCTTGCAGCGATTGCGCAGCAGGCTGTTGGCCTGATAGAAGGCATCCTTGGGCACACCGGCGGCGTCAAGCAACATCGAGCCGAGGTAGGTGATGTCGAGTGCCTCCCAGGCATTCATCGATTTCATCGGGAAGCTGCTCAGCAAACGATAGTAGGTGACCCGGCTGTCGTTCTGGCCGGCTTCCTTGGGCGTGGTTTTCGGAATCGCGTGCATGGCCCCATCGAACGAGGGTTGGTGATCGCCGAAGTGCATGAGCACGGTCGGACGGCCACTGCTCCAGAGCAACTCGCGCATCGACTCGATCATCTGGCTGGACAGGGCCGCGCGCTGCAGGTAATTGCCGAGGTTGAGGTTGAGCCAGTCATCCAGCGCAGGCGGTTTGAACTTGCCGTGGAACAGGGGTTTGTCGAACGGTGCCGGCAACTCTTCCAGCGGAGTCATGTGCGGCCCGTGCTGATGCAGGGTCAGGGTGAAGATGAAAAGCGGCTGATCCGGATGCGCTGCGGTTTCTTCCGCGTAGATCTGACGGAACACCTCGAAGAGTTCCGCATCGGTGCTTTTCCAGCCAAGGCCATGATCGGTGCCGTCGTAGAACATGTCGAAGCCATAGTTCGAATACGCATTGCGCGCGTTGAGGAACTCGCCACTGTGCGAATAGACCGCGATAACGCGATAGCCGGCCGCCTTGAATGCACGCGGCAAGCTGTGTTCGACGCGCGGCGCCAGGCTGTACGGCGCATACAGTCCCGCGTTGCCGAACAGCACGTCGGCGAGGCCGGTTTCGAGGGCGAACTCGCTTGTCCAGGTGCCGCCACCGAAGGTATGCACGATCAACGGACCGCCGGCCCGGGTGTACGGCCCGGTCTTGAACATGTCGAGATCGCATTGCGGCACCGTGCAAACATCGACCATGTGCGGGTCGAAGGTGCTCTCTTCGAGAATCGCGACCACATCGGGCTGGTGCCGGGGCGGATTCACCGGCGTGGTGATGGTCCACTTGATCGAACGATCGACGTGCGCGGGCGTCGGCGGTACGCGCGCCGAAGTATCGCTGAACGAGGTCATGAACGCGGTCACGTAGCTGCGGTCGGTGATCGTCGCCCACATCGGTTTGTTGAAGGCAGGCGCGAAGGGTCCGCTCGGGATCAAGCTGGTCACCAGCATCGCCAGCGCGGCGAGCAGGCCGATCACGCGCAGGATGCGGGCGGGCCAAAGGCGCAGTTGAAAGTGTTGCGGAACCGTATCCCAACGCCAGGCCGGAATCAGCAGCAATGGAATCAGGATGACGACGAGCCCGCAGAAGCCGAGCAGGATCGGGTAGCGACTGATGACGTCGATGCTTTGCAAGTTGAAGTAGTACTTGAGATCCGGTGCCAACGCTGGCGTCATCAGAAACTCAAGCTTGAGCATGCTTGCGGTGGCGAGCGCACCAAACAGCAACGCCGGAACCAGCAGCGAGAAAGCCAGGCGTGCCGTGGCAAACAACAAGATCAGGGTTACGCTGCCGACGATCGCCAGGGCAAAGGCTTTCTCGATCAGAAGCTTTTCCGCCAACGGCACACTGACCAGCATTGCAATGAACGCGGTCAGCGCGAATCCGCGCACGGCACGATGGCGAAGTCGGTGCATGGCGCGGACGGGGCGCTCGGTGGCAAGGTCAGTCAAGTCGGCAGGCTCGAGATGACCACGGAGGATCGGGTCGTTGCATGGACGTGCATTATGCAGGCGCCAGAGGTTTCATGGATCAATCACGGCCGTTGCTGCGCTGCGATTGCCATCGCCGCGCAGCATCCGATGCAAGCGCTCGTATTCGGCCAGCAGCGCGGGTTCGATTCGACGCTCCAGCAAGGGTTTGCGCAAGGCCTCCGCCAGTGCCTGCGGCGTGCAGCGCTCCTGCATCAACTCAGGCACGATTTCGCGCCCGGCCAGATGATTCGGCAGCGAATAGCGCTCGACCTTGAGCAGGCCGAAGCCCTTGACGATGCGATAGGTCAGCGCTGCCAGTCGATAAGCCACGACCATCGGTCGCTTGGCCAGCATCGCTTCCAGCGCCGCTGTACCCGAGGCGAGCAGGATCGCATCGGCGGCGATCATCGCTGCATGAGACCGGCCATCCAGGACGAGAATGGGTAGACGGGAATCGGGAATCGGGAATTGGGAATCGGTAGAAACAAATTCACCAGAAGCCGCTTCGCTCTTACCCATTCTCCATTCTCTATTCTCTATTCCCGCTTTCGCCAGCTCTTCGGCGAAAGCCAAGCGACATGCCGCATTCGCCATCGGCGCGACCACATGCAAATTCGGGATTTCCTTCGCGAGCAGGATCGCGGCATTGATGAAATCTGCACCGAGCCGGCGGATCTCGCCGAGCCGGCTGCCCGGAAGCATTGCCAGCACCGGGACATCAAGGGGGATGCCAAGACTTTCACGGGCGGCGCGCTGATCGGGTTCGATTGCGAACGTATCGGCGAGTGGATGGCCGACAAAACGTGCGTCGACACCGTGTCTGGCATAGACCGCCGGTTCCATCGGGAACAGGCAGAGCACGCGATCCGCACTCTGACCGATCTTCATCGCGCGCTTCTCGCGCCAGGCCCAGATCGAAGGACTGACGTAGTGGATGGTGCGGATGCCGGCTTGCTTGAGCTTTCGTTCAAGGCCGAGATTGAAGTCCGGTGCGTCGATGCCGATGAAGGCATCCGGGCGCAGGGCAAGGGTGCGCCGCCGCACTTCACGACGGATCCGCAACAAGCCTGGAAGATGGCGCAGCACTTCGATCAATCCCATCACGGCAAGGCGTTCCGCCGGAAACCACGCATCGAGCCCCGCCGCGACCATGCGCGAACCACCGATGCCCGCAAACCGCGCATCGGGGAAACGTTCACGCAGCGCCTCTATCAGTCCCGCACCGAGCAGATCCCCGGAAGCCTCACCAGCGACGAGGACAAAGAGCGGGGAGTGGGGAGTGGGCAGTGGGGAATGGGGAGTGGGCACGTCAGCGGAAAGCCGTTAGCAGTCAGCGGGAAAAGCAGTTCAAGGATACCTGCGGATATCGCAAAAACCGGATAACGGCGTGGACAACATGTCGAAAGTCGCGACGCTCATTCCGCCAAGCGCCAACCGTTTCGGAGGGCAATTTCTGCAGGAGCCCGTTCACGGGCGAGCGATCACTTCGTATCGCCGCAATGCTCGCCCCTGAAGGGGCTCCTGCAGGTTGCGGCGAAATGTGTTTCGCATGTCGCCACTCCCCACTTCCCACTCCTCACTCCCCACTCCCCACTCCCCACTCCCCACTCCCCACTCCCTACTCCCCATTCCCGGCCCTCAACGCACCAACGAGCGTTGAGAGCGTTCAATGAAATCGATCATCAGCTTGACGTCCGGGGCCGCTTCGGCGGCGCGGGCGAGCTCGGAGCGGGCTTCCGACAGCGGCAGGCCGGAGTTGTACAAGGTTCGATAGGCGCGCTTGATCGACATGATGCGCTCCTGCGAATAACCGCGCCGGCGCAGGCCTTCGGAATTGATGCCCTTGGGTTCGGCGAAGCTGCCGGCCACGGTCACGTAGGGCGGCACGTCGCGATTGATGATCGCGCCCATCGCGGTGAAGGCATGCGCGCCGACCTGGCAGAACTGATGGACGAGGGTGAAGCCGCCGAGGATGACCCAGTCGTCGACCGTGACATGACCGGCCAGTGACGAGGCGTTCGAGAAGATCGCGTTGTTGCCGACCACGCAGTCATGCGCGATATGCACATAGGCCATCAACCAGTTGTCGTTGCCGATCCGGGTCACACCGCCGCCGTCCTCGGTACCGCGGTTGAACGAGACAAACTCGCGGATGACATTGCGATCGCCAATTTCCAGGCGCGATGTCTCGCCATGGAACTTCTTGTCCTGTGGCGCGGCACCGAGCGAGGCGAATTGCCAGATGCGGTTGTCCTTGCCGATGCGGGTGTTGCTCTCGATGATGACATGCGGGCCGATCGTCGTGCCCTCGCCGATTTCGACGTCGGGGCCGATGATGCTGTAGGCACCGATGCTGACGTTCTCGCCGATCCGCGCGCCCGGATCGATCAAGGCGGTGGGGTGGATCATCCTTCCCTCCGCTCGGCGCAGAGCAGTTCCGCTTCGGCGACCACTTCCCCATCGACCTTGGCCTGGCCCCAGAACAGGCCCATGCGACGCAGCATGCGTTTCTGCTCGACCTCAAGTACGAGCTGGTCGCCAGGTACGACCACCCGGCTGAAGCGGGCCTTGTCGATCTTGACCAGATAGAACAGCGCCGGCTGGCTCGGATCCTTGGTCACCGACAATTGCACGAGAGTACCCGAAGCCTGGGCCAATGCCTCGATGACGAGCACGCCCGGCATGACCGGGTTGCCCGGGAAATGACCCTGGAAGAACGGTTCGTTGTAGGTCACATTCTTGATCGCGGTCAGGCGCTTGCCGGGCTCCCAGGCGGTGACGCGGTCGATCAGCAGGAACGGAAAGCGGTGGGGCAGCAGCTGGGCGATGCGCCGGACGTCGATCGGAGTTTGCTCGGGCGACGGATTCGGATCATTCATGCGGGGTTCCCTTGTGTTGGTCGGCAACATGCCGCGCCAGTTCATCCAGATGCTTGAAGCGCGCTGCATTGCGCCGCCACAGTCGACTTTCCTGGATCGGTGTACCTGACGAGTACTCACCGGATTCACGGATCGAGTGGGTGACCAGGCTCATTGCCGTGATCGTCACCTTGTCCGCGATCGTCAAATGACCAATTATGCCAGCCCCGCCGCCAATCAGGCAGTATTTGCCGATGTGGGTGCTGCCAGCCACGGCGGCGCAGCCGGCAATCGCGGTATGCGCGCCGATGACAACGTTATGGGCGATCTGGATCTGGTTGTCGAGCCGCACGTCGGCTTCGAGCTCGGTGTCATCGAGCGCGCCGCGATCGATCGTTGTGTTGGCGCCGATCTCGCAATCGTCGCCGATACGCACGCCGCCCAGCTGGGGCACCTTGATCCAGTGGTCGTGATCGAAGGCGAGTCCGAATCCATCCGCCCCGAGTACCGCGCCGGAATGGATCAATACGCGTTGGCCCAGGCGAACACGGCAAACCAGGGTGACGCGCGCGGCCAGACGGGAACCGGCGCCAATCACACAATCGGGGCCGACGTATCCATGCGCACCCAGCTCGACCCCATCCTCGATTACCGAATTGGCGCCGATCACGCAATGCGGGCCGATCGAAGCGGTTTTCGCGACGCGTGCGCCCGGCTCGATCACGGCACTCGGATGGATGCCGGGTCGTGTCTCGGCACGGGGCTCGAACAATCCGGCAATCCGCGCGAAGGCGACATACGGATCCTTTGCAACCAGCAGGCTGGGCCAGGCCGCCGCAGCGGCATCCAGATCGGCGCTGCGAACGACCACCGCCCCGGCCCGGGTCGTCGCCAGTTGCCCGCGATAGCGCAGATTGGCGAGAAAGCCGAGCTGGCCGGGGCCGGCATTGGCGAGGGTGGCGACGCCATCGATCATGCGTGTTCCATCGCCGCGCAGTTCGAGATCGAAGCGCGTGGCGATTTCGCCAAGTGCGATCGCCAGCGTCAAGGCGTGTTCACCGGCTTGCCGAGCTTGCTTTTCAATCGTTCGAGTACCTGATCGGTGACATCGATGCGCTGGCTCGCGTATACCACCGGGCTGGGCACGATCAGATCGATGCCCTGTTCACGGGCGAACTCGATCACGGCGTTGTTGATCTCGCGCCAGCTTCGATCGAGCTCCTGGTCACTGCGCGATTTCAGTTCGGCGCGCAGGGCATCGCGCTTGCGTTTGATCGAGCGATCCAGCGCATCGATTTCGCGGCGCAGGCTCTCGGCGTCAGCACGATCCATGCTCGTATTGTCGCGCTCGTAGCGTGAGCGCATCGTCGCCAGTCGCGTTTCCTCCGCGCTCATTTCGCTGTCGCGTGGAGCGAATTCGCGCTCAAGCTTCTGGCGCCCGGCAATCACCTGCGGCGCGTTGTCGAGCAGGCGCTTCATGTCGACATAACCGATGCGCATCGCCGCCGGCTGGGCCGTCAGCGAAAAGGATGACGTCATCAGCAAGGCGGTCAGCAGCGCGCGCGAGACGGTGATCCTGATTGCACGATTGGCCTGTTTCACCTGTCCGACCCGTTCAGCGTCCCACCCATCGGCAACCAGTCGAAACAATCGGGGCGGAACCCGCGTGCGAAGCCGGAGCGGTTTGCTCCGGCCGCAGCTCGTGCTGTTCCCCGATCGTTCTCGTCTGATCCTGAATGGGCAGGATAGGATGAAGCAGTCCACCGGCCAAGCCCGTTCTCCCGATATCCTTGTGATCCGACTCGTGCCGCAGGCCAGCCCCGGCAGTCTAGAACTGTGGCCCGAACGAGAACTGGATCGACTCCGTATCGTCACCATCCTGTTTGCGCAGAGGCTTGGAGATGCTGATGACGATGGGTCCGATCGGTGCCCGCCACTGGAATGACAGGCCGGTCGATGCGCGCAAATCCTTGGCATTCCAGGCGTTGTAGTCCTTGAACACGTTGCCGACATCGACAAACCACGACAGGCGCGTCGTATTGTCGTTTTCCTTGACGAAGGGCGTCGGGAAAATGACCTCGGCCGTGGCCACGGTCTTGAATGCGCCGCCGAGCGGTTGGCGAAAGCCTCTGGTGGTATCGTACGGACCCAGCGTGTTGTCGCGGAAGCCGCGGATATCGGAGCTGCCGCCGGCGAAGAAATTCTCGAAGAACGGCAGGCCGCGCGCACCATATTCGCTGACGATCGGTGGATCCTGGCCGTAATCGACTGCAGTTCGGTAGACACCGTTGTAGCTGCCGCCATAGCCGAGCGAGGCGCTGCCAAACAGGGTCAGTTTTTCAGTCAGCGGAATGTACTTGGAATACAGGTAGCGGAACTTGAAATACTCGACTGTCGAGCCGGGCAGGGTGGTTTCAAACGAAGCCGTCTGCAGTGAACCCCGGGTCGGGTTGTAGAACTTGTTGCGCGTGTCATGCGCCCATGACAGCTCGAGGCTGGCGGTATGGAAGGTGTTGTGGTTGAGTGCGAACAGGTAGTTGATGAACTCCTGCGGGGTCGATCCGATGAAGGTCTGGATGGTCGTCCGGCTCAGCCCGATGCGCGTGTTCAGCGTGTCGCTTTCGGTCAGTGGCAGGCCGATGTAGGTGCTGAAATTGTCCGAATTGGTCAGGTAGTTGGCGATGTTGGCCTGGCCTGAATCGAGTTCGCGATGGCTGAGGTCGTAGCCAAGGCCGATGCCGGAATCGGTCAGGTAGGGCTCGAAATACGAAATGCTGTAGGTTTTCAGATACGAGCTGCGTTGCACGGTCAGGCCGACCCGGTCGCCGGTGCCAAAGAAGTTGTTCTGCTGCAGGGCGATGCTGGTGATCAGACCCTGCACCTGCGAATAGCCGATGCCGAAGGTGAAGCTGCCGGAGGGCTGCTCTTCGACCGTCACATCGATATTGACCTGGTCTTCCTGGCCCGGCACGCGCGGCGTATCGATCGTGACCGTCTTGAAATAGCCGAGGCGCTGCAGGCGGATCTTCGAGCGATCGATCGCGGCCTGTGAATACCAGGCTCCTTCGAGCTGGCGCATCTCGCGGCGAATGACCTGATCCTCGGTGTGCAGGTTGCCCTTGAAGGTGATCCGCTGCACGTAGACACGCTTGCCCGGATTGATCTGGAAATTGAGGCCGACCTCGCGCTTTTCGCGATTGATCTCGGGAGCCGGATTGACCTCGGCAAAGGCGTAACCGATGTTCGCCAGTGCCGCGCTGATCGCATCGGAGGATTGCTCGACCTTGCGCCGCGAGAAGATCTCGCCGGGCTTGATCGAGAGCAGCTTGCGCAGGTCTTCATCCTTGAGGATCAGGTCGCCGGTGAGCTTGATATCGGTGACGGTGTAGACCTCGCCTTCCTTGATGTTGGCGACGACATACATCTTGCGCTTGTCCGGGCTCATCGAGACCTGGGTCGAATCGACCGCGAAATCCACATAGCCGCGATCGAGATAGAACGAAGACAGGCGCTCGAGGTCACCGGACATCTTCTCGCGCGAATATTGATCATCCTTCGAGTACCACGATGTCCAGTTGCTGGTGTCGGACTGGAAGTCGTCGCGGATCTTCTTGGCCTTGAACGTCTCGTTGCCGACGATGTTCAGATGCTTGATCTTGGCCGGCTTGCCCTCGACGATGTTGATCGCCACTTCGACGCGATTGCGGTCGAGGTTGACCACGGCGGTCTTCACCGAGACGTTGTACTTGCCCCGGTTGTAGTACTGACGGGTCAGCTCCTGCTGCACCGAATCGAGCTTGAGGCGGTCGAAAGTCTCGCCTTCGGCGAGGCCGATGCCCTTGAGTCCCTTGCGCAGATCCTCTTCCTTGAGATCCTTGTTGCCGCGTAGCGATACCTTTGAAATCGAGGGACGCTCGACCAGGTTGACGACGAGGATGTCACCCTGTCGATCGAGGGTCACATCGTTGAAGAAACCGGTCTTGTATAACGCCCGGATCGCCTGTTCGGCGCGCTCCGGGGTGAGTACATCGCCTTTTTCGATCGGCAGGTAGGTAAACACCGTGCCGGGCGCGATGCGCGACAGGCCGTCGATGCGGATATCCGACACTTTGAAGCTGTCGAAGGCGAAGGCATTCTGGGTGCTGAGCCAGGCGAGCAAGAGCAGGGCGGCGATACGCTTCATCGTCACTTCCATTGAGGCAGGGGCGGCTGGCGGCGAGGGCACACCGCTTCCGTTGTTGTTGGGCAGAACCGGCTCAGTGGATGAGCCGAAGAATATCGTTGTAGAACGCCAGCCCCATCAGGGCCACCAGCATCATCAGGCCGACATACTGGCCTGCAATCTGGCTGCGTTCACTCACCGGACTGCCTTTGATCAGTTCGATAAGGTAATACAGCAGGTGCCCGCCGTCCAAGATCGGGATAGGCAAAAGGTTGATGATCGCCAACGACAGCGAGATCAGGGCGAGGAAACCGAGGAACCAGGCGAGGCCCAACTGGGCCGACCCATTGGCGAAGCGTGCGATGGTGATCGGGCCGGACAGGTTGTCCAGGCTGGCCCGGCCAACCACGAGCATCTTGATCATGCCGAGCGAGCTCTTGGTGACATCCCAGGTTTCCGCGAAAGCCTGCGGAATCGCGTCGAGCGGTCCGTACTTGAGGGTGGCGTCGTGGCTGTCAGTGCTGGCGATGCCGATCACGAAGCGGGATTTCCCGTCGGCGGCCGTGATTTCCCGGGCCTTGAGCTTGATGTCGAGCTGCTCCTCGCCGCGCTTGATGACGAGGTCGAGTGCGGGATTCCGGGCCGCCTGCTCGGGCACCAGCGACTCGATATCCGCAAACGATGCGACTTCCTGGCCATTGATGCGCAGGATGCGGTCGCCCGATCTGAGCCCAGCCGCAGCGGCGGGCATGTCGTCGCTGATCCGGCCGATGATCGCGGGCTGCTTGCGGGGTTGCAGGCTCAAACCAATGCGATCGAACAACTCGGCTTCGGCAATCGTCGCCGGCAGCTTGCTGAAAGCCAGCGTCCGCGTGGCAACCGTGCCGAGAGCGGTTTGTACCTCGACCGGGGTGTCGTAGCGACCGACCGCGTTCTCGCCGAGCTTCTGGATCGCCTTGCTCCACGAATCGATGGGCGCCCCGTTGATGGCGGTGATGCGGTCGCCGGCTTCGATGCCGGCCTCGGCGGCGACGCCGGTGGGTGCAGCCACGATCGGCAGGTAATCGGGTTTGCCAACCACAAACATCAGCCAGAACGCGAACACGGTGAAGATCAGGTTGAACGCGGGGCCGGCGGCGGCGATCGCCATGCGCTGGCCGACCGGCTTGCGGTTGTGCGCCTGGTCGAGTTCTTCCGGGGCGACTTCGCCTTCACGCTCGTCGAGCATCTTCACGTAGCCGCCGAGCGGGATCGCGGCGATGGCGAACTCGGTGCCATGGCGGTCACGGCGCATCCACAGCGGCTTGCCGAAGCCGACCGAGAAGCGCAGTACCTTGACCCCGCACAGGCGGGCGACGATGAAGTGGCCGAACTCGTGAAAGGTGACCAGCAGGCCGAGGGTGACCAGCAGCCACCACACGGATCCGAAAAACTCGTTCATTCCAACATCTCGATAATCATGCCGCCAGACGGGCAATGATACGTTGTGCTTCGCGTCGCGCGGTTAAATCACTGTCAAGCAGGCCCGGCAAATCGTTGACCGTGCCCAGCGGCACGCGTTCCAGGCAGGCCTCGATGACGGTCTCGATGGCGAGAAACGGCAGGTGGCCATCCAGAAATGCCGCGACCGCTTCCTCATTGGCTGCATTCAGGGTTGTCGGCGCGCTGCCGCCGCTGGCAAGTGCCTGATAGGCCAGATCCAGACAGCGGAAGGTGGCCCGATCGACAGCCTCGAATCCAAGCCGGGCGATCCGGACCAGATCGAGCGCCGCCACACCGGCATCGATGCGTTGCGGCCAGGCCAGGGCGTAGGCGATCGCCGTGCGCATGTCCGGGTTGCCGAGCTGGGCCAGCACCGAGCCATCGTGATATTCGACCATTGAATGGACGATGCTTTGCGGGTGTACGACGACCTCGATGTCGGCCGCCGCCGCATCGAACAGGAAATGCGCCTCGATGACTTCGAGCCCCTTGTTCATCAGGGTCGCTGAATCGACTGAAATTTTTCGACCCATGCTCCAGTTTGGATGCGCGCAGGCCATGTCTGGCGTCACCGCCGCCAGATCGCTGCGCGTGCGCCCTCGAAATGGACCGCCCGAGGCGGTCAGCAGGATCCGGCGCACGCCACATTCGGCGAGATCGCGGCGCTCGCGCGGCAGGCACTGGAACACCGCGTTGTGTTCCGAATCGAGCGGCAACAGCAAGCCGCCGCCCTGATCGAGCGCGGCGCGCAGCAAGCTGCCGGCCATCACCACCGATTCCTTGTTGGCCAGCAGCAGGCGCTTGCCGGTGCGCGCCGCGGCCAGGGTCGATTCGAGACCGGCCGCACCGACGATTGCGGCGACGACGCAATCGGCATGACTGCCCTGCGCCGCTTCGATCAAACCCTGCGAGCCCGATAACACGCGGGCATCCACCCCGGCGGATCTGAGGCGATCGACCAGTTCCCGCTCAAGCGCTGGATCGGCAATCACCGCGATTTCGGGATGCCACTGCCGGCACAAGGCGACCAATGCATCGACATTGCGGTGCGCCGACAGCGCGGTGATGCGGAACCGCTCCGGATGGCGCTGGACGACATCCAGCGTGCTCGCGCCGATCGAGCCGGTCGCGCCAAGGAGGGCGATGCGCATCATGCTGGAACGAAAAGGTCGATCAGCAGTTTGCCGAGGGCGAACATCGGCATCGCGGCGAATACGCCATCGAGGCGATCGAGCAAGCCACCATGGCCCGGAAACAATGCACCCGAATCCTTCACGTTGGCCTGGCGCTTCATCAGGCTCTCGAACAGGTCACCAAGAATCGACCAGACCACGCAAAGCAGGCCGAGCACGACGAGCAGGGCCAGCGCCACGCCGCGAGCACCAATCCACCAGCCGCCAATCAAGGCAATCAAGCCGCTGCCGAGCAGGGCACCCCAGACTCCTTCGAGGGTCTTGCCGGGGCTGATCCGCGGGGCCAGCTTGTTGCGACCCCAGCGGCTGCCGAACACATAGGCAAAGGTATCGGCGGCCCAGACCACGAACAAGGCATACAGGGCCCAGACTCCGCCGACACCGGGCGCATCATGGATCTGCACGAGGGCGGTCCAGCTGGGCACCAGCACCAGCCATCCGGCGACCAGCTTGATCGCGACATTGCGCGGGTTCGGTGATGCCGCAAACGAGAATCCGCGCATCCACCACAGCGCAACCAGCCACCACGCCACGCCGATGACGATGCACAGCCACCACGCGGGCTGGCCGCGAAGCAGCCAGAGGCCAGCCATCATCAGGAGGGTCAGCACGACGGCGCTTGCGCGTGCCAGGTGCTGCTGCATGCCGATCAGCCGCGTCCATTCCCACATCGCCGCCGCCCAGACCAGAGCCAGCAGGCCGGCGAACAGCGGCGTCGAGGACAACAGGATGAAGGCGATCGCGATCGGCGCGAGGATCAGGCTGGTGATGATTCGCTGTTTCATGCAACTCCCTGACCGGAATCGGCGACCACCTGGGCGGAAGTTTGGCCGAAGCGACGCTCGCGACGCGAAAATTCGTTGACGCAGTGATCGAGCACGGCGGCGTCGACATCAGGCCATAGCGTATCGATGAAAACCAGTTCCGCATAGGCGAGCTGCCAGAGCAGGAAATTGCTGATGCGCAACTCCCCGCCGGTGCGGATGAAAAGGTCGACCGGCGGTTGCCCGGCGAGGGCGAACCAGCGCGCAAGCAGGTTCTCGTTGATCGCCGCCGCCTCGATTTCACCGCGGGCGACCGCTTCGGCGGCCATGCGTGCGGCGTTGGCGATATCCCAGCGGCCACCATAATTGACCGCCACATTTGCCAGCAGGGCGGTATTCGCCCGCGTCTTCTCCATCGCCTTGAGCATGCGTGCATGCAATTCGGGCGAGAACGCCGACAGATCACCGATGAACTCGATGCGCACGCCATGGCCGTGCAGCTCGTCGACCTCCCGATCCAGCGCCTTGAGAAACAGGCTCATCAGGGCGCCCACCTCATCTTCCGGCCGCTTCCAGTTTTCGCTCGAAAACGCGAACAGGGTCAACGCCTTGATGCCACGGCGCAGGCAGTACTCGACCGTCGAACGCAGTGCCTTCTGGCCCTCGCGATGACCAAAGCTGCGCGGACGATGGCGGCTCTCGGCCCAGCGCCCGTTGCCATCCATGACGATGGCAAGGTGCTGCGGCGCGCGCACGGTGTCTGCGCTCGCGGGACGGGTACTCATGTTGTGGCGGCAGACGGATCGACGGCTCAGATCGCCATCAATTCGTCTTCCTTGTTCTTGACCACGCCGTCGACATCCTTGACGAACTTGTCGGTCAGCTTCTGCACCTCGTCCTCGGCGCGACGCTCCTCATCCTCACTGATCTGCTTGTCCTTGAGCAGTTCCTTGATGTGATGGATGGCATCGCGGCGGATGTTGCGAATCGCGACCTTGGCGTTTTCGCCTTCGCCGGCGACCTGTTTGGACAGTTCCTTGCGGCGCTGCTCGGTCAGGGCCGGCAGGTTGATGCGAATGACCTGGCCGACCGTGGTCGGGGTCAGACCGAGGTTCGAGCCGAGAATGGCCTTCTCGACGATCGCCACCATCGGCTTCTCGAACGGGGTGATGGTCAGCGAGCGCGCATCGGCCACCGCGACATTGGCGACCTGGGTCAAGGGCACATCGGAGCCGTAATAGGGAACGATCAGTTGATCGACGAGGGCGACGCTGGCGCGCCCGGTGCGCAGGTGGGTGAGATCCTGACGCAGCGATTCGACGCTCTTGGTCATGCGCGTCTGCGCATCTTTCTTGATGTCTTCCAGCATGGTTCGGTCACCCGTGGTGCAATGCGAATGGCCGCGAAGTATAGCAGCGGCACCAGCAACGAAGCAGAACCGCCGGGACAGCCATCGAAGCCCGCGCACGGAATCGGCTTGTCGTGGGAGAGGCCTTCATGCCCGATGCACTTCGTCACGTTGACGGAAGGAGCGTCGCCGGAAAGAGCCCGAAGATGAAGCAAGCAACGATGCCCTGTCTTTCGTGGGAGCGACTTCAGTCGCGATGCATTCCAATCTGCTTGCCAAGATGCCTATACCCCGCAGCGGGAATGAATCTTCCGTCATGCCGCCCAGGGTGCGATCTTCCCCAAACGCCGGAAGCTCAAGAATCAACCCGCCTCGCTGACCAGGGTGCCGATCTGTTCGCCATGCATGATCCGCATCAGATCGCCCTCGCGCGACATGTTGTAGATGCGCAGCGGGATCTTGTGGTCGCGACACAGCGCAATGGCGCTGGTATCCATGACCTGCAGGTTGCGCTGGATCACCTCTTCGTAACTGAGGTGCTCGTAGCGCGTCGCATTGGGGTTTCGGGCCGGGTCTGACGTGTACACGCCATCAACCTTGGTCGCCTTGAGCAACAAATCGGCGCCAATCTCGATCGCGCGCAAGGCCGCCGCCGAATCGGTCGTGAAAAACGGGTTGCCGGTGCCGGCCGCGAACAGCACCACGCGATTCTTCTCAAGATGCCGGATCGCGCGGCGACGGATGAAATCCTCGCAAACCTCGTTGATCTTGATCGCACTCATCGTGCGCGCCGAGCCACCGGCTCGCTCGATGGCATCCTGCATGGCCAATGCGTTGATCACGGTTGCCAGCATGCCCATGTGGTCGCCGGTGACCCGGTCCATGCCCGAAGCGGCCAGACCGGCACCGCGGAAGATGTTGCCACCGCCGATGACCACGCCCACCTGCACCCCGGCATTGCGCACTTCGAGGATCTCGCGCGCCAGCCGCCCGATCACCTTCGGATCGATCCCGTAATCGGATTCCCCCATCAGGGCCTCACCGGACAGCTTCAAAAGGATGCGGTGATGCTTGATCGCTGACATGGGGCGCTCCGGAGGATGGCAAAACGGACTCATTGTAAGGGAGTCGGTGCAATCTGCCACGCGTTGCGACGTTTGGTCCTCGATATGTCGGCATTCTCGTGACCCGCGCCGTGCTTCTTTGGCGCTGCCGTCTCTGGTGGGATTTGGGCGGTTTGCGTCTCGACCAAGGCCTTGCGCGGAAGCGCACCGCAGGATCCCGAACCATGCGGGTCGGCAGGGCGCCGCAACTCGGACGGCGGAGGCGTTAAGGTTGGAGAATAGCTTTACGCGGATCTATCTCACTGTTACAAAGAGCGCAATAAATCTTCGTGGAGAGCAGGACTGAATGGACGCGCAACGGACGGACGTTTCTGAAAACGCTGTGCATGCTTGGTTTCTTGTCGCGACCATTCTTCTTTTCGCGTCCCCATCGCTCCGGGCCAGCCCTTCGCAGCTGGTAGCTTTTGACTCGCAGATAACTGCAACAAGCGAGACCCAATCGATGTATTTCCCGCTGATTCGCTATGGCGACGCCAGCTACAATTTATTTCTTAATTACAAAACTTTGGATGGAACCGCAATTGCAGGGACAGACTACCTGTCAACGACAGGCGTCGCGACTCTCGTCGAAAATTCTCCCGGAATATTCCTCCCCGTTCCTATCCTTCCCGGCCAGGCGTCCGGACCTCCTAGGTCGTTTGAATTACAAGTCTGGGCTGTTGGTGTCGGCCCAACGCTGAAATTTTCAGCTCCCCAGCAAATTCCGATTGCGCAATATCCATACTCCGTACTTGCAGTCGACCTCAATTCTGATGGCAAGCCGGATCTGCTATCTGGAGAGTCGAATGGGCAAAACAAAGTGGCCGTCGCAGTGAATAAGACGATACCAGGTAGCTCCACCATTACCTTCATGCCACCTCAAGATTTTCTGACGGGTTCAGACACATACTCCATTGCATCTGCAGATTTCAATCTGGACGGCATGCGTGATGTTGTGGTTACAAATGAGAATAACAATAACATTTCAATACTTATTAATTCAACTGTTCCCGGTTCCGACACGATTTCCTTCCTCCCTCAGCAGACATTCGCTAGTGGTCTTGGGCCGCACGCAGTCGCATCATCTGATTTCAACGGAGACGGAAAACCGGATTTGGTTGTTGCCAACGCGTATGGAAATTCTGTTTCTGTCTTTCTAAACACATCGGCCTTGGGAGGTGCGCCCTCATTTGCCGCCCGGGTTGATTTTTCGGTGGGAAGCACTCCCATTCATGTCGCGATTGGTGACTTCGATAGGGACGGAAAGCCAGATGTGGCAACGGCAAACTATGCGGGCAATTCCGTGTCCGTATTGATGGGTAGTACAAATCAGGGTAGCAACGTTCCCAGCTTTAATTCACAACAGATATTTTCAGTTGGTGATTCTGCGATGGGGCTGATTGCTTCTGACATAGACGGCGACGGACGAACGGACATTCTTGCTGGAGTCTATGGCGGTAAGGTTTCATTGCTTAGAAATGTGGGTGCAATGGCAGGAGGGCTACAATTGGCAGCAGCGCCTCAAGTTGCCGTAGGCGTCGCGGCAGATTCGTTCTCGTTGGCGGACGTCAATGGAGACGGCAAGGGCGATCTAGTTGTTGCAGGAAGTTCCAACTTCATCTCGGTTTTGGCGAATGTGACGAATCCAGCACTCGACCTTCCTCAACTTGCTTCGCCAATTCAATTTCCCGCTGGAGCCTTGTCGGTGGCTGTTGACAGTGCAGACTTCAATGGCGACGGAAAGATTGATGTTGTCGTAGCCAATTTGAGCTTGAATTCTCTGTCAGTCCTGGTCAATCAGACTCCGGCTCCCCGTGCCGTATTGAATTTTTCAAGCAGGAATGCATTGCTTGGAGGGAATGCACCATTCATGGCATCGGGAGTCGACCTGAATGGCGACGGGACTGTTGATGTCGTGCTTTCAAATCCCGCAGATGGGACGGTGTCGACACTCGTGAATTCAACGGGTTTCGGTGCTCGGGAATCTCAGTTTCTGCCTCGCCAGTCATTCAGTGTCGGACCCAATCCTCACCATTTGGTAGCGTCGGATTTCAACAACGATGGTCGAAATGATCTCGCTGTGGCAAACAGGGGAGATGACTCTATCTCCATTCTGGAGAATGACAGCGGACCAGGAGGCAGCAAACTAGCGTTCCTGGCTGAGAGCAGATTTGCCAGCAACCAAATGCCATTTTCGATGGTTGGGGCAGATCTGAACTCCGACGGAAAGACCGACCTTGCCGTTGTAAATGCGACAAGCAACACATTTTCCGTGCTAACGAATACGAGTATCCCAGGAACGCCTGGTATTCAGTTCACAAGCCCTATGGCGTTCGCTACCGGCGCGTATCCGACATCAATAGCCACTTGTAACTTCGCTGGCAGCGAGCGATTGGACGTGGTTGTCGCGAATCGCGATGAAAACACTGTGTCCATTTACATTAACGTCACCTCTCTTGGAGCTCTCATTCCCGCATTCAGTCAAAAAAGTTCATCTGATGTCGGAACAGGCCCGGCGGTAGTCGCCGCTTCGGACATTAACGGCGATGGCAAGTGCGATATTGTATCGCTCAACTTGAGTGAGTTTGGATCGACCACCGTGTCTGTATTGTTAAACAACACGGTTGTCGGCTCGCCAATTCCGACTTTTGCAGAACATTGGGATGCCTACGTCAACGCCAGCATGGGTGCTTTTCTTGTCTTGCGTGATATGGACGGAAACGGGAAGCCGGACATACTCATATCGAATCCCGGAAACAACACAATCACCTTGCTAGCCAACTCTACAAATGCTGGTGATATGTTTCCTTCAATAGGTTTCGAAACGAATTTCAGTATGGGTGATAGCCCGAGCTCTGTAGAGGTTTTGGACGTCAATCGAGATGGTCGGCCTGACTTGCTCAGCCCCAGCGCCGGCGACAGTTCTGCATCGGTTCGCCTCAGCACACAATATGCTGTTACGCCCGCCAGTGATTCATCCATCGGAACCATCAATCGAGATTCGATTTTCGCAAATGGATTCGATTTCTTCTGAATTCGCTGAAACAAAAGATGGGATCAATGGCGCCAGACTCGAATGGCGCTTACTTAAGCTTTTTCATATGACCATAAATTCGTACTTGTTCGCGGACGAGATGGCGGGGTTTGGCCAATAGTGGAAAGGGTTTCGGCTGTTGCTGCCCGTTGAAAACTGACCATCTGGGGGTGCGGACAATAACTTGGACTACTAGGAGGTAGTTCATGTATTCGTACGAAGACAGGATTCGAGCGGTCGAGTTGTACATCAAGCTCGGAAAACGCGTTAGGCCAACCATCCGTCAGTTGGGTTACCCAACCAAGAATGCCTTGAAGGGTTGGCATCGGGAGTACGAGAAGCGGCTCGATTTGCCGGTGGGCTATTCAGGCCGGAAACCCAAGTATTCGAATGCGCAGAAGGCGGCGGCAGTTGGCCACTTTATCAATCTCGACCGATCCATCGCTGCCTCCATACGAGCGCTGGGTTACCCCAGCCGTGGGACAATGACCGATTGGGTTCGTGAGGCGTTTCCTCAGAGTAGGAAAGCCATGGTTGGCAGCGTTGGGTGGCCAAAGTACTCCGATTCAATGAAACTGACCGGAGTCTTAGAGCTTTGCTCTCGACCTGCAAGCGCACAAGCAGTCGCAAAAAAATTAGGCGTGTGCAGGCCGACGTTGTACAAATGGAAGAACCAGATACTCGGCCCCGAGGCTCCCGCATCCATGAAGCGCAACAACAACTCACCGCCAGTGTCAGCGCCAAAGTTGGCGGAGCTGGCGCGCCAGCTCGAGGCACTGCAACGTGACATCCGCCAACTCACGCAAATTGCTGTGGGAGGTTACGCCTTGGAGCACGGTGAGGCGGCGTTGTCCTACGCCGCAGTTCTGCGCACGCTGGGGTGCATTCGTAGGGCCGGATGCGGCGGTGATGCGACAGGTCTACCAGCCCGGCGAGAAACTGTTCGTCGACTACTCGGGCCTCACCGCCGAGGTGATTGATCGACACACCGGCCAGGTACGCAAGGCACAGGTTTTCGTGGCCGCGTTGGGCTATTCGCATGCGCTGTATGCCGAGGCCACGTGGACGCAGGCCTCGCCAGACTGGCTGGGCTCCCACACCCGTGCCCTGGAGTACTTTGACGGAGTGCCCGAGATCGTGGTGCCCGACAACCTCAAGAGCGGCGTCACCAAGCCGCACCGCTACGAGCCGGAGATCAATCGTGCTTATGCCGAGTGGGCGGCGCACTATGGTGTCGCCGTGGTGCCGGCACGGGTGCGCACACCCGATGACAAGGCCAAAGTCGAGAACGGCGTGTTGCAGGTGCAGCGGCAAATCCTGGCGCGCCTGTTCGGCCAATCGTTCTTCTCGTTGGCCGAACTCAACACGGCGATCCGTGAGCGTCTTGAACTACTCAACGACACTTCTCCAGAAACGCGAAGGCTCGCGCCGCAGCGCCTTGATTGGGGAGCGCCAGGTGCTGCGCGCGCTGCCCGAGTGCCGCCACAGCTACGGCGTCTGGAAGCGTGCCAATTCACGTCGATTACCACGTCGCACACGACAAGCGCGCATGTTCAGTGCCACACACCGCGATCGGCAAGACCGTGGATGTGCGTGTCGGTGATCTGGTTGAGATTTACCACATGGCAATTTGGTCGCTGCGCATACGCCCGGCTACAAGGAAGGAGATTATTCCACGAAGCAAGAAACATCGGGCGCCCGCCAGCACACCAGGGCCGTTGCCGAACTCGCACGAAAAACTACAAATAACGGGCACTGGCGATCGGTGAGGCGACCGCCGCTGTCATCGGCGCCCAGATCCATCGCAAGGTGCATCGCGAGCAGACCCCGCGCCCGGCCATGGGCATCCCGCGGTGTCTGGCGGACTACAGCCCCTGAACGCCTTGAAGCGGCCTGTCAGCGCGCGCTGACGCTCAAAGCCTACAGCTGCCGTGCGATCACCGATCTGATCCGCGCCACGCCGCCACCCACGCCCAAGGCCCCGCCCAAACTGCGTCACGCCAACATTCGCGGCCATGCGCTGTTTGCAGGTGAGCCATGCTGAGCCAACCGCTTCATCAGGCCCCTCACTGATCTGGGCATGCGCGGCATGGCGCGTGCCTTCGATCAGCACGAACTTTGCGCCGATATCCGCGCCCCTGACTTCGGCGACCGCCTTGCCTTTGATGCTTGATGTCGAGCAGGCTGAGCGTGCCAATGCGCGCTACGCCCAACGCCTGCGCTGGGCCAAGCTTGGTCAGAGCGCCAGCCTTGAAGACCTCGGATCTGCGCACCCCGCGCGGCATTGAGCGCACGCTGATGACGAAACCGGGCACACCTGCCTTCCTCGATGAGCGGCTCAATGTGCTGGCCACATGCCCACGGGCGTCGGCAAGAGCTATCTTGCCCGTGCGCTCGGACAACGGGCTTGCCGCGAGGATAAAAGGGTAAAGTTATCTGCGCATGCCGCGCCTTTCGTCGATGAACCTGTTTGCGCCAGCGCGATGCACAAGAAAGGCGCGTTCTACAAGCAACCGGGCTCCGCGTTGATCTCATCATCCTCGACGACTCCTCGGTCTGGCGCCACTTGCCGATGAAACCCAGCGTG
>JADKJL010000012.1 GCA_016721015.1 Lysobacterales bacterium
TGAATTAATGGATCTGTTGTCAATCCAATATCATAAACTGATCAGTAGAAGTGATTCAGCGGACGAACCAACCAGCCCGGCTGATCCAAACTGTCCTCAGCCAGAGCGCGCGATGCGCACGCACCTCCACGCACTCCAAAGAGACCCATCGGACCGGGGCCCATGTCGTCCTCCCTGAATTGCCCCTCGAACGAGCCAGTTTCTGAGATTCAAAGAGGAGTACCACCCACAGGTTTTGGTTGCGAGCTAAACAGTTCCGTGAACTCGGCTCTCTTTTCGAAGCTGCCGGCTGTGTGCAACTGGCAGCCCAAACAAACGCTACCCGTTGATGAATGACAGGCATTGGCGTCAGGTTATGGAAGAAATCCTTGATCAGAAAATAGAGGGAAAGCTGTTGAATCCAGTAGGCCTGAACGGATCAGAAGGATGAAGCCTGTCAACAAGCAGTCGCGCCACCACACGTCTGCACCTGAATGTGACAAGGTCGAGGTTGTATGTAGGCCCCCGAAATTATCAGGCATGCGCTTGGGTTTCAAACGGACAACTAAGGCACTCGCAACCAGCAATAGGGCGGCGACCAAAACTTGCGCGTATCTCATCATGGCACCCCAGTTCCATTGGTAATAATCCTTGCACATCGTCCCTGCCTGGTATTTGGGCCTGTCGCAACCTCTTCTGATGTTCTCGACCCAATCTCTTGCGCAATTCAATCGCGCTGATTGACCGAGGAAAAGCCATAGACCGACATTGCGGTCGAGTAATCCAGATCTGAATCGGGATCTTCCGAACACACCCAGGGGCGAGCAGGTCGTAGCCCTTCTTGCGTATCGCCACGTCGTCCGGTCGCGTCGAATCGAAATATGGATTGCTTGTTCCCTTACCTGAGTGGTAGTAGGAGGCCGCCTGCTTCAACGTGAGAGTCGGCTTGAACATTCGAATGATTCTGAGATTTCCCAGCCACCGGTCGGCAGTCGACAATTCCGGTGTCCGTGCGGTTGATCGCGGCAGGAAGCTCGGCATTCCATAGTCGTCCATGTATAGCCAGGCTTTCATCGCCGACGACGGCATATCCCGGTTCAAACACCGTGACAACCCAAGTAATGCGAGGATGCGTTCCCGGCGTGGCGATGTACAGATCAGACCAGGTTGATGGAATCGAGAATCGGCCTTCTGCGTCGGTACGTACGATGACGTTGTACAGAACCATGTTTCCTGACGGCCCAAAGAACACGGGATCGGACACGAATCTGGCAGAGGAAATTACCAAGGCGTTCGGAAGACCCTTGCCGGTTTCGACGTCGACAACTTTTCCTGATTTCGACCTGTGCGTCGTGATACAGCCCGGAATCTGCGGCGTGAACGGCGCGATGAGCAGGATTATCAGTAATCCGAGAATGATACGAGCCATAGACCTACATTCCCTGAATGCGCCAGACGCCATTGGCGTCTTGAACCATTTGTATGTGGTACCCACTGCGGGTCTGATCGGCGTTGTCACGCATCACGAGAATTTCAGCATATTCGGGCCCAATGAAACCGCTGGCGATTGTCCCGAGTTGAGTCGCGACTGTTGACATAGGTTTGGTGCCGAGCGCCGTAAACGCCGCCACGTAGCGGGCCTAACTGATTCATCGTAGGCTAGCCCGGCCCCGCTTGCATCCGCTTCGACGAGCTTTTTCTTGACATAGCCATAGACATCACAGAGCATGCCTCGTTCTACTGCAGTGCTGCGAATCAACACCCATTGTGTGACGGTATAGGTCCGTCTCGTATTGCTCGTGACCTCAAGTGTCGCCTTGAACAAACCCGGTTTGGAATACCCAAAGGATCGTGGAATTCATCAATCGACGGCGAGGTAAAGTCGAAAACACCATCACCATCTGTGTCGATTCGAATGCTTTGCAGGTTGCTTCCGGCCAGACTCTCGTGCAGCTCGATATCAAATGTAATAGTCGCCGGCGCCATACCAATCGGTTGTTCGGCATGGAATGAAATGAGCGACTCTGCGTTGCCGCATGCCAGGCAGTCGATTTTAGCTTTGGGATCTCCCTCAACATCGATCGGAACGATGGGCTTCTCGTCACTTTGATTCAAGGTGATTGATGCCGTAGCCGTCAAACCCGGTAGCGTGGTGGCGACTGCGTCGAGCGTGTTCGCTTTTGACAATCGCACATTTGGCACCATGAACCTGCCGTTCACGGTCTTTGCGGGTATGCCATTGATTGTGATACCGGTGCTGACCGGCCCGGTGAATGTACCAACCACATCCACAATATCGCCCGGCGAACTGGATCCCTCTTCCGGAGAATCAATCGTTACGTTCAATGATCCGTTGCCCGTAATATTTTGGGCCTGACCCGCAGTGTATACCGCGCCGCTCAATTGCCCTATGGGAACAAATCCTGGCGGATCATTCGGTACCGTGCGTGGATCGAATCCGCAGATTTCGGTCGATGTTGTCGGATTGGTGATGTGCGGGAAATTCGGTGAATCGGCTGGCGCGTAGGTCTCATCACCCGTGTAACGGGCAAACAAGGTGGTCTCGCCAACCTCGGCCTGCATCGCCGTGCAGGTCGTCGCCGGCAGGGCGATCAGGCAGCCATGGATACCATCGCTGACCGTCACCGCTCCGGTCGGGGTCGGACCAGACGGAGAGACCGGCGTCACCGCGATCTGGATCGTGAATGACTGACCCGCAATCGAGGGCTCGGCGCTAACCGAGGCAATTGCCACTTCGGCCGCTTCGGTTCCGATTGGAACTACGGTAAAGGACGATGCACTGACACCCGTCTGTCCAGACACTGTCACCGATATCGGCCCAGTCGTTGCGCCCTGCGGAACTAGCGCTACCAGTTGTGTCGCGTTTGCCTGCATGACAAATGCAGGCATGCCGTTGAACCTGACGATATTGTTGGTGATGGCGGCGGTATTGAACCCCTGCCCGGTAATGGTCACGGGAATACCGACGACCCCTGACATCGGGGCAAAGCCCGAGACATTCGGTGCAGGCAACGGCGATGTCACCACAAAATTGGTTGCGCTGGTCGCTGTCCTGCCAAGTACGTTGACCTGGATCGGACCTGTTGTCGCCCAGGAGGGCACATTGGCAACCAACTGGGTCGTCGTCGTGGACGTCAAGGTCGCCGGCGTGCCGTTGAAACTGACTGAGTAAAAAGAGACTTCCCACATCTTTCGGCCTCAAGGATCCCGAAGAACCCAGGTGCCATGATGGTAGCTCTACACAACCGTCAACAGAAGGGGAAGTCTCCATGAATACCATATCCGCGGCGGCAGGCCTCGTGGGCGTTGATCTGGCCAAGATCGTGTTTTCGATTTGCGAGGTGGATGGACGCGGTCGGGTGCTGCGTCGTCAGGATCTTCGTCGCGAGGCGCTTGAGCTCTGGCTCTCGCAGCTTGCGGCCGGAACAGTGGTGGCCATGGAAGCGTGCAGCGGCGCGCATCATTGGGCGCGGCGTTGCCAGGCGTATAACCTGCAGCCGCTCATCAGGGCGGCCCCAATTCGTCACGCCGTTTCGCAAAGGACGCAAGACCAAGAACGACAAGGCCGATGCCGAGGCGAGTGCCACGGCGGCGCGGCAAGGGCAACATGCGCTTTGTGCCGGTGAAGGAGGTCGATCAGCAGGTTCGCCTGTCCGGGCAGGGTACGCGAAGGGCACAAGGCCGAGTCCCGGGCCGCTGGCCATCGGCGCCCGGTGTTCGTGGCCTGTTGGCCGAGTTCGGCGTAATCGTGGCGCAGAGCGACACGGCTGTTGGCGCTCGTTGAAAACTGACCATCTCTGCTCGTTGAAAATTGACCAGGGATGAAGGCCGAGGGAGAGCTCCCTCGGCGTGGTCGGAGTGTAACTCCGAGCGTGGGTCAGAGGGGATCAGAAGGGTTCTTCGATCACCTCCTTGGATGCTCGCTGCTTGGCCTGCTCACGCGACTTGATTCGGGCTTTGGCCTGGCCGCTGCTCTGGTGGAATCGGTAGGATTCGTTGCCGGTCTCGACGATGTGGCAGTGGTGGGTCAGTCGGTCGAGTAGCGCCGTGGTCAGCTTGGCGTCGATGAACACGTTGGCCCATTCGGCAAACACCAGATTGGTGGTGATGATGACGCTGGTGTGCTCGTAGAGTTTGGATAGCAGATGAAACAGCAGCGCGCCGCCGGCCTGCGAGAACGGCAGGTAGCCGAGTTCGTCGAGGATGACGAGATCCAGATGCATGAGCTGGTTGGCCAGTCGACCGGATCGGCCCGCCGCCTTTTCCTGCTCCAACTGGTTGACCAGATCGACGGTGGAATAGAACCGAACTCGCTTGCCGTGGCGGGTAATCGCCTGAATGCCCAGCGCGGTGGCGAGGTGGGTCTTGCCGGTCCCGGTGCCGCCGACCAGGACGATGTTCTCGGCCCGCTCGGTGAACTCGGCGGTAGCAAACACGCTGATCTGCTGGCGATCGACTTTGGACCGATCAAATTCGAATCCAGCGAGATCACGATGCACGGGGAACTTGGCCGCATGCATCTGGTAGCGGATCGAGCGCAGACCGCGGTCGGTCTGCTCGGCGGTGATCAGATGGCGTAGCAGCCACTCGGCCTGTTCGGTGCCGCCGCCGGCGCTGTTCTGCAGTACCTCGGCATAGCTGCTGGCCATGCCGTACAGGCGTAATTGCTTGAGCTCGGTGATCAGGTCAGACATGGGTCATCTCCTCGCGCAGGGTGTCGTAGCGACGGGTGTCGGTGGTCGGTGGCTCTTCAACAACGAGCGATGTGCGGACCGCTTCCGGTGGCGGCCCCTCACTCAGTCGGGCAAGGACGTTGAGCACGTGCTCGGCGCTGGGATGCCCTGCTTCGAGCACGAGATCAACAGCGACCAGCACCCCCTCCAGCCCATGCCGTGGCACCGCCGCCAACACCTGCGCCATCACCCGATCACCGCCTGCGCGACGCAGCAGCGCACGACTGAGCCGCTTGAGCGGCTCCGGCATGTCGGCAAACGGCGCGCCGTTGCGCAGCGCGCCGGGCTTGCGCGCGATCAGCGGCACGTAATGCTGCCAGTCGTAGACCACGTGGTCGCGCTCGGTCGCCCGCGGGTGCTCGGCGATGACCTCCTGGTCACCCACGATGACGATGCGCTCCGGATACAGCCGCACGCTGACCCGGTGACCCGCAAAAGCGCAGGGCACCGAGTAGCGATTGCGCGCCGCCGACACCAGGCAGGTGCTCGATACCCGCGCGGGTGATTCGATGTAGCCATCAAACGGTGCCGTCATCGGCATCAGGTGCGGCACCTCGTGCTCCAGCGCCTCGGCAATGCTCATGCCCGGAAAGTCCGGATGCGCGGCACTGCGGCCTTCGATGCACTCCGTGGCCAGCCACACGTTGAGCTCGGCAAAGCTGGAGAAGCGCTGCTCCTGCGCCCGCTGCCAGATGCGGCGGCGGGCGTCCTGCACGCCCTTCTCGACACGCCCCTTCTCCCAACCCGACGCCACATTGCAGAAGTCTGGATCAATCAGATAGTGCGCCGTCATGGCGGCAAACCGCGCGTTGACGATCCGCGCCTTGCCGCGGCCCGGCACCCGGTCCACTGCCGTCTTCATGTTGTCGTAGATGCCGCGTCGAGCGATGCCGCCCAGCCCGGTCAGACAACGCAGGTGTGCATCGAACAGCATCTCGTGACTCTGCGCCGGGTAGGCCACCAGCCAGAAGGCCCGTGACGCGCACAGCTTCATGTGCGCCAACTGCACCTTGCGCCAGACGCCGCCAATGACGATGCCTTCTTCGCTCCAATCAAACTGGTACGCCTCACCCCACTCGAAGCGCAACGGCACAAAGGCCGAGCGCGCCGTCACTGCGCCGGACTCGGCACGCCAGGCGCGGATCGCCTCCGTGACCCGGGTGTAGCTGCCGGCAAAGCCCTCCGCCTGCAGTTGAGCGAACAGCCGCAGCGCCGTGCGCCGCTCCTTTCTTGGCCGACGGGCATCGATCTCAAGCGCCTGTCGCAACCACTCTCGATGCCCGTCGAGCTTCTTCGGACCCGCCTCGCGCCGGTAGCTCATCTCACTGCGGGTCGACTCCCGCAGCCACGCCTTGATCGTATTCCTCGACAGACTCGTCCGTCTGGCGATCTCACTAATCGACAGCCCCTCGCGGAGCCGCATCCGTCGCACCTTTGCGTACGTTGCCATGGTGTGCACCTCGTCTCCCTGCCAGTCCAAAAGGCCGGCAGGTTAGGTCAGAACACCCTGGTCAATTTTCAGCGAGCAGAACCCTCGATTTATGGTCAATTTTCAACGGGCAGCAACACGACACGGCGCTCCGTCGATTGCTGGCGGATCTGGATACGCAACGCGGATTGCCTGCCGAATTCAAGGAATTGCTGCGCGATCTGGCGGATCACTGGAAGCAGGCGTTGCGCGTGCACCACGACACCTGCGATGCACGCATCGAGGCTCACGCGCGAGCTGATAGCCGATGTGTGCGGTTGCGAGGCGTCGGGATCGGCCCCATTACCGCCGATGCGGTGGTGGCGACGGTCGGCAACCCCGTTCACGCAGGGTCGGCAAATGTCAGCGTGGTTGGGCTTGGTTCCCATCCAGCATTCCAGCGGCGGGCATGCGCGGTTGGGCGGAATCAGTTGCCGGGTGATGCCTACCTGCGCACGCTATTGATCCAGGGCGCACGCAGCAGTCTGCAGCGTGCCAAGGCTGTGGCGACCGAGAAGGCCACGCCCGAACAACTGTGGATCCGCACACTCGACGGTCGCATGCCCTTTGGCAAGGTGATCGTGGCCATCGCCAACAAACATGCTCGGCAGATATGGGCGATCCTCGCGTACGATATCGACTACGACGCTCATGCCTGCCTGAATGATCCGATGCACCGGCAAACCCATGAGGTGTATGCGGCCTAGAAGAACGTTTCGATTCAACGTCAGCGCGACACGGTAGACAACGGGTCAGACCACCCCGGAGAGAACCTGACCAACTAGATGGACGTCCACGAGGTGTTTCGGTTGATCGCCGAGCACCGGACAGTCCGATGATTGAATGAGGTCTTCGGGTGCGGTTTATACCCTGGTCCGAGTCAGCACGATCGACTCAACAAGACCGTTTGAGGAAATGCAGTCTGACAACCGTTTTGTCACCCGTCTCGCAACGACAACGCAGTACGCAACAAAGGAACAATTCAATGACCAGCAAAAGCCCGAAAGCTCAGGGCAACGACATCACTTGCCCAGGCTTGACGGGAAGTCTCTTGAGGAATTGTTGGACAGCGCTGCATTGAAGTTGCTGCCGTAGATGGTCACCGTGGCACCATAGATGCCACTCCCTGGCGTGAAGCTTGTAATCGTTGGCGGCGGTGGCTCCGTTACCGTGAAAACCGAAGAGCTCTGAACAGATCGCCCTGCAACGGTTACCTGAATCGGGCCTGTTGTCGCGGCGCTCGGCACCACGACGACCAGTCGCGTTTCCGTGGCCGATGTGATCACTCCGGATGCACCGTTGAACGCGACGATGTCGTTGGCAACCGTTGTGTCGAAATTGGTTCCGGTATTTGTGACGGTGGGCGCTCGCTGACGCCGATTCCGCTCGCAGGGACAATCCACACGATTTCCCAACCCGTACTTCACCGGCACTAATACCGCGTATTGGAATGCTCGATCTAGTACTCGGACGGCGGCGTTCTATTGCAAAGATTGGCGGCTACATCGAATCCGGCATTTACGGGGGTAGCTATCCCCGGCTGGCCCAATCCAATGTCAGGCTGAAGAATCAATGCCTGCATCGAACGATTTTCGTCCTCATCGCCATAGAAGTAGAACCCAGTATTCATGACCATTCCCAAGGGAGTTCCCCGCCCATACCAGGGAATGGCAACGGGCGTATAGGGTACAGGCACTTCAGAAGCAAAGTTGATATCTTCTTTATAAAATTGTCGCCTCGAGAAGTAACTTCCATGAAACTGAGTATGGCTACGAAGCAGGTACTCATCCTGTATGGCAAGCTCGACTTGACTTCCATCGCTGATCAGCGCGATTCGAAAAAACTCGCCAGGCTGAAGATGTTGCCCACTCCTGAGCGTCGCGATTGTTTGTTCTTCGACGCACGCAGTCATGGAATCCATCGTCGCCGGCGCCCAAGGATGGCCAAGGGGAAGTTCAGGAAAATTTGACGGCGGAACCCAATGGCCATAGAGATAGAACCAATCCGTTCCATTCCAACCCGATAGATAATTGGGCTCGACCAAATCCTTGGTTCCAACGGCGATCCCATCTTCCTCAAGCCCGAGCGGCCCGCGGTACGCCACTTGCAGAAACAGGTCGGTTGCGTTGATTGGTATCGGATCCTCGGAAAAATCGAACTCCGCCAGTACTGACTCGCTTTCGCAGTCTGCCCCCGCTGCATGGGTTCCCGTGTTGACGTTGCCAACGTTTATGCAGGGGTTGATCGCACCGCTAGTATTGCCAGGCAGATTGCCGCTCACATCCAAGGCGACGGGTGCCGAGACGGAAATTTCCTGTAATGCCGAACGGGTTTCCTCAAGCGAGCATCCGCTGGGCACTCGTCGATCGGTCGGATCTGGCACGCCCGTGGTGGGATTCGGCATCGTCACGTATTCGCCTGACAGGTCTGGCTGATAGCAAGGATTGCGGTGATAGCGGGCAATCGCAACGAGTCGTCCCGTAGGATTACCGGAGGAATCCACCCCCGCGTGCATATCCTGCGGAACGAAAGTCCCTGAACCTGCGTCGAGTAGCGTCGGATTGCCATTGGCATCCGTCATCGTGACGTTGCGAACTCGCACTCTGAGCTTCTTGAAGCCAAATACACGTCCGGACGCATCCATCGGTATACCGTCGTCGACATGGTGGGGAGTACCTTGATCGACCACCGCATATAGACCTTCCGGAGGAGATGAAAGCTCCAACTCTCCGCGAAAAAAGAAATCAAGGAGCCCTGCGGAATAGCCTATCGCTCGCGGAATTGTCAGATTGCCGATGGAGTCGAGCACGGTGGGCGACAACGTCATTGAAATTCTATCAACCTCCAGCGGCAAGCCGTCGGGCAGATCAAGTCGTTTGAATACGCCTTCGGTGGCAATTGGAACGTTCGGCCGCGTGAATCCCTGAGGCAATTCATCCATTGCACCTGCATAACCCGGATTCAACGCATCGTCTACTTGATGAGTGTAGAAAAGACATGTCGCGGCGCTGAGTCGTCCATCAACCAAGAAAGCACTTTCGCAGGGTCCGTTCTGGAAGGAATATCCGTTCTGTGGATCAGTTAAATCCCTCGGCGGGTAAGTATGCGGATATCCATCCATCGCCTCGATGTACGGCAACGTCCCCCCGGTAAAGAATCCACGGTTCGAGTAGTCGGCAAGTCCCATCCGCGAAGGGATACCGACTAACCCTCCACCGAGCCCTATTCGCGTTGTGAAAAACCGCAGTGGCGTCGCGAACATGACCGGCTGCCCCATCCCGTACGTGCCGAGCTGCGGCACCGAGAGCGGTATCGCTTCGGAGGAAAAGAATCCGCGCACGAATTGCCCGACGTCACCACCGCCGAGTACCCGCGCATTTGTGTAGCCTTCGAAGGCTTGTTGTTCGTCCGTGTTGATTACCGCATGCGAATCGTTGCGTGTGTGCTGCGGCTGCGCCGCGTCCTCCAGCAGATGTACGACATTGCCAAGTGAACGAAACAACGTCGCCCAATAGATCATCCGAAATTCGCTCTCCACACTCCGTCGCCACGAGTCATCGCTACCACCCTCTCTGATAGCGCTTCGAAAGGTCAATGCTTGCCAAAATGCGTTTCTCGCATCGAGGTAACTATATGTATTTCGAGAAGAGCCGCTTGCGGGCCGAGGATGGTGCGCAAAGCTATCTTCGTAGCCCAATGCCCAATTGATGGACTTCAATCCTTGAATTAATGGATCTGTTGTCAATCCAATATCATAAACTGGATCATAGAAGTGATTCAGCGGACGAACCAACCAGCCCGGCTGATCCAAAACCGTCCTCAGCCAGAGCGACGCACATGCACTTCCACGCACTCCAAAGAGACCCATCGGGCTGAGGCCCATGTCGTCCTCTCGAATTGCGCCGCGTACGAGCCAGTTTCTGATATTCAATAGAGGAGGACTACCCACAGGCTCGACGGTTGCTAAGAACAACCCTCTGTACACATTTCTGTCACCTATAAGCTGACGGAACTGCTGCATCTGGCAGCGTTCAAAAGCCGATGGTTCGCTCAAAGCTGGTATCGCTTCAGGGTTGTAGAAGAAATTGACGTGGTCGGAAAAATAGCGGGATGGTTGTTGTGGCATCCAGTAGGGTTTGAAGGGATCAGAAGGATGAAGCCTGTCAAGGAGCAGTCGCGACAGCAAGCTGCCTTCGCCCGAATGTGACAACGTCGAGCGCGCGTAGGCCTCGGTCGTAATCAAGGCATGCGTTTGGGTCTCAAACGCAATGGCAAACGGCGCCGCAACCAGTAGCAGGGCCGCGACCAACAATTGCACGAGTCTCATCATGGCACCCCAGTTCCATTAGTTATGACCTTGCACATCATCCCTGCCTTGTATTTGGGTCTGTCGTAGAGCTCTTTCTTGTAGTTCTCTGGGTCCAACTTCTTGCGCAATTCGGTTGCGCCGATTGGATCCGAGGCGAAATCTTCAATTGACATGGCGGTCAAGTAATCCAGATCCAAATCTGGATCTTGCGAACACACCCACGGTGCCAGTAGGTCATAGCCCTTCTTGCGTATCGCCACGTCGTCCGGGCGCGTCGAATCGAAATATGGATTGCTTGTGCCCTTGACCCTGCTGTAATAGGAAGCTGCCTGCTTCAACGTGAACGAGGGCTTGAACATTCGAATAGTCCCGAGATTTCCCAGCCACTGGTCGGCTGTCGACAATTCCGGTGTCCGTGCGGTCGATCGCGGCAGGAAGCGCGGCATCCCGTAGTTGTCCATGTATAGCCAGGCTTTCTCGTCGCCCACAACGGCGTAACCGGGCTCAAACACCGTAACGACCCAGGTGACGCCCGGGTGCGTTCCCGGCGTGCCAATATGCAAATCCGACCAGGTTGAGGGAATCGAGAATCGGCCTTCTGCGTCGGTGCGCACAATGATGTTGTATAAAACGACGTTTCCGGACGGGCCGAAGAACAGCGGACCCGACACGAATCGGGCAGAAGAGATCACAAAGGCATTTGGAAGGCCCTTGCCGGTTTCGACGTCGACCACTTTTCCAGATTTCGACCTGTGCGCTGCGATACAGCCCGGAATCTGCGGCGTGAACGGAGCGATGAGCAGGATCATCAGTAACCCGAAAATGATACGAGCCATAGACCTACATTCCCAGAATGCGCCAGACGCCATACGCGTCCTGAACCATTTGTATGTGGTACCCACTGCGCGTCTGATCGGCGTTGTCACGCATCACGAGAATTTCGGCGTATTCAGGCCCGATGAAACCGCTGGCAATTGTCCCGAGTTGAGTTGCGACTGACGGCATGTTTGCGCCGAGTGCTGTGAACGCCGCCAGGTAGCGGGACCTCACCGATGCAACGTAGGCTAGCCCGGCCCCGTTCGCATCTGCTTCATCGAGCTTCTTCTTGAGATAGCCATAGACATCACAGAGCATCCCTCGTTCTACTGCAGCGCTGCGAATCATCACCCATTGTGTGGCGGTGTAAACCTGTCCACTGTTGGTAGTCACCTGCAACAAAGCGTTGAAGAGGCCTGGCCTGGAGTACCTAAAGGCGCTTGGGAAGTCCTCGAGTGTCGCGAATGAGTGATCGAATACGCCGTCTCCATCGGTATCAATACGGAGACTTTGCAAATTGTCTCCGGAAAGGCTATCGCTCAACTCGATATCGAAAGAGATTGACGCCGGCGCCATACCAATCGGTTGTTCGGCATGAAATGAAATAAGCGACTCTGCGTGGCCGCATGCCAGGCAGTCGATTTTAGCTTTGGGATCTCCCTCAACATCGATGCGAACGATGGATTTCCCGCCACTGTGATTCAGGGTGATTGATGCCGTAGCCGTCAAACCCGGTAGCGTGGTGGCGACTGCCTCGATCGTGCCCGCTTTTGGCAAGCGCACATTTGGAACCATGAACCTGCCGTTCACGGTCTTTGCGGGTATGCCATTGATTGTGATACCCGTGTTGACCGGCCCGGTGAATGTACCAACTACATCCACAATATCGCCCGGCGAACTGGATCCCTCTTCCGGAGAATCAATCGTTACACTCAATGATCCGTTGCCCGTAATATTTTGCGCCTGACCCGCGGTGTATACCGCGCCGCTCAATTGCCCTATGGGAACAAACCCTGGCGGATCGTTCGGCACCGTGCGCGGATCGAATCCGCAGATTTCGGTCGATGTCGTCGGATTGGTAATGTGCGGGAAATCTGGTGAGTAGGCAGATGCGTAGTTCTCATCGCCGGTGTACCAGGCAAATAATGTCGTCTCGCCTACCTCGGACTGCATCGCCGTGCAGGTCGTCGCAGGAAGGGTGATCAGGCAGCCATGGACACCATCGCTGACCGTCACCGCGCCGGTCGGGGTCGGACCAGATGGAGAGACCGGCGTCACCGCGATCTGGATCGTGAATGACTGACCCGCAATCGACGGCTCGGCGCTAACCGAGGCGATTGCCACTTCGGCGGCTTCGGTGCCGATTGGAACTACGGTAAAGGACGATGCACTGACACCCGTCTGTCCAGACACTGTCACTGATATCGGCCCAGTCGTTACGCCCTGCGGAACCAGCGCTACCAGTTGTGTCGCGTTTGCCTGCATGACAAATGCAGGCATGCCGTTGAACTTGACGATATTGTTGGTGTTGGCGGCGGTATTGAACCCCTGCCCGGTAATGGTCACCGGGATACCCACTACACCGGACATCGGGGCAAAGCCCGAGACATTCGGCGCAGGCAATTGCGATGTCACCACAAAATTGGTTGCGCTGGTCGCTGTCCTGCCGAGTACGTTGACCCGGATCGAACCTGTTGTCGCCCAGGAGGGCACATTGGTAATCAACTGGGTCGTCGTCCCTGACGTCAAGGTCGCCGGCGTGCCGTTGAAACTGACTGAATTGTTGGCCAGCGTTGCATTGAAGTTGCTGCCGTAGATGGTCACCGGGGCACCATAGATGCCAGTGCCTGGCGAGAAGCTTGTAATCGTCGGCGGCGGCGGCTCTGTTACCGTGAAATTTGAAGTGCTCTGTACCGATCGCCCGTCAACGGTCACCTGAATCGGGCCTGATGTCGCGGCGCTCGGCACCACGACGACCAGTCGAGTTGCCGTAACAAAAGTGATCACGGCTGGTACACCGTTGAACGCGACGATATCGTTGCCAATGTTTATATCGAAGTTGGTTCCGGTGATCGAGACGGTAGACCCCACCAAACCTGATGGTGGCCAGAAACTGGTGATCGTCGGTGGTCCTAGCGAGATCGTGTGCGGCACCGTGTCCGCGTCGAAGCCCGCGTAAATTGCATCTCCGCCGTACCAGGCAGATATGCTGCGCGGCCCTGCGGGTCCCGAAGTCATTACACAGCTATTCGACGGAAGCGAGATGGTGCAACTCATTGCGTTCCCATCGCTCACGGAGACCGTCCCTGTTGGAGCGGGACTTGAGGGAGGATCAGCGATAACCTCGACGGTGGTGGTGAACGGCTGCCCAGACTCCGATGGCTCGGGAGACACACTCGAGATAACAGCAGTGACGGTTTTCTTGACGACGTTCATTGCATTGGTCGAAAACGATGAGCTGGAGGTGAACATCGTCGAGTCAGCCGGCGTGTAGAGGAAGTTGAGTGTACTCAAACCGGACTGAGTAGCATCCAGCATGCATCCGTTGTCACTCGAAAGATCAAAAATGCAGAAGGCGCTCTGACTCTGCGCGCTCACTCTCACCGTGCCTTGTGGCTCGCCGCAAGCGCCATTGCTCGGATTGACGGCAACCTCGACCCTGGCGCTTGATCCAATGACAACGGGATTTGGCGCGACGCTCGTCAATGTGATCGTCGTCGGAATGGGCGCCGCACGTTGGCTGCACGATTGCATGGTGTTGATGGACGCCGGCAAGCTCAACGGTCGATCGTAGATCTTTCGGGCATTCGCATTCTCTTCCAGCGAATATTGGCCGGTCGCTGGAAGCGTCGGCAGATCGATTGCACCAGCGCTGTTTGCGCTCGGAAACGCGAGGAGCACGGACCCGTTCGGCTGATAAGCAGTCAATGGAAAATAGACGGAACTGTTGTAGGCGGCTCCCCCGTTGAACTGAAGGTCCTGACCGTAGATTCCGGAGAACGCAACGATTCCTGCTTGCCCCGGCCGATTGAGATTCAACCAGACAGGCGGACTGTCAATCGTCGTTGTCATTTGGCGTGGTGTCGAGACCGTCGCAATAAACTGTATCGGCTCTTCGACCGGAAACGATGGATGGATATCCCGGACGACTACCGTGTAGTTTCCGGCAACCGGCGCACTTCTGATCGTTACCGCGCAGCCCGCCTCAAAATAGGAAGATGAGTCGAAGGAACCTGTCAGCGATTCGCATAAAGGCACTTCTGCTACACGCACGCCGAGCGGATCGAACACGCTGACCCGAACCCAATTGGCCCAAAAACTGTTGGTAATGAAATTGGCAGTTATCGGGACGATGACGCCGAGCTCCAGCCTTTGTCCTACGGTCGCCGGAAATGTCATCAAGCCCATCTGGTAGGAAAAATTTGCCTGTGTCGAGAATGAAGGTCCGTCAACGTTGATCGGAGTCGGCTCGACAAGGCTTACGCGCATGTCTTCGCTCCAACTGTCGGCCTGCTGGATCACCAGGGTATAGACATCAGTGTCAGGCAGATTCTGGAGGAGGTACGCGCCGCTGCAATTGCTGACACAATAAATTGCCGCCCCATTCGAATAGAGGTAGCTGCCATTCGAGCGCCTGATTTCGAAGCGGCTATCTATGCCCATCAGCGGATCCGAGCTTCGCAGCAACTCCAACGCCCTGCTTTGTCCAGCTACACCGTCAAACCGGATCTTCGAAATTCGACCGACTCGGTCCATATGCAGGTTTACAGGCGCAGACGAGGACAGCGCAAGATCCTGTGACCTTGTAAGCGCAACCAAGGCACTCAATGTGGACGTCGCATTCGGAAAGAGCTGAAGCTTGTAGGTTCCGGATACGGGCAAGGACGAGAGATCAACGACACACGAAAATCGACAGGTAACGGTCTTGAGGGTAGAACCGTCTGGTTTGAAGACATAGATGTAGGGGTTTTTTGACGAGTATTCGGGAGTCTGAAGGACCGAAGTGATGCCAAGACCCAGGTTGTCGCCTGCCGTCGCACTAAACAGTACATCGATCGTCTGGCCGGCTGCCGAATTCGAAACCTGAATGGAGGGGCCATCCGCAAGCAAAGTTCCACCTGACTGGGCAACATAGAAACTGCTGGTCGACACGACCGTCTGGCCCGCAACCGAAACTGAAATCGGACCTGTTACGGCACCATTGGGAACCAGGACTGTCATTGAGCTTGAACTTGCGCCAGTGACCGTCGCCGAAATCCCGCCGATAGTTACCTGATTGGCAGAAATATTTGAACTGAAATAGCTGCCCTTGAGAGTAACCTCTGCGCCTTCAATTCCTGTCCCGGGCGAAAACCCCTTCAGTCGCAATGTCGTTGGCAGTATCTCGAACGGCCAGCTGCTCGAACCAGTCAGGCCGTTTGCAGATACGGAGACCGACCCTGACGTCGCGCCAGCGGGGACGGTCGTCGTCAGTTGAATGGTATTGGCAGCGGTGACGGTCGCCTGGACGCCATTGAACGTGACGGTGTTTCCCGAGGTGACAGCACTGAAATTACGCCCGCGAATCTGGACTGTCGTGCCCGGGACCCCGCGCTTCGGGCTGAGATTGTTCACCATGGGAGCGGCAATAAAGTTGCCCGCGCTCTCCCCCCAACCATCATTGGTCGTTACGCGAATCTTCCCTGTTCTTGCGTTCGGCGGAACGACGACAGTCAATTCCGTCGGTGATGCAGCCACGATATTCAGCAATGTGGCGCCAAAGAACAGATCGCCGCCCATCGTAACAGTGTTATTTTCAGGGGCAGCGCCGAAATTGGTGCCCGAAACAACGATGACGGTTCCAACGCCACCACTCGTCAGATTGATACCCGTCACCTGAGGAGCTGCCGCCCAGACCGCGGCCGAATTGGCGGCGACAATGAGTGCAGCGAATGCAGTCAGGATGCTGCGCAAGCGCAGCTTGCGAAGAGGTATTGGCCGGGCTGTACGACTGAACGTCGCGCGCAGGACGAAACCGAAGAAATTGACAGCCCCATCCATAGTTCAGCGTCCTGCCTTGTTTATTCCAATACCGAGTGAGCCGACATCTGCAATAGACATCATGCCCGGCGCATACGCCGAATATCGAGCGCGCTATCCTCCCTTCCCCCTTCCTGATGCGTTCTATATCCATATAGCGTTCGCAAAAGTTGCCCGAAGCTACGGCGCGCCTTGGTCCGTGTCAAGAATTTTTCACGAGAGCCGTTGGTCGGCGCACTCTCTCATCGACCCAAATGGAGATTTCCGTGGGCGTTCCCCCTGGATAATTATAGATGTTCCGCGTTGAGCAATAAGCGGTTGGATACGACAACACCATTGGCATCGGCGCAGAGCCAGTGGCCCGGGACGAAGGTCAGTCCGGCGAAAGTAACCGGGACGTCAACATCGCCGAGGCCGCGTTTTTCGGTCTTCATCGGATGGCCGGCGAGTGCTTGTACGCCGAGATCGAGGGTGGCGATGATCTGTACGTCACGCAGGCAGCCGTTGATGAGGATCCCTTCCCAGCCATTGGCGACGGCTTGCTGGGCAAGCTGGTCACCGAGCAGGGCGCGGCGCATCGAGCCACCACCATCCACGACGAGGACCTTGCCCTTTCCCGGCAGGGCGACCTGCTCCTTGACCCTGGAGTTGTCCTCGAAGCAGCGGATTGTGACGATGCGGCCGCCGAAAAAATCGCGGCCGCCGAAGGCGCGGAAGATCGGGCCGGCGACTTGCACATCATCGGGGAACGCATCGCAAAGATCGGGGGTGGTTTGGGTCATCGCGGTTTCCTCATGGCGGGATGAGCCCATGGTCGCGGAACCGTGGTGTCAGCGCCAGACCACGCCACTTAGACCGAGGCGGAAATGGCACACAGCCGGCACTGGAGCCGGCCGTGACCTCAATCATGACTATCTATCGGGCCGGTAAGAAGTAGGACGTCGACAATGCTTTTCCTTCTCCCGCTAGCGGGAGAAGGAAAAGCATTGTCGACTTCTTACGGTTTATGGGCCCAATCAATTGCCACCGCTGCTAGATCGAAACTTCGACAAGTGCGCATCGGACCGGCATGTCTTCGAAGTCCGCAACCTACGCGAACGCAATATGCGCATTGTGGAGTTGCAATTGGGACAACTTGGCGCTCCAATGCGCGGGCAACCGGCCGAGACGCGTGTTGATCGCGGCATCGCCGGACCCTGTCGACACGGAGTCGGATCATGGCTGCATTGCTTGTCGTCTTTGTGCACGGCTGGAGCGTCACCAATACCGATACCTACGGCGAGCTGCCGGCGCGGCTGATCTCCGAGGCGGCAAAGGCGGGTGGCCCCAAGCTCGATGTGCAGCACATCCACCTCGGCCAATACGTGAGTTTTCGCGACGAGGTACGTATCCCGGATATCTCGCGCGCGTTCGACGCGGCGCTCGCTGCGGTGCTCAACGATGCGGGCGCCAATCGACGTTTTGTCTGCATCACCCATTCGACCGGTGGCCCGGTCGTTCGCGACTGGTTCGATCGCAACTACGTGCAGGCCAAGCGAGCATCGGAATGCCCGATGAGTCATCTGATCATGCTGGCTCCGGCCAATTTCGGCTCGGCGCTGGCTCAGCTCGGCAAGTCGCGTCTGGCCGCAATCAAGAGCTGGTTTGATGGGGTAGAACCGGGCCAGGGCGTGCTCGACTGGCTCGAACTTGGTAGTCCGGAAGCCTGCTTGCTCAACCTTCGCTGGATCAATGACTATCCCAAGCTGAAACTGACGGAGGGCACGAACCCACTGTTCCAGTTCGTGCTGAGCGGCGACACGATCGACCGCAAGCTCTACGATTTCGTCAATCCCTATACTGGCGAGATTGGATCGGATGGCGTGGTTCGCCTTGCCGCAGCAAACCTCAATGCCACCCACATCGTGCTTGAGCAGCCGGCCGTGCAGGAAGGCGAAGCATTACCTTCGGGGCGCAAGCGCCTGCGCAGCCTGGCCCTCGTTTCAACCAAGCGTGCCGCCAGCACCGCGTTCAAGATCGTCGCAGGCGCCTCCCACTCGGGCGAATCGAAGGGGATCATGCGCAGTGTCCACAACGATGGTATTGCCCACGTCACGGTCGATGCGATCCTGCGCTGCCTGCAGATTGCGGATGTCACCGGATACGTGGAACTGTGCCAGGCATTCACGATGGAAAACGCGGCACGACAGGACATCGGCAGCCGACTCGAAATCGAGAAGGTGCCGGTGCTGCCTGACCGCCAATACATTCACGATCCGCGTTCAATGGTGATCTTCCGTTTGATCGATTCGCAGCAACTCGGCACACCGGATGTGAAGGTGCTGTTGACGGCTGGACCGAACAACGATCCGAACCAGTTGCCCGAGAACTTTCTCGCCGACCGCCAGTTCAACAAGCGCTCGGGAAATCTGACCTTCTTCCTGAATCACGCGGCACTGGCCGGATGCCCGGCAATTCCGGGGCTCAAGGCCGACAGCATTGCGCGCCCGGCGCTGATTCCACGGCAGCCGTATGGCTTGCGCATCCAGCCACGCGACGGCGAGGGGTTTGTCGAATACTGGGCGGCCGAATTGCATGCCACGGTGCGGGATCTGCTGCCCTTGATCCCGCCGAACGAGACAACGATCATCGACCTTCGCCTGACCCGCGTTGTGCGCGAAGGCGTGTTCCGGCTGACCAGTCAGCTCAGCCCGCGCAGCTTCAAGAACCCCGATCCAGGGGGAGCCCTGTAGTCCCGCAACTGCCGGAATGCTTGCTTGAAAATCAGGGAGATGATGATGTCCCCATTCGCCATGAACACGATTTGCACGATCATTCCGTCACTGCGCTATCGCGATGCACCCGCCGCCATCGACTGGTTGTGCAAGGCATTCGGATTCAGCCGACATGCGATCCATGCCGACGATGCCGGCGGCATTGCCCATGCCCAGCTCACGTTTGGCAATGGCATGATCATGCTCAGTTCGGTGAGCGACAACGAGTGGGGCCGACGCATCGTCCAGCCGGATGAAATCGGCGGTAGGGAAACCCAGTGTGCATGTCTGATTGTCAGTGCCCCCGATGCCCACTACGCGATGGCCAAAGCGGCCGGCGCAGTGATCGTCGATGACATCAAGGACAACGACTACGGCGGTCGCGGTTACAGTTGCCGAGATCCCGAAGGCCATGTCTGGTGGTTTGGCAGCTACGACCCCTGGAAGCCCGACGCAAGCGATTGAGCGTGGCATTGCCTGTGCGCAGATTCGTCTTCAGTCGACAATCGCGATGCATTCGACCTCTACACGCGCATCCAGAGCCAGGCCGCTGCCGGCAAACGCGCTGCGCGCAGGAAACCGGCCATCGAAGTAGCCGCGATAGACCGTGTTGAATGCAGGCCATTCCTTGATATCGGCCAGCATCACCGTGCATTTGACGATGTCGTCCATCGAATGTCCGTGCTCGGCGAGGAGATCCTTGATGTTCTGCATGGCCTGTCTGGATTCGGTTTCGATGCCGCCTTCGACCAGCTTGCCGGACTTTGGATCGGTACCGATCTGACCGGACAAATACAGCGTGTGATCGACCTGCACGGCCTGCGAGAATGGATAGTTTGCCGCCCTCGCCTTTTCCGAATTGATGAACTCGACCTTCGGCTTGCCCACTGCTTGCGCAAGCACGGGGATCAGCAGCGCGGTGGCAATCAGAATCCCCATTGGCAACAACTTGTTCATGCTGAACTCCTGCGTTTGTTGAAAGCCATCAGCGATGGCGTCATGCAGCAATGTTTACTGCGCGAACTCGATCAGAATTTTGCCGGCGACGGCAGTTCGTTTCCTTGATCCGGGCTTTTGCCAGAGCCTTGCCCACCCGGATCGATAGCCGCCAAACCGTGAAGGTGAACATCGCGCTGCGGAAACGGGATCTCGATTCCAGCCTTGTTGAAGGCATCGAGCACGGCGACATGCAGACTGTGAAGGGTCGGCAGGCGCTGTTCGATGCGACCGACAAACACACGCAACTCCAGATTGAGCGAACTGTCGCCGAAGCCAAGAAACAGCACCACCGGCGCGGGCGATTCGAGAACCTGTTCATTGGCCCTGGCAATATCGAGCATGGCCTTCTGCGCGAGCGCCACATCGCTGCCGTAGCCAATGCCGACCTTGACCACCAGGCGCGTGACCGGATTGGTCAGTGACCAGTTCTTCACCGAACGCGTAATGAAGGCCTTGTTTGGCACCAACACTTCGAAATTGTCCGGATCCGTGATCGTGATAGCGCGAATCTGGATACGCGTCACGGTACCGACCGTGTCATCGATCGTGATCAGGTCGCCGACTCGCACCGGTCGTTCAAACAGGATGATGATGCCGGAAACAAAATTGGCCACGATCTCCTGCAAGCCGAAGCCGAGACCAACACCCAACGCGGCAATGATCCATTGCAGTTTCGACCAGTCCGCGCCGATGTGGCTGAAGGCGAGCACGAGGCCCACGGCCAGGATCAGGTAGCGCGTTATGCTGACATAGGCATAGCGCGAGCCGGAATCGATTTCGAAGCGATGCAACACGACCACTTCGAGGAATCCCGGCAGATTGCGCGCTGCGATCACGGTCAGACCGAGCAAGGCCACAGCCAGCAAAACGTTGCCGAGGGTGACCGCGGTCACGACCTGGCCGGCCGAAGTGGTGCCAACGCTCGACCACAAGACAATGTCGTTGAAGATGCCGAGCGCCGGGATCAATCCACTCCAGATCTTCCAAAGCAGGATGGCGAGCAGGACAAAACTGGTTGCCAGCAGAATCCCCCGCGTCTGCTGACTGACCGTCACCACATCGATTTCGGGCTCATCGGGGACCACTGGCGAACCTTCGCCGGCGCTGTCGAGACTGGCACCGGCGCGTTCTTCCTCGCGTCGTTTTGCGCGGCGCGCTTCGGCCTGCTTGTAGGCTGCCCGCCGCCCCGCAACCAGGACGCCGCGCATCGCGATCTGGAAAACAATGACGATGAGAAGCACTACCCAAGCAGAGGTAATGAGACGCCCCTGCAGCTCGATCGCGCTGACCGTATAGCCGACCATGGCAACGCCAGCCAGCAGCAGGGGGTCAGCACGAGTACGCCAA
Source organism: Lysobacterales bacterium (assembly GCA_016721015.1). Taxonomy (GTDB): domain Bacteria; phylum Pseudomonadota; class Gammaproteobacteria; order Xanthomonadales; family Rhodanobacteraceae; genus Dokdonella. Next base: position 21,445 of record JADKJL010000012.1, read on the forward strand.
ACCAGACCAGGCGGGTTCGCCAAACCAGCCCGTGCCGGTCAAGACTTTCCGTCATCGCACCGCCAGTCGGTCGAAACACGCGATAACTGAAAACGGCGAGGGCGATCGAGATGATCAACAAGCCCAGTCGGCCAATGCCTTCGGCATACATCGGGTCGTCACTGACGTGGGCGACGCCGCTGAGCCAGACCGCCGGAATCAATGCCAGACTCAATCCCCACAACGCAAGTCCGAGGCGCTGCACCGACACTCCCGGCCAATGGAAGTGACTCGCGAACAATCCGCAGTGCCGACACATGTTGCGAAACAGATCGAGGATGAACAAGACAATTCCAATGTTGAAAAATCCTTGGCCCACGGCACTGGACACAGACCCCGGGCTGGCCGGCTCAATCAACATTTGCGCGAGTACCGCGAATGCGAGCGGAATCGGCAATGCGAGCAGGATCGTCACCAGCAACGCATACAAGGTCAACCCGAACCGATCGGCACGCGTTCCAACGGGTTTGGCGAATTGCGCGAGCTTCGCCAACAATCGCTTGCGCAGTCCGAACAAGATCAGGATCAAGCTCGAACAAGCGAGATACATCCATGGATTTGCGTTCCAGGACTCGCGCACGGCAGGAAGCAAGGCGGCACGATTCTTCTGCGCGAAAATGCTGCCGATTCCCGCCACGATCTGCTTGCCCCAATCGCTGTTGATTGGCGCGGCACTTGGCAGCCAGAGCAGCCGTTGATCCAGCATCAGGCGCAACTGCGCACTGCGTTCGCGCAACTCGGTTTCCAGCTGGTTGAGCTCATCCAGCGCTTCAACCTGCCGACCCTGGATGAGATTCAAATCCTGCAACGCACTGCGTCGATCTTTCAGCAATGACGAAACGATTGCACGCTCATCAGCGCCCGCGCTGTCGCCGAGCTGGCTCATCAGCTGATCGACTGCGGTGGATCCGGTACCTGCGGCAGAAAGCTTCTGTTCGCTGCGAAAGCGCTCGACGCGCACGTCAACGATGGTGTCCTGGCGCTTTGCAATGCGGCGGCTCAATCCCGCCGCAGCCGGAAGCTTCTTGCCGACTTCGCGCAGCAATCGTCCATACTCCTCGCCGATGCGACCGAATGCGAGGATCTGTTCGGCGTTCTTGCGCAAGGCCGACACCTCCTCCAGCTGGCCATGCAGACGATCCTTGGTCGACCACAATTTGCGCAGCTCATTGGAAATGCCGAACATCGCTTCACGCAGCGATTCGGTCTCGGTGGCCAGCGATCGCATTGGCTCCGGCTTGCCATCCAGGCTCATGACGACCCGCCTGGCCCGATCCAGCTTGTCATGCACCTCTTCCTGCTCACGCGCATCCATGCCCCGACCGAGAGCGGATATTTCGGCCTGGGTCTGATCAAGCTCACCAGCGAGCACACCCAGTTGTGCCGTCGCGATGGCTTCGCGCGTCGGCAGGCTGAGGATTTCCTGTTCGTTCCGTTCGATTCGCGCGGAAAGATCCTGACGCACGGCATCGTTCTTGATCTGGCTGGAGTCGAGCAGCAGTTGGGACGCATCGACCGGAAGCACTTCGCTGCGACTTTCCAGCTGCGCCCTCAGATCCGCCAGCTCCGAGCGTGCATCGATCTGGCGTGTCGTCATCGTCCGCCGCGATTCTTCCAGCTCGCGCCGGTGCGCGCAGGGTCACCAGTCGGATCTGCAAGGCCGCCATGCGCAACGGCGCCTCGGCCAGATCAATCTTTATCGGTTTGGGTTGAACATCGCCTGCGCGAGGATCATGTTGTTCAGCCAACTTGACCTGCAAGTCGGCGATCTCTTCGGGCGCATTCTTGAGTGATTCGGCATATTCCGCAGCGAGCTTTCGGGCGCTCTCGGCGCTTTCCAGTCGGGCCAAGGCCGACTGCAGGTTCTCCAGGGTCAGTTGCTTGTCGGCAACAATGACATCGGTGCGTGTCTGCAGCGCTTCGATGCGCTCGCGAATCTCGTCCGCACCGATGCGGATTGGCGAGTTTGGACGATCAGGCGTTGCCGCGATCACCGATGCGGAAAACACCAGCAGCCCCAGCAGCAGGCGAGTACCACGGCAGCGGGCAGTCTGAAAATTCCGTGCAATCAAAACATTGCCCTGCTGTCTGCGAGTCGAATGACGATTATGGGCGCTGCCAACAGGCAAGACCATGCCGTGACATAGCCAGGCCTGGACTCGTGCTCACACCAAAGGCCAGCCATTGTGGATTGAACCCGCCACCCGAGACGGCAGCTGACTCGTTCATCCTGCTTTGTCCGAATGAGTCGCGCACCTTGGTAACAATCGAACCTGCGCGTCAGGGCAAACGCAGGTGACATGGTTGAAATCAAATCCGTTGACTTGGCCCTGATCTTGCTACGTAGTGTCGGCGGCGCGAAGACTACGCAAAGCAGGACCACCGAACCAGAATCCTGAACGTGAATCCAAAGCCGAATTCCCCGTCGAGATGACGGAAACTGTTGCTCCATCCATTGAGGTACTTCATGTCCATCAAGATCCGTCTCCGTGTTTCCCTTGTCTGCGCTGCCCTGAGCATCGCCGCGATTCAAGTTCAAGCCGCCGATGAATGGCATTTCGTCGTCAGCAACAAGACCAGTTCCAAGATCGTCAAGCTTCAGGTATCCGAGAACAAGTCCGAATGGGGCGATTTCGATGTCGGCAGCGGAATCGCCGCTGGCAGCACCGAGACAATGGTCTGGGATCACAGCACGGACAATGAAGGTTGCGAACAGTGGATGCGGGCGAAATTTGCCGATGGCAGCACCAGCGAGGCCAGCAAGCAGGATTTCTGCCAGGATCTCGACGACCCGATCGAGTTCAGCGAATAAGCATTCACCGACGAGTCCCTGGACGATTGCGACCCATCGCCCGGTCAGGGACTCCTTTCGCAAGCACGGATTCCGGCTTCGACCTTCGAGCATAGTGCGGCGGCCAAAACTCTGCGACCATTCCTGGCCCTGATCGAGGCATCCGATGGACATCAGCAAACTCGACCGCGTCGTCGCCGAAGCACGACGCAGCGCTGCCCAGCGCGAAACCGGTTATCGCGAACGCGCGCTAAAGATGTATCCGTGGATCTGCGGCCGCTGCGCTGTGAGTTCACTCGCGCCAATTTGCAGGAGCTGACCGTGCATCATCGAAATCACGATCACGATTTCAATCCGGCTGACGGCAGCAACTGGGAGCTGCTCTGCGTCTATTGCCACGACAACGAGCACTCGCGCTACATCGACCACACCGGTGGCAGCGCTTCCTCAGCCGAAGACAAGACCGCCGCAGCAAAGAGCAATCCATTCGCAGGGCTGAAGGATTTGCTAAAGCGTTGAATTTGCGATCAAGCCTGATCAGGGGACAGACTATTTGTCGTGGCAGGTGAAGAGCATCGCGACTGAAGTCGCTCCCACAACTCTCGCTTTTCCCACTCCCCGCTCCCCACTCCCCACTCCCCACTCCCCACTCCCCACTCCCGCTTCACTGAATGCTGATCGACACCGGGCAGTGGTCGGACGGATGCTGATCCTCGGCGACGCCGTAGGTGAATTCGGTGAACGATCCTTGCACGAAGCGTTTCGCCGCGCCGGGATCGAGCACGATGTGATCGATGAAGTCCGGATAGCGCTGCACGCACGTCGCCGCTTTGCCTTCGGCCGCATCCAGCAACGGCGCCGCTTCGTTCAAGCGCTTCCAGACCGCGTCGTCGGCCAGCGCCAGCCGCCGGTTCCAGTCGCCGAGCATCACGAACGGCATGCCCTGCGCTTGGCGTGCGGAAATCCAGCGCTGCAGTACCGGCACCTGGTCGAACAGCACCGGGCATGGTTTCTTTTCGTCGCCTGCCGAGCAGCCACTCTTCAAATGCAGGGCGAGCAGGCGCAGCGGCTCCTGCCCGTTGATGGTGATGTCGACGCCCCAGCGCAGATCAGGATTGCCGATCGCCAATTCGCTCAAATCCGGATTGCGCGTGAAATCTACGCCCTTGCGAATCGCGAAGCCGACCTTCTGGTCGCGGATGGTCGGACCATCGGTGGCGTCACGGCCACAGAATCCGTGGCGGCCACTCGATGGTCGCTGCGAGATGACGATCACATAGCGATCGGGCGGGAACACGCGTGCGGCGGCGGCGGCGTTCTCGACTTCCTCGAAGGCGATCACGTCGGCACCCAACTGCTCCGCATAGGTGCGCAATGCGGCGTAGTCGGCTTCGCTGCGCGCGCGGCAGCCAAGACCGTCGGACTCAGCCAGATGTTCAAGGTTCCAGCTGGCGATCCGCAGCGGATGTGATGCCGCCGAGTCGCGGGTCGGTTGCGGCGCGCAGCCGGCGAATGCCAGGACCAGGGCGACGGCGACCCCGACGATCAATCGATTCATCTTGCGGCCTTGAGTCCCGTCTAGTTTCGACACCAGCACTGCGCAACTCACGTCGGATCCGGAAGCGCGGCGTTGTGGTAGACATCCTGCACATCGTCGAGCTCGTCGAGCCAATCGAAAAGATCGTGCAAGGCCTCGGCGTCGTCTCCGGCGACCGCGACCCGATTGGCCGGACGCATCACGACATCGTCGCTTAGCGACGCGAAGCCCGCACCGATCAGGGCCGCCTTGACCGACTCGAAGCTTTCCGGCGCGCACAGCACGGTGCTCTTGCCGTTTTCGCTGACGATGTCGTCGGCACCGGCTTCGAGGGCAGCTTCGAGTACTTTCTCTTCGGCCTCGGCGGTCTTCGTATCGAAGACGATTTCACCCACACGCGCAAACTGGAAAGCGACCGAACCGCTGGTACCCAGATTGCCACCATGCTTGGCCAACGCGTGACGCACATCGGCCACCGTGCGCACGGAATTGTCGGTCATCGTATCAATGATCAAGGCCACGCCACCGGGGCCGTAGCCTTCGTAGCGCAGCTCTTCCATGTTGTCCGCTCCGTCCGCGCCAGAGCCGCGCTTGACTGCGCGCTCGATCGTGTCCTTGGTCATGTTCGCCGAGAGCGCCTTGTCGATGCCCAGGCGCAAGCGCGCATTGCTCGCCGGATCGCCGCCGTTGCGCGCGGCAATGGTGATCTCGCGAATCAGCTTGGTGAAAATCTTGCCGCGGCGCGCGTCTTCGGCGTTCTTGCGACCTTCGATGCTCGGGCCTCTGCCCATGGGAATACCTGCAACGTTTGGATGGAGAAATTAGCCCGGACTATTCATGAATACGCGCGATGATCGCGAAGGACCTTGGATTCACACGGCATTTCGCGATCGAGGTGATAGCGGACCCTATCGCCGAGCGAGTGAAATGTCGTGTGGATTCAAGGGACAAGCGAGGGCGTGTGTTTTTCATGAATAGTCCGGGCTAGGGGGCCGGCGCGGACAAACACACCGGGGCGCGAATTCTAGCAGCCTGTCGGGCTTTGCCGGTTGCGGCGATTCGCCGACCAGCCGGGTAAAGTCCGACAGACGGCTGGCCCGACATTCGGCATCATGATCGCTTGATCCGGAGGGAAAAAAGATGCGCAAGCGGCGATTCATGCAGGTCGATGTGTTTACCAACCGCGCCGGCTACGGCAATCCGCTGGCTGTGGTGCTCGATGCCGATGACCTGGACACGGAGCAGATGCAGCATTTCGCCGCATGGACGAACCTGTCCGAGACCACCTTCCTGCTGCCGCCGACGCAGGCAGACGCGGACTATCGGGTACGCATCTTCACACCGCGCCAGGAGCTGCCGTTCGCCGGACATCCGAGCGTCGGTACGGCCTGGGTCGCGATCGATGCAGGAATCGTAAAGCCGCGTGAAGGACGGCTGATCCAGCAATGCGCCGCCGGCCTGCTGGATGTCAGGGTTGAAACCCGTGCCGATGACACCCGCACCCACGTCCGCGCTCCCGATGCACGCATCCGCGAACTGCCCAAGCCCCTGCATGCGCAACTCGCTGCCATCCTTTCCAGCACCAGCGTGGTCGACACCCGCTCAAGCCGACTCGTCAACAACGGACCCGAATGGCTACTAGCCGAGCTGCCCGATGAGCAATCCGTACGTCGATTCGCGCCGCCACTGGCAGCGATCGCCGACCTTTGTGTGGCAACCCGCGCTGTTGGCCTGGCGATCTACGCGCGCTGCCATGGCGCGGATCATCGGCTGGTGGTGCGTGCCTTTTGCCCGGCCGATGGCATCCCCGAAGATCCGGTCACCGGCAGCGCGAACGCCGCGATTGCCGCCTTGCTTCACTCCAGTCGAGACCTCGAGCAGATCGGCACGTGTTATCGGGCCAGCCAGGGGCGCGAAGTTGGACGCGACGGAGTCATCGACGTGACGGTCGATGACCGCGGCCAGGTGTGGATCGGTGGCGACACGGTCGCCGCGATCGAGGGCACGCTCAACTGGCCTTCATGATGGCGTCCTTGATTGCCCAACGCGCGTTCAGCCAGGCCTGGAAGCGGATGCGGAAGTCCTTGTCGTTCTCATAGTCGCCACCGAGCAGTTCCGCAGGGATAGGGATCACGTCGACGTGAACCTTGACCAGATGCACGCGACCTGACAACAAATCGGACATGCCAGGGCGGCCGTTCGGGTAGATCAGGGTCACATCGACGACCGCGTTGAGCATGCTGCCCATCGCATCGAAGACGAAGGCGATTCCACCCGATCGTGGCACCAGCAGGTGCTCGTAGGGCGAAGCGCGCCGATCATGCTTGGCCTGGGTGAAGCGCGTGCCTTCGACGAAGTTCATCACCGACACCGGCAGATGCCGGAATTTCTCGCAGGCCTTGCGCGTCGCCTCGGTATCCTTGCCGCGCAACTCGGGCCGCTTCTTCAGCAACTCCTTCGAGTGGCGGTTCATGAACGGGAAATCGAGTGCCCACCAGGCCAGGCCGAGCACCGGCACCCAGATCAATTCGCGCTTGAGGAAAAACTTGAGAAACGGGATGCGCCGGTTGAAGACTTTCTGCAGAACCGGGATATCCGCCCAGCTTTGATGATTGCAGATGACCAGGTACCAGCCGTCACGTTGCAGGCCCTGCAAGCCTTCGGCCTGCACGCTGAGGCCGGCAATGAAGGTCACCACGGTGCTGTTGAACCAGATCCAGTTTTCCGCGATCAACACCAGCAGCTTTGAAACCGCATTGCGAAACGCGCGGATCGGTATCAACAGCTTGACCACGGCCAGCAGCAACAACGGTGTCGCGTGAACCAGCGTGTTGATGGCGATGATTGCAAGATTGAGCGCGAGGCGAAGGTGGTTGAATAGAGTATCCAGCATGAATTCCCGTTGAAATTGAAAGCGGCGCCGCGCACGTTACCAGCGTTTGTCGGTTTGGCGCATTCGTGGTTTCCGCTACTCGGCGCTCACCGGCACGCGAGCGGATCAGATGATCTCCATCGGTTGCGATTCGAAGGCTTCCTTGAGCATGTCCAACAGATCGTCATCGACCTCGAAACGCTGCGCGTCGATCGTTTCGATCAGCGGGCCGACCGATCCCGAATTGACCATGAAGGCGCTGCGAAATCCTGCCAACTGGTCGCGGAAGACAGGGCGCGACACTGACTCGATGCCCCGCTCGCGCAAGCCCGCATCAAGCAGCTGCAGGGTGATCCCGGGCAAGGCCGGGGCACTGGGCCAGACCACGCGCCTTCCGTCCCAGAAGCCGATATTCCAGGTCGAACCTTCGGCGATCTCGGCGCCCGCCGTGGTCAGGACGACATCGTCGAACCCGGCAATCCGCGCTTGTCGCCACAGGTGCAGCACGTCGAACATGCCGATGTGCTTGATCCGCGGCAGCACGCGTTCGTGGCGGAGCGATTGCAGGCGCAACGGTCCATTTCGCGGCGCGTGGGGCGATGTTGTGGCGATCAGCACATCGGGAGCCACGCTGCGCTCAAGTCGGTTGCGCTGCAGGGCCCGGGAAAACACGGTGATGCGCAGCGAGGTCGGCTCGTCATCCAGCAGTTGGCGCACCTCCGCGCGCACACGATCGATATCGAGATCGCTGCCGAACAATTCGCGGGTTGCCATGCCCAGTCGCTGCAGATGCAGACCGAAGCCGCGCACGCTGCGATCGCGCACCTGCATCGTGGTGAAATGCCCGTAGTTGAGCTGGGCAAGCAAGGCCAGTTCCGCGAGCGTCGGCTCTCGGCCATTCAAGGCGATTCGAGCGGATGCCGAACCCGACGAGCGCATGCCGTGAATGATTTCCATTTTGTCACGCAGTTCTTTCTTGCTCAGAATAGCCCCGCCAAAACCATCAGCAGGCCCGCAATCGACACCGCCCAGACCAGGGTGCGCAGATATGGAACGCCCGCCGCGTACAACGGCAGGTAGGCCAGGCGTGCCCCGAAATACACTTGCGCACCGAGCGCGGTCTGCGCGTCGGCCTTCTGCATCAGCAGCACGGCCAGCACGGCAGTTGCGAAAAACACGAAAGTCTCGAGAAAATTCCGGCTGGCCCGATCAAGACGTCCGGCAAGCGGCTTCAGGGGTGGAGCAATGCCATCGCGCGGGCCGGCGTTCCATTTGAGCCCGCGCTGCAGGGTCGCGAAAGTGGCCGCCAGCGCAATCTGCACGAGGCCCAGCGCGATGGACCAGACCAGCATCTTCAATTCAATCGCCATGACATCCTCCCGGGCTGAAATCCGATAGTGCCCACTTTTCATGCGCTCTGCATGATCCGGAGGATTCCGAACGACGGATGCTGTGGCATGCTTGCGCCCCGCGCGGAGCCTGCCGGGTTCCGATCACCCCTGCCCCTTCGAGATTGTCTCGTGAGCACCCTTTCCGCGCCCGCCAAGGCCCAGTTCCAGATTCACTTCTGCGTCTTGCTGTGGGGCTTCACCGCCATTCTCGGCAAGATGATCAGCCTGTCCGCCCTGCCCCTGGTCTGGTGGCGCATGCTCGTGGTCGTGATCGTGATCGCCGCTCTGCCGCGTGCCTGGCGTGGCTTGCGCGCGATGTCGCCGAAGCTCGTCCTCTCCTATGCAGGTATCGGCGTGCTGGTGGCCTTTCACTGGCTGACTTTCTACGGCGCGATAAAACTCGCCAATGCTTCGGTCGCGGCGACCTGCATCGCGCTGGCCACCGCGTTCACGGCCCTGGTCGAACCGAAACTGGCACACCGCGAATTCTCGAAGCGCGAACTGGCGCTCGGTCTGGCCGTGTTGCCCGGCGTCGCCCTGGTCGTTGGCGGTGTGCCCGACGACTTTCGCATCGGCATCATCGTTGGCGCGATTTCGGCATTCTTTGTCGCCTTGTTCGGCTCGCTCAACAAGCGTCTGGTCGAACACGGTGATCCCTTGACCGTGACCGGCATCGAACTCGGCGCCGGCACCCTGGCGCTGACCGCGCTGTCGCCCTTGATGCCGTGGATATTTCCGGCCTTTTCAGGCGACATCTTCAGCATTCCGGGCAATCGCGACATCGTCCTGATCCTGATCCTCTCGATCGTCTGCACCCTGCTGCCCTTCGCGCTCTCGCTGGTCGCGCTGCGCCACATGACGGCGTTCGGTGCGCAGTTGGCTGTCAATCTGGAACCCATCTACGCCATCGTGCTTGCCGCGATCCTGTTTGGCGAGCAGCACGAGCTGACTCCGCTGTTCTACCTCGGCGTGGTCATCATCCTTGCCGCGGTTTTCATCCATCCGCTGATCGGCAAGCGCAAGGATCATGTGCAGCCTGAAATCCTCGCCGTGGGCGAAGCCAAGAACATCCTCGAATAGCCCACACCGGGCGCGTCAACCGAGCAGATGACGCAGCGCAGGCAGGTATTTCTCGACCGATCCCGTATTCACGACGACCACGCGTTCGCCGCGCTTGAGCAGGCCGCGATCGACCACCTGCGGCAGGACGGCGAGACAGGCGGCGCCTTCCGGACTGATCCACCAACGCGTGTCACCCCAGACCCGGCTCAATTCCCTGGCGATTTCGGCTTCGTCAACGGCAACCGCCACGCCGCCGCTGGCGCGGATGATCTCGAGCACGCGAAAGTGCCCGACCCCGCCCGGCACGTTCAAGCCGAACGCCAGCGTGCCGCCACCGGCCAGTGCCGTTGTGTCGGCCTCGCCGGCATCAAATGCGCGCACCAGTGGATCCATGGCCGCGCTCTGCACGCAGATCATGCGCGGTCGCCGCGAATCGATCAGTCCAAGCGCTTCGAGTTCAGCCCAGGCCTTCCACATGCCGAGCACGCCGGTGCCGCCGCCGGTCGGATATACCACCACATCGGGCAATGACCACGCTGTTTCTCCGCGTGCCGGCTCGGCCAGTTCGAGCCCCAGCGATTTCTTGCCCTCGATGCGCCAGCCCGGCTCCTGGAATGTGGCGACCGAAAACCAGCCGTGCGCGATGTACTTTTCCATGAGCAGGGCGCCAGCCTCGCGAATCGTCGGCCCGACCAATTCGAGGATGACCTGATCCGGAAACCGCAATGCGGCGGCGGCGACATTGCCGAGGATCGGTATCGGCGTGTCGTCCGGCATGGCCACGACCACCGACAAACCCGCGGCGAGCGCATAACGGGTCAGCGAGTCGCCGGCATTGCCCTGGGTCGGCACGGCCAGGCGTCCAAGCCCGAGGCGCCGTGCCTGGGCGACGACCATGGCCATTCCGCGATCCTCGAAACTCTGGGTCGGATTGGCGCCATGACCCGCGTGGGCCCTGCCTTCGTCCTTGATGCCCAGGCTGAACCCGGCGGCCGTGGCCAGCGGATGCCGCGAATAGTCGAGCAAGGGCGTGGCGCCTTCACCGAGCGCAACGATGTGTTCGGCGTCGACCCTATCGGCGACATCGAGTGCCATGAGTCCGCCGAAACGCCACATGTCGCGCCGGTTCGGGACATACCATTGTCCGTCGGGTCGTTCTGCCGCGAGACGTTCGAGATCAGCACCATCTCGACCGGCCGACCATCGACCGGATCGAGATTCATCGGAATATCGGCGGAATATTCGACAGCTGAAGCGATACCGCGCAGACAGCGGACAAAAGACATGCGGACTCTCCTGCCAACTCAGGCTTTCGGTTCGATCAGATCCCAGCGGTTGCCGTAGAGATCCTCGAACACGACCACCGTGCCATAGTCCTCATGCCGGGGCTCCTCGCAGAAATGCACGCCTTGCGCCTTCATGTGCGCATGATCACGCGCGAAATCATCGGTATGCAGGAACAGGAAGACCCGCCCCCCGGCCTGGTTGCCGATGCGGCTGGCCTGCTCGCCGTTTACGGCCCGGGCGAGCAGCATGCAGGCGCCCTGCGAGCCTCGCGGCGCGATCCTGACCCAGCGCTTGGCAGCATCCATCGGAGTGTCTTCGAGCAATTCGAATCCAAGTGCCTTCGTGTACCAGTCGATGGCCTCGTCGTAGTCGCGGACGACCAGGGCCATGGCGTGAAACTGTTGTCGCATCCTTGAATCTCCCCGGAGGTGGTTCGTGTTGCTCACAGTGTCTGTTTCAGGTTACCCGAGTTGCAGCAAGATTCGGATCGAACGGTACGCTCCGAATAATGCAAACGGGGACCCAGTTGAGCACGGAAGGACGCGCATTGAAGAGGCCTGCCTAGCAGCCTGTCGGACTTGACTCGGCTGGGCTGCGAATCCGTCTGAACGGTCCATATTTCCGCCGGCTTTTGACCCATAGCACCACTATGGGCCTGCAAACCATCGAAAATCTGGCCTCGCCCAGCCGAACTCTCGCCTCAACCAGCAAAGTCCGACAGGCTGCCAGCCGGAGATTGGCGCCAGAGCACTCCCGTGGCAAACTCGAACCCACAATGAAATCAAGACAAAAACGTCCTGTTCTGCGTTTGGCGTGGTTCGATGAGGAACAGTGGAAATTGCTTTGTACTCTGGTGCCGGATCGCGGCGAACTGGACGATACATATCAGCAATGGCAGGAATCCGCGCGCCGTGCTGTTCGCGAAATCAAGTCCAACGGGCATACCGTGGAGTGTGTCCCGGTCGACGTGGCAGCGATGGCAAAATGGTGCCGTGACCGAAACCTCCCGCTGAATGGGGCAGCCCGCGCCCAGTACGTGATCACCCTGGCGCCCATGCCGGCTGACGATGGCACCTGATCACTCATCCTTGCGGACGGCTTCGCCGGCGCTGAACTCCAGCGATCGGCCCTGCATCGATCGGGATGATCTGACCTCACGTTAATTCGTCGGATCTGACGAAAAAGATGAAATATCGGCATCAAATCGCCACATATTACGAATTGAATTTGCAAATTTAATGAGTTATAACTCGTCAGACTCGGTGAGTTCATCCAATATTCCGGGTTTTTTCGTCATAATAGGCGAATGATGATGATCAACACTCAGCTTGCCGACCACAGCCTGCTTCAGGCCGTGGGCCAACGCATCAACCAGCAGCGTCTGCAACGAAACCTGAGCCAGGCCGAGCTCGCCGGGAACTCGGGCGTTTCCAAGCGGACTGTTGAGCGGATCGAGGCTGGCGACTCGATTCAGCTGTCCAATTTCATGCGGATCCTGCGTGCCCTTGATCTGCTCGACGGGCTCGACCTGCTGGTTCCAGAAAGCCTGCCCAGTCCGATCGAGCAACTGAAGCTGCGCGGCAGGCAACGCCAACGTGCATCGTCGGTGCGCGAACCCGAGCCGGCCGCCAAGGCCTGGACCTGGAAAGACGACTCGTGACGACCATTGCCGAAGTCCGACTTTGGGGCCGGCCGATCGGCGCCGTCTCGGTCGAGGATTCCCAAAGCACAGCCGCGTTCCAGTTCACGCCGGAGTTCGCCCGCAGCGGCATCCAGGTCGCACCGCTGATGATGCCGCTCGATGAGCGGGTCTACGCCTTCCCGAAACTCGCCCGCGAATCATTCCACGGCCTGCCCGGCATGCTCGCCGATTCCCTGCCCGATCGCTTCGGCAATGCCTTGATTGACGCCTGGCTGGCCACCCAGGGGCGAACTCCCGAGAGTTTCAATGCGGTCGAGCGCCTCTGCTACCTCGGCGCACGTGGCATGGGCGCACTCGAGTTTGTGCCGGCAACCGGGCCCAAGGCGCGGGTCACCGAAAAGGTCGAAATCGACGCGCTGGTGAATCTCGCTTCCGCCGTGCTGACCCAGCGCAATCAACTGCAACACACCTTCGCCGACGAGCATTCGGCCGATACCTTGCGCGACATCCTGCGCGTCGGCACCTCGGCCGGGGGCGCCCGCGCCAAGGCCATCATTGCCTGGAATCGCGATACCAACGAGGTGCGTTCCGGTCAGGTTGCCGCCGGTTCCGGCTTTGGCTACTGGATCCTCAAGTTCGACGGCGTCAGCGGCAACAAGGACAAGGAACTCGAAGATCCGAAAGGTTACGGCGCGATCGAGTATGCCTACGCGCTGATGGCCCGCGCCGCCGGCATCGAAATCAGCGAATGCCGCCTGCTTGAAGAGAACGGCCGGCGCCATTTCATGACCCGCCGCTTCGACCGACTGGAGGGAGGCGAAAAGCTGCACATGCAGTCGCTCGGCGCGCTCGCCCACTACGACTACAACCTGGCCGGCGCCTACAGCTACGAACAGGCCATGCTCGTGATCCGCCGGCTTGGCCTAGGCATGGCTGCCATCGAGGAGCAGTTCCGGCGCATGGCCTTCAACATCATCGCGCGCAACCAGGATGACCACGTCAAGAACATTGCTTTCCTGATGGACAAGGCCGGACGCTGGTCGCTGTCGCCGGCATTCGATGTCACCTACAGCTACAACCCTGAGGGCCTGTGGACTTCATCGCAACAGATGACGATGAACGGCAAGCGCGAGGGATTCACGCTTGAGGATTTCCGCACCTGTGCTCAGATGGCCTCGATGAAGCGCGGACGCGCCGAGACGATCATCGGCGAAGTGACCGCTGCGGTTCGCCGATTTGCCGAATTCGCGGATCGTGCGGAGATCATTTCGAGCTGGCGGACGACAATCGAGCAGAACCTGCGCCTCGATATCACCTGAAATCCCGTCATTCGAGCCACGCGGGGATGCGCTGAACGCACACACTTCGCACAAGCAAGTATGCTCCGTTACGCCCGCCAAGAACCCGAACATCACTGCCGAGGTAGTCCATGTCGCTTGTCAATCTGCTCGTCGTCATCGCTTTGTTCCAGTATGTATTTTTCGCCGCACGTGTCGGTTGGGCCCGTGGCAAATATGCAGTGCCCGCACCTGCCACGACCGGCAACCCGATCTTCGAGCGCCATTACCGTGTGCAGAGCAATACGCTGGAGATGCTGATCCTGCTGATTCCCGCGGTATGGATCGCCTCCGCATACTGGAATCCGCTGTTCATCGCCGCGATGCTGGCGGTCTATATCGTCGGACGGCAGGTCTACTACGTCGCCTACATCGAGGATCCGAAAAAGCGTTCGATCGGTTTTGGCCTGACCCTGATGCCGATCCTGCTTCTGCTGGTAGCCGGCCTCGGCGGGGCGGCGTGGGCGATGATCCAGACCGGAATCTGACGCCGCCCGCCACAACCAGCGACTGACCTGGATATCCATCAATGACTGCGCATACCCCCGTGCTTCGTCTCTTCCCGATCCTGATCGTGCTCGTGCTCTCCATCGCGGGATGCAGCGCGGGCGGGGATGTGCGCAAACCGATTCCCACGGCATTCATCGCCGCCCCGAAGCCGGCACAGCGACTGGTCGTGATGCTGCCGGGACGCGGCGACGATCTCGCTTCGCTCCAGCGCAAACTGATGGCGGAAACGATCCAGGGCGCATGGCCTGACGCGGATGTGATCCTGACCGGATTGACCCTGCCGTTCTATCGTCAGGGCCTGACAGCGAAGCGCCTGCACGATGAAATCATCGAACCGGCACGCAGCCGCGGCGACCGGGAAATCTGGCTTGCCGGCATATCCCTCGGCGGCATGGGTGCCCTCCTCTACGAACACGAATACCCAGGCCAGGTGGACGGCGTGGTTCTGCTTTCTCCGTATCTGGGTGACAAGGCGATCCAGGAGGAAGTGCGTAGCGCCGGAGGCTTGCGCAACTGGAACCCTGGGCCGCCACAACCCATAAGAGCCGACACGTTCCAACGCGAACTCTGGCGGACACTCAAGGATCTGTCGACCAACCCGTCACGCGCCGGCGTGTTCTGGCTGGCCTACGGTGCGGACGAGCCATTTCGGGCGCCAATCGAATTGATGAGCCCGATGCTGCCCGCCGGGCATGTTCTGATGCTGCCCGGACGGCATGACTGGTCGTTATGGACTCCCGCCACAGGCGCCTTGCTTGAGCGCATTCGCACCGACGAGTGAGATCAGAATCCAGGCCTTTGCGCATCGGCAGTTCTCGCACGCGGCCTCACGCCATCGGCAAATTGAGCCCCTGCTCTTTCGCGCAAGCCTTGGCGATTTCGTAACCGGCATCGGCGTGGCGCATGACCCCGGTTCCGGGGTCATTCCAGAGGACGCGGGCGATGCGCTTGTCGGCAGCGGCACTGCCGTCACAGACGATGACCATGCCGGAGTGCTGCGAATAGCCCATGCCGACACCACCCCCGTGATGCAGTGAGACCCAGGTCGCGCCACTGGCGACGTTCAACATCGCATTGAGCAACGGCCAGTCGCTGACCGCATCACTGCCATCCTGCATCGCTTCGGTCTCCCGGTTCGGACTGGCCACGCTGCCGGAATCCAGATGATCGCGACCGATCACGATCGGTGCCTTCAATTCTCCGTTGCGCACCATCTCGTTGAAGGCCAGGCCGAGCTTGTCGCGCACACCCAGGCCGACCCAGCAGATGCGTGCCGGCAGACCCTGGAAGCTGATCCGTTCACGCGCCATGTCGAGCCAGTTGTGCAGATGCGGGTCGTCCGGGATCAGTTCCTTGACCTTGGCATCGGTCTTGTAGATGTCCTCCGGATCGCCGCTCAGGGCCACCCAGCGGAACGGACCGATGCCGCGACAGAACAAGGGCCGCACATAGGCCGGCACGAATCCCGGAAAATCGAATGCGTTTGCGCAACCCTCGTCGAACGCCATCTGGCGAATATTGTTGCCGTAGTCGAAGGTCGGAATGCCCTGCTTCTCGAAGGCGAGCATGGCCTCGACGTGCACGCGCATTGATTTCTTCGCCGCATCGCGAACCTTGTCAGGATCGGTCTTCTGTTCGGCCAGCCATTGCTCGACGCTCCAGCCGATCGGCAGGTAGCCGTGCACCGGATCATGCGCACTGGTCTGGTCGGTGACGGCATCGGGCCTGACTCCGCGACGCACGAGTTCAGGCAGGATCTCGGCGGCGTTGCCGAGCAAGGCGATCGACTTGGCCACTCCATCCTTTGTGTATTCTTCGATACGGACCAGGGCATCATCGAGATCTGTCGCCTGTTCATCGACATAACGCGTGCGCAGGCGGAAATCGATGCAGCGCTGCTGGCATTCGATGGTCAGCGAACTGGCTCCGGCGAGGCTTGCCGCCAGCGGCTGCGCACCGCCCATGCCACCCAGTCCGGCGGTCAGGATCCACTTGCCTTTGAGACTGCCATCGAAATGCTGACGGCCCATCTCGACGAAGGTTTCATAAGTGCCCTGGACGATGCCTTGCGAACCGATATAAATCCACGATCCGGCCGTCATCTGGCCGTACATCATCAGGCCCTTTCGATCGAGCTCGTTGAAATGCTCCCAGGTCGCCCAGTGCGGCACGAGATTGGAATTGGCAATCAACACGCGCGGCGCATCGACATGGGTCGGGAATACGCCGACCGGCTTGCCTGACTGCACGAGCAGGGTTTCATCATCGCCAAGTTCACGCAGGGTTTTCAGGATCGCGTCAAAACATTCCCAGTTGCGCGCGGCGCGACCGATGCCGCCATAGACGACCAGCTCGGCCGGATTCTCGGCGACTTCGGAATCGAGATTGTTCTGCAACATGCGAAACGGCGCTTCGGTCAGCCAGCTGCGACAGCTCAACTCGCTGCCGCGCGGGGCCCGGATATGGCGCTGGGGATCCCGGCGCAATGAGGATTCGGACATGGTGATTTTCCTGGGGGACGAATCGGCAAATTCTGCCTCATCTGTTACCGGGGTAGCAGGCCCCTCTGATTGCGATTGGCCGATGGCAAGGCGATTCACCGGCATTTCGTCGCGGTCGCGCCAGTTTGGCGACGCATCGTCATGGCTGGACGCGGGGCGATCCTGGCCTCTTTTCGACTTGCCACCTTCCATGTACTTGCGCCCCAACCAGTAGCCGAGCCACAGGCAAACCAGGATCGTCAGGATCTCGCTCATGCTCATGCAGATTCAACCTTCTTGGCAGTCAGGCGGGAATGCTCGCAACGAAGCAGTTCCCGGTAGGCGTGGGTGCGTTCGTATTCCGGCGTATCAAGATCCAGCATGATCAGGGTTGCATCGATCTGCTCTCCGACACGCTCAAACACCGCGGCGGCCCGCTCATCATCCATCTGCATGGCCAGATCCACCAGATCGATATTCATGCGATAGCGCAAGGAAAGTTTCCGCAACAAATTGACCGCACAGGGCGGACACGCCAGACACTCGAACGCAATCAAGGAAAATTCGGGCCAGCTCAGTTCCAGCTCGCAGCGACAGGCAAGGAAGCGCAACAGCAGCACGATCACGACCGCCCACGAAGTCGCCGCACCCACGAGAAAACCCAACGAGCCCCAGAGCATCATCGCGATCGGCAGGATGACGAGGACAACCCATGCCGTCATCGCAACGCGGGAATGAAGTCTGGCGATCAGTCGAGTGTGATCCCCGCAACGAGTCAGCGCCGATTCGTCCGCATGCCGCAACATCGAGCCGACCTGCCAATGGGTTCGGTACGTCGCTGCGAGCGGCGTCAACGGATTGAGCAGATAAATCCGCTTGCCGGCAATCCAGGTTTGCCGGCTGCCAAACTCGACCTGCCAGCCTGGCCCTTGCCGCTTGACGATTGCCTCGTTGGCGTACAGCACAACGATGCAATCGAGAAGATAGATCAGGATTATCGCGACCAGCAGCAGCAGATACGGCGGAATCCCAGCGATCAACGACTGCTTTTCCGGCCGAAAAGCTTCTTCACAAAGCCGGCCAAACCCGCCACGCCCAGCACGATCAGCTTCCAGAATTTCGCCAGCAATCCGGATTTCGCCGCGATCGCGGCGCCACCGCCAACAACCAGGGCCGCGAGGCCATACTCGGCGACCCGATCGCCTTCATGGAACTCGGCATAACGTTCACCGGAGTTGAACTCGAAACCCGTCAGTGACGTTTTGAACGATTGCACATCAGCCTGCAGGGTTTCCGGATCGGCGACCAGGGTCGCATTCATCACTCCGGTGCGTCCCAGAATGCGAACCGTGTAGTTGACGACCGGTTGGCCTTCGCTGATCAGTCGGACACCCCATTCCAGCCGCTTCGATTCGCTGTCGTAATGCGGTGGAACAGCCCAGCCGTCGGTGTACAGAGCCGAGATGCCAAGCCGCTTGCGTTCCTCGTTGGAGGCTTCATCACCACTCTTGATCGAGGCCAGCAACTCGTCGGCGTCGATCTTGTCGTCATCCTTCACATAACCCATCGGATTGAACGTGAACGTCGCCCACCAATCCTTGCTCTTCGACGCCAGTACATAGAGACCGTCTTCCGGGATATTGCCGGTCAGCTCGAGAAACTTCCTGCTGCTGGCTTCGTCGAGAAAGGAAAGATCGGCGTCTGTCTTGATCACCGCCTGCGACCCGATGCGCTCGCTGCCGGGCCCGCTGTGCCAGGGCAGATTGGCAATCGGACTCTCACTGCTCCCGGATTCCTCGGAACGCACGCTGGACGAGGTCAGGAATGCGACAGCCAGCAGGACAACCGAAACAAGGTACTTCATAGGAACAACTCCTTTTGATCTCGAATGAACGATGAAATGAAGCGCAGACCTCTGGCCGGACTGAAAATCCGGACGCTTCCAGCAACTGATTGTCCCCGCTGACAATCATATCAACTGCGTCATTCGACTGTCTTTGCCGCAGTCTGCAGAACTCCGGATGTCTGGATTTGACATGACCGATCCACCCCGCTTGGCCACTGCATGGCGCATTGCAACGTGCCGGCTTTGGATCGGCAGGATCCGGACCGCTTCGCAATGATTCAACAGGCCCGGTTGGGACTTTCAGGCCGCTCTTGCGTAATGTAAGGACACCGAACAACCGGAACTACCCCCATGCGAATCCAGCACATCCTTGGCATCGCCCTCATTGTCGCCGGCATGCCGACGGCCACGCGGGCAGAATTGATGATTGGTGGCTATCCGCCGGGCGCCTCCAGCGCGCATCCACTCAGGCAGTTTTCGGCCACGGCCCAGGGTGCGGCCACTCCGATTCGCGAGATTGCCGGTGCGGCGACACAATTGAACGGGCCGGCCAATGTCAGCTACGAGGCGAACGAAGGGTTGCTCTATGTTTCCGACTACTGGGGCCAGGCGATCCGCGTGTTTCCGGCTTTCGCCAGCGGTGATGTTGCGCCCCTGCGCACCATCAATCCGCCGCTGCTCGGCCAGCCACGCGGAAATGTCCCGATCGCCGCACTGGACGAGCTCATCGTCATAGCGAGCAACTGCTGCATCTACACCTTTCCGCTGCATGCCAGCGGCAGCGCGGTAAACCGGATCCGCAGCATCAACTGGGGCGGCGGCTCCAGCGGCATCACCGAGCTGAACAATCCCAGCTCGCTGATCTGGCTGCCGACGAGCGATGAAGTCGCCGTGGTGGATTACGATTTTGCCACCTTTGAAACAAAAGTTGTGTTCCATTCGCGCCTGACGGATGGCAGCGCCGTGCCGACCCGCGTGCTGAAGAGCGCGCACACCGTCAATGCCGCCGGACTCGCGCATGATCCCGTCCAGCACAAATTGTTTCTCCTGACCTATTCGACCAGCGACAATGTCGCCTTCGAGGCCCATGTGCGTGTATTTGCGGATACGGCTTCCGGACTCGATGCGCCGCTGTACAGCATCGAAGGACCAACCACGCAGCTGGACTATCAAGCGCCCGACTACCCAGCCGGCCTCGGCATCGATCCAAGCCTGCATCGCTTGATGGTCGGCATCGCCGCCAACGGAAACCCGGCCAGCAACAAGGTGGTCGGCTTCGATCTGAATGCCAGTGGCAACGCCACGCCGGTGCAAGTGCTGACGGGCGCTTCATTGAGCCCCGGAACAATCGGCACCCCGTTTTCCGTTCCGCTGGATGCCATTTTTGCCAACGGATTCGACAACTGATCGCGTGATTGCGACATCCTGATCGGCGTGCGACGCACGTAACGTGTGTTCCACTGAGGAATGGCACAGCGTCGCCGGCATGAGCGACAATGCACGATCGAATCCGCTCCCTTTCGCATGTTGAATTTCAGATTTTGCATCCTGGCTTGCCTGGCTCTGGCGCTTGGCGCCTGCTCCGCGGTGGTGCCGCGCCAGGCGCAATCCGTGCGCGCGCCATTGCTGTTGATCTCGATCGACGGATTTCGTGCCGACTATCTCGATCGCGGCCTGACCCCCACGCTGAACGCACTCGCCGATGGCGGCGTTCGCGCCGAATACATGCGCCCGTCATTCCCGTCACTGACCTTCCCGAACCACTATGCGCTGATCACGGGCCTGCGCCCGGACCGCAATGGCATCGTCGCCAACACGATGGAGGATGACCGGATTCCAGGCCAGAAATTCACCATGTGGAACCGTGAATCAGTACAAAATCCAAAATGGTGGAATCAGGGCATCCCCCTCTGGAATACGGCGCAGCGAAATGGCCTGCATTCCGGAATCATGTTCTGGCCTGGCTCCGAGGCCGCCGTGCAGGGTACACAACCCGAATTCTGGGAAGCCTACGACAAGAAACTGGCGGGAGTATCCCGCGTGGACAAGATCCTCGACTGGCTGGAGCTGCCTGAAGAAACGCGTCCGAGCCTGATGACGCTGTACCTCGACACCATTGATACGGTCGGCCATCGATACGGACCGGAATCCGACGAGCTCAACGCCGAGCTCAGCGTTGTCGATGCAACGATCCGACGCCTGATCGACGGACTCATCGAACGCAAACTGGACGAAGCGCTGAATATCGTCATTGTTTCAGATCACGGCATGAGCGCGACTTCGCCGGAACGCGTGATTTACCTCGATGACCTGCTTCCGGCCGACTACGCGCGTGTCGTCAGCTATGGCGTATTGACTGGAATCAAGCCGGTCCGCAGCCATGGCCGAGACACCGAAGCAATCCTGTTCACCCGCCATGACCACATGCGTTGCTGGCGCAAGACCGAACTGCCGTCACGTTTTCACTACGGCAAGAACCGTCGCGTGCCACCATTGCTTTGCCTGGCGGATCCCGGATGGATCATTTCCGATCACGCCACGCTGGCGGCGAAGGCACATTTTTCCTACGGCGAGCACGGCTACGACAACAATCACCGGGACATGCGCGCGTTATTCATCGCCCATGGGCCCGCATTTCGAAATGGCGTCGTCTTGGCGCCATTCGACAACGTCGATGTCTATCCGCTGCTTGCCTATTTACTCGGCATCGAGGCCGAATCCAACGACGGCAATTTCGACGATGTACGCGACGCGCTTCTCGATTCGGGCGCCGCGCTCAGGCATGCAGGCGTGCGATGACCGCACGATAGCGCGCCGCTATGCGCGCCTCGTCACGATGCCGGAAATCTCGCACCACCCACTCGCCGTTGACCATCACGTCGCGCACCAGATTCGAGTTTCCCGCGAACATCCAGGTATCGAGCAGGTTTGACTGGTCGCGGCCGGCGAGCAACGGGGATGTCTCGTCGAGCACAAGCAGATCGGCGCGATTGCCGACCGACGGCACGCCGGGTTTTCCACCCAGGAACGACCCGATCGGCATACCCGACGCGTTGGCGCCACCCTGCAGGGCGCTGCCATACAGAACTGCACCGGTACTCGGCTGATCTTCGCTTGTCGCTATGTTTCTATGCCGCGTGATCAGGCGTTGGCCGTATTCGAGCCAGCGCAATTCCTCGATCGGCGACACCGAGATATGGCTGTCCGAGCCGATGCCGATGATGCCGCCGGCATCGAGCCAAGCCCTGAGCGGAAACAGGCCGTCGCCAAGATTCGCCTCGGTGGTTGGACACAACCCCACGGTCGCGCGGGTGGCCACGAGTTGGCCCAGCTCGGTCGCGTCGATGTGGGTGGCATGCACGAGGCACCAACGCGAATCGACCGGTGCGTGGTCGAGCAGCCATTCGATCGGACGGGCATTGCGCACAGCCAGGCAATCCTGCACTTCACCGATCTGCTCGGCGATATGGATGTGGATCGGCATCATCGCTCCCGGCGCACTGCTGCGCGTTTGCGGCATGCCGTTGATCCCTTCGAGCACGGCGTGCATCGCATGCTCGGGAACCGCACGCAGCGAATGCAGGGCCACGCCAATGCGCAGATGGGCGTTTTCAAGCAGGCGCAGGCGCTCGACCAGGCGCAGATAACCGTCCACGTCGTGGGCGAAGCGGCTTTGGCGAGGGTTCAATGCGCGACCATCGAATCCACCCGTCATGTACAGCGTCGGCAGCAAGGTCAGGCCGATGCCTGCCTCGTGCGCGGCATCGATCAGGGCCAGGGACATCGCCGCGTGGTCGGCATAGGGCGTCCCGTCCGGTTGATGGTGCAGGTAGTGAAACTCGCAGACATGCGTGTAACCGGCCTTGAGCATCTCGACATAGAGCTGGGTCGCGATCGCACGCAGGTCATCCGGACCGACCTTGCCGGCGAATGCATACATGACCTCGCGCCAGGTCCAGAAACTGTCCGCGGGATCACCACGACGTTCGGCCAGACCGGCCATCGCACGCTGGAAGGCATGTGAATGCAGGTTCGGCATGCCGGGCACGACCCACCGCCCGAGCGACTCCGCGCCATCCCCGGCCACGCCGGACTGCACGTCGAGCAGCGCGCCCGGGTAGTAGCGCCCGCTATCGACCTCGAACCGCACGTCATTGCGCCAGCCGTCGGCGAACCAGGCATTCCCGGCGTGAAAATGTCGACTGCTCATGCACTCGCTCCTGGAACTCGATCGTCGATTATCGACGCTGGCGAGCGATCACGATAGCGGCCCCTGGCCGCAATGGTCGGCTGCCGCAGACAGACCATGCAGGTCTGCGATAATCGACCCATGGACACGAAACCAACGACTTCGCTTTGGGATGGCCTGCTGATTGATTGTCGGCTGGCCACGATGAACGATACCGGCGTCGCATTCGGCGCGATCCACGACGCCGCAATCGGCTGGAAGGATGGCCGGATCGTTTTTGCCGACGCGATGCGTACCCTGCCCGGCAAACCGGACCAGCTGTCGGCACAGGTCGAATCCGCAGCGGGTGCCTGGATAACGCCGGGCCTGATCGATTGCCACACCCATCTGGTATTCGGCGGCAATCGCGCCAACGAATTCGATCAACGCCTGAATGGCGCGAGCTATGAAGACATTGCACGTGCTGGAGGCGGTATCGCTTCCACGGTCACGGCCACCCGTGCGCTCGATGATGCCAGCCTGCTCGCCGAATCCCTGCCGCGCGCTCGTGCCCTCGTTGAGGGCGGCGTGACCTCGATCGAGATCAAGTCCGGCTATGGCCTTGATCTCGACAACGAAATAAAGATGCTGCGTGTCGCACGCAAGGTCGGCATGCAGCTCGGCATCGACGTGCGTACGACCTTTCTCGGTGCGCACGCGCTGCCACCCGAGTTCCGCGGTCGCCAGGACGATTATGTCGCGCACATCTGTGAGGTCATGCTGCCCGAAATTGCCCGCAGCGGACTCGCCGATGCGGTGGATGCATTCTGCGAAAAGATCGCCTTTACGCCCGATCAGACGCGTCAGGTTTTCAGTCGCGCCCGCGCACTCGGCCTGCCGGTCAAACTGCATGCCGACCAGTTGTCGGATCTGGGCGGCGCGGCGCTCAGTGCCGAATTTGGCGGACTCTCGGCCGATCACATTGAACACACGAGCGAGGATGGCGTGCGTGCGATGGCGAAGGCCGGTACGGTCGCCGTGCTGTTGCCCGGCGCGTTCTACGCGCTGCGTGATACCACCCTGCCACCGATTGCCGCTCTGCGCGAACACGCTGTACCCATGGCCGTGGCGACTGATCTGAACCCGGGCACGTCACCGCTGCTGTCGCTGCGTCTGGCCATGAACATGGCCTGCACCCAATTCCGACTGACGCCCGAGGAAGCCTTGCGCGGTGCCACGACCCACGCCGCTCGCGCGCTCGGCTTGCATGATCGCGGACGTCTCGCCGCCGGGCTGCGTGCCGACTTCACGATCTGGAATGCAGCCTCTCCTGCCGATCTGTGCTACTGGATTGGCGGCTCGCTGGCACGCTCGGTTGTTGCCGAGGGTAGGCTTGTTGCAGGCCGGGAGTTCGCTCAATGAACCACCCGCAAGCAAGCGAGCACAAAACGATCAGCCTCGCCTTGCAGGGTGGCGGCGCGCATGGCGCCTTCACCTGGGGGGTTCTCGATCGCCTGCTGGAAGACCCGCGGATTTCGTTTGATGCCATCAGCGCCACCAGCAGCGGCGCGCTCAATGCGCTCGCCCTGACCCAGGGATGGATCAGCGGCGGACGCGAAGGTGCACGCACCTGTCTGGATGTTCTTTGGCAGCGTATCGCCGGGCATCCGCAGGCCGGCGCCTGGATTTTCGGTTCGCGTGTCCACGCCGCCGAACCCGCCGCACAAAATCTCTATCGCTACTTCAGCTCTCGCCAGATCAAGCCTGCCTCGGTCAACCCGGTCAGTCAGATTGCCGAAGTTATGTTTGATTTCGAGCAGCTGCGGGCCGAATCGCCGTTTCCCCTGCACCTTGCCGCGACTCGCGTGCGTGACGGTGCGCTGATCCTGTTCGGGCCCGAGCGCCTCGGCATCGATGCCCTGCTCGCTTCGACCTGCCTGCCGCAGATACTTGCGCCCATCTGCATCGACGGCGAGCACTACTGGGATGGCGGCTGGGCTGGCAATCCTGCGCTTGAACCGCTGCTCGCAGTCGGTCGCAACCACTCGATCCTCTGCGTGCTCGTGCAGACGCTCAAGCATGTCGAAGTTCCAACGACGCCCGAGCAGATTGCGACGCGCATGGGCGAGCTCGGCTTCACCAGTGCCTTCCTGCGCGAACTGCGCTCACTGATCATGTTGCGCGAGGCAATCGGCGAATCAACCGCATCGGATCAATGGCAAACGCATTTGAAACAACTGGAGATCAATCTGCTCGAACCCGGCGAACCCCTGCAGAACTTCAAGGACAAGGCCGCGTCGGGCAGCGCGATCGGATTTCTGACCACATTGCGCGACCATGGCCGTCATTGCGCGGCTGCATGGCTGGCGGATCCGCAACGCCATCGGATTACACGCGAGTCGCCGATCCTGCGAACTTGAACCCACAAGCGGCAAACACCCGGATCTCTTCAGCAGCGGCCACAATACATGGTCTGGCGCCGTTTTTTGGCGCTCTCTTCTTTGCAGGGGAAATTTTCCGCTCGGCACCGACCGCATTGCCGCGGGCAACCAGGCAATCACCCTTTCGCCGCCTAGTTGACAAGGCGGCTCACCATCGAATCGTGAAGCCCGAAGTGACCGACAATCGTCATGCTTTGCGGAAAAAATCGTTCCCACCGCAATGCCACGTACAGGGCGACGGCGCGGTCTGCGAGCAGGAATCCCCTTGCGATCGTCGATTTCGTGCCGACGCGCTTGGCCGAAGACGCAGCACTCGGGTCGAAATTCTGGCTCGCTTCCGAGACTTGCGGAATTGTTCAAGACAAAGGCAACAATAAACTCTAAACAGGGCCATCGTCATGGCGCTTGCGACCGGCGCTGTAGCCAGCAGCAGATTGCCGAGGCCTTGCGGCTCCACTTCACCACCGTCGGTCGCATTTTCAAGCTGCGAGACAAAGGCATGACGGTGAATTTTTCCATACCCCCGTACCTGCCAATTTCTTACCCGCCATAAAGCTGGAAATGATCCTTGCTCTCCGCCTGCGGAGCGTGAGGGTGAGCGCCCTCAACCACCTACACCTCGTCCCCGATATTGCCGGGGAGAAACGAAGGAGCCTCGTTCAACCGTGCATCGACGGCTGCGGCAAGGCTGAAGGGGCATGCGCCCAAGGATTTACCCAATGATCGAACGCATGTGTTCCGCTGCATGACAAGCGCGGCGCAGTGCCATATTTGCGACGCGGTCGGCAGGCCGCCGACGCCTCACTGCCTAGACTCGGCGTCGCGCGCGGCCATGGGTGGCCGCGCGCCTGTCGCGGTTCGGCTCGGCCCCGATGCATGCATACCCGTCACGCGCCTTCTCAAAGTTTTCAGGGAGATATCGGTCATGTCCAATCGCCTCGCGCGGATTGCCTTTACGACAGGCGCAGCCGTCTTGTCGCTGAGTGCCTATGGCACCGCGAAATGGGTCGGCATGATGGCGCCGGTCATCACGGTCACGCCTCCACCGAAATCGTCCAACGCGGTCAGTCTTGCGACGCCCGCCGACTGCAGCGTCAAGGCCGACCTTGTTTCTTGCGACGGCTTCGATCCGCTACCCACGGTGATGCCCGGAACCACCCCGGCGCCACTCGGTGCGCCGTCGACCTTCGCGTTCAATGGCCTCGGCCTGGTTGCCGACAGCTTGAATCATGCACCGCACCACGTCGTGCCGACGCGCTGGGCGGCGCCGCCTGCAGCGCTGGCGAGCCCAACGATGCCAAGTATTCCGGACGTCGGCGTGCTCGGCCGTCGCGATGCATTGATCGTCTACGTGCCTGCGGTGCTCGGCGCGGCGGACTATCGAGCCTACATCGTTGATGCGGCGGTCACGTTTTCCGGCACGCAGCCGCGCGGCGCGACAATCGCCTGCGCCGGCTTCCGCCAGCGTTACGGACGAAACTTCGATGCGCTGCAAAGCGGCAATCCGCTGGTCAGCGCCGTCCATCATCGCGAGTTGCTGCAGGCGATCGAAGTGCCGGGTCTGGTCGCCAATGGCGACTACAAGATCGTGGTCGAGGCGCTCGCATCACCGTGCCCTTTCCCGGGAGTGATGGGACACACCAGCGCGACCATCCCGCTGTCCACAGTCGATGTCTCGAGCAGCGGTAGCGATCACTTTGCGTTCCGCAGCTTCACTGATATCAAGACGATGTACGGCAACGAAATCCTCAATGGACAGGGCAGTACGCTGGTCGACTACAAGAACGTCAACGCCGCGCACGAGGCGCCAGCGGAACTGATCGGCCAGCCGGTGCCGCCGAACGATGCGGTGATGCCCGCCGATCCGGTCGTGATCGCACGCAGCACGCTCAGGGTTTCACGACCTGCCGGCGATGAGGCGGTCAATGCACCGATCTTCGATGTCGGGCCGAATGCCGCGTTCGACGATTTCGGCAGCGACGCCGTGATGACCTCCTTCCATACCGAGACGCGTTCCGAAGGTGCCGGACTGGTCAGCGGAGGGCAGTTCGGCGACTGGTATTTCTGGACGATCGCGGTGCAACCGGCATTGGATGCGATGGGCAACTGGGAGAACGGCAACAATCCCAGGGGCGTGCAGGTCTGGCGGCGCCATGGACGCCTCTATTCGACGTTCGGCGACTGGGCGCAGGATGTTCTCGGCGCGGTGTATTTCGCCTCGACGCGCACGCAACCGCAGCAACTGGACACCACGAAATATGTGCATTCGTTTTTCCGTATCGACTCGGGCGCGACGCCGCGACGCTACTGGCACTGGATGATGTGCGGTGGCGCGACACGCGACGAACTCGTCGATCCGACGACGCATGTTCCGCGCGGGCGGCCCGTTGCGCAGCCATTTTTCTACCAGGCGAACGGCAGGAATCCGACCGCGCCGATGCTCGGCGAGCCACTCACCGCGCATCACGACAAGGAATGCCTGAACCTCGTCCAGATCGGCGGCTACTGGAACTGGGGTCCGCCGCCGAATGCGGGCCCGACCTGGTACGACGAGCCGCATTCGCAGTTGCATGCGTTCATCAGCCCGCAAGGTGTCGAGAACGGCATCATCAATCTCAAGCCGGCGGGAATCGATGACTACGATCCCGACGCGACCGGCGGCATGTTCTGGCGCCTGGATGCGAACCATCATCCGACCAGCCCGATGTTCGAACCGTTCGACCAGCAGGCGCCACTGACGCATTTCGACGTGTTCACGCGACACGATCGCGTGGTGCTCTACGTCAACGGTCGCCAGGCCTGGTGCGGCGACTTGAGCGAGCGGCCGCTGGCGATGAATTACGGCCTGATCGCCTATGGCAACGTGCTCTACCACTCCAGTGCGGAAACCAGCGGCGCCTACGTCGGGGTGGAGCAGTACCAGGGCGCGGTCGGCGCCAGCTTCCACTACGTGATGAACACGCCGTGGGCGGATACGCGCATCTGGGATGCGGTCGGGCAGAGCGAGAAGATCGACATTCCGTCGCAATTCGCATTCGATGCGGGCGCCTGCTTCAAGCCGAAATCGACTGCGGTGCAATGAAGGCGCCGCGCGGTCGGGCAACCGCGAGGTCGTGCCGGATGGATGGCGTGCGCTCGCATTCGCATCCCTCGATGGCCTGACATTCGCTATGAATTCGGTCAATCGCGGGTCAGATGCGAGGCCCGGCTACACGGCTTCATCGAACCGAAACGGCTCCGAAAAATTACCGTCGAGGCACAATCAGGTTTGACCCACTGAACTGAACAGTCGCGGGCTGGCCAACGCCGGAAACGGAACCGACAGCAAAGCCCCGAATGCAAAAACCCCCGCAGCGCGGGGGTCTTTGTTCAGGCGTTCCAGCGTGGCAGGATCAGGCGGTCTTCTTGGCCGCGGCCTTCTTTGCCGGGGCCGCCTTCTTCGCGGCTGGCTTGACTGCGGTCTTGGCTGCGGTTTTCGTCGCAGCGGAAGCTGATTTCGGCTTGTCGGCTACGGCGTTGCCCTCGGCGTGCGGACGCACATTGCCATAGCTGCGAATAGCGATTTTGCCCTTGCGGGTCTTGCGGTCACCACGGCCCATCGGAAATCCTCTAGATCGATTCTGCAAACAAAGGGCGGGAAGCATAGCAGCGCAGCGGCAAAGCGCAAGTTGAATCAGGAACTCGGGGTGCAGTGGGCGCCGGTGCATGCCGTCCCATCGCCGGCGTCCCCATCGATCTGAACCGTCGCATGGCTGACCGCAAACCGGGATTTCAACAACGCCTGGATCGCTTGAATCGCTTGATCGGATCTCGTCTCTTGATGCAGGCGGGCATGCAGGGTTGCCATGCGTTGACCACCGCTCAACTGCCAGACGTGCACGTGATGGATCTCGCGTACGCCACCCACGCCCTCTTCCACCTGGCGTCGCAGTTCATCGACATCGACCCCCTCGGGAACTCCTTCGAGCAGGATATGCGCACTGCGCCGCAACAGGCGCCACGCACTGTTGAGAATCAGCAGCGAAACGAAAATCGAGATCAGCGGATCGGCCCAAAGCCACCCGAAATAACGCACGACCAGGGCAGCGGCCACCGCGCCGACTGAACCAAGCAGGTCTCCGATCACATGCAGGCGTGCGGCTGCCGTGTTGAGGTCGTCATGATCATGGCCACCCAGCACGCGCAGGACAAACAGATTGACCAGCAGGCCGATGACGGCCACGACGAGCATCATGCCGGACAGGATCGGTGCCGGCTGCAGGAACCGGAAAGAGGCCTCGTAGACGATCCAGGCCACCAACAGGATCTGGGTCAGCGAGTTGGTGTAGCCGACCAGCACTTCGAGGCGGGCGTAACCGAAGCTGCGCAACGCGTCGGCCGGACGCCGCGCAAACCAGGCACCAAGCCATGCGAACAGCAAAGCCGCCGCGTCGACCAGCATGTGCCCGGCATCGGCCAGCAGAGCCAGCGAACCCGACATCCAGCCACCGACCGACTCGACCACGAGCGTGATGGCGGTCAGCCCGAATGCGATCAGCAGGCGGCGCTCGCGACGACCATCGCCCGCAGCGGAGCCATGGGCGTGACCATGATGCGAATGACCGTCATGGTCATGGGGATGATTGTGCGAGTGCATGCGGGAATCGAGACGTGAACCGCCGTCATCGTAGGCAGCCACGCCGTGGTTACACAATCACGCCGGCGACAATGATGTTGTCAATGTCGACATGCGGGGCTGTGCACATGGGTCAGGCGCATGTTGATGACGTGCGACAGCGCGATCATCGTGCCGCCGACGCTGACCACGGTCGCGTGCCACGGACTTGCGTGATCCGTTCCAGCCAACACGCCGGCCACGAGCAGGAGGATTCCGGGCACGAGAAACAGGAAGGCGCGATAGCGGCCGTGTCTGCGCAAACCGAACAGCAGGCTGATCGAGGCCAACACAATGGCAAAGCTGACGAACACCTGCTCAAACGCATGTCCGGCCAGAAAACCGAGACCCAGCGCCGGCAGGATTCCGAAAATCAACGGCAGCAAGGCGCAATGGATTGCGCAAAGCATGGAGGCGAATGCGCCGACACGATCCACGCGGCTTTCGAGCCCCCCTCCGAGGGAAGGCTTGGCGCGGGTATTGTCAATGGTGTTTGGAAGAATCGGATTCATCGGTCGGACTATGGTCGGGAACCAGTCGGAATTGAATGTTATCTTATAACATAATCAGCCCGACTGTGCCGCCACCGTGTCGACTCGTTGCGGTTCGATGCAAAGGTGTTCAGGCATCCGATCGATCGGAGCACCCGGCGCAGATGCCATGCACCTCAAGGGTCTGGCTGGCTGGCTTGAATCCGCGTTCCCGGGCCTGGGTGGTGAGCAGCACTGCGACCCGTTCGTCGCAAATCTCGACCGCGCTCGAGCAGTGGTCGCAGATCAGAAATGGAACCTGATGTGCTTCACCTGGATGATGGCAGCCCACAAAGGAGTTGATCGATTCAAGCTTGTGGATGAAACCGTGCTCAAGCAGGAAATCGAGTGCGCGGTAGACCGTAGGCGGCGCAGCCACGCCGGGACCATCCTTGAGGTGCTCAAGCAGGTCGTAGGCCTTGACCGGAATCGTGGCTTCGGCAACCAGTTCGAGTACGCGCAAGCGAATCGCGGTGAGGCGAAGCCCGCGTTCGTCACACACCCTAGATACGTCGCGCACGAACGCAGCCGCATCGTGGCAATGCGCGTGCGATTTTTTCGATTGGGGCGAAGCGAGGCTCATGGCGAACAGAGGTGGGGGCGGATCGGCGAAATCATAGCATCGCCATTTCGACCCTCCGCGCAATCACGGTGGAGCGCTGTTGTCGCCGGCCTTGAGGCGCGAGCGCGCCGTGCGTTGCATCGCGCGCTTGAGATTGGCCCCGCATTGCCGACAGACAATCGCATCGGGCTGGTTTGGTTTCGCGCATTCGGGACACGCGAGCAGCCTGGACGGGCCCAAGGCGATGACGATCCAGCCGATCGGGCCGAGCACGGCGGCCCAGATGATGCCTGCCGTCATGCGCCCCTTGAGTCGCCCGATCAAGGCACCGCCGGCGATGCTGATTACGGTGAATGCGGTCATCCATGCCCACAACGCAGGATCCAGCAACACCTTCAGGCAGGCCTCGTTGATGCGCGTCACCGCATCGAAATCGGAGCTGTCGAGCGTCGACAGCGCGGCCAGACTGCACTCGACCGGCTCCATCGTCTCAGCCGCCAGCCAGCTTGATCGCCGCTTCGATGCGGCGCAGCGCTTCATCGCGTCCGGCGAGAAAAACGGTGTGGTCGATCGACGGCGATACCTGGGTTCCGGTGATCGCCACGCGCAGTGGCTGGGCAACCTTGCCCATGCCTTCGCTGATGGCGGTGGCTGCAGCGGCAATCGCCGCATGCACGTTCTCGACAGCCCATTCCGAGGTTCCGGACAACTGCGCATGCACGGCCTGCAGTGCGGGCAATGCGCTGGCTGACTTCAGGTGCTTGGCCACGGCGGCATCGTCGTAATTCTGCAGCGGCGCATACCAGACGCGCGCCTTTTCGGCCATTTCCTTGAGTGTCTGTGCGCGTTCGCGCAAGGCCACGATCACATCGAGCGGTTCGGGCCCCTGCTCCGGATCGATGCCGGCAGCTCGCAGTTGCCAGAGGAAATGCGGCACCAGTTCGAGCGGATCGTCATTCTTGATGTACTGCTGGTTCAGCCACGAGAGCTTCTCCAGATCGAAACGCGATGGCGCCCGGTTGGCATTGCCGATATCGAACAGTTCGATCA
The DNA here is from genome assembly GCA_016721015.1 of Lysobacterales bacterium. Taxonomy (GTDB): domain Bacteria; phylum Pseudomonadota; class Gammaproteobacteria; order Xanthomonadales; family Rhodanobacteraceae; genus Dokdonella. The sequence continues at coordinate 53,644 of JADKJL010000012.1, forward strand.
TCTGCTCACGCGAGAAGAGTTCCTGGTCACCGTGTGACCAACCCAGACGCACGAGGTAGTTGAGTACCGCATGGGGCAAAAAACCGTCGTCGCGGTATTGCATGACACTGACCGCGCCATGCCGCTTGCTGAGTTTCTGCCCATCCGGGCCAAGGATCATCGGCAAATGGGCGAACGCGGGTACTTCGGCACCGAGCGCGTTGTAAAGGTTGATCTGGCGCGGGGTGTTGTTGACATGGTCATCGCCACGGATGACTTCACTGATGCGCATGTCGATATCATCGACAACCACGGCGAAGTTGTAGGTGGGAAACCCGTCCGAGCGGAACAACACAAGATCATCGAGCTCTTCATTGCTCCATTCGATGCGACCCTTGACCTTGTCATCGAAAACGACGCTGCCCGAGGCGGGGTTCTTGAAGCGGATGACCCGGTTCGGATCATCGCGAAAACCTTCGTTGCGGTCCCGGGAATAGCCGTTGTAGCGCGGCTTGAGGCCCTTTTCCATGGCCTCGGCGCGCATCGCCTCGATTTCCTCTTTCGATTCATAGGCGTAATAAGCCTTGCCAGCCTTGAGCAGGTCCTCGACCACCTGGCGGTAGCGATCCATGCGCAGGGTCTGGTAGAACGGGCCCTCGTCGTGTTCGAGGCCAAGCCAGCTCATGCCATCGAGAATCGCCTGAACAGCCTCCTGGGTCGAACGCTCGCGATCGGTATCCTCGATGCGCAGGATGAATTCACCGCCGCGATGGCGTGACTCCAGCCAGCAGAAAAGCGCTGTGCGCGCGCCGCCAATATGCAGGAAGCCGGTCGGGCTCGGGGCAAAACGGGTTCGTACGGTCATTGCGGGTTACGGTCGGGCAGAAAGACCGGAAAGCGTAGCAGATCGGACCTTTTCTGCCTCCCCTTAACACTCTGGTCGGTTGATTGCTTGATGGCTGTACCCGTTCGCGTCTTTCTGCTGCAAATGCCTCCCTCAGAATTTCCCCACTTTCCTTGTGCATCTCCTATCGGACTGCCAATGGCTGGGATATATTTGCCCGGCCAATCATTCTGTGCAGTTCGATGCTGAACGAGCATTCCCTTAAGCAGGATGGCGGCCGCACGGCCGGTCATTGATGTGCAGCACCTTCGGCGAGCAGTTACATCACCTTCACTTGTTTTTTTTGGGGATCCTCGATGAATATTCGATATGCGCAGGAACGCAGCAAACGCGTGCTTGCCGGCTGCGTGATTGCAGCCTTGTTTTCCACAATTACCTACGCAAAGGAGTTTCCGAAGAATCTTGGTTACGGGCTGGATGCCCTGGTCGAGAACTCGGCAGCCTTGCGCGCTGGCAATGCGCCAACGCCGCTCTACAACGGCTACACGACCGAGGCGGCCGCCTATTATGGTAGCCGTGCGATTCGCGAAGAAAACGGCGCACGCGTGCTCGTCGACATCGTCCTCGACGGACGGGTCCCGCTCGCTTCGGTCCGCGCTGCCATTCAGGCGAAAATCGCCAGCTTCAGCGAAACGGCTGCGGATGCAAAGTATCGACGCACCGGCATCCTCGAAGGTTACATCTCGGTCGATGATGTCCCCGAAATCGCCTATCTCGCTGGAGTCCGATCGGTCTTCCTTGGACTGAAGCCGGATCTGGAATCAACCCGCGACCAACTCGATGCGACCTCTCCCAAGGCGGCTGGCGGAAGCGGCGTGAACGGCATTCCGACTGTCACATACAACAAGCTGGGAACCGCGTTCGACCAGGGCGTTGTTCAACATCGCGTCTACGAGATCAACCAGTTCTACAATCCAAATGCCGCGGTCAACTGGGACGGAGCGGGCATTTCGCTGGCCGCCATGTCGGACAGCTACGATACCCGTTCAGCCGCACCCCACGCAGCGGCCGGGGTCGCCAGTTTCGACTTGCCGGGTGCTGCCGGAAACCCGCTCAATACACAACCGGTTGAGGTACTTGTCGAAGGTCCGCCGGCATCGACCGACGAAGGTCGAGGCATGGTCGAGATTCTGTACAAGATGGCTCCGCGTGCACGCCTGTCGTTTGCCAGCGGTTCGCTCGGCGAAGTCGCCTTTGCAAACAGCATCCGAACGCTGGCGTCACTTCCCGGATACACCAATCCCCAGGGTTTTGCAGCCGATGTCATCGTCGACGACATCAGTTACGGCGGCGAGCCGTTCTACGGCGAAAGCATCATCGGCAAGGCGATCGATGAGGTCGCTGCTGCAGGCGTCTCGTATTTCTCTTCGGCTGGCAACAATGTCGGCATCAATGCCTACGAATCGGCACTGCGCATTGTGCCGAACGGCGTGGGCAATACTGCAGCCACCAACGCCGCACTGGTCGGAACCAACATCGATCTGACCGGCGTGCCTGCAGAGCTTTATGCCGGCGGCTTCCACAACTTCAACCCACTATCGGGCGCACGTGACGTGGCGCAGCTCGTCAATATGCCGACGACCGGGCAATCGTCCGAAATGCAGTGGGACGACCCGTACGACCAGCGTGATTTGCAACTGGACCAGCCACCGATCTTCAGCGCAACGGGAACGATCTCGAACGCGACTCCAACCGCGACGTTCGACGCAACCACGACACCCGTGCTGCCGGTTTTTGTTGCGGGCCAGCCCTACGTGATCCAGGAAACGGCGACCAGTGGCGATTTGGATGGCATTGTGAACATTTACGATCCGAGCAATACCCTGGTCGTGAGTCAGGATACCGGCACGGATGAAACCGTCCAGTTCTTCGCACCGGTTGGCGGCCAGTATCGCATCGTGCTTACCCGCTATCTGACGACAGCAGGTGATTTCACGCTGACGATCAATACCGCTCAGGGCTCTGCAGGCGTGACGACGGATTTGAACCTGCTTGTGTTTCGGGCTGACACTGGCGCCTATATCGCCACCCGGTCGCTGACCACGAACAATCTCGCGAATAATCGCCCGGTTGAGCTCGGTTCCATTGCGTCACCATCGGGCCAGAGCCAGATCCAGTTCGTCATCGCGCGTGCCAATATTCCGGTTGCCAGCCAGTTGCCGACCGTGGTGCGTTGGTCGGTGCGCGGAAATGGCGCGGGTGGAATCGGTCCGGCCGAGTACTTTACCTACAACGCCGTCACCACCAAGGGACATGCTACCGCCAAGGGTTGCAACGGAACGGCCGCGTATAGCGTTTTCCGTGCCAATCTTCCCGAGGCGTATACCTCTCCGGGTCCGGCAACCATCTACTTTGATGAAAATGCCAATCGCCTGGCGGTTCCTGAAGTCCGTGAAGTGCCACGCGTCGCTGCGGCAGATGCCGCGAACACCTCTGCGTTTGGCGGCGATTCCAGCGGCGATCTTGATACCAACCCGAACTTTTCCGGCACCAGCGCCGCCGCACCGCACGCTGCTGCAATTGCGGGCCTCGTCCTGCAGTCACGGGGTGGTCCGCGATCGGTTACTCCCGCCGCGATGACGAGCTTGCTGCAGACGACCGCATTCCCGCATGATCTTGATCCATCGTCCGCTTCGGGAGCGGCCGCCACCTCAAACGGCAGCGGCACGGTTGTCATAACGATCGATTCGGACAACGATGCCAACGGTCTCACTGGGCAGAACGATCCGAACTCAATCGGAATCTCCTACGTGGGCACCGGCTCGATCACGAGCATCACGTTCAATCCGGCCGGCACTCCGGCGGGCGGCGGAAACGTGACTGGTGGCAACAACGGGGTTGCCGACAACGTCGGTTCCAATCCGGCCACGGTTTCGTACTTCGAGAACAATTTTCCCGGCCTCGTTTTTCTGCCGGGCACCAAGGCGTTCACGCTCGGCTCGCTCACCGGCATCAGCCCAGGGGATATCACGGCACCGTCAAGCGTGACCCCGTTCACCGGGTTTTCGAATCTCGCCCCGGCACCGTCCAACGGAACCACTCACTTCTGGACAATGGCCATCGGCTTCAACCCGGGCACATTCAGTGCCGGAAAAGTGGTCCGCTTCACCGTTGGCCGCGGTGCTCAGCACTCGGCAGTGACGGGTAACGGCACCGTGATCGGCCCGGGGACAACAACATCGAATCCGATCGCTGATCTGTTTGGTGGTGGCGTGTTCCTGCCGGCAGGGACAGTCGTCAATGACGGCATGACGTTCAGTGGCATGATGGCGGACGGCAGCACGTTCACTGGCACGATCAAGAATGCGATCGGGCATGGCTTCTCTCCTGTCGACGGTTATGGATTCATCAATGCGGCAAAAGCGATCGACCTGATCTTCGCCAATGGCTTCGACTGAGCGCTCATAAGTGCATGAGAACCGGGCGGGTTCGCCCGCCCGGTTCATCCTTGAGCAAGAACGGCCCGGCCACGCACTGGAATGTTATCCGACGCACGGCCACGCCCAAGTGGCAAACGTTTCGCTACACGATTCGAAACGATCAATCAAATCCGTTGCCAAGAACCCGGTCATCCGGCAGCAACCTCCAGCCCATGCCATGAAGCGGGCTGGGCATCACAATTTGCCAATCGAAATGCAGCAACTCGACTTCCTCACCGCATCGGCTGCTGCGTGTTCGCATCATCGATGAAATCACTGCCCGTGAGTGCCCCGCTCGCAATCCTCAGATTCGGCATTGGGTCAGGTTGCGAAAGCAATTTGAACCCGGATTGATCCACCACCGTCACGATCAACATGCCGCTCCAAGCTCATTCGAGCTGGCGACGGGCGACGGATCTCCCGGCGGCTTCGCTTGTTTGTGGCTTATCAGAAAACCAGGTTCAATTCAGCTGCGGCCGAATGCGGGAGACGCAGTTGAATTCCAGGGCACTGCCCAATCGCCTGCCCTTCATGGTTTACCCGCCCAGGAACCTGCAAAATCGGTTCACCGAAACTGAAACCTGCCCGGAACAGCAATGATTTCCAGAACGCTTGCCACCGCATTCGTCGCTATATCGACCTTGTCGATGCTGGCCTGCGCCCCCTCGCTGACACGGTCAACCGATCTGGCGGACGGCACGCAAGCCACCCTTGCCATTCTCGAATCGACCGACCTCCATTCAAATGTCATGAGTTACGACTACTACAAGCTCGCCGAGGATGATTCGCTCGGCTTCGAGCGCATGGCTACCCTGGTTGCCGATGCGCGCACGCAATACCCGAATACGCTGCTGTTCGACGCCGGTGACACCATCCAGGGCACCGCCCTGGCCGATTGGCAGGCGCGTGGAAAGCCGCTTGGTTGCGATCAGGAACTGGCCATGTACAAAGCCATGGACCTGCTTGGCTACGATGGCGGCACGATCGGCAACCACGAGTTCAACTACGGTCTGCCCTATTTGAGCCAGGTCACCAATCAGCCAATGGCCATCCAAGGCATCGCCCAGCGGCGGTGCAAGGGCCCGGGTTTCCCGCTGGTACTGGCGAACGTGTTCAACGCCCACGATGGCAAGCCGCTGTATCCACCCACGGCCTTGCTGAAGCGTAAGCTCAAGGCAATCGACCCACATGGCAAGGCCATCGAGGTGCCCATCCAGATCGGCATCATCGGTTTCACACCGCCGCCGATCCTGCTCTGGGATCACAACAACCTCGACGGCAAGGTGACCACGATCGGTGTGGTCGAAGCGGCTCGCCGCTATGCCCCTGCGCTGCGGGCCGAGGGTGCCGACATCATTGTCGCAATCTCGCACGGCGGCATCGACACTCGCGACTACACCGAGCAGATGGAAAATGCGAACTGGTACCTGGCCGAGGTGCCGGATATCGATGTGCTACTGATGGGGCATTCGCATCAGGTATTTCCCGATCCGGGCAACGAAAAATCGCGCTACAACGGTCTGCCCGATGTCGACAATGAGCGCGGCTTCATCCACGGCAAACCGGCCGTGATGGGCAACATGTGGGGCAAGAGTCTCGGACTGATCGAACTCGGCCTCGTTCGACATGACGGGCACTGGCGGATCGACCCATCCCTCACACATGCCGAGGTGCGCCATATCCGCGGCAAGGATGGCGTGGTGGTCGCGGCGGACCCCGCCATCGGCGCTGCCATCAGCGCCGAGCATGAGGCCACGATTGCCTATGTCTCGGCACCGATCGGTGCCAGCGATTTCCCGATGACGACCTATTTCACCGCCATCGGCGATGTCAGCGCAATCCAGCCGGTCAACAGTGCGCAGAGAGCGTATGTCGAGCACTACATCAATGAAAACATGCCCGAACTGAAAGGCATACCGGTACTCTCGGCGGCGGCTCCATTCAAGGCCGGGTTTGGTGGTGCCACCGACTTCACCGACATCGGCGCCGGTCCACTTGCGATCCGCAATGCGGCCGATCTCTACCTGTATCCGAACACCCTTTCGGCGCTGAAAATCGATGGCGCCGGGATCAAGGCCTGGCTGGAAAAATCAGCGGGCTATTTCAACCGCATCGATGCGCAACTGTCGATCCCGCAGGAGCTGGTCAACCGCAAGACACCCAGCTACAACTTCGACGTTATCCAGGGCAACATCCGCTATGCGATCGATCTCGGCAAGCCGTTTGGCGAGCGTATCGTCGATCTGCGTTTCAACGGCCGCCCGATTGATCCGCACCAGGCATTCATCCTGGCGACAAACAACTATCGCGCCAGCGGCGGTGGCGACTTCCCGGCCACGGGTGGCGCGCATGTCGTCCTCAACGCACCGGACATGAATCGGCAAATCCTGATCGACTGGGTCAGGCAACGTCGCCAGCTCAGTCTCGAACAGGATGGCGCCGACCGACCCTGGCGCTTCGTTGCGCTGCGCACCAGGGGAGCAATTGTTTTTCACGCTGCCAGCGGAAAAGCCGACCAGGCGCGAACGCTCGGCCTCATCGGTGTGCGTGAAGCCAGCCGCGACAACGATGGCATGTCGACCTATACAATCGACCTTTCCGGATCCGACTGACCAGCCCGGTCGGCCCCTTGGCGCGAGGCTCCATGCATAACGGCGCATCAATCCACCGTCCACATCGCCTTGCGCGCCGAGTGCTCGCCCTGAGCCTGATTGCGGCTCTCTCCGAGGCGGTTGCCGTCGCAGCTGCCCTGCCCGCCGACATTCCCCGGCAATGGCCACTGCCGCACGAGCGCAGTGCGCAGATCACGCCCTTGCGCGCACGCCTCGACGCCATGCGCCTCTCGCGGCCTGCGCCTGCAGGGGCACAACCGCGCGTGCTCAACGTCACCAGCTGCGCCGACGACGATTCCGCAGGTAGTTTGCGCACCGAGCTCGAGCTGGCCCTCAGCGGCGACACCCTCGACCTGTCCAGGCTGACCTGCAGCACGATCAGCCTGAGCCAGGGTGCGCTCAAGGTCGAACTCGACGATCTGACCCTGATCGGTCCCGGCGCCGATCGCCTGACCCTCGATGCAGCTGGTCGCGACCGCATCCTGCTCCATCCAGGCTCGGGAACGCTGACGATCGAGGGCCTGACCCTGGCCCACGGTCGCTTCGACGCGGTCGACAACGATGTCGGCTTTGGCGGTTGTGTCGCCACGGGATCTGATCTGGTCCTGCGCCACAGTGTCATCCGCGATTGCCTCGCCGTCGGCGTTGGTTCCTACGGCGGTGCCGTGCTGTCGGGGTACCTGACCATGAGCAACAGCACGGTCTCCGGCAGCACCGCCTTCGGCGATCATCCGACCAATGGCACGGCCGCCTATGGCGGCGGTGTGTTCGCCTACGGGGTGAGGATTCTCGACAGCACGATTTCGGGCAATTCGGCAATCGGCACCGACAATGCACCGCTGTCGCACTGGGAAATCGGCGGCGGCCTCTTCATCGCCCGCAACGGCGGCAGCATCGAGCGATCCACAATCAGCGACAACTTCGCAATCCGCTTTGCCGGTGGCCTGACCCAGGAAGGCGAACTCGAACTGCGCAATTCGACGATCAGCGGCAATTCCACCGCGCAGGATGACGGCGGCGGCCTGCGTGTGCGCCAGAGCACGTCCATTCGCGTGATCAACTCGACCATCTCCGGCAACCATGCAGGATCTCGCGGTGGCGGCATCTCGTTCATCGACAATGCCCTGCCATCGACCCTGATCAGCACGATCGTTGCCGACAACCAATCATCATTCGGTGACGATGATGTCTACAGCACGATGCCCCTGCCGGTATCCGGATCGCACAACCTCGTCATGCACTCGGCTGCCAACCCGCAGCTGCCAGCGGACACCCTCGGCGACAATCCGTTGCTGCTGCCACTGGCTGACAATGGCGGCCCGACCCGAACCCATGCCCTGCCCGCCGACAGTCCGGCCATCGACAACGGCGACAACCCCGACTCCCGTTCGACCGACCAGCGCGGTGCCGACTACCTGCGCGAATACAACGGAAGCGCCGACATCGGCGCATTCGAGAAACAAGGCATCGCCACAGTCAGCGTGCCGCTTGATGGACTGAGCCGGGCGGCAGCCCTGATCCTGGCCGGACTGCTTGCCATCAGCGCAGGACTGCGACGGCGCCGCGAGCGGCAATCATCGAACTGACCCATCGGTGAGGAAACGCTGCCCGCGGCAATCGTCTTGCCGCAGGCTCGAATCGGGTTCGTACCGGATCCCACCTATCCGCTACCGGCCTGCCGACATCGTCTTGAACGAACCCGCTGCTACTTCACCGTCACGGTGATCTTGTCCGACACGATCGGCGGATCGAACTGCATGTGCAGGGCGTCAGCCAGGTCAAGCTGCAGACTGTGCTTGCCCGGAGCAAGCTTGATCGTGGTTTCGGTCTGGCCGCCGCCAAAATGGACGTGATGGTCATCGGCGGGAATCGGTTGATCGAGTGGCGGCAGCGCATCGACGTCGATCAGCAGATGATGATGGCCGGTGCCTTGCTTCATGGCACCTGCCGGAGATACACCCATGCCACGCAAGCCGAAGCGCACGGTGAACTCCTGCGAAACCGTCTCGCCATCCTTTGGCGAAATGAGGTAGAGCTCGACACCGGATGGTGCCGTTGTGCGCGGCAGACTCAACGCCTTGCCGTCATCGGCGGCAGCCGGAAACATGAACAGGCTGGCACCAGCGAACACGAATGCACCTAGCAACAGTTTCGGATGTGGCATTGGACTTCTCCTTTACTGGCGGGAAACACGTTCCATCATGCCATCGGGATGATGAATGGGTGAGCTATTGATCAGGCCCGTGAGCACAGGGACATTGCCTGACTCTTCCTCCCGTGGGCAGAAGAAGCAGTTGAAGGGGAAAGAGAAGGCCGTTCGACACCGGTCATGATTTCGCAGTCGGCGCGAACATATCGAACCAATTTCATGCGCAATGCAGAATAAGTGTTGACGATCCTGCCCACACTCCTTATTCTCTCGCGCCTCCCGGGGCCATAGCTCAGCTGGGAGAGCGCTACAATGGCATTGTAGAGGTCGGCGGTTCGATCCCGCCTGGCTCCACCAGATTTACGATCAGGTTTTCCAAGGTTTCTCTATGCGTCCCCATCGTCTAGAGGCCCAGGACACCGCCCTTTCACGGCAGTAACAGGGGTTCGAATCCCCTTGGGGACGCCAGTGACGATCAGGCTCGCGAAATCGAACCGGATCGGTGAGAATAGCGGATTGCGCAGGATGCGCTGAAAAATGTGGAGCGGTAGTTCAGCTGGTTAGAATGCTGGCCTGTCACGCCGGAGGTCGCGGGTTCGAGTCCCGTCCGCTCCGCCACTTTTCACAAGAAAACCCGCGAATGCGGGTTTTTTTGTGCGCGCATTGGGGCCATTGCCGGTTTCAACCCAGCGCGCCAGGCGCGAGCATCGTGCTGGAATCGGCCAGTTCCAGCGTGCCGATCGAATGCCCTTGCTCGGCCAGATATTCGAGCCAGCGATTGAGGAACGAGCTCTGCCGCACGCGACGCTCGAAAATCGTGTGCGCGGGCGGCAATGGCCCGATTGCCCGTTCGAGACGCAGATCCGAGTGATAGCTCAGCACCTCGGCCATGCGCGCATCGCGATACATGCGGATATTCGCCGAGGGCACGAGGCCACCGGTTTCTGCATCACGCAAGCAATAGGTAAGGATCAGATCGACCGTGTAGCGATGCTGCTCGATGACTTCAAGCAGCACATCGAGTTGATCATCCACCGAGGAGCGATAGCAACCTGCCACCAGGCGCTGGGGCGCGAACAAGCGGGCCAGCCGATGATAGTTCTCGGCATGCATTCCCATCAGCCAGGAAAACCGGCTGGGCAGTGCGGAAACGCGATGGGCGGTCAAGGTCGACATGGATCGATCATAGCATCGGGTTTTCTGCCGACCAGTCTGTTGCAGAAGCGCATTTCGGGCGTACTATCGAGGTCTCGCCTGTCACCTCCCGATCACTTGGCTGATCGCGAAAAGCGCCTTCAGAACATGTGTTTCTCAATACCGAGCTGGGACAGGATCTTGCTCGCGATTTCCTCGATCGATGTATTCGTCGTGCTCTGCATCGGAATGCCTTCGCGACGGTAGAGCTTTTCAGCGATTTCCAGTTCACGTCGGCATTGCGCCAGTTTGGCGTATTCGCTACCGGGGCGGCGCGCCTCGCGCACCTGGGCGAGGCGCTGCGCGTCGATGCTCAGGGCATACAGCCTGGATTTGTATCCTTTCAGCCGCTCGGGCAACTCGAACCGTTCCAGATCCTCTTCGGTCAACGGATAGTTGGCCGCCTTCACTCCATAGTGCAGTGCCATGTAAAGGCATGTCGGTGTCTTGCCGACGCGTGACACGCCGACCAGGATGACTTCCGCATCGTCATAGCGCACATCGATGCCATCGTCGTGCGAAAGCGCGTAATTGGTCGCATTGATGCGCGCCTCGTACTCGGCAAAATTGGTCAGGCCATGGGCCTTGCCGACGCGCGAACTACGCGGCACGCCAAGCTCCTGCTCGAGCGGCGCTATGAAGGGCGCGAACACATCGAGCATCAGCCCGCCACCTGTTGCCACGATGTCACTGAGCAGCTGGTCCATGATCGTGTTGACCACGATTGGGCGCATGCCGGTCTTCATGTGCGAAGTCTTGATGCGCAATGCGGCGTGTTCGGCCTTGTCTTCCGAATCGACAAACGGCAGGCGGAACGATTCGAAATCAACACTCTCGAACTGGGTCAGCACACTGTGACCAATGGTTTCCGCAGTAATTCCGGTGCCGTCGGAGACAAAGAACACGGTACGGCGCATGTGGAGTCCGGGAGTGGGGAGGAAGGCCAGTCTATGCAATCGCGCCCTTTGTTGTCGTTTCTGCGCCATGCGGAGCTTTCCTGCCCCGGACAACATCGCCAAGGCAGCGCTGTTTGCAGGAGCAGGCTTCAGCGGCGATGCCTTTCGACATCTGGCAGCGCGGCCTAGCGGCTGGATACCCTCTCGCAGCAAACGGGAGTGTCGCCTGCCCAACGGAGCCGGTAGCCGGTAGAATGATGCGCTGCATTATTTTTCCGGAGATGACCCTTGAGCGACATGGTTCTTTGGCTTGATGCGTTGCGCCTGTCCGATCTTGGCAAGGTCGGTGGCAAGAACTCCTCGCTCGGCGAGATGATCGGCAACCTGAGCAAACTCGGCGTTTCCGTGCCGGGCGGCTACGCGACCACGGCAGAAGCGTTTCAAAACTTCATCGCCCAGAGTGGCCTCGCCCAGCGCATCCAGGATCGCCTCGCCACGCTTAATGTCGACAACGTCTCCGAGTTGACCACGGCCGGTGCCGAAATCCGCCAATGGGTCATCGATACTCCGCTGATTCCCGAGTTCGACAAGGCCGTGCGCGAAGCCTACGCGCAGCTTTGCGAAAAGGCCGGCAGCCACGACATCGCCGTCGCCGTGCGCTCCTCGGCCACCGCCGAGGATCTGCCCGATGCCTCATTCGCTGGCCAGCAGGAAACCTTCCTGAATGTCATCGGCGCCGACGACGTCATCCACACGCTGAAGGAAGTGTTCGCCTCGCTGTACAATGATCGTGCGATTGCCTATCGCGTCCATCACGGCTTCAAGCATGAAGACGTCTCCCTGTCGGCCGGCGTGCAGCTCATGGTGCGCTCGGATATCGGCGCCTCCGGCGTGCTCTTCACGCTCGACACCGAATCGGGCTTTCGCGATGCGGTCTTTGTCACCGGCAGCTATGGTCTGGGCGAAATGGTAGTCCAGGGTGCGGTCAATCCGGATGAGTTCTACGTCTACAAGCCCACTCTGCGCGCTGGCAAACCAGCGATCCTGCGTCGTCAGATCGGCTCCAAGCAGCAGCGCATGGTCTATTCCGACAAGTCCGGCGAACGCGTGCGCATCGAGGAAACCCCGATTGCCGATCGCAACCGATTCTGCCTCAGCGACGAGGACGTTCACGAGCTCTCGCGCCAGGCACTGACCATCGAGGATCACTACGGCCGCCCGATGGATATCGAGTGGGCGAAGGATGGCAACACTGGCAAGCTCTATATCGTCCAGGCGCGCCCGGAAACGGTGAAATCAAGGGTGCGGCCCACCCAGATCGAACGGTTCCAGTTGCATTCGCGCGGCAAGGTGCTCGCCGAGGGTCGCTCGGTCGGCCAGAAGATCGGCAGTGGGGTCGCTCGCGTCGTGCGCTCGCTCAAGGACATGGATCGCGTCAAGGAAGGTGACGTGCTGGTCGCCGACATGACCGACCCCGATTGGGAGCCGGTGATGAAGCGTGCCGCGGCCATCGTCACCAACCGCGGTGGACGCACCTGCCATGCCGCGATCATCGCCCGCGAACTCGGCGTACCGGCCATCGTTGGCACCGGCAACGGCCTTGAGCTGATCCCGGACGGTGCCGAAGTGACCATCTCATGCGCCGAAGGAGATACCGGCTTCATTTACGAGGGCCTGCTGCCGTTCGAGCGCATCACCGCCGATCTCGACAAGATGCCACCTGCCCCGCTCAAGATCATGATGAACGTGGCCAACCCCGAGCGCGCGTTTGATTTCGCCATGCTGCCGAACGCCGGCGTCGGCCTCGCCCGACTCGAGATGATCATTGCCAGCCATATCGGTGTGCATCCGCGAGCCCTGCTCGAATACGACAACCAGGATGCCGACACCCGTCGCAAGATCGACGAGCGCATGGCCGGCTATTCAAGCCCGGTCAATTTCTACGTCGACCGCCTGGCCGAAGGCATCGCCACGATCACCGCGGCATTCGCACCGCAGCCGGTCATCGTGCGCCTGTCGGATTTCAAATCGAACGAGTACGCCAACCTGATCGGCGGCTCGAACTATGAGCCGCACGAGGAAAACCCCATGATCGGCTTCCGCGGCGCGAGCCGCTATGTCGATCCGAGCTTCGCCGCCTCGTTCGCGCTGGAATGCCGCGCGATGAAAAAAGTGCGAGAGGAAATGGGCCTGGCCAACGCCTGGGTCATGATTCCGTTCGTGCGCACGCTCGAGGAAGGCCGCAAGGTTATCGAGGTTCTCGCCGAAAACGGACTCAAACAGGGCCAGGACGGCCTCAAGATCATCATGATGTGCGAAGTACCATCCAACGCCTTGCTCGCTGACGAATTCCTCGACATCTTCGACGGCTTCTCAATCGGCTCCAACGACCTGACCCAGCTCACCCTCGGCCTGGACCGGGATTCGAGCATCGTCGCCCACCTGTTCGACGAGCGGAATCCCGCGGTCAAGAAGTTGTTGTCGATGGCGATCCAGACGGCCAAGCGCAAAGGCAAGTACATCGGCATCTGCGGCCAGGGCCCGAGCGATCATCCGGATCTTGCGGAATGGCTGATGGAGGAAGGCATTGAATCGGTTTCCCTGAACCCGGATACGGTGGTGGACACCTGGTTGAAGTTGGCCAAGAAAAAGGCAGGTTAGCGCGAGGCGCTTCAGTTCAGGCGCAGGAATGCTCGACGTCGGAGGCTCGATGCTCGGACGGCCGAGCCAAGAGCGAGACGCGGCTTGGCCTCGCCCAGCCGAATTCTCGCCTCAACCGGGAAAGTCCGACAGGCTGCTAGTGACCCTGGAACCAGGAGCGGCATGACCTTTGTCCGATTGCGGCGAGAACCGACCGATCGTGCGCACAAGGGTCTTGTCCAACTCTTTGGCAACGGCGTTGTTAACCGATACAAGGAACGGAAATCATGTTGAATTCCATCCGACATTCCGCCGTGGGTTTGTTGCTGGCTTGCGTCACTTCAACCGCACAGTGCGCGCCACTCGAAATGACACCTCAGCAGTTGTTCGCCGGGCACAGCGAAGGCAATGGTTCGCTGAAAATTCTCCTCGGCAAGACCCAGCCATTCCATGTCGAGAGTCGCGGACAGGCGCAACCTGATGGAAGCTTTCGATTGGACCAGACCGTCACGTTTGAAGGCAAGCCAGCGCAAGACCGCACATGGATCCTCGAAACCGTGGGCCCGCGGATGTATGCCGGCACGCTGAGCGATGCCGCCGGCGAAGTGACCGGTCGAAGCGAAGGCAATCGGCTGATCCTGCGCTATCGCATCAAGGGACCGATGGTCATGCAGCAGACGCTTGAATTGCTCGCCGACGGCAAGACGATCGACAACACCGGCACGCTCACGCTGCTCGGAATTCCGATCGGACGATTGCACGAGATCATCATCCGCTGAGATTCAATCAGAAGTCAGATCGCTTGAAACCTCGAATGCCGGCGGCACTTGCCAATCCGGATCAATATACGTACATTAGTACGTATGGACGAAATCCTGCTGACCGACAACCAACGCCGCGTGCTCGAGTATATCCGCCAGCACACGATTGAACGGGGCCGACCACCCACCCTGCGCGAGATCGCCGATGCACTCGGATTCGCGCGGCACAGTTCGGCCCAGGATTACGTCACCGCCCTTGTCCGCAAGGGCGCCCTCGAACGCACGCCGCATCGCGGCCTGCGCCTCAACCATCGCTCAAGGACTCCGGCGGCCGTGATGTTGCCCCTCGTCGGCCGCGTGGCCGCCGGCAGTCCGATCCTCGCCACGGAGAATATCGAGGGCGAGTTCGGCATCGATGCCAGCCTGTTCCGTCCGCGCCCGGACTATTTCCTGCGCGTGGTCGGCTTGAGCATGCGTGATGCCGGAATTCTCGATGGCGATCTGGCCGCAATCCACCGCACCGACAGCGCCGATGACGGTCGCATCGTGGTTGCCCGCGTGGACGACGAAGTCACCCTGAAAACCCTTGAGCGCAAGCGCGGACGGATTCGCCTGCTTCCCAGCAATCCCGACTTTGCGCCGATCGAGGTGGATCCGGCACGCGAGTCCTTCGCGATCGAAGGGCTTTATGTCGGCATGATCCGGAGAATCTGAGCCATGTCCGCCGTCCTCGCATCACCCTTTCTCGAACCCTCCTCGAACCGGCGGCCATCCACGCTCAGCGAAGTACTGGGCCATCCCGGCATCTGGCGTGGCAGTGCCGAAACCGTCTCCCCGATCCACACCCAGGCCAGTGGCAATACCTCGCTCGATGCCTTGCTGCCCGGGGGTGGCTGGCCGGTCGGTTCCCTGATCGAAATCCTCATCGAGAATGACGGCCTCGGAGAACTTGGACTGGTGCTCCCGGCATTGGCGGCATTGACCCGCTCGCGTCGTCGCGTGGCCATCATCGCACCGCCCTACTTGCCCTACCCTCCGGCCCTGGCGGCAGCGGGCATCGATCTCGATCACCTCGTGCAGATCGATGCGGATGTAGCCGACTCGCACTGGAGTGCCGAGCAATGTCTGCGTGCGGGTTGTTGCGCAGCCGTCGTGCACTGGCTGCCCGATGCCGATTACCGGCAATTGCGCCGGCTGCAACTGGCGGCGGAAACCGGCGGTGCCCTGGCCTTTGTCTTCCGTCCCGGGCAGGTCAGGGATCAATCCAGTCCGGCCGCCCTTCGTTTGGAGATTTCCCATTCCGAAACAGGTAGTTGCATCGAAATCTTGAAGTGCCGCGGCATCATGGATGGACGCTTGAAGCGCCGCCTGCCGCTGCGCACCGAGAGTGCTCCGGCCACATACCCTGCCAACCACTCCCCTCCCTTTGGACAGCCAGCACGGCTTCTGGAAAACCGGGCGATTCAGTAGCGGCCGTCAACCGCCACGGTCGCCAGGCACTACCGCGGCAGCCGACGCCACGCGGGCAAACGCAACCTGGCTCGACTCGGCGCGAAATACTCGTCCAGAATCCCTCTCACGACCTCATGCGTCATCCGCAACAGCGGGCAGATACGCGAGACAGTCGGTTGAAGCGATCTGGCGACGCTCGCCGCGCTCGTGCCGCATATCGATCAAGAAGATCCGCGTTGCTGGTATTTGCGCGCAACGTAATCTTCGACGACCCCGATGAAATCACTGGCGATACTGTCGCCGCGCAAGGTCATCGCCTTTTGCCCATCGATGAACACCGGCGCTGCCGGCGATTCGCCGGTGCCGGGCAGCGATATGCCGATGTCGGCCTGTTTGGATTCGCCAGGCCCGTTGACGATGCAGCCCATGACCGCAAGAGTCATGTTCTCGACACCGTCGTACTTGATGCGCCATTCGGGCATCTTCGCCCTGACATGTTCCTGCACCGATTTCGCCAGTTCCTGAAACAAGGTGCTGGTTGTCCGCCCACATCCCGGGCACGCGGTGACCATCGGCGTGAATGCACGCAGCCCCATGGTCTGCAGCAATTCCTGCGCGACGATCACTTCACGCGTCCGCGACTCGTTCGGCTCGGGCGTCAGCGAAATGCGGATGGTGTCGCCGATGCCTTCCTGCAAGAGCACACCCAGGGCAGCCGTCGAAGCGACGATACCCTTCGATCCCATGCCAGCCTCGGTCAGTCCGAGGTGCAAGGCGTAGTCACAACGGGCACCGAGATCGCGGTAGACCGAGATCAATTCCTGCACACCGGAAACCTTGCACGACAGGATGATCCGGTCGCGACTCATGCCCAGTTGTTCGGCACGGGCGGCGGAATCCAGGGCCGAGCGGATCAAGGCCTCGCGGGCGACGCGCGCCGCATCCCAAGGCTCGTTGCGGGCCCGATTTTCGTCCATCAGGGTCGCCACCATGTTCTGGTCGAGCGAGCCCCAGTTTGCGCCGATGCGAACCGGCTTGGCATTGCGCAACGCGGTTTCGATGATCGCCGAGAACTGACCATCCTTCTTGCGCCCGAAGCCGACGTTGCCCGGATTGATCCGATATTTCGCCAGCGCTTCGGCGGCAGCCGGCTCATCGGCCAGCAGTTGGTGCCCGTTGTAGTGGAAATCACCGATCAAGGGCACATCCATGCCCATCATTGCGAGGCGATCGCGGATCTTCGGCACTGCGGCGGCGGCCTCGGCATTGTTGACGGTCACGCGAACAAGCTCGGAGCCGCTGCGCGAAAGCTCGGCCACCTGACGCGTGGTCGCCATGACATCCGCCGTGTCGGTATTGGTCATCGACTGCACGACCACGGGCGCGCGGCTGCCGACCGTCACCGCACCAATGCGGACTCCGACGCTGTCACGCCGCAGCCTTGGGCTATCGGAAAAACTGCTCATTGAAGGGCTGGGTCGCAATGCGAGTTATGGGTGGGTCGCGAATTATGCCGTATCCCTGCCCCTCGCAGCGGCCGGAAAATCCCGTCACCTGGTCAGCTTTGCCATTCAACCGCAACGGATGAGTTCAATTCACACCCCCCGGTTGAGTCACGCCGGCTCGCCTTCGGCGACGATTTCCACATTCTCTGCGGCAAGCCCTTCGTCCGGCAGATCAAGGGCCGGCAAGGTGTAACGCAGATACGCGCCAGCCGACTCCAGCAAGCCCGCTCCGGATACATCGAGCGAACATGCCGAAGATGGCCAGCGGTGCGGGTCTTCAGGCAGGGTCATGCGAATCGATCGCGCATCCCGCTCGAACAAGCCAGGCGCAAGCAGGGAACTGTAGACGGACGTGTCATCCGACCGGATCGGCGAGAGCAGGATGCCGCGCCGATCGCTGATCGGGTTGCCGGTTGAGTCGAGCGCACTGATGCCGATTGCCAGGGATCGCCGTGCGAGCAGGGAAATGCCGGCATCGATTCGGGCCTCGTCATCAACGCGCATCCAGCGGATCACACCGACCATCCAATCGGGCGGCAATCCGCCACTCTCCGGCAGAGCCAGCCCGACCAGTTCGCCGACCTTGGCCTTGACCGCCTCGCCCGAACCACGCCGTTCCCAAAGCAGACGGTATCCGCCTAAAGCCTGGTCGATGATCCGGGCGGGCCCCGCCTGGGTACGCAGGTTTTCACCGCTGCCATGCACCCACGCAGCAGCCGTGTCATTGCCGGACATCTGGATCGTTGTGCCGCGGATGCGGCGCAGGAAGGACTCGAAATCCGTGTTCCCCGCCAGCACGAAATGCAGGTCATGCAACCCGATCACGCTTTGCAGTTCGTAGCCTCCGGGCAAGCGGACATCACCGCGCTCGCCACCCGAACTCCAGCCATCGACAAGACGCTGGGTCAGATCGATGTCGACCTGGATCGGAGGCCCGCCGCGCATCCGGAATGTCACCACGCGCAATCCAGGGGGCAGGCTCGCGATCTGTGACTCGACGTGCTCAAGCACCTTGGCCAGGCTGATCGACATCAGCGCATTGCCGCCAGCCTCACGTTCTTCGGGCAGATATCCGGGGCCCGAATCGCTTTCCGCATTGACGGCATAGGCAGCCGCAGTCCTTCCGGCATCCGGGCCAAACTCGCAATAGGGTGCGAAAGCACAGGTCAGCGATATCACCTCAAGCAGCTCGCGCTGGGTGAAGTGGTAGGGGTTGGCCAGGGCCAGCAACAAGGTGTGCGCATACGCCGTCAGCGCGGTGATCGGCGCACCGGCAACGACATCATCGACAGCACGATGATCGAGTCCAAGCGATGCGATGAAGCGATAGGTGTCATGCAGCTCCTGCCAGGCGCCCGGTGGCGGCGTGCGGTAAAGCAGATAGGCGCGATGCAGTCGCGCGCCCCCGTGGATGAGGGCACGAACCGCCGCGGTAGCCACCTGTTTGCGCCTCAACATGGGCGCGCTGCCATTTGGCGCACAGAAATCGTACAGCGCAATCCGGTAGCCGCGAGCGAGTTCATTCTGGAACTTTTGTGCCAGTGTGCCGAGCTCGGTTCGCTGCGGCGGCAACGGAAAGCTGGCGCCAATGATCTGCTTCTCGACCAGGCTCGCCAATTGATTGATCGGCGCGCGCAGAATCTCCAGCGCCTCCAGCCTTTCGGCCGGCGCCGTACGCATCCTGTTCATGGCGCGCAGAGCCTCGACGAGCATGCGTGCGGTTGCCGAAAAATTCGCCAATGGCAGGGCATCGACCCAGGCCCTGACCGCACGCGCCTCGGTATTGAAATCACCCGCCTTGGACATGCGGCGGTCGGGCAAATCACGCAGCAGACGGCGATGAAGTTCACTCATGATTACAGACCGTGTTGCCGGAGAAGGTGGGTGCCAGCCTAACTTAGCAAATATCGAGCCACACGGTCGCCTTGGTCTGCAACCGATGTGCGTTCCCGGTGGCTTCAAGCGCGATTCAAGGCGCCGGTCAGCAATCGTGCGAGCAGGCGCTGTTTGACAGATTTCGGCTCGGCAAGCCCCATGCGGTCAAGCGCCTCGCGGTCTTTGACTCCCGGAGCTATGAGCGCCGAGGCGATTCGATGCCATGCCGAGGCCTTGGCCGTGGCCGCCTTCAACCAACCGAGTCCCGCCAGCAGACGCAACTCGATCCCGTTGAAATCGCTGCCGAATGGATAGTCGGGCAACAAGCCATTGCTTCTGGCCGGTTTGAGGCGGGCCTGCAGTTGTGCCGCCGTATTTGTTGCCCAGGCTGGCGGAATCACGAAATCCGCCGGAAGCTTGCGCGCAGCGATCGCCGCGTCGACGAGCTGTCGGTGGAATTGCGCATCGCTGATTGAAATCATCGCCGTCGCACACTCTTGGTCGGTCTTGCCGCGCAGATCGGCGATGCCATACTCGGTGACATAGATGTCGCGCAGGGGCCGCGGAATTGTCGTATGACCGTAATTCCAGCGGATGTTCGAGCTGGGCTCGCCATTGACCATGCGCATCGAGCGCAGCATCAGGATCGAACGCCCGTCGACGAGGGCGTTGGCGAGGGCAACGAAGTTGTATTGGCCACCCACGCCACTGACGACGCGACCGTCCTCGAGCGCATCCGAAGCGGCTGCGCCGAGCGCCGTGGCCAGCATGCAGGTATTGAAGAAGCGTGCGTTGCGCCGTTGCAGGACGGCCAGTCGCTCGTGCCCGAGTTGCAGGCGATTGACCTCGGAGATGCGGCTCATCTCGAGCCCGGCGTAGTCTTCGCCGGTCAGACTCGAAAGCCAACCGTACAAGGCATGTGTGCCGAGGCAGAACCCTCCCTGCAGATAGCAACCGCCAAGCAAGGGGCGACCCTCAATGTGGCGGTCCAAGACATCAAGGACATGCTCGTCATCGAGATCATTGGCCAGCTCTGTGCCATCCGCCAGACGCAACCGGCCATTCCGAAGCTCCGTTTGGCGATCAAGCACGCCGATCTCGATCAGCTTGTACAACGACTTCGTATCCAGACGGGCCGGCAGCACGTCGAATGCACGCAGGGCGCGGGCATCGCCTTTACGCAGGGTTTCACCGATCGCGCCGACATCGAGCGCCTCCTGCACCGGCAGGTGCTGGTAGACACGGCGCACGAGAATGCCGTGGCGGCGCAGATGCATGAAACCATCCATGACCATCTCGCTCGACCCGTGCAGACCGCTTTCAAACGGGGCCAGACCGCCGACCCGATCTGGCAGGTCGGACCATTCCTGGTTGCGGCCCAATGATCCGATCAACTGCCGATATTCGTCATTGCGTTCGTGGCGAAGGATCAGGGCCGCAACCAGCGCATCGGACAAGGCCCCGATACCGATCTGCAGGGTGCCGGCGTCGCGCACCAGAGTGCTCGCATGCAGGCCGATCGCGTATTCGGTGTCGTCGACGCTGCCATGCGGCAACGCAAACAGCGGTTGTCGTTGTTTCGTGCACAGGACGATGTCAAAAAGTTCGTTGCCTGCGCCGACATCTGCATCACCACCAAGATACGGCAGATCGTCATTGACCACACCGATCGTCAATGGCGTGCGCAGTCCGGCCTCGCGCATGTAGTCGATCAGGTCGAGAGTGACATCCGGATTGCAGCCGAGACTGTAACGGACTTGTTCCCCCTGGCCTCGCCGCGCCACGAGTTGGGCAATCACGTTGATGCCCGCGTCGACCAGGTCGCGTGCCACGGCGGTGTAGTTGAGACTGACATAGTCACGTTGCGCCTGTCCGGAATGCAGCATCGCACCCGACTGGAAGTAGAACTCGTGCACGCGGATGTTGGCCGGCAAGGCATCCCGACGCATCGCCGCGACATAGTCGAGATCGGGATAGTCCTCGCCAAACTGGCGCTTGAGGAACGGTTCGGCGAAGCGTCGCTCGATGTCGTTGCCCGGTTTCGGTACGGCCAGCGACAGCGCCGTATGGATGGTCAGCCGACGTGAGGGTTCGGCCGCAATGCGTCGGTACAAGGCATTGACCAGGTGGTTCGGCTTGCCGAGCCCGAGCGGGATGGCGAGCACGACATGGCTCCCGCACGCTTCGAGAATGCGATCAACACATTCCGGAATCTCATCTATCTGGTTGATCTGGCGCATGCAGGCTCCCGTCGGGTTGCGTCGACATCCTACTGCCAAGCGTGGCCGACGATGGATGAGTTCCCATGTTGCTGGCCAGCTTGGGTATGATTCGCTGAAAGAGGTGCGGCAAAATGTCCGAGCGTTTCAAAATCGCCATCGTTGGATCCGGACCGGGCGGCTTGTCGGCGGCGGCACGGGCGGCCGAGCGCAACGAGTCCCACGTGCTGCTCGAAGCCGAAGCGCACCTGTCGAACACGATCCATCTCTATCAGAAAGGCAAGTACGTAATGGACGAACCCGGCATTCTGCCGCTGCGTTCGCCGATTCCGTTCGAGGCCGGTCTGCGCGAGACCATTCTGGACCGATGGAACGAGACCAGCGCGAAACTCAAGGTCAACGTACGCCATCGCCACGAAGTCTCCGCGATCAATCGCCGCAATGACGGCATCTTCGAAATCCGCTGCAGCAACGGGGTCAGCCTCGAAGCCGAGGCGGTCGTGCTCGGCATCGGCCTGCAGGGCAATCTGCGCAAACTCGGCGTACCCGGCGAGGATCTTCCCTTCGTCCAGTACCAGCTCGACGATCCCGATGCATACGAGGGCGAGACAATCGTTGTCATCGGCGCCGGCGATGCGGCGATCGAGAACGCCATTGCGCTGGCGCGACAGAACAATGTCGTCATCGTCAATCGCAAGGATGAATTCGGCCGCGCCAAGAAAGGCAACGAAACCGCCATCCTGAAGGCCATCGAAGACGGCCTGATCGAGTGCTATTACAACTCCGCGCCAGAAAAAGTCGAGGCGCTCAGTGCCGGTCGCAAGCCGGGACGCATGATCCTCAACACGTCGAATGGCCGGGCCCAGATTCTGCTCGATCGCGTCATCGCGCGACTTGGAGCAACCGCACCGCGCGGCTTCGTCGAAGGCTGCGGAGTGGTGTTTCCGAACAAGGATCCGGCCTCGGTGCCGGCGATCAGCTCGCAGTACGAATCAAACGTGAAAGGCCTCTACATCGTTGGCGCGCTCGGCGGTTACCCGTTGATCAAGCAGGCGATGAACCAGGGCTATGAGGTCATCGAGTACATCACCGGCACCGCTGTCGAACCGGCCGATGCACCCTTGCTCAAGGCCAAGTTCACCAACCTCAAGGGCATCACCAGCGTCGATCAGGCGCTGGCCCAGATCCAGAAGAACGTGCCGGTTCTTTCGCACATCACGCCGTTGCAGATGCGTGAATTCATGCTCGACTCGGATATCCGCACGCCGGCCGAAGGCGCAGTCATCTTCGAACGCAACGACTACACCAACAGTTTCTACTCGATTGTCGAAGGCGAAGTACGCATTGCAGTCGAAGGCAAGACCGCACCGATCGTGCTGCGCCGCGGCGACTTCTTCGGCGAAATGAGCCTGATTTCCGGTCGGCGACGATCTGCCACCGTGCTTGCCGGGCCCAACTGCGTACTCGTCGAAACTCCACGCCGCTCCATGAATCGCCTGATCAATTCCGTAGAAGCGGTCAAGAGCGAGATCGACCGGTTGTTCATCATCCGTGCGATCCAGTCACGCTTCGCTGCCGAGGCGAATGCCGCACAGCTCACGGAAATGGCGGCGCATGCAACCTTGCAGCGATTCAAGGCCGGCGACTACGTATTCCAGGAAGGCGACGATGGCGATTGCCTGCACCTGGTTCGGGTCGGCTCGTTGACGATTTCGCGCAATATCGGCGGCAAGGACATCGTGTTGACCTATGTCGCCGCCGGCAACTATGTCGGCGAAATGGCGCTGATGGGCGAGGCACATCGTTCAGCGAGTGCACGTGCCGCAATCGCCACCGAGACAATTCGTCTGGACGGTGCCGCATTCAAGAAATCGATCAACCAGATCCCGGCACTTCGACTGCGTCTGCAAAAGGAATTCAAGGAACGCACCGCGGCGAATCTCGCCATGCAGGCGATGCCGGGCGGTGGCGACATCATCTCGTTCCTGATGGCTCAGGGTGCCGGTGAAGCCACGGACATCCTGCTCATCGACGAATCGTTGTGCGTGCGTTGCGACAATTGCGAGAAGGCTTGCGCGGAAACCCACGCTGGCACTTCGCGGCTTGACCGCGAGGCCGGGCCGACGTTTGCCAACGTGCATGTGCCGACTTCGTGCCGCCATTGCGAACATCCGCATTGCATGAAGGATTGTCCACCCGATGCATTGCGCCGCGCTCCCAATGGCGAAGTGTTCATCAATGACAACTGTATCGGTTGCGGCAATTGTGTGCGCAATTGTCCCTATGGCGTGATCCACATGGCCAGCAAGCCGCCGAAGAAACCGGGCCTGCTACAGTGGCTACTGCTCGGCCGTGGTCCCGGCCCCGGTGAAGCGCCCTACGATGCTGACGCGCCCAAAGACCCCAAGGCAAAGAAAGCCGTCAAATGCGACATGTGCAAGGATCAGGCGGGCGGAGCGGCCTGCGTCAGGGCCTGTCCGACCGGCGCCGCCATTCGCATCAGTCCCGAGGATTTTCCAACCTATGCCCAGTCACGGCGCTGACTCGATGCACGCCTGCCTTGCGCGCCGCCGGGCGACAGGCAATCAGATCGCGCTGAGGTTCGCCGCGCGTGTTTCGCGCGGCGATCGACGAGGATCGCGCCGTGCATGATTCGATCCTGACCTACGCAAAATCCCGCTATCTGTGGATCGCGATCGGGCTTTGCGTTGTTTCAATTGCGTTGTATGTCTGGCATGACCCGGGCATTGCCCCCAATGGTGGCACCTGGCTCGGCTATACGCTGGGCACCGTGGCCGCCCTGCTGATTGTCTGGCTGATGCTGTTCGGCATTCGCAAGCGCAGCTATTCGACGACAATCGGCTCTACTCTCGGCTGGCTGTCGGCACACGTCTATCTCGGCACTGCGCTGATCCTGATCGCCCTGCTCCACTGCGGCTTCCAGTTCGGCTGGAACCTGCACACGCTGACCCTCGTGCTGATGCTGATCGTGATCTTCAGCGGCTTCTTCGGCGTCTACACTTACCTGCGTTACCCGACCTTGATGACGCGCAATCGCGAAAACGCGACGCGCGACGCCATGCTCGACGAGATCGCCGAGATCGATCAGAACGCGCTGTCGCTGGCCGATGGCATCGCACCCGAAATCCATGCCGTCGTGTTGCGCTCGATCGAGAATACCAAGCTTGGTGGTGGTGTCTGGACGCAATTGCGTGCGCGCGACGGATCCGACATCGCGATCGCGAAAATCAAGGTAGCCATCGAAGTACGCGAAACCCAGCTCGGCGTGCCACCTCCCTCGATGCAGGCGGGACAAACCATCCTGGCAATGGTCGATTTCCTTGCCGGGCATGCTGATGACAAGCAGTCGGATGCCCTGCGCAAACTCATCGACATGCTCTCGCGCAAGCGCAGCCTGGCGACCCGGGTTGCCCGCGACATCCAGTACCAGGCGATCATGGAAATCTGGCTGTACATCCATGTGCCGTTGTCGGTGACCCTGCTGGCTGCCCTGACCGGGCACATCATCTCCGTGTTCTTCTACTGGTAGGAGCGAGAATCTTGAACCACTCCCACTCGCCAGCAGTTCCCGGACAGAGGCCGTGCCGATGCGTTGGCTGATTCGTCGCGTACTCAAGAAAGGCAAGAGCTCGATCTCGTACGAGGATGACATCCACTTCGGCGACATCCTGACCATCGGCCGCGCGGCCGACCAGGCGATCTTCCTGCCCGACCTGCGCGCCGCCCTCAACCACGCCCGCATCACCGCCATTGGCCGCGACAAGTATCGGATCGAGTCGCTGATCGTCGCCGGCATCCGGGTCAACGGCGAGATCACGTATTCGGCCACGGTCGGTGCCGGCGCGGTCATTGAACTCGGTTCGACGCGCCTGACTCTGCTTGATTCGCGCGGCGATTACGATGCGGCCGTCGAAGTGGCCACGATCGACAAGAGCGAACAGGCCGAGATCGTTTCGCGTCGAAAGAAACCGACCAGCCTTTCGGAAACCTGGATCAGCAAGCGCTGGCCGTCCTGGCTCGGCTTCATGCTCGTTCTCGGCTTCGGCCTGCTGCTGCCGGCTGCGACCCATGTCGTACCCGGACTGAACAAGATCCTGCGCTATTCACCGCTGCCGAGCACGGCGTTCTGGAATCCCGGCGAGATCGATTCCGCGCACCAGTTTTTCGCCAACGACTGCACGCGCTGCCATCAGCATGCCTTTCTGATGGTGCGCGACAAGGCGTGCACTTCCTGCCACGTGAAGACCAAGGCGCATGCCGATCCGGCCCTGTTCAACATCCCCGCGCTCGGCGACGCACGCTGCGGCAGTTGTCATCAGGATCACAACGGCGAGCGCGGCATGGTCAGCACGGATCAACGCCTGTGTGCCAGTTGTCATGCCGACCTCAAGGAGCGCAGCAAGGGCGCCAGCAAGCTGGTCGACATCTCCGATTTCGGCACGGCCCACCCGGAGTTCCACGTCAACTTGCCGGGCTGGAATGCAAAGGACGAGTTCACGCCGAAATCAATGACCTGGTCGAAGGGACTCAAGGAAAACTCCGGCCTCAAATTCAACCACCTCAAGCACCTCAAGGCGGATGGACTGAAGACTCCGGACGGCCTGAAGTTCCTTACCTGCGCCAACTGCCATCAGCCCGATGTGGCCGGTGCGGCGATGAAGCCGATCGCCTTTGAAACCATGTGCCATGAATGCCACAAACTGGGCTTTGACACGCTTGCGCCGGAGCGCGAGGTGCCGCATGCCAAGGTCGAGGCCGTCACCTACACCCTGGATGAGTTCTATTCCAAGCGTGCACTGGAAGGGGGTTATGCCGACGCCCGCGCACCGACGATCATCCAGGAACGACGCCGGCCCGGCTCACCGCCGCTGTCGCGCCAGGAGCAGGTCGAAGCGCTGGCCTGGGCACGTGACCGCGCCCGCGAGGCGACACGAACCCTGTTCACCGGCAAGGCCTGCGTCACCTGCCACACGGTCAGCCCGCCACCCGCCGGCGAAAACATCTGGCGCGTGGCGCCAGTGCGCGTGTCCGGGATCTGGTATGCGAAGGCACGTTTCAACCACGCCAAGCACCAGACCCAGGCCTGCGTGGACTGTCATGACGGCGCAGAGAAATCCGAGGCATCCAACGACTTGCTGATTCCGGGCATCGACAATTGCCGCGAGTGTCATGCCGGCGCGCACGCCAAGGGCAAGGTCGCCAGCACATGTATCGCTTGTCACGATTATCATCGCGCGCCGCAGTTGACCCTGGACAAAGTCGCCGACAAACCTTCGGCGGCTCAGGCGGTTTCGGAAAAGCCGGCTCGGGAATAGGACGATAGGCGCGACTGATCGGGTGGGCTATCATCGGGAAGGGTTTCGCACGCAGGCGCGATGCTCGCAATGGGAGGGTGAATGGGGATCGTCAGATTGGGCCACTGCTTGTTGGGCGTTGCCTTGCTTGCAGGTTGCGGAGGCGGCAGCAATTCAGGCAGCCAGGTCGGCACTTCACCCCCGGGCGGACCACCGTCCGGCGGGTCGGACAGCGGCTGCACGGGATCATGTGCGACTGCCACCTCGTTTCTGACCACGGCCGATGTCGGCAAGATCATCGCGCAAGCGGCCCAGGAGGCCTCGGCGCAAAGCCTTCCCGCGACGATTGCCGTGGTCGATCGGGTCGGCAACGTGCTCGCCGTCTATCGCATGAGCGGCGCCAATGCCCTTGTCCGCATCGGCACTGATCGTGGAGTCGTCGGCGGGCTTGAAGGCCTGATCGTTCCGAGCGAACTGGCGGCGGTATCGAAAGCGATCACCGGCGCGTATCTGTCCAGCGAGGGCAATGCGTTTTCGACACGCACGGCAAGCCAGATCGTCCAGGAACACCTGAATCCACGAGAACGAAATGCGCCTGCGGGGCCGCTGTTTGGCGTGCAATTCTCGCAATTGCCATGTTCGGATTTTTCGCGCCAGCTCGCTGACAGCGCTGGCGGCGTCGGCACGGGACCTGGCCCACATCGCTCGCCACTCGGCCTGTCAGCCGATCCGGGTGGATTTCCGCTGTACAAGAACGGTGTCCCGGTTGGCGGTATCGGCGTTGCGGCCGATGCCGACTACACGCTGGATCCAAAGATCGACGATCGCGATCGCGATATGGATGAATATATCGCCTGGGCCGGAACTTTCGGTTTTGGCGCACCGGTCGATCGTCGCGGCGATGTCATCACAATCGACGGCAAGAATTTTCGCTATACCGATGTCGAGTTCAGCCGGCTCGCGCTCGACCCGGCAAATGCACCTGGCTATGCCAACCTTGCGCCCGCATCCGGCAGCCTGATCAACGTCCCCGGTTACTATGCCAACAGTGCAGGAATCCTTTCCGGCACCGCGTTTGGCCAGGACCAATCCGGCATTCGTGCCGATACGGGCGACTATCCAGGCCTCGACGCATTTGTCATTGCCGATGGCGCGGGCAATAACCGCTTCGCACCGCAGGCTGGCACCGATGGCTCAGGTGCGCTGACCGAGAACGAGGTGCGCGTGATCATGCAGGAGGCGCTCAGGGTCGCCAATCGCGCTCGCGCCCAGATCCGTCGTCCGCTGTCGACCCAGGCCCGCGTCAGCGTGTCGATCGTCGACACCAATGGTCAGCCCCTCGCCATCGCGCGCACCCGCGACGCACCGGTTTTCGGCACCGAGGTCTCCCTGCAAAAAGCGCGCACCGCGATGTTCAACTCAGGTGCCTATGCGGCCAATGACCAGCTCACGGCGCCCGCGCCAACCAGCCTGATGACGCCGGCTGCCGCCGACTACCTTTCGGACGTTGTGGATCTCGAAGCCGGCACCGTTGCACTCGAGGTCGTTGCAACGCGCCCGTTTGCCGACACACTGGCCCGGGTACGCAGTTTCCTCGGTCTGCCCGGCGCCTTCGCGGATGGCGCATTCGCGTTCACCGATCGCGCCGGCGGCAATATGGCACGACCGTTCTACCCGGACGGCATCGATGGCGCGCCGCCGGGACCGTTCAGTCATCCGATTGACCAATGGAGCCCGTTCCAGGTCGGCCAGCAGCTCGATCTCGTATACAACCGCCTGGCTCTGTCGGTCGCCGCTTATCTGCAACAGGCCGGCTTGAGCGTGTCCCTGGCTGGCACGCCACTGCCGGCATTGCCGGTCGATCTGCCAAGAACCTGTACGGGAATCCCGCGCATCGCCAACGGTATCCAGATCTTTCCGGGCAGCGTGCCGATCTATCGCGGCAGCACCCTAGTCGGCGGCATCGGCGTTTCCGGTGACGGCGTCGATCAGGATGACATGGTCAGCTTCCTCGGCCTGCACAACGCCGGTGTCGTACTCGGCACCATCGGCAACGCACCCGCCGCCATGCGTGCGGACAACCTCGCCCCGAGTGGCGCCCACCTGCGCTACATCCAGTGTCCGCAGGCACCGTTCATCGATTCAAACGACAGCAATGTCTGCGAGGGCAAGTGAGATGAAGTCCACGCATCCGTTCCATCAGCGGATCCTGCCGATCAGCGCGGCCATCCTCGCCGCATTGTTGTGCCAGAGTCCGGCGCGCGCCCAGGTGACCGGCGCGGCCACACCGCATCTGCTGGAAATGCTCGGCATCCTGCCCGCGGCGAACTACGATCCGTATCAGTCGCAGATTCCACGGCGGCGCCCGGGCCATCCGCCCGAACCGCTGCCGATGTTCGTCGAGCAGAACCCGGATGCGGTCAATCCGGCACCGGTCGACCAGGCTGGCGAGTTCCTGCCGGTGCCGGATCGCTGGCGCATCATGGAATCGCTGGGCTTCAAGCATTCGCTGCTTGATCCCTACAACCAGAACGTGCTCAAGGCCGACAAGCCGATCCATGGCGACGACCATTTCCTCAACCTGATGGTGATCTCCGATACCATCATCGAACCGCGTTCGATTCCGACACCGGTCGGTGCACAGGGAACCGGTGGCAGCGGCGACCTTGATCTGCTCGGGCGAACCAATCAGTTGATCCTGGCCCAGACCGTCATCGTCGGCGCCGACTACTACATCGGCAATACCACGTTCAAACCGCCCGAACTCGAGTTCAAGGCCCTGCTCGCCTTCAACTACAACCGCGTCGATACGCGCGAACCGCGCGCGCTGCAGGTCAACCCGGATCTGGGCAGCGATCGCGATGACGGCTTCATCGGCGTGCAGGAACTGTTTGTCGACAAACATCTTCGCGATGTCTCCTCGCGCTACGATTTCGATTCAATCCGGGTCGGTATCCAGCCGTTCAACAGCGATTTCCGCGGCTTCCTGTTCCAGGACAGCCAGCCCGGCATTCGTCTGTTCGGCAATCGAGACAACAACCACTGGCAATACAACCTGGCCTGGTTCCGGCGTCTCGACAAGGACATCAATTCGGGTCTCAACGATGTCACCCGCGCGCCGCGCAAGGATGACGTCTTCGTTGCCAACCTCTACCGCCAGGATTTCCCCTTCGTCGGCTTCACCTCCCAGGCGACGGTTTTCTACAACCGCAACCGCGAGGATCGGGCGTTCTACGACTCCAACGGCTTTATCCAGCGTCCTTCGTCGCTCGGACTCGAAATACCCCGCACTTACGATGTCGGCTATGTCGGCTACAACGGCGATGGACACATCGGCCGGGTCAATCTGACCGTTTCGGCCTACGGCGTGTTCGGCAAGCAGACGCCTGGTGTGTTCGTCCACGAAAGCACCGACATCCGCGCCGGTTTCGCGGCGGCCGAAGCGTCGGTCGACTTCAACTGGATCCGCGTGCGCGGATCACTCGCCTATGCCAGCGGCGACAGCGATGCCTACGACGACCGATCGACCGGCTATGACGCCATCTTCGAGAATCCAATCTTCGCCGGCGCCGACACCAGCTACTGGGTGCGCCAGAATGTGCCGCTGATTGGCGGCGGCGGCGTCGCCCTGGCCCAGCGCAACGGCATCCTCAACGACCTGCGTTCGTCCAAGGAAAATGGCCAGTCGAATTTCGACAATCCCGGCCTGCGCCTGATCGGCATGGGCGCGGATTTCGATCTCACCCCGGCGAACCGCGTCAGCACCAACCTCAACGAGCTGTGGTTCGACAAGACCGCGATTCTCGAGACGGCACGCAATCAAGGCAGCATCGGCCAGCGTATCGGTACCGATGCCTCGGTGTCATGGATCTTTCGCCCGCATTTCAGCCAGAACATCGTCGTTCGCCTGTCCGGTGCCGCGTTGTTGCCTGGCGGTGGCTTCAAGGATCTGTACGGTGACAAGCGCAGCACCTACTACTCGGTGCTGGGCAATGTCGTGCTGAGTTTCTGAGAGGTTCGTGATGAGCAATCCAAGCACGATCGAACGCATTCTTCCGATGATCCGCAGATCGCATCCACGACGGCCGACAGGCATTGCACACATGATCTTCAAACCATCGGCATCGCTGATTGCGCTGCTCGCCCTGCTCGGCACGAATCCGCTGCTTGCCAACGAGGAAAAGCCGGTCGAACGCAGCTACACGACAGCGCCAAACGCACCTGCTTTCCAGACCTGGGTGCAAGCGGACGAGAAATCGAAAGGCTGCGTGACCTGCCATACCGATTCCGATCGCAAGACCATGCACGCAACACCCGCCGTCGTGCTTGGCTGCACCGATTGTCATGGCGGCAATGCCGTGGTCGAAGCACCGCCCGGCGTCTCGGCCGAGCGCATGGCCAGCGAGGCGGGAAAACATGGGCACGAGAGCGGGCACCTCTACGCACCGGCCTATCAGGATGCGATCGATCAGGCCCACGTGTTGCCGCGCTATCCGGACAAGTGGCCGTCGAGCGCCAACCCAACCCGCAGCTACACCTGGCTGCTCAAGGAATCGCCCGAATTCGTCCGCTTCGTCAATCCAGGCGACCTGCGCATTGCACGCGAGGCCTGCGGCGCCTGTCATCTGCCGGTGATCCAGGCCAGCGAAAAGAGCCTGATGGCGAATGCGGCAATGTTCTGGGGCGCTGGCGCGTACAACAACGGCATCCTGCCGAACAAGCACTCGATCCTCGGCGAGGCCTACGATCGCGATGGCCAGGCAGTCAGCGTGAGCAATGGCATTGCCAATGACGCGGCCATGGACGCGCATGGCATCCTGCCCAAAATAAGCCCGCTGCCAAGCTGGGAGACGACACCGCCCGGCGACATCTTCCGCGTGTTCGAGCGTGGTGGCAGAAATATCAGCAATCTGTTTCCCGAAATCGGCCTGCCCAACGAATCCGGGCAGATCCAGCGACTGGAAGAGCCCGGCCGACCCGATATCAAGCAGTCCAATCGTGGCCCGGGTACCGGCAGCCGCGTTTCGATCCCGGTTCTGAACATCACCAAGACCCGACTCAACGACCCGTTTCTGTGGATGCTCGGCACCAACGACAATCCCGGGGATTTCCGCTCATCCGGATGCAGCAGCTGCCATGTGGTCTACGCCAACGACCGCGACCCCCGCCACTCGGCGATCTACGCCAAGTTCGGCAACATGGGCACCAGCCAGCAGGTCGATCCGACCATTCCGAAGAACGAATCCGGGCATCCGCTCAAGCACGAATTCACCCGCCAGATCCCGACCAGCCAGTGCATGATCTGCCACATGCATCAGCCGAACATGTTCATCAACACGATGCTCGGCTACACGATGTGGGACTACGAGTCCGACGCCGCTTCGATGTGGCCCAAGAAGCAGCAATATCCAGACGCGGAAAAAATGCGCGAAATCCTCGATCGCAATCCGGAGGAAGCCGCCGTCCGTGGCAAATGGGGCGACCCGGAATTCTCGAAGGATGTTTCACTGCTCAACCCGGATCTCAAGGATACCCAGTTTGCCGACTATCACGGTCACGGCTGGAACTTCCGCGCCGTCTACAAGCGCGACCGCAAGGGCAACCTGCTCGACAAGGTCGGCACCAAGATCGCCGACGACGATCCGGACAAATGGAAGAAAGGCGTGCATCTATCCTCGATCCACGTCGACGTCGGCATGCAATGCGTGGACTGCCATTTCGCCCAGGACAACCATGGCAACGGTTATCTCAAGGCCGAGGTGATGGGTGCGGTCGAGATTCAATGCCAGGATTGCCACGGTACCGCCGA
Source organism: Lysobacterales bacterium (assembly GCA_016721015.1). Classification (GTDB taxonomy): domain Bacteria; phylum Pseudomonadota; class Gammaproteobacteria; order Xanthomonadales; family Rhodanobacteraceae; genus Dokdonella. Next base: position 86,373 of record JADKJL010000012.1, read on the forward strand.
TGCCTTGCCGACCCTGAAGACTTCCGGACCCGCGGCTTCCAGGTTCGGCAAGGATTTGCTGCTGATCCGCAATCCGGATGGCAAGAAGCGTTTCGAGTGGGTCGGCGACAAGCTGGTCCAGCGCTCGGCAGTGACTCCTGATCTGGAATGGACGATGTCCCTGGTCAAGCAGACCGCTGATCCGCTCTCGGGAAGTTACAACGACAAGGCGACTCGCGCCCACACGATGTCGATGGATACCGACAAACTGCGCTGGGGGGCCGACGTGTCGATGGATCAGCGCGCGCACAGCGAAGACAAGATGCTCTGCTACGCCTGCCACACCTCGTGGACGACCAGTTGCGGTGGCTGTCACCTGCCGATCCAGGCCAACTGGAAAACCGAGCGGCACAAATACGAGGGTGGCCCGACGCGCAATTTCGCCACCTACAACCCGCAGGTCGCACGCGACCAGATGTTCTTCCTCGGCAAGCACGGCGACATCAAGGGCGGCAAGATCGCACCAGTGCGATCATCGTCGGCCCTGGTGCTGTCATCGACCAACATCAATCGCGAAAAGATCTACGTACAGCAACCGCCGATATCCGCATCCGGTTACAGCTCGCAAGCGTTCGCGCCGCACTACCCGCATACCGAGCGCAAGACCGAGACCAAGGATTGCGAGGATTGCCATCTTTCCAAAAACAACGACAACAACGCGATCATGTCGCAGTTGCTTTTGCTCGGCACCAAGTTCATCGATTTCATCGGCTATCACGCCTGGGTCGGCGGCGATGGCGAAATCAGCGCGGTGCAGGTCACCGAATGGGACGAGCCACAAGCCGTGATCGGCAGCTACCTGCAGCGCTATGCCTATCCGGACTGGTATGCCGAACATCAGACCAACAAACAGCAATTGAAAATTGCGGTGGAGCATCCGGCAGGCGTTGCCAACTGCCTGCAACTGCGCGGCGAATACCTGTACGTGGCCGAAGGCAGCAAGGGTACACGGATCTATGATGCGGCCAGCGTGGCCAACAAGGGTTTCTCGCAGAAGCTGGTCACCGCGCCGTTCTCGCCGCTCGGGCAAGACACCGCGATCAAGTCGAAAAATGCGACCTGCATCGCCATGGCAACAACCCAACCGGTCGCGCCTGAACGCAACGCGGGCGACATCATGCGCGTCCAGAACGCCGAACAGCCGATGCACCCGGTCTACAAGTACGCCTTCATCACCGACGCCGAAGAAGGCCTGATCTCGACCGATATCGACACCCTCGCCGATGGCGATCCGCGCAACAACCTGCTGAGCCGCGCGCTGACATGGAATGGCAACGGCGTGCTCAACGGTGCCCGTCATCTGGCCATTGCCGGCACCACGTTTTATATCGCGACCGATGCCGGCATTGTGGTTCTCGATCTCGACGATCCACTCAAGCCACGCTATCTGAAGACCATTCCGATCGCCGACGCGCGCGCGAGCCAGGTGCAGTTCCGCTACCTGTTCGTCACCGCCGGCGATGGCTTGCACGTTGTCGACATCACCCATCCGGAAGCTGCGCGAGAAGTCACCGGGGCGATGCTGCCGCTGCGTGACGCACACAAGATCCACGTTGCGAGGACGTTCGCCTATGTGGCCAACGGCGCCGACGGACTCGCCATCATCGATGTGACCAATCCCGAGCATCCAAAGCTGTATCAGATGTTCAATGCTGGCGGCCAGCTCAACGACGCCCGCGATGTCATCGTCGGCACGACCAACGCCTCGTTGTTCGCCTATGTCGCGGACGGCAAGAATGGCCTCAAGGTGATCCAGTTGACCTCGCCCGAGTTGCAACCGAAGTTCTATGGCTTTGCGCCGGACCCGAATCCGCAGCTGATTGCCTGGTATCCGACGCGCAAGCCGGCACTGGCGCTTTCCCGCGGCCTTGAGCGTGATCGTGCGGTCGACGAAACCGGTCATCAGGTTGCCGTGTTTGGCCGTATCGGTTCACGACCTTTCAACCTGGAAGAGATGCGCCGATTGTTCCTGCGCAAGGATGGAACACCCTGGTATGTGAGCAACGACGTCGATGACAACAGCACAGGTACCGAAAAGTCGACGCCGACCCAGGATCCAGCCAACAGTCATCGAAGCAGCGATTTGAAGGATCCACCGCCACCCGTCGTCCGCAATCGCTGAGCGGGGATGACGGTCGCCGGCAATCAGGCCACGCTCGAACGCCTGCATGCGGCCTTTGCCGTGCGCGATGGCAAGACGATGGCCGCGTGCTACCACCCCGACGCACGTTTCCGCGATCCCGTTTTCGATCTGCGTGGCGATGAAATCGGCGCGATGTGGCAGATGCTGTGCTCGCGCAGCGCCGATCTGCGCATCGAATCGTCGGGCCTCAAGGTGGAAGGTGATTCGGGCCGGGCCGATTGGCAAGCCTGGTATCCGTTTTCGACGACCGGCCGCAAGGTACACAACATCATCCACTCGGAGTTTCAATTTTCCGCCGGGTTGATCATCGAGCAGATAGACGCATTTCCGTTCTGGCGATGGTCGCGGCAGGCACTCGGCCCGGCTGGGCTCCTGCTCGGCTGGACACCCTTGCTGCGAAACAAGGTGCGGGCGACTGCACGGGAAGCACTCCGCCGCTACATGGCAGCAGCGAACACCGGACACTGACCGGCTGATCCGGCAAAGAAGGTTTGTTCATTCGCTTGTGACTACACTGCAGGGATGTCCGCCCTGCCCTCTGCCTTCCCGACTTATCAATCGAATGCCTCGATGCGTCTGCTTGCCGAGCAGGCGTTCAGCCGCGCGGCCGGTGCGCCGCTGATTACCGGCAACCGCGTCGACCTGTTGATCGATGGCCAGGCCAATTTCGATGCCTGGCTCGAAGCGATCCGCTCGGCACGCTCAAGCATCCTGTTCGAGAACTACATCTTCCGCAACGACTCGCTGACCCTGGGTCTTCGCGATGCCCTGGTCGAACGCGCGAAGGCGGGCGTCAAGGTCATGGTCATTCGCGACTGGCTAGGCTGCCTCGGTCAATCCGCGCGCAGCCTGTGGCAACCGCTGCTCGCAGCCGGTGGAGAATTGCGCACGTTCAATCCACCCCGGCTTGGCAGTCCGTTCGGCTGGCTTTCGCGCGATCATCGCAAGCTGCTGGTTGTCGATTCGGCAATCGGCTTCCTCGGCGGCGTTTGCGTCAGCGCCAAGTGGCTGGGCGACGCGAAAAAGGATATCGCCCCATGGCGGGATACCGGAGTCGCCGTGCAAGGTCCCGCGGTCAGGGAACTGGCCGCCTCGTTTGTCGACAACTGGGCGCACCTCGGAGCACAACTTCCACCAGGATTCCTGGATTCCTTCAACGCGATCGAGGTCGCGGGCAGCACCGACCTGCGCGTCGTCGCCACCGTGCCAAGTACCGCTGGACTGTATCGCCTCGATCAATTGATCGCGGCCATGGCCCGCGAGCGCCTGTGGCTGACCGATGCGTATTTCGTCGGAATTACGCCGTACATCCAGGCATTGTCCGCGGCTGCGCGCGACGGCGTCGATGTGCGTCTGCTGGTACCGGGCACGAGTGACATTCCGACCGTCGGCAGCCTGTCACGGTCAGGCTACCGGCCGCTGCTGGAAGCCGGCGTGCGCGTGTTTGAATGGAATGGCTCGATGCTGCATGCAAAGACGGCGGTTGCCGACGGGCGCTGGGGTCGGGTCGGATCGAGCAATCTGAATATTGCAAGCTGGATGGGAAACTGCGAACTCGATATCGCCGTCGAGGATCGCGAGTTTGCGCAACGCATGGAGCAGCAGTACGCAGCGGATCTCGAAAACTCGACCGAGATCGTTCTGGGTGAACGATGCCGGATACGCCTGCAGCAGCCGCGACATCGCAAACCATTCGCTGGTCAGGGTGGAAGTTCGGGGCGCGCCGCTGCGGGTGCCTTGCGCCTGGCCAATTCGATGGGCGCGGCAATCACCAACCGTCGTGTGCTGGGTCCCGCCGAGGCCGTTTCGCTGGGCGGTGGCGGCTTGCTGCTCGCGGCGATAGGCATCATTGCCGTGATCTGGCCGAAGATCATTGCCTGGCCGCTGGCCGGATTCTCGTTCTGGTTCGCCGCGGTCCTGCTGGCCCGCTATTTCTCGGCACGCCGTCGCACCCGGCAAGCGGAGAAGCCCGAGAGTCCTGACCCTGATTGACTCCGAACACCGATGATTTGCAGTCCAGCGTCCGCAGGCAAGCATGACTGGCCGCGCCAGCGGGTTACAGGCAGACTTGTCTGCCCGACATTGTCGGCACGACGCATTGCAAAGGCTCGACTGATTCAGTCATGAAGCGTGTACCCACTGACGAAAGCCATGCCGAACGGACGATCCTGACGCCATCGGCATTGAACCGGCTTGCCCACGATCTGCTTGAAGATGCCTTGCCTTCGGTTTGGATCGAGGGCGAACTGTCGAACGTCTCGCGGCCGGCTTCGGGGCACTTGTACTTCACCCTCAAGGATGCCGCGGCCCAGGTGCGCTGCGCCATGTTCAAGCCGCGCAGCAGCTGGCTTGGGTTCAAGCCGATCGACGGCCTGCACGTACTCGCTCGCGCAAGGGTCAGCCTGTACGAGGCGCGCGGTGAATTCCAGCTCATCGTCGAACATCTTGAGGAAGCCGGCGAAGGCGCCTTGCAACGCGAGTTCGAACGGCTGAAGAAGCAACTGGCCGCCGAGGGCCTGTTTGCGCAAGAACGCAAGCGCCCGATTCCGACCCTGCCACGCCGCATCGGCATCATCACGTCGGCCACCGGAGCCGCGGTTCGTGACGTGCTGCATGTGTTGGCGCGCCGCTTTCCGATGGTCGAGGTCGACATCCTGCCGGTGCCGGTGCAAGGCAAGGAGGCCCCTGCCGCGATCATCGCCATGCTCGACGCCGCCGCACGCGCGAACCGCCATGATGTACTCCTGCTCACCCGCGGCGGCGGCTCGCTGGAGGATCTGTGGGCATTCAATGACGAGGCCCTGGCGCGAGCAATCGTGGGCAGTCCGATTCCGGTCGTCTCAGCAGTCGGCCACGAAATCGACTTCTCGATCAGCGATTTCGTCGCCGATCTGCGCGCGGCGACGCCTTCGGCTGCGGCCGAGTTGCTGGTGCCTGACAGGGTCGATCTGGGCCGCCGCCTCGAACATCAGCGTGGTCGACTTCTGTTGCGCTTGCGCCGTCGTCTCGAAGCCTCGGGCCAACGTGCCGACCATCTGCTCTCTCGATTGAACCTGCAACGCCCGACGCTGCGCCTGCAACGCGGACGCGAGCGTCTTGACCAGTTTCACGCCCGCATGATGCGCATGCTGCGCCATGACCGCGAGCGCCGCAGCGGGCGTCTGGCCCGCGCGCAGGATCGTCTGCAGGCCGCGCATCCGCAGCGCAAGTTGATGGCCGCAACAGATCGTGTCGACACCCTGCGTGCCCGACTGCGCAATGACTTGCTGCATCGGATCGAACGCCAGCGCTCTCATCTGACCGAGCTGGCCCGAGCGCTGAACGCCGTCAGCCCGTTGGCGACGCTGGGCCGGGGCTATGCGATCCTGGTCGACCGGCAATCCGGATCGGTCATTCGCAGCGTGGCCGGGGTGAATCGCGAAATGCGCTTGCGCGGCATCCTCGTCGATGGCGAACTCAACCTGCGCATCGACGACAACAATTGACCCGCAGCGGATCGGCCACCCACAATCCGGCATCCACCTCGCAGCCCAGGGAACGCCTCCGCGACAACGGATACCTGAGCATGCACGATCAGCCAGATGGCTCATGCAACACGACTCGGGGTGTTTCCGGTCGGAACCATCGCAAGTAACATCCACCCCTCATCATCGAGAATGGAGCACTGCGCATGAAAGCTTCTGATCTGTTCATCAAGGCCCTCGAAAGCGAAGGTGTCGAATACGTTTTCGGCATCCCTGGCGAGGAAAACCTCGACCTTCTCGAATCCCTGCGCACCTCATCGATCAAGCTGATCCTGACCCGCCACGAGCAGGCGGCCGGTTTCATGGCGGCAACCTATGGCCGACTGACCGGCAAGGCGGGCGTCTGTCTGGCCACGCTCGGCCCAGGCGCGACCAATTTCGTCACCTCGGCCGCCTATGCCCAGCTCGGCGGCATGCCGATGTTCATGATCACCGGCCAGAAACCCGTCAAGGCCTCCAAGCAGGGCCATTTCCAGATTGTCGATGTGGTCGACATGATGAAACCGCTGACCAAATACACGCGCCAGATCGTATCCGCCGACAACATCCCGGCGCGTGTGCGCGAATCCTTCCGTCGCGCCGAGGAAGAGCGTCCGGGCGCGACCCATCTTGAGCTACCCGAAGACATCGCCAAGGACGAGACCGATGCCTTCGTGCTCAAGGCCAGTTTCCATCGGCGACCAATCGCCGACGAAAAGGCGATCATGCGTGCGGTCGAGGCGATCACCGAATCGAAGCGCCCGATCCTCATGGTGGGTGCCGGGGCCAACCGCAAACTCAGCAGCAAGATGCTGCGCCAGTTTGTCGAGAAATTCGGCATTCCCTTCTTCACCACCCAGATGGGCAAGGGCGTGCTCGATGAAACGCATCCGTTATGGCTCGGCAACGCCGCCCTGTCCGATGGTGATTTCGTACATCGCGCCATTGAACATGCCGACTGCATCATCAATGTCGGCCACGACGTCATCGAAAAACCACCCTTCTTCATGCGCCACGGCAAACGCACCGTCATTCATGTCAATTACCTGACTGCCGAAGTCGACACGGTCTACTTTCCGCAGATCGAAGTAGTCGGCGACATTGCCAACGCGGTCTGGCGCTTCAACGAGAATCTCGAAAAACAGGCACATTGGGATTTTACCTATGACGACAATGTGCGCGGGCATCTCGATGCGCACCTGGTAAAGGGCGCCGATGACGCACGCTTTCCGATCTATCCGGTGCGCATGGTCGCCGATACGCGCAAGGCGATGCCCGATGACGGCATCCTCTGCCTCGACAACGGCATGTACAAACTCTGGTTTGCCCGCTATTACCGCTGCAAGCAACCCAACACGATGCTGCTCGACAACGCCCTGGCGACGATGGGCGCCGGTTTGCCCTCGGCGATTGCGGCGAAGATCGTCCATCCCAAGCGCAAGGTCGTCGCCGTGGTTGGCGATGGCGGCTTCATGATGAACTCGCAGGAAATCGAAACAGCGGTTCGGCTCAAGCTCGATCTGGTCATCCTGCTGCTGCAGGACAACGCCTACGGCATGATCAAGTGGAAACAGGCCAACATGAACTTTCCGAATTTCGGCATGGACATGGGCAACCCCGACTTCGTCAAGTATGCCGAAAGCTACGGCGCCCACGGCCACCGACCCGCTTCCGCCGACGAGTTCGGCCCGATGCTGGCGCGCTGCCTCGATACGCCCGGCGTTCACCTGATCGACTTGCCGATCGACTACTCCGACAACGATCGCGTGCTCAATCGCGAGATCCGCGAACTCAGCGCCGAACTCTAGATCATTTCATCAGCCGATCGGATCGGCCGCTCATCCGCATCCCATCGAAGCAGGAGCGCATCATGCTCAAGCCGGAATATCCCTATTACCTGGCCAACAAGGCCAGCCAGCCCAATTCCGACCTGGAAGTCACCGACAAATACACGGGCAAGGTGGCCACTCGGGTTGCGCTCGCCGACGCCAGGGCCATCGATGCCGCCATCGGTGCAGCGGTTGCCGCCACTGAAGCGATGCGCCAGTTCGCTCCGTACCAGCGCCAGGCCGTCCTCGAGCATTGCGTCATGCGCTTCCGCGAACGCCAGGACGAACTGGCCATGGCCCTGTGCATCGAGGCGGGCAAGCCGATCCGCGACGCGCGCGGCGAAGTCAGTCGGCTGATCGACACGTTCAAGGTCGCCGCCGAGGAAGCCGTACGCATCAATGGTGAAGTGATCAATCTGGAGATTTCCGCACGTGCCAGAGGTTACCGCGGCTTCACCCGACGAGTGCCGATCGGTCCTTGCTCGTTCATTTCGCCGTTCAACTTTCCACTCAATCTGGCGGCACACAAGATCGCCCCGGGAATCGCCGCCGGCTGTCCATTCGTGCTCAAGCCCGCCAGTCGTACACCGATCGGTGCCTTGATCATCGGCGAGGTGCTGGCCGAGACGGATCTGCCCGAAGGTGCATTCTCGATCCTGCCCGCGCATCGTGATGGTGCCGACCTGTTCACCACGGACGAACGCTTCAAGTTGCTCTCGTTCACCGGCTCACCCGCAGTCGGCTGGGATCTGAAAGCCAAAGCCGGCAAGAAGAAGGTTGTGCTCGAACTGGGTGGCAACGCCGCCTGTGTGGTCGAGGCTGATCAGCGCGATAGGCTCGACGCAGTCATCGAGCGGGTGATCTTCGGTGCGTTCTACCAGTCAGGACAGAGCTGCATCGGGGTTCAGCGCATCCTCGTGCATGAGGATATCCACAGTGAGTTCCGCAATCGCTTCGTCGCCGCGACGCGCAAGCTGGTCGCCGGCGATCCGAAGGACGAGAAGACCTTCATTGGACCGATGATCGACGAAAAAGAAGCCCGTCGTCTTGAGGAATGGATCAATGAATCGGTGCAGGCGGGCGCGACCCTGCTGTGCGGAGGCAAGCGCGACGGCGCGATGCTCGAAGCCAGCGTGCTCGAAGGTGTTGCCAGCGACCAGAAGATCAATTGCATGGAAGCGTTTGGGCCGGTCGTGACGATTCAATCCTATGCGGATTTCGACGAAGCCCTGGCAATCGTCGATGACAGCGAATTCGGCTTGCAGGCGGGCATCTTCACCGATGACATCAACAAGGCGATGCGCGCCTGGGATCGACTCGATGTCGGCGGTGTCGTCATCGGCGACGTACCGAGTTTCCGCGTCGACAACATGCCCTACGGCGGGGTCAAGGATTCAGGGCTTGGCCGCGAAGGCATCCGCTATGCCATCGAAGACATGACCGAATTGCGCCTGCTGATTGTTCGCGACCACGACTGAACCACGAGCAGGATCCCTGATGACCGCAGGGGACTTCCGGCTCGTGCGATGAGCATCAGCCAAATCGCGCGACATTGAACGGCGCCAGATCGATCGAAGGCTTCTCGCCTGCGAGAACCTCGCTGACCAGCAACCCGGTTACCGCCGACATCGTCACCCCGAGCATGCCGTGACCCGTGGCCATGCACAGGTTGTCGATGCCGTGGACGCGTCCAAGGATCGGCAGGTCGTCTGGTGTCATCGGCCTCCAGCCATACCACTCCTCCTGCATTTCCGCGCCTTCGGGTTCATGCAGATAAGTCGATGCCGATCGACGCAGAGCCTGCAGACGCGCCCGATTGAGGCTGCTGTCGTAACCGGCGAATTCCATCGTGCTGCCAAGCCGAAAGCCCGAGCCCCATGCGGTCACGCAGACACTGTCTTCCTTGAGGGTCAGCGGCAGGCGCGGGCACAGCCTCGGTCGCGAATAGGTGATCGAGTAGCCCTTGCCCGGCTGGATCGGCAGACGCAGGCCGATCGTCCTCGCCAACGCCGGCGACCAGGCACCCAGCGCGAAGACGACCTCGTTCGCCGAAAAATCTCCGCGCGTTGTACGCACTGTGGAGATCCGGCCGCGCTCAACCGATATTCCGTCGATCCGGGTGTGTTCCTCGATTCGACCACCGCGCTCTCGAACCACGCGCGCCAGCTCGGCCACGAAGCGATCCGGGCGCAACTGGGCATCGGCTGGATTGAAATAACCACCAAACACACCGGGCTTGAGGGCAGGCTCCATCGCTTCGATCTGTTCCCCAGCAAGCGCTTCGACCTGAATGCCGACTTCAGCGAGCGTTCGCGCATACCAGGATGATTCCTCAAGCGTCTTGCGATCCCGGTAGACGTGCAGGGATCCAATCGCCTGATACTCGCAATCAAGCTGCTCGCGCGCGACCAATTCGGCGATCAGGGCATTGGAGCGCAGCAGGAGCGGCGCCTTGACGGCGGTCGCCGCAGAAAAGTCCTTCCAGTTGCATCGCCGCCGAAACGATTCCAGCCAGCGCAACAGGGCTGGATCGAAACGCGGCGCGATGCGCAGGGGCGCGTCACGCTTGAGCAGCCAGCGCATGGCCGTGCCGATAACGCCCGGCATCGCCAAAGGCATCGCATGGCTCGGCGTCAGGGTGCCGCAATTTCCGTGCGAACTGCCGCCGCCCACCTCGCCCTGATCCAGAATGGTGACACTGCGTCCCTGCACGAGCAGGTGGTAGGCGCATGCCAGACCGATCACACCACCGCCAAGAATCAATACATCTGCTTCGTCTTTGCTCATGGCCGGCGATTCTACCCAGTCCTGGCACATCGAGGCAGGCCGCCAATACCACCCGGCGGGCTTCCGGGCTCTGCTTCGCGGCGCTGCGAATCGGTCTGGACGATCAGCCAGCCGCCACTTTGCGCCCCGTGGAACCACGACGGTCTGCAAATCGTCGAGAGCCTGCTTGCGCAAGCAAACGCTCACCCCGACCACCCGCAACCGGCCACCATCACTGAAAATACGGTTCAGGTAGACATGAGAGCGTCATCGTTTGTCATCAAGTGACGAAACCCGGGCGAAGATTGCAGGATGATTGACCTCGTTCTGGCTGGCGGTCTCGTATCAGGCCCCAGGAAAGCCCGTTCAGAAAGCCGATCTTCCATCAAATGGGGCCTGGACCCCTCAAAATCGGTTGGCACGGTGCCTGCATGTTCTTCAGCAGTTCCGAAACCAGGCGGGGGATCCAAATGAACGCTTCTTCCAATGAAATGCTGCTGGCGCTTCGCTCACCGACTTCCGGATGGCTGGCTGCCGTGATCTGTGCACTCGATGAAGCCTTGCTCGACCCCGATTTCAGTGAGCAACACCGCCAGATGCTGCGCAGTCTGCTCGACAACGGACAGGTTCCGGAAAACGTCGCTGCCGCATCGCATGATCGCCTGCAGAAATTCGAGGAAGCAGTGCAGACCCTGCACGAAGCACTGATTGGCGAAGAGGAATTGCTGTTTGAAGCCCCCGTCGCCGCAACGCCACGACTCAGGCTCTGCGCAAGCGCTGCATGATTTTTCGAAGGCGTCGCCCGTTTCCGAATCCGCGTGCGGCGTCTTATTTTCTACCCGGTTGACACATCGCCCGGCCTGAATCAAGGTCGGGCGATGTGCTTTCTGCGCCTTGCAATCCTGTTGCCGCTCGTTCTCTGCGCATGCGGCCGAACCGAATTGCGGCCTTCCGAAGACCACTCCGACAGCCGTCAATTCCGCTCCGCGGAATCAATCGACCGGGCCAACGCGGTTCTCTTCCGCGCCATGTCCCTGGTTGGAACCCCGTACCGCTATGGCGGGAACACGCCGGAATCCGGATTCGATTGCAGCGGTCTGGTTGGATACGTTTTTCGCGATGCCGCCGGGATCCCGCTGCCGCGTACCTCGTCGGCCATCGCTGATATGCGCGAGCATGATGTACCGTTGAAGCGCCTGCAGAGTGGTGACATCGTCTTGTTTGGCGAAGGCCGTCGCGTCAGTCATGTCGGCATCTATGTCGGCAATGGACGATTCGTGCACGCGCCCAATAGCGGAGGCACCGTTCGCCTCGACCAGCTCGACGCGCCCGGCTGGAAAGACACCTTCCGCGCCGGCAAGCGCGTGATCAACTGATCCGGCGCCACCGCCACGTCGACAAATCAGTGCTGCACGCCACCGGAACCGTGGACGTGCTTGTGCTCAATCTCCTCGAAACTGGCCGCGCGCACGGCGACGATCTCGACGTCGAAATGCAGCGTCTTTCCGGCCAGCGGGTGATTGAGATCGATGTCGACGACGCTCGAACCGAGCTTGATGACGCTGACCGTGCGCTGGCCGCCTTCCTTCATGGCCAAGGTCGTGACCATGCCGGGTTTGAGCCTGGCCGCATCACGGAAGTATTTCTTCGGCACGCGTTGGACCTGCCCCTCGTTGCGCTCACCATAGGCCTCGCCCGGTTGCACGTCGACCTCGACCCGATCGCCGGCAACGTGATCGATGAGGGCTTTCTCCAAACCCGGGATGATCCCGCCGTGACCAATCAATGTCTCGATCGGTTGCCCGCCCGGGCGCGAGCTTTCGATCTCGACCCCCGTCGCGTCGGTCAACGTGTAGTGCATCGAAACAACCGTATCTTTGGCGACCTGCATGCTCGGCTCCAGCTTCGTCGTACTGTCAGAAAGGCGCGCGAGACTACCAGCAAAGTCGACGCCACGCAGCGTCGGTCACGCCAGTTGCTCGACGCGCGCGTCGAGACGCTCGCGCCGGACATTCAACTCCTCGACCAGGTGCGAACGCTGTTGCGCAAGCTTGCGCGCCCTCATCCTGCGCTCCGAGTCATCGTCAGTACGGGATCCAAGCGCGTTTCGGAATGCGCAAAACTGGCGAAACGCATCGAGTACATGGCGCATCCGTCGGGCTATGAATTCGAGCATGATCGCGTCGTCGATCAAGCCGATCACTTCGAGATGATCGGGTATGAGATCGTCGGGATCCCCGAAGTAGACCAGGGCGGCCATTGCCTCGAGACGTTCGGGGCCAGTCAGATTCCACTCTTCGTCTTCGAGCAACAGGATCAGACGCTGTACATGGACAAGCCGCTTGCGCACGTAGCTGGGTAGCCGGTCAGTGCAGATCGCATCAAGGGCCTGCTTGGCGGCGTCGATGATGTCGACTTCGTCCGCATCCACGGCAAGCTTGCGCGCGCGCTCGAATGCGCCTTGAAAGCGCTCGATATCGGCGGACTCCAGTTCAAAAGTGATGCGCATGGTCAACGCAAGGTATCGCTGCGTCGACCGCGCGGCAAATCCCGGAAGTCACAATTTCGCTGGTTCCCTGTCGAACGGGCTGGCTGGATTTCCGAAAAACCTGTAAGATCGCCGGGTTAAGTCGCGTTGACCCCCGTTTCCCTTCCGGTCATTCGAATCCCTGCCTGTCCATCGGCACGGATCGAACCTCACCGCTCGTGGTCCCGACGCCCGGAACCGGAATGCCCGTCATGTTGACCGGCATCCGCAAATTTCATACCTGCAGCGCGGTTCATCAGGGACGCTCCGGGTTATAAATCAGGAGTTACACCCATGAGTTTCGACACCCTCGGGCTGTCGCCAGCACTGCTGCGCGCGCTTGAAGAACAAGGCTATACCCAACCCACTCCGGTCCAGGCCGCAGCGATTCCGGTGGTTCTGGCCGGCCATGATCTGATGGCCGGCGCACAGACCGGCACCGGCAAGACTGCCGCATTCGCCCTGCCCTTGCTTGAACGGCTTTATCCGGACGGCAAGCGCATGCCGCTCGCGCGGCGCCCGCGCGCGCTCATCCTTACCCCCACGCGCGAACTTGCCGCCCAGGTGCAGGAAAGCGTGCGCACTTACAGCAAACATATCGGCGTGAAGTCGGCGACGATCTTCGGTGGCGTCGGCATGGGCCCCCAGATCGATGCACTGCGTCGTGGCGTCGACATCGTTGTCGCCACGCCGGGACGCCTGCTTGATCACATGCAGCGACGCACGGTTGATCTGTCCGACATCGAAGTGCTGATCCTCGATGAGGCGGACCGCATGCTCGACATGGGCTTTCTGCCGGCCATGAAGCGCGTGCTCAGCGCCTTGCCCGCACAGCGTCAGACCTTGTTGTTCTCGGCCACTTTCTCCTCCGAGATCAAGGCCTTGGCCAACCAGTTTATGCGCAACCCGCAGGAAATCCAGATCGCCAAGCCGAACAGCGTGGCTTCGACCGTCACCCATCGGGTGCACCCGGTCAACATGGAAGCCAAGCGCGATCTGTTGTTGCACCTGCTCAATCTCGACGGCAGCCAGACCCTGGTGTTCTGCCGGACCAAGCACGGCTCCGACAAGCTGACCAAGCAGTTGGAGAAATCCGGCCTGCGTGCAGCCGCGATCCACGGCAACAAGAGCCAGAACCAGCGCACACGCGCCCTCGCCGACTTCAAGAGTGGCCGCGTCAATGTGCTCGTCGCCACCGATATCGCCGCTCGCGGCCTCGACATCGATCAATTGCCGATGGTGATCAATTTCGATCTGCCGATGGTCGCCGAGGACTATGTGCACCGGATTGGCCGCACCGGCCGCGCCGGCTCCGAAGGTCTGGCCATTTCGCTGGTCAGTCGGGCCGAAGAAGGACTCCTGCGCGATATCCGCAAGCTGCTCAAGCAGGACATCGCAATTGAAAACGTGGAAGGCTTCGAACCTTCGCAGCCGCTGCGCCTCGACGGCCCTGGGGGTGCTCGACCACAGCAGGCGCGCCAGCAACATGCCCGTCGCCCGCATGCGCAACAGCCGCGTGGCAATGGCGAGCATGAGCATGCGGCCGCCAACAAGCAGCGTCGCAGTTGGCGCGGCGGCAAGCCCTCGGCCACACGTCAATCCTGATACCCGTGCGATTGCGAATCACCGCATCCGCTTCAGATTGACCTGATCCATCCGTTGCAATTCCGCTGAAAAAAAGGCGGCCGGTTTCCCGGCCGCCTTCGATCGCCAGTAACGACGACTTCACATACCGCTTGTTACGGCGTATAGCTCGTTGACAGGGTGACTCCCGAGAACGCTGCATACGCGCGAACGCTTACGTAGTACGTGCCGGCCGTCGGTGCCGCGAATGTGCAGGTTTCGCTGTTGCCCGCAGTATATGGACGGCATGTGTAGCTGGTTGTCGTGGGTGCAGAGCCGAGACGGACATAGAGATCCGCATCGCCCGAGCCACCAGCAATCTTGAACGACAGGTTGGTAGCACCTGCGGGAACGACCAAGGTGTAGACCGACGTCCAGGCATTCTTCGCCGCCGCCAGTCCGCTCACCGAGCTACCGCTGCAAAGCACGGTACCCGAAGGCGTGCAACCGCCGCCGCCACTCGATACCGTTACGGCCTTGGTTGTCGCGTTGGTCGCACCGTTGTTATCGGTGACCGTCAAGGTGACGTTGTAGGTGCCGGCCGCTGCGTAGGTATGGCTGGGGCTGGTCGATGTCGACGAGGTGCTGTCACCGAAGTTCCACGAACGCGAAGCAATCGTGCCATCGCTGTCGGAGGAGCTGTCGGTGAAGCTGGCGGTCAGCGCACTGGTTGTGAAGCTGAAACCAGCCGACGGCGGAACATTGCTGGCCGTTGAATAGCTGCCAGTCAGCGAGACACCCGCAAACGTCGAATAAGCCTTCAGGCGCACATAGTAGGTGCCAGCTTGAGCCGTGGCGATCGGGCAGGATTCCGAGTTGCCAGCGGTATATGGACGACAGTCATAGCTGCTGTCGGTCGGGGCGCTGCCAAACTTCACATACATGTCCGCGTCACCGCTACCGCCCGACATCACGAACTTGAGGCCGGTTGATCCCGCTGGAACCACGAGCGTGTAGTTGACCGAATTGCCCGTCGCAGTGCCGATTCCGGTCACCGCCACGCCATTCGTCAGCGGGCCGCCGGTGCTGCCACCGCCACCGCCGCCACCACCCGAGCAGCTCACGCCGACCGAACTGAAGGCTGCCGTGACCGCTGCGGCACTGAGGCCAAGATCGGTCGCTGCCGTCTCGACACCACAGGCACCGCTTATGAAGGTGCTGCTCGGGGTCCAGTACAGGCTGTTGGCTCGGGCGAACACCTTGAACGCATTCGGCGTATTCCAGCCGGAAGTCGTGGCCAGCTTGTAGAACGCCTTGTTGTAGACACCGGACGAGTAGTGCACATCGAGCGAACTTGTGTAGTTGGCTGCATTGTCGATCGAGCCACCGTCCTGTGGTGGATTCGCCATGTAGCGAAGCGCACCCGAGCCCTTGAAGATCTCGGGGCCGACGAGGAAGTCATTGCTGCCCTTCCAGTAATACTCGGTCGCCTCACCACCCATGTCCGAGTAGGCCTCGTTCATGCCGCCGGACTGGCCGGAATAGGTCAGGTTTGAATGCTGCTCTGTAAAGCCATGGGAGACCTCATGACCGGCCACATCGACGCTGACCAACGGATAAAACGTGGTCTTGCCGTCGCCGAAGCTCATGGTCGTGCCGTCCCAGAACGCATTCTCGTACTGGCTGCCGTAATGCACGCGCATGACCAGCTGGAACGTCAGCGCCTTCACGCCAACATACGCGGAATACATGTTCTGGATCACGCCGCCGAAGAAGTGCGCATCGTTGATGGGTGAATACGCGCCGTTGATGGCCTTATAGGTGTTGTTCGGACAGGTGAAGGTAAAGGCCGTCGTGCTGCTTCCGGTACTGCCGTTGAGATTCACCGACTTCACATCGGTGTTGTTCATCGTGCAGGTCGTGCCACTCTGGCTGACATCGAGATAACCGTAATTGCCGCCCGAGCCCCAAGTGTATTGGCCGGTCTTCGAGTTGCCGCCAGGGCCGGTACCGATCAGGGATGTGGTCAGGCCATCCCACTGCTTGAGCACCGCTCCGCTATGGGCGTCGATGATGACGAAGGGTCGGGTCGGATCGCTGCTCGCCGAGCGGTTCGCAGCAAGCAGGCCGATGCCCTTGTCGGCAAAGAAAGAGACGACATAGGCGAGATGGGCGGTGTCGTTGTCATCGACATAGATCATCTTTTCGCTGGATTCGTTGCTGGTCTGGATCGAGCCACTGCGGAGACCGAGGCTGGCCGTCTTGGCCCGCGTGAACGCGGTATTTGCGCTGATGTTCGCCGTCATGGACGAGATGTCGCCAGCGATGTCTGCCACCGAACGCCCAAACAGGGAGCGCAGGTTCCCATCCTTGTCGTCGCTGGCGACGACATGCTCGCCCCAAACCGGGACGCCGCGGAAAGTCTGCTGGTAGCGATAGTGGATGGTGCCGTCGGAATCCTTGACGGTCGCAAGCGTGGTCAGGGCGGAATCGGCGTCGAGGCCGAGCATCTCGGCATGGCGCTCATTGCTCAATGCCGGCTTGCCGACATTGCTGACGGCCCTGGCGTAGATCGCATTGAGGTCTTCCACTCTCTGATCGTGAAGATCGCTGCGGGTAGCAGCTTGCGCAGAGGCAACGAGCAGACCCATTGTCAGAGGCAAAAAAGCGATATTTATAGCTCTATGTAGATTGGAGTTGGTCACGGATTGATTCCCAAGATTAGTAATCGTTCGCCACCGAAGCGGCCGTGAATACCACACCTCTTCCGGGAGGATGGCCCAAACCATCCTGCGAAACCGGAAACCGGTTTCGCCTGAGTGCATACCATTGCGATAAGCCCCGGATTGCACTGCAGACCCCCTGACCCAACAGTGCAGCGGCGGAAACTAGCAGGGAGATCCTCAAATGTAATGACGCGACGCAATGCGGTTTCTCATTTTGGGACGGCTAGTATCCTGATCAGGCTATTGATTGCGAGAAACACGGCCCGCGGATTTCCGTCGCTAACCCATTCGTGACCGTGAAAATGCGCGGGTCGGGATCCCGCCACATGGGATCAGATTTCGTCAATCCATGCCGGCATGGGGCACTGGTGGTCAATCGGATTTTGCTCGACCGACCGGCGATCGATCGCCCGGTTCAGCCAGTGCCGCTTTTGATCGATGGCGCCGCCAAAGGCCAGAAACGGGGCGCCACGCCCAGCTGACCACATGTGCGACCACCAGAGTCCGCCCCTCGATCATGCACACCGGCGGTCGATCAAAACGACTGCTGGTCGCCACACGATTCGGCGATTTCCTCGTATCCGGCGAACGCGGCTCCCTCGCGACAACCCAGGCAGGCCGGATCGCGCGCCAGAGACAGTTCGCGAAACGAAGCATCCAGCGCATCGAAACAGAGCAGCCGACCGGTCAGCGAACGCCCGCGCCCCAGCACAAGCTTGATGGCCTCGTTTGCCTGCAACATGCCGACGATTCCCGGCAGCACGCCGAGTACGCCGGCCTCGCTGCAGTTGGGTGCCTCGGCGGCGGATGGAGCCTGCGGAAACAGACAGCGATAGCATGGCGAATCGACGCGTCTTGAATCGAAGACGCTGACCTGACCGGTGAACCGATGGACGGCGCCGTAGACCAGCGGAATTCGCAATCGCCGGGTGGCTGCATCGAGCAGGTATCGGGTCGGAAAATTGTCGGCACCGTCGATGACAAGATCATGGCCAAGCAACAACGATTCGACGTTGGCGGCGATCAATCGAGTTTCGTGCGTTTCGATGCGGATCGTTGGATTCAACGCGGCGAGACTGATTCGTGCGGATTCCGTCTTGGCCATGCCGATGCGCGCATCGGCATGCAAGACCTGCCGCTGCAGGTTTGAGCGCTCGACCTTGTCGTTGTCGATCAGCGTCAGCGTGCCGACTCCGGCAGCAGCCAGATAGAGGGCAACGGGCGAGCCAAGACCACCGG
The DNA here is from genome assembly GCA_016721015.1 of Lysobacterales bacterium. GTDB lineage: Bacteria > Pseudomonadota > Gammaproteobacteria > Xanthomonadales > Rhodanobacteraceae > Dokdonella. Next base: position 104,708 of record JADKJL010000012.1, read on the forward strand.
CACCGATCAGGGCGATGCGTGCCCGTCCGAGTCGCGCCTGGCCGGCAACCCCCACTTCGGGCAGGAGCAGATGCCGGGAATAGCGCTCGGCCGAATCGGCGTCCAGCAATCCTTCGGCAACCGGCAGCGCTTCCGCCTTCCAGCGCTGATAACCGCCACGCACCGAAACGACTTTCGAAAACCCAAGCTCGACCAGTTGCCGTCTGGCCAGCAACGAACGCTGGCCGCTGGCACAGATCGTCATCAACTCGCGCGATCGGTCGGCAGCAACCAATTCGACAAGCTCCGCGATCCGCGCGCAAGGCAAGCCGATCGCCTGATCGGGCATGCCACCCGCGCGTTCGTCATCTTCACGCACATCGACGAGCAATGCCCCCGCACGCATTCGCACCAATGCCTGCGCCGGCTCGATCTCGATGACGGGCAGGACGCTGGCCGGGCTTTCGTGAGTACTCATGTCCGCTCAGGATACGTCAGGCAGCGGAAGGATTTGCACCACGTCGCCCGCCTGCATGCAGCGGCTGCCCTCGGCAACGACGATCAGTGAATCGGCGTCGATCAAGCCGCGCAGCATCGCCGAACCTTGCGCCTTCATGGGCGTGACCCAAAGCACACCATCATTCCGGAAATCACAGGCCGCACGAAGAAACTCGGTGCGATCGTGGTTCTTCTCGATGGCAACAGTCAGCCGCGCGTGGCGGGCGGCCGGAATCGCATTCGCGGCGCCTTGCAGCGCGGCAAGTGCCGGCCCGACGAGGCACAGGAAAGTGGCGATCGTCGACACCGGATTTCCCGGCAGACAGAACACCAGCGCCTTGCCCACTTCACCGAAAAGAAACGGCATTCCGGGTCGCATGCGCACTTTCCAGAAATGAATAGTGCCGAGTTCAGCGACCAGACCAGGCAAGTAATCGGCCTCGCCCGCCGAGACCCCTCCCGAGGTGATGATCACATCGCACGCCTCAGCCGCTTCCAGCAGGGCCGAGCGCATCAAGCTGCGATCGTCACGCAGGTGCCGGAATGGCATACCGTTTTCCGGGTCGGTGCTGGGGTTGGATATGTACGCAGAGGAAGCCAGCATGGCGGCAAGACTGAATCCGTTGCTGTTGTGGATCTGTGCGCGGCCACACTGCGTTCCCGGCATGACCAGTTCATCGCCGGTGGTGAAAATGGAAATCTTCGGTCGGGCGAACACCTCGATGCTGGCCAGCCCGATCGACGCCAGCACCCCGATCCGGGTCGCCCTGACGCGTTGCCCCCGCCTCAGCATCAGCTCGCCCGCACGAACATCCTCACCGGCAGGGCGAACGTGCGCACCGATCTTCTCTCCGGCACGAATGATGATCGAGTCGCCTTCCACGACAACACGTTCCTTGATGACCACGGTATCCGCGCCGGCGGGCATCGGCGCCCCGGTGGTGATCCGCACACACTCGCCGATTTCCGTCGATACGACATTCGCGTCGCCAGCAAGGCGGGTTCCGACAATTCGCAGACGTCGCTCACCGACAGCAGGCAAATCACTGGCGCGCAGGGCAAATCCATCCATCGCCGAGTTCGCGAAACACGGCAAATCGCGTGGGGCAACCACGTCGTGGCACAGGATGCGTCGATGCGCGGACTGCAGCAGTACCGACTCGGCGGGCATCCGGCGCCGCGAACAGTGGTCGAGGATGAACTGGCGGGCGTCGTCTACGGAGAGATGCGTGGGATAGTCAGCCATCAGGCTTCAGCCTGCCTGCAAACAGCACCAGATCTTCCGCAGTATTCAGGTTCCACCAGGCGTCCTTGAGCCCGGAAAGATCCACTTCATGCAAATTCAGCGAATTCTGCCAGCGCAGCACGCCCGATCCTGCGGCGACCGCCTTGGCCGCAGACGCGGCCAGGCTCGATCGATACAAAGCGAACAGCGGTTGGCGTCGGCTGCCGTCATGCGCAACGACGGCGTCGATCTTGGCCGACATCGGTGCCGCGCAAAGCGCCTGCAGGATTTCGCCACGTGGCCTCACGCAATCGACGGGCACCGTGTACAGCCATTCCGTTTCACAAACACCAAGCGCCGCCGCAACCCCGGCCAGCGGTCCGGCGAAAACTTCACGGTGCTGATCCGAAATGGTGGGCGCAAAGCGCGCGTACTGATCGAGATTCCGGTTTGCGACGATCAGGCGCGGTTGCTCGGGTTCGAGCGCCAGCGCTTCAAGTATCCAGGCAATCAGCGGGCGACCGAGCAGACTCAGCAAACCCTTGTCGCGACCACCCAGGCGGCTCGCCGCGCCGCCAGCGAGGATGGCTGTAGTGACGCACGCAGAGGACTGGGCAAGCGGCGACATTGTTCTACAGGATCCCCAACCATCCGTTTTGCCGACAGCAAGGCGGTGTACTAACCATCTGCATGCCCCATTCTGCATTGGGCCTCAATGCCGCGGTGCGTTCCACTCGCGCGACTGGCTTGATGAGCAATGACTTGCATGCGTGAGCTCTCAGGTGTTCTTGCCGGGATCCGTCCCGCAACCAACGACATTCCCACCAACCGCTCGCAGCTCGAGGCTTCCCGCAGCCTGATCAATGCTTGCCAGCCTTGGCGTTGCGGACCACGCGCTGACGACGCTTTTGCTGATCTTCTGTCAACACGTTTTTCTTGCCTGCGTAGGGATTCTCGCCCTCGCGGAAATCGATGCGAACCGGCGTTCCTTCCAGCTTGTAGCGTTTGCGAAAGAAGTTTTCCAGATAGCGTCGGTAGGATTCAGCCAGATGCTTGGTTCGGGATCCATGGATGACAATGGTCGGTGGATTGGAGCCGCCGGAATGCGCATAACGCAGCTTCGGCGAATGACCTCGAACCAGGGGCGGCTGATACGCCGCGTAGGCGGCTTCCAGCGCGCGGGTCAGGTCGGAGGCCGTCAATTTCTTGTTCGCTGCCGCATGCACACGATTGACCCGCTTCATCAATTCGCCGATACCGGTTCCATGCAATGCCGATATCGTGATTCGCGGCGCCCATTCGACAAACACCAGCTTGCGGGACAGCGAACTCTCGCACTGGTCGCGATCGTACTTCTTGAGGCCATCCCACTTGTTGACCGCAATCACCAGGGCACGGCCGGAATCAAGCGCATGGCCGATCAAACCGGCATCCTGATCGGTGACGCCTTCATTGGCGTCGAGCAGGATAACCACAACATTCGCCGCGTCGATCGACTGCAAGGTCTTGATGACGCTGAATTTTTCGACCGCATCCGCGATGCGTCCGCGCCGCCGGACACCGGCGGTATCGATCAGGGTGTATTTGCGCCCGTCACGCTCGAGCGGGATGCGGATCGAGTCTCGGGTGGTTCCGGCGACATCGGAGACGATGACCCGATCCTCGCCCAGCAGGCGATTGACCAGGGTCGATTTGCCGACATTCGGTCGGCCAACAATGGCGACACGGACACCGCCCTCGTCCTCGCCACTGATTTCCTCGGCCTGGCCTTTCGGCAGCAGCGCCTCGACGGCTTCGAGCAGATCCCGGGTGCCGTGGTTGTTCGAAGCCGACAGCGGCAGCGGTGCGGCGACGCCGAGGCGGGCAAAGTCGGCAAGCGCGATGCTTTCATTGAGGCCATCGATCTTGTTGACCGCCAGCAGCATCGGTTTGGAGGTTCGCCGCAGACGATCAAGGATCGCCTGATCGGTCGGCAACAGTCCATCGCGCGCATCCACCACGAAGACCACGACATTCGCTTCAGCAATGGCCAGCCCGACCTGGCGCGCGGTAAGTCCGGCGAGACCTTCTTCGCTATCGGCAAGGCCTCCCGTGTCGACTACGACGAAGGGGTGTTCGCCAAGGCGGCAGATGCCGTAGTGCCGATCTCGGGTGACCCCCGGCATATCGGCAACCAGCGCATCACGCGAACGCGTGAGGACGTTGAAGAGGGTGGATTTGCCGACGTTGGGGCGTCCAACCAAGGCGACGACAGGAAGCATCGCGGGCGCTCCGTTTCAAGTTGCAGCGGCAGCGGATTCGACCGCATGCCGAAATTTCATCTGCCGGATTCACCCTGCGCGAGCGCTGGTGAATCCGGGACACTTTCCCTACTGCGTGCGGAACGCGGCAAGGTTGCCGCCGGCACTCTCGACGAAAACGACATCGCCATTGACCACCGGTGCGCTCTCGATCGCCTTCTTGCCGATGCGCTGGCGCCCGGCAAACGAGCCATCGGTGAGACTCAGCCAGTGCACATAGCCTTCGAGATCGCCAACCACCGCATAGTTTCCGACGATTGCAGGCGGGCTCAGCCAGCGATGCAGCAAGCCTTCCTGCTTCCAGAGATTCGCACCGCTCTGGCGATCGAACGCCCAGACATTGCCATCCGCGTCGCTGACCACGACCGCCGTACCGCCGACCGCCAGTCCCGAGAAACTCGAGAGTTCACGCGACCACGCGGATCGGCCCGAATCCGCATAGAAAGCGGCAACCTGGCCACGAAAACTGGAGGCAAACACTTCGCCGTTGTCGAGCACGAGCTGACCATCGGAATCCGCCAGCCGCTCGACCTCGGTGCGCCCCTCGCCGGCGGTCAAGACCTGCGTCCATGCCGGAGCACCGTCGGATTCACGCACCGCGACCAGACGTCCGGTGTCGAATCCGTCAAAGACAAGGCCGTTGCCGATCACGGGTGAAGAGTTTCCGCGCAGACTCAAGACTGGAACTGCCTGTTCATAAACCCAGCGACGCGTTCCGTCTGCCGGATCGAGACCGTACAAGCGTCCATCCTGGGTACGCACGGCGATGATCCCGGTGCCGATGGCCGGCGCACAGATGATCTCCGAACTGAGCTGAACCTGCCAAAGCTCGCTTCCATCCTGGGCGGAAAAAGCCCGCACCTGACCATTGAGTGCACCAACCACCACCAGATCCGCATTTGCGGCGGGGCCGCCCGACCAGGCCATTTTTTTAACCTTGGTTGACCAGAGGCGACGTCCGGTTGCTGCGTCCAGGGCCTGCACCTCGCCATCGACACTGGCAACGTAGAGGCGATCGGCGACGACAGCGGGATTCATGCGCGCACCCGACTTGCCCGAACCACCGCCTGCGGAGCCCGACCAAACCTTCTGTACATTGGCGGTCGGGGCAAACTCGACCAGTGGCGTGGGTGGCTCGACATTGTCTTTCTTGCCGAGTCCCTTGAACCAGTTGCAACCACCGAGGGTGGCGACGAGCACGGCGACGGCGACAATGAGGATAGTGCGCCTCATGATTTCTTCTGCTCCACAGCGACTGGCAAGCTGCCCTGCTTCATTTCGACGTAAGCGCGCTCCGGGGACTGCTCGTCAAGATGAGTCAAGGCTTCGGCATAGGCCAACCGCGCATCATCATTGCGTCCGAGCTTAGCCAATGCATCACCGCGCAATTCGCTGGCCTGAGCCGGGAAATCCGCCTTTGCAACCTGATCGAGCTTGCCCAATGCCACTTCGGCGTCACCCTTGGCAAGACTCACACGCGCCTGCCTGAGTGCGATCAGAGACTTCATGGCGTCGTTGCCGGCCGATTGACTGGCCCAGTCCAGATCAGCACTGGCGGCGGCGAGATCACCTTTCTCGACTTGCACGGCCGCTTGACGCAACGCGGTCAAGGTCGCGAAAGCGGTCTTGGCGTAATCCTTGCGCAATGTCTCCGCGATCCTTGCCGCATCATCGGGGCGCTTGGCATCGACGGCTTCAGTGAATGCGGAATACTGCAGGGCGGCTTCGGAAAGCGTGCGCAACTCGCGGGCCTTCCATTGCTGGTATCCGAAGATCAGCAACAGACCAACCACAATGCCGATGGCGATCGACATTGCATTGGTGTGCAACCACTTGCGCACCAATTCACCTTGTTCATGCTCGTCAAGAACTTCAAAAGCCATACGCATCACCGAATGAGGCGCCACGGGAAATAGTGCCGATAATCGGCATGGCGGCGCGGGGGGCGCTAGGGTAACAGGAATTCAGCCGGCACCTGTGAAAAAGGCGTGGCTCGGCGGAGCGTTCAGGAGTCGATGCGGCTGGCGAGTTTTTCTCCACCAAACAATCGCAAGCGGGCAACGTTTGCGCGTTGGAATGGAGCGAGATCGACAGTCGTTCCATCGGCGATCACGGTGGCACCCTCGGCATTGCCGATGCGCACCGTCAGCGTGGTGTCGCTTGTGTAATTGCGTTCAATGCCCGCCGCGAGCAAGCCATATTCGATCTTCACGCCGTTCGCATCGACGACCTCGACCCAACTGGTTTGCTTGAGCTTGAGGCTCAGGCTGTGCCGACCTGCCGTAGCGGGCAACGGGCTCATCGGCACATCGGTCCTGACCGGCTGGGCAGCACTGAAGGGCGCCATGGAAGCGATGATCGGCGGCGCATCCGCAACGGGCTCGGCCAAGCCGGCAATGTCCTCGACGGAAGCATTGGAAACCGGATCGGAGCCATTGCCAAGCAATGCGGCATCTGCCTTGTCCGCATCGACGAAGTCCGCCGTCGCCACATCGCCGCGTGCGGTCGGCGCATCGAGCATGACCGTCCGCGCCAGATTCTGTTCGAGCCCACCATGGGTCGCCAACCAGACCGCCGGCCCGACCACGAGCGCGGTCAGGATCAGATAAGTCGCACTGACCGAATAGCGATCCATCACGTAACGAGTGCGCGAAACCCTGCCGGTTGAAACCAGCGGAACCTGCTCACCGTGTTCCGCAATCACCTTCTCGGCGAGAATCTGCGGCATGTCGAGCAGGCGCGCGTAACTGGTCAAATAGCCGCGCAGATAGACCGCATGGGCAATGCCGCTGAAATCATCCTCCTCGATCCTGCGGATCAGACGGGCCTGCAATTTCAGCTTCGAACCGACATCCTCACAGCTCCAGCCGCGCTGTTCGCGCGCAAACCGCAGCCTTTCGCCTATCGTTGCATCGGCAAGATTGATGGTTGCCTTCTCGGTCGAACGCGGTTCCATCGCGGGATCGGACTCCGGCGGGAGGCTTGCAGCGCACTCCTGCTGATCGTCGTTGTTGGCGCGTTCATTGCTCACTGACTGGGTCTCCGCGATGGACAACAAATCAAGCTGACTCGGGTCAGCGGTACTACCTGCCAGATCCCTCTGGGCTTGCGGCTGTTTTGTATTGCGGCGATTCATGACTTGTCCGGCTCTCCGGAAACAACAGGTGCATTCAGCGAACGAGCTTGCGGGGATTCCGGAAACTTTTCGCGCAGCCGACGCGTGTAGTCCTGTGACGCCTTGCCATTGCCGAGACGCAATTCGATGTTGCGCCCGAGCAGCAGGGCATCCGCGCTTTGCTGACCAACCCCTTCGTAGCGCTGGATGAACGCCCGGGCCCTGAAAAAATCATTTCTCAGGTACAACACAGTTGCCATCTGGAACAAGGCTTCCGAGTTGTCGGGCTCACGATCCAGTGCCGAACGCAAATCCCTTTCGGCCACATCCAAGTGGCCACCCTTGATCGCACATGTGCCCGAATTGGTCAAGGCCACTGCGGGCGTTTTGTAGAACGGATCTGCGATGGCGCGCACAAAATAGGCGGCCGAATCGTCATAGCGGCCAATCTTGCACAAAAATGCACCGTAATTGTTGCTCTCGTTGCCGGACTTCGGCATCAGCTCGGCGGCGCGCCGATAGTGTTCTTCGGCCTTTGCATTGTCGCCGATGCGTTCGTACAGCAGCGCAATGACGGTGTGTGCATCGGCATGGTTGTTGTCGGCTGCCAGGGCCTTGTTGAGGTTCTCCAGGGCGATTTCGAGCTTGCCTTGGGCCATGTATTTCTGACCGAGGTCGGTGTACAGGGCAGCGGCCTTGGTTTTCGGGTTCTCGGGATTGCTCGGTGGCGCTGGCCGACTGTTGCCGGAGCCGGTCGCACACGAGGCCAGCAGCATCGCCAGCATTGCCGCAACGAGGATTCGTTCAAGCTGCATCGGAAATGCCCTCTTCGATCTTCTTGCGGAATTCCGCCTGGCGACGCGTGCGGTCCATGACCTGCCCCTTGAGCTGACCACACGCCGCGTCAATGTCATCGCCACGCGTGCGCCGAACCATGGTCAGCACGCCGGCATCGAGCAGGATGGTCTGGAAATCGCGGATCGCCGATTCCTCGGAACGCTCGTATTGCGTGCCGGTAAACGGGTTGAACGGAATCAGGTTGACCTTGCTCGGCACCTTGCGCACCAGCTTGACCAGTTGACGGGCCAGCTCGGGCGAATCGTTGATGCCTTTCATCATCGTGTATTCAAACGTGACCGTCGTGCGCGGGCTGCGTTGCGTGTAGCGCAGGCAGGCATCCATCAGCTCGGCGATCGGGTATTTCTTGTTCAAGGGAACAAGCTGGGTGCGCAATTCGTCGTTCGGCGCATGCAGTGACACGGCCAGTGAAACATCACTCTCTGCAGACAGTCGATCAATCATCGGCACCAGGCCGGCGGTCGACAGGGTCACGCGCTTGTTGGCCAGACCAAAGCCCAGATCGTCGCGCATGATGCTCATCGCGCGCACGACATTGTCAAAATTGAGCAGCGGCTCGCCCATGCCCATCATCACCACATTGGTCAGCTTGCGTTGGTGATGCGGAACATTGCCGAGATGCTTGGCCGCGACCCAGACCTGACCGATGATCTCGGCCGTCGACAGGTTGCGGTTGAACCCCTGGGTGCCGGTCGAGCAGAACGTGCAGTTGAGACCGCAGCCCACCTGCGATGACACACACAAGGTGCCGCGCGAACTTTCCGGGATGAACACGGCCTCGATCGCGTTGCGCGGATCCATGCCGAGCAGCCACTTGTGCGTGCCGTCGATCGACTGCTTTTCCAGCAACACATTTGGCGGAACGATTTCGGCAATGGCTTCGAGCTTGCTGCGCAGAACCTTGCCGACATCGGTCATCTGCGAAAAATCAGTGACGTGACGGTGGTACATCCACTTCATCACCTGATCGGCGCGGTAGGGCTTCTCGCCGGCTTGCGCGAACCATTCGCGCAAGCCCTGGCGATCGAGGCCGAACAGATTCGTTCTGGTCCCGGTTGCGTCCATCGTCTTCAGCGAGCCGTCACTTCGGAGCTGGCGAAGAAGTAGGCGATCTCGACAGCCGCCGTTTCCGGCGCATCCGATCCGTGCACGGCATTGGCGTCGATCGAATCGGCAAAGTCCGCCCGGATCGTTCCGGCTTCTGCCTTCTTCGGGTCGGTCGCCCCCATCAGGTCACGATGTACCGAAATCGCATTCTCGCCTTCGAGCGCCTGGATGATGACCGGGCCGGAGATCATGAACTCGACCAGCGCATTGAAAAACGGACGCTCCTTGTGCACGGCATAGAAGCCTTCGGCTTCGCGGCGCGAGAGCTGCTTCATGCGCGCGGCAATGATCTTGAGGCCGGCTTTCTCGAAGCGGGAATAAATTTCGCCGATCACGTTCTTGGCGACCGCATCGGGCTTGATGATGGAAAGGGTGCGCTCCAGCGCCATTGTCTTTGAACCTTTGAAGGGGGAATCGAGCGGATAACGGGTGCGGTCGAAAGACTAAACCCATGGCAATCCGGATAGTTAGCGCACTATCCGACCTCGCATTCTAGCTAGTTTTTGCGTTGATTTACACCCGGGAAACGTGAAATCACGCGCGGTCGCGGCGTTGCCCAACGCGCTGGACAGGCTTATGATTCAAACGCCCGTTTGGTTTTCTCCTCCCAACACTGGACTTGCTCAGTTGAACTCGCCGCATTTTTCGACCAAGGAACGCATCCTCGGAGCCGCCGAGGAATTGTTCGCTCGCAACGGCTTTGCCGGCGCCTCATTGCGTGAACTGACCGCCACAGCCAAGGTCAACCTCGCTGCCGTCAACTACCATTTCGGCTCGAAAGACAACCTCGTCAACGAGGTTTTCCGTCGCCGGCTCGATGAACTCAATGCCCAGCGACTTGATCTGCTGCAGGCGGTTCTGGCCAAGCCCAAACCGACCCTCGAGGAAATCCTCGCCGCTTTCATCCACCCCGCCCTGCTGCTAACACTCGACAAATCCGGCGGCGCGACCTTCGTCCGCGTGCTGGCCCGCGCCTATGCCGAACACAATGAGCGCCTGCGCAAGTTCCTTTCGGAAAACTACGGCCACGTGCTCAAGGAGTTCGCTGCCGCATTCGGCGCCCAATTGCCGCATCTGGACAAGGAAGAGCTGTACTGGCGCATCGACATCATTGCCGGCGCATTGACTTACGCAATGGCCGATTTCGGCGTCATCAAGCGACGCGCGGCCATGTCCGAGAAAATCCATCGCGAACGTGCGGCCGAGCACCTCATCCGCTTCGCCGCAGCCGGCTTGCGCGCCGAATAGGCCTGAATCATTTCCGTTTGCGCGACCCTGGCGTCGCGCACCCCCTTTGCCCCTCCTGCGAGGTATTGCATGAACCACTCCCCTCTCCGCATCCGCAAGGTTGCCGTCCTCGGTGCCGGCGTCATGGGCGCGCAGATTGCCGCCCACCTGACCAATGCCGACGTCGAAACGATCCTGTTCGACCTGCCGGCGAAGGAAGGGCCGAAAAGCGGCATTGCGATCAAGGCCATCGCCAATCTGGCCAAGCTTTCGCCGGCGCCATTGGCCTTGGCCTCGCAAGCGTCGTCGATCACACCGGCCAATTACGACGAGCATCTCGAACTGCTCAAGGGCTGCGACCTGATCATCGAAGCGATCGCCGAGCGGATGGAATGGAAGCTCGACCTTTACAAGAAGATTGCGCCGTATGTCTCTGATTCTGCTTTCATTGCCAGCAATACCTCGGGACTTTCGATCAATGCCCTAGCCGAAGCTTTGCCCGCCGCAATGCGCCCCAGATTCTCGGGCATCCACTTCTTCAACCCGCCGCGTTACATGCACCTGGTCGAACTCATTCCCGACACGCAGACCGATCCGGCCCTGCTTTCCGGGCTGGAGGCCTTCCTGACCACGACCCTTGGCAAGGGCGTGGTGCACGCCAAGGACACCCCCAACTTCATCGGCAATCGCATCGGCGTGTTCTCGATCCTCGCCACGATGCATCACACCGAGCAGTTCAAGCTCGGCTTCGATGCGGTCGATGCGATCACCGGCCCGGCCATTGGCCGACCGAAAAGTGCGACTTACCGCACTTCGGACGTGGTCGGCCTCGACACCATGGCGCACGTGATCAAGACCATGGACGACACCTTGCCGAATGACCCGTGGCACAAGTATTTCAAGGCGCCGGCCTGGCTGACCGCGCTGATCGAGAAGGGCGCGCTCGGGCAGAAGGCCGGCGCGGGCTTCTTCCGCAAGGTCGGCAAGGATATCCAGGTGCTCGATCTGGCCAAGCAGGACTATCGTCCGGCTTCCGAGGGCGTCAGCGAAGAACTCGGCAAGATCCTCGCGATCCGCAATCCTGCCGAGAAGTTCGCCGCCTTGCGTGCGTCCGGAGACAATCAGGCGCAGTTCCTCTGGGCAATGTTCCGCGACTTGTTCCATTACACCGCCTTCCATCTGGCCGACATCGCCGAAACCGCACGTCATGTGGATTTAGCGATCCGTTGGGGCTACGGCTGGAAAATGGGACCGTTCGAGACCTGGCAGGCGGCCAGCTGGAAACAGGTGACCGAATGGATCGCCGAGGATATCGCCGCCGGCAAGGCGATGAGCGATGCACCTTTGCCCGCCTGGGTCACGGATGGTCGCGATGGCGTCCACGGCAAGGACGGGTCGTATTCGCCGAGCCTGAACAAGAACGTGCCGCGCTCGACTGCGGCCGTCTACCGGCGCCAGTTGTTCCCGGATCCGCTGCTTGGAGAATCTTTCGACACCGGTACGACCGTGTGGGAAAACGATGGCGTGCGCCTCTGGCACCTCGGTGACGACATTGGCATCGTTTCGTTCAAGACCAAGATGAACACCGTCAATGACGCCGTTCTCGATGGCCTGCAGCGCTGCGTCGAGGAATGCGAAAGGCAGTTCAAGGCCATGGTCATCTGGCAGACCAGCGAACCGTTCTCTGCCGGTGCCGATCTCAAGGGTGCGCTTGGTCTGATCAAGGACGGCAAGATTGCCGAGTTCGAGGCGATGGTGGCCAATTTCCAGGCAACCAGCATGCGTATCAAGTATTCGCTGGTGCCGGTGGTCGCGGCCGTGCGCGGCATGGCCTTCGGTGGCGGTTGCGAGTTCCAGATGCATTCGGCGCGTACCGTTGCCGCACTCGAAAGCTACATCGGTCTGGTCGAAGCGGGCGTCGGTTTGCTCCCGGCCGGTGGCGGACTCAAGGAGCTGGCACTGCGCGCCTCCCGCGACAGCGTCGATGGTGACCCGTTCAACGGCATCAAGAAATCCTTCGAGGCGGTGGCCATGGCCAAGGTCTCGACCAGCGCATTCGAAGCCAGGCAACTCGGCCTGCTGCGCCCCGATGATGTGGTTGTCTTCAACAGCTTCGAACTGCTCTACGTCGCCAAACAGGTTGCCGCATCGCTCGCCGAAACCGGCTGGCGTCCGTCCCTGCCCGCTCGCGACATCACCGCTGCGGGCGATGTCGGCACCGCCTCGCTGAAGATGATGCTGGTCAACATGCTCGAAGGCCGCTTCATCTCGCCGCACGACTACGAAATCGGCAGCCGTATCGCCGATACCCTTTGCGGCGGTGTGATCGAACGTGGCTCGCAAGTCGATGAAACCTGGCTGCTCGATCTCGAGCGCAAGCATTTCGTCGAACTCGCACAGATGGCCAACACTCAGGAACGCATCGCGCACACGTTGACGACGGGCAAGCCGCTTAGGAACTGAGAATGGGGAATCGGGAATGGGAAATCGGCAAAGCCGGTTCCTGCGGAACGAAATCTCCGCGTCCATTCCCGCCCATCGCGAGCTTTCCGATTCCCTACTCCCTATTCCCCATTCCCGATCGAGGAACGAGATCATGAGCAAACAACTCCAAGACGCCTACATCGTCTCCGCCGTGCGTACCCCGGTTGGCAAGGCACCGCGCGGGGTGTTCCGCAATACCCGCCCTGACGACCTGCTCGCCCATGTGATCCGGGCCGCCGTTGCCGGCGCGCCGGGCATCGATCCATCGCGCATCGAAGACGCCATCATCGGCTGCGCCATGCCCGAGGCCGAGCAAGGCATGAACGTGGCACGCATCGGTGTGTTGCTCGCTGGCTTGCCGAACACGGTGCCAGCACAAACGATCAACCGCTTCTGCTCATCCGGCGTGCAGGCCATTGCCCTGGCTGCCGATCGCATCCGCACCGGCGATGCCGACCTCATGCTCGCCGGTGGCACCGAGAGCATGAGCATGGTGCCGATGATGGGCCACAAGATCGCCATGAATCCGATTGCGTTCACCGACGAGAACATCGCCATCGCCTATGGCATGGGTATCACTGCCGAAAATGTCGCCAGTGAATGGAAGGTCAGTCGCGAGGATCAGGATGCGTTTGCGCTCGCCTCGCACCAGAAGGCCCTGGCTGCAATCGCGGCCGGCGAATTCAAGGACGAGATCGTACCGTTCAAGCTCGATGACCACTATCCCGATCTGGTCGGTCGTTCGATCCAGACCGACAGCCGCCTGATCGATACCGACGAAGGTCCGCGCCCCGACACCAGCGCCGCCGGCCTGGTCAAGTTGCGCACCGTGTTCAAGGCCGGTGGCAGCGTCACCGCCGGCAACTCCTCGCAGATGTCTGACGGTGCCGGTGCGCTGATGCTGGCCAGCGAGAAGGCGATCAAGGAATACAACCTGACCCCGATCGCGCGATTCGTTTCGTTCGCTGTCGCCGGCGTGCGCCCTGAAGTCATGGGCATCGGCCCGATCGAGGCGATTCCGAGGGCACTCAAGCTGGCCGGATTGACCAAGGAGCAGATGGACTGGATCGAACTCAACGAGGCATTCGCCGCGCAGGCACTGGCGGTGATCCGCGATGTCGGCCTCGATGCGAGCAAGGTCAATCCACTCGGCGGAGCCATTGCGCTGGGCCATCCGCTAGGCGCGACCGGTGCGGTGCGCGCGGCGACCCTGATCCATGGCCTGCGCCGACACAAGCAGAAATACGGCATGGTGACGATGTGCATCGGCACCGGCATGGGTGCCGCGGGAATTTTCGAGGCGCTTTGAGTGTGTCGGTGAGCGGGTAGCCGTGAGCCGAGAGCGGTTAGCGGGAAAAGCCCGGGTTGGGCGAGATTGTGCCCTGCCTCTTTCTTCAAGATCGCGACACTCACTGCTTACCGGCCGCAATCTAATGGGAGTGGCTTCAGCCATGATGCCTCTTACGATTCGAGGTGCGAGCATCGCGACTGAAGTCGCTCCCACAGCTGAAATCCGCTCGCTGCTTACCGGCCGCAATCTCGTGGGAGTGGTTTCAGCCACGATTCCTCTGCGATTCGAGGTGCGAGCATCGCGACTGAAGTCGCTCCCACAGCTGAAATCCGCTCGCTGCTCGTCACGACACGGTCTTATTTGTAGGAAGTGGCTTCAGCCATGATGCCTCTTACGATTCGGGGTGCGAGCATCGCGACTAAAGTCGCTCCCACAGTTGAAACCAGCGCACTGCTCGCCGCTCGTCACGACACGGTCTTATTTGTAGGAAGTGGCTTCAGCCACGATGCCTCTTACGATTCGGGGTGCGAGCATCGCGACTGAAGTCGCTCCCACAGTTGAAACCAGCGCACTGCTCGCCGCTCGTCACGACACGGTCTTATTTGTAGGAAGCGGCTTCAGCCGCGATGCCTCTTCGATTCGGAGCGTAAGCATCGCGACTGAAGTCGCTCCCACAGTTGAAACCAGCGCACTGCTCGCCGCTCGTCACGACACGGTCTTATTTGTAGGAAGTGGCTTCAGCCACGATGCTTTTGTTTCAATATGTAAAAGATCGTCGCGGCTGAAGTCGCTTCCTACATCGCCCGCTACGATGCCTGAGGATTGCGCAAACGTTGATCGATCGTGTCGAAAAAGGATTCCGGAAGCTCTGCACTGACCGGTACCTGCCAATGACGCGAATCGGCAAACGATGCGCACTTCACGGCGTCTTTTTCGGTCATCAGGATCGGCAAACCGTCTGCGAAATCCAGATCTGCCGCAGTCAATGCATGATGGTCCGCGAACGCATGCTCGATGACCTCGATGCCCTGACTCCGCAAGCTGTCGAAGAAGCGGCCAGGGTTGCCGATGCCGGCGACTGCATGGATGCGCTGACCGCTGAACTCCGCCAGCGGGCATGACGGCCCCGAGCCGTCAATCGGTCGCGCGTCGCTGCCGAGCAAGCGCATCGGAATCTCGCCAGCCTGTGCGCGGCCGCCATTGCAGACGACGAAATCGACCTGCTCCAGGCGTTCGCTTGATTCGCGCAATGGACCGGCGGGCAGCAAGCGTCCGTTGCCGAAGCGACGCACACCATCGATCACGCAGATTTCAATATCACGGGCCAGCGAAGGATTCTGCAGACCATCGTCGGCAAGGATCACGTCGACCGCGGCGCCAAGCAGCAGCCGGGCGGCATCGACGCGGTTCCTGCCAACCGCCACCGGCACTCCCGTACGACGGCGGATCAGGCTCGGCTCATCACCGGCAATGGCCGGATCCGGCACCTCGCCAAGCAGAATCGGCTGTTTTGCCGAACCACCATAACCGCGGCTGACTACGCCGGGCTGCCAGCCTCGCTCGCGCAAGGCATCGATCAGAGCGAGCACCAACGGCGTCTTGCCGGTACCGCCGGCGCTGATATTGCCAACCACGATGACCGGAACAGCCAGCCGCGCCGGTTTGCGCAAACCGCAGCGCCACGCAAACTGGTCTGCGCTGCGGAGCATTTGATAGACCGGTACGAGCAGGCGCATCCACAGCGGCACGGATTCACCGCCATACCAGATGCGCTCGATGTCGGCCTGATTCATGTCGGATCTGCGCTGGGCTTCTCTTCGTCGCGAAACTGCACCCGATGCAGGGCGGCGTAGTGGCCGTTGCGATCGAGCAGTTCGCGATGCGTGCCACGCTCGACGATGCGGCCTTGGTCGAGCACGGCAATCTGGTCGGCATGTTCAATGGTCGACAGCCGATGCGCAATCACGACCACGGTGCGATCGCGCAGCAGGCGCTTCAGCGCATCCTGGATCAGGCGCTCGGATTCGGTATCCAGCGCACTGGTCGCCTCATCGAGAATCAGCAGTGGCGCATTCTTGAGCAATGCGCGGGCAATCGCGATGCGCTGGCGCTGGCCTCCGGAAAGCAGCGCACCGCCCTCGCCAGCCGGACTGTCGAGGCCGCCCGGCAGTCGGCTGATGAACTCCATGGCATTGGCCGCATCCGCAGCGTCCTCGATGGCTGCCCGGGAAGCGTTGCCAAGTGCCCCGTAGGCGATGTTGCGCGCGATGGTGTCGTTGAACAGCACCACCTGCTGGCCAACCCAGGCGATCTGGCTGCGCAGGCTTTCAAGCCGCCACGCGGTCAGCGGCTCGCCATCAAGCAGGATGCTGCCCGAATCCGGATCGTAAAAACGCGGAATCAAGCTGGCCAGGCTGGACTTGCCGCTGCCAGATCTTCCGACCAGAGCAGTGACCGTTCCGGGCGGACAATGCAGGCTGACGCGGTCAAGCGCGGGCGAGGCCTGACCCGGATAGCGCAAGCTGACATCGCGAAGTTCGATCTCGCCGCGACAACGCGTCGCCTCTACTGCGCCCTGGTCGACTTCGCCCGGGGTGTCGATGATCTTGAACAGATCGTTCGCCGCGGCAACGCCGCGTTGCATCATCGCCTGCACCGAGGTCAGCCGCTTGAGCGAGGGCAGCATGGTCAGCATCGCCGTGATCAGCGACATGAACGCACCCGGCGACATCGCGTCGATCATGCCTGGTCGCGTCGCGAAATAGATCACCAGCGCCAACGCCGCGGCCGCCACAATCTGCACGATCGATGTCGACAGCGCGTTGGTCGCCGCCACCTTCAGGTTGAGACTGCGATTCTGCTCGTTGACCTCGGCAAAACGCGCACGTTCGGAGGCTTGCCCGAGATAGACCTTGACCTCGCGCTGGCCACTGACGGCTTCGTCGACGATGCCGGTCACCGCACCGACCGAATGCTGGATCTTGCTGCTGATGCGCCGATAGCGACGACCCACCACCCAGGCGACCAGGCCGATCAAAGGCGCCATGACAAACAACAGCAAGGTCAACCGCGCACTGTAGTAGAGCATGACGGCGATCATGCCGAGGACTGTCAAACTGTCAAGAATCATCACCTTGACCGCATTGGTGCTGGCCTGGGCGACCTGCTCGACGGTATAGGTCAGACGCGAAATCATCTGCCCGGATGGCTCGCGGTCGAAATACGCCGCAGGGAAAACGAGATAACGCGAGAACACCTCGCCACGCAAGGTCTCAACCACGTCGCGCCCGATTCGGGCCAGGCCGTAGTCGGCAAGGAAGGTCGCCGCACCGCGAATCAGGAACAGACCGACGATGACGATCGGCATCCAGAAAATGGTGCGCGGATCGCGATCGATGAACAAGTTGTCGAGCATCGGCTGGATCAGGCGCACAAACGCCGCCGCAACCGCCGCATCGAAGACCATGCCGAAGATTCCCGCCGCCGCCCAGAGCCGATAGCGGGCGGCATAGCCGAGCAGGCGTCGATAGGTCGCGAAGGCACTGACCGCCATGCTCAATTCGCCAGAATATCGCGGCTGCGCGCGGATCCGATCACTTGCCGCCTTCTGCCTTGGGCGGCGTGGTGGCCAGACTCAAGCGGTCGAAACCCAGTTGGCCGAGTGCGTCCATCGCCGTGATCACGGCCTGATGCTGGGTGCGTGCATCGGCACGCAGGATCACCGGACGCGTGCGCTCATCACCGGCAATCCGCGTGATCGCCTCCTTGAGCGTATCGAGACCGGGATTGAGCACCTCGTTGTTGTCGATATAGAAGCGCCCTTCGGCATCGATCAGAATGGTCAGGTTGTTCTCGTCACGCGCCTGCTCGGTGGCCGAAGCTTCAGGCAAGGTCACCTTCATGCTCGAATGCTGGACGAAAGTGGTGGTCATGACGAAAAACATCAGCAAGGTCAGCATGACATCGATCAACGGGATGACGTTGATCTCGAAATCATCTTCGCGACGACCGGACGTGATGCGCATGGTCGATCAGCCCGCGCTGCGGACAGGTGCCGCTTCGGCAACGAGGGTCAGCTCATCGGTCAGCGCAATCACCTGCTTCTCCATGTCGATGACCAGATCGTTGACGCGGCCGCGGAAATAGCGATGGAAGAAATACGCCGGAATGGCCACCACCAATCCGCTCGCGGTGCACACCAGCGCCTCGCCAATGCCGCCGGCCATCTTCAACGGATCGCCGACACCACTGACCATGACCGCGAAGAACATGCCGATCATGCCGAACACCGTACCGAGCAGCCCGAGCAGTGGCGAGACGATCGCAATCGTGCCGAGCGTGTTGAGGAAGCGCTCAAGCCGATGCACGACGTGGCGACCGGTATCCTCGACGCGCTCCTTGATGATCTCGCGCGGACGATTGCGCACGACCAGGGCGGCAGCCATCAATTCGCCGAGCGGCGAGGTCTCACGCAGCGCATCGATATGCTTCGGATCGAGCTTGCGCGTGCGCGCCCAGCTCATCACCTGATCGCCGAGCTCAGGCGGAATCACCGCCTTGCGCCGCAGCGTCCAGAAGCGTTCGAGGATGATGGCCAGTGCGACCGCAGAACAAACCAGGATCGGAATCATCGGCCAACCGCCAGCAATCAGGATCTCAAGCACGTGCAGCCACTCCTCGTCGGTCTGTTCATATCGGCACGCACGCCTGCGTGCCGGCTGCGGATGATAACAGCGTGGACAGGATTCAATCCCGATTCAGTGGACACGCCACCAGGCGCGACGTACTTCACGCCCCTGCTCGGGCACCATCATCCCGGGCGCGAAGCGCAGGTGCAGATAACCCGAGTCGGCCGTATTCCACAGCGGAATCTCGCGCTCCGAGAAGCGCGCGACGACATCGGCATGCGGATGACCGAAATGATTGCGGTAACCCGCTGAAACCAGGGCCAACTGCGGATTGATCGCGTCGAGAAATGCGGCGGATGATGCGCTCTTGCTGCCATGATGCGGAACCATCAGCACCAGCGGCTGGGCCACCTCGCCGATGGCGCGGACAATGGCCGGCTCGATTGTCTCGGTTGCATCTCCGCTCAGCAGCAGACTGCCAAAGCGCCCGGATACGAGGATGACGCAGGAGCGATCATTGCCCTTGGTCGACCCGGCCATGGCCGAGACAACCCGGAAATCCACCGCATCCCAGCGCCAGGATTCGCCGATGCGGCAGGCGTCCGCCTGGAGTTGAACCCGCTCAGGCTCGCCGCTCTCGACTCGCGCTTCGGGGAATGCCCGATGCACCGCGTCGGCACCGCCGGCATGATCGCTGTCGCCATGGCTGATGATCATGCGTTCGAGTCGATCGACGCCGAGTGCGTGAAGCGACGGAATGACCACCGCATCACCGATATCGAAACCACTCGGGTAGCGCGGCCCCGCATCGTAGAGCAGCGTGTGCTCCCCGGTTCGCACGAAGATCGACAGGCCCTGGCCGACATCGAACACCCACACCTCGAACTCGCCTTGTCCATGCACTGTCCGCACTGGAATCAACAACGGAATCAGCAAGACGAGTCCAAGCGGCCGCGCCGGAAAACCACGTGGCAACAGACACCAGGCAATTCCGCCCATGGCGAGGACAAAAGCCCAGAGCGGCGCGGCGGCAAAATAGACCTGGGCCGAGGGCAGCGCTGCCATCCACTGCATGAGACTCCAGATCAGCCGCAACAGGACATCGGCCAGATCGAGCAAGGGCCCGCCAATCATCGGCAGATCGACGATCAACAGGCTTCCGGCGACGGTCGGCGGAACCACCAGAAAACTCACCCAGGGCACGGCGATGAGGTTCGCGATCGGGCCGATCAGTGAACCCTGACCGAAGAACCAGACCGTCATCGGCAACAGGGCAAGACTCAGGACCAGCTGCAATCTCGGCATTTCCCGCCACAACGCACGCGCTTCGCCAGTCGGCCGGGTAATCGAAAGGAGCACAGCGACGCCGAAAAACGACAACCAGAAACCCGCGGAAAGCACCGCCAGCGGATTCTGGATGACGATCACGGTCGCCGCCAATGCCAGCGCCTGCGCAACCGAACTGCCCCGACGCGCGTAGCGGGCGAGCATGGCAATGGCGATCATCAGCAAGGTGCGAATGGTCGCCACGCCCATGCCCGCCAGCATTCCGTAACCGAATGCACAAGCCATCGCCACCGGCGCTTCGAGCAGCGGGCCCGGAATGCGCAAGGTCACACGCGGCCAGCCTTTCCAGAATCCGCGCGCGAGCAAGGCACCAAACGCGGCAAACATGCCGACATGCAAGCCCGAAATCGCAATCAGGTGACCGATCCCGGTGGCCCGGAGCACCTGCCAGTCGGCGTCCGCGATTCCGTGCTGGTCGCCAACGGCCAGAGCGCGCAACAAGCCACCCGAGGTTCCTCCGGCAAAGCGTTGCTCGATCGAGTGGGCGATCGCCTGACGCCAGCCGTCGATGCAGACGCCGCTGGCTGGCGCAAGCTCCTGGTTTTCAGGGCCACTGCGAACATAACCCACGGCAACCACGCCCGCTTGAACCGCGCCGCGCTCGCTGTCGTAACCACCGGGATTGACCAGCCCGCGTGGCGGACGCAAACGCAAACGAAGCTTCCAGCGCGAGCACGGCGCCAGATCGGGCGCATCGTCATACCAGTTCAGGCGCGAGGTGCCGCCCAGCGCAACCTTCTCGCCATCGAGCATGGCCGATTCAATGTTGAACTCGAAACGCGCATTGTGGTTTTCGACGTTGGGCAAACCGCGAACCGTGCCGATCGCCTCGAAATCCCGCCCATGCAGATCCGATGGCAGACGCGCGTCAAGCGCACTGCCCGCACAAGCCAGCGTCCAGGCAAATCCCAGGGCAAACCAGACCGGCGCCCGGCAAGTCGTACGCACGAACAGCAGGAGAACTGCCAACCCAGCCAGCGAAAGCGAAGTCCAGCCGGGAGGAAGACTCGGCAGCAACTGCACGGCCACTGCGCCGGCGAGCAGCGCAACGGCGCGAAATGGAGTCAGCCGCGGCAGGCCGAATCGCGGAGTCGCAAGTCCGCTTATCCACCCCACGCCCGGCACCATACGCGCTCACCCGGCACACAATGGGTGGGCCTTGTCCAACTCATGCAGGACGCCACCGCGCAGTTCAAGCATGCGATCCATGCGCGCGGCGAGGCCACGGTCGTGGGTGACCAGAATCAGGGCGGTGCCGATTTCGCGATTGAGCTCGAGCATCATTTCATAGACCTGTGCCGCGTTCGCCTCGTCGAGATTGCCGGTCGGCTCGTCGCCGAGCACGCAGGCCGGTCGTGTGACCAATGCGCGTGCCACCGCCGCGCGCTGGCGCTCGCCGCCACTGAGTTCACCGGGCTTGTGCGCGATGCGCGCGGCCAGGCCGACCCGACCGAGCAAGTCGGTGGCCAGGTCGCGCGCTTTCGCAATCGGCGTGCCACGGATCAGCAAGGGCATGCAGACATTCTCCAGCGCGGTGAACTCGGGCAGCAGGTGATGGAACTGATAAATAAAACCGAGCGAGCGGTTGCGCAACTCGCCACGTGCACGATCGGACAACCGCGACATGGTCTGGCCTTCGACTTCGACCTCGCCGCCGGTCGCCGTGTCGAGGCCGCCGAGGATATGCAGCAAGGTGCTCTTGCCCGTACCCGATGCGCCGACGATCGAGACGGTTTCGCCACGTCGGACACTGAAACTGACGTCATGCAGGACATCGGTGCGCAGATCACCTTCCTTGTAGATCTTGGCGACCTTGTTCGCGCGCAGGACGATTTCGGCTGGTTTCGCCGCAACGGATTTCATGATCGACTCACTCATAGCGAAGTGCCGCCGCAGGCTGGATCCGCGCCGCCCGCCAGGCCGGATACAGCGTGGCGAAAACGCAGAACAGGAACGCGGTCAAGGTGATCCAGCCGACATCGCTCCATTGCAGATCCGACGGCAGCTCGCTGATGTAGTAGACATCGGCGGAAAGGAAGGTCACGTTGAAAGTCCGCTCGATCCAGTGCACGAGAGAGGATAGATTCAACGAAAGCAGCACGCCAAAGCCAACCCCAAGAAAGATGCCAAGCGTGCCGACCAACACGCCCTGCACCATGAACACACCCATGATGCTGAGCGGACTCTGTCCCAGGGTGCGCAGGATCGCAATATCGGCCTGCTTGTCGGTGACCAGCATGACCAAGGTGGAAACGAGGTTGAATGCGGCCACTGCCACGATCAGGGAAAGAATGAGGAACATGACCTTTTTCTCCATGGCGATGGCCTTGAAGAAATTGCTGTGCCCCTGCATCCAATCCGAGACCCGATAAGCCTGACCGAGCTGGCCGGACAGGTCACGCGCCACGCTGTAGGCGAGGAACATGTCGTCGAGGCGCAGTCGGATCCCGGTCGGGCCATCAAGGCGATACAGGGTTTGCGCATCCTGCATGTGCACGACCGCCAACGCACCGTCGTATTCCTGCATGCCGACCTCGAAGATGCCGCTGACCTTGAAACGCTTGAAGCGCGGCTGCACACCGACCGGCGAAGTACTGACCTCGGGCGTGATCACGGTGGCGAAATCGCCGACGCGGGCGCCCAGCTTCATCGCCAACTCGCTGCCGAGAATGATGTTGAAACTGCCGGGCTTGAGATCATCGAGATGACCTTCGACCATCTTGCGGTCGATCTCGGAAACCTTCGGCTCGTAATCGGGCAGCACGCCGCGCACGATCGCCCCGGAGACACGCTCGCCCTGCAGCATCGCCTCGCGCTCAACATACGGCGCGGCACCGAGCACATGCGGATTGGTCTCGGCGCGCTGCAACGCGACCGGCCACTCGCGAATGCTTTCATCGACGCCTTCGACCGTGGCGTGCGCAACCATGCCGAGGATGCGGTCTTTCAATTCCTTGTCGAAACCGTTCATCACCGAGATCACCGTGATCAACGCCGTCACACCCACCGCGATGCCGAGGATCGACACCAGCGAGATGAACGAGATGAAGTGGTTGCGACGCTTGGCCCGCGTGTAACGCAGGCCAATGAAGAATTCGAGCGGTCGGAACATGCCGGATTTCGATCCCTGGTAAGCGCAGCAATGACGGGCGCGTCCATGACGGACAGCGCAGAACGGGAAGAGTGCCGGAAGCGGGGCGATTCCGGCAAGGCGTGAGGCTCAGGTGGCGCTCGTGGGCAACGCCGAATCCTTGCTGGCGGCGACGACAAGCTGGAGCCGCCTGCGCAAATCCGCGTCGCTATTGTCCGGGGTCAGCACGAAGCGTTGAACCGCACCTGCGTCCTTGCGAAAGCCCAGCACGACCAGGAACCCACGGTGTACATGGTCAGCCAACCTGACTGGAGATTCCAGACCCTCCATGTCGACCAGCAGCCAGCCGGCAGCGCCACGCGCAATGCGCACGGTCGCCGCCCGCCAATGGCGCCTCAAAGCGAGAATGCCGTAGCCGAAAGCAGACGGCGTCAGCAGCAGCTTCAGCGCGATAGGGAGGTCGCTCGCCAGGATCGCGACCATGGCCAGCACAGTCATGCTGACGATGGCGATCGCGACGCCACGACACGGCCGGTAGTCAAACGCGATGGTGGGTGCGGATTTCATCGATGACCGCCGCCTGTCGCGAATCCGCCGGTGCGCCCTGGCCGAGCAGCCAGTCCCATAGCTGGGGATCCTGTTGTTCGAGCAACGCCGCAAAACCCTGGCGCAGTTCGATTGACACAGAGGCATGGCGCTCATCCAGCCACCAACCAAGCAACTGGTCGAGTTCGCGCGTACCTCGACGGCAACGCCAGCGCAGGCGCTTGAGGTCGGCGTCCATCTCCGGCGCAGAGGTTTCCACGAGTTCGCCGCTCAAGCGCGCCGTTCGACCATCAGCTTCTTGATCTCGGCAATCGCCTTGGCCGGGTTGAGGCCCTTGGGGCAGGTGCGCGTGCAGTTCATGATCGTGTGGCAGCGGTACAAACGGAACGGATCCTCGAGTGCATCGAGACGCTCGCCGGTATCCTCATCGCGGCTGTCGACGATCCATCGATAGGCCTGCAACAGGATGGCCGGGCCAAGATAGCGGTCGCCATTCCACCAGTAGCTTGGGCAAGCCGTCGAGCAGCAGGCGCAGAGGATGCATTCGTACAACCCATCGAGCTTGGCCCGATCCGGTTTCGATTGCAGGCGTTCCTTCGGCGGTGCCGCGCTTTGCGTGCGCAGCCACGGCTTGATCGAGGCGTACTGCGCATAGAAATGCGTCATGTCGGGAACCAGATCCTTGACCACGGACATGTGCGGCAGCGGATAGATCGGCACATCGCCCTTGGAGCAATCCTCGATCGCCTTGGTGCAGGCCAGCGTATTCGTGCCATCGATGTTCATCGCGCATGAACCGCAGATGCCTTCGCGACACGAGCGGCGGAAGGTCAGGGTCGGATCGATCTCGTTCTTGATCTTGATCAGCGCGTCGAGAACCATCGGTCCGCACGTCGCCAGATCAACCTCATAGGTGTCGATGCGCGGATTGGCGCCGTCATCCGGGCTCCAGCGATAGACGCGGAACTCGCGCACGTTCTTCGCGCCCAGGCTTGGCCGCAAAGCGCTTGCCCTGCTGGATCTTTGAATTCTTTGGAAGTGCAAATTCAGC
The DNA here is from genome assembly GCA_016721015.1 of Lysobacterales bacterium. Classification (GTDB taxonomy): domain Bacteria; phylum Pseudomonadota; class Gammaproteobacteria; order Xanthomonadales; family Rhodanobacteraceae; genus Dokdonella. The sequence goes on from JADKJL010000012.1 coordinate 129,455, forward strand.
CATGACAAGTCATCTCCGAGCGAACCACGCGTGGTATCCGCAAAAAAAGCAATTCAACAGCAATCCAGTTCGGAAGTTGCAGGAGTCCCATCACGGGCGGGCCCTTGCGCAATGTGAACCAGTTGCATCGCGCCTGAAGGCGCTTCCTACGACAGAGCCGACGAACTCCGGGCGGGACTGAAACACGTCCCAACAAAGCGTATCTTGCCCTTCCCGCTAACCGCTAACCGCTAACCGCTAACCGCTTTTCCGCTAACCAACCATCAATACACCCGCTTGGCCGGTGGAACCACCTCGACATCGTCGGTGAGCGTATGCATGTGCACCGGACGGAATTCAAAGCGGGTGGCACCCTTCTCGTCGACTTTGACCAGGGTGTGTTTCTGCCAGTTTTCATCGTCGCGATCGGGGAAGTCCTCGCGCGCATGCGCGCCGCGACTTTCCTTGCGCTGCTCGGCCGAGTTGATCGTCGCCACTGCATTGAACAGCAGATTCTGCAGTTCATAGGTTTCAATCAAATCCGAATTCCAGACCAGCGAGCGATCGCTGACTTTGACATCCTCGAAACTGCTGAACACCTTGGCCATTTTTTCACAGCCCTCAGCCAGTGTCTTTTGCGTGCGGAACACCGCCGCATCGGCTTGCATCGTGCGCTGCATGTTGAGGCGGATTTCGGCGGTCGGTGAAGATCCATTCGCGTTGCGCAACTTGTCGAGGTGGGCCAGCGCCTTGTCGCAAGCCGACGAGGGAAGCCGTTTGTGCGCCGCACCCGACGTGATCGTCTTTGCGCAGCGGTTGGCCACGGCGCGGCCGAACACGACCAGATCGAGCAGCGAGTTGGAACCCAGTCGATTGGCGCCATGCACGGAAACGCAGGCAGCCTCGCCGATGGCGTACAGGCCCTGCACAATTTGTTCCGGATTCTCGCCAACCCTCTGCACGACTTCCCCGTGATAGTTGGTCGGAATGCCACCCATGTTGTAGTGCACCGTCGGCAGCACCGGAATCGGTTGCTTGGTCACATCCACATTGGCGAAGATGCGCGCGCTCTCGGCGATGCCGGGCAGCTTTTCGTTGATCACTTCGGGACCCAGATGGGTCAGGTCGAGCAGGAGGTGGTCCTTGTGCTCGCCGACACCGCGGCCTTCGCGGATCTCGATCGTCATCGAACGGCTGACCACATCGCGCGAGGCCAGGTCCTTGTAGTGCGGTGCGTAGCGTTCCATGAAGCGCTCACCGCTGGAATTGCGCAGCATGCCGCCTTCGCCGCGCACGCCTTCGGTGATCAGGCAGCCCGCGCCATAGATGCCGGTGGGATGGAACTGGACGAACTCCATGTCCTGCAGGGCCAGGCCTGAGCGCAGCACGAGGCCGCCGCCGTCACCGGTGCAGGTATGCGCCGAGGTGGCACTGAAATAGGCCCGGCCGTAACCACCGGTGGCGAGCACGACGCCGTGCCCACGGAACAGATGCAGGGTGCCTTCGGCCATGTCGAGGGCGAGCACGCCACGGCAAACGCCCTCCTCGTCCCAGATCAGGTCGAGGGCGAAATACTCGATCATGAAACGCGCATCGTGGGCGAGCGACTGCTGGTAAAGCGTGTGCAACATGGCGTGACCGGTGCGGTCGGCCGCCGCGCAGGTGCGCTCGGCAGGCGGGCCTTCACCGTATTTCGTCGTCATGCCGCCGAACGGGCGTTGATAGATCTTTCCGTCCTCGGTGCGCGAGAACGGCAGGCCGTAGTGCTCCAGCTCGATGATCGCGGCCGGAGCTTCCTTGCACATGTACTCGATCGCATCCTGATCGCCGAGCCAGTCGGAACCCTTGATCGTGTCGTAGTAGTGATAACGCCAGTCATCGTCACCCATGTTGCCGAGTGCGGCCGAAATACCGCCTTGGGCAGCCACCGTATGCGAGCGTGTCGGAAACACCTTGGTGATGCAGACCGTCTTCAAGCCCTTTTCAGCGAGACCGAAGGTTGCGCGCAACCCCGAACCACCGGCGCCGACGACAACCATGTCGTACTCATGTTCCTGGATCTTGTATGCACTCATGCCTCATGCCCCCAATGCGATTCGAACCACGGCGAAGATGCTCGCCACGGCAGCGAGGACACAGACAAAGATCACCACAACCTGGAAAACCATCGCCTTGCCGGGTGGATGGACGTAGTCTTCGATGACGACCTGCATGCCAAGCTGGCCATGCCAGAACATCGCGATAAGGAATGCGATCAACAGGATCGCATTGACCGGATGGGCGACGGCAGCGCGTGCGCTCGCGTAATCGGAGCCGGCCAGACTCACCAGCAGCGCAACGAAATAGATCACCAGAACCAGCAAGGCGATGGCGGTGATGCGCTGGATGATGAAGTGATGGGTGCCGTGCCTGGCCGAGCCAAGCCCGCGCGCATTCTTCAACGGTGCACGCATCGGATCAACGTGGTTCATGCGATTCCCCCGTAGTAATAGACCGCGGCCCAGACCAGGGCGGTCAGCACAAGACTTCCGATCACCGAGATCCAGCTGTTGCGCACGAACTGGTCGATCGAATAACCCCAGCCGGCATCCTGGAGCAGATGCCGGATTCCGTTGAGCCAGTGGTAAGCGAGTGCCCATGTCCAGCCGAACAGGATCAGCAAGCCGAACCAGGATGCGGCGAGCGCAGTGACGCACGACCAGGCATCTGCGCCTTGCGCAAGGGCAAGCAAGGCGGCGGCAATCAGCAGGCTGCCGACGACCAGGATGATGCCGGTCGCACGATGCACGATCGAGGTGACCATCTGGATCTGCGGACGATAGACCTGCAGATGCGGGGACAACGGGCGAGCGGTGGGTGGCATGTGGCTGGCCTTGTGCGTTTGGCTGGCGTAACCGGAGGTTCGCAACCGGGATGGAATCCTAGAAATCGATGCAACGACCATTCTTCTCCCAATCGCCGTAGCGCGTGGGATCAAGTCCGCCACGGCCGCCAATTTCGGCGGGCCGTCCGTCACCGCGCATCGATTCCTCCGCTTGAGAGGGAGTGGCAGGTTGTGCTGCCGGGACTGCGTCGGACTCGGGATTGGTCATGGAGTGGGCTATGTGGTGTCGAAGCGTTTGCACAGGAGTCGGGACAAGCGCCAGGCGCAGCACCATCCCGGATCGTGAATGACCGCGCGAGGCAAGCCGGACGAAACGCTTCCTGCGCAACAGGGCGCAATCGCAGTCATGGAAATTTCTGCGACCAGACTGGCGAACAGCCGTGAAATCTTAATCCCCAGGGCGGATTCTGACAACCGCGTGCGCACTTGCGTCGATCCGATCAAGGTCGCATGTTGACGGCATCGACATCACCCGACGAGCCTCGACCACCGTGCCCCACGCCCTCGCCCATGCACAAATCCTCGAACTTTCCGGTGCCGACGCGCGCACGTTCGCCCAGGCACAGTTCACCAATGACGTGGGCGCCTTGTCCGACGGTCAGTGGCAATGGAGTGCGTGGCTGGATCCCAGCGGCCGCGTGCGCAATTTCTTCGCCCTGCTCCGGGTTGACGACGAACGCCTGCTGATCTGGCTGCCACGTGGCGATCCGGTTGCCATGGCGACGCGGCTGTCGATGTTCGTATTCCGCTCGAAAGTGCGCATCCAGTCGCTTGCCGGCCACTGGCTGCTCGCCCTGCAGGCCAATGATTCGACGAACTCGGCAGATCTCGCCGGCGCGTGGATACTCGATCTGCCCGGAGACACCCGTCGACGAGCGGCCATTGTCGAGTCCGCCGCAAACCTGCCTATCGATGCAGATCGACTCGCCGCCTGGATCCGTGACGACATCGGTGCGCTGATGCCCTGGATTGCCGGCGAAACCGCCGAGGAATTCACCCCGCAAGCGCTCGGGCTGGATCGCCTCGGTGCGATCAGTTTCGACAAGGGCTGCTACCCGGGTCAGGAAATCGTTGCCCGGCTCCACTATCGCGGCGGCAACAAGCGCAGGTGCATGCGCGTGGGGAGCGCATCCGGCGAACCTCCGCGCGCCGGCGAGCGCATCGAGATCGCTGGCTTGCCTGCGGCGTTCGGACGCATCCTCTACGCGGCACCAGCGGAGGGACTTGTCTGCGAAGCACTCGCCGTGTTGCCGCTCGACCTGCCGGAAAATGCCCGCATGAAGCTGCAATCAGGCGTGATGGTCACGCCTTTCCACTTGAACACCGGAGTCTTGTAGCGTAATTGTGGTACGGGCCTTGCATTACCTTGGTCATCGGAACCGATCACAGCAGAGGAAAACGAACGCATGAGCATCTCGAACAAGAATCGCAATGGCATTCGTCTTGCCGCGGCCTGTTTGTGTGCAGCCGTGATCGGCACCAGCGCCCAGGCGGCAGAATATCGCTTCACGCCAGAACCGGCCTACACGCCTGCTGCCGCAGAGGAGATCTACAAGCCTCTGCTCGACTACCTGAGCAAGGCAACCGGCGAGAAATTCGTGCTCGCTCCCTCCGCCAACTACTCCACGTACTGGCGCAATATCCTCAAACCCGACCAGACCGACTTCTCCTACGACGAAGCCCAGTTCGCCGACTACCGCATCAGCCACCTCGGATTCATTCCCCTGGTACGCAGATCCCAGGCGACTTCGTACAGCCTGCTCGCGAATCCGGATTTTGAAGGCAAGGACCCCAAGGCGCTGCTGTCCTCGCGCATCGCAACCATGCCTGCTCCCAGTCTGGGCTACGCCGTGCTGATGCAGGTTTTCGCCGATCCCGTGCAGCAGCCCGACATCAGCTCCAATTCGGCGTCGTGGCGCGACTGCCTCGACATGTTCAACAGCGGCGAAGCGCAGGCGATGATCTTTCCGACATGGATGCTCGAAACCTACGGCAACCCCGCGATGGTCACCGTATTCACCTCGCGGGACTTTGCCGGACCCGCAATCCTCGCCTCGCCAAGCGTACCCGAGGACGTCCGCAACAAGGTTCGTGACGCCCTGCTCGATATCGAGGGTGCGCCGGAACTGGGTGAACTGTTGCTCGAACTGGGCATCAGCAAGTTCGTCAGCGCGGCGCCGAAAGACTACGCTGGCGAGGAGAAAATGCTCAGCGGGTTTTATGGGTACAAGAAGTAGTTGAATATTTAATATACTACTTTATTTTGATTCAATACAAGACACTTGTCTTTCGTATTGTTTTCTCCAAATGTCTCCGAATCGCATCCTGAACGCGTCGTTCATGTTTGCGTAGAAATTTGGTGACAAGCGGGATCCAAACCAGTAATCTCCGCGCCCAGTCGTATGTGGTGGTGAATACGCCCACCGGAAGTCTCCGTTTGTTTGACGAGTTTCATGCAGGATCGTCTCAAGGAGGAATACGCAGCAACGGGATCGAGCGACCGCCGCGAAAGGCAGACGCCACCACCCGTAGATCAGGCAGCGACCCACGCGCCGATCGATTTCCAACATCGCAGTAAGCCGGTTCAGGTGGATTTCAATCACGTCCTGAATCGAGTTGCCTGCGAATCGTGGTGCCTGGAACAGATCCATACGGGCATCTGATGGTCGAGCGGAAGTTTCACCGGACACGGACTGCGGAACCCAACGCGCAGCCTGTGGACAAATCCGCCGATCCTGGTTTGCAGGAGAAAATGGACGATGAAATTGGCCTGGCTACTCTGGCTGGCATCGATACTGCCGCATCACGACGCAGATCGAACCTGCCTTGCCGCAATGGTCTATCTCGAAGCCCGCAGCGAGACCCCACTGGGTCAGGCTGCAGTGGCCGAAGTGGCGATGCGTCGCCGCGATGACGGTCGCTGGGGTGACAATGTCTGCGAGGTCGTCAATGCACGCCTGCAGTTTGCGATTTCGACGACAAACAAGAACTACATGCTGCGCAATCCGGTCGCCTGGAACCAGGCCTGGCAGGTCGCTGACCATGCCTTGCAGATGTGGGATCTGCCGATCGAGAAGCGGAAGTTTGTGGTTCCCGACGCCGATCACTTCGTCGCCGAAGAACATGCCACACCCGCATGGATGAAGGGACAGCCACTGGCCGTCATCGGCGCGCACAGCTTCTACCGGGTCAACTGAGCGCCCGACAAGTCGACCGAATTGCGGTTGCATGATCACGGCCATTTCCTGCGCATCGAACATCAAAGTCATCTATCACGTTTGCCGCGAGCCGAGCGTTGCAAGCGGCGCACGCACGGCCACGGTGCATATCCACGCACACATGCATCGGTTAGCATCGCCGCTCCCCGGAATGACTCGCCATGCAAGATCAAGCCAGCCTGCTCGATGAATTGCGAAATCTGGATGCGGATGCCGCAGCGCGGCTGCTTGCCACCCTGCCCGATACATCCATAGCAACGCACTTGCAGGAGATGGGCCCGGGACGCGGCCTCGCCGTGCTCGATCGCTTCGGTCCCGAGCGACGCAAACGGATTGCCTTCGCAGCCGGTCAGGGCGCGAGTGAACAATGGCAGACCAGCCGAACCTGGAACGAAGGGTCGGTGGGCCGGCTGATGGAGCCGCTGCCGGAAACCTTCCCGGCCGATGCCCAGGTTGGCGCGGTGCTCGAACGCCTGCGTCCGGTGGCTTCGGTGACCTTGATGACCTATGTGTTCGTCATCAACGCGCAACATCATCTGATCGGCGTCGTCACCTTTCGCGAAATGCTGTTTGCGCGAGCCGAACAGCGACTTGAGGAAATCATGGTGTCGCGCCCGTTCTCGCTGCGGCCCGAAACCGATGTCGTCGACGCAATGCGCGAAGTCGTGCGCCGCCACTACCCGGTCTATCCGGTATGCGATTCCGAAGGCGTGCTGCTCGGCGTCGTGCGCGGCTCGGTATTGTTCGAGGAACAAGCATTCGAGATCAGTGCCCAGGCCGGCACCATGGTTGGCGTTGAAAAGGAAGAACGACTGACCACATCGTGGTCGCGCAGCCTGCGCTTTCGTCATCCCTGGCTGCAACTCAATCTGCTCGCGACCTTCGTCACCGCGGCCGTGGTCGGCATGTTCCAGGGCACGATCAACCAGATTGTCCTGCTCGCCGTATTTCTGCCGGTACTCTCCGATCAGTGCAACAACACCGGCTCGCAGGCCTTGGCCGTGACCTTGCGCGGAATGACATTCGGCGATCTCAAGCCGGGCCAGGGAATGCGCCATCTGTTCAAGGAGGCGTGGCTCGGCCTGCTCAACGGTTCGTTGACCGGAATCTGTGGCGGTCTCGCCATGTACCTGCTGGCCTGGCACCAGAAGAGCGCCGATGCAGGCAAGCTGGCCGTGATCACCTGGTTGGCAATGGCCGCAAGCTGTGGCGTCGCAGGTATTGTCGGTGCCGGCGTACCGCAGGTGCTCAAGCGTCTCGGTGCCGATCCGGCGACCGCGTCGAGCATCTTTCTGACCAAGGCCACCGATGTGGTCAGCCTCGCGATGTTTCTTGGTCTCGCCGCCTGGCTGGTCGCCCGCTGAATCGAACTCGTCTTGATGACGGGCATCCGCAAGAGTCCCGCATGCTGATCGACAGCCACTCGCATATCGACACCGCGCCATTCGACGTCGATCGCGATGCCGTGATCGTGCGGGCGCGTGCGGCGGGTGTGCTCGAGCAGATCGTTCCGGCGATCGCGCAGCAGGGATGGCAGCATCTGCGCCAGGTTTGCAACGCGCACGAGGGCTTGCATCCGGCCTATGGTTTGCATCCGATGTTTCTCGATCAGCACCAGCCGCAACACCTGCATGATCTGGCCGACATCGTCGAACGCGAACAGCCCGTGGCAATCGGTGAATGCGGACTCGATTTTTTCGTCGAAGGACTGGATCGCGATGAACAGTATCGCTACTTCAGCGCCCAGCTCGAACTCGCACGCGAGCTGGATCTGCCGGTGATCGTGCATGCCCGACGTGCTTTCGATGAAGTGGCCGCATGCATTCGCAAGGTTTCCGGTTTGCGTGGCGTCGTGCACAGTTTTTCCGGCAGCCAGCAACAAGCCGAGCAGTTCTGGAAACTCGGCTTTTCACTCGGCATCGGCGGGCCGGTGACCTATCCGCGCGCCAAGCGGCTTCGTGACATCGTTGCGCGGATGCCGGCCGAATTCCTCCTCCTCGAAACCGATTCACCCGATCAGCCACTGCATGGTCATCAAGGGCAGCGCAATGAACCTGCCTTGTTGAGCGAAGTGCTTGCGGTGGTTGCGAACCTGCGCGGCGAAAGCGCGGCCCAGATCGCCGCCTCGACCGGCGCCAACGCGCGGCGCCTGTTCAATCTGCCGCAGTCTGCAGCTTGACCGCGAGCAGCTTCTGGATCGCGCTGGCCACCGCGACAAAAGCAAACGTGGCGGTGACATGCGTCGCCGCGCCAAGGCCGCCGCCACAATCGAGCTTGAGTCCGGCCTCGCTTGCGTCGGGCCGCTGGCCACAGACCGTGCCATCGGCTTGCGGATAGCGCACATTCTCGAGTGAATAAATCGCCGACACCCCGAAATACCGCTTCGGCCCGCGCGGAAAACGGAACTCCTCGCGCAGCTTCTTGCGGATCAGGGCGAGCATCGCATCGTGCTCGGTGCGCGAGAGATCACGCACGCGAACGAGGCTCGGATCGATGCGCCCGCCGGCCGATCCACAGACAATCAGCGGCAGCTTGCGCCGACGACACCAGGCGATCATTTCGACCTTGACCCGGAACGCATCGCAGCAATCGATGACGAGGTCGTAGCCGCGATCGAGCAGGCGCTCAAGATTTGCCGGCGTCAGGAACTCGGAAAACGTGTCAATGACGATCGATGGATTGATCGCCCGCGCACGTTCGGCCATGACCTCGACCTTGCTCCTTCCGTACTGGCCAGCGAGCGCATGCAGTTGCCGATTGGTGTTGCTGATGCAGACCTCGTCGGCATCGACCAGGGTCAGCTGTCCGAGTGCGCTGCGCGCCAACGCTTCCACCACCCACGAGCCGACACCGCCAACACCGATCACGCAGACGTGCTTTTGCGCAAGGCGTGCGCTGCTGCCCGCGCCATAGAGACGATCGAAACCGCGAAAGCGCTCGTCGGCAGGTAGGGATTCGGCTGGGGTATTCATGCGGCGCGGGAGATTAGCATGCGATCAGTCGCCCCGCCGCTCCGTCGCAACGCGTCCGCTGACATGAAACATCGCCCGGCCGACGTCGTACCATGACAATTCCCTGAACTGCGGAGTCGAATCCATGCGCCATGCTGTCACCCTGATCGTCGGTCTCCTCGTGGGCATCATCCTGTCGATTACGGCCATGAGAGTGCTCGACTCACGCAAGGATGCCTATCCCGAGGCGCTGATGAACGTCATCAAGCACGAGTTGATCGCGGCAAACAAGGCGGCGACCCAGCCCGCCTGCAATGACAATGCGAATGCGCTCGACAAATTGACTTTGCTTTCGAACGACATCATCACCGCGATGCCGGATGAAGGCACGCCGGATCGCGTGTTCCACCAGTACATCGACAATCTGCATGGCAAGGTTCTCGCCGCGAGCCAAAGTGATTGCACGCAGCGCAAACAGGCGCTGACCGAGGTCAAGCATGCCTGTGACGACTGCCATCGCGACTATCGCTGAAAGGGATGTGCATCGCGTGTGCCATCCGCAGGACATGTCAACCGTCATCGAAATCCGCGTCGTGCACAGCGGTGATTGCTTGCAGGTCGCCAAGGATGGCTGATCCGTGCGCACCCGGTTTGTCCTGAGCCGCTTCGGTGCCGTCTTGCGCATCTTCCGGCACAGCTCCATCAACACCGAGGTCTGACTTGCCCAGCGGTTACCCTTTCGTCACCGAATCTGATTGCGGATCCTCCGCTTGTCCGGCCTTCGCATCAGCTTCGCCGAGCGCGTTGAACAACCAGATGCGTGCGGCCTGCCAGTGGCGTTTGACCGTCGCCGGGGAAAGCGCGACCGCCTCGGCCGTCTCGTCGACGCTCATGCCGCCGAAGTACCGCAGTTCGACGATGCGCGCCTTGATTGCATCCACCTGCTCAAGTCGCAGCAGTGCCCTGTCGAGGCCGATCAGATCGATATTCTGGGCGTCATCAGCGAGATCGATCGCATCCAGATCGACCCGATTTCCGCCATCGCGTTTCGAGGCGGAACGGCGACGCGCATGATCGATCAGGATCTCGCGCATCAGTCGCGCGGCAACCGCGAGGATATGGCCGCGATCCGCACCCTCGACCACGCTCGAACCGGACAGGCGCAACCAGGCTTCGTTGACCAGCGCCGTCGGCTGCAAGGTGTGATCCGCGCGCTCACGTCGGAAGATCTGTCCGGCAAGCCGGCGCAGTTCCGGATACATGACCTGCACAAGGCGATCCCGCGCCGCGGAATCGCCTTGTCGCCACGCCGACAGCCATTCAGTCACGGGTGCGTCCATGTCCCGAGTTTAGCCCGGCTTGCTCGACAAAGTGTCGTCATGCATTCAGAAAATGCGCGGTACGCAGCAAGTGCCGCAGTGAGCCGGGGAGTTTGCTGATGGATCTGCACATTGAAATCGAAGCCATGCGGATTCTCGAGCAGATCCTCAATCTGGCAATCGCGGAACGTGAGCCCTGGCTCAACAGCCAGACCCTGGAGACGCGTGTCGCCGAACGCGTTCGCGCCCTGTTGCAGACTGCATCATCCACCGGCGAATTCCTCGAAATGCCTGCCGCGTTCACCGGCGCATTCGAATTGCCTCCGGAGCTGCCCGCGCCGGGGTCGCGGCTCGGTGCCTGGCAACTCGAACGGCAACTGGATGCCGGCGGGATGGGTGTGGTCTTCCTCGCTCATCGCGCCGATGGCAGCTACGAGCAGCAGGTCGCCATCAAGCTCGTCCGCTCCGGCGAGTTGCTCTACGACCCGGCGCGCAAGGGCGCAGTTGTTCCAGCGCTTCGAATACGAGCGCCATCTGCTGGCCCGACTCGAGCACCCCAACATTGTGCGCATCCTCGATGGCGGCAGCAGCGAGAGCGGCATTCCGTATCTGGTCATGGAATATGTCGACGGCCGCCCGCTGACCGAGTACTGCACCACGCACAAGCTCGATATCGCCGCCCGCATCCGCCTGATGACCAAGGTCTGCGACGGCGTGCAAGCTGCGCATCGCCATTTCATCGTTCACCGTGATCTCAAGCCCGGCAACATCCTGGTCGGCACCGATGGCGAGCCGCGCCTGCTCGATTTCGGCATCGCCCGGCTGCTCGACGAAGAAACTACCCCTGAGTCGGCGACCCGCACCACGACGGCGGCGATGACGCCAGCCTATGCGAGCCCGGAGCAGGCCCGACACGAACCGCTGACCACCTCCTCGGATGTCTACTCGCTCGGCGTGATCCTCTACGAACTGCTGGTCGGCACGCGTCCCTATACGCTGGATGGAGCCAGTCCGGCGCAGAGTGAGCGCATCATCAGCGAAAGCGAACCGCCCACCTTGCGCCGTGCCCTGGCCAGCTCGGATCTGAGTCCTGACGAGAAGCAACTGCGTCAATCGCGTATCGGCGTCGATCTCGAGCGCATCGTCGCCCGCGCCTTGCACAAGGATCCCGCACGCCGCTACGAATCCGCGCAAGCACTGGCCGAGGACCTGCACCGCCACCAGCAAGGGCGACCGGTGCTGGCGCACCCGGACAGCGTTGGTTATCGCTTCGGCAAGTTCGTCCAGCGTCACCGCTTTGGCACGGCGGCGGCGGCGGTGGCTGGCCTGGCCATCATCAGCGCTGGCGCGATCGCGATTTGGCAGGCCGCCGAAGCGCGACAAGCGGCGCGCGATACCGGCCTGGTCAATGCCTTTCTGGTCGATGTGCTGTCGGTGTCGAATCCGTATGCCAGCGGCAGCGAGATCAGCCTCGCCGAAGCACTGGATGATGCCGCGGTAAAGGTTGACGAGCGCTTTGGCCAGCGTCCCGATCTGGCCGTGGACATCCGCTACTCGCTGGGCAAAAGCATGCTCGGCCGGTACCGGCTCGACGCCGCCGAGAAGCAGCTGGGTCTCGCGCTCAAGCAGGGCGAACAGGTGTTCGGTGCGCTCGACCCGCGTTCGATCAAGTCACTGGCCGCACTGGCTTCATTGCGCAAGGAACAGAATCGCATCAGCGAAGCCAAGGCGCTCTACGACGATGCACTGGACCGCATCGTTCGCGGCGGCCTGGTCAATACGGAACTGCAGGCCAACATCCTCAATGATTATGGCGTGCTCCATCTGATCGAGGACGACTATGAACATGCCGACGCCCTGCTGCGCAAGGCGCTGGAAGCAGGCGACAAGGCCGACATCCCGCCGAGCGACGATGAGCGCGCGCAAACGCTTGGCAATCTGGCCCATTCCGCACGTGGCCTCGGCGACCTTGATCGTGCCGACGCCCTGTACGATCAGGTGCAGACGATTTTCGAACGCCTCTATCCGGACGGTGGCCCCTATCTCGCCATCGTGCTCAACAATCGTGCCCGTCTGGCGCGTGCGCGCAAGCAACCCGAGCAGGCGTTGGCGTATCTGCAGCGGGCGGTCGCCATGCACCGGAAATCGTTCACCGGCGACCATGTCATGGTGCTGGTGCCGATGACCAACCTGGCCCGGCAATCGATCGAACTCGACAAAGCCGACCTCGCCGCCGAGTGGGCCGAGCGCGCGGTGGCGATGTCCGATCGCATGTATGTGAAGACCGATCACCACTTCCACGCGCAGGCGTTGACCACGCTCGCCGACGCTCGCCTGCTGCAGGCACGTTATGCCGATGCCGCCGATCTGCTCAAGCGCGCGCAAGCGTCGCTGGCGCGCCTCGAATCGCCTCACGAAGGCTCACAGAAATACCTCGATGAGGTGCGCTCCAGATTGTGCGGCAACGCAGCGGCACGGGCACTCGATTTGTGCGAGGCCAAACGCTGAAGCCAACGAGTGGCAGATCACCACAAGAGCCCCGCCCGGCACGCAACCCCGCTCTCGATCCCGCAGGAGCCGGCTTCAGCCGCGATGCTTCTGCTTTCGCGTGCCGAAACGCATCGCAGCTGAAGCTGCCTCCTACGACATGTCGCTATCGGGATTTTTGAGGAGACGGGTGGCCGGCCTCGCTCGGGCATCGCGCGATCCCGTCGCACAGTCCGCTCTCCATCCCGTGGGAGCCGGCTTCAGCCGCGATGCTTCTGCTCGGGGCCGACGCCGCGGGGGGGGGGGGGGTGAGGGGGGGGGCGCGCGGAGCGGCTCACCGGAGCTCCTGCTTCGCGTGCCGAAACGCATCGCAGCTGAAGCTGCCTCCTACGACGCGTCGCTATCGGGATTTTTGAGGAGACGGGTGGCCGGCCTCGCTCGGGCATCGCGCGATCCCGTCGCACAGTCCGCTCTCCATCCCGTAGGAGCCGGCTTCAGCCGCGATGCTTCTGCTTGCGCGGGCCGAAACGCATCGCAGCTGAAGCTGCCTCCTACGACAAGTCGCTATCGGGATTTTTGAGGAGACGGGTGGCCGGCCTCGCTCGGGCATCGCGCGATCCGGTCGCACAGTCCGCTCTCCATCCCGTAGGAGCCGGCTTCAGCCGCGATGCTTCTGCTTTCGCGGGCCGAAACGCATCGCAGCTGAAGCTGCTTCCTACGACGCGTCGTTGTCGTGTGGGTTGAGGTATGCAGCGTTGATTTCGCGCGAATCAACAACCTCAGTAGCCATTCGGCTGGTTCTGCTGGCCCTGCATGTTCCCCTGGCCCTGCATGTTCCCCTGGCCCTGCATGTTCCCCTGGCCCTGCATGTTCCCCTGGCCCTGCATGTTCCCCTGGCCCTGCATGTTCCCGCGCCCCTGCATGTTCCCCTGTGGCTGCATCGAACCGGCGATCTGCTGTGCGCGTTGCCAGGATTCGATGCCGCCGCGATACCAGAGCACGTTTTGATAGCCCATGTTGATCGCGCGCAAGGCCGCATTGTAGGACATCCAGCATTGCGGGCTCAGGCAATAGAACACCATCGGCCGATCCTTTCGGCCCTGGGTCACCTGGGTCAGGTAGTTGCCGAATTCCTGCTGGGTCTGGTCGTTGAAGCTGCCCGCTTGCGAGGCCGGTGCCGCGAACTGCGCGCCCGGAATCATGTCGCCCTGGCCGAGCACGTGGAAAATCAACAATCCGCTTTGCTGCCCGCGCTGGATTTCGCCAAGCAGATGATCGGTGGTGATGATTTTTCCACCGGGAATGCTGGTTGGCGTTGGCCCGTGCATGTTCTGCTGCAGGGTCGCCTGCGCGGGAATGCCGAAATCCTGCATCTCCGACTGCACGAGCTGCTGCAGTGGATTGCCCTGCCCCATGCCCGACGACGGCGCTGCATTCGGCTGGCCATAACCTGACGCGGGTGGTGGCGGCTGAGTGCCCTGATTGTCCGCGTTTGGATAGGCATTGTTGTAGCCGGTATCGGCTTGCCCAGTCTGGTTTGCGGAGCCGCCGTTATGGTTGTCGGGCGGTGCATTCTGCTGATTCGGATAGGTGTTCTGGTTCTGGTTCTGTGGCGGCGGATAGGCCGGAGCCTGGTTGAAATCCTGTTGGGCGAAGGTCGCTGTCGATGCGGACAACAGCATGGCCGAGCCGATCAAACCGATCAGGCTGCAAGACCTGCGGCACCAACGAGCCTGTGAAGTGGGCGACTGCTTTGTCATCGGAATTCCTTGTGTCGGGAGGAAACATCGGCACAGCACGCAGAGCCTGAGTGACGGTCGCCAGCATCCTTGTCGCCCCCCTGGTCGCAGCCGACTGTCACCCAGGCGTTGAACGTCCTGTCAGGCCCTGTTGCGCAGAAGCGCAAGAAAGCGGCTCAGGCCGATGGATGAGCCGGTTTGCCACCGATTCACGCAAGACCGATCAGCCGCCGACCTGTCTCGGCAGCCATCGCGCAACGGACCGAAACCATGAACAAACCCCCCTGCCAGCGCTTGCCCTCACTTCTCGCCGTGGCGCTGTTGACCTGCGTCGGCCTGTCCGCCGGCTGCAATGCCGAACCCGGCTTTCCAATGCAGGAACGATCAACGCAAGCCCGGGCAGCGAATGATTCGCCGCAGCCCGCCGGCGTTTTCGTCGCCGCAAAACCACGCAAGCCGAGCCTGCCTGCAACGGCGAACGGCGCGCTGCAGAAAACCTCGATCGAGGATCCGGCCGGATTCCGGCAGCCGCTCACCGCTTACACCCTGACCATTCCGCAAGCCTGGCAGCCGCACGGTGCAGTGAGCTGGAATCGTGGCGTCGAGTGCATCTCCAACATGCTCAGCATCGACTGGACGGCCATCTCGCCGGATGGCTTGCAGGCTTTCTCGATCCTGCCGCGACTCACCTGGCAGGTCAGCAGCGCGACCATCGTCGAAATGTATCCGTGTCCGGCGGCTCCGATGCGCTCAGCCCGTGAATACCTGCAAGCGCTTGTGCAAAACGCACGGCCTGGCGCCCGCGTACTGTCCTATCGTGATCGGCCGGACATGATCCCGCCTAACAGTGCGCCGCCGCCCGGCATGAATGGACGCCAGTGGACCGAGGCCGGCGAAATCCTCATCGCCTATCCGTTGCAAGGCCATGACATGCGTGAGTCGATCACCGCATCCGTCTTTTTTTCCGAAATGGACAACCCGATGATCGGACGTTCGATATCGGCCTCGTCCTCGGACGCGCTGGCACTGCGCGCACCGGATGGCCAGCTTGATTTCTCCCTGCTTGCGCGGATCGCCCAATCCCTGCACATCAATCCCGCCTGGAACCAGCAAGTGCTCGAATACGGCAAGCGCCGGTCCGATGAAATCAGCCAGCGACAATCGATCGAGATCAGCAACTGGCACCAGCGGCGCATGAATGAGATCACCACTGCCGGCATTCTCGAGCGCGGGCGCATTCGCATGGATGCCATCCAGGCCGTAGGCCGGATCAACAACCAGATCGTCGCCGGCCGTGATGCCAGTGGCGAGCGCCAGCAAGCAGCACGCATCGATACCATCCAGGAAGTGCAACCCTGGCGCGATCCGGCCACAGGCAGCCAGGTTGATCTGTCGATCCACTACCAGCACGCCTGGCAGCTCGATGACGGTCGCCAGTTCCTGACCAATGATCCGAACTTCAACCCTTACCAGTCGCTGGGCATCAACGGCCACGCACTGGAACCCGCGCGCAATTGATCACACCCGTCGACGCGCCAACAAGCAAGGCAATGACGCCGCCTGGACTGATCCGGCGACGGCCTGTCGGTTTGGCGATGAAGTATTGGAAAGGTGGCCGAATCGGCCGGGAGCACTGCCAGCGCGGATGCGCGCGCGACACATCGAAAGTGCCCGAATGAGGGTTGTCGGCTCCTTGTCGGCGTCCTGCCGAACTCCCTGCGTTGACCCTCATCCGGGCGTTTGATCGTCCTTGATCCTGTATTGCGCAAAAAAGCGACAAACCGGCTCACGCGGCCGGCAGGCGCACGTGAAATGTCGGGAGTCAGCGCTTGTATTGCCTCAGATCGGCCTTGAGTTGTTCAAGCAGTCGGTGCGGTTCGATATCAAGTGCCTTCAAGGCGATCACGCATGGCGTGCCGTATTTTTCCTTGAACACCTCGAGCATCGGCCCCGTTCTATACAAGGCACTGCTGATTAGCTGGTCGGGATCGACAAGGTCGATCGCCAGCCAGGTCGGTGCCCGGCCAGCCAGCGTGACCAGACGAAATTGGACGATATCGTTCCACGCGATCAACCGTTGCGGAAGACCCGTGCGATCAAGCAAGCCCTTGTCATCGACGACGAGAGCCGGCCGCTTGTCCATCCGTTTCCAGATGCCGAAGCCGAAAAAAACGACGCCGGATACGACCAGGCCGAGCGGCAGCATGCGCAACACGATGCCGTCCCGAAACCAGTCCCACGATGCCCAACCCAACGCAATAGCCAACGCACCCATTGCCGCCCAAACCCAGAAAACGCTCGCCCGTCCCTTGACTTCCAGCATGTCGGCAACGCTCCTTCGCGCAAATCGAGTTTTGTATTTTGATTGGGCAACCGGATAAAGTACAGAATCCTCTGCACCCCCAACGCAACCACTCCCGGAGAAACCATGGCCTCATCGTGGAAGTCACTCAGCCTTGGCGACAAGATCCTTCGAGGCCACAACCTGCTCTGGTGGGCCATTGTTTTTCCGATCGCCGTCATCGCCATCGGTTACACGGCGGTTTCAAGCACATGGCGCTCGCAAGCCATCCTCAACGACCACTCGATCGTCCAGGCGACTGTCTCGGTTGACGAAGAGACTGCGCCGACCAAGCAACTTGCCCGTTTCAAATACAGCTTTGACGTCGATGGCAAGTCCTACAGCAAGAACTTCCCGGTTCCATGGCGGCGTGCCGACCAGATCGAGGTCGGCGGCACGATCCCGGTCGCCTATGCCAACTTTGATCCGAACCAGTCGCAGCGCGAGGAACTGCTCGCGGGAAATGCCGACATGCAAGCGAACCTGATCAGTGTCGCCACCCTGGCCGCGCTGGCGGCGCTGTTGATCGGCCTGTTCTGGCTGGTTTTCAACTATCTGATCAAACGCAGGATCGTGGCGTACCTCGAATGAGCCGTTGCCGCGTCGGCGCTTGCTGACGCCCGATCGCGCATCGGTTAGCCTTGGCCGATCATCGCAGGGAGTTGCCACGTGGCCCAGATCGAAGCGGACGCGGTCAACGAGTTCATCGCCAAATGGAACGGCATCAAGGCGTCCGAGCTGTCGACCTCGCAAACCTTTCTGATTGATCTGTGTCATCTGCTCTGCGTCGATACCCCGCATGCGGATGCCGAACAGGCCTACATGTTCGAGCGCCCGATCACCTTCAGTCATGGTGATGGCAGCAGCAGCGCCGGGCGCATCGATTTGTATCGGCGCGGCGCGTTCGTGCTCGAATCGAAAAAACTCAAGGCCGGCGCCCACACGCGCGGATTCGATGATGCCATCCTGCGTGCGCGCAGCCAGGCCGAAGCCTATGCGCGTGCGCTACCCGCCAGCGAAGGCCGTCCGCCGTTCCTGATTGTGGTCGATGTCGGCCATCGCATCGAACTGTTCGCCGAGTTCACGCGCTCGGGCGCCACCTACACGCCATTCCCGGATCCGCGCAGCCATCGCATTGCACTCGATGATCTGCGCAAGCCCGAGATCCGCGAACGTCTGCGCCGGATCTGGCAGGATCCACTGGGCCTCGATCCCTCGCGCGAATCCGCCCGCGTCACCCGCGAGATCGCCACGCGCCTCGCCGCCCTCGCGCGCAGTCTCGAAGCGGCCCGGCATGATCCGGAACTCGTCGCGCAATTCCTCATGCGCTGCCTGTTCACGATGTTCGCCGAGGATGTGAAACTGCTGCCGCCGGAAAGTTTTCGCAAGCTGCTGATCCAGCATGCGGAGGATCCGCCAACCGCCATGCGCATGCTCGCGATTCTCTGGCAGAACATGGACGAGGGCGGATTCTCGCCCGCCATCGCCCACGATGTGCTCCGGTTCAACGGCAAGCTGTTCAAGAGTCCGGACACGCTGCCGCTGAGCCGTGAGCAGATCGCCCTGCTGATCGAAGCGGCACGCGCCAAGTGGGAACACGTCGAACCGGCCATCTTCGGCACCCTGCTCGAACGCGCGCTTGATCCGACCGAGCGGCACAAACTCGGCGCGCATTACACGCCGCGCGCCTATGTCGAGCGCCTCGTACTGCCGACCGTGATCGAACCGCTGCGCGCCGAATGGAGTGATGCCCAGGCCGCCGCGCTGACCTTGTCCGCCGAAGGCAAGGAGAAAGAGGCGGTCAGCGTGCTGCGCGGTTTTCACCATCGCCTGTGCACGCTGCGCGTGCTTGACCCGGCCTGCGGCTCGGGCAACTTCCTCTACGTCACCCTCGAACACTTGAAGCGCCTCGAAGGCGAAGTGCTCAACGCCCTCGATGAAATCGGCTACCGCCAGGGCGGCCTCGCCATCGATGGCGAACGCGCCGACGCGCAAGCTGCCGAAACCGTCGATCCGCATCAGTTGCTCGGTATCGAACTGAATCCGCGCGCCGCCGAAATTGCCGAGGTCGTGCTTTGGATTGGCTATTTGCAGTGGCACTTCCGGACCAGAGGCGATGTGCAGCCACCGCAGCCAGTGATCCGAGATTTTCGAAATATCGAGAAACGCGATGCCGTGCTGGCTTATGACCATATGGAACACGTCACCGATGAACACGGCGTGCCGGTCATGCGCTGGGATGGTGTCACCACCAAACCTTCACCAGTGACCGGCCTCGCCATTCCCGATGACAGCGCCCGCGTGCCGCTGGAGCGCTATGTGAAACCGCGCAAGGCCGCGTGGCCGCAGGCGCATTTTGTGGTGGGCAATCCGCCGTTTATAGGCGCCAGCACGATGCGCTCCGCACTCGGCGATGGCTATACCGAAGCCCTGCGCGCAACCTGGCCAGAGGTTCCCGAGTCGGCCGATTTCGTCATGTACTGGTGGCATCACGCCGCCGTGCTCACCCAGCGCGGCGCCCTCGAACGTTTTGGATTCATCACAACCAATTCGATCCGCCAGACATTCAATCGGCGCGTGATTGAAGCAGCGATGAATCCGACTGCGCCGCTACCTCCCGAGCCCTATGTACCACCACGAGGAGACCGAGTTGGGCTGAATTTCACTGAGCCTCAAGTTGACCACCGAGGAAATAACGTACGCGTTCCTTTGGGGAGCAAAAAAGCACCGCCGCTGTCGCTGGCTTTTGCCATTCCCGATCACCCTTGGGTTGACTCAGCGGATGGTGCCGCCGTGCGAATCGCAATGACGGTGGGAACAATTAGGAATGCTGAAGGGCAGCTACGAATTGTCGAAAGCGAAACTGACACCGATCGAGATGAAGTCTCCGTTTTGCTGCGCCATCGCAGCGGACTGATTCATGCCGATTTGCGCAGTGGAGCCAATGTAGCTTCATCCCTTGCGCTCATTTCCAATCAAGGCATCAGTTGCCCCGGACTCAAACTGCACGGCTCTGGATTCATCGTTACGCCAGCGCAGGCCGCACAGCTCGGACTCGGTTCGATCGATGGGCTGGAAACGTATATTCGTCCGTATCGCAATGGTCGCGATTTGACTGACAAGCCGCGCGGCGTGTTGGTCATCGATCTGTTTGGGCTGGAGATTCTGGAAGTCCGTGCGAGGTTTCCCGCCGTGTTCCAACACGTGCTCGAACACGTAAAGCCGGAGCGTGACCAAAATTCACGTGCGACCTATCGCGACAAGTGGTGGATTCACGGCGAGCCGCGTCGTGCATTTCGCCCAGCACTTCTCGGGCTTTCCCGCTATATCGCCACGGTCGAAACCGCCAAGCATCGAACCCTCCAATTTCTCGATGCGAGCATTGCCCCCGACAACATGCTCGTCTGCGTCGCGCTCGAAGATGCGTGGGCCTTGGGCGTGCTCTCATGCTGTGTGCACGTCACCTGGGCACTTGCGGCGGGTGGTCGGCTCGGAGTCGGCAACGATCCGCGCTACAACAAGACGCGCTGCTTCGAGCCCTTCCCGTTCCCGATCCTCAACCAGGTTCAATCCGAACGCATCGGCAACCTCGCCGAACAACTAGACGCCCACCGCAAACGCCAGCAAGCCGCGCATCCCGATCTGACCCTGACTGGCATGTACAACCTGCTCGAAAAACTGCGCAGCGGCGAAGTGCTTTCGGCCAAGGAGCGCGTGATCCACGAACACGGTCTCGTCTCGGTGCTGCGCCAGTTGCACGATGAAATCGACGCCGCCGTACTCGATGCCTATGGTTGGTCCGACCTGCTGCCGCTGCTGCGGCGAGCGATGGGCATGGATGCCCAAGTGCCGCGAGCGCAGGAAGCGCAGGAGCGGCCGATGGGCATGGATGCCCAAGTGCCGCGAGCGCAGGAAGCGCAGGAGCGGCCGATGGGTCTGGAGGGGAACACCGCTACCGCTGCTTCCGTGGGAGCGGCTTCAGCCGCGATGCGTTCATCCCAAGCGTCGGAAAGCATCGCGGCTGAAGCCGCTCCCACGAAAATCGGTTCGGCTCGCGCGTTGACCGTTGATGTCGATCCTGCGGGAGATATTGGTCGCATGGATCGCGACGAAGCCAAACGCGCCTTCGACGAGGCCATCCTCGAACGCCTGGTTGCGCTGAATGCCGAACGCGCCGCCGAAGAAGCCCGCGGCCTCGTGCGCTGGCTGCGCCCCGAATTCCAGAATCCCTCCGCCACCACGGCGCCCGATCAAGCCGAGATCGAAACCGAAGAAGCCGAGGCGATCACCACGCCCGTCATCGGCAAACCCCTGCCCTGGCCCAAGGATGCGGTGCAACAGGTGCGCGCGGTCGCCGATGTGCTCGCCGCCAGTCCGCTCGCCCTCAGCGCCGACGACATCGCCACCCGCTTCAAATCCAAAGGCCCCTGGAAAAAGCGCCTGCCACAACTCCTCGAAATGCTGGTCACCCTCGGCCGCGCCCAGGAAACCAACGGCCGCTACACAGGAATCGGCAAATAGCGAAAGTCGGCCGTGCTTTTGATGAAGATGATGCGCAAGATCATTGAATCGCCAGCCGCCTGTCGGACTTTGCCGGTTGAGGCGAAAAGTCGGTTGGGCGAGGTCAGAACTCGACGATTCACAGGCTCATAGAGGTTCTGTGGGTCAAATCAGAAAATCGACAACGCATGAGTTCGAGATGACAAGAGGGCCCAAGAAGTCGAAATAGGCGTATTGTGAGACCCCAACAAGGCCCCATTAAGGCCCCGTTTCCCAAATTGGATCGGACAGGAAGAATCATGAACGCGACCGTCAAAGCAAAAATTTCGGCTGAACTCAAGCTTCAGGCAGAGAATACTCTCAGGGAAGTTGGCCTGGATATGACGAGTGCCATCCGGATATTTCTGACTCAGGTGGTAAACACCGGAGGAATTCCCTTCGAGGTTCGGGTAGCCCAGCCCAATCGCGCCACGCTGGCCGCCATATCCGACAGCTATTCCGGGAAGACTGAGCGCGCCAATTCGGTGGATGCGCTGTTTGCAGACGCAGCGAACTAAGCTTCGCGCATGCCAAATCGCAAAGTAAGGTACACGTCTCAATTCAAGAGTGACCTGAAGCGCGCGCATTCACACAAGAAATGCGATGTGAATTCATTGAAAGCAGCAATGACTGCTTTGGAAGCGCGCAAGCCACTGGAGCCTGCGCTGCTGAATCACGCACTGCGTGGTCGATACCCAAACCAGCGCGGCGGCGACACGGATTGTCGAGAGTGCCACACAAGCAACGATTGGCTATTGGTTTACAGGCTCCCGGATGAGGACACCGTCATCTTTGTTCGAACCGGGACGCACTCCGAGCTTTTTTGATCCGGCCGTCGACCGAGCCACCCGCATGATCAATTGATGGCTCACGTACAAGCGACTATTCAATCCGCAAAGCACAAACACAAGTCGGCGTAGCGCTGCCAATTCGCGGGAATGCAAAAGCGCCGGATGAGCCGGCCGCCAGGCCGCCTTCCGATGCTCGTAGTACAGCCGCTCGCGATCATCGAGGATGGCGTAAAGGGCGGCCAGATCTTGCGCATCGGGACTGAGCCAGGCATCGATGTTTTCCGGCCTGATGGGAATGGTGCAGCGGTCATGCCCGGCGGCGGCGATTTCGGCGGGCAGCTCGTCGGTGATGGCGGCGAATGAGAGCAGATCGTCCTCGCCCTCACCGTGCCCAGGAAACCAACGGCCGCTACACAGGAATCGGCAAGTAGACGCTCGGGCGTATTTGCTGGAGGCGAAACCTGAACCTTGTCATACGCGCGCGCCGCAAGACGCCTTATCATAACTAAAAAGGTGTTGCAAGTGGCGCGCGCCACGGCCTATAGTGAAAAAAGTCATCCCGGAATTTGTGACAACGAATCGGACTCGTTGTCACCGCCTCCGCGTCGAGGGGGTCAATGGGTCTCAAGGGAGTAAATGTACAATGTTACTTGTATCTTCGAAGCTGTCGGCTGGCGCGGCAATCGCTGTGTTTGTGCTGGTTTCCGTCCAGGCGTTCGCCCAGCCGGTCGCGCCCAATCTGAATTCGGCGGCGCCCTACGCGGTGTTGGGTACAAACGGCAGTCCAACCATTGGCACGGTGACCTGCACCGATACCGGACCGGGTATCGGCATCACCGGCCAGGTGGGCACCACATTCGCCGGGGGGATCACCAACACCGGCCCGTGCGCGATCAGCGGACCGATCGTTGCGCCGGTCGGCAATGCGGTGGTCAATGACTTCAATACGGCATTCGCCTCGGTCGATAGCATGAACCCGACCTGCGACGGCCCGATTCCGACCACCAGCACCTCGCTCCCGCCCGGTGTCTACTGCTCCGCCGCAGGCACTACGCTAGGTGCCGGCGTCACACTGACGCTCAGCGGAAGCGCGAGCGACGTCTGGATTTTCAAGGTCGGAACCGGCGGTTTGGGCGCCCTCACACTGACCAACGCGCAGGTGGTCATGGGTGGCTCCGCGGATGCATGCAACGTGTACTGGAAGACGGCCGAAGCCGCGACCGTAACGGATTCGGACTTCGTCGGAACCGTCCTCTCCGGTGCTGCCGCCACCATGGTCCGGGGAAGCTGGATCGGACGAGCGCTGGCGACGACCGATGTGACCTTGACCGACCCCGCGCCAATGACCTTCGCGGGCTGCGCCGCACCGGCCTCAATCACGGTCAACAAGGATTTCATCCCGAACGATCCCGCGGCCGTGCCAGTGAACCTGACTTGCAGCTCGGGCACGGTGATCAACGCGTCGCTGACCGCAGCCGAGGGCGCGCCTGCGGTATTCACGGTGGGTGGCGCCGATCTGACCGGAACGACCTGTACGGCAACCGAGACGGTGCCTCCGGGCTACACGGCCGACCAGTCGGGTTGTGTCGGCGTGCCGCTGGACGGCAGTTGCACGATCATCAACACGCTCAACGGTGCAATCACCTACACCGTCACCGTGAACAAGGATTTCATCCCGGACAATTCGGCGACCGTGCCGGTGGCCCTGACCTGCAGCTCGGGTACGGTGGCCACGACACCGCTTAACGCCGCCGAGGGAGCGCCAGCCGTATTCACCGTGACGGGCCCCAATGCCGGGGCGACCTGCACGGCGACCGAGACGGTGCCAGCGGGCTACACGGCCGACCAGACGGATTGTGTCGCTGTGGCACTGGACGGCAGTTGCACCATCACCAACACGCTGATTGCGGGTGGTGTGGTCGCCATCCCCACGCTTTCCGAGTGGGGAATGATCCTGCTTGCGGGGCTTCTGGCGCTGTTCGGATTCGTCGTGGTGCGCAAGCGCGCAAGGGTTTCCTCAAACTGAGACCGGCCATTCGTTAGACGCCAGGACGAAACGCACAGGGCCACGGAGACAATCGTCTCCGTGGCCCTTTGTTTTGGTCGCCAACTGCCTCTCCAGGGTCGCACGGCAAAGCATGGTGTTGTTCGGATCGCGCGAACCCAAAAGCGCCGGATGAGCCGGCTGCTAAGCCGCCATCCGATGCTCGTAATACGGCCGCTCACGGTCATCGAGGATCGCGTAAAGCGCATCCAGGTTTTGCGGATCGGGATTGAGCCAGGCATCGATGTTTTCCGGGCTTGATCGGAATGATGCAGCGATCATGCCCGGCGGCAGCGATTTCGGCGGGAGGCTCGTCGGTAATCGCGGCGAATGACAGCAGATCGTCTTCGCCCTCGCCGTGCCAGTGTGACCACAGGCACGCGACCAGCATATCCTGTTGCGGCTGCGGGCGGAATTCGAGAATCACGTTTTCCTCGGCCTCGCCTTCACCGAGTTCCCGGCCTTCCAGCGCGTGACGGCTGACGTTCTCGTAGAACGCATTGACGATGGCGATACCGTGGTTGTGCCCGAACAGGCCTTTCCAGAACCCTTCGAGGTTGTCGCGGCGTGCGTTGTAGGTGCCCGGATATTTGCGGTCGTAAAACGCGGGCTTGCCTTGCGGTCGACACTGGTAGCGCATCGGCTTGATCACGCGCTGACCGTGTTCGATCACCATCACCGGCGCGTAAGTGCCAGGAAAGATCCGTGAATCGCGCGGCAGCAGATCTTGGCGCTTGATATCGGCGATGCGTGAGAGCAGCCACTTCAGCTTGCTCGTGGCAATGCGCTGGCTTTCGCTGGCGGCCTTGGTGATCCGCGTTTGCAGCGTGCGCTCGGCATCGGCCAGACGCTTGCGCTGCTTGAACAACTCCTGCTCGTGGCGGGCCAGCTCGGCCTGATCGAACTGCTCGATCATCGCCGCAATCGCGCGCTGATCCGCATCCGCCGGCTCGGCGAAGTTCGCATCCATGGCCTTCGGAATGCGCAGCGCCTGGCCCTCGGCACGATGCCCGTACAGCTTGACGAAAGCGTGGATATCGATATCCGCGCCAAACTGCTTCACATAGCGCTTGAACGATTCCTCGACTTGAGCGGAATAACACATTGATCTGTCCTCCCTCGCGCGCACGGCGCGAGTCTGGTGCCCGGAGCGGGGGTCGAACCCGCATGGCCTTGCGGCCGAGGGATTTTAAGTCCCTTGCGTATACCAGTTTCGCCATCCGGGCCAGCGCGCAGGATGCCCGAAGCCGCCGGTGACGACCAGCGTCTCGAGAGACTGCGGATAAGGATGGAGGCCTGGGTCGGAATCGAACCGGCGTACGCGGCTTTGCAGGCCGCTGCATGACCACTCTGCCACCAGGCCGGTGGGATGGCGAGCGTGATGCGTCGTCATCGGACAAACAAAAACCTCGG
Organism: Lysobacterales bacterium; assembly: GCA_016721015.1. Taxonomy (GTDB): domain Bacteria; phylum Pseudomonadota; class Gammaproteobacteria; order Xanthomonadales; family Rhodanobacteraceae; genus Dokdonella. Next base: position 155,160 of record JADKJL010000012.1, read on the forward strand.
TGATTCCGAGGTTTCCGAGCCGGCAATACCTGGGTACTGACCGGATCTTCACGAAGACGCTGTTGACAGCCGATTCATCGTGCAAAAACTGGAGCGGGAAAGGAGGCTCGAACTCCCGACCTCAACCTTGGCAAGGTTGCGCTCTACCAACTGAGCTATTCCCGCGTGGGAGGCGCATATTACGGAATGTGCCGGAAGAGTCAACCTGTTTGTTTTTTTCCCGACGTTGGCTGCGGGTGGCTGGGGTTGGACGGTCGCTGGCCATTCAGCGAAAAGCATCGTGGCTGAAGCCACCTCCTACGACGGCGAGGCTCGACGATGCTCTGCTTGGGAAGGCTTGGAAGAGGGAACCTGCGGCCGGGCTGGACTCTCGCTCGGAATTGAGCAAAAGGCATCGTGGCTGAAGCCACTCCCACGACAGCACGTCGCGGCGCCCCATGCATCTCGTGGGAGCGACTTCAGTCGCGATGCCCTTGGCGATCTGCATGAAGGCATCGTGGCTGAAGCCACTTCCTTGACAGTCGACGCCCCAAATCTCACGGGGGACCGTCTGCGGGCGGGCGAAGCCACACGGCCCTGGGAGCGACTTCAGGCGCGACGCGATTGCGCAATTCGGAAAAGTATGCATCGTGGCTGAAGCCACTTCCACGACAGCACGTCGCGACGCCCCATGCATCTCGTGGGAGCGACTTCAGTCGCGATGCCCTTGGCGATCTGCACGAAGGCATCGTGGCTGAAGCCACTTCCTTGTATGTTGGTTTCGCCTGCTCAGTGAAATACTGACTGGTCGTTACCGGGGAAGCCGCCCTTTCCTTGAGGCAGCCTGTCTGACCTCGTTCGTAGAGTGGCTCCCCGCCCCAGTCGCAGAGCACGAAGAGTGTCCCGGGCCGTTGAGCCAGCGTGACAAGGCTGTGCCGCGATAATGCGGGGTCGGGGAACCGGGAACGATCCTAACCGACACCCGGAGGAAGTTCATCATGTCCTGTCCCGCTAACACGTTGCTGCTCGCTTTTGATATCGGTGCCAAGCGCCATGCGTATGCCTGGGAACATCACGATCACCGGGAAACCGGCGAGATCGCCAATGACCTGACACTGCTGCGAGCGTTCCTGGAGCGTTTGATCGCACGCGCCGGATCGGTTCGCGTGTTGGTGGAAGCCACCGGGATCTACTATCTCGATACAGCCATGCTGGCTCAAGAGCTCGGCGCACAAGTGAGCGTCATCAATCCCAAGGCGGGACACAACTTCGCCAAGGCACTGAGCCAGCGCAACAAGACCGATCGTCTGGATGCGGCGATGCTGCTGGAATTTCTCAAGCGCATGCCGTTCACGGCGTGGCAGGCGCCCCGCAAGGATCTGCTGGAACTGCGCCACTACGGGCGCTACCTGGTTCAACTCACCGATGAAAGCACCACGGCGCGCAATCGCTTGCACGCGCTGTCCAGTACCCAAGCGGCCCCGGCCTATCTGAAGGCGGATCTCAAGCGTGCTATTGCGTCGCTGGACAAGCGCATTGAACGGATACGTAGCCACGCGCTCGCGCTCATTCGCGCCGATGCCCCCTTGCTGGCTCGCTTCGAGGCGCTGACCTCCGTTACCGGCGTCGCCGACATCTCTGCTGTCGCCTTGCTCAGTGAACTGGTGGTCCTTCCTCCTTCGCTGAGCGCGCGTGCCTGCGTCTGCCACGCCGGCCTGGACCCTCGGGTCTTCGAGTCAGGCACCAGCGTCCACAAGCCGCCCAGGATCTCCCGACATGGCAACAAATACCTCCGTCGTGCCCTGTTCTATCCCGCCATGGCTGCTGGTCGCCACGACCCGCTCGCCGCCGCATTCAAGAAGCGTCTTCTCGACAAAGGCAAAAAGAAGATGCAGGCCAATGTCGCCATCATGCGCAAGATGCTGACGGTTGCCTGGGCACTCATGAAAAACCCCGAGCCCTATGACGCAACGAAACTCTATTCCGTCGAACAAATAGCTTGACAGCCAACAGAGTGTCTACGACGGCAAGGCTCAACGACGCTCTGCTTGGGAAGGCTTGGAAGAGGGAACCTGCGGCTGGGGTTGGACTCTCGCTCGGAATTGAGCAAAAGGCATCGTGGCTGAAGCCACTCCCACGACAGCACGTCGCGATGCCCTTGGCGATCTGCATGAAGGCATCGTGGCTGAAGCCACTTCCTACGACTGCACGCCTGGACTCCCGGTTACTCGCGGGAACGTGATGGGTTTTTGCGAGGTATTCCGGAGGTCGCTCAGATCTTGCCGCTGTCGGCATCGCGCATGATCGGCCAGGCGGCGCGGACATAAATGAATGCCGACCAGATCGTCAGCACTGCCGCGACGACGAGCAGGCTCTCGCCGATGCGGTACAGGCGCAACTCGGGGAGATCGCGCTGGTGCAGGCAGACCACGATCGCGACGATCTGCATGACGGTCTTGAACTTGCCGATCCAGGCAACACCGACCGCCGCGCGCTGGCCAAGCTCGGCCATCCATTCGCGCAGCGCCGAAATGCTGATCTCGCGGCCGACGATGACTGCGCTGGATACGGCCATCAGCGCGCTCGGGTTCTGCTGCACGATCAGGAACAAGGCGACCGCGACCATGAGCTTGTCGGCCACCGGATCGAGGAAGGCTCCGAATGCGGAACTCATGTTGTAGCGGCGCGCGATCCAGCCATCCAGCCAATCGGTGATGGCGGCAGTGATGAAGATGCCGGCGGCTGCCAGATTCGACCAGCTGCGAGTGGTCGGGAAATACTCGGGCAGGTAAAACACGATCACGATGACCGGCAACAAGGCTATGCGAAACAGCGTGAGCAGGGTCGGAAGGGTCAATTGCATGGACGGAGTTTACCCATGGAGAGCGGCATAAATGCGTTCGGCAAGCTCACGATTGATTCCGTTGACTTGCATGAGTTCCTCGATACCGGCACGGGTGACCCCGGCCAGACCGCCAAACTGGCGCAGCAGCGCGGCCCGACGCTTGGCCCCGATGCCCGCCACTTCCTCCAGACTCGATGCCTCGCGCGCCTTTTCGCGGCGCCCGCGATGACCGGTGATGGCAAAACGATGCGCTTCATCGCGTACCGACTGGATCAAATGCGAGGCCGGAGATTCCGGTCCCGGCCACAAGCTGCGGCCGGAATCGCCGAGTATCAAGCTCTCATGCCCGGCCTTGCGCGCCTCGCCCTTGGCCACGCCGACGATCTGCACGCCTTCGATTCCGAGCGTCGCCAGCACGTCGATCGCCTGGCGCACCTGCCCCAGCCCGCCATCGATGAGCAGGATGTCAGGCAGCCGCCCTTCGCCGGCCTGGATGCGCTTGTAGCGGCGCTCCAGCGCCTGGTGCATCGCCGCATAGTCGTCTCCTCCGGTTATTCCGCTGATGTTGAACCGCCGGTACTGGGACTTCTCGGGGCCCTCGGGCCCGAATACCACGCACGACGCGACAGTCGCCTCGCCCATCGTGTGACTGATGTCGAAGCACTCGATGCGCTGCGGCAACTCGTCCAGCCCGAGCAGGTCACGCAGGGCCTCAAAGCGATTGAGCAGGGTCTGGCGGCTGGCCAGGCGCGCCGCCAGCGCGGCAGCCGAGTTGGTCACGGCCATGTCGAGGAAACGTGCGCGATCGCTGCGCACCGAGGTTTTCAGCTCGACCTTGTGCCCGGCATGTTCACTGAGCGCCTCGGTCAGCACATCGATGCCTTCGGGTGCGTGGCTGAGGATCAACTCGGCCGGAACCGGGCGCTCAAGATAATACTGGCCGAGAAACGAGCCGATCACGGCAGTCTCGTCGGCATCCAGGGCAAGCCTCGGGAAAAAATCACGCGAGCCAAGACTGATGCCCTCGCGAAAGAACATCACGCTGACGCAGGCGATGCCATTGGCGATCGTGCAGGCGAGGATGTCCATGTCACGCCCTGCGCCTTGCACGAAATGATTGGCCTGCACCTTCTTCACCGCGGCAATGCGGTCACGCATCAGGGCCGCGCGCTCGAAATCGAGATTCGCGCTGGCCTGTTCCATCTGCACGATCAACTCGTCGAGCAGGGCGTTGCTCTTGCCTTCGAGGAACATCACCGCGTGGCGCACGCTGGCCTGGTAGTCCTCGATCGAGATCAGGTTCACGCATGGCGCGCTGCAGCGGCCAATCTGGTATTGCAGGCAGGGCCGTGAACGGTTCTTGAAATAGCTGTCCTCGCAGTTGCGGATACGAAACAGCTTCTGCAGCAGGCTCAGCGTCTCGCGCACCGAAATCGCGCTGGGATACGGGCCGAAATAGCGGCCGCCACCGGTGCGCGCGCCGCGATGAAAGGCGAGGCGCGGATGATCGCCCGGGGTCAGGTGGATGTAGGGATAACTCTTGTCGTCACGCAGCAGGATGTTGTAACGCGGGCGCAAGCTCTTGATCAGTTGCGCCTCAAGCAGCAGGGCCTCGGCCTCGGTGCGCGTCAGGGTGATCTGGATCTGCGTGATCTGGGCAACCATCGCGGCAATGCGAGGCTGCAGACTCGGCTTGAGGAAATAGCTGCCCACCCGCTTCTTCAAATTGCCGGCCTTGCCGACATAGAGCAGATCACCGGCCGCGCCGAGCATGCGATAAACGCCTGGCGCGCTGCTCAGATTGGCGACAAAGGCCTTGCCGTCAAATGGAAGATCATCCTGCATGCGCGGGATTGTCGCGTGGAACGCATGAATCCGGAACTGCTGGCAGGCGAATCAGCGTTTCCTCCGTCAAGCTGCCGCGAAAACACGCGCTTGGCGGGAACCGCTTCGATACCACGAAAGCATCGCGGCTGAAGCCGCTCCCACGTTCTTGTCCACGACCGCTCACGAATTTCGATTGAAGTCGATGTATCCGCTCTCGATTCTGTGGGAGCGGCTTCAGCCGCGATGCTGTTTCCCGCAGTGAGCGAATCGCAGCAGCGCTGCCTGCAACAACAGCCGGCCTTTCTCGTTGTCGCTAGAAGAAGGCTACTCGCCGATCGGCACGCGCTTGCCGACACCGCTGGCCAGGTCGATGCGGACAATCTCGTGGGCATTGGTATTGGCAACCCACAGCGCGCCCGCGGCGATCGACAAGCCGCCCGGTTCGAGCAATCGGTAGTTGACGTTGAGCGCACGCACGGCACCGCTCTTGAGGCTCAGGGCCTTGATCTTGCCGTTGTAGCTGTCGGCGATGAAGGCAATTCCGCGCGGATCCATCGCCACATCGAGCGGATACTGCAGGCGTGCACTGTCGCGGTTGCCCGATGCGTCGCCGAATTCATAGAGGCCACTGCCAACCAGGGTGGTGACCCGGCCATCGATCAGGCGAACCAGACGAATCGCCGACGAAGCAGCATCGGCAATGATCAGTTGCAGACCGCTGGTGGTTATTCCGGCAGGCTGGGCAAAGCTGGCTTCGAGCGACAGACCATCCTGCAGGGCAAGCTTGCCGCTGCCGGCAAAGACATCGACCGTGTCACGCGCCAGATCGAGTTCCCAGATCTGGTTCTGCGCGGTCGAGAGCACATACAGCTTGTCGGCGACCACGGCCAGATCGGATGGATTGCCGATCGGCGTCTCAGCCGCCGCGGCGTTGTGTGGCCGCAACCGGCCTGCTTCGCCATTGCCGAGCACGGTTTCCATCTCGCCACTTTGAAGGCGCACGCGGCGCACCGCATGGTTGCCGCGATCAGCGATATAAAGGAATTCGTTGCGCAGGGCGAGCCCCTGCGGATCGGCAAGACCGCACTCTTCGTTGCGACCATCCCAGTAACCGCGATCGCCGGAGCCGAACTGGCGCACGATGCGACCATCGTGATTGCACTCGAGCACGCGATGATGTCCGCTGTCGGCGACATACAGACGCGTCTCGGTAGCCAGCAGCTTGCCCGGAAACAGCAACGACTGGCGCGGCTCCGGCCGTGATGCCGGGATGGCCGCCTCATATTCGCGCAGGTCGCGTTCGGCCGCCTCGTCGAGTAGTTGCGCAATCTGCTCATCGAGATCCTGGCGACGGCCCTCGCCCGGAACAACAGCAGCGACCATGCCTTCGGCGTCGATCAGAACCACGCTCGGCCAGGCATCGATCTCATAGCGTTGCCACAGATCCATGCCCGGATCGCTGGCCACCGGATGACGGATGCCGAGGCGGTTGACTGCCTTGAGTACGGCGCTCGCATCGCGCTGGTGCGGAAATTTCGGACAATGGATACCGAAGGTGCTGAGGCCGTCGTTGTATCGACTTTCGAGCCAGGCGAGGTCGGGAAGCAGGTTCCAGCAATTGACGTTGTCGTAACTGAAGAACCAGAGCAGGACGACGCGACCACGCAGGGCCGACAGCATCGGCGCCTCGCTCACATTCACCCAATCCAGCGAAGCCGGAAACTCGGGCGCGGCTGATCGTACATCCATGCTTTCTCCCTCTGGGTTCTTGCCATCACGAAGCGCGGCCCGTGACCGACCTCAGCCGAGCATGCGCCGAACCAGCGCCATGATGCCATCACGGGCGAGATCCAGCGCACGCTGGAAGTCGCCGGCACCCCCATAGTAGGGGTCGGGCAGTTCGGCAGGTTCGGAAATGCCGACGAACGGCAGGAACAAGGCCACGCGCTCACGCTCACTGGCGGGCGCCTTGGCCAGCAGGGCGCGCAGATTGGTGTTGTCCATCACCAGCAAATGGTCAAAGCGCGTGAAATCGGCGCTGCAAACCTGTCGCGCACGATGATCGCTCAGGCGATAACCGTGGGCTTCGGCGATCGCGATCGAACGCGGATCCGCGCGGGCGCCGATGTGATAGTCCTCGGTACCTGCCGATTCCACCTCGACAGCAAGCCCGGCCCTGGCGAACTCAACCCGGGCCACTGCCGCAACCGTCGGCGAGCGGCAGATATTGCCCATGCAGACAAACAGGAGCTTCACCGCTTCTCCTGCAAAGCCAGGATCGTTTCGACGCGGGCGAGATCGGCGGGCGTGTCGACGCCAGCCGGGAACGGCTCGGGCGCCATCGCGACGACGATCGAATGGCCATGCTCGAGCGCGCGCAGTTGTTCGAGCGACTCGGCCATTTCGAGGGGTGTGCGCGGCAAGGCGGCGAGCGTGCCGAGGAATCCCGCGCGGTAAGCGTAGATGCCGACATGGCGCAGGAATGGCGTATCGGTCGGCAAGCTCGCCCGATCCGGGATGAACGCATCGCGCGGCCAGGGAATCGGTGCGCGGCTGAAATAAAGCGCATGGTTCGCCGCATCGCGCACGAGCTTTACGCAATTCGGATCGAACAATTCCTCGACCGATTGCAGCGGCGTCGCCAGGGTCGCCATCGGACTGACACTGGCGGCCAGGGCCATGGCCACGGCACGGATGCCGCTGGCCGGTGCGAGTGGCTCGTCGCCTTGCAAGTTGACCACGATGGTGGCCTTGTCCCAGTTGCGCAATGCCGCCAGCTCGGCAAGCCGATCGGTGCCGGAGGCATGATCGGCACGGGTCAGGACAACATCGACGCCACTGCCAGCAAGCGCATCGACGATGCGCTGGTCATCGGTGGCGACGACGACCTCGCGCGCCCCGGCCTGCAAGGCACGACGTGCCACGTGGACAATCATCGGCGTACCGGCAATCGGCAGCAGCGGTTTCCCGGGCAGTCGGGTCGAACCGAAGCGGGCCGGAATGGCGACGACGAAATCGATGGCAGAAGTCATCCGGCGATTCTGGCTGAACCCAATCGTTCCGGCCAGTCCGCCGGCACCATCCGGCGCGACGGGGCGATGTACAATGCGCGCCTTCCCGGTGCCGGCTTTCTCCTGACGTGAATCCTCCGCTCAGCGTGTCGTCCGCGCTTCCGCCGCGCGCCGCATTGCTGATGGCTGCAAGCGCATCGCTGTTCGGCCTGATGGCGATTTCGATCCGCTTCGCCTCGAAGCAGCAGCATCCGTTCGAGATCGCCTTTTTCCGCTGTCTGTTCGGTGCCATCTTCGCCCTGCCCCTGCTCCACGTGCACGGGCTGGAAATCCTGCGCACGCGGCGCATCGGCTTCTACCTGGCCCGCTGCGGGGTCGGCATCGTGTCGATGCTGTGCGGTTTCTGGGCGCTCGTGCACCTGCCGCTGGCACAGGCCGTCGCGCTGTCCTATTCGACCCCGCTGTTCGTCACCATCGGGGCCGTGGTGGCACTCGGTGAAGTCGTGCGCATGCGCCGCTGGAGCGCGGTAATCATCGGCTTCATCGGCGTGATCGTCATCGTTCGTCCGACCGCGGCAGACTTCAGCAGTGCGACCCTGGTCGCCCTCGTCGCCGCGTTACTCAGCGGAATGGTCACGATCAGCATCAAGTACCTGTCACGCACGGATCCGCCTGATCGGATCGTGCTGTTGACCACCCTGCTCTGGGTGCCGCTCAGCCTGCCGGCCGCGTTGACCGTGTGGAAGTGGCCCGACGCGACGATCTGGCCGTGGCTGATCCTCAGCGGCGTGCTCGGCACGGGCGGTCACTATTGCTGGACGCGCGCATTGAAGATGGCCGAAGCTTCAGCGCTGGCGCCGTTGAGTTACCTGCAACTGCTCGTGGTCGGCGTTCTTGCCTGGGCGGTGTTTGGCGAAACGGTCGATCGCTACACCGTGATCGGCGCAGCCATCGTCATCTGCGCCAGCCTGTACATCGCCCGACGCGAGGCGCGGGTGGCGAAAAATGCGGTGATCGGCAAGTCCAAGCCGCAGCTTTGATTCAGGGTTCGGAACGCCGACTGCGCTGCCACCACCAGAGCCCGGCACTGGCCAGCAACCAGGCAAGAAACAGCGGCCAGCGCGGCATTTCCGCACGGTGGACGGCCGCTACCGAAGGCGGACGCACAAGCTGACGCGTGGCTGCACGGATTTCCTGACGCATCAAGGCCGCCGCCTCACCGGCAGCGAGCACGAAGATCGGCACGCGCCGGTCGGCATCGACAAGCTGCTGCCAGCCCGCTTGCGCGGGCCACCAGGCCGCACAGTTCCCAGCTTCGCTGTCGATCAGCAGGCGATGACGCTGGGCCTGCCCGTCTTCGATGAAGGCGTCCGCGCCTATGCCGCAAATGGCCGCACGCTGACCAACGCGAGGCGCACGCGGCAGCAACGGTTGGGTGGCGCCGCGCGCGCGCGCCAGGATCGAAAACGTATTGCTCCACAGCGTGCCGTAGCGCGCCTTGTCGCCCCGCGTTGACATGCGCCAAGTATCGAGCGGCAGCCACAGCGCAATCCGACCCTGACCGAAGGCGCGCCAGCGGGCCAGCACCGAACCATCGGTTGCGGTCAGCAGCGGCACCGAAGCTTCGCCGCTGATCAGCAGAGGCATGCGCGTCAGCTCGATGTCAGCACCGGCACTGAGCAGACGTGACGAGCGCGCAAGATCTGTGGATTCGATGTGGAATCCCAGTTCAGCCCATTCGGATCGGGTCTTCGATGAGAGCGACCCGCCAACCCGCAGGAGCAAACCCATGCCGTGCTCAACGGCGTCCCTTATCAAGGCCTTGCCTGATTCTGACAACCCCGCCCAGCCCCGCTCATCAGTGACCAGCAGATCGGTTTTTTCCAGGCTGGCCGCGCTGAGTTCGGCATCGTGCTGACGCTGCTCGATGCCGCGACTGAGGCTGATCCGACTCGCCAGCGTGCTGCCCGAATCGATGATCCAGCGCCGCAGGTACTTGGTTTCGGCATCGGCTGCGCCAGCCAGGATCATCGTGTTGAGCGAATCGCCGGCCGCGATGACGACGCCCAGCGGCAGCTCTTCGATCACGGCTTCCGCCGCATCAAGCACCTGCAGGCGATAGACAGCCTCACCGGGCGTCCTGGCCGCGGCGAACAGACGGAAGCGACCCGATTCCTCGATGGCGGCGTGCGCCGCGACCCCACCGCTGCGATCAAGCAGACGCACCTGGCCGCCCTCGACGCCCGCAACCTTTCCTTGCATTGTCCACAATGATCCAGCACGCACCACGGCTGGCGATTCCAGTTCAATCACGCCACGCGATTCGGTGCCGGGCTCAAATGAAAGTCCACGCTGATCGACGGAATCCCGATCGCGCTCCGGCAAGCCGTCGCCAAGCACACGCAGACTGCCGAAGGCGGGATGGCGACGCAGTGCCGTGGCCAGATCGGGAGCGCGTTCGATCGAGCGATCGGCCGCAATCACGCCAGGCAGGGCGACGATCGGCGATGATGAATCAAGTTGAGCGAGTTGCTGATCGGTCACGCCCGGCGTCAACACAACCGCTTCAACCTGCGCCTTCTCGATCATTGGCGGGTACAGCACGAGCCAGAGCAGGATCGCCATCAGCGGCGGGCCAACAACGTCGACAACGCCACGAGCCCGGCGCAGGCGCAGCGCACGCCAGATGCCGACCAGCGATGCCAGCACGAGCAAGCCGATGGTTGCCCACTGCAACGCACTCACGCTGGCGGCTCCTGCTGCAAGCGCTCAAGGTAGCGGCGCCCGCTCGCGTCCGGCGTGCCGCGCGAACGCGAGACAGTCGGCGGATTCGGCAACACCGCCCAGAGGCGATCCAGCAGGTTGCTGCGGCAACTCGCACAATCGGGTTGTCGACGCAGCGCATCGACCGCCGCGATCAGACCGAGGGTATCCGGCAGGGCCGTTGAAGGCGCCCGCAACCAGCTCGAAAAAGCCTCGAGATCACCCGAAGAACCATCTGCAAGTGTCTGATAGGTTTCGGAAATCACCTTCAAGTCATCTTCAGCCTCAACAAGCACGCCACGCGTGTCAGTCACCCCCTTGCGCTCGCCTGAAAGCCGCCGGCTCTCATCGACAGGCGGCAGTTCAAGGCCGACCCGGGCCAGGTAGATGCGCGTGGATTGCTGCACCTGCTTGATCAAATCCAGAGCCCGATTCTCGTATGGCAGCGCCTTGGCCGGTTCGCCCTGGCGCAAATGCAGTTCGGCCTGCCACATTTCGGCCAGCGCGGCCTTGAGGGTCTTCTTGGTGGCAGGATCGAGCAGGGTCGCCGCTTCGGCGTGGTCATGGGTATGACCGAATTCGGCGAGGATGTTGTCCGCCTTGCCGAAGCCGGTTGCGGAATCCGCGCCCTGCTCGTGATCGTGGTCGGCCGAGAGCGCGTCCTGCTGGGTGGGCGCATCGTCGTGCGCATCACCTGGAGAGTGCGGTTTTCGATCCCCCGACTCGAACTCCTCGCCAAGGAACTGGCCGTAGCGCAGGCGCAGGATCTTCTGGTCGACACCGATCGTGTCCGAGCGGGCCATGAAGCGATCATCCGCGAGCTGCGCACGCTCGCCGATCAGGGCCTCGGTATCAATGATGATCTGCCGCTGGCTGCGGAAATACGCCGGCAACACTTTCTGCACAATGCCATCGACACCCTCGCTTTCGCGACTGAGATCGACCGGCCAGCGCAGAATATAGCCGGCACTGCGTGCTTCGTTGGCGCCGGGGCGACGGTTGTCGGTGACGATCAGGCGCACGATCAGATCGTCACCCTCGGCAAAACCCAGGCTGCCGAGATCGAGATGGCGACGATAGCGCCGCTGACGCGCATCGCCGCCAGCATCGGCACGCAGGCGTTCGCTGCGCTCACTGACCGTCACCTGCTCGCCACCACCTTGCGCCAGCGTGATCGCGAGCTTGGCATCGCCGATGCCGTAGTCGTCGGTCACCTCGAAATAGAGCGGCCATTGGCGCTGCCCGAGCTCGAGCTGGGTCAGGGTCTTGTCCGGGGCAACGACCTTGATCTCCGGGGCCAGGTCGACGATCGCATCGAGCCGGTACAGGCGATCATCGGCCAGCACGGGCGCGCCCGAAACAGCGATCCGGTAAAGGGTCGAATCGGTCAACACGGTTTCGGCGTGCCAGCCTTGCTCGCCCTCGGTCAGCGCGAGCTCCTTGCCATCGTGAAAAACGAGTTTCACCGCCTTGGGATCCGGCTCGAACTGGATCTGCCAAGCCAATCGGGAACCGTCGGCGACTTCGGCTTCCAGCACTGATTCCGTGCGCGGCGGCAGGCCGGTATAGGCCGGCGCCTCGATCGCAAGCCGCACCGAGCGGATCACGGTCTGCGTGCTGACCGGTGTTTCCGCTGTCGCTGCTGCGCCAGGCTTCGATTCTTCCCGCTCATCCATGCGCGGGAACAGCGACGCGAAAATGAGAATGACGAGCACCGCCCCGATTGCCACCACGAAGCGCGGCATCGGCGCGCGCGCAATCGCGGGAAGCGGATGCTGACTCAGCCGGGCGAGGATGCGCTCGCGCTGGAGAACTTGCAGTGATGACCGCTCTGCCATCGATCCGAGCAGCAGATCCGCGCTGTCTTCGAGTTCAGGCGACAACGCATCGAGTTGGCGAATCGCCGACGTCGCATCGATTCGGAGCCAGGCACGCACGAGCAGGAACACCAGGACCGCGATGGCCAGGCCGATCGATCCGATCACGAACCGTGCCGGCGCGAAACGACTGACCAGGAAAACCATCGCAGCCAGCATCAGTGGAGCCCAGACCAGCAGATCGGCCATCTCGCGGCGGCGAAGACGACCCTGCCAACGACGCAACAGCGGATGCATCGTCATGGCCGAATCCTGCGAGTTGCAAGCCAGCGCTCGATCAGGAAGATCAGGCAGATCAGCAAGCCTAGCCATGCAACCAGTTCCGTGCGTTGCACGAATCGCGGCAGCGGATCGGTCGACTGGCGCGGTTGAATCTCGTCCGCATGAGCGCTCGATGGCGCGGGCAAGGGCGGATTCAAAAGCTGCTCCAAGCGTGCCGGAAATTCGGCATCGAGCAAGATCGGAAAATCCGCCGCCGTCAGCGGTCCGCGCAAATGGATCAGATGGCCGTTGCCGAGCATCTCGTCACGCGCAAGGGTCGCACCTTGATCATCACGCCAGATCACCGCGCCCTCGGCCGATGCATCATCGATCACGAGCGCCCGACCGCCTTTGTGAACCCATGTCTCAATCTCGTCTGGCAGTGGCGACCCGAGCCAGATCAGCACATCGGTCTTTGCCGGCAAGCCCGCGGTCGATGGCTGGTCGTCAACGATCCAGTGCGTGGCCGCGACCGGATCCCAGGCTGCGACAGCCGCGCGCAGGTAACCCAGGCCCTCGTCCTGCGCAGAAGAATGGCGCAGCGCGAGTCTGCGCTCGACCGGCGTATCCGGCACCGCGCTTTGAGGCGGCGATGGCAACACGATCCACTCGATCGCCCTGCCAACCAGGATCCTTTCCGCATCGAGCCCGCGCACTTGGTCAGGCACGATCACGCTCAAGGAATCGTCGCTTGGCAAGCTCGCGTCAAACTCGCGCAGCAGGCTCGACAAGGCCAGGCCACGCCTTGGCTCCGCTTCGTCGATGGCCGGGAAACCCGCAGCCAGCCAATGCCACTCAGCCGTTGTATCGGAGATCTTCTGGCGAGCCGCATCGATATCGACCCCGGGCACGACGGCGATCCTGTGCCGCGTTCCACGCCAGGATCCTTCGAGCACCGGCATCGCGACGAGCAAGGCAACCAGGCCGACCAGCAGCAAGCGCACGAGCAACAGCCAGCGATCCTCGAAGCGCAGGCGCCGACGCGGCCGCACACTCTCGCGCAACCAGCGCAGGGCCGGAAAATCGATGATCGTGTTGTCGGATTGGCGAACCAGATGGATCAACAGCGGCACCAGCAAGCCGCCCAGTGCGATCAATCCCCACGGCAACAGGAAGGCGAGATTCATCGACGTTCCGGCGCCGACTGTGCATGCCCAAACAGGCGATGCAGCGGCTCGTCGAGCGGTCGATCGATCACATGTTCGACATGCAGCACGCCGGCCGCCGCCATGCGTCTGGCCAGTGCCGCACGCGCCGCGGCAAAGCGTTCGATGAAATCCCGGCGTGCCGCGGCGGCGTCGATGCGCAGCTCGGCACCGGTTTCGGGATCGCGGAAACGCAATCCGCCCTTGAACGGGAAGTCACGCTCCTCGGCACTGAGCAACTGGATCGAGAGCACTTCGCGGCGGGCTGCAGCGAGGCGCAGCTCGAGTTCGGTCAACTCGTCGTCGAAGCCGTCGCTGAGAAAAAGCACGAGCGCTCCGGGGCGCACGCGCTCCCAAAGCGGGCGCAGTTGATCGGCGCCCGGCAGCAGTCCGCCACTGGCAAGCCGATCGAGTTCAAGCAGACAGCGATCGCGCTGGCGCGCGCCAGCGCCCTCGGCGACCAGGGCCAGTGCGGCGGCGGAAAGGCCAATCAAGCCAAACCGGTCACCCTGGCGCAGGGCCAGTTCGATCACGCAGGCCGCGAGAAGCTTGGCCGCTTCAAGCTTGCTGAAATCCGGCCGCGCCCGATCCGCCACGGACATCGAGGCACTCGCATCGATCACGATCCAGACCGTCAGCGGGCTGTCACGCTCGGCCTCGCGCACGAAGTAACGATCCGAGCGCGCAAACAGCTTCCAGTCGATCCGGCGCGGCTCGTCGCCCGGTTCGTAGCCGCGATACTGGGCAAATTCGAGACCCGCGCCGCGACTGCGGCTCGCGTGCATGCCAAGACCATCGCCACCGGCTGCCGAACGCGCGCGCAAATGCAGATCCCGCAACCTCGCGCGCAGTTCGTCGGGGAGACGCATCGGGCTAGGCCGGCAAGGCGACCGAGCGCAGCAGCACGTCGATCACATCATCGGTACTGCGGCGTTCGGCTTCGGCGGAAAACGAAAGCAACAGACGATGGCGCAATACCGGCGAGGCCAGCGCCTTGATGTCCTCGCGGGTCACGGCAAGACGACCATGGATCAGGGCACGCGCCTTGGATGCCAGCACCAGCGATTGTCCGGCGCGCGGGCCAGCACCCCAACGCACCCACTCGCGCACTTCGGCGATGTCGCTGTGCTGAGGTCGTGATGCGCGTACGAGCCGCGTGATCCAGGTCATCAGGTCTTCGCTGACATGCACTTCGCGCACGAGCTTCTGCAGCGCAATCACTTCCCCGGCATCCATGACCTGACTAACCTTGCCAGACGAGCTGCCGGTGGTGCGCGCCAGGATCGAGCGTTCTTCGGTTTCGTCGGGGTAGTCGACATGGATATGCAGCAGGAAGCGGTCGAGCTGGGCTTCCGGCAATGGATAGGTGCCGGCCTGTTCGAGCGGGTTCTGCGTCGCCAGCACGAAAAACGGTTCCGGCAACGGGTAGGTCGTCCCGGCGTAGCTGATCGTGTGCTCCTGCATCGCTTCAAGCAGGGCGGCCTGCGTTTTCGGCGGCGTGCGGTTGAGCTCGTCGGCGAGCAGCAGGCTGGTGAAAACAGGGCCTTTCTGGAACTTGAAATAGCGCTTGCCGGTGCCGTGATCCTCCTCGAGGATCTCGGTGCCGATGATGTCGCTCGGCATCAGATCCGGAGTGAACTGGATGCGCCGGAATTCAAGCTGCAGCGCCTGCCCGAGCGAACGCACGAGCAGGGTCTTGCCGAGTCCCGGCACGCCTTCGAGCAGGCAGTGGCCACCGGCAAGCAAGCCGATCAGCAACTGTTCGACGACTTCATCCTGGCCGACGATCGCCTCGGCGATCGACTCACGCAGCTTCGCCAGCTTGGCGATGGATTGGCGCACGTCTTGTTCGGTCACCGCGTCATTCATTTCAGGATTCCAATTGCGTTCGCTCGTGGGAGCGGCTTCAGCCGCGATGCTCATTGTTTGATGATGGGTGAAGAGCATCGCGGCTGAAGCCGCTCCCACGAAAATCATCTTGCCTAATTCGTCATCGCATAAACCACGATATTGACCGCAAATTTCGTGTTGTCTTCGGCCAGGAAGCGCTTGTTGCGCCAGTCGTAATCCCATTCACAACCATAATCCTTGTTGCTGTAAAGCACACCGAGGCGGCCGTCGATCTCGATCCCCTTGAGGTAATCGTGGACGAGATCATCGCCCCAGCCATTCAGCTCGAAACCGGTGGCGGGTGGCCCGTCAAAAGTAAAAAAGCTCGAGTACAACGGATGGGTCTTGCTCAACTTGCGCAGCGCATCGCGACCAAAGATCTTCGCCATCTCGCTTTCGAAGGATCGTGCGAACAGCCCATCAATATCGTGATTGCAGTCATCGACAACGACAAAGCCGCCATTGCGCACGTACTTCTCGAAATTGCGCCGCTCGTCGGCATTGAACTCGACCAGCTTGTGCCCGGCCAGATAGCAGAACGGCGCGGCCAGCATGCGCGGATCGGCCAATGGCAAGACATGTTCCTTCGGATCAACGCGCAAGGTCGTGTACTGGATCAACGCATCGATCAGATTCGATGGCATGCGCTGATCGACATCCCAGTCGCCCGACTCGTACATGAGCCGGGTGAACCAGAAGTCATAAGTGCCGGGAGTGGGGAGTTGGGAGTTGAGAGTCGGAGAAGCACCACGCGCCTGCACGCAAGGTGCGAGCACTACGCCAGCAACAAGCAGACGAAGGAACTCGGCGCGAGTCATGCGAAGATCTTGATGGAGGTTCGGAAAGTGGGATCCGCAAGCGCGGCGACCTGTACGCTGCCGGCGGCCGCTTTTCCGCTTTTCCTACTCCCCACTCCCTACTCCCTACTCCCGCCCCCCGCTACACAGCATCCGACAACGAGGTAAACGTGAAATCACGGATCTTCAGCGGCGGGATCATCATCACGAACGGTGATTCGTCGTCACCGACACGCACCGGCTTGCCGATTTCCTCGATGTTGTTGAGCATGATCACCGGCGATTCGTTGAAGCGGAAATTCTTGATCGGATACTTGATCTCGCCATTCTCGATATAGAACGTGCCGTCGCGGGTCAGGCCGGTCAGCAGCACGGTCTGCGGATCAACCATGCGGATGTACCAGGTGCGGGTGACGAGGATGCCTTTCTTGGTCGACTTGACCAGATCCATCGTCGACTTGTCGCCACCGACCATGATCAGGTTGCCCGGCTGGCCACTGGCCTTCTTCTCCTTGAGCTTGGCCCAGTAACGCGAGTACTGCATGTACTCGACCTTGCCCTTGGTGATAACCGGCGTACGTTCGCGCGCCTGACCCTCGTTGTCCCATGGCAAGACCGCCGCGACCGGATCGACCGGATCGGCATAGATCGTCACGCGCTCGTCAAACATCTTTTCACCAAGCTTGTTGCCACCGCCCTTCTTCGACAGGAAGCTGCGGCCTTCATCGGCCTGGCGCGCATCGAATCCGAACATCATGAACGAAATAAGCCCAGCGCTCGCCGCCGGTTCCATGATGACCGTGTACTTGCCGGGCTCGAGTGCCTTGGCATCTCGCGAGGCGGTCGCTTTCTGCACGGCAACCTTGATCTCGTCCTTGGCATTGAACTGCTCGATATCGGCAAGATTGCGCGCAACCCAGCCCGATCCGGTGCCGTCTTCGGTGCGCACCGTGCAGGTGAAATCGACATTGGTGCTGGTCTGGTAGGCGAAGTTGCCGTTGCTGTTGGCGATCGCGGAGAAGCGCGCACTGTCGGACAGGAAGCCTGCCGCGACGCACTTGGCCGCTTTGCTGGGACCAATCGAATCGGCGGCGACGCTGGCCCGGTATTCGGGTGTGATCGCGGCGGTTTTCTCGAACCAGGTCTTGCTCTTGGCGTAGGTTTGCTTGCCGATCGCCGGCACGAACTCCGGGTTCTCGGGGGCCAGCTTGGCCAGTTCCTCGGCGCGGCGCACCACTTTTTCGAGCGACTTGTCGTCGAACTCGTTGATGGTCGCGGTGCCGACACGCTTGCCGAAAGCGACCTGCACGCCGAGCTCGGCATCGCTGACGATGCCACTGGTGGATACCGCATTGAGTGCGTAACGGATGTTGCCATCCACGGAACCACTGAGGGTCGCCGTGCACTCGTCAGCTTTCGACAACTTGATGACCTTGTCGAGGATCGCCTTGGCGTCCTGTTCGGAATAGATACTCATCGATAAGACTCCTGCTCTCAACCGAGGCTGCGTGCGGTGTTGATGACATTGATACCGTTGAATCGAGCCGTGCTCGATCCATGCGATACAGCGGAAACCTGGCCAGGCTGGCCCTTGCCGTCGAAGAATGAACCGTTCAAGCGGTAGTCACTCTGGTCGCAGACCGCAACGCAGGCATTCCAGAATTCCGGCGTGCGGATTTGATAGGCGACGTCTTCGATCATCCGGGTGATCTTGCCGTTCTTGATTTCATAGAAGAGCTGACCGCCGAACTGCGCGTTGTAGCGCTGCTGATCGATCGAGAACGAGCCATCGCCGATGATGTAGATGCCATTCTCGACATCCTTGACCATCTGCTCGGGCGACAATTTTTCCTTGCCGGCTTCGAGCGAGACATTGGCCATGCGCTGGAACTGCACGCTCGACCAGGAATCGGCATAGCAGCAGCCCTGCGAATGATCGAGACCAAGGATATGGGCCTGGTCGCGAATGGCCTGATAGTTGACCAGGATGCCATCCTTGATCAGATCCCAGCGCTGGGTCTTGACGCCTTCGTCGTCGTAACCGACCGCGCCGAGCGAGTTTTTCTGGGTCTTGTCGGCGACGATGGTGACCTTGTCGCTGCCCCACTGGTAGTCCTTCGATTTCCACTTGTCGAGCGTGGCGAAACTGGTGCCGGCATAGTTGGCTTCGTAGCCAAGCACGCGATCGAGTTCGGTCGGGTGGCCGACCGATTCGTGGATCGTCAGCCAGAGATGGCTCGGATCGAGCACGAGATCGAATTTGCCGGGCTTGACCGACGGTGCCTTCAGCTTTTCCTGGGCCTGTTTCGCCGCCGCAACGGCGTCTTCGAGCATGTCGTAGGAATTGCCGTAGCCGATCAAGCCACCCGGCAGCGCGAATTTGTCTTCCTTCTTGCCATCGAGATATTCGAAACCCATGCCCGCCGGCATCGACAAGCCATCGCGACTGCGAAACTTGCCCGTGGCCTTGTCAATCGCGGAAACCGTCATCGGTGCCCAGATGCGGTGGATGTCCTGATCGATATAGGAGCCATCGGTCGAAGCAAAATATTTCTGTTCATTGACCTGGAACAGCATCGAGTTGACGAAATTGGCACCGGCCTTGATGGCCGCCGCGTTGACGCCGAGCAGCAGGTCGACCTTGTCCTTGATCGGCACTTCCATCGAATTCTTGACGATCGGTGTCGCCCAGGAAACCTCGCCGACACCCTTGACCGGTGCGAGTTGCACGGGATCGGTGGTCAGCTTCGAATTGGCTTTGGCGATCTGCACAGCCTGACGCGCCGCTTTCGCCACCGAGTCCGCGCTGAGATCGCTGGATGCGGCAAAACCCCAGGTACCGTTGGCAATGACGCGGATACCGACACCGGACGACTCGGTGTTGACGACGTTCTGCACCTTGTCCTCGCGGGTGATCACGAACTGGCGCAGGTAGCGACCGATGCGCACGTCGCAATAGGTCGCGCCGTCGGCCTTGGCGGCCGTCATCGCGGTGTCGGCCAGCCGCTTCTTCAAGCCCACGTCGAGTTTGCCGAGCAACTCCTCGGCGGCGATGACCCGACCGTAGGCCGGTAGCAGCAGCACGCCGAGGCCGATACCGCTGGCCTTGATGAAATCACGTCTTTGCATGGTGTCCTCCGCCTCTGAAGAAATTTTCCTGACCGATACCGGCAGGACAATGATGGGTTGCACGCCGGCCCAGGCCGGATAAAAACCTCAATGACCGAGAATGGCCTGCATCAGGCTTCCCGTCATGTGGCGAATGGCACGGTCAACCGAGGCTGCGTGCCGTGTTGATCACGTTGATGCCGTCAAACCGCGCCGTACTCGCCCCGTGCGAAACCGCCGATACCTGGCCCGGCTGGCCCTTGCCGTCGAAGAAGGTGCCACCGATCCGGTAGTCGCGCTCGTCGCAGATTGCCGAGCAGGCATTCCAGAACTCCGGCGTGCGGATCTGATAGGCCACATCCTCGATCATCCGGGTGATCTTGCCATCCTTGATTTCGTAGAACAGCTGGCCGCCGAACTGCGCGTTGTAGCGCTGCTGGTCGATTGAATACGAACCACGGCCGACGATATAGATGCCGTTGTCGACCGCCGCGACCATTTCGGCCGGGGTCAACCTCTGCTTGCCGGGCTCAAGCGAGACATTGGCCATGCGCTGAAACTGCACGCTCGACCACGAATCGGCATAGCAGCAGCCTTGTGAGTGATCGAGCCCGAGGATATGCGCCTGGTCGCGGATAACCTGATAGTTGACGAGGATGCCGTCCTTGATCAGATCCCAGCGCTGCGCGGAAACCCCTTCATCGTCATAGCCGACCGCGCCAAGCGAATGCTTCTGGGTGCGATCGGCGACGATCGTCACCTTGTCACTGGCGTAACGGAAATCCTTCGATTTCCACTTGTCGAGCGTGGCAAAACTGGTGCCCGCATAGTTCGCCTCGTAGCCGAGTACACGATCGAGCTCAAGCGGGTGGCCGACCGATTCGTGGATGGTCAGCAACAGATGGCTTGGATCGAGCACGAGATCGTACTTGCCGGGCTTGACCGAGGGCGCCTTGAGTTTTTCCTGGGCCTGTTTCGCCGCCGCAACGGCGTCTTCGAGCATGTCATAGGAATTGATGTAGCCGGTCACGCCACCCGGCAGCGCGATCTTGTCCTCCTTGCGGCCATCCAGATATTCATAGCCCATGCCCATCGGCGCGCCGAGGCCATCGCGTCGGCGGAACTTGCCACTGGCCTTGTCGATCGCGGAGACCTGGATCGGCGCCCAGATCCGGTGGATGTCCTGATCGATGTAGGAACCATCGGTCGAGGCGAAATATTTCTGCTCGTTGATCTGGAACAGCGTGGAGTTGACGAAACTTGCTCCGGCCGCGAGCGCTGCCGCATTGACCTCAAGCAGTCGCTCGATCTTCTCCTTGATCGGCACCTCCAGCGCGTTCTTGATGACCGGAGTCGCCCACGAGACTTCGCCGACGCCCTTGACCGGAGCCAGTCGCACCGGTTGCGTGGTCAGCTTCGAGTTGGCCTTGGCGATCTGCACCGCCTGGCGCGCCGCCCGGGCCACGGCGTCCGCACCGAGGTCGCTGGTCGCGGCGAAACCCCAGGTGCCATTGGCGATCACGCGAATGCCGATGCCGGTTGACTCGGTATTGACGACGTTCTGCACCTTGTCCTCGCGCGTCATCAGGAACTGGCGCAGATAGCGGCCGATGCGCACGTCGCAATAGCTCGCGCCATCGGCGCGAGCAGCGGTCATGGCGGTATCGGCGAGACGCTTCTTCAAGGCCACGTCGATCCGCGTGACCAGCTCCTCGGCGGCAATCGCCCGCCCATAGGCCGGCGCCAGCAACATGCCGAGTCCGATACCGGACACCTTGAGAAAGTCGCGTCGCTCCATGGTCATCTCCGCAGTGGGGTCGGCTGTCAGCGCAATGGCCGGTCATCAATCACCGAGCAATCAGCCGATCCTGACCGACTTCCGCGTCCGCGTCATGTGTGGATAGGCATGGTCAGCCCATTGCGCACTTCGAAGTCATTGAATCCGGATTGCCCTTGTCGCCGTAGATTCATCCAACAGCGCCTGCATGCACGCCCCGGTGCGGTCAACAATTCAGGAATCAGCAATGAATCTCTCCAGGCAGCTGCAGATCGGCAGAAGACAAGCCCTGCGTGCGCACACAGAAATCGCCAGTTCAGGGCTTTCAACGATCCGGGGTCGCGCGCATGACATGGCTTGACGGCGAACGCGTTGTCGCCGCCACGCGACCGCTACTCGCATGCCTGGTCGCCCTCCTTGTCAGCGGTTGCCAAGCGGTCGCGTTCAACGTGCTCAACAGCGGGCGCACGACGCTGCCACCGATCGAAACGCGCACCTACGACGAAAGCCTCGAGCTCAAGCTTGATGTGCATCGACCAGGGTCAGTCGCGGCAAAGCCGCCGATTGCGGTGTTCTTTCATGGCGGCAGTTGGCGCAGTGGCAGCCGGGCCGAATACGGCTTCGTCGGTGAAGCACTGGCGCGGCGAGGCATCATTGCGATCGTCCCGGATTACCGCGTTTTTCCGCAGGTTCGCTTCCCCGAATTCGAGTTCGATGCGGCTCATGCGGTGCGCTGGGTTTTCGATCATGCCGATGAACTGGGTGGCGACCGTCAGCGGATCTTCCTGGTCGGGCATTCGGCCGGCGCGCAAATCGCCGCCTTGCTCGGCACCGACCAGCACTATCTGGCCAGCGTCGGACTCGTGCCAAAGGATCTGGCCGGCATCGTGGGCATCTCGGGGCCTTACGATTTCCTGCCGCTGACCGACCCGGACCTGATCGAGGTGTTCGGTGAAAAGAAAGACTGGCCAGCCTCGCAACCGGTCAATTTTGTCGATGGTGATGAACCGCCGTTTCTGCTCCTGCATGGACTGGCCGATCGCGTCGTCTGGCCGCGAAACAGCACTTCATTGCAAGCAAGGCTGCAGAAGGTCGGAGTTCCGGTTCAATTGATCACTTATCCGTCGATCGGTCATTTCCGCATCGTCGCGGCATTCCGCTTCCATGGACTCGCACCCACGCTGGCCGATACCGCGGATTTCATCCTCTCCGGTCATGCACGGCAGCCCTGAACTCAGGAGCTGCATGAAAGCATCGAGCAACCGGCCTTGTTGCGCGCCCAATCCGGCCGACGCTGGGCGAAGCGCTCGCGACCGGGCTGATCGTCATAGGGGTGGCGCATGACATCGAGCAGCGCGTGGATCTCCGATTCGTCGCCCGCGTCTGCCATGTCGATCGCTTGCTGGGCCAGCCAGTTGCGCAGCACATAACGTGGATTCACCGCACGCATGCGCTCACAACGCCGCTCGGCCGACTGCGGATCGCTTTCAAGTCGCACGGCGTAGCGGGACAGCCACGACTGCAGGATCGGCGTCATCTGCTGGCGTTTCGCGTCATCGTAGAAAGCGGCCGCAAACATCTCCGGCGCGCGTTGGGCGGTTGCCAGATCGGACAAGGCACGGAAAAAGATCGTCATGTCGACCTCGGCCGCCGTCATCCATCCATGAAGATCCTGCATCAGGACCAGATCTTCTTCCCGACATTCCAGCATGCCCAGCTTGGCCGCGATATTGGCGCGATCGGCCGCCATCCAGGTGTCGATATAGCGTTGCAAACCGGCTTGCAGCGGTTCGATCGAGCCGAACACCGGCGCCAGCGCCTGGGCCAGACAGGCCAGATTCCAGTGCGCGACCTGCGCCTGCTGACCGAAGCGGTAGCGCCGATGCTGGCGATCGGTCGTGTTCGGCGTCCACTCGGGATCGAAATTGTCGATCCAGCCATACGGACCGTAATCGATGGTCAGGCCGAGGATCGACATGTTGTCGGTGTTCATCACGCCGTGAACGAAACCCACCCGCATCCAGTGCGCAACCATGACCGCCGTGCGTGCGCAGACTTCGCCAAACCAGTCCGCGCGCAGATCCTCGCCTTTGCCTTGAAGCTCGGGAAAATCACGGCGGATCGTGAAATCGATCAATTGATTGAGGACTCCGTTTTCGCCACGCGACGAGGGCAGCTCGAAATTGCCGAAGCGGATGAAGGAGGGTGCCACCCGGCAGACGATCGCGCCCTTCTCCGCCGCAGGGTGCCCGTCATAAAACATGTCGCGGACCACCGGATCACCGGTCGCGACCAAACTCAACGCCCGCGTTGTCGGCACACCGAGATGATGCATGGCTTCGCTGCACAGAAACTCCCGGACCGAGGAGCGCAGCACGGCGCGCCCATCCGCCCTGCGCGAATACGGTGTCGGCCCGGCGCCCTTGAGTTGCAATTCCCAGCGCTGTCCGGCCGAGTTCAGGACCTCGCCCAGAGAGATCGCACGTCCGTCGCCCAATTGCCCCGCCCAGTTGCCAAACTGATGCCCCCCGTAGTTGGTGGCGTAGGTTTGCATGCCGTCCATCAAGGCATTTCCGCCAAAAACGTCGGCAAATTCCCGTGAATTTGCCTGAATTTCGGAAAAGCCAAGGGATTCGGCCATTTCAGCGGAATGCGCGATCAGGCGCGGAGCGCTGACCGGCAAGGGTGCGACAGACGAATGCAGGGCACCACGGACCTCGCGCGGCCCCGGACTAGTTTCGCTGTCGCCTGGCAGCTCGCGCACGAAGGCGTTGTCGAACCGGAGCTCTGGAAGCATGCGCGTCTGTTGGCCTGGAATGGAATATGGATCAACCCTGCATATCGGCACGCAGAGGAGCCATGGCAAGGGCAGACAACTCAAACGTCGCCTGCCTTTGCAAGTTTTGACGCAGGCCGATATACTTGCGCGCTTTGCTCAAGCCCGTTCGCCCCGAGGTTTCCAATGAAAGTGCTTTCTTCGCTCAAGTCCGCCAAGGCCCGCCATCGCGATTGCAAGATCGTGCGTCGCCGCGGCAAGGTTTTCGTGATCTGCAAGAGCAACCCGCGTTTCAAGGCACGTCAGCGCTAAGCGGTCGATCTTCAGTTCGACGTCGAAGGGCCGCGCGAGCGGCCTTTTGCGTTTCAGGACCACCACCCCTCGGCTTCCAGCTTATGTGCAGACCGGCATGGAAGTCGCGCCACGGTTCTGTTAAAACAGCGACTTGTTGGGGATACATCCATTCAGATCAGGAGGTTCGGCGATGAACTTGAAGTTTGTTCTCGGTTGCATGCTGCTTGTTTTCGGCTTCTTCGCGGCCGCTCCCGTCGTCCACGCCGACACCGTGACGCTGGGTCAGACCAACGTACGCGCCGTAGCGGCTCCGGAACGCGGACTCAGCATGAGCCAGGTCGAAAAGCGCTTCGGTGCCCCGCAAGCCAAGCTGCCTCCCGCCGGCGGCGACACCGCGCTGCACCCGGTGATCAATCGCTGGCACTACAACGGCTTCACGGTTTATTTCGAGCGCAACATCGTCATCCACAGCGTCCGCGACGGCGCCTGACCCGCAACCGATAGATGACCGACTCCACGTTGCGCCTGCCGGCCGAATGGGAGCCGCAGGCGGCGATCCTTGTTGCCTGGCCGCATGCAGGAACCGACTGGGCCGAGCGCCTCGAATCGGTTGAATCGACTTATGCCGCGCTGATCGCCGGCATCACCCGCTTCCAGACTGCCATCGTCCTTGTTGCCGATGGCACGGTTCGCGAGCGCACACTCGAGCGGCTTGCACCGAAGGCAATCGATCCGGATCGGATCCGTTTTATCGCCCTGAGTTATGACGACACCTGGCTGCGTGATTCCGGACCGATCACGCTCAGCGACGGCCGTGGCGGCTTCACGCTCAATGACTTCCGCTTCACCGGCTGGGGCGGCAAGTTCGAAGCCAGCCTCGATGACCGCATCGTCAGCGAACTGATTGCACGCAAGCTGTTTGTCGATGTGCGACACCGGCATATCGACTGGGCACTCGAAGGGGGTGCCATCGAATCGGATGGCCAGGGCACGATCCTGACCACCTGGAACTGCCTGCATCTTCGCCATCCTGATCTGAGCCGAAAACAGATCGAATCGACCCTGCTCGAAACCCTGGCGGCCCAGCGCGTGCTCTGGCTCGATCACGGTTATCTGGAAGGCGATGACACCGACGCGCATATCGACACGCTGGCGCGCTTTGCGCCCGACGATGCGATCGTGTTCCAGGCCTGCGACGACCCGGCCGACAGCCACTACGCCGAACTCAAGGCGATGGCGGGCGAACTGGCCGGGCTGCGCACGATTTCGGGCAAGCCCTACACCCTGTACGCCCTGCCCTGGCCACAGCCGATCCTGGACGAAGGTCGCCGACTTGCCGCGTCCTATGCGAATTATCTGATCGTCAACGGCGCGGTGCTCGTACCCGCATATGCCGATGCCGCCGACGACGAAGCCGCCCGCATCATCGGCCTCGCCCACCCCGATCGAGAAATCGTGCAGATTCCGTGTCGGCCCCTGATCTGGCAGAACGGCAGCCTGCATTGCCTGACAATGCAGTTGCCGCAGGGTGTGGTCGCGTAACGAACGAATCCGAACGCGATGCGATGCCTTCTCCTGGATGCGCTTCCCTCTCCCGGGTGCCCCGGCCTCTCCCCGAAGCGCTGCCCCTCCCCCAAAAGGCCTTTTCCCCAACCTTCCCCATGCCTTCTCCTGAATGCGTTGCCTTCTCGATGCGTGCCCCGTTGCCTTCTCCTGAATGCGTTGCCTTCTCCTGAATGCGTTGCCTTCTCCTGAATGCGTTGCCTTCTCCTGAATGCGTTGCCTTCTCCTGAATGCGTTGCCTTCTCCTGAATGCGTTGCCTTCTCCTGTAGGAAGCGGCTTCAGCCGCGATGCTCCTGCTCCTGATCTGCAAGAGGAACATCGCGGCTGAAGCCGCTTCCTGCACCGACAGGGAAATCCCGCCGGGATGACTCCGTGCATCGGCATGCGACGCGCCGACCCATCCTGCCTGCCCGCTTCGTTGTTGCCCATTCCCGCCCGTAGCAGGCATTCCGCGTTACCATCCTCTTTTTGCCTGTTTGCGAACCGCATGAGCCGCAAAACCCTCAAAGTTGCCCTGCTTCAGGAAACCGATCGCGGCAGTACGACGGCCAATCTCGATGCCATCGAAACCGGTCTGCGCGAAGCGGCGGCGACCGGGGTCGAACTCGTGCTGCTGCAGGAGCTGCACAACGGCCCGTATTTCTGCCAGCACGAGAGCGTGGACGAGTTTGATCGCGCCGAATCGATTCCCGGGCCTTCGACCGAGCGTCTCGGTGCGTTGGCCGAGGAGCTCAAGCTGGTCGTGGTCTGCTCGCTGTTCGAGCGTCGTGCGGCCGGGCTCTACCACAACACTGCCGTCGTCTTTGATCGCTCGCGCCAGATTGCCGGCGTCTATCGCAAGATGCACATCCCGGATGATCCGGCGTTCTATGAAAAGTTCTATTTCACCCCCGGCGATCTCGGCTTTGAACCGATCCAGACTTCGGTCGGCAAACTCGGCCTGCTTGTGTGCTGGGATCAGTGGTATCCCGAGGGCGCGCGCCTGATGGCGCTGGCCGGGGCCGACCTGTTGCTCTATCCGACCGCGATCGGCTGGGATCCGGCCGACGCGGAGGATGAGAAGGTTCGCCAGCACGATGCCTGGATCACCGTGCAGCGCGGCCATGCCGTGGCCAATGGCCTGCCCTTGCTCGCGGTCAACCGGACCGGTTTCGAGGCGGCCCCGATGGCGGCCGCGGCATCCAGTTCTGGGGTTCGAGCTTCGTGGTCGGCCCCCAGGGCGAATACCTGGCCCAGGCTTCGGTCGATCGGCGGCAATTGCTCATCGTCGATGTCGACCTTGCGCGCAGCGAATCGGTGCGCCGGATCTGGCCATTCCTGCGTGACCGGCGTATCGACGCCTACGCCGACTTGCTCAAGCGCTATCGCGACTGAATCTCGAATCCATGCAAGAAGCCAACGAAACCCCCGGTTCACCGCTCGCGATGAGCGAGTCACTCGCCGCGCAACCGATTGCCCGCGTGACCCGCGAAGGCGTCGAGTACATGCTGCTCGGCACGGCCCACGTCTCGCGCGCCAGCGTCGAAGCCGTGCGTGAAATCCTCGATCGCGAATCCTTCGATGCCGTGGCCGTCGAGTTGTGCGAGCCACGCTACAAATCGATGCGCGATCCGGAATCGTTCCGCAATCTCGATCTGTTCCAGATCATCCGCCAGGGCAAGGCCGGCCTGGTCGCTGCCAACCTCGCCTTGTCGGCCTTCCAGCGCCGCCTCGCCGAGCAGTTCGGCATCGAGCCGGGCGCCGAGATGAAGGCAGCGATCGACGGCGCCGAAGCACGCGACCTGCCGATCTGGCTGATTGACCGCGAAGTCGGCATCACTTTGAAACGCGCGATCCGCAGCGTCGGATTCCTCGATCGCATCGGCATCATGGGTGGTCTCGCCGGCAGCCTGATCACGCGTGAGGAGGTCGAGGAAAGCGAGATCGAGAAGCTCAAGGAAGGTGACATGCTTGGCAGCATGTTCAACGAGTTCGCCAAGGAATCGCCGCCTCTGTTCGAGGCGCTGATCTCCGAGCGCGACCGTTACTGACCGCCCGCTTGCGCGAGGAATCCGAACTCGCCGCAAGCGGGGAAAAACCGGTCAGGCGCGTACTCGCCGTTATCGGCGCCGGGCACCTCGCCGGCATCGAACAAGCCATTGCCTCGCAAACCGAGGCACCAGGGCCGATGCAGAAGGATCTTTCGGCCTTGCCACCCGGTTCACCGTGGCCCAGGCGCGTTGGTTTTGCAATTTTTGTCGTCATCGCGATTTCCATCGCCGTGCTTTTCTACCGCGGTGCTGACACCGGCACCGAAGCGCTGTGGACGTGGGTGTTGTGCACGGGCATTGGCGCGGCGATTGGCGCCATCGCCGCGGGCGGCCATCCACTCAGCGCGTTGGCCGGCTTTGTTGTCGCGCCATTGAAACCGTTCCGTCCGGGAATTCCGGTCGGAGCCGCCAGCGCCGGTGTCGAAGTCTGGGTACATCGACCACGTGTCGCCGATTTCGACAGCCTCCGCGACGATGTCATCCACTGGACCGGCTGGTGGAAGAACCGCATCTCGCGAACCCTGCTGGTGTTCGTCTTCACCAACCTCGGCATGATGTTCGGCACCTGGGTGGCCGGCTTCCGCATCATCAAATCCCTGCTCTGAGCCGCGCCCACTCCAACCTGCGAGTTTCCGATGAGTCTTGCCCGCTTCTTTTCCAAACCGCGTTGGCTATCGAAGGATGCGACGGTTCGCCGTGATGCCGTCGCCACCGAGAAAGCTGCCGAACTGGTTTCGCAACTCGCCCGATTCGCGCGCGAAGATGATGATGCCGGCGTGCGCATCACCGCCCTGAAGCGGCTGGCCGAACCGGGCCTCGCCCAGGCCATGGCCCAGGATGATCGTGACGAAGGCGTGCGCAATGCAGCGCGTACGCTGTTCACCGAATTGCTCGCTGGAACCCATGCCTCGGCGCCTGCCCTGGCCGACCGCCTGCGCCTGCTGCGGGCCCAGGACGATGCGCGACTGATCGAGCAGATTGCCGTGACTGCACCGGAGCCCGAATTGCGCCTGGCCGCGTTGCAGCGTGTCGAACGCCCTGCCCTGATCCTCGAACGCGTGACCGCCGACAGTGACGCTGCTGTTCGACTCGCCGCTCTCGATCGGATCGACGACGAAACGCAGCTCCACGCATCAGCGAACGTGCGCGCAAGGCCGACAAGACCATCAGCCGCCTTGCGGCCGAACGCGTGCACGCCTTGCGCATCGGACGCGGTGACCCCGCTGCGATCTCGGAGCGCGCCCGCGAGCTTTGCGAGCAACTCGAACGCCTGCTGCGCGAAGGCGACAGCTCGGATCAGGCCACGGTGATTGCCGGCAGCTGGCAAGTCATCGCCGACAAGGCTCCCGCACAACTCGTCACGCGCTATCTGAATGCCCGCGAATTGTTTGAACTGAGCCGGGATCCGGAAAAAGTGGCGCGGCTGCGCCAGCGTGCCCAGGATCGCTCGCGCCTCGAAACCGAACTGGGAGCAATCGAGCTGGCCTTGCGTCATCCGTCTGCGCTCTCGCAAACGGAGTTGCAGCTACGGTTCAACGAGCTTGGCGAATTGCACGCAGGCTTCGCCGATGCCGACGATGAACATGGATCCAGCGTCTCGGTACGCTTCACCCGACTGGGTGCGCAGATCGCCGCGATGAAGCCTGAAACGGTCGCAACCGTTGCCGCGCCCGTGATTGACGTCGAGCGCGAAGCCCTCGGCGGCCGAAGGGGCGGCGCGGGCAAGGGGGGGGGGGGGGGGGCGCGAGCGCGAACAAAAGGAATTGATCGGCAAGTTCGACCTCGCCATCCAGCAAACCGCAACGGCGATTGCCGAAGGCAAGAGTGCCGAAGCGCACAAGGCTCACGCGCACATGAGCCAGTTGCGGCGTGGATTCCAGACGATCCCACCGGCCCTGCGCGAAGCACTGGCCGATGTTGAAAGTGATTATGCAAGAATTCAACAATGGCAACGCTGGGGCGATGGCAATCGCCGCCAACAGTTGTGCGAGGAACTTGAGGTGCTGCCCGAAACGGGCCTGCATCCGGATGCGCTGGCGACGCGCGTACGCGAAATCCAGGTCGAATGGGCGACACTGGATCGGCTCGAGGCTCGTCCCGAACGGGCCAATGAAGGCATCGACCGCCGCTTCCGTGCGCTCTGCCACAAGGCCATCGAACCGGCCAAACCGTATTTCGAAAAGCGTGATGAACTGCGCAAGCAAGGAAGCGAGAAACCAGCCTGCTCATCGCCGAAGCGCGCACCGCGGTAGCCCTCGAGAATCCGGACTGGCGCGCGCTCGCCGACATGCGCAAGCGCGGCGTTGACGGCCTGCGTGCGCTTGATCGCGTCAATCCGCGCGAACGCAAGAATCTCGCCGCCGAACTCAAGCAGGTGCTCGGCATCATCGACGAGCGGATCAAGGCCCAACACACGCAAATCGAAATGGCGAAGGCGTCCCTGGTCACGCGCGCCGAAGCGCTGGCGGAACAATCCGACACGCGCACGGCGATGAACCAGGCGCGTGACCTGCAGAAGCTCTGGCAGGCGGCCGGCAATGGCAAACGCGCTCGCGATCAGGCCCAGTGGAAGGCTTTCCGCAGCGCCATCGATGCGGTGTTCGGTCGCGCCGACAACGAGCGCGCCGAACGAACCGCTCAGGATCGCCAGGCAATCGAATCCGCCGAAAATCTGTGCGTCGAACTCGAGGCGTTGGCGAGCACCAACAGCGCACCGGAGCGTGGCGAAGTTCAGCGCATCGAATCCGCATGGCGTGCATTGGGCGCCAGTGATCCTGCATTGAGGCAACGCTACCTTGCCGCCCAGGATGCCCTCGACAAGCACAAGACAAGACTCGACAAGGACAAGCGCCGCGCCCGTTTCGACATCTGGATCGCGCACCACGACTTGCTGCGCAAGCTGAAACGAATCAGATCGATGCGGATGCATTCACGCTCGCACGCTCGCAATTGGCCCCCGTCGTCATCGCCGCCGACAGCTTGCAGGCGCGCATCGAGGTTTCAACCAACCGCGCTGCAGATGCTGAAGCGGAGCACGATGCCCTCCGTGATTGCGTACTCGAGGCGGAGCAACTCGCCGGGCTCGAATCGGCCGAGGGAGATCGGCAGCGACGCATGGATCTGCAGGTTGAGAAGCTCGCTGCGCGCATGCGCGGAGTCCATGCACCTGCGCCCGACGCCGCTCTTGAACAACTGCTCACGACCTGGATCGACCTCGGATCGCCCGGTGATGCCGATGCCGAACTCGAAGCACGCTTCAAGCGCGCGGTTGCGGGAATGCTCGATACGCTTGGATAGCCGTCCTGTCGTTTGTCGGAATGAAGGGTGTATCAATTCAGCGCATCTCCCGCCGGGAGCCTCTCTTGATCACAGCTTTCGGCATCGGTAGACAGATTCTCGGCCCGACGCCTGGACAAGCCGCTGACACGCTTCAGGCGCGATCAGCATTTCGTGGGAGCGACTTCAGTCGCGATGCGTGGGTTTCAAAACGCCTTGCTCTCGCGTTATGCCTGCCGCAAAACGGCCCGCAAGCTGGAGCATCGCGACTGAAGTCGCTCCCACGAAAAAGCATCGCCGGCACGTGACGAGCCTGCACAGGCGCTGAAGTCTCGCCCCACCAAAAAGTTGTGATCCAGAGGCAGCTCCCGGCGCGCCAAAAAGTTGTGATCCAGAGACAGCTCTCGGCGGAAGAAGGGCTTCTCACGGCTGAGGTTCGGTGCGAATCAGGCACGATGTCGGTATTTCGTGGGAGCGACTTCAGTCGCGATGCGTGGGCTTCAACCCCTGCTCTCGCGCTATCCTGCCGCAAAGCGGCCCGCAAGCGGGAGCATCGCGACTGAAGTCGCTCATCCCCCGAAGCATCGCCGGCTCGTGACGAGCCTGCGCAGGTATCACTTGAATGCATGGGTCGCTGAAGTCTCACCACGCCAAAAAGTTGGGATCCAGACACAGCTCCCGGCAGAAGAGGGGCTTCTCACGGTTGAGGTTCGGTGCGAATCAGAATCGAGAAACGGTTTCGAGTGGAACCATTTGGACGTCCAATTAGTTTGACGCATCGCAGCAATTGTGATTGATTGGAGTCATGTCGATCCTCGATCGATGTCACAGCGACTGGAACCGCCGTGTTGAACTCGTCGGGCAATCCGCCATGGATCGGCATGCCCGGCTTTCACGCAGGATGCTTCAATGACACCGCTGCAGACCACCGGACTGTACGATCCCGCTTTCGAACACGACAGTTGCGGTTTCGGCTTGATCGCCAACATCGACGGCAAGGCCAGCGCCTGGCTTGTCGCACAGGCGTTTGCTGCATTGGCAAAAATGTCGCACCGTGGCGGAGTCAATTCCGATGGCATCACAGGTGATGGTTGCGGCGTACTGATCTATCGCGCCGAAACCTGGCTGCGCGCATTGGCCAATGAGGCCTCGATAAAGCCCGCTTCACGCTTCGCCGCCGGCCTGGTTTTCCTCGATCGCGACGACGCCCAGGCCGACCTTGCGGCGCAACAGTTGGAGCGGTGCCTGCGTGAGGAAGGCGTGGATCCTGCGGGCTGGCGCGACGTGCCAGTGGTTGATGAACCTTGCGGACCACTCGGTCGCGCCACGCGCCCCCGGATACGCCAGATATTCGTCAACGCCGTTGACGGCATGGACGAGGCCGTGTTCGACCGTGCCCTGTTCCGTGCGCGTCGTCGCAGTGAACTCGCCCTGGTCGACGAC
This sequence comes from Lysobacterales bacterium, assembly GCA_016721015.1. Lineage (GTDB taxonomy): Bacteria > Pseudomonadota > Gammaproteobacteria > Xanthomonadales > Rhodanobacteraceae > Dokdonella. Next base: position 187,823 of record JADKJL010000012.1, read on the forward strand.
GCGACGTTTTATGTGGTCAGCCTTGCCGCGGCGACGATCGGCTACAAGGCGATGGCCGCTCCGGGTCGCCTTCGCGATGTCTTTCCGGATCTGCAGCGGGCAGAACTGGAAAGTGCGGCGGTCACCTTTCATCAACGCTTTTCGACGAATACCTTGCCGAACTGGAAGCTGGCCCAGCCCTTCCGCATGCTCGCCCACAACGGCGAGATCAATACCATCCGCGCCAACCGCAATTGGGCACAGGCACGTCAGCCGAAACTGCATTCACCGCTGCTCGACATTTCCGATATCGGCGACCATGTCAGTCGCACCGGTTCCGATTCGCAAAGCCTCGACAACATGTTCGAGTTGCTGGTCGAAGGTGGCATCGATCTGCTCGCCACGACGCGCATCCTGGTACCGCCGGCGTGGAGTGCCGACGAAAACCTCGACCAGGATCTCGAAGCCTTCTATCAGTACTACGCCTTGCATACCGAACCCTGGGACGGCCCGGCGGGCCTGGTCATGTGCGATGCACGTCATGCCGTATGCGCGCTCGATCGCAATGGCCTGCGTCCGGCACGCTGGTCGCAGAGTGACGACGGGCATCTGATCGTCGCTTCCGAGACCGGACTTTGGGATGTGCCTGAGCAGAACATCATCGCCAAGGGCCGGCTCGGCCCCGGCCAGATGCTCGCGGTGGATCTGCTTGAACATCGCCTGCTCGACAGCGCAGCGATTGATCGTATCAATGCGGCCCGCGCGCCGTATCGTGAGTGGTTGCGCGATGGCGTGATCTATCTCGAATCGCATCTGATCGACCCCGCGCTTGCCGCCGAGCCGATGCCGGCGGACATGCTGACGCGCTTCCAGAAACAATTCGCGCTGACCTGCGAGGAGCGCGACATCGTGCTCAAGACGCTGGCCGAAACTGGCGCCGAAGCGACCGGCTCGATGGGTGACGACACACCGATCGCGGTGATGTCGCAGCAGTCGCGCTCGCTCTACGATTACTTCCGCCAGGCCTTCGCCCAGGTCACCAACCCGCCAATTGATCCGTTGCGCGAACGCATGGTGATGTCGTTGGTCTCGCAGATTGGTCTGGAAGGCAATCTGTTTGATCTGTCGGCCGACAGCGCACGCCAGGTCCTGCTCAGTTCGCCCGTGCTCTCGCAACGCAAGCTGCGCCAGTTGCTCGCCCTGCCGCATCTGGTCGATCACCAGGTTCGCATCGATCTCTACTACGACGAGGAAGTCGGCTTGAAGTCTGCCTTGCAGGCAATCTGCCAGCTGGCAGAAGATGCCGTGCGCGCTGGCGCGGCGATGGTATTGCTGTCCGATCGCTATCCGCAGCCGGGCCTTACCCAGATCCACGCCCTGCTCGCGACCGGCGCGATCCACGCCCATCTGACCCGCCAGCAACTGCGCTGCGACTGCAATCTGCTGGTCGAAACCGGCACCGCACGTGATGCGCATCATTTCGCCTGCCTGATCGGCTTCGGTGCGACGGCGGTGTATCCGTTTCTTTCCTACCAGACCCTGTTCGCGATGAACCAGCGCGGCGAAATCAAGGGTGGCGAAAGCGAAACCGTGCACGAGATTGGCCGCACCTATCGCCACGGCATTCGCAAGGGCCTGCTCAAGATCCTCTCCAAGATGGGCATCTCGACCATCGCCGGTTACCGCGGTGCGCAATTGTTCGAGATCATCGGACTCGATCGCGAAGTGGTCGACATGTGTTTTCCAGGCACACCGTCGCGCATCAGCGGTGCCGGTTTTGTCGACATCGAAAACGAATACCGTGCGCAACTTGCGTGCTCGCGCAATCCCAACTACACCCTGCCCGCCGGCGGCCTGCTCAAGGCGCTGCCGGATGGCGAATACCACATGTACAACCCGGGCGTGGTCGGCCATCTGCAAACCGCGGTTCGCACCGGCGATGCGCGCCATTACCGCAAGTATGCCGAGGCGGTGAATACGCGCCCGCCATCGACCTTGCGCGACCTGCTCGCCCTCAGCGAGGACACGACCGCGATTCCTCTTGACCAGGTCGAGACACGTGAAGTCGTGCTCAAGCGTTTCGACTCGGCCGGCATGTCACTCGGCGCACTTTCACCGGAGGCGCACGAAGCGCTGGCGATCGGCATGAACCGGCTCGGCGCACGCTCGAACTCGGGCGAAGGTGGCGAGGATCCGCTCCGCTACGGCACCGAGAAGACGTCGAAGATCAAGCAGGTCGCCTCGGGCCGCTTTGGTGTCACCGCCGCCTACCTGGCCAGCGCCGAGGTGTTGCAGATCAAGATTGCGCAAGGCGCCAAACCGGGCGAAGGCGGCCAGCTGCCCGGCGACAAGGTCAATGGCCTGATCGCGCGCCTGCGCTATGCAAAACCCGGTATCGGGCTGATCTCGCCGCCGCCACATCACGATATCTATTCCATCGAGGATCTGACCGAACTCATCCACGATCTGCGCGAAGTCAATCCGCGTGCGCTGGTCTCGGTGAAGCTGGTTTCGCATGCCGGAGTGGGCACCATCGCTGCCGGCGTGGTCAAGGCGGGTGCCGACCTGATCACTATCTCCGGCCACGATGGTGGCACCGGCGCGAGTCCGATCAGCTCGATCCGCTATGCCGGCACACCGTGGGAAATGGGCCTGTCCGAAACCCATCAGACCCTGGTCATGAACGGACTGCGCGAACGCGTCATCGTGCAGACCGATGGCGGATTGAAAACCGGGCTGGATGTGATCAAGGCCGCGATCCTCGGCGCCGATTCGTTTGGCTTCGGTACCGGCCCGATGGTTGCACTCGGCTGCAAATATCTGCGCATCTGCCATCTCAATTCCTGCGCGACCGGCATCGCCACGCAGAACGACATCCTGCGGCGCGAGCATTTCATCGGCGCACCGGAGATGGTCCAGCATTTCTTCCAGTTCATTGCCGATGACGTGCGCGAAAGACTGGCCACACTTGGCATGCGCTCCTTGCATCAATTGGTCGGCCGCACCGATCTGTTGCACATCCTGCCCGGCATCACCGCCAAGCAGGCCAAGCTTGACCTCAGCAGCCTGCTCTTCCGCGCCGATGCGACGGGCCTCTCGAACTACGTGTGCGTGGCCGGCCCGCTGGCGCCGGGTGCGACCGAGCTCGCGCTGGCCACCACACGCGATACCCGCGAAGCCGTTGCCAATCGTGCGGGCGGAACTTTCCGCTACGCGATCAGCAATGTCGATCGCGCGATCGGGGCACGACTTTCGGGTGAGATTGCCCGGGCGCATGGCGACCAGGGCATGCTCGACGCGCCCATCACGCTCGATCTGGAAGGCTCGGCCGGACAGAGTTTCGGCGCCTGGAATGTCGGCGGCCTCAATCTGGTTTTGACCGGTGAGGCCAACGATGGTGTCGGCAAGGGCATGACCGGCGGGCGCATCGTCGTGCGTCCGGCATCCGGGGTGAAGTTCGTCGCGCATGAATCGAGCATCATCGGCAACACCTGCCTTTACGGCGCCACCGGCGGTGAACTGTATGCCGCAGGTCGTGCCGGCGAACGCTTCGCCGTGCGCAATTCAGGCGCGATCGCGGTGGTCGAAGGGCTCGGTGACCACGGCTGCGAATACATGACCGGCGGCACCGTCGCCGTGCTCGGTCGCAGTGGCCTCAACTTTGGTGCGGGCATGACCGGCGGCTTCGCCTACGTGCTCGATCTCGAGCGCGACTTCTTCGACCGCTACAACCACGAGCTGGTCGACATCAACCGTATCTCGCTCGAAGGCATGGAGAACCACCTGCAACATCTGCGCGCGCTGATGCAGGCGCATATCGAAGCCACCGGCAGCGCCTGGACACGCCAGTTGTTCGGCGATTTCCGCGATGTCCTGCACAAGGTCTGGCTGGTCAAGCCGAAAGCGGCAAGCCTCGCCGCGCTGTCCGCCGAACTGCGGGAGGCGGCATGAGCGATCGTCCGTTTCCGTTCCTCAAGTTTCCCCGCGCCCTGCCCACGGAAATCCGCATTCCGATCCGCATCGTCAACTTCAACGAAATCCATGCCGATTTCGTCGGCAGCGAGCGCGTTGACCAGGCCTCGCGCTGCATCGATTGCGGCAATCCGTATTGCTCGTGGGGCTGCCCGCTTGGCAACCGCATTCCGCAATGGCTGAAACTCGCCCGCGAAGGTCGCGTCGAGGATGCCGCCACGCTGATGCATGAAACCAATCCGCTGCCCGAGATCTGCGGTCGGGTCTGTCCACATGATCGCCTGTGCGAAGGTGTCTGCACGCTTGAGGAAGGCTTCGGTGCGGTCAGCATTGGCGCGATCGAGCGCTCGATCACCGACGAGGCGATCCGGCGCGGCTGGCGTCCGCCCGAAGCATCACGCAAGACGGACAAACGCGTCGCCATCATCGGCGCAGGTCCGGCCGGACTCTCCGCCGCTGATCGGCTGGCGCGTGCCGGGGTCAGTGCCGACGTGTTTGACCGCTACGAGGAAATCGGTGGGCTGCTGACCTTCGGCATTCCTTCCTTCAAGCTGGAAAAAGACATCGTGCAGATGCGCCGACGCGTGCTCGAAGAGCAAGGCGTGCGCTTCCATCTCGGTATCGAGGTCGGTCGCGACATCGCTTTCGCCAAGCTCGTCGAGGACTTTGATGCGGTGTTCATGGCAACCGGCGCCTACACCACCGTCGATGCGCAATTGCAGGGGCAGGATATGTCGGGCGTGATCGTCGCCCTGCCCTTCCTGATCGCCAATGCGCGCCATCAACTGGGCACGGCAACCGCAGATGATGTCCTGCCAGAGCTCAAGGGCAAGCGCGTCGTCGTCCTCGGTGGCGGTGACACCGCGATGGATTGCGTGCGCACCTCGGTTCGCCTCGGTGCCGAGCGGGTCACCTGCGTCTACCGTCGCGACGAGGAAAACATGCCCGGCTCGCGCAAGGAAGTGAAGAACGCGCGTGACGAAGGCGTGATCTTCCGCTTCCTTGCGCAACCGCTGGCCATCGTTGGCGATGGCTTCGTCGACGGTGTCGAGATCGCCGACACCGAACTGATCGCCGATGGCGACGGACGCGCACGTGCCGAACTCGTCGCTGACAGTGCGCAAACGATTCCTGCCGACATCGTGATTCTCTCGTTTGGTTTTCTCGCCAGCCCGCCGGATTGGTGTGCCAGTGCCGGAATCGAAGTCGAAAAGAACGGACGACTAAAGGTTGGCGGCCCAACGCGCCTGCCATTGCAAACCGCGCACCCGAAGGTATTCGCAGGCGGCGACAACGTGCGCGGTGCCGATCTGGTTGTCCGCGCCGTGCTCGATGGACGCGAGGCTGCGCGCTCGATCCTGAGCCAGTTGGGTGTGGTTGCCTGACTGGGGACTATTAACCGGTTACCCTTTGCCGATGACCCGCATCCTCGTCGCCGATGATCATCCGCTGTTCCGGCTCGCCCTCGTGCAGGCGGTTGGCAGCCTCGAAGACGACATCGAGATCGTCGAAGCCGACGGCCTCGACTCCGCACGCGAAGTGCTCGGCAGTCGACGCGACATCGATCTGGTTCTGCTCGACCTGCACATGCCCGGCAGTCACGGCCTGATGGGTCTGGTCCGCCTGCGCAGCGAATTTCCATCGGTCGCGGTAGTCATGATCTCGGCCAATGACGATCCGCTGGTCATGCGCCGCGCCTTGACCTACGGCGCTTCGGGCTTCATTCCGAAGCGCAGCAGCATCACCGCGATCCAGGCCATGCTGCGTGCCGTGATTGCCTGCGAGGATCCACCCCACTCACCGATGCTTGATCGCCACAACAGCGAAGCCGCCCAGGATCGCGAACTGGCAACCCGTCTGGCAAGCTTGAGTCCGCAACAATTGCGCGTGCTGACGCTGGTGGCCGAGGGCCTCCTCAACAAGCAGATCGCCGACCGCCTCGATATCCAGGAGCGCACGGTCAAGGCACACATGAGCGCGGTCTTCGAACGACTCGATGTGCGCAATCGAACCCAGGCCAGCACCTTGCTGCGTTCGCTCGAAATTGCCGACCCATCGCGCACGATCAGCGACTGAGTGCAACCTCGATCGTACTGCCGCCGGGTTCACACAGCCAATAACGAAGCTCCGAATTGCCCCAGACGTTCGACGGTGATTCGGGAGCCGTCTCCTGAACACGGCATTTCGGCGCAGTGGGACTTCAGCAGCCTGCGAATTCAAATTTTTCTGACGCGGGTACCCGGGATCCCGCCGATGCCGCTTCGTGGGAGCGGCTTCAGCCGCGATGCTGTTGATTCGACCTGCAAATGCATCAACTCAGCGCTTCGCCCGCTAGTGGGAAAAGGAACAACTCCATTTAATACTATGTACAAGCAAAATCAATAGCGCGTTAGCCGCTTTGCGCGAGGGATACCGCGAGAGCAAGAAGCGTGAAAATCCTGGCATCGCGACTGAAGTCGCTCCCACGAAATACTGACATCACGCTGGTAGCCTGCCTTGGGCTTGCCCGCGCGCCGCGGCGACAAGCAGATATCTGCTGGCAGGAAATCTGTTGCCAGACTATACGTAGGTGTAAATGGGAACCGCTGATGCCGTTTCGTGGGAGCGGCTTCAGCCGCGATGCTGTTGATTCGACCTGCAAATGCATCAACTCAGCGCTTCGCCCGCTGGCGGGAAAAGGAACAGATCCATTTAATACTATTTACATGCAAAATCAATAGCGTGTGAGCCGCTTTGCGCCAAGGATACCGCGAGAGCAAGATGCATGAAAATCCTGGCATCGCGACTGAAGTCGCTCCCACGAAACACTGAAAGATCAACGTCGACTCCAATTGACGCAGTACTCAATTCTCGAAGCCTGAACCAAAGATCCGGTCTGACCCCTCCTCCGACAACTCCGCCAGCCAGGCCAGGCCAAGACGCGTGAATTTCCGCGCATGCTCGGCCTGGCTTCCACTGTTGGCCCAGGTGTCGAGTGACCAGTGGATCCAGGGATTGTCTTCGCCAAACTTCGCCTCGAACGGGAACGAAGCCGCGTAGCCGCGCTGTGTCCATGACGCATGATCCGAACAGCCGTAGCCGCATAGGCTGTGTGCCACCAGCAGGTCGGGCAGATAGGTCGCGGCCAGCTGCGCCACGAACGCATTCTGCTGGGCGTCCGTGTAGTCGTCGATGATGTAGATATCGGCGATTGAACCGTTGTAGTTGGTCATGTCCAACTGCAAGACGCCAACCACATCACGCTGGTTGTTGGCGTAGTCGGTGGCCAGGAAACCCGAACCATAGAGTCCGGAATTCCTCGCCTGAATAGGCCATCAGGTGAATACTGCGCTGGGGCTGGAAACCGTGTGTCACTATCGCACGCAGGATTTCACTGAGTCCGGCCACACCCGACGCATCATCATCGGCTCCCGGTGCCCGCGCATTGCTGTGCGTAGCGCCACCACGGTCATTCCAGTTGACCGAATCAAGATGTGCGCCGAGCACGAGGATTTGGGCGGACAGATCCGTGCCGTCAATGCTCAACACCACGCTTGGCATGGCATCGGTGCCGCGGTACACCTTGGCGACATGAATATCGCTGCGATCGGCCGCAATCGCCTGCCACTGCGTCACCAGCCAGTCCGCGGCCTCGGCGCCATGCAATCCGTTGTAATAGCGATTCTGGAATGCGGACAAGGTCTGGATATCGGCACCGATGCGACTGTCGGAGACATCCGCAAGCATCGGCAGCACGCGCACTTGCTGGTCGATGGCATAGCCCGGCCGAGTGGGCGTGATCGCCAGGCTTGGAGGCTCCAGCCAGGACAGCGTATCAACCAGCGAAGCGTGCGCGACAAAACCGCCACAGTGATGCAGATCGCGGTGCACGGCACCCGCCAGGGCATCGCGCTCCTCCAGACTCGCGTGGACAACATGCACGAGTTCGGGCGCCACACCGGGCATGCCGCGGTGTTCGATCTCGCGTGAGGCCTGCACCTGGATCTGGGGATTGATTTGCTGCAGCAGCCGGTACGCCTGGTCGCCGAGCGATAGCCAGACACGGTCCGGCGCAGCCGCGTGGGCCGTGCCGAGGCAGAAAAGAGTGGCGGAAAGTGCCGCAACGCATATCTTCATCGCCGGATGCCAAGTCGAAAGCACGACGCAGAATAAACCATGCAGCGGCGAGAGCAGGCGGGAACCTGTTGATTCCGTCCACCCGGTTAGTCCCGAAGTCAAGCCGACTTGATCCTTCTGGCGCTGAAAGCTTACTCTGGATCACAGTTTGTCGGCCCCCGCACCTCCGCCAGACATCGCGAGCTACTTGCCTGTCTGCAAGATCCGGAAGTGCCTTACATCAGCCGAACGGCTGCTCGTCAAGTCAACCAGCCTTCACTTCGCCACGCAACACGTCTGGCGAACCTTCTGCATGCCATGACGGTTGTGCCACTTGATAAGCGTATCCCTTCCACACCCCCCTTACCCTCTTCTCTTAAGTAAGTGCCATTCGCCTTAAGTCGATTTCGATGGGCGTGCTGCAGTCTGGCTCCACAACACCTCATTCAAGCCGGCATTGCGGCTCGTGTCGGCGCTACGCGCGCTGCACCCACCGCCTTCAACAAGGCCTGATCAAGATCGGCCCAGAGGTCGTCGACATGCTCGATGCCAACCGACAGCCTGAGCAACCCCGGTGTGATGCCGTGTGCTGCACGTGCCTGCTCGTCGACGACGCGATGGGTAAGCCCGGAAGGGTGCTGGATCAGGCTGTCGACCGAGCCGAGACTCACAGCCGGGGTGATCAATTTGACTGCCGCCATCGCGGCGGCGGCGGCGGAGAATCCACCATGCAGTTCCATTGCCATCAGCGCACCCGGACCGCGCATTTGCGCGCCAGCGTGACTGCCTACCAGATGCGCCTCTGCGCATTCGGCAAATCCGGGAAAGTACACCTTGGCAATTGATCGATGGCCGGCAAGTCGCTCGGCGATCTGGATCGCGTTGGACTGCGCTCGCTCAACGCGCAAGGCCAGGGTCGCCAGGCCACGCTGCAGCAGATAGGCAGCGAGTGGATGCAGCAAGGCACCGGTCAGGGCACGCATCTGGCGCAGCGGCATGGCATCGGCATCCGCGCAGCAAATGACCCCGGCGATGACGTCACCATGACCACCGAGGAACTTGGTCGCGCTGTGCAGTACGTAGCGTGCACCGAGCGCCATCGGGTTTTGCAGGATCGGGGTGGCAAACGTGGAATCCACCATCACCGGCACGTCGCCCGCTGCGGCGACCACGGCGCGGATATCGACAAGCTTCAGGGTCGGATTGGCCGGTGTCTCGATGATGATCAAGCTGGTATCGGCGCGGCGCTTGCTGGCAATCTCTCCGACAGCGACGAATTCGGCATCCAGTCCCAGCGTTCCGCACGCAAGCAGATGATCGGCACTGCCGTAGATCGGCCGCACCACAAGCACGTGCGATCCGATGGCGCGGCGGGCCAGCAACAAGGCACTCAGCGCGGCCATGCCCGAACCGAATGCAACGCAACTTTCGCTGCCTTCAAGTGCGGCAATCGCCTGTTCGGTGCGCGCCACGGTCGGGTTGTGCAAGCGTGCGTAGATCGGGTTGGCGGCACTCGCCGCGCCACTGACCAGGGCATCGAAACTGGCAGTCCCCGCGATCAGATCGTGGACCGGGTAAGTCGTCGACAGATCAATCGGTGCGGCGTGCACTCCGAGGCTGGCGAAGTCATCACGGCCGGCGTGGACGCTGAGGGTTTCAATGCGGCGCATGCGGTCTCCGGAGCTGGATTGTTTCAAACGGGAGGCCATGATGAAACAATGGATGCCTCAAGGGCCGCACACCGAATTTAATTCCGCAACCGGACGATTCCATGGCGCTCGATCGAACCGACATCGACCTGCTGCGACTTCTGCGGAAGAATGCGCGGCTGCCGAACAAGACACTGGCCGAAATGACCGGCGTCGCCCCCTCGACTGCGCTTGAGCGGGTGCGTCGATTGCGTGAGTCCGGCGTGCTCCAGGGATTCCATGCGGAAGTCCTGCCGGCCGCGATCGGCATCAGCCTGCAGGCCATGGTCGCGGTGCGCTTGAGCCGGCATTCGCGCGCGTCGATCGACAGCTTTGTCGCGCACATGGCGACCCGGCCCGAAATCCTTGCCTACTACCATGTGGCCGGGGCCGATGATTTCCTCGTGCATGTGGTCGCCCGCGATGCCGATCACTTGCGTGAGCTGACCCTGAGCATGTTTACCGAACGCGAGGAGGTCGCGCACATCCAGACCAACCTCATCTTTGCCTTTCACCGCAACAGCGATCTGCCGATCTACCTGGACACAGCGGAGGAATAGGTGAAATCCGTCTTCGAGAAATTGAATTTGAAGGATCAGCGCGAGATTCTCGTGGTCAACGCACCGGCGTCGTTTGAGGCCGAGATCGAGACGCTCAAGGGCGTTGTCATTCAGCGCGATCCCCACACGGTCGCCGCTGTTCAATTCGCACTCGTCTTCGCCACGCGTCAGATCGAGGTCGACACAATCTCGGGCTTGCTCGTTGCCAAGGCAAGCGGCGATGTCTTGCTCTGGTTCGCCTATCCGAAAGCAACCTCGCGCAAGCACCACTGCGAATTCAATCGCGACAACGGCTGGGACGCGCTGCGCCGGGCGGGCTTCGAGAGCGTGAGACAGATCGCCATCGATGCCGACTGGACGGCACTCAGATTCCGGCGCGTCGAGTACATGAAGACCAACCGCCACGGATAACAAACCAATCGCAACGAATCCCGCAAGCCACCAATACCGCACGGTCGGACTGGAAGTCCACTCGTGCCGTATCCGCGGGTCGATGCACCCGGGCCGGTCGCGTCGATCCCAGACCGGGAGCGCCGATCGATGCAACTGCCTGTAGAGTTCATGCATACGAGTTCATGGTTTGGAGGGTGACAGGCGTGCGTGATCTTCCCGGGGAAAAAGGCAACGATCCCGAGCCGGTGCCACAGCCGTTCGTGACGCCGTGTCATCAGCTGGAACTGGATGCACCGTGGCGCTGGCTCAGACTCGGCTGGCAGGATCTGCGCCGGGCGCCAGGTTTGAGCGCGCTGTTCGGCACCGTCATCGTGCTGGTCAGCGCCGCCATATCGTGGTTTGCCTGGTCGCTGGGCCGCTTTGCCCTGCTCGCGGTTCTGCTGTCCGGCTTCGTCTTCTTTGCGCCCTTGATCGGCGTCGGGCTGTACTCGGTCAGCCGGAGCCTGCTCGCCGGTCGCCAACCGCGCCTTGCGGATTCATTCGTGGTCGCCAAGCGCGTACTCGGTCATGCGAGTATTTTTGCCCTGATCCAGTTTGTCATCGTGCTGATCTGGTCGCGCTCGGGGATGATGCTGATCGCGTTCTTTCCTGATCAGGAAGGCAATACGCACGTGTTGTTCGAGTTCCTGCTGGTCGGCTCGCTGATCGGTTCGGTATTTGCGGCGATTACGTTCTCGATCGCCGCGTTCTCGCTGCCGATGATCGCCGACCGCGAGGTCGACATGGTCACCGCCTGCCTTTCGAGCATCCATGCGGTGCTCAGGAACAAAGGGGTCATGCTCGAATGGGCGGTGATTATTTGCGTGCTGACCGCTCTCGGTTTCGCCAGCGGGTTGCTCGGACTCGGCCTGGTGATGCCGTGGCTCGCCTATGCGACGTATCACGCCTATCGCGAAACCATTGATGCATCGGCGTGGCCGCATGCATGAGGCGCAAGCGCCGCAACGGTCACTTTGGGACGCGACTTCAGTCGCGATGCTCTTGCACCATGCCGAAGAAAAAGCATCGCGACTGAAGTCGCTCCCACAAAAAGAGCATCGCGACCAAAGTCGCTCCCGCCGAAAGAGCATCGCGACTGAAGTCGCTCCCACAAATTTTTCTCACCGCGACTCAGATTGAAATCGCTCGCACAGATTCTTCGGGAAATTCTTCCCGCTACAGACGCTTGGCGAACCAGTCACGGAAACGCTGCAGGCGATCCACCTCGTGACTGGGTTTCTTCAGCCCGTGATGCTGTCCCGGATAGATCACCAGTTGCGTCTCGATGCCGAGACTGCTGAGTGCCTGATACATCTGCTCGGAATTGATCAAGGGCACGTTGAAATCCTTCTCGCCACACAGAAACAGGGTTGGGGTCTTGATCCGGTTCGCATGGAAGAACGGTTCCGAGGCAGCCAGGAACTTGTCCATGTTTTCCCACGGCGTACCGAATTCGAGCTCGTACTGACGCGTGTACTGATCGGTGCCATAGCCGGCCAGCATGTTGGAAATGCCAGCGCCGCTGATCGCCACCTTGAAGCGGGTATCGCTGGCGATCGTGTAGTTGGTCAGCATGCCGCCATAGCTCCAGCCGCCAATGCCGAGATGATCGGGATCAGCCAGGCCACTGGCGACGACGTGATCAACACTGGCCAGCACATCGAGCACTTCCATGTGGCCCCAGGCGCCCCAGATCGAGCGTGAATAATCGCGTCCCCGACCCGAACTGCCGCGGTAGTTGGGTTGCACGACGACATAGCCCGCACCCGCCAGCATCTGCGCAATAAAGTGAAAGCCGAACCCGTCCTGGCCGACGGGGCCGCCATGCAGGTAGAGCACAGTCGGATATTTCTTTCCGGCCTGATAGTTGATCGGCTTCACCAACACTCCATGGACGATGTTTCCATCGCTGGCGGTTGCTTCGTAACCTTCAGCCGGTGCCAGTTGCAGGCGCGCGACGAGCGTGTCGTTTTGCTTGGAGAGTGGACGCGCCTGGCCCTGCTCGAAGGCAAACACCTCGCCGGGCTGCGCCGGTCGCGACAACAGCAGTGCAATGCGCTTGCCTTTCGATGAAAACCCCTGCGCCATCGCCTGGCCTTCGCTCAGGCGAACAATCCTTTCTTCCTTGACGGTGATGCTGGCGAGCTGTCGGCTGCAATCGTCTTCAAGCAGGAACAGCAGCGAACGTCCGTCAGTGCTCCAGGCCAGATCGCTGACGGCGTGATCCAGTCCAGCGGCGAGGATGCGGACTTCGCCGCCGTCGACCGACAGCACGGCGATCTGCGCTGGATCATATTCGCGATACTTGTCCGGACCTCCGCGCAGGAAAGCGATTTGCTTGCCATCCGGACTCCATGCCGGATCACTGTCTGCACCGGGATAGTCGGTCAGGCGACGGGCGCTTGCGCCAGCCTCGGCGGCGACCACATAGATATCGGTATTCTCATTGCGATCAGGGTCACCTTCGCGCTTGCTGACAAAGGCAATGCGACGACTGTCAGGCGACCACACCGGGGTTTCTTCGTCGAAGTCACCCGGCGTCAACAAGGTCGCTTTTTCGGATGCCAGATCGAACACATAAAGGTGGCTGCGCAGCCGGCGCAGGTAGCCGACCTTGTCATCCTTGAACTGGAACCGATCAATCACGATCGGTTTCGGCAACAGTTCCTTTGCTTCCGGTTTTGCATCGGCAGCGGGCTCATCCGGGTCGACATCTGCGCCGATCAAGGCCACACGCTTGCCATCCGGACTCCATTCAAATTCATCCACACCACCGGGCAACCTGGTCAGCTGGCGCGCTTCGCCACCGTCGCGATCAAGCAGCCACACCTGTGCTTTCGCATTGTCATCACCGCGCGCCTCAAGGAACGCCAGCGAGCGTCCGTCGGGGCTCCAGCGCGGGCTCGATGCACCCTTAACCGATCGGGTCAGCTGCAGATTGCGCTTGCCATCCCAGCTACTCATCCAGAGGTTGCTGATGGTCTTGTCTTGTTCACCATCGCGGACATCCACCGCGTAGGCCACCCAGCTGCCATCGGGCGCCAGTTGCGGGTCGCTGACCGTGTGCAGAGCCATCAGATCCGCCGGCATGAATGGTTTTTTCTCGACCGACAGCGCAAGTCCAGGCGCAAGCAGCATCAGCACAAGCAACATCGAAACCACTGCGTGCGGTGCGGGCGAAGTCCTGGCATGCGCCGAAAACGCGAACGGGCTCATCGGTCGACTCCTGTGCTGTTTGCCGGCTGCGCAATCGCCAACGGCGCGCGAAACATAGCACGCAGCGTGGCTTGCCCGCCCGAGTGGAACCTCACGGGAATCAGCCGCGCAAGCGCGGGTCGTGAGCAGTCGAAAACAACGATGAGTACACACCGCAAACTGCACTCAAGAGGCAGGTGAGCGTTCCGGCCAATAGTACGAATCCGGATACGCGCGTTCGCCAAAGATAGCCGTGCCAATGCGGACTTCAGTCGAGCCCTCGGCAATGGCCAGTGCGAAGTCCCCGCTCATGCCCATCGACAGGCGTGCCACATCGTGACCGACGATCCTCGCCTGATCACGCAACTCGCGCAGCATGCGAAAACACGCACGCACCTCACACTCGTCGCCGGAATGCACGGCCAGAGTCATCAAACCTCGCACGCGCAGCGTATCGAAGCCACGCAATGCATCAAGGAATCCCGGCAATTCGTCGGCGGGCAATCCGTACTTGGTTTCCTCGGACGAGGTCTTGACCTGGACCAGCACGTCAAGCGCGCGGCCCTCGATCTGCAGGCGCTTGTGCAGCGCTTCGGCCAGCTCAAGGCGATCAAGTGACTGCAGCTCGCTGGCGTAGCGCGCGACCTCCTTCACCTTGTTGGTCTGCGAATGACCGATCATGACCCACGCGATCGCGCAATCGGCCAACGGCGCGAACTTGGCCTTGATCTCCTGTGCCTTGTTTTCGCCGAAGCGATGCAGGCCGAGGCCGACCGCCTCGCGGATCACCTCGATCGGAAACGTCTTGCTGACCGGCAGGATGGTGACCTCGGACGGCTCTCGCCCTGCGGCACGACACGCCGCATCGACACGCTCGCGCACGGCCTGCCAACGAGCTGCCAATCCAGATCCGGAATTGCTCTGATTCATCGGCTCATTTTAGCGGGTCTTCGTGAAGTCGTGTGGGTCATTCGGTCACAATCCGTAGCTTTTTCGGCAAACTATCGGTGAGCGCTTTCCATCGTAGGTTGGTGCTGAGCACAGCGAAGCCCAACGGTTGTTCCGGCACGTTCTACGTCACGCGGAGGAAAGATCGCACCTCGTTGGGCTTCGCTGTGCTCAGCACCAACCTACGGAACCCGCGTGCGAAGAATGCGCCGCACTCCAGAACGATGCGTCAGCCTTGGGGGTGAACGGGGGAATCGGCAGGCAACCAGCAAACGCTGAGGAAGCCTCACTGAAGTCACCGTCAACAAGGCAAGTCAAATCTCCGGACAACTCTGTAATCCGCAAAACCCTGTTCTGCACCGGTTTCGCCGGTACCAACGCTTCAGAATCACCCACTGGCTTCCACGAAGATCCATTTTAGCAAGCATCGGATCGTCGGACTCCGTGCGGTTGCGAAGATCACCGCGAACGGATCCGGCCATGACCAAGCTCGGGCACGCGGGGCCAGAAGACGCGCTCAAATCGGCGCACCGGGTGGAATCACCGGCAACGGCCTCAGTTTGACCGATTTCGGATCGGCGAGATATTTTCCGATCAGGCCTGATGCCTCCATGCGACTCGCCGCATCGCTGTCGCGACCCGCATTCTTCGCCAGCCAGCCTTGCAAGTTTCGCAGTGCCGCACGCACCTCGGCTTCAACCGAAGCGTGCAGGTTTCCGCTATCGAGGGTGTGCAGCAACGCATCCAGCACGACCCAGTTCGCGGCGCTCTGCACGGCCTGGCCGGCTGGCTGTCTTGTGGATGATTCGCCTCGCTGCCAGGTACCGTGGAATGTCGCATCGAGCACTTCGCCCACACCGGGCTGGCCCGCGTCACGCGCATGTTGCCAGGCGAGACGATTGAGGCGCTCGGGCGCGAACAGGAACGTCGTCGTCTGCGCGGCGGCGGCTTCGACGGCCGCCATCGGATCAAACAGCGGCGCCGTGCGCGTGGCGAAATATTCCCGGTTGCGGGCGTACTCGTTGGCCGGTGGCGTGAGCACATCGAGCACGTTCGCAGGCAGCGCGAGTTGCTCTGCACGCAAGGTTTCAATCAGGCGATCAAGCGCCGCGCGCTGTTTTTCGGCAGCGACAATCCGGGTGCCTGCCTGGCCATCGGCCGCTTCGGAATATGCATAGGTCGAGCCTGCGAGCAGGCGTGCCACGGCTTCGGTCTGATAGCGATGCAGCAAATAGACCGGCACCAGTCGCGCTTCGAGTTCGCCAACCTGGCGCTCGGGTGGCAAGACGCCGATCGAGAAATTGTCGAGCGCCTTGCGCCGCACCGCCATCAGTGAATCGAAAGCGGCCACGGAGTCGGCACCCGAATCCCAGAGCAAGGCATCGACTTCGGCATCGCCGGGCCCGCGCGCATCAGCATCGCTGAGATAGCGGAACCCGGCCTTGGCGATGTCGCTGCGCAGTTTTGCCAGCGCGGCGTTTTCGGTTCCCGGCGCGAATTGCTGGTAGGCATGCGCAACGAGAAAAAAGTCCCATGGCCCGAGCCCGACGCCATAGGCATGATCAAGATCAATCGCGCCATCGGCGCCGAGTTTCAACAAGGGATGAGGGTAATCCATGACCGAGCCATTGCCGTGACGGCTGGCGGCGAAGTTGTGCGCGAATCCGAGCGAATGGCCGACCTCGTGCGCGGCCAACTGGCGCAGGCGTGCGAGTGCCATCTGCTCGGCCTCGCCTTTCAATTCCGCTGCATTCGACTTGTCATACGGCGCGAGCAGGCTTTCCGCAATCAGGATGTCCTGGCGCACGCGCTGCGAACCAAGCGTCACCGAACCCTTGATGATCTCGCCGCTGCGTGGGTCGACGATCGCACCACCATACGACCAGCCGCGTGTGTAGCGATGCGCCCATGTGATCAGGTTGTAGCGCACGTCCATCGGATCGACGCCTTCAGGCAGCAACTCAACCCGGTACGCATCCTTGAAACCAGCCTGCTCGAAAGCGGACTTCCACCAGTTGGCGCCTTCGAGCAGGGCCGAACGCACCGGCTCCGGCGCTCCGCGATCGACATAGAACACGATTGGCTTGCGAACCGCGCTGTGTGCCGCATCGGGATCAACCTTGTCGAGACGGAAATGCGGCTGCAGGCGAACGTTGATACTCGATGCCAGCGGCTGCGCATAGTCGAAATAGCCAGTGCTGAAAGAGCCTGAGCCGGGATGGTAGGCGCGTGGCTTGAAGCCGGCTTCCGGCAGGCGCACCAGGCTCAAATGCTGGCGCACGCTCAAACTCGCCGGATCCGGCGCAACGTCTCTGACATATTCGGCCTCGCCCGGACCCTTGAAAGTCAGCAGCGCTTCGAGTTCGGTGTTGTCCGGAAAACTCCTGGCATCGGCCAGCAACGCCGCGCTGCGCTTGTCATCAATCTCGTATTTGCCTTGCGCGCTCTGATCGAGCTGCCGTGCGATGCCGTGGCGATCAGACGTCAGCAACGAACTGACATCGATGACGACGTCGCCTTTGCCGCCCTTGTTTTCGCCGACGATGTCGCCTGCCCAGAGCACCGATTCGGCAAAGGCCTGACGAACGCTCAAGGCCTCGTCCGGATTCGCCGACAGCGCGCGAAAGCGCGTGTTGTCCTCGACCAGCAGGACACGTGGCCCGACCCGGCGAAACTCGACCAGATGCGATTCACCGCTCTGGCCGCGATCAAGGCCGATGTCGTTGGAGCCGACGCCCCAGGGCAATGAACTGACCAACAGGAACGGCTGATCGAACGCGTGTACGCCGAGCAGGACCCGGCCTTTCGCATCGTCGCGATAGACATCGAAGAAACCGGCGATGTGCTCGCTGCCGCGGGTCGCCGAGGCGATATCGGTTGGCGACGAATTCCCCGTATCCGCCGCGGGTTTCGCGCTGGCGATACTGGTCGCGAAGGTGGTGACAACCAAAAAAAACGCGGCCCGTTTGTTGAATCCCATCCCTCACTCTCCCGTGAATGATCCGGGTGACACCCGAATCCAATCCGTGATGCCGATCGACTGTCCGACTTACTTCAAGTTCAACGCCAGCGTCGCCCGCTCGACGCGCAGGCTGTAGGCATCGAGAACGCCTGCGGTTCGAATCACGCCCTGGCTGGCGAGATCCCAGTTCCGATCCTCGATCGACTCACGCACGCTGGGCAGGGTCTTGACGCCGTAGCCGGTGGTCATTCCCGGCGCGTAGATGAAATGCTGGAACCAGGGTCGGCCCGGCAAGCCCTTGGCATCGAGCAGGGCCTGCTCCATGCCCTGCAGCAACGCGTTCAGATCCGCGCGCTGCCTTGCCGACAGATTCATGCCGGCCGTCTGGATTTCCGCAAGTGCGCCGTCGTAGGCCTTGGCGCTGCGCGCAAGGCGCACGAGTGCGTTGTCGAGCGGCGCAAAATCGATGTAGGGAACGTTGTCCTCGCGCGCTGGAGGCAGCAATGGCTTGGCCGGATCGGTGGCCAGCTTGAACGCACCGCTGTCGATCAGTTGAACGAGTACGTCGCTGCGCTCGCGCGCGGCGTCGGCCAGCTTGTGCACTTCGTCGGCGTAGCCCGCCACGGTTTCGGCGAAATCACCAAAGCGCAGCGGCAGCACGTCGGCATTGGCGACCCGCAACATGATGCGGCCACCGGTTTGTGCGAGTGCCACGCCGTAGGCAAAGCCGGGATCGCCGAAGCGCTCGTAGTGATCGAACGAGTCATACACCGAGTGGTAAACCCCTCCCTGCTCGTCCTCACCGCCATAGCCGATATTGAGCGAGGCGATGCCGACATGTTGCAGAAACGCGCTGTAATCGGAGCCTGATCCCATGCCGCCGATCGGCAAGTCGCTTCCATTGGCCGCAAGCCTGGCAACCCGTTGGCTCTCGGGGCTCGGGTTTTCGAACGCATCAACCTGCAATGCCGCGCGCAGGCGTTGGTCGACGCTGACGCCGGTTTGTGGATCGCGCACATCGGCAGCCACCTGGTTGATCATGCGCTGCCATGAATGACTGCCTTCGACGCCGAGGAAACCACGACTGTTGGTATCGGAGTTCACATACAGCACCGCCTTGCGCTTGAGCTCATCGGCATGCGCCTCGACCCATTCGGTCGAGCCGAGCAGGCCCGGTTCCTCGCCATCCCAGCTCGCATAGACGAGGCTGCGCGCAGGCTTCCAGCCCTGCTTTACCAGCGCGCCAATGGCTTTCGCCTCGGCCAGCATCGCAACATTGCCGGCCAGCGGATCCCAGGCGCCGAACACCCAGCCATCATGATGATTGCCGCGCACGATCCACTGATCAGGGGTGGTTGCTCCGCGCATCATCGCGATCACGTCGTAGACCGGTTTGCGCGTCCACTCCGATTCAATTTTCAAATGCACTTTCGCCGGTCCGGGACCGATGTGATAGGTCAGCGGCAGGGCTCCGCGCCAGTCCCTGGGTACGACCTGACCATCGAGCGCGGCCAGCAACGGTTGTGCGTCGGCATACGAGATCGGCATCACCGGAATCTTCAGGATGGTCACCGCATCGGTCAGCGCCAGTCGCTTGGCCTTGGCCGTGGCACCGACGCCCGGGGTCAGCGGATCACCCGGATACAGGATCATGTCGAGCACCGAACCCCGCTGCACGCCATCGGCCGGACGATAACCGCCCTTGGGATAGACATCGCCGGCGAAATAGCCGTCACCTTGCGGATCGGAATAGATCAGGCAGCCGACCGCGCCATGCTCGAAGGCGAGCTTGGGCTTGAGTCCGCGCCACCCGTGGCCGTAACGGGTGATGACGATCTTGCCCTTGACCTCGACGCCCTGACGGGCGAGTTCCTTGTAGTCATCCGGCATGCCGTAGTTGACATAGACCAGCTCGGCCGTCACATCGCCATCGGCACCGTAGACGTTGTACGGCGGCAAGGCGTCTGCGGTATTTGATGAAGTCGAATCGCCGTCGATCGGCGGCTCCTTCAGCGCGGCCGTGAAGCGCGTCGGCTCTACGAGTTCAAGCGTGTGTGATTTCGGCGTCGGATAAAGCACATCGAAGGTTTCGATCCGCGCATCCCAGCCCCACTCCTTGAACTTGGCCAGCATGAACTCGGCATTGGCCTTGTCATGTGGTGAACCCACATGGTTCGGTTGCGAGGACATCTGGCGCATCCATTCACGCTGGTCGTCAGCCTTGAGTTCGGCATCGAAGCGTTGCTCCAGCGCGCGCTGCGCGGTTGCTGCCTGATCGCTGAATCCCAGCATCGAGGCGGCCTTGTCGGACGCAGCCGCGGCGTTCATGCCCCCGGCCACGGTCATCAACAGTGGTATTAGACCGCAAGCAAGTGGTCGCACGTTACGGCGCATCGTCAAACTCCCCGGGTGGCCAGTGACAAGCGCCCAAGACTACGCTCGCCAAGATGATGCGCAACTGCCGATTGGCATGGCTGCCTTCACCGGCGCAACAACCGGCCCCGCGTGACGAGTTCAACGGTGCCGATATCCCGATGTGGATGCGCAGCGTCCTCGACAAACCAGCGCCCATTCCAATACGGTCATCCTGGCTCCGCAGCCTTCATGCGACACTGACACCTGGCACCGTTGAACCACCTCATGCCGTCCGACCCCACACCGAATACGCTGGATTCCCAGATCCTGACCCACCTCACGGCTTTCCTTGAGCAACCCGAGGACGCGCGTTCGGCTTGGCTGCAGAACCATTGCGGCGACAATCCGCGATTGATCGAGGCCCTGCAGAAAATGGCCGCTGCGGCGGCCGCATGCGGTGACTTCCTCGAAAGCAGCCCGACATCCCCGCCGATACCCGATCGGATCGGCAAACGCATTGGTCGATATGAGCTGATCAGCGAACTCGGTCGTGGTGGCATGGGCGCGGTGTACCGGGCGCGCCGCGCCGATGGCGCGTTCGAGCAGGAGGTCGCGATCAAGCTGTTCCTGCAGGATCTGGTCAGCGCGCCGGCACTGCAGAGGTTTACCGCTGAGCGCCAGATCCTCGCCAGCCTCGAGCATCCCGGCATCGCACGTCTGATCGATGGCGGAACGACCAGCGAGGGCACGCCGTATGTGGTGATGGAACTGATCGATGGAGAACCGATAACGAGCTACTGCGATCACCATTCGCTGGATCTGCAGGCGCGCCTGAAATTGTTTCAGGGAATCTGCATGACGCTCGAAGTCGCGCACAAGAAAGGCATCGTCCACCGCGACATCAAGCCGGCGAATGTGCTCGCGACTCGTGACGGGCGCACCGTATTGGTCGACTTCGGCATTGCCAAGATCTTGCGCGCGGACGAGTTCGCGGCCGAACTGCCGGCGACCGTTCCGGGCTTGACCGCGCTGACACCCGACTACGCCAGTCCGGAACAGATCCGTGGCCAGCAAATCGGCGTCGCCAGCGATGTCTATTCGCTCGGCATCCTTCTCTACGAGTTGCTGACCGGCTCCCGGCCGTACACGACCTACAGCCTGTCGCCCGGCGAAATCGAACGCAGCGTCTGCGAAACGATTCCACCCGATCCAAGCTCGCGCGTGGCCATGATGCGCGCAACGCCACCGGTGGGTCTGGACGACAAGCGCAGGTTGCGCGGCAAGTTGCGCGGTGATCTCGATCGCATCGTGATGACCTCCCTGCGCAAGCAACCGGAACAACGCTACACGAGCGCAGCATCGTTCGCTGCGGATATCGGGCGATACCTGGCGGGCCTGCCGGTCAAGGCACGCGGAGCGTCACGGATCTATCGGGCGGGCAAATACGTTGCACGACATCGCCTCGCCGTGGCTGCGACCACCTTTGCGTTTGTGGCCTTGATCATTGGCCTGATCGCGGTGAGCCTGCAGGCTCACGAGGCACAAAGACAACGTGACCTGGCCATGCAGGAAGCCAGCCGCGCGCAGAGTGCGAAGCAGTTCCTGGTCGAGATGATCGGCCGTGCCGATCCCTATGAGAACTCCGGGCCGGCCAGCCTGATCGGCGCGATCAAGCAATCCATTGCCAACATCGAAACGCGCTTCAAGGGACAACCGCAACTGGAAGCCGACATGCGCTATGCGATCGGCTTTGCCCTGCAGAACCTCGGCGAAATCGAACCGGCGCACGAACAACTGGAAAAGGCGCTTGCTTTGCGCCAGCAACATGGATCAAAGCTCGACATTGCCGAGACCATCACCGCGCTTGGAGTCATCGACTGGTGGCGGAGCGATTTCAAGGAAGGCGAGAAACATTTCCTACTTGCACTCGATCTGATCGATACCGATCCGTCGCAGCGCGCTGCGGACTTGCGCGTCGATGCCTTGACCAATTTCGCGGGCCTGCTCATCGACGGCGGGGATTTCGTGCGCAGTGAGAACATCAGTCACAAGGCGCTCGCGGCGGCGCAAGGCTCCAATATTCCCGCCGCGACCATGGCCACCCTTTGGGGAAACCTGGCAACCGCACAACAAAGCAACAGCAAGCTCGACGAAGCGTCCGCCTCATTTGAAAGGACGCTTGACATGCAGCGCCAGTCGACCGGTGAAATGAATCCCGCCTATGCGGTCGCGCTGAACAACCAGGCCCATCTGTTCCTCGCCCAGGGGAAACCGGAAAAGGCGATCAAGAATCTCGAGCGATCATTGCAGATCCGCCGACAGACGCTGGGCAAGACTCACCCGCAAACGGCGACTGCGTTGTTCAATCTGGCTCACGTTCAAATAATGGTGGGCGATTTCAACGCAGCGGAACGCAACGGATTGGAAGCGCTGCAGATAGACGAAGCCAGCTACAAGCCCGGCCACCCGCATATCGGCAAGGCCCACCAGACACTGGCCGAACTCTATCTGAAGACGAACCAGCTTGCGCTGGCTCGCAAGCACGCACTTTACGCACAAACCATCTACAGGAAAGCCGAGGGCGTCGACCCTGCCTGGATCAAGGCGGCCGATTCGCTGCTCGAAAAGATTGGTCAAGAAGATGCGGGCCCATGATCGACTGTTGACGGCCGAACGTTCAACCCCGCTGTCAGCTTCGGTTTCGCGGCTATCAACCTCAGATGCGTAGCGTAGTGGCGTCAGGCCTGCCCGCTTCGTCGCCCAACTCAGGCTCGTCGACAGCAAGCGGCCGTTTCCAACCAAAGAATGTCAGCACCTCGTCGCGTCGCGCCATCGTGTCCTTGACACCGAGGTTGATCAACTCGCGTGTGTAATCCGCCTCGAACAGCAGATAGCTGGCGAGGGCCGCACCGCGAGCCGTTTCGCCGCGACCCGAGACACCCACGGCGCGCAACAACGCCCGGATCGGCAAAGGCAGGCTGCCGATGTGCCTGGCGGCAAGATCATCGAGACGCTCACTCGGCGAAATCATCAGCATGTCGATCGGGCGCAGTCGCGTCTTGCCCAGCGCCTCGTTCGGCAGCAGCTTCAAGGTGCTGTTGATGCGCTGCAAGCGCTCGGCATCCGCGGTCAGCGAATCCAGAAAGATGTTGGACAGGGCATGGCCGCCAATTTGCGCAAGGTTGGGGGACTCACCGCAACCGGCGCGGGGGCCCGGAGGTTCGTGGATGCGTCCGCTGCCGACGATGAAAACCCGATCCGCGCCAAGATGGATGGCTGGCGAGATCGGTGCAGACTGACGCATCGAACCATCGCCGAAATATTCGATGTGGCCATCGATGCGCAGCGGAACCGCCGGAAACACGAACGGAATCGCCGATGAGGCAAGCAGGTGCGTAGCGTCGATCTCTGTAACCACCGCGATCCGTTGCGAACGGGTCCATGGAGGGATGTCATGGTTCGATTCGTAGAAAGTCACGTGCAAACCCGAGCCATAGCTCGATGCGGTGACCGCCAGCCCACACAGATGCCCTTGCCGCATCAGTTCGCGGATATGCGCCGGCTTCACCCATGCGCGCAGCGAAGTCCGAAGCGGCGCATTGTCGAGCAAGGACTGCGGACGCGTGCGCTGCAATCCCGGAATAATCCAGCCGAACATCAGCATCGCCAACCAGCGTGCACCCGTGCCGATGATCCCCGCAAGATCGGCGCGATAGACTTCACGGGCGCTGAAATTCGACCAGACCTCAACGAGGTCGGCGACGGCGACATCGAAATCATCCGCGCGCGTCGCCAGTGCGGATGCATTGATGGCTCCCGCCGAGGTGCCGGTGATGACCGGAAAAGGGTTGCCTCCCCTGATTCCGGACTCGCGTCGAATCTGTGCGATCGCCTTCAGCACACCCACCTGGTAGCCCGCCCGTGCACCGCCGCCGGTCAGTACCAAGCCGGTAATCGGTGAAATGGTCGGTAGTGGAGAATTCATCGGCAATCCGTCCATTTCGGAACCCCGGATTCGAATTGGCTTGTGGTTCCGGCTGACCATTGTAGGCTGCTCGAGAATGATCGGTCGGAGCGTCGTTCCGAGATTTCCATTCGTCCGACACGTCGGGATTCCGCGTCGGAGTTGCGCGGCAACTTGCGCAGACTCCCGTTGCATGGGCTCGATGTCGCCAACATTCCCGGTAATGACATTCGGCTTGGTGGCGAGTTGCCGATCTGCTTGCCGGGCCGCGTCGGCCGTCAGCACAAACTGCCGGCTGTCACGGTTGCGCTGCCCGAGCCCGAGCCAAGCTTTGTGAATGCTGCCGGCGCCAGGTTGCGGGTCAAGCGAACCGGGCAATCGCTGTCGGCCTGGCTCTGCCGGTTGGGCGGAAATTGGCTCAGGTCCTGCGCGATCCGCCAGTCCGAACGATGACGGCCTGAAAAGCGCGCATTTACGTCGGTTTCGACGCATTTCCCGGCAGATAACATCTCGTTCACATCACCTTTTGTATGATGCCCGGTTCTTCCGCATGCGTGAGGCCTGTTCGGCCGCTGCGCGCTGATTCCGGCAATGAGAACCCTCATGCCGGAATGAATTGCGCACAAGCTCACGAACTAGGATTTCTCTTCGCCCTTTGAAGACGGGGATCGCACGCCGCGTCAACTCCGTCACCCGAATCAGCCAGTCCAAGGAGTTCAAATGTCCAGCAAACCCGAAACGAGCCCCAGCCGACCCGTCAGCACTTCGCAAACGTTCCAGCGACAGCAGGCGAAACCCGGGGCTCGCGTCCTGACCAGTGAAGCGATTCACGACGACATTGCCGAGTTCAAGAAGCGCGGAGGCCGCATCGACGTGTTGGGCAACACCCCGCTGCGAACCAAATCCACCTCTGCGGCATTTCATTCGCGCAGCACGGTAGCCACCAAGAAACCGCCGACACCGGTTGAAGAAGCCGGCAAGACAGCCAACTGATCCTCGTCCACATGGCAAGACCGCCCGGCGGTCTTGCCAAAACGGGAATTGCCGAGATGCCTGGCACTTCCGCTACGGAACGCTGCAAGTCGTTCCGCATTCGACACGGAAACGTTGAATCGCCGCGAATCGAGCGCATGTAGCAAGGTGTCCCTGCACCAAGTGCTTGTGACCAGCCTGTGGTTCGGGCATCGCTGGGAGGTTCGTGCTGATGAAACGCTTCTGGGTCACTTGCCTTTCGATCGCCTGCACCCTGCTGGTCGTCGGGGCCATGGCACAGAGTCCAGGAACCTCGATCAATGACGGCTTTGTCGCGCGCATCGAGCTCAACGGGCCGATTGGCCCGGCCGCCGCGGAATATTTCGAAAGCACGATTCAACGGGCCAGTGCAGAGGGCGCAGTCGCCATCGTGTTGCAACTGGATACGCCGGGCGGTCTGGCCAGTTCGATGCGCCAGATTGTCAGCAGCATGCTCGCTGCAAAGATCCCGATCCTTGCCCATGTCGCACCCGATGGCGCACGCGCGGCATCGGCCGGCACTTACATTCTGTACGCAGCGCAAATCGCCGCAATGGCTCCGGCAACCCATCTCGGCGCAGCGACGCCGGTTCCGATCAACGCTGCCCTGCCTTTGCCGGCGACGCCTGAGCCCCCCGCCGAGGGAAAACACGAAGCGGACGAAAGCAAAGATCCAAAGTCCGAGTCCGACGCCGAAACCGCCAAGTTCCCTGCTCCGGCGGGCGACGCGGAAGCGAACAAGGTACTCAATGATTCGGTCGCCTATATCCGCTCGCTTGCGCAATTGCGCGGACGCAATGCCGATTGGGCGGAACAAGCAGTGCGCAGTGCGGCGACCCTGACCGCCAGTGAAGCGGCTGCCGAGAGTGTCATCGACTTCATCGCCGCAAGCAGCGCTGATCTGCTTGCCAAGGCGGATGGTCGCGAAGTACGGGTCGGCGAACACACGCTCACGTTCAAGCTGAAAGGCCTGGAGATACGCGACTACGCACCGAACTGGCGCACCCGCTTCCTTGGCGTAATCACCGATCCCACCATTGCCTATCTGCTCTTGCTGGCCGGCATTTACGGTCTTGTGCTTGAGGCGATCCATCCGGGCAGCTTGCTGCCCGGCGTCGCCGGTGCCATCTGCCTGCTTGTCGGTCTTTATGCATTGCAGATGCTGCCGGTGAACTACGCGGGCCTCGCCCTGATGGTGCTCGGTGTCGGATTGCTTGTCGCCGAGGCATTCACGCCCACCTACGGCACACTCGGAATCGGCGGCACGGCCGCCTTCGTATTTGGATCCATCATGTTGCTGGATACCGATATTCCCGGCTATTCCATCAACCTCGGCGTGATAGGCGGCATCGCTGTCGGCGCTTGTGCGTTGCTCGCCCTCGTACTCTGGCTGGTCATGCGCTCGCGGCGTGCCCACATAATCGGTGGCGATCAGCAAATGCTCGATGCACACGGCGAAATGCTGGATGCCATCAGCGCGGGTGGCCTCGCCCAGGCGCGATTCCTTGGCGAGCGCTGGCAGGTTCGCAGCGAGCAGGCATTGCCAGCAGGCGCGCGCGTCCGTGTACTGCGCCGTGAGGGCCTGACCCTGTGGATCTCAGCGGAATGAATCGTGCGCATTCTGCGCACTCTTGAAAGGAGACAATCATGTTTGGATTTGCCGGGGTAGTGATCATCCTGATCCTGTTTTTATTGATCTCCACGATCAAGGTTCTGCCCGAGTACGAACGCGGCGTGATCCTGACTCTGGGGCGCTACACGGGAACGAAAGGACCCGGCCTGATCCTGCTGTTGCCGATGATCCAGCGCATCATTCGCGTCGATCTGCGCGTCAACGTGATGGACGTTCCTCCGCAGGATGTCATCTCGCTTGACAACGTTTCCGTGCGCGTCAATGCGGTGGTCTATTTCCGTGTGGTCGATCCGGAGAAATCCGTGTTGCAGGTAGCCGACTTCTACCAGGCCACCAGCCAGTTGGCACAAACCCGGCTGCGTTCGGTGCTCGGCCAGCATGAGCTCGACGAAATCCTGTCCAAGCGCGACTCGATCAACCATACCTTGCAGACCACCCTTGATGAGGCGACGGATCCATGGGGCATCAAGATTTCGGACGTCGAAATCAAGGATGTCGACATCAACGAGACAATGATCCGCGCGATTGCACGTCAGGCCGAGGCCGAGCGCGAACGCCGGGCCAAGGTCATCCACGCCGAAGGCGAGTTGCAGGCATCGGAAAAACTGCGCGATGCCGCTGCGGTCTTGTCACAGCAACCCCAGGCGATGCAGTTGCGCTACCTGCAGACCTTGTCCGACATGTCCAACGGCGGCAATTCCTCGACCATCGTCTTCCCCCTGCCGCTCGACCTGATCCAACCCTTGCTGGAGGCATTTCCACCGAAGAAGAAGGCCGCTGCGGAATGACAGTTGCGATGATGTGCGGATGAGGATTCAGCCTCACCCAACACAACGCTGGCCACTGCGCGTACGCAAACCGGGTGTGAACGGTTGCTTCGCCCTGGCCAGCGGATTCCTGCCTGGCAAGTACCGTGACGAAGCCGATCTGGGCAGCAGCCCACGCGGCTCCGGCGTCCGCAAGGATCTCAACCAGCGCGGCAGAGCCGTGCTGTCAGTTCTCGATGAGGTCGCCCTGGCCAGGCTCATGGCCTGCCCTGACATTTCCGCGCCAATCACGAATGCAACCCGACTCGTCGCCACATGAGGAAGAATTGACGCCGTCGCAACGCTGTCGAATCCTTCGAAGCAGAAGTTGTCACGCAGGGCCAGGGCGGCCCCAGCGCCTGCATCACGAATGCGGCGGCATCCGGACTACACCGATTCGCAGGATCCGGGCTGAAGGTCCAACCCGGATCACGGCGCTTCATTGAATTCCAGAACCTCTCCAACGCGGACAATCAGTCAGGGTTGAATGGTCACTCCGGCGGTCGCCGTGCCACCACGCCCGTCGCTGATCGTGTAGGTGAATGTGGCCGGCAAAACGGTCTGGCGATTGAAGGTGATCGTCTGGCCGAAATCCGTGATGGCTACGGTTCCCTGGCCGATGGGAGGCTGGGTGACACCAATGATCGTCAGCGGGTCACCGTCCGGGTCGCTGTCGTTGGCGAGGACAGGCAAGACCAAGACAAGCCCGGTCGCAGGCATGGTGTAGGTATCCGGCACCGCCACCGGCGGCTGGTTGATGGGCGCCGCCACATTGATCGTCACCATCGCCGAGGCGCTGCCACCGCGACCGTCACTGATCGTGTAGGCAAAGCGATCCGATCCGACAAATCCGGAAGGGGGCGTGTAGGTCACCGAGTTGCCAGCGACAACGGCCGTGCCTCCGGCGATCGGGGCGGTCACGCTGACAATCGTCAGCGGATCTCCGTCGGGGTCGCTGTCATTGGCAAGCACATTGATGTTCACCGGCACACCGCTGCTGATTGCGCTGTCATCGTTGGCGATCGGAGCACGATTGTTCGGCAAGGCAACGGTAATCCTGACCGTCGCCGTGCCTTGTCCACCACGTCCGTCGCTGGCGGTGTAGGTGAACGAATCCTGCCCGCTGAAACCCGGATCCGGTGTGTAGGTGACGACATTGCCCGACAAGAGCACCGAGCCGCGAGACGGCGTGGTGATCGCAATGACACTGAGTGTGTCGCCATCCGCATCGCTGTCGTTGGCCAGTACGTTGATCGTCACCGGTTGCTCAAACGGTGTGGTAGCCGAGTCGTCGCGAATGACGGGAGCGGAATTGGCCTGTGGCCCTACGGTCACGGTGACCAGAGCGGATCCGGATCCGCCTTGCCCGTCACTGACCGAGTAGCGGAAGGAATCCACGCCGACAAAACCAGCTGCCGGCGTATAGATGATCCGGTTGGCGGAAATGACGGCACTGCCACTCGCTGGCGGCGTGACCGAGGCAAGCGTCAACGTGCCTCCGTCCGGATCGTTGTCGTTGGCCAGGACATCGATCGTGACGGCGACGCCCGCGCTTGTCGTCGCCGTGTCAGCCTGCGCCAGAGGGAAAAAATTCGTGTACTCCTTGGCCGAACGAGTCACCGTCGTTGTCTGCGAGCGACGAACCCGATAGGTCTGCACATTGCGTGGGTGGGCACTGGATTGGCGTCCCAGCGAACGTGCGATCCATGCCGGCCCTTCCAGTTGGCCGGTCGGTACAAACGAACCGTGACGCCCGAATTCATAGCGCAAAAACAGCGAGAAGCGATCCTCATCCCTGGCATCGATTCCACCGCTGTTGTTGACATGCTCGGCCAGGCCTGCGGCACCCCATCCGGACTTGCCCAGCGGCGCATCGACACCGACCGACAAGATATTGGACCGCGCACCGTCGCCATTCTGGATGCTCGCCCCGCCATGCACACGCATCGACAGGGGCTCGAAGAAGTGACTGACCTGCACGCCGACTTCGGAATTGAAAGGCTTGCTCGCGAATACGGTCTCCACGGACGTGGTTTCAATTTGCGTGTAGCTGCCGATTTCATCGGCTCCGCTGATCGGCGCGGCACTTGATTGCAGGTCCATGCCGTCGGTGCGTGCGCCGCTGATCCCGCGGGCGACATATCCCTCGATTGAAAATGCGCGTCGCTCGATGCCGAAGCCGAGCGTGGCCTTGCGATCATGCTCGCCGTTCTGGTCAACCGCGAAAGAAAATCGTGCGACCGTTGCCTGGTCCGGATTCTCACGGGCCTGCTGCGCGGTCATTCCCCATAGCCAGTTGTAGTCGGACTGGATACCGCCGGCGCCGGTGCGATCCCACCAGAGCTGCTCGATGAAGGCGCGCTCATCGTTGCGCGCGAACATTCCCGTCAGCCTGCCCTCGCTTTCCCCTTCGCTGTTGATGCCGATGGCAATGCTGCCATTGTTGCCAACGTAGCTCAGTGGAATCGAAGGGTCGGTGACCCTGGGAATGCCGTCATCCTGCTTTGCCCACGCCTGGCCAAGCGAAAGACACGCAATGCCGGCAACCAGCAGCCGATTGATACGCCCCATGCAAACCTCCCCGGTCAACGTGGCGAAAAACTCCATTCCCCGGTCAAAAGCATACCAGCGATGCGTCGAGCAGCCAGCAAACGCGATACAAACCAGCCAGATGAGCGAAAGAAATCACCGCTTTAGGCAAGAATTCGGCTGGGTGAGGACAGATTTCTGATGATTTGCAGATCCATCGCGACGCCATGCGTCAAAAAGCGGCGGGGATAGCGACCACACGGACGAATTCGCAGTCCGGCCGAAATTGTCCAATAGACCGCGAGAGTCGGGATGCGAATTCCGGGATTCGAACCCCACGGGTTTCTGGCGGCCCGCTTGCCTGCCAGGCTGGCTCTCGCCGCAAGGGCATCCACTGCGGTCGCGGCCAAACTGCTAATGTGCGGAACCTTCGGAGAAGTACATGATCAGCAGGCGCGACCGCGTTGAATGGCTGAGCGGCCGGTGCCCGGTTGGAAGTCCACCTGGCCCGATGGGGTGAGTCTTCTCAACGATCGGATTGTCGAGGCGATTGCAACCACCGGTTGCTATGTGGGGGCTTCGATTATCCCTGCAGACCTGGTGATCGCCTTGCGCGGCCGCGCACAGATCCTGCAAGCGCAGCGAAAACTCCACTTGGCGCAGGTCGGGCGGGCCGGGACGCTGTCATCGACAACGGACCTGCGCGGTGACTCGATCGCCTGGCTCGATCAGGATGCGCTCGACCCGGCAGAAGCGCGTGCCATGGAGCTCATCGACTCGCTGCGGGAAGCGCTCAACAAGGCGCTTTACATCGGCGCGATGGACACCGAATGCCACTACGCCCGCTATCCGGCAGGCGCGTTCTACAAGACCCATCTCGATCGCTTCGGCAATCACGATCTTCGTGTTGTGTCGCTGGTGTTCTATTTGAATGCACGATGGCAGGATCACCAGGGTGGCGAACTGCTGATCCACCACCCAAATGGCAATCCCGAACGCGTGCTGCCTCGATGCGGCACGATGGTCGCGTTTCTCAGCGCGCAGTTTCCGCATGAAGTATTGCCCGCCACACGACCGCGCCTGGCACTCACCGGCTGGATGCGTCGACGCGCCCTGGTCCGACAGTAGCGACTTCACTGTTCGAATCGGG
The DNA here is from genome assembly GCA_016721015.1 of Lysobacterales bacterium. Classification (GTDB taxonomy): domain Bacteria; phylum Pseudomonadota; class Gammaproteobacteria; order Xanthomonadales; family Rhodanobacteraceae; genus Dokdonella. The sequence goes on from JADKJL010000012.1 coordinate 219,102, forward strand.
TTTCCCCAACCATCCCTCCCGCCAATGGGATCACGCGGGCATGCATCCCTGTGACCGAGCCACCGATCGCGGAAATTTCAACCGATCAATCAGCCTGCATCACCCGTCTGCGCCACCACTTTCAGACACGGCATTCACGATTTGGCCTGCGCACGGTTCGAGGCACTCTCCCCGGCAATTCCGCATTCGATCTACTGGATCACTTACAGATCAATGCCGCGGGCAACCACGTTTCTGAGAGGTCATTAGTGCCAATTGACTCAACGTCAGTTCGCCGTCGCTTTCAAGTCAGCGCTCGCCTCGTTGAGGAGTGCCTCTGCCAATGGCGCCAGTTCTATTCGTTCCTGGCCCGTGTCGCCAATGGTTCCCATGGCCGAGCAGACTCCTGACCAGCGCGTGCAGAATATCGACGACGGCTTTCTCCCGCTGTTTTGTCAGCGCAATCTGTTCCGGTATTTTGCGAGGAACGCAGGTCGGAGCATCGGCAAACTATTGACAACCCGAGGTCTGACTGATGATTCCGCATACCCAATCTCATCCGTCTTCAAGATCTCGCGTTTTTTGGACTTTTCAATAGAATACGAGCAGAATCCGGGCACTTTTTCAGATCCCTCCATGATGTACTGCCCATTAAAATCACTGGAGCGAGACTTGATCGACATATCAGCGCGGAAACATGGTTTTCCCCGAATCATTGGAATGGGCCTGGTTGTCCTGCTGACAGGTGCGTCGGCATGGGCAGGTGATCATGAAGCGGAAATCGCGGTAGTCCGCAGTTCACACAACGCTGCGTTTTCGGCAGCCCACCAAGACTTCGCGGGAACCGACGTGAACCTGGCAGGCATCACTGAAATTCAGATTGATGACCCTCGCGCGGGACTGACGCATGATGTCTTCGGATTTTCGACCGCTATCAGCGGCGACACCCTGCTGATCGGAGCACCTCGGGACGAGACTGTAGCCGGCATCAAGGATGGCGCTGCCTATATTTTTGTGCGCAGTGGGCAGAGCTGGAATCTGCAGGCCAGGATAGTTGCCAACGACGCCCATGAGGGCAATTATTTCGGTGGGCCGGTGGCGTTGTCCGGTGATACCGCGCTGATCGGCGCCGGCGGCAATAGTGGCGCGGGCGAATATTCGGGCAGTGTCTATGTCTTCAAGCGCACCGGCAATAGTTGGGCACAGCAGGCGAAATTGATTCCCTCCGACAGCGCAGCCTATGACTATTTTGGCAACTCGATCTCGCTTTCAGGCGATACCGCGCTGATCGGCAGGACCTCGGAATCTTTTCTGCCCATTCCGAAGGTGGGTGCCGCTTATGTATTTGTAAGGCAAGGCAGCAGTTGGTCCCAACAGACCAAATTGGTCGGGAATGACGTGTTGGTTCAGGATGATTTCGGGCGTTCCGTTGCGATCTCCGGCGAAACTGCCGTGGTCGGATCGCCTTTCACCAGCACCGCAGCGGGAGACAATGTCGGATCGGCCTACGTATTTCAGCGTAGCGGTACGTCGTGGAGTCAGCGGCAGAAACTGGTTGCTCCCGACGCCGCCAGCGGCGATTTTTTTGGTAACGCGATTGCGGTGTCGGGCAACCACATGCTGGTTGGCGCTCCCCGGCATGCCAACACGACCGGCGCATTGGCAGGAGCGGCCTATGTGTTTGCGCTCAGCGGAGCGAGTTGGTCCGTGCAGTCCGAACTTGGTGCGGCTGATGGCGCGGCTTCAGACTCCTTCGGAGGCGCAGTTGCCATTTCTGATGAGCTGGCATTGGTCGGGGCGTACTACAGCGCCAACATGGGTGTGGCCGCTGCTGGCACCGCCCATGTCTACAGTCGCGCTGGGGATCAGTGGATTCCACGATCCAGGCTCGCTGCCAGCGAAAGTGTGGATCACGGCTATTTCGGATTTTCAGTTGCCCTCACGGGTACCACGCTGGTCGTTGGTGCGCCCGGTGGTGATGGCGGGTTCACCGGAACCTCGGGTGTCTGTTCCGCCCACGTGTACGAAGTTTCCGAATTGATTTTCAGCAATGGCTTTGAATAGCTGAATGCCGGGATGCCATGGCGCTCATCCGCTGGGTCGGCAGTTGCTGACTCCGATTCCTGAGCCTGCGCAAGCATCCACCCCTCAAGGAATTGCTTCGGCCCAGCGCACCGGTGACTGTGGCTGCGCGGCTGGCCCGGATGGCTGCAAAGGCGTCGTGATCACGCATCTCGGGTTTCCCTGGTCAGACTCATCAGCTGGCGCAGACAGCGAGAGCTTTTTTGAGCTAGCCGATGGCTGTTCATGGTCGACCTGTCAATCTGACGCGTTGCACATCGAAATCGGTGCGCACGTCTCTTCCGTAAGTGACGCTCGTTTCATGCTGGCGCCACGATGTCGGGAAGACGTCGAATATGCGCAATGCACTCGACCAATTCATGCATGCCTCGAGAGCAAGCAGTTGGACGCAATTCGCGCGTGCCTGCAGCTGCAACATGCGCTTGAATCAGGCAGGATTCGATTCGAGATTGAGGCACCACACGGGTTCGACGCGCAAATCCATCCAAACAGGAAGACCCCGATACACGCCAGGCAGACATGGGAAGTTGAAAGTCAAACCCGACCCGGACTCAGAAAGGAGTTGGAGTAAAGTCACGCATATCGATGCGCCAAAAAAAAGGACGGTCAGTCTATGCGACTCATTTGGATCCTATTGCTGCTGGCGTTCCCGCTGAGTGCGCAGGCCACCTTTCTGGATTGCATGTTTTTTGACGGGGTCGATGGTGAATTGGCGACGGTCCCCGCGGCGTGGCGGGACAATCTGCAATTGCACAACTGCGCACGCAAGACGGTCATTCCGCGCGCAAGCCCCGCGATCCCATTGATGCGCTGGGCCAGCGATTTGCAAACAACTGCGCAGTCCTACTCCAATCAATGCAACTATCAACACAGCGGAGCGGCCGGTCTTGGCGAGAGCATCGCAGCGTATGCACCGTTCAACGCGAACGCGTCGACTCTGGCGGCCCAGGACTGGGCCTCGGAACAGCCGTACTACACGTATGCGACGCATGCCTGCGCAGCTGGCCATCAATGTGGTCACTACACCCAAATTGTCTGGCGAAGCTCGGTCGAACTGGGTTGCGGTGTCACCAATTGCAGCGTGAACTCCCCGTTTGGCGCCACCTTTCCGAACTGGACTTTTGTTGTGTGCAACTACCGGCCTCCAGGTAACTTCAGCGGCCAGTTTCCGTACTGATTTGATTTGAAGACCGATTCCGGGGAAGGGGCACCACGAGTCAAAGCCTTCCCCCGAAGCTGCGTTCCCTTTCATGTCGAGGCAAGGAGAATTGTGATGAGCTTGGGCCTGATCCATTAGATCAGCATTCCGGTTACCAACACTTCGGTAAACCCGGCGCGTTCGAAGGCTGTGGCCTTTTTCCAGGGTGATTGGGCCGTCCAGCAACTGTGGTTCTTCTGGGTGATGCCGATTGTGGGTGGCGTCATCGGTGGGTTGATCTACCGATCCCTTTGGAGCAACCACAGCGCGATGCCGGAGATCAAGGACAACGAGGATGCTGTCGCGATATCAGCTCACGCTCGGCGCAGTCGCGGCGACGGTCATGCGCGGAGCATGCCAGGCGACGACATTGATGCTCGTGCCCTGACGCAGGGTCAGATGGTTGAAAAGCGTCGCACAGCCGGCTCGCTGAAGGAAATCGTCCCCGGGACCACACACCCTGATGCCAATCACGTTGTCGTCATCCTGCACCGATCGATGCACCAGAGTCGCGAAGACCTCGTTCGGGTCGAAAAATCCGACAACGTGGATACGCATAACGGGGTTCACGAGCGCGGCTCCCGCGTGGAATCCGCTCGCGACGAGGCGCCCAATCTGCTGCGAGCTGAGTTCGAGGGTGATGTCGAGATCGCGACCAGCACCGATCGCCCCTCCCCGATTCGATGTTGTCGCGCACGAGGATGTTGATCGCTGTGGGCAAGTTGCGCGAGGTCGCCGCGTGCACGGTCAACGCGGCAGTCTCGGGCAACACGTCCAACTTCAAGGTCATCGGCCCAAAGAACACCGAGCACTGCTCGGAATGCACGCAAACGCTGCCCTCGACGGCGAGAATGAACACGACCCGTTGATACACTCAATATCTCATGATCAACTTTAGTGTCTGTAACATACAAAATGCGACAAACTGAGTCGACCAGATGCGGCTCCGTCGCCATCATATTCGGTGTGGCGCACGAGGGCAGATATTGGATGCCCGTGCCTTCTGCCGGTTTCTCACCAATCCTGCGCGGGGAATCTACAACGCTGTGCCGTGCCCGCCACAGACCGGCCGATGCAAATAGTGGATGCTCCGGCTGTTCTCCCACGTCCCCGTTGTTCTCCAGCGTGCCCGCTGCCGGGTGAGCGGCTTTCCGAAAGCGAGTTGTGGCGACATATACTACGACCCCCAAGTCCGTGGATTGAACTGACATGCTTGACGCCTCGCTGATAATTTCCATCGTCGGCATTGCTGCTGCAGTAATCATTGTCATGCTTTTTTTCTGGATCGTTGCACTCAGACGAGTCGTTCCGGTCAACGAAGTCCATATTGTGCAGACCCGGAAAAACACCATTTCCTATGGCAAGGGATTCAGCAGCAACACCTACTATGAATGGCCATCGTGGATCCCGTTGATCGGCTTGACGAAGATCATGCTGCCGGTTTCCAACTTTGCGATCGACCTGCCGGACTACGCCGCTTACGACAAGGAACGCGTACCCTTCCTTGTCCACGTCATGGCCTTCTTCCGCATCAACGATTCCAACACAGCAGCTCAGCGGGTCGCTTCGTTCGAAGAGCTGAAAGGCCAGCTGACGGCCATTGTCCAGGGCTCGGTGCGAACCGTGCTGGCTGGCCACGAGATCGATCAGATCATGCTCGACCGCAGCCGCTTTGGTGAAGCCTTCACCAAGGAAGTCCAGCCTCAGCTCGGCAGCTGGGGCGTGGAAGCGATCAAGAACATCGAGTTGATGGACATTCGCGATTCCAAGGAGAGCGAAGTCATTCACAACATCATGGCCAAGCGCACCTCCGGGATTGAGCGTGAGTCGCGACTGGTCGTCGCGGACAACACCCGGCAAGCTGAAATGGCCGAGATTGCCGCAAAGCGCGAGATCGAGATGTCGAGGCAGCTGGCTGCCGAGCAAGTCGGTCTGCGTACCGCTGAAAAAGACAAGAACGTGGGCGTAGCCAATGAACAGGCATCGCAGCAGGTGAAGGTGCAGCAGCGCGAAACCGCAGCCAAGGAAATGGACGTCATACAGGTGAAGAATGTGCGCGGCGCCGAGATCAGCCGTGAGGTGGCGGTCATTGCCGCGGGCCAGGCCAAGGAGGTCTCCATCGTCGAGGCCGAAGCGACCAAGCAGGTTGCCATTGTCGAAGCTGAAGGCGGCAAGCAACAGACCGTGCTGACAGCGGAAGGCAAGCTGGAAGCCGCCAAGCGCAACGCGGAGGGTATCTCGGTTGAGGGCACCGCAAAGGGCTTGGCTGAGACGGCCATCCTGATGGCACCGGTGGATGCGCAGATCAAGCTCGCCGAGAAGATCGGCAGCGACCAGGGCTATCAGAGCTACCTGCTGGGCATTCGCAACATCGAAGCCGCCCAGGCAGTGGGCGTGGCACAGGCCGAGGCGCTCAAGGGTGCGGACGTCAAAGTGATCAGCAATGCAGGATCCCCAGCCAAGGGATTGGCTACCGTGATGGATCTGTTTTCAGCCGGGGGCGGAACCGCCGTCGCTGGCATGCTGGAGGGCATGGCCCAATCCAGTGAAGGCAAGAAGTTGCTCGACAAGTTGGGCAAACCGGAAGATGCGAGTTAGTGGAACCGCATTTGGTCTGACGCATTGTTTTTACGCAGCCGTTTCAAGTTGCACATGGCCGGGTGATCCGACGCCGGATCACCCCACTTCGCCAGATTCTCACCTGGCAGGTTCCGAATACACCCATCGCCATCGCCGGAATCCGCAGCCATCATTCCCGGCTGTCTTGCTTATGATGCTTCAGAGGGCCATGCAATGCCTCGTCCAGCATGCGCCTACCAATCCAAAGGATGGATGTCGCATTGTTGCTTTCCGTTATTGCCAGCGGACATGCACCATCAGTTCCGCCGAGGCTGGGTTCCAGTCCGGCGAGCCGCACGTTGCCGAGCATGATCGGTGTCAGCCGCTGGCGGGTGCCGCGTACCGCCTGGGATATGACTGGCATGGCCGAGGCCAGCGAGTCGGTGTCCGAATAGGCGGGCCAGTGGTAGCTGTCGGTGAGCGTGCTACGGGTTCCCGGTTTCGGAATGCTCACGTTGACGGACTCTTGCGAATACAGCGAGATGCGCTCGCTGTCGCTGAAGCGCACGCTGATCGAGAGCTCTCCGTTGCCGGCCCGCGACAGCGATGTGGCGGCGATTCGCCGACGAACCACCTCCCTTCGTCGGTCTTGCGCGTGGCGTTCGCAACCGGCGTGCTGAACACCAATGTTCCGCCGGAACATTCGAAAGGATGGAGGAGGTAGAACGGCATCTCGAACAGCCGCCGAGAGCAACGCAGGAGCAGTTGCCGAGACGGCCAGTCCATCTGCGCCAGCGCGCCGCGATCTGCCAGACAGGTGTCATGACGATTGCGCCACTGGGCCAGCGTTGCCTCAATACAAGGCCCAATTCTGCGGGACTTCCGCTCGGCCCATTGCGCCAGCGCTCGAATGGCGCAATCGTCCGGCACCCTCGTCCACTGAGCCGTCAATCGAAACCGTTGGCAAAGATGACGTCGCCACACTCGAAAATCTGTTGCGAATCAAGAACAACGTTAAATTGGGTGCCAGCAGGAATCGCGCTCAGATCCTGGTTGAAGATCGCCCATCGATTGCCGAAGTAGAAGACACCGATCTGCCGTGCATTGAAGGTGCTGCCACCGATGCCTTGCGTCACCTGGAAGCGCGCGCAGGGACTGCCATTCAGCAGCGGGTGATCGACGACCGTATAGTCACCTGCACTGTTGCCTGCGGTTGCCGTGTGCAGGAAGGCATTCGCGCTGGGTTCTTGCCAATAGATGTGAAAACTGCCGCCCGGGCTCATCGCGGAGGCATCGAAATGCGACACGAACCAGCTTCCCGGCCCCCCAAAGGCAAAATAGAAAACGCCAAACGGGTGCAGATCATCGTAAATGGTGGTGTTGGGATCGAGTGAGTCACGTGTCGCCAGCACGATACGGTTGGGCTGGTTGTTGAGTCCGCCATCGTTCAGCGTGGTGGCGTCGCCGCTGATATTGGCGGCGGTCACGATGTGGCGATACTGCCCGGTTCCGTAGGCTGGCGAGAAAATGTTGTAGCGCGCATCGTTGGGAAATGCGGCCAGGTCCTCGTGGCGGAGCAGCCAGCGGCTGAGCGCACTCTGGTAGAGGATGCCGACTGGATGGTTGTCGTAGAGACCGCTCGCGCCATCCGGATTCCAGTTCGAGGTGACCTGCAGATAGTGCGAAGGCAGACCATTGACGTTGGCATTGTTGATCGGGCTCGACGACGTTGGCGCCGCATTGCTGACCCGATGCAAAAAAGTGGTATCACCGAACTCGAGCGCCCCGATATCGGCAAGATTGCTGCCGCCCTTGAATCGACGCAGACCGGCAGCATCGACTCGCGCCACGCCGATGCTTGAAAGCACGCTGTCCAGCGCAACGCTATCGGCGCTGTCGATCGCTGGCGAGGTCGCATTCAACCAGGGATTTCCTGGCGTGCCGCGCAACTTCGGATTGCTTGTGATCGTGCCCGCGCCCGCCGTGGTACCGCTGACACTGCCACCAAAAAGAAGATTGTGATCGTTGCTGATGGTTCCACTGCCATTGTTTGAGAGTGAAATGCTCAGAATGTTTTCAGTGAACAGATTGTTGGCGATGCGTCCACTGCCGTTGGCAGCGCCGGCAACGTAGACGTTGACGCCAGAATATGCGCCAGCGACCGTGTTGTTGAATGCCTGCAGGTTCAAGACGCCGAAGTATCCCTCGGCGGCAATGCCATAAGCATCGCCACTGACCGCAAACGGCGTGATGACGTTGTTCAGGACATAGGCATTGAGGACACCACCGCCACTGCCGGTCAGATTGCCCTGGCGCATGGCGATGCTGCCGTAGCTCCTGCCACCACGTACCCAGTTAGCGTAGACACGGCTGCTGTGAATGCTGTCCAGGTTGTCGACCAGGATGCCGGTTGAATTGCTGCCGGAGGCGAATACACGGTTGTCGTGAATTCGCCCGTCGCTGCTGCCAGCCCCCCGATCGAGCACCTGGATCGCTGCGCGAATCGCGCCATCAAATGTATTCCAGAAAAAACGGGTTTCGTTCTCCGCCAGCTCATAGGTCAATGAAGTGGCGGCGGGGCTGTACACGCTGATCTCGGAGCTGCCGCTGATGGCTTCGAGAACCCGCACGCGGCGCACACGGACGTTGGCGATTCCGCCGTTGTGTGCGATGTAGACGAATCCACGCTGCAAGGTGATGCCTTCGACGGCAAACGTGCCGTCGACGTTGGCAGTCACGTAAATTGTCCGGTCCGCCGCGAGTTGCGGCGAGTACCCCGATGCAGCGCGCAAGGTCAGCGGGATACCAAAGCTGATCGATTCATCGATGCTCGCGTTGCTCGCAATCTCGACCGTGTTGCCCGAGCTGGCGCTGTTGATGCACGCTTGCAGGGTCGTGTCACAGGGCGGTGCACCAGGCCAGACCAGGGCATTTGCCACGCCCGACAATGTCAGAAGAAAGGCTACCGAATACCATTGAAAACTCTTCATGTCCGCTCCCCGTCTGTTCAACCCACGAAAGCATAGGATTGTGCGGCCACTCCCGATCCGGTCGTGCATCACATCGGTTCCGTCGACTGGATAACATTCCTGAATCCGGCCCCGCACTGATGGCGATCGTGATACCCGCGAAACGAGGGCACCGATTGGCTTTTCGCCCTATGGCCGCTTAGCTGGAAGACACTCTACTCCCGCAAAGCGAATTTGATGAGAGTCGCCATCCGGATCTGACCACGAACCAGATCCGCAGAACCGGGGGATGCCCAGCAAACGCATCTACAAGACGCGCGAGCTGGCCAGAACGGATGTGTTCGACTACATCGAGGTCTCCTGCAATCGGACCCGGCGACAGTCGCCTCGGTGATGTCAGTCCCGAAGCCTTTGAAAGGGCCTCACAATGAGGCCGCGAAGTGTCCATGACTCCGGGGGAAGTCCAATGGGGCATTGACCTGCCCCAAAGATTCAGTGCCAACCTGACCCGGCGCATTTTGACCTGATGCTACAAAGCTAGACCTAACCCCAAACTCAAGGGTCACTTCGACCTTGACCGGGACGTCCACACATTGGTATTGGCAACAGGTTGCACAATATAGGGCGCCCCTGATCGACCCCCGAATCACCACGACCGCCTTCCCTCAAACCTGGGGGAAGGCGGTTGCCTTCAAGTAGCAGACCAGTTTCGCTCAGGGCGTTTCGAAGCCATCCCGGAAAATAATATCGGTAGACAACGGCGTTTCGACGGTCGCGCTGTTGTTGGCACTCACCGGATCACTGTACGGCGCCGACACGTTGATGGAGGCCGCGCCGGTTAGCATTTCTCCAGCCCCTATTCCTGAATCCACGATGGCGTTGATCATGTAGATCACGTTGCCGTTCTTGCCCAGGCTGATGCTGTGGGCCGGGACACCGTTTCCACTGGCAGGGCAGCTTGATCCGGCACTCCCAGCGCAGGTCCAGCTGATGCTCGTATGTCGAACCGAAGCGGTGAACTGGAAGGCCGCCGCGGGCACCGGCACGACACTGCTGAGGTTCTGCACCTGCACTTGATAGCTGATCGGGCCACCGGGCAGAATCTCACCGGGCAAACGTTGCAGACTTAACTGCAGGTCGGCAATCAGGTCGTCGTTGAAGATATCTCCAGTAACCGTTGCCGGTGTCACCATCACTACCGGATTGCTGCTGGTCAGATCGACAAAGAAACGTTCATCGGCCTCAGGAACCACGTCGCCGATGATGCCGATACTGATGCTGTGTGATTCACCCGCCGTACCCGTGAAACTGACGCTTCCGCTGGCAGCCACATAGTCGCTACCGGCAATGGCGGTGTCGTCGCGGGTCTGGTAGTTGATGTTGAATCCGCCCGGTGTGGCGACATCCAGTTGCAAGTTGAATTGCATGGTGTTGTTGGCGTTGCCTTCGGGATTCACTGCGCCTGCTGCGCTGACGTTGGCGGTGTCGTTGTCGACGATTGTTCCAGTGGCTGATGCTGGCGTACCGACGATGTAACCGGCGCCTGTTGCGACCGTCAGGATGACCGTTTCATCCGCCTCAATCGTATTGTCCGCCGTAGGGTCAATCGTGATGGTTGCGGTCGTGCCATTCGCTGGAATCGTCACGCTTGTGACACCACCCGCGTAGTCGGTACCTGAGGTCGCGGTGCCCGAGGTGGTGATGTTGACAACCGTTGCCGAGACCAAGCTTGCATCGCGTGTGACCGTGTAAACCAAATTGGCAGCACCATCCTCGCTCACGCTGGCTGGAGCAACCGCAATCGTCACACTCGTCGGATTCACAACGGTGTGCGGCTCGGTATCGCTGCTCGCGCTGAAATTCGCATCACCTGCGTACGCCGCGGTAATCGTACGGCTGCCGACAGCAGTCAGCGTGAGATTGCAGGTCCCGGCCGCCACGGTTCCGGTGCACGTTTCTCCACCACCGCTAATCGTTATGACGACGTTGCCAGTCGGTGTACCTGCTCCGGGCGCTGAAACTGCTACCGTATAGTTTACTGCGACCACGCCGCCGCTAACGGATGAATCGGGATTGTCACTGGTAATCGTGGTGACCGTATTGGCCTTGTTGACGGTGATAGCCACCGTGCGTGTTTGCGAATCGACTACGCTATCGGCGCTGCCTGCACCCGCTGCAGTCGCCGTGAAAGTGGCGGTTGCGCTACCACTCGACTGGATCGCAGACTGGGTTGCGGAAAGTGTGCCGCGCACCGGATTGTTGTGCGCATGCGTGGTGCCGATCATGGCATCGAGATTTGCCACGGCAATCGCTGCGGACCCCGAGTTGGTCAGGAAATCCGCCGTCAATGCACTGGTTTGGCCGACCACAATGGTATTGGGGCTTGCCGCATGATTCAACACCAGGTGCGGCGTGCTGACCAGTGTCCCGGCACCTGCTGCAACCACGGCGCGATCACATGGCGCGCTCGCCGCGCCGGCGTTGCAACCCCACCAATTGTTCGTCGCGTTGGTTGCGCCTGCGTTCAAGTCCTTATGTATTCCGCTTCCACCCAAACCGAGTGCGCTGTTACCAACAATACGATTGAACGTGACATTCACGATGCCACCACCGGTTGCAATACCGCCACCGCCACGCTGTTCAGACACACCTGCGCCATTCGCCGAATTTCCGGTGATGGTGACTTCGTTTATGGTGGTGGTAGCGGCAGAGTTACTGTAAATACCGCCACCTTCAGCTGCCAAGCCAGGCAAGCCTTGTGAAATATTGCCACTCACCACACTATCTTGATTGATCGTGAAGGTTGCCACCCCGAAATTGAAGCTCGACACGCCACCGCCCCGGCTTGCAGCGGTATTGTTGGAAATAGTGGAGCCTTGAACCAGTATCGCGCCGCCGTTGGTATGCCGAACAAAAAGTCCACCGCCCTCGCCCGGCGAGACGTTGCCGGTAATCGTGCTGTTGGTGATGGTGACGGAATGTTGATCTGCAAACAGATTTACGCCGCCACCCGTATTATTTCCTGCCAGCACCTTGTTCGCACTAATCGTGGTCCCGGTGATGGCGACCGATCCATTAGCCGCAAACGAATCCAGATTGATCCCGCCGCCATAGCCTTGGGTGTTGGTGTTGCTATCGAAGACGGAATTGGTCACGGTCATGCTGGAATTGCCAGTACCGCACCAGTCCATGCCGCCGCCGGTATAGCTGAAATCCGGCGCACCCGCGGGTTGGGTATTGCGGCCAAAGCTGATGGTAACGCCGCTTATCGCGGTCGCCATTGGCGAAATGCACAGGGGATTGAACGCAATCACCTTGTCGATGCCGTTGCTCGTCGTGGTGCCTGCGCGAACGATCGTCGTTGCAGAACCGGCGCCGATGATGGTCACTGCATCATTGACGTCCAGATCACCTTGCGCATTATTGTCTTCGTTGACGTTTCCGGAATTGCCTATCGTGAGTTGATACGTACCCGCTGGTACAATAACTGTATCCGCACCCGCAGACACATTGGCGGCACCGATGGCTTCGCGAAGGCTGCAATCCGCGTTGCAGACGCCGTCGTTGGTATCAGCGGTTTTGCTAACGTTAAAAGTCGCGCTGGTTGCGGACGGGAGGATGCTTGCTGCGACTGCACCTTTCCCCAAAACGATCAAACTTGGCAATGCAAAGCTGCTCGTGGGAATCGCGAGCACGGCCACCGGCTCGCTGGTGGAATTGACGCTGTAGCGCTTGCGCTGAGCACCTTCCATGGTCAGCACCTTGAGCGTCTGGTTGAGGGAGTCCACCACAATCAAGTCGTCGGTCTCTTGGCCGGCCAAATTGGCGCGCACCAGCGTTGCTCCGCGCACCGCCAGGCCTTTGCTCACCACCCCGGCAAGCGTTTCGTTGACTGCCCATGCACCACCATCGCCGGGTTGCCAGTGCTTCAGCATCACTGACTGCGCTGCGATTTGCGCACGACGTTTCTCGCGCACTTCAGTCAGCGAAAATGGATGGGTGTTGAGTGCGCCGCGAACGGCAATGGCTACCGAGCCGTCCGCTTGCAACAAGGCCAACTTTGTTCTGCCTTCCCGATCCCAAATGAAATTTCCGAGGACAAAGGCCTGAATTTCACCTCCAAAATCCAACGCCTCCAGGCGATTGAAACCCGGCACGCCTTCTTGCTGGTTGTAACCATGCAGAATCGAAACCTTGCCGCCCGCCAGGATGGCAACGGCACCCATCACTCTGTCGTCCAGATTGCCGACGGCCAGTTGAGTAACCGCGGCCGCAACGGGATAGTCCGATGGATCGTTGGCAATGCCATCGCGAAATATCTTCAGGCTGGCACCGGAGTCAGCAGAGATCGCGACGACCAGATCCAGCGAGGCGTTTGGAAAATCGATTTCACCCGCGGCAATGGCGTCCACCGTTCCACTCAGCGCTATCTTTCTCGCGGCACCAAAGCCCGACTTCGAGCGTGGCAAGAAATAGATCGCATCATCACCGCGTTGAGCAAACACGACATCCGGTTTGCCATCCGCATCGAAATCCCCAGCGATGAGCAGCTCGGGCACCACCGGCAGATTCAAGACCTGAGGCTCGATGGCAAAACCCGGCGGATAGATCCCTCGCTCGATTCTGGCGAAGGCGGCGGGACTGGTCGGTGAATACGCCTCTGGATTGCCAAGATGGACGGCAATCAATCCACCTTCACCCTGCGCATAGCCGCTGATCAGGTCAGCATAACCATCGCTGTTGAAATCGGCGCTCGCCATACCCACGGCGCGCGTATCGACACTTGAATTGCTTGCTCCAGAGCTCAAATCGTATGAAGCAGAACCCAATTGCAAGTGCGTGCTTCCAACTTGCATCGCCTCCAGCGAAGACGTGGCAAGCGCGCCGACCGAGAAACCCAACGCGAGCGCGGCGACGATGGCGCGCGCTGCACCTCTTGAATGTGCAGCAACTGGTATGGCCATGATCAACCCTTGATTTGGTGATTGCCAGCGTGCTCGCTGGCAAGGACGTGTGCTTGCGCGCCAAGGAAAACATTTGGTGCGGCGCGATCATGAGTTAAAACGCAAACATCCGCAATTGAAGTGGTTTCCCAACTTCGGATAGCGAGGTTTGCTGGCATCGCGCCAATACTCACTTGGCCGCAAGCCTCCCGGCACCGGTCTTTTGGAAGGCGTTCAAACATCGATGCATCCAAGCCCTCGTGCAGGAAGGCGAGTCGCGATAGATTCACGGGTTGTTGGCGGCAGATACCGCTGCGATTTGGAAACCGCCCCACCACTTTGGCGTATTCGCGGCGAAGATTCGTTGCGACCAACACATCGTCGCGGGGAATCATTCGGATCACAAGGCGGGCCTGAATCGAGGGCACTCCCAGCTAACACGGTCTTCCGGCAATGCTGGTATTCCAACCACCTTCCTTGAGATTCAAGGAAGGCGGTTGCTTCCACTCGCTTTGTCGCAATCCACTCAGGGCGTTTCGAAGCCGTCGCGGAAAATGATGTCGCTGGACAAAGGCGTGCTGACGGTGGCGCTATTGTTGCTGGTAACCGGATCGCTATAAGGCGTGCTTACGTTGATCGATGCCGATCCGATCAGCGACTCTGCTGAACCGATGGCCGAGTCCACGATGGCATTTATCGTATACGTCATTTGGCCGTTGGTTCCGAGGCTGACGTTATCTGCTGGGGCACCGTTGCCGCTTGCCGGGCAGCTGGATCCGACACTCGCTGCGCAGGTCAAGCTGATGCTCGTGTGTCGGACGGAAGCGGTGAACTGGAACGCTGCGCTCGGCGCGGGCACCACATTGCTCAGATTCTGCACCACCACCTGATAGCTGATCGGACCCGCGGGCACGATCTCGCCCGGCAAACGTTGCAGACTCACTTGCAGATCCGCGAACAGGTCGTCGTTGAAGATCTTGCCGTTGACCGTCGCAGGCGAGACTGACGCCAGCGGATTGGTGCTGGTCAGATCGACAAAGAAACGTTCGTCCGCTTCCGGAGCAAGATCGCCAACGATGCCGATACTGATGCTGTGCGACTCGCCTGCCGTGCAGAATCAGCAGCGAACGTTGCAGGTGCGAAGCCTTACAAGGCACAAAGCAGAAGCAGAAAACTGGCGCGAACGCGGCGCACCAGCAAGTTCCCAGCGCTGGACAGGTATGACATCGAATTTTCCCCTGAAGAAAGAACAAGCACCCGCTACCCGCAACTGACACACCCGGCCCCGAGGAGATCGAGTGATGTGCGGGCACTAGCTGGCAAGCCTAAGCGAAAAGGCAGGGACCATGCCAAATAAATTCGACGCGTGACTTTCGGCTGCTCAACGAAGTGCTGCAAAAAAATCTGCAGCGACGGCGACGTTGTCCGCGCCGCCGCTTTCCAGGTTCACGTCGATACCAAGGTAGACCCCAAAGCTTCTTACATGCCTAAGTTCAATCCCGGCCGGGTTTTGGTGACAAGTAAAACGTGTGAGCAAACTGAAGGCCGTCGTGGTTCAGGGTTGGAAGCCGTTGGTGAAGATGGGGTCGGCTTGTAGCCGGGTGATGATTAAATCAAAGTCGGTCGGCGCCGTGGGGGAGTCGGGAGCCATGCCTGCCAGCACCGGCCGACCGCTATCGAGAAAAACGCGTCCAAAGAACGTTGTATAGGCCAGGCTGGTGCCGTTGCTCGTCCTGGAATAGTAAATCGCGGGCGATGTGTTGCCGGTGAAAGTCGTGTCGATGGCGCCGTTCGCGGGCATGAGGCGGGTCACTAGGCCCGCCTCGAAACCGCCGAACGACCCCGCCAGCACGATCCGACCGCTGCTGTCGATCGCGAGATCGCAATAGACCGCGTCAGTCATTGGGATCAGCATGATTCCGCTCCCGGGGATGTTCCCAAAGCTGCCGTCCCCGCTCAAACTGCTGGAATGAACGCGCAGCACCACCGACACATAGTCTTGATTGACGTCATAGGCAAAGCCCAGCGCGATGATCTTGCCGTCGGCCTGCACGGCAAGACTGTTCATGAAGGCCAGTTCATTGCCGCTCCCGCCACCGAAATCGATCGTGTAGGGGGCCGTCTGCACGGAGGGTGTCGTGCCGAAATTCTGGGTCGTGATGAACCAGTCGGAGTCGTTATCGCCCAGGTAAAAGGCGCCGCCGATAACGAGACGATTGCGTGGCACGTCGAAGACGATAGTCGCGCTAGCGACGTTCTCGCAGCCATAGTTGCAATAGAAGATCTGCCGACCGTAGGGAAGCGTGCCATAGCCGGTATTCGTGTTGCTCCCATCGGGCATCAGCTTGGCCACGCCCACACGTTTCGTGGCAAAGCCACCGGGGACAGTGATGTCCTCGACCCTGCCCGCCACGTAAACCGAACCGTCCGGCGCGGTGGTCACGCTGGTCGGCACGTCCTTGGCGCGTCCGTGCGCGGTATCGAGATCGAAGCCGATGTAGGTGCTGCCGTCACCGGCGAAGCTCGTGTCATCGGTGCCGTTCGGGTTGAAGCGCACCACGCCGAAATCGCTCTGCCCGAGCGTGCCAGAAGTCTCGCCGACCACCACGATGCGGCCTTGCGCATCAATGGTCATGGCGGTGACCGAGGTCAGGTTGGCGTCCTTCAGTACGCGCCCGCTGCCCGCGCTCCCGGTGCCAGCAGTGCCGCCGAAGCTGGCATCGTAAGCACCATCGGGACGGAACTTGGCCAGAAAAATCAATTGACCACCCACACCGCCGGCGACACTTCCGGCCATCACGTATCCGCCGTCGTGCGCGCGCGAGGCGCCCGCGAAGATCTGATCTGCGGTCGGCTGAATGTTGTCGTAAGCGCGGCGCCAGCCCGGGTCGGTACCGATCGGGTTGAAACGGGTGTCAATAGCCGAGTCGTGAGCGGCATGGGCGACGAACGGCTCCAGCGCAATCAGGGCCAGCGTCGCGCAGAAAACATAACGGAAAATCGGCATGGCACGCTCCTCGGGTCACGGTCGAGCCCAGGAATACGCAGTCGCGCGACAAACTGTGACATTGACCGGCGCACGGCCGTTTCCGACGGCAGGCAGGACTCAATGCTTTTTGGGATCTTCGCGGAAGCCAGTGGGTGATTCTGAAGCGTTGGTACCGGCGAAACCGGTGCAGAACAGGGTTTTGCGGATTACAGAGTTGGGAGAGGGGGGGAGGGGGGGGGGGGGGGGGTGTTGACTTGCCTTGTTGACGGTGACTTCAGTGAGGCTTCCTCAGCGTTTGCTGGTTGCCTGCCGATTCCCCCGTTCACCCCCAAGGCTGACGCATCGTTCTGGAGTGCGGCGCATTCTTCGCACGCGGGTTCCGTAGGTTGGTGCTGAGCACAGCGAAGCCCAACGAGGTGCGATCTTTCCTCCGCGTGACGTAGAACGTGCCGGAACAACCGTTGGGCTTCGCTGTGCTCAGCACCAACCTACGATGGAAAGCGCTCACCGATAGTTTGCCGAAAAAGCTACGGATTGTGACCGAATGACCCACACGACTTCACGAAGACCCGCTTTTTGTTTAGCTCGTCATGACCAGCCATGCGGCTGTTGAAAACCCGCCGAAGGCTTTGCTTCCAAATGCGGAGCTGGTCATCCCGCTTCGAATTGCCGAGCGAAAGTCACTGGATGACCAGCCATGCGGCTGTTGAAAAACGCCTCCGGCCTTCTCCGAGATGACAGCAGAAACTTGTTCAACGCTACCTTGGATCGATTCCGACGTTCGATCGAGACGTTTGAATCGATGCTCGGACCCCGCGAAGATTCAGCGCCCCCAGGGGAAATCAAGCCAATCGGGAACATTGAATACGACCCGGGCTTCGAACCCGGGTCTTTGAAAAACTGCACACGCCAACGCTTAATCCGGGCCGGATTCAGCGACAAGAAAAATGTGTGCCCGGACAGAAGGCCGTCGCGGCTCAGGGTTGGAAGCCGTTGGTGAAGATGCGATCGGCTTGTAGACGCGTGATGATCAGGTCGTAGTCGGTTACGGTCGTGGCGGAGTCGGTGGCCATGCCGGCGACTACCGGGCGGCCGGCATCGAGGAAGACGCGTCCGAAGAAGGTGACCGTGGCCGCACCGGCACCGCTGCTTGTGGTGGCAAGGAACGTGCTGGGCACATTGTCTCCGTTGAAGCCGGTGTCGATGCTGCCATTCGGCATCAGGCGTGTCATGACGGCAACATCGTAGCCGAAGTAGTATCCCACCAGCACGATGCGTCCGCTGCTGTCGAGGGCGAGATCGTAATAGGCCACATTGATCGGTCCGGGCAGCAAGATGCCGTTGCTGCCGAAGCTGGTGTCCTTGGCCAAACTGCCGGACTGCGCGCGCAACACCACCGGGAAGACGTCATTATTGGGGTCGAAGGCATAGCCAAGCGCGACGATCTTGCCGTCAGTCTGTACCGCGAGTCGCTTCATGAGGCCCCGTTGATCGGGGTTGCCGGCGCCGCCAAAATCGATCACATAGCTCTGCGTTTGCACTGAAGGCGAGGGACCGAAATACTGGGTAGTGATGAACCAGTCGGTGTCAAATTCGCTCACTTCAAAATCGCCGCCAATGACGAGGCGATTGCGTGGCGCGTCGTAGACGATCCGCGCCACGGTATTGACGCCGTCGCAGGCATAGCCGCAATTGAAGACCTGCCGGCCATTGGTAAGCGTGCCGTAGGTATCGTCGTAGACGCCATTCGGCAGGAACTTGACCACGCCGAGGCGCTGCGTCGCACTGCCGCCGCTGGTAACGTCCTCGACCGTGCCGGCCACGTATACCGAGCCGTCGGGCGCCGTGGTCACGCTGGTTGGCACGTCCTTTACGCGGCTGTGCGCGGAATCGAGATCGAAGGAGACGAAAGAACTGCCGTCGCCGGCAAAGTTCATGTCATCGGTGCCGTCCGGATTGAAGCGCACGACACCGAAATCGTCCGAAATCTCGCCAACCACCAGGATGCGGCCTTGTGCATCAATCGTCATGGCGGTGACCGCAGTGAAGGAGGCGTTCTTCAGCACGCGACCAACACCCGCGTTGCCGGTC
This sequence comes from Lysobacterales bacterium, assembly GCA_016721015.1. Taxonomy (GTDB): domain Bacteria; phylum Pseudomonadota; class Gammaproteobacteria; order Xanthomonadales; family Rhodanobacteraceae; genus Dokdonella. The sequence continues at coordinate 237,912 of JADKJL010000012.1, forward strand.
GCTGCTGTACCTCCGAAGCTCGAATCGTAGTCGCCGTTGGGACGGAACTTGGCCAGAAAGATCCGTTGGAAACCCGCAACGACCGTAACGCTTCCGGCGAGGACGTATCCGCCATCCGGCGCCTTTGCCGCGTCCACAATGAACTGGTTGGCGGTTGGCTGGATGTTGTCGTAGGCGCGACGCCAGCCAGGATCGACGCCATTCGGGTTGAAGCGGGTGTCGATGGTCGCATCGTCGGCACGCGCGACGAATGGCGTCAGCGCACTCAGGGCCAGTGTCGCGAAGAAAACATGACGGAAAATCGGCATCGCACACTCCTCGGGTCACAGTCGAGCCAAGGAATACGCAGTCGCGCGACAAACTGTGACATGGGCCTGCGCATGGGCGGTGCCGATGGCAAGCAGACCTTGATGCGCACTCAGCGCAGTTTGGCCCGGGCGGCGCGCAGCGGCGCGAGATCGGGCAGCCAGGGTCGCGTGGCGGTGAGCGCGGTGATCGCGATGTCGAGGTTGGTCCGCGCGTTGGCGGTCTGGCCCAGCGCACCCTCGGCGAGTCCGAGCTCGGCGCGTGCGAGCATCGTGCGCCAGTGATCAGCGCTGCCGCCTTCGGTCAGCGCGGTCACGGCCTCATCAAGTTGCAGTCGCGCGGTGTCGGCCTGCTTGCCTTGCAGTGCACAGCGTCCGAGCACCTGCAGGGCAAGGCCGCGTTCGAGCGCACCGGCCGGCGCGAGGGCGCGGGCTTCGTCGAGCGCACTTTGCGCCAACGGTTGCGCGGCGACGCAATCGCCGAGGTCGGCCAGCACTGCCGCGTAATTGCTGCGCGCGATGCTGCGCTGGAGGTGCGGTGCGGGCAGTCCAGTTTCGGCGCGCTGCGTGGCGGCGCGCCCGATGGCGAGTGCTTCGTCGCTGCGCCGCTGGAAGCGCAGATTGGCGACGAGTGACGAACTGTTGTTCAGCCACCCGTCGAGAAGCGCGGCATTGCTGCCCCCGGCGAAACCCGCTTCGCGCTGCGCCAGCACCGCGCGTAGCTGAGCCTCCCCTTCGAGGAGGTGGCCGCGATTGGTTTCCAGTGCTGCGAGACTGCTTCGTGCCGTGAGCAGATTGGAATGATCAGGCGGCAGGTCGGCTTGCCAGAGGGTCAGGGCTTCGCCGATGTGGGTCACCGCGCCCTCGATGTCGCCGGCGCGATAACAGCCGACACCCCAGTTGTTGAGCTCCTGGGCCAGCAAGTCGCGGTCGGGTTGCTTCGGCGCGCGCAGGATGGCGACGATCTCGGCACGCAACGCCAGTGATTCCTGCACGCGGCCGAGTTCGTTCAGATCCTGTGCCTTGCGCCCAAGCGTACGGGCGATGTCCGGATGGTCGGGCGGAAGGATGCGTCGACGTAGCACGAGGCAGGCTTCGGCGCTGGCAAGCGAGCCCGCGTAGTCACCGAGTTCGGCCTGGAAGGCGGCGCGATTGAACAGTGGCGAGGCGAGGCGCGGCGAGTCCTCGCCGTCGCTGCGACGTACGCTATCGATGACGTGCTCGATCAGGGCCAGCGCTTCGGCCGGACGACCTTGCTCTCGTCGATACACCGCGAGCGACTGTTCCGAGTCGAGCGTCTCGCTCGCTTCGGCACCAAGACGAGTGCGGCGCGAGGCCAGTACCTGCTCGCCGAGCTTTGCAGCTTGATCGGCATCGCCAATGTTGCTGGCGATGCTGGCGCGCTCCTGCACGATCAGATCGCGCAAGCTCATGTCGTCAGGCCACTGCTCGAGGCGCAGCGTTTCGGCTTCGTCGAGCAGGGTGGTGGCTTCCTTCAGTCGACCGGTGCTTTCGGCGATCCGCGCAAGGCTGTGGCGCGTTTCGATGCCCAGTGCGGCTTGCTCGGGGGCAAACTGCGGCAGCGCCGCGCGGTATTGGGTTTCGGCTGAGGCGTAGTCGCCGAGTGCGAGATAGGTTGCGCCGAGCACATTGCGCAGTTGCGCTGCAGCGGCAGGTTGCGTGACGAGCTCGCCACCGAGGCGCGTGGCGGCCTTGTCCACCAGTTCCTTGGCGGTGACCGTGTGGCCTCGCGCGTTTTCGGGGTCGATGCTCTTGAACAGGTTTTCGAGAAAGCCGTTGACCGCCTCGGCACGTTGCGTCGCGAGCCGCGCCGTATGCGCCTGCCACAGCGCGACGCCGGCGCCAGCGAGGATCGCGATCAGCGTGATGGTCGCCGCGCTAACACCCACCCGATGGCGCGTGACGAAGCGCACGAAGCGGTAGCCCGTGCTGTCGGAACGGGCGAGGATGGCGCGACCGTCGCGCCAGCGGCGCAGATCTTCGGCAAAGGCGTCGACGCTGGCATAGCGACGCGTCGGTTCCGGGTCAGTGGCGCGCGCAACGATGACGCCGAGATCGCCGTGCAGCGCGCGCGGTGTCACCGCGACCGGGCCATCGCCACCGAGCGCGGCGCGTGCCTCCGCCAGTCGCTGGGTAGGTCGTGCGCTCGCCGCGGGATTGCCATGGAAGCGCGCGCCGGAGAGCAGCTCGAAGGCCAGCACGCCAAGCTGATAGACGTCGGTGGCGGTGCCGGCGGATTCGCCACGCTCCTGTTCCGGCGCGGCGTAGGCGATGGTGAGGAAGCGTGCTGCGGTCGCTGTGCGCTCAGGCTGGTCGGTATCCGCAAGGAGTCGGGCAATGCCGAAATCCAGCAGGTGCGGCGCACCGCTGTCATCGACGAGCACATTGGACGGCTTCAGGTCGCGGTGCACGACGAGTTGCCGGTGTGCGTACGCAACCGCATCGGCCAGCGTCAGCAGCAGCGCCACGCGCGCGCCTATGTCGACCTCACCGCGCGCGGCGAAGGTCGACAGCGGCTCGCCTTCGACGTGTTCCATCGCCAACCACGGACGGCCATCCTCGCTCATGCCACCATCAAGCAGGCGCGCGATGTGTGGATGGCGTAGCCGCGCGAGAATTTTTCGCTCGCGGCGGAAGCGGGCGAGCACGTCCGCACTGTCCATGCCGCGTTTGATCAGCTTGACCGCACTGCGCTGCACAAAGCCGTCACCCTCGCGCTCGGCCAGGTACACCGCACCCATGCCGCCGCGACCCAGCGCGTGCAGGACGCGCCACTCACCCAGTCTTGTGCCGGCTGCAACGTCGTCGGCGGATGCTTCCAGTCGCGCCGCGAGCAGTGCCGCACCTCCATCGAGGACTTCCTGGGTCTCCTCGGCGGCCAACAACATGACGCGTATCCGCGCAGCGAGTGCGGTGTTGTCGGCGCATTGCGCGTCGATGAACGCGTCGCGTTGTCCGGGTTCCCTGTCCAGCGCCTCGCGTAGCAACGCGAAGACGCGTCGTTCAAGTGCGAGATCCATCGAGTGCGTCCTGTTTCAGTTGTCCCGCGAGCAGCGCGCGCGCGGCCTGCCAGTCGCGCATCACCGTGCGCAACGTGATGCCTTCGATTTCGGCGATCTCTGCAAACGACAGACCCGCAAAAAAATGTAGCTGCACCACGCGAGAAGCGCGCTCGTCGACTTGCTCGAGTGTGGTCAGTGCCTGATCCAGCGCCAGCACGTCGGCAGCGGCATCAGGCGCGATCGCGGAATCGGCATCCAGCGTCACCTTGAGCGCAAAACCCCCACGCTTGTCCGCGCCGCTGCGGCGTGCGCTGTCAATCAGCACCTGACGCATGGCGCGCGCGGCGAGCGCCATGAAGTGTGCGCGACTGCCGACATCCAGCGTCTCGCCGGCGAGCAGCTTCAGGTAGGTTTCGTTCACCAGCGCGGTGGTGGAAAGTGTCTCGCCGCCCGAGCCGCGCAATTGCCTGTGCGCGCAGCGGTGCAGCTCGTCATAGAGCAGAGGGAACAAGCGATCCTGTGCCCCGGCGTCGCCGCGCCCGACGGCGAGCAGCAACTCGGTGATGGCCTCACTCATCGGCAGTCCTCGAAGATGGCTGCAAGCATGACCACGCATCGTCACTGGCGTCAATGCTGAAGTTCGCCCAAGGCGGCAGCGACATGCACACGCAAGAGTGTGATTTCGAACTGCGAGGGATGCACTCCTGAATCTTGCGCGCGGGTCCCGCAAGGATCGAACCTGAACCTCAGTTTTCGGGTCCGCTAGACGCGGGGTGGAGGTTTACGACGATTCGTCCTTTTCCGCTGCCGTCAGGCCGAGGCCTGCGCCCGCTCCGACACCCACGACGTCACTACATTTCGAAACCTGCAACGCGAACCAGTATTTTGTGGCAAATGATTGACGCTGGATTGACTCGGGCGCAGGCTGCCGCCTTGCTCACGGCAAAGGCGCCATCACGATGCTGATCAGGAACCTTGTTGTCCTGTCGATCATGGTTCTCGGAGCCACCGCGCATGCGCAATTGACCACACGCAGCGGTACCGCCGCGAACCCCGCAACCCTCACGTCGGTGCGTGACCAGTTTCGCAGCGATCTGGGCGGCGGATCGACACCCGGAGCCAATGGTTCATTTGGCGGGCTGCGTCGCGAAGTCAACTGGGATGGTGTACCTGCAAGCTTCGCGGCACCGAACAGCTATCCGCCCGATTTCTTCAATGCCATATCGCCGCGAGGGCTTGTTGTCGCCACAACGGGCACCGGCTTTCAGGTCAGCGGTGCGGTTGGGGGGTCAGCCCCCATCAACTTCGGCAATTTCAACGCCGGCTACACGTTCCAGCCCTTCAGTACCCAACGCATGTTCACCTCTGTCGGCAGCAATGTTTTCGATGTGTACTTTTACGTTCCGGGAACATCGATCCCCGCTGCCGTAGATGGATTCGGGGCCGTGTTCGAGGACGTCGATCAATCCGGCGTGACCAGTGCTGAGTTCTTTGACAATGCGGGAACGAGCTTCGGCACCTACTTCGTACCGGCACTGTCGGGCGGGCTATCCTTTCTCGGCGCCTTCACGACCCATGGCAAACCGACCATCGCCCGTGTTCGCATTACCAATGGAAATGCCGCGATAGGAGCCATCGACAATGGCGCAGGATCCGACATCGTGGTCAATGACGACTTCATCTACGGCGAGCCTCTGGACTCGCTATTTGCGGATGGGTTCGAATAGGCTCTACCGCGGAAGAAATGCGACGAAAAAGGGATGCGAAGGAGAATGGCGGTTTAGGCCTGGAATGTACAACTTTACCCCGAGCGACGCTGAGCAAGCCTCTGCTCGTCACCCCAGCCTGCGCTGGAATGACGACTTTTTGTTCAGCGTCGCTGTGGTTGCTCGCGATGTCACTACCAGGGCAGTTCATCACCCTTGGCATGGTGAAAGCTGCCGGTCTCGGCCAGTGTCAGCGCATCAAGGCGTGCGACCAATTGCGCGGCAGCCGCATCTGGACTGATGTCGCCGCCGCCGCCAACCATTTCGGTTGCGACGTATCCCGGGTGGAGCAGCATCACCCCGATGCCGCGGTCCTTGAGATCGAGCGCCAACGACTTGCCGATCGCATTCACTGCTGCCTTTGACGCCCGGTAGCCGTAGAAGCCGCCCGAGCTGTTGTCTGCCACCGAGCCCATGCGACTGGTGACGATGCCGACTTTCGCGCCCGCCGCCAATTGACCGGACAACGCCTGTACGGTGCGCAATGGCCCGAGCGAATTGACCTCGAACTGCCGACGCATCCGCTCAAAACCATCTTCGTCAATTTCGCCCAGGGTTTCCTTGGACAGGATGCCAGCGTTGCATACCAAAACGTCAATACGCGTTTCGCCGAGACGCTTCGCCAGTGCGGCGAGTGCCGCACCGTCGGTCACATCGACACCCGCCTCGACGCGCGCGCCGGTCGCCATCAGTGCGTCGCTGCCTTCACGGCAAACGCCAATCACATCGTCGCCGCGCACGGAATACTGTTTCGCAAGCGCCAGACCAATACCGCGGTTTGCGCCAGTAACAAGAATGGTAGACACGGCAATTTCCTGATTCAGAATGGATTGCATGACATGGAGACAACCATGTCATCGATCAAGCTTGGCATATAAAGTCACGAGGTCGAACTACAACTACGAGTTCCAACCCGCGGGGACTTCTATTATCAGTTCCAGAAACACAACGATTCATGATTCAACTCACTATTGTCCACTGAATGTGTCTAATTCTCTGGCGATTTCTGCGGAATCTTGTGGCATTCGCAGGTGTTCCGGAACCGATCAGTTGCGCGATGGCGGTCTGATTCCGAGAAACGGGTATTCATTACGAATCGATAAATCCAAGATTCCACCGTGGCCCTATCCTGCTGGTCAGATACTTGCTGCATGCAGGGGAACCTGGGCGCCTCGCGCATCATGCGTGACGTCAGAGCGCTGCCCCTGACCTGCCAGCAATCGACGTGGCCAGCTGATCCAGGCAGCGCATGTCCTCGCTATCGATCACATGATCATTTCCACAAACTTCTTTCCCTGCTAGAGTCGCGGATTTGTTCCACAATCTGTCCAGAGGCTTTCCATGCGCAAAACCAATTTGATCGCAATCCTCATGCTATGCACCAGCGAGGTCGCGCTCGCCGGTCAGGCCGAGATCTGTTATTCGCCACCCGTTCCGTACAGCTCTGCCGTTCCACCCGGTAACTCGACTGCGTTCGTTTGCCCCATCTCTGGTACCAGGACTCTGCCGGAACTGGCCGCCCTCGGATGGCAGGTGGTGCAGTTGACGCCGGTCACAAGTAGCGCGAATGGTGGCGCCGGAAGTACGCATATCACGAACCAGTTGGTCATCCAGAAGAATTGAATCGTATGAATAGAATTTGGGATTTATCAATTCGACTGACGATCTTATCGACCTTCCTGCTGTTTTCTGCGACCACTAATGCGTCCGAGATTTGTTACAGCCAAGCAGTTACCTTCTCCGAGTACGCTCCTTCCACCAATACCACTCTGTTCAATTGTCCGACAGTTGGAGACAAATCGTTGCCGCAATTGGCTGCATTGGGATGGGCTGTCGTAAGTATTTCGTCTGTCACCGTTTCCGGCACCAACGTCAGCGATCAGTTGGTTCTGAGGTCCCCGGAACCCATCTTTCGAAGCGGGTTCGAGTTCTGACAAGAAAAACCAACCGGTGGCAGAGAAGAAGAGAAAAGAAGCGGGAGACCCAAGCTATGTCAAATGAGAGAAACTCGATAGAAACGGGACACCAAGATCCAGACCATTGGACCGGACAAAAACCTCGGTGTCCCAAATAGTTCCTGATTGCAGGGGTCTGATTGATCGCACTGGACCGGGACATCCACAAGTTCGCCTGGCAGATCGGCCCAGCGCATAGCCCTGACTACGTACCCTACCCTCACTCCGGCGAAATCCTCTTGCACGGGTTTCTTGAACCGATGGGAATTACCCAGTACAGCCTTGCCAAGGAGATCGGTATTTCTCAACGCCGCACTGGCGAGGTCGTGTCGGACAATCGCGCCGTCACTGCGGAAACCGGTCTGCGCCTGTCACGCTTCTTTGGGATGTCGAACAGCTTTTGGATCGATCTGCAGGCCGACTACGACACCGAGATGACAAAAGACGCCATGGCTTCAACACTCGCGCAGATCAAGCCATACGTTCAGATCGCTGACGCTTGATGCAAGGCGACCTGAAGGCTGCGCAGCAAGAAATCGTGACCAAGGTCATCGCGACCTGGCGCCAAAAATGGACAAACGTCTTTTCGCCGAACTCACTGAATGCCTGGAACAGATGGGTGAAATCACGCGTGGCGAGCGCGCACCCGCAAGCGAATTCACGGTGGATGCGATCAAGGTCAAACAAGTACGCGCCAAAACCAAACTGTCCCAACCAAAAATTCGCAGACGTCATCGACGCGCAAGTCTCCACCCTTCGGAATTGGGAACATGGTCGCCGCGCACCCACCGGCCCGGCCAAAGCGCTGCTACGCGCGATCGACCGCGATCCAAAGAACGTTCTGTCTGCGTTGGCGAAGCGCGGCTACATCGGGTTGCAATGCAGATCGCCTTACGCTCCCACCGACGACATTCAAGGTTCAAGACTCGCCCCTGTTCTTTTGCGGCTATTTCTATTCTTCAAATCCGTCACTGAAAATCGGAAATGTGGCGCCAGATACCTCGAAGGCCCAGTTCTCGTCTCTCTGGGTCACGTCGGTTGACAACAAGGATTCAACAGTCGAGGAACCGGTGAGTTGGCGAAATCCGGGGTTCAACGTTTGCGATGATGGGCTCACACCGTATGCGGGGAAAACGGCCTGATATTGCGTGTTTGTGAACCGGAACCAGTATTCGCCGGAAGGCAGACTAATGTTCAGCCCTGATATCACGGCTTTGTAGATTACGTACGCATCATAAGGTTCCACGCTCGTGATGGTGAGGGCGGTATTGGTAGGGGCCACGATTTGATCGCCAGCCGCTGAAAAAAGCGCATAACGCCAACTCGGATTTGCGATTACACCCGGATCAGAGACGATGTAAAACGTAAAATCAGTAACAAGCCAGTCTTCCTGGTTGCTGAAGTTGTCCTCTATCGCGAAACAAGACGCAATTGAGCATGGGCCGCCCGCTGTATATAAACTCCCTCCAGCGACCCCGTCACTCCAATTCGTGAACAGCGGAGCAGCATTGACGGTCGATGCCGCCAGTGCAAGCGAGACAAGCGCCACGAAACTGATGCGTGCAGGTAATTTCAACATTCGAAGATTCCTTGATCATGGCCAACGGGTCTGGCGCAAAACGAGTTCGGCCGCGCCAGGGGATTTCATTGTTCTACACAGCCGCAGCAATCGGGATTCAGCACGCGAAGGCCAAACGCCACTTTGCGACAAATCCAGGCTTTGGACCTGGTCGCACCTTTTTCGATTGCCTCAGTACCGCCCTGGTAAAGAATCGACAGCACGGAAACCCACCTTTCTCCTCGATCCTGCACTGCTACCGATAAGTTCCCTGGATTTCTACTCGAAAAGTAATCAGCAACCCGTTGGGATCGCAGCGAAAGCGAGACCCCTCGGCGCCTGCTGCAACCCGGTATCGGTCAGCCTTTGCAGAGTATGAGCCATTCCACTTGCTGTGTGGTGGTGACCTGCCCCCAACTTCCAAGTGCTTACCTGACCGTGGGCTTTGGACCTGATGCTATAAAGCTAGACCTGACCCCGAGCTCGCCCCACTGTGTGGTGGTGACCTGCCCCCAACTTCCAAGTGCTTACCTGACCGTGGGCTTCGGACCTGATGCTATAAAGCTAGACCTGACCCCGAGCTCGCCCCATAAAGATAGACCTGACCCCGAGCTCGGCCCACCAAGTATCAGTGCCAACCTGATTCGGGTTTTTGAGACCTGATGCCACAAAGCCAGATGAGACCCCGAGCTCGCCAGGCCCTGAGCTTGCCGCTAGTCGACACGCACCTGCAATCGCGCGACGCGTATCCGCGCTCCGGCAGGTATGGCCTCATCGACCAGGTCCATTTCCGTGATCAGGGTCGAGTTCAACTCCACCCGGCGGACAATATCTGCGATTGAAGTTGAGTCGTGAATGTTGAGGGTCACGACATACCCATTCTTCGACGCGACGATTTTGTCGATGACGGCCGCCCCCGGAAGGGTGCGCTGCAATTCCTGCTCGATCCGGAACGCACTGGGCCGCGCTGGCGAAGTCGCAATAGCACCAGAAGGCCGGATCAGCAGCTCCATGTGGTACGCATTGTTCCACCAGGACGGCTCCGCCCGCGTTTCGTATCGGATACCTGCTGCGCGCAGACGATCCTCGAACGCCACGACATCGTCGCTGCGCGCCACGGTCAACATAGCAAGCGCTCCGTCGCCACTCGGTTGCAGTCCGTTAATGGCCACATTGCCAAGCACCTCTGGCGCCAGCCGCTGACGCGTGTCGCGCTCGATTCCGGAAATGACCGGCTGACTGGATGCCAGCGAGTCCGTGTCCGAATAGACAGGCAAGCTAAAGCTGTCAGTCAGCGTATTGCGAGTCCCCGGTTTCGGAATGCTGACGTTGGCGGAATCGTAACTGTACAACGAGATGCGCTCGCTGCCGGTGAAGCGCACGGAGATCGAGAGTTCTCCGTTGGCGCCCCGCGACAGCGATGCTGTGGCGACGCCCTCGTACCACTTTCCCTCGTCGGTCTTGCGGGTGGCTTTCGCCACCGGAGCGCTTAGCACCAGTCGTCCGTTTTGGCATTCAAAATCGGTTCCCGCACGCAGCACGGCGTCTGGCCGGGTTGACCAATGGCCAAGGCGACCACTTTTGGTCCCGACTGACAGCTTGCCATCCGCCGCACCGGACAGTTCAATGCCGCTGTCCAGATAGCCGGCCTCGGTTGCATGCAATGCGGCAAGCGCCTCGGTCAGCGCCGTCCAGTTGCGGTCACCCGTTCCTTTGACGCTGTAGCGACCGGAAACATCCGGGCAACCGCTTGCTCCGACTGCTGATGCCACAGGCGACCAGCCAACGATTGCCGGCAATAGTGCGACCATCACAAGCATTCCAATCGGCGCACGAGGGTTCCGGAACACAGGCATGGCCAAGGTGGGATGATCAGCAGATTCTGCACCAACCCAAGCGCCATGAATACGCTCGCGAATGGCATCGAAAAGCTGCTTGGGAGAAAAATGGCCAGCGCATCCTTGACGCGACGACAAGCGGCCTGATTGATCCCACGATTCACTTCCAGGGTGCTCGTATCAGGAACCCGCTTGTCTTGATCCGGCCGATCGGGCCAGTTCGTCGGTCACGAGGCCAAATCGACGCACTCGAACGCGACCTTCGTCCTTTCCGACGGACGATCCACCGATTCCAGTGGCGTTCGACACGGCCTGGACGTCAACAGCCATCGGCTAGCGAACTGTGGGTGTCCCGGTTGTTTCGGTTGTTTCTCCTGTTTCTCCTGTTTCTCCTGAATGATTCCGTAGTAACGGGGTTAGTAACGGGGTCAGGTTCAGTTCCTACACGAATATCCGAAAACTCCTACACCCTTCGTCGTCATTCGCCCATGTCGCGTAGGGGGGCCACGGCCGATCCTGTCCGCATGGCTCGTCTACCCCGCTTCGACCTCCCCTGCATCCCGCAACACATCGTGCAGCGTGGCAACAACCGCCTGCCCTGCTTCCTGGACGATGCCGACCGCATCCGCTACCGCCACTTGCTGCGCGAAGCACTGCTCGCCACCGGCTGCCGACTTCACGCCTACGTCTTGATGGACAACCACGTGCATCTGCTGGCCACGCCACCGGGGGAAACGGGCGCGATCGGACGGATGATGCAGATGTTGGGCCGCCAGTATGTCGGCCAGTTCAACGCCCGCCACAGCCGCACTGGCACGCTATGGGAAGGTCGCTACAAGTCATGCCTGGTTGCAGAAGGCGAATACCTCCTGCGGTGCGTGCGTTACATCGACCTCAACCCGGTGCGAGCTCGCATGACGGACGATCCTGCCGCGTTCTTGTGGTCCAGTTGCGCCAGCCTGTGTGGCCTGCGAGAAGATCCGCTGCTGACGCTTCACTCCACCCAACGCGCACTCGGCGTCACCGACAAGGACCGTAGCAACACGTATCGCGCCCTGCTCGCAGAGGCACTGAACGAAGTGGATTTGGTCGCCATCCGCGCCTACCTGCAACAGCAACGCGCCTACGGCCGCGACGACTTTCGCGCGATGGTCGAGGCCAAGACCCAGCGCTTCGCGAGCGTGCGTCCGGCACATCGACCACCACGGAATCCGGATAAGTGAACCTGACCCCGTTCTTTCCCGAGAATAGAGCCTGGGCTTCGCAATGGAGACCTGGTCGCCGCCGCCCCCGGCTAGGGGGGCAAGGGACGAAGGATCAATCCGAAAAAATGCCGCTGAAAGAGTCCAAGCAGCCGCCGTCGCGACAGCCTTACCCTTGAAGAGTACTACTCAGATCGATGGGGTCAGTCTCGATTGATCTGTATCTGTATCACACCATTGATCCAGCCTCTCAGGCATCCAAATCAATCGCGTCTGACCCGAATGGCACTGACTTGAGCGCCCGTCATCCCGGCGAAAGCCGGGATCCATTCTCAAAGTGTCTAGACTCAAGATGGATGACCAGCCATTCGGCTGTTGTGAAGCGCCTCCGGCTCTCGCCGGGATGACGAGACGTAGGGTTTGGCCTTAAGTCAGCGCCATTCGAGTCTGACCCCTTTGATCGACATTTTTACATTTTTCTTGCATCAGCGAGGCCCTACGAAGATCGGACACCCGGGAACTTCAAAATCAATCCGGGAAGTGCAACCTGACCCGGGTTTTCAAAAGCAGATTGCCTTACGCTCCTGCCGAAGAAATTCAAGATTGTCGGGTAGACCGGACAGTTGCCTGCCCGGCCCCCCACAGATCCGGACGTGCGCAACTAGCGCATCCGGCTCCTCACAGGTGAATCGCTAAGGGATGCAAGGTCGAGGGCGTATCCGGGGTCGCGGTAGAACGAAAGCGGCAAGCAGATGATTAGCCCGATTCCACGACAAGCGCCCTCGTTGTGAGCGACGCCCCAGCCACTTGACCCAGAGTCGCTGCGCGTGAAAATGCAACGAAGCCAGAGCACGATAATTGCCGCTCAGGCCGAAGTAGGCCCAGTGACCCTGCAGCGTCTGCCGCAGAACGCGGTGTTGTTCAGCCAGCCGCCAGTGCCGATGATGCCGACACCAGTCGTTGAGCCGTGTCAGTGTCCGCCGAAAGCGGTCCTTCGCCGTCTTGCGCTGGATGATCCAGCGACCTCGACGCGACTTGCCCCAGTAGTGGGTAAAGCCCAGCAAGTCGAAACTCCCACCCCCCGATCCATCGCGCGGTGGCCGGAAGGCCACCAGGCGAGTCTTGTCAGGATGTAGCGTGAGTCCGAACCGGGCGAACCGCTTGGCCAATACCGCCAGCACACGGCGTGCATCGGATTCGTTGGCGAAGACCAAGACCGCATCGTCGGCATAGCGCAGCATAGAGCTGACTCCGACCAAACGCGGCTGAACCTCATCTCGGAACCATTCGTCGAGCACGTAGTGCAGGTAGATGTTGGCCAGCAACGGGGAGATCACACCCCCTTGCGGCGATCCGCTTTCAGGGCGATACCACTGACCCTCTTCCATCACGCCGGCCTTGAGCCATTTGCCAAGCAACCGGGTGATCACACCATCCCTTACCCGACGCTGCACGAACTCGCGCAACAAGGTGTGATCGATCGTGTCAAAGTACGATCGAATGTCCAACTCCAAGACCCATCCACCACCCATCCCACTCAAGCGATCGTGCAGCGTCGCCAGCATCTGGTGTGCCGAGCGGCCCGGCCGGAATCCATAGGAGTCCGGATGGAAGTCCTGCTCGTACACCGCTTCAAGCGCCATCGCGACCGCGCGCTGCAGCACCTTGTCTGCAAACGTCGGTATGCCGATGGGCCGAGTCTGCCGACCGTCACCCTTGGGGATGTGAACCCGCCGTACAGGCGGGGCCCGGTACTGACCGCTCTTGGCCTCTTCCAGCAACGCCCGCAATCGGTCGTCAAGGTGTTCGGCGAACGCCGCAGCGTCCTCTCCGTCCACCCCGACCGCGCCGGATTTGCGGGTGCGTCGGTAGGCCGCGTACAGCCAGTCCAGATCAATGTGATGAGCCAACGAGACGAACGCCCTGTCCGGGTGAATCCGCGCCAGCGCAGCGATCCGCTGGAGTGTCGTTGACACGTTATCGGGTTCCTGTGTACCCGGCATGTTGCCCTCCAACAGTTTCCACTTGTGGCTGCCCCTTCCCTCCACCGGATCCCGTGGGTCGGTTCCCCGGCTTCAGCGGTACTACGAACAGCTCCGACTTCCGCCATCTCTTCAGCCGGTGCTTCTTTCTCGTCGCACCCGCCTTGCCACCGTGTGCTTGTGATTCGCTCCCGTCACCGCCAAGCACACCGACGAAGGGCCAAGGGATTTGTGTAATCCGGACTCCCTCAAACGACCGGAATCATCGGTGGAAAATAGCGGACCTCCCAGGTTCCTGGGGAGCCCTCTTGTGTGCGTGCCCTGCTCTCAGACCCCGGCGGGACAGCGACGGACTAGCCACAGCGTCAGTCTCTGTATTGCCTTCCGTTGTCTTGAAAACGTCGGCTCCCGCAAAGCGGTCATTTCGGGGGCTCCATCACACGGCCCACACACTCGCTGTCTACGCTTCGCAGTGACGGTTACCCGACCACCACGCAAGACTCGCTACCGGCTGCTGGCCAAGCATTACCGGGCGGGGTTCTCACCCGCTGAGCTCCTTGCGCAATTTCAAGCCACTCTTCCTGAGTGACCATCCCACGCGCCCAAGCTTCGCCTGGCGCACCAAGACCTGACCCCGAGCTACGCGAGCTACGCAGAACCTGACTGCGTTCTTGCGTTCGGTTCATCCCTCGTCAATTCGTGACGCGGTTCCGTTCACGAACGTAATTACTTTCGCACTACCATCAAGTGGGTTTCGATAGAACCAGACTTCCTCAATACCATCCTTTGTAGTTGATTTCTGCACGTTGCGTGGCAAGCCCAGCACAAAGACTACAGCTTCGGTTGGTGCTCCGATCCAAAGCACGCCGGTATGCATTTTTTCGAGATCTTCCGGCGAATACTTCCCTGAATCTAAATCCCTCTTGATCTCTTCAATACGAGCGAGAATTTCTGGTCTTGAAGAATGTGTATTACACATTATAGGCCACCCATTCCTATCAAAGCCCGGCTTGTCAAGGCGCCCGAGAGCAATCGGGCCAGCGCAAACGTCTAGGCCGCCAGGCTTGGATCGCGCTGCATTAAATTGGATTTCTGCCATTCGATCGTACTGCGCGACAGCGTGCATTGATACACACAGCATAGCGGCCCCAATAAATGCTCGAGCACTCATACAATCTCCATGGCTGGACGTTACATTCGACAAACGTTCTTACGAGCAAAAGATAAAGAACGTATACCAATCCTGCAAACGGGGAAAACTCAATACGTCACCGATACGATCAATGGCTCTGACCCCATCGATCCTCGATCCGCATCCTCCTCAAAGATCGCCTCACGACGATCCCCACGCGACGTCGTGAAACAGCGCACCAGAAAATTCAAGTCGGAGCGGTCGGGCCATGACCGGAGTCTATCGAGACGGATGCTACTTTGATAGACCTGACCCCATCGCCGCTGCAGGAATAATACTCCTACATTTTTCCTCATCCTGACAAACCCCAAAGTTAAATTGCCAACCTGACCCGGGTTGGTAGACGTTCCGGGCGATGCAGGTGACGAGGGCGGCATTTCAGAGTCGAGCATCCGGTGAAAGATGCGAACCCCATGAGCCACACCCTCGTCACCGAGCTCAGTTTACCAATCCACCACAGCCTCGTCAGCTGCAAGAATCAGAAGATAGACCCCTTTCTTCGGATAAGTGAACCTGACCCCGTTCTTTCTGTACATCCAATCGGGTATTACCGGTTCTAAAGACTTTGCCGGATGGGTCGTATCTGAGCACCATCCATCCCGGCGCCCCCAGGGGTCGGGAGGAATCCATTTCCGTACGCGTTGTCGAATACAGCCTGCCCAACATGCCGGGCGGAGAGTCGCGCTACCGGCTCTTGACCACCTTGCTCGATCACCTCGAGGCGCCTGCGCTGGAACTGGCTACGATCTATCACGAGCGCTGGGAAGTCGAGGCCGTATTCGACGAACTCAAAGTTCATCTTCGCCAGGGCGTCGCACGCTGCGCAGCAAGACCGCCGAGGGGTGCGGCAGGAATTTTACGGCTGGTTGCTCGCCCACTACGCTGTGCGTTGGCTGATGCATCAAGCGGCGAGCGAACATCGAATCAAACAGCGTAGTCTTTCGTTCACGGCCCAGTGCAATTGATCCGCCGCACGCAAGCCCGCTCCGGGGCCTTTCCCCAGCGCATCCAAGAAAGCGGAAGCGATGGTTTCAACAACTGCTCGCACACGCCGCAACGTTGCGATGCGCAAGTAGCAAAG
The DNA here is from genome assembly GCA_016721015.1 of Lysobacterales bacterium. Taxonomy (GTDB): domain Bacteria; phylum Pseudomonadota; class Gammaproteobacteria; order Xanthomonadales; family Rhodanobacteraceae; genus Dokdonella. Next base: position 253,814 of record JADKJL010000012.1, read on the forward strand.
GACGCATAAATCCGCGCATGGTCAAACGACGCAACTCGCCATACGCAAGCCATGACCGAAGTCGACCCATCAACGTGATTGCCGACTTCTCTCCACGCTTGATGAAGCCACGATTCATTCTGGCGAAGCGTAGATCAAAAATTATCTAAACGAACAGTATTGAGACCTGACCCCTTTCTTTTCATCTTGCGGCATGCACCGACCCGAAAATCCGTGGCCTGTTTCGGTGCCGTCAGTTTGAGTACCGGACAGTTCGTGCGCATGATGTGCCCGGTCTTCAACGCTGCAACTTTCCTGAGCTTTCTCAAGCGCCTTTTGCGACAAAAAACACCCGGACAGCGCATGATTCTGGTGCTCGACAATGCCCGATACCATCACGCCCGGCTCCTGAAACCATTCTTGAGCGGCCACACCCGAGATTTGCTGCTTCTCTTTCTGCCGCCCTACAGCCCACAACTTGCGCCGATAGAGCGCGTTTGGAAGCTCACCCGGCGTCTGGCCACGCATAACCGTTACTTCGCAACACTTCGGAGGTGGTCTAGGCCGTAAATTCCTGCTTTGATCGGTGGCGTCAGCCAAACAAGGTTTTGCAAAGACTATGCTGCATAACTTAAGACGCTGCGTTTAGTTACCATTCCGCGCCGCTCCCTGGACACCAACCTTTATTCCGCGGTCAAAACTCGCATCATCTTTGCACCGTGGTGGAGAAACAATATCGTCTTCTGGATTACACACTTTTCCATTCATAGACATGATCGCACACCGACCATACCGTACACCGAGTTCAAAGCAAGATTCGTTCTTTGCCGAGACGGTCGTTCCCGCCAAAGCTGAGCTCATTGTTCCCAAGGCAATTAACATACTCGTGAATATTTTCATTTCAGCACTCTTCTGCCCCCTCTGTCACGATAGTTGTCCGCTCTTCTGATACCTGCCCTGAGGGGGTGAGGAGCACAACCATGAGCCGTTACAGTCCTGAATTCAAAGAACAGGTCGTCCGCAAAATGATGCCGCCGAACAATCAAAGTGTCGCCAGCATTCATCGCGAAAGCGGTATCTCAACGCCGAGCCTGTACGCTTGGAAGCGTCAATTCCAGGAAAGAGGATGTGTCGTGCCTGCCAAGATTTCCCATCCCGACGGCTGGGACAATAAAGCCAAGCTGGCTGCGGTGATCGAGTCGGCGCTGATGAACGAGGCCGAGCGTTCAACCTACTGCCGCGAGCGCGGTTTGTACGTGGAACAGCTTGATGCGTGGAAGGCCGCCTTCGAGCAAGCAGAAGGCACCGGCGCGGTCATCAGCCCCGCGATGTTGGCTGCAGAGCGCAAGAAGATGCGCGCGTTGGAGAAGGAGCTTCAGCGCAAGGAAAGGGCACTGGCGGAGGCGGCAGCATTGCTGATGCTGTCAAAAAAAGCCCAGGCCATCTGGGGCACCGACGAGGACGCTTGATCCTTGAGTCGATGAAACAGATGGCCATCGAACTGATTGACGAAGCCGTGAGCGCCGGTGCACGCCGACACAAGGCCTGCGCGGTGCTCGGCATCACCTGCCGCACCCTGCGGCGCTGGCGCTGTGCTGAGAGTCTGCAAGACAAGCGTAAAGACGCGCCGCGCACGTGTCCGCATGCCCTCAGTGACGAGGAGAAGGAGACCATCGTGGCCACCTGCAACCTGCCGCAGTACCAGAGCCTGCCACCGAGCCAGATCGTTCCGCGGCTGGCTGACGAAGGCATTTGGCTCGCGTCCGAATCCAGCTTCTACCGGGTGCTTGCCGAACACGACCAGTGTCATCGCCGGGGCCGGGCCAAGTCGCCGCGCAAGGTTTCCAAACCCAAGGCGTTGTCGGCGGTGATCGCCAATCAGGTGTGGTCGTGGGACATCACCTACCTGCCCACGGCGGTGCGCGGCCAGTTCTACCGGCTGTACATGGTGCTGGACATTTACAGCCGAAAAATCGTCGGCTGGGAAGTCCACGGCGAGGAGCTGGCCACCCACGCCGCCGACCTCATCGACAAGACCTGCCGACGCGAGCGCATCGCCAGGGATCAGTTGGTGCTTCACGCCGACAATGGAGGACCGATGAAAGGCGCCACCATGCTGGCCACGCTGCAGAAACTGGGCGTGGTGCCCTCCTTCAGCCGACCGTCGGTCAGTGACGATAACCCGTACTCCGAGGCGCTGTTCCGCACCTTGAAGTACACCCCGGCGTGGCCGAAGCGACCCTTCCAAAGCCTGGAGGAAGCAAGGCTCTGGGTGCAGACCTTCGTCACCTGGTACAACACCGAACATCGCCACAGCGGCATCCGGTTCGTGACCCCGCAGCAACGCCACGCAGGTGCCGACACGGCCATCCTGACCGCGCGTGCCAACGTTTACGAGGAGGCCAAGGCCCAACATCCAAACCGATGGCGTGGCCGCGCTGTACGCGACTGGACACCCATCGAAAGGTCTGGCTCAACCCAGATCGAAAGTCACCCGACAAGCCAAAATCTGAGCGCGTGGCTGCATGATTTAGCGGACAACTTCGTTGACAAATACCGTCTGTAGATACGCGCCAAGATTCAGAAGATCAAGAAAGACTACTCTGACCTTTTTTCTACTTTGCTAGACCCGACCCCATCGCCCGTTGGTTTTGCCACGGTCCTGACCCGGGGTTTTGCGCAGGTTCTAGCCCGGATCCCTCCTCCACCTCATCTGGAGCTGTCGATCTCCTTGTGACTTGAAATGGTCAACAGCACCTTGAACAGCCTTCACCGACTCCTCGACATGAGACGACGCATCAACAACCGAGCTCGATCGCCACACGCCACTCTCATGATTCAACTCATCTACTAAAGCGCTTACGCGCGCAACTCTATCTCGTCCAGCCCGCGAGCCAAAGCCGAAATTGTGATGAGTCAACTCGTAAACACGCCGTGCACGAGGTTCGCTTCTATACCACGTGTCCATAGCGATTGCAGAGGCATACTCAAATCTATTGGGTAGAAATTTTAGATGATAGTAACCACTCGCTGTAATCTTAACGTAGTCGGTGAGGCTCACCGAATCGGTGCGCTGGTGATCCGCCTGTACAAGATTTCGTTCAAGTAAGTACTGCAGCAGCGCCAGACCTTCCTCGACTCCGAGCCCTTGAGGCAGCAACTCTGAAAGCAACTCCGAGGTGAGCCGATATCCTTCAATTCCGAGCTCCCCTCTCCGCTTCCGCCCGTCAGCTAGCGAACCTAAAATAATAATGGGTCTTCGTGAAGTCGTGTGGGTGATTTTGCCGGATTTCACAGCTCAGGGAGCATGCAAGTGAGTACCTTGAGGCGAAGATATTCTTCGTCGCGTAAGCCATAAGCCCGTCGCTGGATGACCCGGATCTTGTTGTTGACGCCTTCAACAAATCCCAGCGAGACTTTGTTCTCGGGACGACAGTAAGCGGCGATGCCGTTCCAGTGACGTTCGATCATGTCGGCGAATTTCTCGAAGGAAGGCAGCCGCTGCCAACGCAGTGACGCACGCCATTGATCGAAGAAGCGGCGCGCCCAGCCTTCACTTTGGTAGTCCCACAATTGTCCGAAACGCTCCTTGAGCAAGTACGCGGTATTGAGTCGCTTGTTGGCCGCGAGAAGTTGCTTGAGCGCTGCCTTGCCGTCGAGGCTCAGGTTTTCCCGGTGCGATAGCAGCGTGTATTTGTGGCCCTTGATGTAGCTGCGATCTTTGCCCTTCAGACGGGGTGTATTCAGTCTTGCGCACCGTATCCGAGTGCCTTGCCCAGGTGCGCCATGATGTGAAACTTGTCGAAGAGGATGGCCGCCTGCGGCGCGTGGCTTTGAGTGGCCTTGCGAAAGGGCTTCCACATATCCATCACGGCAAGCCGAATTCCCTTGGTTTTCCTGGGTCCCAGCGCCGCATAGAACATCGCCATGCTCGCTTCCGAGCGATCCTCGCCACCAAACCAGATGGGTCGCTTTCGGATCAGATCGCTGACCACGATGCGATAGGTATGACCCTTTCGGATCGATATTTCGTCGATGCCGATGGCCCTTTCGGACCGGGCAGACCTGCACGCCTGAGCTGTTCGGTCATGTACTGCTTTTCCAGCGCCTTGACCGTGTGCCAGTCGAGCTTGAATTCCTTGGCCACATCGCGGATCGCCGCACTGCGGCAACGCCGTCCGACATGCCAGGCAAACCGTTTCGTGTAGAGCGGGTTGTCGGCCAACCAGTCGAGTCGCTCGGTCTTCACCTTGCCGCAGGTTCGACAGTCGATTCGGTGCACTTCGAACGCCAACCACACCCGCGTGTCGCCACACGAAGTCGCGCACCTTCCGCATCTTGCAGTCGTACCAGCCCGATTGCGTCCGGCCACAGCATCCGCAGATTGTTTTTTTCCCCGCCGAACCAGCGTGACCACGCGGGCCTTGGGATCGCCGAACACACCCTTGACCGTCGCCTGCGGACGAAAGCCGGGGAACCGATAGGCATCAAGCAGACGCCGGGAACGCTTCGATAAAGTAGTCATCTCCAAGCGTGCCAGATTTGCAACGTTGGCTCAAAGGCCGCAAAGCCACACGGCGCAATGGCTAAAGCGACTTCAGCTCCTCAATTCACCCACACGTTTCCCACGAAGACCCATAATAATTAATCCAAACGGAGATCCTTGCAGATGCTCCTCGACTTGACCAAATATGTTTGAAACGTAGCCATGCGAATCAGCGAAGTATCTATATTTCGTCCTCATCAACGTTCGAATCACTAACTTTTCGGGCAAGTGCATTGCTCCTCCAGAAGCACGCGCAACAAAAACTTTATCGCCGGACAAGTGCCCCGACATTAGGATGTCAGAAAACATTTGGAGTGCAACACGCACATTGCGACCGGCCAATGCCTCAAGTACTAGACGTATCTCGCGCTTAGGATGGAAGAGCGATTGGTAGAAACTAATGAGAAAATTGCCCAGATCAGACGATGGGTAACGAACAACTGCTCCAGAAGGTATCTTGAATTCCAAATGCTTTGTGAGGCCAACAGAAAGGTCTTCAATCAGAAGCTCTAATCGTCGCTTTACAACATCCAAGAAGCGTGGTGGGGTAATCCTGAATGTAAATGGCGCCAAATACGTGTCAAGAGGCGGTTCGCTCTTATGCCGATCGTAGGTTTCGTCGCGTAAAGAAAGGATCGAGAAAACTTTGTGGTCTGATCGAAACGCTTGCACCTCTTGAAAAACACGTAATTGCTGATCCCTGTCTCGCTTATCGGCATTGTCAAACACCACCACGACCTTCTTGTTTCCATCGGTGGTCAGATACGAGAGCAGCCTTTAGATAAACTTCCGGATCCGAAACCCAGTCATCGAGCTTCGTTGCTAGACGCCTTTCGTACTCGATCCGATCAAGGTCATACAGAGTTGAGCCTTGACTCGATCGAAAGCGACTTATGGCGGGGTTGAAATAGCGTTGGAGGTTCTCCATGGAATGGATATCTTCAATGGAGTTTCGTCGCTCCAGATCTTCAAGAACTCGATTACAGATCCACCTCCTAAGATTTGAGAGATCCTCGGATGCATCGTTGAAATCAACATATGCCCAAAGCGTCTTGCCCCTAAGCTCATCGTCCATCAAGAAGTAGAAATATCTATCTATAAAGATAGACTTGCCAGAACCAACTCCTCCAATCAGAAGAAGCAAGCTGTCTGTTCGCTCCCCTCTCTCTAAAGCGTCTTTCAACGTTCGATTGAACGACTTAGCATCGTTTTTTGTCGTCTCGACTTCTTCAAATGACTTGAATTTCTTGTTGGCGAGGTTATCCCCCAGGAGCGCTTCTAGTATTTCGTTGTAGTGCGTGACTTGTTCAGTTGAAACGTACGCTTTCTGAAGTATGTCAAGACGCGTTCTTGAAGCGTCGGGGTCAAGAAATTTTTTGATCAGCGGAATTAGCTGCCTAGCAAATTGATTTGGCTCCAGCTCTTCGCTCTGGCTTGCTGGAGAAGCAAACCTAAGAGGCTTGTACTTATGAACTGGCCAAATCTTTCGCCTCATATCGACGGCACGGGAAGCAAGCGCCATCCTGCCACAAACTTTTCGTAACGATGCCAGAGACTCATTTTGCAGAGTAATATCTTCGACCTTAAATATCTGCGGATCTGAAGAATCCACGGTACCAACCCACACCGCCGTATCATTCACGGCCATAACCACCGCAACTGGATTTATGCCTGCCGGAAACTGACTATTTAGCTCGTTTGCGTAAAGCCTAGCTTCTCGATACGCCTCATCGAGCTTCACTCCCGGTCCCTTTGCTTCGATGACCAGCACGGGCACAGCATCAATGGAGATTACATAGTCGGGAAAATAGTTCGACTTGAGCGACTGTCCCTTGTCAATTGTCAACTTTCTGATTCGAGCCTTAGTAGAAATCTCGGTGACGTCATACTCTAAGCCTTGCGAATGGATCAACAATTGGTAGACAAATTTCTGCTCAACATCACTCTCATTTCGCAGTCCTTGATGTATAAACATTGTATTATCCATTTAGGTAACATCCATTCTTCTGCGAAAGCGCGCTCTTATGGCCACCTGGGCTATATGCTTAGTTGCTCGAAGCAAAATCTCACCTCATCCCGCCATTAATCTACCCCCAACACCTCAGCCCCCGGACTCAACTCCCCCACCCCCAACCGATTCAACGCCGTCTCCACCGTCCCCAGATGCTGATGCAGATCCGAAGGCTCCGGATCGACATACAGCAACCCCGTCACCACTTCGCCCATCGCATGATGCTGCCCGACGTAGTTGCTGGCAGCAATCCGATCGCACGGGTCGTAGTCGGGGTCGATCTTGTGCAGGCGAAGGGTTGTTCCATCGTGCTGGTCGACACTGATGGTTTGGCCGGGTTCGAAATCGACGACGATTTCCTCGCGGGTCGGGATCACGTCGAGGCGATTGACGGCATCGTTGTGTTCGCGGACGTATTCGTAGCTCTTGGTGCTGCCGGCGTGGTTGTTGAAGGTGACACAGGGGCTGATGACATCGAGGAAGGCGGCGCCCTGGTGCAGGATGGCGCCCTTGATCAGTGGCACGAGTTGTTTCTTGTCGCCGGAGAAGCTGCGCGCGACATAGGTCGCGCCGAGTTGCAGGGCGAGGCCGATCAGGTCGATCGGTGAGTCGGTGTTCTTGACGCCCTTCTTCGACATCGAGCCTTCGTCGGCGGTGGCCGAGAACTGGCCCTTGGTCAGACCGTAGACGCCGTTGTTCTCGACGATGTAGACCATGTTGACGCCGCGACGCATGGCGTGGACGAACTGGCCCATGCCGATCGAGGCCGAGTCGCCGTCGCCGGAGACGCCGAGATAGAGCAGTTCGCGATTGGCCAGGTTGGCGCCGGTCAGCACCGAGGGCATGCGTCCGTGCACGGTGTTGAAGCCGTGCGACTGGCCGAGGAAGTAGTCCGGTGTTTTCGAGCTGCAGCCGATGCCGGAGAGTTTGGCGACGCGGTGCGGCTCGACGTTGAGTTCCCAGCAGGCCTGGATGATGGCCGCTGAAATCGAATCGTGGCCGCAGCCGGCGCAGAGGGTGGAGATCTTGCCTTCGTAATCGCGCCGGGTGTGGCAGAGCGCGTTTTTTGGCAGGGTCGGATGGTGGAGCTTGGGTTTGGTGATGTAGGTCATTTGTTTGGCTCGGTAGTCGCGTGCCGGTCGCGCTGCTTGTTGCTTTCGGGAATGGTGCGGTTCTTGAAAGTCACTGGGTCCCGGCCTTCGCCGGGACGACGGCTCTTTTGAGCGGCACGTGCGACTGAGTGCTCCTGTGTTCGATGGATCATGCGACTCTCTCGGACGCGTGCGCGGAGACGCTGGCGCCGCGCATGTGCTCGGCGATGGCGCGGGCGATGAAGCGGGCGGTGATCGGGGTGCCGTCGTAGTGCAGGATCTTGATGACGCGGGCGGGATCGAGATCGAACTCGTTGATCAGCAAGCTGCGCAACTGCGCATCGCGGTTCTGTTCGATCAGGAATACGCGCTCGTGTGAAAGCACGAACTGGCGCACCGATTCGGGGAACGGAAACGCACGGATGCGCAAGGTATCGAGGTGCAGATCCTGTGCTTCGAGCACGGTGATGGCTTCATCCATCGATGGACTGGTCGAGCCGTAGTAGATGGCGCCGAAGCGCGCTGCTTTTTTGCCCATGCGCACGATCGGTTGCGGCACGAGGGCCTTGGCCGTATCGAACTTCTGCAGCAGGCGCTCCATGTTGTAGATGTAATCGGGGCCGCGTTCCGAGTAGCGCGCATACGGATCACGCGAGGTGCCGCGAGTGAAGTAGCTGCCCTTGGTCGGATGCGTGCCGGGATAGGTGCGGTACGGAATGCCATCGCCATCGACATCCTTGTAGCGGCCGAAATCCCTGCCCGCTTCGAGTTCCTCGGCGGTCATGACCTTGCCGCGATCGTAATCGCGCGTTTCATCCCAGGTGAACGGTTCGCACAGTCGCTGGTTCATGCCGATATCGAGATCGGTCATGACGAAGATCGGCGTCTGCAGGCGATCGGCGAGATCAAGCGCCTGCGCCGAGAACTCGAAGCACTCGAGCGGATCTTCCGGCAGCAGCAGCACGTGCTTGGTGTCGCCGTGCGAGGCGTAGGCGCAGGCGAGGATGTCCGATTGCTGGGTGCGCGTCGGCATGCCGGTTGATGGGCCGCCGCGTTGCACATCGATGATGGTGACCGGGATCTCGGCGAAGTAGGCCAGGCCGATGAACTCGTTCATCAGCGAGACGCCGGGGCCGGAGGTGGTGGTGAAGGCGCGCGCGCCATTCCAGCCGGCGCCGGTGACGATGCCGATCGAGGCGATTTCATCTTCGGCCTGGATCATCGCGTAGCGATTTTTGCCGGTGACGGGATCGACACGGTATTTCTGGCAATAGGACTGGAACGCTTCGGCCAATGATGAAGACGGCGTGATCGGATACCACGCGCAGACCGTGGCACCGCCGTAGACACAACCGAGTGCGGCGGCGGCATTGCCATCGATGAAGATCTTGTCGCCGACGTTGTCGGCCTTCTGCACGCGCAGACCGATCGGAGCGAGATGTTCTTTTGCGTGATCGCGACCAAGATGCAAGGCGTGGATGTTGGCATCGAGCAGCTTGGGTTTGGATTTGTATTGCTGGCCGATCAGGGTTTCGATGACGTCCGCATCCATGCCGAGCAGTTGCGACACTGCGCCGACATAGATGATGTTCTTGAACAGCTGGCGTTGGCGTGGATCGTCATACGTTGCATTGCTGATGTGGGTCAGCGGCATGCCGATCGTGGTGACATCCTCGCGGAAACTCGATTTCGGCAGCGGCTTGCTGTTGTCGTAGAAGAGATAGCCGCCGGATTCGATTTCCTGGAGGTCGGCAGCCCAGGTTTGCGGGTTCATCGCGACCATCAGGTCGACGCCGCCGCGACGGCCAAGCCAGCCTTGTTCGGTGACGCGCACCTCGTACCAGGTTGGCAGGCCCTGGATGTTGGACGGGAAGATATTGCGCGGGCTGACCGGCACGCCCATGCGGATGATCGATTTCGCGAACATCTCGTTGGCTGAAGCGGAGCCCGAGCCGTTGACGTTGGCGAATTTGATGACGAAGTCGTTGATGGCGGTGATGGGAGTCATGCGGCGGCCCTCGCGCCAACGCAGCGGCTCTTCGCGATCTTCGTAGGAGAAGCCTTCAGGCCCGATGCTTTTGCTAAGACGTGCCGGCTTTCAGCCGAACGGCTGGTCAAAGCATCGCGGCTGAAGCCGCTTCCTACGGGGGTGCGGGTGTTTGTCGCACGCTTCCAAATCCGTGCAGAATCATTGCCACGGCTCTTCGTAGGAGAGGCCTTCAGGCCCGATGCTTTTGCTAAGACGTGCCGAAAGCATCGCGGCTGAAGCCGCTTCCTACGGGGGTGCGGGTGTTTGTCGCACGCTTCCAAATCCGTGCAGAATCATTGCCACGTCTCTTCGTAGGAGAAGCCTTCAGGCCCGATGCTTTTGCTAAGACGTGCCGAAAAGCATCGCGGCTGAAGCCGCTTCCTACGGGGGTGCGGGTGTTTGTCGCACGCTTCCAAATCCGTGCAGAATCATTGCCACGTCTCTTCGTAGGAGAAGCCTTCAGGCCCGATGCTTTTGCTAAGACGTGCCGGTTATGTCGGACTCCGGTGGGAGTGACTTCGGTCACGTTGCTTTTGCGTTTGAGGGATGAAGGGCATCGCGGCTGAAGCCGCTCCCACGACGATCGCTTCTGTGGGGCATCGGTGGGAGTGACTTCAGTCACGATGCTTTCGCGTTTGAGGGATGAAGGGCATCGCGGCTGAAGCCGCTCCCACGGGGCGTGAGTGCTTTGCATTGACATCACGCGGCCTCCTTCTTCTTGACTTTGCTTGGGCATATGGGCGTGTCGGCGTGGATCATCTGGATGAGGGTCTTTTGCATGTCCCAGGCGCCGGTGGGGCAGCGTTCGGCGCAGAGGCCGCAGTGGAGGCAGACGTCTTCGTCCTTGACCATGACGCGGTTGGGTCTTGAGTGGGCCGGAGACGTACAGCGCCTGGGTGAGATTGAGCGCAGGTGCGGTGAGCTTCTGGCGCAGCTCGGGTTCGGCTGCGTTGCCGGTGAAGGTGATGCAATCCATCGGGCAGATATCGACGCAGGCATCACATTCGATGCAGGCGGCGTCGGTGAACACGGTTTGCACATCGCAGTTGAGGCAGCGCTGGGCTTCTTTCCAGGCGGTGGCGGCATCGAAGCCGAGTTCGACTTCGGTGCTCATGCTTTTTATGGCTTCGGTGAATGGCACATGCGGAACCTTGAAACGATCATCATTGGAGATGTCGTTGTCGTAGCTCCACTCGTGGATGCCCATCTTCTGCGAGAGCACTTTCACATTCGGCGGCGGGCGCTCGGCGGTGGATTGCCCCGAGAGCAGGCGATCAATCGAAACGGCGGCCTCGTGGCCGTGGGCGACGGCCCAGATGATGTTCTTCGGGCCGAAGGCCGCATCACCGCCGAACAGCACATGCGGCAGGGTCGATTGATGGGTGGCTTCATCGACAACCGGCATGCCCCATTCGTTGAATTCGATGCCGATGTCGCGCTCGATCCATGGAAACGCATTCTCCTGACCGACCGCGACCAGCACTTCATCGCAATCAAAATGCTGATCGGGCTCGCCGGTTGGAACCAGCTTGCGGCGACCGCGCTCGTCCTTCTCGGCACGCACCTTTTCGAAGGTCATGCCGGTGAGCTTGCCGTTGTCGTGGACGAAGGATTTTGGCACCAGATAGTTGAGGATCGGGATGCCCTCGTGGGCGGCATCTTCCTTTTCCCATGGCGAGGCTTTCATTTCCTCGAAGCCCGAACGCACGATCACTTTCACATCATCGCCACCAAGGCGACGCGCCGAGCGGCAGCAATCCATCGCGGTGTTGCCGCCGCCGAGGACGATCACGCGCTTGCCGATTTCCTTGACGTGGCCGAAGTAGACCGATGAAAGCCAGTCAATGCCGATGTGGATGTGCGCGGCGGCTTCGTCCGAGCCGGGCAGCTCGAGCGCGCGACCGCGCGGTGCTCCGGAGCCGACAAAGACGGCGTCGTAGTTTTTCTCCAGCATCGAACGCATCGAATCGATGCGCTGCCCTCCCCTCAGCTCGACACCGAGATCGAGGATGTAGCCAACCTCTTCATCGATGACCGATTCGGGCAGGCGGAAGCGCGGCACCTGGGTGCGCATGAAGCCTCCGCCCTTCTGGTCGGCTTCGAACACGGTGATCTCATAACCCAGCGGGGCCAGATCGCGGGCGACCGTCAGCGAAGCCGGGCCGGCGCCGATGCAGGCGATGCGCTTGCCGTTCTTGCTGGTCGCCCGTTTGGGCATGCGCGCCTTGACGTCGCCCTTGTTGTCGGCGGCGACACGCTTCAAGCGGCAAATCGCGACGGGCTCGGGTTTCTCGCCATTGTTTTCCTCGACCCGACCGCGACGGCAGGCGGGTTCGCAGGGCCGGTCGCAGGTGCGCCCGAGGATGCCGGGGAACACGTTGGATTCCCAATTGACCATGTAGGCATCGGCGTAGCGCCCCGCCGAGATCAATCGGATGTATTCGGGGACCGGGGTGTGGGCCGGACAGGCCCATTGGCAATCAACGACTTTATGAAAGTAGTTGGGATTACTGATATCGGTGGGCTGCACGATTTCCCTCGCTGACGACAAGCCGGCGGACCGGCGATCCGGGTCGCTGATCGCGTCGAAAGGAATCGGGGCGCGGTCTGTCGGAGTCTAGACGCGAGGCGACAAGGAATGAAAGGCCTGACGCACAATTGAAGCGGTTAGCGGTTAGCGGACAGCGGTTAGCGGGAAAATCAAAAGCAGTTTGCCGCTACCCTCACTACCCTGTAGGAGCGCCTTCAGGCGCGAGGCTTCTCGGCAGGCGAAATCTCCAGCCGCGAGGCCTTATGGAAGCCGGAACGAAGAGCATCGCCCCTGAAGAGGGCTCCTACAGAACCGCGATGAATCGTAACTCGCTTGAACTGCCTTTCCTGCTCCCCACTCCCCACTCCCTACTCCCCACTCCCCACTCCCGCTTCCAAAGCTGGCCCTCGAGATCGCATCGGACCAGAATGAGGGGTCGAATTCCGCTCCGGGGAGCACCATGCAACGATTCGCCTTCTTGTGTCTGGCATCACTCGCCGCCGGCCTTGCTGCGTCAACCAGCCACGCCGAAACCCGCATCTTCGAACCGATGGATGTGTTCGCCCTGGAGTGGGTGGACAGCCCGCGGATCTCGCCGGATGGACAACACATCGTCTACCAGCGCATGGGTTTCGACGTGATGAAGGATCGCAAGCGTTCGAGCCTGTGGATGATCGATGCCGACGGTCGCCATCATCGGCCTCTCGCCGCCAGCGGCGGCGGTGCGGCGTGGTCGCCGGATGGGCGACGGATTGCGTATGTCGCCAAGAGTGATGGTTCGGCACAGATCCAGATGCATTGGCTCGATGGCGGACAGGATGCACGCATCACCGAATTGACCGGATCACCCGGCAATCTGAGCTGGTCACCGGATGGCCAGTGGCTGGCCTTCACCATGCGCGTGCCGGTGGATGAAGCACCGTTGGCGAAAATGCCCAGACCGCCGAAAGGGGCCGAATGGGCGGCGCCGGTCAAGGTGATTGATCGGGTGATCTATCGCATTGATGGCGGCGGCTATGTCGATCCGGGATACACGCATGTCTTCGTCGTCGCGACGGATGGTGGCGCGGCGCGCCAGATCACCAGCGGCAAGCACAACTTCAATAGCCAGCCGGCATGGAGTGCGGATGGCAGGTCGGTGATTGTCTCGGCCAACCTCGGCGATGACTGGGAATACCAGCCGGTCGAAAGCGATCTCTACCGGGTGGCGATCAGCGACGGCGCGATGACGCGCCTGACCGAACGCAAGGGTCCGGATCAGAGTCCGATGCTGTCGCCCGATGGACGGCGGCTGGCCTGGCTTGGCTTCGACGACAAGCGCCATCCGTATCAGGCCACGCGGCTCTATGTGGGTGATGCCGATGCCGGCAAGGCGCGATCGCTGACTGACGATTTCGATTTCAGCATCAATGCGGCGGCCTGGGATGGCAATCGCGGCTTCTGGCTGCAGTACGACGATCACGGTCGCAGTCTGATCGGCTGGATCGCGGCTGAGGGCGGCAAGGTCGAGCGCATTGCCGATGACATGGGTGGCACCGAGATCGGGCGCCCGTATACCGGCGGAGATTTCTCTGCGGCCGAAGGTCGTGTCGCCTACACGCGTGGAAGCTCGACAGCGCCGGCCAACCTCGGCGTGGCTGGCCGCAAGGGCACGGCACGCGTGCTCACCGCCCTCGACCAGAACCTGCTTGATCACATGAACCTCGGCAAGCTTGAGGAGATGAAGGTCAAATCCTCGGCCGATGGTCGCGATATTCAGGCCTGGATCGTCACCCCGCCCAACTTCGACAAATCGAAAAAGTATCCGTTGCTGCTTGAAATCCACGGGGGCCCGTTCGCCGCCTACGGCCCTGGCTTCGCCCCGGAACTTCAGCTTTACGCCGCGCAAGGCTATGTCGTGGTCTATGCCAATCCACGCGGCAGCACAAGTTACGGCAGCGAGTTCGCCAACCTGATCGAGAATGCCTATCCGGGCCAGGATTACGACGACCTGATGAGCGTGGTCGATGCCACGATCGCTCGCGGTTCGATCGATACCGACAACCTGTTCGTCACCGGCGGCAGCGGCGGCGGCTGTCTGACCGCATGGATTGTCGGCCATACCGATCGCTTTCGCGCGGCGGTATCGGCGAAGCCGGTGATCAACTGGGCCAGCTTTGTGCTGACCGCCGACATGTACCCGTATTTCACGGAATACTGGTTCGACGGCATGCCCTGGGACAACCCGGAGAACTATGCCAGGCGCTCACCGCTCCACTACGTCGACAAGGTGACCACGCCAACCATGATGATCGTTGGCGACGACGATCACCGCACCCCGGCATCGGAGGCCGAACAATTTTACCAGGCGCTCAAGTTGCGCAAGATCGACACGGCCATGGTGCGCATTCCGGGAGCCTCCCACGAGATCAACGCGCGGCCAAGCAACATGATCGCCCAGGTGCTCAATTCGATCGCCTGGTTCGAGAAGCACCGCGCGAACGTGACGACGGGGAGCCAGAATGCCAATTGAGGAAAACACCGGCAGTGACGGTGGCGCCGAGCTGGACGTGCTCGAAGCGATCGAGGCCCGCATCCTCGGCAGCCTGATCGAGAAGCAGGCGACGACTCCGGATGCGTATCCATTGACGCTGAACGCGGTGGTCGCGGCCTGCAACCAGAAATCGAATCGTGAGCCGATGACTCAATACGAGCCTGGCGAAGTCGGCCATGCCCTGCGTCAGCTGGAGGGCAGGAACTTCGTCAGTGGCACCCTGAGTGCGCGGGCGTCGCGCTACGCGCACAAATTCGATACCGGCTACAACGTGACCTCGCGCCAGCGGGCCCTGCTTGCCTTGCTGATGCTGCGCGGACCGCAGACGCTGAACGAACTGTATTCGCGCAGCGAACGGCTGGCCGATTTCCCCGATGCCGAGGAAGTGCGCAGCGTGCTCGATCGACTGGCATCACGGATACCCGCGCTGGTCGTGCGCCTGCATCGGGCGCCGGGTCAGCGCGAGGAGCGCTACATGCACCTGCTGTGCGGGGCGGTTTCGATGGATGCGGCAATGGCCCTGCCCGATCCTGCCGAAAAATCCTCGCCCGGCCTCAGCGAGCGGGTCAGCCAGCTTGAGAGTCTGGTCGCACAATTGCAGGAAGTGATCACCGAGCTGCAGGCGCGTCCGCGCAACGGGAGTCATCCGGCCGAAGACGAAACCGGCGAAGCATGAGCGACGAACCCATCAAGGTTGCGCCCGCGTCGTCGGCGCCACGCGCACAAAGAATGTTTCTGATCCTTGCCGGATTCTTCATCGCCAACGCGGTCATCGCCGAATTCATCGGCGTCAAGATCTTCGCCCTCGAAGACACGCTCGGGGTGAAACCGTTCGAGTGGAACCTGTTCGGGCAAACCGGCTCGTTGAACTTCACCGCCGGCACCCTGCTCTGGCCCATCGTGTTCATCATGACCGACGTCATCAACGAGTTTTACGGACAGCGCGGCGTGCGCTTCCTGTCCTGGCTCGCGGTGGGCCTGATTGCCTACGCATTCCTGTTTGCCTATGCGGCGATTGCGCTGGCGCCGGCAGCCTGGTGGGTGGGTGCCGCCAGGGACAGCGGCGTGCCGGATCTGCAGGCCGCCTACGCGTATGTGTTTGGCCAAGGCTTGTGGACGATTGCCGGCTCGATTACCGCGTTCCTGGTCGGACAGCTGATCGATGTGCGCATTTTTCATTCGATCCGACAGCGCACCGGCGAACGCCATATCTGGATGCGCTCGACGGTATCGACCATCGTTTCGCAGTTCATCGACAGCTTCGTCGTGCTCTACATCGCTTTCGTGATCGGCCCGCAACACTGGAGCACCAACCTCTGGCTCGCCGTCGGCACGGTCAACTATGGCTACAAGGTGCTTGCGGCGATCGCCTTGATTCCGTTGATCTATCTGCTGCGTATCGGCATCGATGCCTGGCTCGGCAAGGATCTCGCCGAACAGATCAAACGCGAAGCGGCATTGGCCTGACGATCATCGACGATGGGTGCGCACGGCGCGGATTGACATCGAGTTCTTGCGCGTGAACACATAGACGGCCGCTGGCGGCACGTTGCGCCAGGCCATGCCGGCCCGCACCGAATGCAGACCGAGTTCGTCCAGCAGCTCGCGTGACACCGGGCTGGACGGTCCGTAGGTGAACTGGATGAAGCGGCCATTGGGCCCGAGTACCGACAATGCCGCCGTCAGGATGCTGCGCTGGGTGCTGCGTGACATCGACAGCAAACCGAGGCCGCTGAGGATCGCATCGACACCGTGATCCTTGCCGAAATCTTCGCCATCGATGATGGTCCGAAGTTCGCGCGCGTCACCCCGGATGACCTTTACCAGCGGAAACTGTTCGCGCAGCAGGCGGTGCAGTTCGGTGTTGAGTTCGACAACCAGCAGGTTTTCAGGCACGACCCCCCTATCGAGCAGGGCGCGGGTGAATACACCGGTTCCGCCACCGAGTTCGATCACGCGTCCGGGATGCTCCGGCAACTGGTTGATCATCTCGCGCGCCAGGATCCGGCTGGATGGCGACAGGGCCGCGATAGCCAGCGGATTCTTCAGCCATTGGCGGAAAAAGGTCCAATTGCCCACCACGCGATCGGCTTTGGCCAAGCGATCCCGCATTGGCGGGTCAACTAGATTCATGCTCAATTCCGGATTGAGGCAACCGCACGCCCGGTGCGGGTGCTAAGGGCGGCAGCGTAACACCGGCCCGCGAAATCAACCAGAATGACTGATGGCCGGGATTGTCCCGGCTTCGAAGCGGGGATGCGCTCTGCATGGGAGGCAATCCGGCAATCCGCCCAGGCCAGCCGGCGCGAGCAACCAGCGAACTCGAAAAAGAAGACCCCGCGGATATCAGGGGAAATGTCCGCGGGGCCGGGTGCCGGCTGCAGATTCAACATGCAGGCGGCCTTGCAGGGTTGATCGGTCAGTCGCGATCGTAATAGGCGGCGCGACGCGAGTAGCCGCGGTCACGCTCGGAATAGTCTCGCGAGTCACGGCGGTGGCTGTCGCGATGGCGATCGCGGCCGCGGTAATCGTCGTAGTAGTAATTGTCGTAGCGGACAACACGACGCGTCACCGGCCGATAATGTCGGTACGACGGGTAGTTGGAATAGACCGCGCCGTAGCTCGGGTAGTAGCTGCCGTAATTGGCCGGGTAATACGAAGATGGGTAATAACCCCCGTCATATCCGCCATACCCGGCATAGCTGCTGTAACCGCCGTAAAAACTGCCGCTGACATAGCCACGACCACAATTGCGGCAATCCGAATAGCCGATGCTGTACCCGGGCCCGGCAAATCCAAGGCTGATGCCCCAATTGTTGTGACCGCCGCCATAGTGACCGCCACCGCGATGGCTGCCGCCGTTATGGCCGTCACGCGCGAACGCGCTCGGCGCAAACATCAAAGCGGCGATGAGGGCGAGCAAGACCGGCGCAAGGCGAAATCGAAAACCAGATGCAAACGACATGACAGGAGTCCTCCAACGGAACGCCTGCATGCTGCGTTCGCGAGACTGAATCGCAACTGAAATGATTCTGAATGTTCAGCGTGGTTGCAGTTCGTAACATTGATGAATACGTGAATTTCTCGTGAAGTCGAACGGAATGCTCGCGTGGCTGGTATCGCGCACCTCGAACTGCTCGCCGATTGCCGCGTCAAGCTTGAAACGCCTGTAGTTGTTCGAGAACACGATGGTGCCGCCGAAGGCGAGGCGCTCCGCGCACAAACCCAACAGTCGGACATGCTCTTTCTGCACATCGAAATCCTCGGCCCGCTTGGAGTTCGAGAAAGTTGGCGGATCGACAAAAATCAAGTCGTACTCGCCACGATCATGTGCAAGCCATTGCAGACAATCCGCCTGGATCAGTTGATGGGCAGCGCCGCTGAATCCGTTCAAGGCAAGATTTTTCGCCGCCCAATCCAGATAGGTGGCGGACAGATCGATGCTGGTGGTTGTGCGTGCCCGACCAGAAGCGGCGTAGACACTGGCCGTCGCCGTGTAACAGAACAGGTTGAGGAAGCGCGTGCCGCGGGCCGCTTCGCGCAGCCGCGCACGCACGGGGCGATGATCGAGGAACAGGCCGGTATCGAGGTAATCGTGAAGATTCACACGAAACCTCAAGCCGCCTTCCTCGACGATAAGAAAACTCGAACGCTGATCCATGCGCCCGTACTTGCCGCCACCCTTGGCCTTGTAGCGCGTCTTCACCGCAATGCGGTCGCGCGGCAAGTCAAACGCCGCGCCGGCACCGCGCACGAGTTCGGCGAGACGTGCCGAGGCGACGTGTTCGGGGATGTCCTTTGGCGCCGCATATTCCTGAACATGCAACCAGGTTGAAGGCGGTTTGTCCGGACGAGATTCCTCACGCCCGCTGTAAACATCCACTGCCGCCGAATATTCGGGAATATCGGCATCGTAGGCACGCCAGCAATGCACGTCTTCGCGATCGAGGCGCTTGCGCAGATGCTTGATGTTCTTGCGCAGACGGTTGGCAACGGCTTCGGCGCCGGCTGTCAGCGGTTGCTCCTCAGCAATCCGGGGTACCGCGTCGCCGCCAATCTCGAACAGCAGGAAGCGGCATTCGAGTGCACCGTTGTAGAGCGCATAGCGCTTGTGCGCACGCAGGCCGATGGCGCGACCGAGATCCTCATCCGAGGTGATCACGGCGAGACGCCAGCCATCAAACAGTTCCTTCGCCTTGTCGCCAATCGCGCGATAGGTCGGTGCCAGCGCATCCTGCTGGCCAATGCGCTCGCCATAGGGCGGATTGCAGATCAGCAGTCCGGCGACACTGGCGTCGGTGGGACGTTGCAGATGCTCGACGGACTGGCGCTCGAAGCGCGTGAAGCCGATCACGCCCGCCTGTTGCGCGTTGCGTTTGGCCTGGTTGAGGACGTTCGCATCCTCATCAAAACCGAAGAACATGGCAGGCAGCGCGCGCAAACCGGTTTCGGCGCGGGCATTGGCTTCGGCCAGCAGCGTTTCCCATGCCGCCGCATCGTGACCAAGCCAGCCGAGGAATCCGAAATAGCTTCGGCGAATCCCCGGCGCGACATCGGCGGCCATCAACGCCGCCTCGATGACCAGTGTTCCAGATCCGCACATCGGATCGACGATCGCCCCACCGGCCTTGAAGATTTCCGGCCAGCCCGCACGCAACAGCATGGCGCAGGCGAGATTTTC
Organism: Lysobacterales bacterium; assembly: GCA_016721015.1. Classification (GTDB taxonomy): domain Bacteria; phylum Pseudomonadota; class Gammaproteobacteria; order Xanthomonadales; family Rhodanobacteraceae; genus Dokdonella. The sequence continues at coordinate 273,214 of JADKJL010000012.1, forward strand.
CTTCAGCGGTGCCTCACCCTGGCCGACGCGATAGCCGCGCCGATGCAGCGGCGTGCCGGACAGATCGAGCGACAACAAGGCGCGATCCTTGCGCAGCAGGAGATTCAGGCGAATCGACGGCTGTTCGAGATCGACGCTCGGACGATTGCCATTGCGGTCACGAAACTGGTCGACGACCGCATCCTTGACCTTCTGCGCGAGGTAACGCGTGTGCCGCAACAGGCTCGCATTGCTGACCGCATCGACGGCCAGGGTGGATTCCTCGGTCAGGTGCCCGGACCAGTCGATCGCCTGAACGCCGTCATACAGCGCATGCTCGTCGGCGGCGGCAAACTCGCTGAGCGGCATCAGTATCCGACTGGCCAGGCGCGACCACAGGCAGGCGCGATAGGCGTCGATCAGTTCGCCGCTGAAGTGCACGCCGGAAAGAGCCTCGTGAACTTCACTCGCGCCGAGTGCAACCAGCTCATCGCGAAGCAGGTATTCGAGGCCTTTCGGGCAGGTGGCGAAGAATGGCCGCATCAGGCGTCCAGTTTGCGCAGGAGCTGGCGGAAGGCTTCGGCGCAGAAGTCGACATGCGCGCCCAGACGATGATCGTCATTGACCAGGTGCAAGGTGTCGCCACGCTCGCGGGCGAACTCGATCACCGCGTTGACCGGGCACAAGTCATCGCGCCAGCCGTGCACGAGTACGCTCGGAACGGTCGCCGCGTTGTACTCGAAAACATAGCCTTCGATGCCGACCGGCAAGGCCATAAGGAACAGGGCCGCACATTCGCGCTGCATCGAGGCGAAACCCGAAATGAACGCACCCATGCTGGAACCGGCAAAGATCACCCGCCCCGCGGCCGGGGCAGCCGCGACCGCACGGGCCGTGCGAGCCTTGATCGCTTCGACATCGCGACTCGCATCGAGATCACGGTAATCCGGGCGGACGCTGGCCCAGCCGAGCTCGTCGGCGACCCTGGCCAGCGCGGTGACCTTGGTCGCATCCGGCCCGCTTTCCAGGCCATGGGAAAGAATGATGGTTCCTTTCACGAATTCGGTTCCGTCAAAACGCGCGATGCTAACACCAACAACAAAGCGGCAACGGCGAACACGCCAACGAAGCCCGCACCTCTGTGGCGCCGTTGGAGAAGCCCAGGCGCGACGCGATTCGACATATTGACGAAACAGCATCGCGACTGAAGTCGCTCCCACGAAATTTGCGAGAGGCATCGCGGCTGAAGTCGCTCACACGAAATTTGCGAGAGGCATCGCGGCTGAAGTCGCTCCCACGAAATTTGCGAGAGGCATCGCGGCTGAAGCCGCTCCCACAGAAGAGGACGCGCGTGGAGACGGCTCACTGCTGTCGTGGGAGGGACTTCAGTCCCGATGCTGATGCTGATGCTGATGCTGATGCTGATGCTGATGCTGATGCTGATGCTGATGCTGATGCTGATGCTGATGCTGATGCTGATGCTGATGCTGATGCTGATGCTGATGCTGATGCTGATGCTGATGCTGATGCTGATGCTGATGCTGATGCTGTCGTGGGAGGGACTTCAGTGCCGATGCGGTTGCTCGAGTTCGCCGGGCAGCATCGGGATTGACAGCTGACTTTTGTGTGACGAGTAGATCGCGACTTGCCACCCGCTGCGACAGCACCTTGCACGCCCGCCTGTGCCAAACTTCGAAAATGATCGACCTGCCCATCCAGGACTGGCCCCTGCCCTACGAGGAACGCCTCGCCGAACGCCTGCCTTCGGCGATCGACCTCGTCGTCATCCATTGCACCGAGTTGCCTGATCTGGCGACGGCGCGCGAGTTCGGCGAGCGCATCCGCTACGAGGACAGCCAGACCGGAAACAGTGGCCACTACTACATCGATCGAGACGGGCGGATGCTGCGCTTTGTCGGCGATTTGCGCGTGGCCCATCACACGTTCAAGTTCAATCCGCGTTCAATCGGTATCGAGCTGGTCAATACGGGCCGTTATCCCAACTGGAATGATTCCAGACACCAGGCCATGACCGAAGCGTACACGGCGGCCCAGATCGACTCGTTGCTGGGCCTGCTCAAGCAGTTGCGCAACACGTATCCAAATTTGCAGTGGATCGCCGGCCACGATGCGCTCGACCAGCGCAAGGAGCCATCCAGCGACAATCCCGATCTGCTGCTGCCACGGCGCATCGATCCGGGGCCGATGTTTCCGTGGAGCGCGGTGGTCGCCGGCAGCGGCCTCAAGCGCTGGCCGAGCACCGAAGGCGATTGACGCAGCGCAACACCGGCTTGGCTATACTGCCACGCCCGTCCAGATCTCCGATTCCATGCCCGCCTCGATAGTCAGCGAACTGATCAACCTGCTCCAGCTGGAACGTCTGGAAGACAACCTTTTCCGCGGCCAAAGCCGGGATATCGGCACGCGCTACGTGTTCGGTGGCCAGGTGTTGGGCCAGGCCTTGTCGGCCGCGCAGCAGACAGTTGATCCGGTTCGCCATGCGCATTCGCTGCATGCGTATTTCCTGCGCGCCGGCGATGTCGAGGCACCGATCATCTACAACGTCGAGCGCAGCCGTGACGGCGGCAGCTTCTCGGCGCGACGCATCGAAGCGATCCAGCACGGTCAACCGATCTTCAACATGACCGCCTCGTTCCAGGAGCCCGAAGCCGGCGCCGAGCACCAGTTTCCGATGCCGCTGGTGCCGAAACCCGAGGATCTGCCCCAGATCGACATGGTTCCGAGCGCTGACCTCGACAGGATTCCGGCCAAGCGCAGGCGCTGGCTGAACCGGGTCGGGCCATTCGAGTTCCGTCATGTGCATCCGCGCAATGAGATCAACCCAACCCGGCAGCCACCGTTCCAGAACGTCTGGTTCCGCCTCGTCGATCGGGTGCCTGACAATCCGGCGCTGCACCGGTCCCTGCTCGCCTATGCCTCGGATTTCCACTTGATCGGTACGACCACGTTTCCGCATGCGATCTCGTACCTGCAACCGAATGTACGCATGGCCAGTCTCGATCACGCGCTGTGGTTCCACCGTCCGTTTCGCACCGACGACTGGTTGCTGTACTCGTGTGACAGCCCGACTGCCCAGCAATCCCGTGGACTTGCCCGTGGCATGATCTTCACCCGCGAAGGTGTCCTCGTGGCTTCGACCGCGCAGGAAGGCCTGATTCGCGTCGTTGACAAGGACTGAGGGCTCCGCATGCGCCAGATCTACACCTCCCCACGTTATGAAAACGTCGAGCGCGTGGTTGCCCTGCTGGGGGAAAACCACATCGCCACGACGATCCGCAATCGGCGCGACTGGCAGGGCGGACAATGGAAGCGCTTCAGCTATACCGAACGCGGCGAGAGCGAAGGCTGGGCGCAGGTATGGGTGACCAATTCAAACGACCAGACCCGAGCCCGCGAACTCCTGCGCGAGGCCGGACTCGAACCGGCGACCCGCTTCGCTGACGAACTCGCCGCTGCGCGCTCTCCGAGTGACCCGCGTCGGCACAAGGCCAACTCGATGCGCATCCGCATGGTCCTGCTCGGCCTGATCGGCGGCGTTCTGCTCCTGATCGGAGCCAGTTATCTGATGCGCTAGCGTCCAGCCGGGGCTTGCCTGTTGAGGTGAAAATCGGCGGGACGAGATTGCACTCCGGAAGATTGGCAGGTCAATCCTGGTGCCTGGGGTCAGGCGGCAGCGACATGGTTCGCACGAACTGATTCGCCCCCGGCCGAACACAGTTCGACAGGTTGCCAGCCGCCGCAATCGGCAGAATTTGCTTCCATGGGCAACGACGCAGATTTTTCCTTCACGACTGAGGCAAAATGCGGCATGCGTTCCGATGTCGTCCGCCTGTTCCAAACCCTCCCGCATGCCTGCGGCTACTACGCCGACCGCATGGCGCAGAACCTCGTCATCGACCCAAGTTCACCGCAACTTGAGCGGTTGTATGAAATCGCCCTGCTGCGTGGTTATCGCCGGGCCGGTGGTCATGTGTACATTCCGCGCTGCCAGGAATGCCGTGCATGCCTAGCCTGCCGCATCCCGGTCGCCCGGTTCGCTGCAGATCGGGGCCAGCGTCGCTGCCTCAAGCGCAATCGAGACCTGGCCATAGACATCGTACCCGCCGAATACAGCGCGGAGCGCTTTGATCTCTATCAACGCTATCTGAAGTGGCGCCATCCCGATGGCGGCATGGACGAGGCCCAGCCTGAAGACTTCTCGCGTTTCCTTTTCACTCATTGGAGCCCAACCCGATTCATCGAAATTCGTGAGCACGGCCGCCTGCTGGCCGTTGCGGTCACGGACTTCTGCGAAACCGGAATGTCGGCCGTGTACACGTTCTACGATCCCGCGATCTGCGAGCGCGGCATCGGCACGTTCGCGATCCTCCAGCAGATCGACATCGCCCGCCAGCGCGGCCTCGATCATCTCTATCTCGGATTCTGGATAAAGAATCACCCGAAGATGGATTACAAGACGCGCTTCAAACCCATCGAAATCCTGCGCGGTGGCGAATGGGTGTCGGCGTCGGCGGATCCAGTCTGAGCGAAGCCTTCGATTGACGAGGTCGACTCGCGCTTCAATGTGGCCCCGTGCGTCCCGCAAGCAAGACTCGAACCGGGAACCGGCGGAAGTTCCGCGTACCGAACCGTTTTCTGACACGCAGGTGGATCGGCTGCGGCACAATGGGTCATCCATAACGAGGCGTTTGCATGTTCCGATTTGCTGCTTTTCTGTTTCTGGTCTTGCCGCTGCTCGCGCAGGCGCGGCCCGCTGCCGAGCAATGGTTCAGCGTGCTGCTGGATGGTCGCAAGATCGGCAGCTTTGTCAGTTCACGCACGGTCGAGGATAAACGGGTCACCACGCACCAGGATCTTCGGATCGAGTTCGATAGAGCCGGCACCGGGATTGCGCTTGGCAGCAGCGAAACCAACGTCGAATCGACCGACGGCAAGCCACTGGCTTTCACATCCATCGCCAGACTGAGCGACAGCGAGACCCGAATCGAGGGCAAGGTTGCCGATGGCACGATGCATTTGACCGTCCACAATGGTGATTCGACAGAGGAACGCACGGCACCTTGGCCGACCGGCGCATTGATGGCTGAAGGCCTGCGCCTGGCCAGCCTGGGCGTGCCGCTGGAAAGCGGAAGGTCGCATACGGAGCTTGCCTTCCAGTCCGCCAGCCTCGATGCGATCGAGGTCACCAGCACGATCGGGCCGCGCGAGGCGGTCAGCCTACCTGCCGGGAAAAAGAATCTTTTTCGCATCGATCAGGTATTTGCCTTTGCCGGAACGCCGGTGCGCAATACCGCATGGGTTGATGCCGAGCGTGATATCCACAAGCTGACGATGCCGGCGATCGGGGTCGACCTGACCCTGATCGAATGTGACAAGGCCTGCGCCACGGCACCGAACCAGGACACCAACATCTTCGATCGCACCCTGATGCCGGCACCGCGCGCACTCAGTCGTGCGGAGCTGAACGGCGGCCTGCGCTACACGCTGAGCCCGCGCGCGGGCGGATCGGCCCTGCATCTCGCCGAGACTTCCGAGCAAAGCGTGCGCGTCGCCGGCAAGGACATTGTCGTCGAGGTTCACGCCAGCGCACGCCAGGGACTTGGCGGATCGCCCGATCCGGCCGACTCCATGCCCAACGACTGGCTGCAGAGTGCCGCCCCGGAAATCGTCGAAATGGCAATCAAGGCGACAAAGCGGTCGAGCACCGATGCTGAACGCATGCGGGCGCTCGAATCGTTTGTCGCCGGATTCATCAGCAACAAGAATCTCGGCGTCGGCTACGCCTCGGCCTTGCAGGTCGCGCGCAACCCGCAGGGTGATTGCACCGAACACGCACTGCTGCTGGCCGCGCTGGGACGCGCCGTGGGCATCGCCACGCGGGTCGTCGATGGCCTCGCCTATGCGCCAGGATTCGCCGGCAACGAACATGTCTTCGTGCCGCATGCCTGGGTCTACGCCTGGGTCAATGAGCGCTGGCAAAGTTTCGATGCCGCCCTCGGCGGTTTCGATGCCGGACATATCGCCTTCTCCAGCGGCGATGGCGATCCCTGGCGTTTCTATCAGGGTCTCGACCTGCTCGGCCGGATCGATTTGAAACAGGTCGAAGCCCTGGAAACTCCGGAAACGAAATGAAGTCCAGGCTCTGCCTGCTGCTGTTGGCTTGCGGCCACGGCCACGCCCAGGCACAGACGTACGAGGCGCCCCCCTTTCAGGCAGCGCAAATTGCGGCTCTGATCACCGACTCAAGCCTCGACGAGATCAGCGGCCTGGCCAGCTCGAGGCGCGTCGACCACCGCTATTGGGTACACAACGATTCGCCAAGGCCGGCCGAGTTGCAGGCCATCGATGAAACCGGCAAGAGTGTCGCTCGCCTGCGTATCGACGGCGTTCGCGCCATCGACTGGGAGGATATTGCCAGCTACGCGCTTGATGGCAAATCCTGGTTGCTGATTGGTGATATCGGCGACAACGCCGGGGTGCGCAAGGACTACGAACTGATCGCCATCGAGGAACCGGACTTCAGCGGACGCGATGCGACGCAATCGATCAAGCCAGCCTGGCGCCTGCGCTTCCGCTATCCCGATGGCGCGCATGATTGCGAGGCCATGGCGGTCGATGCCGGCAGGCGGGAAGTCCTGCTGATCAACAAGCATGCGCCGCTGGCGGTCTACACCTTGCCATTGGGTCCGCCAGCCAAGGGGCAGACAAGCCTGGTCGCGCGAAAATTGCTCGATTTGACCTCGCTCCCGCAACCAGACGCCAACGAGCGCAAGGCGCGCTTCCCGGCGGCGCGCTTCGGCGGATCGCCGACCGGGCTCGACATCGACCCAGCCGGGCGCCGCGCCATCATCCTGACCTATCGCGACATCTGGCTGTTCCAGCGCGCACCGCATCAGCACTGGTCGCAGGCATTCGCGGGCAAACCCATCCGCATCCCGCTACCGCCCATGGCCCAGGCCGAAGCCATCGGCTTCGACCGGCTCGGCCAATCGGTTTTCGTCAGCGGGGAACGCCTGCCCGCGCCCTTGCTCAGGTTTGAAGCCGTGAGCCGTGAGCCGTGAGCGGTGAGCGGTGAGCTGTTAGCGGGAAAGGCAAAGTCCGCGAACCGACCAATATGGCGATACCAAACATGCTGTGAATACGAGCACGGCCACTCTCCGCCCCCGCCCCACACTACTCCGCTCACCGCTCACCGCTTACGATCTCTTGTCATTCTGATATCTTTTTGATATCGTTTTCCATGCCGGAACACACCGGCCTGTCGGCATTGGCCGTGCAGTGATGACGGAGATTCACCATGAACGAACGCAAAGCGTTTTCCCTGCCCGGCATTCCGGTTTTGCTTGTGTTGATTGCCGCACTCCTGATTGATGTCTTCATGTTGATCAACACGATCCGCCATGCCGAAGCGATGGGCGTGGAGCCAAACGCGGGCCAGATCGTCCCGATGATCCTGCTGATTCCACTGATCATCTTTCTCTTCAAGGGCTTGTTCGCCGTGCAGCCGAATGTCGCCCGGGTCATGCAGTTGTTCGGCCATTACGCCGGCAGTTTGCGCGAGCAGGGTCTGCGCTGGACCAATCCGTTCTACACCCGGCAAGCGGTCTCCTTGCGCGTGCGCAATTTCGAATCGGGCAAACTCAAGGTCAATGATCTCGATGGCAATCCGATCGAGATTGGTGCCATTGTCGTCTGGCAGGTGGTGGATACGGCCGAGGCCATGTTCATGGTCGACGACTACGCGAATTTCGTGCACATCCAGGCCGAATCGGCCTTGCGCCAGATGGCGACCAGCTATTCCTACGATTCACATGACGAAAAAGGAATTTCGCTGCGTGGCAATGGCACCGAGGTCAATGCCCATCTGCGCGACGAGATCCAGGAACGCCTGACCAAGGCCGGCGTCGAGGTCGTCGAGGCACGCATCAGCCATCTGGCCTATGCCCAGGAAATCGCCCAGGCCATGCTCCAGCGTCAGCAAGCCAGCGCGATTGTGGCGGCGCGCACGCGCATCGTCGAAGGCGCAGTCGGCATGGTCGAATTGGCCCTCGACCAACTGAGCCAGCGCGGCGTCGTCGATCTCGACAACGAGCGCAAGGCGGCCATGGTCAGCAATCTGCTCGTCGTGCTGTGCGGCGATCGCGCCACCCAACCGGTGGTCAATGCCGGCAGCTTGTACTGAACGCACCCCGGAGCATGGCATCGCTGTGAGCGAAAAAAAGTCTTATCCATTGCGCATCAATGCTGCCGTGATCGAGGCAATGCAGCGTTGGGCCGATGACGACCTGCGCTCGCTCAATGCCCAGATCGAGTATGTGATGCGCGAGGCCTTGCGCAAGGCCGGACGCATCAAGTCCGCCAGCAAACCCGTCGCCATCAAGGATGACAGCGACCCATAGGAGTGTAGTGATGAACGATCAAACCTGGAGTTATCAGACCATCGAAATCAAGCCGAGTTTCCTCGGCCATTTCGCCGTCGAGAGCCTCAACGAAGTGCTCACCCGCGAAGGCATGAACGGCTGGGAACTGGTCAGCACACTCAACGTCGGCCCGATGCGCCCGATCATCCTGTTCCTCAAGAAGAAGCGCTGATCGCATTCGCATTTCGAACGAAAGAAGAGCCTGGCATTTTGTGCCGGAATCCGTCTCAGCCCGACTGTTCTCTTCGTCACCGTTTCAGTCAACTTGCACAACGACAAAAGGAAACCTCGACATGAAAACCTGGCTGGTCGTCGGACTTGGCTTGCTGTTGCTGGCAGGCTTTGGCACCTGGACAGTTGCACAGAAGCTCATTCCGGCATCCGCACAGGCCGCAGCACTCGATCCGGAGCAGGAGCGACTGGCCACCCGTTTCCTCGACCTGCTCGATGCCGGCGGATATGAGGACGCTTTGGCGATGGGTACGCCGAAGATTCAACAGGGTCTGTCCAACGGCAAGCTGCGGCAGGCCTGGGAGGGCGTGCCGGCGACGGTCGGCAAACGCACATCAAGGGGTCAGCCGCGTGGCGAAATCATCGATGGCCAATCCGTCGTCAGCTCGCGTCTGCAATTCGGCGCGCTCGCACTCGATGCGCGTGTCGTCTTCGACGCGAAGAATGCAATCTCGGGATTCTGGATCGTGCCGGCGAGCGATGTGCCGACGGCAACGGCGAAAAAGACGGATGCCAGCCATCGCGAACGCGAGCTGTCCATTGGCGTGCGCCGCATTGCCCTGCCCGCCACGCTGACCTTGCCCAAGGGCGATGGACCGTTCCCGGCCGTGATCCTCGTTCACGGCTCCGGCCCGCATGACCGCGACGAGACGATCGGCCCGAACAAGCCGTTCCTCGATCTTGCCGATGGTCTCGCCGACCACGGCATCGCCGTGTTGCGCTACGAAAAACGCACCAAGGCGCATCCCGACGCATTCGCCAACGGCACGTTCACGGTCGATGACGAAACCGTCAACGATGCCCTGGCCGCCGTCGCCCTGCTGCGCACGCAGGACGACATTGATGCTCGCCACATCTTCGTTGCCGGACACAGTCTTGGCGCGCTGATGGCCCCGCGCATCGGCCAGCGTGATCCGGCCATTGCCGGTTTGATCCTGCTCGCCGCTCCGGCCAGCAAGCTCGAGGACATCGTGGTCAGACAGACCCGCTACCTGGCCCGGCTACAGCGGCAGAGCGATGCGGAAATCGACAAGGCTCTGGCCGCCATCGAGCTGCAACGCCAGGCGGTCAAGCATCTTGCCGACAACGTCGCGCCGGGCACGTCGCTTCTTCTCGGATTGCCTGCCAGCTACTGGCGCGATCTCAACGGCTACGACCCGATCGCCACGGCACGCTTGATCAAGCAACCCATGTTGATACTCCAGGGTGGCCGCGACTATCAGGTCACGCCTGCGGACGAGTTCTCGCAATGGCGCACCGCATTCGCGACCAATCCGCGGGTCGAACTGATCGAATACCCGACCCTCGGCCACGCCTTCATGCCTGGCGGTGACCCGCCAGGACCGAAAGATTATCTGCTGCCGGCGGATGTCGATGGCAAGGTCATTGATGACATCGCTGCATGGATCAAGAGTGGAACTTCCGATTCGCAGTGATGCGCGAAAGATCGGCTAAGCTTTAGCCATGAGCGTGCCCGTCCCGGCAATCGGTGGGCGATTGGAGTCGCAATTCGCACGCACTCGTGGGAGCGACTTCAGTCGCGATGCGTTACCTTCCAAAATGACAGGAGCATCGCGACTGAAGTCGCTCCCACGAGAAACACAATTTCGTATACCCGTACAGTTCATCCATGTCCGTTCTCGATAGTGAATCGCAACCTCGCGGGATGCCTTGATGATGGTGCAAATGCCTCTGCCCCCGGCCGCCTGCGACAGGAGCGAGCGCCTGCGCGTGATCGAGGCGGCGCACACGCTCGGCGTTCCACGCGACTACGGCAGCGATCATCGGCTGCGCATCGTTCGCGAGCCGCGTGAACTGGCTTGCATCGGCATCGATATCCACGGCCGCCATCAATGGCTGACCCGGCGCGCATGCGCATATGACGTCGGGGCTCCAGGATGCGCGGATCGGCGCTTTAGCCGGCGCCCGTCCCGGCCGGTGGGCGATTGAGCGCAGCACCACGAGGACTTCAGTCGCGATGCGTTACCTCCAAAATGACAGGAGCAGCGACTGAAGTCGTTCCCACGAGAAACACATTTCGTAACCCGTACAGTTCATCCATGTCCGTCTCGATAGTGAATCGCACCTGCGGGATGCCTTGATGATGGTGCAAATGCCTCTGCCCCCGGCCGCCTGCGACAGGAGCGAGCGCCTGCGCGTGATCGAAGCGGCTCACGCACTCGGCGTTCCGCGCGACTACGCTTCGGTTCATCATTTGCGTGTGGTTCGCGAGCCGCGTGAACTGGCTTGCATCGGCATCGATATCCACGGCCGCCATCAATGGATGACTCCGCTCGCGGCACGCGCGTGGGCGCGCATGCGCGATGCGGCGGCGCGTGAAGGCATCGAGTTGCAGATCGTCTCGGCGTTCCGCTCGGCGACCTACCAACTCGGCATCATCGAACGCAAGCTTGAGCGCGGCCAGTCAATCGATGAGATCTTGCGCGTCAGTGCCGCGCCCGGTTTCAGCGAGCATCATTCCGGACGCGTCGTCGACATCACCACGCCTGGCCATCCAGCACTCGACGAAAGCTTTGAGCATTCCCCGGCTTTTGCTTGGCTGCAGGACGAGGCAGCGCGCTTTGGATTCTCGCTGTCCTACCCGCGCGACAACCGCCATGGCATTGCCTACGAACCGTGGCACTGGTGCTGGCGACGTCGCCCGGGCGGCAATCCGGCTTGACGTGACTTGTGGCGCTGGCAGCCTCGCTTGATCAGGTTTATCTATGGCGACCACCTGAACAGCCGGAGTCATCACATGCGTGAGCGAATATCGCTTGGCGTTCTTTCAGTCATCCTCGCTGTGGCCGTGCTGCCGGCCACGGCGGATGCCGGTACACGCCTGTTGCGCTTTCCCGATGTATGCGCCAATCGCATCGTGTTCACCTACGCCGGTGATTTGTGGACGGTTCCCACGACCGGCGGCACCGCGATCCGGCTGACCGCCGGCCCCGGTGTCGAACAGGCCGCGCACTTTTCGCCCGATTGCAGCCAGATCGCCTTCACCGGCCAGTACAGCGGTGACGACCAGGTATTCGTGATTCCCGCCGGTGGCGGTGAACCACGCCAGTTGACCTGGTATCCGACTCCAGGACCATTGCCACAGCGCTGGGGCATCGACAGCCAGGTCTACGGCTGGACCCCGGATGGCAACGCCGTGGTCTTCCGTTCGACCCGCGACGCCGTCGGCATCTCGAACCCGCAACTCTTCAGTGTCGCCATTGCCGGTGGCCTGCCCGCTGCCCTGCCGATGCCGACCGCCGGCAGCGGCGAGTACTCGCCCGACGGCAAGCAGATCGTCTATTCGCCCAAGTTCCGCGATTACCGCACCTGGAACCGATATGTGGGCGGTTGGGCGCAGGATCTCTACGTCTATGACATCGCCGGCAAGAGTGCGAAGAACATCACCAACGATCCGAACACCGATCGCGACCCGATCTGGCTCGGCGATGCGATCTATTTTCTTTCCGATCGCGGCGAGCACCTCAATCTCTACCGCTACGACACAACGAGCGGCAGCACGAAGCAGCTGACCGACTACAAGGGAAAGGATGCGCGCTGGGCCAGTGGCGACGGCAAGAGCCGGATCGTCTTCGAGGTGGATGGTTCGCTGCACCTGTATGACGCGACAGCCAACACCGACAGCGCACTCGACATCAGCGTGCCGAGCGACCGCGTCCCAACCCGTGCCGGCACACGCGATGTCGGCAAGTTGATCGAGGATTTCACCGTCAGCGGCAACGGTCAGCGCGCCGCCTTCATCGCCCGCGGCGAATTGTTCAACATGCCGATGGAACATGGCATCACCATGAATCTGACCCACACGCCGGGCGCGCACGAGCGCGAAGTCGCGTGGTCGGCCGACGGCAAACGCGTCGCCTATGTTTCCGACGAGAGCGGCGAAGAAGCGATCTGGGTGCGCAACGCGGACGGCAGCGGCGCACGCCAGCTCAACACGGAAAAACTCGGCCGCCTGTACGCGCCGCGCTGGGCACCGGATGGATCGCGGATCGCCTTCATCGACAGCGAAAGCCGACTGCATATCGTCGCCACCAGCGGCGGAGCGAGCATTCTGGTCGCCGACGATCCGGCATTTTCGCGGCGCGACTATGCCTGGTCGCCGGGTAGCCACTTCCTCGCCTACAGCCTGACCGACAAGGACACGCAGCTACCGCGACTGGTGGTCTACGACGTCGCTGCCAAGGCCAATCATCCCATCGGCGATGTGCGCTTCAATGCCTACAACCCCGCCTTTTCGCCCGATGGCAAGCTGTTGTTCTTTGTCGGTGACCGCGAATGGGCACCGCAGCTCTCGGGGGTCGAGTGGAACTACGCGAGCAACCGCAGTTCTGCAATCCTTGCGCTGACCTTGCGCGGCGATGTCGAAAATCCGTTTGCGCCGCGCAATGATAGCGCGACCGGCAAAGACGACAAGGTCGACAAGAAGGACGACGACAAAGACAAGCCCGAAAAAAGCGCCATCAATGACCAAATCGATTTCGACGGGATCGATCAGCGTCTCGTGCGCGTGCCGATCGAGCCGGACAACGTGCAATGGATCGCGGCTACGAAAAAATTGCTGCTCTATGTCGTCAGCGATGCTTTCTACTATGGTCGCGAGAGCGGGCAAAAGCCGCGTCTGAAGGCGTGGTCGTTCGAGGATCGCGAAAGCAAGGAAATCTTCGAGGGAGTCGATGGTCTTGCCCTTTCGGACGACGGCTCGACCGTTCTGGTCAAGAACGGCAGCGCCTTCAAGCGCATTGACCTGGCTGATGCAAAACCCGAGGCCAAGGATCTCAAGCTCGACGGCCTGTTCGCCGAAGTTGATCCAAAAGCCGAATATGCCGAGATCTTCCGCGAAGTCTGGCGCCGTTATCGCGACCACTACTATGTCGAGAACATGCATGGCTATGACTGGAACGCGATCCGCGCCAAGTACGAGCCACTGCTTGCCGATGTTGGCGACCGCAGCGATCTGAACTACCTGCTCGGCCAGATGGTTGCCGAACTGTCGAGCTCGCATGCGTATGTCAGTGGCGGTGATCTGGATCTGCCCGAGCGCCCGCATGTCGCCCTGCTCGGCGCGCGCTTCGAACTCGATCCGGCGAGCAACCGCTATCGTATCGGCATGATCCTCGCCGGCGAGAACGACGAGGAACGCTATCGCTCGCCGCTGACTGAAGTCGGCATTGGCGTGAACAAGGGCGACTATGTGCTCGCCATCAACGGCCAGCCTCTGAATGGCAATGACAATCCGTATCGACTCCTGCGCACGCCGAAGGATCAGCTTGTGCAGTTGACTGTCAATTCGCGGGCGAGCATGGAGGGAGCGCGCACTGTGCTGGTCAAACCGATCGACAGCGAGGCCGAACTCAACTACTTCGCCTGGACCACGCACAACCGCGATTACGTGGCCAAGGCCAGCAACGGCCAGATCGGCTATCTGCACATCCCGGACATGGGTGGCGACGGCATCCGTGAGTTCATCAAATGGTTTTATCCGCAGTTGCGCAAGTCCGGACTGGTCGTCGATGTACGTGACAACGGCGGCGGCAATGTCTCGGCGATGATCATCGAGCGACTTTCGCGCAAGCTGCTCGGCCTCGATTACGGCCGCGGCGCCGAGCTGACCGGCACCTATCCACAGCAGACCTTCGTCGGTCACCTGGCGGCGCTGTGCAATGGCACCACGGCTTCCGATGGCGACATTTTTTCGTACATGTTCAAGCAGGCCAAGCTCGGCCCGCTGATCGGCACGCGCACCTGGGGTGGCGTGGTCGGCATCAACGACTGGGGCCCGCTGATCGACGGCGGCACGACCAACGTACCGCAGTTCGCCTCAGCGAATACCCAGGGACAGTGGGTGATCGAAGGCCACGGCGTCGATCCCGACATTGTCGTCGAAGAGGACGTCACTTCGACCCTGGCCGGACGCGACCCGCAACTCGATCGTGCAATCGCCGAGATCAAGGCGCAGATGGCCGCCGATCCGGTCTCGCTGCCAACAAAGCCGGCGGACCCGATCAAGGCACCAGCTGACATGCGCTGAGCGCGCAGAGGAGCAGTCTGACACCTCCTGCCGCCCGTGCGACAGGAACGAAACCGAGCTGCAGCCTCATGACCGGAGCCAGCGGCAACAAACCGTGGCGCCTATACTTGTATAGGGCGCGATTCAGGCATACGCTCGCGCGGCGCCACGTCCGTGACGCTCGTTTCCTGGGGAGGGAACGACTACTCATCATCGAGGTTTGACATGCACAAGCTCTTTGCGGGTTTTGCCGTGTTTGCCGTAGGAATGCTGGGTTCTGCGGCGGTTCATTCCGCCGGTCTCGAAATTGCCTTGTCGCCTTCTGCCGACAATGTCGGTGATGGCACAATCGAATACCGCTTGATCAACCAGTCGGGGGCGACGATCCATGTGTTGCGCTGGCAGACGCCGGTCGATGGTCTCACCAACGATCTCTTCAGTGTCCGCCAGAACGGCGAGGAAATCGCCTATATCGGCCCGCTTTACAAGCGCGTCGCACCGCGCCCTGAGGATTTCGTTGAGCTGAAACCCGGCGAAAGTCTTGACGCAAGGGTGGATCTGAGCACCTGGTACGACATGCGCAAGGGTGGTCAGTACGAGGTCAGCTACGCACGCGAAGCACGTGAAGTGGTCAGGGAGGTCATGGCTGCCGAGCGCGGTGGCGCGAGCGGAGCCGTCGAGAGTTTCGACATGCGGCGCGGAACAACCGCGATCTACGCCGACGCAAGCCCGCAAGCGCTGGATGAGGAAGACAGCTTCCGCTCCCAGGTCGAAATCCGCGCCGCGAGCAACAGCTACGTCAGTTGCAGCAATACGCGGCAGTCGCAACTGGTCACGGCACGCAACTCGTCGGTGACCTACGCCAACAATGCCAAGAGCTACCTGACCGCGGGAACCACGGGCAGCCGCTACACCTGGTGGTTTGGCACCTATAACAGCTCACGTTATTCGACAGTGCGCACCCATTTCAACAATATCTACAGCGCACTCTCGTCGCAGCCCTTCACGTTCAACTGCTCGTGCACCGACAGCGGCACCTATGCCTATGTGTATCCGACCCAGCCATACAAGGTCTACCTGTGCGGAGCATTCTGGTCGGCACCGAACACCGGCACCGATTCACGCGCTGGCACCCTCGTGCACGAGACCAGCCACTTCAATGTCGTTGCCAGCACCAAGGACAACGCCTACGGGCAGACCGCCGCACACAATCTGGCTGTGAGCAATCCAACCAAGGCGGTGGCCAACGCTGACAGCCACGAGTACTTCTCCGAGAACAATCCGGTACGCAACTGACCGGCTTCGAGGCAATCGGCTGAAAACAGAAAAGCCCCCGCAGGCGGGGGCTTTTCCTTGCAGCAACCGCGCTTGATCAATGCGGCACGAAGTTCACCACGACGGTTCCCTGAGCGAGTGCGGTCGCAGCCGGAATCGGCAACGGATGGTACTGGTTGGTCAACCAGCGACCGAGCTGGCTGGCGTACAACTGATTGCCGAGCACGCCGCTTTGCCCACCCGGGATGATTTCCGACGCGCTGATGGTGGGCAACATCTCGCCTACAAATCGTCGGGCCGGGCCACTGCCGAACATGAAGCTGTTGACGGTATTGCCGCGCGCATCATGACTGGCCGCATCAACCGACTCGAAACCGCCCGGGCGGGCGAGTCCCTTGAGGTCGGCGGAAAGGTCGCCGAAACCGTAGCCGTTCGGCCCGGGAATGCTGAAGGGTGCACCCAGTGGATGATCGAAGACGATGCGGTGCAGCTTGCCCCAGCGATAGTCGTTCTGGTTGGTTGAACCGGCAAACGCCGCCGAGAAGCCGTCGCTGGCGAGCATGTCGAGGCCATCCGCAAGCGACTTGAGCAGGACATAGTCGCGCGCAGCTTCGGCATTCGGTGCACCGGCCGCACTGAAGAAGGTCAGGCCTGACGCACCCTTTCCGCCCAGTGCCTGGTAATAATCAAGCATGAACTTGAAGCCAGCTTGCGCATCACGGCTACCGGGTTTGTAGTTGCCAAGGCCGACACTGGTCAGGGTCTTGTCGATCGTGTTGCGGATAGACGCACTGCGCCATGAGGCATAAATCGAGGCCGCGATACTCGCGTCGATTTGCGGCTGCGTCGGAGCCGGCAGGGCCGCGGGATTGTCACCCGCGTCGTAACCCTGCTGGATGCCGGTCGGAGTCGAGAAATCCCATTGCTCCAACCGGTTCATGGCTTCGGCAATGCGGGGCTCGGCGGCCAGCGCGGCGAGCTGTGACCAGGCGCCGGGTGCCTCACCGCTCTTGAACGCGGAAATCAGGTAAGGCAGCACCAGTTCGGCATCCATCAACTGGTTGTTCGCCTGCAGGGTCTTCATGTCGTTCGCGGTGATATTGCCTCCGGCTGCGATCAGACCCTGGATCTTGCGATCGATGCGGCCCATGCGATACGCGGAGGCGCCGCCGACATCGAGGTAGTAGATGCCTCCGCCCGGACGCAGCTGATTGAGTGAATTGTTGTCGAGCGAGAATCCGATCGGATCGTTGTTTGCGTTGGCGAAATAGCCGGCCTCCGGATTGATCACGTACGGCATCTCGTCAGCCGGCAGGATCTCGTATGGAACCGCCTGATTCGGCTGCGTATGCTGCACCGGCAACCAGTCGTGCTTGAGGGCCCCGGTTCCATCGCGGATCACGAAGGGCGGAATGCCGCCTCCTGGCGCACTCTGGGTCTGCAGGTCTGTGCGCACCGGCGCTTCGGCGCTGGTGAAATAAGCGATATTGCCGTCGACATCGGCATAGGCAAAGTTCTGCGAACCGAAATCGAAGTAGCTCAAGGCACTGCGGAACTCGGCCAGATTGCCGGCGCGATTGATGCGACGGAAGGATTCGATCTCGAAAGTCGCGCCCCAGCCGGTGTAGGCAATCGACAGGCCCTTGTTGCCGGTGATGCTGACCAGCGCACCATCGTTGCGACGCGGCACGAGGATGCTGACGCCGCCATTGGTGTAGCCGATGCTGTTTTCACGGGTCACCGAATCGGCCGTGCCGTTCATGCGGTTGACGTAGTAGTTCTGGAACACCCACTGCACGGTTTCGACCTGCCCATCGTGCACGATCGCGTATGGCAGTCCGTAGCTGTTGAGCACGAGCTGTTCCTGGAACACGTCGGTGACATCAAGCGAATTCGTGGTCGTGCCCCAGCAAACACGCTGGTTGCAGCCCTGGATCACGCCAGGCGTTCCCGGAACAGTCACGCCGGTCACATCCATCGAGGTCGGATAGCGGCTGTCGCGCGACAGGACATGCTGCTCCATGAATACCGAGGGCAGGTCGAGTCCGAGATGCGGATCATTCGAGAGGATCGGCTTGCCAGAGGCCGTGTGACTGCCGGCGATGGCCCATTCGTTGCTGCCGATCGGCGTTTCCCGACCGTCCAGCGCACGACTGAGCAAGGGCGAATCCTGCAGCTGCTCACGGAACGCACGGGCCATGTCGATCGTGTCTGCACCGATCGTACCGATGGCCGGTGCCGCCTTCGCGTTTTCCAGCTTCGGCAGCGGCGTCGACGACGCGGTTGCGCCATTGGCGCTGCCAGGCACAAAGCCGGGCACGGTCACGCGACTGTCGGCCGGCGCGATGCGGTGGGTATCACCGAAATACAGCACGCTGCCGTCAAAACCACCGGCCTGACCCGCTTGCTGGTAGGCGCCGAGGTTGATGGTCGGATCGACATCGAGGTCGAATGACAGTTGGAACGCCAGACCCTTGCCAACACACAGCGAATCAACCGGCGTCCATGGATCGGCATGGGTCAATTGCAGAGCGCCGTATTCGGGCGGCAAGGGATTCGACGCCAACCAGAAATTGACGCCGTCGGCGTAGGCACGCAGCCAGCCACGCGAATCATCGGACATTTTCGCCCAGGTCTTGACGGCACCGCGGCGCAAACCGAGGTTGCGCGCCTGTACGTCCGAGGCCAATTGCGAGATGCCGACCAGTTCCGCCAGCGAGCCGCTGACCGAACGCCGGGTCAGGTCCATCTGGAAGAAACGATCCTTGGCATGGGCATAGCCTTGCAGGAAGGCTGCATCGTTGTCGTTGGCAGCGTCGATGGTCGGTATGCCCTCGACATCCCAGCTGATGCGACCGGGCGCAGACATGCCGGGTGCGCTCAGCGATTGCGCAGCCGCCGGCAGCGCCAATGCGAGCGCAATGCTGGCTATCAGCAAGGAATATCCGTTTCGTGGTTTCCGTCGTATCGGTAGCGACATGTCTATCCCCTTGGTTGGTCATTGGATCGAACGCTTGTCCGATCGATTATGCCCCTCCCGCAGGAAAAACCTCTTGTGCGCTGCATCGCGGCAAGGACTCGCACGGCGCCGCGCAATTCAAGACTGCAGCACGGCCATGGGTCGCAGGACGCAGCCGCCCTCAGTGAATTCGCGAGCGCACAAGGAACACCAGCAGGCAAACCCAACCGACGAGGAAGGCAAGGCCACCGAATGGGGTCAACGTGCCGATCCAGCGCGGCGCACCCAGCGAGAGCGCATACAGGCTGCCGCTGAAAAGAATGATGCCGGCAACAAAGGCACGCAGCGCCAAGCGCAAGGTGGTCGGAGCGACTTGCCGAGACAGGCAGGCAAGGCCGAGCAGGGCGAGTGCGTGCCAGAACTGATAGTCGACGGCGGTGTGCCAGATTGCGATCGCCTCGGGTGCGAGGCGATCGCGCAGGGCATGCGTGGCAAACGCTCCAGCCAGCACCGCCGTGCCGGCAAACAGGCAGGCGGCGATGCCGGCCTGGCGCTGCGTTGCTTCAATCATCGATCAGCCATGCCTGATTGCAACGCCGGATGATCGATCGCCGTGATCACTTTCCGGCCTTTGCGGCCTTGGACTTGGCAAGTGGCGGCGCGCTCTCAAGTGGCTTGAGCAGGTCGTTCATCGATTTTTCGATTTCAGCATTCTTGTAGCCCGGAAGAACGAAGCTCCAGCCCTTGAATACCGAGTTCAGTTTTTCAACTTCCGAGCCAATCGCGGCGATGCGCTGCTCGCGATCCGGAGCTGGATCGAGCACAGGCTTGGCTTCGTCCTCTTTTGTCGCAGCGTCGGCTGTTTCGGATTTCTGCGCCGCCGCCTTGGCCTTGTCGGCAGCGGCCTCGGCAGCCTGCATGGCCAGTTCTGCGTCGGCGTGCTTCTCTGCAAGATCGCGGTCTTCCGAGGCGCTCAAGGCGACATAGTGCTTGTCGCCGACCTGCCATGCCTTGGCATCGACAAGCACGCCGTCGAACGTTGCATAGCGGACTTGGGTGACCTTTTCCGGCACCGTGATTTCGCTGGCGCTGGCAACATCGTCGAGCTTCAGGTCGGCCAGCACCGAGGCCAGACCATTGGCGGCATATTCCGAACTCGGTTCGCGTCCCTTCGGCAGGTCGGCAATCGTGTAGTGCGGATCCGACGCCTTGTCCTTGAACACGCGTAGCACCGTGCCGTCTGGATGGGTGATGGTCACCGAGGCGATGCGTTCGGACGGAATATTCGCAATCTCCTTGTGCAGCCAGTTGGCCGGCTCCTTGTCCGGAATCAGGTTGCCCGTGGCCAGCCAGCTTTGCGTTTCAGCAATGCGACGGACATAGGTGCCGCCGCCCTGCGCGTTGAAGATCCCGGCGATGAAGCCGACCGGTGCGGCAAGGCCGTCGATCTCGACCGCGATACCCTTGGCCTTCGGATCACTGATATCGGAAAGACCGAGATCGGGGTAGCGATCAGCCTTGGCGGTTTTCTTCTCGATCAGTTTCGCGTCGGCGACCTTGAGCAGGTACTCGCGCAGCTTGCCGAGATCGGCCGGATAACCCCCCTTCTCGGCCACTGACCAGATGCCGTCCTTGTTGGCTACGGTCACGGCGGTTTTCTTGTTCGCCGTGGTCAGGACCATGCGACTGACATTGTTCACATGATCGCCGAGGTCGGCGACCAGCGGCCCCGCCTGGTCGCTGAAATCACTGACTGCTTTGCGCGAGTGCTGGACCGCGAAAGCAACGACGACCACGGCAACGGTGGCGATGGCGAGGCCGAGCAGGTTTTTCTGGTTCATCATTCTGTCATCCCCCTGTTCAAGCCGACTTGCGCCGACGCACCTGCCAGACCGCGAAACCGATCGCGACCAGGGTCACCAGCAGCGGCACGAGCACGATGTTGAGGAACTTCAGGCGACTGCCGAGCGACTCGATCTCGGCATCGAGCGAGCGACGCACATCACGCAGTTCCTTGCGAATTTCGGCCTTGCGCTTGATGAACTTGTCGAGCTCGGATTTCTGCTCCGGCGACAGGATCATGGCCTGCTCGTTCGACTTCGCGCTTTGCAACTGGGCCAGATTGCGTTCGGTGTCCTGCAGCTCCTTCTGCAACTCCTGCTCCTTGGCGCGGAATCGGTCATCGGCGCTGCGCTTGAGCGCCTCGACCGTGGTGAACGGCCGCTGCGAAGTGGCGCGGCCGCGAATCGAGATCAGGGCCGAAGAGCCGGTCAGGTTGTCGATCGTGTTGAGCACGAAATCGCCGTTGTTGGCAAACGCGTTCATGATCTTCTGACCGAGGAAATTCTGTACCTGTACCCAGAGTCGATCGGCCAGCAGGTCGGTGTCGGCGACCAGCACGATCTGGCCGTCTTCCTTCGACTCGGCCAGGTGGCCGGTTTCGTTGCGATCGGGGAATGCGGTCTTGAACTTGCCCTCGACGCGTCCGGCGATCACGTAGTGTTCGCCGCTCGGTTTGAAATCGGTAAGCAAGGCGCTCGGATCGGGCAGCATCTTCAAGCGGCTGGCCGGCGCCGTCATCGCATCACCCGAGCTTTGCATCAGCGGCACAAGCTTGCTCGTCGCCTCCTTGGCCAAGGCGAAATAGCCGGTACTGGATACGTTGACGGTTTCGAGATTGGCAGTGACCACGTCGTCGTGATTGAGATCGGCTGCGGTGAGGCCGATGATGCCCGGATGATGCACCGGAGCGCGGCCCTGGCCGACGCTGACGGCAACCGCACGAGCACGATCGAGGACGACGGTCTTCGGGTCGTAGTCGATTCCCCAGGCCTTGAACAGCTTGGGCAGATCCGAGGAATGATCGGCGAACATCGCCGCCTGCGGATTCTCCGGATCGGCACCGCTGGTATCGAGCTCGGCCTCGGGATCGACGAACACCAGCAAATGTCCGCCGCGCAGGACGAACTGGTCGATCGCGTACTGGGCCTCATCGGAAAGACTCTTCGGATGCACGAGCACAAGCACGCTGATGTCGGGATCGATGCTCTTTATGCCGCCCGGATTCAGATCACGCACATCGAAGGATTGCGAGAGCTGTTGCTGGATCGCCCACGGATCGCGCATCTGCCGCGTGGCCGGATCAAAGCCGACGCTCATCGGCAAACTCGACACAAGCCCGATGACGGGCTTCTTCGGCGTGGCCAGATCATGGATCAATTTGGCCACGTCGTATTCGAGGAAGGATTCCTTGTCCGGCTGGAAGAACGGAATAACCGACTGGCCGTTGGTCGAATTGGTACCCGCCAGACCAAGGAAGACCGTCTCGCCACCGGCCGTGACCGGCACCGCCTGCAGGCCATAGGTTGTCGCCCGATCCTCGTCTTCCGAGAACGGCAACGGATCGATCACCTCAAGATGGATGTTTCCGTTCGAGCGCGCGGCCATTTCCTCGAGCAGCTCGCGCACGCGAGTCGCATAGGTACGCAACTGCGGGACGTTCTGACTGCCCTTGTCGGAGTAGAACAGATACAGGTTGACCGGCTCGTCGAGCTTGGACAGGATCTCCTTGGTGCCACTCGACAAGGTGTACAGGTTGTTCTGGGTAAGGTCGACGCGCGCGCCACGAAACAGCACGTTGACGACCAGCATGAGGCCGACAAACAACACGATCAGGATGACCAGTGCGCCGCCGGAGAGGGTCTTGCGATTGGATGTCATGGTCTGGCTTCCTCAGTCGGCTTTCTTCAGATCGATCACGATCGCACTGGCATACAGCCAGAAGCCGATCATCAACACGAAATAGAGCAGGTCGCGAAGATCGATCACACCCTTGCTGATCGAGGCGAAGTGGGTGAGAAAGCTCAGGCTGGCGATGGCATCGACCAGTGCCTGCGGAGCCCACGAGCGGAACGCATCGAGTACCAGCGGAAAACCCGCCATGACCAGAACAAAGCAGGCGACGACGGTGAGGATGAAGGCGACCACCTGGTTTCGGGTCGCCGCCGAGATGCACGAGCCGATCGCGAGAAACGCGCCGGACATCAGCCAGGCACCGAGATAACTGGCGAAGATCACACCGTTGTCCGGATCACCGAGATAGTTGACCGTGATCCACAGCGGAAAGGTCAGGGCCAGAGCGATGCCTATGAAGGCCCAGGCGGCCAGGAACTTGCCCATCACCGCCTGCCACATGGTGATCGGCAGGGTCAGCAACAGTTCGATCGTGCCGCTCTTGCGTTCCTCCGACCACAGCCGCATCGACACCGCCGGCACGAGAAACAGATACAGCCACGGCAGGAAACTGAAAAACGGCAGCAGATCGGCCTGGCCGCGCTCGTAGAAATTGCCGAGATAGAACGTGAAGGCACTCGACAGGACAAGAAAGATAACGATGAAGACATAGGCGACTGGAGTCGCGAAATAGCTGCGCAGCTCGCGCTTGCAGACCGTGGTGATCGCGCTCATGCCTGCGCCTCCTGTGCCCTGCCCTGGGTAATCGTGCGGAACACTTCGTCGAGCCGGCCGCCTTCGAGGGCAAGTTCGCGCACGACGATATTGCGCTCCTGCAGCACCTGGTTGACCGCGATGAAGATCTGTTTGCCGGGCTTCGGAAAGGCGGTGATGCGGCCATCCTGGGCATCGACTTCGATTGCCGCGACATCGGCCACGCGCGACAACGCCTCCTTGGCCGCCTTGGTGTCGGCAGCGGTCAACGACACCGCCTGGTAGTAGCGCGAACGCGCTTCGAGTTCGGCCGGCGTCGCATCGGCCAGCACGCGGCCCTTGGCGATGATGATCGCCCGGCTGCACACGGCGTGGACTTCCTCGAGCACGTGGGTCGAGACGATGATGGTCTTGTCGCGCGCCATCGCATTGATCAGGGTGCGCACCTCATGCTTCTGGTTCGGATCGAGGCCATCGGTGGGCTCGTCAAGGATCAGCACCTTGGGATCGTGCAAGATGGCCTGGGCCAGGCCGACGCGGCGCTTGAAACCTTTAGACAGCGTCTCGATCGGCTGTTCGAGAACGCCTTCGAGGTTGAGCCGGCCAACCGCATCGTCGAAGCGCTTGCTGCGCATGTTTCCAGGGATGTTGCGCACATCGGCAATGAAGCCGAGAAACTGGCGCACGCTCATTTCGCCGTAGCTCGGCGCTCCTTCCGGCAGATAGCCGACCACCCGCTTGGCCTCGATCGGCTGGGTCTCCACGTCGAAACCGCAGACCTTCGCGCTGCCTGAGGTCGGCGCGAGAAAGCCCGCAATCATCTTCATCGTGGTCGACTTGCCGGCGCCGTTCGGGCCGAGGAAGCCGAGCACCTGGCCGGGCTCGACCTTGAAGCTGATGCCATCGACGGCGACCAGGTCACCGTAGCGTTTTCCCAGAGCATGGGTTTCTATCATCTCGAATCACCCTGAAGTTTCGAAGTCATGCTGACCTCACCGCATGCGGTGAAGTGATCTCTCATCGCGGGGAATCCCGGCACATTGACACCCACCGGGGCGGAAAACCGGAGGGATCGGGTGTCGGGGATTGCGAGCGACCCGCAATGTACCTCACGGGAAGGCAAAAAGTTCCCGCGAGCGAACAACTCGCAGGGGGGAATGGCGGAGGCAAACCTTTCGAGCCCGCATCATCCGCTCTGAAGCCATGGCTGTGACGACGAATCATGTTGCACGAAAGCTTCCACCCCGACCTCAGAGCGCGCTGACGGGTGGATAGCGGCGACCCGGTCGCAGCGGGCGGAAACAGGGGGCCTCGCTGAAGAACGTCTCACCAACGGCTTCGGTGCGCCAGCCGGGCATTCCCGACAAGGGCAGCGGACGCAAATATTGCGGATCGCCCAGCTCAACGCCGCCGGCGATCAGTTCGGCCACGCGCGAATCGATCCCGCGGCGAACGCCCGCGCTGTTACATCGGAGCCGGCCCAGGGTTTCCTGATCCGCCGTCAAGGCAATGCATTTGGCAACCAGAAGACGCTGCGGCTGCAAGGCCAGCTCGAGGATGGCATGGCCGAAAACGAGCACCGCAATGCGCGTATCCCACGCCGATCGTTCGCGCCAGAACAGGCCATGCCAGTCATGCCGATCCCACATCGCGATGAGAGCGGGATCACTGCACAGCACGACCGCCCCGCCCTCGTCGAAGTGGGTCAGCGCGCATTGCGCGCGGGTTCGCTGGCGCGGTCCGATGCGGGCAATGTCCGCACATTGCGCGGCATTGAGCGCTCGCTTGCTGCACGGATAGCGCAACCAGACCAGGGCATTCAGCAGGTCATGCCAGTTGCGTTCCCGGGTCGCGAGGATCCCCTGCCGGATGCGCTCCTCGTAGTGCAACCCATCGGCCAGCAACGCCGCGGACTGGGCGACGAAGCGCGGTCGTTCGATGGCGTCCTGGTGCTCGACCGCGGCACGCAGATCCTCGAGTTGGCGCAAACTCGGCCAGCCTTCCCGTACCGACAACGCGCGCAGTTCCGCCGCCCAGTCGGACAGCGGACGATGTGCGAATACCGAGTCATCGATCGATTCGATGGCGGGAACGACAAGGCGCAAGCGTGGCGTCACTCGTAGCGGAATGGTTTGCGGGCGTGCGAATGATAGCGAGTCATGGCGCATCCTGTTGCGCGATTGCGCTCGGCAACGATGGAGACATCTGCGGATTGGAGCTCCATCTGCTCGCCAGCAGGCGCAAACGCGCTAGCATTCGCAATTATCGGGCGCAACGGAGATTGACGCGGATGATCGGGGGTTGGCCCATGCGCAGGATGATGATGCCTGCGTTTTTTCTTGCCGCGTCGCTGGGCACGCCTGGCGCGCCCAGCGCCGTTGCGGCCGAAGAAGCGATCACGATAGCCGGATCGACCGACAACCTTGTCGAACTCGCTTCCCGCGTGCAGCAAGCCTTCATGCCCGTGGAACAGCTGGCGGCAAGTCTCGCCGGGATCGAGGCCGAACTGGCCTTGGCGACGGCTGAAGCCCACTTCATGCAGGCCCTGCATGCGGTCGAGCCCGCGCGTTCGGCCTGGCGCGAAGTTGCCGGCCTGGCGAAACAGTCCGGTGACGCAAACGCGCTGATGCGTGCGACCGAGCAGCAGGCGGAAATGACGTTTCTGCTCAGCGACTACGCAGGCGCAAGCACGCTGGCCGACGCCCTGCTGGCACTGGCCAAAACCAATCACTCGAAAATCTACGAAGCTTCGGCGCGTGGCTACCACGGCGTCATTGCACGCCGACGCGGCGACCTCGATTCGGCCCTGGAGAATTACACTGCATCGATCGAGATCCTGCGCGATGGCGGTGATGATTTCCAGTTGGCCTTGATGCTGGGCAATCTCGGCACCGTATTCCGCGATCGCGGCAACTTTGCCCGCGCCCTCGAACTGCAGCTGGAGGCACTGGCAATCCGCGAACGCATCGGCGATCACCTTGAAACCAGTCTGCGCAACATCGCCCTGCTCTATCGCGAGATCGAAGACACCGACAACTCACGCAGGTATTTCGAACGCGCGCTCGATGCGGTCGACCGGCGTGCCAGTCCCGAACGATATGCGTCGGTCATTGGCAGCTACGCCAGCCTGCTCAACGATGTCGGTGAACAAGCAGCGGCCCTTGCCGCGGCCAGTGAGGCACTGGCCATCGACACCGGCCTCGGCAATCGCGCGAATCAGGGACTCGAGCGACTTGAATCCGGGCGGGCCCTGCATGGTCTCGGGCGAGACACCGAGGCGTCCAGCCAACTCGAAATCGCCCTTGAAATCGGACGCCAGCTCGGCCAGCACGAGATCGTCGCCCGCGCCCTGCTCAGCCTCGCCGAGATCAATCACCAGCAGCACAATTCCCTGCGCGCGCGCGGCATGATCGACGAGGCGATTGCCGGACTTGAAGCCGCCTTGCTGCGTCCGCAACTGGTCCAGGCCTATGCGGTGCGCGAGCGGATCGCACTTGCCGATCATGATCCGGAAACGGCATTGCGCTACCTTCGCCGCTATTCCGAACAACGTGAACTGCTGATCGGCACGCGCGCCAGTCGGCAGCTCGGCGATCTGCAGGCACGCCATGCGCGAGCCGAAGCCGACAAGGATCTCGCCCTGCTGCAAAAAGACAACGAGCTGCAGTCCGTGCGCCTCGGCAAGCAGGGTGTCGAGCGGCAGTTGGGCATGGTTGCCATGGCCAGTCTTGGGCTGGCCTTGTTGTTGTTTGCGTGGCGTCTCCATGGCATTCGCCAACTGAATTCGGCATTGCGCTTGAAGAATGACGAGATCGATGCAAAAAGTCGGGCACTGGCAAGTGCCAACTTGAGCCTCGAACAACGTGCCAGCGAGCTCTATCGCGCGGCCATCAGCGATCCGCTGACCGGCGTACACAATCGTTCGCATCTGCGTGAACTGATCGAAAAGCGGATAGAGCGTTGCGTGCGAACAAACACGTCGTTGGCCGTGCTGCTGATCGATTTCGACCACTTCAAGCAGATCAATGACCGGCTGGGCCATCTGTACGGCGATCGGGTCCTGCTCGCCGGTGTCGCCAGCATGCGCGAATGCCTGCGCGCAGATGACATCCTTGGCCGATTCGGTGGCGAGGAATTCGTCGTCCTGCTCGAAGGCCATCGCGCCGATTCAGCCTGGGAAGTCGCTGAGTCGCTGCGCTCGCACGTCCAGCATTCGCTGGCCGCACTCGATACCAATGACATCGCGGTGACCATCAGCATCGGTCTGGCCCGGCTCGGGGATTTCAGTGATGCGGCACAGGCCACGGTCGACGCCCTGCTCGATGCCGGCGACCGCGCCATGTACGCGGCCAAGGCCGGAGGGCGCAACCGGATCTCCTGTTTCGGCAGTGGCACACCGACCCATGGAGACACGGTCGATGCCTGAGCACCTCAAGATCAACAGCAGCGGAATGCAGTGCATTGGCGCATACCGGGCCGTGCCTCCCGGCACACCGAAGGGTGGCATTGTCGTCATCCAGGAAATCTTCGGCGTCAACGCGCATGTCCGTGATCTCGTCGTGCAGTTCGCCAACGCGGGCTATGTGGCGATCGCGCCGGCGTTCTTCGATCATGTCGAGAGCGACGTCGAACTCGACTACGACGCCGCCGGGATCGCACGCGGTCGCGCGCTGATCGCCGAACTCGACATCGACCAGGTCATGGCCGATGTCGGCAGCGCTGCCAATTCGATCCGCTCGGCCGGCAGGATCGGCGTCGTCGGCTATTGCTGGGGCGGCACGATTGCGATGCTGGCAGCCAGTCGGCTCGGGCTTCCCGCCGTCAGCTATTACGGTGCGCGCAACGTCGCCTGGCTGCATGAAACGTTCACCGCGCCGCTGCAATTTCATTTTGGCAAGGAGGATCGATCCATTCCGCCCGAAGCCATTGAACGCCACCGGCAATGCTTGCCCGATGCCGAGATATACCTGTATCCGGCGGGTCATGGCTTCAATTGCGATTTGCGCAAGGATTTCGCCCCGAAAAGCGCGGCGCTTGCGCGTGAGCGTACATTGGCGTTCTTCGAGAAAAACCTGGGCCGATCCGATGAAGCCTGATCATTTTGAACTCGATCCACGACTTGCCGGTGACAGCCATCCGCTGTGCCGACTCGAGCTGTGCGAGCTGCGCTTGATGGATGACGCCAACTATCCGTGGTTGATTCTCGTCCCGCGTGTACTCGCGGCGCGTGAGCTGATCGATCTCGATGCCGATCAGCGCCGCCAATTGAGCGACGAAACCGACCGCGCCGGTCGTCTGCTCCGCGATGCGTTCCGTCCGCACAAGCTCAATGTCGCCGCGCTCGGCAATGTCGTGGCCCAGTTGCATGTGCATGTCATCGCCCGATTCGAGGATGACCCGGCCTGGCCAGCGCCGGTCTGGGGTCGCGTCGAAGCCTGCGCGTATTCAGCCGAGGCCCTGGTTGATCGGATCGGCCTGCTGCAACGCTTGCTGCACGCGTGAATGACTTTCTTGTCGTCGAAACCCTGGGCGAGGATGCCTTGCTGCTGCGCTTTGGCGATGCGATCGACGCCCAGATCAATCGGCGCGTGCATGCCTGTGCCGCCGCACTGCAATGCGATCGACCGGACTGGTTGATTGACATCGTCCCCGCCTTCGCCACGCTTGCCCTGTGCATTGATCTCGACGCGTTTGCCGATGCGCGGGAACCGCTCACCGAGGTGCGGCGCTGGCTGCAATCGCGCAAGCTTGGCACGGGTGCAGACGCTGTCGTGGCAAGTGTTCGCACGCACTTGATCAAGGTCCGCTATGGCGGCGAATCGGGCCCCGATCTTGAAGCAGTCGCCGCCCATGCGGGCCTGCTCCCTGACGCGGTCATCGATCGACACTGCGCGGCCGAGTATCGCGTCGGCATGCTCGGTTTCGCGCCGGGATTCCCCTATCTGATCGGCATGGATGCCGGCTTGGCGATGCCGCGTCATGCGACCCCACGCACCCGGGTTGATGCCGGCAGTGTCGGCATCGCCGGCGCGCAAACCGGTATCTATCCGCGCAGCGGCCCCGGCGGCTGGCAGATCATCGGGCGCACCGATGAATCCCTGTTCGATGTATCCCGCGAATGTCCCGCCCTGCTCGAGCCGGGCGACAGCGTGCGCTTCATCAATGCCGCCGAAGCAGACCGATCCTCACCATGAGCATCGCGGTTCTGGCACCCGGCTTGCTCAGCAGCCTGCAGGATTCCGGGCGCCAAGGCTGGCGACATCTGGGCGTGGGGCGCTCGGGCGCGCTCGATCCGCTCTCGTTCTCGCTGGCCAACCTGTTGGTCGGCAATCCCGCGGATACGGCCGCCATCGAGATCACCATGAGCGGGCCACGATTGCGTTTTGTCCATTCGGCACGAATCTCAATCTGCGGTGCCCAAGTCGATGCCAGCCTCGATGGGCTGTCGATACCGCGCTGGCGACGCGTCGATATTCCGGCCGGCAGCGAATTGCGCATCGGTGCATGTCGAGTTGGTGTGCGCGCCTATCTCGCCGTCACTGGAGGGTTCGCGACCAAATGCGTGCTCGGCAGCATGAGCACCGATCTGCGCGCGGGATTTGGTGGCTTCGACGGACGCGCACTGCAAGCCGGCGACGAATTGGCCATCGCTGGTGGATTTCAGCCGCAATGCGATCAGGTCGTCGTCGATACTCGCTGGATCGATCCCGCCCCCGATCTCGATTTCTCCGCCCCGGCAATCATCCATGTGCTGCCGGGCGCAGACGCGCTGGCGGCACCTGACGCGCTGTTCGCCGACGAATGGCAGGTCGGCAACGCCAGCAACCGCCAGGGTCTGCGTCTGCAAGGTAGCCTCTTGCGCATCGCGGATCCGCGCGAACGCATCTCCGAACCGGTCATGCCGGGAACCCTGCAATTGCCGGCGGATGGCCAGCCGATCCTGCTGCTTGCCGATGCGCAGACGCACGGCGGCTATCCGCGCATCGCTCATGCCATTCGCGCTGACTGGCCACGACTCGCCCAGTTGCGCCCCGGCGATTCACTGCGTTTCGTCCGCTGCGACGCCGGCAAGGCACAACGGAAATTGATCGAACAACGCCAGCGGCTCGCGCGCATGGCCATCGCGATTGCAGCCCGACCATGACACGGCCCACTTGCATGCATATCCACAGATGCCCGGCCTTGTTGACGCGCTCGGGACAGTGGCGACAATCAAGCTTCCAATCCGCCGCAGGAGACATCACTGATGCAGCGTCGCATTGATTTCAATTGCGACCTCGGCGAAGGCTGCGGCAACGACGCGGCGATCATGCCCTTGATCAGCTCGGCCAATATCGCCTGTGGCGGACATGCCGGAGACGCGGCCAGCATGCGCCAGACGCTGCGCCTGTGTCGCGAATTCGGGGTCGCTGCCGGGGCGCATCCGGGTTATGCCGATCGCGAACATTTTGGCCGGCGTGCCTTGCAGTTGGCGCCGAGCGAGGCTGCCGCCATGGTTCGCCGACAGTTGCAGCGGCTCGGCAACCTGGCCGACGCCGAGGGAGTTCGCCTGACCCATGTCAAACCGCACGGTGCGCTCTACAACCAGGCGGCGGGCGATGGGCAACTCGCGGATGCCATCGCCGCCGCCGTATTTGATTTTGATGCCCGCTTGATCCTCGTTGGCCTTGGCGACAGCGAACTGCCGCGCGCCGGATTGCGCGTGGGTCTGCGCGTCGCTCACGAAGCCTTTGCCGACCGTCGCTATCTGGCCGACGCCAGTCTGGCCCCACGCGGCACGCCGGGCGCAGTGGTCGAAGATGCCGACGTCGCCGTTGCCCAGGCGCTTTCCATCGTGAACACATCCCACGTCGATACACTCGATGGTGCTCGAATCCGGCTGCAATGCGACACGCTCTGCGTGCATGGCGATCGCCGCGATGCAGTCGATTTTGCAATTCGTTTGCGCTCGGCATTCGACGCCGCTGGCATCGGCATCCAGGCGCTGGATGCGAAACGCGGGTTAGCATGAGGTCGGCTTGCAAGAGAGGAAACCGAAATGCCTGATGCGATCAACTACTGGCCGCTGCTCGGCGTCGCCGTCGTCATTGGCGGATTTGCCCTGCGCCGAAATCCGGTTCTGGTCGTGGTCGTTGCCGGCATCGTCAGCGCGCTCGCCGCCGGTATCAGTGTGCCCGACCTGTTGACCCTGCTCGGCAGCACCTTCATCGAAAACCGCATGCTTCTTTTGTTCCTGCTGACCCTGCCGGTGATCGGACTGCTTGAGCATTTCGGCCTGCGCGAGCGCGCGCGAAGCTGGATCGCGGGGTTCCGGGGCCTGACCCTGACTCGCTTTCAGGTCGCCTATCTCGGTCTGCGCCAGTTGCTCAGCATGGCCGGGCTGACTCATGTCGCCGGTCATCCGCAAACCGTGCGTCCGCTGGTCGCGCCGATGAGCGAAGCAGCCGCCGAACGTACCCTGGGCGGGATCCTGACCGATGAGGAACGGGCCATCGTGCGCGCCAGCGCGGCGGCGACCGACAACGTCGGCCTGTTCTTCGGTGAAGATGTGTTCATGGCGTTCGGTGCCGTGCTGCTGATCCAGGGTTTCTATGCCCGCAATGGCATCGTGCTCGAACCACTGGCGATATCGCTGTGGGCCCTGCCGACGGCAATCGCAGCCTTTGTCATCCACGCCATCCGCGTGCGCCTGCTGCAACGCCGCCTGGAGCGCAATCGGGCGCGCGCCAATGCCCGTGGAGCGGCCGATGCTGCGCATTGAGTACCTTTACTGGCTGGTTGGCGCCTTCCTGATTGCAACGGCCCTGCTAAACCTGCGCGACCGTCGCTATTCGATCGCGGCATTCTGGTTGATCCTGTCCGCTCCGTTCGTGTTCGGCGAGGCGATCCTCGGCGCCCACGCACAAGGCCGATCGTGGCCCGCGCAGATGATGGGTGCCGGCGTCATCGCGCTCGGCCTGCTCGCCGCCCGCGGACGATTGCAGGTCAAGGCCGACGGCCCCGGCGAGCAGAAGCTTCGTGATGAATCGGCAGCGCGTCTTGGCAATCGTCTGTTCGGCCCCGCGCTGGCGATCCCGGCGCTGACCCTGATCCTGTTTGTCGGCGGAAAATATCTGTCTTCGCGTGGCATCCATCTGCTCGATGTGAAAAGCCTGACCCTGACTGCGCTTGGCCTGGCCAGCGTGCTTGCGCTCGTGACAGCCTTTTACGTGACTCGCGCGAAACCGATGCAGGCGGTTCACGAAGGTCGCCGCCTGCTCGATTCGCTGGGCTGGGCGGTGCTGCTGCCAATGATCCTGGCCACGCTGGGCGGCGTGTTTGCCGCGACTGGCGTTGGCGACGCGATCGCCGCGCTGACCAGTGCCGTGATTCCGACCGACAACCGTATCGCCTGTCTGCTCGCCTTCGCCTTCGGCATGGTCTTTTTCACGGTCATCATGGGCAACGCATTCGCCGCGTTTCCGGTGATGATGGCCGGCATTGGCCTGCCCTTGCTGATCCTCCAGCACGGCGCCAACCCGGCCATACTCGGTGCGATCGGCATGCTCACCGGCTACTGCGGCACCCTGCTGACGCCGATGGCGGCGAATTTCAACATCGTTCCGGCCGTGCTGCTTGAATTGCCGGATCAGTACGGCGTGATCCGCTCGCAGGTTCCGACCGCCTTGAGCCTGATGGTGGTGAACATCGTGCTCATGATCGTGCTGGTGTTCCGATGAACAGGCCGGTCGTGCTCGTGCTCGGTTTCGAGCCGTTCGCCGGCGAGACGATCAATCCTTCCGCCGAGATCGCAGGCCAGCTCGATGGCCTGGCCATCGGTGGTCACCAACTGGTTTCGAGCGTGCTTCCGGTCAGCTTCGCCGAAGCACCGATGCAACTGGCCGAGCTGCTCGATCGACATCACCCCGAGCTCGTGATTGCCCTCGGCCAGGCCGGCGGACGCAAGCAGATCTCGTTCGAACGGGTCGCGATCAACCTGATTGATGCTCGCATCGCCGACAACACCGGTCTGCAACCGATCGATGTGGAAGTCCTGCGCGGTGGCCCTGGCGCGTATTTCTCGAGCCTGCCGCTGAAGGCCATGCAGGCCGATTTGCAGGCGCTTGGCGTACCCTCGTCGCTGTCGCTCAGTGCCGGCAGCTTTGTCTGCAACCAGGTTTTCTACTGGCTCGCCCATCTGCTCGCCAGCGAACATCCACAGGCGCGTGGCGGATTCATCCATGTACCGTGGCTGCCCGAGCAGGCCGAGCGACATGCGGGCGAGCCAGGCATGCCTCTTGCGCAGATGGTCGTTGGGGTGCGCGCCGCTATCGACTGCGCATTGCGTACGCGAACCGACCTCGACGTGGCCGGTGGCAGCACGCATTAGCCTCAGCAGCCGTCGCCCTTGTTGGCGACGCGGGTGACCTCGATGACCAGTTCACCCGTATCAACGTACGGCAACTGCGCCTTCACCGGATCGGTCGAATAGTAGAAGCCGCCCTTGCTCGATGCCTTCAGCTTGTCGCGCGATTTCGATTCGTAGAATTTGCCTACCGCCGAAGCCGGTGTCGCCAGGGCAAACCGGCGCACCTTTTCCAGATTCACGCAGGCCAGCAAGCGGGTCGGCTTGAACGGCCGGATATCGATCTGCATCGGTTCGACCAACGCGGTGTCGCGAACCTTGCCGTCGTCGTCGAGCACATACAGGATCGGCTTGAATACGGCATTGCCGCGCCCCTCGGGATTGGTCTCGGCGATCACCTGCACGCGCACGGCGACATGCTGGAACTCGCGCGACAGTTCGATTTCGCGAAAACGACTGTTGCCCTTGGGAAATTCCCTTTGCTCAGCATCCTTGCCGACGACGATGCGCTCGGGTCGGTCGAATCCAAGGACGACGACGCCATCGTCAGGGGCGCGGCTCACCCGCGGACTCGATGGCCGCTCGCCGAACAGGCGATCCTTCCAGATCGTGAAGGGATTGGCGGCGAAGGCTGACCCGGCCAGCAACACGGCGGGCAACAACAACCCGCTCCGGCGCAACAGATCCGGTCGGCGGCACAAGCCCGGTTTGCGTGGCGGGGCCGAATCGGACGAGCCCGTCCCGGTGTTTCCGGGCTGCGCGAAAACCTTACTCCATGGCCAGGGGAGTGAGCTCCTTGCCATCCTGGGTAAAGGTTTCGAGCTGCAGGGTATTGCCGATGCTGGCAATCGAATGCCGTTGTTCATCCGTCGCCTTGCTGTCTTTGCTGCTGCCATTCTTGAGCACGATCCCGGTGATCTTCTTGGTTTCCTTGAGGTCGCTGATGTAGCCGAAAAGTTCAGCCTTGCCGAAGGTGAAGCTGTCGATCGTGTAGCGATCTTCCTTGGCCGGCGTGACCACGGCCTTGCCATCGCGGATGCTGCCCGCATGGGCCATGCCGGCCAGAAACATGCCGAGCGCAAGCACAATCAGCAGCGTTTTCGATTTGCCGAGCAGAGTCTTCATGGTGGTTCCTTGGTTACTTGGCGGGTTCGGGTTCGGGTTCAGCCTTCGTGGTGGCACGGATCTCGTTGATTTCGCCCTTTTCCTCAATGTAGGCGGTGAACTCGAGCGCCACGGCGATGCGCGCCAAAGCCACGACATGGCTGTCCTTGACGCGATTCTTCTCACCGCGCTTGAGCAGCAGGGACTTCATCGGCAAGCCCTGCTCCTTGCGGTAATTCAGGGCGGCACGCAGATCCTGCGCGGTCAACGGGACATTCTGGTAATCGAACTGGCCGTCCTTCTCCGCCGTCAGGGTCACGTCGTAGCTGGCCGGCGCGTTGACCGGCGCACGCGCAGCATCGGAGCGCGTGCCGCGCGAGCAGGCCGCGACGATAACGGCAAGAACAACCAGCGCCAGCAGGCGCAGCGGGCGATTGATCGCAGGCTGCCACATAAAGGGATTCTCCAGACCAGAAAAAGACGCCAAGCCTACCACCGTTCCTCAGGTGCGCGGCAAGGTCACGCCCTGCTGGCCCATGTACTTGCCGCCGCGGTCCTTGTAGCTGGTTTCGCACTCCTCGTCGGATTCGAGGAACAGCATCTGCGCCACTCCTTCATTGGCATAGATGCGCGCCGGCAGGGGCGTCGTGTTGGAAAACTCGAGGGTGACGTGGCCCTCCCACTCGGGTTCCAGCGGGGTCACGTTGACGATGATGCCGCAGCGCGCGTAAGTCGACTTGCCGAGGCAGATCGTCAATACCTTGCGCGGGATGCGGAAGTACTCGACCGTGCGCGCCAGGGCGAACGAGTTCGGCGGAATGATGCAGACATCGCCATTGAAATCGACGAAGTTTCCCGATTCGAAGTTCTTCGGATCAACGATGGTCGAGTTGATGTTGGTGAAGATCTTGAATTCGGCGGCGCAGCGGACGTCATAGCCGTAACTCGAGGTGCCATAGGAGATCAGGCGACCGCCCGACGGATTCTGCTTGACCTGTCCGGGCTCGAACGGTTCGATCATGCGGTGCTGTTCGGCCATTTGGCGGATCCAGCGGTCAGGCTTGATGCTCATGCAAGGCTCTCGTTGATTGGATGATGCAAGGGAAGCGCGGCGATCACGGCGCGGCCGCCGCCGAAAACCAGCGATAGTGCCCGCTGATCGGCCAGGCGAACAGCAGATCTTCGGCGCGCACGCCAGCGCCGATATTGTGGATGATCAGCGGGCGAAGCTGATCGGCGCTGCGTTGGGCAGCAACAATTCCGATGTGCGGCAAACCGTCGTCGAGTCGCCAGGAAACGAAATCGCCCGGAAGATAGTCTGCTGCCGCATTCGTGACCGGCAGAGTCTTGCCCTTGCGCGCAAACCAGGTTTCCAGATTCGGCACCCGCCGATGATCGATGTTCGAATCGGGTCGCTTGAGCCCCCAGAGGCTTGGGTAGGCCGCAAAATGGTCGCGCATATCACGCTGCAACTCGACTTGCAGATCGACATCGACCGCGCGCATCGCGCGGATGATCACATCGGAACACACGCCGCGATCGATCGGCACATCTCCACCCGGGTAGCTGAGGCGCGCATAGCCGGGATCGTAGCTCGTGGTCACCCCGATCTGTCCAAGCGCCGCCGCAAGCAGGCGATCGACGTCGCCTGCGGCTGAAACCGGCTGAGCCAAGGCAAGCAACCCCAGCAGGGCGCCGAGCACGCGGACGATCACGGTCAGGTGTTCTGGACAACGATCTTGGGGAACTGGATCGACTTGTTGCGCGCCTGCAGTGAAAGCCGCGCCGCCGCGTTGCGAGCGATCTCGCGATAACGCGCGGCCAGGTCGGAATCGGGCAACGCGGCAACCGTCGGCGTGCCGCCATCGGCCTGCTCGCGGATGCGGATGTCCAGTGGCAGCGAACCGAGCATCGGCACACTGTATTGCTCGGCCATGCGCGCGCCGCCGCCTTCGCCGAAGATGTGTTCCTCGTGTCCGCAATTCGAACAGATGTGGGTCGACATGTTCTCGATCACGCCGAGCACGGGTACATTGACTTTCTCGAACATCTTCAGGGCCTTGCGCGCATCGAGCAGGGCGATGTCCTGCGGCGTGGTCACGATCACCGCACCGGATACCGGCACACGCTGGCACAGGGTCAACTGGATATCGCCGGTGCCGGGCGGCAGGTCGATGATCAGATAATCGAGATCGACCCAGTTGGTGTCGCTGAGCAACTGCTGCAGGGCCTGGGTGACCATCGGCCCGCGCCAGATCATCGGTGTGTCCTCTTCGATCAGGAAGCCGATCGACATGACCTGGATGCCATGATTGGTCTTCGGCTCGATGCGATTGCCATCCTTGGTATCGGGCTTGCCGGAAAGGCCCATCATGCGTGGCTGGCTCGGTCCGTAGATGTCCGCATCAAGGATGCCGACGCTGGCACCTTCGGCCCGCAGGGCGAGGGCGAGGTTGGCCGCAACCGTCGACTTGCCGACGCCACCCTTGCCCGAGGCAACCGCGATCACGTTGCGGATGTTCGGCAGCGGCGTCAGGCCCTCCTGCACGCGGTGCGCGCCAACCCGGCAGGAAACCGAAACGGTCGCCGCTTCGATCATGGCATCGGCCTCGAGAGCCGCCTTGA
This sequence comes from Lysobacterales bacterium, assembly GCA_016721015.1. Classification (GTDB taxonomy): domain Bacteria; phylum Pseudomonadota; class Gammaproteobacteria; order Xanthomonadales; family Rhodanobacteraceae; genus Dokdonella. Next base: position 310,647 of record JADKJL010000012.1, read on the forward strand.
CCTGCGCCGACAACGTCGATTGCCACGACAGGGCCGGATAGCCGAGCTGGATATCGACCGATACCCGTGCGCCAGCTGCACCGACGCCGCGCACGGCCAACCCCGACACCAGATCCTGTCCAGTGTGTGGATCGACGATCGTGGAAAGAATTTCCCTGACTCGCGCTTCAACGACTTCGTTCATGGACTCGATCAACCACGCAAAGACCTATAGTGTAACGTCTCGTCCGCACCGTGCATGACCGACCATGCCATCCCGTCGACCTCGTTCAGCCGATGAGCGAACTGTTTCGGCATTGCGCAGTCCAACTCCCGCCGACCCCGGATAACGATCCGCCATGAGAATCCCGATGACCCGATGCCGAACGCTGCTGATCACACCCTTGCTGCTGATTTCGCTGGCGGCCTGCAACCGCAATCAGCCTTCCGGCGTTCCGGAGACACAGGCCCTTCCAGCCACGGCAACGCCGGCACCACCACCCGCCCCGCCGCCGGCAGCCGTGGTCGCCGAGGCCCCGTCAGTGACGGAAACCGCGCCACCGCCGCTCGACAGTCCGATACCGGCCTACGAGAAAACCGGCTTCCCGGATTGCGACGACTACATCGAAGCGTATCGGCAATGCCTGAACACGCGGCTCGGCAGTGACGAACGCAAGACACGCGGGCAGGAGTTGCATGCCGCATTCCGTGCGATCAGCGCGAATGTCGCCCGCGGTGTCGATCCGGCACGTGTCGCCGCGCTGTGCAAGAAGTCGCGCAAGCTCGCCGCCAACAAGCTCACTGATCTTGGCTGTTCATTGTAGAGGACGCATTCCGATCATCACCGGCTCCGCGCATGCAATAATTCCGCGCCCTGAAACGCGCGGAAACCGGACGGAATGATCACGCCTGCAAGGAAGATCCTTGTCACCAATGCCCTGCCCTATGCCAACGGGCACCTGCATCTCGGCCATCTGCTTGGCTATGTGCAGGCCGACATCTGGGTTCGCGCGCTACGCATGCATGGCCACACCGTGCATTTCGTCTGCGCCGACGATGCACATGGCACGCCGATCATGCTCGCCGCGGAAAAGGCCGGCCTCAAGCCTGAGGACTACATCAAGCCGATCCAGGCATCGCACGAGCGCGATTTCGCCGATTTCGCGATCAACTTCGATCACTACCACTCCACTCACTCGCCGGAAAACCGCGAACTCGCCGAAACCATCTACACCCGGCTGCGCGACGGCGGGCATATCGCCCGGCGTTCGATCCAGCAGCTGTACGATCCGGTCAAGCAGATGTTCCTGCCTGATCGCTACATCCGCGGCGAATGCCCGAATTGCGGAACCGCCGACCAGTATGGTGACAATTGTGAAAATTGCGGTGCGACCTATGCACCGACCGACCTGAAGAATCCGCGCTCGGTGATGTCGGGCGCGGAGCCGGTGCTGCGCGATTCCGAACATTTCTTCTTCGCCGTCGGCCGGTTCGAAACCCTGCTGCGTGCCTGGTTCGCCGGCCAATTGACCGATGGCAAACCGGTGGCCCATCCGGGGGTCATCGCCAAACTCGGCGAATGGCTGAACGCCGAAGGCGGCCTGCGTGACTGGGACATCTCGCGCGATGCACCGTATTTCGGTTTTCCGATCCCCGATGCGCCGGGCAAGTTTTTCTATGTCTGGCTCGACGCGCCGGTCGGCTATCTGGCCAGCTTCAAGGCACTCTGCGATGCCAGGGGCTACTCATTCGGCGAATACATCGATTCCGGCAGCACGGCCGAACTGCACCACTTCATTGGCAAGGACATTGTCAACTTCCATGGCCTGTTCTGGCCGGCCATGCTGCACGGCGCGAATTTCCGCGTGCCCAGCGCGCTGCACGTCAACGGCTATCTGACCGTCAATGGCGAGAAGATGTCGAAGTCACGGGGCACCTTCATCCAGGCTCGAACCTGGCTCGATGCCGGCCTCAATCCGGAATATCTGCGCTACTACTTCGCCGCCAAGTCCTCGGGCGGGGTCGTCGATCTCGACCTCAACCTCGATGATTTCAGCCAGCGCATCAACGCCGACATCGTCGGCAAGTTTGTCAACATCGCCAGCCGCTGTGCAAAACTGCTTGAAGCAAACTTCGACAATCAGCTCGCGGCCGATTTCTGGACAAAGGAACCCATCGCAAGCGCAGCCGAATCGGTGCGCAAGGCAAAACTGCTGCTCGACCAGGCGGTCGGCCAACTGCAGGATGCGGTCGAACATTACCCGCGCGACGATTTCAATCGCGCGATCAGCATGATCATGCAGGTTGCCGATCGCGCCAACGAGTACATCGCCGAGACCGCGCCGTGGGCGCTGGCCAAGGATCCGGCACGACGCGACGAGTTGCATGTCGTGCTGTCGACCGGCATCAACCTGTTCCGTGCAATCGCCTGCGCATTGAAGCCGATCCTGCCAACCCTGGTCGCCCATGCCGAAGCCTTCCTGGCCCTGCCCGATGAACGCTTCGAGCGCTTCGCCCAGATTGCGAAGCACCTGGGTGCACACCGCATCGAAAGCTACCAGCCGCTCGCCACCCGTGTCGATCAGAAGCAGATTGCGGCGATGATCGAAGCGTCAAAGGACTCGCTCGCGGCACCCGCAGGCATGTCGACCACGACCGTCGCTGCAGCCCCCACGCGAACATCCGCGATCGCCGCAACCGGTTCGCTGCCGGCAAAGGCAGATGAGACATCCGTGGCCGTGGTGTCAATGGATGATTTCGCCAGGCTCGACCTGCGCGTCGGCAAGGTACTCGAATGTGCCTTCGTCGAAGGCTCGGACAAGCTGCTGCGCTTCAGGCTCGATGCCGGCGATCTCGGTGAACGCCAGATCTTCTCCGGCATCCGTGCCGCCTATGCCGAGCCGGAAAAGCTCGTCGGTCGCAGCGTCATCTTCATCGCCAATCTCGCACCACGCAAGATGCGCTTCGGCCTGTCCGAAGGAATGATTCTCTCTGCCGGCAATGGTGGCTCGGATCTCAAGCTGCTTGATGTGGATGCGGGCGCCGATCCCGGGGCGGCAGTGCGCTGAATCCGGGATGGAGGCTGGTTGAATGCGATGTGTCGAACGAACACTCGAATACATGGATGGCCTGGTGTTTGTAGCCTTGCTGCGTGGCAGGAATATCGAAGCGCACCTGTTTGACGAGAATTTCGTCCGCCAAAACTGGTTCTATACCCTGGTCTATGGCGGATTTCGCGTCATGGTGCCCGCGCCGGATCTTCAAATCGCGCGGGAAACCCTGGTCGAGTTCCGCAGTGGTGCGATGCGGTGTGACGAAGATGAAATGGATCGACCGAAATGTCCTGCTTGCCGCGCACACTCGAGCGAGTTCGATCATCGACAGCGTCGTCGGGTTTTTCTTGCCTACTTCGTCTGCAGCCTTGTGCTGGCATTGCTGATGGAATTCCTGAGCGATCCCCTGATCCCGTACCTCGCTCTTTCCTCGCTCTTATGGTTGGCGATGTCGATGCCGTGGCTGCTTCGCTATGTGGTCAACAACCGCCTGCGTTGCGGAGAGTGCGCCCATGCCTGGCGCGAATTGCCCCGCGTGCCATTTGCCCAACAGCAGCGCGATGCCGAGGAAGCATTGGCCATGCAAGGGCCATGAACCTGCCGTTCGCCAGCCAAATCGACGCATTGTTGCCGCAAACGCAATGCACGCGTTGCGGCTATCCGGCGTGTCGCCCCTACGCCGAAGCCATCGCCAGTGGCGAGGTTGACATCGATCAGTGTCCTCCGGGCGGCCAGGCCGGTGTCGATGCCCTGGCGAGATTGCTGGGTCGCGAATCAAAGCGGCTTGATCCGAACTTTGGAATTGAAAGTCCGCCCACCGTCGCGCTGATCGACGAGGAAGTCTGCATCGGCTGCACCAAGTGCATCCAGGCCTGTCCGGTCGACGCTATTGTCGGCGCGGCCAAGCGCATGCATACGATCATCGTGGCCGAGTGCACTGGCTGCGAGCTTTGCATTCCGCCCTGCCCGGTCGACTGCATCACGATGGTGGCAACCGCTTCAAAGCCCCTCGATCACATTGAAATCCTCAGCCGCGCGGCACTGGCGAAACAACGCTTCGAGTCCCGCAACCGACGTCTCGCACGCAAGAGCGGCGATAGAACGTCACAACGCGAATCAACCCGACGCGCAGAAACTCCGAGCACGATGCCGATCAACCGCGATGCCGTACTCGCGGCGATCGCGCGCGGCAAGGCCAAACGCGCAGCGAAACTCACCGACAGGGACGGGTCTTCGTCGTGAAGCGCGAAAACGTCACCGAAATGTTCACCCGCCTGCGCGAGTTCAATCCGAAGCCGACCACCGAACTCGATTACTCGTCTCCGTTCGAATTGCTGATTGCGGTGATCCTTTCCGCGCAGGCTACCGATGTCGGCGTCAACAAGGCGACTCGCCGACTCTATCCGCTCGCGAATACACCACAGGCAATCCTCAATCTCGGCGAGGAAGGCTTGAAACGTCACATCTCGACGATCGGCCTGTTCAACGCCAAGGCGAAGAACGTCATCGCCACTTGCCGGATCCTCGTCGATGAGCATGATGGTGAAGTTCCGCGTGACCGCGAGGCGCTGGAAGCGCTGCCGGGCGTTGGTCGCAAGACCGCCAATGTCGTCCTCAACACCGCGTTTGGCGAACCGACGATTGCGGTCGACACGCACATCTTTCGCGTCGCTAACCGCACCGGACTGGCCAAGGGCAAAGATGTGCGTCAGGTCGAAGACAAGCTCATGCGCTCCGTGCCGGCGGAATTCCGCCTGGATGCCCATCACTGGCTGATCCTGCACGGCCGCTACGTGTGCAAGGCGCGCAAACCGGAATGCCCGACCTGCCTGATCCGGGATCTGTGCAGTTTCCGGCCGAAGACCATGGAATAGACTGAAATAAATGCGTTATTTCGCAAATTGCCAACAAACCTGTAGTTGGGTTTCAAGAGCAATCCGGGTCTCACTACAGGAGCCTTTAGCCGCGCGACAAGCTCACCGCCAGGATTTTCACAACTCGGCGATACATACGCGCATGTGCAATCCACTCATTCAAAGCCGCTCCTGAAAATCCTGTCCACGATCCCGCGCAACGGATGCGGATAGACATAAGGCAAGTAGCCACTTGATGCAGACAGAAAATACTCCTGTCCCAGTCTGAAATATGATGCGCAGTCACCGGGAGTGCGAACCGTGACGCCTTGTTGCGCAACCGTCTGCATCCACGTGTTTCCCCAGATCCACGCATGCTCCGTCTGTTCGACCACGGGAGGTTCGCCTCCGCTCGGACAGCCATTCTCTGTCACCAACTGCAAGACGTAGGCAATCGTCAATCCGGTGATCTTCGAGCCGCCAAGGATATTGTTGAAGACGACGCCATCGCCGCCGCGAATCGAGATGCCATCAGCCTGATAGCCATCGCCATCGAAATACAACGAGTTTTCGTAGATCTCCCAACTGCGTGAACCATGGTGGTTGCTGTTGCTCTTGCCGTGTGCATCGACCATTCCAGTATTGCGGGTGGTATTGGTCGTGATGAATTCGTTGTAACGTGCGACATAGCGTGAGTTGTAGTTTGAGGCGATTGAGTGGCGATTCTGCCTGAAATAACTATTCTCGATGAACACGGCCTCCGCGCTACCAAGCGTATACGTTGCCCTTGGACCTGCGGTGTCATCGCCGTACACCACGACACCATAGCCTTCGCCATCAGACGGATGACCCGGATCATAGTTGTCGGCGAAATCGCTTTGGTAAATAACGCCTCTGGAATCCGTTCCGCGAGTTTCCACGCCGGACTTCACGAACTTCGAGAAGCTCGCGTCGTGGATCCTGAAATCACGGCAGCTGTGGGCGAGCAAAAGACCGGCGTCCAAGATATCTGTGGTTGCCCTGCCCTCGAAGGCGATATCCGACAGTTCCACTCCTCCGCTGCCCGTGGCGCAGTTGAACGTCAACGCGTACGACACGTTTCCGGCACTGCTGCGCCTGATGAGGGTTCCGCCCGTCCCCTTGCCAGCACCACGCAGATGCACATCCATGTTCTTCATATCGAGGGTCACGGTTTGCGAGCCCCAATCGCAGGTACCGCTCGGAAGAACAACCGTTCCGCCCGGAGTGACAACGGCAGAAAGCGCCGCCTGGACATCAGCGGCCGAACAGGTTCCAGCCATCACCGCGTTCGCACGTTGATCATTCCTGGCCACGGCGAATCCGGAAATCAGCATGGCCGCGCAGGCAAGCAGCGGGCCGATTCCCGCGAAACATGCGTTCCCCCATCCCGTTGCAACAATTGAAGACTTCACGACACATCTCCTGATGTACATTTCCGGACGAAATTGCAAACACGCCGGTAAGTGTAGTCGTGCGCATGGGGAAGCCTTATGCCGCTTGGGAATATGCGACGTCTGCTCCGCAACGCCCGCTCGGTTGACTGGACGAAAGGCTTGAGGAATCCGCAGAATCTGATGCGGCCACTGAGGCGCGGTAGCAACGCAGTGGCCATGCATGAGAAATTCACTCGCCCGCGTGGGGCGAGTGAAAAGGTGCACGAATTGGGTGCGCCGGAGGATCAAAGTTGCTGGCCCCCTGCTTTGGCGAAACCAAATCCTGGCGCCCTCATGACGACCAGCCGATTACCTACCAATAGAGCTGCAGACGGGTCTCGAAGATATTCGGATCGTCACTCAGGTCGCCACCCAGCGCCGGGTTGAATTTCGAACTGTTGACAGCGACGTAGTTGGCCATGATCTTGAAGTTCGAGCGCCAGTAGTAGTTCACGCCGATGGTGACATTATGTTCGTCGCCGCCCTTGATCGAACCATCATTGAGGCTGGCATCGTCATAGCGGATACCCACCTGCCACATGCCGGCCGCAGGATCATTCGGCAGCGGTGTGTTCGGGGTGCCGCCCTTGTAGTCCCAGCTTTCACCGGTGAGGTTCCAGACCCCGGATACGTACCAGCTGTCGCCCGAAAAATCCGGCCCGGCAGAGTTTCCGACGCGCGTCGTCGTGGTGCGCATGTACTCGCTCTGGACCTTGAATGGCCCGCCCACCCAGAGGCCTTCCAGGCCGTAGGTGCGGTTGCGATCGGCGTTGAGAATGTTTCCGGTGTCGATCAATCGTGCCGTCGCCAGATCGGCATCCGGGCGGATTCGCCAGCGCTGCGTATCGTTGCTGGTGTCGTAGTCGACGGCCGAGATGCCGAAATGCAACAGGCTGCCCTCGCCATTGATCGGCGCGTAGTAGAAGCGACCGCCAAAGCCCTGGCCCTGACCGAGATTGCGGGTCAGTTCACGGCCGAATACGTTGGCCGTATAGCCCCAGTTCTTGCCGCCGTCACCGTAGGCAATACCAACGCGGCGACCCACGGCGAACGTATTGGTAACCATGGCCTTGGAAATGAAATCGTTGTTCTTGGTGCTGCTGAGTTCCTCAAGGCTGTTGACCTGCTTGAACTGGCCGACCTGCACGTAATTCGAACCGATCTTCCACTTCAAATTGACATCGAGGTACTTGTTGGCCTTGGCATCGTAGCCGAGCACCCAGTCGAACATCGTGCCCTTGCCCTTGAGCACGAGCTCGGCCCGGCGCATTTCGAATTCGCTGTCCTTGCCATCGTTTCCGGTCGAGCCGTTCAGATCGACGACATCGTTGTTGTACCAGTTGCCATCGGACTGCACGAGGCCTTCGAAGCTGACCTCATAATCACCGATGACATCGAGGGCCACTTCGGCGTGAGCCTGAGCAGCCAACGCAGAGACAATCGCAACAGCAAGCAGACGGTGCGCAACGTGTTTCATGGAATTTCTCTTGGTTTGAGGACGGGCTGGAAATCGCCGGGGCGGGCTTCCATCGCTGCGCAGCTTATTGACGCTCTGTTACCGGAACATTGCATTCCCGCTGGTCGATTGTTTCACATGAGCGAACTGCTCCCGGCTTCGTCGGGTTCGACGACGGGGCCAATGTGGTTTGCGTGAACAGCCCGATCGGACGCAGTGATGGCATCGGGATCAGTGCCACCAGAATAGTGATTCACCCGAAGACATGGCCGATGGGCTATCCTTCGACGATGCCTGAAACCACTTCCGTACTGCGAATCGCCGAGCGATTCCGCGGCTTTCTGCCGGTGGTCGTCGATGTCGAAACTGGCGGCTTCAATTGCGAGCGCGATGCACTGCTTGAAATTGCTGTGGTTGTCATCGGCATGGATGCGCAGGGATTCGTCTATCCGCATCCGGCCGTTTCCACGCATGTCGAACCCTTTCCGGGTGCGAATCTCGATCCACGCGCGCTGGAGATCACCGGTATCGATCCCGATCATCCATTTCGCAATGCATTGGAGGAGCGCGCGGCGCTCGATCATGTTTTTGCACCGGTGCGTGCGGCATTGCGCGCCAGCGATTGCCAACGCGCCATCCTGGTCGGCCACAACGCAGGTTTCGATTTGAGCTTCCTCAATGCCGCCGTGCGCCGAACCGGGCACAAACGCAATCCTTTCCATCCGTTCAGCAATTTCGATACCGTCACCCTGGCCGGGCTTGCCTATGGCCAGACCGTCCTCGCTCGCGCGGTGGCCGCATCCGGCGTGACCTGGGACGCCAACCAGGCGCACTCGGCTGTCTACGACACTGAGCGCACGGCCGAGCTGTTTTGCAAGATCGTCAATCGCTGGAAGCACATGTCGGACTTCGCCGGGGCGAGTGTGGAGCCGGAACCCGCGCGGCCGTCTTCCGCAGTGGATTGATTAAGGCACCACCTGCCCGCATTCTTGATCCCCATGCCTATCCATCAATATTTTCCCGATCATGCTGGCTGCGCGCACTGCCGCGAGGGATTCGACGTGCTCCAGCGCCTGTCCGATCCCGCCCTGAGCGCCTGCCCCGAATGTGCCGCGCCCGTGCATCGTCTGATCAGCGCACCCCAGGTGGTTTCCGGTCAGGCCCATCGCACCAGTGAAAGCCACGCCGGCAAGCATGGCTTCACCCAGTACAAGCGCGCCGGCAAGGGCGTCTATGAGAAGACCGTCGGCAAGGGGCCGAAGTTTATTGGCGGGGAGTAGGCAGCAGGGTGCTTGCCTGCCACGGTTGGCGACACGGCCGGGTTCGAACGCTTGACGCCGTCCACGCCACGGTCAAGTCTGTGCATCGGGGTCGCCCGTGTCGGGCACCGGGAGCACACACGTGATCGCTGGCTGGATCCTCATGCTGGTTTCGCTGGCCTATGTGGCGATGCTGTTCGGCATCGCCTACTTCGGTGATTCGCGACCCCTGTATCCCTCGCGACCGGCGCTGCGGCCGATTGTCTACAGCCTGGCCCTTGCCGTGTACTGCTCATCCTGGACCTTCTACGGCGCGGTCGGCAGTGCGGCGAAATCCAGCCTGTCGTTCTTGCCAATCTATCTCGGCCCAATCCTGCTGTTTGCATTCGGCAGCGGACTGATCGAACGTCTGACCCGCGTCGCAAAAATCAACAACATCACCTCGATCGCCGACTTCATCAGCTCGCGTTTCGGCAAATCCAATGCCCTTGGTGCACTGGTCACCGTGATCGCGGTAACGGCAGCAGTTCCCTACATTGCCTTGCAGTTCAAGGCCGTGGCGATGAGCATCGGCGTCCTCAGCGGCCATCCACAATCGACCGCATCGGTTCCGCTGCTGAGCGATTCAGCCTTCTATGTGGCCATGCAGCTCGCCTTGTTCTCGATTCTTTTCGGCACCCGCCGCATCGATGCGACCGAGCACCATCACGGCATGATGCTGGCGATTGCCGCCGAATCGGCGATCAAGCTGATCGCCTTCGTCGCAATCGGCATCTACGCGCTGAACATTCCACGGATCGCCGATGCAACAACCATCGGAATCCTCGATGAGGTCGCCCGGGATGGCCTGCCACCGGGTTTCGTCGCACAAACCCTGCTTGCCTTCACCGCCATGTTCTGCCTGCCGCGGCAGTTCCAGGTCGGCGTCGTGGAATGCGAGAACCCGGCCGACGTACGCAAGAGCCGGCGCCTGTTTCCGCTCTATCTGGTGGCGATCTGCCTGCTCGTGCTGCCGATCGTCAATGCCGGGCGCTCGGTTGCGGCCGGCACCAATCTGCCACCTGATGCCTGGCTGCTTTGGTTGCCGCTGGCCCACGACCAGAGCGCCTTGACCATCCTCGCCTACGTCGGTGGATTCTCGGCAGCAACCGGCATGGTGATCGTCGCTTCAGTCGCGCTTGCCACAATGATCTCCAACGATCTGGTGATGCCTGCCCTGCTGCGCATCCGCGTGTTGCGACTCGAGCAGCGCAACGATCTTTCCTCGATTGTGCTTGGCATCCGCCGGATTGCCATCATCGCGCTCGCCGTGCTTGCACTGCTCTATTACCGCTCGATCACGCATGCCCAGGGACTGGCCTCGATCGGCCTGCTCGCGTTCGCCGCCGTGGCTCAGTTTGCTCCCGCAATCATCGCCGGACTCTACTGGCGTGGCGCCAGTCGCAAGGGTGTGTTGACCGGCCTCATGCTCGGCTTTTCCGTGTGGCTGTACACCTTGCTGTTGCCGAACATGGCGATAGCCGGCTGGTATGACAGCACCTGGGTGAGAAGCGGCCCGTTTGGTCTCGACTGGCTGCGACCGCATGCCTTGTTCAATCTGAGTGGATGGGATTCGATAACGCACGGAACATTCTGGTCGTTGATGGTCAATATCGGGGCCTGCGTCTTCGTCTCACTGCGCTTCCGTCCGTCAATCGAGGAACGCCTGCGCGCCGCCCGATTCCTCGATATCGGTGCGGAGCGCACAGCTGGCACGATGTCCGACTGGGGCGGGCGGGTCAGCGTCAGCGACTTGCGCATGATCGTCGGACGCATTCTCGGTGAACGCAATGCGACGAGGGCATTCCAGGAATATGCGCTAGCGACCGGCAAGCCGATCGAGGAACATGGCACAGTCGAGCGGTTGTTGTTCCAGCATGCCGAGCGCGCGCTGGCCGCTGCCATCGGCTCGGCTTCGGCCCGGCGCATGCTGACCACCGCACTGCGTGGAACCGGCCTCGATTTCAACGAGGCCGCCGCCCTGCTCGATGATGCCTCGCAGGAACTTCGCTTCAATCGCGAGTTGCTCTCGACCACCCTCGAAAACATCTCGCAAGGCATCAGCGTCGTCGATGCCGAGATGCGCATGGTCTCGTGGAATCGCCGCTATCTCGAAATGTTCGACTACCCGAATGGCCTGGTCTACGTGGGTCGACCGATCGCCGACATGATCCGCTACAACGCCGAGCGGGGCGATTGCGGCCCCGGCAACGTCGACGAACATGTCCAAAAACGACTTCGCCACATGCGCCTCGGCACAGCGCATGTGTTCCAGCGCCAGCGCGCCGACGGCAGCGTGCTGGAGATGCGTGGTCAGCAGTTGCCGGGCGGTGGATTTGTCACAACGTTTACCGACGTGACCGACTACAAGAAGGTCGAAAAGGCCTTGACCGAAGCCAACGAGACTCTCGAGCAGCGCGTTGCCTCGCGAACATCCGAACTGCTGCAGGCGCTCGATGCGCAGGAGCAGGCCAAACTGGAGGCGCAGGCGGCCAACCAATCCAAATCGCGGTTCCTCGCCGCGGCAAGCCACGACCTGCTGCAGCCGCTCAATGCGGCGCGCTTGTTTACCACCGCACTTCGCCAGCAGCCTGGACTGGATGAGCAATCCAGCCAGTTGGCCGAGCGCATCGACACCGCGTTCCGGGTGGCCGAAGTCCTGCTCGAATCGCTGCTTGAGTCTTCCCGGCTTGACGCCGGCAAATACCGTTCGGAAAAGATCGACATCGCCTTCGAGGAACTGATCAACCCGCTGCAGCAGCAATTCTCGTTGCTCGCACAGCGACGCGGACTCGAATTCAGGGCGATTGCGAGCCGGGCCATCGTGCATACCGATCCCCACCTGATGCGAAGGATCCTGCAGAACTTCTGTACGAATGCATTGCGTTACACACGCAGCGGCCGGGTCGTTATCGGCTTGCGCCATCGCGGCGATCACGTGCGCATCGAGGTCTGGGATACCGGGCCCGGCATCAGCGCCGATCATCTCAATCGCATCTTCGACGAGTTCCATCGCGTCGAAGCCGGTTCGCCCTGGGGCGAACATGGGCTCGGCCTTGGCCTGGCGATCTGCGAGCGCATCGCGCGCATCCTTGAGCATCGAATTGCGGTGCGTTCCTGGCCAGGCTCGGGCAGCTGCTTCTCGATCGAAGTGCCGATCGTGGCCATGCGCGTCCGCGGCGAACCGCTGCCGGCAAGACCGACACCGGTGCTCGGCCTGATGCCTGCATTGCATGTCCTTTGCCTCGACAATGAGCCGAGCATCCTCGAAGGCATGTCAGCGTTGCTGACCCGCTGGGGACTCAGCTGCGACCTTGCCACGAACCAGGACGAAGCCATGCACGCGCTGCTCGCGCGCAATCCGGATCTGATCCTCATCGACCTCCATCTCGACAGCGGGGTGGATGGCATCGACGTGCTCGGCGAGCTGCGTCGGCGCAGTGGATCGACATCCCCTGCCGCAGTGATCACCGCCGATGGCAGTCCGGAACTGAAACAGCGGGCACGCGAACTTGGCCTCAGTGTGCTGCTCAAGCCGATCCGTCCAGGCGCCTTGCGTGCGTTGCTCTCGGCACTCTCGCGGCGATCAGCCGAAGCGATCGGCGATCGCAGCGATGAAGTGCAATTCCGGGATTTTCCGGAGTCGCATGATGGCGCGCTGGCGGCGGAAGAATCGGAACGTTCCTCGCCCCTCGTTCCGTAAACGAATGATCGGGCCGGCGCCTACTCGTCAACCGCAATCACGTTGCCCGGATCCAGGGTCAACTGGCTCGCCGCGAGGGCGACCTGGGTGCGGTTGCTGCAACCCAGCTTGCGCATGATGGCGGTCATGTGGGCCTTGATGGTCGCTTCGGAAACACCGAGCTCATAGGCGATCTGCTTGTTCAACAAGCCGTCGGCAACCATGCCGAGGACGCGAAACTGGTGCGGAGTCAGTTCGCCGATTCGCGCAGCCAGCATTGCTTCGTTGCCACGCAGCTCGGCCGATCCGCCGCTCAACTGGGCCGGCAGCCAGACCTCTCCATCGAGCACGGCATGAATCGCTTCAACGATGTTTTCGCCGGCCATCGATTTGGGCACGTAGCCGGATGCACCATGCGCGATTGCGCGACGCGCGACGTCGGACTCCTCATGCGCCGAGACAATGATGATCGGCAACTGTGGATGATGACCACGAAGATGCGCCAGCGCCGAGAATCCGCGGGCACCGGGCATCTGCAAATCAAGCAGCAGCAGGTCGGCATTCGCATGCGACTCGACCAGGGCAAACAACGCCGGCACGCTGTCCGCCTGGAAAAGCTGGACCGCAGGCAGGGCCTGTGCCGCCGCGCGGCTCAGCGCGTCGCGGAACAGCGGATGGTCGTCGGCAATGAGGATTTCAGGCATTTCGACCACGACTCCATGGGTCGCACTGAACTTCATTCAACCCCGTTGCGATCGCTGATGGATGCAGCAGGGATACGCGGGTCGCCAGCAGTTTGCGAGATTGCTTCACTCTTTGATCAATCGCTCATCAACAAGATTCCGAACCACCGATGGATCCGCCAGGGTCGAGATGTCGCCCATCTGCTCGGGCGCATTTTCGGCAATCTTGCGCAGGATGCGGCGCATGATCTTGCCCGAGCGGGTCTTCGGCAGACCCGGCGCCCACTGCAGGTGATCGGGGGTCGCGATGGGGCCGATTTCCTTGCGCACCCAGGCGACCAGTTCCTTGCGCAATACCTCGCTCGGCTCGACGTCGGCCTTGAGGGTCACATAGGCGTAGATGCCCTGGCCCTTGATGTCGTGCGGGCAGCCGACCACGGCCGCTTCGGCGACCGCCGGATGCGAGACAAGGGCGCTCTCGACCTCGGCCGTGCCGAGGCGATGACCGGATACGTTGATCACGTCATCGACGCGCCCGGTAATCCAGTAATAACCATCCTCGTCACGACGTGCGCCATCGCCGGTGAAATAGCTGCCCGGATAGGTGCGGAAGTAGGTGTTGATGAAACGCTCGTGATCGCCATACACGGTGCGCATCTGGCCTGGCCACGAACCGGTCAGGATCAAGTTGCCCTCGGCGGCACCTTCGAGCACGGCACCATTGGCGTCAACGATCGCCGGTTTGACGCCAAAGAACGGCACGCTCGCCGAACCCGGCTTCATGTCGGTCGCACCCGCAATCGGGGAAATCAGGATGCCGCCGGTTTCGGTCTGCCACCAGGTATCGACAATCGGGCAGCGATTTTCGCCGACCACGCGGTAGTACCACTCCCAGGCTTCCGGATTGATCGGTTCGCCGACCGATCCGAGCAGGCGGATGCTCGCCCGCGAGGTCTTCCTGACCGGTTCCTCGCCCTCGCGCATGAGGGCGCGGATCGCCGTTGGCGCGGTGTAGAAAATGGTCACCTTGTGCTTGTCGACCACCTGCCAGAAACGCGAGCTGTCCGGATAATTGGGTACGCCCTCAAACATGACCGAAGTCGACCCATTGGCCAATGGGCCATACACCGTGTAGCTGTGCCCGGTCACCCAGCCGACATCGGCGGTGCACCAGAACACATCGTCATCACGCAGATCGAACACGCATTCGTGGGTGTAGCTGACATGCAGCAGATAGCCCGCCGTCGTGTGCAGAACGCCTTTCGGCGCGCCCGTCGAACCCGAGGTATAGAGGATGAAAAGCGGATGCTCGGCCTCGCAGGGCACCGGCTCATGCTGTTCCGATTGCCCTTCCATCAAGGTGTGCCACCAGCGATCGCGCGGCACCTGCATGTCGATCGAACCACCGGTGCGGCGAACCACGACCACGGTCTCGACACAATTCGTGTTGGGGCGCTCCAGTGCCGCATCGACATTGCTCTTGAGAGCGACGGTCTTGCCGCCACGCAAACCTTCGTCAGCGGTGATCACGAGCTTGCATTGGCAGTCGGCAATGCGACTGGCCAGCGAATCGGGCGAAAATCCGCCAAACACGATCGTATGCACCGCGCCAATGCGCGTGCAGGCGAGCATGGTCACGGCCACCTCGGGAATCATCGGCAAATAGATGGCAACCCGATCACCCTTGCGCACACCCAGATGGCTGAGCATGTTGGCGGCCTTGCACACTTCGGCATGCAGTTCGCGATAGCTGATTCGACGCGACTGCGCCGGATCGTCGCCCTCCCAGATCAGCGCGATCTTGTTACCGCGCGTGGCCAGATGACGATCGAGGCAGTTGGCCGATACGTTGAGCACGCCATCCTCGAACCAGCGCACGTGCAGATCGGCGGGATCGAAAGACACGTCGCTGACCCGGGTGAATGGCTTGATCCAGTCCAGACGCTGGGCAACACGCCCCCAGAACGTATCCGGATCGGCAATCGACTCCGCATACATCTCGGCATATTTCTCCTTGTTGATCCGCGCGTCAGCGGCGAATGCGGCGGGCACAGGATAGAGTTTTGACATGGTCGCCTCCTCGATGGCAGTCCACTGATACATTTCGATCATGCCACGCGGAAATGCCCATGGAACGAACATTCGACTTTGGTCGCATATAGACGAATGGCTAATGGCAGCTGAACGAATTCTTCAGCATCCTCACATCGCCACCAATGGGGAGGAGTGTCACCATGATTCTGAAGAAGTTTGTTGGATTGCGCCTGTCAGCGTTGTCTCTCGGATGTCTGCTCGCAATGCCGGGCATTGCCATGGCCGACGAAGCCAAGGAACAAGCGCTCGAACAGCGCATCAACGATCTCGAAAAACAGTTGCAGCAACTGGCCCAGGAGATCCGCGCGCAACGCGAAGCGGCGCCTGCAGCGGCACCTGCCTTGCCAGCTGGCAAGCTGCCGATCCAGTTGACCACGCTGACCCCGGGATCACCGACTGGAACAACCGTGAAGATCGGCGGCTTCGTCAAGGCCGATTTCATGGCCACCAAGGCCCATGACGGCTATCTCGCCGATGGCGCCTCGGGTCGCATCCTGTATGTGCCGGGGCAGACTCCGGTCGGCGGCAGCAGCTCCGATACCGTGTACGACGCGCATGCGAAATTTTCGCGCTTCAACATCGGCATCGATACCGTTTCCGATGCCGGCGACAAGTCCGGTGCCTTCCTGGAAATGGATTTCTTCGGCAACGCACTTGGCAACCAGACCTCGACCAACACCTACGGCGTAACCGTTCGCCACGCCTATGCCTACTGGAACCACTGGCTGGCCGGCCAGACCTGGTCGAACTTCATGGACGTCTCGGCCCTGCCCGACGCAGTCGACTTCATCGGCCCGACCGATGGCGTGATCTTCTCGCGCCAGGCCCAGATCCGCTACAGCAATGGCGGCTTCTCGGCCGCGCTTGAGAATCCGGAAACCACGCTCATTCCCAACGGGGGCGGCGGAGCCATCGTTTCCGATCGCGGCGCACTTCCGGATCTCACCTTGCGCTATGGCTGGAAAGGCGACTGGGGCACGTTCGGCGTCGGTGCCTTGTTGCGCAGTCTGGATATCGATCGCGCAGCCTCTGGAACGACCCCGGCGGCCAGTGACAGCGAAGGTGCATTTGCCTTCACCGTCGGTGGCAAGTGGGTACTCGGCAAGCACGACGATTTGCGTTACCAGGTCACTGCGGGCGACGGCATGAGCCGTTACATCGGCCTTGCCGTGACCGGCGATGCGGCGATCAGTGCGGATGGCAATCTCGATGCGATCGGTGGCTTCGCCGGTTATCTCGCCTGGCGTCACGCATGGTCTTCGCAACTGCGTTCCAACCTGATCTTCGCGCGCAGCCAGTACGACAACCCGATCGACCTGACCGGAACCGGCGTCAACAAGTCGGTGCAGAGCTTCCGCGTCAACCTGTTCTATTCGCCGATGCCCAAGCTCGATGTCGGTGTCGAACTGATGCGCGCCAATCGCGAACTTGAAAGCGGGGTCGACGGTGCACTGACCCGCCTGCAGTTCACGACCAAGTACTCATTCTGAGGGGACATCCATCATGGCAACTGCAAGCTCGGCGGGCCTGACCAAGGGCCACACGAAGGTCATTTTCGCATCCAGCCTCGGCACGGTATTCGAGTGGTATGACTTCTACCTCTACGGCTCGCTCGCCGCGATCATCGCCAAGCAGTTCTTCACGGCGCTGAATCCGACCAGCGGCTTCATCTTCGCCTTGCTCGCGTTCGCAGCCGGGTTTGCCGTGCGACCGTTCGGCGCGCTGCTGTTCGGTCGCCTCGGCGACATGATCGGACGCAAATACACGTTCCTTGTCACCATCGTGATCATGGGTCTGTCCACCTTCCTGGTCGGCGTACTACCCAGTTACGCGACCTTGGGCGTGGCCGCACCAATCATCCTGATCACCCTGCGATTGTTGCAGGGCCTGGCTCTCGGCGGCGAATACGGCGGCGCGGCAACCTATGTCGCCGAACACGCACCGCATGGCAAGCGCGGTCTGTACACGAGCTTCATCCAGACCACGGCCACGCTTGGCCTGTTCCTGTCCCTGCTGATCATCCTCGGTTGCCGCTATTACTTCGGCAAGGATGCATTCGAGTCGTGGGCCTGGCGCATTCCGTTCCTGCTCTCGTTCGTGCTGCTCATGGTGTCGGTGTGGATCCGCCTGCAACTGGCCGAATCTCCGCTGTTCCAGCAGATGAAAAACGAAGGCAAGACCTCGAAGGCGCCACTGACCGAGAGCTTCCTGACCAAGAACAGTCGCATCGTGGTTCTTGCCTTGTTTGGCGCGACAGCGGGACAGGCCGTGGTCTGGTACGCCGGTCAGTTCTATGCGCTGTTCTTCATCACCCAGACTCTCAAGGTCGACGCCACCCATGCCAATCTGCTGATTGCCGGTGCGCTGGTCCTGGGCACGCCCTTCTTCATCGTGTTTGGCTGGCTGTCGGACAAGATTGGCCGCAAGCCGATCATCATGCTCGGCTGCCTGCTGGCCGCGGTGACCTACTTTCCGATCTTCAAGGGCCTGACCCATTACGGCAATCCGGCCATCGAAGCGGCGGCGCAAACCAGTCCGGTCGTCGTGGTTGCCAATCCGGATGCCTGCAGCTTCCAGTTCAACCCGGTTGGCACAAGCAAGTTCACCACTTCCTGTGATATCGCCAAGAGCGCGCTGGCACGCAGCGGCACGCCCTACTCGAACGAAGTGGCGCCGGCCGGCAGCGTTGCCATGGTCAAGATCGGTGCAACCACGGTCAACTCCTACGAGGCAGCCAGTCTGGAAGGTGAGGCGGCGACTGCCGAAGCCGCGCGCTTCAAGACCGAAATGCAGGCGGCCATGAACCAGGCCGGATATCCGGAGAAGGCCGATCCCGAACGCCTCAATACACCGATGCTGCTGGTGCTGCTGACCATCCTCGTGATCTACGTGACGATGGTGTACGGGCCAATCGCCGCATGGCTGGTCGAGTTGTTCCCGACCCGCATCCGTTACACCTCGATGAGTCTGCCCTACCACATCGGCAACGGCTGGTTCGGCGGCTTCCTGCCGACCATCTCGTTTGCTCTCGTGGCGGCCACCGGCAACATCTACCAGGGCCTCTGGTATCCGGTGATCATCGCGGTAATGACCCTGGTCATCGGCACCCTGTTCCTGCCCGAAACCAAGGATGTCGATATCTCCAAATAGCGCTTGCCCCAAGAGAGCCTGTCGCCCAAACAACAGGCCCGCAAACGCGCAGACCTCTCCCCTGCGCGACCCGGCGGGGCCGAATCGAAAGATTCGGCCCCGCTTCCTTTTCAGCGCGGCCGAATCCGGTCAGCCCATGCAGAATACATTGAGCTTGTTACCGTCCAGATCACGGAAATAGCCCGCATGGAATCCCGGGCCGCGCGGCCCGGCTGGCCCTTCCGAGCTTGCCCCGAGCTCGATCGCTTTCGCGTACACGCGATCCACCTTTTCGCTGCTGTCGACGACGATGGCAACCATGGTTCCGTTACCCGCAGTCGCGGCCATTCCGTCGTAGGGTTTGATGACGCCGAGCGCCGGCTGTCCCGGATCAACCGCCCAGGCCACGAAGCGTTCCGATTGCATATGGCGCTTCGCCCCGATTTCGCCGAGCAGGGCGTCGTAAAAGGCGGCAGCCCGTGGCAAATCATTGGTACCGAGGGTGACGTAACCGATCATGATGGTTGGCTCCTGGCGTGGTCAGATTGTTGATGATTTGCAGACCCATCATGGTTCTGTGGGTCAGAAAGCAGAGGGAATATCAACGGCACAGGCGTATTCGCAGTCCGGCCGGGCAGATTCCGACAGCCTGCCAGACTGGAATTGTGGATCCCCCGTCAGTCAACCAGTTGCAAGCCGGCCTGCAGCAATGCCGCTCCAGCAATCGCGACTTGCACCCAGCGGACAAACGGGAGATTTATGCCACAACCGTCACAAATCCGCTTGCATGCCCGACCCAAGCTCTGCATTATCCGCCCCGGGATGGGATCGAAGTCAGCCTTGCGACTGAGTTCGACAACGCCAGAGACGCAATGAGGGGACCACAGGCACGATTTACTGCCTGCGGACATTGCGCTATCGGCTGAGGTACTTACGGGGCGCGCAGCTTGCGGCTTTTATTGCTCGGCATTCTTGTTTTCGGCGTGGGCGGCTGTGCCTCGACAGCGCCTGTGATTCCCGCTGCTCGTCCCGCACTGGTCGACCCGTCGGCCGCACCATTTGAACTCGTCCGCCAGGATTTCTCGACGCGTTTGACCACAGGTCAAGCGGTCGCCGTCGACAATCCCTATGGCGACGTTCGACTCCGCTTCGGTGGATACGAAGACCAGCTCGAAATCCACTCCGTCGCGCAGAGGCCGGGCAGCGCGACGCCCATCCTTCTGCAGCCCGCCGTTGTTGATGGCAGCTACTGGATTGCACCCCGTCTTCCGGCCAATACCCTGCTTGCCGAAGGTCAACGCCTCGATCTCGTCATCTTCATTCCGCTCGGGCATGCCGTCGATGCGCGCACCGAGAACGGCACGATCGAAAGCCGTGGCATCCGCGCCGATATCGACCTGCGCAGTACCAGCGGCAATATCGCGATCCGCGGCACCAAGGGTCGGATCAAGGCCGAAACCGGCCCGGGAACCATCGAGGTCTCATTGCTGCGTGCACCGCCCGGTTCGCATCAGCACTTCGCAACGAGCACCGGATCCATCGTTCTTGCCGTCAACGACGACCTTGATGCAAGTCTTGAAATGTCGACTTCGGCGGCCTTCGCAACCGAATACTCTCTGCAGATCGAACGATTGCCGGGCCAGGAGCCAAACAAACGCGCGATCGCACGCATTGGCGAGTACAAGGCTGACGTGGTTGTGGAAAGCCGGCGCGGCGAAATCCGCCTGCAGCGCTGGAGCGGATTCAGGACGGCGGATGGAAAGCCCGTCGAAGAAGACGAGGAAGCGGATACCGACAGCGATTGATACCCCTGACCGCCATCGTCCAATCGACGCTGATGGCTCCTGACAAATCAATGATCCCGATGCACGCATGAGGATTTCAACATGATTTTCCAGAATTGCAGAATACCGATACTTCTGATGACCCTGCTGCTGGCAACACCGGCGATGGCAAACGAAACCTTTGAACCGACCAGCTCGGTCGGCGTGCAAGTCGGTGAGCCGGTCAGCGCGATCAGCATCGATGTCGATCTTCGCGACTTGCCAACAGCTGCCGCATGGCGCCCCGGCATGCCGATCAAGGAAGCGCACAAACGCCAGTTCTTTCCGCCGGATCGGATCGACACATCGGCGCCGAGTTGGCTCCTGACCGAGCCGGATCGCCTGCCCGAACTGCAGAAGATGTGGGATGACAACGCCTCTCCGCTGTCGAGTCGGAACCGCGCGCAAACGCGCGTCAGCATCAACAACAGCTCGACCGGGGTGTCTCCGGGCGATCCCGTTGTCGACGTCAGCCCCAACTACATCGTCTACGGCGTCAACGGCAGCAGCGGCACGAACTTCACGATCTACAACAAGTCCGGCACCAAGCTGGCCGGACCGACGACCTTCAAGTCGCTGGCCCCGAGTGGCGATGGCTGCAGCACGTCGGTGAGCGATCCGATCGTCCTGTTCGATCGTCTCGCCAACCGCTGGTTCCTGCTCGAAATGGGCGGCACCTCGTCATCGGCGAAGATGTGCATTTACGTCTCCAAGACCGAAAACCCGGTCTCGGGTGGCTGGTGGTTCTATGGTTTCTCGACGCCGACCCAGAACGACTATCCGCATTGCGGCGTCTGGAACGATGCCTACGTGTGTACCGACAATGAAGGTGGCAGCAACGTCACCGCCTACGCCTATGACCGCGCCAACATGCTCAACGGTGCGACAGCACGCGCGCAGCAGCGTTTCGTCAGTGTGCCGGCACTCGCCGGCTACGGATTCCAGGCGTTGACCCCGGCGACTTTCATGGGCGATTCCGCGCATGCGCCGCCCGCGTCGACGAAGCAGATCCTCGCCCGCCACAATGACGACGAAGCGCATGCCGGCAGTTCGGCCGATACCACGCATGATTTCATTGACCTCTATTCGATCAACATCGACTGGACCACACCATCCAACAGCGGCATCTCGACCTTGCCGCGTATCGCCATTACCGAGTTCAACAGCTGGTTCCGCGACTACTCGACATTCGCGACCGTACCGCAACCGGGCTCGACATCGCGTCTCGATCCGATCCGCGAAGTGATTCTCAACTCGCTCGTCTACCGCAATATCGGCAGCTACGAATCGATCGTCGGCCAGTTCGCGACGAACGTGAATGCAGCGCGAAGCGGCACCACGGTCAACGCCGGCATCCGCTGGTTCGAATTGCGTCGCACCGGTAGCGGCAACTGGACCCTGCAGCAGGAAGGCACCTATGCACCCGGCGACAGCAGCACCCATCACCTGGTCGGCACCATCGCCACCGACAACAAGGGCAATATCGGCCTCGGCTACAACGTGACCCGGACAACGGCACCAACCACCTACGCCAGCCTGGGCTACACCGGCCGCATGGCTTCGGATCCGGGTGGCGTGATGACGCTCGGCGAAAACACCGTTGCCGCCGGCAGCGCCGCCGAGACTTCCGGTCGCTGGGGCGACTACTACCAGATGGCGGTCGATCCGAGCGATGACTGCACGTTCTGGATGGTCGGCATGTATCGCCCATCCGGCAGCTGGAATACGCGCGTGCAGGATTTCAAGTTCAGCGACTGCGGCGCGGCACCGACCACCTATTCTGTTTCCGGAATGGTCAGCACCGGAACCGGCGTCGGCATCTCGGGCGTCACGGTCAGCACAGGCTCGGTCAGCACGACGACCAATTCGAGCGGCGCCTACACGCTCGGCAGCCTCGCCAATGGCAGCTATGTGCTGACCCCGAGTCTCGGCGGTTACACATTCTCGCCAGGCACTCGCAACGTAAGTGTCAGCGGCGCCAATGTATCCGGCCAGAACTTCACCGGCACGGCGACAACGAACAACCCTCCGGTGGCGAACTTCTCCTTCTCGACCAGCAATCTGGTCGCCACCTTCACCGACAGTTCGACCGACAGTGACGGCAGCATTTCTTCGCGCTCGTGGAACTTCGGCGACAGCACGACATCGACCGCGACCAACCCAAGCCACACCTATGCCGCCGCTGGCACCTACAGTGTCGCCCTGACCGTAACCGACAACGGCGGCGCGACCAACAGCGTGACAAAATCGGTGACTGTCACCGCACCGCCAAGCAACGTGCTGCAGAACGGCGTGACGGTCAACGGCCTTGCCGCCACTGCCGGCAACGACATCAACTACACGATGAATGTGCCGGCCGGCGCAACGGGACTGACCTTCGTCATGTCCGGCGGCAGCGGTGATGCCGACATGTATGTGAAGTTCGGCAGCGTGCCGACCGATTCGAGCTACGACTGCCGTCCGTATGTCAGCGGCAATTCGGAGTCCTGCCCGGTCAACCCGGCCCAGGTCGGCACCTACTACGTCCGGGTCAAAGCCTACTCGACCTTCTCGGGCGTTTCGCTGACCGGCAGCTATTCGACCACGAGCAACAGTGCGCCGACGGCGAACTTCACCTTCACCAGCAGCGCCCTGACTGCCAATTTCACCGATACCTCGACCGACAGCGACGGCACGATCGCCTCGCGCTCGTGGAACTTCGGCGACAGCAGTTCATCGACCGCAACCAATCCGAGCCACGCCTATGCCGCCGCTGGCACCTACAGCGTCGCACTGACCGTGACCGACAACGGTGGCGCGACAAACAGCGTGACGAAATCGGTGACCGTTTCGGCTCCGACCGGCTGCACGCCATCGGGCACGGTGCTCTGCAACGGCACAACCATCAGCGGATTGTCGGCGAGCAAGAACAACTGGACAGCCATCTACACCTTGGTTGTTCCGGCCGGCGCAAGCAATCTGAGCTTCTCGATCTCGGGGGGTACGGGTGATGCGGATCTCTATGTCCGCCTTGGCTCCGCGCCGACGACATCGAGTTATACGTGCCGCCCATATACGGCTGGCAACACCGAAACCTGCTCGTTCACGGCACCGACGGCGGGTACGTACTATGTCGGCATTCGCGCCTACGCAGCATTCTCGGGTGTCAGCCTGACCACCAGCTACACGCCGTAACGCATCGCGCGACGGCTTCGTCAGCTACGGCGACTGGAGCAATCCAGTCGCCGTTCTTTTTCTCACGTCGACGCACGAGAAAGGCGACGACACGGCGAGCATGTCAGCGCAGCTGGCTGTCCTTGCTGCCACGGCGGTTGTAGCCGGTGCTGGCTCGCGCATCCCGATCCAGTGCCTCCTGGCAAGTCACGCAGAGGCGAACGCCCGGCACGGCCTTGCGCCGCGCGAGCGGAATCTTCGCTTCACACTCCTCGCAGCGCGCAAGCCCCGGCCCTTTCCGCAATTGGGTACGCGCCCGCTGGACGCCGTCCTTGATGGTGGCGTCAATCTGATCCTGCACGGCTCCATCGCCGGCCCATCCGGTTGCCATGATTGCCTCCTCGAGGTTTGTCTGGGCATGACGCAAAGCATAGCGCCACGCTTGTCAGGCTGCCGGCGCGTGCCGGCACCCGGGCGTTGAATCCAATCTGGGGACGTCTGGCAAAACGGCAATCGCCAAACACCAAACTGTGCCGCACAATGCCGCCCGCTGTTCTTCCGCACGGCAAAACCGGCCCGAAAACGTCAAGAGCCAATCATGAAAGATCTGACCGAAGGACCGATTGCCCGCCATATCGCCGACATGGCCACGCCGATGGCGATCGGCATGTTGATCCAGACCCTGTATTTCCTCGTCGACCTGTACTTTGTCGCCAAGCTCGGCGATGCGGCGATCGCCGGGGTCAGCCTGGGTGGCACGGTCATGTACATCGTGCTCGGTCTGACCCAGATGCTTGGCGTCGGCACCGTGGCCCTGATCTCGCACGCCGTCGGGCGCAAGGATCAGCCCGATGCCAACCTGATCTTCAACCAGTCCATCGTGCT
The DNA here is from genome assembly GCA_016721015.1 of Lysobacterales bacterium. Taxonomy (GTDB): domain Bacteria; phylum Pseudomonadota; class Gammaproteobacteria; order Xanthomonadales; family Rhodanobacteraceae; genus Dokdonella. The sequence goes on from JADKJL010000012.1 coordinate 335,189, forward strand.
CTCCGCCCTGTGTGCTGCGCTGACCCTGGCAGGCGGTTACACGCTCGGTGCCCGCTATCTGCAAACGGTCGGCGCGAATGCGGAAACCGTCGCGGCGGGTATTTCGTATCTGTATTTCTATATACCGGGGCTGGCCCTGCAGTTTGCCCTGATCGCCATGGGCTCCGCCCTGCGCGGCACCGGTATCGTCAAACCGACAATGATCGTGCAGGTGCTGACCCTGCTGCTCAACATCGTGCTTGCGCCCATCCTGATCGCCGGCTGGGGCACCGGTCATCCGCTCGGCGTCGCCGGCGCGGGACTGGCCAGCTCGATCTCGGTCGGCGCCGGTGTGGTCATGATGGCGGTCTATTTCACGCGCATGGAGAAATATGTCGGCTTCCATCGCGATCACTGGCGGCCACGCCTGCACACCTGGAAGCGCATGCTCGCGATCGGCTTCCCTGCCGGTGGCGAGTTTGCCCTGATGTTCGTGTTCATGGCCGTGATCTACAGCGTGATCCGCGATTTCGGTGCGCCAGCGCAGGCCGGATTCGGTGTCGGCGGTCGCGTCATGCAGGCGATCTTCCTGCCGGCAATGGCGATCGCATTCTCGACGCCGGCCGTGGCGGGCCAGAATTTCGGAGCGCGAAAATCGGGACGCGTGCGCGAAACCTTCCGTACCGCTGTCGTCATGAGCAGCGTGGTCATGCTCGCGCTGACCCTGCTCTGCCAATGGAATCCGGCCTGGTTCATCTCGCGCTTCACCAGCGAAGCCGAGGTGATTGCCGTCGGCGCCTTGTTCCTGCGCATCATTTCACTCAATTTCGTCGCCCAGGGCATCATCTTCACCTGCTCGGGGATGTTTCAGGCGCTTGGCAACACCTGGCCCGCACTGGCCAGCACGGCGACACGCCTGCTCACTTTTGCCGCGCTTGCGCTATGGCTGTCGCACCGTCCGGGCTTTCGTCTCGAGCACGTCTGGTATCTGTCGGTTGCAACCGTCGCCTTGCAAGCGCTCCTGAGCTGGTTGCTGTTGCGCTGGCAGATGGGCAAACGGCTTGCGAACCTGGGCTGAAACCCAGACGGGTCGACGCAGGAATACTCGCGCGCTCAGAGTGCCGCAGAGAAATCGTAATCGAGCCGAGGGCCAGTCGCGGCGAGCGCCTGTCCGCGCAGATAGTCGACGCCGAGCCCGGCCAGGCGGCTGACGCAGCCGATATCCGACACCGAGTCGACGATGAGTTGTCGCCCGTGCGCCTTGAAATCCTGCATGGCTGCGCTGAACTCCGCATCCGTGGTCGACGCCACGGCAGCATAGGAAATTCGCAGGAAATCGATTGGCAGTTTCGTCAACAGCGCCATCTGCGCAAGATTCCCGACCTGCTCGCTCAGGCTGACGCGGACACCAAACCGACGCAGACTGATGATGCGCATCAGGTTGTCCTTGTCGGTCAGATTCGGAGTTGCCTGCAGCTCGATGATTAGGCGATCACGCAGATGTGGGCGCCGGCGCAGTTCCTCGACCAGCCAGCGCCAGGCCAACCCGCGCAGGGTATCGAGTTCGACCGGCACCAGCATTCGAGTCTTGCGCCCGGCGCGATGCTCCTGTTCGAGGGTTTCGAACGCATGAAACAGGCTGATGCGGTCGATCATGATCATGGCGCCAACCTCGCGGGCCATGCGCAGATATTCACGCCGGTAGACGCCACCGAGCGGCGCACGGTAATCACGCAGCTTGGCATGCACGGAGTAGAGCTCGCCCGCTTTCGTGCTGGCCGGCATCAAGGGCTGGAACTCGACGATGACATTCTTGCCGACCTTCGCTTCGGCGACCCACTCGCGAATGATCAGCACGCGCTCAGCCGCCATCGGCTCGTAATCGCGGCTCAGTACGCCTTCGTGCCGATTCCCGCCGTGGCGACTGGCAATGCCCTGGGCGGCATGCGCCGTCGAAAACCACTCCTGGGCGCGGTTCGGACACGGCCCGTATGGCGAAAGAGCGAGGCCGATGGAGACCGACAACTCAACCGGCTCCGCGTCGATGATGAAAGGTTCGGCAGCGATGCCCGCGCAGATCCGGCCCGCCAATGCCGACACTTCATCAGCGGTCTTGCGCTGCACGAGTACGCCGAATCCATATTCAAGCCAGAGGGTGACCGAATCGTCCGGCTCAAGCGCGGCGGCGATGCGCGAGGAGATTGCTTCCTCAAGCGCAAATACCGCGGTTCGATCGAGGCGCGCATCCAGCGCGGTCGCCTGATCGAGATGGATGGCCATGAGCACGCTGACCTGTGACCCTGTTTCGCTCAGAGAGCCCAGTTGCGCAAGGAAATCCGATCGCCGCAGCATGCCGCCAGCCACGATTGTTGGCGCCGACCTGCCGTCATTCGCGGCACCGGGGTTCCTCATCAAGGCACCGATAGCGCGAACCGCGTTCTTTTTCGATCGGACATTGCTCTCCTCTGCCGATGGCGAGGCCGCGACGGCTGCGGGCAACACCGAGCGGATGCGACCGGAGCTTGGGCAGGCCGAAACCAACCAGCCGGCCTTGATCCACGGAGCCTGCCACCCGGACGGGAGCGTCGCACCGTCCGGAAACAACATGATCGCGCTGCGCGGCGGCGAATCAGCGACCATCGACTTCGCTGAACCGGCTTGCGCCACACCCTGCACCAGTTGACGTGACACCGATTCCATTCCCATGATTGCGCACTCGATTCAGGTCGAATGCTGTTCTCAATGCAAGTCCCGGGCCATGCCTGATTGATGCACTGTCTGACTCGGCCCCCGGACGCATGGCGGTGACCGACAGCTAGTGACAATCGCTGCCCATCGGCAATCTTCAAAAATCGCGATTCTTGCGATCTATGCGTCACGGTCACGTCCATTCAGGCAGCAGACCACCCAAGCCGAGGCCAGCCCATGACGCCCACCCTGTTTGCGCACCCGTTTTCGTCGTATTGCCAGAAAGTCCTGATCGCGCTGCACGAAAACGCCACCCGGTTCGAATATCGCAACCTCGATGGCCGCGACAACCCCGCCATGCGCGAGCTTGAGTCGCTATGGCCGATCAAGAAATTTCCGCTACTCGTCGACCAGGGTCGGGTCGTAGTCGAGGCCAGCATCATCATCGAATATTTGCAGATCCATCATTCCGGCCCAACACGCCTGATCCCCGAAGACGCCGATTGCGCCCTCGAAGTGCGAAAACTCGACCGGTTCTTCGACAACTACGTTCATGCGCCTCTGCAGAACATCGTTTCCGACCGTCTGCGCCCAGTTGAACACCGCGATGCATTCGGGGTCGACCAAGCGAGGAAAATGCTCGATCGCGCCTATGCCTGGATCGAGTCGAGTATGGGTGACCGCGAATGGGCGAATGGCGCAGATTTCAGCCTTGCCGATTGCGCGGCGGCGCCTGCACTTTTCTATGCCGATTGGGCGCATCCGATTGCGCCGTCATTTCCGACGCTGCTGGGCTATCGGAAACGGCTGCTCGCACGCCCCTCGTTCGCGCGGGCCGTCGAGGAGGCACGCCCCTATCGCAGCTATTTTCCACTCGGCGCGCCGAACCGCGACTGATCGCGCATCCATGCAAAAGTATCGATTCCCGTCAGAACCGCATGGCAATCATTGCCGAAGTTCCTGTGCGGACCGACAATCGCTGCCCCTTGCTTCCATCATCTGCCCGCACTACGGAGCCGCACATGCCTCGATTGCTTGCCTCAACAATCATTGTCGTTCTTGTCTGTCTTTCAGCCCGTGCCCATGCCGAGGAACCCCAATCGCTGGGTGCAACCGTCAACGGCACGCGTTTTGCCGGCGACGACGACACCATCTTGTTCGTGCCACTGGACTCGGGCGCATTTTCTCTCGGCGCGGCGAGCGCAGGGGCGGCGAGCTATCCGCCGCCGAAGACGCCGATCGACCGCTTGTCGATCGTCTGCAGCGGTTTTGCGCCCGGAAAACCACTCAGACTCGGCAAGAACGAATTCTCCAAGGCAACCTGCAATGCCACGTTTACGCTTGGCGCAAACGACAAGAGCTTCACCCTCGACAAGGACAACACGGCGAATCGGTTTGAAATCTCCGCCAGCCATGCCAAGGTGATCGAGGGCAGCTTCGAACTGCATCTGACCAGCAAGGGCGGCGAGGCGATGATCGTGAGCGACGGACATTTTGTCGCTGAAGATCGCCAAATGTAGATTTATCTCCGCTCGGCAGAATGGGCCGCCGAAACGGCCCATTCTGATCCGTCACCAGACCTTCACGCGCTGGATTGGGGCCAGATAGAGCGCCTGCCCTTCCTTCACCTCGAAGGCGAGATACCACGCATCGATATTGCGCACGGTCTGCGCTCGGTACTGCCCCGGCGCGTGGCCATTGGTCAGCACCGTGTTGCGCAAGGCCTGTTCGCGAAACTTGCTGCGCCAGACCTGAGCCCAGCCGAGGAACACGCGCTGATCGGGTGTGAAACCATCCAGCGTATCGGCCGGTGTGTCGGCGTGGGCAAGTTTGTAGGCATCGTAAGCGGTCGCCAGTCCGGCCACGTCGGCAATGTTCTCGCCCAGGGTCAGCTTGCCGTTGACCGAAAGATCCGCGAACGGCTTGTATTGGTCGAACTGTGCCGCCAACGCCGCACCGGCAGCCTCGAAGCGGGCGAAATCTTCCTTTGTCCACCAGTTCTCGAGCTTGCCGGTCTCGTCGAACAAGGCACCGTTGTTGTCGAAGCTGTGGCTGATCTCATGGCCGATCACGCCGCCGATGCCGCCGTAGTTGATCGCATCATCGGCGGCAGCATCGAAGAATGGCGCCTGCAGGATCGCCGCCGGGAAGATCAGACGATTCTCCAGCGGGATGTTCAATGCGTTGACTGTCTGCGGCAACATGAACCACTCGCCGCGATCGATCGGCTGGCCGAGCTTGGCCAGGTTGCGCCGGTAGTCGAACAGCTCTGCGCGTTCGGCATTGCCGAGCGCATCGTCGCGATGCACTTCAAGCGCGGAATAGTCGCGCCACGTATCCGGATACCCCATGCCGACCTTGAGCCCGGTCAGCTTGGACTTGGCGCGTGCCTTGGTCGCCGGCGTCATCCACTCGGCCGCGTCGATGCGCTTGCCGAAGGCGGCAATCAGGTTGCCGACCATCCGGTTGGCGCGGGCCTTGGTTTCGGCTGAAAAATGCTCCTCCACATAGATCTTGCCGATCGCCTCGCCAAGCGCGCCATCGGCTTCACTGACTGCGCGTTTCCAGCGCTCGCGCAGTTCGGGCGTACCCGACATGGCCTTGCCATTGAAGGCGAAATGCTCATCGACAAACGCCTGGGACAGGTACGGCGAGGCGCGCTCGATGGCATGGAAGGCGAGATAGTCCTTCCAGTCGGCCAGCGGCTGTGAGGCCACGAGCGCGGCGATCCCGCTGACCGCCTTCGGTTGCCACACGATGAACTCCTGCTGCGCGGAAAGTCCCGCCGCGTCGAAGAATCCGGGCCAGTCGATCCCGGCCGCCTTTGCTGAAAAATCCGCCTGGATCCAGGTGTTGGCGCCCTTCTCGACATCATCGGTCTCAAGCGCCGTGGCATGGACCTTGGCGATCGCCGTTTCCAGGGCAAGGATCTTTGTCGCCTTGGCCTTGCCCTCGGCGATGCCGGCCAGCTCAAACACGTTGGCGACATGCGCCTGGTAAAGCTTGCGCAGGTCGGCCATGCGTCCGCCTTCGAGATAGAAGTCCCGATCCGGCATGCCGAGGCCACCCTGGACGAGATAGGGCACGTATTGATCCGGCTGCTTCAGATTGGCACTGATCCAGACCCCGAACAGCCGATCGGAATAGCGGTCAGTGGCATTGAGCAGATCGACATCGGCGCGCAACGAGGCACCGAAGGCACGCGACAACGCCTGCTTGTCGGCCAGCGCGGCAATCGTGTCGAGTTCGGCCTGGATCGGCGCCATGCCTTTGGCCTCGATGCCCTGTGCATCCATAAACGCAGCGTAGTAGTCGCCGATCTTGCGGCTGTCCCCGCTCGCCGTGGTATCCGCCGCCGCCTTTTCGAGGATGGCGCGTGTGTCTTTCTGCGCCTGCTCACTCAATAGGGTGAAACTGCTGTAGCTCGAACGATCGGCGGGGATTTCAGTGTTTCTGACCCAATTGCCATTGACGTAATCGAAGAAATCTTCGCCCGGCAGCACGCTGCGATCCATGCCGGTAGCATCGAATCCGAAATCTCCGAATCTGGGTTTGGCTGCCGATGGCATGGGCACGGGTGCGTCTGCGAGCGCTGTCGGTGTCTCGGCAGCCGGTTCCGGGTTTGTTGGCGAGCAGGCGCCCAGCAGGCTGAAAAGGGTGGCGAAAGCCAGTGGAGCGGTGCGCCGGACAAACATGGATGAGCTACGGTCGTTCACGAGGGCTCTCACGTATCGAGGGCCGACTACCCTAAAGCCAATCCTCCCCGGCTCCAAGTGCCGATCGGGCCTGCCCGATGCGAATCGTCACACTGCCATCGAAGCAAGCGCTGCGCAGCGGCATCACAGCTGCTGCGGCTGCGATTTCAATGGAGCCGGCCGGTGGTCGAGAAATCGCACGGAGCGTGATTCAACCTGCGCTGCAGGATCCACAACAACAGACCGTCGTCGGCGTAGGCGCGCGGCCAGATCACGTGCATCTCGTTCGGATACTCGGTGTAGCGCGGATGTCCGCCCATTGCGCGCAAGGCGCGCACCACCGCGCGCGAGCCGACCATGGCGCCGCCATAACCGGTTTCGACATCGGTATCGTTGTCCCTGGCGCCATGGAAGATCCATTGCGGCACGTCGCGGATCGAGGCGAGGCCGGCCAGTTCGGTCATCCCGGACATCGGCACGCCCGCCGCGAAACAGCGTGGATACGCCTTCAGTGTGGCCCAGACACCGGTCGCTCCATCGGAAAGCCCGCTCAGCACGATCCGCCGCGGATCGATCGGAAATCGATGCAACGCATCGGCGACGACGGCGGCGATCCTTGCGGGAGGCCAGTAGTCCTCGTCAACCTGGGGCGCCACGAAAACCAGTGGGATGCCGCTCGACTGGGCCGCATCAACAAGGTCAAGCGCACCGTTGGCATGACCCCGCAACTGGCTCTCGTTGTCCGTGCCGTTCTGACCGCTGCCGTGCATGAAGACGATCAACGGCAGCAGTTCGCCATTGCGTCGGCCGGAAGTTTCGATCGCGCGATAGGCAAGCGCATCTTGAGCCGTTGGCCGATAACGGCCGAACGCATCGACATCGACCGCTGCGGCGCCCGGCGCACCGGCAAAGCCAAGAATCAAGGCCAGCGAGCCGACAACGGGCCGCCACGAGCAGATGAATCGCATCGGTCAGAACGTGAGTGAACAAGCAGCAGAGCATAGCGGCATACGCGACAACATCGCAGGCAAACCGGTGGTTCACCCGCCTGTGCGCGTTGACCACACTCCCGCAGACCGCTACATTGCGCATCCATCCTTCAATCAAGATGAAAGGATATTTTGTGGATCTGACTGCCACATCATCCCTGCTGCGGCTGCTGTCCGACCCGACCCGAGTGCGCCTGCTGGCCCTGCTCGAACGCGAGGAACTGACCGTCGCCGAGCTGTCGGCGATCCTGCGTCTGGCCCAGCCGCGCGTATCGACGCATCTGGCCAAGCTCAAGGAGGCCGACCTGGTGCGCGATCGCCGCGCCGGGGTTTCGTCCTACTACCGGATCAATGGCGAACTCGCGCCGCGCGAAAGCGCCCTGCTGCATGCGCTCAAGGAGGCGGTCGATGATGCACTACTCGTCGACGACGAACGCCGCCTGCCCGGCATCCTGGCCAAGCGCGCGCGCGCCGAAGGCTGGGCCGATACGGTGGCGGGCGACATGGAGCGTCATTATTCACCCGGGCGAACCTGGGAAACCCTCGCCCGGGCGATGACCCAACTGGTCGATCCCGGTGACGTGCTCGACATCGCTTCGGGCGATGGCGTGCTCGCCGAATTGCTGGCGCCGCGCGCGCGTTCAATCGTCTGCATCGATGCGAGTCCGCGCGTGGTCGCCGCGGCGCAGGAGCGCCTGAAATCCTTTGCCAATGTCGAAGTATTGACCGGCGACATGCATGCGCTGGATTTCGGCCGCAAGCGCTTTGACCTGATCCTGCTCATGCACGCCCTGACCTACAGCGATCAACCGGCCATGGTGGTCGCCGAGGCGGCACGCGTGCTCGCCAGGGGCGGCCACCTGCTCGCCGCAACACTTGGCAAGCATGCGCACCGCACCGCGGTCGAACCGTTCGATCATCGCAATCTTGGCTTCACGCCGGCCGAGCTCGGCGGATTTGCCAGCGCTGCCGGGCTTGAGGTGCTGTCGTGCAAGCGCATCACGCGCGAGGTCAAGGCCCCGCATTTCGAAGTCGTTTCGCTGTTGGCGCGCAAATCATGAATCAACAACTTCCGTGGCTGCATGCCGATCGCGTGCAGGCGCTTGAGCAGGCCTTGGCCCGGCGCATCCTCGTCATCGATGGAGCGATGGGCACGATGATCCAGAGCCATCACCTGGAAGAAGCCGACTATCGTGGTCAGCGTTTCGTCGATGGTTTCGATTCGACCCATGTGCATGGCGATGGCTGCGGGCATGATCTCAAGGGCAACAATGACCTTTTGCTATTGACCCGGCCCGAGGTGATCGCTTCGGTGCACGACGACTATCTGGAAGCCGGCGCCGATCTGGTTGAAACCAATACCTTCAACGCAACCTCGATCAGCCAGGCCGACTACCATCTGCAGCACATCGTCTACGAACTCAATCGCGAAGGCGCCCGCGTCGCCCGCGCATGTTGCGACGCCTTCAGCGCGCAGACGCCGGATCAGCCGCGCTTTGTCATTGGCGTGCTCGGGCCGACCAGCCGCACCGCCTCGATCAGCCCCGATGTCAACGATCCCGGCTTTCGCAACACGAATTTCGACGAGTTACGCGGCACCTATCGCGAGGCGGTTGAAGGCCTGATCGACGGCGGCGCCGACACGATCATGGTCGAGACGATCTTCGACACCTTGAATGCCAAGGCCGCGTTGTATGCGATCGAAGAAGTCTTCGAACAACGCGGTGGTCGCCTGCCCATCATGATCTCCGGCACGATCACCGACCGCTCTGGCCGCACGCTTTCCGGGCAGACCGCCGAAGCTTTCCACGCCTCGCTCGCGCACAGCCGGCCGCTTTCGTTCGGTCTCAACTGTGCACTGGGCGCGACCGACATGCGCGAGCACGTCGAAACCCTTTCCCGAATCAGCCACAGCTTTGTCAGCGCGCACCCGAATGCGGGATTGCCGAACGCGTTCGGCGAATATGACGAGACTCCCGAGGAGATGGCGGCGACCCTGCATGAGTTCGCCACCTCCGGCCTGCTCAACCTGGTGGGCGGCTGTTGCGGAACAACGCCGGCCCACATCAAGGCCATTGCCGATGCAGTACGCGGGGTGCCGCCACGACAACTGCCCGTGTTCGCCGAGGAGCAAGCGGCATGAGCTTTCAGCCGCGCCATACCGTGCTGTCCGGGCTTGAGCCGCTGGTCATCACGCCCGAACTCAATTTCATCAATGTTGGCGAGCGTACCAACGTCACCGGCAGCGCGCAGTTCCGCAAGATGATCAAGGAAGGGCGTTTTGAAGACGCCGTCGAAGTCGCTCGCCAGCAGGTCGAGAACGGCGCGCAGATCCTCGACGTCAACATGGACGAAGGCTTGATCGATTCGGAAGCGGCGATGGTGCGCTTCCTCAACCTGATTGCGTCGGAACCCGACATCGCGCGCATTCCGGTCATGGTCGATTCGTCGAAATGGACGGTCATCGAAGCCGGCCTCAAGTGTCTGCAAGGCAAGGGCGTGGTCAACTCGATCTCGCTCAAGGAAGGCGAGGAACAATTCCTCGAACACGCGCGCAAGGTCATGCGCTACGGCGCCGCCGCCGTGGTTATGGCCTTCGACGAGGAAGGCCAGGCCGATACCTGCGAACGCAAGGTAGCGATCTGTACACGCGCCTATCGCATCCTCACCGAACAGCTCGATTTTCCTCCCGAAGACATCATCTTCGATCCGAACATCTTCGCCATTGCCACCGGCATCGAAGAACACAACAACTACGCCGTCGATTTCATCGAGGCCACCCGGATCATCCGCCAGACCCTGCCGCACTGCCACGTCTCCGGCGGTGTCTCGAATGTCTCGTTCTCGTTTCGCGGCAACGAGCCGGTGCGCGCTGCGATCCACGCCGTGTTCCTCTACCACGCGATCCGCGCTGGCATGGACATGGGCATTGTCAACGCGGGTGCGTTGCCGATCGTCGATGAACTCGATCCCGAACTGCGCGAGCGCGTCGAGGACATTGTCCTCAACCGGCGCGCCGATGCGACCGAACGCCTGCTCGATTTTGCGGCGAGCTACAAGAGCGGGAGTGGGGAGTCGGGAGTGGGGAGTGCGAAGGCCGATGAGTGGCGATCCTTGCCCGTTGCCGAACGGATCGCGCATGCCCTGGTGCATGGCATCGATGCGTATGCCGAGGTCGATGCGGAGGAGGCACGTCTTATGTCGTCACGACCGCTCGATGTTATCGAGGGGCCGCTGATGGATGGCATGAACATCGTGGGCGACCTGTTTGGCGCCGGCAAGATGTTCCTGCCGCAGGTGGTCAAGTCGGCGCGAGTGATGAAGAAAGCCGTCGCCTGGCTGCTGCCCTTCATCGAGGAAGAAAAGCTGCGCACCGGCGAGGTCGGCAAGACCAACGGCAAGATCGTCATGGCCACGGTCAAGGGCGACGTGCACGACATCGGCAAGAACATCGTCGGCGTCGTCTTGCGTTGCAACAACTTCGAAGTGATCGACCTCGGCGTGATGGTGCCGGCACAGAAGATCCTCGATACGGCGCGCGCCGAGAACGCCGACATGATCGGCCTTTCCGGCCTGATCACGCCGTCGCTGGAGGAAATGGCACATGTGGCGCGCGAGATGCAGCGCCAGGATTTCCATCTGCCGTTGTTGATCGGCGGCGCCACCACGTCACGTGCGCATACGGCGCTGAAAATTGATCCGCATTACAAGGCGCCGACGGTCTGGGTGAAAGATGCCTCACGCGCGGTCGGTGTCGCCCAGTCCTTGATCACGAAGGAACTGATCGAGCCCTTCATGGACAAGATTCGCGCCGAATACGCCGACATCCGCGAGCGTCACAAGGATCGTGGCAATGGCAAGCGGCTGGTTTCGTTCGAGAAGGCTCGTGCGCAACGCTTCGAGGGCGACTGGGCGAACTACCAGCCACCCGCGCCGAACAAACCCGGCATCAGCGTGTTCGAGGATTTCCCGCTCGAAGCAATTGTTCCCTTCATTGACTGGTCGCCGTTCTTCAACGCCTGGGAGCTGGCCGGACGCTATCCCGCCATCCTCACCGACGCGGTGGTCGGCGCGCAGGCCAGCGAACTTTTCGCCGACGCGCAAACCATGCTCGATCGGATCATCAAGGAAAAGTGGCTGTCTGCAAATGGCGTGATCGGCTTGTGGAAAGCCAACAGTCACGGCGAAGATATCGAGGTTTACAACACCGATGGCTCTGTCCTCACGCAATTGCATTGTCTGCGCCAGCAAGCCGACAAGCCGGTCGAACGTCCGGATTTTTGCCTCGCCGATTTCATCGCGCCAAAGGATTCAGGCGTCGAGGACTGGATCGGCGCATTCGCGGTCACCGCTGGCATTGGCATCGATGCGCACATCGAGCGCTTCCAGAAAGACTACGACGACTATTCGGCGATCCTGCTCAAGGCGCTCGCCGACCGGCTTGCCGAAGCGTTTGCCGAATGCCTTCACCAGCGCGTGCGCTGCGAGCACTGGGGCTATGCCCCCGATGAAAGCCTCGAGAACAACGAGTTGATCGCCGAGAAATATCGTGGCATCCGCCCGGCTCCCGGCTATCCGGCCTGCCCCGACCACACCGAGAAGGCAACCTTGTTCCGCATCCTCGATGCAACCGCTCGTGCTGGTATCACGATCACCGAGAATTTCGCCATGGTGCCGACAGCCGCCGTCTCAGGCTGGTATTTCGCACACCCGAAGAGCCAGTATTTCGTGGTTGGCAAGATAAGCCGCGAGCAGGTGCTTGACTATGCCGGGCGCAAGGGCTGGAGTCTGCTCGAAGCGGAACGCTGGCTGGCACCGAATCTCGATTACGACCCGGAATAAACACGAATCGGGGAAGAACGCGCCTGCCCGCAAAGGCAAGCGCGTCCGCTGTTACATGCCGGTCGAGCCGGCTCCACTCATCGCAGCCATGAAGGCCATTCCGCCAAACAGGAAGAACAACACGATACCGATCAGATAGAAAATCAGGGCTGCCTTGCAGAAGTTGGACTTGTTCGGATTCGCGCTGCTCGAGAATCCCCACACGAACAACATGACAAAGCCCACGATCGGAATCGCCAGGACGATCATCGTGATGATCCAGTCTCCCAGCGACATTACCGGTGCGCTGCTACGATTTTCCATGCTTGCCTCTCCCCGAGGTTGTTGCCAGGCGGATACCTGGCCGGCGGATTCTGGCACGAACCTGAACGCGGCGCATGTACTCAGGTCGGCACGCCGTCGCGGCGGTGGCGGTAGTCGACAACCAGGTTATAGACCGAGACGAAGGCCGGAAATGCGTTCGACAGGATACCGACCGAGTCGTTCTTGCCAAACGTGAAGTAGCTGACCAGCATCAGGCTGCCGAAAACCGACAGCCACCAGAACGCCCGCGGCATGTGCACGCGCTTGAGCTTCTTGGTCGCATACATCTGCACGAACCAGCGGCTGGTGAACAGCAACACGCCGATATAGCCCACCAGTTTCCAGGGCGTGACGCCGATGTTGTGGACATGAAACAGGACTTCGTTCATTGCGTGGCCGCACCGGGGAAAAGGTGCAGCATTCTAGCCCGGTCGATTGATCAGGTCTCAAATCGTGGGAGCGACTGAAGTCGCTCCCACAAGAGGGCCGGCTTGCTTGACCCCTGCCGAACCGCCGCTCGCCGGTCAGGCCCTCGCGCGCAACCAGTCATGGATGGCCGGCGGCACTTCACGCTGGGCCCGGCCGGAAACATAGATGCCGATATGGCCACCCTTGAAGGCGATCTGCGTGTAATCCTTGCTGCCAACCGCCGCCTGCAACGCACGCGAGGAATCCGGCGGCACCAGGTGATCCTGCTCGGCGAAGATATTGAGCACCGGCATCGTGATGTTCTTCAGGTCGACCTCGTGCTTGCCGAGCTTCAGCCCGCCCTTGACCAGCTTGTTGCCCTGGTAGAAATCGCGCATGAACTGACGGAACGCCTCGCCCGCCTGGTCCGGTGAATCGAAAATCCACTTCTCCATGCGCAGGAAATTCTCCAGCTCCAGCTTGTTGTCGAGGATGTCGACCATGCCGACATACTTCTGCTGGAGCAGACGCATCGGCTTCAGCATCAGGTAACACCAGTTCATCAGGTCGGCCGGCACGTTGCCGATCGTGTCGACGAACAGGTCGGCATCCATGTTGCGCGTCCAGTTCGAGAGCATGTTGTCGGGCGTGTGGAAATCGACCGGCGTGACCATGGTGATCAGGTTCTTGACCTTGTGCGGATGGATCGCGCTGAAGCACAGCGAAAACGCCCCGCCCTGACAAATTCCCAGCAGGTTGATCTTCTTCACACCGGCATTCCTGGCCACCGCATCCACGCTGCGCCGGATATAGCCGTTGATGTAGTCATCAAGGGTCAGCCAGCGATCGGCCTGATCCGGATAGCCCCAGTCGATCAGATAGACATCCTCGCCCTGGGCAAGCAGATTGCGCACGAGGGATTTGTCTTCCTGCAAGTCGACCATGTATGGACGGTTGACCAGGGCATAGACGATCAGCGTCGGCGTCTTTGCTGTCGGCTTGCTGTCGCCACGGAAGCGGTAAACCACGAGCTTGTCCTCGCGATAGATCTCCTCCTTGTCGGTGACACCGAACTCGACGTCATCGAGGTTGCCCAACACCTGCATGCCGGCAGCCATCTTCTTCTGGAATTTCTGCGCTTCTTCGAAGATCTTGAATGGTTCGATATTGAGCGGGCCCATCACTTGCTACCTCCGCGCTTGGCAGTTTTCGCTTTTGCCCGCTTACCGGGTGCAACGGTTGTGGCTGTTTTCGACTTTCGCGCAAAACGGGCGATGCTCGCCGCAAAGCTGCCGGACTTTCCGCTCGCACCGTCACGGGCCTTCGCCGATTTCGGCACCGCAACGGTGGCCTTGACGGTCTTGACCGATGATGATTTTCGGCGTTTCTCGCGGCGTGCCGTAGTGGCCTTGGCGGCAACCTTGCGCCGGGGCTTTCTCGTGCTGCTCTTTTCTTCAGGTGAAATCTGCCCCCGTGCAGGTTCACCGGTCTTTTCGATCCGCTCCGCTGACGCCGCCGTGGACACCGTCGCGGCTTTTCGGACCGTCTCCGACTTCGACGCTTTTGTCTTCGGCACAGCCTTCGACGGGCGCGAACCTGTCGATTTCAGCGCCGACAATTCGCGGCGCAACTCGGCCATTTGCGCCTGCAGCGTTTCGGCGTCATCCGCACCTTCGCTTTGCGCACGGAATTCGCGACGCAGGGCCTGCAGGCGCTCGCCGATACTGTTGACTTCGCTGCGCGTCGGCATGCCGAGCTGGTTGCAGAACTTTTCGATCTCGCCCTGCACCTGCTGGCGAACGCGCATCTGCGCATCGACAACAGCGGCATAGACCTCGCGGAACTCCTCGGACAGGGCGATCTCCGCATAGGCCTCCTCGGCCGCATCGATCCAGACGTCGTAAAGGCCACGAACCGAATCGATCTGCCGCCCGGGCTCCTCGCGTTCGGCGAGCTTGAGCTGGAAGCAGGCAAATGCCTTTTCACTGACCTTGAGCATCAGACGGTCGTAGCGCGCGCTCTGTTCCTGATAATCGATGAAGACCTGCGCGGCGTGCTGGCGGTTCTCCTGCTTTTCGCGAAACGGGCCGAAAGCCGGCATCTGCAGGGCCCCCTTGGCCTTGTCGAACATCGGCCCGGCAACGGCGGCGAACTGCTCCATCATCTGCTCAAAGCCACTCGCGCCCTGAGTGCCGAAGCCACGCATGGCTGCCGCGAACGGATTGTTCATCGCTGAAGGCGGAAATGCACCCGCGAATCCGCCAGCGCTGAAGGGCATGGCGAAGGCAGGAGTGGCTTGCCCGCCAGCCGCGGCGGCGAGGCTCTGCAGCATGCCGAGATAACCCTGCGCACCGGCGAGCAGATGCTCGATCGCCTCACCCTGCTGCTTGCCGCCCGAAAATGGATTGGCCTGGGCCGAGTTTGCGGCCCACGCAGAGGCGGGTGTCGCTGCGCCGCCCCAGGCGGCCTGACCCGGAACACCGCTGATCGCGGCCTGGGCCTGGCGCGCCATCGCCTCCCAGTTTTTCGCCCATTGGCCAACATCCAGCGGATTGCTCATGACTCATGCTCCGGTTGCAGATCGGGTGCGGCCATCACGCCGCATGGCGCCCATGATAACGGGGCATGCGCTGCAACGGCGAACCCACCGCCAGAGACTCAATATTCGCCGAGCTGGTTCGCTCCGAGTGGTCCGTTGCCGCGCGGCGTGGTCGCAATATCCCGGCTCGATGGCAGTGGCTCGCCGGCGACGATATGTGCCCACAGCCTGTCCAGCGCCGCGTAGGCATACGGCAGCATCGGCACATGCGCATCGCCGAAACCGGGAAACGCGAGGAAGGCATCGAAATGCTGGGCGTGGCCGACTTTCCAGAACACCGGCTTGCGCCCGTTCGCCTCGAGCCAGCGCACATAGGGCGCGGAGCTGAAGGCCACCGGCACCAGGCCATCAGCTTCGCCATGGACGATGATCATGGGCAAATCAGCGCGCGGCAAGGCGGCACGCGTTTCGCCGGCACCGGTGTAGACAAGCAGACCCAGCTCACTCGATTCACTCCACAACTGACTCAGGCATTCCGATCCCGGCCACGATGAGTCCTTGCCCGCGGCCATGCTGTCGAGGATGCCGACGCCGGCACCGGGTGGTATCCCGGTCGCATCAGCCCACCAGCCGGCTTGTTCGATCGGCGACGCCGCGCGGGCATTGCCGCCAGCGTCGGTCGCGGCCAAGCCGAAACCACATGGCATCGGGCCGACCCCGGTTCTCGCATACGCGGCCGAATAGGTGATTGTCACCGCGCGCCACAAATCGAGCGCGGTCGATGTCGCCGCACTGGCCAGCGCGTCATCGGTCCAGCCAGTCGAATGCAGGCTTTCCAGCGCCTGAGCAGCGGCAGACTGCGCGCTGCCGGCCGATTGCCAACGCTGATCCTTCAGCGTTTCGCAACGGCTGACCCAGGCTGGCGGCGGCTCGCCATTGACGCGGGCGAACGGGGTCTGGTCGAAACGCGGATCGAGCAGGGCGCAGGGCATCAGCAGCATCGCCTCGGTCGCATAGTCGTACAACGCACGCCCACCCTCGCCCGCCCAGATATTCGGTTCGACCGCGACCACGCCATCAAACAGGCCATCATCGGCCTCGGCTGCGCGCAAGACGGCGCCGCCGCCATTGGAGAGCCCCGCGGCAATGATCCTCGTGTTCTCGGCCGTGAACGGCGCCTGATCCGGAAAGGCCTGATCGAGCGCAGCCAGGGCAAAGCGCGCGGCCTGGATGACGTGACGTCCCCAATCGGCTTCCGGGTTGTCGCCGGAATGCGTGTGTTTGACCAGGACCTGATTCGATCCGGCAACCGTGGCGTCATCGGCGGGCGCGAATTCAAGCTGGGCGCTGCCACGTTGCGCTCGCGTGCCGTCAAGGGCAACGCCGGAATTGCTGGCGACATCGAAATAACCGCTGCCGGTGCCCTTGTCCGTATAAGCCACCGCACAACCCCGCGGCAGGCCCCAGGCGCCGGCCAGCGAGATTGAGCCGTAAACGCCGCGTGAGCCGGACGAGGCGGTGACGATCACGCAACGTTTGTCGCGATCAAACAGATCCGGCACCTGGACGAGCACGCGATGCGGCGATTTCGCCTTCGGCAATTTCGCAAACGCAGTGAACTCGCGACCGGTGACGACCGGCACCGCACCATAGATTTCGCCATAGCCGCCCAGCGGGCCGAGATCGGCAATGCCACGCCAGCTCGAATAAATGGCCCGCCGTCGCAATTCGGCCGGCGTTGGCGACTCCGGGTTGGCAAAAGCCGGTGCCGATCCGCGCAACCCGGCCAGACCAAGCCCTGCGCTGAGTAGGTCGTCATCGCCCTGGTGGGTGGTGACGCGGATCCCGCTGACCAGTCCATCGGACATGGGCGTTTGCTCCGAAACGTTGCGGTGGCTGGCACACGCGGCCAGTGCAAGCGCCCCAAGTACACCGATGCTGATTCTGGAAAGGATATTCATTCGTGCACCGTAGCAAGCGGTGGTCCGGCTGTCATCGGACAAAGGTCCAGGGCACGCGTCCGATCACGGCAGCGGGCGCGACGATGCCACGGCGAGACCACGCAAGACTCATGCATCCACGGATCCACGCGGCTATCGGTTGATCGTTCCATGCCCGCTCCGCATCCGGATATCCGGATGCGGAGCGGGCCTTGTCGCAAGCGCTTCGGATTTACAGCGCCCCACCACCAAACTTGGTCGTGAACTGCAGGTAGTAGCTGCGCCCCATCGAATCAAACCAGGAAACGTCGTAGTACGGATACGAGGTGTAAGTCGGATCCTTCGGCGGCATCTTGTCGAACAGGTTGGTGACCGCAAAAGACAGGCGCATGCGCTCGTTGAAGCGGTATTCGGTCGACAGGTTGTAGCGGTAGGTGGCGCCAATCCAGGCTTTCTCGCCTGCTCCGGTATCGACAATCTGGTCATAGGAATCGGAGTTGGGCAGACGACCCAGTCGGTCGCCATGCACGGTCACCGTCCACGCGTTCTTCTCCCACGACACGCTTGCACTGGTCTTGTTGCGCGGAATGTCGAAACCGCTGTTGACGGCGAACTCGTCAACCTCGGCATCGCCGGTGTACTGCTGGAACAGGTGTTCGCGCGTCCACGTGTAGTTGCCCGAGAAGCGGAAATCGCCGATGCCGGTGGCGAGCTTGTAATGCGCGCTCAAATCGATGCCGCTGGTTCGTTCGCGGGCGACATTGACCGGGTTGACCGTGATGCCATACAGATTGCCATTGGCCAGACGGTTGATGCGGGCGATGGCATCGACGCAACTCGGCGAAGAGACATCGACCGGATTGCCGTTGACGTCGGTGCCTATGCGGCAGTTCGCCTCAAGCTGGAGCAGGCGATCGGTGCTCAGATCCTGCACCTGGTTGCGCATGTCGATGTTGAAGTAGTCGATCGAGACATCGAAGTTCTCGCGCGGAGAAAACACGAAACCGCCTGTCCACGAGGTACTGGTTTCCGGCCCAAGGGCGCGGTTGCCGCTGCGCGTGCGGATCAAGCCCTCATCAGAGTACGAGCAATCGGTGATGTCTTCATCGGGCTCCTCGGTGCGACAGCGGTAGTAATCGGTGCCGCCGGTCTCATCGTTTCCAATGCCGGCATAGACGTAGTGCAGATCGGGGGCGCGGAAAGCGGTTCCGTACGAGCCACGCACAAGCAGTGAATCCGCCGGACGCCACTCGAGGCCGGCGCTGTAGGTGAACTTGTCGGCCGTGTTGCCGGCAAACCGGTAGTCGTCGTAGCGCCCGGCCACGCTGAGGTTCAGGCTATCGAGCAAGGGCACGCGCAGCTCGCCCGCCGCGGCCCAGCGATTGCGGCTGCCACTGCCGTCGGAATCCTTCCAACTGTAGTAGTAGTACTGGGTCGCCAGCGGATCGGGCTTGAGATCATAGGATTGATAGCCGTACTCGACGACCCCGGCAAATCCGGCCGCTCCGGCCGGCATCTGGAACAAGTCCAGATTCGAGAACGTGAAAGCCAGCGTGTCGCTCTGCGACTGCGGGTGATAGACGGTGCGTTGCGCGATCGAGTCGTACTCGCTGCGGGTCAGCGGTGTGTACAAGCGGCTCGGGTCGGCATTGAAGATCGGGTAGCCGCTGTCCTCGTCGATGCCGAGCTGCGGGCCGAGATAGAGATTGTTTGCCAGCCCGGCCACGATTTGCGGCCAGCTGATCGTGGCCTCGTATTGCGAATGGCTGAGCGAAGCCTCGTAATCCCAGCTCTGCCCGAATGAACCGCGCAGGCCGGTGGTGAAGCTGAAGGTCTTCTGCGTGGTTTCAATCATGCCGCGATTGAGTCCGCCCATTTCCTCGGGTGTGAACTGGCGTCCCCAGTATTCGACCTGCTCGGTGGCCTGGTTGTAGAAATAGCCTTCCTCGTTGCCATCCGGGGCCATGTAGCTCCACTGCTCGACATCGCGGAACAGGTTGACCTTGCTGTAGCCGGCCTGGATGTCGGCGAACCAGTCGAGCGAATCACCCAGTGGCATGCTCATCGAGGTGTAGGTGTTGATGCCCTTGCGCTCGCTCTGGATCGTGCCGTAACCGATCGACTCGCGGCTGCCGCAAAAATCACCATAGTTGCGACGGTTCGCATAGATTGTCGTGCCGCCATTGAGGCTGGCAAGCCCGGCGCAGACATCCTCGCCCGGATCGATGTAGTCGTCGTAGTAGTCGGTGCGCAGGAAGGTGCGTCGCGGCGTCTGCGAGCGCGAGGTTGGCGCATCGGCGGTGGAGTCCTGGATATCACGGTCATACGCCCACAGCGGTTTCTGATTGATGATCTCGGCGCCGAAAACCAGGTTGAAATCGTTGCTCGAAAAGCCGGTCGACAGATTGAGCTTGTACGACTCGCCACCGCCGTGCTGGGTATCGCCATAGCGGAAATCGACGGTGGTGCCATCCGCCTTCTTCTTGAGGATGAAGTTGACAACGCCCGAGATCGCATCCGAACCGTACACCGCCGAGGCGCTGCCGGTGAGGATCTCGATGCGATCGATCATGCCGATGGGAATGCTCGAAATGTCGGTGAAGTTGCTGCGCCCCTTGAACGGCATCGGAAAATCGGCGATGCGCCGGCCGTTAACGAGAACCAGCGTGTGGTTCGGACCGAGGCCGCGCAGATCGACTTGTTGAGCACCGGGCGAAAAATCCGCTCCGCTGGAGGATTGCTGGCTCTGAGTCTCACCGCCATTCTGGGTAATCGAGCGCAACACGTCCGGGATACTGCCGAATCCGCCCGCCTTGATCTCCTCGGCCGTGACCACCGTGATCGGCGCCGGCCCCTCAACCTGGGCGCGCGGAATGCGTGAACCGGTCACCGTCACGGTTTCCAGCGTCGTGTCGGGATCGGTTGAGCCGGTATTGGATTGGGCAAGGATTGAACCGCTCGCGAGGGCGAGTGATCCGTACAAGGCAATACGGATGGGCAACAGCAGGGAGCTTCTGCGCATGGGAGTTCTCGATGGGTGAACTGCAACGATCGGTGGAGAAACGTTGCGGATGCAGGCCGCGACAACCCCTTCAAGCTTGTCGGACAGCCCTTCCGCCCTCCCATTCTGTGCCTGATTCCGGCCACTGTGAAGACGACGAAAGTACAAGCCGGTCCAATTGAGCAGTGCCCTGAGGCGTGTCAAGATTGCAGGCCATCCGCACAGGTAACAGGCATGCTTTCCGCGTTGAAGTTCCGCTTGGCCCGGCTTGCCGCAAGCCTTGTCGTCATCGCCCTGTGTGGCCTTGCAGCCAACGTCGCTGCCGATCAAGGTCAGCATCCCGGCTTCAGCTATCACTCGGTTGGCGACACAAAAGCCGAAACACCCGCCCACCCGACATTCGGACTGATGCTGATGGGTGGCGGCGACTGGGTCGACGACGCCTTCCACTGGTTCGTCAAGCGTGCCGGTGGCGGTCACATCGTGATCCTGCGAGCCTCCGGTGACGACGACTTGCAACGTCGTCTTTACGACAGTATCGGCGGGGTCCGCTCGGTCGAGACCTTTGTCTTCAGCAAACGCGAGGCGGCGGAAGATCCGTTCGTCATCCAGGCGATCGAACGCGCCGATGGCGTCTTCATCGCGGGCGGCGACCAGTCCAACTACATCCGCTACTGGAAAGGCACGCGATTGAACGCCGCCCTCGATCGCCATGTTCGCGAAGGCAAACCACTGGGTGGAACCAGCGCCGGCCTCGCCATCCTCGGCGCAGCCAGTTACGGAGCGCTCGATGGCGGCAGCATTGTTTCCGCCGATGCCCTCGCCCGGCCGCTCGGCGCCGGCGTGACGCTCGATACGGGCTTCCTGCATCTGCACTTTCTCGACCGGGTCATCACCGACAGCCATTTCGGCAAGCGCGACCGCCTCGGCCGTCTGATCGCGTTTCTGGCCAAGGCGCAATCGACCCACCTGGTCGAGCATCCAATCGGGATTGGCGTCGACGAAAACAGCGCACTTTGCATCGACAACGATGGCATCGGCACCTTGTTCACCGGCAGCGGCGGCTACGCCTGGCTCGTGCAGACCTCCACTCCTCCGGGCAAGGTCACCATGGATACCCCGCTGAGCTGGACCGGCATCAAGATTACCGGCATCGGTTCCGCAAGCCGCGTGAACCTGCAAACCTTCGCCGTTGAAAATCCGGCATTCGAACGCACAGCCGATGTCGAGCATGGCATCCTGAGCCTCCACGAAGGTGCCGAATCAGCGGCGCCCTCCGCCTCCCGACGAGAAAAGCAATGAACCGACTCAACCCGCTTTGCGCCGCTGTCCTCATCGCAACCAGCTTCGCCGTGAACGCTGCGGAAACCAAACCCGTGCTGGTCATCCATGGCGGCGCCGGCGTCGTACGCAGCGAAATGACGGCAAAGAGCGAAGCCGACGTGCGCGCTGCCCTGCTCAAGGCGGTCAACAAGGGCTACGCCGAACTGAAATCAGGCAAACCCGCACTCGATGCCGTCACCGCCGCAATCACCGTGCTCGAGGATGATCCGAACTTCAACGCCGGCAAGGGTGCCGTATTTACCCACGACGGCCACAACGAACTCGATTCAGCGATCATGGAGGGCAACACGCTCAAGGCCGGCGCCGTCGCTGGCGTGCGCACCGTGCGCAACCCGATCCTGCTGGCGCGTGGGGTCATGGAAAAGTCGGAGCACGTCATGATGGCCGGTCGCGGTGCCGAGGATTTCGCCAAATCAAACGGCATCACCCTGGTTGATCCGGCGTATTTCCGCACCGAGAAGCGCTGGCAGCAACTGCAGAAGGCACTAGCCGAAGAGAAAAAAGGCGTGGCTTACACCGACATGGAAACCGCAAAGCACTTCGGCACCGTCGGCGCAGTCGCCCTCGACAAGAGTGGCCATCTCGCCGCCGGCACCTCGACCGGCGGCATGACCAACAAGCGCTTCGGCCGCATCGGTGATTCGCCGGTGATCGGTGCCGGCACCTACGCCGATGCCAACTGCGCGGTATCCGGCACCGGCTGGGGTGAATTCTATCTGCGCACGGTCGCCGCGCATTCGATCTGCATGCGCGTCGGCCTGCTCAAGCAACCACTGGCCGAAGCCGCCGAACAGGTCATCAACAAGGACATCCCCAAACTGGGTGGCGATGGCGGCGCCATCGCGCTCGGTGCCGATGGCAGCATGGCAATGCCGTTCAACACGGATGGCATGTTCCGCGCCTGGATCGGCACGGATGGTGTCGCACATGTGGCGATTTATTCGAATGAGGAGGATTCGAAGGAGTAGTTTTTTATTCGGTAATGTTTTAGTTTTATTTTACTTTAAACCTTCCAACCACTTATTCACCCTCGCGCAGGCAAAGATTCACGATCTTCGCTCTGGCACAATGCACGCTCCTTCGGAGCGCGGCATCCCTGCCGATTTTCACTCGCCTCCCGGCGAGCGAGTCACTTCTCTTTGAGTGGCCACCGCGCCGCAGGAGCGGCGCGAACAGCGTAGCTGGCCCGAAGGGCGGAGGGCAGGATGCCCGGAGTCAAGAAAGTAACCAAGAGAAAGGCCACCCCGATGCAGCGGTCTCCGGGCTCCTGCACTGCGACCGCTGCATAGGGGCCCCTTCCACTGCGCATTCGGCAACTGCTCCCTGCGTTGCTCTCGACGGCCGTTCCAGACGCCGTTCTCGACTGCTGTTCCCGACGCAGTTCTACCTCCTCCATCCTTGGAGTCGTACCTCCCCCATCCATGGGGTCGTACCTCGGGCATCCATGCCCTCGCGTGCGCAGCAAAGACGAAGCAGATTCCCGCCACGACAGGTATCTCGATTCTTCATTCCTTCTCCCGCGCAGCGGGGGAAGGTGCCCGACAGGGCGGATGGGGGCGCATTGGCTTTGGCTTTGGCTTTGGCTTTGGCTTTGGCTTTGGCTTTGGCTTTGGCTTTGGCTTTGGCTTTGGCTTTGGCTTTGGCTTTTGCGCGCAGGATGCGCGCTCAATGGGCCCCCTCGATCGCGGCGAGGCTGCGCAGGGAATGTCCGAAGGATGGCCCACACGATGTGGGCCAGTTCGACGCCAGTCCACGGACGGACTGTCGGCGAACCCCGGAGCTGCCTCGCGCACCTGAAGCACAGGGACTGTGCGTAGGGCGCGAGTGTGGGGTGCTCTTTCTTTTGGTTACTTTTCTTCGGGCTCCTGCCCTCCGCCCTTCGGGCCAGCTGCGCTGTTCGCGCCGCTCCTGCGGCGCAGTGAGCAAGCAAAGAAAAGTGACTCGCTCGCCGGGAGGCGAGTGAAAAAAGGCAGGGATGCCGCGCGACGAAGGAGCGTAAAAGCCACAGCATCGCGACCGAAGGAAGTCCCTTTTCGGGGCGACTGAAGTCGCTCCCACGATAAAGACCATCGGGTCGTAATCAGAGGGGATGGCCAGGCAAGAAAAAGTAGCGCGCTCGCCGGGAGGCGAGTGAAAAACCGGCAGGGATGCCGCGCGACGAAGGAGCGTAAGAACCCCAAGCATCGCGACCGAAGGGAGTCCCTTTTCGGGGCGACTGAAGTCGCTCCCACAAAAAATACCACCGCGTCGTGACGCCCAGATGGGAAGCGAGTGAAAACCGGCAGGGATGCCGCGCCTCAAAGCGGCGTAAATAGCATCGCGACTGAAGTCGCTCCCACGAAAAATCCAGCATCGCGACCGAAGGGAGTCCCTTTGCGGGGCGACTGAAGTCGCTCCCACGAAAAATACCACCGCGTCCAGACAACAGGTGAAAGGCGAGGGAGACCTCGGCATGGATACCGCGCCGCATAACGGCGCGATCGTCAATATCCAATTGAGCATTACCGATCTATGCCGCCTACCCAGAAGCCCATTCAACATGGGCGAACGGCGACAGTCAATCAGACCTTTCCTGGTCACCTCGACTTGCTCGGAGGCGACCTGAAAGAGCGTCAGGAAGCGACCGGTCGCTCCCGCAGAACCCTGCCCGCCAGGCCATCCCGACTGACATTGCGAATCCACCCGCGCGCGTCATCCAGCAAAGAATAAATCACCGGCAACGCCATCAAGGTCACGATCGTCGAAAACATCAAGCCTCCGACGATCGCGCGCGCCATCGGGAAGTACGGTGGGCCATCTCCGCCGACCTGCACGGTACCGATGCACAAGGGCACCATGGCGAGAATCGCTGTTCCCATCGTCATCAAAACCGGACGCAAGCGATCCTTGCTTCCCTGCACAAGGGCTTCGGTTCGCAGCTGACCTTCGTGGCGCAGCTGGTTGATGTGCATGAGCATGACGATGCCGTTGTTCACGACCACGCCCATCAGGATCAGTATCCCGA
Organism: Lysobacterales bacterium; assembly: GCA_016721015.1. GTDB lineage: Bacteria > Pseudomonadota > Gammaproteobacteria > Xanthomonadales > Rhodanobacteraceae > Dokdonella. Next base: position 359,921 of record JADKJL010000012.1, read on the forward strand.
TCATTGCCATGAACGAGAACGTCGTTCCGGTCAGCCAGAACAGCCAGAACACACCGAATACCGAGAAGACAAACGTCGTCATGATCGCAGCCGGATAGATCAGCGATTCGAACATCGCGCACATGACCACATAAACAAGCAACAACGCGATCAGAATGTTGAACATCATGCGCTGACCCGTCTCGTCGGCCCGATTGAAGGATGTTCCGAAGGTCCAGCCATAACCCGCCGGCAATGTCACTTTCTCCATTGCTGTCTCGATGCGCTTGCGTGCTTCGTCGGGCGTCGTGTCCTTGTCGACATTGGTCTGGATCTGCAACGCGGTCTGCCGATCCTGTCGGCCGATGCTTGATGCCGCGCCCTGGGTGCGCACATCGACCATGGCCATCAGTGGCACCTGGCTGCCATCCGGTGCGCGCAACTTGTAGTCGGACATGTCATTGATGCTTTGTGCATCGGCGTTCTGGAATCGGATCCAGGTCGGGATCTGCGTATCGCCACGGCGAAAATCCTTGAGCTGTGCGCCACGCAGCGCGATTGAAACGTACTGCGCGACATCATTGGCGCTGAAGCCGTAGTTGCGCGCACGTTCGCGATCGATGTGAACGGCAACCTCACGATCCTGCGCACCCTCAACGAGACGGACATCATGCAAGCCGGGAACGCGGCTCAGCAGCGCGATTACCGCTTCGGATTGGGCGTGCAGGGTCTCATTGGAATCACCGATCAGGGACAACTTGATACCACTGTCGTTGCCGCCACCGTTTCTGTCGAAACTTACCGTGCCGATTGCCAGCTTGGGAAGACCCTTGCGGATGTCATCCATGATTTCGCCAGCCGTGCGCTTGGCGTCGTCGTCGTCGGTCAGCAGGATATTCGTCTGCGCATCTCCACGCTCGTTGAAGTAGCTGTAGATGTTGCGGATCTCGAACTTCGCCTTGTTGTCAGTCAGGTATTGCTCAATTCTGCCGATCGATTGCTCCAGTTGCGGCAAGCGGAAATTTCCGTTGAGTTCGTAGTTGAGTCTCAGCTCACGCGTTTCACCGGACGGAAACATGTCGGTCTTGGTTTGCGTCATCGGAATGATGCTCAGCAGCAACAAGGCAAACAGACCTGACATCGTCCAGCGCCGATGATGCAAGGTCCAGTCGATGAAACGGCCGTAGCGCCTCTGCAGACGCGTGACCGCATTCTCCTTGCCGATGAACTTGGGCGAGGGCAGCTTGGCCGACAACATCGGGATCAGGCTGACCGCGACCAGCCACGAGGCGACATGTGCAATTGCCATCGAGATCGCCACCTGGGTCAGGTAAATCGCGATCGGCGTGCGTTCGCCAAATACATTCGGCAGGAACACGATGATGCTGGTCAACGTACCCGCGGTGATGGCCGTGCCGACGGCGCGCGTGCCTTCTACCGCGCAGAACCAGGGCTTGTCGGGAAAGCGTTCGCGATACTGGTAAATGCTTTCGACTGCCACGACGGCGTTGTCGACAAGCATGCCGACCGCGAGCAACAGACCCATCATCGACAGGATGTTGAGACTGATGCCGAAAAAGTACATGCAGCCGAGAGTCATGACGAAACAGATTGGAATCGCCAGCGACACCATTGCCGTCGCGCGCCAATCACGCAGGAAGAAGAACAGCACGAGAACGGAAAGAATGGTGCCTTCGATTCCGGCCTTGCCGAGCTCGCGCAGCGAATCGGTGACTCCCTTGGCCTGGTTTTGCAGAAAATAGAGCCTGAGGCCTTTCATTTCGGGCTCTTTGGAAACCTTGGCCACTTCCTCAAGGACGGCCCGCCCCACTTCGACCAGATTGGCGCTTCGCTCGCGGCTGATATCAACCGCCACGGCAGGCCGCTGATCGAGTCGACGCTCGTAGTCGAGGGTCGCCGGGCGCAGCTGTACGTCGGCGATATCACCGAGTCGCAGACCCGTATCATTGAGAACAAGATTGCGAATCTCGTCGAGAGAGCGCCACTCACCGAGCGGCTGAACGCGATAGCGCATGCCGCCGTCATGAATCAGACCCGCAGACGTCGAAAAGTTGGCATCACGCAGCAACTTGGCCAGATCGTTGAGGCTGACGTTATGCGCAGTCAATCGATCGGAGGACAGCTCAATCTGAACCTCGGGCGGCGCAACACCCTCAATCGAAACCTTGGCCACACCGGGCAGGCGTTCGAGTGGGCGCTTGAGTTTGCGATCGAGCAACTCATAGGAATTCGACAGATCGCCATCACTGGAAATGCGCAACTGCATGACCGGCTGGTCGGACGTCGAGAACTTGAGCACGAAAAAACGTTGCAGATCATCCGGCAGATCGGCCCGAATGCCATCGATCTTGTCGCGCGCCTCGACCGCCTTCGTGGCGACGTTCTGGCCCCATTTGAATTCGAGAAATACCTGCCCGCCATCCGCCCGCGAATTCGAGTTCATCGTCTGGATCCCGGTCAGAGTCGACAAGGCCTCCTCGACAGGACGCACGATCGTGCGTTCGATCTCGGCCGGCGTCGATCCCGGATACGGAAGATCAATGAAAAGAAACGGGGCCTCGATGTCAGGCATGTACTCGAGCGGCAAACGGAAAGCCGCCAGCAGTCCGATGACGGTCATCGAAACAAAAAACATCACCGCCGTCACCGGCCGCTTGAGGCTGAGTTCGGCGAGAGTCATTTGATGTCTCCCGACGGGAGACTAATTCTTGGTGTGCTATTGCGCGCCATCCTGGAACCACTCGACTCCGTCGCCCTTGCACACGCAGGGGTCCATTCCTTTTTTTCGCCTGGAGCACGCTCCTGCGGAGCGCGGCATCCCTGCCGGGGTATCACTCGCCTCCGGGCGAGCGAGTTACTTCTCTTTGAATGGCCAAAGAGAAGTAACCAAGAGAAAGGCCACCCCGATGCAGCGGTCTCCGGGCATCCTGCCCTGCGACTACGCAACGCGACTCCGGGGGTTCGCCGACAGTCCGTCCCTGGACTGACGTCGAACTGGCCCACTTCCTGTGGGCCACCCTTCGGGCTATCCCTACGCCACGTCGCCGCTGCATAGGGGCCCCATTTACTGCGCATCCTTCGCAGCAAAGACAAAGCAGATTCCCGCAAGTGCATGCTTTTGCTTTGGCTATTGATTTTCCTTCTCCTGCGCAGCGGGGGAAGGTGCCGAAGGCGGATGGGGGCGCTTTGGCTTTGGCTTTGGCTTTGGCTTTGGCTTTGGCTTTGGCTTTGGCGCGCACGATGCGCGCTTAACGGATCCCCTCGATCGCGGCGAGGTTGCGCAGGATCAGCCCGAAGGGTGGCCCACAGGAAGTGGGCCAGTTCGACGTCAGTCAATGGACGGATTGTCGGCGAACCCCGGAGCTGCCTCGCGCACCTGAAGCACAGGGAATGTGCGTAAGGCGCGATCGCGGGGTGGCCTTTCTTTTGGTTACTTTTCTTTGGCCAAACAAAGAAAAGTGACTCGCTCGCCCGGAGGCGAGTGAAAAAAGGCAGGGATGCCGCGCTCCGAAGGAGCGTAATGAGTGAAGCATCGCGACTGAAGTCGCTCCCACGAAACAGTAAAATCGCGCCTAAAGGCGCTCCTACGAAAAACCGAAAGGCGGTCGTTGAGCTCACGAGCGAGCCCCACTCAATTCTCCATCCGACGAATCCAAATCCTTCGAGTCCGATGAACCCCGTTCATCGACACCAACCCCTCGTGCCTTGCGCGCCCCTCGTTCAACGTAATACGCATCCGGCTTGCGATCGACCAACTCGTAGACAATCGGAATCACGATCAGGGTCAGCAGGGTCGACACGGCGAGGCCACCGATGACCGTGATCGCCATTGGCGAACGAACTTCCGATCCCTCGCCGAGGCCAATCGCCAGCGGCAGGAATCCGAGCAAGGTTGCCAGCGTGGTCATCGCGATTGGGCGCAAACGCGATTCGGCGGCAAGGATGATCGCCTCGCGTTTGGCATGACCTTCTTCGCGCAACTGGTTGACCCGGTCGATCAACACGATGGCGTTCTTGACAACGATGCCGGCGAGCATGATCAGACCGATGAAGACGACCACCGAGATCGGTGTGCCGGTCAGCTTGAGTGCAAGCACGGCGCCGACGAGGGCGAGCGGAATCGAGAACATGATCACGAACGGATGCACCAGCGACTCGAACTGCGAGGCCATGACCAGATAGACAAGGAAGATCGCGAGACCAAAGGCAAACAACATTGAGCGCGTTGAAGCGTTCATCTCCTCGCCCTGCCCGCCGATATGCACGGAGACTCCTGCGGCCAATGGAGTCTTGGCGAGGATGGAATTGACCTCGGCGACCGCACTGCCAAGGTCCCCGTGGCGCAGATTGGCCGATATGATCGCCACGCGCTCCTGGTCAACGCGATGGATTTCGCTGGGGCCTTCACTGGCGGTGACTTCGGCAACCGCAGAGAGGCGGATGGGCCGTTCGGTGCCCGGATTGACGATCAGGTTGCGGATGTCCTCGACACTCGCACGATCGGATTCACGGACTCGCGCAAGAACGTCGATCTTTCGATCACGGAAGTTGTAGCGCGTGGCGACATCACCGCGGACCTTGCTGACTACCGCATCCGAAATTTGCCGGGTGGTCAGGCCGAGCGCGGCGGCACGATCCTGATCGAATCGGATCTGCACTTCCGGGTAACCGTCTTCAACCGTGGATTTGATGTCGGCAAACCGATCGGATTGGCCAAGCAGTCCACCCAGCTTCTTGCCGGCCGTGGTCAGCGCATCGAGGTCGTAGCCGCGGATCTCGATTTCCAGCGGTGTCGAAAAACTGAACAATGCCGGACGCGCAAACTTGACCTGGATATCGGGGCGTGTGGCCAGGGTCGCACGCAGCGAGTTCATCGCGGCGGCCTCCTCGCGATCGCCCGAACCCGATTTCAGCGTGACCAGCAGGCGTGCGATGTTCTCGCCCGACTCGGTCGGCGTCGCGTCCAGTCGCGTGCCGGTGCCGGCGACACCATAAATCGAGGCGATATTCGGATCACGCGCATGCTGGCGCTCGATCTGCGTGACCAGCGCATCGGTGTCGGCCAAGGGTGTGCCGGGCGGCAGTTTGATAGTCGTCTCGAATCGCCCCTGGGCCAGGCTCGGAATCAGATCCATGCCGAGACTCGGAATCACGGCGAGACTGATTGCAAACGCGAGTGCCGCCGTGCCGAGCACCAGCCACGGCCGATCCATCGCGCCGGGCAGCATGCGGTGATAGACACGCGCAGAGCGATCGTAAGTGCCAACAACACGTTTGCCGGTCCAGCGCAGAACCGCACCGATCGTGCGATCGAAGCCGACAACAATCCAGTGGAACAACGCAAAAATCAATCGAGGCAATGTCTGGAAAAGGAATTCGGCGATGGCCCTGGGGATCCGCACAAGCAAACGCGCCACCGGGTTCTTCGGCAGCGCACGCGGCTCGCGAGCCGGCTCGTTGCGAAAGGCCAGCGGCGAACGGCCCTGCAGCGAGGCCATCATCGGAATCAAGGTCATCGCGACGACCAGCGAGATCAGCATCGCGAAGGTGATCGTCAGCGACTGGTCGCGGAACAACTGACCGGCCACGCCTTCGACGAAAACCAGCGGAAAGAACACGGCGACGGTGGTCAGTGTCGAAGCCGTAACGGCCATGCTGACCTCGCTGGCACCCTTCACTGTCGCATCGAGCACGGACATGCCCTTGTCGCGCAGCCTGGCGATATTTTCGAGCACGACGATCGAATCATCGACGACCATGCCGGTCGCCAGCGCGAGCCCGCCAAGCGACATCACGTTGAGGCTGAGATCAGCCTGGCCCATGAAAAAGAACGTTGCGATCAGCGAGATCGGCAGCGACAGCGAGATGATCAGCGTGCTGCGCGCATGGCCGAGAAAGAAGAAGATCATCAGCACGGCCAGGGTGCCGCCAATCAAGGCATCGTTGCGCACGTCATCGAGCGAGTGCTGGATGAAGATGGACTGGTCATCGATCGTGGTCAGGCTCGCACCTGGCGGCAGGGATTTCTTCAGCTGTTCGAGCTTCTGGTTGACCGCATTGGCCACCGCGACGGTATTTCCATCGCCTTCCTTGTAGATCGCCAGCTCGATCGCCTCATGCGCATTGATGCGCACGATACCCTCGCGTTCCTTGTAGCTCTGGCTCACGTCGGCGACGTCCTTGAGCCGGATCGGAATACCGTTGTCGACCTTGACCAGCATGTCGCGCATCTGGTCGAGGTTGGTGAACTGGTTGATCGTGCGCACCAGGAAGCGCTGGCTACCCTCTTCGATGCGCCCCGCCGAGACATTCACGTTTTCGTTGCGCAAACGTGCGGCGACATCACTGACACTCAGATTGAGCTGCGCCAGTTTCTGTTGATCGAGAGATACGCTGATCTGATCCTCCAGGCCTCCGCCAACCTTGACTGCGGCGACGCCAGCAACCGGTTCGAGTCGCTTCTTCAGTTCGTCATCGGCAAACCGGCGCAGCTGCTTCAGTTCGGCCTCGTTGAAGCCGCCGTCGGACGCCGAACCGCTCAGACCCAAACGAATGATCGGATCGGTCGAAGGATTGAAGCGCAGCAGGACCGGCTTCTTTGCTTCCAGCGGCAGACTGATCAGATCGAGTTTGTCGCGCGTCTCCAGACTCGCCTGCTCCATGTCCGTGCCCCAGGTGAACTCGAGGATCACGTCCGACTGCCCGGTGCGCGAGACCGAATGGATCTTGCGCACGTTCTTGACCACGCCGAGCGCTTCCTCGACCGGCTGCGAGATGAGGTTCTCGATCTCGATCGGAGCCGCGCCTTCGTACTCGGTGCGCACGGTAAGCGTGGGATAGGAAAGGTCCGGCAGCAGGTTGACCTTGAGCCCGGACAACGCGATCAGGCCGAACAGAACCAGGGTCAACGTGGTCATGCCGATGGTGACGCGTCGACGCGTGGCGAAATCGACGATATTCATTGCACGCCCTCCAGCACCTGCACAGCGGTGCCGTCACGCACCGCCGAACGGCCGAGCGTGATGACGCGATCACCTTCGGCCAGGCCATCCAGCACCTCGACGTAATTCGCATCGCCGTAACCGACATTGACCACACGGCGTTTGGCGACCCAGGCAGGAATGGGCGGCGCATCCTTGCCAGGCTCAGCCTTGTTGTCGGCCGCCACCGGTTTATCCGCAGCGGCACTGGCCGCCTTGGCGGCGTCCTTTTCAGCAGCCGCTGCGGCTGCACCGGATTGCACGACAAACACCGCCGTCTCGCCGTCCTCCTCGATCAGCGCCGCGCGCGGAATGGTCGGCACATTCTCGTGCTGGGCGTAGGTAATCTCGAGACGGCCAAACATGCCCGACTTGAGTCGCGCGCTGGCATCGCGGAACTCGCAGGTAACACGGAACGTTCCGGTTGCCGCGTCGACCACCGGACTGATGCGCTGGATGCGCCCGTCGAAGGCTTGTTCTGGAATCGAATCGACGCGCAAACGCACGACCTGATCGGCACGCAAGGTATTGAGTTCGCGCTCGGGCACATTGAGCACCGCGAGCAAGGGATCGAAATTGTCGATCTGGAACAGGGCCTGGTTGAGCTGGATGTAGTTGCCGACCTTGACCAGGCGACGCGAGATCACGCCGCTGATCGGGGCGGTGATTTGAGTGTAGGAAAGCTCGAGCTTGGCCAGTTCCCAGGTTGCCCGCTGGGTTTCGAGGTCGTAACGAATCTTGTCGTTCTGTTCGACGCTGAGCAGTTTGCGCTCGAACATCTCGTTCGATCGCCGATAGTCGTTTTCCAGCTTGCGCAACGAGGCCTCGGCCTTGGCCAGATTGAGCCGCGGATTCTCGTCATCGAGCTTGGCCAGCACCTGTCCACTCTTGACCTGATCGCCTTCCTCGACCATCAGCTTGAGCAGGACACCGCTGATCTTCGCGGCAACTTGCGCCTCGCTTTCCGGCTCCAGCGTCGCCGTACCCGAGTAGCTTGCGCTGATCGAACGCCGGGTCACTGGCACAGCCTCGACCGGTACCGACGCATCAGCCGCCGCTTGTCCCGCCTTTGCCTCGCCAGTCTGCTTGTTGCAGGACGCGAGCACAGGCACGATCAGCGCGATTGCCAGGATTACCAGGTGGCGGGGCAGAAATCTGTTGGAAAAAGAAGGCATTAGGCAATCCAAGAATGACATGGTGTTATAGTAGACCATAACAGTATATGTGAGCAAGCATCAAACCGGCCGCAATCGGACAGCCTTGGATACATCGATCGGGAAAACGGTTTAGGCGAATGCGGAAAGGGAATCCGACTTGCCGAACGTGGATCACGTTTCACTCGCGCCACCATTCAAGTCGACTGGTTCGATCAATCGTCGGTTTTCTTCACGCGGAGACTATTCCGGCTCGCGATCCTTGTCCTGAGCCAGTAGTCACACGTCGACACCGGGTGCCGAACTCGTCGGGCGCTGACCTTCGCCGCTCAAATCGCTATACTCCGACGCTTGCTGCAATCCCCATCCCCACCAGCCGGATCCGGAACCTTCGAGATGACCCGAGCGCTGCTGCTACTCCTTGCCCTGTTTTCAGCCACCACCGTGCTTGCCCAGGATGCAAAGGGCGATCCTGCCGAAGGACGCCTGAAGGCCTATACCTGTACCGGATGCCATGGCATTACCGGATGGAAGAATGCCTATCCGAGCTATCACGTGCCGCGCATCGGCGGGCAAAACTACGATTACCTCGTCGCCGCGCTGACCGAATACAAGAAAGGCGAACGCAAGCATCCGACGATGCGTGCCCAAGGCGAAAGCCTGAGCGATGCCGACATCGCCGATATTGCCGCTTTCCTTTCCAGCCTCAACAGCGCGGAGTGAGTCGAGTAATGAAGACCAACAAGACCATGGCCCGACTTGCGCTGACCTGCCTTGCCTCGATTGCAACCTTGGCTGTGGCTGCCGAACCGGTCAATCTCGAAGCCGCCAAGCAACTCGCCCAGACCTGCCAGGCCTGTCATGGTGCCGATGGCAATTCCACGGCGGCGATCTATCCGCGTCTGGCCGGCCAATACCCCGACTATCTCGCCCGCGCCCTGCACGAATACCGGGAGGGAAATCGGGTCAATCCAATCATGTCGGTGTATGCCGAGAAGCTCTCCGACCAGGACATCCGCAATCTGGCCGCCTATTTTTCGGCGATGCCTGGCCAGCTCGTTGACCTGCATGGACGGATGCAAGGCGAGTAATCAAGCGCCTTCCAATACGCATTGCTTGACCCAGGATCCCGGCGCGTGCCGGGATCCTGCTTTGGATCAGCCGGCCTTGCGGTCGTAGTAGGGTTTGCTGCCACTCTCGTGATCGGTGACATCGCGCACACCGGTTACCTCAGGGATCTTTTCACGCAGGGTCTTTTCGATGCCGTTCTTGAGGGTGACCTCGGACATGCCGCAGCCGTGGCAGCCGCCGCCGAATTGCAGGACGACAATGCCCTCGGCGGTGATTTCGCGCAGGGCAACGCGGCCGCCGTGCGAGGCCAGCTTCGGATTGATTTCGGCATCGATAAGGTAGCGCACACGCTCGACCACGCTGGCATCGGCATCGGGCGCCACGCCACGCAACCCGGGTGCCTTGATCGAAAGCTGGCCGCCGGTTGGATCGCGGGTGAAATCGATATTGGCGCCGTCAAGTGCACTGACACTGTCGGCTTCAACGTATAGCGAAAAGCCCTTGCATTCGATCTCCCATTCGTCGCCCCGCAATTCGCGAGGCTCGCAGAACTCGAGCTGGCAATCGCCTTTCGGAGTTCCCGCCGCGACCGCACGCAGACGGATACCGAGCCCAGGCAGATCCTGCGCCGCGATCAGGCCGCGAAAATAGTCCGCAGCTGATTCACTCATTTCGATCATTGCAATCACACCTTTGATGAATCAGGACTATTCTAGTACTTGTTTGATCCGATTGCACCGTACCGCGATCGCCAGCCGCTTATACTGGCGATCTTTGTTGGCGGAGAAGCTGCAGATGACGCTTGATGACCTGGCTCGATCCCGTTGTCACCCGTGCAAGGGCAAACAGGATGCGATGAACGATGAGGACATCCAGCGTCTTGTCGGCGCGCTGCCGGGTTGGCAGCTGGCGTCTGCCGGGCAAGGCATAGAGAAGGAGTTCCGCTTCGACGACTTCCATCGCACGATGGCCTTCGTCAATGCCGTTGCCTGGATTGCCCACAGCGAAGACCACCATCCCGACATGAAGGTCAGCTATCCGAGTTGCAAACTTTATTTTGCTACTCATGATGTCGGCGGGCTGTCGCGGAACGACTTCATCTGCGCCGCCAAGGTCGAACGCCTGTTTGGCTGCGACTGAGGCAGGCACAACGATGTCAGCATTGCTGCGAAACAATGTCGCCTGGCTGCTGTATGTCGCCTGTGCGCTGGCCATCTTGCCGGCACTCGACATGCTCGCCAGGTATCAGTTGCGCCAGCAGCTGGTCGCCTCGGCCGGCGATACACTCGGCGCGTTGACCCACGCCGATACGCCGCACCAATGGTCGGCGCAGTTTGCAACCGACCTCATCGCCGGCACGGCGTTTGGCACGACCGATGCCCGCTTCGTCAACGATGGTTTTCGCCTGCGCTCGCAAGGTGAAGAGATCCAGGTCGGTGTGGTCCTCTCCAGCGCCATCGATCTGGGTCGGTTTTCGTTGATCCAGATCGACCTGCAGGCCGAAACTGCCGGCTCGATCGGGTTGGTCGTCGGTGAGTCGCTGGAAGCACCTGTCTGCCGAAGCGCGATGACTCCATTGGCGCGCGGCGAAACGGTGTTGACGATCAGTGTCCGCAACATCGAGTGGCAGTGCCAGGGTGCCGATGCAGCGCCGCCGAAACGCGCCGCGATGCTGCGGCTGCGGCTCGATCTGCCAGCACCGGCAAGTGTGACCCTGCGCAGTGTGCAAGCGCGCACGCAAACACAGCTCAATTCGCAATCGCTGATCGACCTGCCCCTGCCGTTGTTGCCCGATCCGCGCAATACACTGGAGTTCCGGCGGGCTCTCGCGCGCATCGCGGAAAATGCCGATCAGATGACCTGGCCGATCCTGCAATTGCCGATCGATGCGCGTGTCGAGCAAAGCCTTCAGGCGCGCGACCAGATCCGCGCCGCCATCGCCGACGCGGTGATCGTTCCGGCCGGTGATTTCCAGTCCGTCACCGAACGCGCCGACACCTGGCACGCGCAACCCCGGCGCACATCGCCGAGCCGAATTTCGTGGTTGTTGCTTGTCGGCTATATAGGCCTCCTGCTCGCACTGAGACTCAAACCACCACTCGATCAACGCTTGCGTGCCTTGCTCGAACTGCTTGCAGCAACCGTGGTCCCGCTGGGTTTGGTCATCGGCGGATTCATTGGCGACAACATCAGCCCACTCGTTCTCGCCGCCTGTGTAGCAACGATCCTGTTCGCCCTGAGTCTGCTGGTGGGTGACGCGCCGGCGGAACCGAGCTCGCGAACGCTCAAACGCGGCTGGTGGGTCGCCCTGGCAAGTTTGGCCCTGACCATGGCCCTGGTTATGGAACTTGCCAACGGCCGACTGCCACAACAACTGCCTGGTATCGCCCAGATACTTCGTTACCTTGCCTGGGCTGCCGTGCAGCAGTTCATGATTTGCGTGATTGTTGCCGAGCGCATCGAACGCATCACGGCATCTTCGCGGATCGCCCTGCTCGGCGCCGCGCTCGTATTTGCGCTGTTGCATACGCCAAACGCGATGCTCATGTTGCTCACCTTTGTCGCCGGCCTGATCTGGATCTGGAACTGGCAACGCCATCGCGCCCTGCTTGCCAATATCTTCGCGCATGCGCTCGGCGGCTTGCTGTTGGCGGATTCGTTGCCGCCAGAATGGCTGCATTCGGCCGAGGTCAGCGCACGCTTCTTTCTTTGATCGCCATGGCCTGCCTGTCTATCAGGATGCCGCCGCTGCTCAGCGTTTCCGCTCCAGCGTGCTGACCACCGAACGCAAGTCATCCGGCATCGGCGCCGTGAAGCTGTAGCTGCGCTCGCCGATCTCGAACTCGAAGCGCATCGCATGCAGGAACAGTCGCTTGAGGCCGAACTCGCGCATGCGCTGGTTGAAGGTGCGCTCGCCATATTTCTCGTCGCCGGCAACGGCATGGCCGATATGCGCGGCATGCACGCGGATCTGATGGGTGCGCCCGGTTTCGATCGCGATCTCGCAGAGTGCCGCTTCGGTAAACTGTTGCTGTCGGATCAGATGCGATACCGAAGGCTTGCCCGCAGGATCGACGCGCACCATGCGCTCGCCACCGTGCAGGATCGACTTGCGCAAGGGCTCGTTGACGGTGATGCGCGACTGCGGCAAACGGCCTTGCAACAGCGCCATGTAGCGCTTGGTCGCCCGCCCTTCGCGAATCACTGCCTGCAAGGCGGTCAAGGCCGAGCGCCGCCGCGAGAACACGAGTACGCCGCTGGTGTCGCGGTCGAGGCGGTGCACCAGCTCAAGGGTGTCGTTCGGCCGCGCCGCACGCAGCAGTTCAATGGCACCGAAACTGATCCCGCTGCCACCGTGGCTGGCGACCCCGCTCGGCTTGTTGAGGACCAGGAAATCGCGATCCTCATGCACGATCGCCTCCTCGACCCGATTCATCTGGCCCAAGGCGGGTTTGCCCGGATCGCCCCGTTCAGCCACGCGGACGGGCGGAATCCGCACCTCGTCCCCGGTACTCAGACGCACGTCCGGCTTGGCCCGGCGCCCGTTGATGCGAACCTGTCCGGTACGCAGGATCCGATAGATCAGGCTGCGCGGAACACCCTTCAAACGACCCGAAAGGAAGTTGTCGATACGCTGGCCGTCGCGATCCTCATCGACCTTGACCAGCTGAACGCCGAGCGGGGCCGGATCTGCGGAATTGGCCGAAGTGTGTGTCTTCATTGAAAAAATCCGGATCTGACTGCTACACTCCGCCCGCGTATCGCGCCGTCATCCGGCCCCGATTCCGGGGATCCAGAGACAACCCATAGGCGCATTCAACTGTTATGCCTGTCCGAGCCCTGGTGCCTGAACTCAAGTTTGAGGGGCGCGCAGGTCTGTAAAGCCCGGGCATCGTAACGGTTCGGATCGGAGATTGCTTGTCACCCCCGCGGTGGCAAAGGGTCTCCGGACTCGCATGCACCAAATGAGCGCTGGCGCCCGGAAAGCGTCGGCTTTTTGACAAACACAGGCGATCCCGCGGCCGGTATTCCGGTCCAAGCGGATCGCGCGGCGCGAAACCTTCGGGTAGCGCGCAACGCGCGGCAGCGGTTCGAGCGCCTGCAAGGAAACACGACAATGAAACGTATGTTGATCAACGCAACTCAGCGTGAAGAGTTGCGTGTGGCTATCGTTGATGGCCAGACCCTGTTTGATCTCGATGTCGAGATTCCCTCCCGCGAACAGAAGAAGTCGAACATCTATCTCGGCCGCATCACCCGGGTCGAGCCCTCGCTGGAAGCCTGTTTCGTCGAATATGGGGGCGAGCGCCACGGCTTCCTGCCGATGAAGGAAATCTCCAAGCAGTACTTCACGGCCGGCGTCGATGCCAACAAGGCTGGCATCCGCGAGCTGATCAAGGAAGGCCAGACCATCGTCGTCCAGGTCGACAAGGAAGAGCGCGGCAACAAGGGCGCCGCCCTGACCACCTTCATCAGCCTGGCCGGTCGCTATCTGGTGCTGATGCCGAACAATCCTCGAGCCGGTGGCGTTTCACGCCGCATCGAGGGCGAGGATCGGCAGAATCTGAAGGACGCGATGGATGAGCTGCAGTTGCCCGATGAAATGGGCCTGATCATCCGCACCGCCGGCATGGGCCGCGAGGCCGAAGAGCTGCAGTGGGATCTCGATTACCTGCTGCAGCTGTGGAAAGCGATCGCCGAAGCGGCGACATCGCGCCCGGCGCCGTTCCTGATCTATCAGGAATCGAAACTCATCATCCGCGCCCTGCGTGACTATCTTCGCAACGACATCGGCGAGATCCTGATTGACCACGAGGAGCTCTACAACGACGCTCGCGAGTTCGTCCAGCAGGTCATGCCGAACAACTTGCGCAAGCTCAAGTTGTACCAGGACACGGTACCGTTGTTCTCGCGCTTCCAGATCGAATCGCAGATCGAGAACGCTTTCGAGCGCACCGTGCGCCTGCCCGCCGGCGGCTCGATCGTCATCGACCAGACCGAAGCCCTGACCGCAATCGACATCAACTCGTCGAAGGCGACCAAGGGCAGCGACATCGAAGACACCGCGTTCAACACCAATCTCGAAGCCGCGGCGGAGATCGCGCGCCAGCTGCGCATCCGCGATGCCGGTGGCCTTATCGTCATCGACTTCATCGACATGGACAGCCCGCGCCATCAGCGCGAAGTCGAGGAAAAGCTGAAGGACGCCATGAAGGTCGATCGCGCCCGCGTGCAGATCGGTCGCATCTCGCGCTTCGGCCTGCTCGAACTCTCGCGTCAGCGCCTGCGTCCGTCGCTCGGCGAAGCCACCCAGATCGTTTGTCCGCGCTGTGACGGCCACGGCCGCATCCGCAGCGTCGAATCGTTGGCGCTGTCGGCCCTGCGTCTGGTCGAAGAGCATGCGATGAAGGAAAACACCGGGCAGGTGCTGGTCCAGGCACCACCGGACGTGGCCAACTTCCTGGTCAATGAAAAACGGCGCCAGCTCAGCGAGATCGAGGTTCGTCAGGAAGTCCAGCTCATCGTCATCGCCGACGACAAGCTCGAAACACCGCATCTGCACATCGAGCGCATCCGCTCGGCCGACATCACCGAGGATGCCAAGCCCAGTTATCAGCGGGTGACCGCGGTGGAGGTCAAGCCACTGCCGCAACTTGCGCAGCCCGACGATGCAGCCGAAGAACCGGCGGTCAGCCGTGTCGTTCCGGCAAGCCCGGCTCCGATGAAGACTGCCGAAACAACCGTCGCGGCCCCCGTCGCAACGCCGGCTGCGGTTTCCGGTGGTGGTTTTTTCGCCTGGCTTGGACGCCTGTTCGGCAGCAAGGCCGACGCGCAAACCCCCGAGCCCTCCGCCACTCGACGCGAGCAGACTCGCCGTGAACCACGCGAGGCGCGCGACGGACGTGGCCCATCATCGCGCACCCAGCAGCAGAGCCGAGGCTCACGGGGTGACTCGGCGCGCAAGGAAGGCGGTCGCGGCGAATCACGTGATGGGCGCAAATCGCAGGCGCAGAAGCCGGCCAAGCAGG
The DNA here is from genome assembly GCA_016721015.1 of Lysobacterales bacterium. GTDB lineage: Bacteria > Pseudomonadota > Gammaproteobacteria > Xanthomonadales > Rhodanobacteraceae > Dokdonella. The sequence goes on from JADKJL010000012.1 coordinate 375,155, forward strand.
ATCAGCCACAACGCCCACAGCGCGAGGGTCGCAAGCAGGCAGCGAATGGTGCCAGCAACCCGTCACAAGCCAATCGCGACAAGGTGGTTGGAAAGAACATGCAAGCCAGCGCGGACGCTGCCGAAGCCACAGTCGAGGAAAAGAAGCTCCCTCAACAAGCGACCGCCGGCCTGGCAGGCGCAGGTGAGAATAACGATGACGAATCGACGTCATCGTCGAGCAGCAAGCGTCGTCGCGGTCGTCGCGGTGGTCGTCGCCGTCGCAAGGGTGAGGGGGAAGCTGAAAACGAGAACGAGGGTGCCGTGACACCCGGTGTCACGGCCGCAGCGATCACCCACGAGGCTTTCGATGATGAGGATGCCGATCGTCGTGATGCACGCAATAACCGCACTCGCGTCGCTGGCACAGTGTCTGAAAGCACGCCCGCATCCGTGACGAGTGGCGAAGCGGGCTCCCAGGCTGCTGCTGTCGAAGCTCAGACTTCGGCTCCGGCTCAGACGTCGGCTCCAGTCCAGACTCCGGCTCGGACTTCCGCTCCGGCTCAGACTTCGGCTCCGGCTCAGACTTCGGCTCCGGCTCAGACTTCGGCTCCGGCTCAGACCTCGGCTCCGGCTCAGACCTCGGCTCCGGCTCAGACTTCGGCTCCGGCGCAGACTTCGGCTCCGGCGCAGACTTCGGCTCCGGCTCAGACTTCGGCTCCGGCTCAGACTTCGGCTCCGGCTCAGACTTCGGCTCCGGCTCAGACTTCGGCTCCGGCTCAGACTTCGGCTCCGGCTCAGACTTCGGCTCCGGCTCAGACTTCGGCTCCGGCTCAGACTTCGGCTCCGGCTCAGACTTCGGCTCCGGCTCAGACCTGGCTCCGGCAGCTGGCCCGGCTCAGACCTCGGCTCCGGCCCAGACCTCGCTCCGGCTCAGACTTCGGCTCCGGCTCAGACCTCGGCTCCGGCTCAGACCTCGGCTCCGGCTCAGACCTCGGCTCCGGCTCAGACCTCGGCTCCGGCTCAGACCTCGGCTCCGGCTCAGACCTCGGCTCCGGCTCAGACCTCGGCTCCGGCTCAGACCTCGGCTCCGGCTCAGACCTCGGCTCCGGCTCAGACCTCGGCTCCGGCTCAGACCTCGGCTCCGGCTCAGACGTCGGCTCCAGTCCAGACTTCAGCTCCGGCCCAGACTTCGGCCCCAGCGCCGACAACGCGTCCAGCAGCAGCCGCTTCGCCGACAGCCAGTCCAGCGACGCAACACGTGCAGCCCCGACAGCCAGTGGAGGACCTGTTCTCTGTTCCGGTTCGTCATGCGGCACGAACCGAATTGCCGATCACCAAGCCGTCACCGATCCTCGCGATGCATCCGCAGGTTGCCGCCGAGGTCGCAAAGTCGCTGGCTCGTGATGCCGAGTCGGTCAAGCCGTCCAGCGCCGAGGCTCCAGCCAAAGCGGCACCGTCCGCAGACGAATCCTGATCGTCGATTCCTGCTGCGCCTGCGTGTGGGCAAGCCCACACGCAGGCGTGGTCTGGGCGTCAGCGTGTTCCCGGGGCGTCGAGCAGACCGTGCAGGCTGGCCAGGTGGGCCAGCGTCACCGAGTTGTCGATATTTAGTTTTTCAAACAACCGGTATTTGTAAGTCGCGACCGTCTTGCTGCTGAGGTTGAGCAGAGTGGCAATCACCGGCATCGGCTGGCCACGCGCGAGCATCAAGGCCACCTCGAGCTCGCGAGACGACAACTCCTCGAACGGGGATTGGGCACTTCCATCGATGGCTCCCAAGGCCATCGCCTCGGCGATGCCCGGAGCCAGATAGCGCCGACCATCGGCCACCTGGCGAACGGCACGCTGCAGCTCGGGAGCGGGACAGGATTTCGTGATATAGCCGCTGGCACCCGCTTCCAGCAGGCGGCGCGGGAAAGGCGCCTCGCTGACCATCGTGACGATGATGATGCGGGTCTTGAGCTTGAGCTTGCGCACGCGCTCGGTGACTTCAATGCCACTGACGCCAGGCATGTGCACATCGACCAGGGCAAGATCCGGCTTGAGCTTCTTCAGCAGCAGCAGTCCCTGTTCGCCATCGGATGCCTCGCCGACCACCTCGATGTCCGCCTGCTGCTCGAGGATCAGGCGGAAGCCGGTGCGGACAAGCTCATGGTCGTCGACCAGGACGATGCGAATCATTCCCAACTTCCCCCAGGCAGACGCAAGCGCGAGTCTGGCCTGTAACTACCTTGACTGGCAAGTCCGCATCGCATCCAGACGGCCGGCTGCGACAAGATGTAGCAAATCACAAAACCATTTGCAGCGCTGGCCGATTCAGCCGGAACCCACTGACAGCCCTTTCATGCCATCGCGATCAATCCGGACATGATGGAACCCACTTGTGCGGTTCGGGCCAGGATTACCTCGGATCCGCCACTTGTTGGGAACGCTGGCGCAGGACTTCGAACACCACGACACCGGTGGCCACCGACACGTTGAGACTCTCGACGCTTCCACGCATCGGAATCGAGGCGACAAAATCGCAGGCTTCGCGAGTTAGTCGACGCATGCCCTCGCCTTCGCTGCCAATGACGATGCCGACGGGCCCCTTGAAGTCACTGGCATAAAGCGACTGCTTGCCATCGCCAGCAAATCCGGTCAGCCAGACTCCGGCCTCCTTCAGCAGCTTCAGACTGCGTGCAAGGTTGGTCGTCGCAAAGAACGGCACGCGGTCGGCCGCGCCAGCCGACGCGCGGCGTACGGTCGGCGTGATGCCGACCGCCTTGTCCTTCGGCACGATCACGGCGGTTACTCCGGCGGCTTCGGCACTGCGCAGGCAGGCGCCGAGATTGTGCGGATCGGTGACCCCGTCGAGGATCAGGAAAAGCGCGTCCTGCCCGGCCGCCTCGATCAGGGCCGGCAATTCGGCTTCGTTGCGTGCCGGCGGGGCCTTGTACATCGCCGCGATTCCCTGATGGCGACCACCACCGGTCATGCGGTCCAGATCAGCCTTGCTGCGCGCGTGCGGCTTGACGCCCATGTCACGCGCACGCTCGGCAAGGTCGCGAACGCGCGGATTCTGTTGCCCGGATTCGACATACAGCTCGGCGATATTTGCCGCGTCGTAGTTCAGTGCGGCTTCCACGGAATGGATGCCGATCAGCAGTTCAGTGCTCATGGATTGCCGGCCTCTTCAAGATCGCCCAGTGTGAACTGCCGATGCCGTTTCGAAAAGATCGAATTGGCGCACGATTCGCATTGCGCTGGCCCACGTTTGTCATCGGATCGCAGGCTACGCATGTCGCTTTGAGTCATCGACAACCAACCGGAAATCAATCTTGCGGTCCTCCAGGCTCGCCCGCAGCACCTGGATGCGCACCGGTTCGCCAAGGCGGAACTGCAGGCCACGCCGCTCGCCGCTGAGCATGTGCCGCTTCGGATCGAAGTGGTAGTAGTCATTCGGCAACTGGGTGATGTGCACGAGTCCGTTGATCTTCGACTCGGTGAGTTCGACGAACAAGCCAAACGAGGTGACGCCGGAAATTACCCCATCGAACTCGCTGCCGACGTGCTTCTCCATCCACGCACATTTGTAACGCTCATCGACATCGCGTTCCGCTTCCTGCGCGCGTCGTTCGTTGTGCGAGCAATGCACCGCCATCGAGCCCATCTGGGTGGGCGAGTACTCGTACTCGGCGGGTTTGCCACCACTGATTGCATATCGAATCGCGCGATGCACGAGCAAGTCCGGATAGCGCCGGATTGGCGAGGTGAAGTGCGCGTAGGCTTCGAGGGCCAGGCCGAAATGGCCGGTGTTCTCGGGCTGGTAGACGGCCATGCTCTGTGAGCGCAACACGACCGACTCGATCAGGCTGACGTCGGGACGATTGCGGATTTTCTTCAGCAAGGCGGCAAAGTCGGCCGGTTTCACTTCGCCGGCCGGCGGCAGCTTCAGCTTGAACTCCTTGAGGTACTCGAGCAGGTCCTCGTATTTCGACGCCGGTGGCGGCTCATGCACGCGATACGGCGCTGGAATCCGCTTCCTCAGCATGTACTTCGCCGCCTCGACATTGGCCGCGATCATGCATTCCTCGATCAGCTTGTGCGCATCATTGCGCGGCTCAGCGCCAAGCTGGATGACCTCGCCCGAGGCAGCCAGGCGGAACTTGACCTCGGTGCTCTCGAAATCGATTGAACCACGCTTCTGGCGTGCCTTGGCCAGCAGCTTGTAGAGCTGGTGCAGGCTCTCGATGCGCGGCATCAATTCACCAATCTCGTCGCGCGCGTCCTCAAGCTTTTCGCCAACCGCGTCCCAGACCTTGGTGTAGGTCAGGCGCGCATGCGAACGCATCACCGCTTCGTAGAACTTCGATGAAATCACCTCGCCGCCGCGATCCACCTGCATGTCGCAGACCATGCACAGGCGATCCACTTTCGGATTCAGCGAACAAATCCCGTTGGACAGTGTTTCCGGCAGCATCGGCACGACGAAGCCCGGAAAGTACACTGACGTCGAGCGCAGATAAGCCTCCTCATCGAGCGGACTGCCCACCTTCACATAGTGCGACACATCGGCGATCGCGACGATCAGGCGGAAGCCCTGCGCATTCGCCTCGGCATACACTGCATCGTCGAAATCGCGAGCATCCTCGCCGTCGATCGTGACCAGCTGCAGCATGCGCAGATCGACCCGACCCTTGATTTCCGAGGCAAGCACCTGGGGATCGACCTCGGCCGCCTGGGCGACAACCGGGACCGGCCATTCGTGCGGCAGGTCGTGGCTGGCAATCGCCATCTCGACGATGATCGAAGGCGTCAGGCGTTCGCCCAGCACGGCCAGAATGCGCCCGATCGGACCGCGATGCTGGGTTGGGGGATCGGTGATCTCGGTGATGACGATCTGCCCGTTTCGCGCACCCTGCTCATCGCCGGGACGGATCAGGATGTCCTGGTGGACACGACGGTCATCGGGCGAAACCAGGGTGATCCCGTCCTCGATGACCACCCGACCGACCAGGCGTGATGCACGCCGTTCGAGCACTTCGACAATCGCGCCCTGACGGCGCCCGCGCCGATCGACACCGACCACGCTGCCGAGCACGCGATCACCGTGCAACACGGTGCGCATCTGCGCGGGGGATAGATAAAGATCCTCGCCGCCCTCGTCGGGTTTGAGAAAACCATAGCCCTCCGCATTGGCAAGCACGACGCCGGCGATCAGGCCAAGTCGCTCGGCCACGCCGTAGCCACCGCGGCGGTTCTGCAACAACTGGCCATCACGCACCATCGCGGCGAGGCGTTTGCCGAGGGCATCGACATCCTGCTCACTGCGCAGCCCGAGTGCCGCCGCAACGGCTTCGGTCTTCATCAGCGAGGCTTGTTCGGAAAGAAGGGCGAGAATAGCCTCGCGGCTGGGAATCGGATTCTCGTAGCGGCGCGCTTCGCGGCCGGCGAACGGATCCTGCCATCTATTGGGTTTGGCCCCAGCTCGCGCCACGATGGGTGCAGGCTTGCCACGCGACGACTTCGCGGCGGGCTTGCCGCGATTGCCGGTTTTCGGCGCCGCAGAGGCGGATTCCGGCATCCACGGTGGCAGCTTGGACTTGGTGCTCTTTTTTGGTCCGGATTTTGCCGGGCCCGGTGTTTTCATTCCATTGGGTTTCTTTCGCATCGATGCGTTCTCCTTGTCTGGTGACCTGCGCGGCACGAGGCGGCGGCAGGATAATCATGTGATTTCATGGGCGGCAAACCGAATCGCCACCATTGTGCGCGTGCAATCATTGACAGTCTGCAACAGCCCACGTATCTTTCGCGCCCCCGGTGGCTTCCAGCGCACCGGGCACAAGCCCAGGTGGCGGAATTGGTAGACGCACTAGCTTCAGGTGCTAGCGGGGCAACCCGTGGAGGTTCGAGTCCTCTTCTGGGCACCAACATCGAAAAAGAACCGCCGCAAGGCGGTTTTTTTTGTCCGTGATTCGGATACCGGATGAACGAGCCGCGGTGGGAGCGGCTTCAGCCGCGATCAGATTTCCAGGAACCCGAGCAGGAGCATCGCGGCTGAAGCCGCTCCCACGATCCCTCCCTACTCCCTACTCCCTACTCCCTACTCCCTACTCCCTACTCCCTACTCCCTACTCCCTACTCCCTCCTTCAATCACGCAAACGGATCGCGCAGCACGATCGTGTCGTCGCGGTCGGCACCGGTGGCGACCAGGGCCAGATGACAACCCGAGAGTTCCTCGACTGCGCGCAGATACGCGCGTGCCGCTGCCGGCAACTTGTTCCAGTCACGCACGCCCGAGGTCGGTTCTTCCCAGCCCGGAAAATCCAGATAGACCGGCTTGCACTCATCCCAGCCATCCGCATCCAGCGGGGCCAGATCTCGACGCTTGCCGCGGTACTCGTAGGCAATGCAGACCTTGATCGTCGGCAGGCCATCAAGTACGTCGAGCTTGGTGATGGCGAGACCGTTGATCGCATTGATCTGGGTCGCGCGCTTCAAAGCGACCAGGTCGATCCAGCCGCAGCGCCGCGGACGCCCGGTGCTTGCACCGAATTCGTTGCCGCGCTTGCGCAGCGCCTCGCCCATTTCGTCGTTCAGCTCGGTCGGGAACGGGCCGCCACCGACACGCGTCGCGTAGGCCTTGCAGATGCCGAGCACATAGTCGATATCCGACGCGCCGACACCGGTTCCGGCAAGTGCGCCGCCGATGGTCGTATTCGACGAGGTCACATAGGGATAGGTGCCGTGGTCAATATCGAGCAGGGCGCCCTGGGCTCCTTCGTAGAGGATGTGGTCGCCGCGGCGTCGGGCCTCGTAAAGCAGGGTTGATACGTCATCGATCATTGGCCGCAGGTATTCGCTGTACTCGAGCGCCTCGTCGAGTACCTTCTGATAATCGACCCCATCGGCCTTCAGCCATTGGGTCAGGATGAAATTGTGGTAATCGACCGCGGTGCGGACTTTTTCCGGCAATTCCGATGGATACATGAGGTCGGCAACGCGGATGCTGCGCCGGGCCACCTTGTCCTCGTAGGCCGGCCCGATTCCGCGCCCGGTCGTACCGATCGCCTTGGCTCCAGATGCCTTCTCGCGGGCCTGATCGACGGCGATGTGATACGGCATGATCAACGGTGTTGCCGGACTGATCTTGAGCCGCGAGCGCACTTCGACACCTTCCGCCTCAAGCTCGCTGATCTCCTTGCGCAAGGCGGCGGGAGACAGCACCACCCCGTTGCCGATCAGGCATTGAACGCCATCGCGCAGGATGCCCGAAGGAATCAGGTGAAGAACCGTCTTCTTGCCGTTGATGACCAGGGTGTGTCCCGCATTGTGGCCGCCCTGGAAGCGCGCCACGATGCCGACCCGCTCGGTGAGCAGATCGACGATCTTGCCCTTGCCCTCATCGCCCCATTGCGCACCCAGAATTACTACCGAATTGCCCATGTCATTCTCGTCGTTGTTTCGTATTGGGGCGAAAGCATCGGGAGTGGGAAAAGCAAAAAATCAGCTTTGGCTTTCCAATTTCCCACTCCCTACTCCCTACTCCCAGCTCTCAATGCACCAGCTTCAAGGCAATCAAGCCAATCACCACCATCGCACCACCGACGCCGCGCAAGGTGCGCTCATCGATCTGCTGCAGTTTTTCCGCCATGCGCTTCCATGCGCCCGGTGCGGCAAACAGGATCAGGCCTTCGATCACCAGCACCAGACAAAGTGCCGCTGCCAGTTCGATTGGCATCCGATCCTACTTGCTGTCTTGCAGGTAACGCAGGAATTCCGATTTTGGATCCAGCACGAGTACGCCATTGGATGGCTTGAAAGCCTCACGATAGGCCTCGAGGCTGCGATAGAACGCATAGAACTCGGCATCCTTGCCATAGGATGACGCGTAGATCTTTGCAGCCTCCGCATCACCCTCGCCGCGCCCGGTCTGGGCTTCGCGATAGGCTTCCGCCTTGATCACCTGAACCTGGCGATCGGCATCCGATCGGATTCGTTCGGCGGCTTCGTTGCCTTCCGCACGCAGCGCGTCTGCAACCTGCTTGCGCTCGGAACGCATGCGCTCATAGACCGATCGCAACACCGAACTTTCCTCGGGCAGATCGACGCGCTTGATGCGCACGTCGACGATATCGATACCGAGGTTCATTGCGGCCTTGTTGGCGGTTTGCACGAGCGAATCGGTCAGATCGGACCGCGCACTCGAGACGACTTCCTTCAGCGTGCGCGAGTTGATCGCGGTACGCATGCCGTCCTTGACGATCGGCGCCAACCGCTGCTGGGCACGATCCTGATCGCCGGCCACTGCGGTATAGAACTTGGACGAATCGGAAATTTTCCACTTGACCACGAAGTCTACGTTGACATCCTTCTTTTCCGAAGTCAGGTAGCGTTCCGCAGCGGCATCGAGCGTCTGCAGGCGCCGATCGAAGCGCAGTGCCTGTTGCACGAGCGGCAACTTGAAATGCAGGCCCGGCTTGAAACCCGCTTCGGTAATGCGTCCGAATTGCAGAAGGATTGCGGTCTGCCCTTCGGAAACAATGAAAACGCTGTTGATGCCGAGCAGGATGATCGCGGCGATGATGATGCTGAAGATCGTACGCATGTCAGTTCCTCCCCTTGACCGGCTCGGTTGCGGTTGCGGTTGCGGTGGCAGCCGCTGCCGTGGTCGCCGGCAAAGCAGCTGCTGCGGCCTGCTCGGGAACAGGAATCTGCAACAGATTCCTGCCGCCGGTGAAGTCGATCACCTTGGGTGTGCCACCGACGACATCCTGCATGGTTTCGATATACAGGCGCTTGCGCGTGACCTCGGGGGCGGCTCGGTATTCGCTGGCAATCAGGTTGAAGCGCTCGGCATCGCCTTGCGCCTTGGCGATGCGCTCGGCCTTGTAGCCCTTGGCTTCGGCAAGAATGCGGGCGGCTTCACCACGTGCCTCGGGAACCACGCGCTTGGCATAGGCATCGGCGATATTGCTCGCGCGCTGGCGATCCTCACGCGCACTGATCGCATCGTCAAACGAATCTTTCACCTCCTGCGGAGGACGCACGTTCTGGAAATTGAGCTCGGTCACCAGCAGGCCGGCGCTGTAGCGCTCGAGCGTCTGCTGGACGACCTTCTTCGACTGCAGGGCGAGTTCGGCACTCGGATTGATGACCGGGGCAGCCCCTGCCACCGCTTCGACGCGCTGATCCGGCATGATCGCGTCGAGCTCGCTGGTACCAATGACTTCGCGCACCGCGCTTTCCGCTGCCTGCTTGAGGGTTTCATCCGGATCACGTGTCGAATACAGGTACAAGGTCGGATCATCGACCTGATACTGCACGTTGAACTCGACCTGGACGATGTTCTCGTCACGCGTGAGCATGCGCACGGTATCGGAGACGGCACGGATCTGGGTGGCATCGACCTTGGTCACGGACTCGATCGGGCGCGGCCATTTCAGGTTGAAACCGGGCGGCATCGTTCGCGAGTACTCGCCAAACCGCAAGACCACGCCCTGTTGCCGCGCATCGATCTGGACAAAGGAATCGAACAGCACCCAGGCGATCAGCAATCCGGCGATCGCCAGCACCGCTCCGCCACCACTGCCCCGATTGCTGCCCGAGCCGCCGCCGCTTCCATTGCCACGGCCACCGCCGAACAGCCGACCGAGCATTTCCTTGGCGCGGTTGATGGCCTCGTCAAGATCGTTCTTGCCGCCGCCATCCTTGTTGTCGCGCCACGGATCGCGCTGCTTGCCGCCACCGGGTTCATTCCAAGCCATTGCACTATTCCTGTCTGAACGTCCCCGCGCCAGTTGCACGTGCATTCCAGGGGGAATACACGAAAGGCGGGAAGGATTGTCGAGCACCTGCTTCAACGAGAAGCCGCGGCGGGACTGCCGCGCTGGCACTTCAAGGTTGTGGATCACCGAAACGATTGTAGGTAGCCCCATCAGTCGGGGCAAGCAAGGCGGCTTTCAACCACTCGCCGTGCCCGCCCTGCATGCCAAACAAGGGTTCAACCAACGCGCGCGGCGCATCAATCTCCATGCGCCAGCCATTTTCTCCGGGCTCTTCGGAAGCAACCAGGCCGAGTTCGTGCAGGCGTGCGCGAAGTCGGCCCGATGCAGCCGGCAATTCAATCACCTGATGGATGCGCTCGCTGGCCAAAGCCTGGCCAATCGCCGCCAGCAGCGAATCGATGCCGATGCCGTCGCGGGCCGATGTCCACACGCGCAAAGGGCCATCGCGATCAAAATCCTCGACGCGCGACACCGCAGAGTCCAGCCGATCAATCTTGTTGTAGACGAGAACTTGCGGCAGATCACTGGCGTCAATCTCGGCGAGCACACGCTCGACGTCAGCCACGCGCGTGTCGCGATCCGGATCCGAGGCGTCGATCACGTGCAAAAGCAGATCGGCGTCGCGTGCCTCGGCCAAGGTCGAGCGGAACGCGGCGACGAGGTCGTGTGGAAGATCGCGAATGAAACCGACCGTATCGGCCAGCACGATCGGGCCGCAAGCGAGCCCGTCAATACGGCGCAAGGTCGGATCGAGCGTCGCAAAAAGCTGATCGGCGGCATACACGCCGGCACCGGTCATCGCATTGAACAGGGTCGATTTGCCCGTATTCGTGTATCCAACGAGGGCGACCACGGGCACCGCGCTGCGTTTACGCGAACGGCGCGCCTGAGTCCGCTGGACTTCAACCTTGTCGAGGCGCTTCTGCAATTGCTTGACGCGGTCAGCAAGCAGACGGCGGTCGATTTCAAGCTGGGTTTCGCCGGGACCGCGCAGTCCGATCGCACCACCCCGCTGGCGCTCCAGGTGGGTCCAGCCGCGCACGAGGCGGGTCGACATGTGCTTGAGCTGGGCCAGTTCGACCTGCAGCTTGCCGTCATGCGAACGCGCACGCTGGGCAAAGATGTCGAGGATCAGGCCAGTGCGATCAACGACGCGACACTCGGTCAGCTTTTCGAGGTTGCGCTCCTGCACCGGTGACAACGCATGGTTGACCAGGATCAGATCCGCGTCGAGCGCGATCCTGTGTGCCCTGAGCTCATCGGCCTTGCCAGTACCGACAAAGTAGCGCGGATTTGGGCGTTCAAGACGCGCAGCCAGGGTACCGACCACGGTCGCTCCCGCCGAACGCGCCAGTTCCGCGAATTCCTCAAGCAGCGCTGGATCGTGCTGGCCCGGAGCCTGCGCCTGCAGCAGCAGGGCGCGCTCACCTTTTTTTGATCGATCAAACAGTTCGATTTACTCGGATTCGTGGGCGTCGCCGAGAGCGGCATCGTCCGCACCGGTGATGCGCACATTGCGGCTCGGCACGACCGTCGAGATGGCGTGCTTGTAAACCATCTGGCTGACCGTATTGCGCAGCAGGACGACAAACTGGTCGAACGACTCGACCGTGCCTTGCAGCTTGATGCCATTGACCAGATAGATCGACACCGGCACACGCTCGCGCCGAAGTGCATTCAGGAAAGGATCCTGCAACGATTGTCCTTTGGACATTATTATTCTCCTGTGACACGCCCCGAGCCGGGAAAAAAACACCCTGCAACTGCATCTGAGCCCGACGAACAATCCGTCAGGTTCATGGGTGTCCCGGTAGTGGCTGCGATCTTAAACCAATGATTGACCGAATAAAACGCCAATTCCGCCACGAATTCAGCGAACCAGGAAGCCGTCGACCGCCGCCGACACCTGCTCGGCGACCGATTCGCTGTCCGGATCGACCATCCAGGCATCGAGTTCGGAGCGCAGCCAGGTGATCTGGCGCTTGGCCAATTGACGGGTTGCATGGATCGCGTTCAGGCGGAATTCTTCGAAACTGCAGGCACCGTCCAGGTATGGCCAGCCTTGCCTGTAACCGACCGCACGCATCGATGGCAGCTCGTCCGCCCAGTCCGCACGGGCGCGCAAATCCTTCAGCTCGGTGAGCAAGCCCGCCGCCAGCATGGCCTCGAAACGCTCCGCGATGCGCGTGTGCAAGGGTGCCCGATCCTTCGGCAACAAGGCCAGCTTGAGCAGATGGTAGGGCAGGCGTCGACGCGGCACCCCGTGCAATTCGGACAAGGATTTGCCACTCAGTTCGATGACTTCAAGCGCGCGCTGGACGCGCTGAAGGTCATTGACGTTGAGTCTTGCGGCAGCCGCCGGGTCGATCGCGGCAAGTCGCTCGTGCATGTGCTGCTTGCCCTTGCGAGCCGATTCCCGGGCCAGCTCGGCGCGCAGGATCGGATCGGCCTGAGGCAAGGGCGACAGTCCACGTTCCAGCGCCCGAAAGTACAGGCCGGTGCCACCGACCAGTAACGGAACGCGCCCCCGCGCCAGCATTGCCTCGATCTCGCGTATCGCATCGAGGCGGAATTCGGCAGCCGAATAGGCCAGGCCAGGATCGCGAATATCGATGAGTCGATGCGGAAAGCGACCCAAGGTCGCGGCATCCGGCTTGGCCGCGCCGACATTCATGCCGCGGTAAACCAGGGCCGAATCGACGCTGATCAGGTCGATCGGAAAACGCTCCGCGAGCTTGCAGGCCAACGCGGTCTTGCCCGACGCGGTCGGACCCATCAAGAACAGGATGCGTGGTCGACAGTCAGCGGGATGCATGCGCGTAGTCTGGGGATGGCGGGACAAGAAGGACAGTGAAGGAATCATGGACGATCGCCCCGGAGGATTCCAGAAAGCCGGCACGGTAGTTCCCGCGCAGCGCGAAGGCAGACGCTGAGCTCGCACCGAGCCGCAACCCATATGTCTGCATGGCCGGCTTCGTCACGCCGAAAATTGGATGTCCACGACAAAAAACTTTGACTTGCGTGCCCGGCTGGGCTCCCATAAGGATCCGGGGAACTTCGCGTGGGCAGCAACCGATGAATGAATGGGCGACGCTTGACCTTGTGGTGTACTTCGCCGGGTCATTGATTGCTCTGACGCAGAGTATCGTGTTCGCGCATTACTATCGCTTGTTCCACCGCGAACATCTTCTGCTGTGGGCTTGCAGCTTCCTTGCTCTGGCTGTTTACCTGGCCACGGCGGGGACCTCGTGGCTGCTGATCGCGCACTATCAGTCAGCGCATCCGCTGCGCCTCGGCGTCACCAGCCTGTCGCTCCTCGCCGCTTATATCCAGGTCGTCGCCCTGGTCATGGGAACCCTGGCGATCTGGCGCAAGCGCCGCTGGACGCGCAAGCAGATGATCCATGCCCTGATCGTGGCCAGTGTGTTTGGACTGGCCAGTACCCTCCTGTTCGCATTCGATCCGGCCATGGTCCAGGAGCGAATGTTCCTGCGCGTCGGCCTGCGCTACCTGATCACAGCGCTGGCCGCGCTCAGCATGGGCATCGCCATTGCGCGTCGCTGGCCACGCGGACGCCTGGGTCAACTGATGACAGCCATCGCGCTGTGCCTCTATGGTGCCGATCAGTTCCACGTTTTTCTGAGCTACCTGATGCAGGCATTCGGTGAAGATCCGTGGCCGTGGACGCGCTACACCACGCTAATCACCCTGCTGGCACCGCTGTTCATCAGCTATGGATTGGTCATCTGGCTGCTCGAGAATGAACGTGATCGCGCCGAAAGTGCGACCGACGCGGCCGAACGCCTGCGCTTGTTCGACCAGCTGACCGGTCTGCCCAACCGCTCGCAGATGCTCAGTCACCTCGGTCAGCAGATGCAGCATTCGCCAGGAGTCGCCTTGCTCCTGGTGCGTCTGGACAATCTCGGCCATATCGCGGCCGCCTCGGGCATGGATGGGGTTGACCTGGCCCTGTTGACGAGTGCCGAACGGATCGAGGAAGTGGCGCGTGAAAATGGCATGGTGGCGGCACGCCCGGGGGCGGACCATATCGCCATCCACGGCGCTGGTCTGGGCGCCGGCAATGGCGCGCAACGTGTGGCCGAACAGATTCTCACCGCACTCGCCCTGCCGCTGATTTGCAATGGCCGCGAGATCGCCATTGATGCGAGTGTCGGTATTGCGCTGGCACCCAATGATGCAACCACCCCGGAGTCGATGCAGTCGTGCGCAGAGATGGCCAGGGCACGCGCGCAGAGTGATGGCGCGATGCGCTACCGATTCTATGCGCCGGATCTCGATGTCGCGGCCAAGGAGCGCCTGGCCTTGCAATCGGAACTGCGCAGCGCATTCCTGAACAACGAATTCGTCCTCGAATTCCAGCCGATACTGGATGGCTGGAGTCTCGAGATCTGCGGATTCGAGACCCTTGTCCGCTGGCAGCACCCGCAGCGTGGGCGCCTGCTGCCGGAAGCGTTCATTGCCGAACTCGAGCCGCTGGGACTGGTGGAAACCCTTGATGCCTGGGTTCTTGAACACGCCTGCATCTCCGCATGCGCGTGGCAAAAAGCCGGTCACGAGGTGCTGACCGTAGCCGTGAATGTCTCGGCCTACAGCTTCCAGCGCCGACGCTTCCCGGAAATGATCGAGGCCCTGCTCAAGCGCACGGGTCTGCCCGCAGCCGGCCTCGAGATCGAGATCATCGAATCCATCGCGATGGAGCATCCCGAACATGCGGCACTGAGCATCGAGCATCTGCGCGAACTGGGCGTGCGCGTGATGCTCGATGACTTCGGCACCGGCTTTTCCTCACTCAAACACCTGCGCCAGTTGCCATTCGACGGAATCAAGATCGACCACAGCTTTGTCGTCGACGTACTCATCGATCCGCGCGATGCGGCGATCGTGCGCGCCATGCTCGCGCTTGCCCACAGTCTCGGCCTCGAAGTCGTCGCCGAAGGGATCGAGACCGCTGCCCAACTGGCTTGGTTTCAGTCGGCCGGTTGCGATCGCCTGCAAGGCTTCCATTTCCACCGCTCGATGCCGCAGCAGGCCGCGCTTGAGCTGCTCGGCCTCGCCGGCGCCAGCGCAGTTGAGAGCAAGCTGCCAGTTTCCTGATGCGTCATCCGCCGCGCAATCGGGTTCGGCAACGGTTCGCTTGCGGCTGTCCGTATAATGTCCGCTGGCTAACCGGGTTCATGTCATGTCCAACACGATGAAGGCGCTGGTCAAGCGCAACGCGGAAAAGGGAATCTGGCTCGAGCAGGTGCCGATGCCCGAAATCGGCCCGAACGACGTCCTGGTCAAACTCGAGAAGACGGCCATCTGCGGCACCGACCTGCACATCTATTTGTGGGACGACTGGTCGCAGCGCACGATCAAGCCCGGACTGGTCATCGGTCATGAGTTTGTCGGCCGCATCGTCGAGGTCGGCGCCGCCGTGCGTGGCTACGAGATCGGCCAGCGCGTCTCGGCAGAAGGTCATATCGTCTGCGGTGTCTGTCGCAATTGTCGCGCCGGGCGCCAGCACCTGTGTCCACATACGATCGGCATCGGCGTCAACCGCAACGGTGCGTTCGCCGAATTCATCTCGGTGCCCGCTTCGAACCTGTGGCCGATCCCGGATCAGATTCCATCCGAACTGGCCGCATTCTTCGATCCGTATGGCAATGCCGCGCATGTCGCCCTCGAATTCGACCTGATCGGCGAGGACGTGCTGATCACCGGCGCCGGTCCGATCGGCATCATCGCCGCCGGCATCGCCAAGCACGTCGGCGCGCGCAATGTCGTGGTCACCGATGTCAATGACTACCGGCTCAAGCTGGCCGCCGACATGGGCGCCACGCGCGTGGTCAATGTGTCCAAGCAATCCCTGCTCGACGTGGTCAAGGATCTGCATATCGAGGGATTCGATGTCGGCATGGAGATGAGCGGCAATCCGCGCGCATTCAACGACATGCTGGAATGCATGTACCACGGCGGCAAGATCGCCCTGCTCGGCATCCTGCCGCGCGGCGCCGGCATCGACTGGGACAAGATCATCTTCAAGGGCCTGACCGTGCAGGGCATCTACGGCCGGCGCATGTACGAGACCTGGTACAAGATGACGCAAATGGTACTGAGCGGTTTTCCGCTGCAGAAGGTGCTGACCCACCAGATCCACATCGACGAGTTCCAGAAGGGTTTCGACCTCATGGAAACCGGCCAGTGCGGCAAGGTCGTCTGTTCCTGGAACTGAGCAGCGACCTGCAGGAGCGCAGGCCATGCAAGCGCAACACGATCTTCAGCGCATCCTCGACACCGCACTGGCCGCGATTCCATCTACGCCGATCGCGCTGGCCCTGAGCGGCGGACTGGACTCGACGGCGTTGTTGCATGCCCTGTCCAGTTCGCTTGCGGCACGTCAGCGCGGCTTGCGCGCGATCCATATCGATCATGGCTTGCATGCACAAAGCGGTGACTGGAGCCAGCACTGCCAGCGCATCTGCGCGCAGTGTGACGTGCCGTTGACGGTGGTCAAGGTCGTCGTCAAACAAACCGCTGGAACGGGCCTCGAGGCATCGGCGAGGGCGGCGCGCTATGCGGCGTTCGAATTGGAGCTTGATGCCGGCGAAATCCTCGCCCTCGCCCACCATCGCGACGACCAGACCGAAACCGTCCTGCTCAAGCTGCTGCGTGGCGCCGGGCCAGAAGGACTCGGCGCGATGCGCACATTGCGCCGTCTCGGCGAGGCCTGGGCCTGGCGGCCCCTGCTCGAGGTCGGGCGCGAAGAGCTGCGTCGCCATGCCAGCCAAGCCGGCCTCGAATGGATCGAGGATCCGAGCAATCACGACATCCGCATCGAACGCAATTTCCTGCGCCATGAGGTTCTGCCAACCCTGCGCAAGCGTTGGCCCAGGGCCGATGCCAGCATCGCTCAGAGTGCGCGCTGGATCCGCGCCGCAGCCGATTTCGTCGAAATCGAATCCAGCCGCGCATTGGCAAGCTTGCGAGGGTTCGACCCGGCGACTCTGGATTGGCGACGCTGGCTAGCACTTGCCGATGCCCTGCGCGATCCGGTTCTGCGCTGCTGGTTGCGCGGCCTCGGCCTGGCCGAACCGAACCAGCATCAGGTCGGCGAACTCGAACGCCAGCTCGCGCAGGCCAGCGATGACAAACTGCCGTGTGTGCGCTGGCCCGGAGCCGAGTTGCGCCGCTATCGCGATCTTCTTTACGCCACGCGACCCATGGACCTGCCCGAACCTGGCTGGGAATCGAGCTGGAACGGCTTGCCACTCGTTTTGCCGGCAGGTCTCGGCACGTTGACTCTCGAAGGCTACGCAAACCAGGGGATTGCGCTGAGG
Organism: Lysobacterales bacterium; assembly: GCA_016721015.1. GTDB lineage: Bacteria > Pseudomonadota > Gammaproteobacteria > Xanthomonadales > Rhodanobacteraceae > Dokdonella. The sequence goes on from JADKJL010000012.1 coordinate 392,247, forward strand.
GAAACGGCGGACCTGGTCGTACGCTTCCGCCGCGGCGGCGAACGCCTGCGACTGGATCCGGGTGGCTACCATCGCGAGCTGCGCGATCTGTTCCAGGAGACCGGCATTCCGCCCTGGCAGCGCGCGCGGATCCCGATCGTGCTCGATCACAAAGCCCGGTTGCTTGCCGTAGGCGATCTCTGGATCAGCGATATCGGTCGCACTGAATTCGCCCGTCTCGAGCGAACCCTGAGCTGGAGTCGTTGACCGCCAACGACGGGCACACTACCCTTCCGCGCATGCCTCCAGCCACGCCGCAAAACCCGAATCAGGTCGCCGAGTTCGAGCAATCGCTCGATGAGCTCGAACAATTGGTCACCCGCATGGAAGAGAGCGAGATGGGACTCGACGATTCGCTCAAGTCCTTCGAGCGTGGCGTCTCCCTCTACCGCAGTTGCCAGAGCGCGCTTGAACAAGCGGAGCTGCGGGTCAGGCAACTGACTGATCCAACCAAGCCTGAATCCGCCGAACCGTTCGACGCCGATACACCCTGATATCCATCCCGATTGCGGCACGCTTGCCGCGCAGGAATTCGCCATCAACGATTCCACTCCCGCGATCGATCTGTCGCCGACCTTGCGCGTCTTCGTCGCGCACGCCGATGCCGCGCTTGCTCGTGTCTTGCCTGCCATCGGGCAACCACCGAGCGAACTGCATCGGGCCATGCACTACGCCTTGATTGGCGGCGGCAAACGCATGCGCCCGTTGCTGGTCTATGCCACCGGCACGGCATTCGGTGCGCCGCTTGCCAGACTCGATGCCGCCGCGGTCGCGGTCGAGATCATTCACGCCTACTCGCTGGTGCATGACGATCTGCCGGCCATGGATGATGACGCCCTGCGCCGCGGCCGCCCGACCTGCCACATCGAGTTCGGCGAGGCCATGGCCATCCTTGCCGGTGACGCGCTGCAGGCACTCGCCTTCGAGGTACTTACCCACGACGAAACATCCGGTATCGATCCGTGCACTCGCCTGGACATGCTGCGCGCGCTTGCGCATGCCTGTGGATCGCAAGGCATGGCCGGTGGCCAGGCGTTCGACCTGTCGGCCGTGGGCCAGCATCTGAGCCTGGAGGAACTCGAACGCATGCATGTGCACAAGACCGGCGCCTTGATCCGCGCCTCGGTGCGCCTGGGCGCACTCGCTGCCGGCTGCCATGATCCGGATACGCTGGCTGCGCTCGAACGCTATGCCCACTGCGTTGGCCTGGCCTTCCAGATCCGCGACGATATCCTCGATATCGAAGGCGATCCCGGACAGCTGGGCAAGACCCTGGGCAAGGACGCCGCGCAGTCGAAACCGACCTATCCGACCATTCTCGGCCTGCAGGCCTCGGCCGCCCATCTGGCGGAGCTGACCGCGCAAGCCCTGCAATCGATTTCCCCGCTCGGCGAAGCGGCCAATGCCTTGCGCGACCTGGCCTGTTTCATCGCCGAACGGGAGAGTTGACGTTACTGAACCAGACGCAGGGTCATCGGGTAGCGATAGCGCACGCCATTGTTGGCATTGATTGCTGCAATGATCGTGAAGATCAGCCAGTAGAAAAACAGTGCGAAACCCAGCGGTACGGCGAGCAAGGCGCCGATGCCGAAGGTGATGATGGTGAACAGGATCAGCGCGGCTCCGCCAATCATGACGGTGATATTGAAGTTGAGCGCTTCCTTGGCCTGGTCGCCAGCAAACGGCAGGGTGTCACGCTTGACCAGCCATACGATCAATGGGCCGAGCACGCAGCCAAAACCGGTAATGAAGGCACTCAAGGCGGACAGATGGCCAAGCAGAGCCCAAGTGCGCTCGTCGCCGACCGGAATGACTTCGACTTCGTTCACGTCCTTCGATTCGACATCAACGTTCATGCGCTACTCCTGTGCGGTGGACGGCAACTCCAGCATGGTTGCCCGTGTCGCTTGTTTCAAGCGCTGGAAGTCATGCGCCGGCCACGGTCAGCCGATCGAGCAGGATCGAACCGGTCAGCACATGCGAGCGCGGATCGACATCACTGCCGATCGCGACGATATTGGCGAACATGTCACGCAGGTTCGAGGCGATCGTGATCTCCTCGACCGGATACGCGATTTCGCCGTTCTCGACCCAGAATCCCGAAGCACCGCGCGAGTAGTCGCCAGTCAACAATGAAACACCCTGGCCCATCAGTTCGGTGACGACGAGCCCGCTCCCCATGCGCTTGAGCAGGGCAGGAAAATCATCCTCGCCCGTTGTGACAATGAGATTGTGCACGCCGCCGGCATTGCCGGTGCTGCGCAGACCAAGCTTGCGTGCCGAATAGCTGCCAAGCACATAGCGGGCAAGGCGGCCGTTGGTGATCAGGTCGGCATCGCGCGTGGCCACGCCTTCGCTGTCGAAATTGGCCGAAGCCTGACCGCGACGGATGTGCGGACGTTCGACAATCTGGACAAAATCTGGAAATACCGGCTTGCCGATGTGATCGACGAGAAAACTCGCCTTGCGATACAGCGCGCCACCGCTGACTGCGGAAATCAGATGTCCAATCAAGCTGCGTGCGACCTGTGGGGTGAACAGTACCGGGCATTGCCGCGTGCCGAGCTTGTGCGCACCCAGACGTGCCAATGTTCGTTCGGCGGCCTTGCGGCCGATTGACGCGACATCGGAAAAATCATCGGCGCTGCGTACCGATTCGTACCAGTAGTCGCGCTGCATGCCGGCTTCGTCTTCGGCGAGCAAGGCAACCGAGATCATGTGCCGGGTGTCGCGTTCACGCGAGAAAAACCCGTGCGAGGTCGCACCAACCGCCAGCGACGAACCAATCTGCACGGTCGCACCCTCGGAATTGCTGATGCGCGAATCGAAGCCACGCCCGGCCTCCTCGCAGCGCAGGGCGAGATCGGCCGCCTCTTCGGTGGTGATGTCCCAGGGATGCCAGAGATCAAGATCAGCGAATTCGTGGGCCAGCAGATCCGCGTCGGCGAGGCCGTTGCACGGATCCTCTTCGGTGTGTTTGGCGATCGCGCAAGCATGTTCAATGGTTTTTTCGATCGAATCCGGACTGAGGTCGGCCGTGCTCGCCGAGCCCTTGCGCTTGCCGAAATAGACTGTCAAGGAAAGGCCGCGATCGCGGTTGTGTTCGATCGATTCGATTTCGCCGAGACGCACGCTGACACTCAAGCCGACGTCGACGCCAATGCCGATGTCAACCTCGCTGGCGCCCTTCGCGCGGCAGCGCCGCAACACGTCTTCGGACAGCCCCGAGAGACGATCGAGTTCGACCTTGCTGTCGTCGCGATTGGTGATTGCCTGATCCACGCCTTATCCTCTGTGTCCGTTGACCGCCGCCTCGTCACATACGAAGTCGGCCACTACCTGCAGAAACCCGATGTCCCTTGATGAAACCGATGACACCTACGACGGCCCGAGCCGCAGCCAGTTGCGCCGCGATGCGACCGCCATCTTCAAGCTGGCGGAAACCCTCGTCACCCTGACCGATGCCCAACTGGTTCGCATTCCGCTGGAATCCGACCTGCTCGCTGAAGTCCGGCGCACGCGCGCCATCCACCAGCCGATCGCGCGCAAACGCGAGACTCAATACCTTGCCAAACTCCTGCGCCGCCTCGAACTCGAGGAGATCGACGCGGTTCGCACCGTACTCGACATCAACAAGCAGCAGTCGCATCGTGAAACCGCTGCCTTGCACCAGTTGGAAAACCTCCGCGATCGCCTGATCGCCGAGGGTGACAGCGCGCTCGACGAAGTGATCGCCCAGCATCCCTCGGCCGACCGCCAACACCTGCGCAACCTGATCCGTCAGGCCAACGCCGAAGCGAAAAAACAGAAGCCGCCGCGCGCCTCACGCGAACTTTTCCGCATCCTGCGTGACCTGCAATCCAGCGCCGGCCAATCCGAGTAACGCTCAGGCAGCTGTCCCGCCGACGGTCAGCGTGTCGATTTTCAGGGTCGGCTGACCCACCCCGACCGGCACGCTCTGGCCATCCTTGCCGCAGACGCCGACACCTTCGTCCAGCTTGAGATCGTTACCGATCATCGAGACATGCTTGAGTACCTCGGGACCGGCCCCGATCAGGGTCGCGCCCTTGACCGGGCGGGTCACCTTGCCATCCTCGATCAGATAGGCCTCGCTGGCCGAGAAGACGAATTTGCCATTGGTGATGTCGACCTGGCCGCCACCGAAATTGACCGCGTAGAGACCGCGCTTGACCGAGCGCAGGATTTCCTCGGGATCCTTGTCGCCGGCCTGCATGTAGGTATTGGTCATGCGCGGCATCGGCAGATGTGCAAACGATTCGCGACGACCATTGCCGGTCGGCTTGGCGCCCATCAGTCGCGCGTTGAACTTGTCCTGGATCAGCCCGCGCATGATGCCGTCCTCGACCAGCACGGTGCAGTTCGTCGGCGTCCCTTCGTCATCGACACTGAGCGATCCGCGACGCCCCGCCAGGGTACCGTCATCAACGATGGTCACGCCCTTGGCTGCCACGCGCTGGCCCATGCTGTTGGAAAACGCCGAGGTGCCCTTGCGGTTGAAATCACCCTCGAAACCATGGCCAATCGCCTCGTGCAGCAGCACGCCTGGCCAGCCCGGACCAAGCACAACCGTCATGTTGCCCGCCGGAGCATCGACCGCATCGAGATTGACCAGGGCGGTACGCACCGCCTCGCGGGCAATGCGTCGCGCCCGATCGTTCTCAAGCAGCTCGACCAGATCATAGCGGCCACCACCGCCACTGCCGCCGGATTCGCGGCGGCCGTTCTGCTCGACAATCACCTGCACATTGAAGCGGACGAGCGGGCGCACATCGGCGGCGAGAGTGCCGTCTGACCCGGCTACAAGCACGGTATCAACAGTCGCCGAAATGCTGACGATAACTTCCTTCACCCGCGCATCGAGGGCGCGCGCATAGGCATTGATCTCGCCAAGCAGGCGCACCTTGGCCTCGCTGGACATGGAGTCAATCGGATCGATGGCGGGGTACAAGGCGCGCTGCGAAGCCATGGCAAGCGGCCTCCCGGTTCCGTTTGAGCCTTCGCGGGCAATCGCGCGCGCCGAGCCGGCGGCCTCCAGCAATGCCGGCATGACGATGTCATCTGAATAGGCGAAACCGGTTTTCTCGCCCGACTGCGCGCGCACGCCCACACCCTGCTCGATCGAATGGCTGCCTTCCTTGACCAGGCCATCCTCGAGCATCCATGACTCGCTGCGTGAATGCTGGAAGTAGAGATCGGCGCTGTCGACGGCCGGCGTCATCAGGCGTGCAAACACGCGATCGAGATCGGTCGTGGAGATGCCGCCGGGGCGCAGCAGCCGCTGTTCGGCCAGCGCAATCATTTCAGTCATGGGAGGTTCTTGGGCTGATGTTCGAGCCCCCGTATTGGGGGCGGCAGGCGCTCGAAACAAGCGGAATCAATTCAACACATTGATTTCAATGAATATTATAACAGGATTGTTTCGCTCGGAGTCAGCCGTCCTGGCCTATCGTGCCGCTTCGCCATCCGCAGGACAGAGGATCATGTCACGAGGAGAAAAATCCGCTTACACCGACAAGCAAAAGCGCCAGGCCGGGCATATCGAGCAAGGCTACCGTGAAAAGGGGGTATCGAAAGAGGAGGCCGGGAAACGCGCATGGGCCACCGTCAACAAGGAGGATGGTGGCGGCAAGAAGTCGGGTTCAGGTCGCAGGAACCACCCCGACAAGTCCTGAATCAGGACAGACGGGGTAACACCCACCCGTGCCGATAACGCGCGTGAAGACCGACAAGTCGTTACAATACGCGCCCTTCCTTCCACGCCGACCTGCCGAACACGGCCGTCGACGCATCGAGAATCCCCATGTCCGACCCGGCGAACGACGTCACGCCTGCCGTTACCACCTTCAAGGATCTCGCCCTTGGCGAGCCTCTGCAACGCATTCTCGCTGATGTCGGCTATGAGTCGCCGTCGCCGATTCAGGCGGAAACGATTCCGCATTTGCTGGCCGGCAAGGATGTGCTTGGCCAGGCGCAAACCGGCACCGGCAAGACGGCCGCGTTCGCCCTGCCGATCCTGAACGGTCTCGACCTGCGCAAGACCAAGCCGCAGGCCCTTGTCCTCGCACCAACGCGCGAACTGGCCATCCAGGTTGCCGAAGCATTCCAGCGCTACGCCACGCATATTCCGGGCTTTCGCGTGCTGCCGATCTATGGCGGTCAGCCCTATGGTCCGCAGCTCAGCGGGCTGCGTCGTGGCGTGCATGTCGTTGTCGGCACGCCCGGGCGCGTCATCGATCACCTCGAACGCGGCTCACTGGATCTGTCCGAGCTGACCTGTCTCGTCCTCGACGAGGCCGACGAAATGCTGCGCATGGGCTTCATCGACGACGTCGAAGCCGTGCTCAAGAAGACCCCGCCGACGCGCCAGGTCGCCTTGTTTTCCGCAACCATGCCGACCCAGATCCGGCGCATCGCGCAGAACCATCTGCGCGAACCCGTCGAGATCACGATCAAATCGAAGACGACCACGGCGGCGAAGACCCGCCAGCGCTACTGGCTGGTCAGCGGCATGCACAAGCTCGATGCGCTGACCCGCATCCTCGAGGCCGAACCGTTTGACGCGATGATCATCTTCACGCGCACCAAGGTTTCCACCGATGAGCTTGCCGAACGCCTGCAGGCACGCGGACTGGCCGCCGCAGCCATCAATGGCGATCTCGCCCAGGCCCAGCGCGAGCGTGCGATCCAGCAGCTGAAGGATGGCAAGCTGGATATCCTCGTCGCCACCGATGTCGCCGCACGCGGGCTCGATGTCGACCGCATCAGCCACGTGCTCAATTACGACATTCCGTACGACACCGAATCCTACGTGCACCGCATCGGCCGCACTGGCCGCGCAGGCCGCGAGGGCGACGCCATCCTGTTCGTCACCCCGCGCGAGCGCAACATGCTGCGCCAGATCGAGCGTGCCACGCGCCAGCCGATCGAGATGATGGATCTACCCTCGGTGGAGACGGTCAACGATCGTCGCATCACGCGTTTCAAGGACCGCATCACCACCGCACTGGCGGCGAGTGACCTCGCCATGTTCCGCAGCGTGATCGAGCAATACGAGACCGAACACGACGTGCCGGCGATCGAGATTGCGGCCGCACTCGCGCGCCTTGCCCAGGGTGACAAACCATTGCTGCTCGATGCCAAGGCCAAGTCGGAGCGGCGCGAATTCGATCCGACCGCGACGCGCGAGCGCAAGGACTTCGCCAATCGCGGCGAGAGCGGTCGTGATGAACGTCCGTCACGGGGTGAGCGACCCGAGCGCGCGGCACGCCCGGAGCGCAGCGAGCGCCCGCGTGCCGACCGCCCGCCGCATCCCCGTGCCGCGCGCACCGAAGCCTTCAGCAATCCGGCCGAGGATGGGCGCAAACGTGTCCCGGAAACGCGCGAGCCGCGTGCGCATGCCCAATCCGACCATCGCCCGCCGGAAGCCGGCATGGAAACCTTTCGCGTCGAAGTCGGCCACATGCACGGAGTCAAGCCGGGCAACATCGTCGGCGCGATCGCCAATGAAGCCGAGCTCGACAGCAAGCACATCGGCCGCATCACGATTCGCGAGGATCACAGCCTGATTGATCTGCCCGAGGGCATGCCCTCGGAGATCCTGCAGGTGCTGAAGAAATCCTGGGTTGCCGGGCAGCGCCTGCGCATCACGCGCGGCACCGCTGGCGAGCCGCACGGCGACCACGACGATTCGTCCAAACCACGCAGCCCGCGCCCGCCTCGTGCAGGCGACGCGGCACCGCGCTATCCGAGCTCCGGACCGAACAAGGGCAAGCCGCGCAAGAAGTTCTAGGATGATCTGACAGAACCTGGTGATTCGCTTCGGGATCGGGTTCTGTCTCTTGATCACATTGCTTTCTGTGAAGTGAGGCTTCAGCGACATCCGGATTCAAGTGATTCCAACTCAGGCTCGTCGTGACCCGATAGTGTTTTCGCGGGAGCGACATAGCCGGGGCCCCCGCGCCGGGGGGGGCGGCGGGCGGGGCGCCTCCTCGGGGGGGGAATAAAAAAAAAAAAAAAAAAAAAAAAAACGCGGGCGGGGAGGGGGGGGGGGGGGCGGGGAAAAGGGGCGGAGGGGAAAAAGCGCGGGGAGAGAAAGAAGAGAGGGGAAGCCGCGCCGCGCCGGGGGGGGGGGGGGGAAAGGGGGGGGGGGGGGGGGGGGGGGGGGGGGGGGGGGGTGGGGGGGGGGGGGGGGGCGCGGGGGGGGGGGGGGGGGGGGGGGGGAGGGGGGAGGGGGGGGGGGGGGGGGGGGGGGGGAGCCCAAAGGGGTCTAAATGGAGCATCGCGACTGAAGTCGCTCACACGAAAAATACCACCGGGTCGTGACGAGAAGTGGGAGGCGAGTGGAAACCCCGGTAGGGATGCCACGCCGCGAAGCGGCGCAATAATCAAATCAGTCGAGCTGATCCGCCGAATAACCACCCTCGACGCCCTTGCTTGCGTAGGCAACCGCATCATGCGGATGCAGGCTTTCGAGATGGGCGGCGCGCAGCCAGAAATCGACGAGGCGTTCATCGGCATCGAGCGCGCTTTGCATGCGCCGGGCCGCGTCTTCGCAGAACATCAGGTTCTGACCGTTGAGCAGGGCAAAGGCCTGTTCGTCTTCCCGCTTCACGGCCGTCTGCACGGGCGTCTGCAGTGCGCTCTCGATCAGGTCGATCAGCTCGACGATCGGAAACTCGAAGCCGCTGGCGAGGCGCACACGCACGCGGGCGCTGCTGCGCTGGCTGTGTGGTGTGGCGCGAATGCCGGATTCGCTGCCGAGCCATTCAAGCACCTGCCGCCGATCCAGCGCCGAACCGTCGGGGAAGTCGGCGGCGAATTGCTCCTGGATCAACTGGCGCGCCAGCGCCGCCGAGCATGGGCACGTGCTCGAATAAAGCACCTCGGTTTCGAGTTCGAGGGCGAAAGCGCCTTCGTCCATGGTTGCGTTGATGACCACCGGATAGGTCTTCCAGCCGCTGTTGTCGCTGGCCAGCGCCGGGCGCCGGATCATGTGGTCAAAACGAATATTGATCCGCGCACGATCGGACAGGTCGGCGTGCGAATCGAGAAAGTCGCGTAAAAGCCGGCGCAGCGAACACGGCGTCAGCGGCTCGCCCGACAGATGACGGTCGACGTGCAGATACAAACGCGACATGTGGATGCCACGCGCATCGGCGCGCTTTAGATTGACGTAAGCCGCCACGCGCGCGGGCGACTGCACGATATCGCCCTGCTGGTTCGCCACCCGCACCGGCACGGCAATCTCATCCATGCCGACCCAGTCGAGCTGGCCGGCTGCGCCAACATCGACCTCAACGGCAATATCGGGCATCAGGCGCGCGCTGGTCGGACTGGTGGTCATCGAAGGCTTCCGCTGAAGGTCAGGAATCACATCGGCAAGCAAGCCGAGTCATGGATGTGGGGCGACTCGCTCCACGATCAAGGGTGATCCAAGTCGCCTAGCAGCCTGTCGGACTTTGCCGGTTGAGGCGAGAATTCGGCTGGCCGAGGCCAGATTTTCGTCGATTTGCAGGCCCATAGTGGTGCTATGGGTCAGAAATCGGCGGAAATGTGGGCCGTTCAGACGGATTCGCAGCCCGGCCGAGTTAAGTCCGACAGGCTGCTAGCTTACAAAATCAGGCACTTGCCTGCATTCGGCGCGCAGCGCGCCAGCTTGCCCAGACGCTCGAAAGCGGCAATCGATCGAGCTTGCCGGCACATTCAGCCAGCGGATCTGCGGCCCTAGCTGCGCGTGCGCCGCGCTTTTGAGCGGCCTGCAATTCCGCCGCAGTCAGTGGCGACAGTCCACGCCGATCGATCGAACGCATGCTCGCCGCAAGTGCCGCGAGATGTTCGCGCATCGCCGCATCGCGGCGATCTCCTGGCTGGCCAAGATCGGCACGCGACAACTGGTGACGGGCGAGCAGATCCAGTGGCAGCGGCAGGCGATCCCGGGCCAGCGCTTCCGCCATCCAGCCTGTTTCGTGAACCGCACGCGACAGCGCGGCGGCCTGTGCCGATGCGTTGAGATCGAGTCTCGGGTAAAGCGCACTTTCAATGGCTGCAAGTGGCTCGTGCAAGCGTCGGAAGGAATCGAGCAAACCCGCCAGACTCGAGGCTGGAACGGACTCGCGCTGGGCCATCGCGCCGACCACCACGGCCGACCACATGTCGGCGGAAAGTTCTGCCATCGGCTTCCAGTTCGCCAGCGCTTCGGTCAGCGGATGCCGCGGCTTGCCCGAGGCAAGCGCCGAAAACTCCTCGGCCCACCAATGCAGCTTTGTCCTTGCCACTTCGGGTTCGACGATGTGGAACGCAGCGTGGCTGACCTCAAAGGTCAGGCAGGCAAAAGCAGAGACAAATGTCCGCATGGGCGGGGATACAAACCGCAGCGCCAAGGGCAGCTCGGGATGAGCCAGCGTCCACTTCGTCTCGAAACTCGACAGGGCGTCGTTCGACACGCTCAATCCAGCCGCAGGCAGGGACGCAGCGCAGCGACGCTTGCGGCAACCCGATCCGCGCCCCATGCATACGGATCGCCGCCGTTGAGATAACCCCAGGCCGCCGCCACCGTGACGGCCCCAGCGGCGCGACCGGCCTCGATGTCACGCAAGTCGTCGCCGACAAACAGCGTTTTCTCTGGATCAACCTTGAGCAGCGCACAGGCGTGCAGGACCGGGTCAGGATCGGGCTTGCGCTTCGGCAAGGTATCGCCGGCAACCAGGGCACCGCAGCGGGCGCCGAGGCCGAGATGATCCATCATCGGCGCGGCAAGCCAGCCGACCTTGTTGGTGACCACACCCCAGACAATGCCTTGGGCGTCGAGGTCGCCGAGGATCGACTCGATACCGGCATACAGCGCGGTCGACACATTGCCGCGTTCCGCATACAGATCGAGGTAGCGTGGCAACAATTGCTCGATGCGGGCTTCAGCGAACTCCGGCAGTCCACAGCGCAGAATCGCCCGACCACCAGCCGAAACGACGCGGCTAACCGCCACCGGATCCGGTGCGGAATGACGGATTTCGACACACAGGGTGGCCAAGGCGGCGACCAGATCGGGTGCCGAGTCGGCGAGGGTTCCATCGAGATCGAATAGAACGGCTTGCGGCACTCGCAATTCGCTCATTCCGGCTTGGTCGCACAGGCAAGGTAGTTGACTGCGACCGAATCCGTGAGCCAGGCCTTGCGCGTCAGCGGGTTGTAACCGATTCCGCGCAGGTCTTCGAGGGCCAGCCCGGCGCCGCGCATGTCGGCGGCCAGTTCGGATGGCTTGATGAACTGCGCGTAGTGATGGGTGCCGCGCGGCAACAGGCGCAGCAGATGCTCGGCGCCGACAATCGCCGCAGCAAACGCTTGCGGCGTCCGATTCAGCGTGGACACGAACAATCGCCCGCCCGGCTTGAGCAGACAAGCGCAAGCGCCGATCACGCTGGCCGGATCGGGAACGTGCTCGAGCATTTCCAGGCAGGTGACGACATCGAACTGGCCGGCCATCCGATCCGCCAGCGTTTCGACGCTGGTTTCGCGATAGTCGACTGCGAGTCCGCTTTCGAGCAGGTGCAACCGGGCCACATCAAGCACGCTCGGCGCGAGATCGATGCCGATCACATCAGCGCCGGCACGCGCCAGCGCTTCGCTGAGCAAGCCACCACCGCAACCAACATCAAGCGCGCGCGATCCCTTCAAGGCCACACGCTCGGCGATATAGCCAAAGCGCACCGGATTGAGATCGTGCAAGGGGCGCGATTCGCCATCCGCATCCCACCAACGGCTGGCAAGGCGTTCGAACTTGGCCACTTCGGCCGGATTGACGTTGATCGTGTTCATTGCTTCATGCCGTGGCGATGCGATCGCGCCAACGGCGTGCCTTGCTCAGGATCTCGCCGCTGTCCATGCCGGTCAGCTCGCGATTGCGCAGCTTGCGCACGCCTGCGATCCAGACGTCACTGACCTGATGACGCCCGGCCGCATAGACAAGTTGCGAGACAACGTTGTAGACGGGCTGACTCTCGATGGTGCCGAGATCGACCGCGGTCAAGTCCGCTTGCTTGCCGACCTCGATCGAACCGATGCGTTCCTGCCAGCCGAGTGCACGCGCCGAGCCAATCGTTGCAGCCCTCAACACATTCGCGGCACTCATCGCCGCAGCGTCGTTGGCTACCATCTTGCCGACCAGGGCCGCGGAGCGCATCTCGCCAAACAGGTCCAGATCGTTGTTCGAGGCACAGCCGTCGGTGCCGATCGCGAGATTGACTCCGGCGCGACGGATCGCCTCGGCTGGACAAAAACCACTGAGCAGCTTCATGTTTGATTCGACGTTGTGCACGATCGAAACGCCATGCGCCGCGCAATCGTTGATCTCGGCTTCGGTGAGCTGGGTCATGTGCACGGCGATCAGGCGTTCGTTGACCAGACCAATCTGCTTGATCCGCGCAAACGGGCGCATGCCGAAATCACGCAGGCTGTCGCTGATCTCGTCAGCCGTCTCGTGCAGGTGCAGATGCACCGGCAGATCAAGCTGATCGGAGAGCAGGTGGATGCGCTCGAAGCTTTCATCGGACACCGTGTAGGGCGCATGCGGCGCGAACGCGGTACCGATCAATGCCTCACCGCGCAACTCGTCATGGACGCTGAGCGCCTTGTCGAAATACTCATCGCGACTCTGTGCCCACGCGGTCGGAAACTCGATCACGGGCAAGCCGACCAGACTGCGGAAGCCGTGTTTGCGATAGGTCGCGGCCTGCACATCGGGGAAAAAATAGTTCTCGTTGCAGCAGGTGGTGCCGCCGCGGATCATCTCGGCGATGGCCAGCTCGACACCGTCCCTGACGAACTCGGGGCCCATCACCTTGGCCTCGGCCGGCCACACATGGTCTTTAAGCCAGACCATGAACGGCAGATCATCGGCAAGACCACGCATCAGGGTCATCGGATTGTGCGTGTGCGCGTTGACGAGGCCCGGAATCAGCGCGTGTTCGCCCAGTTCGACCCGCTCGCGCGGCTCGAAGCGCTGGCGCGCCTCGGCAATCGGCAGGATCGCGACAATGCGGTCGGCATCGACAATGACCGCGTGCGCTTCCAGCACCAGACCTTGCGGCTCGATCGGGATGACCCAACGCGCCTCGATCTGCAGGTCTACCGCAGTGGGCGAACTCATGCGAGTCGGATCACTTGACCCGGCCGACATACTCACCTGTACGCGTATCGACCCTGATCAATTCGTTCTGGTTGACGAACAGCGGCACGCGCACGACTGCACCGGTTTCAAGCTTGGCCGGCTTGCCGCCACCGCCCGAGGTGTCACCGCGCACGCCGGGATCGGTCTCGACGATCTGCAGCTCGACGAAATTCGGCGGCGTCACATTGAGCACCGCGCCATTCCACAAGGTCACAATGACCATTTCGTTGCCCTTCAGCCATTTCGCGGCATCGGCCATGGCGCCCTCGTTGGCCGCAATCTGCTCGTGGTTGGTCGGGTGCATGAAGTGCCAGAACTCGCCATCCGAGTAGAGGAACTCCATGTCGGTATCGACAACATCGGCACCCTCGACGTTGTCGGTTGACTTCATCGTCATTTCGACCGTGCGACCGGTCTTCAGATTGCGGTACTTGACCCGGGTAAACGCCTGGCCCTTGCCGGGCTTGATGAAATCGGTGTCGATGATGGTGCATGGGTAGCCGTCAACAATGATCTTGAGGCCGTTCTTGACGTCGTTCATTCCATGCGATGCCATGGAGAGCTCCTGTTGCGTGAGGACAAGCTGCCCGTACAAAGCAGCTAGAATAGGAAATTCGTTGACCGGGATACCCGGAACCGATCGACAATGATACCTGCAAGCCCGCTTTTCTCACAGATTCCCCCTGCCCACCCGGTCGAACGAACTGCGCGCTGGCAACAGCTTTGGCGCGAGGCGATCACCGATCCGATCGAGCTTTTGCGCCTGCTCGGACTCGAAGCGCACGCCGCCGAACTGCTGGCCGGGGCCGATACCGGATTCGCCATGCGCGTGCCGCGGGGATTCGTCGCCCGAATGCGACATGGCGATCCGGCGGATCCGCTTTTGCTCCAGGTCATGCCCGGCACCGGCGAGCTCCTCGACGCACCGGGTTTCTCCACCGATGCGGTCGCTGACCTCGATGCGAGCGTAGCGCCCGGGGTGCTGCACAAGTATTCCGGTCGCGCCCTGCTCATCGCCACCGGCTCCTGTGCGATCAATTGCCGCTACTGCTTTCGCCGGCATTTTCCGTATGCGCAGGAAACCGCGGCGACCGGGCACTGGCGGGCCGCCATCGATCATCTGGCCGGTGATCCTTCAATCAGCGAAGTCATCCTTTCCGGCGGCGATCCGCTGTCGCTGTCGACCGCGAAGCTCGCGGACTTGACCGCGGCGCTGGCCGGCATCCCCCATGTGCGCCGATTGCGCATCCACAGCCGCCTGCCCGTCGTCCTGCCCGAACGCGTCGATCACGGCTTGCTCGACTGGCTTGAACGGCTACCCATGCAGAAAGTCATGGTCGTGCATGCCAATCACGCCAACGAACTCGATGAAAGTGTGGCCGAGGCCTGTGCGAGCCTGAACCGCGCGGGCGTCACCCTGCTCAATCAATCGGTGCTGCTGCGCCATATCAATGATACGGTCGATGCCCTCGTCGATCTGTCCGAGCGGCTGTTTGCCTGCTCGATCCTGCCCTACTATCTGCACCAGCTCGATCGCGTCCAGGGCGCGGCCCATTTCGAGGTTTCCGATCAGGTTGCGATCGCGCTGATCGAGGGCACTCGAGCCCGTTTGCCCGGCTATCTGGTTCCCAGCCTTGTTCGTGAGATCCCCGGCGCAACCAGCAAGCAGCCCGTCTGAATCGTGAACTTCCCTGAAAATTCGCTTGAGTATGGAAATAACCCGATGAATCCGGTACAAGTTTCCGCTCTGACCGTCTCTCGCAAGGCGGCTTTCGGCGCTCGGCGCACTTCCCTGACAGCGCGACATCCATGACCAAGCCAGACAATGTGATCAAGCTGTTGTTGATCGAGGATTCAGCCGACGAGGCCGAACAGATCATCAGCATGTTGCGCAATGGTGCAATAGCCGTTCGACCATCACGGGCGGGCAATGAAGCTGAACTCGAAGACCTGCTCGAACGACAGACACCGGATCTGATCCTGGCCAATCTGACCTGCCGCGACCTTCCCTTGAAGCAGACGGCGGAGGCAGTCAACCGGACCGGCAAGGATATCGCCCTGGTCGTCTATGGCAGCAACGTCAGCGACAACGATGTCGTCGAGGCGTTCCGCGATGGTGCCAGGGCCCTGGCCCTGCAGAGTCGGCCCGACCACCTGCAGATGATCGTTCGCCGTGAATTCGAGGGCTTGATGATGCGTCGCAGCGTGCGCCGCCTCGAAAACGCGCTGCGTGAATCCGAGCGACGCTGCAGCGACCTGCTCGATTCATCACGCGATCCAATCGCCTATGTCCACGAAGGCATGCACGTGCGCGCCAATCGCGCCTACCTGGAAACCTTCGGCTACGAGGATTTCGAAGACATCGAAAGCATGTCGATTCTCGACATGGTGGCCGCCGACGATGCCGACGATTTCAAATCCCTGCTCAAGCGCCTGTCCAAGGGCGAACGCCCGCCGCAAAAGTTGAACCTCAAGGCGCAGCGCGCCGATGGCACCATTTTCGCCGCCGTGATGGAGTTCGCCGAGGCGATGTACGAAGGCGAACCGTGCCAGCAGATCGTGTTCCGCCAGCAGGAGACCGATCCGGGCACAACCGAAGAACTCGAAGAACTGCGGCGCAAGGATCTGGTCACCGAACTATTCAATCGGCAGTACCTCAGCACGGCGCTCGATCGCACCGTCGCCGCGGCCAATGCGGGAAAATCCGATCAGGCCCTGATCCTGATGGAGCTCGACAACTACAAGTCCGTGCTCAATGGCATCGGTCTCGGCAGTACCGATCTGCTGCTCGGTGACATGGCCAACCTGCTGCGTCGGCACCTCAACGAATCCGACATTCCTGGGCGCATGGCCGAATACACCTTTGGCGTCATCGTCCACGACCGCAATGCCGAGGCCGTCGGGCAACTCACCGAGACCCTGCGCAAGGCCTTCGAGGAGCGCATTTTCGAGATCGGCAAGAATTCGATCAATCTGACCATCAGCGTGGCCGGCAGCCTGATCGGCGAAAAGACGGCCAACGGCAACGCCCTGCTCGATCAGGCTTCGGCGACCTTGCGCGCTGTGCAGGTCGAAGGCGGCAATCTGGCGCGGGTATTCGATCCGGCAGCCAAGGACAAGGCCGATGCGGAAAAGAACCGTCATTGGCTCAAGTTGATCAAGGAAAGCCTGGCCAACGACGGTTACGTGCTTTATTTCCAGCCAATCATCAGCCTGCAGGGTGCCGAAGGCGACTACTACGAAATCCTGCTGCGCATGAAGGGGCCACGCGGCGAGATCCTGCCCGGATTCTTCATGCCGATCGCCGAACAATACGGCCTGTTGCCACAACTGGACCGCTGGGTCATTGGCACGGCCATCAAGGCGCTGGCCGAACGCGAACAAGGTGGGCGCAAGACAACCTTTTTCATCAAGCTGGCCCCACAGTCACTTGACGACCAGACCCTGCTGCCATGGATCGCGCTGCAACTGAAAAATGCGCGCCAACGCGGCGATGCCCTGGTTTTCGAAATGCCGGAAAGCAAGGTCGTGACCAGCCTCAAGCCCGCACGCGCATTCGTTCGCGGCCTCGAGCAGCTGCATTGTGGGTTTGCCCTTGAACAGTTTGGGTCGGGGCTCAACTCGTTCCAGTTGCTCAAGCATATTCCGGCGCACTACCTCAAAGTCGACCGCAGCTACATGGCCGATCTTCCGAAAAACAAGGAGAATCAGGAGCGCATCAAGGCCATGTGCGAGCAAGCGCACAACGCCGGCAAGCTGACCATCGCCGAGTTCGTCGAGGATGCGGCCAGCATGTCGATCCTGTTCTCGTGCGGCATCAACTTCGTGCAGGGCAACTTCCTGCAGGAACCCGAACAGGTAATGTCCTACGACTTCGGTGGCACCTGAAGCCAGCGGGCAACCGCCAAAGAAAAAGGCCCCGCATCGCGGGGCCTTTTTCTTTGAGTTGGCTCAGGCTCCGCGCAGGGCGGCGATGCGTTCCTCGATGGGCGGGTGGCTGGAAAACAACTTGCGCATGTTGCCACCGGCAATACCGAACGCCTGAATGGCCTTGGGCAGGTTGTTCTCACCATGGCCCTGGCCCAGACGCGCCAGCGCCGCGATCATCTTTTCCTTGCCGGATAGGCGAGCACTGCCAGCATCGGCGCGAAATTCGCGCCAGCGTGAAAACGCCATGACGATGATCGAGGCAAGCATGCCAAGCACGAGCTGAAGCACGATGACAATGGCGAAATAGGCCATTCCGCCACCAGCACCCTCGCGATTGCCGCTGATCGCCCGATCGACCACGCTGCCGATGACGCGGGCGAGGAAGATCACGAAGGTGTTGAGCACGCCCTGTAGCAGAGTCATCGTGACCATGTCGCCATTGGCGACGTGACTCACCTCGTGGGCGAGCACGGCCTCGATCTCGTCCCGGCTCATCTGCTGCAACAAACCGCTGCTCACGGCGACGAGGGCGCTGTTGCGTGTCGCCCCGGTCGCAAACGCGTTCATCTCGGGCGCATCGTAGATCGCCACTTCCGGCATGCCAATCCCGGCGCCTTCGGCCTGGCGACGAACCGTCGAGAGCAGCCAGGATTCGGTCGGGTTCGATGGATTCTCAATGACCCTGGCCCCGGTCTGCCATTTCGCCACCCACTTCGACATGGCCAGGGAAATGAACGAGCCGCCGAAGCCAAGGACGGCTGCAAGAACGAGGATGCCTTTGAAGTTGATGCCGGCCTTGCTGTAGGCGTAGGTGTCGATGCCGAACAGCTTGACGATGATAGTCAGCAGAACCAAGACAGCCATGTTGGTGGCGACGAATAGCAGGATGCGACGCATGTTTGTCTCTCGTGATGAGCGGGGAGGATGACGCGATGCTGTCCCCGAGTTTGGGTAAACTCCGGGCAAATTCAAGCGCCTTGTCAGTGAATCGACTGCAGGCCATGTCCACGGATTCCATCCATGCCGAAGACTGAGCCATCACTTCGCCCGCTGCGCGGACGCTTCGCCCCGTCGCCAACCGGAAGCCTGCATTTTGGCTCGCTGGTTGCCGCGCTCGGCAGCTGGCTGCGTGCACGCTCCAGAAATGGTACCTGGATCGTGCGCATGGAAGATGTCGACAGCGTCCGCAGCGTGCCCGGTGCTGGCGAGAGCATCCTTGCGACGCTGGCGGCTTTCGGGCTCGATTCCGACGAACCCGTGGTATGGCAAGGCCAGCGCCTCGATTTGTATGAGGCGGCATTTGAACAACTGAAGACACTCGGTGCGGTCTATCCCTGCCGTTGCAGTCGCAACGACCTGGCTGCATTCGATGGCATTCATCCACGCCAGTGCACTCGCCACGCAGGCTCTTCGCCGCCAGCCTGGCGTGTACGCGTCGATGATCGCGTCATCGCCTTCACCGATCAGGTCTGCGCAACGGTAACCCAGCAGCTCGATCGCGAGGTCGGCGATTTTGTCGTGCTCCGGGCTGACGGCCGCTTCACCTATCAGCTTGCGGTGGTCGTCGATGATGCGGATCAAGCCATCACCGAGGTCGTGCGCGGAGCCGACCTGCTCGATTCGACCCCGCGCCAGATATTCCTGCACGAGTTGCTGGGCTTGCCTGTGCCCAGCTATCTGCATCTGCCACTGGCTCTCGATGGGTCGGGACGCAAGCTCAGCAAACAGGATCAGGCGCGCCCCGTCGATCCGGCAGATCCCCTGCCTGCCCTGCGCGCAGCGCTCGCCTTCCTCGGACAACGTGCGACATCCGGCAACTGCGTCGGCGAGCTTCTGCGCGAGGCCATTGCCGAATTCGATATCGAGGCCATCCCTGCGCAACCACAAGCGCATGTCGCAATGCGGAAGGACTAATCGCCGGCACACAGGCACAATTGAAAACGGACTTCACCCGCACCCAATCATCGACAAGGAGAACTTCATGACGGCTCGCGTAGCACTCGTCACCGGCGGAATCGGCGGCATCGGCACGGCAATCTGCCGGCATCTCGCCCAGGCGGGACATCGCGTGGCAACCAACTATCGCGACGAGACCAAGGCCAGGGCATGGCAGGCGGCACAGAAGGCCGACGGCTTCGATTTCGTTCTCGCCGCCGGCGATGTGTCCAGCGTCGAGAGTGCCGAGGCCATGGTGCGCGAGGTGGAAAGACAGTTGGGCCCAATCGAGATCCTCATCAACAATGCCGGTATCACGCGCGACACGACGTTCCACAAGATGAGCGCGTTGCAATGGCAGGAGGTCATCAATACCAACCTCAACTCCTGCTTCAATGTGACCCGACCGATCATCGACGGCATGCGCGCGGGCAAGTGGGGGCGGATCATCCAGATCAGTTCAATCAACGGCCAGAAGGGTCAGTACGGCCAGGCGAACTACGCGGCCTCCAAGGCTGGCATGCACGGCTTCTCGATTTCGCTGGCCCAGGAAAACGCCAAGTTCGGCATTACCGTGAATACCGTTTCGCCAGGCTATGTGCTGACTGAAATGGTCAAGGCCGTACCCGAAGATGTCCGCGCCAAGATCGCCGCGCAGATACCCATCGGTCGCCTCGGCGAACCCGAGGAGATCGCCTATGCCGTCGGCTTCCTCGCCGCCGAACAAGCCTCGTGGATTACCGGCGCCAACCTGTCGATCAACGGCGGGCATTACATGGGCTGGTAGCAATCGGGACGAGGGGCAAACGATCCGCCCCTCGTCGTGTTGCAGCATGGTTTCCTCTGCAACCGGAGAGTCGCGAAGCGCGTCATATGGGGCACTGCGGGGATTCAACCGAGCTTGGGTCCCCGTTTTCGATGCTGCGCAGCATGAAACTGGTGCAGCGCCGCACGATCTGTTAGCGTTGCGTTATGGCTGAATTCCGCATCATCAAGAAGTATCCGAATCGTCGACTTTACGACACCGAGATCTCAAGCTACATCACGCTTGAAGAAGTCCGGCAGCTCGTCGTCGATGGCGAGAAATTCGAGGTTCGCGACGCCAAGTCCGGCGATGACCTGACCCGCTCGGTGCTGCTGCAGATCATTTCGGAACACGAGGATCGCGGCCAGCCGATGTTCACCACCGAGCTGCTCTCGCAGGTGATCCGTTTCTACGGGGATTCGCTGCAGGGTTTCATGGGCAGCTACCTGGAAAAAAGCTTGCAGGTGTTTCTCGATCAACAGCAGCAATTCCGCAGCCAGCTGAACAACATCATGGGCCGCACACCATGGTCGATGCTCAATGAGATGACCGAGCGCAACATGGACATGTGGAAGTCCATGCAGCAGGGATTCCTGACCGACGCGGTCAACAAGGCGCGCCAGGATGCGGATCCCGCGAAGCCGAAGAAAGACAGCAAGTCCTGACTCAAGGCCAGGAAGCCCGCGTCACGATATTTCCCCCGATCCACACATCAACCTGCCAGCAAGGCCTGACGGTGTGAACGGCTGTGCCCGATCACCCTCAACTTCCATGGAGTCCATCGCATGACCCAGCGCGTCGCCCTCATCACCGGAGGAATCGGCGGTCTCGGCACCGAGATCTGTCGCTACCTCGCACGCTCCGGCAACCGGGTCATCGCCGCCGACCTGGGCACGCGCAAGGAACGCGTGGATGCCTTTCTTGGTGAAGTCGATGAATTCAAGGCAAGCATTTTCTTCGAGCCGCTCGATGTCGCCGATTAC
The DNA here is from genome assembly GCA_016721015.1 of Lysobacterales bacterium. Lineage (GTDB taxonomy): Bacteria > Pseudomonadota > Gammaproteobacteria > Xanthomonadales > Rhodanobacteraceae > Dokdonella. Next base: position 413,122 of record JADKJL010000012.1, read on the forward strand.
GCCGGCTGCGCGGCCGCGCTTGCCGATATCACTGCGCGCCACGGCCCGGTCTCAATCCTCGTCAATGCAGCCGGGATCACCCGCGACACCCGCTTGTGCAAGATGTCCGAGCAGCAATGGTCGGAGGTCATCACGGTCAACCTCGATGGCGTATTCAATACCTGCCGCGCCCTGATCGATGGCATGACCGAACGCGGATTCGGCCGCATCGTCAACATCTCCTCGGTCAACGGCCAGACCGGACAATTCGGCCAGACCAACTATTCCGCCGCCAAGGCCGGCATGCACGGATTCACCATGGCGCTGGCCCGCGAAGTCGCACGCAAGGGCGTCACCGTCAACAGCGTCTCTCCGGGCTACTGCGAAACCGCCCTGGTGATGGCCGTGCCGGAGGCCGTGCGTGAACAGATCATCGGCAATATTCCGATTGGCCGCCTGGGCAAGCCCTTCGAGATCGCCCGCGTCGTCGATTTTCTGTGTGCCGACGATTCCGCCTTCATCACCGGGGCAAACATCCCGGTGAACGGCGGCTACTTCATGGATTTCTGAGCGACCGTTCGCGGACTACCAGATCAGGTCGGCAGGAATATCGTCTTCGGCGGGGGCGTCCGGATCGCACAGCAGGACAAGCGCCTCGGCACTGATCAAGCCCGCCTGCTCCCCAATTTCGCGCCCGACCAGCAGGTAGCGCCCACGGTACTGCACAACGGCCAGTTGTCCGGCGTTGACTTCGGCAAGCTGCTCGGCGGTGCAGTAGACGCGCCGGATCTTGTCGCCATGCGGGAAATGGCGGGCGATTTCCGCGTCCGGCTTGTTCAGTGCCTTGTCGGCAAGCAGCGTGGCGAGCTTCTGCTTGCGTTCGGCTTTCTCTTTTGCCCGCTGCTCGGCCTGCTTCATTTCTAGCTCCCGCTGCTCGCGCTCGGCGCGATCGCGCAGGCCATAGGCGCGGGCAAGATCGATCTCCTCCTGGCTGCGGGCCGCCGAGCCTGAATTTGCCGGCTTGGGTTTGCGCGATTCGGCGCGCGGCTTGTTCGCCGGGCGCTGCGGGCGATCCGCAGGTTTCGCCTCCGCCCTGAGCTTCTGCACTAGCCCGCTCTTCAGCAACTGGTCACGCAGCGAATCAGCCATGGTGTGTAAATGAGATCTTCATGAGTCAGTAGTGCGGCGGCGGGGGTTCGTTGCCGACGTCATTGCCGAGTGTGGAGCGCAGACCCACCAGGTCGGCGCTCAGGCGGTCGAGTTCGCGACGCATGCCGAACATCGCCTGATCCTGCATGGCCACGGCGGAATTGAGCGCGGCGACGCTATCGTCGATAAAGGCGAGTCGCACCTCCAGCTCGGTCAGGCGTTCTTCGAGCGAGCTCATGCGCGCGGCAGATCTTCGATCAGATGACGCCCATGACGCGCGCCAAGGTTTCCGGATACCTCGTTGACGGCCAGGGCAAGGTCGGCGCTGGCCATTTCGCGAACCAGTTCGGCGAAGCTGGTTTTCGGCGTCCAGCCGAGCTTTTCGCGGGCGAACGTCGGATCACCAAGCAGGGTTTCGACTTCGGCGGGCCGGTAATACTTCGGATGAATGCGCAACAGCGTATCGCCCTTGCTGATCTTCGCGTCCGCGTTGCGCACCTCGGCAACAATGGCCACCTCATCGGCGCCCTGCCCCTTGAATTCGACTTCCACGCCCATTTCACGCGCGGCAAGCTCGACAAACTCGCGGACCGAATGCTGGATGCCGGTTGCGATCACATAGTCGTGGGCCTGGTCCTGCTGCAGGATCAGCCACTGCGCCTCGACATAGTCTCGCGCATGGCCCCAGTCCCGGCGCGCATCGAGATTGCCGAGATACAGGCATTGCTGCAGTCCGCAGATGACCCGGGCCAACCCGCGCGTGATCTTTCGCGTGACGAAGGTTTCCCCACGGATCGGTGATTCGTGATTGAACAGGATGCCGTTGCAGGCAAACATGCCATAGGCTTCGCGGTAGTTCACCGTGATCCAGTAGGCGTAGAGCTTGGCGACGCCATACGGCGAACGCGGATGAAACGGCGTCGTCTCGCGCTGGGGCGTTTCGCGAACCAGGCCGTAGAGTTCGGAGGTCGAGGCCTGGTAGATGCGGCAGCGATCCTGCATGCGCAGGATGCGCATCGCCTCAAGCAGACGCAGGGTACCGAGTCCATCGGCATTGGCGGTGTATTCGGGCTCCTCGAACGACACCGCGACATGGCTCTGCGCGGCCAGATTGTAGATTTCATGCGGCTCGACTTCCTGCACCACGCGCATGAGGCTGGTCGAATCGGTCAGGTCACCGTAGTGCAAGGTCAGCGCCGGACCGCTTTCGTCCAGTTCGCTGTACAAATGATCGATGCGCTCGGTATTGAAGGACGAGGCCCGCCGCTTCAGGCCATGGACTTCATAGCCTTTGGCGAGCAGCAATTCGGCAAGGTAGGCACCGTCCTGTCCGGTGATGCCTGTGACCAGTGCGCGCTTCTTTTCCATCAATGGATCTTCTTTCGGAGTGGGAGGTGCCGATCAGACCGATCGGGAAACGGAGCGGCGATGGTAGCGACCGCACGCACCGAGGTACAGCATTGCAGGACTATCGGCGCCGCTCGATGCTACGCCCGCGGCCAATTCCGTAGTAGGCCAGACCTGCCTTCTCGATCGCCGCCGGATCAAAGATGTTGCGTCCGTCAAAGATCACCTTTTCCTTCAATGCGTTGCCGATGCGGGCCAGATCGGGACTGCGGAAGGCTTTCCACTCGGTGACCACGGCGAGCGCATCCGCACCGTCCAGCGCCGTGTATTGCGAATCGCAGAGCACCAGATTGTCCGGCGTGCCATAGATTCGGCGAACCTCGGCATGGGCCTCCGGATCGAAGGCGCGCACGCGCGCGCCAGACGCCCACAACTGCTCAAGCAAGGTACGGCTCGGCGCCTCGCGCATGTCGTCCGTGTTGGGTTTGAACGCGAGCCCCCACAGCGCGATCGTGCGTCCCTTGAGATCGCCATTGAAATGCTGGCTGATCAATCCGTGAAGTCGTTGCTTCTGGATCGCATTGGTCGCCTCGACGGCGGCCAGCACGCGCGGTTCATAGTCGTGACTGCGCGCAATGTGGGCGAGCGCCTTGACGTCCTTCGGAAAACACGAGCCGCCATACCCGGCACCAGGGTAGATGAAGTGGTAGCCGATGCGCGGATCCGAGCCAATTCCGAGGCGAACATTTTCGACATCCGCGCCGACGCGCTCGGCGATGTTGGCGATCTCGTTCATGAAACTGATCTTGGTCGCAAGCATCGCATTCGCCGCGTACTTGGTCAGTTCAGCCGAGCGCACATCCATTTGCACGATGCGGTCGTGATTGCGGTTGAAAGGCGCATACAGAGTGCGCAAGGCCGTCATTACCGAAGCGCTGTCGCTGCCGATGATGATGCGATCCGGACGCAGGCAATCCTGCACGGCATCGCCTTCCTTGAGGAATTCCGGGTTCGAGACGACATCGAACTCGACCGAACTGCCACGCCCGGACAGGGCCGAGGCGATCGTCTCGCGAACGAGATCTGCAGTGCCGACCGGCACGGTGGATTTGTTGACGATCACCGCAGGTGCGGACAACTCGCGACCGATCGTGCGGGCGACATCAAGCACATGCGAAAGATCGGCGCTGCCATCCTCTTCCGGCGGAGTACCGACGGCAATGAAGATGACTTCGCCGTGGGCGATCGCCTTTGCCGCATCGGTCGTGAATTGCAGGCGCCCGGCCGCATGATTCTCGATGACCATTGGCGTCAGCCCGGGCTCGAAGATCGGGATTTCGCCGCGTTCCAGACGCGCGATCTTGAGCGCATCGACATCGACGCAGATCACCTCGTTGCCGACTTCGGCCAGGCAGGTGCCCGTGACCAGTCCGACATAGCCGGTACCGAATATCGCTATGCGCATTCCATCCACTCCTGCAGGGCAAAAAGCCGCTGGCCGACTCGCCTCTGGCCAATCCTCGAAAACGAAGAAGGCGTGCCGGATGCCGACACGCCTTCAGTTTGACGCCGCTTGGAGCTTACTTCTTCTCGGCGGGGGCCGGCGCAGCCTTGGCTGCTTCGGTCTCGATCGAGATCAGCTTGACGTCGAAGATCAGGGTCGCGTTCGGCCCGATCGTCGGCGGAGCATTTTCGCCATAAGCGAGCTCCGCCGGAATCACCAGCTTGTACTCGGAACCGACCGGCATCAGCTGCAGACCTTCGGTCCAACCCTTGATCACGCCATTGAGCGGGAACGTGGCCGGCTGGCCGCGATCGACCGAGCTGTCGAACTTGGTACCGTCGATCTTGGTTCCGGTGTAGTCAACCTTGACCGTATCGGAGTCCTTCGGCTTTGGACCGGTGCCCTGCTTGACGACTTCGTACTGCAGACCAGAAGCGGTGGTCTTGACGCCGGCCTTGGCCTTGTTCTTTGCCAGGTAAGCGTCGCCTTCCTTCTTGTTCTTTTCTGCCGCGACCTTCTCTTCGGCGACGCGCTTGGCCTGCAGCCTCTGCATGAACTCCTGGCGAACCGTCTGGCCCTCTTCCTGGGTCATCAGCGTCTTGCTGCCATTGAATTCATCCTGCAAGGCCTGGATGACAATCTTCAGATCAAGCTCGTCCTTGATCTGGGTGAGGCCGCGGCCGACATCGGCACCGACCATATAGCTGACCTTGTCTTTCTCGGTCTTCAACGAGGCATCTACGGCCAGGGCACTTCCGGCGAAGAATACCGAAGTCAATGCGGTGGCGATGAGGGTCTTGCGGACAAAACGGGTCATGTATGGGACTCCTGGGAATACGGTAGAGGACGGCTGCTGGGCACCCGACATAAAGATCAGCGTCAAGCGGGCCGCATATTGTGGCTGTGGCCGCTTGCGATGGCAAACAACCCCCAAAATCGACATGGTTGCGAGTGAGACGCCCCCATGCTGCCACTCAGAACGTGAACCGGGGTCGGGGTTCCCGGCTCAGACTGAACGAAGCGGGACAATTCGTTCACGAACCCAGTCTCAGATTGGACGGGCTGCGGCGGTCAACCAGCGAACCCTCGGCTTGTCCGGCATGGTGCCGTTGGAACCCCTGTCGTTCACGCCGCCGCGATGCTTCTCGTCGGGCCAAAAAAGAGCATCGCGGCTGAAGCCGGCTTCTAGCAGCCTGTCGGACTTAACTCGGCCGGGCTGCGAATCCGTCTGAACGGCCCACATTGCCGCCGATTTTTGACCCATAGCACCACTATGGGCCTGCAAATCGACGAAAATCTGGCCTCGCCCAGCCGAATTCTCGCCTCAACCGGCAAAGTCCGACAGGCTGCTAGGCAAGTGCCGCGCGCACACGACTGGTCAGGTCGGCCCAGCCTGGCGGGCGGACAGCTCCCTCGCGAAATTGCGCACACGCATCGCACAGGGCTTCGGCATGGCCTGCAGCAGGGCATGCGGACCGCTCACGTCGAAAATCGATACGCTTGGCAGGGCCTCACACATTTCCTTGCTCACGTGGATGGGAACCAGGCGATCGGCGCTCCCGCGAAGGCACAAGATCGGAACACTGATTTGATCGAGACACGCCGCCACATCGATTGACATGACTTCCTTCGCTCTTTTCCTCAGAACCTGCGATTTGACAGAGCGAAGTGCCGCCATCAGCTGAGCACGCCCGGCAGGCTCGGCCCATTTGCCGAGCAACAGCCAGGAAAGAACACGGCCCGGAATAGCATGGAATGGCAGCGAACCGATGACAGGGAAAAATACCCGAAGCCCCGGGCGGGGCGACGTCGAAAATGTTGCGCAAAGAACCAGGCCGAGCAGGCCCTTCGGATTGCGGGCGGCCAATATGAGGGCCAGCGGACCCGAAAAGGATTCCCCGAGCAGGATGAAACGCTCGTGCCGGGCCATCACCTGCTCGACAACAGGTATCAGATCCGCATAGCCCAGAACCTCGTCGCGCGGAAAGGACACCAGGACAGGCTCCAGCGAATCGCCCAGTTCCGCAGCGAAGCGGGCTCTCAGCCCGCCGACACCATCGAGTCCGGGCAGGACGATTACGGCAAGTTTGATCACGGTTGAACCCGACAATCACTGTGTCTTGTTGTCGCCATTTTCTGCGGGCGCATCGATCAGCGCCTCGATCTTCGCTACCAGCTCCGTGTCATCCGGCGTCACCTTGCTGGGGAAATCGGCGACCACGTTGCCGTTGCGGTCAATCAGGTACTTGTAGAAGTTCCAGCTTGGATAATGACCTTCCGAAGCGGCGGCAAGCTTGGCATAAAACGGATTGGCGTCCTTCGCCTTAACGTGCACCTTCTCGAACATCGGGAACTTGACGCCGTAAGTCAACGTGCAGAACTCCTTGATTTCGGCCTCCGTCCCCGGCTCCTGTCCCATGAAGTCGTTGGAAGGAAAGCCGAGCACGGCAAATCCCCGCTCCGCGTATTTCGCATGCAGCGCTTCGAGCGCCTCGTATTGGGGCGTGAAACCACATTTGCTTGCGGTGTTCACGATCAGCAACACCTTGCCGCCATACGTTTTGCATAGATCCACCTTCTCCTTGCCGGCAAGAGGGCGAAATTCTGCAGTGAGCAGGTCACTGCAAGCATTGGCGGAGACGCTGGCAACAAGGAGCAAGAGCGCAAACAGGAATCTGGACATGGTGAACCTCGGTTGGCGGTTGGCGGTGAGCGGTGAGCGGTGAGCGGTGAGCGGTGAGCGGTGAGCGGTGAGCGGTGAGCGGTGAGCGGCAAGAGCATCCCGGCTTCGAGCATCTTGTCAACAACCATCTCGGGTTCCTGAGATACCGGTAGATATGCCTGAAACGCTTTTCCCGCTCACCGCTCACCGCTAACAGCGGACTGCTCACGTTTCATTCTCCCCGTTGACATCCTCAGTTTAGGTGTTATAGTTGGCTACAACACCAGCTCATCAGTAGACCTCAAGGAGGTCATCATGAACCGCTTGATCCACGCCCGCCTGCTTTTTGCCATCGCCATTGCCACGACCATTGGGGCAGCCGAGTTCGGCAGCCGCGTCTTCCCGGCATCACCCGCGCACTCACGCCATGAACAGGCGACTGTCATGGACAGCCTGCCAACACTTCCAACGATCACGGTTCATGCGCACGACGCGATTCCGACCTTGCCCGTGGTCCTGGTTCGACCGACCCCGGCACAACTTGCTGACGCAAATGCAGCAGTCGCAGTCACAACGTCTGCCAGTTCCACAGCCTCACCCTTGGTCAGCGCTGCCTTGCCGCATGTGCGTTTGGACATGCCCTACTATTCCTTCGGCAAGATGCTGCCCAACGTGATCAAGGACTAAACCAATGAGCATGGTCTGGAACGACAACACACCCATCTATCGTCAGCTGCGCGACCGCGTGGTGGCGATGATCCTCGATGGCGTGCTCAAACAGGGGGATGCGCTGCCATCGGTTCGCCAGGTCGCAGCGGATTTCCAGATCAATCCAATCACCGTATCCAAGGCATACCAGGAGCTCGTCGACGAGAACCTGGTGGAAAAACGAAGGGGTCTGGGCATGTATGTCACCGAAGGGGCGCGCGGCGCCTTGCTGAAATCTGAACGTGATCGCTTTCTGAACGAGGAATGGCCGCCGTTGGCGGCGCGACTCGAACGCATGGGAATCGATCTGGCAACCCTGCTCAAGCACGTGCCGAAGGCCGAAGGGGAATCCCGATGAGCGCCGTCATCCACGCCCGCGGCCTGACCAAGGCCTATGGAAAAACCGTCGCCCTCGATGCCGTCGATTTCGAGATTGAGAGCGGTCGTATTGTCGGCTTGATCGGCCCGAACGGTGCCGGCAAGACCACGGCCCTGAAGTCGATCCTCGGCCTCAGCGAATTCGACGGCGAACTGTCCGTGCTCGGTTTCGATCCGCGCAGCCAGCGCGCCCAGCTGATGGAGCAGGTCTGCTTCATCGCCGATGTTGCGGTCCTGCCGCGCTGGATCAGGGTGAGCGAGGCGATCGACTTTGTTGGCGGCGTGCATCCCCGCTTCTCGCGCAGCAAGTGCGAGGCGTTTCTTGCCCGCACCAAGATCGTACCGAAGATGCGCGTACGCGAAATGTCCAAGGGCATGATCGTGCAGTTGCACCTGGCTCTGGTCATGGCCATCGACGCACGCCTGCTTGTCCTCGACGAACCGACGCTGGGTCTCGACATCCTCTACCGCAAGACCTTTTACGAGAACCTGCTCAGCGAATACTTCGATGAGAACAAGACGATCATCGTCACCACCCACCAGGTCGAGGAGGTCGAGCACATCCTGACCGATCTGATCTTCATCCGCGATGGCAAGCTTGTCCTCAACGCATCGATGGATGAAATCAGCGAGCGCTACGCCGAGGTCATGGTCAATCCGGACAAGGCCGACGCCGCACGCGCACTGAATCCGCTCAATGAGCGGCAGATCTTCGGCAAATCCATTTTTCTGTTCGACGGCGTAGACCGCGCGCGTCTGGCCGAACTCGGTGAACTGCACAAACCGAGCATCGCCGACCTGTTCGTCGCCACCATGAAAGGAACCTACGCATGAACACGTTCGGCTGGCTGGTCAAACGCGAATACTGGGAACACAAGGGCGGCTTCTACTGGGCTCCGATCTGGGTCAGCGGGATCATGCTGCTGCTGACCGTGCTTGGAATATTGACAGCCGAAGCTTTCACTTCACGGGCCAATTTCCATGTCAGCGGTGGCATCCCCTGGGAATTGATCTCGCAGCGCATGAGTTCGGGGGACTTCGTCAACGCGGGTATCGGCCTTGATATCGCCTATGTCGCGCTCGCCGCCCTGCTCTGCGTTGTGCTTTTCTTTGTCGTTTTCTTCTACCTGCTCGGTGCGCTCTATGACGACCGCCGCGACCGCAGCGTTCTGTTCTGGAAATCGCTGCCGGTCACCGACACCGCCACGGTACTTTCGAAGGTCGCCGCCGCACTCATGCTGGCTCCGTTGATTTCACTCGTGGTCGCCACGATCGCCTATGTGGTGCTGCTGCTGGTCGTCTGCATCTGGGCTTTGCTGCACGGGGTCAATCCACTGCCGGCAATCGGTGCGTCGCATACGCTCGGTTTGCTCTGGCGCATGGTTCTGACGATTCCGCTTGATGCCCTGGTTGCACTGCCGACGGCCGGCTGGCTGTTGTTCTGGTCAGCCTATGCGCGCAGCAAACCGTTCCTGTGGGCCGTGCTGGTGCCGCTGTTTACCTTGATCGCCAACAGCTGGATCGGTCTGATGGGCCTGCCGAGCTTGAGCAGGGATTTTCTGATCCATGAGGTGCTTGCCCGCCTCCTGTTTGGAATCTTTCCCGGTTGGTGGCTCGACGATCGCAATCCCGGTTTCGGATCCTTCAAGGCATCCCTGGAAGAGAAGAATGTTCTGGCTACGCTCGATCCGGCCAATGTCTACGGTCTGCTCGCAACGCCCGGCATCTGGATTGGCGCTGCAGCTGGCATCGCCCTGATCGCGGCCTCGATCTGGCTGCGTCGCAGAAGGATCGAGACATCCACCTGATCCAGGAAACGCAACAGCCGGCCAGGAACCCGGGCCGGCTGTTGCTGTTGTCGCGATGATGGGTAACGCGGAAGCTCGATCAGAACCAAGTGCCGTTCGAACCCTGGCTTACCGGGTCAGATTGCTGTTCACGACGAGGTACTTGTTCAGCCCATCGGGCCTCACGCCGGACTGATTCAGGTTGAGTGAGCCGACCAGCCACATGCGGATCATGCGGTTGTTTTCGCGACGCACAACAACCGCCGCGCTCGTGCCGGTATAGATGACATCACCCTCGCGAAGACCGCTTGGCTCAACCCGCTCGCTGATGCTTTTGCCTTCGTTGTAGCGCTTTTCCATCGATTCGCGTAACTGATCGGCATCACCGGGCTCGGTGGTGACCAGCATGATCGGCGCCTTGGGATCGACCACAACCGGTGCCGCAGGAGCTGGGGCGGGCGCTTCCTCGACAACGGCCGTGGCAGGCTCCTGCTTTGCAACGGGCGCCTCGATGACGGGCTCGGGTGGTGGAGCGGGTGTTTCGACGACCGCTGGTGCGGCCGGCGGCGGCTCCTCGACCTTGGGTGGCTCCGCTACACGGACCGGCTTTGGCGGCGCAGCGACCGGCGCAGGTGTCGGCTTGGCGGCTGCCGCAACCGGTGCAGGTGCAGGTTCTGGCTTGGCTGGCTCAGCCGCTTTGTCCTCGACACGCACGAGCAAGGTTTCGTAGAAACCGTCCTTGAGCACGATCTCGGCATCACCACCGGCACGAATGCGTGCAGCAATCTGGGCATGCCAATGCTGCGGCGCAGTCACCACCAGGCGCTTGCCAGACGTTGCCGCCTGGCGGCCCAGCGTGGTCAGCTCGGCGTTCGCTGCACCGCTGTTGAACTGCTCGGCAGTGATGTCGACATTCTGCTGTGCGAATGCGCTGCTGGCGACCATCGCCGTCAGCGCGAAGAAAAACTTTTTCATCTCAACACTCCGATCTTGAATTCATGGCAAACGTGTGGCGGGAAAAATCCGCTTGCGAGGATCGTCCACCGGCATTGGATTACAGCTGGCGTGGACTTTCACGCCGGCCCATCGGAGCGCCATGCGGGCGCCCGACACGTCCCGGCATGTGCCGGAACAAGACATTGATTCCGCCGTCGCAAAACGCGGCGACACATCCCTGCCAACTTGAACTGAGCCCGAGTTCGGGACATGTGCCATTGGCCACGCTTGAGCGAGCGATATTCACGAAACGTGCCACCCTTTCCGTGACTGCATCGATCTCGACCTCAACCGCCTGCGGAACCACCGTGGATTCCACCCTTGGTCAAGGTCATCGGATCGAGCAACTCGCCGAGCTGCTTGCGACTCAGCCCGGTCGTCTCGAGGGCGACATCGATGATCGGACGACCTTCCTTGTAGGCCTGTTTCGCAGTCGCCGCACCGACATCGTAGCCAATAACCGAATTCAATGCGGTGACAAGGATCGGATTGCGGTCGAGCGCCTCGCGGATGTTGTCCTCGCGCACCTTGAAGCCGGCAATCGCCTTGTCGGCGAGCGCACGCGACGCATTGGCAAGGATCTCGATCGACTGCAGCAGGTTCAGCGCGACTACCGGCAGCATCACGTTGAGCTGGAAATTGCCGCTCTGTCCGGCGATCGTGATCGTCGTGTCGTTGCCGATCACCTGGGCGCAAACCATCGCCAGCGCCTCCGGAATCACCGGGTTGACCTTGCCCGGCATGATCGAGGATCCCGGCTGCAGTGCCGGCAATTCGATTTCGCCAATGCCGGCCAGCGGCCCTGAGTTCATCCAGCGCAGGTCGTTGGCCATCTTCATCAATCCGACCGCGAGGGTCTTCAACTGACCCGAGAGTTCAACCGCCGCGTCCTGCGTGCTGATGCCTTCGAACAGATTCGGTGCCGCCTCGAAGCGGACGCCGGTCATGCGGCTCAACTCGGCACAGATGGCAGGGCCCAGATTCGGGTCGGCATTGATGCCGGTGCCGACGGCGGTCCCGCCCTGGGGCAGTTTGCGCACACGCTTGAGCGCATCATTCAGGCGCTCGATGTTCGAGCCGATCTGCGCCGACCAGCACCCGATCTCCTGTCCGAAAGTAACCGGCATCGCGTCCATCAGATGCGTGCGCCCGGTCTTGGCGACCTTCTTGAGTTCCCGGGCGCGCTTGTCGAGCATCGCTTTCAGATGAGCCAGTGCAGGCAGCAACTTTTCGCTGACGGTCAGCACGGCACTGAGCTGGATTGCGGTGGGGATCACGTCGTTCGAGGATTGGCCATTGTTGACGTCGTCGTTCGGATGAACCCTGGTTCCTGCCGCCGCGGCAACGTGCGCGATCACCTCGTTGGCGTTCATGTTCGACGAAGTACCCGAACCGGTCTGGAACACATCGATCGGGAAATGCGCATCGAATTCGCCCTTGGCAACACGCTCAGCCGCCTTGCGGATCGCCTTGGCCTGGGACTTCTTCAGATGACCAAGATCGGCATTGGCGTGTGCCGCCGCCGATTTGATCAGGCCGAGCGCGCGAATGAACTCGCGCGGCATGGTCAGGCCGGAAATCGGAAAATTCTGCACGGCGCGCTGGGTTTGCGCACCATACAAGGCATCAGCCGGAACCTTGAGTTCGCCCATGCTGTCGCGTTCGATGCGGAAATCGCTCATCGCAGGATCCTGAAAGTGGAGAGAAAAGGGGTCGACGATTATAGCTGTGTGGAGGAGCGGGAGTAGAGAGTGGGGAGTAGAGAGTAAGAGAGCGAATCAGCGCGCTGATGATTGAAGGAGCTTTCTAAAGGACAAAAACGGGCTGGAAATGAAACAGACAAAAGCGCATCACCTTGCGAAAAACTGCTTTCCCACTCCCTACTCCCTACTCCCCACTCCCCGCTTTCTCCCACTTCCCACTCCCAACTCCCCACTCCCCACTCCCGCTCCTTCCAGAATGCTAAACTTCACAGCCCGTCCCCGCCTTTCCGAGCAATGCTCGCCAACGCTTTTTACATACTCGCTGCGTTCCTGCTGGTCGTCCTCAATGGATTTTTCGTCGCAGCCGAGTTTTCGCTGGTCAAGTTGCGGCATACCCAGGCCGTGGGCCTGGCCGAACGCATCGGCTGGCGTGGACGCATCCTGCTCAGCGTGCATGCCCACCTGGATGCCTATCTGTCGGCCTGCCAGCTCGGCATTACCCTCGCCTCGCTTGGCCTCGGCTGGATCGGTGAACCGGCGTTTGCCAGCCTGTTGCAACCGGTGCTGTCGCATTTCGGTGGCTTGCAGGCAGATACGATCCACATCATCTCGTTCGTTTTCGCATTCACGGTAATCTCGTTCCTGCATATCGTGCTTGGCGAACTGGCGCCCAAGACACTCGCGATCCGCCGACCCGAGCACACCTCGGCATGGACGGCGACTCCGCTTTACGTCTTCTACTGGATCATGTATCCGGCGATCTGGATCCTCAATGCCAGCGCGAACCTGATGCTGCGCGTGTTCGGACTTGGCGCGACCAACGCACACGAGCACCACTACTCGCGCGACGAGCTCAAGCTGATCCTGCATGGCAACCGCGCCATGCGCGAGTCGGGCGAGGCGTTTGCGATGATGAGTCATGCCCTCGACCTGCCCGAACTGGTCGCTGGCGACCTGTTGCGCACCCGTGACCAACTCGGCGCACTGCACGACGGTCAGACCCAGGACGAGGTGCTCGCGGAAATCCGCCGATCGCAGTTCAGTCGCTACCCCTGGTTCGATGCCAACCTCGAACATGTGCGCGGCATCCTGCACGTGAAGGATCTGCTCCTCGCGATCGCCGACCAGGGCAGCATCGAGGACATGATTCCCCTGCTGCGCCCAGCCATCATCGTTCCGCTCGACACGCCGGTGCTGGAAATGCTGCGTCGCTTCCGCACCGGGCGCACGCAGTTCGCCCTGGCTACCGAGGAGGGCGGTCGCGTGGTCGGCTTCTTCACCCTGTTCGATGTCGTGCAGGTTGTTGTCGGCGACATCGAGGATGAACATCGCAGCACGCGGGGCGATACGCCGCTGCGCGCTCCCGATGGAACAATGACCATACCGGGCAGCATGCCGATCTATCGTCTCGAACGCCTGCTGGACCGCGACATCGAAGCACCCGGCGAGGTCAACTCGGTCGGGGGCCTGATCGTGCATCGGCTTGAACGCCTGCCGACCGAGGGCGAGTCGCTGAAGTTCGATGGCTTCAGCCTGACTGTGCGCACCATGCAGGGCGCCCGCGCCCAGGCGATCACGGTCAAACCCGACCACCCGCCAGCCCCCAGCGAGAAATCGAAATGAGCCATCCCCTGCTTGCCCTTTCGCCACTGGATGGGCGCTACGCCGCCAAGGTCGAGGCGTTGCGGCCGATCTTCAGCGAATTCGGCCTCATGCAGCGCCGCGTACTGGTCGAGATCCGCTGGCTGATCGCCTTGTCCGACGAAGCGGGAATTGCCGAAGTTGCACCTTTCCCGGTGGCGGTGCGCAGCGCTCTTGCAGCGATTGCCGATGATTTCAGCATCGCCGATGGCGAGCGCATCAAGGCCATCGAGCACGGGACGAATCACGACGTCAAGGCGGTCGAGTATTTCATCAAGGAACGCATCGGCGGCATTCCCGAACTGGCAGCCGCAAAGGAATTCGTCCACTTCGCCTGCACGTCGGAGGACATCAACAATCTCGCCTATGCGCTGATGCTGCGCGACGCCCGCGATCGGGTACTGCTGCCGACGCTCGACGCGTTGAGCAGCCGACTGCGCGCAATCGCCGAGGCTTTCGCCGCTCAGCCCATGCTTTCGCGCACGCACGGCCAGACCGCCTCACCGACCACGCTCGGCAAGGAGATCGCAAACGTCGTCGCGCGACTGGGCAGGCAACGCGCACAAATCGCAAATGTCGATCTGCTCGGCAAGATCAATGGTGCGGTTGGCAACTACAACGCACACGTCGTGGCGTATCCGGAAGTCGACTGGCCGGCATTTGCGCAACGCTTCGTCGAGAGCCTCGGTCTTGTGTTCAATGCCTACACGACGCAGATCGAACCGCACGACTGCATTGCCGAGATCAGCGACGCCACTCGCCGCAGCAACACGATCCTGATCGATTTCGCCCGCGACATCTGGGGTTATATCTCGCTCGGTTACTTCCGCCAGACCCTGAAGGCCGGCGAAGTCGGCTCTTCGACGATGCCGCACAAGGTCAATCCGATCGATTTCGAGAACGCGGAAGGCAACTTCGGCATCGCCAATGCGCTGTTCGAGCATTTCAGCGCCAAACTTCCGATCAGCCGCTGGCAGCGTGATCTGACCGATTCGACCGTGCTGCGCGCGCTGGGCACTGCTTTCGGCCATACCCTGATCGCCCTCGATTCGCTGTCCAAGGGCGTGGCCAAGCTGCAGGTCGACGCAACGCGCATCGATGCCGATCTCGATGCAAGCTGGGAAGTCCTCGCTGAAGCCGTGCAGACGATCATGCGCCGCCATGGGCTGCCAAATCCCTATGAGCAACTCAAGACCCTCACCCGCGGCCAGGGCATCACCCGCGAATCTCTGCGCGTATTCATCGAAGTGCTGGCATTGCCCGAGGCCGACAAGCAACGCCTGCTCGACATGACACCCGGTGGCTATACGGGCCTGGCCGAGCGGCTCGCACGAAACATCTGAGCGCCGGGCCGGTTGACCCGGCAGATTCCAGCCACGCTCGACAAACAGTTCATCCTGCAATTGAGCAAACGCCGGACTCGAACATGCTGGTGCCGATTCGCCGTGCGGATGCGTTCACGGCAACCAGTGGGCGCAAGCGGTCAACGGAAAGCCGGACATGGGAATCTCCGATTCAATGATTGAAACGACAGCAACCAGCAAACACTTTCTCGGCATGTCGCCGGCGGCGTTTCTGCGCGACTACTGGCAACAGCGACCGCTGCTGATCCGCAATGCGTTTGCGGAGTTCTCCAGTCCGCTGGCGCCGGATGACCTGGCTGGTCTGGCCTGCGAGGATTTCGCCCTGTCGCGCCTGATTGCGCACAATCCGGCAAGCGATCGCTGGACCGTGCGTAATGGGCCATTCGCCGAAACCGATTTTGCCGACCTGCCGGAATCACACTGGACCCTGCTCGTGCAGGATGTCGACAAGTGGGACGCCGATGTGGCCGGGCTGCTTGGACATTTCGACTTCCTGCCCAGCTGGCGCGTTGACGACGTCATGGTCAGTTATGCCGAAGATGGTGGCTCGGTCGGCGCGCATGTCGACCACTACGACGTCTTCCTGATCCAGGGCCTCGGTCGCCGACGCTGGCAGATCAACACGGATGCCAATGCACCGAAGCGCTTCAGGGACGACGTTGAACTCAAGCTGCTGAGCGAATTCACGCCGAGCCACGAGTGGCTGCTCGGGCCCGGCGACATGCTCTACCTGCCGCCCGGCATTGCCCACCATGGCATCGCCGAAGGTGCGTGTCTGACATTTTCAGTCGGCATGCGCGCTCCGGCCGTCGCCGAGATGATCACGGATTTCGCCGGTTTTGTCGCCGAACGCATGGCTGACGAGATGCGCTATTCGGATGCGCGGATTTTGCCGGCAAAGGCCGCCGGCGAGATTGATGACAAGGCGCTGGAAAAAATCGGACAGACCTTGCGGGATTCGTTGGCGGTTGACGCGTCCACGCTGCGCGGCTGGTTCGGATCGTTCATCACCCGTTACCGTGCCGCGCACGAGGCCGTGCCGCGCAGCAAGCCATTGAACCCTGCCGAATTCATCCGCCGGCTTGCAGCGGGCGCCCAACTGCAGTTCAATCCATGGACGCGACTGGCCTGGTCGAAGGCGGCTCGCGGCGCCACCCTGTTTGTCGCTGGTGAAGCGTACCCCTGCCCGCGCAGCCTGGCCGAAAGGATCTGTGGTCGCGCCACGCTGGAATCGAGCGAACTTGCAACGCTGGATACGGCATCATTGGATCTGCTGCTCACTCTCGTCAACGCTGGACATCTCGCCCTGAGCCGGAGTCGATCATGATCAACGCGGACTTCACCGTGGAACCTGCCACCTGGGCGGCCGACATGGCCGACCTGCGCCGCGTGCGCGATGCGGTTTTCGTGATCGAACAGGCAGTTCCGGAGGATGAGGAATGGGATGAGCTCGACGCTGTTTCCCAGCATGTCATCGCCCGCGACCAGAACGGCCAGTCAATTGGAACCGGCCGACTGACGCCGAAAGGCACGATCGGGCGCATGGCGGTCGTTGCCGACTGGCGTGGCCGCGGCGTCGGCGATTCGATCCTGCGCGTGCTCCTCGAACTCGCACGCGCACGCCATTTCAGGGAAATCGAAATCCACGCACAGTCGCATGCATTGGCGTTTTACGAGCGCGCCGGCTTCGAGGCCTACGGCGAGGAGTTCGACGAGTGCGGAATCCTGCATCGGCATATGCGCATCGCGATCCCCCCGCTGGAGCCGCGCCATCCATCACCCATCCCTGCGCATGACGAAAACCTGCTGACCAGCACGGATCGTGAATCCACGCGCGCCGCCGTGCTTGCGGTACTCGCGACCGCACGCCGCGAAGCCTGCATCTACATGCGCGAACTCGAAGCCGACATCTACGACCATGCCGATGTGGTCGAAGCGCTGAAGAAAATCGCCATCTCGGGTGCGAACTCGAGCATCCGCATCCTGATCCAGGCACCGAGCGGAGCACGCGCCGACGGCAACCGCCTGGTTGCCCTGTCGCAGCGCCTCAGCAGCAGTTTCGCGTTCCGCACACCGGTTGAGGAAATCGATCATCAATACGCCGGATGCTTCGTCATCAGCGATCGTGGCGCATGGTTCGAGCGCACGCTTGCCAGTCGTTTCGATGGCGAGGGCAGCACGCGCGGTCCAGGGCGCAGGGCACAACTCCGGGATCTGTTCAACGCGGTCTGGGAGCGCAGTGAGGAATTGGCGGAAATGCGCCGCCTCGAAATCTGAGCCACGCGCGGCCAGATGCCTTTCAATGGGCGCATGTCTGCCACCTGAACATGCCGCTTGAACGTGGTGCGCGCGTGCTGCCGCAATGCAGCAATTGGCGCGCCCAGCGGCTATAATCAAAGGTTGTGCGCAGGCTGCTTGCACGATCGCCTGATCATTCGCCCCCAACTTTCTCCCGAACCCAATACGGCACTCCCCGCCACCCGGAGCCCGCGTGACTTCCTCGACACTCTTGCAGCAGTTCCAGAGCACCTCCGCCCTTTCCGGCGGCAATGCGGCTTTCATCGAAGACCTCTACGAGATCTGGCTAAACAATCCATCCGCGGTCTCCAGTGAGTGGAACGCGTACTTCGGATCGCTGAAAGGATCGTCAGTCCGCGAAGTTCCACATTCCGCGGCGATTGCACGCATCGAGGCCGCGCAACGCCGGGGCAGCGCACACACGGCGACGGCGACGTTTGCGGTGGACAATGCCGAAGCGCAGAAGCAGGCCGGTGTGCTCAAGCTGGTCACCGCTTATCGCTCGCGCGGTCACCTTGCGGCCGCACTGGATCCGCTCGATCTCGCCAATACCTATGGCAAGGAAGAACTTGCGGCACTGGGTCTGCTGCCGCGACCGGCGGCGCCCGATCTCGAACTGGCTTTCCATGGTCTCACCAACGCCGACCTCGATACCGAGTTCAACACCGGATCACTGTCAGGTCCGCAGCGCCTCAAGCTGCGCGACTTGTTCGCCCTGCTCAAGGCGACTTATGCGAGCAGCATCGGCGTCGAATTCATGCATATTTCGGATGCCAGTCAGCGCCAATGGATGCACGAACAACTCGAAGGCACGGCCGGCCAGTTCAAGCTCGACAATGAGGAAAAGAAGCGCCTGCTCGGCAAGCTGACCCAGGCCGATGGCCTTGAGCGCTATCTGCACACCAAGTACGTGGGTCAGAAGCGCTTTGGCCTCGAAGGCGGTGACAGCCTGATACCGATGCTCGATGAGTTGCTCCGCCGCGGCGGCAGCGCCGGTCTCAATGACATGGTCATTGGCATGGCTCATCGCGGACGCCTCAACGTGCTGGTGAATATTCTCGGCAAGCCGCCCTCGAAGTTGTTCGATGAGTTCGAAGGACGCTTCGAGCATCAGGAAGATCCAGCCCGATCCGGTGACGTCAAGTACCACATGGGCTTCAGCGCCAACGTGCTCACGCCCGGACGCACGGTGCACGTCGCCCTTGCCTTCAATCCCTCACACCTGGAAATTGTCGATCCGGTCGTTGCCGGATCGGTGCGCGCACGCCAGACCCATCGCAGCGACAAGAATCGCGAACATGTCGTGCCGGTCCTGATTCATGGCGATGCCGCCTTTGCCGGCCAGGGCGTAGTGATGGAGTTGTTCAACATGTCGCAAGCCAACGGCTTTTGCGTTGGCGGCACCGTGCATATCGTCATCAACAACCAGGTCGGCTTCACCATCTCCAATCCGCACGACGCGCGCTCGACCTTGTACTGCACCGATGTCGCCAAGATGGTCAATGCACCGGTTTTCCACGTCAATGGCGATGACCCGGAGGCTGTACTCTTTGTCGCCCGCCTGGCTTTCGACTATCGGCAGACGTTCAAGCGTGATGTCGTCATCGACCTGGTCTGCTACCGCCGCCATGGCCACAACGAAGCCGACGAGCCAGCAGCCACGCAACCATTGATGTACCAGGTAATCCGCGCCCGTTCACCGCTGCGTGAGCTCTACACCGACAAGCTGATCGGCGAAGGCATCATCACCGCCGACGAAGCGAAGGCGATGGTCGACAACTACCGCAAGCTGCTCGAAGCGGGTGCGCCGATTCCCGGTGTCGATGCGGACTACCACGATGCGCACGGTGTCGATTGGTCCAAGCATCTGGCGAATGACATTTTCGAGATCGTCAAGACCGGCGTCGAACCAACAGAAATCGAATCCGTCGATCGCAGCCTGCTCAAGGTGCCAGCGGGTATCACCCTGCATCCGCGCGTGGCCAAGATCTATGCCGATCGTGAAAAGATGGCTTCCGGCGAGCAGCCGATCGATTGGGGGTTCGCGGAAAATCTCGCCTATGGAACGCTGATCGCCGACGGCTACAACATGCGCCTGGTCGGTCAGGATGCGGGACGCGGCACCTTCTTCCATCGCCATGCCGTCATGCACGACCAGAAAAGCGGCTCGCATCATGTGCCTCTCAAAAGCATTCGCGCCGATGCCACGGTCGAGATCATCGATTCGCTGCTCAGCGAAGAAGCCGTCATGGCGTTCGAATATGGCTATGCGACGGCCACTCCGAACACGCTGGTGATCTGGGAAGCGCAGTTCGGCGATTTCGCCAATGGCGCCCAGGTCGTCATCGACCAGTTCATCTCCTCGGGAGAAGCCAAGTGGGGCCGCCTGTGCGGAATCGTCCTGCTGCTGCCGCATGGCTACGAAGGCCAGGGCCCTGAGCACTCTTCGGCGCGCCTTGAGCGCTATCTGCAACTCTGCGCAATGGAAAACATGCAGGTTTGCGTGCCGACCACGCCCGCGCAGATGTTTCACATGATGCGCCGCCAGATGCTGCGCGCCTGTCGCAAGCCACTGATCGTGATGACGCCAAAGTCGCTGCTGCGCCACAAGCTGGCCGTGTCCACACTTGACGACTTGAGCAACGGCCATTTCCATCTGGTCATTCCCGATGCGACTGCGGGCAACGCGAAGAAGGTCAAGCGCGTCGTGTTCTGCTCGGGCAAGGTCTACTACGATTTGATCGAAGAAGCGGCCAAGCGCGAGATCAACGATGTCGCGATCCTGCGCGTGGAGCAGCTCTATCCGTTCCCGCGCGCCGAAGCGAAGGATGAACTGGCCAAATATACGGCAGCACGGGAAATCATCTGGTGTCAGGAAGAGCCGATGAACCAGGGCGCCTGGTACCAGATCAAGCATCATCTGCAGGCCGTCGCATCGAACAAGCAGACGATCGCCTACGCCGGTCGGGCACGCTCCCCGGCACCGGCCTGCGGCCACCTCGCCCGCCATCTGTCCGAACAGGCCGCGCTCGTCGAGCAGGCGCTGGTCTCACCGATCAGCAGCGACTACGCTCTCGAATAAGCGAACAACATCCCGAATCCATTGCATCGCATTGAAGCCCCAGGACAGCACTCATGAGCCTTGAAATCAAAGTTCCGGTTCTCCCCGAATCCGTTTCCGACGCGACCATCGCCACCTGGCACAAGAAGCCCGGCGACGCGGTCAAACGCGACGAGAACCTGGTCGACCTCGAAACCGACAAGGTTGTCCTTGAAGTGCCCGCACCCGCCGACGGTGTGCTCAAGTCGATCAATGCCGAAACCGGCGCAACCGTGACCAGCGGCGAATTGCTTGGCGTGATCGAGGAAGGCGCGGCCGCTGCAGCGCCGGCTGCCGAGGCCAAGAAAGCCGACGCGCCGAAGGCCGACAAGAAGGCGGAGAAGACTGAAGCCAAGGCACCGGCCAAGGGCGTCGAGGAACTCTCGCCGGCCGGACGTCGGCTTGCGACCGAAGAGAAAATCGACCCGACCCAGGTCGAGGGCACCGGCCGCGACGGACGCGTGACCAAGGAAGACCTGGTCCAGCACGCCAAGGCTCCCGCGCCTGCGGCAAGCAAGTCCGCCGTCGCGCCAACCCCGGGCAATCGCCCCGAGGAGCGCGTGCCGATGACGCGCATGCGCGCCAAGATCGCCGAGCGCCTGATGCACTCGAAGAACTCGATCGCGATGTTGACCTCGTTCAACGAAGTCAACCTGACCGAAGTCGCGAAGATGCGCAAGCAACTCGGTGAGCAGTTCATGAAAACCCACGGCGTCAAGCTCGGCTTCATGAGCTTCTTCGTCAAGGCGGCGGCCGAAGCACTCAAGCGCTACCCGGTCGTGAATGCCTCGGTTGACGACAATGACGTGATCTACCACGGCTATCAGGACATTTCGATTGCAGTGTCGACCGATCGCGGACTGCTTACGCCGGTCTTGCGCGATGCCCAGGACATGAGCTTCGCCGATGTCGAAAAGGCCATCATCGACTTCGCCACACGTGCGCGCGAAGGTGGCATCACGCTTGAGGATCTGCAGGGCGGCACCTTCACGATCACCAACGGCGGCACCTTCGGCTCGCTGTTCTCGACGCCGATCGTCAATCCGCCGCAGAGTGCCATCCTCGGCATGCACACGATCAAGGAGCGCGCGATCGTCGAAAACGGCCAGGTCGTCGCCGCACCGATGATGTACATCGCGATCAGTTACGACCACCGCATCATCGACGGCAAAGACGCAGTGCTGTTCCTCGTCGACATCAAGAACCAGCTGGAGAATCCGCACACGATGTTGCTCGGAATCTGATTCCGAGCAACATCCGGGAATAGAGAATGGGGAATCGGGAATGGTGAGAGCCATTCCGCTCCGCTTTTACCATTCCCTATTCCCTATTCCCCATTCCCGATGTGAGCAAATGAAATGAGCGAACAAACCTACGACGTCCTCATCATCGGAGCCGGCCCGGCCGGTTATGTGGCCGCGATCCGCGCCGCACAACTCGGCATGAAGACCGCCTGCATCGACGACTTCATTGGCAAGGATGGCAAGCCTGCCCTTGGTGGCACCTGCCTCAATATCGGCTGCATTCCGTCCAAGGCCCTGCTCGATTCGTCCAAGCAGTTCCACAATCTGACACACGGATTCGAGGCGCACGGCATCAGCGCGAAAGACGCAAAGATCGATGTCGGCACGATGGTTGGACGCAAGGACAAGATCGTCAAGCAGTTCACTGGCGGCATCACTTCGCTGTTCAAGGCCAACAAGGTCACCGCGATCAGCGGCTTCGCGACACTCAAGGCCAATCGCGTTGTCTCGGTGAAGGCAGCCGACGGCAAGAGCACCGACTACAGCGCAACCAACATCATCATCGCCACCGGCTCGTCGCCGATCGAGCTGCCGTTCGCCAAATTCGATGGCAAGCACATCGTCGACAACGCCGGCGCGCTCGATTTCAGCGAAACACCGAAGCGTCTTGGCGTCATCGGCGCGGGCGTCATCGGCCTCGAACTCGGCAGCGTCTGGAAGCGCCTCGGATCCGAAGTCACGATCCTCGAAGCACTGCCGGATTTCCTTAGCACCGCCGATGCCGACATCGCCAAGGTTGCCGCGCGCGAATTCAAGAAGCAGGGTCTCGACATCCGTCTTGGTGCCAAGCTCGGCAAGGCCGAAGTCGGCAAGAACGGCGTCACCCTCACTTACACCGATGCCAAGGGCGAGCAGACCCTCGAAGTCGACAAGCTGCTGGTCGCGGTCGGTCGGCGTGCGGCCACCAAAGGCCTGCTGGGCGACAACACCGGCGTCAAACTCGATGACCGCGGCCGTGTTGAAGTCGACGAGCACAACTGGACCGGCGTCGAAGGCATCTGGGCTGCCGGCGATTGCGTACGCGGCCCGATGCTTGCGCACAAGGGCTCCGAGGAAGGCATCGCCGTCGCCGAACTGATTGCCGGCAAGGCCGGTCACGTCAATCTCGACACCATCCCTTGGGTCATCTACACCGAACCGGAACTCGCCTGGGTCGGCCAGACCGAAGCCCAGGTCAAGGAAGCGGGCATCCCGTACAAGACAGGATCGTTCCCGTTCGCCGCGATCGGCCGCGCCGTCGCGATGAATGAAACCGCAGGCCACGTGAAAATCATCGCGCATGCCGAAACCGATCGCATCCTCGGCGTACACATGGTCGGCCCAGTCGTTTCCGAACTGATTGCCGAAGCCGTCGTCACCATGGAGTTCAAGGGCAGTGCCGAAGATCTCGCCCGCATCGTCCATGCCCACCCGACCCTGAGCGAAGCCGTCCACGAGGCGGCGCTGTCAGTCGACAAACGGTCGATCCACAAGGCGAATTGATCGGATATCCCGAGTTGGCCGAAGAGTCCGGATTCCGGGCTCGACCGGCCAAACAGGGCCGGAGACTGGAGTCCACGCTCATGAACACCCCCTTCCGCGCATTCCGCATCCACAACGATGACCAGGGCTACCGCGCCGGCATCGAGGAAATGCGCGTTGACGAGCTTTCGCCCGGCGAGGTGCTGGTCAAGGCCGCCTATTCGTCGGTCAACTACAAGGATGCCCTGGCCGGAACCGGCAAGGGCAAGATTCTGCGGCGATTTCCGCTCAATGGCGGGATCGACGTGGCCGGCTATGTCGCCGCATCAACCGATCCGGCCTTCAAGGAAGGCGATGCGGTTCTGTGCACGGGTTGCGGCCTTTCCGAGACGCGTGATGGCGGCTACGCCGAATACGTGCGGCTCGAATCAAAATGGGCGATCAAGCTTCCCGCCGGTCTGAGCCTGCGCGAATCGATGATCATCGGCACGGCGGGCTTCACCGCCGCCCTCTCGCTCTACCGCATGCAGCAAAACGGACAGACGCCGGAACTTGGGCCAATCGTCGTGACTGGCGCCAGCGGCGGCGTCGGCATGCTGGCGATCGATATCCTCACGTGCGCCGGCTACAGCGCGCACGCGATTACTGGAAAAGCCGATCAGTTCGACTTCCTGATCGGACTCGGAGCAAAGCAGTGCATTTCCCGCAAGGAGTTGTTCTGGAGCCAGCGTCCAATTGAAACCGCACGCTGGGCGGGGGCAATCGACAACGTCGGCGGCGACATGCTGGCTGGGCTCAGTCGAGTGATCGAGCCCTACGGAAACATCGCGATCTGCGGCAATGCCGGCGGAATCGAGTTGGCGACAACGGTCATGCCCTTCATCATCCGCGGCCTCAGCCTGCTTGGAATCGCCTCGGCCGGCACGGCGCGCTCGATCCGGGACGACATCTGGCAGCATTTGGCCGATGACTGGAAGCCAGCGAATCTGGACAAGATCGCGACAAAAGAGACTGGTTTCGACGAACTTGATCCTGTTTTCGCCAAGATGCTCGCTGGCGAGTCATTTGGTCGCACCCTTGTTCGAATTGGGTGACAGCGTTCGCTGGTGATGAAGCGATGGCATGGCTAGAATGCAGAAGCCATCCGGCATCAGGGGACCACGGGACCAATCATGGCGCGAGTACTTATTGTTGACGATTCTCCTTCCCAACTGGTCGGGCTAAAGCGCATTTGTGAAAAGCTCGGGCATGAGGTGATCACTGCGGAAGACGGTTCAGCCGGGGTCGAAGTGGCCAAACGTGAATTGCCTGACCTTATCCTGATGGATGTGGTGATGCCGAACCTCAATGGCTTTCAGGCCACGCGCACGCTGGCCAAGGACGCCAAGACCAGTCACATCCCGATCATCCTCGTCACCACCAAGGATCAGGAGACCGACCGTGTCTGGGGCATGCGCCAGGGTGCCAGAACCTACGTGACCAAACCGATCAACGAAGACGAGCTGATCAAGGCGATCAACGAGCACATGCCGAAGTAGAGCGGGAGCGGTGGGAGTGGGGAGTGCGAAAAGCGAAATCCATTTTCGCCTCTACCCAGCAGGAGCCACTTCAGGGGCGAGCCTTTCATCCTCGTAAACAGCGCGCTTGCCGATGAACGCCTCTCCAGAGCCTGCCGAGAGGGGTTTCTCCAAAAGACGGTTCGACGATTCGCCGGCGCGTGACAATTGACGTGCCGCTACGCTTCCAACCGGAGCACCGGGTTGTCTGCCTTCAACACCGCTCATATGAACAGGACCAGCATCCCGTTCGTATTCCCTGCTGGCCTCGTTTGCGATCCGGCTGAGCTTCCCGCCATCAGCCTCGCGGCTTGAAGTCGAAGCTTGAGGCCATCGACTCGTAGATTCGCTTCTGCTCGTCGGTTTCGGCGCGTGGTGTCTGGATTTCGAGCACCACGATTTGATCGCCTGCAACCTTGCCCGGCCAACCGCGTCCGCGCAATCGCAGCTTGCTGCCCGTATTCGAACCGGCCGGGACACGCAACTCGACTTCTCCGGCCAACGTCGGCACCTTTACCGTGGCACCGAGGGCCGCCTCCCAAGGTGTGATCGGCACGACGGCGATGACGTTTTGTCCGTCGAGCTTGAAGCGACCGTCTTCGCGCACACCGACTTCAAGCAGCAGATCGCCCGCAGGCCCGCCTGCGCTCCCGGGATTGCCCTGGCCGCTGAGCCTGATCTGCTTGCCGGGTTCGATGCCGGCAGGGATCTTGACCTCCAGCGTGCGCTCGCCCTGCACCGGATCGCGCAGGGTGATGCGCTCACGCGCGCCGCTGAACGCCGAGGCCAGGTCGATGGTTATGCGGGCCTGCAGATCAGTGCCACGCCGCGGACCGGAACGGCCGCGTGCAGCGCCAGCGCCGCGACCAAACACCGACTCGAAGAAGTCGCTGAAATCCGCCTCCTCGAACCCGCCGCCGCCCTGCCGTCCTTGCCAGTTCGGTGGCGGCCGAAAATCATCACCCGCCCGATACCCGCCTGCCCGGAGCTGATCGTACTCACCCCGTCGCTCGGCATCCTTGAGCGCCTCATAGGCTTCATTGACTTCCTTGATCTTGTCCTCTGCGCCGGCCTCCTTGCTGACGTCAGGATGGTACTTGCGAGCGAGCTTCCGATACGCGCGCTTGATCTCCGCGTCGGTCGCATCGGGCTTCACTCCCAAGATGTCGTAATAGTCCTTGAACTGCATGCCGTGTTTGTCCGCAAAGAAAAAGCCTGTGACGAGTCACCCCGCCACAGGCTGTGGGCATTGAGGCAGATGAACTGATCAGGCGTTGATGGTAATCCGCCGCGGCGTCGTTTCGGGCTTTTTCGGAATCGAAATTTCGAGAACGCCATGCTTGCCGGACGCACTGATGTTCTCCGCATCGGCACTGTCTGGCAAGGCGAATCGGCGATAGAACGTCCCGCTGGATCGTTCTACCCGGGTGAACTGGCCACTCCCGGTCACCGACTCCGAAGCGCGCTCGCCCTTGATGGTGAGAATGCCCTTGTCCATGTTGACCTCGATATCCTTCGGATCCACGCCAGGAATGTCGGCGAAAATCGCAAAGCGCTTTTCTTCCTCGCGAATGTCCACGCGCGGCGCCCACTGGCTGGTCACCACGTTCGACTGATCGGTCTCATCGTTGTTGATGAAGCGGTCGAAAACCTGACGCAGGTCACGATTGAGGGTGTTGCCGGGATTCCACAAAGAGTGACGGGGAATGCTCATGGTATTGATCCTGTTCGGTTGCGGCGCACGGCCGCGTTGATCCAAACGTATGGCTTTCAGATCGCGATTCAAGGGCATGGGATCATTCATCAGGCAGCCGTATCATGGGCCGGGTTGCACTCACACAAAACAAGGATTTCCGATGACGATCAAGACTGGCGACAAGATTCCCCTGGCAACTCTGAACACACTCAAGGACGGCGTGCAGGCGGTTACCACTGACGAGCTGTTCAAGGGCCGCAAGGTGGTGCTCTTTTCCGTTCCCGGCGCTTTCACGCCGACCTGTTCGGCCAAGCATCTGCCGGGATATGTCGAGAACATGGACGCATTCAAGGCCAAGGGCGTCGATGTTGCCTGCATGTCGGTCAATGACGCTTTTGTCATGGGTGCCTGGGGCAAGGATCAGAATGTCCCGGCCGATCTGACCATGCTCGCCGACGGCAACGGCGCGTTCGCCGAATCCCTCGGCCTGAAGTTCGATGCCAGCGCATTTGGCATGGGCGATCGCGCAAAGCGATTCGCCTTGTATGCCGAGGACGGTGTGGTCAAGGTGCTCCACGTCGAAGCGCCGGGCGAGTTCAAGGTTTCCAGCGCCGAAGCGATGCTCGAGGCGATTGGTTGATGCCTGAAATCCGCTTGCCAATGCTTGCAAAAAAAGCCCCTTTCGGGGCTCGTTTTTGTAGCTGGCGGAGAGGGTGGGATATGTTCGGCTCATCCCTGAGCCTCACCCTCCGCGCCGCGCGCTCCGGGCCAGCCCTTCGGCTGTCCAAATTCATTCCAGATGAATTTGTCGACCCAGGTGGGTTCGTCCACACACCCGCACCAACAGATACAAAAAAAGCCCCATGCGGGGCTTTTTTTGTATCTGGCGGAGAGGGTGGGATTCGAACCCACGGTACGCTATTCACGTACGCCTGATTTCGAGTCAGGTACATTCGACCACTCTGCCACCTCTCCGGAAGTGGGCCGCGAATGATACGGGCACACTTGCGGGCTGACAAGCGCTTCCTGCCTATTGCGCGGCGGGTGTGGTGCCGCAGAACTGCTGGCGTACCTGCATTGCTTCGGGCATCCAGGCATTGAGCTGTTCGATGCGGGTGCCTTCGGCCGGGTGGGTCGACATGAACTCGGGTGGTTTCTGATTGCCCAGTGCGGCCATTCGCTCCCAGAGTTTCGGTGCCTCCTGAGGGTTGTAGCAAGCCGCGGCGGCGAGCAGAAGGCCGACCTTGTCGGCCTCGGATTCGTGGCTGCGAGAAAACGGCAGAATCACGCCGTACTGGGCACCTGCGCCGATCGCAGCCATGACCATCTGGCGCTGCTGGGGATCCATGTCACCGGTCGACATGCTCGCGGCGATCGAACCCATCTGCACGAGCTTCTGCTGGGCCATGCGTTCGCCACCATGTCGCAGCAGCGCATGGGCGATCTCATGCCCCATCACCACGGCCAGGCCGTCGTCATTCTTGGCCACCGGGATGATGCCGGTGTAGACGGCGATCTTGCCGCCCGGCAGGCAGAACGCATTGACCTGATCGGACTGGATCAGGCTGACCTGCCATTGATACGAGCCCCAATCCGTATTCGCCGGCGTACCCTCGGTGTCGGCCAGGTACTTCTCGACTTTCGGCGCGGCTTCGACCAGGCGTTGGGCGATGCCCTGGACTTCCTCGGGCAGCTTGCCGGTGCGGATGACTTCGGATTGCTGCAGGATTTCGCGATAGGACTGCAGGCCCAGCGCCGCCTCTTCCTCGGCCGAGGTATCCAGCAGTTGCTTGCGTCCGGTAAACGATGCGGCATTGCTGTGGCTGAAATAGTAGTAGCCAAAATAGAGGCCGAACAAGAGGATCGGCCAGAGCTTCAGGCCGCGCCGACTGCCCTGCTGGCCGACCTGTGACGAACGATTACCGAAGAGTCCCATGCGATTTCCCTCGTGTTGGCGCGCAGCTTATCCTTTCGCCTGCAACGCGGCCTGACTGGGCGACAATTGTTTTCCGACGCCTGATTCGCCACCCCCGGCCCAGACATCGCATTCATTCCCCTCACAACTCACGCACGATGCGAAACCCGACGCGCGCACTGCGCGTATCGGCCGCAACACCGAGACGATAGGCCGATCGGATCTGCAAGGGCGCACTGCCCCAGGATCCACCGCGAATCACGCGTCGCTCACAGCCCGGATTGATCCAGGCGACGCTGCTGCGTGGGGCGCGCACATAGTTGTCATGCCAGCAATCATCGACCCATTCGGACAGGTTGCCGTCGATGTCGAACAGGCCGAACGGGTTTGCCGGGAAGCTCATGACGGGCGCGGGACCCCAGTAACCGTCATGGTAGCGCGCAAACGAACGCCCCCAGCTGCGCTTGCTCGGTGAGCGATCGCCATCGCCGGTGAAGTTGGCCAACACCTTGGTCGGATCGCCATCGCCCCACCAGTAGCGCGTGGTCGAGTTGGCCCGCAGCGCGTACTCAAACTCCGCTTCGCTCGGCAGCCGATAGCGCTTTCCCGTGCGCTGCGAAAGCCAGGCGGCGTACTCGCTCGCATCGTTCCAGGAAACGTCAAGCACGGGCAGCTTTTCGCTGGCGCGATCACCCTTGTAATCGCGCTGCCAGTCGATACCACGCCGATCGATCATGCGCCCTGTGCTTTCGTCGTAGACGCTGCCGGTGCCGGCACGCTCGCCATCGGTACGATATCCGACGGCGCGGACGAACTCGCGGAACTGGCCGACCGTGACTTCGCTCTGGCCCATCGCAAATCCATTGGTGATGATCACCTTGCGCGGTGGATCCTCATCGTCGCGATGCCCCTCCTCGTCGGCCGACGAACCCATCGTGAACTGGCCAGCCGGAATCACGACAACGGGCGGCGCCGACCCGCTGGTGTCCAGGAAGCGATCACTGAAGACCTGGCCAGGAGAAAAATTCGCGTAAAGCCGCGCATTGCGCAGACGCTTGTTGAATTCGTCGAGTCCAGCCAGATCCGCGCTGATCGCCTGTGCATCCTTGCCCAGCTTCTCGGCCAGATCGGCATTGCCGGAGTCCAGCGCCGATCGGGCCTGCGCGAGCACCGTCTCGCCCCGCTGCCGACGCAAGCCTTCGACCTGCGAGCGCGTGTCAAGCAGGGCCTGTGATCCTGGCCGGATCGACGATGCCTCGGCAAGGATCTTGTCCGCATTGACGATGTCATCCTGTGCCGCAGCTCCAAGCGCGCGATCAAGATAGCCTCGCTCGATGCGGCCGAGGCCCTCATCCGCGATGCGATTGCCCGGATCGATCTTCAGGACTTTCCGGTAAACCGCGAGCGCATTGTTTTCGCCATCGCCTATCAGACGGTTCTGCTTGAGCAACTCGGCCGCGGTAGTCAGCATCGGCATGACCTGGCTCAGGGTTTTCAGCCGCGCTCGCAGATTGTCGAGCTCGGCCTGGGCGTGCGGGAGTTCGGCAAACTGGGTCGCGTAGCGTTGCGCTTCCGCCTCATCGCCACGTTCGAGGGCGGCGAGGGACCAGTCACGCACCGCGCCCCCGATGCGCGCCAGCGCGTTGTGTGCGGCCGGATTGTTGGGATCCTTGGCCAGAACCTGGCGATAGAAGCCCACGGCGTTGTTGCCGGGAGGTTCAAACAGCTTGCCGGCATCTTCCTGCTCGCGCGCAGACTTCAGCAGCGCCGCGACCTCCTTGCTCACCGGCGCCGGTGGCCCCATCGCGATCGCCTCGGCCAGCGTCGTGCCGACAATCGGCTGCGCGCCGGCCACAGGCTCGCTGCGATCAATGACCCAGGGCTTGCCAATCTGCGGCGATGTGGTCGTTGTCTGTACCTGGGTCTGCGGCTCGACATGCAGGATGCCCGGGAAAAACCGATAGCCGAGCGCAAACGCCAACACGAGGATGCCGAGTGCACCGCCCCAGTTGCGTTGCTTGTTGACGTTCTCGGTACCGGGCATGAGTGCGCACAGAAAGGCTGACAGCAGCGTCTCAGCACCTTAGGCTATCGCGGGAGGCATCCGCAACCGCGGGCGCCCCTCACTGTTCAACTCCCGTATCTGCACAGGAAGGCGCACATTGGCAGCCTGGATCGACCGCACCGAAAAACTGCACGACCTCGATCAGCATCCCGGTCACCTGATTGGCCTTGATACCGAGTTCATGCGCACCGACAGCTTTGCGCCAAAGCTGGCCCTGATCCAGATCGAAATTGCCGAGCATATCGCCCTGATCGACCCGCTTGCGGGCATCGACATGCACGATCTGGCCGCGCGGCTTGGCGATCCGCAGACGATCTCGATCATGCACAGCGCCAGCGAGGATCTGGATGCCCTGAGTCCATTGTTGCCGAACAGCCTCGGCACCTTGTTCGATACCCAGATTGCAGCGGCCTTTTGCGGACTCGGAGCCGGCCTCGGCTATCAGAAACTTGTGCTCGCGGTGTGCGGCGTCGACCTGCCGAAGGGCGAAACGCGATCGGACTGGCTGCAACGTCCCCTGAGCCCTTCCCAGCTCGAATACGCCGCGCAGGATGTCGTTCATCTGCCCGTCCTCCACGCCGACTTGTCGGCACGCCTGGCCCAGCGTGGCTATGCCGGGTGGCATGCCGAGGATTGCGCACGCCTGGTCGAACGCGCCCGCCATCGCGAGCCCGATCTGCAACCACACATCGGCTATCGCGGCGCGGCTGACTGGTCGCGCGAACAGCAGGCCCTGCTTCGTCGTGTCCTGATCTGGCGCGATGCCACGGCACGCCGGATCGACAAACCGCGACCCTGGATACTCGATGATCCGCGCGTGCTTGATTTCAGCGCGAGTCCGCCCACCAACATCAACGATCTCGCCGAACGCGGCCGCGGTTTGCGCGCCTTGCGTGGTGCCGAGCGCACCGAGTTGTTCGAGGTGCTGCGCCGCCCGTTGAGCGAAGACGAACTCGATTTCGAAACGATTCCGGCGGCGGCCGATGGCGAGGAGCGCCGCATGATCCGCTCCCTCAAGGAAATCGTCTGCACCCGCGCCAGCGAGCTCGATTTGCCCGAAGGTCTGCTCTGCTCGCGCCGGCACCTCGAAAGCCTGTACGTGTCACGCCAATGGCCCGCCGCACTCGAAGGCTGGCGCAAACCGCTGCTGCACGATGCATTGATGGCACGACTGGCCGACGCATGACCCTCGGCCGCCCGGATCCCAAATACGTGGCACCGGCTTGGCGCCATCGACCCCGTTCCGATATGATCCGCAACCGCGCAGGGATTCGGCCCCAACCGATGATTCAGCCGCGCGAACAGTTTCACGGGGCGGTAGCTCAGCTGGGAGAGCGCGTCGTTCGCATCGACGAGGTCGTGGGTTCGATCCCCATCCGCTCCACCATCATCAAAAGCCCGGCAGACGCCGGGCTTTTTCCTTTTGCTCAGTGCATCGCCTCGGCGAGCGCCACGAACAATGTGGCGACGCCTTTGGGGTCGTTGGCGATAATTGGTTCGGAGAGATAGCAGGGAACCGAGCCATCGCGATAAGGCGTGTTGCCGAGGTCGGAGACGCCGCAGATTGAATGCAGTTGGGTATCGTCGAGGAATCGATCGACACACGTCGTCAACGAATCGCGGCCGACAAGGACAGTACCCACGCGCTGCAACAAACCGGCGACGATGATCTGCTAATCCTGATTACCTACCCGAAACCGCCGCCGAAGGCGCCATCAGGATAGCGTCGAGTTCGGCGATCGCATTGTCGGCCACGGCCACCAGCCATGCCCGCGCTGCGCGTACCGATCGGCTGCACGCTCGAAGCGGTTGCGCACACTGATTCCCCCGCTGAGCAGATACACCGGCAGGAACAGCGGGCCGAGCACCATCGCCTGATAGACATGGGCGCGCTCGTGATCGCACAAACGCACCGGAGGCTCGGCGCCGTGACCAGCCTGATGCGCATAGGTGGAGCAGTCGGTATCCAGCGTGTCGCCGGTATGCAGGATGCAATTGCCGAGGGTCATCGCACCACCCGGTCCAAACGGCACTCGATCGAACACGATCGCCAGATCCCTTCGACGCAGATGCATTTTTGCACCGCCAGCGAGTGCAAGCACCCCAGCGACGAGGCCGATCAAGGTATTCGGCGAAGCCCAGATGACACCCAGCCCAATCAACAGAGTGCGCACAATCAGACTCAGAGGTTGTCCTGTGGAACCAGCAGCCATAGCGCGAGGTAAACGAGAATCCCCGGAAACGCCGCCGAGAGTACCGAGACGACCACGAACACGATGCGAACCACGGTCGAGTTCCAGCCGAAACGCCGGGCGATTCCACCCATGACTCCGGCAAGCACACGATCATCGCGCGATCGTGACAAGGTTGGAGTTGCAACTGACATGGTAGCCATCCATTCATGAAAGGGAATCCCCAGTGTATCGATTCAGGCCTGAAGGGAAACCCAGTCGAATCGGCGCCAAGGCGCAAGCGCCAGCGCGATCGATTGATTCCGCAAGCAGGTCGCCTTCGACTCGCCCGCTGCCTCCAGATTGAGCCGGGACTGACGAGATTCCATGCCTGAATGGCGCGTACTTGAACGCTGGTAATCCGGGCAAATTCTTTCTCTCTTGATCAGATTTCACCGGCGCCGCCCACTGCCTGGAAAGCAAGCGCTTCATGCTGGTCATTCCGGCGGCGCTCAATACCCGAAGGGCTGGTCAGCCGTCCTGATTTTGTTCACCTTGAAACTGGATCCCGGAGTTCGTCGGGATGACGAAACACAAGGGTCGGCGTTGAAAGCGCCCTTCATTCCATACCCATGTGAACTTGATCCAGTCGATCAATGTTTGCGGCAGCAAGTGTCATAAAGGCGTTTGCCTTGCTTGCGCGCGTCGGAAATCTGGCGCGAGTCCAGCGATTCGGCGCTTTGTGACATCATCCAATCCAGATTTCGATATTGCCCGCGAGGACCAAAGGAACCGGCATAGGCGTACAGGTAGGCTCGATAGCTGTCGGCGGCATACAACTGAGGGGCGCTGGACCTGTTGTCGAAATAAGCTTCAGCGAGATCAGCAAGCCCCTCTGCGTCGCCGAGACTGACGGCTCGTTGCAGGTAGGCTCTCGCCTTGTCGCGTCGGAGAATGGCCCGATCGACATCCGCCACGACGGCATCCCGGGAGTCGTACTCGGCGACAACAAAGGCCGCATATTGTCGCAACGCGTAGGCCTTTCCGGATTGCGCCACCTGGTCGATGGGATCGAGCCAGTTCTCAAGGACATCAGCCGGCAATAGCGCACACGCAGCCCGCTCGGCCGCATGCCGATCAATACGACCTTGCCCATTCAAAATGCGTACCGCGCGCACCTCGTCGTCCATTTCCCGGATGGTTTTGTCATATTCCAGAGTTTCCCTGTCTTGCGCATCAGACCTTTCGCTTGCGCGCAAGGCACGCGCCGTGCAGCCGGCCAGTCGCCAGGACAACTGAAATTTGGCTTCGCTGTTTCCTGCATCGGCGAGCACGCGAAGGCGGGCGATCGCCTGATCGGGCGGAACCTGGAAATCGGGCAATTCATCAGCCGCCGATCCGGTTGAGGTTTCTTCGGAGCGATCGTCGTTCGTTGGCTTCGGTAACGGCTGCATCTGCGCCAGTGGATCGCGTGCGGAGACCGCCGCCGCACCTGATTGTTCAACCTCGACATGCGCGCCCTGTGCGCGATTGTTGGCGAACAACGAAACTCCGCGTCGTTCAAGTGCGAACCAGCCAACCGCACAGATGGCGGCCACGATCAGCCCGAGAATCATCAGCTTCGATCGCATCATGGCTGCTTGCCGGTGGTGGTCATGCAGCAAGTCGCTAGACTGCGCCCTGCTTCCCGCGCGCGCTCCTGCGCAATTGCGTCAAGATCTTGTGATGCTGATGCCAGCACCACCTCAAGATACCCCGGCACGAAATCCATCGCTCGCGGGGACAAGGAAAAAGCATACAGATAACTGTATGCGATCTCAGCGTTCGCCGGGAATAGCAGTCCATTGGCGTGAAATCTGGAGAACTGCTGCAGCGCAAGTGCGTCGCCCTGCGCCAATGAGCGATTGAGGTAATCAAGGGCATGCCTCTTGAATTCCCGAATCTGTTCCGCATCGGCCAAGGCATTGCGCCCCTCAAAAGGTTCGAACGCGAGCGCGGCATACATTGCCTGCGCATCGGCATCGCCCAGCGACGCGCCCAACTCAATCCAATGGAACGCCTTCTTGTTGGCGTCGTTATTCTTATCGCTCTCATTTAGGCCCAAGACATTTCTGCAATCGCGCCGTTTCTGCGCCGAACCAAGCTTGAACTTCTGCAGCATCGCGTCCGGCGTTGCATCGGTTCGGATCATGCCACTCGCAAAAGCATCGACTATTGAGCTTTCAAGCCTCTCATCCGAGATCGGCACATAACCGTTGCAATTGGCCAGCGCCATACCGAGCCGCCAGGCGGCGTGCCCGTCACCCGCTGCCGCTTGGCTCTCCAGTTCCGCTCGCACCTCGGCGAATGGGCGATCATCGTCAGGGACAGGCTCCGACCGGGGAAACTTGCCCACACTTGGCACGCTCATACTCGCTGAGCGAGGCGGCAAGACATCGTCGGGCGCTTTGGGCGAAGCGATTTGGGTCGTTGCCACAGTGAAATTTCCGCCCGGAAATTGCCAGCAAACCAGAGCGACCGCGCCGATGAGCAGACCCAAAGCGATCAGGAAAGGCCTATTCATGATCGCTCACTAGATCGTCAAGGGAACCACAAACCAGGCGAGCGCGAGTTGACCACTCTGACAAATTGACCCAAGGCATCATGCAAACACTTCTGGTGAAGAAGGCACAATGATAACAAGACTTTGAATTGCCCCAGACTTCACTTCTGGTTCCCTGCCTGCGAATTGCCACATTTCTGCCCTTCTCTGGCCGCATTGCGTCACCATGCTGACCCGCCGAATTCGAGGAGCGAACGATGATCCTGACACTCAGCCTTTCTGCCGCGTTGTTGGCGAACCCGATGCCGATAGTCCAGCACGAGGATCAAAAGCCGTTCAATTGCACGCGGTGCGATGCTTGGAATGAGCACGTGGAACCCCATCTGCTCGCCGCCAACACCTGGTATGTAGGCAGCAAGGGCCTGGCATCGGTCCTGATCGTGGACAAGAAAGGACTTGTCCTGATCGACGGCGGTCTGCCGCAGTCAGCAGAACTCATCCTCGACAATGTGCGCAATGCCGGTTTCGATCCGGCAGAGATTCGCTGGATCCTCAACTCGCATGCGCATTTCGACCATGCCGGCGGCATCGCCGCCCTGGCACGCATCACGGGGGCCCAGGTTGCTGCCGGACGCGATGGCGTTTTCGCGCTGACCAAGGGGCCCTATCACCCGGAAGATCCGCAGGCGGGATTTGGCGAGCGCGTGCGCTTTCCGTCGCTGAGCCATGTGCATGCGGTCGATGACGGTGACGTGATCACAGTCGGCAGCACGACGATCACGGCGGTCGATTCGTCTGGCCATGCGCCCGGCGGCATGAGCTGGCGCTGGAAATCCTGCCGCGATGATGTCTGTCGCGATGTCGTCTATCTCGACAGCTTGAATCCGGTGTCGACCGATGACTATCGCTTCTCTGATCACCCGAAGATCGTGGAGGCTTTGCGCGCGGCGACTGAGCGACTGGCGGCGCTGCCCTGCGATGTGGCCATGGCCGCGCATCCTGATCAGCTTCCCGAAGCACCGAATGCGACGACGACTCGCTGCGCCGCCTATGCCGATCAGGCTCGGGAGAATTTGCGCAAGCGGCTGGAGAAGGAGCGCAAGCCCGCGGTAGTGCTCTGACCCTCTTCAATGGCTGCTGCATCGGTCGACATGAAGACTGCCGACGAATGGTGCGTATCCCGGTCGCTCTTGCCTTGCTCGGTTTTTTTCGCTCGTTGACGCTCGAATTTCACATCCCGGCTGGAACAAGCGATTTTGAACTCAGTGCGCCGCCGGTTGTGGCGCTTCCACAGTTCTAAATGCGTGCACACGGGACATGCCTTGGCGAGTCTCGCTGGCATCGACAGGCACTCTGATGGCGCCGGGAAACGGAATGTCCTGCGCTGCCGACACATTGTCGGTGCGCATCTCTTACGCGAACACGGTGCTGGCAGATAGCGCCAACAACCTGACCAGAGCGGGTCGCGCGCGCCTGCCAGAGGTGGCGACAAACGGGCGCGACAACGGGAAATCAGCGATGGCGGACTTCGGCGAACAGAGGGCTTGGTTCAACTTGGAAAAATTTCCGTCGCTTTGGTGCGTTCAATGCCGTGGTCGGGGTGCACCGATGAATGCGGAACTGCATCGATTGCGACACCAGATCAGCGACTCGCAACGCGGCCGGGGGGGGGGCGGGGGGGGGGGGGGCGGGGGGGGGGGGGGGGGGGGGGCGGGGGGGGGGGGGGGGCGGGGAGGAGCGGGGAAAGGGGGGGGGCGGGGGGGAAGGAGGGGGGGGGGGGGGGGGGGACCGGGGGGGGCGAACAACGACCCACCCCCCACGGGACGCTGTACACGCGGAAGCTCGCTCGGTTGAACGCGGACGGTTCGGTTGATCGCACATTCGCGATCCAGGGTTCTGGCAGCGGCGATGTCTACACATTGGCGCGGCAAGCCGACGGCAAAACGGTCGTCGGCGGCAACTTCACCAGCATCAACGGACATGCGCGCAACCGCCTCGCGCGCCTGTATGGAGCCTACGTGGAAACCTATGTGCATCAAGGCCGTTCATGTGGAATCACCCCCATCGGCACCGTCCAATGCTGGGGTGCCAACGAATCCGGATAGTTGGGCGATGGCACGACGATCTATCGCGCCGCACCGGTCGACGTGGTCGGCCTCGGCAATGTTCAATCCCTGAGCCTGGGCCTGTACCACACCTGTGCATTCCTCAATGACGGAACGATACGCTGCTGGGGTAACAACAGCTGGGGTCAACTCGGCGACCACACGACAACCAACCGATCCACACCGGTATCGGTATCTGGTCTTTTCGGTCCGCAATCCAGCCTCGCTACTGGCGACTTCCACACCTGTGCCGCCCAAATCGATTACACGGAGCCAAAGCATTTCCAGTTCTGGGGCATGAATGCTTATGGTCAGTTGGCGGATGGCACTCAAATCAGTCGCAGCTATGCATCCACGCCTGTCTTCCGGTACGGCATTTATGCAGTTTTCGCTGAAGGCTCCGCCACCTGCGCTGAAAGTTGGACAGGATCCGAGTGCTGGGGGTACTACTAGTCATCGTGTCCGTCGTTGCCTGAATTCAACGCGGCCATTGCTTCTGCCGTGAACGGGAGAAGGAATGGCCTGATACTTCCAACGGGTCAAATCAACAGTGACTTGAAGTTCAGATGGCCCATCTCGCTGCGGCAGACTGAGTAGCGTCGGTGCCAGGTTCGGCCGGCGCCACGTGGCTGATCTGCCCCTATTCGCTTTTCAGGTAGCGCTCGAAGAAGCGCACGATCTCGACCGTTGAACGCACCCTGTTCGGCGTCTTGCGCCAGCCGTGGCCTTCATCGGGAAACAACACATACTGGACGGGCACGTTGCGGCGCTTGAGGTTTTCGACCACCTGCTCTGCTTCGACCACGGGAACGTTGGTGTCGTTGGCGCCGTGCAACACGATGGTCGGCGATTGAATCTGGTCGATCTTGTGGATCGGCGACAGGCGCTTGAGCAAGTCGGCCTGGGTTTTTGGATCGCCGTACTCCACCTTCGAGACCGCCGCCATCCACGGCTGGGTATGCGCGAAGAACGTCTCGAAGTTGACCATGCCGAAAAGATCGGCGCCGGCGGCAAAAGTATCCGGAAATTCGGTCAGACCCACCAGCACCGCATAGCCACCATAGGAGCCGCCCATGATGCCCAGGCGTTTGACATCGCCTACGCCGGACTTCACCAGATAGTCGGCGGCTGACTTGATGTCGCGGTTGGCATTGAAACGCAGCGCACCGTTATCGAGGTTGACGAAACGCTTGCCGAAGCCGCTTGAACCACGAATGTTGGGCGCAAACACGGCCATGCCGCTCGCCAGCAGAGCCTGATAATCGCCACGGAAAGTCGGGGTGTCCCGGCCTTCGGGACCACCATGAAAACTCAGCACTACGGCGCCGGGCGCCTTGAAATCCCGGGGTAAATAGAGCCAGCCCGACAATTCGAGGCCGTCATGAGCCTTGAACGTGCGCAATTCTGGCCGAATCAGCGAGGCGAGGTCGACGCCGGGATGCGGGCTTTCGGTCAGGCGCGTGTAGTGGCCGCTATCGGGCGTGAAAATCCACAGATCCGAAGGCGAATTCGAGCCAACCAGCGCAAACGCCACACGCGTGCCATCCGGAGAGAACTTCATACTGTTGACAATTTCGACCGGCAACGGCGGCAGCGGTGTGCGCTTGCCATCGGCGAATTGGTAAAACTCCAGTTCGCTGCGCCCGCCCACATTCCACTCGAGCAAGGCGCGGTTTCCCTGCGGATCCAGTTCAAAGTCGGACAGCTCCGCATCATCGCGTCCGGCCAGCAACTTGATCGCGCCCGGCTTGCCCTTGTTGTCGAATTTGATCTGGGCGAAAGCGACGCGGTCGCGGCCGCCGTTCGAGCCGAGGTAGACACGCGAATCATCCCGCGAGAACTTTCCGAAAAACGTACCCGGCCCCTTGTGTGCGGTCAGCAGCGTTTCCTTGCCATCGGCGAGTTCGACTCGAACCAGATTGTTGTTGCCGCGATTGATCAGCCGTTCGACCAGCGCGTAGCGGCCGTCATGGCTTATTCCATCGATCCCGCCGACACCCTGATTCTTTACCGCGTTCATCGCGACAGCTTTTGTAGGGTCGTAAATCCAGCCGTCCATCGCGGCCGGATCACGCACGTTGGCCGAGAAGTAGAAACGCCCGTCCGGTGCAAAATCGCCGAAGAAATTGTTGACCTCACCGCCCGCAGTGATTCGGGTCTGCCCCATGCCTTCCGGCGTGGTGAGATAGATTTGCGAGTTGAGTCCACCGCCAGGCGCGAGGATGTAGGCGAGGGTCTTGCCATCGGGCGACCACGCCACACCGCTGGCCGGATCGTCGAACGCAGTGACCTGGCGGGGATAGCTGCCAGCCGCCGCAATCACCCATACCTGGGGCGAACCACTCAGATTCGCCAGGTAGGCGATTTGCGTTCCGTCAGGCGACCATTTCGGATAATACGCACCTCCAACCTTCGCCAGCGCCGTGACGCTGCGGGTCAACGCGGTATCCGCGACTTCCGGCTCGGCGGCCTCAGCGCTCGCGACCAGCCAAAGTATCAGCACGATCGCCGCAATACTCCTGCGCTTGAATCCAACGTCGGTTTGATCGAGATGCATGGTCTGAAGCCTCTATGCGTACAAAGGCCTGATTGTATCGCGGCCGCCCGAGCCCAAATACGTCAAAGTGGCGCTGTAGAAAAGTGGGCGGAGCAATCGTGTACCCGGATCGTGCAATCTTGTCCGCACGCAACTTGGATATTCCGACCTTGTGACAAATCAATGCGCGAACAAGATTTGAATGGCAAACCCGAATACCCAGATCCCTCGCATTGTCCATTTTTCTGAATCGGCAATGTCCTGTTGCCTTGCGGAACTGAAGCCTGAGCCCCGGCATGTGCCGAGATCGAATTGCTCACCGCGATGGCGAGACGGTGCCTGAATCCATCCATGAAATTCTGGTAAGCCCGGTTGAATTCTGTTTGGTGTGTCAAGACGACATCTAACCCGAATCTTTTCAGGCGAGCAACTAGTGTGGTGTCCCGCAAATAGCTGGGTGGAATCGCGCCGCGGATTCGGTCCCGAGACAAGGCGCGAGGAAGAGGCATAGTGGGGCTATGGTGACGACGAGCAACGCAGGATCGGGGCCGAAGACCAAGCGAGTTTGCCTAGTTATTTGCGGGGCACCACACTAGCCCACCCCAGTTCGACTCCGCTCCATGACTGCACGGTTATCATCTGGCCCGGCGCTCCACAAGCTTGATACTCGCCCCATCAACCAACCACACTGTGCCGTGTGGAGGCGTCGATACAACGATGGGTTTTTTTGCCCAGATGCTCCAGAACACATGAACTTCCGTGGGTACCGGATCCAGCAAATGAGTCACGATCAGGCCCAAAGCTTTCGGTTCGTTCTGGAGCTGAATGCAGGTCCTGGTGAACGGCCGAATTTTTGCCTCACCCGAACCATTGTCGACTTCGACCCGGTACGCCCCACCAATAGGTACGACGTGCTTTTCTGTAGTACCCGGCACTAAATAGACGACCCAAGTGCTGATGCCACCCTCGCTGGGCAAGACTACTGAGTTGTATTTCTCCGCACACGGTTGAAATTCCAGGGCAGTAGCAATTGATCGCGCCTTAGCGGCACCAGCCTCGAAATCAGACAGCGGCTCGGGCGTCGCCAGTACGACAGCCTTTCCAACCAGCCTCCCGTCTGAATCAACTTTCACGCGGTAAAGGGCCTCAGCCGGATCGCCTTTTTTGCTCCCTAGAAACGTGACGACAATATCCTGGCCCAACTCCTCAGACACCCAGCCTTGCAGGCGCTCGTCGCGTTTGAAGCCATGCGCCTTTGCAAGGGCATCGGTGGCGACCGCAGCCGCCCGATCATGCCTGAAGATAAGGCTTCCAGTTCTTTCGGCCATGCGCAATGCGCTCTCCTCCTGTACCAGGGGAAGTTCGGATGGCAACGGATCTTCGGCATGCGCGAACGAACACCAGACAAGCAAGATCAGTAGCAGACGGATCATGGGGAGCTCCATTCTTGAGGTCTACCGTCCACGTTGGCTCACGGTTGGACGCAACACGAACCAATTTACGCGCATTTCTGCCTGGCGGATAGACACGCTCCATCTGGATTGGGCAATTCAAACATGCCTCGGGGCTTTTCTACTTTCGTAGCTTCCTCTGGAAATTCGCATTTCCAGTTGCCACATAGATAGACCCGCCCCCGAGTCTCGGAAACCTGCATTTTCAGTCGCTACATCGCAGGAGCCGACCCCAAGTCTCGATATGGGCAGGGCAGCCGGCGATTGCGGACGACGTGGCACCTGGATCAGCGGCATCACCAGTGGTGAAGCTCAAAGTTGCAGCGCTCACATTTCGACGACCCGGCGGCTACGACCGTCATTCTCATTCCGGTGCCTCAATTGGCATCGCATGACTTTCTACGCCAACCGCTGTTTGGCGGCGGTCACGTCGTCGATCCCGCTCAGATCTGCGCCTGGTCACCGCCACGCTCCGACCGCCCGGGGGTACTTCGACAGATCAGGAAATGCACAGTAGCGGCGTCGCTCGCCCCGGGATGGCGTGCGCGTGAGACTAAATCACACCGTTTTGCGCATATACGTTTCGAGTCTGCATGAGTCCGGCGTTGTTGAGTGCTGGGCTTTCCGCAATCAAGCACCTCAGTCATCAACGAAAGGACCACCGCCATGCCGTCCCTACTCAAGTTCTCATCGCCAGCTACGCAGCTACTGCTCGCATCGACAGGCATCCCGTCGCGGATTGTTCCGCGTAGCCAGTTCTGGCTGGTGATCGCGATCCTGGGCATGGGTCTGGCACTTCCCGCCAAGGCGGACATCCCGGTAGGCGAACGGGCCGTGCTTCAGGCGATTTATGCCTCCACTGGCGGCGCGAACTGGACCGGCAACGCGGGCTGGAATGGTCCGCCAGGCACCGAGTGCCTCGATTGGCAGGGTGTCGAATGTGACGCGGCACACAATCATGTGACCAAGGTCCGGATCCACAGCAACAACCTTGTCGGCTCACTCCCGTCCATTACCGGCTTGACCGATCTTGAGGAGTTCCAGGTTCAAAACAATCACCTGACGGGCCGGATTCCACAACTGGCGGGAATGACAAAGCTTCGGCTTGTCGTGCTGAACGACAATCAGTTCAGCGGTCCGATTCCAGCTTTGGGGGGGCTCTCGCAGCTGATCAGTTTTGTCGCCTTTTCAAATCAGCTCACGGGCTCGATCCCGCCGTTGACCGACTTATCCAGCATGATGGTTTTCAATGTCCGTTCCAACCAGCTTTTCGGCTCTCTTCCGTCACTCGCTGGTCTCACAAGCCTCAGGAGCATTGTGCTTTACAGCAATCAATTGAGTGGCGACCTGCCCGACGTACCGCACCCCAATGCGCTGGGGAACGGTTCTTCGTTGCTGTGTCTGCACAACGATGGAAACGGATTCAGTCCGTCTCCAAACGCCGGTTGGGATTACGCGACGGGAATAGCGCCTTGGTACCTGATGTGCGACTCAACGCCGGATCCGATTTCCGCGAACGGATTCGACTGACCGATACGACGAGCGCCAAGAACACTATGCTAAGACAGGAATACAACCATGCCGCCTCTACGTCGGTTTTCATCACCAGTTTCCCCGCTTGCTTGCCCTGTCGACGGCAATCCAGTCATGCGGAGGCGCGCGCAGGTGGGGTTGGTTGATGCTCACGTTGGCGGGCATGGTTGCAGCATTTCTTGCAAATGCGGATATCCCGGCGGGTGGGCGGGCCGTGCTCCTGGCGCTTTGCGCGCATGCCGGCGGTCAAAATAGACCGGCAAGGCCGGCTGGAACCGCCCTGCACCGAGTGCGACTGGCAGGCCGTCACCCGTGACGTGGCAAATTACGATGTAACCGGCTGCTCGTCGCGGACAAGATCCTTTGCGGCCACGCAAAACCATCGCAAGACCTTCATCAAACCCTCACTAAACCCTTGAGCCATTGCAAAGCTTCGATTGCTAGGATGGCCGAGCTGAAAACAGACACCGAAGATGCACGGCAGCGCCATCTGTGCCGTTGAAAAGATCGCTGTATTTGCGAGGGTTGACGGACCATTGCCGATCCGGTCGTTCCGGCTTCCTGAACGGGGGAGCGTTGCAACGGGCGTCAGTGAACATCACTGACATTCCCGCGCCCGGCAGGTGGTCCATCCAATTCCACCGCCAATATTCGCAAACTGGGCGGCTGCACGAATACCGGTAACAACAGCGCCGACTTCAGCGTCGGGACGCCAACACCTCGAAATACCTCAGCCCCGCAAAACCCATGCTCCGGAGGCGCCATTCCTTCGATAAGCGTTGCCGATATTTCGCCGGATGAAGGTAATACAGCGGTCACGCCATTTTTATTTACCGTAACGCTCAGTACAGCGGCTGGAGCCGGCGGCGTCTCGCTCAGCTACGCCACCGCGGATGGCACAGCGTTGGCCGGCACCGACTACACCGGGGCGAGCGGCATGGGCAGCATCGCTGCAGGCGCAATGTCGACAACGGTTTCCATCAATGTGATCGGCAATACCACGCCACAAGCAGACCGGAGCTTCAGCCTGAACCTGATCGGCATCAACGGCGCCCTGCCAAACTCGCTCAGCGCCGCCGCGACGATCAGGAACGACGATATCGGCACCCATGCGATCCACGATATCCAGGGTGCGGGCGCCAGTTCGCCAATCGTAGGCCAAGGCGTCAATACGCTCGGCAATATCGTCACCGCGATCGGTCCGAACGGCTTCTTCATCCAGGATCCCAATCCCGATGGCTCGGCAATGACCTCGGAGGGCATCTATGTGTCCACGTTGACG
Organism: Lysobacterales bacterium; assembly: GCA_016721015.1. Classification (GTDB taxonomy): domain Bacteria; phylum Pseudomonadota; class Gammaproteobacteria; order Xanthomonadales; family Rhodanobacteraceae; genus Dokdonella. The sequence continues at coordinate 457,355 of JADKJL010000012.1, forward strand.
GCACCGACTGTGTTCGTCGGTGACAAGGTGAACCTGACCGCCAAGGTCATTGAATACTTCGGCTTCACCGAACTCGCCGAGATCAGCGGCCTCGTCATCGTCAGCACCGGCAACCCGTTGCCGGCCGCAGTCGTGTTCGATGCCAATAGGCCCTCGCAGGATCTGCTCTCCTTGAGCTGCGGAACCACCAACTTCGAGTGCTTCGAAGGCATGCGCGTGCAGATCGACAACGGCATCGTCGCCCGCGCCAACCAGACGTTCAGCGCGGATCCCTACGCGCAGATCTTTGCCTCGGCCTCAGGCACGCGCTCGCTGCGCACCCCGGGTCTTCTCTATCCGCTGACACCGGGCGTCGCCAATCCAAATGCGCAGCAGTTCAATGGCAATCCGCATATCTTCGAGATCGATACCGATGCGTTGGGCGCGGTGCCAGCCAATACCGCAATCACCGGCGGCAGCCGCTTCGCCGCGTCCGGCGTGGTCGCCTGCAACCTCGGCGATTACGAAGTGTGGCCGACCGCGTTCACGGTGACCGAGGCCAATCCGATTCCACGCCCGGTCAAGAGTGGCCAGCTCGGTACCGAATTGCGCATCGGCAGCTTCAACCTGGCCAGGTTGTGCGACACAGTGGCCGACAGCACGCTCCCGTATCTATGCCCCGCCAGTGGTTTCGAACCGACCGTGGCCGAGCTGGCCTTGAAGGTCGCGCGCCTGTCGGACTACCTTGGCAACGTGCTCAGGCTGCCCGATGTCATCGGCGTGGAAGAGGCTGAAAAAATCACCGTGCTGCAGATGTTTGCCGACAAGATCAGCAGCGATTTCGGCATCACCTACAGCGCATACCTCGAAGAAGGCAATGACCCTGAAGGCCTCGATGTCGGCAACCTGGTGCGTGGAGATCGGATCGGCAATGTCGTCATCACCCAGCTCGACAAGAACGAGATGTGGCTCGATCCGCTCGACAGCCAGATGCATGAACTGCACACGCGACCCGCGCTCAAACTGGAGGCGACCTTCGACGGGCACCCCTTCGCGACGATCGTCATCCAGCCGAGATCGCACAACTGCGTCGACGTGCCATCGACCATTTCCAGCTGCACTCAGGTCGAAATCGAGCGCAACCGCCAGATGCGCTTCGCCCAAGGCAAATCGATCGCGATGCGCGTTCAGCAGGAACACGTAGCCCAATCCAATCGACCGCTGCTGGTGATCGGCGGATTCAACGACTTCCCGTTCGGCGATGGCCTGGTTCACCTGACAGGCCTGATCGAAGGCCGTTATGACGACACCAGCAACGTGCTCCACCTCGATGGCCCCAACATCGTCGCCCCGCCGTTGTGGGATGCGCTGAAATCGCTGCCGGCCAACGAGCAGTATTCGTACCTGTTCACCGAAAAATTCGGCGAAATCCTGGGTCACACGCAGGTCGGATCCGACCGCGGACGTGATGTACCGACCCTGCAAGCGCTCGATCTCGCCTTGCTCAATGACGCCGCGCGCGCGCAGTTCGTCGATTTCGAATACGGGCGTGCCAACCTGGATGTGGCCGCTGCCGACTTGAATGCGAGTACCACGGCAGTCGGCACTTCCTACCACGATGGCTTCGTCGTGCGCCTTGCAACCGACCGTATCTTTGCCGACGGTTTTGGTGGTGATCAGTGGTAGTGCAAACAGATGGCGCCTTTCGGCCAGGGTCGCGTCCGCCTCGATGTTTGTCGAAGTGCGGGTTCCTTTTGTCGCAAATAAACACATTGCCAGGCCTGCATCGAGGGAATTTCATGCATGACGTGAATTGCTCGATCAAGCCCGCACATCTGGCCCGGCTCGCTGCCGCGTTCGCGGCTGCCACGCTACTGGCCACGCCGCTGCTTGCTGCTGGCGAAGAATGTAATGAAGCATGCTGGGAGTGGCAGGTCGATTCGCACTCGAATGGCCCCACGACCGGATTCGCGCCCGTCGGCCCTTGGCTCGTGCACGCGATCGGCGGCGTTGTCTACGTGCGCGCGAAAGCAACTGGCCAGCAGCTATCAGAGTATGTGACTAGTCCTAAGGGAACCGCGCGCGTACCGGCAGTGGTTGACCTTGGCGAGAGCGAGGAGCACTGGTATGCCTTCGTAGCCGCCGCTGGCGGCAGGTTGAGCAAGCTCGACCTCGCCACGCCCTTGCCGGCCACTCTGCCGCTTGCCGTGGGCGACGGGCATCCGCAGGTGCGCCAGATTCAGCGCTCAAGCTGTCCGCTTGAGGACACCTTTATCGCAGAACCAATCGTCCAACGGCGCGCCGATTCGAACGCCGGATTCACGCCTGGCAAGGACATCGTCATGGTGGCCACGGCACTCGGCTGCGGTGATACGACGGGAAACCAGGTCTTGGCGTTCGATGCCGCCGACATCACGCAGCCGCCGCTGTGGGTGTTCAACAGCGGCGAATTCGAGATTGGGCGCATCCACAGTTGCCTGCTCGATCTTGCCCACAACCGCTTGGTCTGTGGTGCCGAGAACCCGAGCGGTTCGCTCCAGTACGGCGTATTCAGTATCGACACCAACGATGGCAGCCTGGTGTGGGGCTCGGACTACGGTGCCAACGTGCATGCCCGAGTTGCGTTCGGCACCCCTGGCGGTCCCGGCGCGGACCACATCTATGTCGGCGACCAGTCCGGGCACGTGCGCAGCTTTGACGCCGCCGACGGCACCCTGCGCGGCGACGCCTATATCCGTCCAGCGACGTACCACGACCCTTGGGCCATTGACTTCGACCTCGTCGCGGCCGCAGGTGATTTTTCAGGCATCGTGCTGGCGATCGGTGGCGGCGGCGTGATGACGGCGGTCTATGACGAAGGCACCGACTTCATCGAGCTTTGGCAAGCGACGGCGGACGACGCCGTCACCGCCCCGATCGTGATCTCGGAACTCGCTAAAGCTTACGTCGGATTGAAAGACGGGAGATTCAGTCAATTCGACCTTGCAACGGGCAGCGACGACGCGAACTCCCCTATCGGTAGCTTGGGAACTGTGCCGTACTATGGCGGCATGGCACTGTCAGCCTACGTCAATGCCGACGGCGGTTGGCGTGTCGTCGGCACCTACGACTACCTGCTCCCGAATTCGCAATACGCGCTCACGCGACAGTATCGCGTGCCGTGCGTCCCCGCGACGCGCTGCCAATTCTACGATGTGATCTTTCGCGACGACTTCGAGTAGGCGTGTTGCGCATTTTCCAGAACTACGAATGCAAAACAATTTTTCACCGATTCCACGAGAAAGATGAGCGGCCGCACGATCCTCTGTGCCGACGTGATGTGGCGAGGGTGCCGCCGCGGGCTCCAGACTGTCCGGTGACGGTGCAGGATGGGTGGGGACATTGTTTACGCAGAGCGCAGGCGAGCGAGGAAGGATGCGAGTCGCAGGGCACTGACTCAATGCCGATCACTACTGCAGGGAGGCGCTCAACCACAGTGGATTGGCTCGTCATCCACGTTCAAGCTGCAAGATCAAGATGGCTCCCGGCGTTTGCCGGCTGAGGAAGGCTCAAATCCGCACCAGTCGGGACGGATTCGAATTCGTGAATTCCTGGTTCATGTCTGGGTAACGCCAGCATGGGCTCATCCGGCCCGCATTTGTCATCCGCAAGAGCGGCAAGATGAACTTTTCCATGTACGCAACAGGACTCTCTTGCCAGACAATTTCAGGCAGCCACTATCGGAACCCTGGCGCTCGACCTCGATGATTGTTTCTCGCGACCTTGCGGCAGACGAACAACAAACTCGCTTCCTCCGTCCGATCGCCCGACGCAAACCGCATCACCCCCATGCCGCCGCGCAATCTGTCGAACCAGCGACAGGCCCAAGCCGCTGCCCACATTCTCTTCCGCATTACCGCCACGAAAGAATGGCTCGAAAATGCGCTCGCGATCTGCTTGCACAACTCCCGCTCCGGCATCGGTGACTCGCAGTTCGAGCATGTCATCTTCAATCCGCAGTTTTAGCGAGGTCGGTGGCGCGCCGTGTCGGTGTGCGTTTTCGAGCAGGTTGCGGACGAGGCGGCGGAGCAGGCGCTCGTTTCCTTGAAGCCACATCGCATGTTTGGCGCCATCGCTGGACGGATAGTCGAACTCGATCTGATCATAACGTGCGCATTCTTCGGCGATCAGGGCGAGAAGATCGAGTTCATCGTCGGCGCCTTCAAGCTTGGGCAGGGCTTCGAGGCGGCTGGCCAGCAGAATTTCTTCGAGCAGGTCATCGAGTTCGCGCAGATCCTGCTTGAGTTCGATCCGAGCGTTGCCGTCCGTCGAATCGGTCAGAAGTTCGACGCCGAGGCGAATTCGCGTCAGTGGTGTCCGCAGCTCATGACTGGCGTTGGCCAGAAGGCGTTTGTGCGCGGCGACCAGGGCCTCGATGCGCTCGGCGGCGAGATTGAATCCTTGCGCCAGTTCGGAAACCTCATCGTTGCCTTCGATGTTTGCGCGCACATCGAGTTCTCCTCGGCCGAAGGCGCCGACGGTTTGTTGCAGGCGTGAAAGACGATTGGTCAGTCGGCGCACAAACGGGTAGCAAACCAGGCTGAGAGTCATGGAGATTGCAAGAAACACCAGCATCCATACCGGCAGTGGCAAGTTGGCCGTAATCGAATGGCGCATGGTCACGGCGATGATCGCGAACAACGCCATCGCTGCGACCAGAATCAGGTAAAAGCGTTGAAACAGTGGATAGCGGCGCATCGGCAACTCAATCCTGGGATTTGGCGAAGACATAGCCCGCGCCACGCAAGGTCAGTATGCGTCGCGGGTGCTTTGGATCATCCTCGATGGCCGCGCGCAGTTTCGAGATGTGCACGTCGATCGAACGATCGAAACTGTCGGCCGGCGTGCCCTTGAGCGCATCGAGCAGCCAATCCCGACTGAGTACGCGGCCTGCATTGCGCGCGAGCAGGCTGAGCAGGGCGAACTGATGCACGGTCAGGTTTTTCGCCTCGCCATCGAGTCGCACCTGATAGGCGTCGCAGTCGATCTCGAGCCTGCCGAATCGCATCATGCGGGTATCATCACCGTGCCCGGTGGGTCCGCTGCGACGCAGGATCGCGCGCAGGCGGGCGAGCAGTTCGCGCGGTTCGAATGGCTTGGACAGATAGTCGTCCGCACCGAGTTCGAGGCCGACGATGCGATCTGCGGCATCCCCGCGCGCGGTGAGCATGAGGATCGGCAAGCGGCTCAACTCGGGTAGTGCGCGGATCGTCCGGCATAGGTCCAGACCGTCACCATCAGGCAGGGTCAGATCGAGCACCAGCGCATCGAATGCGCGTTGCTTGAGGCTCTCGACGGCGCGATGGCCGAGGGTTTCCTTGTGCACGGAAAATCCCGCCTGGCCGAGATATTCGGCAATCATCTCGGCCAGGCGGCGATCATCTTCGAGTAGAAGCAATTGGACCGTCATCGGTGACTCATCTGACGCGTCTGTCGGGCGCTCGAAGCGAGCTTACTGCGCGGCGTGTCCATTGCGCGAGAACATCTGCCGTTGAGCGGGCGTCAGCGAAGCGGCGGTATCGCCAAGAAACTGCATGTAACGCACTTCACTGGCCTGGATCGCGTTTGCCTGCTCGGCCTGTACCTGATCGAATGTGGCGCGATCGAAGTTGGCGGCCGTCAAGGCCTCATGCAGCCGCCCCTGCCCTTCGGCGTAGGACGCTTGCATCGCGCCCAGTTCGGTGGCGGCCTTGTCGCTGATCGGGGTGACCGGACAATCCGTGGCAGCGTTGATGGTCGCGCAGATATGCTCGCTGAGTTCATGCGTGCGCTGGCTCAGTTCTTCCGGAGTGCCAGTCATCGAGTGGAAGTTGCTGCCGTGCATGCCCTCGCCATGCGGATTTCCCTCATGCGCATAGGCCGCCAATCCGCCGATGACCACAACGGCGCCGATCAGCAGGCCCGAAAACAGGTGCTTGTTGGCAAATTTCATGGTGCTGTTCTCCAGTGATGGGAAAGATCCCGGACAGCAGTGTGAGCGCGCGTGGTTAGCGCTCGATGTGGCGCATGTAAAGAAGTGCGAAGACCCTTGAATGATCGAGCGATAAAGGGGCCAAGCCTGGCAAAGCGCGATGGCTGGCGACCGACGGCCTGCTGGCGGTTTTGCCGCCCGTCAAAGCGATGCGCGCCGGCGTCACCACCCATTCGTGGCGGAAGGCAAAGGCGTCCACTCAATCTGGCAGCAGGTGACCGGGTCAGGTTCTTCCGGGCAATGACGCCTTCGTGGCGAACAGTCTGCGCCAAGCCCGAACCAGCGACGATGTCCACGCGCCAACAGCCCTGAACTTGAACATGTCCATAAATTAACCCGGCTGGCACACTATTCTTTCCAAAGTATCAGGCAGAACGGACACGTCGTGCATGAGCAGTTGGCCCAATCGATCGGGGTTGCTTCACTTCAATCCGAACTTCGGCAGCCCGAGCAAGGGGCCGCTCGCTTCGGCGTGCAGGAGGAAGTACGAAATTCCCTGCACCTGCCACCCATCTCCAACTTACACGTGGGTTGTCTGGCCCAGCAATCGCGAAGTCACGCGTTCGACGGATTGTTCGGTGGTGAGTTCGACGGTGGGCAGATGGATATCGGCATGTTCGGGTGGCTGATAAGGCGAACTGATCCCGGTGAAATTGGGAATTTCGCCGGCGCGAGCGCGGCGATACAAGCCTTTCGGATCGCGCTGCTCGCAGAGCGCGAGCGGTGTGTCGACATACACTTCGAGGAATTCGTTCTCGCCGAATAATTCGCGCGCCATGCGGCGCTCGTCGCGGAACGGGCTGATGAAGCTGACCAGCACGATCAGACCGGCGTCGACCATCAGCTTGGCGACTTCGGCAACGCGGCGGATGTTCTCGACGCGATCCTCGTCGGTGAAGCCAAGATCCTTGTTGAGACCGTGACGCACGTTGTCGCCGTCGAGGATATAGGTGTGGTATCCCATCGCGTGCAGACGGCGATCGACGAGATTGGCGATGGTCGACTTGCCCGAACCGGACAGGCCGGTGAACCACAGGCACGACGGAGTCTGGCCCTTGGTGGCGGCACGCGCGTGGCGATTGATTTCGAGTTGATGCCAGTGGATGTTGGTGGCCCGGCGCAGGGCGAAATCGATCGTTCCGCAGCCCACCGTGGCGTTGCTCTGGCGGTCAATCAGGATGAAGCCGCCGAGGGCGCGATTGTCGGCATACGCCTCGAAGGCAATTGGATGATCCAGCATCAGGTTGCAGTAGGCGACCTCGTTGAGATTCACGCGCTTGGCCGCGAGGAATTTCTGGCTGTTGATGTCAACGCGATGCTTGATTTCGGTGATCTGGGCGCCGACGGTTTGACAGCCGATTTTCAGCCAATAGCCGCGCCCGGGCAGCAGCGGCGCATCCGCCATCCAGAGCACATGTGCGGCGAACTGGTCGGCGACTTCCGGCGGGTGAGCGGCGGCGGCAATGACGTCGCCGCGACTGACGTCGACTTCGTCCGCCAGAGTCAGGGTGACGGCTTCGCCTTCACTCGCGGCGTCGGACTCACCCTGCGGATTGATCACCCCGGCAAGCCGCGTGCGCGTGCCGGACGGCAGCACGATGACTTCATCACCTACACGGATATCGCCGCTGGCGACCAGACCGGAGAATCCGCGAAAATTCTGGTCGGGTCGATTCACCCACTGTACCGGGAGACGGAAGGGTCGGCTGATTTCAGGGCGGCTGACGTCGATGGTTTCGAGCAGGCTGAGCAGGCTGTCGCCCTCGTACCAGGACATCTGCGGGCTGGCCGACATCATGTTGTCGCCCCTCAGTGCCGATAGCGGAATGCAGTGCACGTTTTCGATGCCAAACTGGTTGGCCAGTTGGCGGTATTCGTGGGCGGTGCGCTCGAACGTCACCTGATCGTATCCGACCAGATCCATCTTGTTCACCGCCAGTATCACGTGACGGATCCCCAGCAGCGAGACGATATAGCTGTGCCGGCGGGTCTGGATCAACAGGCCCTTGCGTGCGTCGACCAGCACGATGGCCAGATCGGCCGTGGATGCACCGGTGGCCATGTTGCGCGTGTACTGCTCGTGGCCCGGACAATCGGCGACGATGAACTTGCGCCGCTCGGTGTCAAAAAATCGATACGCAACATCAATCGTGATGCCCTGCTCGCGTTCGGCGGCAAGGCCATCGACGAGCAGCGCGAAATCCATCTCGCCGTTCTGCGTGCCGTGTCGGCGACTGTCGGATTCCAATGTGGCCAGCTGATCATCGAGCAGCAACTTGGAGTCATACAACAAGCGACCAATCAGCGTGCTCTTGCCGTCATCCACGCTGCCGCAGGTAATGAAGCGCAAAAGTCCCTTCGACTCATGCTGCGCCAGATACTCGGCGATGGAGATTGCCTCGCTGTGCTGGCTCTCCATTCCCATTTGACGCGCCGCTCCTGCGGCTTGCCCTTCGGGCCAGCTGCGCTGTTCGTTTCGACTTCCTGTCTTCACAGTTCGATTCCCCATTCCCGGCTTCATCAGAAATAGCCCTCCTGCTTCTTCTTCTCCATCGATGCGGAAGGATCGTGATCGATCACGCGGCCCTGGCGTTCGGAGGTGGTGGAAACCAGCATTTCCTCGATGATGGCCTCCAGCGAGTCGGCATCCGACTCGATCGCGCCTGTCAGCGGATAGCAACCCAGCGTGCGGAAGCGGACTCTCTTCATCATCGGCTGCTCGCCATCACGCAACGGCAGGCGATCGTCATCAACCATGATCAATGCGCCATCGCGCTCGACCACGGGACGCATTTTTGCGAGATACAACGAGGGCACCGGAATCTGCTCGCGGAAGATGTACAACCAGATATCCAGCTCGGTCCAGTTCGAGAGCGGAAACACCCGCACCGATTCACCCTTGTGGATGCGCGCGTTGTACAGGTTCCACAACTCCGGGCGCTGATTCTTCGGATCCCAGCGGTGCTGCGCGCTGCGGAAACTGAATACGCGTTCCTTGGCCCGCGACTTTTCCTCATCGCGCCGGGCACCGCCAATCGCCGCATCGAACCCAAACTTGTCCAGCGCCTGCTTCAGGCCCTGCGTCTTCATCACATCGGTGTGTACCGTCGCACCGTACGTGATGGGACTCATATCCTGAGCGATTCCGTCCGGATTGATATGCACATGCAAGGTGCATCCCGTTTCGGCGGCGCGCAGGTCGCGGAACGCGATCATCTCGCGGAACTTCCAGCGCGTGTCGATGTGCAGCAGCGGAATCGGCGGTCGCCCCGGCGCAAAAGCCTTGACCAGCAGATGCAGCAGCACGGAACTGTCCTTGCCGACCGAGTACAGCATGACCGGATTGGCAAACTCCGCCGCGACTTCGCGCAGGATATGGATGCTCTCGGCTTCGAGGCGGTCAAGATGGCTTTGGCTGGATTTCGTCACGACGGGATCGGGTTTTGTACGGTTGCGGATTATCGCAGATAGGAAAATGCCGGACAGGCGAGTGTGCTCATATGCATATCACGGCGTTGATCCTGGTGCATTCACCGGGGACGAAAATCCTCGGTCAATCGTGGGCTTTCCATTGACCGAGGATTGGCAATCACGATGGGTTCAATCGGCGCCCTTGCCGTCGTACACGGATTTGCCAGCCACCCATGTCTGCAGCACCCGGGTATCCCAGATCTTTGCGCTATCAGCCTTGAAGATGTCTCGATCCACGAGGATGAAGTCGGCCCACTTGCCGGGTTCCAGCGTGCCGAGCGTGTCTTCCTGGTGGGCCGCATAGGCGGCGTCGAGGGTGAAGGCGCGCAGGGCTTCGGTCATGGTCATCGCTTGCTTGGGATACCAGCCGCCGGGTGGGTGGCCTTCATGATCCTGACGGGTGACAGCGGAATAAAGGCCGAAGAACGGGTTGGGCGATTCGACCGGGAAATCCGATCCGCCGGCGATCCGCGTGCCCTGCTTGAGAAAGGTTCGCCATGCGTAGGCGCCCTTGATGCGCTCGGGGCCGACGCGATCTTCGGCCATGTTCATGTCCGAGGTGGCGTGAGTCGGCTGCATCGAGGCGATCAGGTTCAGATCGACGAAACGCGGGATGTCGTCAACGCTGACAACCTGGGCGTGTTCGATGCGGTTGCGCAGCGCCTTGGCTTCCGGATATGTCTTGTAGGACGCGGCAAAGCTGTCGAGCACCTCGCGATTGCCCTTGTCGCCGATGGCATGCACGCAGACCTGATAGCCATGGCCGAACGCCTTGCTGATCATCGCGGTCATTTCATCCGGCTTGCTGAAAAGCAGACCGGAGTTCTTTGCGTCATCGGAATACGGCATCAGCATCGCCGCGCCACGACTGCCGAGCGCGCCATCGGCGTACAGTTTCACACTGCGCACACTAAGAAAATCATGACCATAGCCAACCAGCGGGCCATCCTTGCTGATCGCATCGAAATCCTCGCCGGTGCCACCGATCATCGCGTTGATGCGTGCGGTGAGCTTGCCTTCATCGGCGAAGCGCTGATAGCGCTTGAACGTCGCCAGATCGACGCCGGCATCGCCGACACCGGTCAGGCCGACACTGGCCATCATGTCTAGCGCGGCGACAAGTGCGGCGTCGAGCTGGGCATCGGTGGCTGGCGGAATCTTGCTGCCGATGAGTTCCATCGCGGCATCAACAAACACACCGGTCGGGTTGCCTTCGGCATCGCGTTCGATGCGGCCGCCGACCGGATCCCTTGTCGCCTTGGTGATGCCAGCGAGCTTGAGCGCCGCAGAATTCGCCCAGGCCGCGTGGCCGTCTATCCGCTCCATCCATGCCGGCCGATCAGCGACAACCGCGTCAAGCTCCTTCGCGGTCGGGAATCGACCGAGTTTCCACATGACCTGGTTCCAGCCGCGGCCGATGATCCAGCGGTCATTCGTGTGGCTGGCGGCAAATGATTTGATCTTGCCGAGGGCGGCATCCAGTGATGTCGTGCCGGTCAGATCCGCCTGCAGGGACATCGCGCCGAGCCCCATGACGTGCCCGTGCGCATCAATCAAGCCCGGCAACAAGGTGTGGCCTTTGCCGTCGACGACTTTCCCATCGCCTGCGCGCTTTGCCATGTCGGCATGCTTGCCGGTGGCGACCACCTTGCCATCGTCGACGAGCAGGGCTTCGAAACGCTGCAGCTTGCCTGCGGTATCCAGGGTGTAGCCATTGACGTGGTCGACCAGCAATTCGGCCGCCCATACCGGTTGTGTGGCGACGATCATGGCAAGCGCGAGAGCATGGGGGACTTTGATCGACATCAGCATGGCTCCGGAAGTTTGGACTGCCAACAATACTCCAAGGCGCCGCCCCGGCAGAACCCTGTTCGTGGCATGCCCGACAACCAGGATTCGATCCAGTTCGAACCCGACTGGCCATGGTTGCGCACACGCGCGATTCAACCGTGCCCAAAACACCGGTGCGCGATCCTGTGGCGTGGCTCAAGATGTTCCCCACATGATCGGCGTAGGCTGCGGCATGAAAGGCAGGCCTTTGCAGCCGAGCATCCGGCAACAAGGCTCGCCGCCACGTTGCGCCGGGACATCTCACACCGAAAAAAGCTGGAGAACCCATGTTGAAGCCACTGATTGCGATTCTTGGATTGTTGCTGGCTGGCATGGGCATGGCGGCCAATCCGGTCGCCGGCGATTTTCTCTATCGCAACACCGGGCCCGGCAGCTCCGGCATGCCCTACCGGATCTTCGTGCCGCCAGGCTATACCGCCGCGCAGACCTATCCGTTGATCGTTTTCCTGCACGGTGCGGGGGAGGCCGGCAGCAACAACACGGCCCAGCTCAACAACAACGCGAATGGCGCGATGAAGCTGATCAGCGAGGCGAACCAGGCTATCCAGCCCACCTTGATGGCGGCACCTCAGTGCCCGACCAACAGCAGTTGCTGGGCCATTGCAGGCTCATTGACGCAACTGAATGCCATGCTCGACCAGATCACCGCTGAGTTTCATATCGATGCCGATCGCGTGCATGTAACCGGCCTGTCGATGGGTGGCAATGGCACCTGGGAACTCGTCAAGAACCGTCCCGATCGTTTTGCCAGCGCGGTGCCGATGTCGGGTTACGGCGGCGGTTCGGCGACCGCGATGGCGGCGATTCCATTCTGGTATTTCCATGCCTTCGATGACGGCACGGTGGGTGTCGCGGGTTCGCGCAACCAGGTCAATGCGTTGCGCGCGGCCAACGCCCGCGTGATCTACACCGAATACGCGACCGGCAATCACGGTATCTGGCAAAACGCCTACGCGACACCGATGTTGTTCCGCTGGATGATGGCGCAACGGCGCGGACAGCCCGACCTGACCACGCCTCCAATCGTGCGCATCGAGCAACCGACCGGCGAAGCACTGTGGACGACCGACCTGGAGCAGGCCGTGCTTTCCGGCATTGTCGACAACAGCGGCGCATCGATCAGCTCAGTGGATTGGCTGCGTCGCAACGGACCGAGCGGAACGGCATCGGGTACAACGATCTGGAGCACGCCTTCAATCGCGTTGCCGATGGGCATCAGCGATTTCCAGATCACCGCAACCGGCAGCAGCTACTACGCACCATTTGGCGGGGCGACAACGATCAATGCGAATCTGCGTGCGAGTCGCGTGGCATCGATTCCCGACCCCGGCGACACCGTGATCGCGATAAACGCCGCCGGAACGGAGTATCAGGCAATCGACGGGACGACCTTTGTCGCCGACACCGCGTTCGAAAGTGGCAGCACCCAGGTTTCGTCACACACAGTGGCGAATACCGACGATCCCATCCTCTACAACAGTTGGCGCTGGGGAAATTTCGCCTACCGCATCCCGGTCACGAATGGACGCTACGAAGTCTATTTGTACTTTGCGGAAACCTACAACTCAGCCATCGGTCAACGTCGATTCAATGTATCCGTGCAAGGCATGCCGCGATTGCAGGAGTTTGATATTGCCGCCGAGGCAGGGATCGACACGGCCTTGACCAAGCGCTACGACATCGATGTCGGCAACAACGAGATCCTGATCCAGTTCAGCAATGGCAGCGTCGGCAGCGCACGCGTCGATGCCGTGCGCATCGTTCTCTCGGCAGACACCATTTTCGCGTCGGGGTTTGAGTCTTCCACGATAGTCCGTCGCGATTGAGCCCTTCGTGAGTGCAGCCTTCAGGCGCGATGCCCTTGGTTGGTGAGCGCAAAAGCATCGCGGCTGAAGCCGCTTCCTACGACACACACCGGGGCACTTGATCTCTTCGTAGGAGCAGCCTTCAGGCGCGATGCCCTTGGTTGGTGAGCGCAAAAGCATCGCGGCTGAAGCCGCTTCCTACGACACACACCGGGGCACTTGATCTCTTCGTAGGAGCAGCCTTCAGGCGCGATGCCCTTGGTTGGTGAGCGCAAAAGCATCGCGGCTGAAGCCGCTCCCACGACCCGCGGGGCGTCTCTTCAGACGCCTCGGCGCGATGCCCTGGTGGGAGCGTAAAGGCCGGGGGAAGCCGCTTCCTACGACACACACCGGGGCACTTGATCTCTTCGTAGGAGCAGCCTTCAGGCGCGATGCCTTGGCTGGGGAGAGCGAAAGCATCGCGGCTGAAGCCGCTTCCTACGACGCCCCGTCGCGCTTGGGCGCTTCTCCACTGCCTATTCCCGTTTCACGACTCTCCCCCGATACTGCGCGCATGAAGTCCCGCAAATCCCTGCCGACTCTCGAATCTTCGCGCCTGCGCCTGCGTCAGATCCAGGTTGCCGATGTCGAGGATCTGTTCGCGATCTTCTCGGATCCGAAAACGATGCGTTACTGGAGTCACGCGCCGTTTGTCGGGATCGCCGAGGCGGAAGCGTATCTGCGCAACATCGATGCCGGACGCATCAATGGCACCCATCTGCAATGGGGCATTGCCTTGGGTGAAAGCGACAAGCTGATTGGCACGACGACCCTGTTCGCGCTCAATCCGCGCCATCATCGTGCCGAGATTGGCTATGCGCTGGCGAGCGCGCACTGGGCACGCGGATTTGGGCACGAAGCATTGATGACGGTGCTCAGCCACGCGTTCAACGCACGCGGCTTTCTGCGCATCGAGGCCGATGTCGATCCGCGCAATGCGGCATCATGTCGACTGCTGGAAAAACTCGGCTTTCGCCTTGAAGGACGACTGCGCGAACGCTGGCATGTCGAAGACGAGATCCAGGACAGTGCGATCTATGGATTGCTGGCCCGAGAGTTTGTCATCCCCGCCTGACGTGTTTTTGAACCTGAACGCCAGCATCCCCAAACCGCGTTAAATCCGCGTTGTTCAGTCGCGATACGTTTGCACACCCGGACACTTGCCGCCGAGTTCGCTGATGAAGGTCGCTCGCAAAACACAGGCGCTCATCGACTCTCGCTCCGCATCGCGGAATTGAACCCCCACTTGGAGATTACCCAATGAAGAATACAACCACCGCTTTTGGCAGCATCGTCCTTGGCATGGCTTTCCTGGTCGGCGGCTCCAGCCTCGCGCTGGCTGCCCAGCAAGCGCCGGCCGAAAACGCCGCCGACATGGATTCCAACCAGCCCGTGACCGACACCTGGATCACCACCAAGGTCAAGGCCGATCTGGCCACCACGGAAGGCGTCAAGAGCACCGAGATTTCGGTTGAAACCACCAACGGTGTGGTCACCCTGATCGGCGTGCTGGATTCAAAGACCGGCGTCGAGAAGGCAATTGCCGTGGCCAAGGCCATCAAGGGCGTCAAGGACGTTGATGCGTCGGGTCTGAAGGCCAAGTAAGCCTTTTCCGTCTCCGATGTGAAAAGAAGCCCCGCCATGCGGGGCTTCTTTTTTACTTTGCGTCGGATGGCGGCGACACAGGCCCAAGGTAGTGCTTGAGCCAGTCACGAACCTGCGCGTAGTAGTAGCGACTGTTTTCACCGCTCATGATCCAGTGGTTCTCGTCAGGAAAGATGATCAACTTGCTTTCGACCTTTTGGCGTTGCAGCGCAGTCCAGTATTCGAGTCCATTGTTGAGCGGAACGCGGAAGTCGCGTTCACCGAAACTGACCAGTACCGGCGTCTTGAAATTCGCAGCGAGGCGAATCGGGTTCTGCTCACGCCAGATTTCGCCCTGCTCCCAGACCGGTCCTCCCGCGGAGATCTCGCGGTCATAGGAGTTGTCGCTGGTACCCCATTGGGTTTCGAGATTGACCAGGCCGGCATGACTGATCAGGCAACGATATCGCGTCGTTGTGCCTTGCAGCCAGTTCGCCAGATGTCCGCCATAGCTTGCACCGGCTGCGCATTGCCGGCTGCCGTCGATAAAGGAATAGCGCTTGATCGCCTCGTCGGCCGCCTGATTGACATCGTCGGCCGGGCCCTTCAGCGGATCGCCCTGGATCGCCTGCGCAAACGCCTCGCCCTGGCTGGTCGAACCGACGTAATTCGTCAGCAGCAGCACATAGCCATCCGCCGAGAGCAGGTGATAATTCCAGCGCAGCACCCAGGCATCCTGCCATTGCGAATACGGGCCACCGTGCATCAACACGAGCAAGGGATACTTCTTGCCCGGATCGAATGCAGGTGGGCGCACGATCATGTTGTGGATGCGCTGGCCGCGCGAATTGCTGAACCAGAAATTCTCGACCGACGGAAGATCCAGTGCCGCGACCTTGCTGGTGGCGAATGAGGAAAGGCGTTGGAAATCGCGACCGTTCGGATTCAGGCGCACGATTTCGGCGGGTTCGGTCGCACTCTGGTACACCGCGATGGATACCGGTGATCCGGTTCCACCGATATCGAGATTCGAATACACCCCGTGTGCAGGCGCGCCAATGAAATCGGCTACTCCGGGACGAACCGGAGAACGGTAGAGTTTGACCTGTCCGGCATCCTCGCCGAGGAGATCCACGCGCTTGCCATCGGGCGAAATCGCATAATCGGAAATTTCGCGGCCATCGGGGAGACTGATGCGTCCGTTCTCGCGCAGCGAAGGCCACTCGAACACACCGAGTTGACGGGCGTTGTAGACCTTGTCCGTTCGCGGCTCGACCATCGCAAACAGATGGCGACCATCGCGACTGAAGTGTGGTGATGACCAGGAGTCACCGCCATCAAGGCCCTCGTTGCCGGTCAGGCGTCGCGGCTCGCCGCCGCTGATCGATACCATCCACAGATCATCGTTGGTGAATGCCCAGGCGGCGCGATTGCGATTGCGGCTGGCCGCAAACACGACCGCCTTGCCATCCGGCGTCCAGCGCACCGTTCCCTTGGCCAGGGCAAAGCCGGGCTGCTTGATCAGGCTACTGCCGGCCAGCAGATCTCGTGAATCCTGTTCGCCGATCTTCTGCACAAACAGGTGACCCTGCTTGTCGTCGATCCACTTGTCCCAATCGCGGATCGGATAGGAGGTGTAGGCACGCGCCTTGAACTTGCGATCATTCTCCTGCTTGGCAAGACGCTCGCTGTCGGTATCGTTGAGCGCCTCGGCATGGACGTTGCTGGTGAACAGGATTCGGGAACCATCCGGTGAAAAGCGTGGTGCCGTGGCGCCCGTCGAAATCCGCGTCGCGCGTTGCGCTTCGCCACCGCCAGCCAGGTCGATGATGTAGATCTGGGACTCCTTGTCATCTCCGCGCTTGGCCGAGAAGGCGAGCCTGCGACTGTCGTCGCTCCAGGCCGGATCGGACTCGACACCATTGCCCGAGGTGATCCGGCGTGGCGGCTCATGGCCATCACTCGGCACCAACCAGAGATCCGCCACCTGTTCCTCTTTCTTGTACGAAGGCTCGGCCAGCGGAAACACGACACGGGTTCCATCGGGGCTCGCAAGCGGAGCGCCAACCCGCGGCATCAGCCACAGATCCTCATGGGTGATCGCACGCCGCTCGGCCGCATGCAGGCTTGTCACCGCGAAAAGAACACACACCGCGCAAATCAATCGCATGATCAGGTCACCGCATGGAATGGATCCTGCCGTGATACGCGAGAGCGAGATGAGGTTCAAGTGCGGATCTTCCCAACCGCCGCTGCGTAGACCGTCAGCGCCCTGCGCGACGCCACATCCAGAGTGGTTGAGCGATCAACGAACCGACCGTGGCCAGGAACATGTCCTTCTGCGCATCCCAGACATCACCCTGGGTGCCAAGATAGGCCTGGCCGACGTCACCAGCGAAGACGCTGGCCGCAAACCATTCGATCAATTCGTAGATCAGCGAGTGCGACATGATGAAGGTGACCGGCAACAGGAACAGCCAGAAGCCGCGCAGGCGAACCCGCGCGGCGATCACTTCGGCGGCAACCGGCGTTATCAGCAAGCCATAAAGGAAATGCACAAGTCGGTCGTACTGGTTGCGCTCGAAGCCGAGCATCGCATCCAGCGAATGACCGCCGCTGATCGCTGCAAACCAGCGATCGTAGGGCACATCGGAGTACTGATAGTGCGAGCCGATTTCGTGCAGAACGCCGAAAGCGAAAAGCAGACCACAGGCAAGGTTCGACAATGGCAGACGCCGATACGACCAGATCAACCAGACCAGCGCAGCCACGGTGATCGCGTTCTCCAGCAGCCAGTCCGAGCGCGTCGCCGGGTTGATCGCCAACGCGAGGGCAATCAGCAGGAATACGCCGAGCAATGACAGCGCGAAATTCGCGTTGTGGCGACCGGCAATCGGTGATCCTGTCAATCCTGCGCCGGCATCCATCGCAACCCTCTCATTGTCAGTAGTATCGCTCAGAGCGGAAGGATGACACGCGCCACACAGCCCTGCGCGTCATGGCGATTTTCGAGTGCCAGGCTGCCGCGGTGCGCCTCGATGATCTGGCGGGCGAGGACGAGGCCGATGCCGGAGCCGCCCGGCTTGGTCGTGAAGAACGGCACGAACAGGTTTTCGCTATGCGGCAGGCCGCTGCCCGTGTCGATGATTTCGAGGCGCAACTCTTCCATCGTTGCTTGCCATCGAATACGCACATCTCCACCCCCGGGCAAGGTCGCATCAACCGCGTTCTTGAGCAGATTGATCAGGGCCTGCTCGATCTGGTCCGGATCGGCATTGATCAGGATGTCTGGACCCGGTTCCACATCAACCGACATGCGCTGTTCCAGTTGTGCAACGCGCTGGACAAGTTCGGCGAAGTCGAAACGCTTCGGATTTGGCGGCGGCAATCGGGCAAACGCCGTATAGCGCGCCATGAAGCGCGCCAACGCTTCGGCGCGATCGCCGATCACGCCGAGCGCGCTGCCCGCATCGTCGCGCCAGTCTTCGGCCAGCGGTTCAACCGCGAGCAATTTGGCCAGAGTCGCTGCCATCGAGCGGATTGGTGCCAGCGAGTTGTTGAGTTCATGCCCGAGCACGCGCAACAGGCGCTGCCAGGCCAGGCGCTCTTCCTCGCGCAAGGTCCGGCTCAAATCGGTGACGACAAGCAGATCATGCGGCCGCCCGCCTTCGCGGAATACGGCTCGGCGCACTTCCCAGCGCCCGCTGCCACCCGGAAACGTACGTTCGCTGATGCGCGACTCGGTCAGGGTCAGCCAGTCGCCGAGATCCAGCGCTGTTGCCGATCGCCCATTCAACGTGCCGAACGGAGAACCGAGCAATCGTTCGGCGGCGGGATTGGCGAGCTTGAGAAAACCCTCCGCATCGAATGCGAGCACGGCGATATCCAGCGCCGCGATCACCTTGGCGAGCAGCGCACTTTTCTCTTCGACTGCGAGACGTTGCTCGCGCAGGGTCTGCGAGAGTGTGTTGATTTCGATGACAACCTCGCCAATCGCGTCACCGCGCCGTGCGGCCGATCCGCGCAGGCTGTAGTCGCCCTCGCGCAACGCTTCAAGCAGATTCGACAAGGTACGCAACGGATAGACCGCACGGCGACGTACTTCGAACGCGAGCAACACGGTCGCCACAGTGACCAGAATCGAGACTGTCATCGCCCAGGAGCGCATCTCTCCATGGGTCCAGAGCACAATGAGCAGGCTCAGCAAGGCAGGCAGAGCAACCACCAACGCGCCGACGAAAAGACGCGTTTCGTAGCCCCAGCGAGTTGCACGCGCGCGATGCTGGTTCAGGTCAAGCGGCATCATTCATGCCTTTTTCCTTCTCCCCTCGGGAGAAGGAAAAGCATTGTTGTTCGCGGCGACCACTATTCAATTCCATATTTTTCCATGCGCCGGTACAGCGCCGGTCGACTCAGACCCAGCATCGCCGCCGCACGCTGGATATTGCCGCCAGTCTTCTCCAGCGCCTGACGCACCAGCTGCCTTTCGGATTCTTCGACCGTGGCCTGTCCATTGCCCGCCGGAACGGCCATCGCGCCGGCACCCACGGCGACCGCGCCCGAGTTGAGATTGAGCGAAGAGGCATCGAGCACATCGCCCACCGTCATCAACACGGCACGCTCGATCGCATGCGAAAGTTCGCGCACATTGCCGGGCCAGGCATAGGCCGACAAGGCGTTCATCGCCGAGGGCGAGAAGCGCATGCCGTCGCGCTGGTAGCGCTTGCCGAAACGATCGAGGAAGCATTGCGCCAGCAATGGAATGTCATCGCCACGCTCGCGCAACGGAGGCAGATGCAGTTCGACCGTATTCAAGCGGAACAGCAGATCCTTGCGGAATGCACCACTGGCGATTTCGGCTGAAAGATCCGCATTGGTCGCCGAAATCAGTCGAACATCAACTTTCAGCGTGCGCGAGGAACCGACTCGTTCCAGCTCGCCATCCTCCAGCACGCGCAGCAATTTGGGTTGCTGGGCGAGCGGGATATTCGCGATCTCGTCAAGAAAAAGACTGCCGCCATCGGCGAGTTCAAAGCGTCCGATTCGATCCGATTTGGCATCAGTGAACGCGCCGCGGACGTGACCGAACATTTCGGCCTCGAACACGCTCTCGGGAATCCCGCCCATGTTGACCTTGACGAAGCTGGCATCGGCGCGTTTCGACGCATCATGCAACAGGCGCGCGATGACGCCCTTGCCGGTACCGTTCTCACCGAGGATCAACACGTTCGCATCGGATGGCGCGACGCGCGCGAGTCGCTCAAGCAGACCTCGCATGGACGGCGCTTCGGCAATGAATCCTTCCGCTGCGGGACCGCGCAACAACACATTCTCGGCCTGCAAGCGTTTTCCACGACGGCGTGCTCGACCGAGCGCGCGCTGGTTGGCGAGCACGCTCATCAGGCGCTGGTTGTCCCAGGGTTTCTCGACGAAATCGCCGGCACCGTGGCGCATCGCCTCGACGGCCACATTGATCGTGCCCCAGGCCGTCATCACCGCAACCGGCAACTCCTCATCCAACTTCTTCAGTTCACGCAGCAGCTCAAGTCCTTCGGCACCCGACGTCGTATCGCGCGTGTAGTTCAGATCGATCAAGGCGACATCGAAATGCTGCTTGCGCGCGGCTTCGAGCGCCTCGGCAGGACCTTCCACCGCCGTGCACTGCCAGCCCTCGCTCTTGAGCAGCAGACGCAGGGCCTCGCGCACATCGCGCTGGTCGTCGGCGATCAGCAGGTGGGGTTTGTCAGGTGCAGCCATCATGCAATCCGTCGTTGTCGCGTCGTGGTGATGGCATCCTGCGTTTCCGCAACCAAGGGCGCAAGGCCTTGCATCAGGATTTTTCGATCCAGCCATCGCGCAAGCGGATGATGCGTTGCGCCTCGTTGGCATAGAGTTCGTTGTGGGTGACCTGGACAATGGTCATGCCCTCCTTGTGCAGCTCGGCGAGCAAATCCATGATGATGCGCGCCTGCCCTGAATGCAGTGCACCAGTCGGCTCGTCGGCAAGCAACACCTTGGGCCGCGTGATCACTGCCCTTGCGACTGCGACAAGCTGTTGCTGGCCACCGGACAGCTGGCTCGGATACAGTTCCTTCTTGCCGACGATCTGAAAGCGATCCAACAGGTCGGCTACCCGCGCGGCGCGCTCCTTTGCCGGAACATCGCGGTACTGTAACGGCAGATCGAGATTCTCCCAGACCTTCAGATCATCGATCAGATGGTAGTGCTGAAAGATGAAACCGATCTTCTCGCGCTGCAGAGCCTGGCGCTGCTTGGTGTTGAGCTTGTCGACGACAACGCCATCGAGCGCATACGAACCCTGCCAGTCGTGATCCATGAGCCCAAGAACGTTGAGCAAGGAACTCTTGCCCGCACCCGACGGCCCCATCACGCTGACAAACTCGCCGTCAGCGATATCCAGATCGACATTGCGCAATACCCAACTGCGACCGCCTTCCAGCGGATACGATTTTTCGATTTTCCCGAGATGAATCATGATTCTAATCCTGAGTAGTTTGGCGCGTGACTAAAACTCTTCAACGTGAAATTTTCCGACCCAATCAACGCAACTCGCACCACCATTCGACCATGCTCTTTGCAGGAGCGCCTTCAGGCGCGAGGTCCTTCGCTTGTGTCGAGGAAAAGGATCGCGCCTGAAGGCGCTCCTACAATAGCTGCCCATGTAATTCGCGTTACTCACTGCGCAGCGCCACCATCGGGTCGGTTGCCGCCGCACGACGTGCCGGCGACCAGCACGCAAAAGTGGCAACCGTCACAACACAAGCCAGCGCGGCGAGCCAACTCGCCCAGTCGGTGAATGCAATCTGATACAGGCGATCCCCGAGCAAGCGCGCCAACGGAACACCGAAGAACAGACCAAGAGCAGCCCCCGTCGCGACGAGAATAGCGCCCTGACGAAGAACCAGATTGCGCACCCGCGAAGGCGTTGCACCGATAGCCAAACGCACACCTAGCTCGGCCGTGCGTCGGCGAATCGAAAAGCTCAGCACCGCAGCGAGGCCGATGCTAGCCAGAAACAACGTGACCAGACCAAACCCCCCGATTGCTTCAAGCAAGGCTCGTCGTGACGTGAGGGTTTCGCCGATGCTGTCAGCGAGAGCCTTGTTGAACATGATCACGGTACCGGGCTGCGTGGCGAGAATACGTTGGCGTACGGCATCCAGGATGTTGTGCGGATCGCCGGAGGTATGCGCAAGCAGCACTGCGACCGGGACAGGTGCCTCTACGGGCCGATAGACCATTGGCAACCCATCCGATTCATCAAGCGCGCCGTGCTTGATCGTATGAACGACACCGATGATCCGCGCCTTGCGATAGATATCCCCACGCACCTCCACCTCGACGAATGAATCCAGTGGATCGACGCCCTGCAGATAGCGCTGCTGAAACACTTCATCAACGATGACTGGCGAGGCATCGCCAATATCTGCGTAGGCAAAGTCACGCCCCGCGAGCAAGCCGATACCGAGCGTTGCAAAGAAGTCAGGGCTGACCAATCGCGAGCGCACGTTTTGCTCCTCGGCCACGCCAGGCACGCGGATTGTCGAAACCACCTCACTTTGACTGAATGGCGGCGCGTCGGCGAACGCGGCCCGATCCACGCCAGGCAAAGCTGCCACCTCTTCCCGGATCCGCCCCATCAGCGTGCGCAAGCGCTGGCGATCGGATTCCGGGTTGAATGTCGCATTTTCGACACTGACTCCCAGCGGGTCGATCATCGTCATCAGCACGCCTGCCTCGGAGAAACCGCGATCGGTTGAAATCAGATTGATCGCGCTGCGCAACAACAAGGCACTTCCGCCGAGCAGGATGGTCGTCATCATCACCTGCCCGACCAACAAGGCAGGGCGCAGCCGTCCCATTCCCGCCGCGCCGCCGCGACTCGACAAGCCCTGCTTGCGCTGTGCAAACCAGGCGGCGAGAAGAACCGTCACTGCGATCAAGGCCATCGCCACGCAGCCCGCGATGATGGCCACCGGCCCGAAGGACACGCTCTGTGGCAGGTACTCCGGCACTAAGCCGCGGTCGGCGATCATGCGCAAACCAAATGGCGTCACAAACAATCCGAGAACCAAGCCGATGACGGCGGGTGGCAATACATCGGTTGCAACATCCCAGCCAATGGCACGCTCACTGGCCCCCAGAGCGCGGCGAATAGCGAATTCTCGCCGGCGCATCAGCAGGTGATCGAGATTGAGATTGATCAGGTTGGCGATGACAACGACCAGCAAGATCAGCGCCGCCAGTTGCAGCAAATCCAGCGCCTTTTCGTGCTCGGACGAATAGCGCTCGCGCCACGGTCTCACGCTCGCCTGGATGTTTGCCGAGACGGCCAGTTCCGCCAGTGGCTTGTCATTGGCGATCAATGCAGCAAGTACCTCTCGCGCCTGCTCGACGGAAGTACCCGACGTGGCTCTTGCCACGACTTCAAGATCACCAAAGGACCTTCCATCGTGACCGGCAACATAGGGTCGCCACGCATCAATCCGGGTATCAGGAAATGCGAAACCGGCCGGCATGACGCCAATCACGGCCAACTTCATCTTGCCAAAATCGACAATCCGCCCGATCACGCCAGGATCAGCATTGAAACGCTGACGCCAGGCTCGATCCGAAATCACCAGCACCTGGTCCGCGCCATCAATTGCATCACCATTGACAATGCTGCGTCCGATCGCTGGAGCCACACCGAGGACCTGCTCAAAGTGTGGCGTAACCTGGGCCAGCTTCCAGCTCTGGCCGGTCGCATCAACACGCTCTTGCCCTGCCCCGGTCATTCCCGCCACACCGGAAAAATGTGCGCGATCCGCTGCGATCGCGTCGCGGAGGCGTGCGTTGAGTCCGCCGATAAAGCCGAAATTCCGCATTTCGCTGCGCATTTCCAGCAAGGCATCGCCATCGAAATACGGCAAGGCCTTCCAACGCAAGGCGTGGATCGCCGAGAACGTGCTCGCATTTATCGCGACCACGCTTGCCACCAGCACGATGACAACAAAAGCGAACATCGGCGTACGCTGGAATGATCGAGCCAATGAGCGAGCAATCATCAAGGCATCTCCATTGAACTCATAGGGTTGGGGCAAACCCGCGGCGCAAGCACGTTGTCCGTCGAAATTTGTTGTCGTGGGAGGGATTTCAGTCCCGATGCTTTTTCTCGACCTGACTGAAAAGTATCGCCCCCAAGAGGGGACAAGTGGCTGAAGCCACTCCCCCAGAAAGTACTTGCGGCGCGTCTACTCATTGCGCAGCGCCACCATTGGATCGACGCGCAACGCGCGACGAGCGGGGATCAGGGCGGCGAACAGCAAGGCGACAACAAGTGCAGCGATGACGACGACGTAAACCAGCGGGTCATTGGATGCACCGGGCATGACCACTGCGCCCAGCAAACGCGAGAACGCCAGAGCCAGCGGAATGCCGATGACGAGGCCGACGATGACCTGGCGAGCACCCCGCTTGAGAACCAGCCCAAGCACACCACGCGACCCGGCGCCGAGCGCACGACGCACACCGATCTCGCGGGTTCTGGCGTTGACGTCGAAAGCGAGCACCGCGTAGATGCCGGCGACGGCGAGCAGCAGCGCGAACACGGCGAACACGCCAAACAGATTGGCAAGAATATTGGTGCCCCAGAGTATCTTGTCGCGCCACTGGTTCATGCCCTGTAGCCAGTACACCGGCAGGTTGGCATCAACAGCGGTAACGGCGCCGCGCACCGATTCGCTCAAGGCAGCGACATCACCATCGGCGCGCAGGGCAAAGCTGACGATGCTTGGCGGATTCTGGCTGATCGGGCGGAACACATTGCCATCGCCGCGATGGGCGGGAAGCGTCGCCGATGTGATCAGGTAATCGGCTTGCAGGCTGTCAGCAACGACGCCGACGACTTCGAGCCACGGACTTTCGGGATCTTTCGGATTCAATTGCACGCGCTGACCGAGCGCACTGCTATTTGGCCAGACTTTCTTTGCGAAACTGGCGCTGACAACGGCGACCAGCGGACTGCCGGCCGTATCCCGCGCATCGAAGCTGCGACCCTCGCGCAAGGTGATGCCGAACACCTTGAAGAAGTCGTCACTGACACTCGATGACCAAGCCTGCGGGCGATCGTTGTCGTCGGTCGTGTCGTCACCGACGCGCGCATATTTCTGGCGCTCGTAACCCATCAGCGGCAAGGTGCTGGCGAAAGCAACATGGCTGACGCCGGGTAGTGCAATCAATCGTGGGGCGAGATTCTCGGTGAAGCGCAGACGTGCAGCGGCATCGGGATAGTCATCATCGAACATCGCAATGCGGCCGCTGAGAACCTGATCGGTTTCGATGCCGAACGGCGCATCCTGCGCTTGCAGTGCACTGCGAATGGCGACTCCGGCACAGACCAGAAGCACCACGCTCAAGGCGACTTCAGCCGCGACCAGCGAACGCCCGAGCTTGCTGCCATCGCCAATGCTGCCTGCACTGCCTTGACGCAGCCCGGACTGGATATCGACGCGGCCTGCGCGCAAGGCTGGCACGAGCCCGGCGAGCAAAGCTGCGGCGAGGGCAATGCCGACACTGAAGACCAGATCATGCCAATCGGTACGATAATCGACCCAGTAAGGCATGAAGCCGTTGCCTGCGGTCATCGTCCGCGTCATCAAGTGGCCAGCGACTTCCGCGCCGACATAGCCAAGCGTTCCAGCGAGTGCGGCGATGATCATCGACTCGCCCAGCACTTGCATGATCAGACGACGGCGACTCGCACCAAGCGCCGCGCGCACTGAAAGTTCGCGAGCGCGTGCCGAAAAACGTGCCATGACCAGGCTCGCTACATTCGCGCAAGCAATCAGCAGCACCAGCAGCACGGCGATGAACATGGTCTTGGTCGCACCAAGTATCTGCGGCAGGATGAACTCATCGGCAAACGGTTCGACCTTGGCCTGATCGCCGCGCAGAGGTTTGCCGCGTTCGGCGGCGAGGCCTGTCATCAGGTTCGCGAAATCCGCCTGCGCTTGGGCCATGGAGACGCCAGGCAACAGTCGACCGAAAGCCTTGACCAGGGTATCGCTCTCGCGCTGTTCCGAACCACGGCTGCTCGACAGCGGCATCCACACCGACTCGGCCATCGGAAAGGCAAAGTCACGCGGCATCACGCCAACGATGCGGGTCAACTTGCCATTGATACGCAAGCTGCGACCAATCACCGCCGGATCGGCATTCAGATTCTGCTGCCAGAGTGAAAATCCGATCACCGCGACCGGTTCCGCACCATCAACTTGATCGGATGCGACGAGATCGCGACCGAGGATCGGGACGATGCCAAGCGTCGACAAGGCATCGGCGCTAACCCATGCGCCGGAAAGGCGCTCGGCCGGGCCATCGATGCCGCCAAGATTGGCCGTGCCGACCGTGTACGCCGCCAGGGATTTCAGCGTTTTCTGGCGTTCACGAAGATCAAGCCAGTCGAGCGCTGGCAAGGCCAGGTTGCGCGAGGTTGCGTGGCTGTCGGTGTACTCGAAATGCACCAGCCGGTCCGGCTCCGGGAACGGCAGCGGCTTGAGCACAAAGGCATTGATGCTGCTGAACATGAAGATCGACAAACCGATCCCGGAGCCGAGCATCAGTACCGAAACGAGAGTGAATACCGGCGAGCGCAACAAGGCACGCAAAGCAAAACGAAAATCAGCAAGCATGGCAATTCCTCATTCGTTGCGCAGGGCAATCATCGGATCGAGACGGGCAGCGCGCCACGCAGGTAGCAGCGCCGAAACCAAGGCAGCGAGAAACATCGCGAGCACACCCACGCCAATCAGTAGTGATTGCGAGACCTGCTCGATTCCCGTCCATTGCGACGCAAGCAGTTGCATGCCCAGCGCGGCGGCGACCAAACCGCAGATCACGCCCAGCGCACTACCCTTGACGCTGTCACGCAGGATGGCGAGGGCAAGCGTGGACGGTGCGGCACCGATGGCCATGCGCAGTCCAAATTCACCGACGCGGCGTTGCTGTTGCAGCGAGGCAACCGCATAGACACCCAGCATAGCCAGCAACATGGCCGCGATCGCAAAGCCACCCACAGTGCGCGCGAAGAATCGAGCAGGTGCCAGTTCGGCGGCGAGATCGGCGGCGAGTGCGTACTGGCGCGTAATCGCCTGCTGTGGATCGATCGTTCCGAGCGCATCGGCCATCTGTTGATCAATGCCGGGAATATCACGATCGCTACGCACGAGGAAGGTCATTGCCGCATGCGAGGCTTGCGCAAATGGCACCAGCACTTCGGGCGATGCGGGCATGCGCAGACCGTCGTTGCGGATATCGGCGACAACGCCGATGACGCGATAAGACAGATCCTGTCCGCGCTGCGACGGAAGTCTGATCTGCTGTCCGAGCGGTGAGGTATCGCCAAACAGACGTTTCGCCGCCGCATGATTGATGAGTGCAACCGGCTCGCTGCCTGCGCGATCGCTGGCGGAAAAATCACGACCTGCAATCAGCGGGATTTCGAGCAACTCACGATAACCGCTGGACACGCGCCGAAAGGCGACCTGCATCGGCTCAACCTCACTGCGACCGGCGACGTGCAGATCGATTCGATTCGGTCCAATCCTCGACAGCGGTGCGCTGCTGGTCAAAGCCACATCGCGAACGCCGGGGATCGCCGCCAACTGCATCTGCACGCGCTCGGCAAATTCACTCCGCTCACTGGAAGGCGCGTCGCTGAATATTTGCAGGGCATGCACCTGCGCCACGGAAAATCCCGGATCGACGTGTTGCAGTTGCCAGAGCACGGCTGCGAAACCGAGTGCGGCAATCAAACTCATGGTCGACAGGGCCATCGCGACGGCCGGCAATAAACGACGCTGATGACGCTGGCCGAGCAAGCTGCGACCGCCACCACGAATGGCTTCGCTGGCATCGGCATTGACGCGCAGCGCGCCGCTGATGAGTGCAACCAGCGGCATAGCCAGGCCAAGCAGCAACGCAATACCGACGACACTCCAATCGAGTGTGATGCCATCGACGCGCGGCACGTTGTCTCGAGCAAATTCCCGCAACATGCCGATGCCGAATCCGGCGAGAACAATGCCGAGTCCCGAGGCGATGGCAGCAATCACCAGCAACTCGGCCAGCAGACCGCGCCAGACGCGTTGACGCGTGGCGCCAATCGCCAGCATCACCGCCTGCTGATGGCGGCGCACAGCCTGTCGGCCATCGACCAAAATGGAGACATTCGCCGCCGCAATCAGCAGGATCAGCAGAGCAAGCGTCAAAGCGCTCCACAAGGCCGGACGCACATCGCCAACCAGCAGATCGAGCAAGACTCCCGGCTCGAACTTCCAGTCGGAATCGGTGAGTCCATAGGTGGTGCGAATCGAAGCCGACTGCGCATCGAGGGCAGCCTTTGCTTGCGCCAGCGACACACCGTCATGCATCCGCCCAACCATGAGCAGGTCGCGCTGATTGAGCTGGCGCGTCCCGTCGGCCGGGATGTCAGTTTGGGAGAATGGCCGCCAGATTCCGGTATCGCCGGCAAACACTTCGATCGCCTTCGGCATCACGCCGATGATTTCCAGCGGCGCCGATCCGGCGATATGCAAGGTACGGCCGATGACGTTTGCATCACCCGCGAAACTGCGCTGCCACTCGTCGAACGAGATCACCGCCAGCGCACGATTGCCACGCACATCCTCGGCATCAAGCGCACGCCCCAGCAGCGGCTTCATGGCAAACACACGGAAGTAGTCAGCGCTGACTTTCTGCGTGGTCACATCGCGAGGTCGCTGGCCAGTGACCTCGACGGTATCGCTCCAGTAAGTGAAGAATGCGAGCGCATCGAAACCCGGCGTTCCCGACGCAAGCTGTTGTGCCTCGACAGCGGTGATATTGGCGAGCTCGACATGCTGCTTCGCACTGCTGGCATTGAGCACGACGAGGCGATCACTATCCGGAAACGGCAGCCCCTTCAGCAACACTCCGCTGACCGTGCCAACCATCGCGACACTGAGCCCGATACCCAGCGCAAGCATGCCGATCGAGGCGAGTGCGAACAGTGGTGAGCACATCAGGGTACGCATGGCAAAACGAAAATCACGAATCACGAGGTCAACTCCCTACTCATGACGCAATGCAACCATCGGATCAATACGCAGCGCGCGACGGGCCGGGATGATGACGGCCAGCAGGGCGGCGAGGATCAACACCCCGAGCACGATCAAGATGATCGGCGTATTGCTGGTGGCCATGCCTGGCAACGATCCGCTGAGCATCTGCGCAAACGGAACACCGAGGGCAAGGCCAATACCGAGTCCGATGCTCAGCTGAAAGACGGTGCGTCCGAACAAGCTGCGCAACATCTGCCGACTTGGTGCACCGAGCGCGCGGCGTACGCCGATTTCGCGCGTGCGCTGGGTGACGCTGAAGGCAACCACGCCATACAGACCCGCGCCGGCCAGCAACAGCGCAAGGATTCCGAACACCCCGAAACTCTGCGCGACCATGCGTTCGCCGAGGGTCTGATTGCGCATCACACCCGGGAAATCGCGAATCCAGTACAGCGGTGTATCCGCATCAACGGTGCGCATGATTTCACGTAGCCTGGCGCTGAACGCCAGTGGCTCGCCGCGCGTGCGCACGACGACATTGGCAAGTCGAAACGATGATTGACTGAGCGGCACGAGCATTGCCGGCAGGGTCGAGTCCATCGGGCCATCGAGCTTGAGACCGCCGACGATGCCAACCACGGTGACCAGCGTCCCTTCTGGATCACGCGGATCGAGGCGGAACTGGCGCCCAAGCACGGATTGATCGACACCGTAGCGTGTGGCGAATTGTTGATCAACGATGGCAACGCGTTGCCCCTCGGCGCTGTCGCGACTGTCGAAGTGTCGACCTTGCTGCAGCTTGATGGCATAGGTATCGAGGAAGTGGTTATCGATCGCACCGTAGCGAACACGCGGCAACGGACCGTCGCCGACCACCGTGCCGTCGGCCACCACGCTGCGCGTTTCGTTGACGTTGGTGCCTGGCATCGCGGTGCCTACCGTCGCATCCACCACCTCGGCGTCTTCACGCAGACGCTCACCGAGACGTTCGTACAATTGAGTCTGCTCGGCCGCTGTTGCATAGACCTCGTTCGACAGCAAGATTCGCGCACTGAGCAACTGTGCATCCTGGATGCCGAGATCAACATGATCGAGTGCGGAAATCCCGCGCACCATTGTGCCGACGCTGATCAGCAAGGCGCAGGACAAGGCGATCTCGCCAATAACGAGCACACGGCTGATGCGCGCAAATGAACCACTGGCGACGCTGCGTGTGCCATCGCGCAACTGATCGGCAACCCCGTCACCTCCGACACGCAAGGCCGAGAACAAGCCAGTCAGCAAGGCCGTGACCAGCGCCGAAGCAAAGGCCAGACCGACAACGGTGGCATCCATGTCGAAGCGCAGCCATAGCGGTGGT
Organism: Lysobacterales bacterium; assembly: GCA_016721015.1. Classification (GTDB taxonomy): domain Bacteria; phylum Pseudomonadota; class Gammaproteobacteria; order Xanthomonadales; family Rhodanobacteraceae; genus Dokdonella. The sequence continues at coordinate 487,556 of JADKJL010000012.1, forward strand.
CCAGGATCTGACTGGCGCATGAGAGCCTGTTGCCAATGTATGCCCAAACTCGCCAACGGAAAGGCAACTGCAAGAGCGAGCAAGCTCAACAACAGGCATTCGCCGAGCAAATGCACGATCAGACGTCGACGACTGGCGCCGAGTGCAAAGCGCACGGCGAGTTCCTGCTTGCGTCCGAGCGTGCGTGTCAGCAACAGGTTAGCTGCATTCGCACAGGCCACCAGCAGAACCATGAAAACCGCCGCGAGCATGATGCCGAGCACGGCGCGAATGGTCGGCGAAACGGCAAGATAGGCCAGCGGCTCGATGCCCGCCTGCATGCCGCGGAAACGTTCCGGCTGAGCCTGCGCGGCTGCATTGAACCAGTTCTCGAAAGCCGTCGTCACAGCTGCGTCGCTGACGTCCGCGTGACGCCGCAACACGACCCACCACGACAGATCATCGGCTTTCACACCCTCGAACAAATGACCGGCAAGCCAGATCGATTCCCGCGTGGGATAGCTGAAGTTGGGCGGCATGACGCCAACGACGGTGGCCGCTTGGGCATTGACCCGGATCTGTCGGCCGATGATCGCCGGATCCCCGCCATAGCGACTTTGCCACAGTTCATTCGAGATCATCGCCACACTCGCTGCACCGTCGGTTGCGTCGGTAGCGGAAAAGTCGCGACCGATGCTCGGGGCAACGCCGAGTGTGCGGAACAGGTTGCTGCTGACGTAGGCGCCGGTAAAGCGCTCGGGTCGGTCGAGATCGCTCAGGTTCATCGTCGAGCGGGCGAAGCCGGCCGAATCGGCGACACCATCAAGTTGGCGACCAATCGCGATCAACTCGGCATTCGGCACCGGGTTCAGATCATTGCCGTCATCGCCGCGCAATCCGGCATGCAGCAACTGATCCGGCGCCGTAAACGGCAGCGGGCGCAAGACAAAGCCGTTGAGCATCGCCAGCATAAAAATCACACACGCCAGGCCAGCCGCGAGCACGCCGACAACGAGCGCCGAAAACGCGGGTCGGGCGACGACGCCCCGAATCGCATTTCTTGTTTCATCGAGAAGAAGACTCATCGCTTGATTTCCATTCGATTCGTTAACGACCATCCGTATTCACGTGCGCTGCGCGAAGCCAAAGTCAGACAATCAAACCAGCGCGTCACGCGGTGGCACGGCACTCGCGCGGCGCGCCGGCAGAAGGCAAGCCAGCAACAGAGTCACCAGCAGCAATGCACAAACCCCGAGCAAGCTTGGGATATCGATCGGCGGCACACCCTGCAAGACACGGCCAGCCATGCGTGCAGCAACGACCGCAGCAATCACGCCGAGGACCACGCCGCTGACGCCGATACGCATGCCGCCTTCAACAACCAGCCGTGCAATGCGTTCGCGCGTGGAGCCCAGCGCCTGGCGCAACGCGAATTCGCTCTGACGCTGACCCACGGCGAACGCCATCAGGCCATACAAGCCGCTCACCGCAAGGGTGAAGGCGACGCAGGCAAACGTGCCAAGCAGCAGCAGGCTGAAGCGGCGATCAGCCAGAGAACTCTCGCGCACTTCGGCCAGTGGGCGCAGGCTGTAGGGAATCCCTTTGGCGTTCTGTTCGAGCACACTGCGCAGCGGTGGCATCACGCTGGCAATCGGCAGGCTGGTGCGCACGAGGATGTTGAATTCCGCGGCAACCAGTGGGCGTTGGACGAGGTCGACGTAGACGCTGCCGGCGGCTTCACGATCAAGGCCGTGTTGACGCACATTGCCAACCACACCGACGATCGTGAGCAGGCGCAAGTCGCCATCCATGTTGCCGTACTGAATCTGCTTGCCGATCGGATCGCGATCGCCCCAGGTCGCCTTGGCCGCACTGGCGCTGATCACGGCGACCTGGGCACCATCGGCGCGATCGGAACTCGCGAACGCTCGACCACTCAGCACAGGAATGCCAGCGGCATCGAAATAGCCGACGCTAGCAACGCGAAATTCCGCGTTGCCAATCGGCGGCGGCGGGGTTTGGTCGAAATGGGTTACCGAACCATCCCAGAAGCCTCCGTTGGCACCCTCCTCCGTCAACGGAAGGCTGCTCACGCCACCGACCACGCTGACTCCGGGGATGGCGGAAAAATCCTTCATCAGTTGGTCATATCTGCGTGCCGTAGCCGCGGCGGCCCCGGCATCCCGGGTCCACGGCTGGGATACCTGGACGGTGACCGCGCCATCGGCATTGAAACCCGGATCGACGTTGAGCAGATCGAGAAAGCTGCGCCCGAGCAAGGCCGCACCCATCAGCAACACCGTGGTCAACGCGGTTTGTGCGACAAGCAGGATGCTGCGCGTGCGCAACTGGCGTCGTCCGGGCGATTGACCACGGCCACTTTCACGCAAGGCGACGACCGTGGTCGTGCGCCGTGAACTCCAGAGCACGGCGGCCGCTGCGATCACGGCGATGCAAAGAGCCGCAATGACGCTCATAAGTAGCGTCGGCCCATCAAGACGGATGTTCTGCGCATGCGGCAAGCTTTCTCCGGCCGCGCGCACAAGCACGCGCAATGCCGCCGCAGCCAGCGCCATTGCCGCGAGCGTCGCCGTCAACACGATCAGAAGACCTTCGAGAAATACCTGCAAGGCGAGGCGCAGGTCACTGGCGCCGAGCGCGGCGCGCACAGCGTACTCGCGACTGCGCGAACCGTTCAATGCGAGCAGCAGATGCGTCGTGTTGGTGATCGCGATCAGGAGCAGAAACGCGGTACCGGCCGCGAGCAGCAAAAGCCCACTGCGTACCGGCGCGGCAATCGCCTGATCGAGTGGCACCAGCTCGAAATTGACCGCATCGGTCTGGCTGCCATGGGCAGCCTTGAGACGCGTCGCCAGCGCCGAGGCTTCGAGCCGGGCGCGACCGAGATCATCGGCATTGCCGAGCCGTCCGAGCACGCGCCAGTTGTGTGCGCTGCGCGAGCTGCCGATGTCATCGCGATACGGAACCCAGGCCGTGGTGCCCTCCGGAAAGGCGAAACCGTCCGCCATCACGCCGGCCACCGCATAGCCCTTGCCATCGATGACCACGCGCTGGCCAAGCACATCGGCCCGACCCTGGAACAGCGATTGCCAGAGCGCCTGGCTGATCACGGCGACGTCGTCGCGCTCATCGGGTATGAAGGTGCGCCCCAGCATCGGCAACGCGCCGAGCACCTTGAAGAATCCATCCGAAGTCGAGGCAACGACACTGCGAATCGTCGTGTCCCCCGCTTCAACGATTCCCGCATTGCTGCTGAAGATCGCCATCGAATCAAACTCGCCGACTGCAGCGGCCAGATCCGTGTAGTTCGGACCGGCCACGTTCATCGCATGACCATCCTCGGCCAGCTCGCGAATCTGCACGAGTCGATCGGCATCCGGATACGGCAGCGCGCGCAGCATCACCGCATCGATCACGCAGTAGATGGCGATCGCCGCAGCCATGCCGACAGCCAGCGAGCCGGCGGCGAACAAGGTCAGGCCGAAACGCGAGCGCAGGCTGCGCAATGCAAAGCGAAGATCGGTGGCGAGGTTCATGATCGACTCCCGAAACGAACGAGAATGTGCTGTTGGCAATACGGGTCACTCATGACGCAGGGCCACGAGCGGATCCACGCGCAGCGCGCGCCAAGCCGGGACGAGGACGGCGAACACCGCAGCGACGACGAGAATGCCGACCACAAGCAAATACACTTGCGGATTGTCGGCATCGAAACCGTGCAGGCTGCTGATCAGCGCGCGAGCAAACGGCCATGCCAGAGCCAGGCCGATCACCAATCCGAGGCCGATCTGCCAGGCACCGCGACCGAGCAGGCTGGCAAGGACACGGCCGGTCGGCGCACCGAGTGCGCGGCGCACGCCGATCTCGCGGGTGCGCTGACGCACGCTGAATGCGATCACGCCATACACGCCGGCGCCAGCAAGAAAAAGTGAAATGACCCCAAAGACAAGGAACAGCCGGGCCAGCACATATTCGCCAAACGTGGCTTCACGAATGACCTGATCATAGGTGCGCACCCAGTAGGCCGGGGTGTCGGGCTCGACTTCGCGGAGGATTTCGTTGAAGCGCGGCACGAAAGCCAGCGGATCGCCCTGCGTGCGCATGGCGAGACTCACAAAGCGTTCGGGATCCTGTCGCAATGGCCGCAACAACGCCGGCCGAACCGGGTCATCGAGATCATCGAGCTGGATGCGCTTGATCACACCCACGATGGTGACCAGTGCGCCGTCAGGATTGTCCGGATCGAGGCGGAAGCGACGCCCAAGTATTGAAGCACCGCCACCCAGTTTCTCGACAAACGTGCGATCAACGATTGCGACGGGTGGCGAATCAGCGCGATCGGATGCGTTGAAGAAACGACCTTGCTCAAGCGTCAGTTCGTAGGTGGAGGCGAAGTGGTCATCGATGCGCCCCGAATACACCACGGTTTGCGCGTCATCCGGGCCTGCACCCTCACGCAGCACGCGACGACTGTCTGCGAGCAGTCCGGGCAAGGTTGTGCCAACCGCGGCATCGACAATGCCCGGCTCGCTGCGCAGTTTCTCCTGCAGTCGGTCGAACACGGCAAGCTGTGCGTCGGCGCCCGGGAACTTCGCTTCCGACAGTCCGATTCGTGCGGTCAGCAGATTTTCGGTGCGGATGCCAAAATCGCTGGTCTCGAACTGATCCATGCCGTGCACCATCACTGCGGCCGCCACCAGCAGCACGCAGGAAACCGCGACCTCGCCAACAACCAGGGCGCGACTGATCCGTGCGAATGCGCCACCCGCCACCGACCGGCTATCGTCGCGCAAGCTCGTGTTTACTCCGCTGCCCGCGCGCAATGCTGGCAGGATTCCGGTCAGCAGCCCGGTCACCAACGCGGCAAGTACGGTGAAACCAATCAGTTGTGCATTGAGATTGAAATGCATCCAATGCGGCGGCCCTTCCTCGCTGGTGCGAAAGATCCGATCGACCCAGTCCGCCGCGGCCCAACCCAGTGGCAAGGCGATCGCGGCGGCGATACCCGCAAGCAGGAGGCTTTGACAAAGCAGGTGCACGGCCAGACGCATACGACTCGCGCCGAGCGCCGAGCGCACGGCAAGTTCCTGACGTCGCGCAAGGGTGCGGCTCAGGATCAGGTTGGCCGCATTTGCGCAGGCCACCAGCAGGACCAGCGCCACGGCCACGATCATCACGTTGAAAATGGCCCGGGTATCGCGGCTGATGATCTGATAGGCCAAGGGTTCGAAGCCGACGCTGCGCATCTCGAAATAGCGAGGCGATTCGATCCTGGCATCGGCAAACCAGTTGTCGAGCATGCGGCTCAGCGAAGCCGTGCCCGCTTCGGCACGCAGGCGCGCAACAACCACCCAGTCGCCGCCGTCATCGCGGGTCACGCCGGGATCGATCCGGGCCGGCGTCCAGATCATTTCCTTGCTCGGATAACTGAAATCCGGCGGCATCACGCCGACCACGCGAGCGCTGCCCGCGTTCATGCGCAACACGCGACCGATGATCGCCGGATCGGCGTTGTAGCGCTGACGCCAGACCGCATCGGACAGGATCACGGTTGCTTCCGCGCCCGGCCCGCCATCGGCGTCAGCAAAGGTACGGCCAAGTTGTGCCGGAACGCCGAGCACGCGCATCAGGTTCGTGCTGATCGAGGCGCCGGCATAACGTTCCGCGCGACCTTCGTCACTCAGGTTGATCGTCTGTTGTTCGTAAGCGGCGACGTCGGCGACTTCGTCGAGCCGCTTCTGCCACTGCAGCAAATCGTGCGCGCTGATGGCGACGAGACGATCCGGGCGGTCGGTTTGCTTGAAGCCGATATGCAGCAACTGCCCAGGCGCATGGAAAGGCAGCGGCCTGATCACCAGACCGTAGACGAGAACCATCATGAACAGCACACAGGCCAGACCCGCCGCGAGCACAGCAATGATCAGGATCGAAAAGCCCGGCTTCGCCAGCAAGGCCCGACCGGCGCCACGCATTTCATGGACGAGGGCATTCATGGACGGGGCCTTCCGTTCACATTCGGATCCGGTCGGGTGCGCACGGCGTCGGTCGTGGCCGAAGATATTGGATCTTGATGGCGCAGGTCATTCATTCCTCAGCGCCTCCATCGGTGCGATGCCGCTGGCGCGCAAGCTCGGGATCGCACAGGCCACGAGTGTCACGCCAACCAGCAACAGAACGACGACGAGCAACAGAAACGGATTCGTCGCAGCGATGCCATGCAATTGCGTCGAAATCTGGCGACCGAGTGCGAACGCAGCGAGCGCACCGACAAGCAGGCCGGGCACGATCATGCGCAGGCCGAGTCCGAACATCAGGCGATGGATGGCCAAACGGCTGGCGCCCTGGGCCTGCTCCAGTATGTCTTTGCCCAGATCAGCGGGAAACATGGTCACGGCGCAATGCGTTCGGCTCGGGCCGGGCGCACCAAGCGCTGGTCTTCCTCGTGACGCAGGCGATGCATGGTTTCCTCATCGACCACGCGACCATCGAACATGAAGATCTTGCGATCGGCGAAATCGGCATAGCGCGGATCGTGGGTGACCATGCAGATCGTCGAACCGGCCTTGTGCAGTTCATCGAGCAGGCCCATCACGGCTTCGCCGTTCTTGGAGTCGAGGTTGCCAGTCGGCTCATCGGCGAGCAGGATCGAAGGTGCGCCGACGAGGGCGCGGGCGACCGCAACACGTTGCTGCTGACCACCCGAAAGCTGCGCTGGATAGTGCTTGACCCGATGCGCCATGCCGACGCGCTCGAGCGCAGCGACGGCACGATCGCGGCGCTCGGCTTTGGATACGCCATCGCGATAGGTCAATGGCAGTTCGACGTTCTCGAACACGCTCAAGTCTCCAATCAGATTGAAGGCCTGGAAAACGAAACCGATTTCCTGGTTGCGAATCGAGGCACGTTCGCTGGCGCCGATATCCGCGACCTCGCGCTTGTTCAAGGTGTAGCGCCCTTCGGTTGGCGTATCGAGCAGACCGAGAATCGCCAGCAGGGTCGATTTTCCACAACCGGATGGCCCGGTGATCGACACGTATTCACCCTTGGCGATATCGATATGCACGCCGGCCAGCGCGTGGGTTTCAACCTCGTCGGTCAGAAACACTTTCTGGATGTTGTCGAGATGAATCAGCGTTTCGTTGCTTGTGGTCATGGTCGATGGTCCTTCGAATCAAATAGCGGATGGCGTCTTGTCTTTTGTAGGAGGCGGCTTCAGCCGCGATGTTTATTGCCATGGATGGCATGTATGCATGCAATGCAGGAGCAATTGCACGCGCTGCCGAAAATCAATAAGCATCGCGGCTGAAGCCGCTTCCTACGGTAGATACGCATTGATTTATTTCGCGTCTCAATTGAGGCGAATCTTGTCGCTCTGATCATATGCACTGGTATCGGAAAGAATGACGCGATCACCAACGTTCAAGCCATTGCGGATTTCGATCAGGTTGACCGAGCTGCGACCAAGCTGGACAGGAACGCGCGATGCCACTTCATCGGCGTCAACCTTGAACAGGCGCACTTCCGAATCGGGCTGACCGAAGGCGGGGCGACCGACGTAGAGCACATCGGCGAGACGCTCGATCTCGATCGTGCCATCCACTGACAGATCGGGGGCGCGCACCTGCGGGCAACTTGCCCTCAAGCTCGACGTCAACCTGCACGGTGCCGTTCTGCACGGCCGGATCGACGCGCAGCACCTTGCCTTCAACAATGCCGTTGCGCGTATCGATTCGCGCCGGTTGTCCGATGATGATGTCCTTGGCCTGGGTTTCGGCGATGCGCAACTCGGCCATGAGGTCGCCGGGCCGGGCGACGCGAGCGAGATTGCTGCCTGCATCGACTTGCTGTCCTTCTTCAACCGGCACGCGCTGCAGGACACCGGCGATTCCGGCGCGCACCTGGAGGCCGTCGGCCTGGCGCTGGCGCAGGTCACGGGTATTCGCGAGCTGATCGAGGCGTGCCTTTTCCGCCGCCAGTTGAGCGGTGATGTTGCGGCGGAATTCGGCCACGCGCTGCTGCTCGATATCAACACGATATTTGAGCTGTTCGAGCACGACCAGGCTCTTCTTGTATTGCACGGCCGGAATGATGCCCTTCTCGGCAACGGTCTTTTCCGACTCGGCTTGCATGCGCGCGGTTTCGTAGTCGGTTTTCGCCTGCGCCTGCGCGGCTTGCTGATCGAGCAGTCGCGATTGCAGTTCGGTACGTTTCGCGGCGAGATCCGATTGCGCGGCGGTCAGGGCCGTCTTCGCTGCCAGCAGTTGGTCGTCGACTTCGGGGTTGCTCAATTCCAGGATCACCGTGTCGGCATCCACTTCCGCACCGGGCTTGACCAGGATGCGCTCGACACGCGCCGAGGTTTCCGCCGCAATCCAGCGGATTTCCTTTGGCACCAGGGTGCCGGGCCCACGCACTTCACGCAGCAACTCACCGCGTTTGACGGTATCGACGAGAACGCTGCTGCGTTCCACCGATGGCATGGCCGGACCGAGTGCCATGATGCCGATCGCCCCGGCAATGACAAGGATTCCGAGGGCGCCGCCAACGAGAATCTGGCGGCGGCGTTTGCGTTTCTTGAGTTCGGGGCGAGCTATGTCCATAGCCCCACTTCAGCACGAGCCGTGCCAAGTCACCACGATCACCGTAACATATTGGTTATGCAACGATTTATCCCTCAACGAAGGGATCGAATCGACTCCAAGTGTCCGTTGCCGAACACTGGATCTTCATCATCGTTCACTGTCCGCTGCGGCTGTCGCCTCGATGATCGAACTCGATCACCACGCGCAGAGGTGACGTTTCCCGGCAATCCGTCCCGCGCGTTTGCACAATTCACTTGTCGTCATTGTCCACGCCTGGCAAAAGCTCGATCAGGAGGGAGCGCAACGCCAAAGCGTTCAGGTTGAGAGTGTGCCGTCCATCACGAATCGACGAGTCAGGAACTCTCCGAGTGTGACGACCATCGCGGTTTGAGCTTTTGCGTTGTCTTGCCGAGATCAAACTGCATTTCTTGGCACGGGGTTTGCTCCCTTGGCTTGCAGGCAAAACCTCACACATTCACACACGGAGAAAAGCATCATGGGCGGCATGGCCAGTTTCGCACCTCACGCGGTCGCAAAATCCACTTCCCAAATCGGATGGGAGACCCGATATGGCGGCGCGCTGTCCGTGGCAATCATGGATACGGCTTGTGTTGCCGGCATTTCCGGCCCATGGCCGGATGGAAGCTTTGCCCCTGACATGGTGGTCGACCCAGCGTTTTGCAGTATTGCCGACGCTCGAGTTCCACGCTTCGATGAAGGCGGCCAAGCAACGCGTAGAGAGTCTCGCCGATCAGATCGGCAGCATGGTCTTCGCCGCCAGCGCGCAGTCGAACTGAACGGCTGACGCGGATGTGTGGCCAATAGCGGACGCGGACGCATGTTCAATTGCATGCATCAACCACTGGGGCTTTCCCGGGTGGTTGATGCGTGCACGGCGGAATCAGGCAGGAAAAGGCCCGCTCAAAACCACTGCAGCCTCGCCGCTTCCGTCAGATTTTCCCCATCAGCAACAGCACGATGAGGATGACCACGACGAGGCCCAAACCTCCGCTGGGCCCGTAGCCCCAGCTGCGACTGTAGCCCCAGCTCGGCAAGGCGCCGACGAGCAAGAGGATGAGGACGATCAGCAGAATGGTCGAAAGCGTCATGGCGAATCTCCGGCAAGCACTAACCCCGGCATGGGGCGATGAAAGACGTGGAATAACGGCGGGATCAGCATTCAGTCAGAATGCTGTGTCAAATCCGATCCGGATCAGCATCGGCAAGACATCATAGTTCAACTGCAACCCCCCGACAGGATTAGTCCCTGTCTCGTGAATGCTGGCTGTCTTCTCTTCAAATGCCTCAATCCGACGGCGTGCACTCATGCGAATCACATCGGGGTCGGCGCTGCTCGATAAGCAGGGAAACGCGCGATCAGGCGGTGCATCTTCCAAGCTGTCCTGCGCGTGAACCGCGTGGCCATTCAGTTCCAGGTTCATCCATGAGCAGGTTGGCGCGTGGCAGATTCCTATGGCGCATTGCTTAGCCCATGGGCGCTCGCGCAGCGCCCCCTATTAACGGAGCAAGCCGATGAAATTTCCACGTATTGCGAACCCGCTGTTTGCCGCGTCACTGGTGATCGTTTCCCTGACTGCTTTCGCAGAACCTTCAGCCATGTCGACCGACAACGAAGTGGCGCCCGAGTGGACCAAGGCCGACAGCAACCGTGATGGCTTCCTGACCAAGGATGAGCTGGTTGCATTTCCCAACCTCGTGCATCACTTCGACCAAATCGACACCGACGGCGACACCAGGATCTCGCAGACCGAGTACAACGCCTGGGTCGATGGCGATCACAGGAAAGAATGACGGCAAGTGCCTCATTTGCCGCCGGGGTTCATTGCCTCCCAACCCCGGCGGATCATTTGCCACAAATACGCCGAATCGAATCAGACTTCCTGGCTACGCGGCAACGGCTTGAAGGCGAGTGCCTGCCAATCCCCTGATATCCACCCGTGGCGAGATCGCCTTCATGGTGAACTGTGCACTCGCGGCGCGAGGGCGACGGCAAGTGCCCATGGATCGGCACCGGGTGCGCAGCCGGCAAGGATCGGTGCCGGAAACAGTCGATCTGGAAATTATCATCCTGATCAGACAATCAGCGACCCGCGCTGGTCAATGTGGCAATAAAACGGGATCATGAGCCACGACGCTTTCCCGCAAACGTTGCTGCGGCTGATCGAACAGTCACCGGAGTCTTTCCCGCCATGCCTTTGAATCATCCGAGCATTGGCAGCCTGTTGCGCGCACTGCGTGCCCGCAACGACTGGACCCTCAGGGAAATGAGCGAACGCTGCGGAATCCCGCTGTCGACCTTGTCAAAGGTCGAGCACGATCGTCTGACGCTGACCTACGACAAGCTTCTGCAGATCAGTCAGCGCCTGGGCATGCCCATGTCGGAGCTGTTCGCTGAAAGCGATGCGAAGCCGGCGCAATCGGTAACCGCGCGCCGCAGTATCGGACGTATCAAGGACTCGATCAGGGTGAATACGCCGAACGGTGACTACCATTATCTGTGCCCGGAACTGCGCCGCAAGCGCATGATCCCGGTTCTGAAGCGCGTGCGTGCCAGGAGCCTTGCCGAATTTGGCGACCTCGTCCGCCATTCCGGTGAGGAATTCATCCATGTCCTCGAAGGTGCCGTCGAGGTGCACACGGAGTTCTACGATCCGATCGTGTTGAACATTGGGGAATCGGTCTACATCGACTCGAACATGGGTCATGCCTATACCGTTGCCGCTGGCCATGATGAAGTCCTGATGCTCGGAATCTGCTCAAGCCCGGATGAGCAATTGCTCGAAGCCCTGCTCAACCTGCATGTCGATGCGCATGCCGCACCTCCGAAATCGACTTCGCCTGCGGGCGTACCGACAACGAAATCCTGCTGGCAACGCCGATCGACAAGCGCCGGATCAACCGCAATCAGGTCAGCGCATCGAAATCGAAGTCCCGACGCGGCAAGTAGACCCGGACGACGCAGCTTCGGATTGGATCGGCAGCCTGTCGGCGATCGCCATCAATCGGCAGCCAGCCGCGCGATCGCCGCCGGGATCTGGCTCGCTGCACCGACCTCGACGACACGCGAAGCATCCAGAGCAAAGCCGGAATCGACCTCAAGCGACCAGGTCGAGTGATACGGCATGTACACGCCGCGACCACCCAGCTCGAGAACCGGCGAAATATCCGACACCAGCGAGTTGCCGACCATGACAAAGGATTCGGCGGGCATTCCGAATTCGCCGAGCACGCGCGCATAGGCCGGCGGATTCTTTTCGGAGACAATCTCAATGCGCTGGAACAGTTTGCCGAGAGACGAGCGCTCGACTTTGGCTTGCTGATGGATCAGGTCGCCCTTGGTGATCAGCACGATACGGTAGTCTGCCGCGACGGCTTCGACCGCCTCACGGATGCCCGGCAACAGTTCGACCGGATGGGCGAGCACCTCCTTGCCGATGCCGACCAGGCGATGCAGGTCTTCCGAACTGATCAGCCCACCGGTGATGTCGAAGGCCGCCTCGATCATCGACAGGGTCATGCCCTTGGCACCATAACCAAACACATGGATGTTGCTGGATTCGATCGCGAGCAGGCGCTCGTGCACGCGCACATCGGCAAGATCGACATAGCCGCCGACGATGCGCTCGAACTGGGCCTGCGCGGCGTCATAGAAATCCTGACTCCGCCAGAGCGTATCGTCGCCATCAAAGCCGACCAGTTCAATCATTGGAGCCGGCCCCCAATGCCGATGCTTGCGATGACGGATTCGGCGACGTCTGCCCCTCGGACGAGAATGAGGCAATCATCGAAATCGTTACCACACGGTTGCGACCCTGCTGCTTGGCGGCGTACATGGCGAGATCGACGGCACCATACAAGCCATCATCGTCGCGATGGCTTTCGGCATCGAATCGACCAACTCCGATGCTCACGGTCACCGGCACGGCAATCCCCGCGCATACGATAGGCCGGACCTGCAAGGCCTCGCGAAAGGCCTCGACGCGGATCATCGCCGAAACCTCGTCGGCATCACGAAGGATCAGGCCGAACTCCTCGCCGCCCGTGCGCGCGACCATGACGTCATCGCCGCGAAATGTCGATTGCAGGCGCGTCGCCAGATGCCTGAGCACCTCGTCGCCGATGATGTGGCCATGACGATCGTTGATCGACTTGAAATGATCGATGTCGAGCAGGGCCAGCGATACGCCAGCGCCTTCCAGCCACTGCGCCTCGCGCACCTGGGCATTGAGTGTCTCGGTAAACGTTCGCCTGTTGCAAAGCCCGGTCAGTGCATCGGTGCGACTGAGTTGCTCGTACTTGTCGCGCTGGCTGCGCAAGGCTTCATCAAGTTCGAGGCGACGCTGGTAGTCGGCGTGCGAACGCAGGGTTGCCGTAGCCAGGTAGACCGCATAAAAGCCCATGGCCGCCGCCGGAACCTGCATTTCAGGATCCAGCCCGAGCAGCACCATGCTCGGCACGAACATGATCAGGATCCCGCTGATCGAGAATCGCAACATCGAGGTGTAGAGGTGCGCCAATACGGTCGAAAACGCCAGCGTGCCGAACAGCGACGCACATTTCAGCAGCGGCTCGATTTCGCGGTCGAGCAGGATCCAGCCCTGCACGACTGCCCACAACACGGTGCTCGAAAGTGCGACCAGACTGTAGCGCGCTATCCAGCGCTGCTGAGCAGTGGCATCGGCCGTCTTCGGCGGCGGTGACATTCGCCTGCGCACGACCGCGGCCAATACCAGCGCCAGCGTCACCAGGGCGGTGGGCAACAAATGTCGGCGGTAGATTCCGGTAACAAACACCAGCGGAGGCAGGGCAATCAGGTAGAGGAAGCCACCCAGGGCTGAGCGCGCATAGGTATCGGACGCGCGTCACCAGCCGGCGCAGGGCCAGGCGGTGCCTTTCGGCTTCCGATGGCAAACCGGTCATCCTGCCCTCCCCCGACCAGACAGCGTGGCAAACAGCCAATCCTCGCATAGTCGGCGAATCCCGACATCCGTAAGCCGCACCCGTTCACAATTCAGCCGAAACAGGCTCCGGCGTTCATTTGGCCGGGCATGCACGAACCTTGCGCCGGGCGCCCGCGCCCGACCTTGTTCGGACGCGGATGGATTGCCTCGGGGCACCGTCAATCCGCCCCGTCTGAAAGCTGACAACACAAGGAGCGGGCTGGCAGGGATTGCGCTACGGCTTCCACTCAGGAACGCGTCCCGGCGTCCACGGCGCGCCGGCGGCATCCGCCTCGTTTTCCAGGCTGGCCAGATCGTTGAGGATCAGGCCACGCAAGCGGGCCAGCGCGGGGGTGAACTGCTGCGCGGCGATCTCGTAGTTGTGCCGGTGCGTACTCGTTGCATCGGCGCTCGAATACCAGTGGCCCGAGACGACCTGATTGATTCGATCAACGATCGAAGGCGGTGTTGGCTCACCGCGCCGCGCCAGCACGGCATCGCCATTCAAGCTGATCTCGACATCCTTGAGCCGGGTCTCGATGGCACGCAGACGGATGCCGAGTGATGGATCGGCCTGCGGCGTATCGTCGAGGGCTTTCTTCAAGTGTTTGATTCGGGTCTGGGCTTCCGCGGCCGCTTTCACCGCACCGAGAGCGGCACGCTGCAACTGGCCGGTCTTCATCTGGAAGGCGAGCAAGGCTGCACGATCCGCGGCCGGCAAGGTATCGCCACCGAGCGGCGTCGCATCGAAGTCCTGTGCTTCGCCGAGCGCTTCGGTTTTTCCGTCCGCGCGCACGGACATCGAGACCCGGTAGCGGCCAGGAGCCACCAGCGGGCCGACCGGCTCCGGATCCCAGGGCGAACGCTCGCCGGGATTCAGGTCAATCGGCTGGACGGACGGATAGCGCAGATCCCAGGCGACACGGTGCAAGCCGGCTTTGACCGGCCCTTCCAGCCGACGCACGACATGACCGTCGGCATCGGTGACGATCAGGATGACGGTCGGTGCCTCCTCGCGCGCCTCCTGGCGCAAGGCGTCCCATGCCGGATAAGGCGTGTCCTCGCCCTTCTTGACGCGCTCCTTCTCGGCATCCTGGCGAGTTTTGGCGCGGGTCATCCATTCGTCCCTGAGGTAATACGTGAACACCGCGCCCATCGGCGGATTCGGTGCGACATAGAACTGATCGCCATTGAAGCCCTGGCCACTGCCGCCATACGGCGCAGACAAGGCATAGGTCGATGCGCGCTTGACCGGGAACAACATCGCTTTGCCGGCCAGCGTGGCATCACTGATCGCACGCAGCGGCGAGTAGTCGTCAAGCACGTAGAAACCGCGTCCATAGCTCGCCGCGACGAGATCATTCTCACGTTGCTGGATGGCCAGGTCGCTGATCTTGATGGTCGGCAGTCCGCCCTTGAGCTGGATCCAGCGACGGCCGCGGTCGGCACTGAAATAGAGGCCGAATTCGGTGCCGGCAAAGAGCAGATCCGCCTTCACGTGATCCTCGATGACGGCATACACCGAGCCGCGCTCCGGCAAGCCGTGGGTGATCGCACTCCAGCTGCGACCGAGATCGCTGCTGCGCAGCAGATACGGCTTGAAATCACCTTGCTTGTGGTTGTCGAACGCCGCGTACAGCGTGTTCGGATCGTGCTGGGAAAACAGCACACGCGAGACATAGGTGTGCTCGGGCACGACCGGAAAGCGCTCGATTCGACGCCAACTGGCGCCACCATCGGTGGTGATCTGGATCAGGCCGTCATCGGTACCGATGACGAGTTGACCCTCGACTTGGGTGCTCTCGGCGAGCGCGACGATGTTTCCGTAGAACGAGGTCGAGGTGTTCTTGGCGATCGAATCCACACCCCAGACGCGACCCATCATCGGCAATGTGTTGCGATCGATCTGGCGGGTCAGGTCGGCACCGACCGGACGCCACGTGTTGCCGCGGTCATCGCTGCGGAACAGCCGTTGTGCCGCGAAGTAAAGACGCGTCGGCTGGTGCGGACTGACGATCAGCGGCGAATCCCAGTTCCAGCGCAGCGGCGCTTCATCGACACCCGGCTGCGGCTGGATATCCACCGACTCGCCGGTGCGGCGGTCGTAGCGCACGAGTGCGCCGTTCTGTGCCTCGGCATACACCGTATTCGGATCGATCGGGTCGACCACGGTCTGGAAGCCGTCGCCTTCCTGAGTGATGAACCAGTCCGAGTTGACGATGCCGTGTTTGGTGCGGGTCCGCGACGGCCCACCCACGGAATTGTTGTCCTGGGTGCCGCCATAAATCGAATAGAACGGCAAGCCATTGTCGAGGCCGACCCGATAGAACTGCGACAACGGAAGATTGCCGAACCATTCCCAGGTCGCGCCGCGATCAAAGCTCTGGTAGACCCCGCCATCGCAGCCGGCGAGCAGGTGCCGGGTATTGGCCGGATCGATCCACAGCACATGGTTGTCGACATGCTTGTGCTTCTCGCCGACCCGACGCAGGGTCTTGCCACCGTCGTCGCTGACATTCATCCAGGTATCCATCGCATAGAAGCGATCGACCACCTGCGGATCGGCGAACAGCTTGTTGTAGTACTGGCCGCTGCTCGGCAGATAGTCGGAGCGTTTTTCCCAGTTCTCGCCGGCATCGGTGGAGCGGTAGATGCCGCCATCCTTGCCAGCCGCATCCATCACCGCGTAGATCGTGTCCGGATCAGGTAACGAAATCGCCAGACCGATGCGACCGATATCTCCTTTCGGCAGGCCATTGCTGATCTTGCGCCAGGTCTTGCCGCCGTCAGTCGATTTGCGCAGGCCTGATTCTGGTCCGCCATTGATCACCGTCCATACGTGACGGCGACGCTGATAGGTCGAAGCGAACATCACCTCGGCATTGCGCGGATCCAGATGCACCTCGGTGACGCCGGTGTTTTCCGAGGTCTCGAAGGCCTTGCTCCAGGTCTTGCCGGCATCGCGCGAGACGAACAGTCCGCGGTCACCGCCGGCCGACCACAACGGCCCCTGCGCGGCGACCCAGACCACATTCGAATCGCGTGGATCGACGACGATCTGCGAGATGTGCTCGGCATGTTTCAGCCCCATGTTTTGCCAGGTCGTGCCGCCATCGAGCGATCGATAGACGCCATCACCATAGGAAACACTGCGCTGCGAATTGTTCTCGCCACTGCCGACCCAGATCACCAGCGGATTGTTCGGATCGATCGTCACACAACCGAGCGAATACGAAGCCTGATCGTCGAACACGGGTTTCCACGTCGTGCCGGCATTGATCGTCTTCCACAAGCCGCCGCTCGCCGCCGCCACGTACCAGGTCGATTTGTCTTTCGGGTTCACGGCCAGATCCGCGATGCGCCCGGAAACCATCGCAGGACCAATGCCGCGCAGTTCGAGCCCGCTGAACGTCTCCGCCTTCATCGGGCCCTGATCGCTGTTCTTTTCGGTATCGGCGGCCAGCAGGCCCGGGGAGATTGCCATCAGCCATGCGCCCAGCGCCGCCAGCCGCAGTGTCGAGAGCAATAAGGGGTTCGTGCGCACGCAGCGTCTCCATCGGCAAGGATCGGGCAAGGATACGGGAGCCGGAGCGTGGCGCGCCTGTGTCGCAAGACACCTGTTCGCAGGTATCATGCGCCCCGTTACACGCGGTGGGAGAAGCAGGGAAACCTGCTGCCGAAGGCGCAACGCCCGTAATCGCTCAGGCCCCCGATACCTCCGCGCGCAGACAACTCTGGAGAGACCGGCTGCCGTCATCGGCAATCAACCGGCGCCGAAGGGGCAAGAGGCAAGGCATCGCTTCCAAACTCTCAGGCAAAAGGACAGAGGGGCGCCCGGCGTGCGGCTTCGCGCGCGACTATTGGACGCCCCATCATGAACCAGACTGCCTCGCCTTCCCTGCGCGAACTCGAAAACCATTCCGCCTTCGTCGAGCGCCATATCGGCCCGAATGATGCCGAGATTGCGTCCATGCTCAAGCTCCTTGGCCATGACTCGCTGGATGCGATGACCGATGCCATCGTGCCCGGCAAGATCAAGTCACCGGCGCCGCTGGCCCTGCCTGCCGCAATCAGCGAAGTCGACGCGCTGGCGAAAATCCGCGCGATCGCAGACAAGAATGTGGTATTGCGCAGCTTTATCGGCCAGGGTTATTACGGCACGCATACGCCCAACGTCATCCTGCGCAATATCCTCGAGAACCCCGCGTGGTACACAGCCTACACACCGTACCAGGCCGAAATTTCGCAAGGCCGCATGGAAGCCTTGATCAATTTCCAGACCATGGTCGCCGATCTGACCGGCATGGAAATCGCCAATGCTTCCCTGCTCGACGAGGCGACTGCGGCGGCCGAGGCAATGACCCTGGCCAAGCGCTCGGCGAAATCGAAGTCCAACGTATTTTTCGTATCCAACTCCGTGCATCCGCAGACCCTCGAAGTGCTGCATACGCGTGCCGATGGGCTCGGCATTGATCTGCACATCGGCGCAGACGCAGAAGCGGCCAGCGTCGACAGCTTCGGCATACTGCTGCAATACCCGAACACGTTTGGTCAGATAAACTACTACGCCGCCCTCGCCGATGCCACGCACGCACGCGGCGCACTGGTCGCAGTTGCTACCGACCTGCTCGCCCTGACCCTGATCCGCGCCCCCGGTGAATGGGGCGCCGACATTGTCATCGGCAACAGCCAGCGTTTCGGCGTGCCGTTTGGTTTTGGCGGCCCGCATGCGGCCTTCATGAGCTGCCGCGATGCCTACAAGCGCTCGATGCCGGGTCGCCTGATCGGCGTCTCGATCGATGCCGAAGGCAAGCCGGCTTACCGGCTGACCCTGCAAACCCGCGAGCAGCACATCCGCCGCGAGAAGGCGACTTCGAATATCTGCACGGCGCAGGTGTTGCTGGCAGTGATGGCGAGCATGTACGCGGTCTACCATGGCCCGGACGGCCTGACCCGGATTGCCCGGCGCACGCATCGCATGGCGGCGATCCTGGCTGGCGCCTTGCGCAAGGCCGGATTGACGGTCGGACCGGATTTCTTCGACACCCTGCATGTCATCGGCGTGGATGCCGCGGACTTGCATGCCAAGGCACGAGCGGCGCGCATCAACCTGCGTGCGATGGATGCACGCAGCGTCGGCATCAGCCTTGACGAGACGACCACGCGCGCCGACATCGAAGCGCTGGCGCAGCTGTTTGGTGCGGCGGTCGCCAATATTGATGCGCTCGATCGCGAAACCCCCGATGCGCTGCCCGCCGGCCTGCTGCGCCAGACGCAATTCATGCAGCACCCAGTGTTCAACACCCATCACAGCGAGCACGAATTGCTGCGCTACATGCGCGCCCTGGCCGACAAGGATCTGGCCATGGACCGCACGATGATTCCGCTCGGCTCGTGCACGATGAAACTCAATGCCACCGCCGAGATGATCCCTGTGACCTGGCCCGAGTTCGCCAACATCCATCCGCTCGCGCCGGCCGATCAGGCCACCGGCTACACCCAGCTTATCGATGAACTCGAAGCGATGCTGGTCGAGATCACCGGTTACGACGCGGTCAGCCTGCAACCGAATTCGGGCGCACAAGGCGAATTCGCCGGTCTGCTTGCCATCCGCGCCTACCATCGCTCGCGCGGCGAAGGCCACCGTGATGTCTGCCTGATTCCGGAATCTGCGCACGGCACCAATCCAGCTTCGGCGCAGATGTGCGGCATGACCGTGGTGGTCACCCGCTGCGACAAGGATGGCAACGTCGATGTCGATGACATCCGCGAGAAGGCGCAGAAGTATTCCGATCGTCTGGCCGCACTGATGATCACCTATCCCTCCACGCATGGCGTGTTCGAGGAAGACGTCGTGGCGATCTGCGAAGCCGTGCATCAGCATGGCGGCCAGGTCTACACCGATGGCGCCAATCTCAATGCTTTGGTCGGACTGGCCCGCCCGGGCAAGTGGGGCTCGGATGTGTCGCATCTGAATCTGCACAAGACCTTTTGTATCCCGCACGGTGGCGGCGGGCCGGGTGTGGGCCCGTGTGCGGTGAAGTCGCATCTCGCCGAATTCCTGCCACGCACCTTCGGCAGCAAGGGCAACGTGGGAATGGTGTCGGGCGCCAGCTTCGGCAGCGCCAGCATCCTGCCGATCTCGTGGATGTACATCACGCTGATGGGCGAGGCAGGTTTGCGCAAGGCAACCCAGGTTGCCCTGCTCAACGCGAACTACATCGCCAAACGGCTTGCTCCGCATTACGCGACGCTCTACACCGGCCGCAACGGCCTGGTCGCCCACGAATGCATCCTCGATCTGCGTCCGCTGAAGGATGCCACCGGCCTCGGCGCCGAAGACGTTGCCAAGCGTCTGATTGATTTCGGCTTCCACGCACCGACTCTGAGCTTTCCGGTTTCGGGCACGCTGATGGTCGAGCCAACCGAGAGCGAATCACAGCACGAACTCGACCGCTTCATCGACGCCATGATCCAGATCCGCGACGAGATCCGCGCCGTCGAAGAAGGCAAGCTCGATCGCGAGGACAACCCGCTCAAGCATGCGCCGCACACGGCGACGATGGTGGCCGGCAGCGAGTGGACCCACGCCTACCCGCGCGAGCTTGCCGCGTTCCCGCTGCCCGGACTCAAGCAACAGAAGTACTGGCCACCAGTCGCCCGTGTCGACAATGTCTACGGCGACAAGAACATCATGTGCGCATGCATCCCGATCGATGCGTACAAGGATGAAGCGGTAGCCTGAAGCTTCCCCAAGACAAAAAAAGCCCCGCATCGCGGGGCTTTTTTTCACCTGTAGCCGCCGGTTCTATCAGCCTGCCTGCTTCTTCAACCACGCATCAATTTCGGGCAGACGCTTTTCACGAATGTGGATGCGGTACTCGATGTTTTCGATCGCCGTTTGCGTCGCCCGCCGTGAGCTGGCGGCCACATATTTGTCGGCGTAGTTGCGGAGCTTGCCAACCATGGCCGGATCCATCGATTGACCAGCCAGGCGCGGGTAGTAACGGCTGCTTGAGGTCGAGTCGACCAGCGGTTCGACCTTTTCACGATGGGCCAGGGCAAAATCAAACGCCATATCGGGATGCTGACCAGCCACCGCACTGATCATCGACGCACCGTTGGTTGCGCCCGGCTCGTCCGTCAAGGCCATGTCGAGCGCTCGCTGGGCCAGGGTCTTGTCCTCGGCCGAGGCCAGCAACTGATAGAGACGATCCTTCATCATCGTGTTCTTCTCGGCCCTGGCATCCGCATGCATCTGCTCCCAGGTCGCCGCATCTGCATGGTTCGCAACGATGCCCTGGATGGTCTTGTACAGCGGACGCGGCATTGCCTTCGGATCCTCGTTGCGCACGGCGTAACGACGACGCGCCTCGGCGATGACCTCGGCGTCGCCCAGATCCGCCAGCGAACCGATCAGGTTGGTGCGCAGGATTGCATCAGGCTCGCTTTCGCCAGCCTTTGCCTCCCATCCGTACTTCTGCATGACCGGGCGCAGCGTCTTGATCGCGAACGCGCGAAATATCTGCTGGCGCGGCTTGTCACCCTGATAGTAGGAATCAAATCCCTGCAGGCTGTCAGCGACGCGACCCCAGACTTTGGCATCCACATCGAGCGGCGTGGCCTTGATCAGGTCAAGAATGTCCGAGGCCGGCTGCAAGCCGGTCATGCCGAGTGCCGAGGTGTTGCCCATGATGCCGAGCTGATCGACCGGTGGAAGCTTGGAGAAGCTATCGCGCAACGCTGCAAACGCAGTCGGCGAATAGCGCGTGCGGTAGTAACCGCTCTGTCCGGCGTTGAGCAGGACAGCACCACAACCGGGCAATTGCATGGTTCCCGCGCCACCTTCGATCAAGGCCCGCGTTGGCTCGCCGCCAAGGGTCTGGGCGATGACGGGTACGCGCCAGGCCAGCGACTTCTTGTCCGGACGATCCTTGGTGAATTCGCCCTGGCTCAATTTGATCGTGGTCTGGCCGTTCTTGCAACTGACCTCGTCCAGCGAAATCATCGGCACCCCAGGCTGCAAGGTGAAATCATGCGCGATGGCCGTGATCGGCTTGCCAGCGGCTGCTTCCACCGCTTGCCACAGGTCATCCGAGCGCGTGTTTGAATACGCATGCGCCTTCATGTAACGGCGCACGCCATCACGCCAGGCATCGGCACCCACGTAGTTTTCAAGCATGTTGATGACGGCTGATCCCTTGGAATAGGTGATCGTGTCGAAAGCCTGGCTAGCCTGTTCGACGGTTTCGATCTTCTGCACAATCGGGTGCGTGCTGGCTATTGCGTCGGAGGACATCGCGTACTCTCGCGAACCCACCTCGCCCAGTTCCGACTTCCATTCCGGGTAAAGCTTTTGCGCGGTACGCCCGGCCATCCAGCTGGCGAATCCTTCGTTGAGCCAGAGATCGTCCCACCACTGCATGGTGACCAGATCGCCGAACCACTGATGCGCAATTTCATGCGCGGCGGTGCCGAAAATGCGTTGCTTGTCGGAATCGGTCGAGAACGCCGGATCCACCAGCAGGCCGCGTTCGAACGTGAAGATCGCCCCCCAGTTTTCCATCGCACCGAAGAACTGGCTGCTGCCAGGTGATGCGATATTGTCGAGCTTCGGCAGCGGATACGGCACGCCAAAATAATCGTTGTACTCGCGAGTGACCACTTGTGAGGATTCGAGGGCAAATTGTGCTTGCGAAACCAGGCCCTTCTGCGTGATCACGCCGAATTCAATCCCATCGGATTTCGCCGTGGCGCGCTCAAAGTCACCAACGCCGAAGAACAAGAGATACGTCGACATCTTCGGCGAGGTTGCGAAGGTCACGCGGCTCATGCCCTTGCCGAGATCTTCAGCGTGCTTGATCGGCATGTTGCTGACCGCCATTTGCGCGCTCGGCACGGTTGCCGCCAGATCAAATGTCGCCTTGTAGTTCGGCTCATCCCAGCTCGGGATGAACTTGCGCGCGTCGGAATTCTCGAACTGCGTGTACAAGGCACGTTTCTTGCCCTCCTTGGTCACGTAATCGATCGCAAACAAGCCATTGGCCTGGGTACCGATCGTGCCGGTGTATTCCATCGTCAGCAAATAGCTTCCAGCTTCGAGCTTGGCGGGAAATGCAAATGTGGCAGTCTGCGCGGCTTCGTCAATGCTGACCTTCGGATCGGCATACGCACGCTTGTTGCGCGTGGAATGGATGTGCACGGACGAGAAGCGCATGCCGACCGAATTGAGGACAATGCGATCGGTGGCCTTGAGCACATCGAGGGTGATCGTGACCTTGCCATCGAAGGCCAGCGATTCGGCATGCGGCGCGACCTCGATCGCGTAGTGCGTCGGTCGAACATCGCGCGGCAACTGCGTGGTGACCTCGGTGATTGCAGCCGCCTGCGCCGCAATTTCGGCGGAAACAAGCAGCGGGGCGCTGGAAAGCGCCAGCATGATGGCAACTATCAAGGTGCGGCGCATGACTAACCCATATTGAAAGATGATGACGGTGGTGAGAGCGAAGCCGCCTGGTTGAGTCGACGCGAAACGGCGACGTGCATGGCTTCCCCGTTTCGCAATGCGTAACCATGGAGGGGTCGGGCAATGATCGTCCACGGCCAAAGGTCATGGCCTTGACCGTGCGCACAACGGGTTGATCAGGAAAGCGCTACCGCTTCACAATCCGTCAAGGAATTGCATGCGAATGTCCCGGATCTGCAACTTGCCCGATGCGGATGACGATGTCGTCCTTGAAGACATATCAGAACGTGGCATCCGCCGCTTCCAGCCGCCCCTTCCGCCACGTCGGCGACGATTTCCCAGCCTATGTCGCGAACGACATTCTCTGCGCGATCGAACGCATCAGCCGGGAACAGATCGAGCATCCGGGTGCGGAGATCCGGATAGACCGCCTTCTGCCCCGCGGCAACATTCGGGCCGCCATGGGTCACCGGGTTCTCCGCATTGTCGAGGAGCGGCAGGATCGCGACAAACTCGGGCGGTCACTTGCCAGTCCCGGCTTGCCCATCATCCATCGCGGACCTGTCGCGATCCACGAGCATCCAAAATGATCCACGATTGCCACAGGCACAAGCCAGGCTCTTTCTCTGCTGGCGGGTATCAATCCATCCTGCGCTCACCCGCACGACACAACGAGATGCAAACGCTGTCCGACGCCACGATCCGATCCGATCGAAGCTGACCCTTTCACGTCCGAAGCGAAACATGATGAATCGAAGTTGCGAAAAGCGGTTAGCATTCAGACAGATGGGCCACACCACTGCTGTCCTCACCTTTGTACTTCGCAGAGGAAGCGCCTCCACCGTGTGAATATCACGCAATCATCTGCCACCAGCCTTCAACGATTCCTTCAATGACAAGCACCAGGAACCCAGGCAACACGTCGGAAGAGCGCCTTCCACCTGCAGTTTTACGCATCCTGCGTGAGGTATCGCGGCTGCTCGATGAGGGGCACGCCGACAAGGCGCAGCCACTGCTGGCGGGCGCAATCGTTCTGGCGCCTTCGCATATCTCGGTGTTGCGGCTCGAAGCAGCTGTCCACATCCAGTTGCGCGCTTACCGGGAGGCCTTGAAGGTGCTGGCGACGATCACCCTCCGTCATCCACGCGATGCGGCGAGCCTGTCGGCAATGTCGAACGCACAAGCCGGCATGGGTCGCATCGATCTGGCCATCGAAACGCTGCGCCGACTCTGTGAGATCAGTCCCGAACCAGCCCACTGGATCGAGCTTGGCCTCATGCACGACCGTCACGGCGATCATCAGCAAGCCCTGGACGTCGCGGAACGTGTTCTGGAAATGAACCCCGCACATGCGCAAGCTGCCTTGCTGAGGGCTCGCTCGCTGCAGGCACTCGGCAGGATCGCGGAAACGGCGCAACAGTTCCGCGAACTGATTGCCCGCACCGACAGCGCGCGAGCATGGTTCGGTCTTGTCGATATCAAGACTATCCGGCTTGGCGCAGACGAGTTGGCTCGACTTGAAAAAGCCGCCCGCAAGCAGGGCTACCGCGAGGATGAATCCATCTGCATCGACTTTGCGCTTGGCCGGGCTTTGGAGGATGCGGGCGAATATGCCCGTGCGTTTTCCGTGCTGCGACGTGCCAACGACAAGGCGGCAAGACGCGAATCCTGGAGCGCAGCTGCACATCAGGCTTTGACCAAGGCAATCGCCCACGCATTTGCCGACGAGGCGTCGCCGCAAGTTGATGGAGCACGCGGTTCGGAGGTGATTTTTGTCTGCGGTCTGCCACGCTCCGGTTCAACCCTGGTCGAACAGATCCTGGCTGCCCATTCGAGTGTCGAAGGGGCCAGCGAGCTGCCTGATCTGGCGGCTCTGCTCGCCGAGGAATCCAACCGTCGAATGATTCCGTTTGAAACCTGGGCCGGCTCTGCCACCGATCAGGACTGGGCTCGGCTCGGTGAGGAATATCTGCGCCGCACCGAGCGCTGGCGAATCAACAAACCGGTTTCCACTGACAAGGCACTGGAAAACTGGAAGTTCGTCGGGGCCATCCGCAGAATGCTGCCAGGCAGCCGCATCATTGACTGCAGGCGCGATGCCGTGGAAACCTGCTGGTCCTGCTACAAGCAGCTGTTTGCTCCGGGACTGGTCTCCTACAGCTATCGATTCGAGGACCTGGTCGCGTATTGGAACGACTACCAGACGCTTTCGTCAGTCTGGTTTTCGCTCCACCCTCATCACTTCCGTGTGCAGCGCTACGAATCGATTGTTGCTGACCCGGATCGCGAAATCCCGGAGTTGCTGGAATTCTGCGGGCTCGCCTACGAAGAGCAGTGTCTCACCTTCCAGAACGCCCGTCGTTCGGTCCGGACCGCCAGCTCGGCACAGGTACGCGAGCCATTGGCGGCCCCCTTGATTCGCCAACAGGCCTATGCCGGCCTGCTTGAAGGGTTGCGCGAGATGCTGAATCCAACCACATGAATGTTCGATGGTCGCAACCCGATTGCATTGAAGAATCCATCCGGGATGAGGCGCAGAAAGCCTTTTCCCTCCGCTTTTGATGAAGTATTGCCCAATCTCTTCTCGGACCCCTGCAATTGGTCGATTACTACCTGCTAAGATTGGCCTCAGGAAGATTCCGGCGGCAAAAGAGTCGTGGGAGCCTGCCAGGGAATCGAGGCTCGCACTTTCGAATCGTCGTCCCGCAAGCGAGACGACAGCAAACTACCGAGGACATTCAAATGAAATTCAAGAAATCTCGATACGGCAAGATATCGGCACTCGCGGCGTTTGCGATTGCATCCGCCACATTGACATCGACTGGAGCTTTTGCGGCCGTTGTTTGCGGCCCCGCAGCGATCTCCATTCCTGCCGATATTGATGGGGTCTACTTCAATATTGCCACCAACGGAACCGGCAACGCAGGTGGCAGCGTAGCTGGCTGGGACATCAATCTTTATCTGACAGGCGCCGCACTGTACTTTTTCTGGCCGACAACACCAGCTGGCAGCTATGGCGGCTTGTCCGTTGGCGGCGTTTATTCGTCGCTCAGTGCCGGCGCCGTGATCGATGGCACCGGAACCTATATCGTCAGTTCCGGCGGCGGCGGGGCTGCTCCATACGTGAACTGGCAGGTGGCAAGCACCGGCAAATTCCTTGGCGTCAAGTTTTACAACGAGGGGACCAGCGCAATCAACTACGGCTGGTTGCAAATCGACACGGGTGCGTCGGGCGGCTTCCCCGCCACGATCAATTCCTACTGCTTCGAGAACAACGGCGGCGCAATTACGGCGGGTTCGACGCCGGTGTCGCTGCAGAGCTATTCGGTCGACTGATCAGTCGATCGCGTTGCCGAGAAAAAGCAGGCCTTGTGCCTGCTTTTTTTTGGTTCTTCGCGGATAAGCGGGGAAGTCATTCTTGACGGCAAGAAAGAGTGCAAGGGGCGTTAGACGGCGAACAAGTTGATAGCTTTGCTGTCACACCAAACAGCAGCTTCACTGCCTCCCCGTCACGCGCAATGCAATTGATATCGCCATTCCTTGAGCAGGGTATCCTTTGATTGAATCCCAGGTCTTGTCCGATTCGCACCCGCTGCTCGGTCTGGAATTCGATCCACAAATCAATTCGCTTTGTGGCCGCTGCCAATCTCTTTACGCGCGGCTCAGCATCGCTTGATCCACCGCTTACGTGAGCGCAGCCTCTTGGATCAACGCGTCACGGTGGAAGACTTCGTTGGTGAATTTCCAGCCGAGAATGGCGTCGGCCATTTGCTGACGTGATCGATTTCGATCGTCGTCGTGCCAAGAGTATGGGCCCGTGCATGAATGCGTATCCGCCCTTCGTGCCGGCATCGGCAAAGTAGCCAATGCAGACCGCAACTGAATCAGCGGGCGACTGGCTGACTGCCGAGCCGATCGATGAATGCACGGATCCGTGCTGCGTTCTTGCCCACGTCGCTCTTGCCGACCCGTGAGACCGAGCGGATATCGATACGGCTGGCAGCACCTTCGGGCTCGATTCGGATGACGATGTCGTCCTTGAAGCCATACCAGAACGTGGTGTCGGTTGCTTCGAGCCGGCCTGCTTCCGGCACGGCGGCGACGACTTCCCAGCCCATGTCGCGAGCGGCTCTCTCTGCGCGAGCGAACGTGTCAGCCGGGGAAAGATCGAGCATCTGGGTGCGGAGATCGGGATAGCCCGCCTTCTGCGCCGCAGCGACTTCCGGACCGCCATAGGCGGCCGGGTTTGGCGCATCGGCGCGCAGCGGCAGGATGGCGACAAATTCGGGCGGACGCGTGGTGTCGGTCGAGATGTCGTGGATGAACGGAACCGTCTTTGCAGTGTAGGCGCCGAGCAGCGGCATCACCGTTGCAGCCAGTCCCAACACGACGCCGAGAACCAGCGTCTTCGCGCGCCCACGGCGGGTTCGCGGAATCAGCAAAAGCAGAGCCGCCAGCGCAGCCGCAGCGAGTCCGAGGTACGTCGCCCAGGTCATCAGCGTGAAGCCGGTTCGGAAGTGCCAGAAATCCAGTCGCGTGCCGGGGCCGGAAACCAGCAGAAGCGCGAGCGCAAGAATCGCAAAAAGAACGGGTAGTCGGGCAAGCCTCATTTCTGGAAGTCCTGTCGGTCGAATCAACCTGGTATCACGCACAAAATTTGAATCAGTGAATCGTCGCATCCAGTCGCTTCGCGCAACCTGCCTGAAGTCAAACGCAGCAGCCTCTCCACATTTGAACGCATTGAGTTAGTGCCCCGAACTGCCCCAGATCTGTTCCAGCCGCGCATCGCGTCCACAATTGTATCGGTAGAACTTGTAGCGCACCGGATTCTTCTGGTAATAGTCCTGGTGATAACCCTCGGCGGGGTAGAAGGTCGAGGCGGGGACGATCTGGGTGACGATTGGCTTGTCGAACTTTCCCGAAGCCTCGAGCGCCTGCTTGCTGGCTTCGGCCAGACGCATCTGCTCGGGGCCTTGGGCGAAGATGGCCGTTCGATACTGATCGCCGTGGTCGCAAAATTGCTGGTCGATCGCGAAAGGATCGACGTTGTGCCAATAGACGTCGAGCAGTTGCGTGTAACTGACCTTGGCCGGATCGAAGACCACCTTGATCGACTCGGCATGTCCGGTGCCACCGGCTGAAACCTGTTCGTAGGTCGGGTTGGGCAGCGTGCCGCCGGTATAACCTGACGTGGTCGAAATGACGCCGGCCAGCTTGTCGAATGGCGGTTCCATGCACCAGAAGCAGCCCCCGGCGAAAATCGCCGACTGCGTGCCTGGATCGGCCGCAACCGGCGCGCCCGTTTGATCAGCCGGCCCGGCGCAGGCGTTGATCGCAAACAACGACAGCAGCAGGCCCACGGAGGCCGCCTGGCGCACTCCAATTCTCGAGAACTTCATGCTCAACTCCTCAACTCGGGCAGCGGTTGACCGCTCGGAATGAACTCAAGAGCCAGCCCGTTGTTGCACCAGCGCTCGCCGCGAGGCTTCGGGCCATCGTTGAATATGTGCCCCTGGTGTCCGCCACAACGAACACAGTGGTATTCGGTGCGGGGCCAGACCAGCTTGAAGTCGCGCTTGGTTTCGACGTGGCCCGCGATCGGCTGGGTGAAGCTCGGCCAACCGGTGCCACTCTCGAACTTGTCGGCACTGTTGAAGATGGGCAGGCGGCAGGCGGCGCAAACAAACGTTCCCTCGCGATGTTCGTTGTTCAGCGGGCTGCTGGCGGAGGGTTCGGTATCCTCCTCGAACAGCACCGCATAGGCGGGGGCACTGACCACGCCACGCCACTCTTCGCGTGGCTTGCCCAGAGCCAGGGCTGCTCCGGTCTTGCCTGCGCTGGCTTGCTCGGCAGCCCGTGAGCAAGCCGGCAGCAGCGGCAGGATCGCCAGGGTTGCCAGGTGTTGCAGTAGTGTTCGGCGGTTCATTTTCAGTCTCCTCGAAACAGGGATCCCGCAACGCTCGCGAAGACTCTTCGCTGCGTACGGAACGAATATCCGGCATGTACGAAAAATGCCCCGGGACGGATGCAATTTGCCGTTGCCGAGGAATCCGTATCGGGCCCGATGCACTCGGCCTGCTTGCCGCATTCGCTGTAACCAGACCGGCATATTGCCGAATCCATTTCACACTGCGGAACCGCATGATCGTTCTAGAATGCTCACCGAACCGACGATGCCCTGCATCGAAGACCCGCGCTAGTTGCAAGGATTCCACGTGCCCATCATCGATGCTCCGGCAATACCTGCCAACCTTCCCCAGCAAAGCGCGATCGTGGTCGATATCCGCGATGCCGACTCGGCCGAGCTTGCCGCTCGCAAGCACGATGCACATGTGCGCTGGTGGCTGGAACTCGGCGACCAGTTGCTGCTGGTCGGAGATCGCGGCCAAGTGCGCAAGGCCGCGCCGGACCGCGATGTACTCGGCGAGATTGTTGATTTCCGGAGTGAAAACCTGCGTCTGCATGCACTGGGCTGCGTACGCGAGACTGCCACGCCGGGCCGCTTGATTGCGCGCAGCGGTCGCTGGGAACTGCGTGAGCTTTCCGAGGCCGAACTATCGACAGCGCCGGATTCACTGCATGACGGTCACTCCGATGAATGGCGGGAGATTGAACCGAACAGCACGATCACCTGGCGCTATCGCCCCGAAGGTGCCGTGGCCGCCGCCGACCCGACCATTCAGACGCTGGTTGACTCGGTCGATACCGGGCGCTGGTTTGCCGACCTGAGCACGCTGGCCGGCTGGGATCGATCGAGTTACGGTTCCCAGCTGGCGTTTTCGCGGGCCTGGATCGAAACCCGGTTCAACGCTCTCGGACTCAGCGTCAGTGCCCCGACTTTCACGATGCCGGGAAGTGGCGGTGGCCAGATCAGCGTAAACAACGTGATCGGACGCTGGACCGGCACCGAGTATCCGGATCAATGGATCATCGTTGGCGGCCACTACGATTCGCGCAATGCAAGCCTTTCCTCGACCATCAATGCGCCAGGTGCCGAAGACAACGCGTCCGGTTGCGCCGGGGTCATCGAACTCGCCCGCGTGCTGGTCGCCTTCGAGCCCGAACGCAGCATCCTGTTCATGTGCTACGCCGGCGAAGAACAGGGTCTGTATGGCAGCAAGGCGCATGTCCAGTCCCTGCAGGCATCCGGCGATCTGGCCAAGGTACAGGCCGTGGTCACGATGGACATGATCGGCTACAGCGCGGACAGCCATCTCGACGCCGTATTCGAGAGTTACTCGACCTGGAATGCGTATCTCAACCAGTTCGCCACCGCCGCAGCGACCTACGTGCCCGAGCTGCATGTCACCCTGAGCACCAACCCGTTTGGCTCGGATCACATGCCCTATCTACAGGCTGGCAAAAGAACCTTGCTCGCGATCGAGAGCGACTACGACAGCTATCCCTTCTATCACGACAGTGCCGATACTCCGATCCACGTCGGGCCCAACGCGCAAGCCATGGGTGGGGCGATTCTCAAGACCAGCATCGCCGTGGTGGCCGATCTCGCCGGCATCCACGATCGCATTTTTGCCAACGGATTCGAGCCATCCGCACCTTGAGCGAAGCGGCGAAATCGTGGCGCGTGATCGGAGCATCGCGACCGGCTGCCGTGGCAGTGACTTCTGTCACGATGCCTTGGCCTGGACTTGTCGACGTGCACTGCGGCTGAAGCCGCTCCGACGGAAAATCTGCATTGCAACCGGGTCAGATGTAATGCCGCAGGGTGGCCTCGGCGTCGGCTGCGGCCATGCAGCCGTCCCAGTCCTCCATCAATGCGATCAGCATGAGTTTCTCGAACTCCGCGGCAAAGCGCTTCGTCACCGCATCCGGATCACGTACACGCTTGGCATCGCCCATCAATCCGAAATGGACGCTGCCGTTGTAACTGAGGATCGACAAGCCGACCCCGATCGATCCGGATTGCGGCACCCAGAACATCAGTTCGGTGGCCTCGACGCCGGTCATGTACAGCGGTTGCTGGGGCCCCGGCACATTGGTTGCCACGGCGGTCGCCTTGCGGCTGAACAATTCCAGCGCCGGAGCCTGCAATGCCTGTGGACCCATGCCGAGCGCAGCGAGCAAACCGAGGGTGACGATCGCCTGGCGCGAGCGCTTGAGTTCGCGCATGCAGGCGGCGACACGTTCGAGCCGCCGCAGCGGATTCGGCTCGCCGACCGGAAGTTCGAGAAAGACCAACCCAAAATGATTGCCGAGCTTCTTCGCATGTTCAAGCGGACGCAGGTTGACCGGCACCGTGGCACGGATGGTCAAGCCCTCGACTTCGCCGCCTTCGTCCAGCAGGTAACCGCGCAAGGCACCGCTGGCACAGGCCAGCAGCACGTCATTGACCGTGCAACCCAAGGCCCGACCGAGTGTCTTGACCTCCTCGAGCGGCAGCGGATCAGCCCAGCCGACCCGCTTGCTGACACCGAGCGGCCCCTTCAGCAGGGTTTGCGGGTCGTCGGGAAGAAGCAGTGCGTGCGCGAGTTCGCGCGTGATCTCGCCACCTTCGCGGGCGACATCGGCGGCGATGGCCGGATCGTTGATCATCTCGGTCATCTTGCCGTAGACCTTGTTGCCAACCTTGAGGATCTTGCCAAGGCCGGCCTGGGCCGGCTCAAGCATGCGCTGCCAGACGTTCGTGCCATCCCGATCCAGCCAGGTCCTGGCGAGCTCGGCCTGCTTCTCGGGCTCCGGCGCGGTATCGGTCAGCGAGAGCATGACCTGGACCAGGGCGAGGCCGTCGGCATAACAGTGGTGGATGCGTCCGACCAGCACGCTGCCCCCGCGATAATTCTCCACAACGTGGAATTGCCAGAGTGGCTTGGAGTGATCGAGCGGCGAGGATGCCAGCTCGCCGACAAAATTCTCGAGCTCGACCTTGTCGGCCGCACCCGGCAAGGCGGCGATGCGGACATGCCAGTCGAGATCAAAATCGGCATCGGTTTCCCAGTAAGCGCCCGAGGATGTGTTGACCGCCTTCTGCCGGAAGCGTGGATAGGCGAGGAAGCGTTCAGCGAACAATTGCTTGATCTCGGCGTGAACCAGCGGCCCGGCGAACATCAGAACGCCGGTGATCATCATCAGGTTGGTCGGCCGCTCCATGCGCAACCAGGCCGTATCCACCTTGGACATGGCCTCGCGCCTGCAGTCTGCTGAATCGAACATGCCTTGCTCTCCGGATTCCCATGCTGAGCAGGATCAATCGAATCTCAACACGCGACTAGCATCCGGGTAGCGCCATGAAAACGCAACGACTGGAGGGCGCGAACGCGACCGTCCTCAACGTGGCATCTGTTGGTAGGCGGCCAGCGCCACTGCGCGCGATGCTCCCAGATCCACCATTGGCGCCGGATATCCTGTGGCTTCAAGGACAGCGGGATCGTTCCAGGGTTGATGGATCAGCGCTGCCGCGACGCCGGCCAGTTCGGGAACCCAGCGCCGAACATAATCGCCACGCGGATCGAACTTCCCGCTCTGGCTGACCGGGTTGAAGATGCGGAAATACGGTGATGCATCAACTCCGCATCCGGCCGTCCATTGCCAGCCCTGCGAATTGTTGGCCAGGTCGGCATCGACCAGGGTTTCCCAGAACCAGCGTGCGCCGTGCAGCCAGTGCTGGCGCAGGTTCTTGGTCAGGAACGAAGCCACCAGCATGCGCACGCGGTTATGCATGATGCCGGTGGCCCAGAGCTCGCGCATGCCGGCGTCGATGATCGGAATTCCGGTGCGCCCTTGCTGCCAGCGCCTGATCGCCACCGCATCCTCGTCGCCCCAGCGGAAATCGTCAAAGCGCGGATTGAGGTTCTGCTCCGGCATGTGCGGAAAATTGAACAACAGGTGCTGCGAGAATTCGCGCCAGCCGATTTCACGCAGGAAACTTTCGGCACCGGCCGAACGTGCCGAGTCGCCCGCCTGATGCACGCGTTCTTCCAGCGTCCAGGCGATCTGCATGGGCGAGATCTCGCCGAAATGCAGGTGCGCCGACAGGCGCGAGGTGCCTTGGCGATCCGGACGATCGCGAGCATCGGCGTAATCCCGCAAGCCCGACCCGAGGAAGCGGTCGAACGCTGCGTGCCCACCCATCTCGCCCGGCGTCCATTCCTCGTGGAAGCCCCGATCCCAGCGGATACGCGGCAGCAACTCCAGCTCGGCGAGCCGCAATCCCGCTTTGCCTGCAGACGGCACAAGTGATTCAGGTTTTGGCAACGGCGGTCGAACCTGCAGTTGCGATCGCGCCTTGCGCCAGAACGGGGTGAACACGCGATAGGGCTGATCCTGGCCGGTGCGGATTTCCCAGGGCTCGAACAAGACCCCGGCCTTGAAGCTGCACGCGTCGATGCCATCGTCGATCAAGGCCTGCTTGATGCGCGTATCACGCGCCCTGATGGCGGGTTCGTACAGGCGATTCCAGTAGATCGCGGATGCATCGTGGATCCTGAGCAGCGCACGCAGGG
Source organism: Lysobacterales bacterium (assembly GCA_016721015.1). Classification (GTDB taxonomy): domain Bacteria; phylum Pseudomonadota; class Gammaproteobacteria; order Xanthomonadales; family Rhodanobacteraceae; genus Dokdonella. The sequence continues at coordinate 521,025 of JADKJL010000012.1, forward strand.
TAGCCAGGGTCGGGCCGCGCGCGACATGCAGGGACGAACCGCGCTCGCGCAACTCGGCATCGAGTGCGGAAAGTGAATGATGCAGCCACCAGCGACTGGCCGCCCCAGGTGCCCATGGCGCTTCCTCGTCGGGCGCATGGACGTAAACGGGCACCACGCGTTGATGTGCTTCCAATGCGGCCATCAGGGCCGGATTGTCGGCCAGGCGCAAGTCGCGGCGAAACCAGATCAGGGCGGTCGTCATGACTCTAGCTTACCGGCGCTGGATCCCTGTGGCCCATGATTACCCGGCGCATGCCTGAAAACAGCCACAATTGCGCGGCTATACTGCCCGCGCTGATCACACCTCGGAGTTGAGAAATGTCGACCTTGCCGGGCGCATCCAAGTTGCGCCTTTTCCCTTGCTTCCTGCTTGCGGCCTCTTTGCTATTGCTGACCGCCTGCGGAAAGCGGCCCGCCTCGGTGCCCGAGGTGCAAGGTCAAAAGCCGGTGAGCGCCGAGCCGGCAAAGCCGGCAAAGAGCGAGCGATTCGAGATTGGCTCGGCGCGTGCCGAGCAATACCAGGGCCAGCTCGCCCTCGCTCTCGAATTTCCCCAGCAACTGACCGGTACGCAGACGTTCGACGACCTGCTCAACGTCACCGACAGCAAGGGTGCGACGATCAGCGGAAGTTGGGCACTCGCCGAGGATGGCAAGATCCTGCGCTTCCCGTATGTGCAGGCGAATGCCAGCTACACGGTGCGCATCAAGGGGACGCTCTCCGCGGTGGATGGCCAGACCCTTGGCAGCGAGATCAGCAAGGATATCTTCACCGGCCCGCTGGAACCGGCGGTCGGATTCGCCGCCCAGGGCAGTGTGTTGCCGGCTCGCGAGACGCGCGGCCTGCCCGTGGTTTCGGTCAATGTCAGCGAAGTCGATGTCGAATTCCTGCGCGTGCGCGATTCGGAGATCGCCAATTTCTTCGCGGCCTACCAGAAGAATGGCAAGCGCGGCTCATGGGATCTCGATCCGCAATATGGCTGGTATGGCCGCGACGGCAAGCCGGTCGCGCAGATTTCCGATTCGGTCTACTCCAATCGATTCGTGCTCAGCGGGGCGGAAAACGAGCGCACGCTGAACTACCTGCCAATCCAGAACATTCCCGAACTCGAAAAGCCCGGCTTGTATTTCGCACTGATGAAGCGCCCGGGTACATTCCGCGACGAGCAGGAAACCAGCTTCTACTTCGTCAGCGACATCGGCGTGCACACGCGCATGTACAAGGACAAGATGTTCGTGCATACGGCCTCGCTGAAGAGCGGCGATGCGCTCGGCGGAGTCGAGATCAGCGTGCTCGATGAAGCCGGCAACACAGTTGTCAGCGGGCTCACCGATGCCAGCGGCAATGCGATGCTTGCCTATCAGCTCAAGGCGGCCCATGTGCTGGTTGCGCGGGCCGGTCGCAACGTGTCGATGGTGCCGTTCAACCAGCCCGCGCTCGACCTTTCCGACTTTGCCGTTTCCGGTCGCCATGAGGCCTGGTTCGACGTGTTCGCGTGGAGTGGGCGCGACCTGTACCGCCCCGGAGAAACCGTGCGCATGTCGGCCCTGCTGCGCGACAACGATGGCAAGCCAATCAAGCCGCAGTCCCTGTTCGCCACGCTCAAGCAACCCGATGGTCGTCTGTATGCGCAGGAGAAGCTCGAACCGAAGGAGCTCGGCTACTTCGAATGGTCGCGCGAAATACCGGTGGATGCGCCAACCGGCCGCTGGCAGGTCGAGTTCCGCCTCGATCCGGCGAGCAAGGAAGCCACCCAGAGCCTGACCTTGCGCATCGAGGAATTCCTGCCCGAGCGCATGAAGCTGGATCTGGGCACGACCCAGGATCAGCTCAAGCCGGACGAGCCACTCAAGCTCGAGGTGCAGGGCGATTATCTGTATGGGGCGCCCGCCGCCGACAATCGCTTCACGGCGCGTCTGACGTTGAGCGCCGATGTGCATCCGGTGGAGACGCGCAAGGACTATTTCTTCGGAGATCCGCTGGTCGACCTGCCGAAGGAGGCCAAGGATGTGATCGATGGCCAGCTCGATGCGACGGGCCATCTGAGCGAAGAGGTCAAGCTGCTTGATGAGGCAAAGCCGGCGCCGATTGCGGCGGTACTCTCGGGCAGCCTTTATGAAACCGGCGGTCGCACCGTCACGCGCACGCTCAAACGCACGGTCTGGCCAGCCGATGTGCTGGTCGGCATCCGGCCGCTGTTTGAGGTCGAGGATGGTGCCGGAGCAAACGGCAACGCCAGCTTCGAGTTGATCCGCAGCAATGCCGCCGGCGAGATGCTGGCCGGCGCAAACCTGAAGCTGACCCTGGTCCGCGAGCGTCGTGACTACCACTGGATCTGGGATCAGGAAAGCGGCTGGCATTTCAACTACACCGAGCGTTTCGAAAATGCCGAAGCGCGCGAGATCACGATCGAAGCGGGCAAGGCCACGCGCATCGATGTGCCGGTCGAATGGGGCGGTTATCGGATCGAGGTGCTCGATCCGGCCACCGGCCTGACCCTGCGCTTTCCGTTCACCGCCGGCTGGAGCTGGAATGACGACAACCGCGGTGGCGAGGCGCGTCCGGACAAGGTCAAGCTGTCGCTCGACAAGGCAAGCTACAAGGCCGGCGACACGCTCAAGGTGACACTGACGCCGCCGCATTCGGGGCCCGGTCTGCTGATCGTCGAGTCCGACAACATGCTCTACACGCGCAATATCGAAGCCAAGGCTGGAGCCACGTTCGAGATTCCGGTCACCGAGGCCTGGGAACGCCACGATGTCTATCTGACCGCGCTCGTGTTCCGCGGTGGTTCGGCAGCCGAACGCATCACCCCGGCGCGCGCGGTTGGCGAAGCCTTCATCCCGATGGATCGAACGGCACGCAAGATCGATGTGCAACTCGAATCGCCCAAGCTCATGAAACCCGAAAGCGATCTGCTGGTGACGGTCAAGGCACCCGCGCTGGCCGGCAAGAAGGCGCAGGTGACCATCGCGGCAGTCGATGTCGGCATTCTCAACATCACCCGCTTCGGCGTGCCCGATGCGAACGACTGGTTCTTCGCCCAGCGCCGCCTCGGTATCGATGCCTATGACCTCTACGGCCGCGTCATCGAAAGCTTCAATGGCGGCACGGCCAAACTGCGTTATGGCGGCGACATGGGCCTTGATGCCCTGCCGCAGGCGCGTCGACCGACCGCCAAGGTGCAAACCGTCGATCTGTTTGCCGGCCCGGTCGATCTCGATGCGCAAGGCAACGCGACGGTGAAACTCAAGGTGCCCGACTTCAACGGCACCTTGCGTGTCAGCGCGCTGGTTTTCAGTGATGACCAGTATGGCAAGAGCGATGTCGAAACCATCGTGCGCGCCGACCTGGTCGCCGAGATCAGCACACCGCGCGTGATGGCGCCGGGCGACAAGGCCATGGTCTCGCTCGACCTGCAGAACTTCTCGGGCGCCGAGCGCGCGTTCAAGGTCAAGGTCGATGCCGACAAGCCACTCGCCGTGGCCAACGGCGAGCGCAAGCTCACGCTCGCCGACAGTGCCAAGGCCACGCTCGATTTCGGCCTCGATGCGCTGAAGGGCTATGGCGTAGGCAAGATCCGCGTCGTCGCCGAATCAACCGACAAGATCGGCAACCCGATCCGCATCCAGCGCGAGTTCGAGATGGTCGTGCGCGCGGCCTGGCCGAGCGTGTTGCGCTCGACGCCGCAATCGCTGGATAGCCTGGCGCCGATCACGCTTGGCGCGAGTGCGTTGAATGGCTTGATCGAGGATTCGGTGAATGCCCGCCTGACCCTGAGCAGCCTGCCACCTTTGCCGTTCTCGGCCGCTCTCGCGGATCTGCTCAAATATCCGTATGGCTGTGTCGAACAGACCACGAGCAAGGGCTTCGCCGCCCTGCTGCTCGACCGGAAGACTGCGGACACCCTGCATGTCGAGGGGCTCGACGACGCCGAGCGCAAGCAGCGTATCGAAACCGCAATCGGCCGCGTCGCCTCGATGCAGATCGGTTCCGGGCACTTCTCGATGTGGGGCGGCGAGAGCAGCGTCAACACCTTCATCACGCCGTATGTGGTCGAGTTCCTGCTCGATGCGCGTGATGAGGGTTTTGTCGTCCCCGATGCGATGTTGCAAAAAGCCCTGCAACGCCTGAGTGACGATCTGCTCTCGGGTGGCCATCCGTACTACAGCTATGAGAATTCCGATCATCTGCGTTTCGCCGATGAGGCGTGGTCGGCTTACGTGCTCGCCCGCGTCAATCGCGCGCCGCTCGGCACCTTGCGCGCCCTGTTCGACAACGAACGCTCGAAGTCGATCACGGCATTGCCGCTGGTACATCTCGGTATTGCGCTGAAACTGATGGGCGATGCCCCGCGTGCCGAAAAGGCCATTGACGAAGCCTTCGCGATGAAGGTCAAGCGGCCGAGCTGGCTCGGCGACTACGGCTCGGATTTGCGCGACACGGCGCTGATGGTTTCGCTGGCGCAACGCTTCGGCATGGGCAAGCCCGAGTTCGGTGCGCGCGTGTTCGAACTGGCGCGCTCGCTCAAGGTCGAGCAGCGTGAAGCCGAGCAGTCGCAATCACGCTGGGGTGGCAGCGGGCGAATCTATCTGAGTACGCAGGAGCAGGTCGCGATCGGCCGACTCGGCAAGAGCCTGATCAAGGATGGCGATGCCGTGATTTCCGGCACGCTCGCCATCGGCGACAAGACGACGACGCTCTCGCCCGATCGCCTGTGGAGCCGCAGTTTCAACGCCAGCGAGCTGCGTGCCGGGGTGCGCCTGACCCCGAACGGAAATCCACCGCTGTATCTGTCGACCGATATTGTCGGCATTCCGGACAGCGCGCCGCCAGTCGATGACAGCAAGGTCTTCATCCAGCGTACGTTCTACACGCTCGATGGCAAGCCCTGGGTTGTGGCACCGCTCAAGGAAGGCGATGCCCTGATCGTCGGCATCAAGATCGAGGCCCGCGAGGCGATGCCCGATGCCCTGCTCGTCGACCTGCTCCCGGGCGGGCTCGAAATCGAGAACTTCAACCTGACCGATTCGAAGCAATGGGCCGATGTGGTGGTCGCCGGCATCACCCTGAGCGACCGCAGCAGCGCGGCCGATGTGCAACACGAGGAGTTCCGCGACGATCGCTATGTGGCGGCGCTTAAGATCGACAAGGGCCAGGAAGCCACCCTGTTCTATCTGGTTCGCGCGGTGTCACCAGGCACCTATCTGGTACCGCCGCCCCTGGTCGAGGACATGTACCGCCCGGAAGTCCGCGGCATCGGCCACAGTTCGGTGGAATCGATCAAGGTCGTACAACCGTAAGCCGAGTCGTGGGAGCGGCTTCAGCCGCGATGCTCTTGTTTTAATGTGCAATAAGAGCATCGCGGCTGAAGCCGCTTCCTACAATGTCTGCCAACCGCTCACCAGTCGCTCACCGTTCAGTGATGATGCCCGCCCGCGCCATGCACATGGCCGTGCCGGATTTCCTCGTCGCTGGCATCACGCACTTCGACAATTTCCACGGCGAAATGCAGGGCTTCGCCGGCAAGCGGGTGATTGCCGTCGACAGTGACTTCGTTGTCGTCGATCTCGGTGACGACCACGGCAATCGGGCCCTGTTCGGTCTGCGCCTGGAACTGCATGCCGATGGCGAGGTCGTCGACGCCCTTGAAGGATTCGCGCGGAACGACCTGGACGAGTTCCTCGATGTAATCACCATAGCCGTCCGCCGGCGCCACATCGACTTTGAACTTGTCACCGGCCACATGACCTGCCATTTCACTCTCAAGGCCCGGCACGATGTTGCCAGCGCCGTGCAGGTAGACCAGTGGCTCACGACCGTCCGAGCTGTCGAGCACGTCGCCGGCATCATTGGTCAGGGTGTAGTGGAAGGACGCAACTTTGCGCTCGGCGATCTGCATGGTCTACCTCTGGATTGAATGATGAAAAACCCTGGACAAAACCGACCAGGGCTCGGAGGGGAAATGAGTGATTGAACCCATCGGCACGAACCGCTTGCCGGTACAACCTTCGGATCCCGGATCACGCTGAAACGGACGGGCTGACCTTCGGCGAACGACTTGAAACCATGGCCCTGGATCGCGCGGAAATGAACCACGGAATCAGAACCCGATTCACACGTGCTCAATCCGAGATACCCGGCTTCGTTGAATCATTGACGATGCCGTTCACGATCAGACAGGCCAACTGAATCCTCGATTCACGCAACTACCGGGCGTGCAAAGGATCCCCTGCGCCACGGAAACGGAAAATCAAGCGTCTGATGCGGCCATTCCCCGATCCAACATGGCCCCGAGAATTCCAGCGCGGCGCATTTTACGCGAGCCTTGGCCCTATTGCGAATGGCGCGATTGCAGGACGCTGACGACATCCGGCAACCCGAATCCGCGCGCACGCAACAGCACCAGCAGGTGGAACAGCAAATCGGCAGACTCGCCGAGCAGTTCGGCATCGCCCTGGGCGACACCGGCCAGAGCCGTTTCCACGCCCTCCTCGCCCACTTTCTGCGCGATCTTGTGCAGACCGGCATCGAAAAGACGCGTCGTGTAGCTGCCATCCGGGCGCTCGGCATGACGCTTTTCAACCAGCGCATCGAGCTCACCGAGAAAGGCGATCGGCAGATCCACGGCATCGGCGAAGCAGGTCGGCGTACCGCGATGGCAGGTCGGGCCGACAGGCTCGGCACGCACGAGCAAGGTGTCGGCGTCGCAATCGATATGCACCGACTTGAGCAGCAGGTGATTGCCCGAGGATTCCCCCTTGGTCCACAAGCGTTGCTTGCTGCGGCTGAAGAAGGTGACCTTGCCGCTGGCGCGGGTCGCGGCAAGCGCCTCGCGGTTCATGTAACCGAGCATCAGCACCTCGCCACTTCGCCAGTGCTGGATGATGGCCGGCAGCAGGCCGTCGCCTTTCGCCCAATCCAGGGTTTCGACCGCATCGACTTCGCTCATGGGCGGATCTCCACACCGTTGGCGGCGAGAAAGGTTTTCAATTCGGGAATCCGGATCGCGCCGGAGTGGAATACGCTGGCGGCGAGTGCGCCATCGACATCCAGCTCGACAAACGCCGCGCGGAAATGTTCAAGGGTGCCGGCTCCGCCCGAGGCAACCAGCGGCACCGCGCAGAGCGCGCGCACGGCATGCAGTTGATCCTGATCGTAGCCGCTGCGCACGCCATCGGTATCCATGCAATTGAGCACGATTTCGCCGGCGCCGCGCTGCTGGACCTCGACCACCCAATCGAGCGTGCGCCTTGGCAAGGCGCGCATCTTGTCCGGATCACCGCTGTACTGGCGCACGCGCCATTCGCCATCGGCTTCGAGCAGGCTGTCGATGCCGACCACGACACATTGCACGCCGAACGCGGCAGCGAGCTCGTTGACCAGTTCAGGACGTTCCAGCGCGGGCGAGTTGACCGAGATCTTGTCGGCCCCGGCATGCAGGATGCGGCGCGCCGATTCGACATCGCGGATGCCACCGGCCACACAGAACGGAACATCGATGGCGCGGGCCACGCGTTCAACCCAGTCGCGATCGACGCTGCGTCCCTCGGGACTCGCCGTGATGTCGTAGAAGACCAGCTCGTCGGCACCCTCGTCGCGATAGCGCAAGGCCAGATCGACGATGTCGCCGACGACGACGAGATCGCGAAAACGCACGCCCTTGACGACCTTGCCATCGCGCACGTCGAGGCAGGGAATGATGCGCCGGGTCAGCATCGCAAGGCTCCAGCCACATCGAGGTGTCCTTCGAGCAGACTGCGGCCGAGGATCACGCCGGCCGCCCGGCCCTTCAGTGCCTTCACGTCATCGAGATCGCGCACGCCGCCGGAAGCCTGCACGGCAAGGGCTGGCGCGATCCGCGCGAGGTGTGCGTAGAGCTCGAGATTGGGGCCGGACAACATGCCGTCGCGGGCAATATCGGTGCAGAGCAGATGCCGCGCTCCGGCTTGCTCGTAGCGGGGCGCAAGTTGATCGAGTGTGGTCTGCGCCGCTTCGGTCCAGCCGGCCGAGGACAGGGTCCAGACGCCATCGACCTCACGCGTGTCGAGCGCAATGACGAGACGCTCCGCACCGTGACGGCGAATCCATTCAACCACGCGCGCGCTATCCCTGACCGCGACACTGCCGACGACCACACGCTGCACACCGGCATCGAACAGACGCTTGAGGTCGGTTTCATCACGCACGCCGCCGCCGGCCTGGACATCGAGATCGAGTCGGGCCAGCGCTTCGATGACGGCAAGATTCTCGAAGCGTCCCGAGCGCGCGCCATCCAGATCGACCACGTGCAGGCGCCGGGCGCCGGCATCGCGATAGCGCTGCGCCTGCTCGACGGCATCGAGGGCATAGCCGGTTTCCTGCGCGTAGTCGCCCTGGCGCAGGCGCACGACGCGGCCAGCGCGAAGATCGAGAGCGGGAATGATTTCAAGTGTCATGGGCAAAGAAAGTTCTTCAGCAACAAGGCGCCCACAGAAGCGGAGCGTTCGGGATGGAACTGCATGCCGCAAAAATTCCGATGGCGCACGATCGCACTCAATGGCGAGCCGTAATCGACGCTGGCCACCGTTGACTCACCTTCTGGCACCGCATAGCTGTGCACAAAATAGACAAATGCAGGACCGGGGATTGCGTCCAGCAGACGATCCTCGCGAACGCGCCGCAGGGCATTCCAGCCCATGTGCGGTACGCGGTGTTGCGGATCCGATTCGATGCGCCGAACCTGCCCCGGGATCACGCCGAGACACGCGGTGTCACCCTCTTCGGAGTGGTCGAACAGGAGCTGCATGCCGAGGCAGACGCCGAGCACGGGTTGTTCGAGCCCGCGGATCAGGTCGACCAGGCCAGCCTTATGCAATCTCGCCATGCCCGGCCCGGCCGCACCCACCCCGGGCAGGATCACATGCGAGGCGCGGCGGATCCGTCCGGCATCGCCACTGATCCGCGCATCGACGCCGAGACGCTCAAGCGCATAGCGCACCGAACCGATATTGGTGCCGCCCGCATCCACCAGCACGACATCGCGCGCACTCACAACACACCCTTGGTGCTCGGCAAGTCGTCGCCGTCAACCCGGATCGCCTGACGCAGGCAACGCGCGACGACCTTGAAACAGGCCTCGACCATGTGGTGCGCATTCTCGCCGCGCACACTCAAGTGCAGGTTCGCGCCGAGTCCGTCGCACAGTGAGCGGAAGAAGTGTGGCACGAGTTCGGTCGGCACCTCGCCGACGCGATCGCGCGGGAAAGTCCCCTCGAACTCGAAGCAGGCGCGGCCGGAAAGATCGAGTGCCGCCGATGCAAGGCTCTCGTCCATCGGCAACGTGAAGCCATAGCGACCGAGGCCACGCTTGTCGCCGAGCGCCTTGCGCAAAGCCTCGCCCAGCGCCAGCGCGGAATCCTCGATGGTGTGGTGTTCATCGATGTGGATGTCGCCATCACAACGAAGTCGCAAATCGATGTCGGCGTGTTTGGCGATCTGTTCGAGCATGTGGTCGAAGAAACCGAGGCCGGTATGGATTTCGGCGCGTGCTCCGGCATCGAGATCAACACGTACGCGGATCTTCGTTTCGCGGGTTTCGCGGAAAACCTCGGCGATGCGTGGCGACTCGATCAAGGCACGCGCGATCTCGACCCAGCCCTGCCCTTGCGCGCCGACCCGGAATCCGCGCACACCGAGATTGGCGGCAAACTGCAGATCGGTTTCACGATCACCGACCATCGCCGACTTCGCCCGCGACCAGCCGTCGTCGGCCAGCCAGTGACGCATCATGCCGACGCCGGGTTTGCGCGTATCCAGGCCTTCATGGGCGAAGCTGCGGTCGATCAGCACCTCACGCGGCACGATCCCCTGCGAGGCAAGAATGCGCATGAGCAGATCATGCGGTCCCTGGAAATCGGCCTCGGCAAAGCTGCCTGTGCCAAGACCATCCTGATTCGTGACCATGACGATCTCGTAGCCGGCCGAGACGCAGCGTGACAGCGCGGCAATGACCCCCGGCAGCAGCGCGAATTTCTCGAAACGATCGATCTGGAAATCCTCGGGCTCCTCGATCAGACAGCCGTCGCGATCGACAAACAGGATCTTGCGCTGGCTCATGCTGCGGCCTCGCCCTGGATCAAGCGTTCGAGCAGGCGCGAATTCTCCTCGCGCGTGCCGATACTCAGGCGCAGAAAGCCGCCCAATCCCGGGTAGCGACCGACATCACGCACAACGACGCCAGCGATGATCAGGTTCCGATAGATGCGAGGCGCATCCTCGAAGCGCACGCACAGGAAATTCGCCTGCGACGGCAACACCTCGAGCACACCCGGGAGGCGCTTCAGTGCGTTAGCCATGCGTTCACGCTCGGCGATCGTCAGCGCGATGCGTTGTCGGGTCACGGCCATGCCATCGGCGGTCAATGCCGCGAGCGCGGCGCTCACGCTTGGTGTCGGCAACGGGTACGGCGGCATGATCTTGCGCAGCAAGGCGATGATCTCCGCCCCCGCCAGCAGGCAGCCGATCCGCGCGCCGGCCAGGGCCCAGGCCTTGGACAGGGTACGCAGCACACCCAGGTTCTCGTGCCGCGCGATCAATCGGCTGGCGCTTGCGACATCGGCAAACTCGACATAGGCCTCATCGACGATGACCAGGGCGCGCCCATGCATCGCATCGGCAATCCGTTTGATTGCCGCCAGCGACGTGCATGCGCCGGTCGGATTGTTTGGTGAGCACAGGAAGACGAGCTTGACCGAATCGGGCAGCGATTCGCAGATCGTGTCCACATCCACTCCGAATTGCGCATCGAGCGGAGTCTCGATGCGCGCTGCACCCTGCACCGCGGCGCACACCGCGTACATGCCGAAGGTCGGTGGCGACAAGGCAATCGCATCGACACCGGGTCGGCAGAATGCGCGCACCAACAGATCGATGGCCTCGTCGCTGCCGCGTCCGATCAGGATCTGGTCGCTGCCGACACCGTACAACTCGGCCAGCCGGTCGAGCAGGGCCTGTGGTTGCGGATCAGGATAGCGATTGAGCGACATCGCGCGCAGGTCGGTCTGGGTGCCTGCTGGCGGCCACGGCGCCTCGTTGGCGTTGAGCATGACCTCGGCCTGCCCCGCTTCGCGCCGCGCCGATGAATAGGCCTGCATGGCGAGGATTTCCGGACGCGCAAGTTCAAGCACACTCATTCAACATTCTCCAACGATTCAAGGCGCAGGCTCACGGCACGGGCATGGGCATCGAGTTGCTCGGCCCTGGCCAGGATCACCGCGCAAGGGCCGATCGCCCGCAGACCATCGGCCGACAATTCCTGCACGCTGATCTGTTTCTGGAAACTGGCCACGGACAATCCGCTCCACGCCTTGGTCGCCGCGTAGGTCGGCAATACATGATTGGTGCCGCTGCAATAATCACCGACCGATTCGGGTGACCACGCGCCGAGAAAAATCGAGCCGGCGCTGCTGACCGCGTCGATCAGCGCGCGTGGATTGGCGACATTGATGATCAGGTGCTCCGGCGCATAGGCATTGCTGACCTCGACCGCCTGGTGCAGCGAATCGACCTTGATCAGGCGACCTTGCGCGAGTGACTTTCCGGCGATTCCGGCGCGCGGAAGTCGCAGGCGCTGCACTTCGATGCAGGCCGCGACGTCGTCGATCAACGCCGCGCTGGTGGTGACCAGGATCGATTGCGAATCGGGCCCATGCTCGGCCTGGGCGAGCAGATCGGCGGCGACGAAACGCGCATCGGCTTGCGCATCGGCGATCACAAGCACCTCGGATGGGCCGGCCGGCATGTCGATCGCGGCGCCTTGCGCATCGTTGGCCACCTGCATCTTGGCCTCGGTTACCCAGACGTTGCCGGGCCCGAACAACTTGTCGCAGCGCGGCACCGATTCGCTGCCATAGGCCATCGCCGCAATCGCCTGCGCACCGCCCAGCTTGAACACCGTCTTGATGCCACAGCTGCGGGCGGCGTACAAGACCGCCTCGTCGCAGCGACCGTCCGCTCGCGGCGGCGTGCACAGCACGACATCGCGACAACCGGCAATCTGTGCCGGCACGCCGAGCATCAGCGCAGTCGATGGCAATGGCGCGCCTCCGGCCGGCACATACAAGCCGACCCGTTCAATCGGCCGCAGGATCCGCTCGCAAACCACCCCGGGGGCGGTCTCGACGCGCACAGGCTGCAAGGCACAGGCGTGATGAAAGTGTTCGATGCGCCCACGCGCCTCGGCGATCGCGCGCTTCAATTCCTCCGACAGGCTTTGTTCCGCGCTGATGAATTCCGCTTCGCTGACGCTGAGCGATTGAAGCTCGCAGCGGTCGAACCGGCGGGTCAGTTCGATCAACGCGGCATCACCACCGCTGCGCACCGAGGCGAGCGTGCGCGCAACCGCCGCGTGCGTTTCCGCGGAACCCGACAGCGCAGGACGTGCGAGTGCTTCACGCCGCTCCGAATCGGACAGGGCATTCCAGTCGATGCGTATCATGTCAGCATCTGCTCCACCGGCAGCACCAGCATCTGCCGGGCACCGGCGCGCTTCATGTCCTCAAGGTGCTGCCAGGTGATCGCATCGTTGCAGATCGCCTGCACCGAAACCTGGTTGTCGAGTCCTTCGATCGAAGTCACGGTCGGACGCTGGCCATTCGGCAGCAGCCGGGTGATCGCATCAAGCGAGGCACGCGGCGACTGCCACATGACCAGCTTCGATACGCGCACCTGGATCACCCCTTCGATTCGGCGCAGCAACATGTCGATCAGCTCGCCACGCTCGTCGCCGGGCATCACCGAGCCCGCCGCGAGCACGGCCTCGGATTCGAGAATGATCGCCGCTTCCTTCAACTGGTTTGCAGCCAGCGTGGCGCCGCTGGAAACCAGGTCGCAGATGCAATCGGCCGTACCAAGACGCGGCGCGATCTCGACCGATCCGGACAGGGTCACGACACCCGCTTCGACACCGGCCCGTTCAAGCCAGTCCGCCAGCAGGTTGGGATAGCTGGTGGCGATGCGCAGCCCGGCCAATTGCGATGGCTCGCTGTAGGCGAACTCGTCGGGTACCGCCAGCGACAAGCGGCAATGACCGAAGCCGAGCGGTCGCACTTCGCGAAACGGAGCGGCGGCCCGATCGGAACCGGTTTCGAAAATCTGCTCAAGCAGCACATTGCGACCGACGATGCCAAGATCACAGACACCCTGCGCGATCATGCCGGGGACGTCGTCATCACGCACCAGCAGCAAGTCGACAGGCAGGGTTTCGCCGAAGCAGAACAACTTGTCGCGACTGCGCCGGAACTTGAGTCCGCAACGAGCCAGCAAGTCGATCGAGGCATCCGAAAGTCGGCCTGACTTCTGGATGGCGATGCGCAAGCGGTCACGCGAACTCATGCGCGTGCTCCGCGCGCCGCCACGCGAACCCGCGCCGATTTCGTCGAACTGGCCGCGGCTGTGCCCGACACCTTCGTCGACTTCGTCAATTTCACCGTCTCGGCATTGGCCAGCGCGGCGAGGTAGCCGCCGTTGCCCTGCTTGAGGAATCGGGCGACGCGTCCGATCGTGGTGATGCTGACCGCCGTGCGCTCGTGGATCTCGCGATACGGCGTTCCCTTGAGGATGTAGGGAACCACCCGCCAACGGTCGGTCAGCGCCTCCAGCTCCGCAGGCGTGCACAGATCACGCAGGAAGGCGCGCATCCCCGCCAGGGTATCCAGCGACAGCAAGGCACGGCACAAGCTGTCCTCGGCGCGGGCCATCGGTGTCTCGGCTTCAATCGATCGACGCTTCATAACGTATTAACGCGTTAGTACATTGGCGCGCAGGATAATGATGATTGACGTGATGCGCAAGGATTTATTGCAGGGGGCCGTGAGCGGTGAGCGGTAAGCCGCTAACCGCTTGCGGCTCACGGCTCACGGCTCACGGCTTACCGCTCACCGCTCACCGCTGGCGTTTTGTGGGCGACCGCGTGCCTGGGCAAGCCGGAAGGGGATGCCTGCCGACAGGGCAACGCAAAAGCGCACGCGCAGCCGCCGATGCGGGCAGCACGGCGTTGGGGAGCGACTTCAGTCGCGATGCCTTTGGGCAAGCTCAAGGAAACAGCATCGCGACTGAAGTCGCTCCCACGAAGATGAGGGATGCCTGGCCCCTGATTCTGTCGAACAGGGCAACTGCGAAAAGCGCAATGTTCCCGCTCACCGCTCACCGCTGGCGTTTTGTGGGAGCGACTTCAGTCGCGATGCCTTTGGGCAAGCTCAAGGAAACAGCATCGCGACTGAAGTCGCTCCCACGAAGATGGGGGATGCCTGGCCCCTGATTCTGTCGAACAGGGCAACTGCGAAAAGCGCAATGTTCCCGCTCACCGCTCACCGCTGGCGTTTTGTGGGAGCGACTTCAGTCGCGATGCCTTTGGGCAAGCTCAAGAAAACAGCATCGCGACTGAAGTCGCTCCCACGAAGATGGGGGATGCCTGGCTCCTGATTCTGTCGAACAGGGCAACTGCAAAAAGCGCAATGTTCCCGCTCACCGCTCACCGCTGGCGTTTTGTGGGAGCGACTTCAGTCGCGATGCCTTTGGGCAAGCTCAAGGAAACAGCATCGCGACTGAAGTCGCTCCCACGAAGATGAGGGATGCCTGGCCCCTGATTCTGTCGAACAGGGCAACTGCAAAAAGCGCAATGTTCCCGCTCACCGCTCACCGCTCACCGCTCACCGCTCACCGCTCACCGCTCACCGCTAACCGCTAACCGCACGGTCAATACACGTCGCGGCGGTAGCGGGTGCTGACGGTCAGATCGTGAACGGTGGCGTCGCCGAGAATGCGGCGCAGGGCTGCATCGACGCCGGGCGCCATCCCTTGCGAGCTGCCGCAGACGTAGATGAATGCCCCATCAGCGACCCAGCTGCGGACTTCTGCGGCGGCCGACTGCAGACGATGCTGGACGTGGATGCGTTCGGCCTGGTCGCGCGAGAAGGCGAGATCGAGCCGCTCGATGCCCTGCGTGGCCTGCCAGGCCAGGATTTCATCGCGGAAGTGGAAGTCGCGATCGGCATTGCGCTCGCCAAAGATCAGCCAGTTGCGATGTCGCCCGTTGGCGATGCGCTGCTTGAGCAGGGCGCGCAGACTGGCGATCCCGGTGCCATTGCCGATCAGGATGACGGGCACGTCGTCGGTGGGCGCGTGGAAGGCGGCATTGCTGCGGACACGCACGCTGAGTTCGGCGCCCGGTTCCGCGTATTCGGTCAGCCAGCCGGTACCGAGGCCGAAGCTGCCATCGGAACGCCGCCACTGGCGCAGCAGCAGATCCATCTGGCCGTCACTGGCGATCGATGCAATCGAATAGTCCCGATGCGGGAGCCGGATCAGGGCATCGGCCATCTGTTGTGGTGTCCTGCCGTTGCGCTCAACGTCCAGCGCCGAGCACGCGACAAGTTTGCGCAGCGTCCATGGCTTCATGCGCACCAGCACCGGGCTGTCCCCATCGAATTCGTTGCGAGCAAGCCACGCCTCGACCGCCGCGGGCGCGTTCTGCGGCCCGATCTCGGCGACGTCGCCCGCTTGCCAGTTCAACTGCGTGCGATCCAGCGGTCGCAGGCTCACGCGGAAACACGGATCGCCCTGACTGCCGGGATTGACCAGGCTGCGTTCGACGAGTCGCCACGGTGAGTATCGCGGTATCTGCCAGTCCGGCAGGTCACTGCGGCCACTCAGCTGACCGAGCCGGTACTGCCAGTAGCGAAGACTTCCCGCATCACCATCATCGACCATGACGGTATCGAACAGTCGCTGTGCGCCGGCGCGCTCAAGCCAGTCGTCGAGGGCATGGCCAAAGCCACAGAAATTCGCGTACTCGCGATCGCCGAGAGCGAGCACTCCATAGCTCAGCTGATCAAGCCTGAGACTGGAATCCATGACCGTGCGCACGAACTGCGCCGCACCATCCGGCGCATCCCCTTCGCCGGTGGTGCTGGCCACGAACAGCGCCCGCGAGGCCTGACTCAAGTGCCGGGCGTCGACATCCTGCAAGGCGAACAGGTCGACGACCAGACCGCCCGCGCGCAGGGAATCGGCGGTTTGTGCGGCGAGCTGGCTGGCGTTGCCGGTCTGGCTGGCATGGACAACCAGTACGCGATCATCAACCGACACCTCGCCGGCCTTGGCCACGCGTCTGGACGCTGCCCCGATCCCGCGTGACCAGCGCAACAAGGCTGGAACACTGAGCACGATATAGACCAGGGTGGCGACCAGCGCCCAGAGCAGGCGCTCAGCACCGGCAGGCGCCGAAGAAAACGATCCACTCTGGTAGTAATACGCAAGGCTGCCCAGCACGGCAAGCAAACCTCCCATCACGAAGTTGCCCGCGCAATGGCGGAAATCGCTGCGCGAGATGGGCGACGCGCTGCTCATGGATTCAACAGTCGGGCAAATTCAGCGCTCATGCGCTCCTCGAAGCCGTCGGCAGTGCGCAGAATAAACAGTACGGCGATTCCGCGCTGGTTCGCATAGGTCAGACCTGCATCCACACCGAGCACGCTCAACGCCGTCGCCAGCGGGTCGGCATCCACGCAGTGTGGACGCGATACGGTGACCGATGCCACCGCGTTGTCGAGCGGATAACCGCTGCGCGGATCGATGCGATGCGCATAGCGACGTCCGTCATCGACAAAGAAATGCCGATAGTCGCCGGATGACCCCAGCGAGGCATCGCGCAAGGACAACACATGGGCGGGCGTGACGCTGTCATCGATGCTGTCATTGTCGAGTGGGCGCTGGACTGCCACTTGCCAGGCGCTTCCGTCGGGCTTGCTGCCGCTGCCGCGCAACTCGCCGCCAACCTCGACGAGATAGTCCTTTATCCGCTGCGATTCGAGATAACCGGCAATCAGGTCAACCGCAAATCCGGGAGCGATCGACGACAAATCGAGGTGCGTGCCGCCCGCTTGCAGAATGCGTCGTTGCCCGATATCGAGCTTCACGCGTTGCCAGCCTGTGCGTGCGCGCATGGCTGCAATCGATGCCGCATCCGGTGGCTCGCGACGCGTTCCCTTTGCGCCGAAACCCCACAGGTCGACCAGCGGGCCGACCGTCGGATCATAGGCACCACCCGTATCCGCCGCCAGTTTCAGGGCCGCTGCGGTCACCCCGAACAACTCGGGCGGCAGTTCCATCCATGAGCCTGCAGGCGCGGAGTTGAACTGGCTGAGATTGGAATCACCCTTCCAGGTGCTCATCTGACGATCGACAAGTTCGAGTCGGGCCTCGATGGCACGGCGGATTTCCGGCAACGAAGACGAATCGGCCACATAGCGCACCGACCACGTCGAACCCATGGATTCGCCATCGAGTGACTGCACCGAACGCAATGCTGCACATCCGGTGATCGTCACCAGCAGCAAGCTGACGCCCAGAAAGCGACCGCCTCGAATGAGCCAGCCCCCGCCAGCCGCTGGCCGGCGCGCGTCACGCATTACTGTGGCAACACCTCAAGCGTGGCCACAAAACTCGCACGGCGCCCGCTCGCGTGGGGTAGCGACGTTTTGGCGTCCTCGACCTTGGCTTCCAGCCAGTAGCGACCCGCGCTTGGCCAGGTCACGCGGAACTCGCCGTTCTTGTCCGTGCTGACAGACAACTCGTTTTGTTTGTCGCGATAGCGAATGCCATCGGGAATGATCTCGACGCCGAGATCCGCCGCTGGCTTGCCATCGAGCAGCAGCTTGAAGGTCGCCACCTCACCGGCAAACAGGTCGTTGGGATGGGTGACCGCAAGCATCTCCAAACCTGTCCCGCTCGCTTTCAGTGCAACCTCATTCGGCTGGCCGGCGGTGACAAAGGTTTCGATGCGCCCGCTGGACTCGGTCACCTTGAGGTTCTTGGCGTCCTTGGGCACTTCGCGGGCGAATGAATCGGCCGTGCCGCGCCAGCGCTTCGGCTTGCCATCGACATCCCAGCTGGCAAAAAGCCCCGCGTTGATGATCGCGATGCGATAAGTGCCGGGGCTCGCCAGATGCACATCGAAGGTATTGCGGAGTTTGCCGCTCGCGCTGTTTTCCGCCTGCACGGCCTTGCCGTCCGGACCGGTGATCGTCAGGCCATCGAGACGCAGCGGCATGTGGTTGAAGTAGAAAAGATCATTGGATACCGCGGCGTCCACGGTGATCCATGGATCATCCCCCGCGAGCACGGTCTCGGAAGGCAGCAGCCAGGTCTTGTGCGCGTGCGCGGAAAGCGGCAGCGCGAGAGCAAGGGTGAGGGCAAGGATATTCAACGAGGCATTCATGTCGGTTCTCCGCAATCAGGGGTTCAGATCGAGCTTGACCAGGCCGAGCTCGTGCTCGCCTTGCGCGTCAAGATGCCGGGTGGAGGTGATCGGCCACTCGAACGGTATACGCAGCAACTCGCGCCCGCCGACTTCGCGCGCGGCTTCAACGACGAGGCTGTATTTTCCCGCCTTGAGTGCGGCCAGCGGCGGCTGTGCCGCATCGAAGCGCAACTGGTGTTGTCCGACCGGCCGTGTCGCACCGCTGACGCCATCGATCGGCATCGACTGGTTGCGTCCGCTGCGCCGCCACCACTGGCGCAAATCGGTCAGCCACTTGGTTCCGGCACCCTCCTTGGAATCTGTCTGCGCATACCAGACCGCGAGATTGGCGGCGACGCTCTGGTCACCATTCTCGATCCACACCGCAACATAGGGGCGGTGATACTCCGATGCGTCAATGCGCGGTATGGCCACGCTCACATCGACCTCGGCGGCATGCACGCAGCACGTCGCCATCATCAGGCAGAGGATCAGGAGTGGACGCATGGGCAAGCCTCGCTAGTGAATGAAAAGAAGGGCAATCAACAGCATGACCAGGAAGCCCAAGCCGACCAGGGGCCAGGTCAGCGGCCGTTGCCCCGCATGCATCTGCAGCAGGAAAAATCCGCTGATCGAAAACACGACACAGGCAATCGCAAATACATCGATGAACCAGTTCCATGCGACGCCGGTGTTGCGACCCTTGTGCAGGTCGTTGAGCCAGGCAATCCAGCCGCGATCGGTTCGCTCATATTCGATGTCACCCGAGCTTCGATCGATGCTGAGCCAGGCGTCGCCGCCTGCGCGCGGCATGGAGACATAGATTTCCTGCTCTGACCACTCGCCAACACGTTCGGCCACTTGCACGTCCATGGCCTTGGCGATCCAGTCACGCAATGGCACGGGCAGTGGTGCCTTGGCATCGCCAGCCACAGGCTGGATGAGCCGGAGCAAGTCACCAGGCAATTGCGCCTTCCGGGTCATCACCTCTGCCTTGGCCTCGATCTGCGCCGAATGGTTTAGAGTGATACCGGTAATGCTGAAAAGCAGGATGCCGACCAGGCACAGCGCTGAACTGACCCAATGCCACTCGTGCAGGGTTTTCAGCCAGTACGACCGGCGCTTGAGATCCACCGGACTTTTCATCAAGGCAGTGACATGGACGGGATGCAGCAGGGCCGATTAGAGCATGAATGCGAATGCCTCGCAATTCGATTAGCTTCAGATCAGGGCTTTGCGCAACACCTCGAAACGCAGGTCGTCGCGCAACGGAATGCCAAAGCGCTCGTCGCCGTACGGAAAGGGCTTGTGCTCGCCGGTGCGTTGATAGCCGCGCCGTTCATACCAGGCAATCAACTCGCTGCGGATATCGATCACGGTCATGCGCATTTCGCGGCACTGCCATTCCTCGACCGCGATGCGTTCGGCTTCGGCCAGCAGGCGATTGCCGATACCGGTGCCCTGCCCGTTTGGGCGTACCGAGAACATGCCGAAATAGGCGATGCCGTGCTGATCCTGCAACTCGCAACAGGCCAGCAAATGCCCGTCCCGCTCGACCAGGATCACACGCGCATCGCCGCGCAAGATCAACTCGACCAGCAGTTGACGGTCGATGCGCTGGCCATCAAGGAAATCCGCTTCGGTGGTCCAGCCCTGGCGACTGGCATCGCCGCGGTAAGCCGATTCCACCAGCGGAATGATGGCGTCGACATCGGCCAGCTTGGCCGCACGAAAGGAAAGTTCAGTCATTGGTGGACTCAGGAAAGGAGCTTGCGCACGCGCGCCACAGCCGCGACGAAGGCATCGATTTCAGCGCGGGTGTTGTAAAACGCCAGCGAAACGCGAAGTGTTGCCGACACGCCGTAGAACTGCATCAGCGGATGCGCGCAATGATGGCCGGATCGCACCGCGATCCCCTCCTGATCGAGCAAGGTCGCCAGATCATGCGCATGCAGGCCGTCGATGAGGAAGGCGATCACCGGCACTTTCTCCGCCGCCTCGCCGATGATGCGCAGGCCGGGAATCGAACGCATTGCCGCGGTTGCGTAGACCAGCAACGCGTGTTCGCGTGCGGCCATCTTCTCGAGTCCGATCGATTCAATGTAATCAATCGCAGCGCCGAGTCCGACAAAGCCGGCGATATTCGGCGTGCCGGCTTCGAACTTGTGCGGCGGATCGGCAAACGTGGTGCCCTCGAAACGCACTTCACGGATCATCTCGCCACCACCGAAGAACGGCGGCATCGCATCGAGCAGCTCGCGTTTCGCCCAGAGCATTCCGGTGCCGGTCGGGCCGAACAACTTGTGCCCGGTCAGCGCATAGAAATCGCAACCGAGCGCGCGCACATCGATGCGCAGATGCGGCGCGGCCTGCGAACCATCGACCAGCAACGGGATACCGCGCTTGCGGCATTCACGTGCGAGCTGCGCGATCGGATTGATCGTGCCGAGCACGTTGGATACATGGGTGACCGCGGCGAGCCTGACCTCGGCGGTCAGCAGCTCGACGAAGCGCTCGACGATGAGTTCGCCGGATTCACGGATCGGAGCGACCTTGAGGCTCGCTCCGCTACGTTCGCAAACCAGTTGCCACGGCACGATGTTGGCGTGGTGTTCCATTTGCGTGACGAGGATCGTGTCGCCCGGTTTCAGGCGCGGCAGCGCGTAACTGTAGGCGACCAGGTTGATCGCCTGGGTTGTACCCGAAGTGAAGATGACCCCGTCACGCGAAGGTGCATTGATGAAGCGGCTGAGCTTGTCGCGAGTCGCCTCGAAAGCCGTGGTGGCTTCATCGCCGAGCGCATGCACGGCGCGGGCGACGTTGGCATTGGTCTGTCGGTAGAAGTGATCCACCGCCTCGATCACGACAGCCGGCTTTTGCGAAGTATTCGCATTGTCGAGATAGATCAGCGGCTTGCCATGCACGGTTCGCGCGAGCAGCGGAAAATCGGCACGGATACGCTCGATATCGAGGTCTGCGGCGTCCCCGTCGCCCGACTCCGGCGAGGCACTCATGCGACGGAAACTTCGCTGGCGAAATCCTCGATCTGCTGTGGCAGGCGATCGAGCAGCAGCGCATCGACGTGCTCACGCAATGCGTCGTTCTCGATCGAATCGAACGCGATGCGGCAAAACGCGAGAGTCAGCAGCGAGCGCGCTTCGTCTGCGGAAAGCCCACGCGAGCGCAGGTAGAACAGTGCTTGCTCATCGAGCTGGCCGACGGTCGCGCCATGCGCGGCCTTGACCTCGTCGGCGTAAATCTCGAGCACCGGCTGGGTGTCGATCTCAGCCTGTGCCGAAAGCAGCAGGTTCTTGTTGCTCAGTTGCGCATCGCTGCCATCGGCACCCGGATTGACCGTGATCGCGCCATGGAATACGCCGCGCGAACGCTGATCGGCAACCCCGCGCCAGACGATATCGCAAAGCGTGTCGCGCGCGGCATGACGGACATCGAGCCGGGTATCGGCGTGCTGGCGACCGCGCAAGGCGAACACGCCGCGCGAGATGAAGCGCGAGCGGTCGCCGCCCAACTTCACCGCAAGATCATGCCGCATCCACTGCGCTCCGGCCTCGATCGAACGCAGCTCAAGATGCGCATCGGCCGCGAGCAGGGCTTCAGTGCGACGAGTCAGGCTGGCCGTTTCCGTGGAGTTCTGGATCTGCAGCAGATCAAGTCGTGCGCCGGCAGCAACCGAGATCTGGTTGAACACGTTGCCGAAATGGGCCTGGCCCGGTTCGCCGACATGATGCTCGACGACACGCAAGGCCGCACCCTCGCCGACCTCGATGATGCCGCGCAACTGCCAGGCCAGTTCGGCTGCAGCCGCTGCCCCGACCATGACCAGATGAACCAGCGGCAAATCCTTCCGACCTGCCGCCACACGGATGACCGGACCATCGCCGGCAAGCGCCGTATTCAGCCGGGCAAAGACATCCGAGGCATCATCGAATGATCGTGACAGATGGACCTGCACGGAATCCGGATCCGCTTCGAGCACGCGCGCAAGCGAATGCAGTTCAAGCCCTTCGATCGGCTCGATGCGCGAGAGATCCGCACGGAATGCACCGTTGACGAAGACCAGTCGAGGCCCGTCGACACCCGGCAAGGCGAGCAGGCTGGCATTGACCGCCCTGGCCGATGCATCAGCATCACCGCGTTGATAGCGGCGCTGGTCGAGGGCGCGAAGACTTGTGTATTTCCAGGCTTCACTGCGCGGCACCGGCATGCCGTCGCGCGCCAGTTGCGTGAGCGCGTCGGTGCGCACCCGCGCCAGCCATCCGGCCTGCCCGCCCGCTGTCGCCGCTCCGTCAGCGATGAGGGGTTCCAGAAAGCCTGCGGCCATCAGGCGGCTCCGGCCAGCTTGCGTTCGGCAATCCACGAGTAGCCATGCTCCTCGAGTTTGAGCGCAAGCGACTTGTCGCCACTCTCGACAATGCGGCCATCGGCCAGGACATGCACGAAATCAGGCACGATGTAGTCGAGCAGGCGCTGGTAGTGGGTGATCACCAGAAACGCACGCGCCGGATCGCGCATCGCATTGACACCGTCGGCGACCATCTTCAGCGCATCGATATCCAGGCCCGAATCGGTCTCGTCGAGGATGGCCAGCTTCGGTTCGAGCAGGGTCATCTGGAAGATCTCGTTGCGCTTTTTTTCACCACCCGAGAATCCTTCATTGACGGCGCGATGCAGCAGCTCATCCTTCAGATGCAGGACGGCGAGTTTCTCGCGCACGCGCTTGAGGAACTGCATCGAATCGAGCTCGGCTTCGCCGCGTCGCTTGCGCTGTGCATTCAGCGCCGCGCGCAGGAAATAGGTGTTGTTGACGCCGGGAATCTCGACCGGGTACTGAAATGCCAGGAAGACACCCGCCGCCGCCCGCTCCTCCGGCTCAAGCTCCAGCAGATTCCTGCCTTCGTATTGAATCGAACCCTCGGTGACCTCGTAACCTTCACGGCCCGCCAGCACATTGCCGAGCGTCGACTTGCCGGAGCCGTTCGGGCCCATGATGGCGTGCACCTCGCCCGCATTCACTTCGAGATCGAGACCCTTGAGGATGTCCTTGCCGGCGATGCGGACGTGGAGGTTTTCAATTTTCAGCATGACTTCAACTCTTCTTTGATGGCAGGTCGAATCCGAGATCCTCCAGATCGGCAAGATCACGCATCCGCCCGGTGGCCAGTTTGTTCTTCTTCAGATCCTCACGGCACGGAATGCCGATCGGAATATCATCCAGCTCGGTCTCGAGTCGTGCTTCGAATGCCGCGTCGAACTCCAGTCCTGACACGCTGGTCATCAGATCGATTCGGGCCGGGTCATATCCAATTTGCACAACCTGCCCGGGCTTCCGTAGATCAGACTCAGTGATTTCAAGCGATCTGAAGCCGAAATCCTCCAGTACTCCGACAACTCGTGCCGCATTTTCGCGCGACGCATCCAGCCAGACATCCAGATCCTTCGTGTATCTGACATGCCCATGAGCCGCAACCGCATAACCGCCTACAATCAGATAGCGGACATCAGCGGCGTTCAACAATCGCAAAAACTCGTTCAAGTCTCGGTGCAGCTTCATCGGTCCACCCATGATGTGTGGCAATCAAATCAAGCAAGGCATCCAGCCGGTCCTTCATCGATACAGTCAGCCAATACTCGTAATC
Source organism: Lysobacterales bacterium (assembly GCA_016721015.1). Lineage (GTDB taxonomy): Bacteria > Pseudomonadota > Gammaproteobacteria > Xanthomonadales > Rhodanobacteraceae > Dokdonella. The sequence goes on from JADKJL010000012.1 coordinate 545,002, forward strand.
CATTGGCTCTTCGCCGAGTCTGAACTTGCGTGCGACACGCACTTGCTGCTTCGGCACTGTCATTTCCACCTCCCGAATTGCCAACAGATTGCCATCAGCCAACCGCCCCTTCCAGCGAAACCTCAAGCAGCTTCTTGGCCTCGACCGCGAACTCCATCGGCAGCTCGCGGAACACCTGCTTGCAGAAGCCGTCGACGATCAAGGACACCGCGTCTTCCTCGGCGATGCCGCGCGAGCGGCAGTAGAACATCTGGTCATCGGAAATCTTCGAAGTGGTCGCCTCGTGCTCGACGATCGCACTCGGATTCTTCACCTCGATATACGGAAACGTATGCGCGCCGCATTTCTTGCCGATCAGCAAGCTGTCGCATTGCGTGTAGTTGCGCGCACCGCTGGCACTTTTCTCGATCTTGACCAGACCGCGATAGCTGTTTTGGCCATGACCGGCGCTGATGCCCTTGGCGATGATCTTCGACTTCGTGTTGCGCCCGATGTGGATCATCTTGGTGCCGGTGTCGGCCTGCTGGCGGTGATGGGTCAATGCCACCGAATGGAACTCGCCGACCGAATCATCGCCGCGCAGGATGCAGCTGGGATATTTCCAGGTGATCGCCGAACCGGTCTCGACCTGGGTCCAGACAATCTTCGAGCGCGCGCCGCGACAGTCACCGCGCTTGGTGACAAAGTTGTAAATGCCGCCAACGCCGTTCTCGTCGCCCGGATACCAGTTCTGCACGGTGGAATACTTGATGTTCGCATCATCCAGGGCGACCAGCTCGACGACCGCCGCATGTAGCTGGTTCTCATCGCGCATCGGCGCCGTGCAGCCTTCGAGATAGGACACGGCGGCGCCCTCCTCGGCAATGATCAGGGTGCGCTCGAACTGACCGGTGTGTCCGGCGTTGATGCGGAAGTAGGTGCTCAGCTCCATCGGGCAGCGCACGCCCTTGGGGATGAAGACGAAACTGCCGTCGGAGAACACCGCCGAGTTGAGCGCGGCAAAATAGTTGTCGGCGGTCGGCACCACCGTGCCAAGGTAGCGACGAACCAGGTCGGGATGATTGCGGATCGCTTCCGACATCGAACCGAAGATCACCCCCGCTTCGGCAAGCTCCTTCTGGAACGTGGTTCCGACCGAAACCGAGTCAAACACCGCGTCGACGGCCACGCCGGCAAGCTTGGCCCGCTCATGCAGCGGTACGCCGAGCTTGTCGTAGGTATCGATCAGTTCTTTCGGCACATCGGCCAGCGACTTGTACTTGGCTTTCGGCGCGGAGTAGTAGCTGATCGCCTGGAAATCGATCGGGGCGATGCGCAGCTTGGCCCATTCGGGAGAAATCATGGTCAGCCAATGGCGATAGGCGGCGAGTCGCCACTCGGTCATCCAGGCCGGCTCCTGCTTGCGCTCGGAGATCCAGCGCACGACGTCTTCGTTCAGCCCCGGCGGCAAGCTGTCAGATTCGATATCGGTGACAAAGCCGGCGTCATAGCGACGATTCATCGCCTCGACGATGCGCTCGTTGCCGGCGCTGACCGGTTTGTCGGGTGGCGCGGGGTCGGCCCGTTCGTTGCGTTGTGTCATCGCCGGGATCGTCATGAAATGGCCACTCGCAATGGAATGCCGACCGCACGCTTCGGCGGGGTCGCCAGCATGTCGGCCAGGGTCACGTGTTCAAGCGCGGTACGAATCGCTTCGCTGATGCGCTGCCAGTTCACGCGCACGCCGCAATGCGATTCGTGGTCGCACAGGCCGGGCTCGGTACAGCATTCGGTCATGCCGATCGGCCCCTCCATCGCGGTGACGATGTCGGCGATCGTGATCGCGCCTGGCGCACGTGCGAGCCGATAGCCACCATTGACGCCACGCCACGAATCGACCAGGCCGGCACCGGCAAGCAGCTTGAGCACCTTGCTGACCGTCGGCGTCTCCAGACGCGCCTGTTCAGCCAGAAGCTGGGCACTGAGCACCTCGTCGCCGGCCGCCGCGAGGCAGGTCATGACGACCGTGGCGTAGTCGGTCAATTTGCTGACACGTAGCATACGGACTCCAATAAGGACTGAAATAGTACTATTTATCGAACGACGACTCAACGCTTGTCCAAGGATCGGGCTGAACGCGTTTGTCGCAACCTGTGCAGATCGGCGCCAGCGCGGTATCCGGCCTCCGCAATCGTGGTCATTCGCTTACACTGCCGTTGTTCAGGATCAGGATTTTTCCCGTGCACGATTCACTCGATCAGCGCCGCCGCGACTGGCTGTGCAGCCTTCTTGGCAACCCGGATGCACGCCTGTCGCGCGCCTCCGAAGATGCAAGTTTTCGCAGCTACTGGCGTGTGGAATCGGCCGGCAAGACCTTCGTCCTCATGGATGCCCCGCCAGGCAAGGAAGATCTGACCAGCTGGCTCGATATCGATGCGCGGCTGCGCGCGGCAGGGTTGCATGCGCCGCAGATCCTCGGCGTCGACCAGAGCCTGGGCTTTGTCCTGATGGAAGATCTCGGCACACGCACCTACTTGCCGGAACTGGCGCATGAAAGCGTCGATGCCTTGTACGCCGACGCGTTCGATGCCCTGCTGCGCATGCAGACCATGGTTGATGTCGCCGGCCTGCCCGCCTACGACCGCCAGCGTCTGCTGAGCGAAATGGAACTGTTGCCCGAATGGTTCCTCAAGCGCCATCTCGGCCATGCCATCAGTGGCGAGGAGCGGGAAATCATCGAGGCGGCTTTCGGCTTCCTCGTGCAAGCAGCCGAGGAACAACCGCGCGCCTTCGTGCATCGCGACTTCCACAGTCGCAACCTGATGGTCGTCGAACATTCGCCGGCCAGCGACGGGCACGGCGTGCTGGTCAATCCCGGCATCATCGATTTCCAGGATGGCGTGATCGGACCGATCACCTACGATCTGGTCTCCCTGCTGCGCGACTGCTACATCGAATGGGACGCCGAACGTGTCGCGGGCTGGGTCGAGAGTTACCGACTGCGCCTGCGCTCCGCACATCTGTTGGGCCCCGAAGTCGGCAATGCGCAGTTTTCACGCTGGTTCGACCTGATCGGCCTGCAACGCCACATCAAGGTGCTCGGCATTTTCTGTCGGCTCTGGTATCGCGATGGCAAACGCCAGTATCTCGACGACTTGCCGCTGTGCTGGAGTTACGCGATCTCGGTCGCCAGGCGCTACCCCGAGCTGCACGCGTTCGCCGCCCTTCTCGAAAGCGCGCTGGGTGAACGTGACATCCGTGCCAATCGCGAGTTGCCGGGCGCGTGAAACTCGAGCGCGCGATGATTTTCGCGGCCGGTCGCGGCGAGCGCATGCGTCCGCTGACCGATTCGACGCCGAAGCCGCTGCTCATGGTCGGCGGCAAGCGCCTGGTCGAATGGCAGCTGGAAAAGCTCGCCGCCGCCGGCATCAACCGCGTCGTCATCAACACCTCCTATCTCGCCGCGCAGTTTCCGAAGACGCTCGGCGACGGCAGTCGCTGGAACCTGCATATCGACTTCATCGACGAAGGCCCGGTCGCGCTGGAAACCGGCGGCGGCATGCTCAATGCGCTCGATCGACTGGGTCGCGAACCGTTCCTGCTGGTCAACGGTGACATCTGGATCGACATGGATTTTTCCAGTTTGTCGCAAGCTCCGGCGAGCCTGGCCCACCTGCTCATGGTGGCCAACCCGGCGCATGTCAGCCAGGGCGACTTCGCGCTCGAATCCGATGGCTATCTGGTCGACAGTGGGCCCGCGCGATTGACCTATTCCGGTGTCGGCGTCTATCGGGCCGCGCTGTTCGATGACTGGCGCCGGGCGCTGGGCGAGACTGCAGGCGCCAGCGAATCACCACCACGATTCACACTGGCGCCATTGCTGCGCGCGGCAATGCGCAGGCATCAGGTCAGTGGCGAATTTTTTGCCGGCAGCTGGGTCGATGTCGGCACGCCGCAACGACTGGCCGATCTCGACCGGCAACTGTGCGATCCCTGAAACAGCGGGATTCAGACGGCGGAATTCGGAAACAGGTGGCGCAGGAACGGCACGGTCACGCGTCGCTGCGCCGCCAAGGCTGCCTGATCGATACGGTCGAGCAGACCGACAAGGGTGCCGAGGTCACGTGCCCGGCGCGTGAATAACCAGTCGAGCACCGCGTCATCGAGCTCAAGCCCGCGCGCACTGGCCAGATCGTGGACGATTCGCCGCCGAACCACCTCATCGAGCGGGCGAATCTGCCACTGCGTGCAGGCCGACAGGCGCGAGACCAGATCAGGCAAATTCAACGCCAGCGCCGTCGGCGGTTCGCTGGCCGCGAACACCATTGTCGTAGCGTCGGCGCGGCAACGGTTGTAGAGGTCGAACAAGGCATGCTCGGCCGCGACAATGCCGGCAATCGAATCGACATTGTCGATTGCCAGCAGGTCGTTGCCGGCAAAACGCCGGATCGATTCGGCCGGCTCCGCGCCGAGCCGGGATAAATCGAGGTATTGCGCGCTGTGTCCGGCCGCGGCTGCTTCGGCACACACCGCGATCAGCAGATGGCTCTTGCCGCTGCCACGTACGCCGGCAAGGAAGACGCCTTCGATACCCTCGCCGCGGGCCGCCTCGCGCAGCATGGCGATCCCGGCCGCGTTGGCGCCAGCCACGAACGATGCGAAACGTTGATGCGCCGGCCAACGCAAGGCCAGCGGAATCTGGGCACTCATGGGTTGGCGCTGGAATCCGGCGCAGGCGCAGGCGCGCTGGATACGACGATGATCGCGCTTTCATTGGGCGCATTCGGCTCGCCGACGACGATAACCGATTCGATATGGGCTTCCTGGTACATCTCGCTCTGCGTGTAGCGCTCATAGGCGTAACGGAGCAGGACCATGACCACGGCCGCGATCGGCAAGGCCAGCAGCACGCCGACGAAACCAAACAATTCGCCACCCGCGAGTATCGCGAACATCACCGCGACCGGATGCAGGCCGATCTTGTCGCCGACCAGCTTGGGCACCAGCACATAACCTTCGAGCAATTGGCCGACGACGAACACAATGGCCACGAGCAGGACATGGAAACTGTCCTGGTATTGCACCAGCGCGGCGATCACGCCCATGCCGACGCCCACGATGGCGCCGAGATACGGCACAAAGCTGATCAGCCCGGCAATCATGCCGATCAAGGGGCCGACACTGATACCGACCGCCCACAGGCCGATACCGTACAACGTGCCGAGAATGATCATCACGCTGAGCTGGCCGCGCAGGAAACCGCCAAGGGTCTTGTCCGATTCGCGGGTCAGGCGCATGAAGGTCGGCTCGATCGAACGCGGCACCAGGGCATGCATGCGCTCGACGACAATGTTCCAGTCGCGCAGCAGATAGAACGCGGCGACCGGCACGATGACCAGATTGAGCAGCCAGGCAACGATCGCAAAACCCGATTTGGATACTCCGGCGATGAGCTTGGTGGCAAATCCCCCGGCTTCCTTCCAGTGTCCCTGCAGCATGTCGACCATGCCCTGACTGTCGAAGGTGTCGAGGCTGATGCCAAAGGTCTGCGTGAGCCACGGCGCGGCGACCGTCTGCGCCCACTCGATCATGCGCGGCAACTGCTCGATGAACTTGCTCACCTGCTTTTCCATCAAGGGAATCAGCACCAGCACGATGCCGACCAGGATCAGGGTCAGCAACAGGAACACCAGGGTGACTCCAAGTGGACGCCCGATGCCTCGCCGTTCCAGCTTTTCGACAACCGGGTTGAACAGGTAGGCGAACAGCGCCGCGATCACGAACGGGACCAGCGCGGGACCGATCAGATACAGCACCCAGCCAATCAAGGCGACCAGGATCAGCCACTTGAAGCGGATATCGAGATTAGTGGCCATCGCTGGATTCCTTGAGACGCTTGCGTTCGTGCAATTCCCGGCGCGCTCGCAGCGACCAGACCAGGACATAGTGTAGACCGCTGGCCAGGGTCACCAGTGCGGCAAGGATCAGCAGCACGGTGCGCCCCGGCAGTTGCGGAAGCCAGGCCAGACGCAGCAGCTCGGCCAGCACAAAGACGATCTGCACGAGGGTGGTCAATTTTGACACCCGGCTCGGCTCGGCATCGAAAGGGCCGATCAGGTTGTGATAGGCGATGGCGCCGCAGACGATCACCAGGTCGCGGCCGATGACCAGCAAGAACAACCACAGCGGTACCGCGGCAATCGCAGTCAGTGCGCTGAACGCGGCGAGCAGCAGGAGTTTGTCTGCCAGTGGATCGAGCAGACCGCCAAGGCGCGATTGCCAGCCAAAATGCTTGGCCAGCCAGCCATCCACGGCATCGCTGACTCCGGCGACTGCGGCGAGCATGAGGGCAACGCCGAAATCCCCGCGCGAGATCAGCCAGAACACGGGCCAGACCAGGGCCATGCGCATCGCCGTGATCAGGTTGGGCAGATGACGCCACATGACGCCGACTCAGCGACTCAGGGCGAGGGTCGCATCGATGCCCTGGACGGGCGGGCTGGTGCTGTTGACCTGCAGCACATTGTCCGCGGCAACGAGATCCAGCCAGCGATTGAAATCGCCGGCAACGACAACACGCATCAGAATGCCGTCGCCACGCGCCTCGACCGGCCAGGACTGGCGCACCAGCGACTGCCGGGTCAGATAGCCCCGCACCCGCGCGTAATCGGTAGCCGATTGGATGCCGCTGAGCCAGATCCGCTTCTCGACCGGCGTGGCGTCGGTGGCAACACCTGATCCGGCCCCGGCCAGGCCGAACCCGGCCAGCATGCGATCGACCGCCATGCTGTCGAACTCCGCCACCAGCACGAGCTGGGAACCTGCCGCCGCGCTGGTCTCGTCGATCGCGTTGTCGCGCCGATAGCGATACTGCAGAACCAGCTTGTCGGCCCCGGCCACGGCATTGGCAACTTCGCTGCGGGCGAGAATGCCCGGATCGCCACTGAGCCGGATGACCACCGCGGCCAGCGCGGTCTTCAAGGCACCCGCGCGTGCCGATTCTGATTGATTGGCGACCGGTGCTTCGCCGGTGTAGGTGGTTGGTGCTGCAATGGCGCTGAAGGCCAGCAGGCTTGAAACGAGCAAGAAGGCAAGCACGGCTGGCCAGCTTGGGGAGCCGGCGCGGGTCTGCGCCGCTGTGAAAGATCCCATCTGCGCTTCTGGATGGGTTGAATCGCGTGCGCAGACCAGCGTTCGGTCTGTCGGCATTGAAACAAGGTTGGCGGAGGTACGCATGGCGGTAGTCCCTGACCCGGCAAGAATGTCGGCCAGTCTGCCCGAAGGCCTGCTTCCCCGTCCAACGAGGCTGATATGATGCGCGGCCCCGCGTATCCGGCTCTGCCCATGTCGAACGAGAACGAGGCCCTCACCTATCGCGCCGCTGGCGTCGATATCGATGCCGGCAATGCCGTCGTCGATCGGATCAAACCGCTGGTCGCACGTACTTTCCGCAAGGAAGTGATGTCCGGTCTCGGCGGCTTTGGCGGCTTGTTCGATCTTGGTGGCCGCTATCGCGAACCGGTGCTGGTTTCCGGCACCGATGGCGTCGGCACCAAGCTCAAACTGGCGCAGATGCTAGGTCGCCACGACACGATCGGCATCGACCTGGTTGGCATGTGCGTCAACGATGTGCTGGTGCAAGGCGCCGAGCCATTGTTCTTCCTGGATTATTTCGCAACCGGCAAACTCGATGTCGACACCACGGTGGCCGTGGTCGGCGGCATCGCCAAGGGCTGCGAGCTGGCTGGCTGCGCCTTGATCGGCGGCGAAACCGCCGAGATGCCGAGCATGTATCCGCCCGGCGAATACGATCTGGCCGGATTCTGCGTCGGCGCGGTCGAAAAACTGGCCCTGATCGATGGCAGCCGCATCCAGGCCGGCGACGCAATCATCGGCATCGCCGCTTCCGGCGCACATTCCAATGGCTATTCGCTGATCCGCCGCATCGTCGAGCGCGCCGGCAATCCGTTCGAGCTCGATCTGGGCGGGATCAGCCTCGCCGATGCGCTGATGGCGCCGACGACGATCTACGTCAAGCCGATCCTCAAGCTGCTCCAGCAGCTGCCGATCAATGGCATGGCCCACATCACCGGCGGCGGCCTGCGCGAGAACATCATCCGTGTCGTACCCGCGCATCTCGGCATTGATATTGACAGCAAGGCATGGAAGACGCCGGCCGTATTCGACTGGCTGCAACGTGAAGGCAATGTCGCCCAGGATGAAATGTGGCGCACCTTCAACTGCGGCATCGGCTACACCCTGATTGTCTCGCGCGAACACGCAGGCGCCACCCTCGATGCGCTTGAAACCCTCGGCCTGCAAGCCTGGACCATCGGCGAGATCGTCACGGCCAGTGGCGATGAGCGCGTGCATATTCGTTGAGCGATCGGGACAAGGCCATGCGCGTCGTCGTGCTCGCCTCCGGGCGTGGCAGCAATCTTGAGGCGCTGATCAAGGCGGAGCGGCGTGGCGAACTGCCGATCCGCATCGTCGGCGTGGTCTCGGACAAACGCCACGCACGCGCGCTCGATCTCGCCCGCGAAAATGACATTCCGGCAATCCATCTCGGTGCGCGCGGATTCGCCGATCGCCAATCCTACGATCTGGCCCTGTTTGGGCGAATTGCCGACCTGCAACCTGACATGATCGTGCTCGCCGGTTTCATGCGCATCCTCGATCCGGTCGCGTTTGCGCCATGGCTCGGCCGCATCATCAATATCCACCCGTCCCTGCTGCCGCTATACCCCGGCCTGCACACGCACCGGCGCGCACTTGAGGCCGGTGACCGCAAGCATGGCGCCAGTGTGCATTTCGTCACCGCCGAGCTCGATGGCGGCCCGGTCATCGCGCAGTCGGTCATCGACATCCTGGGCGGCGATACCGAGGACACGCTTGCCAGTCGGCTGCTGGAACGCGAGCATCGATTGCTGGTTGCTTGCGTCGGTTTGCTTGCATCGGGTCGACTTGCCTGGCAGGCGGGCAGCGTGTTGCTCGATGGAGTGGTGCTGACCTCGCCGCTGCGCTTTGAAGATCTGCCGCCAACCCACGACAAGCTGGCGTGACGACACCGGGCATTCATCATCATCCGGCCAGAATGCCTCGTTTTGACCGGAGTCACTTGCCTTGAACCGAATCGCCATCCTGCTTCTGAGCACCGTTGTTCCCATCAGCAGCGCCTTTGCCGATTCACCGATCGGCCCGTTCAAGGCGGACTACGCGACCTTGCGCAACGGCAAGGAAATCGCGACGACGACGATCGAGTGGAGTCGCAACGCCGATGCCAGCTGGACCCTGCGCACGACCACGCGCGGCAGCTCGAGCCTGGCCAAGATGGCCGGCCTGGATGTGGCCGAAGAGTCGGTGCTGCGCTGGACGGACGGTCGTCCGCAAACGATCCGCTACGACTTCCGCCAGGAGGTGGCATTCAAGAACAAGCATCGGCACGGCGAATTCGACTGGAGCGCCGGGCAAGTGCACATGGTCGATGGCAAGAGTGATGCGCGCTACGCACTCGTGCCGCAGACCATTGATCGGCATGCGCTGACCATCGCGTTGGCGTCGGATCTTTCACGCCACGCCGAATCCTTCAGCTACAAGGTGGCGACGAAGGATGCCATCGAGGATGTGACCTACACGCCGTGCGGCGAAATCACGCTGAGCGTTCCGGCCGGCACCTTTGCCACCCGCTGCCTCGAACGCGTGCGCACGAAGCGAACCTCGACCAGTTGGTTTGCCGAATCAAACGGCTGGATTCCCGTGCAAATCGAGCAGATCGAGAGCAAGGGCGATACGGTGACCCTGCGTCTGGTCAAGCTCGATAGCGGTAAGCGGTGAGCGGAGGAGCGGTTAGCGGGAAAGGCTGCTCGCGCGAATTGGATTGAGTCGCGAAAACCGTTCTAGGCCTAACCACAGTGGGTTGGCGGGGAGTTGCTTTCGCTTGTTCCCACTCCCTACTCCCCACTCCCGCCCCCAAGAAGGCAACCGGCGGATGCGGGCGCCGAGCGAGCCGAGTTTTTCCTCGATGTTCTCGTAGCCGCGGTCGATGTGGTAGATGCGGTCGATGACCGTATCGCCCTTGGCGACGAGACCGGCCAGCACCAGCGATGCCGAGGCGCGCAGATCGGTGGCCATCATCGGCGCACCGGTTATGACCGGCACGCCCTTGATGATCGCGGTATTGCCCTCGAGCTGAATGTCGGCACCGAGACGCTGCAATTCCAGCGCGTGCATGAAGCGATTCTCGAACACGGTTTCGGTGATCACGCCGACGCCTTCGGCGACGCAATTGAGCGCGGTGAACTGCGCCTGCATGTCGGTCGGGAAGGCCGGGTAAGGCGCGGTGGTGATGTTGACCGCCTTGGGCCGACGCCCGCGCATGTCGAGCTCAATCCAGTCCTCGCCAGTCGAGATATGCGCGCCGGCATCCTCAAGTTTTGAAAGCACCGCATCCAGCGTCTTTGGTCGCGCATGGCGAGCCCGGATCTTGCCGCCGGTGATCGCCGCGGCAACGAGGAAGGTGCCGGTCTCGATCCGATCGGGCAACACCTCGTAATCGGTTCCTCCGAGCCGCTCGACGCCTTCGATGACAATCGACGTGGTGCCCGCTCCCGAAATCTTCGCGCCCATGCTGTTGAGGCAATTGGCCAGATCGACCACTTCGGGTTCTTGCGCCGCATTCTCGATGACCGTGGTGCCCTGGGCGAGCACGGCCGCCATCATCAGATTCTCGGTGCCGGTCACGGTGACCAGGTCGAGCATGATGCGCGCGCCCTTCAGGCGCTTGGCGCGGGCCTTGATATAGCCATTCTCGACGCGGACATCCGCACCCAGCGCCTGCAGCCCCTGAATATGCAGGTTGACCGGGCGCGAGCCGATCGCGCAGCCGCCCGGCAGGGAAACCTCGGCTTCGCCATAACGGGCGACCAGTGGCCCGAGCACGAGGATCGAGGCACGCATCGTCTTGACCAGGTCATACGGCGCGAAAAAGCGATTCGTCGTGCGCGGATCGACATGGATCTTCATGCGCTCGTCGACCACCAGTTGCACGCCCATCTGGCCGAGCAATTCCATGGTCGTGGTGACATCGTGGAGATGCGGCACATTGGCGATGCTGACCGGCTCATCGGCGAGCAGGCAAGCGGCGAGAATCGGCAAGACGGCATTTTTGGCGCCGGAAATCTGCACCTCGCCGTGCAGCGGCTCACCGCCATTGATTACGATTTTGGCCATGGCCAGCGTGTTTCCTGATTCGAGTAATAAACAAGGCGAAGTTCATTGAGGCAGCGGAAGCACCCCCTGCGTAAGCAAACCCGTCGCCGCAGTGTGGGATGGTTCAAGCCTTGAGTGCTTCTTCGGGCGTCAAGGTGCGCAGTGAAAGCGCATGGATGGCGTTACCCATGTGGTCACCGAGGGTCGCGTAAACAAGGCGGTGGCGTGCCAATGGCAATTTCCCGGCAAATGCCGGACTGACCACACGCGCCTCGAAATGCACGCCATCGGCGCCCTCGACGTGGATATCCGCGTCCGGAATTCCGCGCTGGATCAGATCGTGGATGGTCTTTGTGTCCATGGAAGGGCGGATTCCTGACAAGGCGGCGACGAACGAGCGAACCCGCTCGTCATAGGCGCAAACGGGGGTTACGGATACAATAGGAATGCGTAATGGTACTCAAAATCCGGCTGCGCCGAAAACTTGAACCGGCGAACAACGCACTTTCGCTACTGAAACCCGCCCTCATGAACGCCCAACTGAACCCGGCCGAGCTGACCTTGACCAACCCCATGCTCGACGAATCGACGATTCGAAACAGCGCCATGACTGTCATCGTGACCGAGGCCCGCGCGATCGAGGCGTTGCAGAAGCGCGTCAACGGCAGCTTCCTCAGCGCCTGCCAGCTCATGTTCGAGTGCCAGGGCCGTGTTGTCGTGATTGGCATCGGCAAGTCAGGGCATATCGCGAGAAAAATCGCCGCAACCCTGGCCTCGACCGGCACACCGGCGTTTTTCGTGCATCCGGCCGAGGCCAGCCATGGCGATCTCGGCATGATCACGCAGAAGGATGTCGTCCTCAGCTTGAGCAATTCCGGCGAAACCGACGAATTGCTGACCATCCTGCCCCTGATCAAGCGCCAGAACGTGCCGTTGATCGCGATGACCGGCAACGAGTTTTCCTCGCTGGCCAAGCTGGCCGACGTGCATCTGGACGTTTCGGTGTCCGAGGAAGCCTGCCCGCTCGGCCTGGCGCCGACGGCAAGCACGACTGCCGCGCTGGTCATGGGCGATGCCCTCGCAATCGCCTTGCTTGAGGCACGCGGCTTCACCTCCGAGGATTTCGCCCGCTCGCACCCGGCCGGCACACTGGGCCGGCGATTGCTGGTTCGCATCAGTGACATCATGCATTCCGGCAAGCAGATTCCGATCGTCGACCAGCACGCCTCGCTGACCACCGCCCTGGTCGAAATGACCCGCAGCGGGCTCGGCATGACGGCCGTGACCAACGATGCCGGCGAGTTGCTCGGCGTGTTCACCGATGGCGACCTGCGCCGCGCAGTCGACGACGACGATATCGATCTGCGCGATACGCCGGTGATGCGCCTGATGACCTCGAATCCAAAGACGATCACGGCCGACAAGCTCGCCGCCGAGGCCGCTCAGGTCATGGAGGCTTTCAAGATCCACGCCCTGCTCGTCGTCGACGACGAGAACCATCTGGTCGGTGCACTCAATATCCATGACCTGCTGCGCGCACGGGTGGTTTGATTGTTCCAGGCTCGATAAGTCTCTTCGTGGGAGCGGCTTCAGCCGCGATGCTTGTCAGGATTCAAGCGAGCATCGCGGCTGAAGCCGCTCCCACAACCCACACATGATCCTTGTCCCGATTCCCGATTCCCAGCCATGAAAGATCCCGAAATCCTGCAACGCGCTGCCCGCATCAAGCTCGCCGTCTTCGATGTCGATGGCGTGCTGACCGATGGGCGACTCTGGTATGCGGAAGACGGCCATGAGCTGAAATCCTTCCATGTGCATGACGGGCTCGGGCTCAAGCGCCTGCGCGCAAACGGAATCGAGGTGGCGATCATCAGCGCACGCATCAGTCACTTGGTCGCCAAGCGCATGAGCGAGCTCGGCGTCGTCCATGTCTATCAAGGCCAGGAAGACAAGCGCGCCTGTTTCGAGCAGTTGCTGCATGCGCTGCAACTGGGTGCGGCAGAGTGCTCCTATGCCGGTGACGACCTGCCCGACCTGTGTGTCATGAAGACGGTCGGCCTGGCCATCGCCGTGGCCAACGCACATCCCTCGGTCTGCCAGCATGCGCACTGGCAAACCCGACGCGAGGGTGGCTCGGGCGCGGTTCGCGAAATCTGCGACCTGTTGCTGGACGCACAAGGCAAGGCCGAGGCGGAACTCGCCCTGCACCTTGGCAATCACTGATCGCATGCGGATTGAGCGGATGACACAACCGATCGGGGATCGCGCGCCATGTTGATGGAACGGCGCACCCTGATCGTCGGCGTTTCACTCGCGATCATTGCCGCATTGAGCCAGATCGTGCTCTGGCTGACCCGACCGCCTCCGCTCGAGCCAACCTTCAGCGGCCCTCCACGCTCGGGTTACACGCTCGACAATTTTTCGATGAATGCGCTTGATGAGCACGGCAAGCTCAGCTTCACGGTCAGCGGCCCGCGTCTGACGCGCCGGGGCGAGGATGGCTCGATCTTCGTCTCGACCCCCGACTACGTGATTGTCGACAAGGACAGTCACCCATGGATCGGCTTATCGGATTCGGCCTCGGTCAACAAGGATGGGTCGATCATGAAACTGGAGGGTCACGTCGAAATGGAGCGTCAACCGGACGCGAACACTAGCGCGGCCCGCATCGTCACCTCCGATCTGATTGCCCATCCGCGCGACAATACCCTTGAGACCGCGGCGCCGGCGCAGATCACGCAGCCGGGTTCTATACTGCGCGGTACCGGCATGCGCGGTGACCTCAACAGCAAAACCCTGGAGCTGCTATCCGATGTCCACAACACGTTTGAACCGACCCGGCGCAAGCCCTGATCGCATGATCGGCCGGCACCTGTGGCTCGGCGTGATTGGCATGCTCGCAGTCGGCAGCGCACACGCCTTGAGCAGTGATCGCGACAAGAACCTCGAAGTTCGCGCCAGCTACAACAAGATGGTCACGACCACACCGTCGTTCGCGTTGTTCAAGGACAACGTGCGCATCGAACAGGGTTCGTTGAAAGCCAGCGGCGACGAGGCGCGGGTCTACGAGGGCGATGGCAGCGAAAATTCGGGCCGGCGCATCGTCCTGACCGGATCGCCGGCCCGGCTTGAACAATTGCAGGACAACAACGGCGGCCTGATGACCGCACGCGCTGCGGAGATCGACTACAACGATGCCAGCCATGTCGCGATACTCACTGGTGATGTCGTCGTCATCCAGGAAGGCAAGTCCGAATTCCGCGGTCAGCGCATGACCTACAACTCCGAAACCGGCGCCATGGAGGGTGGCAGCCAGGCCCCGGGCAGTGAAGTCCACATGACCTTCAAGCCCAAGCCGAAGAGTTCCGCCAAACCGGCAACGGACACGAATCGCTGATGCTGCATGCGGCAAACCTGCGCAAGGCCTATGCGGGCCGCACCGTGGTGCGTGATTTCGGCTTTTCCCTGCGCCAGGGCGAAGTGGTTGGCCTGCTCGGGCCGAACGGTGCCGGCAAGACCACCTGTTTTTACATGGTGGTCGGTCTGGTCGCTGCCGATTCGGGCAGCATCCGCCTCGATGACCGCACCATCACGACCATGCCGATGCACGAACGCGCCGCGCTCGGCATCGGTTACCTGCCGCAGGAGCCCTCGGTGTTTCGCCGCCTGAGCGTGGCCGACAATGTCATGGCCATCCTCGAGCTGCGCAAGGATCTCGATGCGAAAGGCCGCGAAAGCGAGCTGGAGCATCTGCTCGACGATCTGCAGATCAGCCACATCGCGCGCAGCAAGGGAGCAAGCTTGTCAGGTGGCGAGCGACGCCGCGTCGAGATCACCCGTGCGCTGGCGGCAAAGCCGCGCTTCCTACTGCTCGACGAGCCATTTGCCGGCATCGATCCGATCTCGGTGGTCGACATCCAGCGCATCGTGCGTCACCTGAAGGCGCGCAACATCGGCATCCTGATCACCGATCACAATGTGCGCGAAACACTCGGCATCTGTGATCGCGCCTACATCATGAACGAGGGCGCCGTGCTCACCCAGGGCTCACCGGCCGAAGTGCTGGCGAACGAAAAGGTCCGCGAGGTCTATCTCGGCGCCGAGTTCCGCATGTAATGAAGGGTCTGGCCCGCGCAATGGCGTCCACTCGGCCATGCAAACCCGCGCGGGTTGCCGGGTGCGACGACACAATGTCGCGAACCACGCCCTGACATTGAATCCTGGCGGACCCGGCACGTTCAGGGCGGCTGTTTGCCAGAACGATTGGCAACCTCCGGAGAGTGGACTGCGCACGCGCAAGCGTCAAGATCTGCCGCTTCCGGTCAATTGGCGCTAAGATTGCATAAGACCGCAAGGCGACAAACCTAGGGCATGAAACCCGCTCTGCAACTCCGCGTTCAGGCACAACTTGCGCTGACACCGCAACTGCAGCAGGCGATCAAGCTGTTGCAATTGTCGAGCATCGAACTCGAAGCGGAACTCAATCTCGCCCTCGAATCAAATCCCCTGCTCGACATTGACGAAAGCGAAGCCGAAGACGAAATCGAGGAGTTCGTTCCTGCCGAACACACCGCCAGCGCGGCGGTCGAGTCGGATGATCGCAATTCGGCCGAGCCGGTCGACAGCACCCCGGACTTCGACGATATCCCGCTCGATCTCGGTGAAGACTTTCGCGACTACCGCGCCAAGGCAACGGACGAGGAAAGCGTGGAGCCGCAGGACGCCGAATCCGAAGATTTGCGCGACCACCTGCTCTGGCAACTCAATCTGACCCCGCTTTCGATGCATGATCGCGGTATTGCCACCGCGATCATTGAAGCAGTCAACGATGATGGCTACCTCGAGGAAACCAACGCGGTGATCGCCGAAAGCCTGGCCGATCTGTTCAGCGTGGGCGAGGATCAGGTCGAAGGCGTTCGTCATCGCATCCAGCGTTTCGATCCGGTCGGTGTCGCCTCGCGTTCACTCGGCGAATGCCTGGATATCCAGCTCGAGACCCTCGATCCGGAAACACCGGGACTCGCCAAGGCGCGCCAACTGGTCGCCGACAGTCTGGAGATCCTTGCGCGCAACGATCGCGCGCGGTTGTGCCAGCGCTTGCGTGCGAGCGAAGAGGAGCTCGATCTCGTTATCGAACTGGTGCGTTCGCTGAATCCGAAACCCGGCGCAGGCTACTCGAGCGCCGCACCCGAATACGTCGCACCCGATGCCTATGCGCACAAGATCAATGGCCGCTGGCAGGTGTCGCTGTCGCCGAATTGCCAGCCGCGGCTGGCGATCAATGAACACTATGCAAGCCTGATTGCGCGGGCGCGCCGGGATGACGCCAATTATCTGCGCGGCCAGTTGCAGGAGGCGCGCTGGCTGATCAAGAGCCTCAAGACGCGCGCCGAAACCGTGCTGAAAGTGGCCCAGGCGATTGTCCAGGCACAGGCCGGATTCCTCGATTTCGGTGCCGAGGCGATGCGTCCGCTGGTTCTGCGCGATGTCGCCGAAGAAATCGAGATGCACGAGTCCACGGTTTCCCGGGTGACCACGCGCAAATATCTGCATACCCCGCGCGGCACGTTCGAATTCAAGTACTTCTTTTCCAGCGGCGTGTCCACGGTCGATGGCGGTGCCGCCTCGGCAACCGCGATCCAGGCCATGATCCGCAAGTTGATCGATGACGAGAAAGCCGCCCGACCGATGTCCGACCAGGCATTGGCGGTCGAGCTCAACCGGCGTGGTATCAGCGTGGCACGACGTACCGTTGCAAAGTACAGGGAGGCGCTCAACATTCCATCATCGAACGATCGCTGTCGCCTCGACTGAATCCAGACGTGGCGTGCATCGGCACGGAACGCCCGGCTCGAACAATGGTCGAATCCGGCAGCGGTCGTTGAAACATGCGGATCATCGGAACCGCCGTTGATCCCACCCGGGCCGGGTTGTCCGGCCCACCTTAGAAGGAGGTTGCCATGCAGATCACGATCAAAGGCCATCAGATCGAAGTCACTCCCGCGATGCGCAAGCATACGGAATCAAAGATGGAGCGTCTGACCCGGCATTTTGACCACCTTCACGAGCTGTCGATCGTCCTCAGCATTGAAAAACTGCTGCACAAGGCCGAAGCCACCATTCATGTCTCCGGCAAGGATCTGCACGCCGACGCGGTTGCCGCCGACATGTACTCAGCCATCGATGCACTCGCCGACAAGCTCACCGCCCAGGTTCGCAAGCACAAGGAAAAAGTCACCGATCATCATCCCAGGGAGGTGCTTGCCGCACGTTACGAGTAATTCATTGCCGGATGACCGGGGCCGGTTCATCCTGGCGATGGACCGGCTTTCAACGGATGGCCTGCGTGCAAGCCACGCCGATGCGATAATGCGCATCTTCTTCGAACGGGTTTCGCCGTGCCTTTTCTCGATCTGCTCTCCGCCGAGCACGTGTGCACGAATATCGTTGCCGCCGACAAGCCCCAACTGCTTGATAAACTGGCCGCCATGCTGGCCCGTGATGGTGCTGAGCAGCCTTCGATCGCGGCAGCCTTGAAGGAACGCGAAATGCTCGGTTCGACCGGCCTCGGCCACGGTGTGGCGATTCCGCACGGCCGCATTGACAGCCTCGACAAACCGCGGGTGGCGCTGGTCCGGCTGGCCAGGCCCCTGGACTTTGGTTCGATCGATGGCCAGCCTGTTGATCTCGTCGCCGCGATGGTCGTGCCTGAACAGAACACCGACCTGCATCTGCAACTGCTTGCCGAGCTGGCGGAGTTTTTTTCCCACAAGGAGGTGGTCAAGGCCTTGCGCGAGGCTGCCGACGGCAGCGCGCTGCGCGCGGAACTGGCAGAATTCAGCCGCAACCGACTCAAGGACGCAACGTGGACCGACTGACCTCGCGCCAACTCTACGATGCCGTCGGTGAGCGCATGCAATTGCGCTGGGTGGCCGGACTGCGCGGCGAAGGGCGCGCGATCGAGCCGGGCGACAAGACATCGCGCCGCCCCTCGCAAATCGGCTATCTCAACATCATCTATCCGAACAAGGTGCAGATCATCGGCACCGAAGAGCTTGAATATCTGGACGGGCTCGATTCGCGCCAACGTTGGGAAACCATCGAAAAGATCATGGCCTATCGATCGATCGCCTTGATCGTGACCAAGGATCAAGCCATTCCGGGCGACCTGCGCAATGCGGCGGAAGAATCGAACACGCCGCTGTGGGCCAGCCCGAAGCGCGGCCACGAACTGCTCACCTATCTGCAATATCACCTCGCCCGCGGACTGGCGCGGCAAATCACCTTGCATGGCGTGCTCATGGAGGTGAACTCGATCGGTGTCCTGATCACCGGCGAAAGCGGCACCGGCAAGAGTGAGCTGGCGCTCGAACTGATCACCCGCGGCCATCGCCTGGTGGCCGACGATGCACCCGAGTTCACCTTGATCGCACCCGACGTCATCGATGGCACCTGCCCGGAGATGCTGCGTGACCTGCTTGAGGTTCGTGGTCTTGGCGTGCTCAATGTGCGCGAGATGTTCGGTCACACGGCCGTCAAGCCATCGAAATACCTGCGTCTTATCATCCACTTGCAACCCATGGTCCAGAACGGCGCCGATGATGCAATGAAGCGTCTGTATGGTGATGTCGGTTATCGCGAAATACTCGACGTGCCAATTCCGCAGATCGTCATTCCGGTCGCCTCGGGGCGCAATATCGCGGTGCTCGCCGAGGCCGCCGTGCGCAGCCACATGCTGAAGTCGAAGGGCCTCGATCCGGCACAGACCTTTGTCGATCGACAGGCCCATCAACTGAGGCGGCTACCGCCATGGTGAACACATGAACACGCCGGATACGATCATCCCGTCGAATCGGCTGGTGGTCGTCAGCGGCCTGTCCGGCTCCGGCAAATCGGTTGCCCTGCGTACGCTGGAGGATCTCGACTATTACTGTGTCGACAACCTGCCGAGCGCGCTGCTGCCGGATTTCGTTCGCGCCGTTTCGCGCGACAGCGAGGGCCGCCACCCGCGCCTGGCGGTCGGCGTCGATGTGCGCAATCGTGCCAATGACCTGAATCGCCTGCCCGACGTCCTGTCCGAACTGGCCGAGATCGGCATCGACTACGAGCTCGTCTTCCTCGATACGCGCGATGACGTCTTGATCAAGCGCTATTCGGAAACCCGGCGCCGGCATCCACTGTCGCTTGGCGGGCTCGGACTTGCCGATGCGATCGCCCTCGAACGCAAGCTGATGCGCCAGATCGCGACCGTTGCCGATCGCGTGATTGATACCAGTGAGCTCAACGTGCACCAGTTGCGCCGTCTGGTGATTGCCGAGCTCGGCATGAGCGCGGGCTCGTTGACCCTGCTGTTTGAATCGTTTGCGTTCAAGAAGGGAGTTCCGCCGGTCGCGGATTTCGTCTTCGATGCGCGGTGCCTGCCGAATCCGCACTGGAACGCCGCCCTGCGACCACTCACCGGTCGCGACCCACCGGTGCGCGCATGGCTGGAGGAGCAAGCCGACGTCGCGCTTTTTCTCGATCATTTGCGCAGCTTTTTCGAAACCTGGCTGGTCCGCTTCCAGAACGAGGGCCGAAGCTATGTGACCATCTGCATCGGCTGCACCGGCGGCCGCCACCGATCCGTACATCTGGTCGAACGCCTGGCCGATCACTTTCGCCAGAACTATCAACAAGTGCTGAGTTATCATCGTGAACTTGAATAAGCGTCTTCAAATCGGGTGGCGCGGGCAATCGCCTGCGCGCATGCCATGCGTTTCATCGGCAGTCCCGGCGTGAGCGTCGGCGTGCTGCTCATGACCCATGAGGCAATGGGCGCGGCTCTGGTGGGCGCCGCCCGTCACGTGCTCGGCAAGCTGCCGCTCGACCTCGATGTGATCGAGGTCGAAGCCAGCGCCGATCCCGACTCCACGCTGAGCAATGCGGCGCGCCAGGCCCGCGGGCTCGACCGTGGCGAGGGCGTGCTCGTGCTGACCGACCTGTACGGCGCTACGCCGTGCAACGTCGCCCAGCGCCTGCCCGCGCTTGGCCTCAAGATGCACTGCGTATCCGGTCTCAACCTGCCGATGCTGCTGCGTGTACTCAACTATCCCGAACAGTCCCTGGACGAACTCGCGCAGACCGCGGCAAGCGGTGGCCGCGGAGGAATATTCATCGATCATGCTTGAACGTGAAATCACCATCAGCAACAAGCTCGGCCTGCATGCACGGGCCTCGGCCAAGCTCGTGCAGACCCTGCACGGCTTCCAGTCCAGCATGTTCATGGCCTACCGTGGCAAGGAGGTCAACGCCAAAAGCATCATGGGGGTGATGATGCTCGCGGCCGGTCTCGGCGCCGTGCTGACCTTGCGCGCCGACGGCACCGACGAGGAAGCGGCGATGGCCGCCCTGGTCGATCTTTTCGAGCGCAAATTCGACGAGGGCCAGTAACGGTTCGACGACGCCGGAAGCGTCGGCATTCACGGCATGGCCATGCATCAACCTAGCCCGGATTAGTCATGAATACACGCGATGATCGCGCAGGACATTGGATTCACACGGATTTTCGTGATCGAGCGCATAGCAGGGACTATGGGCGAGTGAGCGAGAATCCGTGTGGATTCAAAGGACAAGCGAGGGCGCGTGTTTTTCATGAATAGTCCGGGCTAAGGAGAAGGATCCAGCGTGAGATTGATACTCGAAGGCAGTGGCGCATCGCGCGGCATGGCGCTCGGACGCGCTCGCCTTGAGCAACCCAGCCGTTTTCTGGTCGACAACACTCCGCTTGAACAATCCGAAGTCGCCGACGAACTGCTGCGCATAGACCAGGCGCTGGCCGCGGCGCGCGCCGAATTGAAGGGCCTGCGGGACAAGCTCGATGGCCCGCTCGCTCGCGAAGTCGCCGAATTCATCGATGCGCATGGCCTCATGCTCGAGGATCCCGAGTTCGTCGAAGGCCTGCACGATCTGATCAGCGACGGCCGCTATCACGCCAGCGCCGCACTCAAGATGCAGCGCGACCGGCTCGTCGCCGTGTTCGAGGCCATGGACGATCCCTATCTGCGCAGTCGGCGCGAGGACATCGAACATGTCATCGGCCGTGTGCAGGGCGCGCTGAATCGCGAATCGAGTGTCGAGGAACGCAAGCTCGCCTCGCGCGTCGGCGAAATTCTGGTCAGCGACACGGTGGCCCCGTCCGAACTTGTTCCACTTGCCGAACATGGCCTGCTCGGTTTCATACTGACCGGCGGCAGCACGCTATCGCACAGTGCGATTCTGGCACGCTCGCTGCGCCTGCCGATGGTGGTCGGTTCGCACGAGGCCTTGTCACACCTGCAGGATGGCGACCTGGTCCTGATCGATGGCGACAGCGGCAACGTGATCGCCCATCCGACCGCCCAGGACCTGGCCAGTTACCGGCATTGGCAGCGCGAGCTCGCCGCCCAGGACAAGCGCCGGGCACGCCTGCGCGAGGCCGACACGCGTACCGTCGACGGTATCGACATCCATTTGCACGCCAACGCGGAAATGGCCGCCGATGTCGCGCGGGCGAGATCTTTCGGCGCCGCAGGAATCGGCCTGTACCGCACCGAATTCCTGTTCCTGCAACGCCGGGATGCACCCGGGGAAGAGGAACAGTTCCTCGCCTATCGCGACCTCGTGCTCGGCATGGGTGGCCTGCCGGTGACGATCCGCACCCTCGATCTCGGTGCCGACAAGGCGGACAGCGCCGGCCTCGTTCTCGAGGACGAGCCGAATCCGGCACTCGGCGTGCGCGGCGTACGCCTGTCCCTGCGTATTCCGCAACTCATGTACACCCAGTTGCGTGCAATCCTGCGCACGACCGGATACGGACCGGTTCGCATCCTTGTGCCGATGATCAGCGCCGTCGAGGAAATCACCATGGTTCGGCGCCTGGTCGATGAATGTGCCATGCAACTGCGCGCAGAAGGCCACCAGATCGCCGAGCGTTTCGAGATTGGCGCGATGATCGAGGTTCCAGCCGCCGCGATCGCCCTGCGCAGCATGATCCAGCATCTCGATTTCGTCGCCATCGGCACCAACGATCTGGTCCAGTACACGCTTGCGGTCGATCGCAACAACAACGAGCTCGGCGATCTTTATGACCCTCTGCATCCCGCCGTCCTGCGTCTGATCGCACACACGATAGCGGTCTGCCGACGAAACAAGCGACCGGTGACTTTATGCGGCGAGATTGCTGGCGACGTGTATTTCACTCCGATGCTGATCGCCCTGGGCCTGACCGAGTTCAGCATGCATCCAGGGCTCATTCTCGAAGTCCGCGAGGCAGTCAACACCCTGCATGCCGGCGAATTGCGCAAACTCGCCGCGCAGTTGTTGCGTGCCGGTGATCGCGCGAGCATCCGCGCCGTCATGCAACGCATGCGTGCCAGCATGCCGACAATCATGGAAAATGCGGATCCCGCCGCAGCGGCCCATTGAACGCTTCCGGCCACTCATTCCTTTCCCGATAGCCCGCGCATGCCTGTTGAATCTGAATCCCTGGTCAATCCGAATGTCACGCGAAATGCGGCGCGCATTGCCGAGCAATTCGCACCTCGCAAGCCATTTCGCCATGTTGTCATCGACGATTTCCTGTCGGCTGACTATGCACGCCAACTGCTTGCGGAGTTTCCCGATTTCGAGCGTGGCAACGCGCGCAATGAAGCCGGCGACCTCGGCAACAAGTCCACCGTGGAGCGTATCCGCGAGCTCGGGTCGCCCTACCGCGACCTTGACGACCTGATCAAATCGAACGAATTCCTCGAATTGATCGGCAATCTGACCGGTATTGAAAACCTGCTCTACGACCCCTGGTATTTCGGCGGCGGCACCCACGAAAACCGCGAAGGACAGGATCTGGATCCGCATGTCGATTTCAACCGGCACCCGATCGAAAACTGGCATCGGCGCCTGAACCTGATCGTCTACCTCAATCCCGAATGGGAGGACAACTGGGGTGGCTCACTGGAAATCCATACGGATCCGCGCACTGGCGACAATCGCACTCAGCTGATCACGCCACTGTTCAATCGTTGCGTGATCTTTGAAACGACGGAAACAAGTTGGCACGGATTCAGTCGGATCAGCTTGCCAGATGACAAGAAAGCACTGAGTCGTCGTTCGATCGCGCTGTATTTCTACACCGTGGATCGCCCGAGCGAGGAATTGGCCGACCCGCACTCGACGATCTACGTCGATCGCGCACTGCCGGAGCATTTCGTCGAGGAAAAAATCCTCGACGCGGCCGACATCGTGGAATTGAAGACGCTGCTGGCCCGGCGCGACCAGCACAATCAGCGCCTCTATCGTGACATCACGCGCTTGTCGGCAGACCTTGAACAGGCGCGCAGTGCGCTCTACGCCGGGAACCTCGGTCGCTTGCGTTATCTGGCCAAGATCGTTCGTGAAAAGCTGCGGCGCTGAAATTCCGTCGCCGATGATCCAGGAAGGTTGAGCACGGATGCTGTTCAACTCCTTTCATTTCGTCGTCTTCTTTGTGGTCGTGCTTGCGCTGAACCAGTCGCTGAGGCGCTGGCCGGGCGCGCAGAAGCTGATGCTGCTGGCGGCAAGCTATTATTTCTACGGACAGTGGAACTGGTTGTACCTGGTGCTGATCCTGTTTTCCACGGTGACCGACTACGCGATCGGCCTCGGCCTCGTGAAGGTCAGACGCCCGCGCCAATTGCTGGTCATCAGCCTGATCGTCAATCTCGGCGTATTGTTCTTTTTCAAGTACGCAAACTGGACGATCGCCAACTGGAATGTCGTCGATTCGATGGTCGGTGGTGGCCTGGCGATCTCCCCGCTCGACCTGTTGCTGCCGGTGGGAATCTCGTTCTATACCTTCCAGAGCATGTCCTACACGCTTGATGTCTATCGTGGCGACAGCCCGCCCCGGCGGAATTTCCTCGACTACTCGTTGTTCATCGCGTTCTTCCCGCAACTGGTCGCCGGCCCGATCGTGCGCGATGGCGAGTTTTTCCACGAACTGGACCGTGATCGCCGCATCGATTTCGCAACGGTGCGTCAGGCACTGGTACTGATCGCGCTCGGCTACGTCAAGAAGGTCGCCGTCGCCGACAACCTTGCCGCTGTCGTCGATCCGGTATTCGACGCGACCATCGCGCAAGGCTTTTGGGACACCCTGCTGGCAATCTACGCGTTCGCCTTCCAGATCTACTGCGATTTTTCCGGCTATACCGACATCGCCATTGGCTGCGCGCTCCTGCTCGGCTTCCGTTTTCCAAAAAACTTCAACTATCCCTATGTCGCCGAATCGATCCAGGATTTCTGGCGGCGCTGGCATATGACCCTGTCGCGCTGGTTGCGCGATTATCTGTACATCTCGCTCGGCGGAAACCGCAAGGGGCCTTCGCGCACGCGCATCAACCTGATGCTGACCATGCTGCTTGGCGGGCTCTGGCATGGCGCCAGCTGGAACTTCGTCATCTGGGGTGGCTTGCATGGCCTGTATCTCGCCGTCGAACGCGTGATCCACAAGCGCTGGCCGGACTTGGACAGAAATACCCGCGGCGCGCGCATGCTGCGCGTCTTCATCACCTTCCATCTGGTCTGCTTCGCCTGGATCTTTTTCCGTGCGCACGACCTCGCCGGAGTGGAACGAATCCTGAGCGGCCTCGGCCACTTCAGCCTTGCCAATTTCGATCGTGATCGTCACCTGAGCCTGTGCATCGTCCTCGGCGGCCTGTGGTCGGCGCAGCTGCTTGGCAATGATGTCGGCATCAAGCAACGCATCAGCGAAAGCCAGGGGCCGCTATTCGTCTGCACGCTCACCGCCGCCATGCTGGCGCTGATCTGGTTTACGCCGACCACCAGCGCACCTTTCATCTACTTCCAGTTCTGATGATGCCGATGCCAACCCTTCCCGGCCGAGACTGGCCCATCCATCAAACCTCATTGCCATGCGGCGCATTGCTCACATGATGCGCAAGATCGCCATCGTGCTGGCTCCGCTGCTGTTGCTGGCACTGATTGAGATTGCATTCCGCCTCGGCGTATGGGAACCGCTGGCTGCCGCACAAAGCCACGCCGGCGCGAGCATCCGCCTGAAGCAGCGCGTGCTGGATCCTTCCCTGGCAAAAATCGATTTCGTTACATTGGGCAGTTCCCGACCCGAATATGGCATCGACCATGCGCGCATTGCAGCCGAGGCCAAGTCACATGGCTACATCCACGCCAACCTGAGCATGGCCGGCAGCCACTGGATGACGATCGGTGTGCTCTCCGCGTGGCTGCACGAACACCATCCGGAGATTCGCGGCGGCATCATCGCGCTGGCGGTTCAGGATCTCGCCTGGAAAAGTAACGGCTACTACGAATTGGGCATCGTGCAGCCCCTGCGAACGCCTTCCGGAGAACAATGGATCGAAACACGCAATCCGTTTGATCGCACCCAGATCGACAGTTACGGCAGCCGCTTCGCCCTGTTTGAGTGGCGCGAGGATGTACGTGATTTTTTCGCCCATCCGATTTCACGACTCAATCTATGGCGCAAGTCACCCGACAAGCCCGATTCCAACCGCCTGTTCGAAAACTCCGAGCTGACCGGCGACATGTGCCATTGGGGATTGAACTCGCTGGATGCCTGCGCCCGCGTCAACGCAGAACCGGACGCGCCTGCAGGGCTGAAAAACCAGTGCAGCCAAATCATCGAGACCCTCAACGAAATGCCTGACTACGCCGAACTTGCGAAGCAGAATCCGGTTCCACAGTTCATGCAGGAAACCCGCGATCTGACCCGTCGCCAACTGCGCGAACTGGACTGGCCGATGCCGCCGGTCGTTGTTCTCATGCCCATGCCGAAAATCTGGTTCAGCAATGCCCATGCGTCGGGCTGGCATCAATGGGCCCTGGATATCCTGCAACCCCTCGATGCGGAAGGCAGCATCCATCTGATTGATGCCACCACTTTCTTTGATGACCAGGTCGACGGTGCTTGCAGCGAGTTTGCCGATTTCTATCACCAAAATGCCAAAGGTCGCGCCGCGCTGATGGACTCGTTACTACCCAAGCTTGATCTTCGCTTGTATCAAGCGCCAGCGAAAGACTGAACGGCAAAGCGGTCGGAACGAGTGTCTTCGCAGTGGAAGGAAGCTCAAAGGCAAGCGCTTCCAGGTCGTTCACGTTTTGACGGATAACACCGATGGCGTGCACTGCAGCCCGCGGATTGGAAAATCCCTTTCGCGTTGACCATGGACTCGCCACGGAATCCCGGTTTCACGGACAATAGGGCATCACTCTCCAATCGCAGCGGAAAAGCCACCCCAGATGGATATCACCAAAATCACCGAAAAATCAGATGCGTTCGCCGGCAAGCTCGAATCGCTGAAGAGTGAACTAGCACCGCAGGACTATGGCTGGTATCCATACGGGACTCTTTCCAACTTCCACCATATGGGCCGGTTGCTGACGGGCTCAAACCGTCGCCTGCTGGATTTGATTGGGTCCGCGCCCGTTGCCGACATAGGCGCCGCCGATGGCGATTCGGCGTTCTTTCTTGAGAGCCTTGGGTATGACGCGCATGTCGTCGACTATGCACCGACAAATTTCAACAGCTGCCGTGGTGTGCGCCTGCTCAAGGAAGCACTGGAATCCAAGGTGACAATTCATGAAGTCGATCTTGATGCTCAATTTGACCTGCCCGGCGAGAATTACGGGCTCGCCTTGTTCATGGGTATCCTCTACCACCTGAAGAACCCGTACAGCGCCCTGGAAAGCCTGGCACGAAATGCCCGTCATGCCGTGATCAGCACCCGGATATCCCGTTTCAACACGGCGTCCGGCAGCTTGGGCAATGCTGGGGTCAACCGTGAGCGCGTCGAGCTGCAGAGCATTCCCTGCGCGTATCTGGTCGCACCGACCGAAACCAACAACGACCCAACCAATTACTGGATATTTTCCGAGGCTGGGCTGCGCCGGATCCTCGATCGAACCGGTTGGAGTGTTCTCGATTTCATGACGGTGGGAAACACGGCTGACTCAGATCCCGCCAGCAACCAGGGCGATGAGCGCGCTTTTTGCCTCGTGAAAAGCCGGCACTTCTAGACCAGACCCGGGCAATACCAGCAACCTGGCCGGTAAAGCCCTGGAAACCAGGCATCTGTGCCCACGTAGGAGAATGGCTAACTGCTAACTGTTGCGCGCCGGTACGCCTTAGCCGCTGGGCAACGCGCCACCCACTGAAATAGGCCCAGGTATTGCCGGCACCGCGAAATCGGAATCAAAGGTTGAGTTGATGAATCCAGTCCCCCTTTCCGTTGACGAATTCTCCCGCCTGTTCGACGCCCACGGAGCGACCGATCACAACTATCTTGCACGCCACTATCCGCGCTTTGTTTCGACGCTCAGTGAATTTGCCTCCACCTGCGACAACGCACGTGGCGTCAAGGTCCTGGATGTCGGTGCGCACTGGCTGCATCAATCGGTGTTGTGGCGAATGGCCGGCTTCGAGGTCAGTGCACTGGATCTTCCGGTCACCTTCGAGCTGGGCGGTGTGCAGTCACTGGCGCGCGAAATGGACATTGCGCTGATTGCCTGCGCCGATCTGCAGGCAGCGGATGCGCTCGAGGTCATCGCCGATTCCAGCATCCACGTAGTCCTTTTCACCGAGATCATCGAGCACATCACGTTCAATCCGGTGCGTTTCTGGAAACAGATCCATCGCATCCTCGCGCCGGGCGGCCGCATCGTCATCACCACGCCCAACTATTACGCCTGGCACGGACGCGCATGGGCTCTGCTGCGGTTTCTTGGTGGAAATGGAGGCGGCATCAAGGTCGATGACATCCTCCACAAACACACCTACAGTCATCATTGGCATGAGTTCAGCCTGGCTGAGCTGATCCGTTATTTCTCCCTGCTGTCGCCTGACTTCACGATCGTCAAGGCAAAGCACATGCGCAACTATGCGCGCGATGCGAGGACACGCGGAAGAGGCATGCTGAGCGGGACGCTTGAGACACTCCCCATCCTGCGTCCCAACCTGCATCTCGAAATCGAGCTGCGCTCGAAGGATTGTGGCATCGTGATCGAACCAGGTTGGTAGCTTACGAGTGAATCTGCTCGCACATCGGTGAACCCGTAGGAGCCCGTTTACGGACGAGCTTTGGGCCAAGTCAGTCAAGAGCTCGCCCGTAAACGGGCTCCTACAGAAATCAACTCAACTCTCATGCAGCTTCTGGATTGCGAAGGGATCTTGCAATCGAGCAAGCTCGATCCGCACAGACGATCAATGACGAGCTTGCTGGCGCTCTTCGATGGTCATCGCCACCTTGTCGCGCAGATAAACCGGCAAGGCGAGTTCGGGCGCGAGGCCGTGACCGGCCATGAACTCACGGGCTGCGAGACGGGCGATGGCGGTGGCCTGGGGATAGCATCGTCCCCTCGCCGAGGCCGGTGCGGCGCCCAAACGCAGGCGAATCATTTCGGCGTAGCTGTCCCAACCGCTGCCGATCACATGCCAGGAGTGACCGCCCGGCAGCTTCAGCATCTCGGCCGAACCGACGTGTTCCGCACCGATGGCCTCGACCAGGCCATCCGCACTGCGACGAAAGGTTCCGCTGTAGATTTCGCCCATGCGCGCATCGATCACGGCGAGGATCGGGTTGGCGTCGACCGGCGCATCACAGGCCAGCGCGGCCAGCGAGGAAACCGGAACGACTGGAAGATCCAGTGCCAGCGCGATGCCTTGCGCCGCCGAAATCGCCAGCCGCACACCGGTGAACGCGCCCGGTCCGCGGCCGACCGCGATCACATCGAGTTGGCGTCGCGAAATGCCGGCTTCGGCCAGCACTTCCTCGCACATCGGCAGCAGCAGCTCGGCATGTCGACGCGGAGCGAATTCGCTGCGCGTGATCAGCTCGCCGTTGCAAGCAAGAGCGACCGAGCAGGATTCCGTGGAGGTTTCGATGGCGAGCAGGTTCATGACGACATTCTACCTGTCGAGTCGGCGGACTCGCCGAGGCCATACCAATCGATGCGCCGGGTCAGGAACATCAGAGCGCCGATGGCCACGAGCAGGGCGATCGCACCCATCAGCAAGGAATACTGCTCGCTGATAACGAGGCCGTAGAGCAGCACATAGACCAATGCCAGCAGGGCGCCGAGAGTGGCGCCTGCCTGGCGGCTGCTCGCGGCGGCCGTGGCGTATCCGCCGATGATGGCAACCACGGCAAGCGCGGCGACGGCGTAGGCCCAGGCAAAACCAATCTGCTCGGACAGCGCCAGCAAGACCACATAGAACGTGCACAAGGCCAGGCCGACCATCAGGTATTGCACCGGATGCACGCGCCAGCGCCCAAGTGCTTCGAACAGGAACAGGGCGACGAAACTCAAGGCGATGAAGAGGATGCCGTACTTGCCGGCGCGCTCGTTGCGCTGATAGGTGCCCACCGGCTGGTAGAGCTCGACGCCGAAGGCCGACTGCTGCAAGGCCGCCGGATCGAGCTCGCTGAGGAAGCCTTGCTGGCCATAGCCGCGATTGAGATCGAGCACCTGCCAGTGGGCGTCGAATCCGTTTGTCGTTTCGGCATGGCTGGCCGGCAGGAAAGCGCCGGCAAATCCCGGATCAGGCCAGCTTCCGGACAAGTCGACCTCGCTGCGCCGGGCGGTCGGCAAAAAGCTGATCGCAGCGGTTCCGGCCAGATGCATGTCGAACGAAAAATCATGGGTCGCCGCACTGGACTGCGCATCGATCGGCCAGCCGACTTCGGTTGCCGAGATACCGCGGACGCCATCACTCACCGGGCCAAAAATCGCATCCGTGCCATCGATCCTCAGCGCCGAAAGACTGCGGATGCCGCGCACATCGGACACCGGCATGCGCAACACCGCCCTCGCCCACTGCGGCTCACGACCCTGACTGGCCAGCGCGGTGATTGCCTCGCGGCGAAACTGCCCGCTGAAACCCAGGCTCGCCGTATAGACCGGCGTCGCATAGATGCCGTAGCGGCGGATCTCGGTGGCCAGGGTGCCCTTGATCAGCAAGGTCTCGGGCAATACAAAGCGCCATTCCTCGCTGCTGATCCAGCCTTTCTCGCTTTGCGTCTGCCAGCGCACGGGCACCATCAGCACCGGGCCGCCGACAATTTGCGCAGCACCCCAGCGCTCGGCAATCTTCGCCTGCGCTTCGCCTTCCAGTCCTCGCCGCTCGCCGATCAGACTTTGCACCTGGACCAGCGGTATCAACATGAGCAAGGCCAGCAGCCCTACCCCCATCGCCTTGAACGTGATGCCTTGAGTCCAGTTGCGCACCTGCATGATCGTCCCCTTCCGATTGGTCGCCACCATTGGGCGCTCATCGAAAGACATGTCGCGGATCAGATCGGGCCGATTGCGGGCAATCGGCGTCAGCGGTCTGACCGGGCATCCACGGAATCTTCCGGACGATCGTGTTCCAACGCCGCGCGCAGCTCGCCGAGTGCCGCTTCGATGGCAGCAGGTTCGCGCAGTGCCTTGCGCGTGCGACCGATGGCCTGACGCACCTCACGGGGTGTGCGACCGCTTTCGATCAGGGCCACAGCGGGCTCACGGCAGGCAACCAGGCTATCGATCCAGTTCGCCGGTTGTGGTTGATGCGAACGCCGGGTCGCCCAGCGCGTCGCCCGGAATGCCGGAGCAACGCTTTCGACCTGCGTGATCGCCGCCACGAATGCCGCGCCGGAACCCGGCGCGTTCGCCGGATCAAGTGCCGCGCTGAACTGCTCCAGCGCATCGGCAATCCGCCTACGCAGCACGTGCCTCGATCGCACCGGCCACACGAACCATGCCGAGACCACGCCGAGAATCGCGCCAATGATGATTTCCTGCATGCGCAAGACGAGGATCTGGCCCGCGGATTGACCTTCGAAACCTTGCAACAAGGCCATTGCCACCGTGATGAACAACGCCCACCACGCATACGAAATCGGACGCAGCCACATGCCGAGGAAAACCGCCAGCAGGATCAGCATCACCGTGGTCGCGTCATGCGCGCCAACCTGCGCCGTGACCGTCAGTGCCAACAGGGTGCCGACCATCGCACCAAGCACACGCAATACACTTTTGTAGGCGACATCGAGGCGACCCTGATTGCCTGCGTTGACGATGTACGCGGTAAGCACAACCCAGACCCAGCGCTCCGCGAAAAACACGTAGCCGACGACAAACGCCGCGGCCAGCGCGACCATCATCTGCACGGCCATGCGCGTGCTCGCGACCGGGCGCAACGACTGCGTCGGTTCAACCCGGGCAATCGGGACCGGCGCGCTGCGCACGGGTGGCAGCCAGTACATCCTTCGACCCAACGCGTGGAACACAGCCACCCAGAGCAAGGCGAGCAAGGCGACGATGATCGGAACCAGCGCGGCCATCGGTTGGGCAAAGCGCGCCGATGGCGTGTACGGGGTGATCAGGATCACGATGAACGGCAAGCCGATCAGGGAGCCAGCACGGCGCGGGCCAGGCCCGAACCGCCGCATCCAGATCGAGAGGCCCATGCCCGCGACAAAGACGATCGCCCCGATCCATGCTTCGTGGCGCAGCAGCATGGCCACCGCCAGCGCGGCCAGGCTGACGATCGGCAGAATCACCGCCGCTTCCAGGCGGCCGCGCAAATCATGATCCAGGTGACTGCGCGAAAGCGAATAGGCCAGCACGACGGCCAGCGTCAGCGGCCCCTGCTCCGGATCGATGGCCAGCGTGCAGGCCATCGTCGCAAGTGCCGCCAGCATGGTCAGCACGGCCTCGCGCAACGCATCGAGAATCGGGGCAAGCCTCAACGACGATCACTCCATCCAGCTTCCGCAAGGCACCCCGCAAGTCGCTCGGCAGCAAGGTGCGCATCGCATCATGCCTGATCACACCCTGGCCGTTCCATGCTCCGGCGCTGAACTCCGCGAACGCGCTTGCTCACCCTGCAAGGACGGGATCCAGACGCCTACATCTGGGAAAGCAGTTCGAGTATCCGGCCGGTCACGGATTGCACGTTGTACTGATCGATTCCACCGCTGTCGCTGTTGGACATCGCGATCAGCACATACGGATCCTCGCCGGCGTTCTCGAGCATCCAGGCATGGGTGAGGACATGGAACCCGTTGACGCCCGAGGCGAGCGAACCGCCCTTGTACCAGACCCGATCCCAGCGATTGCGTACTTCAGGCTGGGCCACTCCGGCCCCAAGGGCCGCGTCGGCGGTCTTGAACGCTTCCGATCCCTGTGGCAGTCGACGCAGCTTGGCGAAGGCACGGCAGATGTCATACGGGCTGGCACGCCAGGTTCCAGACGTCAGCAGCGCTTCGTGGAAATACGCTCCGCCATTGTTCGGCCCGAGCGGCTCGATGTTGTCGTGCAGAAACTGGTACTTGAACGGTTGCGTGCCATTGACGTAGCTGAGCGCCTGCGGCAGAGGAAAAGAAAGGAATACGTGAAACTGTTCACTGATGCCAAGGAAGGGTCGCAGCAAGTCCGGCTGGGCTACGCCGTATTCGGCCACGATCTGATCGAGACGCGTGCGGCCAACGCGCTGATGCAGCAGATCGGTTGCCGTGTTGTCGCTGATGCCGATCATCAGGCGCGCCAGGTCGCCGACCGGGAACGGCGTATTCAGCGGCTCGCTGTTGATCGTGCCGCCGGGCGCCAGCTCACTGGCAACCAGCGGCAGGATGTCCGACGCCGACAGCGTGCCTTCGACTATGGATTGCGCGACACCGCCAAGCAGCCAGATCTTGAAGATCGAGGCGGTCGCCCGCGGCGTGTTGGCGTTACGATCCTGCATCGTCGTGCACTGGTTGGCGCTGTTGATGCGACCCACCAGTAGCGCAGGCGCGGAAGAGAGCGTGGCGAACTTGTCTGCGGCCTGGACCATCGTCAGGGTCTGATCGGCTGCGTATTGCACCGATCCGTAGTAATCCTGCACGTAGATCTCGACGATCTTTTTTGCACCGGCGTAGTGCGCACCGATCGTCACGTAGCCGAATGGCAAAGGATCTCCCGGAGATTTGATCACGATTACGGTCTTCACCGGCGTCACCGCAACCACATCGGCAATCCTGGCGTTCGGGTGCTCACTGCGCACCTGGTTCACGAATGCCGCCATGGAAGTCAGATCGAACACCGGATCGAAATGCGCAGTGGCTTCAGCCAGCGTCGTCGTCTCACCCGCCGCCAGTTCGCTGATCAGCCATTGCAACTGGTCGACGGCCGGTCCTGGCGGCAACTGGTAGGTGCCGGCCACGAATGGAAACTGCGGCGTGATTGAAGGCGGATCGAAGCTGTCGACAAAAAGCTGGGCCTGCGCGACGGGCAACACGGCGAGACTGAGCAACGCCAGGATGAAGTGTTTCATGGGCAATCCTCCGTTCTGGACACGACCGCCCGCGCAAAACGGCGAACGGCTCGGAACTCTTCGGAATTGTTTGCGCAGGAACGCGGAAAACCGGCTCAGGCCGCCACTGAGCGCGCATCACCGTCATCCTGGCGAGCTTCCGGAGCGAGATCGGAAACACCGAAGCAGCAAGCTGATCACGCAATGCAAACCCGGGAACCACGGCATGGATATCCCGGCCCACGCGGATGATCAGGCAGCAAGACATTGCAGCCTTGGCCACATCCAGGTATAACGCACGTTATAACCATCAGGAGCGCACCATGAAACTGAAAATCACCACCATCGGCAATTCCGCCGGCATCATCCTGCCGCGCGAACTGATGGCACGACTGCGCCTGGAGAAAGGCGATGAGTTGTTCGCCCTGGAAACCCCGGACGGCATCCGCCTGACCACCTACGACCCGAACCTGGTCCAGCAGATGGATGTGGCTGAGGTAGTCATGCGCAAGCGTCGCACGCTCCTGCACAAGCTCGCGCAATAGGAGTTCCCATGATCATCTGGATCGAGAGGTCGTTCGCTATCGCGATCCACGAGCGCCAACTCGCCGAGCATGGCGGAGGTATCGGCGTACGCGATGAGAACATGCTGGATTCCGTCCTGGCCCGCCCACAGCAGCTGCGTGCCGACGGCGATCCACCGCCAGATCTTGCCGATCTCGCCGCCAGCCTCGCCTTCGGCTTGGCACGCAACCATCCCTTCGTTGACGGCAACAAGCGCACGGCTGCGGTCGCGTGTGAAACGTTCATCATGCTCAATGGCGGCATTCTCGATGCGGATGATCTGGAACTCTATCCCCGCTACGTCGCATTGGCAGAAGGCAGCCTGCCCGAAGCCGAATTCGCCGACTGGTTGCGACAGCACATCACACTCGATGCGGGGAAACGCGTGAACGAGCCGCGTGCACGTTACGCCCGCTGAAGCCTTCCGCTCCCGACAGTCACACCGGCTGGCGCAAGAAAACAGGAACCTGGCCGGAAAACGCCTCGCGGCCGTTGACAAGGTCATGCCCGGCGCGTTCGTCGTCACCTGCCCGCGCTTGCACCACCGCGCAACAGCCGATCAAAGGGCGCGCACAACCTGCGCCTGCCTTTGGCAAAGAACCCAGGCGCTCATGCCCTGCACTTTGCGCAGACGATCGCTCAGCCCACCACCGGTATGTTGGGCATCTGTGGATCGCAGTTGATCAGCACGTCCATCTTGGTGTCCTTGACCAGGACCGAGATGCTGATCAGGGTCTTCTGGGTGTTCTGATTGAGCATGGTGAAACTTCTGCCATCCGTTGACTTTACCACCTCGCTCAACTGGTACTTGGAATCCGAGGTGACGAAATCTTGCATCGAGAAGTGCGATTCTGTTTCGGAACTGAACTTGAAAACGAGCTTTGTCGGCGATTGCGTGACCAGGATGATATCCGGCGTGAACGAGTAGAAGTAACGTCCGCGCCCGGTGTTGCCTCCCGAATCAACGGCGGCGACTGAAAGCTCAACGACCAGCTCAGGCTTTTCCGATCCACTCATTGCACATCCTCCAGAATAGAAATTATTGAATCATAGCTTGGCCTATCAAAGCCCACGGAAGCAAGATATTTTCTTCCCACTTCTGCATCTGTGCGTTTTCCCAATCGCTTCAACAGCCTCACCCTGATATCCAGAACCTGAATGTCGTCCGTGCTCGGGGCGATCGCGTTCAACTCGTCGAGCGTTTGCTGCCACGACGCGATCGAGGCTTGCCTGCCCTCTTGCCGGGCGCGAATGTCGCTGACCACAAGCCTCAGTTCGTAGCGAACGGATCTGTCGCCGCCAGGCTCACCCGCTGGCGGAATCGGCCCCAGGCGCTCAAGGGCACGCTCGGCAAGCGACATCGCCTTGTCACCTCCACGTGCAACGTCTGCAACCGCCATGCGCCCCAGGATCTGACTCTCAAGCATTCGCCATTCGTGATTTCCCGGATTCTTCGCACTCAGCGCTTTCAGCTTTTCCTCGACCTCCGCCAACGAGTCAAGAACTGACGAAGGTGATCCGCTCATGAATTTCAGCCATGCCCGCTGCTGCTGGACGAACAGGCGATCCCGGGCCCAATTCGCATTGTCGGGATCATGACTGCTCAAGGTGTCGAGCAGCCCGTCGGCAATCCCGAGTTCGACGTCCGCTGCAAGCAGATCGCCCCGGTCGAAATCGAGCAGGCCCAGGTTCATCCGGATCGTCGCTTCGCGATGCTTCCAGACGATTTCCTCCGGCGCGAGCGTTGCCCCGCGCCGAATCCTTTCGAGCGCCTGCATCAAGCTGCTGCGCGCCTCAGACATTCGACCGACACTCGCCAGCGACGAGGCCCGCCAGGATTCACTATCGGCCAGATCCGCAAGGATCGACCGATCATCCGGCTTTCGATCCAGGACTTCGCGTTTCAATTGGATCGACTTCTCGAATGACGCAGCGGCCGCCTCGAAGCGGCCATCGTCGCGATCGAGCACACCAAGATTGTTCAGCGCATAGGATCGTTCAAGGGTGGCATCGATGCTGGCGTTGTCGTGTTTCAGCCAGTCCTCGGTCACGCGGGCATAGGAGTTCCACGACTCCCGAGCCAGCTCGACCTGGCGGGCGCGATAGTGCACGAAACCTTGCCAATAGGCGGCATTTCCCAGTTGCCGGAGGACATCGACATCCAGCGGCTGCCGGGTTCTGAGATCCTCAAGCAGCGATCTTGCCTGCGTGAATTTCTTCAGTGCCTCGCCATCACGGCCTTGTTGCAGCTTGATTTCACCCAGTCGAAGTTGCGTCTCAGCCCAGAACCGCAGGCTGGTTGACGTGGTCAGTTTGTCGCTTGCACTCAGGTAGCGATCCGCGGCATCGACCACGCCATCCAGAAGGGAAATCTTTCCCAACGGCTGCAGCTGCCGGAACAGGTCGTCCAGCATGAAATCGACCAGATGCTCGGCATCGTTGCGTTGCCGCTGGGCAATCGTGCGCTCGCGAATCGCGAACCAGGCGGCCAGGCTCGTGCTGAACGCGAGAACCACAAGAACGGCAATACCCGCATTGCGCAGCTGGAGGAAGCGCTGATGCCTACTGCGCGAAGCATTGATGAATTCATCCACCAGCGAACTGCCATCATGCAGCCTCTCGCGTTGCAGCGTCTTGCCCTCCTCAAGCGGCAGCCCTCGGGTAAGCAGCAGATCGGTCGGTCGACCACGCTGGTTCCAGCGATTTGCCGCCAATTTCAACCTGCCCTGCAGGGCGAGCAATGCACGGTTTCGCTGGATCCAGTCCACCGCACGCGGCCAGTGCCGGAGCAGCGCATCATGCGCCGTTCGCACGACCGTTTCCGACGTCGAACAGGAGACGACAAAGAGTCGTTCGGCAACAAAGACATCGACGAGTTCGATTTCCCCGGGCCCCATCCGCTCCAGCGACACCGGCAGGCTGCGGACCACGGAACTCTCTTCGGCCGCATCGACCATCTTCGACAGCAAGGTCGGCAAGGCCTTGCGCTGCGCTTCGTCCAGACCCGCGAACGCATTTTCCGCGTGGCGTGAAAGCGCTCCGGAGAGTCCGCCGATGTCCCGATATGCCTGGAATGTCAGCTCACCATCCCCGGAACGGGATTCATACAAGGCATCGAGAAGATGCTGCAGCATCGGCAGGCATTCGGGCTGACCAATTGCCGCCTCGAGAATGACGTCATCGAGCCGCTCCCGTCCGAGCGGATCCAGCGCATATCTCAATCCGGCCAGTTGCGCCGGTCCGCGGACGATCTCGGCCAGCTCGCCGGCACCCGGCGGCTCGATATCGACATGGCCCTCGCTCCCCTTGAGCTCGATCAAAGCGGGTGCCGTCGAGATCCGGTGGTATTCGCTGCTTCGACACGCGGCGAGGATCGCGAAGATCGGCGATCGAGAAAGCGCGGACAGCGCAGCGATGAAAGGCTCCACGTCAACCGGGTCGCGCATGAGTTGATCCAGCTCGTCGGCGACCAGGACGAATCCACAATGCGATGAATCGCGCGGCCTGCGCGACCGTAAACGGTGGCCGGCCGAGTCGATCAGGCGCTGGGGATGCGCACGCAGATCGGCGCGTATTGCGGTGGTTTCGGTCGCATGGAAAACCGGCTCGCCATCCACCCGCAACGCGCAGAGCGCACCGGCAAGCGCATCGATGGCGGAGCCTTCTCCAACCACAAGTTCCGCATGGGCGACGCTCTGCCAGCCGCTGCGACCGCCGCGTTGCAACAGCTCTGGCAGCACACCGGCCTTGAGCAGCGAGCTCTTGCCGACACCACTCGGGCCGACGCACAGGACAAAGGCGACGCCACGCTGGCGTTGCCTGTCGAGTGCACCCAGCACTTTCTCCACGAGTCGCTTTCGCCCGAAAAAGACGGCGGCATGTGCGACGCCGAATTCCTCAAGTCCGCGAAACGGGCTGCCGCTGTTCCAGGTCGAACGTTCGGCAGGGCTGGCGGACGAGCCGTCGGCAAACTGGACCGGTGGCACCAGGCGATAGCCGCGCTTGCGTACGGTTTCGACAAACCGGGAAGCGCGCGAATCATCGCCGACCGCCTTGCGCAGCTGGGCAATCGCCTTGTGCAACGGGGAATCGCCGTAGAACGTGCCCTTCCAGACCTTGACCAACAGGTCGTCGGCGCTCAACACCTCGCCATTGGCTTCGGCCAGCGCGCACAGCACCTGCATCGTGCGCGGCTCGACATGGATCACATCGGTGCCGCGAATCAGCGCGCATTCCGAGGGTCGCACCAGCCACTCGCCAGCGCGAAAGGGATTCCCGGACGACTGATTCGATGTCACTTCGCCTCCTCGCTCGCCTGAAATTGAATCAGCCTGGCCATGCAACATATTGGTTTAATTACGATTTTCGGATCGTAAGGTTTTCGTCAGGTCAGCCGGGCGTGAACTGCCAATGATCGGCTCACGCACCGCCGACCGTGGAAGTGCGACCTCTCCGGAGACCTGCGATGAAATGCCTTCACCTCAGCAAGCCCGTCAAAATCCTGACCCTGAGCGCCATGCTCATTCTCATTGGTTGCCAGGGATTGCCCCCGCGGCAATCACCCGGCGACCATGCGCCGTCGATCGGCAAAGGGGAGTTGAAGCGCGCAGGACCCGATTCAAATTATCGGAAATTTGCGCCTCGTGTAAAGAACAACAACGAGATCGAGATCCACATGCTGCCGGTAGGCGGCGGAATGTGCCAGGTGGTCAACTGTCCTGGAAACAACAACCCCGCTCCCTTGTTGATTGATTGCGGCGCCTCGGCCGGTTCACTGGGCGCCAACGATCTGAGCAAGGCCGACGCCGTCGCGCGGACGCAGGCATTGCTCGGCGGGCGTGTCACGACCGTCGTGTTGAGCCATTCCGATTCCGACCACAACAACTACATCCCGGACGTCTTCCCCAACGTCAACCAGGTCGGCACGTTGTGGGTGGGCAGCCAGTTCAACCGATATCCCGTTGCCGTACAGACCTGGATCAATGATGTTGCGGCAGCCGGCATCGTCGTGCGCAGGAATTTCCCGGCCGGCTGGAGCAACAACGGCAATGCGGTACTCGAACTCGCCTGTGGGAGTGCGCGAACCTTTGTATTGACGGTCAACAGCGATGTCGGCGCCAACGACGGCAGCATGATGCTGAGCATCGATCATGGCGACACCCACATGATCTTTCCGGGCGATGCGACCAAGAAAGCCCAGGACTGGGCCATGGTGAACTTCCCGAACCCGCTGCTGCGCTCGGATCTGGTTGCGATGAGTCATCACGGTGCCGACAGCCATGGCAGCAATGACGATGACTGGGCGTTTGCAACCGAACCACGCTATCTGTTCGCCAGCGCCGGCGTTTCCTACTACCACCCGCGTTGCGACTCGGGTCAGCGCTACATCAACGCAGGGCGGGTTCTCGCCGCGCCAATCCACGCCTACAAATGCGGCTACTCGGGGTACTGGAGCGCCCAGTCGACCACGGCCACCGCCATCTACAACACCGAAGACGTTGGCGAAGTCGTCATCACCGCCACCGACGATCCCGCCACCATCCGAGTGACCTGCAGCGGCTTGGCCTGCAGCTATTGATCGATCTTCCGACCTTCATCACATCGACGCCCTTGGCGTCGGTGCCGGTGACCATCGCCCCGATCCCTGTCGGGGCACCACAACCCAGAGGACAACATCATGAAAGCCATAAACATCGAAGACCGCATTTCCTACATCCAGTCGCTGGATATCGGCGAGCCGGCGCTAGCCGTTCCCGGTCGCAAGAAACTCGCATTTGTCGCGGAAGACGACAAGAAAGCCGCCGCCGTTGACGCCGGATCCCTGGTCTCGTTCGTTGGCGGCGTAAGCGCCATCCATCAGCAGGACACCCTGAATTCAACCCTGCTCGCCCAGCTCGCGGCCAATCAGAAATACGACCGCGAGGAACAGACCGTCGACTGGTACAAGTTCTATCGCGACGTCCTTGAAAACATCGGCTGGGTCATCCAGGGCTTCAACTTCAACAAGTTCGATACCCAATCCGCCAGCTTCTCCGTGGACGAAGTGGTGATCAAGCTGCTGGCCGCCATCGCGACTGATGATGATGTTGCAATCGTTGCCGAGA
Organism: Lysobacterales bacterium; assembly: GCA_016721015.1. Lineage (GTDB taxonomy): Bacteria > Pseudomonadota > Gammaproteobacteria > Xanthomonadales > Rhodanobacteraceae > Dokdonella. The sequence continues at coordinate 585,181 of JADKJL010000012.1, forward strand.
CCATCGAGGCGGTCAAGGCACTGAGCAATGACGATGGCCGTGTCGTCCTGTTCGACTCGCAGAGCCACAAGCTCAAGAAGGGCAACTTCCAGATCGGCATCGGCAATGACGACGATGGCGTCATGGTCATGAAGATGGGAGCGTTCTACTTCAGCACCTCGAAGGATGTCACCAACGTGCTGTGGTTCCGCTTCGAGCGGTCGGATTCGGAAATGTATCAGGCCAGCCAGACGATCAATCTGAACGAGCAGATCTATGCCAAGGTTCGTCAGCAGGTGATCGACAAGCTCGGCGTGCGCGCGCAGGAGTTCGTCCTGGGCCTGGACATCGGCGCGGACTAAGCGAATCGTTCGCGAAGGGTGGGCGAGTTCGTTCGCTCCCCCTTCGCAACGGCCCGCTTCGGCAGCCAACAGGGTTCCTGCCTATTCGCGGAATCCCGGTTGGGCAGCGCACTCCGCTGACGCTGGCAGTGCCGAGCGGCAAGTGTCAATCGAGCGGAATGATCCGGCTGAACTGGATCACCGGCGGCGCATCGGTGTAGTTCGGAATATCCCCACCAAGCTGCTCACCGATCCGCGACCACGCCTCCATGAACGCCTCGATCGATTCGAATCGCATATGGCAACTCATGATGTAAGTCGGCGGCGAGTCGGGTTCGACACCGGCCATGCCCTGCTCCAGCGTGACTTCCTTCAGCACATCGCCGAAGAGGCGCCTGGCCATTGGCATGTGTGTGCCGAGGTAGTAGTCGACATCGAAGCGACTGCCGGGGGTGTTGGGGTAGAGGATGTTTAGGCGAATCATCTGGCGCTCGATTTAGGAATCGATTTTTCTGCAAAAGCGCTTTTGGTTGAATTCGATTACGGCAGGTCAAGAGCCGACAGTAGATAGATGACACGAAACGGAAGCTTTCACCGATTGAATTCAAGATTCAAGACTTGACCCCGAGCACTAGTCTGACCCCGAGCTCGTGCATCTCTTGGTCGAGATTTCAGATTCACAGCGACCGCTGTAAAGGTCAAACCTGGTGAGTCCCCCGGCAGCGCCCTGTCTCTTGATCACAACTTTCGTCATCGATCCAAGCTTTCGCAAAGCTTGGCAACCGAATCCCTGCCGCGGCAGAAAACAGCTTGCCGGCCCGACGCTTGGGCAAGCACATGACAGACTACAGGCGCGATCTCGGTATTTCGTGGGAGCGACTTCAGTCGCGATGCCCTCACCTTTTGTGCTCCCTCGGCGCGGGGCAGAAGAGCGCAAAACCAAAGCATCGCGACTGAAGTCGCTCCCACAAAAAAGCCTCAGCGGGTGGTGACGAGCCTGCATGCATAGGTCGCTGAATGGTCACTGCGCCAAAAAGTTGTGATCAAGAGACAGGGCAGAGCCGGGGCTTACCTCTGCCTGAGTTAGGCGTGAAGCACCGGGCATTGCACCGGGAGAAACCCAGCGTATCGCGTTCAACCAAGATTGGAGCGACGAATGGAACCCGCATCATGCGGGAGCGCCAGGAAAGCCGTGACCTATCGCTGAGAATCGGAAGAAATCAAACAACTCTGACCCAATCGATCACCCGCTGAGCTCCTTGCGCAATTTCAAGCCACTCTTCCTGAGTGACCATCCCACGCGCCCAAGCTTCGCCTGGCGCACCAAGACTTGACCCCGATCTCCGTCATTCCACTAGCTCGCCAAGCCCTAGGCTTTGAGCCATCTCCGCCAATTGCCGTCTCTCGGATCGATGCCAGCGCTTGGCAGCTGCTGCGAGCCACTTTTCTATTGTGGGAGTGAAGGTAAAAAAGCCAGCAATTGAAAGAATCGCAACGGCACTAACGAGAATTCGGCTAGCAGCGTAGTCCGGAACTAAAGCGACACCTACGATGACCACGTAGGTGAATCCAAGGACAGCTTTGAGCCCCTTCTCAGTCCTAGATTCTGCGGAAGAAATCCTTTCTTGCGCAGCGCTTAGAACCTTAACTGATCGCTCGCGCTCATTTTGCTGCGACTTCTCAAGATTACGCTTTTCTGAAATTACTTGCTCCAGTTTCAACTCTGTCTGTGCACGACCAAGATCGGCAGATCTTACGAGCGAAGCAACTGAAGCGTTATCGGCTTCTAAACGCCCGACTTCTCTGGTCGTCAAATCTCGTTCCGCGTTCATAGTCTGCCCTCAGTCTATTAACGTTCGCTTCTCGCTCGACTGAAGTTTTAAACGGACTTCTCCAATTCGTGATTCTGCATCAGATCTGACTTGCTCAACAAATGGCGTGGCGACTACTCGACGCATCTCGTCCAAGACCGCAATAGCGCCGTCCTCAGTTATGGCATTCGCATAACCCGCTGTGAGACGCATTGGGCAAAGTGATGCACGCTTATCTCGCATCAGCATTTCAAACTGAGCTCTGTGATCGCCCCCTAAACGATCAAGTGTCTCGGTCATTCGTTCCACCACATCCAAACGAGTAAGTGCAGCGTTTGCACAGTTTGCAATTAGCCTTTGTTTAGAAAGATGCGAACCGCTAGAGCCGTTGTGAAACCATAAGAGGCTGGCGAGTTGCCCATCGCTCATGATTGTGAATCTAGGTCGAGGCTCTGATTGACCACGCCCTAAATAGGTTTCTGTGCGACGCACAAGCGCCGAATTGCGAGTTAAGAACACAGTCCCCGAATCGAGCGCCGAGCTGGATCTTTGGTTATCTCTCTTTAATCGAATAACAGTTGCAATGCTTCGGGCATCGACAATACGCGGACCCAAATTTTCGTGTACCTCGCCAAGCGCATTTCGCAGCAAATCCTCTTCAACTGTAGAGAAAAAATTGATGTGCGGAGGGTCTAAGTACTTATCCGAGAATAGCGTTGTTACCCCAAGGTCTTTGACATGCGTCTGTAGAGACGATGCAACTGTCCTAGCATACAGCGCATGTCCGCGAGTGCTCCGAATCCTCGCCGCAAGAGGACCAAAAGCATCGCCTCTTGTATAGCTCTCCAGCGTACGCTCTATGAGCCTTTGCATCTCATCAATCACATGATCGAACGTGACAAGCATTAATCCTGACGATTTAAATAGGTCGATCAACCCGATTGCATACTCGCGATTGCTTTCTGTATTTAGATTAAGTGCGTCCAATAAAATTGGGCCATCAATAACCACCCTCAACCTATCTTCTGAATTCGCGCGCGGCGGCTCTGCCAATGCACTTACCGCATCAGCCAACAATGCCCCATAGGCGATAGATGCAAGGCGATCGAAGCTATCTCCTTCAGATTCGCTAAGCTTCAATACGAAATCGGCGACCAGATAATCAACCGCTTGATTTAATGACCACTCTCGCGCCGGGTGCTTTGTGCCTTTAAGCGAAAGCACTCGACTAAATCGAACTTTTCGTTCCGGGACCAGGAATATGCTGGTGAATTCTGGCTTTGCGATCCGCTGCAGAAAATCGTCCGCAAGCGATTGCTTGCTCTTGTGATGTCCGAGTTTTTCAAGCAATCCGGCCGAGAAATCTACAAATGTTTCAGCAATCTCTTGGATGTGGTTTTCAGTCAAACTCGAATTGACTCTCCCCTTGGGAGAGCACAGAAGAACATAGCTACCGTCTGTAAGCTGGTGTCTTTCCAGCAATTTCGCCTCTTCTAGTCGCTCGCAAAGAGCTTGCGCGATTGTTGGCGACATAGCACGACCGAACAGTTCGGCAAATCGCGAGGCGAACCAAGCCGGCTCAAATGGTTGCCCCGCGCGCTCAGCAATTACTGTATCGAAAAGCGGAGCCATTCCTAGAATGGCATCTCCAGTCTTTTCATACTCCTCTGCAACCAGAGCGAATGCGGCTAGTTGATTCATGAGATCAAGAGTCCTATGAGGACACTCACCCACACTTCGAATAACCACAATTCAAACACGTAGCACACCCATCCATCACGATGGTCGCGTTGGTGTTGCACTTGTGGCACATGGTGGCGCCGGGGGGGAAGCTGCCGGCGGAGTCGTCTTCGGCGAGATCGGGGGATGGGATCTTGGCGGATGATTGAGAAGCAGAAGCAGAGGCGCTGGATCCCGGCGTGCGCCGGGATGACGAATCGTTGCGGGATGACGATTCGGTAGTTGATGACGTCTTGGTGGACGGGGCGCTTACGCTATTCTTTTTTTTTGCGCGGGCTTCGTAGGCGGCGCGCTTTTCGGCGATCATTGCGCGCTGGGCGGGATCCATTTCGGGATCGTGGATCAGGCCGATCATCTTCATGTGGCGCTCGATGACGGCGCCGAGTTCGGCGACGATGCTGGGCATGTAGATGCCGCCGGCCTTGAAGTAGCCGCCGCGCGGATCGAATACGGCCTTGAGCTCCTCGACCAGGAAGGTGACGTCACCGCCCTTGCGGAACACGGCGGACATGATGCGCGTGAGCGCGACGATCCACTGGAAGTGCTCCATGCTTTTCGAGTTGACGAAGATCTCGAACGGGCGACGCAGCTCATGCTCGGTGTCGGCGTTGAGCACGATGTCGTTGATGGTCACGTACAGCGCGTGCTCGACCAGCGGCGACTTGATCTTGTAGGTGGCGCCGATCAGCTGATCCGGGCGCTCGACCTTCTCGTGCATGTGGATGACTTCGGCGCTGGCCGGTTCTTCGATGACCGGCGCGGGCGCGGGCGTGGGTGCTGGCGCAGCCTGGTCTGGCAGTACGACGTTGTAGGCCTTGATCTTCTTGTTGATCTTGATCGCCATTCCGGCGCTCTCCTGAATGCTCGTGACCGTCACATCGTGTGGCCGGAGTTGTTGTCTGTGCCGTCGGAGCGGAGGTCGCGCCCGACGTTGTTGTTGCGAATTCCGGGCCTGCCGTGGGCAGCGCTCCGATCAAGCATGCGCGACGGAATCCGATTCCGCCGCGCCTTGAATCGCGCGTCGATGAAACTGCCCTCCCCGCTGCATGCGGGAGGGCCATCGATCACTTGCGGCCTTTCTTTGCCGCTTTTTTGGCTGCCTTTTTGCCGGCGCCTTCTTTGCTGGTGTCTGGTGCTTTCTTTGCCGCCGCCTTCTTGACCGGCTTCTTCGCCACGGCCCCTTTTCACGGCTTTCTTGGCCACGGCCTTCTTGGCCGCAACTTTTTTCACGGCTTTCTTGGCCACGGCTTTCTTGGCCGCAACCTTCTTCACGGCTTTCTTGACGGCTTTCTTGGCCACAGCCTTCTTCGCTGCCGCTTTCTTGACGACTTTCTTGACCGCCTTCTTCACCGCCGCCTTCTTGGCTACGGCTTTCTTGGCGACCTTCTTCACGGCTTTCTTGGCGACGGCTTTCTTCGCCGCGACTTTCTTGGCCGCTTTCTTGGCCGCGGGCTTGGCTTTCGCCTTGGCCTTGGCTGGCGCCTTGGTTATCGCGGCCTTGGCTTCACCGGCCTTCTTGGCAATCGACTTGGCCGCATTGCTGATGGACTTGGCGGCTGATGCTTCGACCTTCTTCGCCTTGGCGACGACATTCTTGATCTTGCGGGCTGCCTGCTTGCGCGCCTTCTGCACCTTGGCAACAGCGGTCTTGCCGACCTTGGTCACCGTTGCTTTCGCATCGGCAGCCACATCGCTGGCGGTGCTGGCAACCGCGCTTGCTGCGTCGGAAATTGCTCCGCCCATTTCTTTCAGGCTGTCTTTGACTTCTTCCACCGGGCTATCGCTACTCATGTTCCCCTCTCCGCGCTTACGCGCCTGTTGATTGACTGATTGGACAACGCACTACACGCAAACCGCCTGACGCATCGCGTCTGGCGGATCCACTCGAATCAGAACTTTCCGTAGTAGCCCTCTTTGAGGGCATCGAACAGGTTGGCTGCGGTGTGGACCTCGCCATCGTACTCGATCTCTTCGTTGCCTTTTGCTTCCACGAACGATCCATCTTCAAGCTCGAATCGGTACCGGGTATTTTCCAGATCATGCTCCTTGACGAGCACACCCTGGAAAGCCGCCGGATTGAAGCGGAATGTGGTGCATCCCTTCAGCCCCATTTCGTGGGCGTAGCGGTAAATGTCCTTGAAATCCTCGTACGGATACGTGGTCGGCACGTTGGCGGTCTTGGAGATCGACGAATCAATCCACTTCTGCGAGGCGGCCTGGATATCGACGTGCTCGACCGGGCTGATGTCGTCGGCAGCGACGAAGTACTCGGGCAGTTTCTCATCGACCTTGTCGGATATCGGCATGGCCTTGCCGTTGATCAGTTCCCGGTAGGCCAGCAATTCGAAGCTGAACACCTCGACCTTTTCCTTGGACTTCTTGCCTTCGCGGATCACGTTGCGGCTGTAGTGATGGGCGAAACTCGGCTCAATGCCGTTGGAGGCGTTGTTGGCCAGCGACAGCGAGATCGTGCCGGTCGGCGCAATCGAGGTGTGGTGGGTGAAGCGCGCGCCGACCTCGGCCAGTTCGGCAACCAGTTCTGGAGCGACCGTGGCGATGCGCTGCATGTAGCGACTGTACTTCGCATGCAGGATGCGACCGGGCACGTTGTCGCCGATCTGGTAGCCGTCGGCGACCATCTCGGGGCGCTTGCGCAGCATCTCGCCGGTGACCGCGAAATCGCGCGTGAGCACGGGCGCCGGGCCCTTCTCCCTGGCCAGGCCGAGCGCCACTTCCCAGCCGGCGACGGCCATTTCGCGCGAGACATCCTCGGTGAACGTGCACGCATCTTCGGTGCCGTAGCGCATCTTGAGCATGGTCAGCGTGCTGCCGAGGCCGAGGAAGCCCATGCCGTGGCGGCGCTTGCTCTCGATCTCGTCGCGCTGCTCTTCCAGCGGCAACCCGTTGATCTCGACCACGTTGTCGAGCATGCGCGTGAATACGCGCACGACCTCGCGGTATTCCTCCATGTCGAATCGCGCCTTCGGCCCGAACGGATCGCGCACGAACTTGGTCAGGTTGACCGAACCGAGCAGGCAAGAACCATACGGCGGAAGCGGTTGCTCGCCACACTGCCCGGTCACCAGACCATTGAAAATGACTGCATTGTGATCGGCTTGTGTTGTATCAAACACGGCTTCCTCGCCCACGTACTCGATGCACGCAATCCTGGAGGTGAAGCGCTGCGTCTTGCGAAGAACCTTGCCTTCCAACCACGCTGAATATCGTTCGGTTTTGGCTGGCAGCAGGAATCCGATCTCGGCCATGAAGTGTTCGCGCGACTCGCCATCGATGATCAGCTCGAAATCGGCCGTGCATTCGTAGTCACGCACCCCGCCTGTTCCATCCGGCATGGATTTGACACGCGCGTCGCGACGCTTGCGAATGCGGCAGAAAATACCGAAGTTCGCCAGCAGGGCCTGAATATCCTTGAGCAAGGGTTCGTGGCTTGATGCGAGACGCACGGAGCAACTCTGGCTGCGGCTCGAAACATTCACCGTTCCATCGCACTGGAACAATGCGCGCAGATACGATTTTACGGTTGCCTCGCTGCCGCGCCAGATGACCTCGGGCACACGAAGCTTGGTCTCCGCGCTGAAACCATAGTGCTTGAGCAGGCGCGCCAGAATGACCGAGCGAATGAACACCTGATTGCGCTGCGGAATGGCCACAGAAGAAACGTGGTACTCGCGATCCTTGCTCAAGGCCGAATGCGCGATCAGCTCATTGACGCTGGCCACCACGCGATCAGCCAACGCACGTTCTTCGCCCCAAAGCGAAATGACAGCCGCCTGCTGATTCTTGCCACGATTGGTGAAATGGCCATCACCGGTAATCAAGCCGAGCAGATTGCCGAGTTCTTCGTTGCCATCCTGGCCAAACTGGCCCTTGCCGGACTGGATCAGCAGACGATCGCCGACGACCAGATCGCGCAACTTCAGTTTTCCGCGCTCGCAGTAGAAATCGTGCCACTCGGTGGCCTTGATTTCGTAACCGTCCTCGCTGACAACGCGATAGACCGGCGCTTTCGCTGCGGTCATGAATGCCGGTTTGGCCGGTCGAACTTCGATTCCGCGCCCCTCGAGTTCAAGCGAGCGTCGATCAACAGACACCTGCAGCGGCGCTCCCGACGCATACAGTTCGCCGATCGGCACCAGGCCGTATTGGGTTGCCAGGCGCGTATCCGCGGTGACACAAGGGTTGGTCGCGCGGATGTGCTCGCACCACCAGTTGTTGTTCATCTCGTTGACGCGGTCGATCAGGATGAAACCCGGCTCGGCGAAATCATAGGTGGACACCATGATCATGTCCCACAGATGGCGCGCGCGGATCTGGCTGTAGATCTTGCAGGCGACCAGGCCGTCATCGCGCACGACATAACTCTTGTGGGTTGGCCATTCGCGCCAGATGACCTTGGCCGGATCGGCCAGATCGATCTCGTGCTGCTCCTTGATGTGGATCGGGAACACCAGCGGCCAGTCGGTATCGTTCTCGACCGCTTCCATGAAACCGTCGGTGATCAGCAGGCTCAGGTTGAACTGGCGCAGGCGGCCATCCTCGCGCTTGGCGCGGATGAATTCCTTCACGTCGGGATGCGAGACATCGAAGGTGCCCATCTGCGCGCCGCGACGGCCACCGGCCGAGGACACGGTGAAGCACATCTTGTCGTAGATATCCATGAACGACAGCGGGCCCGAGGTATAGGCACCGGCGCCCGACACATAGGCACCGCGCGGACGCAGGGTGGAAAATTCGTAGCCGATTCCGCACCCCGCCTTCAAGGTGAGGCCGGCTTCGTGAACCTTGTCGAGGATGTTGTACATCGAATCCTCGATCGTGCCGGAGACCGTGCAGTTGATCGTCGAGGTTTTCGGCTTGTGCTCGGCGGCGCCGGCATTCGAGGTGATGCGACCGGCCGGAATCGCTCCGCGGCGCAGCGCCCACAGGAATCGCTCGTACCAGTAATCCTGTTTCTCGCGACTGGTCTCGACTTCGGCGAGCGCGCGGGCGACGCGCTGATAGGTGTGATCGATATCGACATCGATCGGCGCACCCTGCTTCGACTTCAACCGGTACTTCTTGTCCCAGATATCCAGCGATGCTGGTTGAAGCGGAATTTCCACCGCGCCACGCGCGAGCCCCTCAAGACGCACTGTGCTCATGGACAGCGTTTCCTCCCGGTTCTTATTGTGTTCCCGGGATTTCTTCCCGGTTTCGTTGTTGTGTTTCACATCAATCGCCACGTCTTGTATCTGACGGAGAAGACCAGTCAAAGCGGACAGAATGCCAATGACATTCCCCGAATTGCTCCACAATGGCTGGGTCATCCCCTGTCAGGCGCACACAACATCTTGTGGTGGGCACCGGGTCGGTACCCTACGCTCGGGGCTTGCGCTTGTCCAGTGATCGAGCGCCATCGTCACAGCGCTTTGCAATGCGCCAGCCCGTGCCTTGGCGTGTGCGGCCAGATCCACCGAGGGCGACGCCAATGAAACCGAATGGAGCGGATGCGGTCTGAGGGGCGTGCATCGCGGATCCAACCGCGGGCGCTTGCAGACCCGATGCGCCGAGGCGATCCGACTTGCGCGCCTGGCGAGGGTCGGATGTATCGTCCCGACAAGCGCATCGCACATCGCGTATTGAACCCCATTGCCCTGGAAACCCGAGCCATGCCCAACCATCCGACTCCACGCTCCGTGTTTTTTGTCGCAACCCTTGTGCTGACCAGCCTGATCACGATGCGCTCGGCGCAGGCAGGTCTGCCGCCGTCCGTCGATGGACAGCCGCTGCCGACGCTGGCGCCGATGATCGAGCGGGTCACGCCGGCCGTGGTCAACATCAACACGAAAACCCGCGTGCAGGTGCGGGATCCGTTTTTCGACGACCCCATCTTCCGGCGCTTTTTCAACGTACCGAACCAGCCGCGCGAGCGCGTCCAGCAGTCGCTCGGCTCGGGTGTGATCGTCGACGCGGCCAAGGGCTACGTGCTGACCAACAACCATGTCACCCAGGGTGCCGACGACATCGCCGTGACCCTGCACGACAATCGCACGGTCAAGGCACGCGTGATCGGCTCGGATCCCGATACCGACTTGACCGTGCTGCAGATTCCGGCCGACAACCTGCAAGCCGTGTCGCTGGCGCCATCAAAGGATCTGCGCGTGGGCGATTTCGTGGTTGCCATCGGCGATCCCTTCGGCCTCGGCCAGACGGTGACCTCGGGCATCGTCTCGGCGCTCGATCGCAAGGGCATCAGTCGCGGCTACCAGAACTTCATCCAGACCGATGCCTCGATCAACCCGGGCAACTCGGGTGGCGCCCTGGTCAATCTGCGCGGCGAACTGGTTGGCATCAATTCGATGATCTTCTCGCCATCCGGGGCCAGCGTCGGCATCGGCTTCGCAATTCCGAGCGATCTCGCCGCCAATGTCATGCGGCAACTGATCGACTACGGCGAAGTGCGCCGCGGCGCGCTCGGCGTCGACACCCAGGACATCACCCCGGAACTCGCCGCGATGCTCTCGGTCGCGGTCGGCAAGGGCACCGTCATCACCCGGGTGCGCAAGGATGCCCCGGCCGCCAAGGCCGGCATCCGACCGGGCGACGTGATCACCGCGATCAACGACACCACGATCGGCTCGGGACAGGACCTGCACAACGTCGAGGGCCTGACCCCGATCGGCACTCCGCTTTCGGTATCCCTGCTGCGCGACGGCAAACCGCTCAACCTGAGCATGACCCTGGCCGCAAACATGTCGGTCAGCCTGCGCGGCGAAGAACTCGATGAGCGGCTTGCCGGCGTGCAGCTGACCGATCTCGATGAAAGCCAACGCCGCCCCGGACTCACCGGCAGCGCCGTGAAGAACGTCGATCGGGCCAGCCGCGCCTATGCCAGTGGCCTGCGTGGCGGCGATGTCATCGTCGGTATCAATCAGCGCGACATCGACGACACCGGCGCCCTCGGCGAACTGCTGCAGCACAAGCCACGCCAGTTGATGCTGACCATCGTGCGCGGCCAGAGCGTGTTCTATCTGCTGTTGCAGTAAACCGCCCATGCGGCGGTGAATGCCGCCGCTGATGGCGAATCGAAAAGCCAAAGCGAAGGCATCGTGACTGAAGTCACTCCCACGAAATGTGGCTGCGGCTTCAGCCGTCCCGAAAGGGGACTTCCTTCAGTCGCGATGCGCTTCCAGTACCGCCAGGCAACACCGTCCAGCCCGGAGACCACCCGCGCGAAACGTGCGAGCGGCTTCAGCCGTCCCGAAAGGGGACTCCCTTCAGTCGCGATGCTTGTCCAGCACTGCCAAATGAAAACGCCCCGCCCGGAATGCATTGCTCTGGGCGGGGCGCTGTTTCACAGCATGCAACAACCGCGACGAACTACTCGGCCGCTGGCACGTCCTCGCTGCCGGCCTGACCTTCGCCTTCGTCGGAGGTGGCATCCTGGCTGGGCCCGGGCTCACCATTTTCGAGTCCGTTGCCGTTGCCTTCGCCATCGTCCTCTTCCGCATCGAGGCGGACCAGGCCGACCAGCTTTTCGTCGTCGGGCAAGCGGATCAGGGTCACGCCCTGGGTATTGCGGCCGACCTTGGCGACCTCGGCCGCACGTGTGCGCACGAGGGTGCCCTGATTGGAAATCAGCATCAGTTCGTGTTCTTCGCCGATCTGCACGGCACCGACCAGCTCACCATTGCGCTCCGAGCACTTGATGCCGATCACGCCCTGGTTGCCGCGGCCCTTGCGCGGATATTCGGCCAACTCGGTGCGCTTTCCGTAACCGCGTTCGGTTGCGGTGAGGATGTCGTTGTCGCCATCACGCACGATCAGGCTGACCACCTTTTCGCCCTTGGCCAGACGGATACCGCGGACACCGCTGGCGGTTCGCCCGGTCGAGCGCACGGTGTTCTCGTCAAAACGCACCGTCTTGCCATTGGAGGCGAACAACAGGATGTCGCTGTTGCCATCGGTGATCTGCACATCGACCAGCGAATCATCATCGGCCAGGCCGATCGCGATCTTGCCCTTCTGCAGCTGGTAGGCGTATTCGGTCAGCGGCGTCTTCTTGACGGTGCCGTTTTCAGTGGCAAAGAAGACGAAACGATCTGCGGAATATTCGGCAACCGGGAGGATGGCCTGGACCTTCTCGCCTTCCTGCAGCGGCAGCAGATTGACGATCGGCTTGCCGCGCGCATTCGGCCCGGCATCCGGCATCTGGTATACCTTGAGCCAGTAAACGCGACCGCTGCTGGTGAAGGTCAGCAAGGTGTCGTGGGTATTGGCGATCCACAGCCGCTCGACGAAATCCTCATCCTTCAAGGCGGAAGCCGAACGTCCCTTGCCACCCCGCTTCTGCGCGCGGTAGATGCTGGCCGGCTGGCGCTTGGCGTAACCGGTGTGCGACAGCGTGACGACGACATCTTCCGGCTCGATCAGGTCGAGCATGTCGAGATCGTCCTGGTTGACCTGGATGACCGTGCGTCGTGCGTCGCCGAAATCTTCCTTGAGCTTGACCAGCTCGCCACGAATCACCGCGAGCAGGCGTGCCGGATCTTCGAGGATCTCGATCAGGCCGAGGATGATGGTGAGCAGCTCCTTGTATTCATCGGTCAGTTTTTCCTGCTCGAGACCGGTCAGACGGCTCAGGCGCATTTCGAGAATCTGTTGCGCCTGCGCCTCGGAGAGCTGGTAGCCGCTTTCGCCAAGGCCGACGCCGGGATCAAGCTTCTCGGGTTTCGAGACATCCGCACCGGAGGCCGACAACAGCGAGCGCACCAGACCCGGCTCCCAACGCCGCGCAAGCATGCGCTGCTTGGCTTCGTCACTGGATGCCGAGGTCTTGATCAGCTCGATCATCTCGTCGATGTTGGCGAGCGCAACGGTCAGGCCTTCGAGGATATGGGCGCGATCGCGCGCCTTGCGCAGATCGAAGATCGTGCGCCGGGTAACCACTTCGCGACGATGGCGGATGAAGGCATCGAGAATCTCGCGCAGGCCCAGCGTACGCGGCTGGCCATTGACGAGGGCGACCATGTTGATGCCGAAGGTGACCTGCAACTGGGTCTGCTGGTAGAGGTTGTTGAGCAGGACATCGCCCATCGCATCCTTGCGCACCTCGATGACCACGCGCATGCCGTCCTTGTCGGACTCGTCGCGCAGTTCGGAGATACCCTCGATCTTCTTTTCCTTGACCAGCTCGGCGATCTTCTCGATCAGCCGTGCCTTGTTCACCTGGAACGGCAGCTCGTGGACGATGATCGTCTCGCGGCCGTTGGCTTCGACTTCAACTTCGGCCCTGGCACGCACGAGGATGCGGCCGCGACCGGTGCGATAGGCCTCGACGATGCCGGCCGAGCCATTGATGATGCCGGCGGTCGGGAAATCCGGACCCGGCACGAGACGCATCAAGTCCTCGAATTCGAGCTCGGGATTGTCGATCAGGGCGATGCAGGCGCTCAGCACTTCGGTCAGGTTGTGCGGCGGCACATTGGTCGCCATGCCGACCGCGATACCGGCCGACCCATTGATCAGCAGGTTCGGGATGCGCGCGGGAAGCACGCTCGGCTCGAGCTCCTTCTCGTCGTAATTGGGCTGGAAATCGACGGTTTCCTTGTCGATATCGGCGAGCAATTCGGAGCTGAGCTTGTCGAGGCGGCATTCGGTGTAGCGCATCGCCGCCGCGCTGTCGCCATCGACCGAGCCGAAGTTGCCCTGGCCGTCGATGAGCATGTAGCGCATCGAGAAATCCTGGGCCATGCGCACCAGCGCATCGTAGATCGAGGAATCGCCATGCGGATGGTACTTGCCCATCACGTCACCGATGACGCGGGCGCACTTCACATAGGGGCGATTCCAGACCGTGTTCGACTCCTGCATCGCATACAGAATGCGTCGATGGACAGGCTTGAGACCGTCGCGCACGTCGGGCAAGGCGCGACCGACAATGACGCTCATCGCGTAGTCGAGATAGCTTTGCCGGACTTCGTCTTCGATGTTGACGCGTATGACTTCTTTGGCGAACTCAGCCATTGAGCATTTCTTCCATATGAATCAAGACGTTACGACTCGCAACGAAGTCGTGTCGTGGTGCCGGAATGATCGCGGCGAAAACGCGAAATATTAGCACGAAATGACACCCGCCCGCAGCTGCGGAAACGCACTCGCACGCCGCCTCGGCGCGGCCGGCGGAAACGCGGCTTCGAGCGGGTTGGGTCAAGGCTTGCGCTGGCGGTAGATCCAGAGTCTCGATGCCGAAAAATTGATCACGAAACCGCCCAGCGAACCGATCGCCACGGCAAGCGCCGGCAGGCGCTGGAACAAGCCATGGTGGTAGACCAGCGCCGAGTAGATCGAAAAATTGACCAGGAACCCGCCGCTCATCGCCAACAGGTAGCGCGACCATTCGCCAAAGCGTCCGTAGTGCCGGACGTTCTTGAAGGTGAAGCGCCGGTTGAACAGCCATGTTGCGCTGGCGGCGGCGAGGAACGAGAGCAGGCGCGACAGATACGGATTGGCGGCAAATGCCGACACCAGCAACTGGACGATGCCGGCGTCGATGAGGAAGCCAATGAAGCCGCCGACAAAGAACAGGAGGAACTGACGCATCAGGCCGAGCCCGTCATCGTCGAACGGCGTGGTTCATCGGCCGCTGACCGCGATCATCAGGCGAACAGCCCGCGCATGCCGGCGGCATCCGGCTTCTCGATCACGCCACGCTCGGTGACGATCGCATCGATCAGGGCAGCCGGCGTCACATCGAAAACCGGGTTCCAGGCGACCGCGCCTTCGACCACCGTGCGTTGGCCGGAATGGGCGAGCAATTCGTCCGGATCCCGCATCTCGATCTCGATCTGTCCGCCGGATGGCGTGGACATGTCGACCGTCGAGGCCGGTGCGACGACCATGAACCTCACCCCATGATGACGGGCGACGATGGCGAGTTGATAAGTACCAATCTTGTTGGCCACATCACCATTCGCGGCGATGCGGTCGGCACCGACAATCACCCATTGCACCTGGCCGGATTTCATCAGGTGCGCGGCGGCGGAATCGGATACCAGGGTCGCCGGAATTTGATCACGAACCAGCTCCCACATGGTCAGCCGCGCGCCTTGCAGCCAGGGTCGCGTCTCGCCTGCGAAAACGCGCTTGATCCGGCCGCTGCCGACGCCGGCGCGAATCACGCCCAGGGCGGTGCCATAGCCGGCGGTTGCCAGCGAGCCGGTATTGCAATGGGTCATCACGCCGACATCATCGCCAAGCAGGCTGGCACCGAGTTCACCCATGTGCCGGTTGGCGGCCAGATCCTCGTCCTGGATCTTCTGCGCCTCGTGCTCGAGCGCGCTCGCGTCTGCACCTTCGGCGATGCGGCGATGCATGCGATCCAGCGCCCACATCAGATTGACCGCCGTCGGCCGCGCTGCACGCAGCACCGGCAAGGCGGCGGCGAGTGCGTCGCGCCCGCGTTGCGCAGCGAGCACCACGCCCCAGGCCGCCGAAATGCCGATCGCCGGCGCACCGCGCACGACCAGATCACGGATCGCCTGGGCGACCTCGGCGGCGCTCATGCAATCGATGTAGTCCTCGGCAAACGGCAGCTTGCGTTGATCAAGCAGGCGCAGCCGGTCACCGCGCCAGAGCACCGAGCGAATCGAATCGTGGGAGGTCATGTCATTCATCCGCCAAGGATACCGGAGCCGGCCAGCACGACACGAGTCTCATCTCGCGGGAGTGACTTCATTCAACCGCGAAAGGGACTTCCATCAGTCGCGATGCATTGGCTCGCCCTTTGACAAGCATCGCGGTTGAAACCGCTCCCACAAAATCGCGGAGCATCGTGGGAGCGACTTCAGTCGCGATGCTTTTGCTCATTCCCTGTGCAAAGCATCGCAGTTGAAACCGCTCCCATTAAAACGCGGGCATCGGGAGCGACTTCAGTCGCGATGCTCTGACTCAGCTCCGCACGAAAGGCATCGCGGTTGAAACCGCTCCCACAAAAAGCGCTGAGCGTCGTGGGAGTGACTTCAGTCACGATGCTTTTGCTCTGGCACTCCAACAGCATCGCGGCTGCTTTCAACAGCCGAATGGCTGGTCAAGCCGCTCCCACGAGAAACGAGGGGTATGGGATATTCGAGCGTCGTGGGAGTGACTTCAGTCACGATGCTTTTGCTCTGGCACTCCAACAGCATCGCGGCTAGAGCCGCTCCCACGAGACGAATGAGGGCGCCTTTCTGACGAATCCAACCAGATCGAATCCCAATACGGATAATCACCGACGCGCGCCGCCAACCCCGCCCGCCCTGGATTGAGAATGACGTAGCGGGCGATGTCGAGCAGATCCTCGTCTGCGCGAATCGCGTGGTCATGGAATCCGCCTGCCCAAACGCTGCCCAGCGAGCCCCGGACGCTGTTGACCGCGCGCGCCGACACTCCCTTGATTCGGCGAATCAGCAACGGCAACTCGTCATGTTGGCCCACTTCGATCAGCCCATGCCAGTGATCCGGCATCAAGACCCAGCAGAGCAATGTCGAATCCCGCAGCACCTGAGTTGATGTCGATGATCGAATCATCGCGCAAGCACAATCCCAATCGCGGAACCGCATCTTGCGCTCCCGCGTGTGAAACGTGATCAGATAAATGCGGCCGGGTTCGCTGGATCGCCCGCTGCGCAAGCGCGAGGAACCTGAGCGTGGAAAATGACTGGCGTCCATGCGGACAGTTTCAGGTGTTCACGCCTGTCCCGATATGGAAAAACCGGAAAACGCTTGTAGGAAAATTGCGCATGGTGCGCCACTTCGGTGAAAAGCATCGCGGTTGAAACCGCTCCCACAAAAACGCGGGGCATCGTGGGAGCGACTTCAGTCGCGATGCTCTGGCTCAGCCCTGCGCGAAAGGCATCGCGGTTGAAACCGCTCCCACAAAAACGCGGGGCATCGTGGGAGCGACTTCAGTCGCGATGCTCTGGCTCAGCCCTGCGCGAAAGGCATCGCGGTTGAAACCGCTCCCACAAAATTCGAGAGTCGTGGGAGCGACTTCAGTCGCGATGCTCTGGCTCAACCCGGCGAACAGCATCGCGGTTGAAACCGCTCCCACAAAAACGCGGGGCATCGTGGGAGCGACTTCAGTCGCGATGCTCTGGCTCAGCCCCGGCGAAAAGGCATCGCGGTTGAAACCGCTCCCACAAAATCGCGGGGCGTCGTGGGAGCGACTTCAGTCGCGATGCTCTGGCTCAGCCCTGCACGAAAGCCATCGCGGTTGAAACCGCTCCCACAAAATCCCGGGGCGTCGTGGGAGCGACTTCAGTCGCGATGCTCTGACTCAACCCCGGCGAACAGCATCGCGGTTGAAACCGCTCCCACAAAATCCCGGGGCGTCGTGGGAGCGACTTCAGTCGCGATGCTCTGGCTCAACCCGGCGAACAGCATCGCGGTTGAAACCGCTCTCACAAAATCGCGGAGTATCGTGGGAGCGACTTCAGTCGCGATGCTCTGGCTCAACCCGGCGAACAGCATCGCGGTTGAAACCGCTCCCACAAAAACGCGGGGCATCGTGGGAGCGACTTCAGTCGCGATGCTCTGGCTCACCCCTGCGCGAAAGGCATCGCGGTTGGAACCGCTCCCACAAAATCGCGGAGCATCGTGGGAGCGACTTCAGTCGCGATGCTCTGACTCAACCCCGGCGAACAGCATCACGGTTGAGAGAGGTCCCACGACGAGCGGCGCTCAGTCGAAGCGCAGCCCGTTGATGCGTCGTGTGCGCTGCTGGAGTGCCGCGGCAATCACCTCGCGGCTGGCGTGGATGCGCAGTTGCGTGCGGGCGCGACTGGCGGCGGTGTAGAGCCATTCGCGGGTGAGCAGGGGATGCGGCTCGTCGGGCAGGACCAGTTCGACCGTATCGAACTCGGAGCCCTGCGCCTTGTGCACGGTCATCGCGTAGGCGCTCTCGTGCGGTGGTAGTTGTGCCGGCAACAACGCCTGCACGCCGCCGTCGCGACGCGCAAACCATGCGCGCAGCGGCGCATCGGCATGCTCACCCAGGAGCACGCCGACATCGCCGTTGTAGAGACCGAGCGCATGCTGGTTGCTGGTGATCAGGATCGGCCGGCCGGCGATGAACATTTGCGCAGCCAGCGCACCATGCAAGGCACTGGCGACCGCCTGGTTGAGGCCGGCCACGCCACGCGGGCCTTCGCGCAGCGCACAGAGGATGCGATAGCGTCCCAGACAATCGAGCGCCTCTTGCGGTGAGCCGGCGGCAGCCAGACCTTGCCAGGATTCACGCAACGCGGCGCGCGTCGCCGCGCTGTCGAGCCGCCAAGGTTGCTCGCTCCAGTGGATGTCTTCGCTGTCGGTCAGGCTGGCGAACACCTGCCCGGCATCACCGAGACGTATCGCACGCACAAGCCGCGCGATACCCGAATCACCACCAAAGCGGCGTGGCCGTTCCAGGCGCACGATGCGCGCGCCGAGCGCGGAAATTCCGCTACCCGATTCAACATTTGCGGCTTGCGTATCGGCAAGCCATTGCGCCGATTCGACGGATTGCTCGTTGCGCAAATTCTGCGCGGCCAGTGTCGCCAGCACGGCGCCATTCTCGACGGCCGGCAACTGGTCGGGATCGCCGAGCAGGATCAGCCGGCATTCGGGTTTCAATGCACGCAGCAGCTTGGCCATCAGCGGCAGGTCGACCATCGAACATTCATCGACAACGAGCACATCCAGATCGAGCAGGTGCGAGGCATCGCGTGCCGGCTGCACCGATTGCGGATGGAAGCCGAGCAGGCGATGCAACGTCATGGCTTCGCTGGGCAGACCGGCGCGCTGATCCTCGCTCAGCGGCAGTTGTTGCAGGCCGAGCTGGGCTGCTTCCGCGAGGCGCTGCGCCGCCTTGCCAGTCGGTGCGGCGAGAACCATGCGCAAGGGACAACCGGCGAATTGCTGGATCAGGGCGAGCACACGCAAGGCGGTGAAGGTCTTGCCGGTACCGGGGCCGCCGCAGATCACGGTCAGCGGCGCACGCAAGGCGGTCACGGCGGCGACGCGTTGCCAATCGGTTTCCTCGGCATCGGCTCTTGGCAGCAACGCATCGAGGGCTTGCGCAACTTCGCCGGCCGCGGGCATCGTTGTGAACGGAATTGCGCGCTCACGCAGAGCGGCTTCGATCTCGCGCTCGTAGCGCCAGTAGCGGCGCAACCAGGCGCGCTCGCCCTCGACGACGATTGGCGAATCGCCCGCTGCCGTGCCGATGAAATCCGCCTGCGGCCAAGCACCCGCACGCAAGGCCTCATGCCATGCGCGGATGGCGCGCTCACGGGATCCCGGTTCGGTACTCGACGGCCATTCGGCGAGCAGCTCCGGCGTGAAGCAACTGTGGCCGCGACCGACCGCCCAGCTGTTCAGCGCGGCCACATGCAAGGCGGCCTTGTCGCTGTCCGGCCAGATCGACTCGAAGGCGTCGATGAGCGCGGCATCGAGCGCGCTGAAACCGCCTTCACGCACCTGCTCGAATGCACTCATGCCGACTCTCCTTCGCACCAGGCATCGAGCGCATCGATCAAGGCGGCCGGTGGACGATCGTGATGGATACCGGCGACATCTCCTTCGCGCATGCCGCGCACGAACAGGTACAACGAACCGCCAATGTGCTGCTCATAGTCATATTCGTCACCAAGGCGCGCGCGCAGGAAGCGCTGCAGGGCGACAAGGTAGATCAGGTATTGCAGGTCGTAGTCGTGCGCGCGGATCGCTGCCGGCAATCGCTCGGGCGCGTAGTCGGCACGGGCGGGACCGAGCAGGTTGGTCTTGTAGTCGAGCACGTAATAGCGATCCTGCCAGCGCAACACGAGGTCGATATATCCGGTCATCAGGCCGCGCACGCTTGAGCGCCGCGTGACCAGTTCACCCGGTGCGCGGGCGTAGTCAGGCCAGGTCGCCAGCAGCTGTTCGAATGCATCGAGACGAGCCGCGCCGAGCGGAAACAGGAACTCCAGTTCGGCCCGCGACTCACCCTCGGCGAGATCCATCAGGCACAGTCCGGAACCCGGGATCAGTTCGCTGCGCACGCCGGCGCGGGTGATCATCGCGATCGTTTCAATCTCGTCACCGGCATAGCCATGATCGGCGCAGATGCGGGCGAGATCAGCATGCACGCCGGCATTCGCCAGTTCGGCGAAGGCGACATCTTCGAAGACCTGATGCACGCAGACGCCGAACGCGGCACCTCGTGGCCATTGCGGCACGGGATCCTCGACCACCAGCGCCGGGACCGTGGCCAGCGGCGTGTCGAATTCGTCGTGATCGGCCAGTGGCGCGTGCTGACCGCCGCCAAACAGACGGCTGTAGCTGAGCGTTTCCAGGCCGCGCTCGATCCTGCCCTCGAATTCGGCGACGGCCAGTTCAGCCAAGTCGCGGTCATCGGCAAGCCGATCGACATCGGGTGATTCGACGGTTAACCACTGCATGCCGATGCGCTGATTCGACCGCTCGACCAGGGCGTCGAATGACTTGCCGATTCCTTCAAGTTGATCTTTCAGACGAGCCAGTTGATCTGGGCGCGTGATCGCATCATCACGGAACCACAGCCAGGCGAACGGACCCGTCAGACTGGTACTGCTCGTACCGGTATTCGCCCAGGCCCACGCCAGCCACACGCGATGGCGCGCGCGGGTGATCGCGACATAGGCGAGACGCAGGCTTTCTGCAAATTGTTCGTCACGCTGGGCGAGTGCATGCGCCTTCCACTCCGGGCCACCGATGTCGATGCGCAGCTCGTCGCCGGCATGCCAGGCAACCGCCTCGTCGGCCTGGTCGCGATTCTCCAGCGACTTCCAGAACGTGCCCATCGCGAACGGGGCAAAGACGACGTCGTACTGCAGTCCCTTGCTGCGATGCACGGTCAACACCTGCACCGCGCCGGAATCATTCGCCGGACGCAGCTGTTCGGCATGGCCCGCCCCGCGCTTCTCGTCGGCTTCGATGCGACGCTGACCGAGCCAATGCAGCAACTCGGCCGGTGTCGAGCGTCGCGCCGATTCGTGTTGCAGCAATTCGGCGAGATGCAGAAGATTGGTGACGCGACGCCGACCATCCCAGCGCGGCAGCAGCCGTTCGGCAGCCCGTTGCACACAATGCGCGATCGTCGCGTAGGCGCCGCGATCGATCCAGCGCTGACGCAAGCTGGCGATTTGCGCGAGCTGGTCTTCCCACAGCGCAAGGTCGTCTCGCGCGGAGAGCAGATCGTGCAGATCGACGCCGAGCAGTTCGGTCGCCAGCGCGGCGCGCACGCGCGCCGAATCGGCTGGCGCATCGAGGGCGGCCAGCAACCGCTCGATCTCGATCGCCTCGTGGCTCGCATAGACGCTCGCCGCGCTCAGATAGTCGCAGGCGATATTCCATTGGGCGAGCTGACGTGCGGCCTGCTCGGCCTGGCGGTTGCTGCTGACGAGCACGGCGATGCTCGGAACCTCGACCCCACGCTCGCGCGCCGTGGCGAGGATTCCGCGGATTTCCGCGCAGACCTCGGCGAGGATGCGCTCGGCAAAGGTGCCGGCGGTCCACGCCTTGGGCTTGTCCTTCTCGATGCGATCCGGCAAGCGCCACACAGTCAGCGGTGCGTCGCTGGCCAGCCAATGTGCCGGCGTGTCCTTGCCCTGCGGAAAGTGCGCCGGCTCGAACTGGATGAAGTCGACCAGGAACGGATCACCGACACCGTCAAACACCGTGTTGGCCGCGGCGATCAAGGCGGCATCCGAGCGCCAGTTCTCACGCAAGGTATGGCGGTTGTCGCCCGCATCGCGGGCGGCCGCGTGATAGGTGTGGATGTCGCCCCCGCGGAAGCGATAGATGGCCTGTTTCGGATCACCGATCAGCAGCAATACGGAGTCGGCGCGGGCCGCGTGAATGCGATGCAGGATTGCGTATTGCAACGGATCTGTGTCCTGGAACTCGTCGACCAGCAGGGCCGGTATCTCGGCCGCGATGCTGCGTGCCAGTTGCTCGCCAGACGCGCCGAGCAGGCGTTCGTGCAACTGGCCGATGAGATCATCAAAACCGAAGCGGCGCAGGCGCTCGCGGCGCTCGGCGAGGCCGTGGCGCACGAACTCGATCGCCGCGCCAGTGAAGCGCGCGAGCAGGGCGGCATCGAATTCGCGGCGGGCGCGCTGCAGGTTCTCGACACAGAGCGAGACCTCGCCCAGTTCGGCAGAGGGCGCCCAGCCCGCCTTTTGTGCCTTGGCCAGAAGCGCAGCCGTGATCGCGCTTTCGCTCAATGCGTGGAGCGCGCGCACGTCGACGTTGACCGGATCGCCGGCACAGGCATCGGCGCAGGCTTGCATGGAAGCGGGCGCGTGCGGCTTGTCCTTTGCCGCCGAGAGCAACTTGTCCGCGACCGCCTCGTGCAACTGTTGCATGGCGATGGCGACTTGACCCCTGGCATGCAATTCCCGCCATTCAGCGAGTGCCTTGGTGCGGGAATCACGGACACGTTCGACCCACGCCTGTGGATCCTCCGGATCAATCCGCGATGACGGCAAGGCCAGCGCCTGCGAGCGCAACAGGTCCGCCGCCAGATCCGCAGGCGCGCTCCAGCGTTCGAGAACGGCGTCGATGGCCTCGTCGGCATCGACGATGACATGCCGGCGCCAGAAGTCGCGCACCAATTCCTGCGCAGCCTCGGTGCCGGCATCGTTGTCGAGTTCGAAGAACGGCAGGCCAGCCTCGAAGGCGTGCTCGGCGAGCAATTGCCGGCACAGGCCATGCAGGGTCGAGATGCGCGCTTCGTCGAATCCAACCAATGCCGATGAAAGAATATTCGTGGCAGCGTCCATCGAAGCCTTGTCGGCTCGATGCTTGTTCAATATCCGATCCAGCTCATCCGGCAGCTCAGACTCATCCGCCTGCAGCCGCTCGATGGCCTCGGCAATGCGCGCACGCAGGCGACCGCGCAGCTCACGCGTCGCCGCATCGGTGAAGGTGACCACGGCAATCTCGCGCACGTGGAACTTGCTCTCCAGCAGCAGGCGCAGATAGAGCAAGGCGATGTTGAAGGTCTTGCCGGTGCCGGCGCTGGCTTCGATCAGGTGTTGGCCGCCGAGTGTCAGCGTCGCCGCATCCAGTGTCTGGCTCATCGCCTGATCTCCCCGACCGCCTCGAACAGCGGCAGGAACACGTCGGTCGCGAAGCTCTCGAAAGACTCGTCCAGCACCGCATCGCCGTGATGACGCGCCAGTAATTCGTGATGAGGATCGGCGTTCTCCGGGAAGTCGCCATCGGACCAGACTTTGCGCGCGGCTTCGCGCGCTTTCTCCGCAACCCCGTAGCGTTGCATCGAGGCCGCAAACGCCTCGGCGCTGTTGCGGAACGCGGTCAATGGCCGCTGCAGGCCGCGTGTGCGCCACGCCACCAGATTGCAGATCCAGTCGAGCATGGCCGTGGCCGGCTTCAGTGCAATCCGCTTGATTTCGCCTTTTTCCAGACCGATCGCAAACATTCGGGGATCATCCTGATCACCGCCGAGCAAGGCGTGCTCAAGGGCGAGCCGGGCCAGGTCGATGCCGCGAATCCGGCCCGGCCGACTGAGCAACAGCACACGCGAACCCTCCACTGTATGCACCAGGTGACGAATCGCCCCGCTGACTCGCACACGCAGATCAGCAAACTCGATGGCCGTGGCTTCCACGGCAACGGGCTGGAACGCGCCGCCCAGCAGATCGATGGCAGCTTGTTCGAGTGACTCGACTTGCGCTGTCAACGTGTCCCAGGCCTGCTGCCCGACAACGCCGAGAGGGAAGGCACCTTCGCGCTGCAAGCGTTTCAGATCGGGGCGTGACGACGGCGGGCCAAGCAGACGGTCGGCGAGCTGGTAGCGCGACAATCCATCCAGCGTGAAGGCTTCGACATCTTCATCCTGTTCGGCTTCGTGCAGATGCAGCGGCAGTTGCTGACGGAAGAACGCACGCGCCGGATGGCCCAGCCAGATCAGCAACTCATCGATCGAAACCTCGCTCCACCCGGTCGCCGAATCGACCGCAGACGGCGCGATCGGTGACGCATCGAAGCCAGTAACAAACGGTGCCGGATCGACCCAGCCATCGATCAACTTTTGTGCCGCACGCCACCAGCGCCGGTCATAGCTCGGCGCAGCCGAATCGGCGCGGAAGCATTCCGGCGCAAACGCGTGCATCGGATGCTGACGGACGATCGCCGGCTGCACGATTTCCCAGGCATCCTCACCATAAGCCGCGGCAAGGAAGCCGGTCAGTTCCTCGACCAGCGGCGAGGGCGGATTGCCTGCCCCCGCCTTCGCATCGCGATCGACGTGACTCAGATAGAACACCTCCCGCGCGGCGATCAGGCTTTCCAGAAACAGAAAGCGGTCGTCTTCGCGGATCGTGCGGTCACCGGGGCGAGGATGCTTGCGCATCAGGTTGAAACCAGCCGGCGGTTGTCGACGCGGAAACTCGCCGGCATCCAGGCCGAGCACGCAGACCACGCGATGCGGCACATTGCGCATTGGCACCATGCCGCAGAAGGTGATGCCGAAGCGCCCTGCCCGCGCCGCGCGCGGCTCGGCAATCGCGGCATCGAGCGCGCTGCGCACGACATCAAATGCGATCGGCTCATCACCGAGCCAGCGTGCGGCGTCATTGCCGAACGCGGCAATCGCCTCGCGCAGATCACGGATCGCGCCGAGTTCGGCAGGGTCGGTCGTTTCGCTGTCGAGCAAGGCTTCAAGCCGCTCGATCAACCATGTCTTCCAATCGTCTGCGCTGCGCGGTCGGGTAAAGCCGGAGCGGGTCGCCGCAATCGCATCGACAAAGCGCGCGAACTGGCCCAGCCATTGCGCCGAGCTGCCCTCGACATTGATTGCCGGCACCACATCGGCGCACATCGTTGCGTCGTCGCCACTGGCATAGCCCAGCAGCAGGCGATTGAAGCCGAAGCGCCAGGTCGTCTCGTCGATCGCGGCGGCACCCAGTTCGGCGCGGAACGCGGCATCGAGGCCCCAGCGAATGCCGCTGTCGGCGATCCAGATGCGCAGCCAATCCTGCGCTTCGCCGTCGAGGCCGTAGCGGCGTGCGATCGCCGGCTCGGCGAGCAGGCCGAGGATCTCGCTGACCGCGATGCGGCTTTCGCCAAGGGTGAGGATGCGCGCGAACGCGTCGATCAGCGGATGCGTCGCGCGCAGCGGCACGTCGCTGATGGCGTAGGGAATCGCCAGTGCATCATCGTCGCCAAAGACGGCGCCGATGTAGGGCACGTAATCCTCGATGCGCGGCGACATGACGACAATCTCGTGCGGCAGCAAGCCGTCGAGCGTGTCGAAGAGACGCAGCAATTCATCGCGCAGGACTTCGACCTCGCGGCGGCGACTGGCGCACTGGTGCAACTGCAGCGAGGGCACACGCTCGAGCGCTGGCGGCGGCGCGTGTTGCGGATCGAGCAGGAGGATGCCGGCTTGCAGCCAGCCGAGCAGTCCCGTCGAGACCGGTGCGGCAAACGCATCGTCGTCATGCACGACCAGATCCGGCGCATGGATCGCCTTCAAAAACTCGCGACCGAGTCCACCCCACGAAGCCAGCAGTGGATGGCCGGTTTCCAGATACGCCTCCTCGTCGCGCCGACCGTGTGCGGCCCACAACTGGCGGCGTCGCGCACGCTCGCGATCGGAAACGATGTCACCCCAGTAGTCGAGGCAGGGATTGGGCTGGTAAAAACGCAGCGGCACGCGCTGGGCCAGGGCGAGGAAGAATTCCAGCAACAACGGTGGCAGATGCGCGGCGCCGAAGATCGAGAATCCCGCTTCGAGTCCGCGCGGCAAATCCGGCGCCTGCGCGATTTCGCCCAGTACCTTGCGCATCAGGCTGGCACGATCCAGCTCGTCGACCGATTGGGCGAGATGGCGCATCAGTTCGGCTTGCCAGCGCTCGTCGACATCGTCGAATTCGAGGCGGCCGTGCTTCCAGTCGCGGATCCATTGCGGCCGCGCCATCGTGTATTCATCGAACAGGCGGGCAATCACCACGGCCAGTTCATAGCGTTGGCGCTGGTCGGACGGATCGCCGAGATAATGGCGCACGCGTTCGAAGTGGGTGCCCTCGGCCAACGCGGGCAAGGCGGCGTGAATGCGCCAGACCAGAGCCTCACGCGAGAACGCCGATTCGCGCGGCAGCTTGCCGGAGAAACGGCGCAATACCTGCCAGACAAAGGTCGACGGCAGCGGGAATTGGATGTTGATCGCGATTCCGCGACGGCGCGCGATGCGTTCCTGCAACCAGCGTCCCAGCGCCGGATGGGCGACGACGACGACCAGCGGCTGCAGTGGATCGCCGGCAGCCTGGGCCTGCAGATCATCGATCAGCCGATCGGCGAGAATTTCAAGCCGGTTTCCATGGATGAATTGTGCTGCCTGCATCGCCTTCCCTTTCCGCCATCCGCTGATCCACCACGGCGCGAGCATGCAGCCTGGGGTTCTCAGCTCATGATACCGAGCGGTTCATGCGAATGTGGCTAGACTTCGCCCGGCGCGGTCAAGACACCGCGAATCGTCAAACCGACGTGCATTCGATCCCAGCCGAGAACCCGCACCGCCTCATGTCCGCCCAATGCCCTGTCCCTCTGGCCGTCCTGTTTGCCGCCCTGCTGCTGTCGATGTCGGCGCAGGCCGTGCCGGTGCTCGACTATGAAGTCGAACCGGTGCTTGGCGCGACCAGTTTCGTGCGGCCCGCGTTGTTGTCAGGCCCGGGCTACCAGGTCGATCCGCATGTCGAAATCCGCGGCTACATGGCGCGCTTCACGATCGATACCGCGATTGGGCCGATCCACGCCGAAAGCGTCGAAATCCTCGGCGAGCGCATCGCCGAGTTGCCCGCACTCGAAGCGCTCGAAGGCTTGACTCGCAGCCAGGCGTTTGTCGATGCGGCGGATGCCTCGGTGACGAAAACCGCGCAAGGCCTCGGTCAGATCCTGCGCCACCCGGTGCGAACCCTGAGCGGAATTCCAGCCGGTGTCGCGCGCTATTTCGGCAATCGCCTGAAACGGATCGGCAATCAGGCGCAAGCCCTGTCCGATCGCGGCGCACGCGAGTTCGGCGCCAATGGCAATCCGTACCCACGCGCGGATGGCCCGATGACTGAAGCGCGCGACATCGATCGTGCCGAAGCGAGCGCAGACTCCGCCAATGGCAATGACAGCTGGTACGCCGATGTAGGCGACGAGGCCGGGCGCGAGATCAAGCGTCAGCTCAAATACGGACAGGTCCGCCGTGAACTCGCCGAACGGCTCGGCATCGATCCTTACACGAGCAATCCTTACCTGCGCGAACGTCTCGACAAGTTCGCCTGGGCCGGCGCGAGCGGCCACTTTGCCGCGGCCACGGCACTCGGCACGATCGGTGGCGTCGGCGGCATCGGTCTCGCCTACGGCAGCCAACTCAACGACCTGGTCTGGAAACTCGATCCCGAGCAGTTGCGCGAACGCAATGCGAAGCGTCTGGGTCGGTATTGCCGCGATGAGCTGCTGACGCGCCAGTTCCTGCGTCGTGGCACCTTTACACCGACCCTGCAAACGGCCCTGCTCGACGCACTCGAACGCTTGCAGCCGGAAGTCGGTGGCGATGCCCTGCTCGAACTGGCAATCACCGCGCAATCAGAGCTTGAGGCGCGCTACATCGTCAATGCGCTGGGCCTGGTTGCCGACCGTCTCGGCCCGCGCGCGCATGGCGGGCATCTGCTCACGGTTGGCGCCGGTCTGGCCTATGACAGTGTCGACGGTGAGCGCGTCCTGCCACTGCCGATCGATTACCTGGCCTGGACCGGCGAGGTCGCGCGCTTTCTCGACAGCGAGGAGTTCCGCAACAAGCACAAGACCGTGCTTGTCAGTGGCAGCGCGACGCCACGCAGCCAGCAGGAACTGACCTCGCGTGGCTGGAACATCGTCGTCGATGCGCACCGACGCCAGCAGGATGGACTGGTCAGCAACGACGAATCCATCGCCGATCGTCGATAGGCGCTTCGTCCGAGTCGGCACCGATTGATTCAACGCCGACGCATGACCGCTGGCTTGGTGGGCGTGCCGCACCGAACGGATGACCCGGACTGCCCCGTCGGCTTGGTCGCCAGCCAGATCAGGTGGCGTGCGCCCTTGTTGCCATGCGCGCGAACCGGCACTTCATCGACCGCAAAACCGCTTTGGCGCAGACGCTCGGAGAATTTGCGATCGGCATGCGCCGACCAGATCGCGAGCACGCCGTTCGGACGCAGCGCGGCCATCGACGCGGCCAGCCCCGGCATCGCATACAGCCAGTCATTGCCAACCTGGGTCAAGCCGCCGGGGCCATTGTCGACATCGAGCAGGATCGCATCGAGGCTCGATCGTTCGGCCCTGATCACGGCGGCCACATCGCACGCTTGCACTTCGACGCGCGCATCGTCGAGCGGATGGCCGGCGTGCTGTCCCAGCGGCCCGCGATTCCAGGCGATCACGCCCGGCACCAGTTCGGCGACGATGATTCTTGCTTTTTCGCCAAGTTGCGCCAGTGATGCCGCGAGTGTGAAGCCCATGCCGAGCCCGCCGATCAGGATTCGCGGCTCGGCGATGGCCGCAATCCGCTCACACGTGATTCGCGCCAATGCCTCTTCGGAACCATGCATGCGCGTCGACATCAGATCGCCACCACCGGCGATCTTGATCGAATAGTGATCGCCTTCGGCAAACAGGCGCAGTTCACCGCCACCGGGAATCGGCGCCGTGTCGATCAGGGTCAGGCGATTCATGCCAGCGAACGCCCATGTCGAAACGGGAGCTTCATCCCGCAGGATCGAACTCGTCGCGGAACAGCAGGTCCGGCACATGCATGACGATGCAATGGATCGCCCCGGCCTGGGTGATGATCGAGCTGCAGTCCACCGCGACGATGTCATGTCCGGGCAAGGCGCTCTGATAGGTGGCCAGCGCGGCCGCGTTGCGCGCATCCTGTCCGTTGAAGCGACAGATCAGCACGACCTGGTTGACCACCACCGAATTCGTATAGGTGTAGTGGGTACCACCACTCTGCCAGCCCGGCGTGCGCAAGACCGTATAGCCCAGTGTCTGCATCTGGGCTGTGGTCGCATCGGTCACCGTCTTCGGCACGCCGCCGCCTTCGCCGGCCGCATATTCGCCGATGATGACCTTGTGATCTTCGAGCGGCAGCATCCACATGTCGATGTGCTGGGTCGAGTCATAGCTCGATGGAAACGGATCGGTCAGGGTGACGGCGAGGCCTTCGTAGGCGGCAAAGTAGTTGGTGATCTGCTGCTCGCTCAAACCCGGATTCTCGTTGACAACCAGGCGCGTCATCCAGGCATCGCGGTTGCCGAACAGATGGAAGTTTCCGCCGCCGTGGATCAACGGCAACGCGTACACCGGCTCGCCGATCTGCGCACCGTAGTTCGATGGAAACAGGTTGTCGTTCGGACGTGGCCGGTTGTAGGTGTGGTCGACAATCGCACGACGACCCGAATCGTTGATGAAGCGTGGCCCGTAGTCGCGCATCCAGACCGAATCGGTCGACGCTACGACAAAATGCACATGTTCCATGTCGGCACCAGCTGCGGACAAAACACCGCTCGCCGATCCCTGCTGACTGCTGCCGCTGACGACAACCCACACATCCGAAGGCGGCGTCGCCGTGGTCAATGGAACAACCATTTCGGTCTGCAGCGCGTTGTAGCTGCCCCAGCGGATCAGGATGCCCTGGCTGGCTTCGTACTCGGCTTGCGCGCGCACCGGTCCGGTCGGCGCGGCAAACGGCTGATCGGGCACGCGGTTGGGCGGCAGGTTGATCTCCTGCGGTGCCAGGTTTCGCGGCAAGCGGAGCGGATCATCGTCTTCGATCGTTGCCAGATAGGCCGGGTCGGCACGCTTGATCGCCGCCAGCGCCTGCGTGGACAGGGCCAATAAAAGCAGGATCGCAAGGATTCTTCTCATCGCCACCTCCCCGAAAGTTCGACAGTCTAACGGCGTTCCCGCCCGCATGCCTTGCGGTACTTCACGAGATGATCGGCGTTCACGCAGGTTGCCGGATCCGGCCTGGCCGACCTGCGCATCCATCTGCGCGGCCCTGCAAACGCCGCTCTTTTTCGACTCCCGGCGCGCCATTGGATAGGCAAATCACCGTCGCCATCCCTCGCAAGGCTGATTTGTCGCTTCCCCCGGCAGAGCCCAATCGGCTGCCAGGCTGCGCCGACGCGCGCTTTGACGGACAATTGCCGTCTTCCTCGACAATCGAAACCGCCATGGACTCCGCAAACCGCGCACGCTTTGCCGCCGAACTTGAATCGATCCGCGAACAGGGCCTGTTCAAGACCGAGCGCATCATCGCCACGCCGCAGTCGGCGGAAATTCGCACGACCGATGGTCGTGAGGTGCTCAACTTCTGCGCCAACAATTATCTCGGCCTGGCCAACAATCCCGAAATCATCGAGGCCGCCAAAGAAGCGCTCGATACGCATGGCTTCGGTCTTGCCAGCGTCCGCTTCATCTGTGGCACACAGGATTTGCACAAGCAGCTCGAGGCGACCATCTCGGCATTTTTCGGTACCGAGGACACCATCCTCTACACGAGCTGCTTCGATGCCAATGGCGGGCTGTTCGAAACCATCCTTTCCGAACAGGACGCGGTGATTTCCGACGCGCTCAACCACGCCTCGATCATCGACGGCATCCGCCTGTGCAAGGCCGAGCGCCGCCGTTACGCCAACAGCGACATGGCCGAACTCGAAAAGCAGCTCATCGAAACCCGGGACAAGCGCACGCGCCTGATCGCCACCGACGGCGTGTTCTCGATGGACGGCTTCATCGCCAAGCTCGATGAAATCGTCGCCCTGAGGAAGAAACACAATGCCCTGCTCATGGTCGATGATTCGCACGCGACCGGCTTCGTCGGCCGGACTGGCCGCGGCTCGGCGGAACTCCA
This sequence comes from Lysobacterales bacterium, assembly GCA_016721015.1. GTDB lineage: Bacteria > Pseudomonadota > Gammaproteobacteria > Xanthomonadales > Rhodanobacteraceae > Dokdonella. The sequence goes on from JADKJL010000012.1 coordinate 616,002, forward strand.
CGATGTGATGGATCAGGTCGACATCTACACCTCGACGCTGGGCAAGGCCCTCGGCGGCGGCTCGGGCGGCTTCACGACCGGTCGTCGCGAGATCATCGCCCTGCTCCGCCAGCGCTCTCGCCCCTACCTCTTTTCGAACACGCTGCCGCCACCGCTGGTTGCGGCGAGTCTCAAGGTATTCGAGATCCTCTCGCGCTCAACCGAGCTGCGCGACCGCGTCGAAGCCAACGCAATGCACTTCCGCGAGCGCATGAGCGCCGCCGGCTTCGACCTGAAACCCGGCAACCATCCGATCGTTCCGGTCATGCTATACGACGCAAAGCTCGCCCAGAAGTTCGCCAACGCCCTGCTGGACGAAGGCATCTATGTGATCGGTTTTTTCTTCCCGGTCGTGCCCCAGGGCCAAGCCCGCATCCGCACGCAGTTGAGTGCAGCACACTCGATCGAGCAGATCGATCGCGCGGTTGATGCGTTTGTGAAAGTGGGGAAAGCCCTCGGTGTGATCTGAGCGATCTCAGTTGCACAACATCTTCTGCAGGAAGGGCATTCATGCCGGATGCGCTTGCCACACGTGAAGGCAACAGCCGAACGGCTGGTCAAAGCATCGCGACCGAAGGGAGTCCCTTTTCGGGACGGCTGAAGCCGCTTCCTACGCCGAAGCGGTCACGCTTTCAACGCCAGTGAATCCCGCGGCCTGAAACGTAGGAAGGGCATTCATGCCCGATGCGCTTGCCACACGTGAAGGCAACAGCCGAACGGCTAGTCAAAGCATCGCGACCGAAGGGAGTCCCTTTTCGGGACGGCTGAAGCCGCTTCCTGCGCCGAAGCGGTCACGCTTTCAACGCCAGTGAATCCCGCGGCCTGAATCGCAGGAAGGGCATTCATGCCCGATGCGCTTGCCACACGTGAAGGCAACAGCCGAACGGCTGGTCAAAGCATCGCGACCGAAGGGAGTCCCTTTTCGGGACGGCTGAAGCCGCTTCCTGCGGCGAAGCGGTCACGCCTTCAACACCAGTGAATCCCGCGGCCTGAATCGCAGGAAGGGCATTCATGCCCGATGCGCTTGCCACACGTGACGGCAACTGCCGAACGGCTGGTCAAAGCATCGCGACCGAAGGGAGTCCCTTTTCGGGACGGCTGAAGCCGCTTCCTACGCCGAAGCGGTCACGCTTTCAACGTCCACGAATGCCGCGACCTGAATCGCAGGAAGGGCATTCATGCCCGATGCGCTTGCCACACGTGAAGGCAACAGCCGAACGGCTGGTCAAAGCATCGCGACCAAAGGGAGTCCCTTTTCGGGACGGCTGAAGCCGCTTCCTGCGCCGAAGCGGTCACGCTTTCAACGCCAGTGAATCCCGCGGCCTGAATCGCAGGAAGGGCATTCATGCCCGATGCGCTTGCCACGTGAAGGCAACAGCCGAACGGCTGGTCAAAGCATCGCGACCGAAGGGAGTCCCTTTTCGGGACGGCTGAAGCCGCTTCCTGCGGCGAAGCGGTCACGCCTTCAACACCAGTGAATCCCGCGGCCTGAATCGTAGGAAGGGCATTCATGCCCGATGCGCTTGCCACACGTGACGAAAGGCATCGAGGCTGAAGCCGCTTCCTACGGGGTAGCTGTCTGGGAAAGTCACCGCATCACGGCCTCCGCCCGGACGATGGCGTGGCGCGTTCAAACTGAAGGAGATGCCAGGCTACGAACCTCATCGCCATGCAAATCCCGCCACTGGCCCTTGCCCAGCCCCCCCAATTGCAAGGAACCGATAGCCACCCTAACCAGCCTCAATACCGAAATATCAAAGGCCGCGAGCAGGCGGCGGATTTGGCGGTTGCGACCTTCGTCGAGGATGATTTCGAGCCAGCTGTTCTTTTCGCCGCGACGAAGTTCGCGCACCGCGACGGCGGCCAGATGCTCGTCGCGATCCTCTATACCCGAGCGCAATCGGGCGATCAGGTCGGCATCGGCGAGGCGGTCGATTTGCACATGATAGGTCTTGTCGAGACGCGATTCGGGTGAGCTGATCCGCGCCGCCCATTCGCTGTCATTGCTGAAAAGCAGCAAGCCCTCGCTGGCCTTGTCGAGACGCCCGACCGGCGCGAGCCACGGCAAGTCCTGGCCTTCCAGGCAGGTGTACACGGTTGCGCGCCCGCCCTCGTCACTCGCCGTGGTGAGCATGCCGCGCGGCTTGTTGAGCACCAGATACCGGCGCGGCGCGGCTTCAGCCTCGGCACCGTCAATGGCAATCTCGGCATCGATCCGGGTGGCGGCTTCGGGATCGCGAACCAGACGCCCGGCGACGCGGACCCGCCCTTCGCGAACGAGAACTTCGGCCTGCGACCGCGAGCAGGTGCCACGCTTGGAAATCACCCGCGCAAGTCCATGCTGCGCAGGCTTGGGGCCTTGCCTGGAATGTCCTGGATTCGGGCGCGCCGGTCTCATTGACACCTCGCTGGCAGCCTGTCGGACTTTGCCGGTTGCGCCAAAACCCGGCTCGGTGAGTACAGATTCTCGACGATTTGCAAACCCATCGTGGTGCCATGGGTCAAAAAGCGGCAGGTTGTGGCCCACCAACAAGGCGTTGCAGCCCGGCCAAGCAAGCTCCGGAAAGCTGCCAGGCTCACAAACAAGAACGGGGCGCCGAAGCGCCCCGCGGATTGTGCAACCAGGCGCCGGTTACGGCCGCCGTTCGAGCTCGGGATCGTTCTTTGTCATCGGCATCAGATCCTGCTTGGAAATACCCAGCAGCAGAATCATCGGGTTGGCAATGAAGATCGAGGACAGCGTGCCGATCAGGATACCGATCAGCATGATTAGCCCGAAGCTTTCGAGCGCTGGGCCGCCGATGAAGTACAGAGCGCCAACCGCCAGCGCCGTTGTCGTACTTGTCATGATCGTTCGCGACAACGTCGTGTTGATTGATCGATTGAGGATCTCGGCCGGATTGCCCTTGCGTGAACTGCGGAACGTTTCACGCACACGATCAAAAACAACGATTGTGTCGTTGATCGAATAACCGATCACCGACAACACGGCTGCCAACGCGGGCAGATCAAATTCGCGTCCGGTCAGCGCAAAAACGCCGATGGTGAAAAGCGTGTCGTGGACCTCGGAAGCAATCGCCGCGATCGCAAAGCGCCATTCGAAACGGATCCAGAGGTAGATAGTGATGCCGACGACGACGAAGAGGACGGCAATGAGACCGTTGTTGCGGAGCTCTTCACCCACCTGGGCGCCGACGAATTCGCTGCTCTTTACCTGGGCATCCGGTCGCATCGCACGCAGGGCGCTGAGTACTCTGGCGGCGAGTTTGTCGTTCGCAGCAGTCGCGGATGCTTCTGTGGCTTTGCCATCTCCCTTTTCGGAGACGATGCGGATGGCGAAATCATTGGTGCCACCAAAAGTCTGCACGACCGCATTGTCAAATCCGCCCGCAGTAAGGGCCTGGCGCACTTCGGCGACACTGATCGACTTTTCGTAACCCACCTCGACGCTGGTGCCCCCGGTGAAATCGAGGCCATAACTCAACCCGCGGGTCGAGAGGATGGCGACCGCGATGACCATGAACATCAACGCAACGCCGAGGCTGACCTTGCCCCAGCGCATGAAGTCGATCTTGCTGTTCGGATTGAAAATTTCCATGGATGAATCCCTGAAGTCAGATCGACAGCGACTTGAGCTTCGAGCGACCGAAGATCAGTGCGACAAGAGAATGAGTGCCGGTCACCGCCGTGAACATCGAGGTGAGGATGCCGATGGACAGCGTGATGGCGAAGCCGCGGATCGGCCCGGAACCGAAGGTCATCAGACTGACTGCGGCAATCAGGGTGGTGACGTTGGCGTCGAGAATGGTTGCCCAGGCTTTTTCGTAACCGGCACGGATTGCCGCAAATGGCGTCATGCCATTGCGTGACTCCTCGCGGATACGCTCGCAGATCAGTACGTTGGCGTCGATCGCCATGCCGAGCGTCAACACGATGCCGGCAATGCCCGGCAGAGTCAGCGTAGCCTGAAAAATGCTCAGAACCGCTACCAGCAGCACCAGATTCATGAACAGGGCAATGTCGGCAATCAACCCGAATGCCTTGTAATACACCGCAGTAAAGACGACCACGAGGAGCATGCCAAGGATGACGGCGTTGAGACCTTTGCGGATGTTGTCAGCACCGAGGGTGGAACCAATCACGCGCTCCTGGACGATGTCGACCGGCGCCGCCAAAGAGCCCGACCGCAACAGCAAGGCGAGCTCGGACGCTGCTTTTGCGCTATCGAGTCCGGTCGTCTGGAAGCGATTGGAGAACACGCCGCGGATGCTCGCCAGACTGATTATCTCTTCGGTGATCTTGGCGGTTCGCACTTCCTTGCCGTCGACCATGCGCACTTCCGGCGTGCGCTCGACCAGCACCACGGCCATGCCCTTGCCGACGTTCTGCGAGGTGAAATCAAGCATCTTCCGCGCGCCCGCCGAGTTCAACGCGACGCTGACCGCCGGTGTACCGGATTGCTCATCAACCGAACTCGACGCATCGACGAGTTCATCTCCGGTGACGATGACCTTCTTCTTGAGCACGGCCGGTCGGCCATCCTTGAAATAATAGATGCGCGAATCGGGCGGCACCGATCCGGTGCGCACGGCTTCGGCGACGTTGGCGCTTTCGTCAACCGCGCGATATTCGAGCGTGGCGGTCGCGCCGAGCAGCTTCTTGGCCTCGGCCGTGTCCTGCAGCCCAGGCAACTCGACGACGATGCGGCTGTCGCCCTGCTGCACGATCATCGGCTCGGCAACACCGAGCGAGTTGATGCGATTGCGCAGGGTGGCCACGTTTTGCGTGATCGTGTTGTCGGCAATCTGCTTGATGCGCTCGGGCTTGACGTTGGCGATCAGGCTCGGCGAATCGCCCATCGCCGGGCCATCGACGACGATCAGATCGGTGATGTCGCGCGCGACAGCCAGCGCAATCGCATCGAGATCCGCGCTGTTGTTCGCCTGCACGATGATGCCCTGCGCGCCGCGGCTGACTTTCACGTTGCGTATGTTCTTGTCGCGCGACAACGAGCGGATATCATCGATGTAGCGTTGCTCCTGGCCGTCGAGCACGCTCTTCTGGTCGACCTGCATGAGGAAGTGCACGCCACCTTGCAGATCGAGACCGAGCGGCATCGAATTCGCACCGATCGCACGCATCCAGGCCGGTACCGTCGAAGCCAGGTTCAATGCTACGGTGAACTTGTCGCCGAGATCGGTGCGCAATGCGCTGGCCGCAGCCAACTGCGCATCGGTGTCGGGGAACGTGACGAGCAGACGTTCGTTCTTGATGGTGACCTCATCAAACGCGATCTTGCGCGTCTGCAGCGCCTGCAGCGCACGCTCCTTGAGCGCCTCATCGACGACATCGGCCTTGTTTGCAAGCACTTGCACGGCCGGCTGTTTCTGGTACAGCGAGGGCACTGCATACAACACGGCGATGATCGCCACGAAGGCGACCAGGAAGTGTTTCCAACGGGGAAAATCGTTCATTCGTACAAATCCGGTTCTACGCTGTTGCCGAAGTTTCGATGGATCGCATGTTCAGGCCATGCCCCGCTGCACCTGGCATCGCGGCGAACCGACCGGCTGACCGCGCCGCTGTCGCACCGCAATGGGGTTGGCTGAACGAATCTCAAGCCTGCTTGATCGTGCCCTTGGGCAACACGGTCGTGATTGCGCTCTTCTGCAGCTTGACGCTGATCTTGTCGGCGATTTCGAGAGTCACGAAGGTCTCGGAAATGTCCTCGATCCGACCGAGCAGGCCGCCGTTGGTCAACACTTCATCGCCCTTGGCCAGGGCCGCGACCATCGCGCGCGCTTCCTTGGCTCGCTTCATCTGCGGACGGATCAGCATGAAGTAGAACACGCCGAAAATCAGCAGCATCGGCCAGATGCCGGTAAGGAATTCATCAGCGGGTCCGGTGCTGGCGCGGCTGTAGCGGCCTGCGCGTAGGCGGAACTGATCAGAAAATCCATTGGAACTCCAAGGGTTTGCAACGCTCCCGGAGAACACCGGAAGGCGAAAAAGGTCGCGGATTATGCCATGCCAGCGATCGCAGCGCATCGTTTTGGCCATCGACACCGCTCGGCCAGACCGGATCAGAGTGGCACCCCGGCGGGATCCTCCAGGCTGTAGTCGAGGCCGTAGCAATGCACGCCTTCGCGGATATTGATGTTCAGCGCACCCTTCAGCCCCGCCAGTTCTCCCGTCCCCGAATCCGGCACGACCGTCACCGAAAGGCTGGCCACCCCACGATTCATGGTGCCGGAATGCTGCAACACAAAGCTGCCCTGGTGCCCTTGCAAGGTGCCGACCACGCGCTCCATGGCGACGTAACCCGCCGAACCCTTGACCTCGGTCATCGCACTGAGCATCTCGCCGATGCTGGTCGCCTCAAGATCGCCACGAAAGGTCTTGTTGATCGATATCCGCCCGCGGGTTTCCCCGTCGCCAACCTCGTTGAGGTCCAGCGGATTGAGGTTTACTTCAAAGGTGCCGGTCGCGTGCTTGTTCATCGAGGTGCCATCCATGCTGGATCAAGGCGCACGAAGATGCCCGCAAGCTGACGATCACGCAAGCGCCGGCCCTGTCTGGGCCGATCGGCCCAGGATGCGGATATGCAGGGATTCGCACTACACTTTGCCGCATGACTCTTATCCCGATCGTCATCGTCGTGGTATTCACCGCACTTGCCGTGACCGGCGCTTACAACTTGCTTGTGCGCCGGCGCAATGCGCTCGACAACGCGTTCGCGGGCATCGACACCCATTTGATGATGCGCTATGACCTGATTCCAAATCTGGTTGCGGTCGTCAAGCGCTACGCCAGCCACGAGAACGACACGCTGCGCGAATTGACCGAGTTGCGCTCGCAAGCACGCGCGGATGCACTCGGCACGAACGATCGAGTACGCCTGGACAATCGGATCAGCCAGTCCATGGGGAGCATCCTTGCACTGGTCGAAAGCTATCCCGAGCTGAAAGCGACCGAGAGCTTTCAGCAACTTCAGCGCGCATTGAACGAAGTCGAGGAACGTATCGCTGCATCCCGCCGCGCGTTCAACGCCGCCGCAACCGACTACAACAACGCCGTGGAGCTGTTTCCACTCAATCATCGCTGCGACATTTGGCTTCACGCGCCGAACCTTGTTCGCCGCGGCGGAAGGCGCGCGGGCAAGGTTTCTGTGGCTAACGATCTGCACAACTGAGAACCCACAATGGCCCGCGCAGGGAATACCGCAAATTGCCTGCAGGCAATGAGCAGCTCGCGACCGGAGAAGCGTCGTCACGCGAGGGCGACTTCGACGCGTTCTACGTAAAACATCTGATCCCGACGATCTCCTTACTCGAGGTCGAGAGAAAAAAAGTCGCTCGACGGATCTGGCTCTGGCTGCTGCTGATCGTGCCATCGGGCACTGCGTTGACCTGGCACCTGTTCGAGACCGCGGCCAATGAGTTCGTCGTGGTTACGGCGTTCGCAGGCAGCGTGATCGGCGTGATCTGGGTGCTCACGGTGCTTCGCGTTCGCTACGACAGAAACTTCAATTCGGGCATCGTCAAACCGATCATCTGCTTTTTCGATCCCAGCCTTGATTACACCCCGGACGGTTGCGTAGCGAAGACTCTGTTCGATCAAGCGCGCTTTTATGAAGGGGCGCCGCCAGAGCGATACAGTGGTGAAGATCTCGTCGAAGGCATGCTCGGCAAGACTCGCATGTGCTTCTCTGAAATCACCGCGCAACGGGTCACCCTGGTCAAGAGCAAGAGTGGAAGCGACACCGAACGCGTCACCACACTCTTTAAAGGGGTTTTTTTCAGCGCCGATTTCAACAAGTTTTTTTCGGGCGCGACCTTCGTGTTCCCGATCGGGCAGAAAAGCTATTTGGTCTCCATCGGCCAGATGCTGCAGTCCTGGCACACCGAACATGGCCAGATCGTCAAACGAAGATCCCGAATTCGAACGTGCGTTCGTCGTCTACTCGAACAACCAGATAGCGCGCTACATCCTGACGCCAGCGCTGATGCAACGGTTGCTCGATTTCCACCGCCGCTCCAAACGCAAACCTCAGTTCTCTTTTGTCGGATCAAACGTGAATATCGGCCTCAACAGGGGCGGCAAGCTGTTTGAATCCCGGCTGTTCAGGACCCTGCTCAAACCTTCGATATATGAGGCTTTCTGGAGCGATCTCACCGAGCTCGCGGGGATCGTCGAAGAGCTGAATCTCAATACCCGAATCTGACCAAGGCCTGACCGCGCCCGGGCGTTCCTGCGCACTTACATGATCAGATTGCGAATTCGCTTGAAATCCAGTCAGCGCTTCGCAATCCGATAGGACTGGAGAGTTTGATGCAAACTGCCCCCCAAAAAGATTTTGCGTCCTTCTTTCGAGAGCGCCTTTCCGCGGAGCTCGAACCTCTGGAGTCGCAGCGAAAGGAAATAGTCCGCCGAACCTGGCTCTGGATCGCACTCATCGTCCCGATCGGAATAGCGGCCACATTCCTTCTCATATTGATCAAATCGCATGATTTCTTCATTGAGCTTGCACTCAGGATCGCCAGAGCGGTGACTCTGTCTGCAACGCTCTTCGGCCCCACCGCCATGGTCAGAAAGCTGCGCGAGGACTACGACGAGGAATTCAATGCCTGCATCATTCGCCCTCTTATCAAATTCTTCGATCCCAACCTCGATTACAGTGTCGATGGACGCGTGCCCTATGAGGTTTTCACACGCTCAAGGCTGTTTTCGAAAATCTCCTCGAAAACCTACACGGGCAAGCACCTGATTAGCGGCATCCTTGGCAAGACCCGTATGTGTTTCTCCCAGGTCAAAGCCGATACATTCAAAATCAATCGCCCGCAAAAAGATTGACGGGCCGAAGGAGAGTTATACCCAGGTTTTCAATGGCATTTTCTTTACCGCTGACTTTAACAAGGATTTTGCCGGGCTAACGGTCATCCTGCCCGATCGGGCGGAAAAGCTGCTCGGCTCAATAGGGCAGATGCTGCAAGATGGAAAAACAGAGTTCGGCGAATTGGTAAAACTCGAAGATCCAGAATTCGAGCGCGAGTTTGTTGTCTATTCAAGCAACCAGATCGAAGCCCGATACATTCTGAGTCCTGCACTGATGCGACGCATCCTTGATTTCAAAATGCGTTCGCAACGAACTTTCCACATGTCGTTCGCTGGATCGAGCGTCAATATCGCCATCGATATGGGCACAGACCTGTTTGAACCCCGCCTTTTTCGCACCGTGCTCGATCCCAAAATCTACGAGTCTTTCTGGAATGACCTCAGCCTGCTCGCTGGCATCGTTGACGAACTGAACCTCAATGCACGGATCTGACCAAGGCTTGAATACATTCGGTCGGTCCGTCGGTCTTGCTGACTTTTTGCCGAAAACATGCTTGCGAGCCACCACGAATCAACGAAGCAATTTGACACGAGGCACGAATGAAGACGATAGGCCTGATCGGCGGCATGAGCTGGGAGTCCACGGCAACCTACTACCGCTTGATCAACGAGCTGATCAAGGAGAAACTCGGCGGCCTGCACTCGGCGCGGCTGATTCTTTACAGCGTCAACTTTCACGACATCGAACGCCTGCAACGATCTGGCGACTGGAATGAAGCCGGCACGCTGCTCGCGAATACAGGTCGTGCGGCTCCAAGCCGGCGGCGCCGAATTCCTGGTTCTATGCACGAATACCATGCACAAGGTATCGTCTGCCATTGAAGCGGCCACGACGATCCCGCTACTGCATCTCGCGGACGCGACGGCTGCCGCCGTGCATGATGCTGGACTGAGCTGCGTCGGCCTGCTCGGCACGCGCTTCACGATGGAACAGGATTTCTACCGCGATCGCCTTGCGCGCTCGCATGGCCTCAGCGTGCTGGTTCCAGAATTGCCTGATCGCGATCTTGTTCATCGAGTGATCTACGAAGAGCTCTGTCTGGGCAAGATCAACGCCGACTCACGCGAGGCCTATCGTCGCGTCATCAACAACCTGGTCGCTAGAGGCGCGCAGCGGAATGTGTCAATGCTTTGAGACAACCAGTTGACGGAATTTAGTGAGTGTTTTCGACGGTTGGTTTCTGAGTGCTGGGCTCCTTGGACGAGGGCGGGTTGATATAGACGACATCGGGTACGAGCGGCGGCCTTGGGGTTCTTCCTTGAAGCGCAGAGGGTTTTGATCGAAGGCACTCTGCAGGGTCAGCGTTCGCTCGGCTGTGATGCGTTTGGCGTCGCCCTGATGCACAGCAGCCGGAGTCATGAGCCCGATGCCGGTATGGCGGTGATGATGGTTGTAGTGGGCAACAAAGGGCTCCACGAATGCGCGACCGTGATCGATGCCGGTGAAGCACTCGGGGAACGTTGGCGCGAACTTGGCGGTCTTGAACAGGCTTTCGCTGTAGGGATTGTCGTTGCTGACCCGGGGTCGCGAGAAGCTGGCGTCGACGCCCAAGTCGACGAGGAGTTCAGCGAGTGTCTTTGAGCGCATCGGCGCGCCGCGATCAGCGTGCAGGGTCAATTGTCCCTTGGGTACCGCTTTCGCGCAATGCGGTCTGCTCGACCAGTTCACGGGCCAACTGGGCGGACTCCCGCGTACTGAGCAGCCAGCCGACGATGTAGCGACTGTAGACATCGAGGACGACGTAGAGATACAGGTAGGACCACTTGACCGTCGTGCGCAGCTTGGTGATGTCCCATGACCAGAGTTGGTTGGGTGCGCTGGCCATCAACTCCGGTCGAGCATAGACCGGATGCACGCGCTGTGCGCGCCGCTCACGCACAGCGTGCTGTTTCTCCAGCAGGCGGTACATGGTGCGGATTGAACACAGGTAGCGTCCTTCATCGAGCAGGGTGGCGTAGACCTGATGCGGCGCGCGATCAACGAAGCGCGGGCTCATCAACTCATCGAGCACGGCTGTCTGTTCGGCTTCGCTCAACTTCAGCGGCGGCACGCGCACACAGGGAGTTGTCATCTTGGGTCGACGCTGGCGATACAACGTGGCCCGAGACAACCCAAGCCCATCGCACGCCTGGACGGTGCCGACCTGATCGGCCCAATGCCGGCAGCAGGCTCATACCGGTTCCTCGCTGCTGGGCAGACCCAACAGCGCGCACAACTTTTTGGGCGTCGAGGAGTGGACCGGCACCAAAGCAGGCGATGATTGAGCGGAAACTGATGATCTTTTCATGTGCATGAGAGAAGCCTACCTTCAGTAATTAGGAAGAGGTAGTTGTCTCAGGTCACATTGGCACAGGGGCAGGGAATCATCCTTGGCTGTACGGAAATCGGCTTGCTCATTGGCTCTGATGATGTCGATGCGCCCTTGTTTGACACCACCGAAATCCATGCGCGTGCCGCTGTGGATTTTGCGCTGGATTACGGCGACATTCATGCCGCTGTTAGCGCACCGGCAGGTATCTGAGGTTGAACCCACACCGGTTCCACCTGAGCCGACATATTTTTCGACTTCCAATTTCCGCTCACGGCTCACCGCAACGGAGTACAAGGCATCGTTGCTGAAGTCCGAGGTCTGCCCAAAGATATTTCCCGATGATTACCGGCCGGCCGGCCACTTTTTACAAAAGCCCCGCACTTAGCGCGGTTCTTCCCGCGTAGCCGCCGAAGCGCAACCACGTGTCTCGTCGTCGCAGCGCTCTGCATTTGCAGGAAACAGCGGGGAAAATTTCATACTCAATCCGCTTCCTGCGGAAATCATTGCGGAGATTTTTGGCTTCTCGACTTTCCGATTACAACCACTTTGCCCGGCGCAGCAACCAGAACAATCCACCGCAGATGATCGCTGTGACTACGATGATGGCCGCGTAGCCCCACGGCTTGTCGAGCTCGGGCATATGGTGGAAATTCATGCCGTACCAGCTGGTCAGCAAAGTTGGTGCGGCAAGCAGCGCAGCCCAGCCAGCGAGGCGCTTGACCACTTCGCCCTGCGCCACGGTGACCAGTGAAAGGTTCACGCTCAATGCGGCGGTGAGCATTTCGCGCATCGTGTCCGTCGATTCGTTGATACGCGCAGCGTGATCGAGGACATCACGGAAATAGGGCCGTACTTCATCGCGCAACAGGCCCGGATACATGCGCGTGAGCTGATTGAGGATGTCCTGCAACCACTGATCGCCAGGCGCAGGGTGACCAGTTCTTTCTTCAGGTTGTAGAGGCGACGGATCGTGTCGCGCTTGAAGGTGTCCTCGAAGATGTCTTCCTCCAGCTCCTGCAGATCCTCACGAAAACTGCGCACGATCGGCATGAAGTTGTCGACGATAAAATCAAGCACGGCGTACAGGGCATAGCTCGGCCCGAACGTCAGCATCTCGGGAGATTGCTCGCAACTGCGGCGTGCCGGTGCATAGGAGAGCGATGCCCCGTGACGCACGGTGACCAGATAGCGTTTGCCGACAAAGATGTGCGTCTCGCCAAACTGGATGGTCGCGTCAACGACCTGGGCCGTCTGCGCAACGATGAACAGCGAATCGCCATAGGCCTCGATTTTCGGGCGCTGGTGCGCGTTGTGCGCATCCTCGATGGCCAGATCGTGCAGGCCGAACTCCTCCTGCAATTTTTCGAGCAGGGCCTCGTCTGGTTCGATCAGGCCGACCCAAACGAAGGTGTCCGGGCGTTCCAGCACGTCGCTGATCGCATCGAGAGAGATGTCGCCAATACGTTTGCCATCGGAGCTGTAGGCAACGCAATTGGCCACCATCGCCGCACTCTGAACGGGCGACTCGGCGGCAGCGGCGAGAATGGCACTGGCTTGTTTTTCCATGGCGCGGATGATGCGCGTCCGCGGCGAAGCGGGCAATGCAGCGCGAAAGATCTGGCTGCAAACGGCATCCGACCCGCTCGTCGCTTGGCCATGGGGATGACACCTGCGCGCGGCTTCGCTACCGTGGATCACCGGCGCAACGCAGACCTCCCGTGAACGAGCAGCTCGACCACATCGCCGCCCTGATCGGCCAGGGTCGCCCCGATCTTGCCGCAGATCTCGCGGCGAAGACGCGCGCGCGGTTTCCGGCGGCGGTCGAACCGGCCCGGCTGCACGGTCTCGCCCTGTTGGGCATGAACCGGGTCGCTGCGGCAATCAGCGTGCTCGAAACCGCGCATGCGATCGATCCGACTTCGATCGAAACCCCGTGCAATCTCGGCAGCGCCCTGCTCGCCCGCAACGATGCGCGCGCGGCCCTGATCGTGCTGCAATCCGCCCAGTTGATCGCACCGGGACATCCGGTCGTCCTCAATGGCATCGGCAACGCACGGCGCGCGCTGGGCGACGCGCAAGGTTCGCGTGATGCCTATCTCGCCGCGACCCGCGCCGCACCCGGGTTTTCTCGGCGCATGGCTCAATCTGGCGGCAGCCGAACTGGCCCTGGGCCTGGCCACGGAATGCGAGCGCATCGTGCGCATGATCCTGCAGCAGACTGCGCATCCCGAGGCCCTGCTCCTGCTCGCGCAATCGCTCAACGCACAAGGTCGGTTCGACGAAGCGGCCGCCACCTGCATCGAGGGCGAACGGGTCGCCCCGAACGACGCCCGTTTCCCCTACCAACTTGGCCAGATTGATGATGAGCGCAAGCAGCCGGTTACGGCAGCGGCGGCGCATGCACGCGCCTTGCAGCTCGATCCCGACCTCAGCGGTGCGCTCGCCCAATACGTATTCATCAAGCGCCAGCTCTGCGACTGGAGCGATCTCGATGCGCTTTCGAACAGGCTGCGCAGTGCCGTTGCCAACAATGCTGCCGATGTGACCCCATTCGGCTTTCTCGCCGAACCGGCCAGTGCCGCCGAGCAACTGCAGTGCGCACGCAATTTTGCCGAAGGCGTCGCCCAGCGCGTCGATCCGTTGCGGGACAAGGCGCGCTCCCTTGTCTTCTCGACGCGAAGCGCAATCTCCCCTGCGGATCGGCTTCGCCTCGAACGGATTCGGCAAGCATCCGACCGGCCTGCTGACGGTCGCCTTCTTCGAGGCACTGCATCGGCGTGATGTCGATTTTCATCTGTTCGCTACCGCGCGCGTGGATGGCTCGCCGATCCAGCGGCGCCTGCAGGCCAGCGCACGCCAATGGCATGAGTTCGACAGCATTCCCGCAGCGGCCATGGCCGCGCGCCTTGCCGAATGCGAACTCGATGCGCTGATCGACCTGCGCGTCTGGGGCGGCGGGCAACATCAGCGAGGCACTGGTCTTGCGCCCGGCCCCGATCCAGATCAACTGGGCTGGCCTATCCGGGTACCTGGTGCACGCTGGATCGACTATGTGATCGCCGATCGCCACGTATTGACGCCAGCCATGCGCCCTCATTTCTCCGAATGCGTGGCCTGGCTTCCGCGTTGTTTCCAGCCTTCGGATCCAGGCCGCGCTGTCGCCGAGCCGCCAGCGCGAAGCGAATGCGGCCCGCCCGACGACGGCGTCGTCTATGTCTGCTTCCAACAACAGCTACAAACTCGATCCGCGCAGCGTCGGCCGCATGCTGACCATCCTCAAGGCCGTTCCCGGTTCAGTTTTGTGGCTGCTGTCCGGACCGGATACCAGCGATGCCAACCTGCGCTCGATCGCCATGCAGGCGGCGGTCGATCCGAACCGGATCGTGTTCATGCCGAAACTGCCGCACGCCGACTACCTGGCACGCTATCGGCATGCCGACCTGTTCCTCGATACCGCGCAATACAACGCCCATACGACCGCGTCGGATTCCCTCTGGGCGGGTTGTCCGGTGCTGACCACACCAGGTGAAACCTTCGCTGCGCGTGTCGCCGCCAGTCTCAACCATCACCTCGGCATGGATGAACTGAATGCAGCCGACGATGATGCCTTTATCGAGATCGCCAGCCGTATCGGCAATGACCGGTCCGCGCGCGCCGCGCTGCGTGCCCGGCTTGCGCAATCCCGTCAACAAAGCAACTTGTTCGACATGCAGGGATACGCCGATGATTTCCCTGAGCCAGCTGCAGCGCATCGTCGATCGCCACTGCGCGGGGTTGCCGCCAGCGGCAATCGATTGATGCGATGGACGCACCGGCTCGCCTTCTACTCGGACATCCGTCACCCGCTCCTCGACTTTCGGCTTGAGCAGCGATTCGATGGTTGAATGGCGATCCAGACAGTCACCGGATCACCCGCGTGGCTTTCAAGTATGCTTGGATTTCAAACCCGTGCCGAACCAAGTTGCGTCAATGAAGCCGACCAGCGAATTCATGCCATTGGCGCTCTGCGTCCTCACCGTCTCCGACACCCGCACGGCGGAAAACGATTCCTCGGGCGATTACCTTGTCGATGTCCTGACCGCGAGCGGCCACCGGCTGCACGAGCGAAGCCTGATCAGGGATGACGTGTACCGCATGCGCGCCGTCGTCTCGCAGTGGATCGCCGATGAGAATGTGCACGGAATCCTCGTCACCGGCGGCACCGGTTTCACGGGCCGCGACTCGACACCGGAGGCGATCGCGCCCCTGCTCGACAAGCTCATGCCCGGCTTCGGCGAAATGTTCCGCGCCATCAGCATCGAGGAAATCGGCACATCGAGCCTGCAATCGCGCGCCTTCGCCGGCCTCGCCAATCAGACCTGCATCTTCTGCCTGCCAGGCTCCACTTCGGCATGCCGCACCGCCTGGGGAGAAGATCATCCAGAGCCAGCTCGACGTCCGCACCCGGCCCTGCAACCTCGCCGGCCTGCGACCGCGACTCGGCGAACGCTGATCACCATCATCCCGGAAATCAACCGCGTGAAAATCGGATCCGGCGGAGGGCCACCGCCACCGCCCCACAAGGACTCACTCCGCCCATTCCCGCTCTTCGCGGGCCGACATCAATCACGATGCCTTTCATCCACTTCAAGCAACGGCACGTGGCGGAGGCTACTTCTCGCCCGTCCCCTCGTCGTGGCAGCGACTTCAGTCGCGATGCCTTTGTTCGACCTCATTCAAGAGTATCGTGACAGAGGCTACTCCCGCTCTTCCCGCTCTTCGTGGGAGCGGGTCATGCGCCAGCTGAAAGTTCACGAAACTGCGCCAAGTCAGACATGCCGGATGAGCATCACCCCGGACTTTCAAGCTGTCGCTCGCAAAGAACGCACCCGGTCAACGACTCAGGAATCGCGATGAAATCAATCAAGCGCAAGAAATACGAGGAAGGACTCGAACAACTGCAGGCGACTTGATCGACCTGCAGCACTGGATCGTCGCCACCGGCCAGCGCGTCGTGATCGTTTTCGAAGCCGCGATGCGGCCGGCAAGGGCGGCGTGATCA
>JADKJL010000013.1 GCA_016721015.1 Lysobacterales bacterium
AATGCTGAATTTTGGGGCCGATGTTGCCGCCTAGGTTGATCAGGCGATTCCGGCTTTACCTCTTCTGTTCAGGGCTTTCCGGGCAACTGATCTGAGGTAGTTCGGATTCGCCCCAGCCGCCGTGGTGCAGGAGGGTCGGTGAAATTGTGAGGGAATTCTCGCTACTCCAAAATTGCACGCACGTAGCATCGAGCGCCTCGGTAAACCATGGCGAGCGGTGCGCGTTCAATTTTCTTGAACGTGCGCGCGCATCCACTGTTCGCGTTCGATCACACAACACCACACCTTTGGGTTTTCGTGCCGGTGCCCATCATCGTCACGCTGAAACCCGTTTCTGCGGGAGGCACTGCCGCCTTTGGGTAATTGGTGCCACCCACAGCAAGCCCGGAGGCGTTGTTGAACGCGTCGGCCGAAAGTACAAGTACCGGCCTCGATCCACGGATCTGTCGGCCTTCACTGGATCAAGGCCTAACTCCAGAATATCTCCGCGAGCGGGCATCCGGCTCACAGCAACCGCACCGATTGCGCCGTCTTCCAGGGAATCATCATCGCGCTTCCATGCTGCCGGCGACTGGGCTGATGCCAAACGGTCAGCCAGGCTGCGACGTGCGGGCGTGACAGAGAGCGTGACCTTCGACGACCAGCTCAACAACGGAGCCGGCTTCTGCACGGCGAGCGTCTGGCATACCGACGGGGAATCGAGAGGATGATCGATCCGCCGGATTGGCGAAGCGTTGCGGCACAGGACATGGCAGGGCTCGTCGGGATAAGGTTTTACTGGGGTAAAATAGGGCATGCGCTACTCCACAAGGAGCGAAGCTGTGATCTGGCAACTTTCATTCTTCTTTCGCGTCAAGGGTCTGGAATCTTGAATTTCATGCGGATTTTGAATCCTCAGAGTGATCGGCGACTCCCGCTGACCACTTCGTAGGATTTTTTCGGGAAACGGTTATGAGGGGAATTCGGATTCACCCCCAGCCGTGTGTGGTGCAGGAGGGCAGGATCTTGCCCCGAGATGTTCAATGACTGCTGTCTGGGCGCTCCCATCCAAGCCGGAATGTCTCGGGGCTTGTGCAGCACTCGGCCCACATCGATTCGTTCCTGCTGCTCGATATAGAACACCAGATACGGGAAACCCTCGATTGGCCAAAACCGCAGCCGATCCAGCTTCAATGCGACCGAATAGCGTGTGGAACCCGCTTTCGCGTGTGCGCTTATGTGACCCAGTGCATCTTCAACCGCAGCGACCCAGCGCCGTGCCAGGATCGCTCCACCTTCATTCTTGTACCAGTCGGTGGTTTGTCTGACTTCGCGTCTGGCCTGCGCAGTCAGGTACACGGGCTTGGCAATCAAGGCTCGGATTTGCCGTCGGCGATATCCCGCAATTCGGCAAAGAACGCATCGTCTGCCACTTCCCCCGCCCGGGATGAATCAGTCCAGCAGCACATGCGCAGCTTTCCACATCGCGCTGCTTTCGGATCAATTCACGCAGATACTCGCTACTGGAGCCATAGGTGTTCGCTGACTTGTTCGTCGACGAAGTGCTTGAGTTCGTCGGGCAGGGAAATGTCTGGCGTGTTCGGCCATGGCGCGCTCCTATGGCAAAGTTTGCCATGCCAGTATGGAAGTGACCGTGACCGTCCGCAAGACCTCTCCAGTCTCTGGGGTGTGGCTACCGGGTTCTCTCCAAATCCGGTGTCAGCTTTTTCGCATCACTTGCTGACTTCACCATGGCGAAGCCCAACGGGGTGCGCGATCCTTTCCTCCGCGTGACGTGAACGTGCCGGAACAACCGTTGGGCTTCGCGTGCTCAGCACCAACCTGCGATGGAAAGCGCTCACCGATAGTTGCCGAAAAAGCTTACGGATTGTGACCCGAACGACCACACGACTTTCACGAAGACCCACTAAAAGATTGGTGGAACACGACAATCAGCAGCGCGGAATGCTGGTTTGCATGCGCATGTCGATTTCGCGAATGTTCGCTCGTCGTAAGTGGGAGAGTCCGATTCCGCTCTCATATCCCATCCACGGAGAACCCTGCATGCATATCCAGCCTTACCTCTATTTCGACGGTCGCTGCGAAGACGCGATCACGTTTTACCGCGAAGCCATTGGCGCCGAGTTGGTCATGTTGATGCGTTTTGGCGAAGCACCTGACGGCGACGGATGCACGGGCCCGATGCCGCCGGCGGACAAGGTGATGCACGCGTGTCTGCAGATTGGTGACAGCCAGGTGCTGGTTTCCGACGGTTTCGCTGCGGGGAATCCTGAATTCAAGGGTGTTTCGCTGTCACTGAATGCCAACGACGATGCGCACGCCCGAAAGCTGTTCGATGCGCTGGTAGAAGGTGGCCAGGTGCAGATGGCGCTGGCGGAAAGTTTCTTCGCGACCAGTTTCGGCATGCTGACCGATCAGTTTGGCGTGGCCTGGATCATCGTCGTGTCCAAGCCCATGCCCGGCGCGTGACCTGCGCCAACCATCGCTACACGTTCGCAAGCGGTGCGCGTTCGCCGTTGCGATCAGCGCATCACCCGCACAAATCGAGGAAACCACCATGCGTTTCATGATGCTCATGATTCCCCGCGGCTATGACCAGGCCGCCTCGGGACAATGCCGGAGCCGGAAGCGGTCCGTCGGATGATGGTCTACAACCGCGAGCTGCAACACGCCGGCGTGCTGCTCGGTTGCGATGGCCTGCACCCGCCGTCCATGGGCGCACGGATAAGCTTCGCTGAAGGCAAGGGTCGCGTTGTCGACGGACCGTTCACCGAGGCCAGAGAGGTGCTCGGCGGCTACTGGATGATCGATGTCGGCTCGCTGGCGGAGGCCGTCGAGTGGGCGCGTCGATGCCCGGCCGGACCGGACGAAATCATTGAAGTGCGCCAGGTGCAGGAGCTTGCGGATTTTCCGCAGGAGATACGCGCCGTCGTGGCCGGTGATGGGATGCCTGCCTGATCGCATGGGTGCTGATCGATCCCACATCGTCACTGACATTTCGCGATCGATCTTGCCTGTGCGGTCCTGGCACTTCTTGCACGACGACCGGGGTGATGCTTTGATCGGCGCCCATGCCCGTGACTGATGACATCCGTCACCGAATCGAGGCCGTCTGGCGCATTGAAGCGCCGCGGTTGATCGGCAGTCTTGCGCGCACGCTGCGCGATTTCGGTCTGGCCGAGGAAGTGGCCCAGGACGCGCTGGTCGCCGCGCTGGAGACCTGGCCAATCAAGGGCGTGCCCGAGCGGCCTGGGGCATGGTTGCTGACCACGGCGCGACGGCGCGCGATCGATATCCTGCGTCACGCCACCTTGGCCACCCGCAAGCACGAACTGCTGGAACACGACAGGTCGGGATGGACGCAATCCGATGGCGGTGCCACCAATGCGGATGACGAGTTCGGTGACGACTTGTTGCGCCTGATCTTCATCGCGTGTCACCCGGTGTTGTCCACCGATGCGCGCGTGGCATTGACCTTGCGCGTGCTCGGCGGACTGACCACGCCGGAAATTGCCCGCGCCTTTCTGGTGCCGGAAGCGACCGTGGCTCAGCGCATCGTGCGCGCCAAGAAAGTGCTGGCGGAAAAACAGGTTTCGTTTGAATTGCCACCGCCGGCGGAACTGGGTTCGCGCCTGGCCCTCGGCGGCGCTCGAAGTGGTCTATCTGATCTTCAACGAAGGTTATGCCGCCACCAGCGGGGACGATTGGATGCGTCCGTTGCTGTGTGCGCAAGCGCTGCGCCTGGCGCGCACGATCCTGTCACTGGCCGGCGACGAACCCGAAGTGCATGGCCTGATCGCGCTGATGGAATTGCAGGCTTCGCGTTTTGCCGCTCGCGTGGACGCCGCTGGACGACCGATCCTGCTCGCCGCACAGGATCGCGCGCGTTGGGACGCGGCGAGTATCCGTCGTGGTCTGGCGGCGCTGGCGCATGCCGAGGCCTTGGGTGGTGCTGACGGTTCGTATGCACTGCAAGCGGCGTTGGCTGCCTGTCACGCGCGTGCCGAGCAACATGATGCAACGGACTGGGCGCGCATCGTCGCGTTGTACACCCGACTGGCGAGCGTGGCACCGTCGCCGGTGGTTGAGCTCAATCGCGCCGTGGCGCTGGCCATGCGTGACGGGCCGCAGGCTGGCTTGGATGCAATCGCTCCGCTGCTCGATGAACCGAGGATGGCAGGCTACCATTTGTTGCCTGGTGTGCGCGGTGACCTGCTCGAACGGCTTGGCCGCCTGGACGAGGCGCGTGCCGCGTTCGAGCAGGCGGCAGGCCTCGCAGGCAATGCACGTGAACGCGAATTCTTGCTCGAGCGGGCTGCCAGTCTGCGATCCGTCCGTGGATGATTTTTCCGGAATCTCAAACGAAGGAACCCATTGCGCCATGGCCTACCTGTTGACTGTTCTTGAGCCGCGCGGACAGCGCAGCGAACGCACGCCCGAGCAGGGTCGCGAGTTGTATCAGCGCATGCTCGATTTCGGCGCTGGTCTGCAACAACGCGGCCTGCTGGTGGCGGGCGAGGCGCTGCGCTCGGAAAGCGAAGGGTTTCGCCTGAGCCTGCATGAAGGCGAGCGCCGTGTTGTCGACGGCCCATTCACCGAAGCCCGGGAAATGATCGGAGGCTTCTTCCTCATCGATGTGGCCAGCCGCGACGAGGCCCTCGCCATTGCCGCCGACTGCCCGGCCGCGCAATGGGCGACCATCGAGGTTCGCGAGACCGGCACCTGCTACGAGTAGCGCCCGACGGCGATTGCGATCCAATGGCCCTCGCCGGATTGGCGAAAGCAGCCGAAAGGGTAAGCGCCAGCAAGGCGCGCATCATCGAACCGCGCGTCATGCGGTTCGATTCCCATGGCAAGTGGAATCACACGCGGCCTGAATAACTGTGGAATTTGAACGGAATGGTGGCCGAGGACGGAATCGAACTCGCGCGACATGGGGATTTTCAAAACCCTGCTCACCAACTGCCTGCGCTACTCGGCCCTTGTGCTTGCATGCCGGGCGCTGAAGGCGGCGGCGAAGGGGCGCGTATTACCCCGAGCCATTGGAGGCCGCTGGATTCGTCGCTTCTGACGCGGCTGCCAGGGGGTTTCGCGTACTGGCTGGCGTTTGCCGGGAGGCGGGCCGGCCTGAGGGCTGCGCCAGGGGGGGGGCGCGCCCTGAAACCCGGGATAAATGGCTGACGCTGATGCGAACGAAGTGGCGGTTGAATTTCGTTTCGGGGTCTCATCCTTGTCCGCCCATTGGAGAATGACCGTGTTGAAGCCCCTGATTGCAATGTTTGGGGTTGCTGCTGGCAACGAGTGCGTTTGCGCAGACTGCCGAGAAGCAGGAGAAGGCGCGATGAGACTCCTTTCCGTATGCCGGCGAGCCGGTGGATCGCTTCCAGTTCTGGGATCTGCAGCGCTGGGAACTGGTCGGCGAGTACAAGGTGGTTGTGTGGCGGCGCGCTTGAATGAGGCCTACCTGCTGACAGTTGACCCGCCATGCCAGGATTTGCGCTGGGCACAGAAGATCGGGGTGACCTCGACGGCGAACTCGGTGAGCAAGCGCTTCGATTCGGTGGTGGTTGGCAAGTTCAAGTGTCGCATCAACGAAATTCGTCCAATCGACTACAAGAAGTATCTGGCGGACAAAAGGCGACGAAGGAGGCGGCAAAATCCTGAGGCGCAGGAGCATCGCGGTTGAAACCGCTCCCACGGGATGGTGCGAGGTTGCTTGGTGGGACCTTGCTTCGCGGGACCTTGCTTAGTGGATCTTGCTTCGTGGGAGGGACTTCAGTCCCGATGCACTTGGGCTTTGATCGTGGGGTCTATTCGGCGATTGAACAATAAGAGCATCGCGGTTGAAACCGCTCCCACGGGATGGTGCGAGGTTGCTTGGTGGGACCTTGCTTCGCGGGACCTTGCTTAGTGGATCTTGCTTCGTGGGAGGGACTTCAGTCCCGATGCACTTGGGCTTTGCTGGTCGGGTCTGTTCGGCGATTGAACAGCAAGAGCATCGCGGTTGAAACCGCTCCCACGGGATTGTGCGAGGTTGCTTGGTGGGACCTTGCTTCGCGGGATCTTGCTTAGTGGACCTTGCTTCGTGGGAGGGACTTCAGTCCCGATGCGTTTGGGCTTTGCTGGTCGGGTCTGTTCGGCGATTGAACAGCAGGAGCATCGCGGTTGAAACCGCTCCCACGGGATTGTGCGAGGTTGCTTGGTGGGGCCTTGCTTCGCGGGACCTTGCTTAGTGGATCTTGCTTCGTGGGAGGGACTTCAGTCCCGATGCACTTGGGCTTTGCTGGTCGGGTCTGTTCGGCGATTGAACAGCAGGAGCATCGCGGTTGAAACCGCTCCCACGATGCTTGCTCCCACGATGCTTGCTCACACGACGCTTGCTCCCACGATGCTTGCTCCCAGGACGCCTCCTCGCACGATGATCGCTCCAGCGTCGCTTGCTCTGACGTTGCATGCGCCGATGACGACTGCCCGAGGATATTCGCACCCTCGACTCATGCGCTGGTGACGAATGCTTGCCTTGATCAGCCCGCGCTGCGCATCGCGGCGACCGGGATCAGGCTGGCGAATCGGGTGCGGATGGCGGATTCGATGCCGGCGACATCGAGGCCGGATTCGGCGAGCAGTTCCTCGCGGCTGGCGTGATCGAGGTAACTGTCGGCAAGTCCGAGGTGCAGGATCGGCATGCTGATGCCGTGTGCGGCAAGCAGTTCGCCGACACCGGCACCGGCACCGCCGGCAATCGCGTTGTCTTCGAGTGTGACGAACGCTTGGTGGCTGCGGGCGAGTTCGAGGATCATCGCAGCGTCGAGCGGTTTGACAAAGCGCATGTTGACCAAGGTTGCGTCAATTGTTTCGGCGACCTTCGCCGCCGGTGCCACCAGGGCCCCGAAGGCGAGCAGGGCGATGTGCTGGCCGCTGCGTCGCAACTCGGCCTTGCCGATCGGCAGTGTGGCGAGGTTCGGATCAACAGCGACTCCGCTGCCGACGCCGCGTGGATAGCGCACCGCGGCCGGCCCTGCGTGCTGAAATCCGGTGCTAAGCAACTGACGACATTCGTTCTCGTCGGCAGGCGCCATGACCACCATGTTCGGGATGCAGCGCAGATAGGAGAGGTCGAAACTACCCGAATGCGTCGCGCCATCGGGGCCGACCAGGCCGCCACGATCGATCGCGAACAGCACGTCGAGGTTCTGCAGGGCGACGTCGTGGATCAACTGGTCGTAGGCGCGTTGCAGAAAAGTGGAATAGATCGCAACTACCGGTTTGGCCCCTTCGCAAGCCATGCCGGCAGCGAGGGTCACTGCATGTTGCTCGGCGATGCCGACATCGAAGTAGCGGTCCGGGTATTCCTTCGAGAAACGCACGAGGCCTGAACCTTCGCGCATGGCCGGCGTGATCGCGTACAGCCGCGAATCGCTGGCCGCCTGGTCACACAGCCAGTCGCCGAAGATCTCGGTAAAGGTCGGCTTGCTTGCACCTTTCCGGATCAGGCCCTTGTCCGGATCGAACGGACCGACTGCGTGGTAGTCGATCTGCGCGCGTTCGGCCGGCGCATAGCCCTTGCCCTTGGTCGTGATCACGTGCAGCAACTGCGGCCCTTTGAGTTCCTTGAGCGTGCGCAGCGCCTGGACGAGTTGCGGAATGTCGTGGCCATCGATCGGCCCGGTGTAGTGGAAACCGAGTTCCTCGAACAATGTGCTCGGCATGAACATGCCCTTGGCGTGCTCTTCCCAGCGCTTGGCGAAGCGCCAGACGATGCCCTCGCGCTTCATCAGTTTCTTGCCGCTCTCGCGCATGCGGTTGAGCGTGCGACTGGCCATCAGGCGCGCCAGCATCTGGGTCAGCGCGCCGACGTTTTCGCTGATCGACATCTGGTTGTCGTTGAGGATGACGAGCATGTCGGGTTTGACATCGCCGCCATGGTTGAGCGCCTCGAACGCCATGCCGGCGGTCATTGCGCCATCGCCGATCACGGCAACGATCTTGCGCTGATCGCCCTTGCGCTGCGCGGCGATGGCCATGCCGAGCGCGGCGCTGATCGAGGTTGAGGAATGACCGACGCCGAAGGTGTCGTATCCGCTTTCCTCGCGGCGCGGAAACGGGGCCAGGCCATCCTTCTGCTTGACCGTGGTGATGCGGTCGCGGCGACCGGTCAGGATCTTGTGCGGATAGCACTGGTGGCCGACATCCCAGACCAGGCGATCGGTGGGCGTGTCGAACAGGTAATGCAGCGCCACGGTCAGCTCGACCACGCCGAGCCCGGCACCGAAATGACCGCCCGAGCTGGCCACCGACTGGATCAGATAGTCACGCACCTCGCGCGCAATCTCGACAAGTTCGCTTTCAGGGAACTCGCGCAATTGCGTGGGACTTTCGATGCGCGACAGGCGCGGATAGCGGGTGGAATCGATCATCAGGTGCCAGCACAGCGGACAGGCCGCCATTTTCGGCTACCCGGAGGGGCGGAGCAAGGAATGGCGTGTGAACGGGTTCCGACGAAATCTGCCATTCACCTGATTTGTCAGCACAAAACTTGTCAGACTGCGCATCGGAGTCCTCCAGATTGCAGACCATGCCAGCCGAAAAGAACGCGAAATTGATCCTGCGCAACGCAGTCCCAGGAGATATCGACAATCTGGTCAAACTGACCGCACGCGTCTATGGCGAGGAATGGGGGCACTCCGCCGACATGCTGCGTGGCCAGCAGGCGCGCTTTCCGGCCGGACAATTTGTCGCGGAATACGATGGACGGATCGTTGGGTATTGCGCGACATTTCGCATTGACGAGGCGGCCGCGATGGCTCCGCACAGCTGGAACGAGATCACCGGTGGCGGCTATGCCGCGCGGCATGATCCCGAAGGCGACTGGCTTTACGGCATGGATGTCAGCGTCGATCCGGATTTTCGCGGTTTGCGCATCGGCCGACGCCTGTATGCGGCGCGCAAGAAGTTGTGCCAGAAGCTCGGCCTGCGCGGCATCGTTTTTGGCGGTCGCCTGCCGGGCCTCGGCAAGCGCATCAAGGCATACCCCTCGGTCGAAGACTATGTCCGCGCCGTGCGTGAAGGCCGGCATCGGGACGGCACCCTGAGTTTCCAGTTGCGCAACGGCTTCGAGATGATCGGCGTACTTGAACGCTATGCGCCGGGTGACGCGGATTCGATGGGCTACGCCGCACATCTGGTCTGGCGCAACCCGAATCGCCACGATCAGCCGAAGACGCCGACCCCGCGCAATGCCTCGGGTCTTCCCGATCGCGTGCGGGTGGCCACGATCCAGTACCAGCAGCGGCGCATCGCGAGCTTTGACGAGTTCGCCCGGCAGGTCGAATACTTCGTCGATATCGCCGCCGGCTACGAATCGGATTTCGTCGTCTTTCCGGAGATGATGACCCTGCAGTTGCTGTCGATCGAAAACTCGCCATTGCCATCGGTCGAGGCGATCCGCCGGCTTACCGAGTACACCGCGCGGCTGAAGGACATGTTCGGCGGACTCGCCATGCGCTACAACATCAACATCATCGGTGGCTCGCATCCCACCCTCATCGAAAGCGGCGCAATGCGCAACATCTGCTATGTCGCCCTGCGCGATGGTTCCCTGCATGAGCAGGAGAAGATCCATCCGACCCCGAACGAGCGCACCTGGTGGGGCATCAAGGGCGGCAGCCAGGCGTCGACGATCCAGACCGACTGCGGGCCGATTGGCGTAATGATCTGCTATGACGCCGAATTCCCGGAAGTCGCCCGCCATCTGGTCGATCAGGGTGCGCTGATCCTGTTTGTGCCGTTCTGCACGGATGAGCGCCAGAGCTATCTGCGTGTGCGCTACTGCGCGCAGGCTCGGGCGGTCGAGAACCAGTGCTATGTCGTGCTGTCAGGCAATGTCGGCAACCTGCCAGGGGTCAACAATTTCGATATCCAGTACGCGCAGAGCTGCATCCTGACCCCTTGCGATTTTCCGTTCGCGCGCGATGGCGTCGCCGCCGATTCGACGCCGAATACCGAGATGGTGCTGTGGGCCGACCTGCGCCTGGAGGATCTTGCCCGCGCCCGCAACAATGGCACCGTGCAGAACCTCAAGGATCGCCGTCACGATCTTTATCAGCAACGCTGGGTCAAGCGCGATTAGGGTTCTGCGAGGTAAGTTGGCCTTCGCATCCACTCAGCACCAATCTGCGATCTCTCGAAACGCGACATCGAAATCCGCCATGCTTGGCGGTGAGCGCCCGCGAATCCCAACGCCACGCGCTAATTCGGTCGCCGCTTCTTCGGCAGATGGTTGACGAGAAACTCCATCTGGTCGGCGAGGATGTTGCGGTTGGACAGGATCAGGTGTTCGACCCAGCTCGGCCGGTAGGGCACGGCGAGCAGCGGCATGTGCGCTTGCTGCGGGGTACGTGAACCCTTTTTGACGTTGCAGTGCAGGCAGGCCGTGACAACGTTCATCCAGTTGTCCTTGCCGCCCTTGGAAATCGGTATGACGTGATCGCGGGTCAGCTCGCCGCGCGAGTAGTGGGTGCCGCAATACATGCAGATCATCCGATCACGTGCGAACAGGGCGACATTGGTCAGCGCCGGGGCCGGATCGATCGAACCTATCCGCGCATGGCCGGTGGTGGCGATGATCGGGTGCAGATCGAGTGTGCTTTGTTCGCCCGAGTGGCGAGAGGTGCCGCCATGGATGGTCAGGCAGGGATCGCCGAGCGTCCACGCGATTGCGCCACGCACGTAGAGGCAGGTTGCATCCTGCCAGGAGATCCAGTCCATGATGCGACCACTCGCATCGAGCGACAGCACGCGAGTGCCGTGGATGGTTCCGATCGTTCGCACTTCCGCCAGCATTCCTGACTCCTTTGGGGAGATGGGTCACCGACAAGGCCGCTGCCGGCTTTCTGCGTTGCGCGAGCGGCAGCATAAAGCAAGTTCGGGGCCATTGCGCAAGTCATGTCAATTCGCGTTGCCGGAAGAACCGCGGCGGATTGGCGCTGGCAGCGATGGTTGAACAGCATCGTGGCTGAAGCATGGGGGGGGGGGGGGGGGGGGGGGGGGCTGGGGGGGGGGGGGGCGGGGGGGGGGGGTTGGGGGGGGGGGGGCGGGTTGGGGGGGGGGGGGGGGGGGGGGTTGTGGCCGTGGCACAACCGTGGGGCGGGCCTTGTAGGGAGCGCCTTCAGGCGCGATGCTCTCGCTTTGCGGGCTCAAGGCGGCGAGGGGCGGTGGGGCGCGGTTTTTGGAAGGGGGCGTGGCTGAGCCCCACGGGCGGGAAGCGAGCTGCGATTGGCGGGTGGGTCAGAACCAGCGGCGGGTTTCACCCTGACCCTCGATGTTGTCGACGCAGCGACCGCACAACTCCGGATCATCGGCATGGCTGCCGACGTCGTCGCGGTAATGCCAGCAGCGCACGCATTTCGCCGCCGTGCTGGGCTTGGCGACGACCCATGCATCGAGACCTTCGACGCGAACCGCATCAGCGGGCTTGTCAGCGATGTCGGCGATCGTCAGTGCCGATGTGATGAAGAAGAAACGCAACTCGTCGGCGACATCGGCATGCCGGGCGCGTGTCGCAGCGTCGACATGGAGGGTGGCTTCCGCCTGCAGTGACGCGCCGATCGATCCAGCCGCACGCATGCCTTCAAGCACCTTCGATGCGGTCGTGCGGATTTCGAGCAACTCGTTCCACGACTTTCGCTGTTCAGGCGAGGCCTGCAGCGCAGCCAGGCCTTCGTACCATGTCTCGAACAACACCGACTCGCCGCGCTCGCCCGGAAGCAATGGCCAGATCTCTTCGGCGGTGAAGCTGGTGATCGGCGCCAGCCAGCGCACCAGCGCTTCAAGGATGCGGAACATCGCGCTCTGCGCGCTGCGCCGACCATGGCTGTCGGTCGGCATCGTGTACAGCCGATCCTTGGTGATGTCGAGATACAGCGATCCCATTTCGGTGGTGCAGAAATTCTGCACGCGCTGGATGATCTCGGGGAAATCGTAGCGCTCGTAGGCGGCGATGACGGAAGTCTGCACATCGTGCGCCTGCTGCACGGCCCACTGATCGAGCAGCAGGCATTGGTCGACCGGCAGCAGGTGTTTCGCCGGATCGAATCCATCGAGATTGCCGAGCAGGAAGCGCGCGGTGTTTCGAATGCGACGATACGAATCGGCAACACGCTTGAGGATCTCGTCGGAGACGGTCATCTCGTTGCGGTAGTCGGTCGAGGCAACCCACAGACGCAGCACGTCGGCACCGAGCGAATCGACCACTTTCTGCGGAGCGACCACGTTGCCGAGTGATTTCGACATCTTGCGTCCGTTCTGGTCGACCGCGAAACCATGCGTGAGCACTTCGTCGTAGGGCGCACGGCCATGCATCGCCGCCGAGGTCAGCAGCGAGGAATGAAACCAGCCGCGGTGCTGATCCGAGCCTTCCAGATACATGACCTTGTCGCCGGGCTTGCGCGCCAGCTCGTCGCGCTGATCGAGCACGGTGAAGTGGGTGACCCCGGAATCAAACCAGACATCGAGCACATCCGAGACTTTTTCATAATTGCCGGACTCGTCGCCGAGCAGATCTCTCGAATCGAGCGAAAACCAGGCGTCAATGCCGTCCTTTTCGACGCGTTCGGCGACCTTTTCGAACAGCTCCTCGCTGCGTGGATGCGGCAACTGGGTAACCTTGTCGACAAACAGGGCGATCGGCACGCCCCAGGTGCGCTGGCGCGAGATGCACCAGTCCGGACGTCCGGCGATCATGCCGGTGATGCGCTCTTCGCCCCACGAAGGAATCCAGCGCACCTCCTTGATCGATTTCAGCGCGGTCGCGCGCAAGCCTTCCTTTTCCATGCTCATGAACCACTGCGGCGTGGCGCGGAACACGACCGGAGTCTTGTGCCGCCAGCAATGCGGGTAGCTGTGTTCGAACTTCTCGTGGGCGAGCAAATGACCGTTCGCACGCAGCAGTTCGGTGATCGAATCGTTTGCCTTCCAGATGAACTGGCCTTCGACGATCGGCGTTCCGGGCAGGTAGACACCATTGCCGCCGAGCGGATTGAGTTCAGCCGCGCTGTATTTCTCGATCAGGCCGTAGAGCCTGGAGACCGTGAAGTCCTCGACGCCATGGCCGGGCGCGGTGTGCAC
Organism: Lysobacterales bacterium; assembly: GCA_016721015.1. Lineage (GTDB taxonomy): Bacteria > Pseudomonadota > Gammaproteobacteria > Xanthomonadales > Rhodanobacteraceae > Dokdonella. The sequence continues at coordinate 13,126 of JADKJL010000013.1, forward strand.
GGCGCCGGTGCCGTCCTCGGCGGTGACGTGATCGCCAAGCAGGAGCGGGATTTCGCGCTCGTAGAACGGGTGACGGAGCATGCTCGAATTTTTCGTCTGCGACGACGGTCGTTCCCCCTCGCCGTCATCCCGGCGAACGCCGGGATCCAGTGCCTGTGTTTTATCCAGATCAACCAAAGTCGCTGGATCCCGGCCTGCGCCGGGATGACGAGCCTGAGAGATGGACTCAAGACTGGATCCCTTCGCCATCCCAAGAGCCTCGGCCGATTCGATGCCGTATCTAGCCAATGCCTTCCCGGCCAATGCCTCGGCGATCACGAGCAGCACGCGCTTGCCGTTGCGTGCCGGTCCTTCGACCAGCACATACTCAAGATCCGGTCCAAGCGAGACGGCCAGGCTGGCCGGCAGCGTCCATGGCGTGGTCGTCCAGATCGGCACGGCAACAATCGTTGCGTCATCGACCTCGACACCGAACTTTGCCGCGAGCGCCTTCGGGTCGATCGCGTCATAGGCGACATCGACGGCGGGCGACACCTTGTCGGCATATTCGATTTCGGCCTCGGCCAGCGCCGAGCCGCAGTCGAAACACCAGTGCACGGGCTTGAAACCACGCGTGATGTGGCCGTTGGTGTAGATCCTGGCCAGCGCGCGCAGCATGTCGGCCTCGAACTTCGAGTCCATGGTCTTGTACGGATGATCCCAGTCGCCAAGCACGCCAAGGCGCTTGAAGTCGGCGCGTTGCAGGTCGATCTGCTTGGTGGCGTATTCGCGGCACTTCTGGCGGAACGCGGCGGCGTCGAGCTTTTGGCCGACCTTGCCGAATTCCTTTTCGACGGCGATTTCGATCGGCAGGCCGTGGCAATCCCAGCCCGGCACATACGGCGAGCGGAAACCGGCCATCAGCTTGGACTTGACCACGATGTCCTTGAGCACCTTGTTGACTGCGTGACCAATATGAATCACGCCGTTCGCGTATGGCGGGCCGTCGTGCAGGATGAAGGCATGCTTGCGCGCGGCGGTGCGTTTCTGGATTTCTCCATAGCGGTCTTTCACGTACCAGTCGGCGAGGATGCCCGGCTCGCGCGCGGCGAGATTCGCCTTCATCGCGAAGTCGGTCTTCGGCAGGTTGATCGTGCTCTTGTAATCCTTGCTCACGCGAGAACTCCGCTGGAACGGATGCGACCGTGGTTGTCGGCAACATCGGGTGGGGAATCGGTTTGCGATGCGGCGAGCAGCCTGCGTGCCTCGGCCGCATCGAGATGGATCTGCTCGACCATCGCCTCAAGCGTGCTGAATTTCTCCTCGTCGCGCAATTTGGCGACGAATTCGACATCGATGCGGCGGCCGTACAGGTCGCCGTCGAAGTCGAACAGATGCGCTTCGAGCAATGGCTCGACACCATTCACGGTCGGGCGCACGCCAAGGCTGGCGACCCCAGGCATCGCTTCCGAGCTGGCGCCATGCACACGCACCGCGAAGATTCCATTGATCGGCGAGGTACGCCGACCGAGACGGATATTCGCGGTCGGATAGCCCAGCTTGCGCCCGAGCTGCCGGCCGTGGACGACATGACCGCCGATCCGGAAGGCGCGCCCAAGCCGTCGGGCTGCCATCGCGAATTCGCCGGCGGCGAGCAGTTCACGAATCGCACTGCTTCGCACGCGCACATCGCCCAGCGAGAATTCGGCAAATACCTCGGCGCGGAATCCATGGGCATCGCCCATTTCCTGAAGCAGGGCGACATCGCCGCGCCGCGCATGGCCGAAACGGAAATCGGCGCCGACCCAGACTTCGCGTGCTTCAAGGCGATTGATCAGGATCTGCTCGACGAACTCTTCGGCCGGCATCGCCGCAAGGGCGGCGTTGAATCGCATCAGGAGCAGGGCATCGATGCCCGCAGCCCGGATCTGCTCGATCTTGCCGCGCACATTGTCCAGCCGCGGCACCGGCATCGATCGGGCGAAGAACTCGCGCGGGATCGGCTCGAAACTGACCGCGATGGCTTGCACGCCCAGCGCATCGGCGCGTTCGCGCACACGCCCGAGCAGCGCGCGATGGCCGCAATGCACGCCATCGAAAGCACCAATGCAGACAACACTGCCTTGCGGCGCCAGACAGGCACCCAGGCTATCGCGAAAGAGCCGGAACATCGGCGAAGTATAGCGGCTGGCTGCACATCACGTCGGAGGAATTCCAGCTCAGGCGTCCCGGCAGCGGCCCGCACTGCGTTCCGTGGGAGCGGCTTCAGCCGCGATGCGCCTGGCGGGCTAGCGGGACACAGCATCGGGACTTCAGCCGCGATGCCCTTGGCGGGTGAGCGGGACACAGCATCGGGACTGAAGTCCCTCCCACGAAAGCCGTCTCCCGCGAGGTGCGATGCAGATTCGGTCGATGCAGCCACGTGACATTTCGTGGGAGCGGCTTCAGCCGCGATGCCCTTGGCGGGCGAGCGGGAGACGGCATCGGGACTGAAGTCCCTCCCACGAAAGCCGTCTCCCGCGAGCACGAAAGCCGTCTCCCGCGAGGTGCGATGCAGATTCGGTCGATGCAGCCACGTGACATTTCGTGGGAGCGGCTTCAGCCGCGATGCCCTTGGCGGGCGAGCGGGAGACGGCATCGGGACTGAAGTCCCTCCCACGAAAGCCGTCTCCCACGAGGTGCGATGCAGATTCGGTCGATGCAGCCACGTGACATTTCGTGGGAGCGGCTTCAGCCGCGATGCCCTTGGCGGGCGAGCGGGACACAGCATCGGGACTGAAGTCCCTCCCACGAAAGCCGTCTCCCGCGAGGTGCGATGCAGATTTGGTCGATGCAGCCACGTGACATTTCGTGGGAGCGGCTTCAGCCGCGATGCCCTTGGCGGGCGAGCGGGACACAGCATCGGGACTGAAGTCCCTCCCACGAAAGCCCCCTGGCAGCATCGAAAACGCGCGGAGGCTTCGATCAAGGCCCGCGCAGATCACGCAGGCGGAATCCGGCGGCGAACAGCACGGCGACGAAACTGCCGCCGCCGGCACAGACCAGGGCCGACAAGCGGATTGCCCGCGATGATGCCGAAGCGCTGTCCCAGTTCGACCAGTACTGGAGGCCAAGCCACAGGATCACCGACATCACCAGGCAGGCGATGGCGAGACGGGTCAAATGCCGCATCCATCCCGGTTGGGGCTGGTAGATGCCTTCCAGCTTGAGCGCACGCCACAGCAGGGAGAGATTGATGTAACTCGCGCTCGCGCTGGCCAGGGCCAGCGCCATGTGCAGGCCCGGAATCGAGGACAGGCGCGCGAACCATCCCGTGTCTGCCATTTCCGGCGTATCCCAGAGCAGCAGCAGGGCGCCGATGAAAAGCACGTTGAGCAGCATGCTCGCGATCATCGCGATGATGCCGGCGCGCACCGGTGTGCGTGTGTTCTGGCGCGCATAGAACGCCGGTGCGACGACCTTGACCAGGGCGAAGGCGGGCAGGCCGAGGGCCAGCGCGGACAGCGACATCGAGGCCATCTGGACATCGTGGGCGGTGAACGCACCATGTTTGAACAGGGTGGCCAGCAGCGGCTTCGACAGCAGCACGAGGGCGAGCATGGCCGGAACCGCGATCAGCAAGGTCGTGCGCAGGCCCCAGTCGAGCGCCTTCGAGAAGCCATCGTGATCGGTGGAGACATGATGCCGCGACAGGGTCGGCAGGATCACGGTGCCAAGGGCTACCCCAAACAGGCCGAGCGGAAACTCGAGCAGTCGGTCACTCTGCGCCAGCCAGGTCTGCGAACCGGTGATCAGGAACGAGGCGATCAGGGTGTCGAGCAGCAGGTTGACCTGGGCAACCGAGGATCCGAACAGGGTCGGCACCATCAGGCGCAGGATCTTGCGCACGCCGGCATGCTGCCAGCCCCAGCGTGGCAGGCTCAGCAGATCGAGCTTGCGCAGGCTGGGAAACTGGATCAGCAATTGCAGGATGCCGGCGGCCAGGATTGCCCAGCCCATCGCCATGATCGGCACGTCGAGATGCGGCGACAGCCACAGCGCACCGCCGATCATGCACACGTTGAGGATCACAGGAGTCAGCGCCGGCAGGGCGAACTTGTTGAAACTGTTGAGGACTCCACCAGCCAACGCGGTCAGCGAGACAAACAGCAGGAACGGGAAGGTCAGCCGCAAGAGATCGGTGGTGAGGGCGAATTTTTCCGGCTCGTCGATCGATCCAGGGGCAAACCCGCGCGTGACCCAGCCGGCGCCGAGAACGCCCAGGGCGGTGACCACCAGCAGGATGGTGCCGAGCGTGCCTGCCGTGCGCGAGACCAGTTCCTTCAATTCGGCATGCGAGCGGGTTTCCTTGACCTCGGTCAGCACCGGTACGAAGGCAACCGAGAACGAGCCTTCGGCAAACAGGCGACGCATGAAGTTCGGAATGCGGAAGGCGACCCAGAATGCGTCGGTGGCGGCTGAGGCGCCAAATGCCCAGGCAATCGCCATCTCGCGAACCAGGCCGAGAACGCGTGAAACCAGGGTGCCACCGCTGAAGGTGAGCAGCGATCGGAGCATGCTTGGCGGCTTCATCGGCAGCACCGTTTGACTCTGGGCGCTTGCGTCGTCATAATTCCGCCCCTTTTTCCGCCCCCCGCTTTTGGAGTTTTACCTTGGCAAACATCAAGTCCGCGAAGAAGCGTGCGCGCCAGTCTGAAAAGGCTCGTCAGCGCAACGTCAGCGCCCGTTCCATGGTTCGTACCGCGATCAAGAAAGTGATCAAGGCGATCGACGCGAATGACAAGGCCGGTGCCGAAGCCGCCTTGAAGAGCGCCACACCGCTTGTCGATCGTTACGCCGCCCGTGGCCTGATCCACAAGAACAAGGCTGCCCGCCACAAGAGCCGCCTGAATGCGACCATCCGCGCCCTGGCTTGAGCCATTCGCGGTTGTTCGACGCAAAAAGCCGGCATTAGCCGGCTTTTTTGTACCTGACCCGGCGCGAACCGCGCCGACGCAGACGGATCCGCGCGTCTCCGCCGTGATCGCCGGGGAACCCGATCGTCCACTCATTCGGCGACTCAGCCTTCACCTGCGGCGATAGCGGCCTCGGCCGCATCGCGACGCTGCTCGTCGAAGAAGCGCTGGATGTCCAGGCAGATCGGCCAGGTGTTGTCGCGACTGATCGCGGAAATGAGATACCACGGCTGTTTCCACTTCAGCTTCTTGACGATTGCCTTGGCCGTTTTCTCACGCTCCTCGGGCGGGATCAGGTCGAGCTTGTTGAAAACCAGCCAGCGTTCGCGCTTGAGCAGTTCGGGATCGAAGCCCTTGAGCTCGTTTTCGATGATGCGGATCTGCTCGACCGGGTCGGTTTCGCCATCCATCGGCGCGATATCGACCATGTGCAGGAGCAGGCGTGTGCGCGCGACGTGCTTGAGAAACTGCACGCCGAGACCGGCACCGTCGGCGGCGCCTTCGATCAGGCCCGGGATGTCGGCGATCACGAAGCTCTTGTCGGTCTCGATGCGGACCACGCCGAGATACGGCTGCAAGGTCGTGAACGGATAGTCGGCAACCTTGGGCGTCGCCGCGGAAACGGCGCGGATGAAGGTCGACTTGCCGGCATTCGGAAAGCCGAGCATGCCGACATCGGCGAGCACCTTGAGTTCCAGACGCAGTTCGCGTTCCTCGCCCGGCGAGCCTTCGGTGGCCTTGCGCGGCGAGCGGTTGGTCGAACTCTTGAAGTGGATGTTGCCCTGTCCGCCGCGGCCACCCTGGGCGACCAGCAGGCGCTGGCCGTTCTCGGTCAGGTCGCCGATCTGCTCGTCGGTCTCGATATTCGAAACCACGGTGCCGACCGGCACGCGGATGGTGGTGTCTTCACCGCTCTTGCCGGCCATTTGCCGACCCATGCCATTCTCGCCGCGCCCGGCACGGAACATGCGCTGGTGGCGGAAATCGACCAGGGTATTGAGGCCCTCGTCGGCAATCAGCCAGACGCTGCCGCCGCCGGCACCATCGCCGCCATCGGGGCCGCCGAACGGGATGAATTTCTCGCGGCGGAAGCTGACGCAGCCATTGCCGCCGTTTCCGGCCTGGACTCGTATGGTGGCTTCGTCGACGAATTGCATTTCTTGGGACCGGGAATGGGGAGTGGGGAATGGAGAATGGGTGAAAGCGTACCAAGAACCGCCGAAACAACGCCGAAACCATGCAGTAGCCCGTTTACGGGCGAGCACTTCGTATCTGATCGCGGAAGAGCCTCGCCGGTAAACGGGCTCCTACGGGATTACGGCCAGCATGCGCCAATGAAAAGCCCCGCACAGGGCGGGGCTCTGTCATCGATATGGCGAAACGGTGTCAGTTGACCGAGGTCGGTACCACGCTGACGGTCTTGCGCTTGTCGGGACCCTTGGTGGCGAATTCGACCACGCCATCGACGATCGCGAAGATCGTGTGGTCGCGACCGAGGCCGACGCCGGTGCCCGGACGGAAACGGGTGCCGCGCTGGCGGATGATGATGTTGCCGGCATTGCATACCTGGCCGCCGTACAACTTCACACCGAGGTACTTCGGATTCGAATCGCGACCGTTGCGGGTTGAGCCGCCTGCCTTCTTGTGTGCCATGACTTACTCCTGGGTCGCTTTCTTCTTGCTCGAAGCACCGGTGATGCCGGTGATCTCGATTTCGGTGTAGTGCTGCCGATGCCCCTGCTGCTTCATGTGGTGCTTGCGGCGGCGGAATTTGATGATGCGGATCTTGTCGGCACGACCGTGCGACTTGATCTTGGCCCCAACCAGGGCACCCGCGACAAGCGGAGCGCCGATGCTGACACCTTCGCCGGAACCGACCATCAGCACCTGGTCGAAATCGACCGTGCTGTCGACGTCGCCGACCAGTTTTTCGACGCGCAGGGTCTCGCCCTGGGTCACCCGGTACTGCTTACCGGAGATGAGTACGACTGCGTACATTGTTGATTTGCCTATGTAGTTATTCTGGGAACGACCCCACTCCGTGACTGGCCTGGGCCAAGGTCCAAAAAGGGGCGCGCGATGATAGCGGCTTGAGCATCCGCGGTCAAACCGGATTGGGCCGCGGGTTTGCCGGTCAGCGGATTTTCGACCCGATCGATGGGAAAGCCATCTTTGCTACACTTCGGCGTTCCGCCCGTCCGGGCATGTGTTTGTGGAAGATGAGCGAGGATCCCCCCAGTAGCAATGCCCAGCGTTCTTGGTTTGGACGCCTTACCCACGCGCTCTCCGGCGAAGTCAGCAGCCGCGAGGAGCTGATCGACGAGTTGCGTCTCGCCCAGGCCAACGGGCTGCTGTCCAACGACACCTTGTCGATGATCGAAGGCGCGATCAAGGTCACCGACCTGACCGTCGGCGACATCATGGTGCCACGCTCGGAGATGGTTTCGGTGCCGGCGGATTGCTCGCTGAGCGCCGTCCTGGCCATCGTCATCGAATCCGGTCACTCGCGTTTCCCGGTGCATGCGGATGATCGCGACGAGATCATCGGCATCCTGCTGGCCAAGGATCTGCTGCGCTGCTTCGCCGAGAACGGCGCTGACGACATTCGCCCGCTGCTGCGCCCGGTGGCGCTGATTCCAGAGGCCAAGCGCCTGAATATCCTGCTCAAGGAGTTCCGCCTCGCCCATCACCACATGGCCGTGGTCGTCGATGAATACGGCGGCGTTGCCGGCCTGGTCACGATCGAGGACGTGCTTGAACAAATTGTCGGCGACATCGACGATGAGCATGACGAGGAGGAGACCCCGAACCTGATCCAGCCGCAGGCCGACGGCCGCTTCCTGGTCAACGCGATGACTCCGATCGAGAGCTTCAACGATCGTTTCGAATCGCGGTTCGCGGTCGAGGACTACGACACGATCGGGGCCATGATTGCCGCAGAGTTTGGCCACCTGCCGCAGCCGGGTGAGGAAATCCAGTTGGGCGGGTTCGCATTCCGGGTGAACAAGGGCGACAGCCGGCGCTTGCTCCAGCTTGCCGTGCGGATCCAGGAGGCATGATCCGGCTGGTCGCATTGGCCGCGGTGTTCTGTCTTGCCCTGGCCGGCTGGTGCGAACGCGTGTTGGCCCAGTCAAACGCGGATCCTGCCACCAGCGGGCCGTCCCTTGAAGTCAGCCTGCTGACGATCGGCCCAGGCGATATCTACTGGCAGCGTTTTGGCCACAATGCGATCGTCATCCATGACCCGGCCAGTGGTGAATCGGTCAGCTACAACTACGGCATGTTCGATTTCGACGAAGCCAACTTCTTCGTCAACTTCCTGCGTGGCCACATGACCTACCAGATCACGGCCGAGGATCCGGCCGAGGAGATCGCCTGGTATTCGAGTGAAGGCCGCTCGATCACGCGCCAGGATCTGCGTCTTTCGCCGACCCAGGCCGAGGCCCTGAAGACCTATCTTGAAGACAACCTGCTTCCTGAAAACCGCCACTACCGCTACGACTATTTCACTTCCAACTGCTCGACCCGTGTGCGCGATGCCCTCGACAAGGCCCTTGGCGGCGCCTTGCAGCGGCAGATGACCTCACCGTCGCGCGGCTTCAGCTTCCGCCTGCTGGCCGATGCATTGACTGCTCCGCAGCCCTTGCTGATGGCCGTGATCGATATCGGCCTCGGTCCGTATGCCGATCAGCGCCTTTCGTACTGGAAAGACAGCTTTGTGCCGATGCAGCTGAGGGATCACCTGCGCGAGATGCAGGTCGCCGATGCGCAGGGTGAATTGCAGCCCCTGGTCAAGTCCGAGCAGGTGGTCGCGGCAGCGCGTCTCCCCGCCCCGCCGGCCTTGCCACCGGATCTGCGCTGGCCGTTTTTCGCTATCGGCGTCGCGCTTGCCGCGCTGCTCCTGATGCTGCGGTCGCGACCGCAATCGGCACCTGCGCGGCGCGGCTTCGCCGTGTTCGCATTCACGTTTTCACTGGTCTGCGGTCTGATCGGCCTGGTTTTGCTCGGGTTGTGGGGGTTCACCGAGCACCAGTCGGCCTGGCGCAATGAGAATCTGCTGATCTTCAGCCCGCTCTGCCTGCTCATGCTCGGCAGCTGGTGGCGCTCGGCCAGGCCGGGCAGCAAGGTCTCGGCTTTCGCGCGCGGCATCGCGGCGGCGATTGCGCTGCTCGCCGCATTCGCCTTGTTCAGCAAGATTCTTGCGAACTTTCCGCAAGCCAACCTGCACTGGATCCTGCTGCTCCTGCCGATCCACCTCGTGCTCGCACGCTCTGCGGCGGCGCGGCGGGATTGATGCCTGCCTAGCAGCCTGTCGGACTTAACTCGGCTGGGCTGCGAATCCGTCTGAACGGTCCATATTCCCGCCGATTTTTGACCCATAGCACCACTATGGGCCGGCAAACCGCCGTAAATCTGGTCTCGCCCAGCCGAATTCTCGCCTCAACCGGCAAAGTCCGACAGGCTGCTAGGGTCAGCGCAACGGCATCCGCTGACTTGATAGTCTGGCCGCAACCCGCACTTACCAGAGTCGGCAAGACCCGGTGGATTCCATGACTGCAGCAATCCGTATCGATTTCGTTTCCGATGTTTCCTGTCCGTGGTGTGCGATCGGGCTCAAGTCGCTTGAGCAGGCGATCGACAGGCTCGGCGATGCGATCACCGTCGATCTGCATTTCCAGCCATTCGAGCTGAATCCGAAGATGGTCGCCGAGGGCGAGGATGTGGCCGAGCACCTGGCGCGCAAATACGGTTCGACGCCCGCACAACTGTCCGCCAATCGCGAAGCGATCCGCGCTCGCGGCGCCGCGCTCGGCTTCACCTTCAATCAGCGCGACCGGATCTACAACACTTTCGATGCACATCGCCTGCTGCACTGGGCCGCGCTCGAAGGCAGCGACAAGGAACGTGCGCTCAAGCATGCCTTGCTGGGTGCGTATTTCACCGATGGCATCGATGTCTCGTCGCACGCCGAATTGGCTCGCCTGGCCGGCGGGGTCGGGCTGGATGCGGTACGCGCGGCGAAGATTCTCGAGTCGGACGAGTTTGCCCAGGAAGTGTACGAGCGCGAGCAGCACTATGCCGGCAACGGCATCAACTCGGTTCCGGCCGTCATCATCAACAACCGGCACCTGATCTCGGGCGGCCAGCCGGTCGAGGTTTTCGAGGACGCCTTGCGCCGGATCGCGGCACTCGCCGAGGCATGAAAAAACACCCGGCATGACCGGGTGTTTTTCTAATCGCGTATCACTCCCGAGCGGAGGTCAGCGGGCCGGCTTTTCTTTTGCCGCGGGCTCGACGGGCTTCGCTTCGACGGCCGGCTTCTGCACAGCCGGTTTTTCGGCGGCGCCGGTATTCGCCTTGTCTTTCGCCACGATGCTGGCGGCGATGCCACCCTCGTTCCAGGCGAAGCGCAGGTTGCTGCGGAAGATCCGAACCGCTTGCAGCGCGTCCTTGTCCTTGAGGTCGCCGTACTGGCCATAGACGTTCTTCTGGCTGTTGGCGATGAAATACAGGTCATTTCCCACGATCGCGCCGTAGGTTGGAACGTCGAAAGCCGGGTTGGCCACGTCCAGCGGCATCATCTTGGTCACGCTCTTGCCATCGGCGCTCAGACTCAGGCGGATGACACGGTTAGGCGACATGCCATTTTCGATCGCGACCAGGGTGCCGGCATACCAGTACAAGCCTTCGATGCCGCCAAGGACCAGGTGCTTGGTCTCATGCGCGAGCGGAAAACCGGTGCCGGATTTGAGATCGGCGCCAAAGATGCCGAGGGCATGGTCGGCAAAGTACAGCGTGTTGCCGTCATCACTGACCGCCAGGCCACGGATGCTGGTCAGGTGAGGATTGGCCACGACCAGCGCCAGCTTGTTGTCTTCGATCGTGTAGATCTCGTTGCGCAAGCCATCGGCGACGTAGACCTTGCCGTCCTTGCCAACCACGATGCTTGAAAGCGTGTGCGTGCGCTGATCAACCGGCAGCAGGTATTTCTCAAGCAGCTTGCCAGTCGACAGCTTGAACTTGAACAGGCCGGTCTTGTTGAAGTCTGCCTGACGGAAACCCTTGAAATACAGCGATGAGGATGAGGTCACATAGAGCAGGTCATGGGCCGAATCGACGGCCATGGCGTACACGCTCCACAGGCCGCTGCCATCGGCCGGGGCAATGAAATCCTTGAGCTTGCCTTGCATGTCGGCGATGTAGATCTTTCCTTCGCGCACGCTGCCGACCAGGAACTTCTGGCGTTTCGGATCCCACGCGATCGATTCGAACAGGGTGTCGCCCTTGGGCAACTCGAATGCGACCTTGCCCTCGCCGAATGGCTTGAGATTCGCCTTCAGGTTTTCGACCACATAGTCCCAGGCTTCGGTGCCGGTGACCTTCTCGAAGCGCGGATCGTCGCTGAGATCGACACCATAACCTTGCTCCTTCATCTTCAGCAGCAGGTCGTAGGTCTTGCTCTTGTCGCCCTGCTTGGCGTAAGTCAGGGCGAGCATCATGCGCAAATCGCCGGAATCCGGATTGAGTGCGCTCAGGCGGGCGAGCGTCCAGCTCAGGCGTTTCTGGTCATCGAGCTTCTCGTAACCGGCAACCATGCGGTTGAGCACCGAGGACGAAGTGATCTCGTTGATCTGCTGCTCGGTGAATGTGGTGGCGTCACGCTGCACCGGGGTTTTGGCGGCCGACGTGTCGGCAAGGGCCAGTGGCGCGGCCAGCAGCAAAGCGAGACAGCAAAGCAAGCGCTTGATATTCATCAGTACAACCTTGGATGCTAGCGGGATTGGAGGCGGCAGAGACCACACCGCACCCGCAAAAGTTTCTGGGAGCCGATTACGATGACCGAAACAGTCACGCTTTGCAATGGAACCTGGCTGCGCCTGAAGCGGCGCGGGCGCTGGGAATATGCCGAACGCACCAACCCGGGCGGCGGTGTGATGATCATCGCCGTCACGGCCGAGGACAAGCTGCTGTTCGTCGAGCAGTATCGACCGGCGCTTGAGTGCATGACCATCGAAATGCCAGCCGGCCTGGTTGGCGACATTCCGGAGAGTTCGGCCGAAAGCGCGATCGAGGCGGCCCATCGGGAATTGATCGAGGAAACCGGCTATGCCGCGGGGTACATCGATTTCATCATGGCCGGACCCACTTCGGCCGGCATGAGCAACGAGATCCTCGCCTTCGTGCGTGCCCATGACTTGCGCCGCGTCGATCACGGCGGTGGTGACGCCACCGAGGACATCGTCGTGCATGAGGTGTCGTGCGCAGAGGCGGCGCAATGGCTGGTGAAGAAGATGGCGGATGGTTTCTCGGTCGACCCGAAGATGTTTGCCGGGTTGTACTTCCTTGAGCACGACAACCTGATGCGCGGAGTTTGACAGGCTGTCGCGTCAGCGGACTTCCAGCGGGACGCGACGGCTCAGGAAGTCGTCATGACCAGGGTCTGCCAGAGCAGCAGCGCGGCCATGCCGAGCATGCTCAGCAGGGTCAGCAGCATGCCAACGAAGCGCGCAGGACTGGTTCCCGCCGAGTTCGACAATCCGACGGCATGCAGCAGGCGACCAAGCACGAGGGCGATTCCGAAGCCATGCACGATCATCGGCAGGGTCTGGTTCCATTCGACCAGCAACAGCAGCAGCAAGGCCAGCGGCAGGTATTCAACCGCATTGGCGTGCACGCGGATGCAACGGGCCAGATCCTGATTGCCACCGTCGCCGATGCCGGTGCGGGTCGACATGCGCAGCCGGATCACGCGGAACGAAAGAATGATGATCAGCAGGGCCGAGATGGCGGCGTAGATTCCAGTGATGTGCATGGCAGAGCTCTCAGGGTTTGCGTGTGAGTGCAGGATCGACGAGTCGCGGCGATTGCTGGATGCCGATCAGGTTGACCTCGGCGGCCGCGACGATGCGATAGCGGACGCGAAGATCGCCGACAAGCGGATGCTCCGGATCATTGCTTGAAACCAGGACACCATCCGCAACGCTGAAACTTGCCGCCAGATTGTTCGAGAGCTCGCTCAGGCTGACCGGGCGCGGCGCCAGGCCGGCGCCGGAAACCAGCAGATCGGCATCCGGCACGAATGCACCCAGACGAAGACCCTTGCCAACGAAGCGATCCGATGCGATCGGAAAGCGTTGCGGATTTTGCGGGTTGGCGGTTTCGCCGAATTGCGTCGAATCGATCAATTCGGGCGACCACATGGTCTTGAGGACGCAGGAGCCTGCGCTGCAGGCTTGCCGCCACTGGAACATCTCGACCTCGCGAACCAGCACGATCGCGTCCGGCACCTGCAGGCCCAGTTCCGGATCCTCGGGCGGCTGCTCGACAGTCAATCGCCCGCTCACGCTGACCAGTCGACCTTCATTGCCCGCATCGATCGAATCCGCGGGGACAGCAATCGCTGCGCCCGACGACCCGGCACCCGTGAATTGCCAGTTCGTCCGCAGTCCAAACGCAACAAACAACCCGACGAGGGTGCCGACGGCGAGGAGGATCACGCCGCGCTTGTGCGTGCGCTGGTTCACGGGATCACTTTCATGAGGTTCGGCCAATCGGTGCTCAGGCTGCTTCCGGGATGATCACCGAAACCGCATCGATCTGCAGCTCGGCGCTTTGCGGCGCGCTGGCGCCTTCCTTCTTCAGGTGCTCGATTTCCTTGGCGCTCGGCGTCTTTTTGCTGAGCGTGCCATAGACAATAGCGGGACCACTCGCATTCTTCGGCACGCCGAATGCGTGCTCGTGCATGTTCACGCGCACGATCTTGCCCTGCTCACTGGTCAGCACGACCCAGCAACCCATTTTCTGACAGACCTCGGTGATGCGACCGCTGAATGCGGCCGGCTTGCCGGCATGGTCATCGAGATGCGCGGCGGCACTATCCAGATCGATTGCTGCTGGCATCGGTGTCGGCAGGCGCGCTCCATAGACCGCGCCGGCCTCGGACGTCTCGACCGGTGTGGCGGCGGCGAACTTTTTTTCGTGATGATCGGTTTCATTGGCTGCAAACGCATTGGCGCAAATCAGCAGTGAAAACAGGATGGCGATACGCATGGTGGAATGCTCCGGATCAGGTTTGTGGAAAACTGGGCTTCGCGCTCAGGCGACCAGCGTTCATGTACTCAGGGACGAAAACTCTTCGGCGGTACATCGCGCCGCCATCGAGACGCTGCGGGTTGCCCAGTAGCGAGCAGAGTTTCATCGGCTCATTGCACCTTGCCGCTGCTCATTTCTTCACGCGGGTCGGAACCGGCGTGCAAGGTATTGGATTTGCGATCCCAGCTGACCATGTTCATCAGGCCCCAGGTGCGTTCGGCGTTGTTGACGATATGCCCCATCGCCTGCAGTGCCTTGGATTCCTCGGGCGTGAAAGCCTTGGGTTCGGCGGAGACGACATCGGGCAGGTACTGGTGGTGGTAGCGCGGCTTGGCGACAACCTGCGCCGGAAGTTCGCCATCGATGAAGGCGAGGATGCCCTCGAAAACCATGGTGATGATGCGGCTGCCTCCGGGTGTGCCGATCACACCGACGCGATCATTGCCGATGACAAAACTCGGCGTCATCGAGGACAGCGGTCGATGGCCGGGCTTTGGCGCATTCGCATCGCCGCCAACCAGACCGAACGCATTGGGTTGTCCCGGCAGCAGGGCAAAATCATCCATCTCGTCGTTGAGCACGAAACCCGTGCCTTCCACGACAAATCCGGAGCCGAGGGTCAGATTGACGGTCTTGGTCACCGAGGCCATGTTGCCATCGGCATCGATGATCGAATAATGCGTGGTGTGCTCGGATTCGGCCGGCGGCATGTAGCCGGGCAGCATGTCGCTCGGGGTTGCCTTGTCCGGGTGGATCGAGGCACGCAGCCCGGCCGCATACAGCGGGCTGAGCAATTCGGCGACCGGCATCTTCACGTAATCGGGATCGCCAAGGTATTCGGCGCGATCGCGATAGGCCCGGCGCATCGCTTCGATATTGAAATGGATGCGGTGCACGCGGTCGTATTTGCCCAGATCGTAGCCGGCGAGGATGTTGAACATCTCGCCAAGGGCGATGCCTCCCGATGACACGGGCGGCGAGGTGACGATGCGCCAGCCGCGGTAGTCGAGACTGATCGGATCGCGTTCCTTGACTGTGTAATCGGACAGATCAGCGAGGCTCCAGATGCCCCCGGCGGCGCGCACGGCATCGACCATGCGTGCGGCAAATTCACCTTTGTAGAAGCCTTCGTTGCCTTGCTTCGCGATGCGTTCGAGGGTGTCGGCGATATCGGGGTTTTTCCAGACCGAAGCGGTTGCCGGTGCGTTGCCATCGATCAGATAGAGCTTGGCCGAGGCCGGCCAGCGGGTAAACACGGGCTTGCGGCGTTCAATCGACATATGCAGGCGCGGATAGACCGGGAACCCTTCGCGGGCAATGCGAATGGCCGGTGCGAGTGACCCAGCCAGCGGCAGCTTGCCGTAATGTTCGGCCAGCCAGACATAGGCTGCCGGTTCTCCCGGAATGCCGGCCGACAGCGGGCCATTGACCGATTTGTCCTTGTCCAGCTTGCCCTCGGCATCGGCCCAGAGTTCGCTGCGACTTTCCACCGGTGCGCGTTCGCGCGCATCCAGGAACACATTCTTGCCGTTGTCGGCGCGATGCAGCAGAAAGAACCCGCCGCCACCTATTCCGGAGCTTTGCGGTTCAATGACGGCGAGGGTCGCACCGACCGCGATGGCCGCGTCAAACGCATTGCCGCCCTTGGCCAGCACTTCCAGACCGGCATCGGTGGCCAGTTGATGCGAACTGGCAATCGCCGCCTTGCCCGGTCGCGCGGCTTGCACCGTAGTGCCGGCATCGGCTTTCGGCGCAGCTTGCCCGGCCAGACACGGAGTCGACAGCAGGGCAGCAACAATCAGCAGGGCGTGGCGATTCATGTGGTTTCCTCACGGCTCAATACGGCGTGCTTCGCCAGCAGTTGTTCGGGCGATTCGGGGTATTCAGGGTCGAGGATGATGCATTCGACCGGGCAGACCTCGACGCACTGCGGTACGTCGAAATGACCCACGCACTCGGTACAACTGGATGGCGCGATTTCGTAGATCTCGCGCCCCGGGGTTATCGCCGTATTCGGACAGACCGGTTCGCAGACATCACAGTTGATGCATTGATCGGTGATCTTGAGTGCCATTGCGCGGCTTCAGCGCGCCGTGGGTGCGGCGCGCCGGATGGCCTTACTTCATTTCAGCGAAACGATAGGTCGCGCCCGAACTGGTCAGGGCTTCCTTGACCCGATCCGAATCGACCTGGCCGCCGACAAACAGCACGATCACATCCTTGAACGTGCCGGCACCGGCCTCCTTGAACGAGTCGATGATCAGATCGGCGGTGATGGCCGAATCGGGACCACCAAACGCAAGCATGTTGCCTGGCAGGACGCCGCGAGAAACCGCGACGCTGACGTTGTCAAGCTGGTTGCTGCGGTCGATCACGGCCTTGCCGTCGTCACCACCCGGAACAAAATACATATAGGGGCGATTGCTCTTGACGCCCTGCATGTTCTGCATGACCACGGCAGCGAGGTACTTTTTCCACTCGGCCGGTGCGGCGGTTTTTGCCGGCAGGGCGACGACTTCAGCCGCCTGCTCGGTGGGTGCGGCCGCTTCTTCCTTCTTGTCGCAAGCTGACAAGGCCAGGGTCATCGCGCACGCGGCGAACACGAGGGAAATGGATTTCTTCAACATCACTGCGACTCCTTACGGGAAATGGATCAATCAACCCAGCGTTGCGCAAGCGCCTGCTGGACGACCGGATGGACGAATCCTGAAACATCGCCACCGAGCCGTGCGATCTCGCGCACCAGTGACGAGGAAATGAAACTGTATTGCTCGGCCGGAGTCAGGAACATCGTCTCGGCCTCGGGGATCAGGTGGCGGTTCATGCTGGCCAGCTGGAACTCGTACTCGAAATCCGACACCGCACGCAACCCGCGCAGGATCACCCCGGCCTCGATCTCGTTGACGAACGTCGCGAGCAGGGTGGAAAAGCCGCGCACCTCGACGTTGTCGATCCCGGCCAGCGCCTTGTTTGCCATGTCGAGCCTGGCATCCAGCGTGAAGCAGGGCCCCTTGCTTTGGCTGTCGGCGATTGCCACCACCAGCCGATCGAACAGCGGCGCCGCCCGCAGCACCAGGTCGATATGACCATTGGTGATCGGGTCGAAGGTGCCGGGATAGACAGCGACCCGGGCGCGCGACTGGGGAACGGACATCAACCCACCTGGATTGCTGATGAAATCCGCTCTAGCTTAGCGGAATCGTCGGAGCACGACGATAGAGCGCGAAATGCACCGCGCCGGCTACTCCTTCGCGATGCAGGCGCCAATTCGGCGGACCAACAAACGCCTTGCCGAGCGGCGCCTCGACATGGATGAACGCTTCGGGCGCGAGACAGCCGCTGGTTTCGAGGCGGCCCGCGGCGTCATTCCAGAGATTGTTGGCGAACGGTGGATCAAGAAAGACCAGATCGAACACATGTGCCGGCTGAGACAGCCAGTTCATCGCATCGGCATTGACCACGTGTGCATTGGCGACCTTGAGTCGCGCCAGGTTGGCTTCCAGTTGCCGGGCCAGGTCTCGATCGCGCTCGATGAAGGTGCATTCTCCGGCGCCGCGCGAAAGCGCCTCGATGCCGAGCGCGCCGGTGCCGGCAAACAGGTCGAGGCAGCGCGCGCCCTCGATTGTCGGCGCGAGCCAATTGAACAATGTCTCGCGTACGCGGTCGCTGGTCGGGCGCAAGCCGTCGCGATCGATCACCTCGATGCGACTACCGCGCAGCGTTCCGGCGACGATGCGCAGCCTGCCGGCATGGGCTGGTGCGGGACGCTTCAAGGGGCTATCCGTTCAGGAGGGTGGGAAGGGAGTGATAGCATGCCGCGCATTCAACCGTACAACCAAACCCGCAATGCTCAAGTTCTGGAAAAAGAAGGTCGCCATCGAAACCGAAGGCGCGCCAAGGCCGGCTGCAACGGCAAGCGAAGATGCGCATCCGGCAAGCGATGGGAGCGCAGCCGACCCGGCGCAAACGGGCCTTGTGTCAATCGAGCTCGACATTACCGAGGAAATTCCGCTTGAGCCGGCTCATCCCGAGTCTGAGCTCGACGTGGTTTTGGCCAGCGAAGCCGGGCGCCCGGCCAGGCGCAGTTGGCGCGAACGCCTTTCGGGCAGCGGTTTTGCCAAGGGCCTCGGTGGCCTGTTCGCGCGCAATCCGAAACTCGATGACGACCTGCTCGACGAGCTCGAAACCTGCCTGATCACCGCCGATGTCGGGGTCGGCGCATCGACCGAGATCGTCGATGCGTTGCGCAAGCGCGTGGCCAGGCGCGAGTTCGCCGATGCCGATGCCCTGCTCGCCGCGCTGCGCGGGCGTCTCGTCGAATTGCTCAAGCCGGTAGAAAATCCGCTCGATGTCAGCGGACACAAACCTTTTGTGGTTCTCATGGTGGGCGTCAATGGCGCCGGCAAGACCACGACCATCGGCAAGCTCGCGCGTCGCTTCCTCGTCGACAAGCGCAGCCTCATGCTCGCCGCCGGCGATACATTCCGCGCCGCCGCAGTCGAGCAGTTGCAGACCTGGGGCCAGCGCAATGGCGTGCCGGTGATTGCGCAAGCCTCCGGTGCCGACTCCGCCAGCGTGATCTTCGATGCCCTGCAGGCCGCACGTTCGCGCGGTGTGGAAGTACTCATTGCGGATACGGCCGGGCGCCTGCATACCCAGTCGGGACTCATGGATGAGCTCTCCAAGGTTCGCCGTGTGCTGGCCAAGATTGATCCCGCCGCTCCGCATGAGGTGCTCATGGTCATCGACGCCACCACCGGCCAGAACGCGATCAACCAGGTCAAGCATTTCCGTCAGGCGATCGGGGTCAGCGGCCTCGTCGTGACCAAGCTCGACGGCACTGCCAAGGGTGGCGTCGTGTTCGCCCTCGCTCGCGAATTCGGCCTGCCGATCCGCTATGTCGGCCTTGGCGAAGGCGTCGAGGATCTGCGCGTGTTCGATGCGCAGGCTTTTGTCGACGGATTGTTGCCGGCCTCGCTTTCGGGATTCGGCAACAGCGCCTGAGCACGGCCACGTAGCCCGAAATGGATGCATTTGCAAAAAACCTGCTTGGCTGGTTCGACCAGTACGGGCGGCGCAACCTGCCTTGGCAACATCCGCGCACGCCCTATCGGGTCTGGCTCAGTGAAGTGATGCTGCAACAGACCCAGGTGCGCACGGTGATCCCGTATTTTGATCGGTTCGTGAGCTCGCTGCCGAGCCTGGCCGAGCTTGCGGGCGCTTCCGAGGATCGCGTGCTGGCGCTGTGGTCGGGGCTCGGCTACTACAGCCGTGCGCGCAACCTTCACCGCTGCGCCCGGCTGTGTGTCGAGCAACATTCCGGCGAATTACCCGACTCGATGGAATTGCTTGCGGCCTTGCCCGGCATCGGCCGCTCGACCGCTGCCGCCATCCTCGCCCAGGCGCACGGGCAATCCCATGCCATCCTCGACGGCAATGTGCGTCGCGTGCTTGCGCGCTTCCACGGCGTCCACGGCTGGCCTGGCACAAGCACGGTACAGAAGCAGTTGTGGCAATTGGCCGAAACACATACGCCGGTCGCGCGCGTCGGCGACTATACCCAGGCGATCATGGATCTCGGTGCGACCGTATGTACGCGCAGCCGGCCGCGCTGCGCCGAATGTCCGTTGCGCGACGAATGCATCGCGCTGCGTGATGGATTGACAGCGAGCCTGCCGCAATCGAAACCGGCGAAAAGGATTCCGGTCCGCAGCACGACGATGCTGATCGCACGCGATAGCGAGGGGCGCGTATTGCTCGAGCGTCGACCACCCAGCGGCGTCTGGGCACGCCTGTGGAGTCTGCCCGAAGGAACCGACGCTGAGCAGGCCAGGCTCGGCATTGCCGCGCTCAGGGGCAGCGAAGCCGTGGCGATTCGGGTGCTGCCCGAGCTGGCCCACACCTTCAGTCATTTCCAGTTGCGCATCACGCCTGTCCTGTTCGATGTCGATTGCCAGGTGACGCATGTCGGAGATGATCCCGACCAAGGCTGGTTCATGCCAGAGGATCTCGCGGAACTTGGCCTGCCAGCGCCAGTGCGTAAACTGTTGGCCAATCTTCGAGAGGAATTGAACTCATGCGAACCGTCCAATGCGTAAGACTGGGCTTTGAAGCCGAAGGCCTCGCCTTCGCGCCCTGGCCGGGCGAGCTCGGCAAGCGCATCTACCAGAATGTGTCGAAGCAGGCCTGGGCCGAGTGGATGGCGCACCAGACCATGCTGATCAACGAGAATCGCCTGAATCCCCTGGATGCTTCGACGCGCAGCTTGCTCAGCGCGGAAATGGAAAAATATTTCTTTGGCGAAGGTTCGCAGGCGCCGCCAGGTTTCATTGCGCCGACTTCCTGAGTCAGCGGTGTTGGTTGGTTTTTTCCCGCCGCAGGAGATGCCTTCGAGCCCGATGCGCTTTGTGGAGCGGTTTCAACCGCCGAGTCCGATGCTCATTGTGGGAGCGGTTTCAACCGCGATGCGCTTCGAGGAGCTGAGCAGGAGCATCGTGACTGAAGTCACTCCCACGACGCGGACCACTTGATTTCTCCCACGACTCGAATCGCGCACTTATCCAACGAGGTGGATCGCTCAACTTCGCGCTTTGTGGGAGCGGTTTCAACCGCGATGCTAGCCCTGGAGGTCAATGTCGAGCCTGTCGGCAGCGGCGCGATAGCTTTGCCGGATGCGCTCGCCGCGGCAGCAGAGGGTTACCTTGAGCCTGGCGTGGGCAGGTTTGCCGATCTCGCCGAGGGCAACCAGCGCGGCCTGCTCAGGCGGATAGCCGAAAACTCCGCAACTGATTGCCGGGAACGCGATCGAATCCAGTGACTTGGCCTCAGCGATGGCCAGCACGTTGCGATAGCAGGCCGCGAGCAAGGCGGGCTCGCCCTCGTCACCCCCTTCCCAGACCGGCCCCACCGTATGGATGATGAATCGGGCGGGCAGGGCGAAAGCTTCGGTCAGGCGCGCTTCCCCGGTCGGACAACGCACGCCGGGGCTCACGAGGGGCAGGGCGCGACAGGCATTCAGCAAGCCCGGGCCAGCGCCACGATGGATCGCACCATCGACCCCGCCGCCACCGAGCAAGCTCTCGTTGGCGGCGTTGACTATGGCGTCGACGCGCAAATCGGTGATGTCGGTATCAAGCAAGCGGATCATCGTCGGGATCTCCCTCTGGCAATGTCTTTCATCGAGTGTAATCCAGAATGAAGTCATTGATTTACCGATGGTTTCTCGGGCCATCCGATTTAAATGAACCATCGGGTATTGAAATTAACCTGCCTAGGACATAATATCCTCGGCTGTAATGAAGACTCCAGACAACTCCTTTGCCTACACCCTGCACGACGTCACTTGCCTTTTCCGCAAGCATTTCGACCGGCGTGCGCTCCGTTTCGACCTGACCCGCGCGCAATGGCGCGCACTCAAGTCGATCCGGCGCCGCGAGGGGCTCAGCCAAACCGAACTCGCCGAGTTCCTTGAAATGGAGCCGATTGCAGTCGGGCGTGTTCTCGACCGGCTGGCTGCGGCAGGTTTTGTCGAGCGCCGCGCCGATCCGAATGACCGGCGTCGCTGGTGCCTGCATCTGACCGCCAAGGCGCATGACGTCACCGATGACATGGAAGTCCTCGCCGCCGAATTGCGTCACGAGGCGCTGGCCGGCGTCAGCCAGACCGATTTCGAGGCGTTTGAACGCGTCCTCGCGAAAATCCGCGGCAATCTGGCCGCGATCGAATCCAGCAACGAATCCACCGATTCCTGAAAGCGGGCGTGTCATGACCAGCAAGCAGACAACAGAATCCCTCGCCACCGACGAAACACCAAAGACCGCGCGCAAGCGTGGCAATCGCATCCTCTGGATTGCCGGCCCGCTCGTGGTCGCGGTGATCGCCGGCTGGTTCTATATCACTTCGGGACGCTATACCTCGACCGACAATGCCTATGTTCAGGCCGATCAGGTGACGGTCGCGCCGCAAATCGGCGGTCGTGTGGTCGAGGTGGACGTGCGTGAAAACCAGCAGGTGCACAAGGGCGACCTGCTGTTCCGAATCGATGCAGAACCCTTGCAACTCGCCGTCGAACAGATGGAAGCGCAGATCGCCGCCGCCGCCGACTATCTGAATGCCTCGCGGGATACCTTTCGCTCGGCCAGTGCCGACTTGCGCTCTTCGGACGCGACGCTGCGCAACCACGAAGCCCAGTTGAAGCGGATCCGCGAATTGCGCACCAAGGGCCTGGTCGCGCAGAAGGCGCTGGACGACGCCACCAATGACGTCGCCACGGCGCGCGGCACGCGCGACAGCGATGCGGCGAATCTGGCCAAGTCGAAGACCATGCTCGGCGGTGCGGTGGATACCCCCTTGCAGGAGTTGTCGGGTTATCGCGTGGCCATGGCCCAACTGGCCAAGGCCAAGCTCGATCTTTCCCATGCCGAAGTGCGCGCACCGATCGACGGCACGATCGGCAAGATGCATCTGCAAGCAGGCGACTATCTCAATGTCGGCCAGGCGGCGATGCCGCTGGTTTCGAATACCTTGTGGGTGGAAGGCAACTTCAAGGAGACCGATCTGACCCATGTCCGCGTCGGCCAGTTGGCCGAGATCGAAGTCGATACCTATCCAGGCCAGAAATGGAAGGCCACGGTGACCTCGATCAGTCCGGCATCAGGTTCGCAGTTCTCGATCCTGCCGGCACAGAACGCGACCGGTAACTGGGTCAAGATCGTGCAACGCATTCCGGTTCGCTTTTCGATCGAGGCGGCCAATCACGATGGCATGATCCTGCGTGCTGGCATGAGTGCCGATGTCGAGATCGATACCGGCAAGGAACATTCCCTGCTCGGTCGCTGGACGACGAATGGAGCCTCCAAGCCGCAAGTTGCTCAAGTCGAGCGGGAGTCGGGTTCAGTCAGGTAGGTTGGGCTGAGCGAAAGCGAAGCCCAACGTCACCGCTCGGCATGATTTCACGGTACATCGTGCAACCGCGACACCAACCTCCCGTTGTTAGAGAACCATGATCGTGATGTCGAGTTTAAGAAATTCGTTGGGCTTCGCTTGCGCTCAGCCCAACCACGGACCGGCCCAACTACTCCCTCAAAGCCAGCGGCCATCCCAAACCCCGAAGCCTGAATCCCTGATTTCAAGCCCCCATGACTACCACCGCCTCGCATCGCGAGGTTCCGAATCTGCCGCTGCTGGTCGTCTCGATCATGCTGGCGACCCTGATGCAGGTGATCGACTCGACGATCGCCAATGTCGCCTTGCCCGACATGCAGGGCTCGCTTTCGGCGACCCAGGATCAGGCGGCGTGGATCCTCACCTCGTATATCGTCGCCGCGGCGATCGCGACACCGGCCACGGGCTGGCTTGCCGCGCGCTTCGGACGACGCCAGTTGCTGATCATTGCAATCAGTGGCTTCACCCTCGCCTCGGTGCTTTGCGGGATGGCCACCGACATCACCGCGATGGTCAGCTTCCGTATTCTGCAGGGCCTGTTTGGTGCGGCCCTGGTGCCGATCTCGCAATCGTCGCTGCTTGATTCATTTCCGCCCGAGAAGCACGGCGCGGCAATGGCCTTGTGGGGCATGGGCGTGATGGTCGGGCCGATTGTCGGGCCACCGCTGGGCGGCTGGTTGACCGACAACTACAGTTGGCATTGGGTATTTCTGATCAATGTTCCCATCGGTATCGTCGCCCTGCTCGGCGTGATGGCCAGTGTGCCGAAGGACGAAACCCATACAACCCGATTCGATTGGCGCGGCTTCGCCTTTCTTGCCATCGGCATCGCCGCGTTGCAGCTGATGCTCGATCGCGGCAATGAGAAAGACTGGTTTTCGGCAGTCGAGATCCAGATTGATCTGGCTCTGGCCTTTCTCGGTTTTTATCTCTACTGGGTGCACTGGCGCAGCAGCGAAAGAACCTTCGTCAATCTGTCCCTGTTGAAGGATCGCAACTTCGGCACGGCCACCCTGTTCATTTTCATTGTCGGTATCTTGCTGTTTGCGACGATGGCCTTGATGCCGCCGTATCTGCAGAACCTGATGAACTATCCGGTGGTGACCACCGGCTTGCTGCTGGCTCCGCGCGGAGTCGGCACCCTGGTTGCGATGACCATCGTCGGGCGTCTGTTGCAGGGTGGAATCGATCCGCGCAAGCCCATGGCAATCGGCATCCTGCTGATAGCTTTGTCGCTTGGATTGAGCGCGAAATTCGGTCCGGATGTGCCGATCTGGCCGATCATCAATGTCGGCATCCTGCAGGGCCTCGGCCTCGGTCTGGTGTTCGTGCCGGTTTCGACCCTGGCCTATGCAACCCTGCCGGGCTCGGCGCGAACCGAGGCGGCCGGAATTTTCAGCCTGGCGCGAAACATCGGATCGAGCGTCGGTATTTCGATCATGTTCTCTCTTGTTGCGCGGAATACCCAGCTCAACCACGCTGAAATCGCCTCGCGCGTCACACCGTACTCGCTCAACCTGCCGACCGGCGCATTCGATATCCAGTCGGCCCAGGGCCTGGCCATGCTGAATGCCGAGGTGACTCGCCAGGCCGCCGCAATCGCCTATATCAATGACTTCTGGCTGATGATGTGGATGACCCTGTTTGCGTTACCCTTCCTGCTCTTGTTCCGCGTGCCGCGCCGCAAAGTGCCGGTTGCCAGCGCGCCGGTCTCTGCGGTTGAGCACTGATGCGCCGGGCGCGCATTCGCAAGGCGGCGTGGATCTTCCTGCACGCAAGCCCCAATCTCCATCCAATCGCGGTTGCACAGTCGCGATCCACCGCTTGAGCCAACGACCCACCAACGACATGCCGAATTTTTCTGCCATCAGCTTTCTCGCCATCAGCCTGCTCGGGATTGCGGCCTGTTCGTCGAAGCAGCCGTCTGCGCAAGCCTCAGCCAATCCTGCGATTCCGGTGACGACCACGGTGATCGAGCCTTCGAGCTGGGTCGATACGATCGAAGCGGTCGGCACGACCAAGGCGAGCGAGTCGGTGACCCTGACCGCGAAAATCACCGAGACCGTACGCAAGGTGAATTTCAGCGATGGGCAGCGGGTCGATGCCGGTGATGTGCTGGTCGAGATGACCTCGGGTCAGCAGGTCGCCGCACTGGCCGAGGCACAGGCGACCTTCAAGGATGCCGAACGCCTGATGAAACGCAACGATGATCTGGTTCGCCAGGGCACGGTGTCCAAGCAGGTCGCCGACACGGCGCGTGCGACCCATGATTCGAGTCAGGCGCGCGTGGCCCTTCTGCGCGCGCAGCTAGCCGATCGCGTGGTCACCGCGCCGTTTTCCGGGGTGCTCGGCCTGCGTCAGGTCAGTGTCGGGGCCCTGGTCACGCCCGGAACCGTGATCACCACGCTCGATGACATCGACACGATCAAGCTCGATTTCGGGCTTGCCGAGCGTTACTTCGCGCGTCTGCAGCCGGGCCTGGAACTGACCGCAACGAGCGTGGCCTATCCGGGCCGATACTTCAGTGGCCGCATCAGCTCGATCGATTCGCGGGTCGATCCGGTCACGCGCTCGATCCTTGTGCGCGCCGTCTTGCCGAATTCCGATCATGCCTTGCGTGCCGGCATGCTGATGACGGTCAATGTCCTGCAAGCCGGGCGCGAGGTGCTCGCGTTGCCCGAGATCGCGGTCGAGCAGGTGGGCTCCGGTTCATTCGTTTACCGGGTCAAGCCCGACATGAAAGTCGAACGTGTCGAGGTCGAGCTTGGCGCACGCCAGAATGGCAAGGTCGAGGTCATCCGGGGCATCGATGCCAGCACGCGCATCGTTGTCGATGGCATGGTCAAGTTGCGCGATGGCTCGACAATCACCGATGCCACGCCGACCCAGGCGACAGCGCAATGAATCTCTCCGACATCTCGATCCGGCGACCGGTATTCGCCGCAGTCATCAGCCTGCTGTTGGTCGTGCTTGGGGTGATGTCATTTTCGCGCCTGACCCTGCGCGAGTTGCCGGCGATTGATCCACCGATTGTTTCAGTCAGCGTCAATTATCCCGGCGCGTCGGCCGCGGTGGTCGAGACGCGCATCACGCAAGTGCTCGAGGATGCGCTGGCCGGCATCGAAGGCGTCGAAACGGTGCAGTCGAGCAGCCGCAATGGCAGCGCTGACGTGTCCATGGAGTTCAAGCTCAGCCGCGACATCGAGGCGGCGACGAATGACGTGCGCGATGCCGTCAGCCGTGTCCAGGATCGCATGCCTGATGAAGCCGATCCGCCCGAAATTTCCAAGGTCGAGAGCGATTCGGACGCGATCATGTGGCTCAACATGCGCTCCGATCACATGGATTCGCTGGAGCTCAGTGACTTTGCCGACCGCTACGTGAAGGACCGGCTTTCCGCCATTGAAGGCGTTGCCCGCGTCATGGTCGGTGGCGGCCAGCGCTACGCGATGCGCATCTGGCTCGACCGTGAGGCGCTGGCGGCGCGCGGACTGGCGGTGTCGGATGTCGAGGCAGCCTTGCGTCGCGAGAACGTCGAGCTGCCAGCCGGTCGCATCGAATCGGCGACGCGCGATTTCACCCTGCGCGTGCAGCGCAATTACCTCAACGCTGAGGACTTCGCCAATCTCGCCCTGACCAAGGGCAACGACGGCTATGTCGTGCACCTCGGTGACGTGGCCAAGGTCGAGCGCGCGGCTGACGAGCGACGTTCGTACCTGCGCAGCAATGGTCAGCCGAATATAGGACTCGGCATTGTCAAGACTTCTACCGCCAACAGTCTGGAAGTCGCGCGCGCGGCCCGCGCCGAGGCTGAACGCGTGCAAAAGACCTTGCCGCCTGGAACCGAGATCTTCGTCGCCTTCGATTCGACCCTGTTCATTGAATCCGCGGTGCAGCGCGTCTATGCAACCCTGATCGAAGGTGGAATTCTCGTTGTCCTCGTCATCTTCCTGTTCCTCGGCAGCCTGCGTTCGGCAGTGATCCCGGCGGTGACCGTGCCGGTCTGCCTGATCGCCGCCTTCATCGGCCTGTATGCCTTCGACTACTCGATCAACTTGCTGACCCTGCTCGCCCTCGTGCTGTGCATTGGTCTCGTGGTCGATGACGCCATCGTCGTGCTGGAAAACATCCAGCGGCGCGCCGATCTCGGTGAGCCGCCATTGATCGCGGCGAAGCGCGGAACGCGCCAGGTTGCCTTCGCCGTCATTGCGACGACTGCCGTGCTGGTTGCGGTATTCCTGCCGATCGGGTTCATGGAAGGCAACACCGGGCGGCTGTTCCGTGAGCTTTCGGTAACCCTGGCCAGTGCGGTAGCGTTGTCGGCGTTTGTTGCGCTGACGCTGACGCCGATGATGGCTTCCAAGCTGGTGCGCCCGCACCGCGAAAAGCGCGGCTTCAGCGCCTTTGTGCACAACCGGCTCAATCGCCTGACGGCAGCCTACCGGCGTGGTGTCGTGCGCAGCAGCGGCAAGCCGCTGGCCTTCATTGCGATCCTGGTCGCCGCATTTGGGCTCAGTATTTGGATGGTTTTTCTCGTGCCGCGCGAGCTGGCTCCGACCGAGGATCGCGGCGTGCTGTTTGTCTCGGTAAGTGGTCCGGAAGGTGCCGGTTTCGATTACACGGTCGGCCAGATGCAGGAGGTCGAGAAGAAGTTCTTCGGCCTGATCGGAGACAAGGGTCCGATCGAGCGATTCAATTCGCGCGTACCCGGCAGCTACGGTTCCAGTCAGGAGATGCACACCGGTCGTATAACAGTATTTCTAAAGGATTGGACAAAAAGAAGTGAATCGACCCCCGAAGTGACCGAGCAGCTGCGCAAGGATCTGGCCAGCCTTCCCGGCGTGCGCGCGGATCCCTCCTACCGCACGGGCCTGGTTCGCGGCGGCGGCCAGCCCCTGAGCATTGTCCTCGGCGGTCCGGATTATGCGGAACTGGCAATCTGGCGTGATCGCATCCTGGCCCGCATGGAGGCCAATCCGGGCTTGTTCGGCGCGGATTCCGACTACAAGGAAACCCAGCCGCAGATGCGGGTTGAAATTGACAGCGCGCGCGCGGCCGACCTTGGCGTGTCGGCGCAGGAGATTGGACGGACGCTGGAAACCATGATGGGCGGGCGAAAGGTCACGACCTATGTCGAAGGCGGTGAGGAATACGACGTCATCATGCAGGCCCAGCGCAGTGATCGCGCCGCGCCAGCCGATCTCGACAACCTCTACGTGCGCTCTGCTGGCAGCGGCGAATTGATTCCGCTCGCCAACCTGGTAAAGCTCAATGAACTGGCCGAGCCTGGCCGGCTCAATCGCTTCAACCGTCTGCGCGGCATCACAATTTCCGCCGGTCTTGCTCCGGGCTACACGCTCGGCGAGGCGCTCGACTGGGTGCAGAAAACCGTGGCGGAAGAACTGCCTCCCACCGCGCAGCTCGATTTCAAGGGCGATTCCCGCGAGTACCTCAAGGCCGGCGGCGCGGTCATCGTCACGTTTGCGCTGGCCTTGCTGGTCGTTTATCTCGTCCTTGCTGCGCAGTTTGAAAGCTTCATCCATCCCATCATCATCATGCTGACTGTGCCGCTCGCCGTGCTCGGCGCACTGATTGGCCTGTGGCTGACCGGAAACACCTTCAACCTGTTCAGCCAGATCGGCATTGTCATGCTGATCGGACTGGCGGCGAAGAACGGAATCCTGATTGTCGAATTCGCCAACCAGTTGCGTGATGAAGGCATGAGCATCGCCGATGCCATTGCCGAATCAGCTTCGGTGCGCTTGCGTCCGATCCTGATGACCTCCGTGGCGACCATTGCCGGTGCAGTGCCGCTGGTGGTGGCCGGCGGGCCGGGTTCGGCCAGTCGCGCAGCGATCGGTGTTGTCATCATATTCGGCGTGGCCTTCTCGACCCTCCTGTCGCTGTTTGTCATACCCGCGTTTTATTCGTTGCTGGCGCCATTCACGCGTTCGCCCGATGCACTGTCGCGCAAGATCGACATGCTCGATGCGGAAACCCCGGCAGTCGGCGGCCACGCATGACGATCGCGTTGCCGCGCATCGAGGGTGACGGCTTCGTGTTGCGTCCGTGGCAGGTGGAAGATCTCGAATCACTGGTCCTGCATGCAAACGACGAATCCATCTCGCGCAGCGTGTCGGATCGCTTTCCGTTTCCGTACACGAAGGCGGACGCCGAGGCATTCCTGTCCACGCCGGCAATTCCTCCAACGATCGTGCTTGCGATCGAGATCGATGGTGTCGCAGTCGGGGGCATCGATGCGCGCCCCGGTGCGGCCGAGCTCAGGATCGGCGCGGAGATCGGCTACTGGCTGGCCCGACAATACTGGGGCTGCGGCATCATGAGCCGCGTGGTGTCGCGGTGGTGCGGGTATCTCTTCTCCGAACATGGCTTCGAGCGCCTGCAGGCAGCGGTGTTTTCGAACAATCCTGCTTCGGCACGCGTGCTCGAGAAATGCGATTTTCAGCGTGAGGGCATCATGCGCCGTGCCGTTGTCAAGCGCGGCGTCATCCTCGACCTTTGCATGTATGCGATGCTGCGGCCCGAACCATCGAATCTGAATCAGAATCTACGTCATGACTGAGAGCAAGTGGAAAAGTGGCAAACCGGCGACGGCCTCGCCGTGGAAGAAGAAGGTCGTCGAGCCCGCGCGTCCTCCGGTGCCCAGGCAAACGGCCGCGGATGTCGCCGGGCCTGAATCAAGGCCGGTGCGCCCGAGTGGCGAGATGCGTCTGTATGGATTGAACGCCTGCCTTGCCGCTTTCGCGAGGCGACCCGAACAACTGCGCAAGGTTTATCTGCTCGAATCACGCATCGCCGAGTTGAAGCCGGTGCTGTCCTGGTGCGCCGGGCACAAGCTGGGCTACCGGATCGTCGAGGCGACCGATCTGGACAAGCTGACTGGCTCGCGCCATCACGAAGGCATCTGTTTCGAAATGCTGCGTCCGCCGGCGTTGGGCCTTGATGAGCTGCTTCGCACGCAAGCGCCGGCACCCGCTCCATCGTTGTTGATCTGGCTTGATGGTGTCGGCAACCCGCACAATCTCGGCGCCTTGCTGCGCAGCGCCGCGCATTTCTCGGTCGCCGGCGTGATCGTGCCCGATTCCTCCACGCTGGATCTTTCCGGCGCTGCCGCACGCGTTGCCGAAGGTGGCGCCGAAGCGGTGCCGATCGTTCGTGTCGATGACGCGCTGGTGGCGTTGGCGATGTTGCGCAGCGCGGGTTACACGATCACGGCAACCGTGCCGCGTGACGGCGAGCCGCTGTACGCCACGTGTCTGGCGCCCAGGAACGTGCTGGTGTTCGGTGCCGAAGGCGAGGGCATGAGTCAGACCCTGATTGATGCCGCGGATCGCAGGCTGAGCATCCCCGGCAGCGGCATCGTCGACAGCCTCAATATCTCGGTCAGCGCGGCGATCGTGCTTGGCGAATATTGGCGTCAGCAACATCCTGGCTGAAGACTGCTGTGCCACCGGATTTTCTTGACGATCCTGCTTGCGGGATCGCCGGATGCGGGCGGCGCATGGGCTGCAATCGGCGGGCCGGAACTCGCTCGTCGGTGACCATGATGCCGCGCTGTATTTCCAGATTACGGTTCGAATCCGTTGCGAAATATCGTGTCATCGGGAATCGTGCTGGCACGCCGATAGCGAAGCAGATGCACACGGCGGTGATTGAACAGGTCGTCGCCAGACGTGGCAACCACGATAAAACTGTCCGCCGATTCGGCAATGACCCGATGGTAGCTGGCGCTGGCCAGACCGAGGGGTAGCTGGCCATTGGCGATGAATCCGCTTGCGTAGGAGCCATCGCTCAGACGCAGCGGGATCAACGTGCCGCGCGCATCGTCAACGCCAACCTGATTGGTCAGCGAGGAATAGACGATCAAGGCGACCGCATCGCCTTCCATCAATGCCGTGCCACCCGCCTTGACTTCGACGTTGCTGAATCCGACCGTGCAGCACGGGTCGACCCAGCTCGGATCGTAGCCACCTTGATCGGTGAGGCGCTGGTTGTACTCGCGACGACTGGTGCCTTGCGCGTTGGTCAAGGTCCAATCCATGTTGACGATGATGCGGCCATTTGTCTGCACGGCAAGCCCGCGCACATCGCAGCGGATATTGCCCGGGGTTTGCGTGAAGCTGTTGATGTAGGCGACGCCGTTGTTGCCGAAATTCGGGTCGCGCTGGCCGGTGCTGAGCAGCCTCACCACGATGCAGGCACCGTCATCCGTATTGTTCAAGCCGAACGTCACCCCGCCGCCGACGAGGATGCGGCCGATCGCATCGTGGATGACGGCATTCGCGTGCGCGCGGCGTGGCGGCGGAAAGATCGTGTACGGGTTCGGGTCGACCACCTGCTTGCCAGTCCCGTTGAAGCTCGCGTCGAGTCCACACTGCGGCTGGATTCGGGCAACGCCGATGCGGGATTCGCCGGCCCCGGAGGTGAGCGTGCCGACCATCACTTGTCTGCCGATGAAATCCTGGGTGATCGCACCCATGACGTCGTCGATCGCAGAGGGAGGCGCCAGATCAAAGAACACCTGCTGGAAGAACGTGCCATTGCAGGCGCTGTAGCCGGGCGTCCCGTCGACGAACGCGCGGAAGGCGAGGAAGTCGATATCGCTGCTGCTCGGCCTGAAACTGGTGCCAAGCGTCAGTGAGCCATCCGACGACAACGACAGACCGGCCAGATTCCACAGGAAGCGCGTGAACGGCGTGTACGCACCGGCACCCGGAGACCCCGGTGTGACCTGTCCATTTGCATCGAACCAATTGACCGCCGCGATCTGGGAAGTCCCGTCGCGCAGCTGGGTGGCGACCGCCCACTTGCCGTCGGCCAAGTGCACGGCCCACGCATCGACTGCGTCCCACTGGTAACCGTTGGCCACTGGCCATTCGTATGTGGCGATACCACCCGTTCCGAAATACGGATCAAGCACGAAGACTTGTGCCGACGCGGCAGAACTGTTCAGCACAAGGGCGAGTGCGGCGGTTCGAAGTATCGGCAGCATGATGGCAAGCCTCGGCCGGTGGATTCAGGGGGTGGGTATTTCGAAGCCATCGCGGAAGATCGTGTCCGGCAGACCGAATTCGGCCGCAACGAAATCCTGATTCGGCACCATGTTCGAGCGCGATGCTGTCCCAACCGCCCACAAGCGTGAACCGCTGATGTCGCTGGCCAGGCCGTAGACGACATCGCTGCCGCTGGATACGTCGACGATGCGTTTTCCCGCCAGCCCGAAATAGCGATCGAGCGTGCCATCCGCGTTGTAGGCAACCAGGGCGAGATCGGTCGGCGACTGGCCAGCCGCGGTTCGCGAAGATCCGCCCGCAACCAGGCGACCCCACGGCATCAGTACCAGCGAATACGCATAGTCGTCGCTTGGTCCGACCGCCGTCGACACCACGCCGCCGACTCCAAATGCCGGATCCAGAACGCCAGACGACGTATAGCGTGCAAGCCCGAAATCCCTCTGGCCGCCTGCGGCGTAGGTCGAGCCCGCCAGCACGATGCGCCCGTCAGGTTGGCGCACCATGGCGTTGGCGATGTCTTCGCTGGTGCCCAACGCCGTGCGCGTGATGCCACCGGTGCCGAAGCTGGCATCAGGGCTGCCATCCGTGTTCAGGCGCATGAGCAGGAATTCGCTGTGACCGGGCCCGAAGGCGTAGCCCGCCACGAGGATTTTCCCGTCGGGCTGGACGAGTACTGCCTTGGCTTCGGAATTGCCGCTGGCGGTCGCTGCGGCATTGATGTTGAGCTTGCCGCCAATGCCGAAACCAGTGTCGAGCGCGCCACTTGCGGAGTGTCGGGTCATTGCCACATGCGACGGCCCGCTTTCGTAGGTATAGCCGGCGGAAACCAGCATGCCGTCCGGCTGGATGGCGACGGCGTTGCATTGCTCGCCGGGTCCCGACGCTCCAAATGGAGTCACCGCAAACCCGGAACCGTTGAAGCTCGAATCCGGTGACCCATTGCTGGCGAAGCGGGCGACAACAAAATCGTTCGCGGTGCCCGGACTGGTGAAAATTCCGCAGCCGACATAGCGCCCGTCATCCATGCGCACCAGCGCGCGCAATGCGTCACCGAGATTGATGCTGAGATCCAGATTGGCGATGCCGCTGACGCCGAAGCTGTTGTCGAGCGATCCGTTTGGCAGCAAGCGCACGAGCACCGAATAGTTGCCTCCCGCCGAGCCGGCAAGAACGACATTGCCGCTGGGGTCGACGACGACGGCTTGCGCAGTGTCGGCAATGCCGCTGACCGGAATCGTCACCTGGACACCGACCTGACCGGGCGCAAGTGCGGCGGCGCTGCCGCTGATCAGAAGCAGGACAATCATGCCGGCCCACCCGGTCGGAAATATTGATGGTCGTGGCTTGCCGCTCCGATGCGTCCGGGGTTTCCCGTTATTGCTCGGGGCGGGCAGGGGCTGGATGTTCCAAGGGCTGTTCATCGCTGATCTCCATCGTTGGCCGAAACGTCGTCGGCCGGGCTGGATTTCAGCAACTGTGGCAACTCCTGTCTTGACGGATTCGTGAGCAGATCCCGACGAACCCTTATGTGCCGGGGGTGGGATGTCGCGACGCCGCGAAACCTGAACAACCTAGGCGCTGGAACGTATCGTCAGTCGCCAACCTGCGGCAAGCAATCTGAACCGATCACGGCGAAGGAATCGAATTGTCGGGCGCTGCCGCCGGCAGCAGGAGATCGACATCGATGTCGAGATCGGGCGAGGACTTGAGCCCTTCCAGGCGGATCCGCTCTGCACTCGCCTCGTTGTTTTTCCCGGCTCCCTGCAGGGCCGCGATGTACAGCTCGATGGCATTGGGCTGTTGTTCCCGCCATGGCGCAAGTGCGCTCATCAAGGACAGTGCGGCGCCCGGATCATGCTGCTCGAGGCGCCAACGTCCCAACTGCAACAAGACATCATATCTGGGCGGCCAGTCGAGACCAGAAACATTGTCATCAATAAGCTTTTGCAGCGCAGCCATGGATTCCGCGACATTGCCTTTTGCGTACTCAGCCTGCGCTTCGACAACGGGAATCATCAACGCCAGTTTCGGCGCGCCGGGGTTGGCCTCGACCAGGGCCGCAAGGGTCGACGCTGCGCGTTCGGCAAGTTCTGCATTGCCTGCGCGCACGCCAACACGAGTCATGTCGGCGAGTACGGCCGCATCGTCGAGGTTTGATCGGGTCAATGCGAACAAGTGGTGTGCCTTGTCGAGCGCATCGCCAGCTTCGGAAAAATCGCCTCTCTGCTCAGCCACGATGCCTCGTGCCCACCACGCTTTCGCCTGCCATGCGGTGTTGCCGTGCTGTTGGCCGATCTCGAGCGCCCGCTGAATCAGGGTATCCGCGCTTTCGTATCGACCAAAGTCCGCCAGCATGCGCGCCAGATTGGTCGCCACGTGCACGGTCGTCTGCATATCGGCGAGTTCCTGGGCCAGGGTCACGGCCTGGGAGAGCATCGGGATGGCCATCAGTGCTTGCCCGGAATCGTATTCGGCGGCGCCGAGTCCACCCAGTGCGCGAATTTCAAGATTCTTCGCACCGCATTGCCGGGCGCTGTCGATGGCTTGGCGAAAGAGTACAAAGCTGTCGTCGAACTGGCCGCGCTCGACGTCGATGATCGCCAGGTTGACCAGCACCGAAGTTTCATTGCGCTTGTTTCCGGTCGATCGGGTCAGCGGCAATGCACGATTCAGGTGAGCGCGCGCTGCATCGAGATTGCCGCGCTTTATCTCGACTGCCCCGTAGGTGGAATGCACACTGGCCAGCGCCAGCGGTCGGCTGTCGTCCGGCAACTTCCCCAACGCTTCATCGAGATATCCGGCAGCGGCATCGCCATCACCTTTGAAGTAGGCCGTCGCGCTGAGTTGCCGCAAGGCCTGCACCAGAAGGTCATCCTGTCCGCTCTTGCGCGCGACATCGGCCACGCGTGTGGCATTCTCGATGCTTGCATCCTGTTGATTCGTAATGCCTTGCGCGCTCGCCAGGCGCAACCTTGGCCATAGCAGGCCCGGATCCTGGTCCAGGCAAATCTGGAAATATTTCATCGCGCCGGACTCGTCGCCGTGAGCCGAGGCATCCAGTCCGCGCGCATAGGCCTCGGCCAGGAATGGATTGCGGATATCCGAACCATCCTCGGCTGCGGAAGCCAGCGGGATCAGTCCCAACCAGTGTTGAATGCGCGGAACGGCGTCGACGGCAAGTGGCGTGGGCGCGGAGCCGCGCAGGATGTCGCGGCGGTCCGGCCTGCCAGCGGAGCTGAGTTGCAGTTCGAGTTCGTAAAGTGTGCCAATCCGGCGCAGCTCGGCGCGCACCAGATGGGTGGCGCCCAGGGATTCACGCAATGCATTCAACTGATTCGGATTGTCGCTGTCGCGCTTGCCGACGACATCCTGCACGATCTGCGAACTGATGACCTCGACCCGGCCCTGTTCCTGCAACAGGCTGCCAATCAGGCCCATCAACCCGTTGCGAGTCCAGCCAAGATCCGGTTCTCCGGTGCTGTCATTGATCGGCAAGACCGCGATGCGTGGCAGCGGGTTGTCATCATTGGCGCTCGGCGGAAGTTGTGGAATCAGGAATGCGATGGCGATTGCGACCGTCGCGGCGAAAGCTGCCAGCCACAATGCCCGGGTTGCCCGTGGAACGCGCGTGGATTCGACCGATGCGGACTCCGGCACCTGATCCTCGTGATCCAGCTCTGCTGCCCACTGAAGGCCGCGACCGTGAACAGTCCGGATCACTTTCTGCCGATCGCCATCATCGCCGAGTGCTCTTCGCGCCTTGCTCAACAACTGCGAAAGGGCGGCGTCGGTTACTGGACGCTGCCCCCACAGCGCATCATTGATCTCGCGCTTCGACAGCGCTCGCTGACGATTTTCGATGAGCAGCGCAATCAGGTCGAAAACCTTGGCCTCGATTTCGACAACGCTACCGCCGCGACGAATCGCGCGCGCAGCGATGTCAACCGTGTATTCCTGGAACTGGTAGACCGAGTTGGAGCGCATATGTCTCCGACCAGCCAATGCGGGGCTGACGCGATTCTAGCCGACTGCCTCGCGCCACGCACGAACGGCGACAGGTAATGCGCGCGTGTGCAAGCCACGATTCATGTGTTCACGGTCAGCTCGAGGGCCGGCCTCGGCCGGGCGAAATGAAAGCCCTGACCGATGCTGCAGTCCAGCCGCCTGAGGGCATCGCACTGAACTGATGTCTCGATGCCCTCGGCAATCACTTCCATTCCAAGCGAACTGGCCAGGGCAAGAATTGCGCGTACCACCGCCGTGCTGTTGCCAGCGAGGTCAGAGCGCAAATCCGCTATGAAGGAGCGGTCGATTTTTAGCGAATGCAGGGGGAAGCGATGCAGGTAGGAAAGCGACGAGTAGCCGGTACCAAAGTCATCAAGCGAGGTGAGCACGCCAGCCTCGAGCAGACGGAGCATGGTTGTGCAAGCTTGATCCGGATTCTGCAGCAAGGCACCTTCGGTGATCTCGATGCGTACTCTCGATGGCGCAACCTTGCAGGCATCCAGCAGTTCGAGCAGGTTTGCGGTCAATGTGGGTGAGCGGAAGTGCCGGGCGGAAACGTTGATGCCGACATAGGCCGTTGATTCGGTGAGCGCCGGTATGGCGTTGAACACCTGTTCGTAGATCTGCCAGTCAATCTGCTCGACATTGCCGGAATCTTCCGCGATGCCCAGAAACGAGGCAGGCAACAACAATCCTCTCGAAGCATGGTTCCAGCGCAACAACGCCTCGTAGCCGAGTACGGCACCATCGGCAAGGCGGACGATCGGTTGCAGATACGGCTCGAACTCCTTGCGCGCCAAGGCGCGGCGAATATCGCTTTCCAGGTCGAGCATGTCGAGCGCCTGTTGGCGAAGCTTTTCGTCGAACAGCTCGAAGCGCTGGCGACCATTCGCCTTGGCCCGATACATGGCGACATCGGCATCGCGCAACAGCTCCTCGGGCAACTGGTAGCGGAGATGGCCAAGCGCGATTCCGATGCTGGCCGAGGTATAGATCTCCTTGTCGTCGAGGCGGATCGGATCGACCAGTGCTTCGAGTACACGGCGCGCGACTCGCGCTGCATCCTCCGTTTCGCCAATGTCTTCGAGCAGGATCGTGAACTCGTCGCCGCCGAGACGGGCAACCGCATCCGGATTGGGCACGCATGAGGAGATGCGCCGCGCCGCTTCGATCAGCAGCTCGTCACCGAGCAAGTGGCCGACAGAATCGTTGACCACCTTGAATCGATCGAGATCGATGAACAGGATTGCGAACAGGCGCGTCGGATCCTGCCGGAAACCCGCCAGCACCTTCGTCAGGCGGCTGAGCAGGGCGGTTCGGTTGGGCAAGCCGGTCAGGGAATCGTGGAACGCCTCGTGCTTGAGCCGGGATTCGACCTGCTCGCGAACGGTGATCTGCTGGACAAGATCATGATTGAGCCTGACCAGTGCCTCGGTGCGCTCCTCGACGCGTTGCTCCAGTTCGCTGTGGGCGAGACGCAGTCGCTCCTGGGTCTGCTTTCGTTCCATTGCGGTGGCAATATTGAAAGAGGCGAATTGCAACAAATCCTGATCCGGCAATCCGTAGGCATTCTCGGCGTCGTAGCTCTGAACGACCATGACGCCGACGGCGTGGTCATCGAATACCAGCGGGACGCCTAGCCAGCATTTCGGCAAGGTTCCGAAAATGACCATTTCCCCGGCTTCGATCAAGGCCCTGATTTCGGTCTCGGTGGCAAGCAGGGACTGCTTGTTGCGCAGCACCCACTCGGTGATGCCGTTGGTCATGCGGCGCGTGTTCAGCGGCAGATCCCGTTCATCGACGAAGTAGGGGAATCTCAACTCCTCGCGATTTTCGGAGATGGTGGAGATGAAGAAATTGCGGGCGTTCAGGAGTTCGGCGACGACCTCGTGAATGCCCGCATAAAAATCCTCCAGGCTGCCACGCTCGCTGGCCAGTTCGGCGATGCGGAACAGGGCGGTCTGCAGCCTTTGTGCGCGCTGCCGTTCGGCCACTTCTTCACGCAATGCGCCATTCGCGTCGCCGAGTTCAGCGGTGCGACGCAAGACTTCCGCTTCAAGTTTCGCCTGCGCCTGCCTTCGCGTCACCGCCGAAAGCGTTTGCTGGGCGACGAACGAAAGCAGGGTGCGGTCGTCTTCGCTGTAGCGCCGTGAGTCCTGGTAGCTCTGCACGACGACGGCGCCGCGCACGCGATCACCTTCGAGCATCGGCACACCCAGCCAATCGACGCATTCCGGCCCCAGACTCGGATGTGGCTTCAAATTCAGCTGTCGGCGCAGTTCGACACTGGGCCCCAGCAATGACCGGCCGCGATGCAGCACGGCAAAAGTGAGGCTGCCGGGATAGTCGCTGGCCGCCAGTTCGAGTTGCGTGTCTGTTTCCTCGCTGTCGTCGTTGTCGACGTAGTACGGAAAACGCATGACGTCACGCTCATCGTCGTAGAGGGCGACAAAAAAGCTTTTTGCGTAAGTCAGTTTGGCGACGATTCGATGCACGCGGGCGAGCAGTTCGGCAACATCGATATCGGAATAGGCAAGATCGGCGATCGCATACAGGGCCTGTTGCAAGTGTTCGCTGTTTCTTGCAGCGGTTGACTCTGCACTCAGCTCACGGATGGCCAGCAATTCGCGCAGGCGCAAGTCGAGCAAGTCGATCCAGCCGAGCTCGCGTTTATTCCATTCGCCAGGCTGGTTTCGGTCAGCCTCGACGTTGATCTGCAAGCGGACACGCCCGTCGGCGAGCTCGACGCTGATAGCGCCTTCCGAAAATGGGAAGAGCTCTGCGGCCGAACCATCGGCCTTGATCCAGTCGAGTCTTGCATCGCGGCACGGCAGCATTTCACGGGCCAGCCGTTCGACTTCATCCTTCAGGACGTCGAGATCGTCACCGCGCAACGAAAGGATCCAGGCGCAAGTGGCAGCTTCGGGGCTTGATACCCGAGGTGGCACCTGAGGACATAGCAGTCCTTTCAGCCTGTTCATGTTTCCCCCCTGGGCAACCACACTAGCACTGGTTTGCCGGAGTGTCGAAGCCCAGGGAAGAAGAATTGTCACACCTGTCCGTGAGCCTGACCGCGGATGGCCGATTGTTTGAAGGTCATCCGTCGTGAACGCCGCAGATCAATCCGTCATTGGGTTGGTCAGTGTTCGCCCTTGTCATCGGCGAACGCATCGGGCGCCGAGCCGAAGTCGCCATCAGCCGATGCCGCCAGATACATGGCCACCGCATAGGCAGCGACATTCTGGCGCAGCTGCTCGGGATCGACCTTGTCGAGCGTGTCGTTGGCGGTGTGGTGCCAGTCGAAGTAGCGCGTGGTGTCCTGGTGCAGGGACAGGCCGGCCATGCCAACCGCGTGTACGGCGGACAGATCCGAGCCGCCGCTGCCGCCAGCCGTGACATCGTATTCAATGCCCAGCGGCGCAAGCGCTTTGGCGATCTGGTCGATCGCGCCGCGCGCTTCGGGTTTGACGGTCGCGGTGACTTTGACGATGCGGTCGGCACCGGCATCCGATTCCGCGCCGAGGATGGCCTTGCCGATCTGCAGATGGTGTTCGGCGCCATACGCCTTGCCGCCGTACAGGCCGGATTCCTCGTTGGCAAAGGCGACCACGCGGATGCTGCGGGCCGGACGCTCGGGCATTTGTCCGATCAGATGCGCGGCGGCCGTGGCAATGGCGACGCCGGCGCCATCGTCGATCGCGCCCGTGCCGAGATCCCAGGAATCGAGATGTCCGCCGGTCAGGAAGTATTCGCTCGGGCGCTTGCTGCCGGTCATTTCGGCAATCACGTTGGCGCCGGAGTAACTGCCCTCGGTACCGCAATCGAGGGCGAGATGCAGTTTCACCGGCTTGCCGCGCTTGAGCATGTTGTCAAGCAGGTCGGCATCGGGATTCGACAGCGCCGCGGCCGGAATGGCCTTGGCCGGATCCGAGAAGCGGGTCATGCCGGTATGCCCGAGTCGATTGAAATCGGACCCGACCGAACGCAGCAGGAAAGCGGATGCCCCCTTGGCCGCCGCGAGTTCCGGTCCGAGCACACGAACACCGGAGCCTGGGCCGTAATCGTGGCCGTCCACCAGCGCATGCATGCGCGGGATGCCGAGATAGACGATCTTGCCCTTCACCTGATAGTCCGGCGCGGCCTTCATCGCATCGAGTGAATCGAACGCAATCACTTCGGCATCGAGGCCACCTGGCTTGGTGCCTGCCGATCCGCCGAGGGCGGTCACGACTACAGGCTGCGGGTAAGGTTCGGTGATCGCGGCACTTTCACTGCGGCGAACCCATTTCGGAAAGCTGACCGGCTCGGTCCAGACCTTGTCGAAACCCAGTGACTTGAAGCGGGCGACCATCCAGTCCCGGGCCTTCTGGTCATTTTCGCCGCCGGCCAGGCGTGGGCCGATCTCGGTGGTCAGATCCGCGACGATTGCGTAGGCCACATCATCCTTGAGCGCGCGCTCGCGCAGCGCAGCAGCCTTGTCGATGGCCGCCTGCGGGATCGTTGTCGGCGTGGCCGGGTCAGCGGCTTGGGCGCCGCTCTGGATCAGCAGCAGGGCAAGGGCAAGCGAGGCGAGACGGGGCATGTTCGGAATCCGCGTTGGGGCAGAATCGGCATCTTGCCAGAGCAAGCCGATCCGCAACCGTGGCGAAGGTCATTCGTCAGCCGCGAACGAATGCGCCGAACCTGATTCGGTCAGGTTCGGCGCAGCGGCATGAGCCGCAAGTGCGACCTACTTGCCTTGCTTGAGCAGGTCGCGGATTTCGGTGAGCAGGACAACATCGGCCGGCGGCGGAGTGGGCGCCTCTTCTTCCTTCTTGCTGACGCGGTTGATCGCCTTGACCACGAGGAAGATGGCGAAGGCGATGATGGTGAACTGGATCATCGTGTTGATGAATGCACCGTACTGCACCGCAACCTCGCCCTTGCCGTCGGCGCCGGCAGCGGTCAACACATATTTGTACGAGGAAAAATCGATACCGCCGATCAGGTTTCCGATCGGCGGCATGACCACGTCGTTGACCAGCGAAGTGACGATCTTGCCGAATGCGGCGCCGATGACAACGCCAACGGCCAGATCGATGACATTGCCGCGCATGGCGAATGCCTTGAATTCCGACATCATGCTCATGTTGACTCCTTCAGGATGGAATGACGGTGGCGACTGCGAATGCAGCCCCGACACTCTATCCATATAGTCCAGCACACGCAGCAGTGTTTCGAAAATTTACCAACGACGCAGCGGAAACGGATCACAAGCCATCGAAGCCATGAACGTATTTCGTCGCTTCTTTACCAATCCGCAAAGGCATCGCGGTGGAAGCAGGGAGCAGGAAGTGGGGAGTCAATATCTCCGTGGGAGCGTCTTCAGCCGCGATGCTGTTGTGCTGTTCGATTGAAGGCATCGTGGCTGAAGCCACTCCCACAAATACTCCCACGAATTCATTCATCGCTACGTGGCTGTCGCAGGCGCTTCAACCGCGATGCTGTTGTGCTATTCGATGAAGGGCATCGTGGCTGAAGCCACTCCCACAGACACCCTCGCGCGCACGATTGTTCATCGCGGGCACTACGTTTTTGCAATTGTCATCAATCAGACGATCCGCCCCTCCAGCACGGCCACACCCTCAAGCTCGGCGCAGAAGCGATCACCACGCACCAGGGCGGCGACTCCGGCTGGCGTGCCGGTGAAGATCAAGTCGCCGGATTGCAGGTCATAGAGTTTCGACAGCTCATGGATGATTTCGGCAACGCTGAAGATCATCTCGCCGATATCGGTTTGCTGGCGGCGGGCGCCATTCACGCTGAGACTGAGCTGCAGGTGCTGCGGATGGCCGATCTCGCTGGCCCGGTGCAGGTCCGAGACCGGGGCGGAGTTGTCAAAGCCTTTCGCGACATCCCAGGGATTGCCCTTGCTTTTCGCAGCCGCCTGCAGGTCGCGCCGGGTCAGGTCGAGGCCGACGGCATAGGCATAGACATGCTCCAGCGCATGCTCCACGGCGATATTGCGGCCGCCTGTGGCCAGCGCGACAACCATTTCCACCTCATGGTGCAGATCCCTGGTTACTGATGGATACGGCACGTCGCCATCACCGATGACGATCGCATCGGCCGGTTTGTTGAAGAAGATCGGCTGCACGCGATCAACCTCGGAGCCCATTTCCTTGGCGTGGTCGGCATAGTTGCGGCCGATGCAGTAGATGCGATGGACCGGAAAGCGCATGTCGGTTCCGGCAACCGGGATGGCCGGCACGGCATGGGGTGCGATGGCAAAGGTCATTTAGCAGGATCCTCGGATGGCGTGTTCCAACCTGATTTTGTGCGTTTGCGCTCGCTGGTGTCGAGTGCCCGGGTTCACATCGCGACGCCTGCCATCGATACGGGTAAAGCAATGGGTGACAAGCGTCATCACCGATGGGTGATCGGGGCGCGTTGTTCATTTTCGGTCGAATCGGCAAGCTGTGGCAGACTCTGCGCCCCCACGGGCGATCAGGACAGGATGGATGGAGAACAAGGGCGAGTTGCTCAATCAGTTGCGTATCGACCGGAACAAGGTCGAGCCACCTTCGCGCGCGCCCTGGATAGTGGCGCTGGTTGCGCTCGTCTTGCTGGGTGTCGCTGCGGCGTGGTGGTGGATGTCCTCGCAACGGAGCTACGAGGTATCCGCGGTGTCGGCGATTGTGCCAAGCGCCGGGGGTGCCGGGTCGGCGGCGGTGCTGCAGGCGACCGGCTATGTCACCGCACGCCGCCAGGCAACGGTTTCCGCGCAGATTACCGGAACCATGTCCGAGGTTCTGATCGAGGAAGGCGAGCACGTGGCGGAAGGCCAGGTGCTGGC
Source organism: Lysobacterales bacterium (assembly GCA_016721015.1). Classification (GTDB taxonomy): domain Bacteria; phylum Pseudomonadota; class Gammaproteobacteria; order Xanthomonadales; family Rhodanobacteraceae; genus Dokdonella. Next base: position 55,971 of record JADKJL010000013.1, read on the forward strand.
GCGACTCGACGATACGGCGCAGCAGGCGAATCTTGCCCAGGCCCGGGCCCAGATTGCGCAGGCGCGCGCGCAGGCCGGCCAGTTCAAGGCCCGGCTCGACCAGGCCCAGCGTGATCTGGCCCGTCAGCAGGATCTGGTCGGCCGCAAATTGGTTTCAAAACAGTCCGTCGAGGCTGCGCAGACCGAAGTGGATGCACTGACCGCACAGTTGACCGCGCAGCAGCGCAGCGTCGATCTGGCCAGCGCACAGGCGCGCAGCGCACAGGTGCAACTCGACTACACCACCGTGCGCGCGCCGTTCGCCGGCGTCATCATCGCCAAGGCCGCCCAGGTCGGCGAGATCGTCTCACCGCTGTCGGCCGGTGGCGGCTTCACCCGCACCGGCGTCGGCACGATCGTCGACATGGACTCGCTCGAGATCGAGGTTGACGTCAACGAGTCCTATATCAATCGGGTTGTCCCGGGAGCGCCGGCCGAAGCCGTTCTCGATGCCTACCAGGACTGGACGATCCCGGCCAAGGTCATTGCGATCATTCCGACTGCCGACCGTGGCAAGGCCACGGTCAAGGTTCGTGTCGGCCTGGAGCAAAAGGATCCGCGCATCCTGCCCGACATGGGCGCGCGGGTGTCGTTCATGGACGAAAAAACCGCCACGCCGGCGGCGACCGAAGCGCCGAAAGGGGTGCTGCTGCCGGGCTCGGCGATCGTCCAGCGTGGCGGCAAGAGCGTGGTTTTTGTGATCAACGACGGTCGGGTAGCGATGAAACCGGTGCAGCCTGGCCAGAACATGGGCGAACTGCGACTGGTCGAAGGCATTGCCGCAGCCGAGCAGCTCGTTCGTGAACCGCCTGCCGAGATGCAAGACGGCTCACGCATCAGCGTGAAGAAATAATCGTTCCCGGGTCGAATCCGGATCAAGACGGAAAGCGAGGATCAGCCATGGCAACTCTTGTAGAAATCCGTGACGCCAGCAAGACCTACGAACGCGGCAAGCAGAAAGTCGAAGTCCTGCACCACATTGATCTGGATATCGAGAAAGGTGACTTTCTCGCCCTGATGGGCCCGTCCGGTTCGGGCAAGACCACCCTGCTCAACCTGATCGGAGGTCTCGATTCGACCACGGGCGGTTCGATCAGCGTTGCTGGTCAACGCATCGACAATCTCGGTAGCGGTGCCCTGGCCAAGTGGCGTGCGGCCAACGTCGGCTTCATCTTCCAGTTCTACAACCTGCTGCCGATGCTCTCCGCGCAGAAGAACGTTGAAGTGCCCTTGCTGCTGACCCGGTTGTCAGCCGCCGAGCGCAAGCGCAATGCCTCGATTGCCTTGCAACTGGTCGGCCTGTCCGATCGTGCCAGCCACAAGCCGAATGAGCTGTCTGGCGGCCAGCAGCAGCGCGTTGCCATTGCCCGCGCAATAGTTTCGGATCCGACCTTGCTGGTCTGTGATGAGCCGACCGGCGATCTCGATCGTCAGTCCGCAGAAGAGGTTCTTGGCTTGTTGCAGCTGCTCAATCGCGAACATGGCAAGACGATCATCATGGTCACCCATGATCCGAAGGCCGCCGAGTACGCGACCCACACCCTGCACCTGGACAAGGGCACCCTGGTCGAGTCAACGACCGCTTGAGGCAGAGGGGAAAACCATGAAATATTTCCATCTGATCTGGGCGGCACTTTTCCGGCGCAAGACACGCACGATGCTGACCCTGCTGTCGGTGCTCGCCGCCTTTCTGCTATTCGGGATGCTTGATGCCGTGCGCGTCGCCTTCAACTCGGGGGGTGATGCGGCCGGCGTAGATCGCATGATCGTCAGCTCGAAATACTCGATCATCCAGGGCCTTCCACAAAACCTGCTGCCGCGCATCAAGGCGACGCCGGGGGTGAAGAACCTGACCTGGGCAAACTGGTTTGGCGGCTACTACCAGGATCGCAAGAACCAGATGGTCAATATCGCAATCGATCCCCAATACTTCGACATCTATCCCGAGTTCGTCATCTCCGAGGACGCGCTGAAGAAGTTCCGGGAGACGCGCACCGGTGCGCTGGTCGGCGAGTCATTGGCCAAGCGCTGGGGCTGGAAGGTGGGTGACAAGATCCCGGTGACCGGCGCGATTTTTCCGAACAAGGCCACCGGCGATACCAACTGGAGCTTCGATCTTGTCGGCACGTTTGCAGCCAAGGACGAGAAGCAGCGCGGTGCCGAGCAGCAGTTGTTCTTTCGCTGGGATTACTTCGATGAGGCGAACAGCTATGCCCGCCATGAGGTTGGCTGGATCATCGTCCAGGTGACCGACCCGAACAAGTCCGACGAGGTGGCCAAGGCCATCGATGCCATTTCGGCCAACTCGGACCATGAAACCAAGACCCAGACCGAGCAAGCTTTCCAGCTTTCCTTCGCCAAGCAGCTGGGTGACATCGGATTGATCGTCAGCGCAATCATGGGTGCGGTGTTCTTCACCCTGCTGTTGCTGACCGGCAACACCATGGCCCAAGGCGTGCGCGAACGCGTGCCCGAACTGGCCACGCTGAAGACGATGGGCTTTTCCGATGTCAGCCTGTTGCTGCTGGTATTCGCTGAAGCGGTGTTGCTGATCGTGATCGGAGGAACCTTGGGCCTCGGCCTGGTCGCCTTGCTTTTGCCGGTAATTGGAGCGGCCAGCGGCGGCATGTTGCAATTGCCACCCGTGGGCATGGGTACGTGGATCACCGGTTTGCTGATGATGATCGGCATCGGCGTGCTGGTCGGCGTGTTGCCGGCGGTGCGCGCAATGCGTCTGAATATTGTCGATGCACTGGCCGGACGCTGAGGATAACGGACATGAAAAAGTTGAAATCGTTTTTGTCAGGCCTCGGCATGCTGCTGCTCATCCTGGTCTCGGTGGCGCTCTGGGTGATGTTGCCCTGGCAGGTCCTGCTGGCGCTATTGGTCCTGTTGCTGCTGTGGATGGCATTCACCCAAACCGGTCGGCAGGCCGCCTCGGTCACCTGGGTTGGCGTTTCCACCCTTGGCCAAAGGCTGGGTTCCTCGTCGGTGATCATGGTCGGCATCGCCGGTGTGGTCGGTGTGCTGGTCGCCTTGTTGGCGATGGGCGATGGCTTGCAGAAAACGTTGAAGAGCACGGGTGATGCCGAAACGGCGATTGTCCTGCGCGGCGGCGCATCGGCCGAATTGAGTTCGGGTATCACGCGTGAGCATGCGGCGCTGATTTCGCAAGCGGCCGGCATCCTGCGTGATGCGGACGGCAAGCCAATCACTTCTGCAGAACTGGTGGTGGTCGCCAACCTGCCGAAAAAATCGACCAATACCGATGCCAATGTGGAGATCAGAGGAGTCGGCCCGCAGGTGTGGGCACTGCGTCCGAATGTGAAGATCATCGAGGGTCGCAAGTTCACCCCTGGCCTGCGCGAGATGATCGTCGGCAAGGGTGCGCGCCAGCAGTTTGCCGGTCTCGATCCGGGTTCGACGATCAATCTGAACAACCAGCAATGGACGATCGTAGGTGTCTTCGAATCGGGCGATGCGCACGAGTCCGAACTGGAGGGCGATGTCGACACCGTATCGGCGGCCTATCGTCGCCAGGGTTATCAGTCGCTCACCGTTCGCCTCACTTCGCCGGAGGCGCTGGATGCCTTCAAGGCCGCGCTGGCCAGCGATCCGCAACTCAAGGTCGAGGCGAAGACCACGCTCGAATACTACACGGCGCAATCGGAAGGCTTGAGCAAGGTCATCCGCGTGGTCGGCATCACCATCGCCACGATCATGGCCATCGGCGCGATTTTCGGTGCGCTCAATTCGATGTATGCCGCCGTGGCCACCCGCGCCCGCGAAATCGCCACGCTGCGTGCGATTGGCTTCCGCTCACCACCGGTGATTGTCTCGGTGATGCTGGAGACGATGTTGCTGGCCCTGATCGGTGGTCTGCTCGGTGCGTTCATTGCCTGGTTGTTGTTCAACAATTACACGGTGTCGACGCTGGGCTCGAACTTCAGCCAGGTTGTGTTCCAGTTTTCGGTTTCACCGGCGCTGTTGTGGACAGGGGTGAAGTGGGCGCTCGCGATCGGATTCGTCGGTGGTCTGTTGCCGGCCGTGCGCGCCGCACGATTGCCGGTGACGACGGCGCTAAGGGAGTCTTGATTGCCGGGAGTGGGGAGTCGGGAGTGGAAAAAGCGAAACCCGATTCGCAGCGAACCTGTAGGAGCGCCTTCAGGCGCGAGATAAGCCCGTGGACGACAACAGGCTCGCCCGTGAACGGGCTCCTACAGAAAGCGGGTTGCGGTGGGACGGGAATGGTAAGCGGAGAGCGAAAGCGGAGAGGTTCGGAATTGTTTTGCGTTCCAACTCCCCACTCCCCACTCCCCACTCCCCACTCCCCACTCCCCACTCCCCTCCCTATTCCCGTTTTTTACCCACCTTGCCCAGCGTGATCATCGCTACACCGCCGAGGATCACCGCCATTGCCGCCAGATCGCCGGGGTGGACGAGTTCGCCGAGGAAGAGGGCACCGAGCAGCACTGCCACCGGCGGATTGACGTAGGCGTAGCTCGTCGCGAGCAGGGCGCGCACGTTGCCGAGCAGGTAAAGATAGGCAGTAAACGCGATCAACGAGCCGAACACGATCAGGTAGAGCAAGGCCAGCGTCGCAGACACGCTCGGCGCGGCGTGCATGCGTTCGCCCTGAAGCAGAGAAACAAGGCTGAGGGCCGCACCTCCGCTGAGCATCTGTGCCGCCGTGTTCATTGATGCCGGCGGCATGTTGCGACGGCGGCTCCAGACCGAGCCGAAGGCCCAGGCAATGGCGGCGCTGACCAGGGCGATCGCTCCGATCGGTGATCCGCTCATGCCGCTGCCGAGGTTGAGCAGGATGACGCCGCCGAATCCGATCACGAGACCGAGCCATTCCAGGCGGCTTGGCCAATCCCGATATAACGCGCCAAAGGCCGCCGCAAACAACGGCATGCTGGCGACCGCAATCGCGGCGAGTCCGGAAGCGACCGTCTGTTCGGCAAAACAGACCAGCCCATTGCCGATGCCGAGCAACAGGGTTCCGGTCACTGCGGCGTTGATCCACTGTGCCCGCGTCGGTGCCGCCGCGCCACGCAGGCGCAGAAATACGTACAACAAGCCGCCGGCGAGCAGGAATCGGACCGCCCCGAGCAGGAACGGTGGCCAACTGTCGAGGGCGATGCGAATGGCGAAGTAGGTCGAGCCCCAGATCACATAGACCGCGAACAGGGCCAGTGGCACGAGCAGGCGGTGACAGGATGGCAGGGTGACCGCCGGCGCGGACGAATGCTCGGGCCGAACTGGATCGGGCTTGCTCGTTGCTTCGGCGGCCACAGGGCTGTCTCGGGAATGGATGAACAGGCCATCTGAAAGGCCTTGTTGCATCGGTGGGAGTGATATCGACACGTCGAGCGCAATACGGTATCGCTGATCATTGTCCCAATCTGATTGCAACCAACATCCGCAACCAGTGCCATTGGCACGGCAAGCGGTAGAGCCACTGGTTCAGCGCGGCCGCTCGACGGGCTCGTGTTCGACACGCGCCACTTGATCGTCGCCACGAATGACGCTGAACTCGCCATCGATGATGTTGCTTGATGCAGGCGCGGCCTGGCCTGATGAGGCAGGCTTGCGCTTCGTGCGCAGCAGATGGATCAGATACCAGATCGCCCCGCCGACCATCAGCGCGAGGAAAGCAAAAAAGCCGATCGCCAGTACGCCGAGCACGGCGAGCAGGCCCAGCACGCCACCGATCAGTCTGACCAGCGGATTGCGTGGACGCAGGCGGGACTGGAAAACAAACATCTATCGCTCCTATCAGGCCCGTAGCGCAACAGGCTGGGGTCAGCGCATGCGGACAGGTATTCTTGGGGCAGAATCCATCTCCCACAAGTGTCCAACGTTTTCATGCGCGATTCCCGAGCCCTATGCCGGATTGACGAGATTCCCGACAACGGGGCCATTTCCGTGCATGTGGAATCCTCGACCGGGGGCTTCGACATCATCCTCATGCGCCAGGGCGAGGCGGTTTTCGGCTACCACAACGAGTGCCCGCATCAGGGCCGCCAGCTCGACTACGCACCCGGCAAATTCCTGATCAAGGAGGGCTGCATCATGTGCGCGGCCCACGGCGCGCTGTTCAAGGTGCATTCGGGCGAGCGGGTTGCCGGGCCGTGCAGCACGGGTCTGGTGCGTGTGCCGATTCGAATCGAAGACGCCGAGGTGTTCTCGGCCTGAGCGCGGGGAGCTTATCTACGACAGGTCTCGTTGACAGTCGGCATGCGAGTGTCTAGTCTCGATCAGGTTCGCGGCCGCGATTCTGGTCGATTTCGATGATTTGTCGCAGAGGTGCGCATGCGCAGCAGAAACCCTCAGACTCCAAAACCGACTGAAGCCGAACTTGGCATCCTCAACGTGCTCTGGGAGCGCGGTTCGATGACCGTTCGCGAACTGCATGAAGCGAACTATCGGGATGAAGGAACCGGCTACACGACCTCGCTGAAGATGCTGCAGATCATGCATGCGAAAGGCTTGGTCGAGCGCGACGATTCGCAGCGAGCGCATGTGTATCGTGCCGTGATCAACAAGGAGTCCAATCAGCAGCGCTTCCTCAGTGACATGGTGCAGCGCGTCTTCGACGGCTCGCCGTCCCAGCTTGTGCTGCAGGCGCTGGGTGGACAGCCCAAGGCGAGCCGCGAGGAACTCGACGAGATCCGTGCCTTGCTCGACAGCATCGAATCGGGGAAGCAGCCATGATTGCGGGCATTGCCGATCTCGCCTGGATGCAGGCGCTGGGCTGGGCCCTGATCCATTTTCTCTGGCAAGGCGCAATCATCGGCATCGTGTTTGCACTGGTTCGGCGGCTGCTGCCGGCCGAGCAGAGTTCCCTGCGTTACGCGTTCGGCTTGTTCTCGTTGTTGGCCCTCCTGGTCGCGCCGGTTCTGACCCTGGTCATGTTGTGGCCATCAAGCGGGGTGGATTCCGGGCAGGTGAGCGATGCCATGGCCGTCAACGCGAGCCTGGCCACGCCGATGCTGGCGACGGATACGGGATCCCTGTTCGAAAGGCAGCTGCCGGTGCTCGTTGCGGCATGGCTGGCCGGTGTGCTGCTGATGTTTGGGCGTGCCATCTATCAGTGGCGTGCGCTCGAGCAGATTGCACGACGTCTGGCCTGGCGTGATCTCGAGATCGAACAGATGTTGCTGCGCGTGGCCGAGCGTTTCGGAGCGCTGCCGGGAGTGCGTGTCCTGGTATCGGCAAGTATCGAGACACCGACCCTGATCGGCTGGCTGAAACCGGTGATCCTGTTGCCGGTGGCTGTCGTTGCCGGGTTTCCACGCCAGCAACTGGAATTGATCCTGGCCCATGAACTTGGCCATCTGTGTCGCTATGACCATTTGGTCAATCTGGCTCAGGCCGCCGTTGAAACCCTGCTTTTCTATCATCCGGTGGTGCACTGGATTTCGCGCGAAGTCCGCCATGAACGCGAAATCTGTTGCGACAACCTCGTGCTCCGTCTTACCGACAGCGAGCCACGCGAATACGCACGCACGCTGGCGGCGCTGGAAAGCCTGCGACAGCTGACGCCGCAACTTGCGGTCGCCGCCAGCGGTGGCGTGTTGCTGGATCGCATTCGCCGCATCGTCGGTTCGGCAAATCCGCACCGGCACCACCGTTCGCGGCTTGGAATCTGGCTGGTCTCGGCGGGTTGCGCCTTGACCGTGCTTACCGCGGTGCTGTTCTCAAGGGCTGACCCGGAAGCGGTCGCTGCGGCCTTCGAACAGCCGCGGTCGTTTGTTGACGACGTGCAGGAAAAGCCCGCGATCAGGCTGGCGCCGCGGAATCTGAACCCGGATCTCCAATTCGCGCCAGTACATGCGCCAGTCGAAGCGACTGTCTCGATGGCGGTCGAGGCGAACGATGAGTCCGCTTCTGCCGTGCTGGTGCCGGTGCCAGTTGCATTGGCCGATGCGAAAGCAGTCGAGTCGCCTGTGACGATGCCAGGGCGGGGGGCTGCACCTCTCGCGATTGCGGCCATCGATGCCCCAGATCTCGGCATCGAGCACGCTCCGATCGAATTGATCACCGCAGCAGACCCGAGCCCGGCAGCCAACACCCCGAAGCTCGTACGCATGGTTGAGCCCGACTATCCAAGCAGCGGATTTGGTCGACCGCGCGCGAAGGTCGCGTTCGAATTCTCGATTGACCGTTCCGGGCGCGTGCGCAATATCCGATCGGTCAGTGGAGACATGCGGGGCCCGTTTGCCCTCGCTGCGCGCAATGCCTTGCATCAATGGAAATTCGATCCGCAGTCCGTTGCTTCGCGTGCCGACGAGAAATTCCGTCAGGATTTCGAGTTTGTCGGCGATTCAAGCGTTGCAGGCAATGCTGAGGACGGCTCCTGCGCGACTCCCATGGGCTCGCATGTATGTCGTCCGGGGCATCCACTGGGACAGGTTCGCAAGAGCGACGATAGAGCCGTGGCGATCGGGCAGGCTGATCGCCCGGAAGTCGTCGCTGTCGAGACGGCGGACTACTGCGTGCCGGCGCTCGGATCGCATGTTTGTCGTGCGGAAGATGGCACTGATCCGGTCAGGAAATCCGCTCAGCTGGCGCCGACATTGAAGGAAACCGACTTCCTTGCCGGTGGCGCAAACTGAGTGCTGAGAGCAGTTTGAGTGGTTCAGACGGTGGCGCTGCCAGCGCTTGCGAAGCGCCCGATTCAAGGCTCTGCGGAGCCGATTTGATGGCATCAACGATATGACCGGTCTGGCAGCTTTTGTCGCACTATTTTCGCTCAGCCCCGGTTGAAGACGAGGTTGACCGAGATCAGCGTGGTTACCAGGATCAGCAGCGTCAGCGGCAGGCCGACGCGCAGGAAATCCCGCGTCTTGTAGCCACCCGGGCCGGCAACCACGAGCAGAACCGGATTCGCGCTCGGCAGCAGAAAGGTATTCGAGGTCGAGATTGCCACGATCAACGCATATGCCGCTGGATTGCCGCCCGAGGCAAGCGCGATATTGATCGCCATCGGCACCATCATCACCGCCGCGCCAACATTCGAGATGACCTGGGAAAAACCGAGTGCGAGGATCGCGATGAAGGCCTGGATCACCCATTGCGGCAAGTCGCCGAGATAGGCCATGGCTTCCTGGGCGATCCACGCGGCCGTGCCAGTCGAATCCATCGCGCCGCCCAGTGGAATCAGGCAGGCAAGGATGAAGATCGTCTTCCAGTTGATCGCGTGGTAGGCCTCATCCATGCTGAGGACGCCTGCGAGGAGCATACCAACCGCGCCGACCAGCATTGCCACCGCGAGTTTGAGATCACTGAACAGGCCGAGACCCATCGCAAGGGCGAAGAAGATCGCGGCGTGCCAGATCTTGCTCGGACGCTGCTCGTCCTGCGGATAGTCGGTGACGACGACGAAGTCGCGGGACTCGGCGGCCAAGGTCAGGTCGCGCCAGAGCCCGTGCATGACCAGGGTGTCGCCGGGACGCAACGAGACCTCGCGCACATCCTCGCGGAATACCTGCTCGCCGCGAGTCACTGCAAGTACGCTGATGCCGAAACGCTTGCGCAGGCGCAGGTCGCCGACCAATTGCTTGATCCAGCGCGAATTCGGAGCGACCACCGCCTCGGCGATACCGGCGCGGGTCGGATTGAACATGTCGCCGAAGTTGCGCAGCCGCGATTGCATCTTGCACAACTGGTTGTTGGCGAACGCGCTGATGTCCTCGCGCTTGCCGAGCACGCCGAGTACGCTGCCGACCCAGATCATCTGGTCGCCCGGTGGGGCCAGGCGCGCTTCGTTGCCGGTCTTCAGGGCGAGGATCAGCGGTGCGCCATGCAGCCGCTCGGCCTCGACAATGCTCATGCCGACCATCGGGCTTTCCGCCGTTACGGTCAATTCCATGACCTCGCCATCGATACCGTACATCTCGGCGAAATAAGTCTCGGTACGACCTGGCGTGACTTTCTGCTTCTCTTCCTCCTCGCTCGGCCACAGGCGGGGAGTCAGGAAGGCGAAATAGGCGAGTCCGACCAGCAGCAGCGGGATCCCGATCGGCGCAATGGCGAACAACGAGAATGGCTCGATGCTTTGCGCGCCTGGCGGGAGGTTGCGATTGGCGCTGGCGACCAGGTCGTTGAGCAGGATCAACGGCGAATTGGAGATCATCGTCATGTTGGTACCGGCCAGGATGCAGCAGGCCATGGGTAGCAGCAGGCGCTTCAGTGGAATGCCGGTGCGCGAGCTGAGCCGACTGACGACCGGCAGGAACAGGGTAGCCAGGGCCTGGCTCTGCATGATGGACGACATGCTGCCGACCATCGCGTTGACCAGGTGCGAAACACGCGTCTCGACGCCACCGGCAAGCCGGAGGATGAAATTTGCCGCCTTGCCGAGTACGCCGGTGCGATCGAGTCCGGCACCCATGATCATCACGGCGATCAGTGACATCACCGCATTGCCGGCGAAGCCGTCGAACAACTGCTCGACCGGCATCAGTCGGGTCACGCCGATGACGACGATCACGAGCAGGGCCACCAGATCACCGCGCACCCACTCGAGTACGAGCATGACCACGGTGAATACCAGCAGGCCGAGTACGAGCGCCATGTCGGTGGTCAGGGTCAGGCTCGTTTCCATGGTGCTGATCTGTTTTCCGTATGTGGTGCGGTTTTTGGGAGGTGCTGGGTTCAGACCCGTACGTGAAGCAGATCCCATACCCCATGGCCGAGGCGCAGGCCGCGCTTTTCGAAATGGGTATTGATGCGCCAGGCCGGCGTTTCGGAGTATGCCCCGAGTCCCGCGCGGTTGCGCCATTGGCTGGAGGAATCAACAACTTCGAGCATGTGCTCGGCGTACTCGGCCCAATCGGTGGCGAGGTGCAGCAGGCCACCCGGGCGAACGCGCGTGCCGAGGAGTGCGACAAAGTCAGCCTGGATCAAGCGCCGTTTGTGATGACGCTTCTTCGGCCACGGATCCGGAAAATAGATGCGTACTTCATCGAGCGACTCCGGCCCCAGTTGACGCTCGATCACCTCGACGGCATCGTGGTTGCTGAGCCGGATATTGTCGACATTCGCCTCGGCGAGCCCATTCATCAGCCGGCCGACGCCGGGACGGTGGACTTCAATGCCGATGAAATTCCGCTCTGGCTCGTTGACCGTCGCGTGCAACAGTTGCTCGCCATTGCCGAAGCCGATTTCGAGAACCACCGGGGCCGGTCTGGCGAACAAGGAATCCAGATCCAGGCGCTGATCCGTGTAGTCGAGGCCGAAGCGCGACCAGTGTGCTTCGAATGCCTGGAATTGGGCTGGCGTGATTCGGCCTTGTCGCAACACGAAACTGCGTACGCGACGCGGCTCGATGGATATTTCGGATTGGCGGTCGGCGTGGCGGGGATCGGTCATTGTCTCAGCCGATCGTGCCGTCGATCGGGCTCGACGCCGAGGCATAGCGCTTGCGAGGTATTCTTCCAGCGCGAAACGCAGCCCGACCGGCCTGGATGGCCAGCTTCATCGCATGCGCCATCAACACCGGATCACGGGCGCCAGCGATGGCCGTATTCATCAGCACCCCATCGCAACCCAGCTCCATCGCAATCGCCGCGTCCGAAGCCGTACCGACACCGGCATCGACCAGCACCGGCACCTTGGCGTTCTCGACGATCTCAAGCAGGTTGTAGCGGTTCTGGATGCCCAGCCCGGAACCGATCGGTGCGGCCAGCGGCATGATCGCGACGCAACCGATCTGTTCGAGCCGGCGTGCCAGCAACGGGTCGTCACTGGTGTAGACCATCACGTCGAAGCCGTCGGCAACGAGGCGCTCGGCGGCCTCGAGTGTCTGCACAACATCGGGAAACAGGGTTCTCTGGTCGCCGAGGACTTCCAGCTTGACCAGCTTGTGGCCATCGAGCAGCTCGCGCGCAAGTTGCAGGGTGCGCACCGCATCATCGGCCGTGTAGCAACCGGCCGTGTTCGGGAGGATGGTATAGCGGTCGGGGGGCAACACATCGAGCAGATTCGGCTGCGATGGATCCTGGCCGATGTTGGTGCGGCGGATTGCGACAGTGACGATCTCGGCTCCGGCGGCTTCGGTCGCCCTGCGTGTCTCATCGAGATCCTTGAACTTTCCGGTGCCGGTGAGCAGGCGCGAGCGAAAGCTTCGGCCAGCGATAACCAGGGTGTCGTTTTCGGTCTGGATCATTGGGTTCCTCAGCAATTCTTTCGATGACAAGACGCAATCTGATGGCGGCGCGAGCAGCCCGGGAGGAGGATCCGGCGCCGCATCAACCGCCACCGATGGCGTGCACGATCTCGATGCGATCGCCTGTCCGTATCGCGTGTTCGGAATACATGCTGCGGGGAATGATCTGTCGATTGACTTCCACAGCCACGCGTTTGCCGCCGAAGCCGTTCGCTTGCAGGAGCATTTCCAGCGTCAACGTATCGGCGACATCGTGACAGTCGCCATTGAGGGTGATTTTCATGGTGACATTCTAGCCCGGCCTATTCGTGAATACGCGCGATGATCGCGCCGGACATGGGATGTCTGCGCTTTTTCGCGGTTGAGGCGATAGCGGCATCTATCGCCGACTGCGAAAAATCATCGGTGGATTCACGGGCCAAGCAAGGGCGTGTGTAACCCATGAATGGGCCGGGCGGGCGCATTGCCGCCCGCACCGAAGCCTCGACTTTCCGGGCAGATGACACCAACTGCCGCTCCCCGCTGGCCGGACAAGACAACGCCGCAGGGGACTGCGGCGTTGTCGGTGGCACTCAATCTTGCAGGCAACGAGTGGTCTGGATCAATTCCGTTCGCGGCGCTTGCGTTGATTGTTGTCGTCGTCGTCATTCGTGTCGTCGGCCTTTTTCGCCTTGCGCTGCTGCTTTTCCTGCGCAGGCGGATTCTGCACCGGCGGACGCGGTTGTACCGCTGGTCGCTGCATCTGTTGCGGCACGCTGCGTGGCTGCTGGACCTCGCGTGGCTGCACTTCGCGACGCTCCTGCGGTGGTGTGTAGCGCGGTTCTGGCTGCGGGTTCGCGCGGCGCTCCGGCATCGGTTCCGGTTCGCGTTGCACGGGTTGCGTCCGCTGGACCGGTTGGGCTTGCTGGATCGTGCGGCGTGCCGGCGGGTCGACCTCCCGCGCACGTTCGTTGTCGTTGCGATCACGCTGCACCGCTTCGGGGTTTGCGCGGATCGTGGTCGGCCTGCGCTGCTCGGGCTCGCTGATAGTACGTGTCGGAACATCGCGGTTTACCGGCGGGCGTGGTGTCATCGTTCGGCTTGCCGGCTCGTTCGCATCCACCGGTTGACGCGACTGTATGCGCGAATCATTGCGTTCGTCCCTCTCGGCACGCGGCGCACGCACGGTGTCCGACGGCTGGGAATCACGCTCGCGCTCGATCCGCGTATTCGCTGGCCTGCCATTCGCGCGCGTGCTGTCGATCCGCGACGGAGTGCCTGCCGCTTGCTCCCGCTGCACCCGCGCATTGCCCTCGGCTCCCGCACGCGAGGGGATCGCCGTTGCTGCGGGACGTTCGCCGCCGACTACCTGGACGCGGCGCTGCTGGCGCTCGTCCGCGCGCGGTTTGCTCGCCGAGAGGTCGCGCATCTGGTCGAGCGCGAGCGGCTGGTTGTTGTTGCGCGAGATCGCCTGGATGCGCTGCTGCGCGTCGAGGCGGCGTGCCGGTGGAGCCGTCCGTGCGATGACTTCACGATCGAACGTGGCCGCCTGGCTACCGCGCCTGCTGCCAGGCGCCGAATTGCCACCGGCGAAGCTGCGTGCCGTTGGCGCCATCTCGATGCGGCTGACCACCCGACCCTGGCTCAACTGGGACTGGGCAACCTGGACGCGCGCGCTGTCGACCGAGCGTGCGTTGATGAATGCGTCATGCGAAACAGCCGTGTAAGCGCGCTGATCATTGCGATAGGCGTAGTTGAAATTGTTCACCGGTCGGCCACGCGAATAGTCGTTGTAGACGTTGGTGATATAGGTGTTGTTGATGATCGTGGTGTTGCGCACGTTGATATTGTTGAAATAGTCGCGTGAGCCACGATACCAGGGCACATAGACGTCGCGCGGGCCGAGCGGGAACCAGCCGATCGGGCCGCCGCTGGAGATGCTCACACTGAAGCCGCCGCCGCCCACAAAGGCGACCAGGGCTGGCGCATAGATCGGCCGCACATTGCGCGGCCCCGGCACCCAGCCCCAACGAGTTCCAACATAGGCCCAGCGACCATAGTGCGAAGGAGCAAAGCCCCACGCCGTATTGTCCACCCAGGTCCAGCCCCACGGGTCGATCCATGACCAGTGTCCATCCCGGTAGGGAGCCCAGCCTGCGTCGACGCGCGACGGGTACCAGATCGCACCATACGTCGCCGCCGTGCTCCAGCTTCCATAGTCGTCGAGGTCGGCGTAGCCGATCACCTCGTCCGAAACGTAGCGACGCGATGGCGAGCGCTCATAGCGGTCTGCACGCTCGTAGCACCAGCGATCGAATTCGTCCTGGCGCGGCAGATCCAGCACTTCGTAGTCGCGGAGCTGCGAATCGTGGAAACGATAGGACTCGCCCTCTCGAACGCGGAAGCTGGCATTGTCGCGGCCATAGACATCACCATTGCCGTCGACCACCGAGACCATGGTCGAATCGCCATCCGGCGCAATGTCGACGCGGTATTGGCCAGGGGTCTGGACGACCAAGGCCAGGGTTGGCGTGTCGATTTCATAGGTCTGGCCATCGAAAACCTGGCGGACAGTCAGGCTCAGGGTGCCGGAAGTCAGTTCGATCTGCGCGCTGTCGTCGTCGAGATTGAGCAGCCTGAACGTGCTGCGCTCGTCGAGCCGCAGGGTGGCCGCGCCAATCTCCATCTCCGCGCGTGAAGCGCGATCCGAATACAGACTGTCACCGGTGATAAGCGGACGATTGACGCGCGCTTCAGACCATTCATCCAGTCCAGCCGGCTGCATGCTGACATCGCCGCCGACATAACTCAGACGGGCGACCCGGCCCGGTGGATCGGCCAGGGCGTGCCCGCTTGCTGCAAACATCAGCAGCAATGGAACCAGCCATGTGCCAAAGCGGGACAGTTGACGATTGACCATGTTGAACTCCTCGGAAGGTGAATGCGGCATCGTGAACCTGCATGCAGCATGCAGACGCACCACGCGCATGCTTATCTGACCGCACCTAGGCTGAACGTGAACCGTCCATTGTGGGCCCTGACAAAGATTCATCATTTGCGCTCGCGATCGATGCGGCCGATCAGCCCGTTCCATGCTTGCCGGCCACCCGCCATCACGGATAATCTGTCGACCGCGCGGGTGTAGCTCAATGGTAGAGCTGTTGCTTCCCAAGCAACTGACGAGGGTTCGATTCCCTTCACCCGCTCCAACCCGATCCGCCATCCGCCTTGCGGATCAGATCGCAGCTGCAATGACGCTTCGATCGAGCCAGCATCCGCCATGAAGATTGCGATCCTTTCCCGTAATTCCTCGTTGTACTCGACTAGCCGCCTGGTCGAGGCCGGGCGTAGCCGCGGACATCGCGTTCGCGTGCTGGATCCGTTGCGTTGCTACATGCGCATTGCGCAGACCGGCTTCGACATGCATTACAAGGGGCGTGTCTTGAGTGGATTCGATGCGGTGATTCCACGCATCGGGTCATCCATCACGTTTTATGGAACGGCCGTTCTGCGCCAATTCGAAATGATGGGTGTGCGCACCCCGAACAGTTCAGATGCGGTGCTGCGCGCACGCGACAAGTTGCGTTCTCTGCAGATGATGGCCCGCGAAGGCATCGATCTGCCAAGAACGGTGTTTGGTGACTACCCGGATGACACCGCCGACCTCCTGCAGATGCTGGGCGACCCACCGCACGTCATCAAGCTCAACGAGGGTGCGCAGGGGCAGGGCGTGCTGCTGGCCGAGAAACGCGCTGCCTCGCAAGGCATGATTGAGGCGTTTCGTGGCTTGTATGCCAATTTCGTCGTGCAGGAGTTCATCGCCGAGGCGGGTGGCGGAGACTTGCGTTGTTTCGTCATCGGCAACCGGGTCGCGGCAGCCATGCACAGGCAGGCCCCCGAGGGGGATTTCCGCGCCAACCTGCATCGTGGCGGCATTGCCAGCCCCGTCCAATTGACCGCGCAAGAGACCGAGGTCGCGCTGCGTGCAGCGGCGACGATGGGGTTGGGTATTGCCGGTGTCGACCTGCTGCGGTCCCGGCGTGGGCCGCTCGTGCTCGAGGTCAATGCCTCGCCCGGGCTGGAAGGAATCGAAAAGGCTTCCGGCATGGATATCGCGGGCGAAATCATCAGATATCTGGAGCCTGCTGCCGTCGCCGGCAAGGCGATTGCGAAAACCGGGAAGCGGCGCGCATCGGCTTGAGTACGGCCGACCCTCCCGTGCTTCGCCTGGCAGTCCGTCAGGCCGCCAGACATTAACGGAAGCATCAGAGCCGCTTAACCTTGATTTAAGCCTTTGATCCCTATAGTTCCGCTCACTGTAGGTTCTGCTCGACACTCCTAAGTTTTGGCAAGGTGACCGGCAGATTACGGTAATCGGGGCAGTAGCTTTTGGCCCAAGCGAGGTGTGTTCCCCCAAAGGCACCTCCTTGGGCCATTTTATTGCGCTGCAGCCCGACCCTCCCACCATCCGCCGAATACCCGTTCAGTGCTTTTCTGAACCGGGTTCCGCGTTAAGCTACGGCCCCATGCGCATACTCGTCATTGAAGACAACAGCGATATCGCTGCGAACATCGGCGATTTCCTCGCCGACCGTGGTCACGTGGTCGATTTCGCCGGCGACGGCGTGACCGGCTTGCATCTGGCCGTGGTCAACGAATTCGACGCCATCATTCTCGATCTCGGACTGCCCGGTATGGATGGTCTGGAGGTTTGCCGCAAGCTGCGCCAGGATGCGCGCCGACAGACACCGGTGCTGATGCTGACCGCGCGCGATGCCCTCGAACAAAAGCTGTCCGGCTTCGATTCCGGCGCCGACGACTACATGGTCAAGCCATTCGCCCTGCAGGAGCTGGCGGTGCGTGTCGAGGTGCTGGGTCGCCGCGGCAAGGGCATCAAGAGTCGTCTGCTGCAACTGGCTGACATGACCTACAACCTCGATACCCTGGTCGTCATCCGCGCCGGCAAATCGATCCAGCTCAATCCGATCGGTCTCAAGCTGCTGCAGGCCTTGATGGATTCGGCCCCTTCGGTGGTCACCCGCCAGGAGCTCGAAACCCGCGTCTGGGGCGAGGAGTTGCCCGACAGCGATTCGCTGCGCGTGCACATCCACGGCCTGCGTGCCGCAATCGACAAGCCCTTTGACAAGCCGCTGATCCAGACACGTCACGGCATTGGCTATCGCATGGTCGATCCGGATGCAGTACCGGCGTAGGCTTCGCAGCCGGATCATCATCTCCTTTGCGTTGTTCGGACTTGGTCTTACGGCCTTGTTCGCGGTCGCCACGATCTACGTGCGAGCGCGTCTTGAAGACCAGTTCATCAACAGCACGCTCGCTCGCGAAGTAAAGAGCTTCGCCGAGTTCAAGCGCGAAAACCCGTCACCGGATGCGCCTTGGCAGCTTTCGCTGTACCAGGCGCGTATTTTCAGTGCGCGGCGTTTTGCCAATGTACCGCTGGCCTGGCAGAAGTTCGATACCGGCGTCTACGATCTGGCCGACTACGACGACAAGGGACATCTGCGTCCTTACAAGCTCGCGGTTTCCAAGGCCGATGACCTGTGGGCATTCCTTCAGCAGGATGTGACCGCGCAAAAGCTCAGCGAGCGCCAGCTGCTGGTCGCCTTGATCGCTACCGTGATCCTGTTCGCGGTGTTCTCGTTGTTCATGGGCCTGTGGCTTTCCGCGCGCGTGATGAGTCCGGTAACCGAATTGGCGAGCCGCCTGCGCGAATTGCGCAAATCGGGCAAATACGCGCCGATGGCTCCGCGTTTTGCCAATGACGAGGTTGGCGAGCTCGCGCTTGCGCTCGATGACTACTCCGCGCGCCTGACCCACCTGGTCGAGCGCGATCGCGAATTCAACGCGGACGTAAGCCACGAGCTGCGCACACCACTGGCAGTGATCGCATCGACCACCGAACTGATGCTGGGCCAGCAGGATCTTTCCGAAAAGACGCACGAACGTTTGCGCCGGATTGAGCGGGCGGTGCGCCAGTCGACCGAATTGACCGATGCGTTGCTGCTGCTTTCGCGCAGCGAGCGCCAGGCTCCGACCGACGGTGAAACCACCGATGTGTCGAGGGTCGCCGAGCAGGTCATCGACATCAGT
The DNA here is from genome assembly GCA_016721015.1 of Lysobacterales bacterium. GTDB lineage: Bacteria > Pseudomonadota > Gammaproteobacteria > Xanthomonadales > Rhodanobacteraceae > Dokdonella. The sequence continues at coordinate 74,275 of JADKJL010000013.1, forward strand.
CGCCCGCACCTGGGCAGCAAGCCGGTCGAGGTGCGTCTCGAACTCGAGCAGCCGCTGTTGACCGCCGCACCCTCGTCGGTGGTCGCCGTGGCCCTGACCAACCTGATCAGCAACGCCTTCAAGTACACCCAGCAGGGCGAAGTGGCCGTGATTGTCGGCCATGGCCGGGTCGCGGTCGAAGACACCGGTCCCGGCTTTGCGGCGGAGGACGCCGAGCGCCTGTTCGAGCGCGGCGAGCGCGGCACGACCCTGGTCAAGGGCGCGGGACTGGGCCTCGCCATCGTGCGTCGTCTTTGCGAGCTGTATGGCTGGGAGGTGACCCTCGCGCCCCGACCGCAAGGTGGCGCCGTAGCCACCCTGCAGTTCGACAAGCGGCCCTGATCAGGCCACCGGGTCGAGCCAGTTCCAGCGATCCTCGGTGTTGCCGCTGAAAAGGCCGAAATAGAGATCCTGCATCTTCCGCGTGATCGGCCCGGCCTTGCCTGCGCCGACCTGCTTGGCATCGACCGAGCGGATCGGCGTGACCTCAGCGGCCGTGCCACACATGAAAATTTCGTCGGCGAGATAGAGGTATTCGCGCGGCATGTCGCGCTCGATCACCTCGATGCCATTCTCGCGGGCCAGGGTCATCAGGGTATGCCGCGTGATGCCGTTGAGGATCGCCGCGCTGGCCGGTGTCGTGTGCAACTGGCCGTCGAAAACGAGGAACAGATTTTCGCCGGCACCTTCGCTGAGCAGGCCGGTCGAGGCCAGGGCAATGCCTTCGCCGAAACCAAGCCGACGTGCCTCGCGTGCAATCAACTGACCCGAAAGATAGTTGCCGCCCGCCTTGGCACCGGTCGGGATCGTGTTTGGCGCCATCCGGTTCCAGCTTGATACGCAGGCATCGATGCCTGCCTCGAGCACGCCAGGGCCGAGATAGGGGCCCATCTCCCAGGTCGCCACGGCGACATCGGTTGGCGTATCGGCCGAGAGTCCAAAGCCGCCGAGACCGCGGAAGGCGATCGGGCGCAGATAGGCCTTGGTCAGCCCGTTCTTGAGGATGACTTCACGGCAGGCCGCGGCAAGCTGATCCATCGTGTACGGAATCTCGATGTCATAGATCTTCGCCGACAGGTAAAGGCGCTTGAGATGATCGCCAAGACGGAAAATTGCCGGGCCCTTGGGTGTCTCGTAGCTGCGGATGCCCTCGAATACCGATGAGCCGTAATGCAGCGCGTGCGCCATGACATGCACGGTGGCCTCGGCCCAGGGCTTGATCTTGCCGTTCTGCCAGATGAATTCGGGATAGGTCGCAGCCATGGTTCGGAGTCCTCGGAGGTTAGCCTTGCATGATAACCGAGCATCGCCGGTCAGGCGTTTACCAGGGTATCAGCAGCCACCAGCAACCGAATTGCTCGCGCAATTCGAAGTGACGAATCGACTCGAAAGGGACATTGCGCTCCTGCTCGCCGACGCTGCGGATGACAAGTTCGAAAATGCCCTGGTCGGCGCGGCGGGCGTCCCGATATCCGGATCGATCGCGATTGTTTTCCTGCAACGATTCGAGGTCGATCGAAAGCAGCGGTTCGCGAATCAGCGCGGCAAGGTCGCGCAACGGTGCAATCGCCGAGCCCTGGCCAAAGCCATCCCAAAGGAAGTGGCCCGAGAAATCGATCGAATTCGCCGCGGCGAATGCGGCGGCGACCCGATCACGCAGATCTTCCGGCGAGACCGCACAGGTTCGGGTGATTGCGGGCAAGGTCGAGTCCGGGGCTTGCTGGTTCGCGTCGCCGGTTTGGGCGGACGAAGCTTCTGGAGATGCCGCGGCCGGTGCCGATCTGAGCGCGGCGCATTTCTGGTCGCTGAAAGTCGGTTCGCCGTTCTCGCCGATACAGCGATGGACGCGTGCGCTCTGGGCATGGCCGACGCTGCACAGGGTCAGCAGGATGAGCAGCGGCCACGACGGTTTCGCCTGCAAGCATCGTCGTGCCAACAAGTGCTTGCCATGGTCGATTTGTTCTGCTCTAGTGATATGCATGTACTTCGTAACCACCACTCCAACTTTGTTCACCGCCGCCGCGATTCGCAACGGCTGGAATAATAATGCGCGCTTGACATTCGGGGCTGGCGTGCACTGAGGGTTACACACCATACACACGCAGAAGGCCCGCCACTGAGCGGGCCTTCTTTGTTATTGCCATGGACGGCATGGTTGCCTGCAACGCAGGACGACTGCAAGGATGCAGGAGGTAGAGCAACGCAGGAGCAGTTGCCGAGCAGTTGCAGGCGACGCCATGGACGGCATGTATGCCTGGAACGCAGGACGACTGCAAGGATGCAGGAGGTAGAGCAACGCAGGAGCAGTTGCCGAGCAGTTGCAGGCGACGCCATGGACGGCATGTATGCCTGCAACGCAGGACGACTGCAAGGATGCAGGAGGTAGAGCAACGCAGGAGCAGTTGCCGAGCAGTTGCAGGCGTCAGACTTTTGGTCAATCAGGAACCACCGTCATGTGCTCGATATTCGGAATGTTCGGACTGCAACCCGGTGACGATCTCACGGCTTTGCGCCGGCTCGCCCTGGAGTTGTCCCAGCGCCAGCGTCATCGCGGCCCGGACTGGAGCGGCGTGTACGTTGATGAGGGTGCGATCCTTGTCCACGAACGGCTGGCGATTGTCGATCCGGCCGGTGGCGCGCAACCGATCCGTTCGGCCGATGGCGAGTTGGTGCTCGCCGTCAATGGCGAGATCTACAACCATCGCGATCTCGAACAGGGCTTGAGCAAGGCTTACGATTTCCAGACCGGTTCGGATTGCGAGGTCATCAATGCCTTGTATCGCGAGCATGGCGCGGAGGGCGTCGGCAAGCTCAACGGCATCTTTGCCTTCGCCCTGTGGGATCGTGGCGCCGGCCGTTTCCTGATCGCCCGCGATCCGATCGGGGTCTGCCCGTTGTACTGGGGTCATGATCGCGAGGGTCGCATCTGCGTCGCTTCGGAGATGAAGGCACTGGTCGGAATCTGCGCCGATGTCGCCAGCTTTCCGCCGGGTCATGTATTTGACAGCGAAACCGGCGAACTTGTCTGCTATTACAAAAAGCTCTGGCGCGAGTACGCGGCGACCGAGGGCGTCGAAGTATCGCCCGAAGCATTGCGCTCCGCGTTTGAAGCGGCCGTGCACCGGCAGATGATGACCGATGTTCCCTACGGCGTACTCTTGTCCGGCGGACTGGATTCCTCGCTGGTGGCGGCCTGTGCGGCGCGTTTCGCGCGTCGGCGGGTCGAGGAGGACGATTCCTCCGAGGCCTGGTGGCCGAGGTTGCATTCGTTCGCGATCGGGCTTGAAGGTTCACCGGACCTGGCCGCCGCCGAAATCGCCGCCGAGGCGCTCGGAACCGTTCACCACGGTTTTCGTTATACCTTCGAGGAAGGGCTCGACGCCTTGCCCGAAGTGATCCGCCATGTCGAAACCTATGACGTGACCACGATCCGCGCCTCGACGCCGATGTACCTGCTGGCACGCCGGATCAAGGCGATGGGCGTGAAGATGGTGCTTTCGGGCGAAGGTTCGGACGAGATTTTCGGCGGCTACCTTTATTTCCACAAGGCTCCCGACGCGCGCGAATTCCACGCCGAAACCGTGCGCAAGATCGATGCCCTGCACCTCTACGACTGCGCCCGCGCGAACAAGTCGATGATGGCATGGGGCGTCGAGGCACGCGTGCCGTTCCTCGACCTTGAGTTTCTCGACGTCGCCATGGGCATGGACGCGAAATTCAAGATGGCCGGCAACGGACGCATTGAAAAGGCCGTGCTGCGCGAAGCGTTTGTCGGTGCGCTGCCCGATTCGATCCTGTGGCGACAGAAGGAACAGTTCAGCGACGGCGTCGGTTATGGCTGGATCGACGGACTCAAGGCGCATGCAGAGGCCCAGGTCAGCGACCGCGAGTTCGCCGCCGCGGCGAAGCGTTTCCCGGTCAATCCGCCGGCGACCAAGGAGGCGTATTTCTATCGCAACATCTTCGAACAGTTTTTCCCCGGCAATGCGTGCGCGGAAACGATCCCGGGCGGCAAGTCGATCGCCTGTTCCTCGGCTGCGGCGATCGCCTGGGATCCGGCCTTTGCCAAGGCCGCCGATCCATCCGGGCGTGCCGTCGCCGGCGTGCATCTGGCCGCAACCGCCTGAGATTTGCGGCCGATGCGACTATCATCGGCGCAAATCCCAACGGAGATGGCCATGCGCTCATTGATCGCGTCTGCATTGTTGTTACTTGCCGCCAGCTCGGTACAAGCTGCAATGGTGGTCAAGCCGATCAGCTACACGGTCGACAAGACTGTGTTTGCCGGCCACCTGGTCTATGACGACGCCAGCAAGGCCTTGCGGCCAGGCCTGGTCATGGTGCCGAACTGGATGGGTGAGACCGAGGCGGCCGTCGACAGGGCGAAAACAATCGCTTCGACCGATTACGTGATCCTGGTTGCCGACATGTATGGCGAAGGCGTGCGGCCGAAAAATGCGGACGAGGCCAAAGATCAGGTCGGCAAGCTCTACGCCGATCGCGCGAAGCTGCGCGCACGCATCAACGAGGCGGTTGCCACGCTGCGTGCGCAAGTCGGCAAGCTGCCGTTGCAGGCAGGCAAGATCGGTGCGATCGGCTTCTGCTTTGGCGGCTCGACCATTCTCGAACTGGCGCGCAGCGGCGCGGATGTTGCCGGCGTGGTCAGTTTCCATGGCGGTCTGTCGACCTCGATGCCAGCCGCCGAGAACTCGATCAAGACGCCGATCCTCGTCCTCAATGGTGCCGATGATCGCGGCACGTCGCTCGAGGATATCGGCAAGTTCAACGAGGAAATGAATGCCGCCGGTGCCGATTGGCAGTTCGTCAATTTCAGCGGCGCCGTGCATTGCTTTGCCGAAGCCGAGGCCAGCAGTCCTCCCGGTTGCATCTACAACGAGCGTGCGGCAAAGCGCGCCTATCGCATGATGGCCAACTTCTTCAGCGAGCGTTTCGCGGCGACTCCAGCCGGAAAGTAGCAAGGCAGCACAGGCTGCAGTTTTTCGCAGGAATCGCGACGGGCGGCTATTCGCGTGAGCAGCGTGGGGTGGCGCATGTGCTCGTTTTCGCTTCCCCATTCCCCATTCCCCATTCTCCACTCCCATCCATAAAATCAATCACTTGCCGAATGTTGGCTGAGCCGGCGAGATTCCCTGCGCGCGGCCACATACAATAGCTGGCCCGAATCCTGGCTTTGAGGTCATCCGGTGACATCACGACGCGGCATCATCCTCGCCGGCGGCTCCGGCACGCGCCTGTATCCGCTGACCCAGTCGGTCAGCAAGCAGCTCTTGCCGGTGTACGACAAACCGATGATCTACTACCCGCTCAGCACCCTGATGCTGGCCGGGATCCGCGACGTGCTGATCATCAACACGCCACACGAGCAGGCCTTGTTCCAGCGTCTGCTCGGCGACGGCTCACAATGGGGATTGTCGATCCGCTATGCGGTGCAGGAATCACCGGACGGACTCGCCCAGGCCTATCTGATCGGGCGCGATTTCGTCGCCAGCGATCCGAGTTGCCTGATCCTCGGTGACAACATCTTCTATGGCGACGGCCTGACCCGGCTGCTGCGCGCCGCCGATTCGCGTTCCAGCGGCGCCACGGTTTTCGGCTACTGGGTGCGAGATCCCGAGCGCTATGGCGTCGCCGAATTCGATGCGACCGGCCGCGTCATCGGCCTTGAGGAAAAACCCGCGCATCCGAAATCGAGCTGGGCCGTCACCGGTCTCTATTTCTACGACGGCCGCGCTGCCGATTTCGCGCGTGATCTGAAACCCTCGCCGCGCGGCGAGCTCGAGATCACCGATCTCAACCGCTGCTACCTGACCGATGATTCGCTGATGCTTGAACGCATGGGCCGCGGCTTTGCCTGGCTCGACACCGGCACGCACGAATCCCTGGTCGAGGCATCGAGTTATGTACAGACCATCGAGAACCGCCAGGGCCTGAAGATCTGCTGTCCCGAGGAAATCGCCTTCCTGAACGGCTGGATCGATGCCGAGCAGGTGCTCAAGCTCGCCGCGCCATTGGCCAAGAATGCCTATGGCCAGTACCTGCAGGAACTCGTTCGCGAAGGGCGTCCGGCATGAAGCTGATCAAGACAGCGCTTGATGGGTGCCTGGTCATCGAGCCCAAGGTGCATGGCGATGCGCGTGGATTCTTCTACGAGAGCTTCAACGCCAAACGCTTCGCCGAGGTCGGGCTGGATCTCGCCTTTGTGCAGACCAATGTCTCGCGCTCGGATCAGGGCGTGTTGCGTGGCCTGCACTACCAATGGCCGAATCCGCAGGGCAAGCTGGTCAGCGTGCTCGAAGGCGAGGTCTACGATGTCGCCGTCGATATCCGGGTCGGCTCACCGAGCTACGGTCAATGGACAGCGGCCGTGCTCAGTGCCGAGAACAAGCGCCATTTCTGGATACCGGAAGGATTCGCCCACGGTTTCGCCGTGCTCAAGGGCCGGCCACCTTCGTCTACCAATGCACGGCGCACTACGATGGCGCGGCCGATGCCGGCATCCGCTGGAATGACGCGGCGCTCGCGATCGACTGGCCGCTGGCGCGACCGTCGCTGTCGGACAAGGATCAAAAATCCCCGTTTCTTGCGGATGTGGCAGCGGACAAGCTGCCGGTCTACGCGTGAACATCCTCCTGCTGGGTGCCAATGGCCAGGTCGGTCATGCCTTGCGCGAACCGCTGGCGATGCTCGGTCGACTGACCTGTGCAACACGATCGGGTCGGCTGGATGATGGCGGCGAGTGCCTGCAGGCGGATCTCGCCGATGCCGGTTCGCTGGCGCGGGCGCTGGATGCGAGCGAGGCCACGATCATCGTCAATGCGGCGGCCTACACGGCGGTTGATCGGGCCGAAGACGAACCTGGGCTGGCGGACCGGATCAACCACGTTGCAGTTGCCGAGATCGGCGCCTGGGCGCTGCGCCACGAGGCGCTCGTCGTCCACTATTCGACTGACTATGTGTTCGACGGTCGCAACGATCGCCCATGGCACGAGAACGACGCGACCGCTCCGCTCGGCGCCTACGGACAGGGCAAGCTCGCGGGCGAACAGGCCTTGCGTGACAGTGGCGCCCGACATCTGATCCTGCGCACGGCCTGGGTGTATGCGGCGCGCGGACAGAACTTCCTGCGCACGATGTTGCGCCTGGCCGGCGAGCGCGATGAATTGCGCGTGGTCGATGACCAGGTCGGCGCACCGACTCCGGCAGGATGGATTGCGCAGACGACGGCCAAGGTTCTGCGTCGCTGGCTGGCCATGAGTGAACAAGAGCGCGAAATTTCGCTTGGCACTTATCACCTGACCGCGTCGCTGCGGTGCAGCTGGTTCGAGTTCGCCCAGGCGATCATGCGGGAAGCGCAATCGGCTGGACTGCTGGATAAGAGCCCGCGCATGCTTCCGATCGCCAGCGCCGATTACCCGACGCGGGCAAAGCGCCCGGCATTCTCGGTGCTCGACAATGCCAAGCTTGCCCTCGTATTCGGACAACAACCGCGGCCCTGGCAAGAAGGGCTGCATGAGGTGATCGGCGAACTTGCCGCCGCCCGCAGCAATGGAGAAACATCATGATTGTTCCGGTGATCCTGTCCGGCGGCGCCGGCACTCGGCTCTGGCCCGTTTCGCGCAGCGCCTATCCCAAACCGTTCATGCGCATGGGTGATGGCCAATCGCTGCTGTACAAGACGCTCGACCGCGCACTCAGGCTCGCCGATGGTGGCACCGTGCTGACCGTGACCGGGCGCGACTACTACTTCTTGACCCGCGACGAGTACGCCAGTCATCCGCATGCCGATCTTGATCGCCTGCCGTTCCTGCTTGAGCCGATCGGACGCAATACCGCCCCTGCCGTCGTACTCGCCGCCCTCCATGCGCTCGACCAGTGCTCCAGCGATGCGACCTTGCTGATCCTGCCGTCCGACCACCTGATCCGTGATGTCGAGGCGTTTGCCGCTGATGTGCGCCGCGCCGAAAAGATCGCCGCCGCCGGCTGGCTGGTCACCTTCGGCATCCAGCCGAGTGCACCGGAAACCGGCTTTGGCTATATCCGCATGGGTGCCACGGTGGAGGGTTGCGAAGGCCGCGAAGTCGCCGCCTTTGTCGAGAAGCCCGATCGGGCCACGGCGGAAAGTTACCTGTTGTCGGGTGATTACGCCTGGAATTCGGGCATGTTCTGTTTCCGCGCGGACGCGTTGATCGCCGCGGCCGAGAAGACCTGTCCTGATGTGCTGGCTGCGGCGCGCGCCTGTCACGCGAGCGAAAGCGGCCATGTCAGCCCGGTCGAGTTCGAGCGCGAAGCCTTCATGGCCCAACCCGACATTTCGATCGACTACGCGATCATGGAGCGCGCTGCCCGCGTCGCCGTCGTGCCCGCGAAGTTCGACTGGAGTGACATCGGCTCGTGGAAGGCGATCAGCGAGATCGATGCCGAATCCGATGCCGCCGGCAATCGCGTGCAGGGAAATGCCATCGTCGTCGAAAGCAGCAATTGCTACATCCAGTCCGATACGCGCATGGTCGCGGCGGTCGGTGTTGAAAACCTGATCATCATCGACACCGGCGATGCCGTGCTGGTCGCCGATCGCGATCGTGCCCAACAGGTCAAGATCGTGGTTGAGCGTCTGCGCGAAAGCAATCACCCGGCCGCCTCGCTGCACAACACCGTGCATCGGCCGTGGGGCAGCTACACGATCCTCGAGGATCGCAATGACTGCAAGGTCAAGCGCCTCACGGTCAAGCCTGGTCATGTGCTTTCGCTGCAATTGCACAATCGGCGCAGCGAGCACTGGACGGTCGTCGATGGCACGGCCAAGGTGCGTATCGGCGAGCGTGAGTTCCTGCTCAATGCCAATGAATCGGCTTATATCCCGATGAACACCGTGCATCGCCTGGAGAATCCGACCGACCGCGACATCCACCTGATCGAGGTTCAATGTGGCGATTATTTCGGTGAGGATGACATCGTGCGCCTGGAGGATCGCTATGGCCGCGTTCCGCGCAAGGTACACGTTTCCCCCAGCCAGGAAAATAATGTAGATTAGATTTTTTCGGTCGCTCAGGGAGAGATTTGCAATGCTCTGGAATGGAAGGTTTCTCGCCGGCTTGGTGCTGGCAAGTTGCTGCGTCCACGCAGCCGATCCGGTGCCGCTGGCTGATATTGCCCGTCACATGCAGTTCAAGGATGCCAAGATCTCGCCGGATGGCAGGCACCTGGCGGCAACCGCGATCGTCAATGGCAATGTCGTGCTGTCAATGATCGACATCGAGAAGAACACCGCATTGACCGTCCAGCCCCGAAATGGCGATGAGGTCTTCCAGTTCTGGTGGGTGTCGAACGAGCGCATTGTCTATTCGGTCGCCGAGCATGATGGTGGACTGGAACAACCCGTACCAACCGGGGAATTGTTCGCCACCAACGTGGATGGAACGGGCAGGGACATCCTGTTCGGTTATCGCGCCGGCGCCAATGTGGCGGGATCGAGCGCCAGCCATATCGAGAAGAAGCAGAACGAGAATGCGTCGGCCTGGATGCTCGACGCGCTGCCGGATGATGCCGAACATGCGCTGATCGTCGTGCAGCCCTGGAGCAGGACGCCTGGCGAGATGTTCAAATCCGAGGTGCGTCGGATCGATCTCGATTCCGGCAAGACCCGCACCATCGCAACGGCACCGATGACCGAGGCGGCGTTCATCACCGACCACAAGGGCATGGTGCGATTCGCCGCCGGCAATGACATCGACCAGAAGCAAAAGGTCTATTACCGCGAGAGTGACGGCAAGGACTGGGAACTCATTTCCGATGAGTCCGGCGGCGGCAATGTGGTCTGGCCACTCATGTTCAATCGTGCCGGCGACGGAGTCTATTTCACGTGCGGAGGCGCGCACAACCATGGCGGCGTCTGCCTGTGGGACGTCAATAAGCGCGAATTCAAGACGCTCTGGAGCGGTGTCGATGTCGGGCCCAGCGGCTTTGAGGAAACCTTCGACCGGCAGGATCTGTTCGCAATCCGGTCGATGCCGGGTCGGACTGCCGTATCCCTGCTTGACAAGCATGCGCCCGAGGCGGGAATTCTTGTCGAGCTGATGCAGCAATTCGCCGGTGAAGACGTCCATTTCGGCAACGCCAGCAGGGACGGCAAGAAAGCCATCGTCATCGTTGAAAGTGATCGCGATCCCGGCTCGTTCTACCTGTACGACGCTACTGCAAAGAAATTGAAGTTGCTGCTTGCGCGTGCGCCATGGGTCAAACCGGATGCCTTGGCCGACATGCAGCCGTTTGCGATCAAGGCCCGCGATGGCACGCCATTGCGCGGCTACCTGACGCGACCTTTCGGCAAGGAGGAAACCAAGAACCTGCCGCTGGTCGTTTACGTCCATGGTGGCCCGCACGGCATCTTCGACCAATGGGAATATGAACCGATGGTGCAGGCGCTGGCGAGCCGTGGCTATGCGGTAATGCAGGTCAACTTTCGCGGTTCGGGCGGTTCGGGACTCGCTTTCGAGAAGGCCGGCTATCGCGAGTGGGGCGGCAAGATGCAGGATGACGTCACCGATGCGACGCGCTGGGCGATCGAGCAGGGTGCCGCCGATCCGAAGCGCATCTGCATTTTTGGCGGCAGTTATGGCGGCTATGCCGCGCTGCAGGGAGCCGTGCGTGAGCCGGATCTCTACCAGTGCGCGATCGGCTATGCCGGTGTCTACGACCTGCGCCTGATGAAATCGCGGGGCGACATCCCGCAATCGTTCAAGGGCGAAGGCTATCTCGACATGGTGCTCGGCAAGGACGATGCGCTGCTTGCCCAGCGCTCGCCGGTCAACCAGGTCGAGCGGATCAAGGCCGATGTCATGCTCATTGTCGGCGGGCAGGACAAGCGCGTACCGCCCGTGCAGGGCGAGAACATGCGCAATGCCCTGCTCAAACGCGGCAAGAAGGTCGAGTGGCTCTATCAGCGCACCGAAGCGCATGGCTTTTACGACGAGGCCAACATCGAGGACATGTATATCAAGGTCCTCGCTTTTCTCGATCGCAACATCGGCGAGGCCGGCAAGCACGAGGCGGCTGCGGGCGAGGCGGCCAAGCCGTCAGCGGGCAACTGATCGCACTACGAAATCGGCGGCGCGCTTCGGTGCGCCGCTTTCCGCATTTGAGCCTGCTACCGATGGGGTGATGCTTGGCGGATACCTGATCCGGGTTATTGGTCGTGCATGCGGAACTTCAACTGCGCAGGCGTTTGAGCAGGCCGGCTGTCGATCCATCCAGTCCGCTGGCATCGCCAGAATCGAATCTTGGCAGCAGATCATTGCAAAGTGCCTTGCCCAGTTCGACGCCCCATTGATCGAAGCTGTTGATGTTCCACAGCGCGCCGCTGACAAACACGCGGTGCTCGTACATCGCGATCAGCGAGCCGAGCGCCTGCGGTGTCAACCGATCGATGATGAACGTCGTGCTGGGCCGGTTGCCCGGGAACGTCCGGTGTCGGGCCAGCACCCCGCGATCGATCGATGCCGAGGCGGTCGGCACCGTGTCCTTGATCGCCTCGTCGGCGCTCTTGCCCAGCATCAGCGCTTGCGCCTGGGCAAGCCCATTGGCGAGCAGCTTGCGGTGCGAGTCCGCGTGGACGTGCGCGGGAGCCCGTTCGAGGATGAATTCAATCGGAATCACCTCGGTACCCTGATGCAGCATCTGGAAGTAGGCGTGCTGGCCATTGGTACCGGGCTCGCCCCAGATCACCGGACTGGTCGCGAACGGCAACGACTCGCCATCCACGTCGACGCGCTTGCCATTGCTCTCCATCTCCAGTTGTTGCAAATAGGCGGGCAGGCGCCGCAGGCCCTGATGATAGGGCGCGATGCTGCGACTCGTGAGGCCATGGAAATTGCGGTACCAGACATCAAGCAGACCGAGCAGAATCGGCAGGTTGCGTTCGATCGGCGTCTCGCGGAAATGCAGATCCATCGCGTGGGCGCCTGCGAGCAGGGCGCGGAAGTTGCGCTCGCCAATTGCCAGTGCGATCGGCAAACCAATCGCCGACCATAGCGAATAGCGACCGCCGACCCAGTCCCAGAATCCGAAGGTCGTCTCGATGCCGAACTCGGCGGCCGCTTCGATATTCGTCGTCGTGGCGACGAAATGTTTGCGCGTATCAATCCCGCCGTTGGCCAGGAACCACTCGCGGGCGATGCGCGCGTTGCTCATCGTCTCCTGGGTGGTGAAGGTCTTCGAGGCGATCACGAACAGGGTTTCGGATGGCTTCAAGCCACGCAGTGCCGTGTCAATGTCGTGGCCGTCGACATTCGAGACAAAGTGCAGCTGAAGGTCGCGCTGGCAATACGCCTCAAGAGCAGGAACCACGATTTGCGGGCCGAGATCGGAGCCGCCGATGCCAATATTGACGACGTGCCGGATCCCGCTTGCTTCGGCATCACGCACGCGCTCGACGTAGGCGAGCATGCGATCCAGCACTTCATGGATTTCCTCGCCATGTGGCGCGGATCCGCGCGGTGCACGCAGCGCAGTGTGCAGAACGGCACGGTTTTCAGTGGTATTGATCGGCCCGCCGGCAAACATTGCATCGCGGCGCGCTTCGATTCGACATGCGTGGGCCAGGTCGATCAGGAGGGCCAGGGCCGAACCGTCGATCAGGTTCTTCGACAGATCCGCAAACAGGCCAGCCGACTCGAATGAAAAAGTCTCGAAGCGATGCGGATCAACTGCGAACGCCTCGCGCAGATCAAACCGCGATGCGCTCGTCTCGAACAGGGATTCCAGGGCAGACCACGCTTCGGTTCGGTCACAACGCGGGGCAGCAATCATCGGGCTCTCGGCCAGGGCAAGTGCAATCGCCAAGCATAGCGATTCCGGCAACGGAATTTCCGCTCATCCGGCGACTCGTTCGGCGACGTGCATGCCCACACGATTTGGCCCCGAAGCAGGCTCCGGGCCGCAGACCGTGCGCGCCGACGGGCCAAGTCAGACCGGGCCATGTAACATTCGCAATCCCATCGAACCCTGACGGACTTCATGTCGAACCGACCCAATGCACTGACCTGGCTGGTGCTGTCCTTGCTCATCATCATCGCCGACCAGCTCAGCAAATGGGTCGTGCTGGCGCATTTTCAGCTGCACGAATCGCTGCCAGTGATCGACGGCCTGCTGAGCTGGACCCTTGCATTCAACGAAGGTGCCGCTTTCAGTTTCCTCTCCGATGCCGGTGGCTGGCAGCGCTGGTTCTTCACCGTGCTCGCCGTGGTCGTTTCCGGCATCCTCGTGATCTGGCTCAAGCGTACTGCCCGCAGCGACTGGCGCACCGCATTGCCACTGGCTTTCATCGTTGGCGGCGCGATTGGCAACGTGATCGACCGCATCCGCCTCGGCCACGTGGTCGATTTCATCGATGTCCACTACGGCACCTGGTCATGGCCCGCGTTCAACATCGCCGATTCGGCGATCAGCGTCGGTGCCGTCATTCTGATCGTGTTCGGATTGTTCGCCAGCAAGCCGGCACCTGCGCGATAATGCCGCCCATGCAAGTCCTGCTCGCCAATCCGCGCGGTTTCTGTGCCGGCGTCGACCGCGCCATTGAAATCGTCGAACGCGCGCTGGAGTCCTTCGGCGCACCGATCTATGTGCGCCATGAAGTCGTGCACAACCGCTTTGTCGTTGAATCCCTGCGCAAGCGTGGCGCCGTGTTTGTCGAAGAACTCGAAGAAGTGCCCGACGGCGCCACAGTGATTTTCAGTGCGCATGGCGTTTCCCAGCAGGTGCGCATCGAAGCTGCCAAACGTGCACTCAATGTGTTCGATGCGACATGCCCACTGGTGACCAAGGTGCATATCGAAGTCGCCCGCCACGGCAAGGCCGGGCGCGATGTGGTGTTGATCGGTCACGCCGGCCACCCCGAGGTAGAGGGCACCATGGGCCAGTGGAGCGCCGCCAACAAGGGCCGCATCCACCTGGTCGAAACGCCCGAATGCGTGGCCAGGCTCAATCCGGGCGATCCCGCCAAGCTGGCCTATGTCAGCCAAACCACGCTATCCGTCGACGATACCCGTACCGTGATCGACACCCTGCGCGCGCGATTCCCGAAGATCATGGGCCCGCGCCACGATGACATCTGCTACGCCACGCAAAACCGCCAGGATGCGGTGCGCGAACTGGGCCAGCAGTGCGACATCGTCCTCGTCGTCGGCTCGCCAAACAGCTCCAACTCCAATCGCCTGCGCGAACTGGCGGAAAAGCAAGGCGTGCCCGCCTATCTGATCGACGGCGCCGACGACATCCAGCGCGACTGGCTGAAGGAGGGCAACCGTGTCGGCCTGACCGCCGGTGCCTCGGCCCCCGAAAGCCTCGTGGTCGAAGTGATCGAACGCCTCAAGGCCTGGGGCGTCGGTGAAGTCCGCGAACTCGAAGGCCAGCGCGAGACCATGACCTTCGCCTTGCCCAGGGAATTGCGCATCAAGGTCGTCGGCTGAATTGCGCTTTCTCCCGCCGGGACACGGCTGAGGTCGGCTAAGCAGCCACAACGTTTCCTTTGAGCTGAGCCTCTCACGGCCCCGTCCCGCCGCTCATCCGCCAATTGCTACCTCGTGCGTGCAGCCCGCTTGCCCAGCTTAAAGCCGTCCCGTAGGGTGGCCGCATTCAATCAGCCCAGTACCGTCCAGGGGGAGCCATGTCGTTGCTGAAGCACCCGCTCCAATTGAAATGTTCTGCCCGAAGTTCCGGTTTCACTCTGGTCGAGCTGATCATCGCGATCGCGATCGTCGCGATCCTTGCCGCGATTGCGCTGCCGAGTTTTCGCGAATTCAACATTCGCATGCAGGTCAGCCAACTGACCAATGATCTTGTGCACGATCTGAACATGGCGCGGGCCGAATCGGTCAAACGGGGTCGCGATGTCGTTATTGAGGCCAATGCCAACTGGAGTGATGGTTGGGCTGTCAAGTTCGGGAGTGAAGAGATCAGCACCCACGCAGCCATTAATCCGCAGTACGTTATTCAAGCCAAATCGACTGGTGGCGGGACGGACGATGCGATCACATTCCAGCCGACTGGGAGTCTTCTCGATGCAACGGCGTTCGACATCAATGTCTGTCGCCCGGCAGCCAGCGCGAACAACGCCCAGTCACGACGCATCACCGTGTTGGGCAGTGGTTTGATTTCCAGTCGCCGTGACGTTTCCGGTTCACCGGCAGGTGGTTGCTGATGAAAATCTTTTCTTTTATGGGCGCAAAGCGAATTGAACGGGGTTTTACCCTGCTTGAAGTCCTGATCGCCCTGCTCATTTTCAGTCTCGGTCTGCTGGGCATGGCCGGTCTAATGGTGCTTTCTGTGAAAACCAACCAGAGCGCGTTCTTGCGCACCCAGGCCACCTTTCTCGCGCAATCGATGATGGATCGAATGCGGTCAAATCTGGGCGAGATTCCGACCTACGCGATTTCATATCCGGCCACGGGCAGCGACCCTTGCGCCGCTGGCGCCGTATGTACTCCTGCAGATATTGCGGCTCATGATATTGCGCTTTGGAGTACGCAGTTGACCGACTCCCTGCCCAATGCCGCGGCGCAGATCGACTGCAACGGTGCCCGGCTAGGAACCGGCGTACAGATAGGTGCAGCCCCTTACAACGGACAATGCACGATGACGATCCAGTGGAGTGAATCGACACTTGAACGCGACAGCACCGGTGCGCCAGCGACCCAGACCTTTGCCTGGGTTTTCCAGCCCTGAGGGATGGCACAAATGACTGACAAGATTAAACTGCTGCACGCGCATCCAGCCGCCATGAGCGCACCGAAAATCCGCGCTGCGGGCGACGCGAAATTGCCAGGATTCCCATCCTCTCGTGTGCTTTCGGATCGTCGCGGAACAGGCGCTGCTTCAGTGGCGACGTCGACAAGATCCAGCCGGCGCGGCACGCGCCTCGCCGAGATCGGCATTCAACCGCGTCTACAAGCCGGCTTTACCCTGCTCGAGATCATGATCGCCCTCACCCTGGGCTTGCTGCTCAGCATCGGTATCGTGGGTTTGTTCTCCGGCACCAGTCACACCAACAGGGTGCAAGACGGCCTTGCACGGCTGCAGGAGAACGGGCGCTATGCGGTAGCGCGCCTCGAGTCGGATCTGCGCATGAGCAGGGGACTGTATTGCAGCAACACTTCTGGAAACGCTTCGACCACGGGTAGCGTAGCGACTTGGAGTGGCCGCGGGCCAATGGTGTTTGCTCCCAATCTTAACCTGCCGGATGTGGGCGCCAAGAAAGTCAGCGTCGATGCGAGCGGAAACCTGAGCAACGTGCCGGCAACGACGCCATATGTTCTGAGCCCGCGATTCTTCATGCAGGGATACCGTTGTGTTTCAGGTACCTGCACGCCGGCGGTGCCGAGCGGAGCGGGTCAGATCCCGGCAGCGGGACTTGCCGCGGGTTCGCGTGTGCCCAATAGTGATGTGCTGACGATCCGCTACCAGCGCGGCGGTGGTTGGCCACTGACTGTCGATGGAAACTGCACGGCAGGCGGTTCGGTTACGGTCAATCCGCAGGCCGGGGATGATCCGGTTGCATTCTCGGCCGGTACCGGTCTCGCCCTGATTTCAGATTGCCAGAATCCAAGCGTCCTGCCGGTCAGCGGTTTTTCCGGCAACGTCATCAACATCGGGGCCATGCTGCCAGGTGCGCCCACCTGCAAGGGAAACGCATTGCGGGATGTGCGTGTTTTCAACTTTTCCGACGATTTTGTCACGGTGTCCTACTATCTGGCATTTCGCAATGATGACAATCCCGATGCCCAGCGAAACAGCGCGGCTGCAAAGCGTCTGATTCCAACCCTTATCCGACGCGAAAACGGAACCGATCAGGAGCTGGTACAAGGCGTTGACCGACTCGATTTCCGTTTTGGCGTCCAGGGTGCCGATGGCAACAGCCGCTTCCTCAGCGCGGACAAGGTCAACAACCAGAATGGAGGCACGATTACGTGCCCGACCAAGTCCGAAGGTGTTGCACCCAGCCCAAACATTCCGGCCATTAGTGAACCGGGTTGCCTGTGGCGTGCCGTGCGCGTCGTTGAAACACATCTCCTGATGAACATGGTCAATGACGTGGCAGGGCTCGATGCCACGAGCCGCTCCTATCGATATACATTCAATGCGACTGGCGGAGCGGCAGGTGCTGCGGTCGATCAGACGGCGCTGCCGTCGGGACTCAATCTGTCCAGCATGCTGCGCAAGGAATTTATCGCGCAGACCGCCAGCCGCAACTACATTCCTTGACTGGAAGGCAAGCCGATGACATCCATACCCGTCCGTGTTATCCGTGTTCCGCGAGATCAGTGCGGTGCAGTACTGTTTGTCGCGCTGATCTTCCTGATCCTTCTGACCCTGCTCGCGTTGACCGCCACCAGTACCTCGATCCTGCAGGAGAAAATGACCGGTGGCATGCGCAATCGCCAATTGAGTCTTATCGGTGCTGAAAATGTATTGCGCGGTGGAGAGGCATCCTTGTGGCTGCTGAGCTTTGTCGGGTCGCAACCGCTGCCGCCTTGCGTCAATGACAGCGCCACAGTGAAATGCGTGTACCGGCCGACGCCCTCAGGCATGTTGGAGGGCTACGTTCAACGCTTCCGCAGCGAAAAGGAATGGGAGCCTGCAACGCCTCTCAGTGGCTGGTTCCCCTACACGTATGCAATGACCGGTCTTGCCGGCAGCGCCGAGACGGCCGAACTCGGTGAGGAGCCGCGTTTGATGATTGAAGACCTCGGACCAGCCGTGCCTCCCGGTATCGGACAGCAACTGGGCACGCGCGACCGCGAGACAGGGTCGCTGGTTGGCAAGAGTGAGTGGTATCGGGTAACGGCCCGGAGTACCGGCGGCAGCGATGCCGTCGTGCGTGTGACCGAAAGCGTTTTTTCGGCGATTGATCTAACAAATACCGGCTTCAATGCGCCCCCCTCCGGGCCTTGAGTCGCACCGCGAGGTATCTCATCATGAGCGCAACTCCATTCAGAAACGGCATTCAGCTGGGTCTGCTTTCGGCAGCGATTTCCTTCCTTGCCGGGATCAGCGCGTTTGCTCCCGCCGCGCAGGCTTCTCCGGCGGCAGGCACGGTCGATCTGTTGCCGACCCCTCCCGAGCTCACAACAACCGTGGATCCGAATGTCGTTGTCACCTTTGACGATTCGGGTTCAATGATGGCGACGTCTTTGCCAGATTCGCTCAGCGGAAGTTATGGAAACAAATACTATTTCTCGGCCGATACCAACCTGATCTACTTTGATCCGGGCAAGACCTACCCGCCGCCGCTCAAGGCCGATGGCTCCTCATTCCCGGATGTGCCGTACACGAATGCCTGGCGCGACGGTCTATGTGCCAATGCCGCCGGTAGCTATTGCTATGGTTCGGCCAACCGGGTGGATCTTTCCAAGAACTTTTACAAGGGTTTCAGCAAGATCACGAGCACCGGTGATGCACCGAATGCAACGGCGGGCACTGACATCAGCACTGGCGTGCGCGGTGGAAGTACTGGCAAATACAATGGCGGCTTCTACTACACCTGCCCGACTCCGTTCAACAACACCAGTTGCAACGCGACATACGTCAACAGTGAGGCGGCCGCCGTTCAGCAGAACTTTGCCAACTGGTACTCCTACTATCGCACGCGCAATCTGCTTTCGCGCACGGCGCTGACGCGAGCATTTGGAAGCATCAGTGGCGATGTCCGTGTGGTTTGGCAAACCATCAACGGCGATTTCTCGACCAGCCCCCCGGCCCTCCGTGGCCGGCCCATTCAGAAGGCCGTGGGTACCTGGCGAAGCAATTTCTACAACTGGATCTACAGCGTCACCACCACCGGAAGTACGCCGAACCGCCGGGCGCTGATCGAAGCCGGCAAGGTCTTCGAGCGCAGCCTGACGACAAACAACATGAACCCATATTGGGAGCTGACGCCCGATGGGCCTGATCCCGGCCAGAACCTTTCGTGTCGCAAGAACTTCAATATGCAGGTTACCGACGGATACTGGAATGAAGGCGACCCGACCTTGCCCTCGCCATTCCGGAATGGCGAGACTTCCGTCACCTTTCCAGACGCGCGCACCTTTTCGACATCAGATGCCGTCAGCAGGATCTTCTGGGATGTCCAAGGCAGCACATACCAGTCCTCGATGGCAAATATCGCCTTCCATTACTGGGCCAGGGATCTGCAGCCGTTGTTGGCAAACAATGTCACGCCGTTTATTCCGGACAAGTCCACCGGGGTCACGGGCTCGCAACCGCTACTGGCCGGTGAGGGGCCCTTGGACAACCCGGAGATCTATTTCAATCCGGTCAATGACCCGGCAACCTGGCAGCATGTGTCGCAGTTCATGGTGACTCTGGGCGTGGCCGGCACTCTGGATTATCCCGCCGATCTGCTCCCATTGCGCAAAGGCACCGCCACCAGTGCAGGATCAGTCGGATGGCCGCTGCCGAGCAACAATGCCGCGCCGGGCGTCGATGACACCTGGCATGCGGCGATCAATGGTCGAGGCTCCTATTTCAGTGCGAGTAACCCGCAGCAGCTCGTGCAGACATTGTCAGATGTGTTAGCGTCCATCATCGCGCAAAGCGCGGCATCGACCCCGATCACGATCTCACTGCCGCTGATCACCGCCGGCACCACCGGATATGCGGCAAGCTATCAGAGCACGGATTGGTCGGGTTCGGTCACGCGGCACAATCTGGACGCGAATTCGGACCCGGTCATTCCTCCGGTATGGGATGCAGCCTGCCTGTTGACCGGCGGCTCGTGCTCGAGTACCGGTACTACGGTCGCCCAGGCTCGGGCACCAAACGATCGCCGGATTATCACCTCTGAAGGCAAGCCCGGTACAGGCAAGGTATTTCGCTGGGGTTCCCTGTCCACACAACAGCAAGACAGACTGAACGCCAATCCAACGTCGATCGATCTGACCGCCGTCCCGCCGGCGCTTCCATATGTCTCCGATGGGCTCGGCTCGGCTCGTGTCGACTATATCCGGGGCGACCGCACTCGGGAGAGCGCCGGAACACCGAGGTTTCGTACTCGCGGTTCGTTGATGGGTGCTGTCATCAAGGGTGAGCCCGTCTATGTCTCGTCGCCGACCAGTGGCTTTCGCGATATTTTCCCGGTGGGATCGCCCGAACAGCTCGCCTACCCCGGAAAATCGTATGCGA
This sequence comes from Lysobacterales bacterium, assembly GCA_016721015.1. Classification (GTDB taxonomy): domain Bacteria; phylum Pseudomonadota; class Gammaproteobacteria; order Xanthomonadales; family Rhodanobacteraceae; genus Dokdonella. The sequence continues at coordinate 94,507 of JADKJL010000013.1, forward strand.
ATTTCCAGATGGAAAATCGAGGTCGCCAAGCCACCGTCTATGTTGGAGCCAACGATGGAATGATGCACGCTTTTGATGCAGGCTCAGGAATAGAGCAATGGGCCTATGTGCCCAACGCGGTTATCGAGAATTTGCGCCTGACCCAATCGACGGATGTGGCGGCGGGTCTGACCACAACCGTGGATGATGCGCCGCAGCAGATCGATGCGTTCATCAACGGACAGTGGAGAACCTATCTGATCGGCTCGCTTCGACTGGGTGGTCGTGGTGTCTACGCGCTCGATGTTTCAAATCCGGACCCCGGCAGTGAGACTGCTGCCGCAAGTATCGTGCCGAAGTGGGAGTTCACCAATATCGCGCCAAGCGGCGGCGGCGGAGTAGATTGCACGACGGGGGCGCGATTCTGCTCGTCGCTGGGTTACACCTACGACTCGGTCAGCGTCGCCCGTCTCGAGTACCAGGACAAATGGGCTGTAATCGTATCGAGTGGATACTTTCCGGAGGATCCCGCTGACCCGGCAAGCGCAGATCCCGCCGCAAAGCGCACTTCATTGCTCGTCATCGACCTCGAGACCGGAACCCTGATCAAGGAAGTTCGTACGCCGGCCCCCACCTCCGGCGTGAGTTTCGGTCTGTCGACTGCGACCGTCTATGACCGTGGCTCCAACCAGATTGATGATATTGCCGTGGCGGGTGATCTTGCCGGAAATCTCTGGCGATTCGACCTGACCGGAGATCCATCCACCTGGAAGGCAGATCTGATGTTCACTTCCTATGGCGGCGGTGTTGCGGTCGGCGACCAGCCGATCTCCTTCAATCCCACCGCCATGCGGGATCCCGTGCTGCGGGTGCCGATGTTCATTTTCGGAACGGGCAAATATATCGGCAAGCCCGATCGGACGAACAACATCCCACAACAAGCCTATTATGGTGTCCGTGATTATGGTACGTGCAGATCAGGCAGCGGTCCAAACGACCCATGCTCGATCTACCCGATTACACCAGTGAATCTGGAAATTCAGCCGATGACGCAATCGCCAGTTACTGGCGGTGATGGAAGCCTCTTTCAGGTTCGGAGGATCGCCAGGAATACATCGCCTCTCGCGAATGCAAAGGGCTGGCGTATTTTGCTTGGAAGCAGCACGAATCCGTATGCAGGAATGAACAATACGCCCGGTGAGCGCGCCCAGCGGCGTGCCTATCCCTTCTATTCTCCCAATTTGGCGATGCTGTTCATGTTGAGTCCTCGAAACCAGGATCCTTGCGCGCCGGGCAATAATTACGGGTTCGTTATCGTCGACGCTGCGACGGGTTCGTTCAGTCGTACGAAAGACCCGACAGTGAGTTCGGATGATGTTGGTATCGTGCTGCCTGCTCCGCGGCCGCTTGGTACCCCTGGTGGTGCCTGTGGGTGGGGCGGTTCAGTGGTTGAAATTCCCGGCATTCACAAAGGCACCTTGCCGCCTTTGGTGCGTGATGCTCTTGATAACGCCCTGGCACCTTCCGATGACGTCTGGCATCGCAATGCCTGGCGGGAATTGTTGAATCTCTTCTGAGTGGGATGCAGCAGGGTAACGAAATTGATAGTCCCAGCTGCGCACGCGAGTGCGTAGCTGGCGTGTGAATCCCGGGGGTGACTTATGGTTTCGCAGACAAAAAAAGGTGGCTTCACACTTCTCGAATTGTTGATCGTTGTTGCAATTATCGCAATTCTCGCGGCAATTGCTTTTCCCAGCTATACCCGCTATGTGGAACGGACACGCCGAGCGGATGCGCGTGAAGCAATGTTCCGTATCGCTGCCGCGCAGGAAAGGTTCTATACAAACAAGAATCGGTATACGGAAGATGTGACGGCTGATCTGTCGTTGTCGACGACCTCCGAGAAGGGCTACTACACGATCGCCGCAGCATTCGTTGGTGGCAGCAATCAGACTTTCGTGTTGACTGCTACGCCACAGGCGCCGCAAGACACGGATTCCTGCAAGGAGCTGACCATCAACAATACCGGCTTCAAGGATGCGCCAAACGATACCGGCGCAAATGGTGCATGCTGGTAGGGAGTCCGACTCATGATCACGGAAGATCATGCGTTGTGAGGACGTCCCAACATTGTTTGGCATACCGCTGAGAGTGAATTGTAGAGCATGGTTTCTACTATCGAGACGACCGCGCGGTTTCGTCGGCACCGAGGCGTTCACGCTTGTCAGCAAACCTTGTTAGGTGGCGATCGAATCACTATAATCCGCGTCCCTTCTGTGCCGGAATAGCTCAGTTGGTAGAGCGCGTCATTCGTAATGATGAGGTCGTAGGTTCGATTCCTATTTCCGGCACCACTCTTCAAGGTTCTTGGGCGGTTAGCTCAGCGGTAGAGCATTGCCTTCACACGGCAAGGGTCGCAGGTTCGAACCCTGCACCGCCCACCAGGCCAAGCTGAATCCATTGGTGCCACGTCTCGCATTGATTTCTCGTGCATGGGTCAGGCGAGGCTTCGGATATACGGTCTGAGCCTTCCGACCAACGTGCTGGTCAGACGACTGCACTTGAGGCACTCTGATAGCCCCGTCACCAGTGGAACGGTCATGACTTTCAAATCCATTTCAAACGCCAGAGTCTGGCTGCCTGCCTTGCTCTTCGTGGTTATTGCCAGCGACGCCCTTGCGCAAGGGCCCTTCAAGGGTGAATGGACGGTCGTTGAAGTGAACAGTCCGGATTGGGCTGGCAATGGAGCGGCGCAGAAACTCGATGTCGCCGCGACTTCGGCGGGCGAAAAAGTTGATTTCCGATCAACCGAGGTTGCGTCCGATGGCGCACTGGGCTGCAACAGGGCCAGCTATCAAGTTGTCACCGTGCGCATCAGTGAGATCTTCCAGGGTAGGGCCGGGGAATCGGCAAAGGATGCCGCCGAATCGGCGGGTATCGCCCCGAATTTCCGTACGTTGCGTGTTACCTGCGGAAATGGAGAATCGATCGACTACCACGAAGCCGGCAAATCACTCGTCGCGCTGCGCGGAGATTTCCTGTACACGTTGATGCGTGAGGATGCGCGCTGACTCTGGTTCTTTCAGGCTTGGCACGACTCACTCGATTCAACCACCGCCGGCCAGAAACCAGCGCTGATACATTGTCAGTAGCTCAGTGCCAAAGACGAACCACACCCAACCGGCGGCGGCGATAAAAGGACCGAATGGGATCGGCGTGCTCTTGTCCTTGCCTTTCGCAGTGAGGGCGATGCCACCGACGATGGCGCCGATCAGCGAAGACAGGAGAATGATCGGCAACAAGGCAACCGCGCCCATCCACGCGCCAAGGGCAGCGAGCAGTTTGAAATCGCCGTAGCCCATGCCCTCCTTGCCCGTCATCAGCTTGAACAGCCAGAATACCGACCACAGGCTCAGCCAGCCAATGGCTGCGCCAATTATCGATGTCCGGGAGTCGACAAACACTGGTAGCAGAGACAACAAAAGGCCGAGCCAAAGCAGGGGCAGGGTCAATTGATCCGGTAGCAATTGCGTGCGCGCATCGATCCCGGATGCGGCAATCAGGATCCAGGTGAAAAACAACCCGGACAGCAATGGCCAGCCGAAGCCGAATTTCCAGGCAATGGTGGCACAGGCCAGGCCACTGATCAGCTCAATCAGTGGGTATTGCCAGGAGATGGTCGTATTGCAGTAGCGGCAACGCCCGCGCAAGAAGAGAAAGCTGAGCAGCGGGATATTGTCGAGCGCTGACAATTCGTGTTTGCAGTGCGGGCAATGGGAGCCTTTGAAAACCAGATCAGGAGGAACCTCCTTGGCCTCAGGTTCCGCCTGGCCGAGGAACTCGCGTGCCTGGGTCATCCAGTCATGTTCAAGTCGGCGCGGCAAACGCAGGATCACGACATTGAGAAAGCTGCCCACCAGCAATCCCAACAAGCCCGTCAGTGGTATCAGCATTCCGGGTTGTTCAAGCCAAGACCAATCCATCTCGGAGATCCCTCGCAATCAAGCCAGCAAAATACCAGCTTTCGCTCGGCGTGATAGGTGATTGACCGCAAGATTTGCGCCCGCTCTGTCGCAGGAGATGGCTTCAGCGGCTCCGAAAAGAGACTCCCTTTTGGACGCGATGCTTTTACATTCGGTGGTGGAAACGAGCATCGGGCATGAATGCCTGCGAAGAGCGGAAGTTTGCGGCCGCGATTGAGTGCGCCAAATCACAGCCCGGCTTTCGTAGGTTGGTGGTGAGCGCAGCGAACCCCAACGTCGAGGGGTCGATCTTTGATCCTGAGGCAGGTGGTTGGGGTGCGCTGGCGCTTACCCCAATCGACATCGCTGTTGCAGAGAAGAGAGCGGCTTCATCTATTCTTGAAAGCGGCATCAGCCGTTCGTGGGAGCGGCTTTAGCCGCGATGCATTCTGCCTTCGATCTACGGAGGAAAAGCGACGTCGGACAAATAGCACGTGCCCGAACCTGCCGCTGCGGCCTCTCCCGCCTTGGCGGGAGCTTGTTGACGGATCCTCGAAACCAATCAACCAACCACGGCACCGAGTTTGAAGATCGGCAGGTACATGCCTATGACCATGCCGCCGACGATTACGCCGATGATGATCATGATGAAAGGCTCCAACAGGCTGGCGAGGGCGTCGACCGCGTTGTTGACCTCCTGCTCGTAGAACTCCGCGATCTTGAACAACATCGCATCGAGCGCACCGGATTCTTCGCCGATGGAGACCATCTGCACGACCATGTTCGGAAACAGCTGGGTCTGGCGGATTGCAAGTTGGAGCTGATGGCCGACGGAAACGTCCTCGCGAATTCGCTTGACCGCTTCGTTGTAGATCACGCTGCCGGTTGCGCCAGCGACGGAATCCAGCGCCTCCACCAATGGCACACCAGCCTTGAAGGTCACGCCCAGCGTGCGTGCAAAACGGGCCATGGCGGATTGGCGAAGGATCAGGCCGATGACTGGAAGCTTGAGCAGAAAGCGACCGACAAAATGCTGGAACCTGGTCGATCGTTTGTAGGCCATCATCAAGGCAAACACACTGCCGATCAGCCACAGCAAGATCAGCCACCAGTAGGCCACCATGAATCGCGACATGCTTACGAGCATCTGCGTGAACGCTGGCAGATCCGCGCCAAAGTTCTTGAATACCGTTTCGAACTGTGGAATGACGAAAATCAGCAGGATGCACGAAACCAGCACGGCAACGCCGATCACCATGGCCGGATAGAACATCGCTTTCTTGATCTTGCCCTTGATCGCTTCGATGTTCTCCTGGTAGTTCGCAACGGTGTCGAGGATCGTGTCGAGCACACCGGCCGATTCACCGGCCTTGACCAGGTTGCGGTAGAGTTCATCGAACTGCACCGGATATTTTCCAAGTGCTTCGTTGAGCGCGCTGCCGCCCTCGATCTCGGTCTTGATGTCGACCAGCATGTCCTTGAACCGCGGATTGCTCTGCCCGCCAGCCACAATCTCGAAACCCTGAACCATGGGCACCCCGGCCGCCATCATCGTGGCAAGCTGGCGACTGAAGACGGAGATATCGCGTGATTTGATAGTGCTGCCGGTCTTGCCGAACAGCGGCTTGGGTTTGTTCTTGACCGACTGCGGATTGATGCCCTGACGACGCAGCTCGGCCTTGACCAGGCTGGCCGTCTTGGTCGTCATCTCACCCTTCATCTTCTGGCCGCGCTTGTCCAGGCCAACCCAGACATAGGTTTCCATCTGGCTCAGGGAGGCGCGCGATTTTCCGGTGCTGCTCTTGATTCCGGCGCGGGCGGTTGTGGTCGTGGTTGCCATGGCTTAGTCCTTGGTCACGCGATTGATTTCTGCGAGGCTGGTAATGCCGTTCTTTGCTTTGAGCAGCGCCGAGGCACGCAAATCCGGAATTCCTTCCGATTTCGCCTGTTCGGCAATTTGGATGGCCGAGCCACCAGACAGAATGATCTTGGCAATCGATTCGGTGATCGGCATCACCTGATAGATGCCGGTTCGCCCCTTGTAGCCCTCATTGCAACCGGAACAGCCCACGGCCTCCTGCAACTTCATGCCGGAATCGATATCGGCCTGGGTGAATCCTTCGGCGAGCAAGGCAGCGGCAGGCAACTCCAGCGGACGCTTGCAGGTATGCAGGCGCCGCGCGAGCCGCTGGGCAATGATCAGGGTGACCGACGAGGTGATGTTGTAGGGCGCGATGCCCATGTTCATCAGGCGCGCAACGGTTTGTGGTGCGTCGTTGGTGTGCAGGGTCGAGAGCACCATGTGGCCGGTTTGCGCGGCCTTGATCGCGATCTCGGCGGTTTCAAGATCGCGGATTTCGCCGACCATCACCACATCCGGATCCTGGCGCAGGAACGAGCGCAATGCGGCGGCGAAGGTCATGCCACGCTTCGCGTTCTGCTGCACCTGGTTGATTCCCGGCACGCGGATTTCGACCGGATCCTCCACGGTCGAGATATTGCGGCCTTCAGTATTGAGGATGTTCAGCGCGGTGTACAGCGAAACGGTCTTGCCTGATCCGGTCGGGCCGGTGACCAGCACCATGCCGTAGGGTTTTTCGATCGCCGCGAGAAACAGATCGCGTTGATCGTCTTCGTAGCCGAGCTTGTCGATGCCCATCTTCGCGGCGGATGCGTCGAGAATACGCATGACGATCTTTTCGCCAAACAGGGTAGGGCAGGTACTGACGCGGAAGTCGATTGATTTGGTTTTCGACAAGTTGAGCTTGATGCGGCCATCCTGCGGCACCCGGCGCTCGGCGATATCGAGGCCAGCCATGACCTTGATGCGCGATGAGATACGTGGAGTCAGACGGATTGGCGGTGAGGCGACATGTTTGAGCATGCCGTCCATGCGCAGACGCACCCGATAGCTGGTTTCGTAAGGCTCGAAATGGATATCCGAGGCGCCGCGCTTGATTGCATCGACCAGCACCTTGTTGACGAAACGCACGACCGGCGCATCGTCAGCGCTGTTGGCATCGACGCCAGCGCCCCCTTCTTCCTCGCCGACATCACCGAGATCGAGGTTTTCCAGGCCCTCGGTGTCGTCCATGTCCTCGATCGTGGTGCTGGTTGCGTTGTGCGCCTGCTCGATGGCGCGCTCGAGTTGCTGCTCATCGACCAGGATAGGTTCGATGATGTGGTTGGACTGGAACTTGATGTCATCGAGCGCGCGCAGGTTGGTTGGATCGGACACGCCCACAAAGAGACGGTTGCCGCGCTTGAACAGCGGCAATGCCTTGTGTTTGTTGATCAGCTCTTCCTTGACCAGCTTGATCGGGATCTGACTGAGATCGAGCGCGGTGACATCAAACAGCGGCACGCCAAACTCGAACGCCGAAGCCAAGGCAATCTGCGCGCTCGAAACCAATCCGTTTTCCGAGAGCCAGGCGCCGATGGGAATTTTCTGCTTGCTGGCCTCCTCGATCGCCTTGCGGGCATCGGTTTCGCCCAGCAAACCTTCGGCCACCAGCCGCCGACTGATGCCGGACAGCCCGGCCAGCGACCCCGGATTCATCTGTGTTGCCATAAGAAGTCCGCGTAAACCCCTGTTGATACTGCGAATCTACCCCAAATGCGGAGCCGAAAGAACACCTGCCGGACAGTATAGTGGCCCAATCCACACAAATTCCGGCGGCTTTGACCGGGTGCCACGATTTCCGGGGCTTTCATGTCCGTGTTGGTGCTGCGGCATGCTGCCTGGTGGCAATCTCTAGCGAGGGCCCGTCAGCCGGGCGCAAGTGCTATCGCGAGGCCGACATCTTCACGCTCGGTGTGGCTTTGACCGGCAAGCGCAAGGCATGGCCGCGCGAACGGTTGATCGGCGTTTGAGGATTTTCCGCGGCGGCGTTCGTGCCAGGCGTAGATCCCATCGTCAGGCCGATGGCCGCTAACCTGATCGGCGCCTGCGGCGAGCTCGATCACGGTGGATATGGTTCATTGCGGAAGGGTGCCAGATGCCCGGTAAAGCACGCACTCAGTGCGCGTATGTGAAATCGCGTCGATCCATCCGGCGAGCATCAAGGCGCCTGCAAACAGGCAAAAAGAAGCCCCGCAATGCGGGGCTTCTGATTGACATCTGAATCAAGTCAAGCGTGACCGATCAACGGCACTCGGCCGGTGCGTACTTGGCCGGCAAGGTCCCGGGTTGGACGCCAGTCAAGCCACGATTGGTAGCAGTCTGGCTTGTCGCCGAAGAGCAGGCCCAGTCGATCGAGCCGACAACCGCTCCAATTGGAGCGTTCTGCACGTTGGGCGTGAAGACGACGGTCGTGCCGAGCACGGTCGCCGGAAAGCCAGAACCCGCAACGTTGGTCAAGGTCACGGTGATCGCGCCCGTAGCCGCAGCGATCGTGATGTCACTCAGGTACTTGGTGGCCTTTTCCGCAGGGAGGATCGCATTGTACGTCGCCGCAACCGCAGTGACACCAGCCGTTCCGTCAGTCTCGAACGCTTCGCTGACCGCAGCCTTCGGCGAGGTGGCGCCGATGATGGCTTCACTGACCTTTGCGCGAACCGTGTAGTCCTGGTATGCCGGCAGCGCGATGGCGGCCAGGATGGCGATGATCGCGATGACGATCATCAACTCGATCAGGGTAAAGCCTTGGGTGTTCTTCATGTTCATGGTGTATTCCTCGTGTGTAAAAGGTAATCCGGATTGCCCCTTGGCTCCGATCCCGGTCGAGACAGGGTTGCTGTCCTGCCCGCCCGTTTCGACAAACATCGGAAGGGTGTTCTGATAGTAGCAGCATCCGTGCCAACCCTTGGCCCGTTGGTCATGCTGACATATTCGTTGACGGGCGTCACGTTGCTCAACAATTGTCAGTTATTGGGTGCCGCGAAGTGAGGCGACGGTCACGGTCTGCCCGGCCTCACTGGCCGATCCCTCGGCAGGAGTCGGATCCGGTGCTAAAGCGTGCCTTGCCGAGCACAGTCAGAAAGTGACAATCGTCGTCAGCCGTGGCGTGGGATGGCAGAAAACGATGGCATCGCGACGCGGGGAAAGCAAAAACCGCTATTCCGTATGAAAGCATTTGGGCATGCCGCCTGTTGGACCGGATGCGCATAAACATCGGCGATGCGTGTCAGCTTCAAGATTTCTCTTTGGATGGCTTCAGGCTGATGTTTCCGGGGGTTTTTGGGAAAGGCAGTCCGTTATTAGGGGCACCACGGGCAAATGGAATTGAAACTTTGGCGACGAGTCTTGCCTTGGGTCTGCATTCGGATCCTTTCGGTGAGGCCGGTGGGGGCCTCTTCGGCATAGGCGACGTAAAACTCCGGGAATGCCTGGATGTCTTTGCCTGCAAGGCTGGAAAAAAGCAGATCGCTACGCTTGTCGGCATCCACAGGAAGTTTGGCGGCCACGAGTCTGGGTCCTGACCACGAAAGTTGCCGGAATTCCGGCTCGCTGCCTTTGGCCAGTTCAGCGGCATCAAGGGTATTGGCCGAGACGACTTCGAAGCGATCCACCGCCGCCACGATAAAGACCGGGCGTGCCTGGGCAATCACATACAGGCCGTAGATGAGCGCCGAGGCCTGGATGGTGGCGATCAGGCACAGATCGAGTGCGAGGTTTTCTTGCCCGATTTGAACAGAACCAAAGTCAACAGCGGCCCGAGAACAATATCGACGCCGAGCAGGAAGATGATGAGCGCCTGGCCACCGGCGGCGTTGAAATAAGGTTGTGGATACCAAACCAGAAACAGCAGCGCCAGCACCAGCAGGCCAACGAAAACGCTGATCGAGAGATGGATCGAGGCGGCTTTCCAGCGGGACATGTTTGAAGGTGGATAGTTGAGGTGGCCCTGATTCTATAGCCAGAAAAACGCTCATGGGAATGGGTTGTTCGTGCGATGAGCGTTGGGTATTCGGGAATGGCGGGGTGGGAAGATTTCGTGGGAGCGGTTTCAACCGCGATGCTTTTTCGGAATCTTGCCTAGAAGCATCGGGCATGAATGCCCCTCCTACGACGAGCGATAGGGCATCGCGACTGAAGTTGTTGCCACGAAAAGTCATGGGGCATAGCGAGTGAAGTCGCATCCAACCCTCTTGCTGCTTGGTGGGAGCGGTTTCAACCGCGATGCGTTTTCGGAATCTTGCCGGGAAGCATTTTCGGAATCTTGCCGAGGAGCATTTTCGGAACCTTGCCTAGAAGCATCGGGCATGAATGCCCCTCCTACGAAGAGCGGGAGGGCTGCGGCGCGAGATTCGATGATGTCGAACGCGTTGCCGTTTCGTTGTAGGAAGCGGCTTCAGCCGCGATGCGTTTCGAAATCTTGCCGGGAAGCATCGGACATGAATGCCCCTCCTACGAAGAGCGATAGAGCATCGCGACTGAAGTCGCTCCCACGAAGAGCGATACGGCATAGCGAGTGAAGTCGCATCCAACCCTCTTGCTGCTGGGTGGGAGCGGTTTCAACCGCGATGCTTTTTCGGAATCTTGCCGAGGAGCATTTTCGGAATCTTGCCGAGGAGCATTTTCGGAATCTTGCCTAGAAGCATCGGGCATGAATGCCCCTCCTACGAAGAGCGGGAGGGCTGCGGCGCGAGATTCGATGATGTCGAACGCGTTGCCGTTTCGTTGTAGGAAGCGGCTTCAGCCGCGATGCGTTTCGAAATCTTGCCGGGAAGCATCGGACATGAATGCCCCTCCTACGAAGAGCGATAGAGCATCGCGACTGAAGTCGCTCAGTGAAGTCGCATAAAACCCTCTTGCTGCTGGGTGGGAGCGGTTTCAACCGCGATGCTTTTTCGGAATCTTGCCGAGGAGCATTTTCGGAACCTTGCCTAGAAGCATCGGGCATGAATGCCCCTCCTACGAAGAGCGGTAGGGCATCGCGACTGAAGTCGCTCCCACGAAGAGCGATACGGCATCGCGAGTGAGATCGCATAAAAACCTCTTGCTGCTTGGTGGGAGCGGTTTCAACCGCGATGCTTTTTCGGAATCTTGCCGAGGAGCATTTTCGGAATCTTGCCGGGAAGCATCGGGCATGAATGCCCCTCCTACGAAGAGCGGTAGGGCTGCGGCGCGAGATTCGATGATGTCGAACGCGTTGCCGCTTCGTTGTAGGAAGCGGCTTCAGCCGCGATGCGTTTTCGGAATCTTGCCGAGGAGCATTTTCGGAATCTTGCCGAGGAGCATCGGGCATGAATGCCCCTCCTACGACGAGCGATAGGGCATCGCGAGGGGAGCATCGCGACTGAAGTCGCTCCCACGAAGAGCGATACGGCATGGCGAGTGAGATCGCATAAAAACCTGTTGCTGCTGGGTGGGAGCGGCTTCAGCCGCGATGCGTTTTCGGAATTTTGCCGAGGAGCATCGGGCATGAATGCCCCGCCTGCGAAGAGCGATCGAAGCGTGCTGGGGCATCGCGATTGAGGTGCCCTGCAAAAAGCGATCAGAGCAGGGTCAGTGCCTGTGCGAAATCGTCGGCGTAGCGCAACGTGGTGCCGTCGGCGACGATGCCCATGTCTTCGAGGATGCGGGCGGGTTGGGGTTGCAGGCCGGTGAAGATCAGGGCGACGCCGTCGCGGCGGCAACGGGCGACCAGGTTGCCGATCGCGGTGGCGCCGGAGGCGTCGATCATGGGTACCTGGCGCAGGCGCAGGATGAACACGCGCGGCTGACGGCCAAACGCGCGCAGCACGTCATCGATGCGGTTGGCGACGGCGAAGAACAGCGGGCCGGATACGCGATAGGCTTCGACATCGGCGGGCAAGGTGGCGCGCTGGTCGGCGCGTGGCGCGCCCTGGAAATCGTCCTCGTCGTGTTCGAGCAAACCAACATGCGATTCCAGCGCGACGATTTCGCTCATGCGGTACATGAACAGGAATGCCGCGAGCACCACGCCCACTTGAACGGCCACGGTCAGATCCACCGTCACGGTCAGGATGAAAGTGACGATAAGCACCAGACGATCACCGACCGGCGAGCGCATCAACTGGCGGATACGTTCGATCTCGCTCATGTTCCAGGCCACGATCAGCAGCAGCGCGGCCATCGCCGGCAGGGGCACCTGGTTGGCCAGCGGTGCGGCGATCACGACGAAGATGAGGATGAACACCGCATGCGCCATGCCGGCCACCGGCGAGCGAGCACCGGCGCGCACATTGGTCGCCGTACGCACGATCGCACCGGTGGCGGGCAGGCCGCCGATCAGGGCCGAGGCGGTATTGGCGACGCCCTGGGCGACGAGTTCGCAATTGGAACGATGGCGGCCGTCGATCATGCCGTCGGAGACGACCGCTGACAGCAGGGATTCAACACCGCCGAGGAAGGCGATCGTGAATGCGCTGGGCAGCAGCTCGTGCATGCGAGCGAGATCGAACGAGGGCAGGCGCGGCAGCGGAAACTCACGCGGGATCGGGCCGAAGTGGGAAACAATCGTCTCGACCGGCAGCTTGAGCAGCATCGTGGCCAGCGAGGCGACCACCACGGCGATCAGGAAAGCCGGCCATTTCGGCCGGTAGCGGCGCAGCACGATCAACAAGGTGAGGGTGGCAAAGGCCAGTCCGGTGGCGGCCAGGTTGATGCTGCCCATGTGGGCGAAATAGGTTTGCCAGCGGGGGAAGAATTCGGCCGGCAGGGTGGCGATATCGAGGCCGAACAGATCCTTGATCTGGCTGCTGAAGATGCTGACCGCGATGCCCGCGGTGAAGCCGGTGATGACTGGCTGCGGCATGTAGCGGACCATCGTGCCCAGACGCAACAGGCCGGCCAGAACCAGCATGACACCGGCCATCAGGGTGGCCATGACCAGGCCGTCGTAACCGTAGTGTGCGATGACGCCGAACACCACCGGTATGAAGGCGGCGGTCGGCCCGCCGATCTGCACACGTGAGCCGCCGAGCAGCGAAATCAGAAAACCGGCGACGATGGCCGTGTGCAATCCCACCGCCGGTGGTGCACCTGAGGCGATGGCCAGCGCCATCGACAAGGGCAGGGCGACGATCGAAACGGTCAGACCCGCGATGAGGTCGCTGCGCAGATCACCGAGTCCGTAACCCTGGCGCAGGATCGTGACGAGCTTGGGCACGTAGAGATGCCACACCGGAGCCTGCTTGCGCACGTTGGACTGATCCGCAGGGAAAGACGCACGATTATGCCAGTGCGGGTGAGTCACCGAATAATTCTTTTTCGTGGATGAGTCGTCGCAGCCGGCAAACCGGGCCATGTGCGATCAGCCGGACAGGCATTGCGTTAGCATCGGCGAAAAGGGGTAAGGCATGCGTATCGGATTGCTCGCGGACCTGCACGCCAATCGAGAAGCGGTTGAAGCCTGCGTCAAGGCACTGGAGGCTGCCGGCTGTGGGCGCTGGGTCATTCTGGGCGACCTGGTTGGCTATGGTGCCGAACCGGGTTGGGTGGTCGACTGGGTGCGCGAGCGGGTTGCCGATGGCGCGATCGCCGTGCTCGGCAACCATGACCAGGCCGTCGTTGCTGGCAATGCCGACTCGATGGGGCCGGTGATCGGAGCGGTAACGGCCTGGACGCACTCGGTGCTGGATCAGCAGCAGCTCGCCTTCCTGGACGGACTGCCGTTGCAGGTCGTTGACGAGGATCGGCTCTACGTGCACGCAAACGCCGCGGCACCGGCCGATTGGGCGTATGTCTCCAACCGCCTCGCAGCGACGAAGAGCCTGCTCGCGACACCTGCGTGGCTCAGCTTTTGTGGACATGTCCACGAGCCGGCGCTGTACTACCTGCAGGCCGGATCGGCCAGCCATTTCGCGCCGGGCAGCGGCGTCGCGATCCCGTTGTCCTCGCAGCGGCGCTGGCTGGCGATTCCGGGTTCGTGTGGCCAGCCGCGCGATGGCAATCCGGCAGCTGCGTGTGCCTGGTTCGATACCGCCACGCGCCAGCTTGGATTCCTGCGCGTGCCCTACAACCATGAGCTCAGCGCGCAGAAGATCCGCGCCGCCGGCTTGCCGCAGGTATTCGCGCAACGTTTGAGTGAGGGATTCTGAAATGCCCGTCAAACTGCATGCCGGCCTCAAGATCGGCGAGTTCACCTTGGTCGAGCTGCTGCACGAGGGGGGCATGTCGCGCCTGTGGGGTGTCAGCCATGCGCAGATCGACGTACCGCTGCTGATGAAACTGCCGCGCATCGACTACGGTGAAGCGGTCTCGCAGGTGGTCAGTTTCGAGGTCGAACGCATGCTCATGCCCGTAATTGGCGGCGTGCATGTGCCGCGCTTCTTCGGCAGCGGCGAATTCGAGGATCAGCCGTGGCTGGTCATGCAGCAACTGGAAGGGGACACCCTCGAAGCGCTGCTCAAGCTTGTGCCGCTTGCACCTGCGCGGGTTGCGCAGCTCGGGGCGCTGGCCGCCCAGGCCCTGGATGACCTGCATCGACAGCACGTCATCCATCTTGACGTGAAGCCGGGCAACCTGCTCCTGCATGTCGATCCGACGAACCGGCAGGAGCGCATCGTCCTGCTTGATTTCGGTCTGTCACATCACGTCGATCTGCCGGATCTGCTCGCCGAGCAATTCGACGTGCCGATGGGTACATCGGCCTATATCGCGCCCGAGCAGGTACTTGGCGTGCGCAATGATCCGCGCAGTGACCTGTTTGCCCTTGGGGTGACGCTTTATCAACTCGCCACCGGCAACCTGCCGTTTGGCACGCCGACCAGCAACCACGGCATGAAGCGGCGTCTGTACCAGGAGCCAATCGCCCCGCGCAGCCTCAATCCGGCCGTGCCGCGCTGGTTGCAGGAAATCATCCTGCGCTGTCTGGAGGTGGATGCGAACCTGCGCTATCCGACCGCTGCGCAACTCGCGTTCGATCTGCTCCATCCCGAACAGGTGGCACTGACCGGGCGTGCCGATCGGCGCCAGCAGGGCGGCCGACTGGCGGGATGGCGGCGCTGGTTTGTCTCGCTCGGCAGTCGCGTCGAGCGCAGCGAAGGCAAGTCGGTGGATGCTTCGCGCGCGCCGCTGATCCTGGTTGCAATCGACTTGAAGCAATCCAATCCGGCACTCGACGAGGCCCTGCGCGAGATGACCCGGCGCGTCATGCAAACCGCGACCGATGCCCGACTCGCCTGCGTCACGGTCATGCGCGTTGCACGCATCGGTGTCGAACCGAATCTCGATGCCGAGGGTCGCAGCCGTCACGTCAAGCGCCTCATCGCGCTGCGCCACTGGGCGCGCTCGCTGAACCTCGCCGAGCAACGCATCACATTCCATGTCCTCGAAGGGGCGGAGGCGGCGGATGCCTTGATCGACTATGCGCGCAGCAACGCGATTGACCATCTGGTGATGGGTGCGCGTGGCGTCACCGGAATGCGCCGCCTGCTCGGCAGCGTGTCCTCACGCGTCGTCGCCGAGGCCAACTGCACGGTGACGGTGGTCAGGGCGCGAGCGGATACGCCGCGCGATCCGGATGCGGATGGGCCGACGCCGGGGGCTTGAATGCGGCACGAAAAAAAGCCGCGAATGATCGCGGCTTTTTTGCGTTTCAGCTGGAGCGCTTGAATCAGGCCAGACCGGCCTGCTTCATCACTTCGGCGGCGTAGTCCTCGACCACTTTCTCGATGCCTTCGCCGACCACGAGGCGGTGGAAGCTGATCACTTCAGCACCTTGCTTCTTGAGCACGTTGCCGACGGTCTCGTTGGTGTCGAGCACGTAGGGCTGGCCGGTCAGGGTGACATCGTTGACGATCTTGTTGATCTTGCCGCTGATGATCTTCTCGAGGATTTCCGGTGGCTTGGACTTGTCCTTGTCGGACATCTTGGCCAGCTCGATTTCCTTTTCCTTGGCGATGAACTCGGCCGGCACGTCCTTTTCGGAAATGTGCGGCGGGTTCATGGCGGCGATGTGCATGGCCAGGCCACGGGCCAGATCGGCCGATCCACCCTTGAGCTCGACCAGCACGCCAATGCGTCCGCCATGCAGGTACCCGGCGATTTCATTCGCGCTCTCGATGTGCACCATGCGGCGGATCTGCACGTTCTCACCGACCTTGGCGATGACCGCTGCACGGGCTTCCTCGACGGTGCCGCCACCGGGGAACGGAGCGGCCTTGAGCGCCTCGACGCTGTCGACTCCGAGCGCGGCGGTGGCGACCTGGTCGGCAAAGGTCAGGAAATTCTCATCCTTGGCGACGAAGTCGGTTTCGCTGTTGACTTCGACCAGGGCGGCCCTGTGGCCGGCCTGGGCGAGCATGATGCGGCCCTCGGCGGCAACGCGGTCGGACTTCTTGTCGGCCTTGGCCAGACCCTGCTTGCGCAGCCACTCGATCGAGACCTCGATGTCGCCATCGTTCTGCACAAGTGCTTTCTTGCATTCCATCATGCCGGCGCCGGACCGCTCGCGCAGCTCCTTGACCATCTGGGCAGTGATATCCATCGCTAAAACCTCACAGCTTGGCGCGACCTGGTGTCGCGCGAATTGGGAACACGATGACAGCGTGGATTGCCTCGTCGGATCCCCGAATGCTCAGGCGGATCCGCCTGAAAACCGGGGTCGACGTGACCACGCAGCATCGGTCACCCCTGACTCCGCCATAAAAAGCACGGGTGGAACCAGGGGACCGTTTGCTGCCTTTCCGGATCGGAAAGGCAGCGGTATGGCTTACTCGGCGGCCGGTGCTTCGACAGCGGGTGCGGAGGCCGGTTCGGCGCTCGCTTCAGCTGCCGGCTTGGCTTCGCCGCGTGGCTTGGCATCGCTGTGCGGCTTGCCGCCCGGACCACCCGGACGACGCGCGCCCGACGGCGGCGGACCACGCTTGGCCGGCGGCTTGCCGCGCGGAGCCTGCTTGCGACGATCATCCTTGGCGATCGGGTTGCCATCGGCATCCATCTCGACAAACTCGTCATTGTTGACCGCCACCGACGGCGAGGCCGCCTTGCCTTCGAGCACGGCGTCAGCGACGGCGCTGGTGTAGAGCTGGACGGCGCGGATCGCGTCATCGTTGCCCGGGATCGCGTAATCGACCAGGCTCGGGTCGTAGTTGGTGTCGACCACGGCGATGACCGGGATGCCGAGCTTCTTGGCTTCCTGGATGGCGATGTCCTCGTGGCCGATGTCGATCACGAACAGCGCGTCGGGCAGACGGCCCATGTCCTTGATGCCGCCGAGCGAACGCTCAAGCTTCTCGCGCTCGCGACCGAGCTGCAGAACCTCATGCTTGACCAGCTTCTCGAAGCGGCCGTCGGTGGACATGGCCTCGATTTCCTTGAGGCGGGCGATCGACTGCTTGACCGTGCGGAAGTTGGTCAGCATGCCGCCGAGCCAGCGCGCGGCGACGTAAGGCTGGCCGCAACGGATTGCATCTTCCTTGACTGCATCGCGTGCCGAGCGCTTGGTGCCGACGAAAAGCAGGGTGCCGCGCTTCTGCGCGAGGCCCGAAACGAAGTTCATCGCGTCGTTGAACAGCGGCAAGGTCTTTTCGAGATTGATGATGTGGATACGTCCGCGCGCGCCGAAGATGTACGGCGCCATGCGGGGATTCCAGTAACGCGTTTGATGGCCGAAATGGACGCCCGCTTCGAGCATCTGGCGCATGGTGACTTGTGGCATGGTAAAGCTCCAATCGTGGGCAGCCGCACAATATCTGTGTGGAGTACGGTGATGCCCGGGGTTGAGACCTCCACGTATCCGCCGTCTGCGACCTCCGGAGAGGCACCCCGAAAACGGTGACGATACGTGTGCGGATTTGGTCAAACGCGGGCAAGTGATTACCCTTGTCGGCCAGTGCTGCCCCGCGCATCGATTGCGGGGCCGATGACCCGATAGGCGTGCGAACGAGCAGGCCAGCCGAGTTATCCGTAGAATTGTAGCCCGTCCATGGCGCTTGCGACAAGCGCCCCGAACCCAGAGATGCCATGTCCGTCACCATCAAGACCCCTGAAGACATCGCCAAGATGCGCATTGCCGGCCGCCTTGCCGCCGAAGTGCTCGAGATGATCGCGCCGCACGTCAAGGCCGGTGTGACCACCGAGGCGCTGGACAAGCTCTGTCACGACTACATTGTCGACGTGCAGGGTGGCATTCCGGCCAATGTCGGCTACAAGGGCTTCACCAAGACCATCTGCACATCGGTCAACCACGTCATCTGCCACGGCATTCCGTCGGAGACCAAGGTGCTCAAGGACGGCGACATCATCAATATCGATGTCACCGTGATCAAGGATGGCTGGCATGGCGATACCAGTCGCATGTACTACGTCGGTGAACCCTCGGTGCTGGCGCGGCGTCTGGTCGAGACCACGCTCGAGGCGATGCTGGCGGCGATCTCGATCGTTCGTCCCGGCACCACGCTGGGCGATATCGGCGAGACGATCCAGAAGTTCGTCGAGGCGCGCAATTTCTCGGTGGTTCGCGAGTATTGCGGGCATGGCATCGGCCGCATCTACCACGAGGATCCGCAGGTGCTGCACTACGGCCACGCCGGCACCGGCTTGATCCTGAAGAAGGGCATGACCTTTACCATCGAACCGATGATCAACGCCGGCAAGCCGCAAACGCGCCTGCTCCCGGACGGCTGGACCGTGGTCACGCGGGATCATTCGCTGTCGGCCCAGTGGGAGCATACGATCGCGGTCACCGACGATGGTTTCGAGATCCTGACGCCCTGGCCGAACGCGGCCTGAGATCTGCCGGTATGCCCGTCCAGGCCTTGACGAGCGTACCGCCACTGCCGCGGCTGGCCAGACCGGTGCCGCGGGTCGGCGTGGTTGGACCGACCCGACTGGCCTTGCGCCAGTATCTGGTCGACTACGATCGTGACCTGGCGGGTGCCTTCCGCGATCATGCCGATGCCGGGGAAATCGTCACGGCACGAACGGCCGCGATCGAGCGCGTGCTCGACTACGCCTGGGTTTCATGGCTCGGGGAAACCGGTGATGCGGCCCTGATTGCCGTTGGCGGCTTCGGTCGCGGCGAGCAGTTTCCGTACTCGGATGTCGATCTGCTCATTCTCAACGTCGAATCCCCCGAACCCCGCGTGATGCGCGCGATCGAGGCGTTTTGCGCCTGCCTGTGGGATCTCGGCATCAAGCCCGGTCTGGCCGTGCGCGATCTGGCCGGATGCCGTGAACTGGCGGCGCAGGATGTCGGCGTCTATACCAATCTCATCGAGGCACGTTTTCTGGTCGGTTCGCGGGTGCTTGCCGAGCGTTTGATCGCCCGATTGCCGGATCAGACGCTGTGGACGCCTGCGCGGTTTCTTGATGCCAAGAAAGCCGAGCAGGCCGCGCGGCACCTTCGTTTCGGCGATACCGCCTACAACCTCGAGCCCCAGCTCAAGGAAGGCCCCGGTGGCCTGCGCGACCTGCAGATGATCGGCTGGCTCGGCCGCGTCATCGCGGGAACCGGCGAGCTTTCGATGATGGTCGAGGCCGGCCTGCTTGATCGCACCGAGGCCGACGCCCTGGTATCGGCGAAAGCGACCCTGTTTCGCATCCGCCATGCCCTGCATCTGCTCGCGCACCGGGCCGAGGAACGCCTGTTGTTCGATTACCAGCGCGAGCTGGCGAAGATTCTCGGCTATCGCGACGAGCACGCCGACAATCTGGGTGTCGAGCAATGCATGCAGGATTACTACCGCGCCGCACGTCGCATCGCCGGCACCAACGAGGAGCTGCTGGCACGCTGCAGCGAGATGCTGGCGACCCCGACTCCGAGCGCCGAGCGCCTCGGCGGCGGATTTCTGCGCATCGGTGATCGCCTCGATGTCGATGACAGCCATCGGCTGGGCGAGGAGCCACGTGCATTGATCGAACTCTACGCGCTGATGGCGAGCGAACCCGGCATCCGCGGGTTGCGTGCCCATGCCTTGCGCCAGGTGCGCCTGGCACTGACCAATCCGGCGCTCGATTTCGATCGGCCCGAGGTGTTCGCCTCGTTGCGCGAATTGTTCGAGCGCGGTGCGGTGGCCGTCGAAGCATTGGCAGCCATGGCGCGTCACGGCGTGCTGGCGCGACTGATCCCGGGGTTCGCCAAGGTCACCGGGCGCATGCAGTACGATCTTTTCCACGTCTATACAGTCGATGAGCACACCATGCGCGTGCTGCGTTTCATCGCCCGCTTCGCATCCGAGGAAGGTGCGCGGGATTTCAAGCTTGCGCACTCGCTCTATCAGCGCATTCCGCAACCCGCGCTGCTCCTGCTGGCGGGTTTGTTCCATGACATCGCAAAGGGTCGCGGCGGCGATCATTCGGTGCTTGGCGAAGAGGACGCGCGCGCGTTCTGCATGCAGCTTGGCTTGCGACCGGCGGCGACCAACCTGGTCGCCTGGCTGGTGCGCAACCATCTGCTCATGAGTGTCACCGCGCAGCGCCAGGACATCACCGATCCGGCCGTGGTGCATCGATTCGCCGAGCAGGTCGATGACTGGGAGCGTCTCGACTATCTGTACCTGCTCACCGTTGCCGACATCAACGGCACGAGTCCGAAACTCTGGAACACCTGGCGTGATCGCTTGTTGTCGGATCTCTACGCGGCAACGCGCTATGTGTTGCGCGAGGAATCCGGTGAATTGCCCAAGGCTGACGAGCGCGTGGCCGAAACGCGCATGCGTGCCGAGCGCCTGCTTGAACCCAAAGGCATCGACAGCGAAACCGTGGCACGGATCTGGGCGGATTTTCCGGAGGAGAGCTTCCTGCGCTATCGGGCCGAACAGATTGCATGGCAGACCGAAGCAATTGCCGCCCATGCGCGGGCGCGTGAAGCGCTGGTCAAGGTCAACCCCCTGGGTGTGCGCGGCACCAGCGAAGTGTTCGTCTATTCACCGGATCGCGATGGCCTGTTTGCGACGATCACCGCCGTGCTCGATCGTGCCCAGCTCAATGTCGTCGAAGCGCGCCTGATCCCGGCCCATTCGGACAGGGTGCTGGATACGTTCTTTGTGCTCGACGCATCCGGAAAACCACTGCTGGATGTCGGCGAGGTAATTGCCGTCGAGCAGGCGTTGCGCTCGGCGCTACGCCAGCAGGTGCTCAGCGAGCAACCGGTGCGGCGCGTCTTGCCGAGAACCCTGCGCCATTTTCATATCGCGCCGCGGATCGTGTTCAGCGTGGTCGAGGGGCGCACGCGGCTGGGTCTGGTCTGTACCGATCGGCCTGGCCTGCTGGCCTCGGTTGCGCAGACGTTTCGTTCGCTGGGCGTGCGCGTGCACGATGCGCGAATCGCCACGTTCGGCGAACGCGTGGAAGATTTTTTCCGCATCAGCGACGACAATGACCAGTTGCTCGATGAGGTTGCCCAGCAAACCCTGAGTGCAGCCTTGCTCGAACAACTTGATCTCAGTCCACCTGAATCTCCAAGGGTCATGCATGCCAGCCATTGAATCCGTCATCGATGCCGCGTGGGAACGCCGCAACGAACTGGGCGCCGCCGAAATCGATCAGGATCTTCGCCCAGCCATCGAGACCGCACTCGACATGCTCGAAAGCGGCAAGGCGCGCGTCGCCGAACAGCAAGGCGGGGGAAGCTGGGTCGTCCATCAATGGTTGAAAAAAGCGGTCTTGCTGTATTTCCGCATCAACAACAATCGAGTGATGGATGGCGGCCCGATGCAAGCCTGGGACAAGGTGCCGCTGCGCTTTGCCGATGCCGATGCCGGGATGTTTTCCTCGATCGGCGCACGCATGGTGCCGGGCGCCCTGGTTCGACGCGGCGCCCACATCGCCGCCGATGCCGTGCTGATGCCGAGCTATGTGAACATCGGCGCGCACGTCGGCGCCGGCAGCATGGTCGACACCTGGGCCACGGTTGGCTCCTGCGCGCAGATCGGTGCGCGCGTGCATCTGTCCGGCGGGGTCGGCATTGGCGGTGTCCTTGAGCCGCTGCAGGCCGGGCCGACCATCATCGAGGATGATTGTTTCATCGGCGCGCGCTCGGAAGTGGTTGAAGGCGTTGTCGTCGAGCGTGGTAGCGTGATCGGCATGGGCGTGTTCCTCGGCCAGTCCACGAAAATCTACGATCGTGCGACCGGCGAGATCAGCTACGGGCGCATTCCTTCCGGCAGCGTCGTCGTTGCCGGTTCACTGCCCTCGGCCGACGGCAGCCACAGTCTGTACGCGGCGATCATCGTCAAGCGCGTTGATGAAAAGACGCGCTCGAAGACTGGCATCAACGAATTGCTGCGGGCTTGAACATGGGCACTGAAGTCTACGGTTTGAACAACTGCGACACCTGCAAGAAGGCGCGCAAGTGGCTGGATCGTCATGCGGTCGAGTATCGCTTCATTGACTACCGCGATGAACCGGCGACGCCGGCCATGCTCAAGGCCTGGGCCGAGGCGGTCGGTGGCTTCGACGCGCTGGTCAATCGCGGCAGCACGACCTGGCGCAATCTCGCCCCGGCGCGCAAGGCCCCCGGCTCGGCGGCCGAATGGAGCCTGTTGATCCGCGAGTATCCTGCCCTGGTCAAGCGACCCGTGCTCGTGCTCGCCGATGGCAAGGTGCAACTGGGTTTCAATGACAAGCTCTATGCCGGGTTGTTTGTTTTCATCATCGCTTTGAGCGGATCGATTGGGCAGCGGCTTCATTGAGGTTTTGCGAAAGGTGTTGTGAGATTTCGTGGGAGCGACTTCAGTCGCGATGCTCTTCAGCAAATGAGAAATTGAGAGCATCGCGACTGAAGTCGCTCCCACAATATCAATTGTGTGCCTCGACTCCCCACTCCCCACTCCCCACTCCCCACTCCCATCTCCCATATCAAATGTCCGCCATTCTTGAACTGACTCGTGAATTGATCCGCCGCGCATCGGTGACGCCCGAGGATCACGGCTGCCAATTGTTGCTGGCGGCGCGTCTTGCGGATGCCGGCTTCGTCATCGAGCACCTGCGCCATGGCGATGTCGACAATCTCTGGGCGACCCATGGAACGGCAGGGCCGGTGCTGGTTTTCCTCGGTCATACCGATGTCGTTCCCAGCGGGCCGGCCGAGCATTGGTCGAGTCCGCCGTTCGAGCCGACGATCCGTGATGGATATCTGTTTGGGCGCGGTGCCGCCGACATGAAATCCGGCGTGGCGGCGATGACGCTCGCCCTGGAAACGTTCGTGCAGCAACACCCGGATCACGCGGGAACGGTTGCCTTGTTGCTGACCAGTGACGAGGAAGGTCCGTCGATTGATGGTGTGCGTCGCGTTGTCGATGAGTTCCGTCGGCGAGGTCAACGCATCGACTGGTGTCTGGTCGGCGAACCTTCCTCCCAATCGATATTGGGCGACCTGATTCGGGTCGGGCGCCGGGGTTCCTTGCACGGCCATCTGACCGTGCATGGCGTGCAGGGGCATGTTGCCTATCCCGATAAGGCGCTGAATCCGATCCATGCTTCGGCAGCCGCTTTGGCCGAGCTTGCCGCAACGCGCTGGGATGCAGGCAATGCCGAGTTTCCGCCGACCAGCTTCCAGATCTCGAACATCCACGCCGGAACCGGCGCCAACAACATCATCCCTGGCAGCCTCGATGTCACGTTCAATTTCCGCTACAGCACGGCAAGTACGGCGGATGGCCTGCGCGCAAAAGTCGAAGCGTGCCTCAAGCGGCATTCGCTCGACTTTGCCCTCGACTGGAACCTGTCCGGTGAGCCCTTCCTTACCGAAGAGGGGCCGTTGCGCGCAGCCGTCACGGCCGCGATTGAAGCGGGCTGCGGGATCGTGCCGGTTGCGAGCACGGCCGGGGGAACCTCGGATGGTCGCTTCATCGCGCCGCTCGGAGCCGAGGTGGTCGAACTTGGCCCGGTCAACGCAAGCATCCACAAAATCGACGAATGCGTGTCAATGCAAGATCTTGAGCGACTGCCAGGACTGTACCTGGACGTTGCGCAACGGTTGCTGGCGGGCTCGCCGCAGGCCTGAATCCCTTGATCAGGGTTGGCAAAGGTGCGGCATCACTCAAATTGGACACTCGCGAATGCAATTTCCGGTGTCATGCGAAGCCCGTTCGTGATAAAAATCACTGGCTATGCCATTCGGCCGTCGTCAAGGTGCCGGAAAGGTGGCTATTCGCGCCGCGCCAACGCGGGAGGCATGGGTTGTCTTCCGGCATCAAGTTGTCCTGGGGATCGGGATACGCGCAAGGCATCGCCATATCATCACGCCTTTGTGCGTGCCTCCAGGCTGGGTGAGGTGACTGTTTTGCGATTTGAATTCCGCGCGTGGCTGTTGCAATCGGGTCGACTGCTGCGCAGTGCCCTCGCACTCGGTTTGCTGCTGGCTTGCACGCACGCGTTTGCGCTCGATTTCACCCCGCACGGCACCCAGCCAGGGTTGAATTTTTCGCTGGAGCCGTCCGATGCCTGTGGTGGCTGTCACGGCGGATATTCCGGCAACGATCCAAAGTTTCGCCCGCACAGCACGTGGGGCGGGTCGATGATGGCAAACGCCACGCGTGATCCGCTGTTCTGGGCCGCCGTCGATGTCGCCAACAAGGATTTTCCGGGAGCCGGCGATTTCTGCATCCGCTGCCATACGACGTCTGGCTGGTACGGTGGGCGCGTGGTCAAGTCGGGGTTTGGCCCGCCCAACGATCCGGTCAAGGGCGCCAATGGCTGCTTGTTGCTGGGCTCACCGGATGCCGCGGATTTCTCCAACGACTACAGCGGAATCGGCTGTCACTTCTGCCATCGGGTGATGCCGAATGGCCCGTTGGGCGAACCGACGATGATCGGCAATGCGAATGTCTGGCTCGATGACACCGAGTGCAATGGCAATGGCGGTGAACCCTGCCGTCGCGGCCCATACACGTATGCCGGCGGATTTTCGCCGCCCCACCAGTGGGCTCAATCGGCGTTCCACGCGGACAGCGCAATCTGTGGCTCCTGCCATGATGTGACCACGCCGGATACGGATGCGGGCCCGCTGAAAACGCTGAAGCTCGCCGACGGCACCAACACGGGCATTCCATTCCCGATCGAGCGCACCTACAGCGAGTGGAAGCAGAGCCAGTTCGCCGGTGTCGGCGGTCAAACCTGCCAGGCCTGCCATATGCCGGACAGCGAGGATCCCAATGCAACCGCCTGTGCAGGGGGGCCAAACCGGACCGGCAATCTCCCGGTGCATGAGTTTGTCGGGGGCAATACCTGGGTGCCGGGAATCATCAAGGGTGAATTCAGCGATACCAGCGCGATCCCCGGATCGGCAGGCGGCGTCGGTCGCCAGAATTCCTACGACCAGACGATCCAGGCGGCGCGCGCCCTGCTGCAGACCGCAGCCGATGTCGAGGTGACACTCCTTGGCTACACACCACCCACGATGTCGACTGCAGGCGTCCTCGGCGCGCGCGTCAAGGTCACCAACAACAGCGGCCACAAGTTGCCGAGTGGCTACTCCGAAGGTCGGCGCATGTGGCTGAACGTGCAGGTGCGTGATTTCAACGGCGTGCTCGTGTTCGAGAGCGGGGGCTATGACAATGCCAGCGCGGTGCTCGCCAGTGATCCACAACTGCGTGTCTACGAGGTGTTGCAGGGCATCTGGAACCGTCATGGCAACGGCACCTGCGATGCCCTCGACAGTCTCGGACGTGAGGCCTTCCATTTCGTATTGAACGATTGTGTCGCCAAGGACAATCGCATTCCGCCGCTCGGCTTCAAGCCGGCCACCACGGCCGATCCGAATGGCTATGAATTGCGTCCGGTCGGCATCAGCTATCCGGAAACCGCGCCGGGCAGCGGCATCCTCGTCAACCATGACGAGGTCGACTACTCGGCGGTGATCCCTGCGGCGACGCCGGGGCCACTCACGGTGACCGCGCGGCTCTATTACCAGACCTCCAGTCGCGAGTACCTGGAGTTCCTGCGCAATCAGGCGATCGAGCGCTCGATTCCCGGCGAGAACCAGATGTGTGCGGGTGAACCGAATCGTCCCGCCGTGGTCGGGCCGAAGAACCGCAGCCGCGGCGAGTACATGTGGCAATTGTGGAGCGCACCCGAGCCGGCCGAGCGCATATTCGCCAACAGTTTTGATGCCACTGTTTTCCAGAAAGGCTATGGCAAGTCGCCGCCCGAGGCCATCGCCTCGGGCAGTGTCTTTACGCCATAAGTCACGATATTTTCCAGGCCTGTCGCGCGTTGGCGGTACAATCGCGTTGCAGTTTGCAGCAGATACCCATCCATCCCAACACTCTCCGGGGCTGACACCATGACTCTCAAGATGCTACCCATCGCGCTTGCGCTCGCGCTGTGTCCGATGATTTCAGGCGCTGAACAGACCACGGCAAGCGCAGCCACCGCATCCTCCAATGACTGGGCGGCATGGGGTGGAACGGTCGCTTTCCGTCTCAATGAAAACCTTCTCCACAGCATGGGCATCTCGATCCAGGGGCGCACGGGCATGCTGCCCAGCGACACGGCTCGGCTGACTGACGGTCTCAAGGCCCGCCAGGCCCATGGCTCGGAACTGTTCGCCCTGCGTGAAAGCGGCAGCTTGCAGTTTCGCGCCGAGCGAGGCTCGTTTGTCGGATTCCTCGGGGGCTCACTGCAATCACGCGGCGGCTATGAGCTGACGATCAAGGATGGCAGCACGATTCCGCTGGTCGATTTCCGTCTGCGTCCCAATGCGAAAGATCCAATGCAACTGGATGTCGTCAGTGGCGACGGCAAGGTCTGGTTCTACATCGACAAGCTGATGTACGAACTGGTCAGGGACAATCATGTGCTGGCGATCTACACGGCCGACATGCGCGTTGCACCCGCACTGGCCAAGCGCAGCGGTCATCCGGAAATGGCCAATTCGCCCATTGGTGATCTGGAGATCCTCAGCCAGGTCGCCCGCCAGGGCGGTGGTGGCGCCAAGGATGCGCGGGGAACTCTCGGGACAACCCACTATCACGGCGAGCAGGTGGTTGGTCAGGCGCCGGGTGTCGTCTACCAGGCGGATCTGTTCATGCAGAACATTTCGGTTTCCAGGATGAGGGCGAGTGGAACAACCGGTCCGGGGGGAAGCGGCAAGGTCGTCTTTGCGCCCAGCTCGACACTGAAAAACAACGTCAACAGCGGTACGGCGGCTACGACCGTTTCAGGCCAGGGCGCACTTGGCACCAGCAGCGCGCTGTGGACAGCCTGGATCCCCTGGCATGGGAAGTTTTCCGGCACGTTTGCTCCCTACAACAACGATCAGCATCCGTTCCTGATCTGGAACATGTACCGCATCAATGCCGATGGCAGTATCGAGCAGATCGCGCGCTCAGGGGTCAAGCATGCCTGGCTGACGACCAACCAGGGTTGCGCATCCGGTGAGAACTTCGACAGCCACATCCTCGGTCGCTCGTGTGGTGATACCTACAGTACCGGCAACAATGATGCCAACCAGGATCTTTCGTTCCGCTCCGAGATCATTCCGGCGACCGGTCAGTGGGGGCGCTGCCACTCGCTGTTTGACCCCGGCTGCGTGGGCAGCAACACCAACTCATTCCCGGCCGATGACAATTACGTGCGCCGCATGGTTGTCAACGAGGCGCAGCTCGGCACCGCCGGTGCAAGCTATATGTTCGATTCGTGGTACCTGGCCCGGCAGGACATCAACATCTACAACTCGATGGCCACGGTGACGGGCACGCCGACGTATTCGGCTGGAAACTGGACCTTTGGCGGAGTCGGCAATTTCAAGCTCGGCTCGGTCACCGATCGCTGGGTCGAGGGCCTGCCGGCCAACACGGTCGCGCAGAATTCAGAATTGGCTGTTGCCGAAGGGCACACCAAGGTAGCCGTGCGTGCAGTCGATCTTGGCAATGGCCAGACGACGTATCACTACGCTGTGCACAATCTCGATTTCTCACGTGCCGTGACCGCCGGTGCGGAGCCCAATCTCGATGTTTTGAGCAACAAGGGTTTCGATCAGTTCCGGATTGCGTTGCCGGCTGGGGTTAGTGTTCTCGGCAATCATTTCAGTGACGGCGATCTGGACAGCAGCAACGACTGGACCTTCAGTTCCGCAGGCGGCTACCTGACCTGGACCGCGCCGAGCGGCGCATCGCTCGACTGGGGCTCGCTGTATTCGTTCTCGGTGACCACGGACAGTGCGCCGGTCGCTGGAAACAGTGAACTGAAGCCAGCCACGGCCGGGCTGCAGTCGAGCTTCACGGTTCCGATCCTGATCCCGGGTGGCGGCGACATCATTTTCCAGGACGGATTCGAAACGCCGTAGACGCGTGGAGTTGACGAGATCCGTCCTGGGTTGCCGCCGAGAGGCATCGCCGCTGAGGCCGGCACTTAAAACAAGTGCCGCCTCGCCATTCAGTGGCTGAGTGGTTCGAACTGCAGGCGATGCTGGGCAGGCCCCGGCAGGAACGGTGTCGGCTTGCCTTCGACCCAGTCGCGGTGGCCGGCGCCATAGAACGGTGACAGTGGGTGGCCGCTCTGGCCGCCCGGCAATTCGAAATAGCCGTGCTCCTCATCGCCCGGAGCGACGGCGAATCGTTCCGAAGCGCCGAATGCCTGGCCCTGCACGCGCGGCATGTTGTTGTCGCCGGGTAGTTGATCGGCCGGCATGTCGAGCATTCTCGCAATGAACCCGGGCAGGGCGCGCGACAGCGGATGGGCGATGTTTGCGGTATTGCGTTCGCCCCAGTTTCGCGCCGGGATCCCGCCTGGCTGTTTTTCGAGATTGGCCGCAACCCGATCGAGACAAGCGAGTTGCAGTGCCTCCCAGCTTTCGTATCCGGGCGGCAGCAGGTTCGGCGGGCGGCGATCGAGCAGCATCCAGACCGCGTGCTCCGATTGCGGTAGCTTGGGCAGCTCGAAATCGGCGAACTTGACGCGGACTGCCGCGGCAAAGGCGTCGAGCACGCTGTCCTTCACCTCATTGCGCCAGGCCCGCACGATGCGATAGCTCACCGACTGCGTCGAGGCGTGGCCATCCCAGTCGCCGAGCGCCTTGCGCATCGCGGCGCGTTGCGGGCTTGCTGTGCTCTTGTCGAGCAGGGCGAGCAATCGCTTCCTCCACGGATCGAGGAACACGGCGCGATCGTCGAGCTGGATTTCGAGCATGTCTCCCGGTGTGAATTGATCTTTTGCGCGAAGGTCATCACGGATCTGCTGTTGGCGCGCACCGAGGTCGTAGCCGCCATCGCCGAGCAGATCAAGGTGTCTGCCTTCATCGACGACGCGCGCATTCGCCGTCCACAGCCGATTCCACGGCGGGTTGGAGATCAACGGGTAGTCGGCTGTCGCCAGCCATCCGTTCCATCCGGTATCCGGCTTGCTCCAGTCGGCCGGCAGGCGCGGGTCGTACCCGCCGAGGCGAAGTGGAATCCGCCCGGCAATGGTCCAGGCGATATTGCCGAAGCGGTCTGCAACAAGGAAATTCTGCGCCGGCATGCCGGCCTGTTGCGCGATCGCAATGCCTTCGTCGGCTGTTTCCGCGGTTTCCAGCTCAAGCAGTTCAAGGTTGACCGCGCCTTCGCGTTCGGCAGTCCAGGCCAGGGCCAGTGGAGTGCCATCGACATCGTCCGCCATGATTGGCCCCCAACGGGTCTCGCGCACAAGCAGCGTTTCCGGTTCAGCGCCGTGAACGGCGATGGATTCCTTGTACGTGTCGATCGCCGTGCTG
This sequence comes from Lysobacterales bacterium, assembly GCA_016721015.1. Classification (GTDB taxonomy): domain Bacteria; phylum Pseudomonadota; class Gammaproteobacteria; order Xanthomonadales; family Rhodanobacteraceae; genus Dokdonella. The sequence goes on from JADKJL010000013.1 coordinate 123,995, forward strand.
CCTTCCGCGGTCAGGTAGTGATCGGCAGCGGCCGGGTCGGCAATCACACGCACCCAATCGGTGAAATCGCCGTAGCTGTTGGTGAAGCCCCAGGCGATCGAACGATTGCTGCCGGCGACGATGGCCGGCGTGCCGGGCAGGCTGGCGCCGCTGACATCAATGCTTGCGCCGGGGCGACGGGGATTCGGATAGATCAGGCGCGCACGGAACCAGATATCCGGCACACGCAGATCGAGATGCATGTCGTTGGCGATCAGACCTGGGCCACCGGTCAGGGCGCCACTGACGGCAAAGCTGTTGCTGCCGGGAACCCCATCAGGTGCAGGTTTGACGTGACGCAGCAGGGACTGGTCAAGCGCGCGCAGATCGATAACCGAGGGGCCTGGCGGATCAGGCCAGCGCATGGCCGGGCCGCTCAGCGGCGCATCCCACCAGCCGCCGGTCATGGTCAGGTATTGAAAGACCGATTCCGGCAATGCGGCCTTCATGCGCGAGTACGCCAATTCGCTCTTGTTGTTCGCATCATTCAACGAGAAGTACATGGCATCGATGACCAGCAGCGAGTCCGCGCTGCTCCACGGTCGCGGTGTGTTGCGCGTGAGCAGATAGGCGAACGGTCGGACACGCAGCGCAGCCAGGCCGGCATTCACGCCATCCCGATAAGTGTCGATGAGATCGCGATCCTCGGTGGACGCCAGTGCCAGGGCCGCTTCGGCGCGAGCGCGCATGCGATGGACGCGGGCCCGACGGTCGATCGGCAAGGCCGCCGAACCGAACAGTTCGGCCAGTTCGCCGGCGGCACTGCGGCGCATCAGATCCATCTCGAAGAAGCGCTCCTGGGCGTGCACATAGCCAAGGGTCCAGGTCACGTCGCTTCGGCTTTCCGCTTTGATGGTCACGGTGCCGAGCGCATCGCGCTCGATGCTTGTTTCTGAACGGACTGCATCCGTCCGCAAGCTGCCATCCAGTTGCGGCAAGCTGCCGCGCAATGCCGCCCATGCGCCTGCGAAAATGATGAGCGAAAGTGCAAGAAGCAGAAGAATGCTGCGGCGCAATATAGATGACACGGGATCGTCTCCACGCTGAGGTTGAGGGCTGGCCGATTGCGGCTGCGGTCAGCGAGATTGGCCCATGGCCATGGGCAACGTCCAGCGGGGCGATTCATCGAGCGTCAATGGGCCGCTGTCGGGAAACCTCTCCCATGCGCAATTTCGCTTGCTGCGGATGGCCGCTCCACCCGTCGATGACGAAAGATTCAAAACTGCCGGATTTGCGCTTCATTTGACTCCCGCCCAATGATAAGGTCGGAACTTCAGGGCCTGTCACGCGGTCGCGCCGATCGAATGTACGCTGCATCCATCCGTTCAAGTGCAGGTGGACAGGTTCTGGGTTGTTCCAATCCATGATCAATAAACGTGCTCACCAAAGCACTTCCCTGGGGATAAAACATGTTGAAATTATCACGTTTTACCGCGATTCCAGTTGCCATCGCCTTGGCAATGAGTGCGCCCGGCGCATTTGCACAAAGCGGCTTTTCGCACTCGACATCCGAGCTGCCCAAGCCTCAGCGCCAGGTGGTTATGCCGCTTGGAACGGCCTGCGGCTCGATCACGCTGACCCAGTCGACCTCGCAGGCGATCACGGCTGGGAGTTCGGTATCGTGCAACACGGGTGGCGTGCACGCAGAGAATTCCTATTACCGGTCATTCCCGCTGAGCGCCGACATCAATGTCTGCCAGGTTCAATTCGGTATTGAGACGGCCGCCGCCGCCGCTGGCGGGTCGCAGCCGGTCACCGTGAACCTTTACACCGGTGCCGGTGCATTTCCCGGAGCATTCGGCTCGTACACGCAGATTGCCACCACGGCACTCAGCGTACCTGACCAGGCTGCCTCCATCTTTCCGGCGACCATCAGCGGGCTGGCCGCAGCCGGATCCAATCTGGTGGTCGAAGTCCTGACTCCGGACGCTGCCGGATCGGGTGATTCGTTCTTCATCGGCTCCAATGCCGGCGGCGAGAGCGCTCCAAGCTATTTGCGCGCACCCGATTGTGGATTGACCGCGCCGGCAACCACGGCGTCGATTGGCTTCCCGGACATGAACATCGTCATGAACGTGATTGGCAATCCGGGTGGGCCGACCCTGTCGGTGGGATCTGCGCAGGCCAGCGTCGCCGATGCGTGTTCGAGCAACCCCGGCCAGGCAAATGGCGTCATCGAGCCAGGTGAGACGGTTACCATCCAGGTTCCGATCAGTGCGGCCGCCGGAAGCTTCACCGGCGTCGTCGCGTCCCTGGGTCTTCCGGCCCCGGCTGGCATCACCTATGTGACATCCAGCTCGAATCTCGGCTCGATCGCCGATGGAACGAGTGCCACGGCGACCTTTGTCGTGACAGTCGACCAGGCGGCCACGTGTGTCAGCGCATTTACCCTGCCGATCAATGTGACGAGCAATGAAGGATCGACCGCGACCGGTTCGGTCAGCTCGCAGATTGGCGAGAGCGGCGTTGTTGCGCCCAACGAGACCCTGCCATTGGCGATTCCGGACAGCGTTCCGGCCGGCACCACCTCGACGATTACCGTCGGCCAGGCCATCAACCTGACCGATCTTGAAGTGGCGGTGCAAATCGACCATACCTGGGTCGGTGATGTGGCCATCAGCTTGACCAGTCCGGGTGGTACCACGGTCAGCCTGCTCGATCGTCCCGGCGTTCCGGCGGGCACCTTCGGCTGCAGCAACGACAACATGGCTGTGGTCTTCTCCGATGCTGCCAGTGTCGATCCCGAGACTTCATGCGCGGGCACCACGCCCTGGCTGAGTGGCCCGGTTCTCCCGGCTTCGCCGTTGTCCGCGTTTGACGGCGAAAGCACCCTGGGTACCTGGACCCTGACCGTTTCCGACAATGCCGCTGGCGACACCGGGCAGATCGTCAACTGGAGCCTGAACCCGACCCCCGGCCTGCAAGGCATCTGCACGGTCTGCACGGCTGGCGGCGGTCCCGGCCCGGTCCAACCGGTCGTCGACCTGCCAACACTGGAAACCTGGAGCAAGCTTGCCTTGGGTCTGCTGGTTCTCGGCTTCGGTGTGTTCGGGCTGCGTCGCCGCGCACGTCGCATGTAATTCCGATTCACTGGAAACAAGAAAGGGGCCGCGAGGCCCCTTTCTTGTTTCTGTCCTTCGCAGCGGAGATCAGGCCGTGCTTTCGATGCGTTCGACGCGCTGGAATCCGCGTGGCAGCAGCGAGCCCCGGGTCGCACGGTTGCCGCCGTATTCGACCAGGTCAGCCCATTTGAGGATGAGCTTGCGCTGGCCGGCAAACAGGGTCACTTCGCCCCTGGCTTCGGCGACCACGGCGATGCCGACCACGCGTTCGCCCGAAGCCAGCTTCGGCTTCGGGATTTCAATCAGCTTGTTGCCCTTGCCGCCATTGTCGAGTTCAGGCAGTTCGGCGACCGAAAACATCAGCAGATGCCCGGCGCTGGTCGCGACGACAATGCGATCGCGTGCAGTGTCCTCGACCAGGGCCGGATTCAGCACATGCGCCTTGTCATCCATGTTGATCAGTTGCTTGCCGGCCTTCTTGTTGCCGAGAAGGGTCTCGAATCGGGTGACGAAGCCGTAGCCGAAATCCGAAGCCAGCACGAGCCGCGTGGCCGGATCAGCGATCGCCAGGGTGTCGATCTGCGCGCCTGCAGGCAGGCTGAAACGACCGCTGACCGGCTCACCGTTGCCGCGTGCCGAAGGCAGCGAGTGCGCGGGCGTTGAATAGCTGCGACCTGTTGAATCGATGAAGGCGACTTGCTGGGTGGTGCGGCCCTTGACTGCGGCGAGGTAACCGTCGCCTTCGCGATAGTTGAGACCAGCGGCATCGATATCATGGCCCTTGGCCGCGCGGATCCAGCCCTTGGTCGAGAGCACGATCGTGGTCGGTTCGCTGGCCACCAGAGCGGCCTCGTCGAGTGCCTGGGCCGCCGCGCGTGCGACCAGCGGCGAGCGGCGCTCGTCACCAAACTTCTTCGCATCCTCGCGCAACTCGTCCTTGATCAGGGTCTTCAGGCGCGCCTTTGAATTGAGCAGGACATTGATCTTCGCGCGCTCCTGTTCGAGCTCGTCCGTTTCGGCATTGATCTTCATTTCCTCGAGGCGGGCCAGCTGGCGCAGCTTTGTCTCGAGGATGTAGTCGGTTTGGTCTTCGCTGAGTCCGAAGCGCTTCATCAGCACCGGCTTCGGCTCGTCCTCGCTGCGCACGATGCGGATGACTTCATCGAGGTTCAGATAGGCGATGCGCAGGCCTTCGAGCAGGTGCAGGCGGCGTTCGACCTTTTCCAGGCGATGCTGCAGGCGGCGGGTCACCGTGTCGGTGCGGAAGCGCAGCCATTCGGCGAGGATCTGCTTGAGGTTCTTGACCTGCGGGCGGCCATCCAGGCCAATCATGTTGAGGTTGACGCGGTAGCTCTTTTCCAGATCGGTGGTCGCAAACAGATGCGGCATGATCTCGTCGACGTCGATGCGACTGGAGCGCGGGAACAGCACCAGCCGGATCGGATTCTCGTGATCGGATTCGTCACGTACATCCTCGATCATCGGCAGCTTCTTCGCGCGCATTTGCGCGGCGAGTTGCTCGACGATCTTCGAGGGTGAAACCTGGTGTGGCAGCGCCGTGATGACGATGTTGCCGTCTTCGCGCGTGTACACGGCCCGCGCACGCAAGCTGCCATTGCCGGTCGCGTACATGGTGAGCAGGTCATTCCTGGGGGTGATGATCTCGGCTTCGGTGGGGAAGTCCGGCCCGGGCACGTGTTCGCAGAGTTCGGCGATGCTGGCATCCGGATTGTCGAGCAGGTGGATGCAGGCGCTGACGATCTCGCGCAGGTTGTGCGGCGGGATGTCGGTGGCCATGCCCACCGCAATGCCGGTGGTGCCGTTGATCAGCACATGCGGAATGCGCGAGGGCATCCACGCCGGTTCCTTCAGGGTGCCATCGAAGTTCGGCACCCAGTCGACGGTGCCGTGGCCGAGTTCCTCAAGCAGGGCCTCGGCGATCGGGGTCAGCTTGGATTCGGTGTAGCGCATCGCGGCAAAGGATTTCGGATCGTCCTGCGAACCGAAGTTGCCCTGGCCACCGACCAGCGGGTAGCGATACGAGAACGGTTGCGCCATCAACACCATCGCCTCATAGCAGGCGCTGTCGCCGTGCGGGTGGAACTTGCCGATCACGTCACCGATCGTACGCGCGGATTTCTTCGGCTTGGCCGTGGCATGCAGGCCGAGTTCGCTCATCGAATAGATGATGCGGCGCTGGACCGGTTTGAGCCCGTCGCCGATGAAGGGCAGCGCGCGATCAAGCACGACATACATGGAGTAATCGAGGTAGGCGCGCTCGGCATAGTCCTTGAGCGCGATCTGTTCGTAATTGCCTTGCAGGATCATTGTTTTCCGGAATCTTCAGGCATCGGCAGCAGGCCGACGCGAACCCGCAATTGTGCCGGATCGGGCGCGATCACGCACAAGTCCGTCTATGGCGGGCGTGCTCGCGTGGCACAGTGTCGGTGTGCCACTCTTGTTTCCGGGCGGTCCGGTTCTTGGCCGGTTTGCCCGTTGCGGGAGTTCGAGTGGGTGAAGGTCGCGTACGTGCCGTTGAAAGGAAACCGAATCGATGCCGGTCAATTCGCCCATGAGCAGTCGTCAACATCAATTCGAGGCATTGGTGCGGGGCCATTCCACCGACTTGTACCGCTATGCCTATTGGCTTTGTGGTCAGGACGCACTGGCCCAGGATCTTGTCCAGGACACCTTCCTGCGTGCCTGGCGGGCGCTCGACAAGTTGCGTGAAGTCGGCGCGGTCAAAGCCTGGCTGATCACGATCCTGCGCCGGGAGCACGCGCGCTTGTTCGAGCGCAAGGCGATGCCTTCCGATGACATCGACGATTTCGATTTGCCAGATCCGCAGGCGACACCAGAACATCGAACCGAGGAATCGGCCTTGCGCGCGGCAATCGGGCGGCTTGAAGCGAAATACCGCGAGCCGCTGGTTTTGCAGGTGATCGGCGGCTTTTCCTGTGCCGAGATTGCCGACCAGCTCGGCCTCGGTGAAGCCGCGGTAATGACCCAGCTTTTCCGGGCACGTCAGAAATTGAAAGGCCAACTGGGTTTTGAGGACCAGAGCGCCGGAGTGAGCGAACTATGAACTGCCTGGAATTCCGCCGACGACTGGGCAGCGAGCCTGCAAGTACGCTGGACTCCTTCATTGCCCACCGCGCAGAGTGTTTCGGATGTGCGGCAGCACACTCGCGTGCCGATGAATTCGAGGCGCGACTCCGTCGCGCCGTCAGCGTTGCGGTGCCGGTCAATCTGGCCGATCGCATCCTGCTGGCGCAAACCACCGAGTTGCGCCAGGGTTTGCGCAAGCGACGGCGTGGATTTTCCACGCTGATTCTTGCGGCAGCCGCTTCCATCGTCGTCGCAGTGCTCGCCCTGCAACGACCATCCCAGCAAATGCCGGCCCTGGCCGCCATGGTCGATGCCCACCTGCACAAGCATGTCGTCACGGCTTCCGAGGCGCAGAGCGAGGTGGCGAGACAGGATGTGATCGACACATTTGCGCAGCGCGGCGTGAGCCTCGCGGCCGTGCCGGATGGCGTGAATTTCGTGCACAAATGCCCCGCGGGCCCTTACAAGACCGTGCACATGGTCATGCCGCAGGAAGGGATCCCGGTCAGCGTTGTCTATGTTGTCGATGCGCCACCGCAGTCGCGTGTCGAGTTCAGTCGCGATGGAACCTACGGCCGCGAAGTACCGATGGGCAAGGGCACCCTGGTCATGCTGGCCGCCAGCAGCAACGGTTTCGACAGCATCGAGAATGCGTGGAAATCGGCGATGGACGCGGGGGTCGCACAGAATCGGGAAGTGAAAACGCTGTTTGCCGCCAAATCGCTGCCGGGCGCGGCATCGTGGGACTGGCGAACCCGCGTCGCGGCTCCCTGAGGCGATCGATTGTTGAGCGCCTGATGCCAAGCGTCGATCGAGGGCCGGGACGGGCCGGTACGACAGAGCATTCGCAAAGTTGTGTCTAAACCAATGGGAGGAACTGCATGAAAGCAATCGTTGGCGCATTGATCGACTGGCCTGAGCGGGTTGCCGCGCATCTGGCGTGGCTGGGGCCGCTGCTGGCGCGTATCACGGTCGGCTGGGTCTTCCTCTGGGCCGGTTGGGGCAAGCTTGGTGCAATGCCACAGGTGATCGAGAATTTCCGGGGCTGGGGCGTGCCGATACCGGAAATCCTTGCGCCTTTCGTGTCCGGTTTGGAGTTCATTGGCGGCATCATGCTGCTGCTTGGATTGTGCACGCGCATCTTTTCCGCGTCGCTCATCGTAGTCATGATCGTGGCGATCAAGTCGGCGTTCTGGGATCAGGTCGATTCCCTCGAATACCTGCTTGGCTTGAACGAGTTTGCCTATCTGGCGATCTTTCTCTGGCTGGCCACGGCGGGTGCGGGTGCCGCTTCACTCGACCACCTGTTGCAGGGCCGGTTTGGATCTCATCGGAACTGACCCGCGGCAGAGGGTTTGTCTGCCAATGAAAGAAAGTTCCTCCGGGCAGGGTCTGATGCAACGATCGTTTGCCATGTTGGCAACGACAGGCCGAGTGGAGGGGGTATCCGCGGGGTCGCAACAACACAACTCAAACTATCTTGGAGAATTGAACAATGAATACCATCAGCGCGGGAATTTCGGGTTTCAGTCTGGCACTGGTCGCTGCGAGCCTGGCCAGTCTGTCCGGACAGGCCAATGCTTCGCCTGAAGCGGCGGCCAAAGTCGAAACGGGTCACTGCATGGGCGTGAATGCCTGCAAGGGCCACAACGGCTGCAAGACCGCTGCCAATGCCTGCAAGGGCCAGGGTGGCTGCAAGGGGCAAGGCTTCGTCGCTACCACCGCAGGTGCCTGTGCGGATCTGGGCGGCAAGATGGACGGCGCCGGCATGGCCATGACCGAGAAAGCCGAGACGGTGAAGTGTTACGGCGCAAACGCCTGCAAGGGCCACAACGATTGCAAGACCGCGTCCAATGATTGCAAGGGCATGGGCAGCTGCAAGGGGCAGGGTTTCGTCGCGATTCCGGCCAGCACCTGCGCCGATGTTGGCGGCACGACCAAGTCGTAATGATTGAGTGCGTTGACAGCGCACGTGCGTCGACGCCCGAGGCTCGCGCCTCGGGCGTTCGGCCCTGGCATGGCTATGGACTGGGTTTGCGTACCGAGCATTTCGACGCCGTGTTGAACGAGAAACCGGATGTCGACTGGTTCGAGATCATCTCGGAAAATTTCATGGTTGCCGGCGGCAAGCCGCGCCACTATCTCGATGAAATCCGCGCGCGTTATCCGCTGGCGATGCACGGTGTGTCGCTGTCGATCGGCAGCACCGATCCTCTCGATCTTGATTACCTGCACGAGCTGAAGCAGCTGGCCCGCCAGGTCGAGCCGATCTGGATATCCGATCACCTGTGCTGGACCGGCAATGGCGGCATCAACAGTCATGACCTGTTGCCCCTGCCATACACCGAGGAAGCGATCGCGCATGTCGTTTCAAGGATTGGCGAAGTGCAGGATTTTCTCGGCCGTGAAATCCTGATCGAGAATGTCTCGACCTATGTCAGTTTCGCCAACGCCGAGATGGAAGAAGCAGCTTTTTTGAGCGAGATCGCGCGCCGCAGCGGCTGCCGCATCCTGCTCGATGTGAACAATATCTACGTGAGTTCGCGCAACCACGGCTTCGATGCCGACGCTTATGTTGCAGTCTTGCCCGCGGAGAAGATCTGGCAGATCCACCTGGCCGGACACAGTGACTATGGCGACTATGTGATCGACACCCACGATCATCCGGTGCGCGACGAAGTCTGGGCGCTGTACGCGCGCACACTGGAGCGTATCGGCCAGGTCACCACGATGATCGAGCGCGACGACCATATTCCGGCGCTGGCCGAACTGGTTGCCGAACTTGACCACGCCCGGCGCATCGGTGAGTCCGTCTTGCAGCCGGCGCGGGCGGCCTGCGCATGATCTCCCTCGATCCGCTCGAGCAAAGGTTTCTCGCGCATGTGCGTGGTGGTGCGGAGTTTCCGCGCGCGTGGTGCGCACAGGGTCGGGTCGACAGCGACATCGGCCTTTCGATCTATGCCAACGCCTATAGTGCGCGGTTGTGCGAAGCGCTGGAGAGCGACCATCCCGTGCTCGCGGCATATCTCGGCGATGCGCTCTGGGCCGAATTCTGCAGCGGTTATATCGGGGCACATCCGTCGCGGGTGCGTTCGCTGCGCCATTTTGGCGCGCAGGTGCCGAGCTGGCTCGCGCAGCAAAAATCGTTCGCCGACTATCCTGCGATTGCCGAACTTGCCGCGTTCGAACGAGCGTTGCTCGATGTATTTGATTCGGCCGATGGCGGACGTGGCGACTGGTCGGAATTGCAGTCGCTTGATCCCGCCGCATGGCCCGGCTTGCGCCTGAAATTCCACCCGAGCGTGCGCCTGCTGCCGACAACGACCAATGCGGTCGAGATCTGGCGTGCGTTGAAGGACACACAATCACCGCCCGCCGCTGGCGCGTCGTCGGTTCCGGCGCGATTGCTCTGGCGTGATCGTGAAAGGATTTCGCGGTTCCGCCCCGTCGAGGCGGACGAGCTTGTCGCCTTGCGATCCCTGCTCTCGGAGCAGAGGAACTTTGCTGATTCCTGCGAGCAACTGGCAGTTACCCGCGCTGCCGATGAAGTCCCTGCACTGGCGCTTGGTTTCCTGCGCCAGTGGCTGGATGAGGGAATCATCAGTCAACTCGATATCGCCAGCGATGGCGCACCCGCGCCTCGTTGAATCATCAATCGCCGAGCGGTTCCTTGCGCGAGCGATCTCGGTTCTGCTGCCAGGAGGGCCTGCGCTGCCCACATTTTTGTCGGAGTGGCTTCAGCCACGATGCGTTTGCTTTCCAACCCACTTGCAAAGCATCGTGGCTGAAGCCACTCCCACGAAAGCCCGCGGCACGGCATCTCGCACCTCAGCGGGTCTGATTGACTCCCAACCACCCGGCGAGGCAAAAGCCTGCCGGTTCAACGCCGGGTTGTATAGCCGCCAGCAACTCCTCGCGGGCTGAAGACCCATTGCCAAAGCTGGTCGCGTCGCGAGCGAAATGCCGCTGCGGAAGTCGAGAGGTAGTAGCGCCACATGCGTCGGAAGCGTTCGCTGTAGTTGCTCGAAAGCTGCGGCCAGGTGTGATCGAAGTTGGCGATCCAGGCCATCAGCGTGCGGTCGTAATCTGGGCCGAATCCATGCCAGTCTTCGATCACGAAATGACCCTCGGCGGCCTTCGTGATCTGTGCCGCCGAGGGAAGCATCGAGGCGCCCGGTTTGTTCGTCGACATGGGCGTTGAGCAGTCTGAACAAGAAGGCATCGAGTGCCGCCGCATCCCATTGTCCATCCATGTATGACTCGCCCAGGGCAAGCGAGCCGTGCGCGATCACGCGGGCATAGAAGTCTTCGTCATGTACCTGGATATCCCACGGCGCGTCACCGCCGACTTCGACGCCGCAGTCGGCCAGCAAGGAAGTGACGCGACCTTTGAGGCTGGCAAGAGGCATCTCGATACCTTCATTGACGCAGGAGCATGCGGATGACGACGACTCCAAGCAAGGCGGCCATTATCGAACCGGCGACATGTACAAAAACCAGCGCACTGGCCCAGCCCCACTGCTGTCGCAACAGATGGTTGATCGTCTCGCCACTGAACGTGGAGAACGTGGTCAGTCCGCCGAGAAAGCCGGTCGTGATGGCGAGTCGCCATTCAAACGGCAAGGTCTGGAATTGATCGAAGGATCCAATCACCAGTCCCATCAGGAAGCCGCCAATCACATTGGCGACCAGGGTTCCGAGCGGAATTGACGGAAAAATCGCATCGAGGGCGAGGCCGAGCATCCAGCGGATCAAGGCACCGACCCCGGCACCTCCCGCAACTGCGATTGGTGAAACCAGATTCATGGGTATTCCTGGGCCTGTATCACCGGATATTCGCAGCATTATGCCGACCGAGTCCCGCTTTCGCTTGATCCGCATGACTTGCCGCCGAACAGAACGTAGCATGCGCGGCCAAACTTCTTGAACGAGTTCATCGGCTGCCGAGATGGTCACTGCCGCACCGAACAGTCGACGCCTGGCACCATTGCTCGCCGCATTGGCGATGTTCGGGCCGTTCGCGATCGACACGATGTTCCCGGCGTTCCCGGCCATCGGTGCACAGTTGCAGGCCAGCCCGGTCGCGATGCAGCAGACGCTGAGCGTCTACATGATCGCCTACGCGTTGATGTCCTTGTTGCACGGGCCGCTGTCGGATTCGCTCGGGCGGCGCAAGGTGATCCTCGCTGGCGTGGCGGTTTTCACCGCTGCCTCGGTAGGCTGCGCGCTGTCCCGAACGATCGGCGAGTTGCTGGCTTTTCGCGCGGTTCAGGGCATGTCGGCCGGCGCGGGCATGATCGTCGGTCGCGCGATCATCCGCGATTGTTTCGACGGGGCAGCGGCGCAGCGCCTGATGTCGACGGTGTCGATGATCTTCGGCATCGCGCCGGCGATCGCGCCGATCATTGGTGGCTGGATCATCGCCTTTGCCCATTGGCCAATGATCTTCTGGTTCCTCGCCGTATTCGCGGGCCTGCTCTGGATCGCTTGTCTGGCCTTGTTGCCGGAAACCCATCCGCATGAGCGCCGGAATGCGCTTTCCGCGCGGGCGATGGCGAAAACATATGGGGTGATCCTGCGCGATCCAGTGTTCCTGCCGCTGGTATTCGCCGGCACGCTCGGTTTCAATGCCTTGTTCGTCTACATCTCGTCGGCGCCGGCCTTCGTCATCGGTCTGTTGGGACTCGACGCGCAACAGTTCGCCTGGTTGTTCATTCCGGCCATCGGCGGCCTCATGCTCGGCTCGCTCCTGTCCGGCAGACTCGCGGGCAGGGTCAGTGGCAGTGCCACGATCCGCCTGGGTTATTCGATCATGCTGGGTGCCTCTGCGATCAACATCGCGACGGCGCTGTTGCTGACGAGGCCCATGGTGCCGTGGTCGGTATTTCCGATCGGCCTGCACGCAATGGGCATCGGCATCGCCTTTCCGACCCTGACCCTGAATCTGCTCGATCGCTTTCCGCGCCATCGCGGCGGAGCCTCATCGATGCAGGCATTCTTCAGTCTGGTGATGAGCGCAATCCTGGCCGGCGTGATTTCACCACTGGTATCCGACAGTGCGCTGAAGCTCGCCCTGACCTCTGCCGGAATCACGGCGGCTGGCTTCATCGCCTGGCGTTTGTGCCGCGTATTCGAGCGCCGGATCCCGGCACAAGCGGATGTTCAGGCCTGATCGGTCGGCGCGGCGGCGCTGGCTGCGGTGCCGCCGAGAATGCCGCGCAGCAGGCTGAAAATCTCTTCCTTGGTGCCGACCACGTTGATCTGAGATTCGCGCGGAAAGTCCGTGCCCAGGTTGACCGCGTAGGCGAGGCCCATCTCGGTGCCGTCCTCGTCGATTCGATTGAAGGTTTCGACCTTGCCGACATAGGCGATGCGATTGGCATCGAGGAATCGGCCATCGGGAATCTTTACCCAGCGTTGCATGCGTTCACCTGCGCCTTTTGGTTGGAATCGCGACTCGCCCAATCCGATCGGACGGCGATGGATGATGCCACATTCAGGTTACGGGTCGCCGTTCAAGGGCGACAGTCTGCGCGTGATCCAGCTCGCAGCCCTCCCTGCGCGAGGGGAAAATCCGAATCGGGTTCGCGAACGCCGAACTGAGGTTCTTCGCCACGGCGACGGACGCCGCGGAGACAAATCTTTTCAATCGCTGTCTTCCCGTGACGTAGTTGCGACGGACGTCACAATCGGCCGAAGACCGTTTGATTAGGGCGTCGCGACCCTCTTGCAGGGCCAGGATGGATTCGACGGGAGTCTTTCCGAAACGTGGTTGTTGATCCGAAGCCTGCGAACCAGGCTGGTGAACGCACTCAGAACAACGTATTGTTCGCACAGGACTGCATCCCAAGGGCATCACGGTGATGGGCGGGCCGAATCGACCAGCCGGTTTGATTCGCGCAACGTGTATCAGGTGGAGTGGGCGTCGTCGCGGAACGAAGCACCGCGAAAGATAGTTGTACGAGCCAGCACATGAGTGTGGTCAGCAGCAGGGACAGGAGTCCATGCGTGGCCCGGATGTTGCATTTCGGTGGCTCACAGGGGGAAATCATGTTGCAACCACCGCGAAGACCTGCGGATCGTTCCCGTGCGCGAATTCCAGTTCGCGCAAGGCGCATTCGCACAAGTCGCAACCACCTGCCACATGCACTGACGACGCGAATCTTTCGCGGACGGCACCTTGCTGTGCGGGCTCTTGAATCAGGCTCAACGTTTCAGGATCGTCAATGAACTCACGTATAGATCGTCTCGGTTCCGTGTGTTTTCGCGCCGCCTGCCGCGTGTCGGTTCAGGTGCGGAACCTGGCATTCGCGATGCTGGTCGCTGGCCTCCTGCCTGCGCTTCCAGCGCACGCGCAGCAGGTCTGCGGATTGCCCGGCAATGACCCTGGCTCGACCGCGAGTGGCATCGTCAATAGCTACTTTGACGGCACTCACCAGGCGACTCTGGCGGTTTCCGCGACGTCGCTGCGATTGGGAGAGGTGCGCACGGGCAGCGCCACGACCACGGTCGCAGCCGGTGACCTGTTGATGGTCATGCAGATGCAGGATGGCGTGGTCGATGGCAGCAACAATGCCAACTACGGCGACGGCACCGGCATCGGCAAGGGAACAACCAGCGTCGGCAACGCGGGACTTTACGAATTCGTCCGCGCAACCAGCGGGGGTGGCGCCAACACGGTCATCAACTTCACCCCCGCGCTAACCATCAGCTATGGGCAGGCAGCGCCGACAGCGACGCTCGGCCAGCGCCGCTATCAAGTAATCCGGGTTCCGCAATATGCCGCCGTCACCCTGACTGGCGTAACCGCGCCGGCATGGAATGGTCTGGCAGGTGGTGTCGTTTCGATCGACTCAAGCCAGACCATGATCTTGGGTAGCGGTACCGTCGAAGGGCAGACCAATCGTGCCATCTTCCTCGGCGGCAAGGGTTTCCGCGGCGCTTCCGGCTACGGCTCCGCTGCGAACAGCCCGGGCACCGACTGGCGGGCTTCCGACAACACTAACCATGCCCATGGTGGCAAGGGAGAAGGCATTGCTGGCACACCACGCTATGTCGCCTTCAAGAATAACGGCTGGGCTTTCCAGACGACCGGCACCGCAACGGATACTACCCTCGTGCGCGTCGACAATGGAGTCGATGGCTATCCGAATGGTGATCGCGCCCGTGGCGCACCGGGCAATGCCGGTGGCGGTGGCACGGACGGCGGCGGAACCAACAACCAATACAACGCGGGTGGTGGTGGCGGTGGCAATTTTGCCCAGGGTGGACTTGGTGGTCGGCCCTGGAACTTCCCGCTCAACGATACCAACGGCCGTGGTGGCGCCTCGTATTCAGGGACATTGGGTTTCGACCGCGTGTTTCTCGGCGGTGGCGGTGGTGGTGGCGGTACCAACAACAACACGGCCGATAACGCCGTCTACGAAAATCAGGCCATCGCCTGCAACATTGCTGGAACCAGCAACGATACCGGGGCGAAATGTTCATCCGGCTCTGCCGGCGGCGGTATTGCGATCCTGCGTGCGCGATCCGTAAGCGGCACCGGTCTGATCGATGTACGTGGCGCGCATGCCTACAACGTCCTGAATGACGCCGGCGGCGGCGGCGGATCCGCCGGCGCGGTGGTTCTTTACACGATCGATGGCGGCAGTGCCAGCGTCAGCGGAGCCGGTGGCGACGGCGGCAACGCGTGGGCCGGCGGTGCGGCTGGGCTGGGTAATCGGCACGGCCCCGGTGGTGGCGGCGGTGGCGCCTTTGTTGCCTACAGTCCTGTTGCTCTAAACGTTACCGCCGACCTGACCGGCGGTGCACCGGGTCGAACAACGAATGGTGCAGGCGATACCTACGAAGCCAACGGCTTCAATGGTGGCCTGAGCACGTTCCTGATACCCGATGTTCCGGGCGTCATTCCGGGCGCGTTGTGCTATCCGGATCTGCGCCTGAGCAAGACCAATGGCCTTGATGTCCTGCTCACGTCGGGTACGACGACCTATTCGCTGGCCGTTTCAAACATGGGTGCCGTTCCGACCAGCGGATTGATCACCGTGGTCGATGTGCTTCCGCTCCAATTGAGCGTCGCCAACGGTGCGGTGCCGCTGACCGGAGCGCAGGCCGCAAACTGGACCTGCAACGCCGCCAGCAATGTCATTACCTGTACGTCGAGCACCGCCATCGGTGCCAGTTCGATCAGCACCTTCGCGTTTACCGTAAACATTTCTGCGGCCAACGGTGACGCGATCGTCAATCGAGGACGTGTCGCCGGCGGTGGTGATCCGGACAATGTGCCGCCGACTCCGGCAAATACCGCGACCTGCACGGCCGACAACGTCCCAGTCGGTTGCGCGATCGATGCGGATGTCACTAACGCACCTTTCCTTTCACTGACGAAATCCGGTTCGGCCTTCACGGCCGGAAACAGTGGCAGCTACACCTTGAGCGTCACCAATATCGGCTCGCAGCCGAGCACCGGATCGATCCGTGTCGTCGATGTCCTGCCGACCGGCGTCACATTTGCGAGCTTCAGCTCACCGAGCGGATTCACCTGCACGTCGACGCCACCCAATGTGGTCTGCAACAGTTCCACGGTCATTGCCGTGGGTGCGACCGCGACCATCACGATCAACGTCAACGTTGCGGCTGCGGCACCGAACACGATCACCAACCGCGCCCGTGTTGGCGGCGGTGGTGATCCGGTCAAACCGGGTTTGCCCGCGACTAACGGCAGTACGACTTCTACCTGCCCGGCGCCGACTCCCCCGGCCACATCCGTCGCCAATGCCCTGACCGGCTGCGCGGCCGTTACCGATCCGGTGCGCCAGGTGAACCTGTCGCTGGTCAAGACCGACGGGCAGAACTTTGTTCCAGTCAACGGGCAGACCACCTATCAGCTGACCGTCACCAACTCCGGAGACGCAGCCTCGATCGGCACGATCACGTTTGCGGACGAACTGCCCGCGCCGATGACTTGGCCGGCGATACTCACGATTGGCGGTCCGAATGCGGCGAACTGGGCCTGCGTGCGCGTCGACAACGATTCTGTCACTTGTAGTTCGGCCGTTTCGATTGCGGCGGGCGGCAGCAGCACGTTCAGCCTGATTGCGAACGCCAATGCAGTTCTCACGGATGGCACCAACTACGTCAACAAGGGCCGAATCGGTGGTGGCGGGGATCCGGATCTGCTGCCCGGGACTCCCACGCCTGCACAAGTCACAGCATGTACCGGTAACAACGTGGCGCCGGGTTGCGCTCTTGACACCGATGTCGGCCAGAGCGCGCCGCAGATCCGTCTGAGCAAATCGCATCCGGATCCACAGGCACACAATCCTGGCGATACGGTCACTTTCAGCCTTGTCGTCAGCAACGGTGGTGCAACGACTTCGAGCGGCAACATCGTGGTGGTGGATGTGCTTCCGATCGGAGTGACCTATTCCGGTGCGGCAACGTTCACCAGCGGCGGATTCAATTGTGTTTTCACGGCAACGCCGGCACCCGGTTTCATTACCTGCACGCGCACGGGAACCATGGTATCGGGCAACACACGAACCATCAGCTACAGCGTCACGATCAACAGCCCCGCCTCGAATTCGATCATCAACCGTGCCGAAGTGGGCGGCGGTGGTGACCCGCAAAACGGAACGATCCCGACGGCGGCATCAGCTGCCCAATGCAACGGCAGCGGGTCGCCGAGCTTTGGTTGTGCGGTCGACCCGGTACCGCTGAACGCCGATCTCGGCATCAGCAAGCTGCAGTGCCAGGGTGGTGCCTGCGGTGTCGCGTTCGGCAATTACACTTCTTCGATTGCACCGGTTCTGACCGGCACGCAGGTGCGCTTTTTCCTGCGGGTCTCGAATGCCGGACCTTCCGCGGTCGTGAATGCGACGATCAGCGACAGCGTTCCGACCAATTTCAGCGCACTCAGTGTGGTCGCGGTAACCCCCGGCGGCACTGCGACTTGCAGCGCGGCAAATGTGTCGCTGTCCGGCAACTTGCTGACCGGCACCATTCCATCGCTGCCAGTCGGTACCACCTGCGACATCGTGATTTCGGGCACCGCCTCGACGGCGGGCAACGCGATTCCGAATACGGCGACTGTCACGGTTCCTGTCGGAATCGTCGATACCGCAACAGGAAACAATTCCTCAACCGTAACCACGACGATTGTTGATCCGGTTCCCCAGCTGACGATCACCAAGACCGCGAGGGGGGCCCAGGGGGGCGTTGCCGCGGCGGGACGTTGTTCGAGTACGGTGATTGTTGTGGTGAATGCACCGCAGCGACGATCACCAAGACCGCGAGCGCGACACCGTGGACGGTGGGCGTGGCGGCGAGCTACACCTTGAGTGTGCAGAACACCGGCACGACGGCGACGACGGCAGCCAGCACGATCACGGACACGATTCCGACGGGCCTGACCCTCGGCGCGATGCCGGCTGGTTGCGTTGCAGCCGGCCAGGTGGTGACTTGCACGATCCCGAGCGGTCTGGCGGTCAGCGCGACAGCAAGCTTCATCATCCCGGTAACGCCGACGAGTGCGGCGCAACCGAGCGTGAGCAACACGGCCAGCGTCAGCGGTGGCGGTGATCCGGGTTGCCCGGCGGCGGGGCGTTGTTCGAGTACGGTGATTGTTGTGGTGAATGCACCGCAGCTGACGATCACCAAGACCGCGAGCGCGACACCGTGGACGGTGGGCGTGGCGGCGAGCTACACCTTGAGTGTGCAGAACACCGGCACGACGGCGACGACGGCAGCCAGCACGATCACGGACACGATTCCGACGGGCCTGACCCTCGGCGCGATGCCGGCTGGTTGCGTTGCAGCCGGCCAGGTGGTGACTTGCACGATCCCGAGTGGTCTGGCGATCAGCGCGACAGCAAGCTTCATCATCCCGGTAACGCCGACGAGTGCGGCGCAACCGAGCGTGAGCAACACGGCCAGCGTCAGCGGTGGCGGTGATCCGGGTTGCCCGGCGGCGGGACGTTGTTCGAGTACGGTGATTGTTGTGGTGAATGCACCGCAGCTGACGATCACCAAGACCGCGAGCGCGACACCGTGGACGGTGGGCGTGGCGGCGAGCTACACCTTGAGTGTGCAGAACACCGGCACGACGGCGACGACGGCAGCCAGCACGATCACGGACACGATTCCGACGGGCCTGACCCTCGGCGCGATGCCGGCTGGTTGCGTTGCAGCCGGCCAGGTGGTGACTTGCACGATCCCGAGTGGTCTGGCGATCAGCGCGACAGCAAGCTTCATCATCCCGGTAACGCCGACGAGTGCGGCGCAACCGAGCGTGAGCAACACGGCCAGCGTCAGCGGTGGTGGTGATCCGGGTTGCCCGGCGGCGGGACGTTGTTCGAGTACGGTGATTGTTGTGGTGAATGCACCGCAGCTGACGATCACCAAGACCGCGAGCGCGACACCGTGGACGGTGGGCGTGGCGGCGAGCTACACCTTGAGTGTGCAGAACACCGGCACGACGGCGACGACGGCAGCCAGCACGATCACGGACACGATTCCGACGGGCCTGACCCTCGGCGCGATGCCGGCTGGTTGCGTTGCAGCCGGCCAGGTGGTGACTTGCACGATCCCGAGCGGTCTGGCGGTCAGCGCGACAGCAAGCTTCATCATCCCGGTAACGCCAACGGCAGCGGCGCAGCCGTCTGTTACCAACACCGCCAGCGTTGCTGGCGGTGGCGATCCCACCTGTCCGGTGGCAGTGCGCTGCTCTGATACGGTAATCACGCCAATGGCGGCCAACGTATCGATTGCCAAGGCGCTGACGAGTGAGTCGGGCAGCCAGGCGGGGATCGCGGAAGGCGGCGAGACGCTGGTGTACACGATCACGCTGACGAACAGCGGCGGCACGGCGGCGAGCTATGACCTGACGGACACGCTGGGGGCGGGCCTGACGTATGTGAGTTCGAGCCCGTCGGGCACGAACGTGGGTCAGACGACGACGTGGACGAGTCTGGCGGTGCCGGCGAACGGCACGCTGGCGGTGACGGTGACGGCGAGTGTGGACACGCCGGTGACGGTGAGCGCGGTGACGAACCTGGCGAAACCGAGCGGCACGCCGGACCCGAGTTGCCCGAGTGCGACGTGCGTGGTGACGCCGACGCCGGCGAATGTGACGGTGGCCAAGGCGCTGACGAGTGAGTCGGGCAGCCAGGCGGGGATCGCGGAAGGCGGCGAGACGCTGGTGTACACGATCACGCTGACGAACAGCGGCGGCACGGCGGCGAGCTATGACCTGACGGACACGCTGGGGCGGGCCTGACGTATGTGAGTTCGAGCCCGTCGGGCACGAACGTGGGTCAGACGACGACGTGGACGAGTCTGGCGGTGCCGGCGAACGGCACGCTGGCGGTGACGGTGACGGCGAGTGTGGACACGCCGGTGACGGTGAGCGCGGTGACGAACCTGGCGAAACCGAGCGGCACGCCGGACCCGAGTTGCCCGAGTGCGACGTGCGTGGTGACGCCGACGCCGGCGAATGTGACGGTGGCCAAGGCGCTGACGAGTGAGTCGGGCAGCCAGGCGGGGATCGCGGAAGGCGGCGAGACGCTGGTGTACACGATCACGCTGACGAACAGCGGCGGCACGGCGGCGAGCTATGACCTGACGGACACGCTGGGGGCGGGCCTGACGTATGTGAGTTCGAGCCCGTCGGGCACGAACGTGGGTCAGACGACGACGTGGACGAGTCTGGCGGTGCCGGCGAACGGCACGCTGGCGGTGACGGTGACGGCGAGTGTGGACACGCCGGTGACGGTGAGCGCGGTGACGAACCTGGCGAAACCGAGCGGCACGCCGGACCCGGAGTT
The DNA here is from genome assembly GCA_016721015.1 of Lysobacterales bacterium. Lineage (GTDB taxonomy): Bacteria > Pseudomonadota > Gammaproteobacteria > Xanthomonadales > Rhodanobacteraceae > Dokdonella. The sequence goes on from JADKJL010000013.1 coordinate 144,027, forward strand.
GCCCGAGTGCGACGTGCGTGGTGACGCCGACGCCGGCGAATGTGACGGTGGCCAAGGCGCTGACGAGTGAGTCGGGCAGCCAGGCGGGGATCGCGGAAGGCGGCGAGACGCTGGTGTACACGATCACGCTGACGAACAGCGGCGGCACGGCGGCGAGCTATGACCTGACGGACACGCTGGGGGCGGGCCTGACGTATGTGAGTTCGAGCCCGTCGGGCACGAACGTGGGTCAGACGACGACGTGGACGAGTCTGGCGGTGCCGGCGAACGGCACGCTGGCGGTGACGGTGACGGCGAGTGTGGACACGCCGGTGACGGTGAGCGCGGTGACGAACCTGGCGAAACCGAGCGGCACGCCGGACCCGAGTTGCCCGAGTGCGACGTGCGTGGTGACGCCGACGCCGGCGAATGTGACGGTGGCCAAGGCGCTGACGAGTGAGTCGGGCAGCCAGGCGGGGATCGCGGAAGGCGGCGAGACGCTGGTGTACACGATCACGCTGACGAACAGCGGCGGCACGGCGGCGAGCTATGACCTGACGGACACGCTGGGGGCGGGCCTGACGTATGTGAGTTCGAGCCCGTCGGGCACGAACGTGGGTCAGACGACGACGTGGACGAGTCTGGCGGTGCCGGCGAACGGCACGCTGGCGGTGACGGTGACGGCGAGTGTGGACACGCCGGTGACGGTGAGCGCGGTGACGAACCTGGCGAAACCGAGCGGCACGCCGGACCCGGAGTTGCCCGAGTGCGACGTGCGTGGTGACGCCGACGCCGGCGAATGTGACGGTGGCCAAGGCGCTGACGAGTGAGTCGGGCAGCCAGGCGGGGATCGCGGAAGGCGGCGAGACGCTGGTGTACACGATCACGCTGACGAACAGCGGCGGCACGGCGGCGAGCTATGACCTGACGGACACGCTGGGGGCGGGCCTGACGTATGTGAGTTCGAGCCCGTCGGGCACGAACGTGGGTCAGACGACGACGTGGACGAGTCTGGCGGTGCCGGCGAACGGCACGCTGGCGGTGACGGTGACGGCGAGTGTGGACACGCCGGTGACGGTGAGCGCGGTGACGAACCTGGCGAAACCGAGCGGCACGCCGGACCGAGTTGCCCGAGTGCGACGTGCGTGGTGACGCCGACGCCGGCGAATGTGACGGTGGCCAAGGCGCTGACGAGTGAGTCGGGCAGCCAGGCGGGGATCGCGGAAGGCGGCGAGACGCTGGTGTACACGATCACGCTGACGAACAGCGGCGGCACGGCGGCGAGCTATGACCTGACGGACACGCTGGGGGCGGGCCTGACGTATGTGAGTTCGAGCCCGTCGGGCACGAACGTGGGTCAGACGACGACGTGGACGAGTCTGGCGGTGCCGGCGAACGGCACGCTGGCGGTGACGGTGACGGCGAGTGTGGACACGCCGGTGACGGTGAGCGCGGTGACGAACCTGGCGAAACCGAGCGGCACGCCGGACCCGAGTTGCCCGGAGTGCGACGTGCGTGGTGACGCCGACGCCGGCGAATGTGACGGTGGCCAAGGCGCTGACGAGTGAGTCGGGCAGCCAGGCGGGGATCGCGGAAGGCGGCGAGACGCTGGTGTACACGATCACGCTGACGAACAGCGGCGGCACGGCGGCGAGCTATGACCTGACGGACACGCTGGGGGCGGGCCTGACGTATGTGAGTTCGAGCCCGTCGGGCACGAACGTGGGTCAGACGACGACGTGGACGAGTCTGGCGGTGCCGGCGAACGGCACGCTGGCGGTGACGGTGACGGCGAGTGTGGACACGCCGGTGACGGTGAGCGCGGTGACGAACCTGGCGAAACCGAGCGGCACGCCGGACCCGAGTTGCCCGAGTGCGACGTGCGTGGTGACGCCGACGCCGGCGAATGTGACGGTGGCCAAGGCGCTGACGAGTGAGTCGGGCAGCCAGGCGGGGATCGCGGAAGGCGGCGAGACGCTGGTGTACACGATCACGCTGACGAACAGCGGCGGCACGGCGGCGAGCTATGACCTGACGGACACGCTGGGGGCGGGCCTGACGTATGTGAGTTCGAGCCCGTCGGGCACGAACGTGGGTCAGACGACGACGTGGACGAGTCTGGCGGTGCCGGCGAACGGCACGCTGGCGGTGACGGTGACGGCGAGTGTGGACACGCCGGTGACGGTGAGCGCGGTGACGAACCTGGCGAAACCGAGCGGCACGCCGGACCCGAGTTGCCCGAGTGCGACGTGCGTGGTGACGCCGACGCCGGCGAATGTGACGGTGGCCAAAGGCGCTGACGAGTGAGTCGGGCAGCCAGGCGGGGATCGCGGAAGGCGGCGAGACGCTGGTGTACACGATCACGCTGACGAACAGCGGCGGCACGGCGGCGAGCTATGACCTGACGGACACGCTGGGGGCGGGCCTGACGTATGTGAGTTCGAGCCCGTCGGGCACGAACGTGGGTCAGACGACGACGTGGACGAGTCTGGCGGTGCCGGCGAACGGCACGCTGGCGGTGACGGTGACGGCGAGTGTGGACACGCCGGTGACGGTGAGCGCGGTGACGAACCTGGCGAAACCGAGCGGCACGCCGGACCCGAGTTGCCCGAGTGCGACGTGCGTGGTGACGCCGACGCCGGCGAATGTGACGGTGGCCAAGGCGCTGACGAGTGAGTCGGGCAGCCAGGCGGGGATCGCGGAAGGCGGCGAGACGCTGGTGTACACGATCACGCTGACGAACAGCGGCGGCACGGCGGCGAGCTATGACCTGACGGACACGCTGGGGGCGGGCCTGACGTATGTGAGTTCGAGCCCGTCGGGCACGAACGTGGGTCAGACGACGACGTGGACGGAGTCTGGCGGTGCCGGCGAACGGCACGCTGGCGGTGACGGTGACGGCGAGTGTGGACACGCCGGTGACGGTGAGCGCGGTGACGAACCTGGCGAAACCGAGCGGCACGCCGGACCCGGGTTGCCCGAGTGCGACGTGCGTGGTGACGCCGACGCCGGCGAATGTGACGGTGGCCAAGGCGCTGACGAGTGAGTCGGGCAGCCAGGCGGGGATCGCGGAAGGCGGCGAGACGCTGGTGTACACGATCACGCTGACGAACAGCGGCGGCACGGCGGCGAGCTATGACCTGACGGACACGCTGGGGGCGGGCCTGACGTATGTGAGTTCGAGCCCGTCGGGCACGAACGTGGGTCAGACGACGACGTGGACGAGTCTGGCGGTGCCGGCGAACGGCACGCTGGCGGTGACGGTGACGGCGAGTGTGGACACGCCGGTGACGGTGAGCGCGGTGACGAACCTGGCGAAACCGAGCGGCACGCCGGACCGAGTTGCCCGAGTGCGACGTGCGTGGTGACGCCGACGCCGGCGAATGTGACGGTGGCCAAGGCGCTGACGAGTGAGTCGGGCAGCCAGGCGGGGATCGCGGAAGGCGGCGAGACGCTGGTGTACACGATCACGCTGACGAACAGCGGCGGCACGGCGGCGAGCTATGACCTGACGGACACGCTGGGGGCGGGCCTGACGTATGTGAGTTCGAGCCCGTCGGGCACGAACGTGGGTCAGACGACGACGTGGACGAGTCTGGCGGTGCCGGCGAACGGCACGCTGGCGGTGACGGTGACGGCGAGTGTGGACACGCCGGTGACGGTGAGCGCGGTGACGAACCTGGCGAAACCGAGCGGCACGCCGGACCCGAGTTGCCCGAGTGCGACGTGCGTGGTGACGCCGACGCCGGCGAATGTGACGGTGGCCAAGGCGCTGACGAGTGAGTCGGGCAGCCAGGCGGGGATCGCGGAAGGCGGCGAGACGCTGGTGTACACGATCACGCTGACGAACAGCGGCGGCACGGCGGCGAGCTATGACCTGACGGACACGCTGGGGCGGGCCTGACGTATGTGAGTTCGAGCCCGTCGGGCACGAACGTGGGTCAGACGACGACGTGGACGAGTCTGGCGGTGCCGGCGAACGGCACGCTGGCGGTGACGGTGACGGCGAGTGTGGACACGCCGGTGACGGTGAGCGCGGTGACGAACCTGGCGAAACCGAGCGGCACGCCGGACCCGAGTTGCCCGGAGTGCGACGTGCGTGGTGACGCCGACGCCGGCGAATGTGACGGTGGCCAAGGCGCTGACGAGTGAGTCGGGCAGCCAGGCGGGGATCGCGGAAGGCGGCGAGACGCTGGTGTACACGATCACGCTGACGAACAGCGGCGGCACGGCGGCGAGCTATGACCTGACGGACACGCTGGGGGCGGGCCTGACGTATGTGAGTTCGAGCCCGTCGGGCACGAACGTGGGTCAGACGACGACGTGGACGAGTCTGGCGGTGCCGGCGAACGGCACGCTGGCGGTGACGGTGACGGCGAGTGTGGACACGCCGGTGACGGTGAGCGCGGTGACGAACCTGGCGAAACCGAGCGGCACGCCGGACCCGAGTTGCCCGGAGTGCGACGTGCGTGGTGACGCCGACGCCGGCGAATGTGACGGTGGCCAAGGCGCTGACGAGTGAGTCGGGCAGCCAGGCGGGGATCGCGGAAGGCGGCGAGACGCTGGTGTACACGATCACGCTGACGAACAGCGGCGGCACGGCGGCGAGCTATGACCTGACGGACACGCTGGGGCGGGCCTGACGTATGTGAGTTCGAGCCCGTCGGGCACGAACGTGGGTCAGACGACGACGTGGACGAGTCTGGCGGTGCCGGCGAACGGCACGCTGGCGGTGACGGTGACGGCGAGTGTGGACACGCCGGTGACGGTGAGCGCGGTGACGAACCTGGCGAAACCGAGCGGCACGCCGGACCCGAGTTGCCCGAGTGCGACGTGCGTGGTGACGCCGACGCCGGCGAATGTGACGGTGGCCAAGGCGCTGACGAGTGAGTCGGGCAGCCAGGCGGGGATCGCGGAAGGCGGCGAGACGCTGGTGTACACGATCACGCTGACGAACAGCGGCGGCACGGCGGCGAGCTATGACCTGACGGACACGCTGGGGGCGGGCCTGACGTATGTGAGTTCGAGCCCGTCGGGCACGAACGTGGGTCAGACGACGACGTGGACGAGTCTGGCGGTGCCGGCGAACGGCACGCTGGCGGTGACGGTGACGGCGAGTGTGGACACGCCGGTGACGGTGAGCGCGGTGACGAACCTGGCGAAACCGAGCGGCACGCCGGACCCGAGTTGCCCGAGTGCGACGTGCGTGGTGACGCCGACGCCGGCGAATGTGACGGTGGCCAAGGCGCTGACGAGTGAGTCGGGCAGCCAGGCGGGGATCGCGGAAGGCGGCGAGACGCTGGTGTACACGATCACGCTGACGAACAGCGGCGGCACGGCGGCGAGCTATGACCTGACGGACACGCTGGGGGCGGGCCTGACGTATGTGAGTTCGAGCCCGTCGGGCACGAACGTGGGTCAGACGACGACGTGGACGAGTCTGGCGGTGCCGGCGAACGGCACGCTGGCGGTGACGGTGACGGCGAGTGTGGACACGCCGGTGACGGTGAGCGCGGTGACGAACCTGGCGAAACCGAGCGGCACGCCGGACCCGAGTTGCCCGAGTGCGACGTGCGTGGTGACGCCGACGCCGGCGAATGTGACGGTGGCCAAGGCGCTGACGAGTGAGTCGGGCAGCCAGGCGGGGATCGCGGAAGGCGGCGAGACGCTGGTGTACACGATCACGCTGACGAACAGCGGCGGCACGGCGGCGAGCTATGACCTGACGGACACGCTGGGGGCGGGCCTGACGTATGTGAGTTCGAGCCCGTCGGGCACGAACGTGGGTCAGACGACGACGTGGACGAGTCTGGCGGTGCCGGCGAACGGCACGCTGGCGGTGACGGTGACGGCGAGTGTGGACACGCCGGTGACGGTGAGCGCGGTGACGAACCTGGCGAAACCGAGCGGCACGCCGGACCCGAGGTGCCCGAGTGCGACGTGCGTGGTGACGCCGACGCCGGCGAATGTGACGGTGGCCAAGGCGCTGACGAGTGAGTCGGGCAGCCAGGCGGGGATCGCGGAAGGCGGCGAGACGCTGGTGTACACGATCACGCTGACGAACAGCGGCGGCACGGCGGCGAGCTATGACCTGACGGACACGCTGGGGGCGGGCCTGACGTATGTGAGTTCGAGCCCGTCGGGCACGAACGTGGGTCAGACGACGACGTGGACGAGTCTGGCGGTGCCGGCGAACGGCACGCTGGCGGTGACGGTGACGGCGAGTGTGGACACGCCGGTGACGGTGAGCGCGGTGACGAACCTGGCGAAACCGAGCGGCACGCCGGACCCGAGTTGCCCGAGTGCGACGTGCGTGGTGACGCCGACGCCGGCGAATGTGACGGTGGCCAAGGCGCTGACGAGTGAGTCGGGCAGCCAGGCGGGGATCGCGGAAGGCGGCGAGACGCTGGTGTACACGATCACGCTGACGAACAGCGGCGGCACGGCGGCGAGCTATGACCTGACGGACACGCTGGGGGCGGGCCTGACGTATGTGAGTTCGAGCCCGTCGGGCACGAACGTGGGTCAGACGACGACGTGGACGAGTCTGGCGGTGCCGGCGAACGGCACGCTGGCGGTGACGGTGACGGCGAGTGTGGACACGCCGGTGACGGTGAGCGCGGTGACGAACCTGGCGAAACCGAGCGGCACGCCGGACCCGAGTTGCCCGGAGTGCGACGTGCGTGGTGACGCCGACGCCGGCGAATGTGACGGTGGCCAAGGCGCTGACGAGTGAGTCGGGCAGCCAGGCGGGGATCGCGGAAGGCGGCGAGACGCTGGTGTACACGATCACGCTGACGAACAGCGGCGGCACGGCGGCGAGCTATGACCTGACGGACACGCTGGGGGCGGGCCTGACGTATGTGAGTTCGAGCCCGTCGGGCACGAACGTGGGTCAGACGACGACGTGGACGAGTCTGGCGGTGCCGGCGAACGGCACGCTGGCGGTGACGGTGACGGCGAGTGTGGACACGCCGGTGACGGTGAGCGCGGTGACGAACCTGGCGAAACCGAGCGGCACGCCGGACCCGAGTTGCCCGAGTGCGACGTGCGTGGTGACGCCGACGCCGGCGAATGTGACGGTGGCCAAGGCGCTGACGAGTGAGTCGGGCAGCCAGGCGGGGATCGCGGAAGGCGGCGAGACGCTGGTGTACACGATCACGCTGACGAACAGCGGCGGCACGGCGGCGAGCTATGACCTGACGGACACGCTGGGGCGGGCCTGACGTATGTGAGTTCGAGCCCGTCGGGCACGAACGTGGGTCAGACGACGACGTGGACGAGTCTGGCGGTGCCGGCGAACGGCACGCTGGCGGTGACGGTGACGGCGAGTGTGGACACGCCGGTGACGGTGAGCGCGGTGACGAACCTGGCGAAACCGAGCGGCACGCCGGACCCGGAGTTGCCCGAGTGCGACGTGCGTGGTGACGCCGACGCCGGCGAATGTGACGGTGGCCAAGGCGCTGACGAGTGAGTCGGGCAGCCAGGCGGGGATCGCGGAAGGCGGCGAGACGCTGGTGTACACGATCACGCTGACGAACAGCGGCGGCACGGCGGCGAGCTATGACCTGACGGACACGCTGGGGGCGGGCCTGACGTATGTGAGTTCGAGCCCGTCGGGCACGAACGTGGGTCAGACGACGACGTGGACGAGTCTGGCGGTGCCGGCGAACGGCACGCTGGCGGTGACGGTGACGGCGAGTGTGGACACGCCGGTGACGGTGAGCGCGGTGACGAACCTGGCGAAACCGAGCGGCACGCCGGACCCGAGTTGCCCGGAGTGCGACGTGCGTGGTGACGCCGACGCCGGCGAATGTGACGGTGGCCAAGGCGCTGACGAGTGAGTCGGGCAGCCAGGCGGGGATCGCGGAAGGCGGCGAGACGCTGGTGTACACGATCACGCTGACGAACAGCGGCGGCACGGCGGCGAGCTATGACCTGACGGACACGCTGGGGGCGGGCCTGACGTATGTGAGTTCGAGCCCGTCGGGCACGAACGTGGGTCAGACGACGACGTGGACGAGTCTGGCGGTGCCGGCGAACGGCACGCTGGCGGTGACGGTGACGGCGAGTGTGGACACGCCGGTGACGGTGAGCGCGGTGACGAACCTGGCGAAACCGAGCGGCACGCCGGACCCGAGTTGCCCGGAGTGCGACGTGCGTGGTGACGCCGACGCCGGCGAATGTGACGGTGGCCAAGGCGCTGACGAGTGAGTCGGGCAGCCAGGCGGGGATCGCGGAAGGCGGCGAGACGCTGGTGTACACGATCACGCTGACGAACAGCGGCGGCACGGCGGCGAGCTATGACCTGACGGACACGCTGGGGGCGGGCCTGACGTATGTGAGTTCGAGCCCGTCGGGCACGAACGTGGGTCAGACGACGACGTGGACGAGTCTGGCGGTGCCGGCGAACGGCACGCTGGCGGTGACGGTGACGGCGAGTGTGGACACGCCGGTGACGGTGAGCGCGGTGACGAACCTGGCGAAACCGAGCGGCACGCCGGACCCGAGTTGCCCGAGTGCGACGTGCGTGGTGACGCCGACGCCGGCGAATGTGACGGTGGCCAAGGCGCTGACGAGTGAGTCGGGCAGCCAGGCGGGGATCGCGGAAGGCGGCGAGACGCTGGTGTACACGATCACGCTGACGAACAGCGGCGGCACGGCGGCGAGCTATGACCTGACGGACACGCTGGGGGCGGGCCTGACGTATGTGAGTTCGAGCCCGTCGGGCACGAACGTGGGTCAGACGACGACGTGGACGAGTCTGGCGGTGCCGGCGAACGGCACGCTGGCGGTGACGGTGACGGCGAGTGTGGACACGCCGGTGACGGTGAGCGCGGTGACGAACCTGGCGAAACCGAGCGGCACGCCGGACCCGAGTTGCCCGAGTGCGACGTGCGTGGTGACGCCGACGCCGGCGAATGTGACGGTGGCCAAGGCGCTGACGAGTGAGTCGGGCAGCCAGGCGGGGATCGCGGAAGGCGGCGAGACGCTGGTGTACACGATCACGCTGACGAACAGCGGCGGCACGGCGGCGAGCTATGACCTGACGGACACGCTGGGGGCGGGCCTGACGTATGTGAGTTCGAGCCCGTCGGGCACGAACGTGGGTCAGACGACGACGTGGACGAGTCTGGCGGTGCCGGCGAACGGCACGCTGGCGGTGACGGTGACGGCGAGTGTGGACACGCCGGTGACGGTGAGCGCGGTGACGAACCTGGCGAAACCGAGCGGCACGCCGGACCCGAGTTGCCCGAGTGCGACGTGCGTGGTGACGCCGACGCCGGCGAATGTGACGGTGGCCAAGGCGCTGACGAGTGAGTCGGGCAGCCAGGCGGGGATCGCGGAAGGCGGCGAGACGCTGGTGTACACGATCACGCTGACGAACAGCGGCGGCACGGCGGCGAGCTATGACCTGACGGACACGCTGGGGCGGGCCTGACGTATGTGAGTTCGAGCCCGTCGGGCACGAACGTGGGTCAGACGACGACGTGGACGAGTCTGGCGGTGCCGGCGAACGGCACGCTGGCGGTGACGGTGACGGCGAGTGTGGACACGCCGGTGACGGTGAGCGCGGTGACGAACCTGGCGAAACCGAGCGGCACGCCGGACCGAGTTGCCCGAGTGCGACGTGCGTGGTGACGCCGACGCCGGCGAATGTGACGGTGGCCAAGGCGCTGACGAGTGAGTCGGGCAGCCAGGCGGGGATCGCGGAAGGCGGCGAGACGCTGGTGTACACGATCACGCTGACGAACAGCGGCGGCACGGCGGCGAGCTATGACCTGACGGACACGCTGGGGGCGGGCCTGACGTATGTGAGTTCGAGCCCGTCGGGCACGAACGTGGGTCAGACGACGACGTGGACGAGTCTGGCGGTGCCGGCGAACGGCACGCTGGCGGTGACGGTGACGGCGAGTGTGGACACGCCGGTGACGGTGAGCGCGGTGACGAACCTGGCGAAACCGAGCGGCACGCCGGACCCGAGTTGCCCGAGTGCGACGTGCGTGGTGACGCCGACGCCGGCGAATGTGACGGTGGCCAAGGCGCTGACGAGTGAGTCGGGCAGCCAGGCGGGGATCGCGGAAGGCGGCGAGACGCTGGTGTACACGATCACGCTGACGAACAGCGGCGGCACGGCGGCGAGCTATGACCTGACGGACACGCTGGGCGCGGGCCTGACGTATGTGAGTTCGAGCCCGTCGGGCACGAACGTGGGTCAGACGACGACGTGGACGAGTCTGGCGGTGCCGGCGAACGGCACGCTGGCGGTGACGGTGACGGCGAGTGTGGACACGCCGGTGACGGTGAGCGCGGTGACGAACCTGGCGAAACCGAGCGGCACGCCGGACCCGAGTTGCCCGAGTGCGACGTGCGTGGTGACGCCGACGCCGGCGAATGTGACGGTGGCCAAGGCGCTGACGAGTGAGTCGGGCAGCCAGGCGGGGGATCGCGGAAGGCGGCGAGACGCTGGTGTACACGATCACGCTGACGAACAGCGGCGGCACGGCGGCGAGCTATGACCTGACGGACACGCTGGGGGCGGGCCTGACGTATGTGAGTTCGAGCCCGTCGGGCACGAACGTGGGTCAGACGACGACGTGGACGAGTCTGGCGGTGCCGGCGAACGGCACGCTGGCGGTGACGGTGACGGCGAGTGTGGACACGCCGGTGACGGTGAGCGCGGTGACGAACCTGGCGAAACCGAGCGGCACGCCGGACCCGGAGTTGCCCGAGTGCGACGTGCGTGGTGACGCCGACGCCGGCGAATGTGACGGTGGCCAAGGCGCTGACGAGTGAGTCGGGCAGCCAGGCGGGGATCGCGGAAGGCGGCGAGACGCTGGTGTACACGATCACGCTGACGAACAGCGGCGGCACGGCGGCGAGCTATGACCTGACGGACACGCTGGGGGCGGGCCTGACGTATGTGAGTTCGAGCCCGTCGGGCACGAACGTGGGTCAGACGACGACGTGGACGAGTCTGGCGGTGCCGGCGAACGGCACGCTGGCGGTGACGGTGACGGCGAGTGTGGACACGCCGGTGACGGTGAGCGCGGTGACGAACCTGGCGAAACCGAGCGGCACGCCGGACCCGAGTTGCCCGAGTGCGACGTGCGTGGTGACGCCGACGCCGGCGAATGTGACGGTGGCCAAGGCGCTGACGAGTGAGTCGGGCAGCCAGGCGGGGATCGCGGAAGGCGGCGAGACGCTGGTGTACACGATCACGCTGACGAACAGCGGCGGCACGGCGGCGAGCTATGACCTGACGGACACGCTGGGGGCGGGCCTGACGTATGTGAGTTCGAGCCCGTCGGGCACGAACGTGGGTCAGACGACGACGTGGACGAGTCTGGCGGTGCCGGCGAACGGCACGCTGGCGGTGACGGTGACGGCGAGTGTGGACACGCCGGTGACGGTGAGCGCGGTGACGAACCTGGCGAAACCGAGCGGCACGCCGGACCCGAGTTGCCCGGAGTGCGACGTGCGTGGTGACGCCGACGCCGGCGAATGTGACGGTGGCCAAGGCGCTGACGAGTGAGTCGGGCAGCCAGGCGGGGATCGCGGAAGGCGGCGAGACGCTGGTGTACACGATCACGCTGACGAACAGCGGCGGCACGGCGGCGAGCTATGACCTGACGGACACGCTGGGCGCGGGCCTGACGTATGTGAGTTCGAGCCCGTCGGGCACGAACGTGGGTCAGACGACGACGTGGACGAGTCTGGCGGTGCCGGCGAACGGCACGCTGGCGGTGACGGTGACGGCGAGTGTGGACACGCCGGTGACGGTGAGCGCGGTGACGAACCTGGCGAAACCGAGCGGCACGCCGGACCCGAGTTGCCCGAGTGCGACGTGCGTGGTGACGCCGACGCCGGGCGCGGTGACGATGGTCAAGGCCCTGACCGGCGAGAGCGGCACGATGGCCGGTGTGGCCGAGCCAGGTGAGAACCTGACCTACACGATCACGCTGACCAACACGGGTGGCGTCAATGCGATCGGTTACGGCGTAACCGATAGCCTTGATCTGCACACGAGCTATGTCAGCTCGACCAATGCAGGTGTCTACGCTGCCGGCAATGTGACTTGGACAGCTCTCACTGTGCCGGCGAACGGCAGCCTGACGCTCACCGTCGTGGTGACGGTCGACCCCGTGATCCCGGCGGGCGTGACCCAGGTCGCCAACCTTGTCTACGAAACCGGCACGACGCCACCAACGTGTCCACCGGCGGGCCCGCAGTGCGTGATCACGCCGACGGCATCGAACATCTCGGTGACCAAGGCGCTGTCTGGCGAAAGCATCACGGCCGATGGCATCGCCGAACCTGGCGAGGAGCTGACCTACACGATCACCGTGCGCAATGATGGTGGAACCGCAGCGATCAACACGATCGTCAACGAGACCGTGCCGCTGTACACGACGTATGTGTCTGGCGCGCCGACATGGACGTGTGCAGTGGGCTCCCCGGGCGGCAGCGCATGCACGACGCTGGTCGACGTACCCGCACATGACGGTACGCAACCGGGCTTGGTGACCCTGGTGTTCACCGTGAAAGTGCTTGATCCGCTGCCAGTCGGAGTCACCTCAATCGCCAACGCGGTCGTGCTCAACGACGGTACGCCACCCGATTGCGTCGCGTTGCCGTCGCAACCCGGTTGCGTGGTGGTGACGACCGGCAACCTCAGTCTGACCAAGACGGTTGCGTCAGTCACTGCGACCGGCCCGTCGAGCTATGTCGTGAGCTACTTGATCGAGGTCGCCAACATCGGCGGTTCGGCGCAGACCTACACGCTGACCGATACGCTCGGGTTCCCGACGCAGGGTGTGCTGTTCAACGGCAATGCCAGCGTGACCACGGTGGCAGGCACCCTGAACCCGGCGCTGATCGGCGGTCAGTTCACGCCGGCCAATGGGACGGTCGTGCAGTTGTCCGACATCGGCGTCAGCTTGGCGTCCGGGGCGATCCATCGCTACACCGTGAGGGTGCCGGTGGGCGTGCAGCCAGCGGATCTGCAAGCTGGTTTTTGTACCGGGGTGGCCGGTAACGGCTTCTACAACCAGGCTGCGGTGAGTGGTTTGTTCAACCTGGAAAGCGCAGCCTGCGCACCGGTGAATGGCGATAGCGCACTGATTCATCTGGTCAAGAGGGTCACGCTGGGCCAGGATGTCAACGGCAATCACTACGGGGATGTTGGCGACGTGCTCAACTACACCTTCACGATCAGCAATCCCGGTACGGTGCCACTGACCACGGTGCAACTGTTCGATCCGCGGGTTACCGACCTGCAGTGCAATCCGATGACCCAGTTCGGTGCGCCTATCCGGGTGCTGCACGGCGATGAGCTGTTCAGTCATTCATTTGAAAGTGTGGTAATTCCCGGAACGCTAAGCCCAGGTGACTCGGTCGATTGCCACGCGACCTACGTACTGACGGCCAACGATATTGCACGGCGTCAGGTGGTGAACTCGGCGACCACGACCGCGAGCGGGCCGGCAGGCCAGGCCGTGACTTCGACGGCCACTGCCATCTACACGTCGTTCCGCTGAGGACCAGAACATGACCAGAACCAACATGATCCGCATGCGCGCTACGCGTTTCGCTCTGGCCATCGTGGTCGGGCTGCTCGGCGTGCCGGCACTCGCCGCCGGCCTGCGGGTGACATCGACCGCCAGCGCATTGCCCCCGTCAGCGGAGGCGGCGGGAGCCTTCGGCTTCTCCGTCGCCAACGAAGGCGCGACGACGTTCGACAGCGTTCGTCTCGTCTCCGATCCGGGCCATGCAGTGCAGTGCGCGGAGCGCACCGCACAGAACCGCGCCTTTGCGGCCGGAGGGTTGTTGAGCGCAGGTGACCGCGTCACCTGCACCACGCAGCCAGTCGCCGGCCTTCACCACGCGGCAGGCATCAGCGTGATCGCAAGCAGCGGCAGCGCGCCTGCGCAAATGCGACACGTGACGTTCACGGCGCGGCCGGCGGCAACACCCAGCCAGGGTATCGTCGTGCTCGCGGCCGGTGCGATCCTGCAGGACACCAATACCGACGGCAACCTCGATGCCGGGGAAACCATCGCCTACAACTACAGCGTGATCAATCTCGGTACGCTGGCGTTGTCGGGGTTGGCAGTGACCGACAACGACGGCACGGTGACTTGTCCGCAAACCACGCTCGCACCGGGCGCCAACATGGTGTGCACGCGCAACCACGCGATCAGCGCGACGGAAGCGGGCGCCGGGATCGTGGTGAACCAGGCCGACATCAGCGGCACCGATGGCGCGGGCCCGGTCGCCGGCGGTGATCTGGTGGTGACGTTCAATCTGGGCGGCACGGCCGGCATCCGCATGTTCAAGAGTCCGTTGCTGTTCGATGACGCGGACAGCAGCGGCTACGCCAGCACCGGCGATCTGCTTCGCTACACCTTTGTGGTCAAGAACAGCAACGCGCAGAGCTTGAGCGCGGTGAATGTCGTTGAGCCCGATCCGACCCGGATCGACACACCGATCACCTGCGCCGCGACCACGCTTGGCGGACAGGCGTTTGCCGGGCTCGGCAGCGGCGTGTTGCAGTCCAATGATGTCGTCTTGTGCACGGCCGACTACACGATCACCGCGTCCGACGCATCCTCCGGATCCGCAGACAACCTCGCCGAATCGAGTGGCCAGCCCGCCATCGGCACGCTCGCCAGCGGCTCGGGCGCATCGGCCGTGGTCATCCCGACTCTCGCTGATGTGACCATCGTCAAGACACTAACCGGCGAGAGTGGCGGCCGATCCGGCATTGCCGAACCTGGCGAATCGCTCACCTACACGATCACCCTGAGCAACGCCGGCGGCGCCGATGCGCTCAATTATGGCGTGATCGATCAGCTCGATCCGAACGTGCTGTTTGCGAGTGCGGACAATGGCGGCAGTCTGGTTGGCAGCAGTGTCGTCTGGTCAGGATTGACTGTGCCAGCCGGTGGCAGCTTGACCCTCGGGGTCGTGGTTACTGTCGTCAATCCGATTCCTTCCGGCGTGACCGGGATCGCCAACGTCGCCTATCAGACCGGTACCACTCCGCCGCCGTGTCCGCCCGCCGGAGCGCAATGCGTGGTGACGCCGACGCTGGGCGTGGTCACGATTGCCAAGGCACTGACCGGTGAGAGCGGCAGCCAGGCCGGCATTGCCGAACCTGGCGAAACGCTGACCTACACGATCACCCTGACCAACACCGGCGGCAGTGCGGTCATCGGCTTCGGTGTGACAGATCCGCTCGATGTGAATGTCGATTTCGTCAGCGCTGACAATGGCGGCGCGAATGCCTCGGGCGTGGTCACCTGGAGTGGCCTGACCGTACCTGGCAACAGCAATCTCTTATTGACCGTGACCGTGACCGTGAAGGATCCACTGCCGATTGCTGTCGAGCAGATTTCGAATCTCGCTTACAACACCGGCACGCCACCGCCCGATTGCACGCTGCAGCCGACGCCGGCGGCCTGCGTGATCGTTCCGGTCGCCACACGCCCGCGCTTGAGCGTGACAAAGACCGCCGATATAAGCCAGGTTGGGGCAGGCGGGATAATCAATTACGCGATTACCATTACCAACGTCGGCACCGTTGTCGCTACCAATGTCGTCATCAGCGATCCCCTCCCGGCCGGCATCGCAAGTTTCACCTGGACATGCGCGGCGAGTGGCGGCGTGGCTTGCCCGAACGCGAGCGGCAGCGGTGCGATCAACGAAATGGTTGCGACGTTTCCGGTTGGCGCACAGTTGACTTATTCAGTGCTGGCCTCCGTGACCAGCACCCCGGTGTCACCGATTCTGAATCTGGTCAGCGTAACGCCTTCGGCAAACACGGTCTGCGTACCAAGCCAAACCGCGCCACCTTGCCTCGCGAGCGTTCCGGTTACGGTCGTTGTCTTTGCAAATGAACCCATGCCAGTACCGATCGACAGCAACTGGATGTTGCTGATGATCCTGCTCGCGATGGGTGGAAGTGCGTTGGTGGCGATGCGGCGATCTTGAACCAGCGATCGTTACAGATTTGGTTTTTACGATTGCAGGGCGGCAGGCTCCTCGGGTTCGCGCCGGTTGGTGCGGGTTTTCTGGCTCGAACCGTGCGTGGAAAGTCAGCCTGATCGCGCAAATGTTCCGCGCATTGTCACTGGCAAATGCGAATTGCAGCGCGGTCGGCAGTCACACCTTCTGTAGCCGCCATCAGGAGTGGCAACGCAAGACTCCGCGTTTCACCACAGCCAACCGACGGGGCGGCTGACCTCAAGCGAGTGACCGGAACCTGTCGAAGAGGTTGACGCATTCCGGTTCCGCATTGAATGCCGCGGCCAGGCCCCTGCTTGATCAGACTCCTGAGCGTCGTCGTCGAAGCCGATCACGATTCGGGCATTGAGGACAGCTTGTCGGCGGAGTCACGACGGCACATGGTCATGCTGAGTGCAGCCTCCTGTCAGGTGGCACTCCCGGGTGCCCTGCAGTACATCCGGCCCATGGACGAGACGTGGCAGCGATACTACTATCGCGCGACTCCGCCTTTCGGCGGATTCCATTTGGGGGTTCACGATGAAATCTCGCTTCGTTGCAGCATTTCTCGCTGCGACTGTGTCGGTTGCTGCACTGGGATATTTGGGCTGGTCCTCGCAAGTCGAGGTGGATGTGGACAGCGTCGGCCCTTGGGCCAAACCGATTGCGGGTGACTTCTGGGCGCATCGCGTTGCCTATCCGACCATGCATTTCAGTCCGGCCTGGTATGAAGAGGCCAAGCCGGCCGACCAGAAGATGGCATCCCGCGTCCCCGCTGGCGACAAGAACTATCAGCGATTGGCGCAGTCGCCGTTGGCCTTGACCCCGAATGGCTGGACCTTCCTCGGGCCATCGCCGCTGCTCAACGCCGGCACGAAAGTCGCTGGTCGAACCAACGTGATTGCAGTCGATCCGAGCGGGCCGGATATTGACGGCTTGCAAACGGTTTTCGTGGCCACCGATGGCGGTGGTTTGTGGAAATCTACCAACTGCTGCAGCGCCACCACCACTTGGCGCAACGTCACTGATGATCGAGCCATTGCGAGTACCGCGATCGGCGAAATCTACATCGAACCGACCAACCCGAATGTGATCTATCTCGGCACTGGCGATCTTCGCTACGGCTCGTTCTCGTTTGGCTCGTCCGGCGTGCTCAAGAGCATCGACAAGGGCGAAACCTGGGCCGTGCTCGGTGAAGATGTGTTCAACCCGTATTATCCGCCGTCGGCGGGCCTCGGCTTTCCGCAGTATCAGGCGGTTGGCAAGGTCAGAACCAATCCGAACGATCTCGACACGATCATTGTCGGCACCAAGACCGGCCTGTTCGTTTCCAACAATGCCGGTGTCGACTGGAGCGGGCCGTGCTATACCAATAGTCACCTCGACCAGCGCCAGGACATCACCGGCCTGATCGTGCAGGATGCCGGTTCCGGTTCAACGCGGGTCTTTGCCGCCGTGGGTACGCGCGGGAACCCGACAACGGTACAGCCCGATCTCGCCAATCTGGGCGCCAACGGCGTTTACCGGGCGGCCTTGCCGGCAACCGGTTGTCCGGCAACAGCTGATTGGACCTTGCTCGACAACGGCTGGCCAGCCGGAACCGGCAATGGCATTCCGGCCGGCAAGACGCTGGGTCGCATCGAGCTGGCCGATGCGGCCAGCGACCCGAATATCCTTTACGCGATGGGCTCCAACTCCTCGACAAGTGCCGTGCTCGGCGTTTGGCGCAGCAACGATGGTGGCAACACCTGGGTGCAGCGGGCGACGAGCTCCGGTGTTCAATCGGGTGGTTGCAGCAATGCATCGGGTGGCGGCAGCCAGATGTGGTACGACGCGGGTCTGACCGTGTTTCCAGGTAATCCCGATATCGTGCTGCTCAGCGGTGTCGACATGTATCGCTCGACCGATGGCGGCAGCACCTTCAAGGACATCACCTGCGGTTATGGCAACGGCAATGTGCATGTCGATCATCATGCTCGTGCGTTCCTGCGCAATCCGCTGGGTGGATATGACAGCAACAAGGTGCTCAGTGGTAGCGACGGTGGCGTCTTCTATACCGGCAACGCCCAGTTCGGAACGGGTGGTTCTTCAAGCGCCAATCGGCCGACCTTCATTTCGCTCAATCAGTCCATTGGTTCGATCGAACTCTATTCTGGCGATATCACCGCCGACTTCGCGACGGCGGCTTCGCCCGGCGCCAGCGCCGGCGCGCAGGACAATGGCAGCGATGCGGTGCGCTGGAGCAACACCGATCCTGCGCCGGTGCAATGGAACGTCAGGCTCGGCGGCGATGGCATCTACACGCGGATCGAGCCGGTCAAGGAGCTCCGCTGGTACTTCTCTTCCCAAAATGGAGATCTCAACGTTTCGCAAACCGGTCCGAATGGAGGCGTTTCCTCGGCCAACTCGGGCTGGGGTGGCGATACCCTGAGCTTCGTCATGCCGATCGAAATCTATCGCTATGGCGCGCTCGATATTGCCGGCAGCGGATGTTCGTCATCAATCGGATGCAGCTACATGCTTGGCGGCACCAACCGCGTCTGGGAGACCCTGGTCGGCGGTATTCCGGGCAGCAGCTGGTATCCGAACAGTCCGAATCTGACCAAAGACACGCTCGGCAACCGTTCCTTCATCAATCAGCTCGCGCATGCGACGAAGACGCCGAGCGTGGTCATTGTCGGCACCAACGATGGCAACGTGCAGCTTGGCTATGGCATGAATCAGGGCGTCGCGGACACGGCAACCTGGGTAAATCTGACCGACAGCAATGCGGTATTGCCGAATCGTCCGGTCATGGATGTGGCGGTCGATGTCGCCGATGCCGGCAATCCGGCAACGAGCGCAATCGGCTATGCGGTGCTTGGCGGATTCGATCAGAACACGCCGACAACACCTGGCCATGTCTATCAGGTCACTTGCCAGAACAACTGCTCGACGTTTACCTGGCGCAACGTCAGCGGCAACCTGCCGAACATTCCGGTCAATGCCGTGGCGGTCAACCCGAACATGCCCAACCAGGTGTTTGCCGGCAGCGACTGGGGCCTCTATTACACCGACGATGTCAGCGCCGCGTCGCCGGTCTGGTACCGGTTCGAGAATGGCTTGCCGCGGGTGATGATCTGGGACATGGCGATTGACCGCGGCTTCAGCACGCTGGCGGTGTTCACGCGCGGTCGCGGTGCCTGGGCCTGGCCACTGCCGAGCGGCCCGATCGATCTGATCTTCAAGGATGGTTTCGAATCGCCCTGAGACCAGCGGATACCCGCATTGCGGCGTGCAACTGGACAATTGGTGGCAGCGATTCTTGCGAATCGACAGAGTCGTTAGTGGGAGGCCGACTTGCCCCAAAGAGTCGTGCCACCGAGTTTGCTGATTCGCTCATGTATCAGACTCATGGAGCGCCGCCATCTGCTTGGCGCGCGCTCGATCAGTTTATGCGGTATCCGTTTCAAGCGTAACGCGGGCTTTTCAATGGCATACCATGAAAGGATGCCCAAGCTGAGTGCGATGGGCAGACTTAAAGCCACGTTCTGTAATGGCGACATTGTCGGCCAAAAATACACGGCGGTCTGTTGAACGGGGAATCCCCACAGGTAAAGGCCATACGAATAGTCACCGAAACGGTTGTACCCGAACCAGCGCAAGCGATAGGCAAAACAGAAGACAAATGAAGCCATTGCCAACGCGAATATAAAGGGATAGACAGGTGTTGCTCGCAGTACCCAACAGGTGAAAATCATTCCGGCGGTCAATGCAAGATTGACTGGGACCCAGTTTCGGTAGAGAAAGCAAAGCGAGCCCAAGGCGAACATCCCGGATGGGCGAAGGAACATGCTGATCGGAACCAGCGGGATATACTCAAATCCAGCGATACCTGCCGCGATCAATGCAAGCGCGACGAACGTGGCATAACGGCGTCGTGAGAGAATCCCGAGCAATCCGAGCAAGCCGACCCAGAGATACATGCGAACTTCAGCTGGAAGTGTCCACAAAGAGCCGTTGATAGTGGATCTGCGAGGATTGTTGGTGAAAACGCCAGGCAAGTCCCAGCGAAGGTCGGTGCCAAAATGCATATTGACCAATGCGTAACTGCGAGTCGCGGGATCGGTGAAATAGTCCTTGAGTGGAAGTGTGGTCAGAAAAGCACCGAGAACAAACGCGCAGCCGAACACGCAAATCACATAGGCGGGGACGAGTCGAAGTGTTCGTGCCCAAAGATAGTCGAAAATATTGCTGCGGCGTAAATAGCTTCCCGTGATCATGAAACCACTGATTAGAAAGAACGCGTCTACGGCAATTGTTCCAGAATAAGTGCCCCAGCCAAGTCGTTCAAAGAACTCAACCTCTTCCGCGTGATCCGTCACGGCATAACCATGGCCATAGATAACCATCGCCGCCGCAATCAGCCGAATCAACAGGAAGTTGTCACGGCGTTGTGCAAGACCTTCGGCGAGCGTTCGCGGGGGAAATTGGTGCGCTTTCACATCGATTGTTTTATTTGTCGCTTCATCAATACGCCGGTGTTTTACACGTTTAATCCAATATATGGCAAATTCAAATGCAGCCACTCACGCGCATCGGTTGCATCGTTTTCGAACCAGGCTCGCGTGGAACCGAGGCGGAAGGTGTAGCCCCATTCATCCATGTCGGCCATCAGCCGGTCGCTGCCGACGCCGGGCAGGGCATGGGCGAGCACGATTTGCAGATAGCAGGTGGCGTCTTCTTCGGCGATCGAATCGGTGGCGTTGGTATGCACCAGGGCCCGTCGTTCGGCCGGCATGACGATCAGGTGGCAGGCTTCATGCAGCAGCGAATGCAGCGGTGTGTCGCGGCGGGCGAACACGGTTGAGCCGATCAGTCCAGCCTCGGACTCACCCCAGTAACTGCCCGGAATGGCCTCGCCATCGGCAACCCGTTCGAGCTGCAACTCGTATCGACCGAGCAGGTCACGGATGACCTGCTCATCGATATCCTCAAGTCGCAACACCGAAGGTCAGCCATTGTCGAGTGCGGCATTCGCCTTTTCAGGCAGGGCAACCGAAAGTTCGAGCACCTCCTGATCGCCATCGCGTTCGACACTGATCAGCACGGCATCGGGATCGACGTTGACGTACTTCTTGATCACCTCGAGGATCTCGCGACGCAAGGTCGGCAGATAGTCGGGGCTGCCGCGTTGTGCGCGCTCCTGGGCAACGATGATGCGCAGGCGCTCCTTGGCGACATTGGCAGTGTTCTTCGGCTTGTTCTTGAAGAAGTCGAGGATTCCCATGCTCAGCTCCTGAAAAGTCGGGACAGCAGGCTTTTCTTTTGTGCATCGATGAAACGCAGCGGTCGGCTTTCGCCGAGCAAGCGCGCTACCGAATCCTCATAGGCAAGGCCGGCGTTGGAGCCTTCATCGAGAATGACCGGAATGCCGGCGTTCGATGCGGCGAGCACGCCTTCGGATTCGGGAATCACGCCGACCACCTCGATGCCGAGGATTTCCTGCACGTCGGCGATGCTCATCATGTCACCCGATTCAACCCGGTTCGGGTTGTAGCGGGTCAACAGCAGGTGTTGTTCGACGGCTCCGTTGCCCAGCTCGGCGCGACGGGTCTTGCTCGCGAGCAGGCCGAGGATGCGATCGGAATCGCGCACGCTGGAAACCTCGGGATTGACCACCACCACCGCGCGGTCGGCGAAGTACATGGCCAGGGCAGCACCCTTTTCGATACCGGCGGGCGAATCGCAGATGATGAAGTCAAAACCATCGTCGGCCAGGCCCGTGAGCACCTTGTCGACGCCTTCCTTGGTCAGCGCATCCTTGTCACGGGTCTGCGAGGCGGCCAGGATGAACAAGGTGTCGTAGCGCTTGTCCTTGATCAGGGCCTGCTTGAGCGTGCACTCGTCGTTGATGACGTTGACAAAGTCATACACGACGCGGCGTTCGCAACCCATGATCAGATCGAGATTGCGCAAGCCGACATCAAAATCGATGACAGCGACTTTCTTTCCACGTTTGGCCAGACCAACGGCCAGCGATGCGCTGGTTGTGGTCTTGCCTACTCCGCCTTTGCCTGACGTGACGACGATAATTTCAGTCAATGTCCCAACTCCCATGGCTCTTGTTGATTCCGCCGTCAGCCGAGCCTGGCCAGCAGCAGTTTTTCCCCCTCCAGCCAGGCCTGCACGGGTTTGCCGCGCAGATCTTCCGGAAGATCCTCGAATACTCGGTACCGCCCGGCAATCGAAACCAGCTCGGCATGGAATTCCTGACAGTAGATGCGTGCGCTTTCGTCACCCTGGGCGCCCGCCAGGGCGCGACCGCGGAGAGCGCCATAGACATGGATCGAGCCATCCGCTATCACTTCGGCGCCGTTGGCCACCAGTTTGGTTGCAACCAGGTCGCCACCGCGCGCATAGACCTGCTGGCCTGAGCGCACCGGACTGTCCTGGTGCAGGCTGGGTGCAGCGGCCCGACCGGGTGGTTGCGATGTTGCTTTTTTCGGTTGTGCGGCAGCGGGTGTTGCAGCCGGGGCCGAAGGTGGTTCGGCCATCGGTTCGCCGGCACGTTCAAATGCCGCGCGGAATTTTGCAAACAAGGGTAGTTCGAGCGAACGCGCGAGTTCCTCATTCTCGGTCGTGCCATATGACAGGCCTACCGGAAGCATGCCTGCGGCGCGAATGCGATCAAGCACGCCGCGCACTTCGTCACGCGTGGGCAGGGCTGGCAGGTGACTCAGGTCGAGGATCACCGGCGTGCGCAGAAAGAGTTGCGGTGCGCTGGTCAACTTGGCCGCCAGCTCGGCGGACATCGCGATCGCGTCCAGTCGCTTCAAACGCAGGTTGGCGACACCGACTTGGCCAAACTTGAGTTCGGATGCCGGCTCGAATGACATGGCGGATTCTGTCATCTGAATCGGTCAACTGCCAATGGCGCGGGCAACGGGTTCGCTGGGCAGCGCTTCGCTGCGCTCGGCGAGCCAGGGCAGCTCGGGAAGCTCGCCTGTGCCGGCCGTCAAATAAGTGTCGCGCACGAACTCGTAGCTGCACAGCGACTTCGCCAGCAGGCTGACCGATCGGCCGACGCCGGGCATCACCTGTTGGCCAACTTCGTTGAAGCCGTAGGTGCCATGAAAAAGCACGGCAACATCATCGCGCGGCTCAAGAAAGACTTCGCAAGCAAGCAGTGGCACGCGCAATTCCGCGTAACTGGTTACGTCGCAGTAGAAGACCCGGCCCAGGCCGAGGCCACGATAGGGTTCGGCGATGACGATGCGATCGATGTACACGAACTCCGGATAGCGTTCCCGAAACCAGATGAAATTCGGGCTTGCATAGGTCGCGGTCTCGCGCAACGCGATCAGGAAACCGGCAATCACGCCATCGATTTCGGCAACCCGGAAATAGGATGCGGCATTGAAGAACCAGCGCATGCGGTTCGAATCCAGGGCCAGGATGCGCGGGCCAACGGCGTTGTTGAGAGCGAGCACGGAATCGAGCTCGTGCTCTCGCACGTCGCGAATAACTAGGGTCATGCCTTGAAGCACTCCAGCGGAATTTTCAGACGTTGCCGACTTGTTCGGCACGGAGCGCGGATTATCGCATGGGCCCGATCAGCGAACCATTAAAAAGGCGTAGTCGCGCACCCGGATGTCGGGCGCCAGCAGCGGTGACGTTGGAAACCCAGGAAATCGAGAGGGCCGTGGTGCCATAGGCTGCGTCTATTGACAAGGGAACATGGTGGATCCATGAGAGCCCGACTGGAGGTGCAGTCATTGCGTGGGTGGATAGCCATATTCCGAATATTTCCAACGCCGTGCTGCTGCGGCGGAGAATTGCAATCGGCAGATCCATCAATGACTTCGGGCAGGTTGCGGGCGTGACGGACCAGCTTATGATGACGGCATGCCCATGTCGCAATTCAATCATGTCCGCCTGCTGCGCTACGCCAGCCTGTTCACCTACGCCTGTGTGGGCATTCCGCTGTTGCAGTACGACACCGTGGTCGCCGACATGCTTGAGCGTGGGCGCCCGGGGTACTTCTATGATCTCTGGCTGGGCAGCTACCTGGCATTTGGACTGGTGTTCTGGTTTCTCACCCACGACATGGGCTCGCGAAATGCATCCGGCGTGCGTCGTCTCGTGCAAGTCGCCTCACTTCTGCTGCTCAATCTGCTTGCCATCGCGGTCGGCTGGCTGAGTCAGAGCGGCTTGTGTGCCCTGTTGCTCGTAGTCGTCGCCGTCGCCCTGCCGTGGATACTCAGTTTGCGCATCGGCGTGGCCTGGATGATCCTGCAGAATTTCTCGTTGCTGCCGTTGTTTGCGAGTTGGCCAACCTATTCACTGAGTCTCGCGGCGTGGCAGGCGATCATGTACCTGGGCATCTCCGCGACCACGTTCGTGACCTCGTTGATCGCCAAGCAACAAGCGGAGGCGCGCGAGGATCAGCGTCGCCTGAACGCCGAATTGCGGGCGACGCGTGCCCTCTTGGCTGAATCCAGTCGGCTGGGCGAGCGCATGCGCATTTCGCGCGAATTGCATGATCTGGTTGGCCATCATTTGACCGCTCTGAGCTTGAATCTGGAGGTTGCCAGCCATCTGGTCAGTGGCAAGGCGCATGAGCATGTGCGCCAGGCGCAATCGGTGGCGCGTCTGTTGCTTACTGATGTGCGTGAGGTTGTCAGCCAGCTCCGCGAGGACGACAGCATCGACCTGACCGCAGCGCTTGAGGCGCTTACCGAAGGCGTGCCCGGACTCGATATCCATCTCGAATTGCCACCGCATTTCACGGTCGATGATCCGCGCCGTGCCCAGCTGTTGCTGCGTTGTGCCCAGGAAATCATCACCAATGCCGTGCGTCACGCGAATGCCCGCAACCTCTGGCTGAGCTTTGAGCGCACCGCCGACCGCCGACTCGCCATTCATGCCCGCGATGATGGCCGAGGCGTTATCCAGCTCAAGCAGGGCAATGGTTTGACCGGCATGCGTGAGCGTCTTTCGCAATTTGGTGGTCAACTCGATATCGTCACTTCACGGGATCAGGGTTTTGCCCTCGATGCCTGGCTGCCATTGGAGGCAACATCATGATTTCCGTATGCCTGGTCGATGACCAGACCCTGGTTCGCCAGGGAATCCGCTCATTGCTCGAACTTTCCGATTCGATTCGGGTGATCGCCGAAGCGGTCGATGGCGCGCAGGCGGTGCAAATGATTCCCGAAGTCGCCCCGGACGTTGTTTTGCTCGACATGCGCATGCCGGGGATGTCCGGGCTCGATGTGCTCAATGCGCTCGGCAGCATCGGCAAGCTGCCGCCAACAATCATCCTGACCACCTTCGATGACGAGCAACTGGTGTTGTCCGGGCTGAAAGCAGGTGCTCGCGGCTATCTGCTCAAGGATGTCTCGCTTGATCAACTGGTCGATGCGGTCAAGGTGGTTGCCGGTGGTGGTTCGCTGGTCGCGCCGATGGTCACGCAGCGCCTGCTTTCCGGGCTGGAGCGCATGCACAACGATTTCACCAGTCTCGATCGTCCGGATCCCCTGACCGAGCGTGAAACCGAGATCTTGCGTCTGATGGCGGGCGGTTACAGCAACAAGGAAATCGCCAATTCACTGGGGGTCGCCGAAGGCACTGTAAAGAACCATGTCTCCAATATCCTCTCGAAACTCGGAGTTCGAGACCGCACCCGGGCCGTGCTCAAGGCCTTCGAGCTGGGTATCGTCTGAAGTCGACCCTTTCGGGCCTGCATCGCGAGCGGGCGGACAATAGCCATCCGGGCCAAGACTCAAGTAACATGGCCGGTCTGAGCCACGCGGATCCGGGAGGATCGATCCGTGGGCAGCAAACCGCCGGGCCGGGCGATCCATCGCAGTTCAAGTGCTGGGTCGGCTGAAAACAGTACCGGTGATCAACCAAGAGCTGGAGAGGTCCGGAATGACGCGTGTTCTCGAATTGCTGGTTTCCCTGCTGATCGTCGCCGCACTCGTCGTCGTGGTCGGTGTGTTGTTGCCTGACCACGGGCATGTCGAGCGTACGGTTGAAGTGTCCAGCCCCGTGCGCCAGATATTCGATGCGGCCAACACCTTGCGTCGATTCCCCGAATGGTCGCCGGAACGCAGGCTCGATCCGCAGTTGCACATGACCTATGACGGCAAGCGCAATGGTCCCGGCGCGGTAGTCAACTGGAATGGCAACGAAACCGTGGGTGCCGGCAAGCTGGAGATCGTATCGTCCGACGAAGACAGCCAGGTCAAGATGGCGGTCGAGGACAATTTCACCGGAACCAACAAGTTCTACACGATCACGCTGAATCCTTCCGAGAGCGGCAAGACCACGAAGATTGTCTGGGCCTACGACGTCGATTACGGCTGGGATCTGAAGTCCCGTTACGCGGGGCTCTACATTCACGGCAAACCGGATGCCACCGTGCAGACGGCCGTGGGCAACTTCGCCAACATGCTCGCCTCGTTCCCGAACGTCGATTACAAGGATCAGGACATCCAGGCGGTCGAGGTGACCGGTGTGCCGGTGCTTTTTGTATCGACCAAGGCGCCGCGTACGCTTGACGAGGTCGAGGAAGCCACCAATACAGCGGTAACCCAGATCGAAGAGACCATGAAGAAGATCGGTCTCACCCAGACCGGCCCGGTGCGCACGATCACGACCAACTGGGGTGACGAGAACTACGTGTTCGACGTGGCCATTCCGGTGAGCTCCGTCGACTTCAGCCTGGACGGAAGCAACTACACGATCACCACGCCGGTGCTTTCCGAAACCGTCGATGACATGTCTGACGCCGTGCCTGCGCCGGAACTGAAGACCGGCGACCACGACGAGGATGGTTACCTGATTGTCGATGGCAAGGTCAAGGCCAAGGTCAGTTACAACGGTCTCGCCCTGGCGACCGAATACACCGGTAGTCCAGCCGCGCTTCCGCTGCTGCGCCTGCAGGAGAAGGCCTTTGCCGAAACCCACGGTTACCTTTACAGCGAGATGAACGGGGGACGGTTCTGGGACGAGATCAGCGCGACCAGTCAAGAGGGTGAGCGTACCTTCAAGGTCTACCTGCCAGTCGAACCTTGATCACATCCATCCACTTAATTGACGAAACGGGTGGGCCGCAAGGCCCGCCCGTTTTGGTATGCGCTGATCGTTTCCGCGGAAACGCCTAGCAGCCTGTCGGACTTAACTATCGATCTGGGTTTGGCGGGGGGGGGGGGGGGGGGGGGGGGGGGGGGGGGGGGGGGGGGGGGGGGGGGGGGGGGGGGGGGGGGGGGGGGGGGGGGGGGGGGGGGGGGGGGGGGGGGGGGGGGCGGGGGCAAGGGGGCGAGCGGGGGGGGGGGGCAGGGCGTCGCTTCAGCCCCACTAGCGGTGGTTGTTGATGGCCGGGCTGCGAATCCGTCTGAACGGCCCACATTTCCGCCGATTTTTGACCCATAGCACCACTATGGGCCTCCAAATCGACGAAACGCTTCACAACAGCGAACGCTGGTCAAATCTGGCCTCGCCCAGCCGAATTCTCGCCTCAACCGGCAAAGTCCGACAGGCTGCTAGACAGTTATTTTGCCCAGTCGGGCTCTGCGTATTGCACCCGGGTAATCACGCAGCGGCGCAAGCCTTGCGGAGTCTGTACTTCGAACACATCGTCGACACGCCGTTTCAGCGCGGCGCGCGCAAGCGGCGCATCGACGCTGATCCAGCCGCGGGCCGCCACCGTTTCGTCAGCTCCCACAATGCGGTAGTCATGTGTGCTGCCATCTTCATCCTCGACCGAGAGCCACGCGCCGAAGTAGACCGCTGAGCGATCAGCAGGCAGTTCGTGGGCCGGTCGCAAGGCGGGGATGCGTTTGCTCAGGTAGCGAACGCGCCGATCGATTTCCGCCAGCTGCTTCTTTCGGTAGATGTATTCGGCATTCTCGGAGCGATCGCCTTCGGCTGCCGCCGCGGTCAGGGCTGTCACGACTTCCGGGCGACGCACGCTCCACAGCTCGTCGAGCTCCCGTTGCAGACGCTGCAATCCATCGACCGTGATCAGTGGCGAAGAACTCTCGCCCGGTGCTCTCCAGCGACTCATGCTGGCGGGTTCTCAGCGTCCCTTGAAGATGCCGCCGAGCACGCCGCGCATGATCGAGCGACTCATCTGGCTGCCGGCGTTTCGCGCAGCGGATTTGGCCATGGCCTCAATCATGCCCTGGCGACGGCCGGTGCCGAACAGCATGCCGCTGACCTTGTCCATGAAGCCGCCATCGCTGGCCGCGGCCGTCTTGTCCTGGCCTTTCGCTTCCGGCGCCGGAACGGCCGCAGCGGTGGCCTCGGTGCGTGCCGCAAGTTTCTCGAAGGCCGATTCGCGATCGATGCTGGTGTCGTACTTTCCGCCGACGGGTGATCGCGAGCGGATTGTCGCGCGCTCCTCGTCCGTGATCGTGCCAATGCGGCATCCGGGCGAAGCAATCAGGGTCTGCTGGACCGGCAAGGGGATGCCGCGATCCTGCAGTGTCGTAACCAGGGCCTCACCGACGCCGAGCTGGGTAATGACGGCAACCACGTCGACTTTCGGATTCGGCGGGAAAGTCTCCGCCGCCGCACGCACGGCTTTCTGGTCGCGAGGCGTGAATGCGCGCAAGGCGTGCTGGACGCGGTTGCCGAGCTGGCCGAGAACGATTTGCGGCACATCGTCAGGATTCTGCGAACAGAAATAGACGCCGACCGCCTTGGAGCGGATGAGACGGACGACCTGCTCGATGCGCTGGATCAGGGCAGGAGGGGCGTCGTCAAAGAGCAGGTGCGCTTCGTCAAAGAAGAACACCATCTTCGGCTTGTCGAGGTCACCGGCTTCGGGGAGGTTTTCGAACAACTCCGACAACATCCACAGCAGGAAGGTCGAATACAGCTTGGGTTTGAGGATGAGTTGGTCGGCGGCGAGGATGTTGATGATGCCGCGACCGGACATGTCCTGACGCATGAAATCGGCCAGGTCGAGCGCTGGTTCGCCGAAGAAATGATCGGCGCCGGAGGCCTCCAGCGAGAGCAGGCCGCGCTGGATTGCGGCGAGCGAGGTCGGGCTGATCAGGCCGTATTGCTTGGAGATGGCCTTGGCATTCTCCGAAGCGAAGTTGAGCATCGCACGCAGATCCTTCAGATCGAGGATCAGCAATCCTTCTTCATCGGCAGCCTTGAACACGACTTCGAGCACGCCCTGCTGGGTATCGTTCAGCTCGAGCAGGCGCCCGAGTAGATGCGGACCCATTTCCGAAATTGTTGCGCGCACCGGATGACCGAGCTTGCCGTAGATGTCCCAGAACACCACGGGATTCGCGTTGGGCGACCAGTCTACGCCGAGCCTGTCGATCCGCTGCTGCAACTTCTCGCTCATCGCCCCGGCCTGGGCCAGGCCCGCCAGATCCCCCTTCACATCGGCAAGGAAGACCGGAACCCCGATTTTCGAGAAGCCCTCGGCGAGCACCATCAGGCTGACCGACTTGCCGGTACCGGTGGCGCCTGCGATCAAACCGTGGCGGTTGGCGTACTTTGCATGCAGCCAGACTTCCTGATCGCTCTTGCCGACTAGTATTTCGTTCACCACTGGGCTCCTCGGTCATTCGATCAAAGTTGGAGCAGGGATTGTAGTCGAGCAATCGTCCGCGCGTTGCCGCGAAGCGTCGTCCTCGGTTACCGTGGCGCGATTGCCTACTGGAACGAGAGCCGATGTCGCCGTTTTTCCGAATCACCTTGATTTTGTGCACGGCCACCCTGACGGCTTGTGCCGGGGGTGCCACCAACAGCCGACCCGCTGCGGCAGGCAAGGTTGACGAGACTGCAGTCAATGCCTTGTTCGGCCAGCTCGACAGCGACAGCCAACGCTTTGAAGCCGGACTGATCCTCATGCGAAGCGGAGAAGCCGAGCGGGCCGAGGCCGAGATCAAGGCTGCACTCGATGATCTGCAAGCCAAGGCCATCCTGTGCGGAAAGGTTGCCGGCTGCGACCAGAGCCGATTCTTCTCGGCTTACGATCGCTTGTTGCGACTCGGCGTGGCCGCACCCGCGGTTGATGGGGATGAGGATTCCGAACAGATTGTCGAAGAGGACAAGACGGAGTCCGGTGAAACTTCGCCCGTGATTGCCAGTCTGCCCGCCATGAAACGCACGATAACCCTTCTCAACGGGCATGAACTGGCCGACATCCTGACCATCAACGATGCGGTCAAAGCTGGTATCGAACAATGGCTCACACAGTATCGACCCAACCTCGTCACGACCTACGTCAACTACGAATTCATGCGCTATCGCATGTGGCCGGAATACCACAAGGCGGGGCTTCCCGAGGCGTTGCTGTTCGGCATGCTGGCCAAGGAATCGAATGGCCGGGTTCACGCGGTTTCGCGGGCGGGCGCTTCGGGACCATTGCAGTTCATGTATTCCACCGGCTTGCGCTTCGGTCTGAGCGCCCGTGACGGTTTCGACCAGCGCTTCGACCCCGGTTTGTCGGCGCGCGCGAACGCGGCCTATATCAATGAACAACTGGAAGTGTTCAACGGAAACCTGGAGCTCGTGATCGCCGCCTACAACGGTGGTGAAGGACGCATGCGACGCCTTGCCGCGCAAGGTGGTTCGACGAGCTTCTGGGATCCGAAGATCTATTCGATCATGCCGGATGAAACACGCGAATATGTGCCGATGGTGCTTGCGGCGGCCTGGTTGTTCCTGCATCCGGAGCGTTACAACCTCAAGTTCCCGCAGGTTGACGGCCGGCCTGGCAGCATCGAATTGACCAGCCCGGTGACGCTGACCGGGTTGAGCGTCTGCTTCGGCAGCGAAGGCGATCTTTTCGACGGCTGGTTCCGGGCCTTGCGCAATCTCAATCCGGCGCTGGATCCACAGAAGATCTTGCCGATTGGTACCCGTCTGGAAGTGCCAGCATTGTTGCAGCAGGCCTATGCCGGCCAGTGTGCAGGCGGTCAGTGGGCGACCCTTGCCAACGATCTGAACGCCGCAACCACGGCGGTTCGGCCGAATCGCAGCGTGGCGGCGGCACCGAGCAGTGCGGGGAAAACCTATACCGTGCGTCAGGGTGACAGTCTGGCCGCAATCGCGCGGAAGAGCGGATGCGGGGGGGTACAGATTCGCGAGATCGCGCGTCTGAACAATATCAACGCGCCGCACTTCCGGATCAAGGCCGGTCAGAAACTGCGACTGCCATCCTGCAGCCGCAACTGAATCAGGCGTCTCGGGGGGGGGGGGGGGGGGGGGGGGGGGGGGGGGGGGGTGGGGGGGGGGGGGGGGGGGGGGGGGGGGGGGGGGGGGGGGGGGGGGGGGGGGGGGGGGGGGGGGGGGGGGGTTGGGGGGGGGGGGGGGGGGGGGGGGGGGGGGGGGGGGGGGGGGGGGGGCGGGGGGCGGGGGGGGGGGGGGGGGGGGGGGGGGGGGGCGGGGGGGGGGGGGGGGGGGGGGGGGGGGGGGGGGGGGGGGGGGGGGGGGGGGGGGGGGGGGGGGGGGGGGGGGGGGGGGGGGGGGGGGGGGGGGGGGGGGGGGGGGGGGGGGGGGGGGGGGGGGGGGGGGGGGGGGGGGGGGGGGGGGGGGGGGGGGGGGGGGGGGGGGGGGGGGGGGGGGGGGGGGGGGGGGGGGGGGGGGGGGGGGGGGGGGGGGGGGGCGGGGGGGGGGGGGGGGGGGGGGGGGGGGGGGGGGGGGGGGGGGGGGGGGGGGGGGGGGGGGGGGGGGGGGGGGGGGGGGGGGGGGGGGGGGGGGGGGGGGGGGGGGGGGGGGGGGGGGGGGGGGGGGGGGGGGGGGGGGGGGGGGGGGGGGGGGGGGGGGGGGGGGGGGGGGGGGGGGGGGGGGGGGGGGGGGGGGGGGGGGGGGGGGGGGGGGGGGGGGGGGGGGGGGGGGGGGGGGCGGGGGGGGGGGGGGGGGGGGGGGGGGGGGGGGGGGGGGGGGGGGGGGGGGGGGGGGGGGGGGGGGGGGGGGGGGGGGGGGGGGGGGGGGGGGGGGGGGGGGGGGGGGGGGGGGGGGGGGGGGGGGGGGGGGGGGGGGGGGGGGGGGGGGGGGGGGGGGCGGGGGGGTGGGGGGGGGGGGGGGGGGGGGGGGGGGGGGGGGGGGGGGGGGGGGCGGGGGGGGGGGGGGGGGGGGGGGGGGGGGGGGGGGGGGGGGGGGGGGGGGGGGGGGGGGGGGGGGGGGGGGGGGGGGGGGGGGGGGGGGGGGGGGGGGGGGGGGGGGGGGGGGGGGGGGGGGGGGGGGGGGGGGGGGGGCGGGGCGGGGGGGGGGGGGGGGGGGGGGGGGGGGGGGGGGGGGGGGGGGGGGGGGGGGGGGGGGGGGGGGGGGGGGGCGGGGGGGGGGGGGGGGGGGGGGGGGGGGGGGGGGGGGGGGGGGGGGGGGGGGGGGGGGGGGGGGGGGGGGGGGGGGGGGGGGGGGGGGGGCGGGGGGCCGGGGGGGGGGGGGGGGGGGGGGGGGGGGGGGGGGGGGGGGGGGGGGGGGGCGGGGGGGGGGGGGGGGGGGGGGGGGGGGGGGGGGGGGGGGGGGGGGGGGTCGGGGGGCGTGGGGGGGGGGGGGGGGGGGCGGTAGGGGGGGGGGGGCGGCGGGGAGGGGGGCGGGGGAGGGGGCGGCCCACAGAAAGGTGCCTGAAAATCACCGGATTTCGAAATGCGCGTTCGTTCGCGCGCCTGCATGTTCGGGGCAACACAGCGCGCCGCGCGAAAACCACCGCGTAGTCGGCTCAGCCATCAAACCCATCGCTGAAAATCGAATCGCAATCCTGGTACCACGGTGTTTGCCCAGTGGCGGCATCCCAGTCCGCGTTGGGGGTGTGAATCAACGCGTTCGGGCAGAGAGTTGAGGATCCAGGATTCAAGGCGTTAGGGCTGGGCACGCCCGGCACGTCACCACGGAGTTGGTTGTTGCCCACATTGAAGCCCCAAAGGTGGGTCAAATCTGTCAGTGACGGGATCGTCCCGCTCAGCTGGTTGTTGGAGACGTAGAAGATCTGAAGGTTGGACAGTCCCGCCAGCGGCGGGATCGTCCCGCTCAATTCGTTGTTGTCGGCTTCGAAGTCGTGAAGATTTGACAGCCCGGCCAACGCTGGGACGGGACCTGTCAGCTGATTGTTGGAGACCTCAAAGCCCGCAAGATTCGACATCCCCGCCAGCGCAGGGATCGGCCCGGTCAGCTGGTTGTTGTGGACGTAGAAGTAGACAAGATTCGTCAACCCCGCCAGTGGCGGCAGGGGGCCGGCTAGATTGTCATGGCCGAGGTCAATCTGATAGACGTGCGCCTCAGCGCCGTCGCAGGTCACGCCGACCCAAGTGCATTCGCTGCCCACTGCACTGAGCCAGCCTGTGGCGTTGTCCCAAGACGCCCCATTGGTGCTGGTGTACAGATCGATCAGCACCTGACGCTCGCTGGGGGGGATGGCCGCCTGGGCGGGTGCGCTGGCCAAACCGACCAGCGTCAGCAGCGCCAGCGCGGCGCAGCGGAGGAGGGTCGGGGAAAAATCGAGTGATGGGTAGCTGCGTGTAGTGCCAGACGATGCGATATTCATCATCTTCTCCCGGTTGATCAATGATCCCGTGCCGAATGCGCATCAGCGGCTGGCGAGGTGAGACAGCGGGGTGGTTGCGGATTCATCAGGGCGCGCATTCCGTTTCTGCCAGGAAACTCCGGGTAATCGACTTATTAATAAACAAATATATATGTACACTAAGAGCGCAGCCGAATCATGGTTGTTGGAACGCTTGCCGGTCGATCCGAACGGCAGACATTCCGCGCCCGCTTTGCTTGTCTCCGATGCGTGACGCACGCCGATATTCGGCCCGATTGGGGCGATGCTACTCTGGTAAGCGGCCAAGTCCATCATTCATTTAGATAATAGAGAGCGAATTTCAGAGCGTAGCTCCTTGGTTGCCCGAAGCGTTTCCAGCGACTTCCGCCCGCGTTCGAGCAGTGCGCCGGAATCAGGCGATGACGGCAACGTCGATGTCGAAAGTCGTGCGGTGGTCGAACGGGTACGGTTGAGCGTGGATCGATTCGTCAGGGTGTGCTTCAAGCTCAAGCGGGGTCGGAGCACCGTTGATGGAAGGCTGAACAAAGGGGATCAGGCCGGCGTGATTGCGAATCCCGTGTCGGATCAACAGCGGTTCAGAACCTCTGCGCGTGTTCATCGCGAGCGCACGCGCTCGGAATCGGTAGCCCACCATTCGGGCAATCAGTGCTTTGCGGGGAGTCGTATTGCGAGCTGACTCGGGTCAGCGCCGCGTGGAAGTTCTTGGTGGCTGGCAGCGCCGTGGCATGCGGTGCAGCTCATGCCGTCAGTGGCGGCTCACGTGTGCGTGCGCGCGCACGCTGAGGAAGGCGGGGCAGGTGCAGGTGTGGCGCTCGGCCAGCAACGGATTGATTCGTTGTGGAACGGCAGATCCGCAGATGTGGGCGGGCGGCCGGGACAATCTGGCCGCTGACCCGATCAACCCGCCGGTGCAATCCGCGCCGGCGCAATTGGTGTGAAACCCGATCAGGCTGCTTGCGGGTGGTTGGCAAGCAACTGGGACATTTCGTTGGCCGGCACTGATTCCTTCAGCGTGCGCAGGGTGCGCATGACCTGACGGTGCAGTTCGCGTTGATCCGCGAAAGGCGAATCCTTGGTCTCGTGGAAGGTGACCGTCAGCCAGAGGGCCAAGCCGCGCAGACGAACCTGCAAGCTGTCGGACTTCATGCGCTCATAGCCAATCGCGGTGCCACTGCCCCACGGGGAGTATTTCTCTTCCGGCGGCGTCGCATACAGATGCGGATATTCGCACTTGGTCGCGTTCGAGAACTCGCGCATCGAAAGTGCGGCCAACTGGCGGCGTGAATTGGCCGGCAGTTGCTCGAGCACTTTCTCGATTTCCTTGAACTGGCGGCGCAGCTGGACGCCGCGGGTTAGTGCAATCAAGCGGGTAATCAGTTGCATTGGTGTTCCCCCTGGTGTTCGACAACCGCATATGTGACGCGGAATGTAATGTTCTGACAATTCTAGTCTCAATTCGGGGGCCAAAGCTATGCCTTCATCACATTTTCTATAAGGCCGACCAACCTGAATGACTCAGCCGGCAGCGGGCGACCCGATCGAGCCGATGACCTGTCGTACCCGAACCGCCTGCTCGGGGGCGAGCGTCGAATCGAGGGTCGGGCCTGGCATTGGCAGCAGGACGATGACGGTCGAGCCCATGTTGAATCGGCCAAGCTCGTCGCCGCGCTCGAGCCGGATTGATTGTCCCGGGTAATCATGGCGCTTGAGCGCCGAAGCGTACGGCGGGATTTCGAGATCACCCCAGACCGTCGACACGCTGGAGACGAGCAGGGCGCCGACAAGGACGACGGCAAAGGGCCCGTGTTCGCCCTCGAAATGGCAGACAAGGCGCTCGTTGCGCGCGAACAGGCGCGGAATCGACTCGACCGCTTTCTGTGCCACGCTGAATATCCGGCCCGGAACATGCGTTGTTGAAACCAGGGTTCCGGTCATCGGCATGTGCACGCGATGGTAGTCGCGCGGTGACAGATAGACCGTGATGAACTGGCCATCCACATATGGAATTGCGGCGTTCGCATCGCCAAGCAGTTCGGCCGCGCTGAATTCCTGGCCCTTGGCCTGGAAGATGCGACCTCCATGAATCCTGCCGGACTGGCTGATATGGCCGTCCGCCGGGCATAGCAGGGCGTCGGGATCCGCGCTTGCCGGTCGTGCGCCGGCTTTCAGGGCCCTTGTGAAAAACGCATTGAAATGCGGATAGGCATTGATGTCGGATTCGGCCGCTTCACTGAGATCGACCTTGAAGCGCCGGGTGATCTGGCGGATCAACAGGTTCTTCCACGGCGACCATGTCCAGCGTGTGGCGTGGAAAACGATGCGTGACAGAAAACGGTGCGGAAGGATGTACTGGAGCAGGATGGATGGGGTCATCGGGACGAATCGATCAAGGCAAGAATGTCGGCACTGACTGCGTCAGGCTCAAACGGAGGACGGAACATGCCGGCGCGGCGACCTTCAGGATCGATGATCATGGCCGAGGCACTGTGATCGATGCTGTATCCGCCGGACTGATCGGGCACACGCAGGTAGAGGATGCCGAGCGCGCGGGTCAAGCGGGTCAATTCCGCATTGGTACCGGTTGCGGCAACGAAATCCTTGTTGAAGAAGGCGACGTAGCGCGCGAGCTGCTCGGGCGTGTCGCGCTCTGGATCGACCGAGATGAAGAGGAAGCGCGCCTTGTCAGTCTTGCCTCGCTCGGCAAGCTTGGCCCAGACCTGCTTGAACGCCGCCAATGTGGTCGGGCAGACATCAGGGCAATGCGTGAATCCGAAAAAAATGATGGTCCACTGACCGCGAAGGTCGGTGGCGGCAAACGACTTGCCATCGGCGCGCTGCAGTTGAAAGTCGGGGACAGCCAGAGCCGCCGGATACATGACCGCTGTCTTCAGATCTGGCACAGGAGAACGGGAAAGCCATTGCGAACCCGCCCACAGTCCCAGGGCAAGGGCGACTGCGGCGACAATGATGAGCCATGTGGCGCTGATCCGGCCACGCACGTGATTGATATTCATCCGTCCAGTATAGCGGGGCCTGCACGGGATCCCTCGGCTCGCCGCTTCCGGTTGTGGTTGTCGACTGAATTGGACGGTCAAGCCGCTTATACTCGCTGACCGTTTCCGATCCATCCAGCCATGACCGCCGAACTTGCCACGATCATCGACTTCATCCGTTACGGCGCCAGCCGATTTTCCGCCGCTGGCCTGACCTTTGGCCACAGCTACGACAATGCGCTTGATGAGGCTACCCATCTCGTCCTGCAGACCTTGCATCTGCCGCACGATCTCTCGCCGGCCTACGGCCAGGCTCGGCTGGTCGGCGATGAAAAAGCCGCCGTGCTCGATCTGATCGAGCGGCGCGTCAAGGAACGCACACCGATCGCCTATCTGACCGGCAAGGCGTGGTTCGCCGGCCTCGAGTTCATCTCGGACAAGCGTGCATTGGTGCCACGTTCACCCATCGCCGAAATGATCCTTGGCGGATTCTCGCCCTGGCTCGATGATCGGGAGATCCATCGCGCCCTTGATCTGTGCACGGGTTCGGGCTGCATCGGTATCGCCATGGCCTCG
Source organism: Lysobacterales bacterium (assembly GCA_016721015.1). Lineage (GTDB taxonomy): Bacteria > Pseudomonadota > Gammaproteobacteria > Xanthomonadales > Rhodanobacteraceae > Dokdonella. The sequence goes on from JADKJL010000013.1 coordinate 181,107, forward strand.
CATTACCCGGAATGGCTGGTCGATCTCGTTGATGTCAGCGAGGATGCACTCGCGTTGGCGCGCGAAAACATCGACTACCAGAATGTCGGCGATCGCGTGCGGGCGATCGCCTCGGATCTTTTTGAGCGCGTGCGTGAAGAGCGCTACGACCTGATTGTAAGCAACCCGCCGTATGTCACCGAGGATGAATACGCGGCCATGCCGGCTGAATATGCGCATGAGCCGAAGCTCGGCTTGACCGCGGGCAACGACGGGCTCGATCTGGCCCTGCGCATCTTGCGTGAAGCGCCTGAGGTGCTGACTGACGATGGCGTGCTGATCGTCGAGGTCGGCGAGAGCGAGCGTGCCCTGGTCGAACTGCTGCCCAACGTGCCATTCAACTGGGTCGAGTTCAACGTGGGCCAGATGGGTGTGTTCGTGATTGATCGCAGTGATCTCGTCGAGCATGCCGACGCGATCCGCGCCGCAGCGATGCGCTGATTTCAACAGGGAATCACCTCACCACCATGTCGAGCAATGCGTTCGGAAAACTGTTTACCGTCACCACCTTCGGCGAGAGCCATGGTCCGGCTATCGGCTGCGTCATCGACGGCTGTCCGCCCGGGCTGGCGATTGCTGCCGAGGATTTCCGCAACGACCTTGATCGACGGGCGACCGGAAAATCCCGTTTCACCTCGCAACGGCATGAGGCTGACGAAGTCGAGATCCTGTCGGGTACTTTCGAGGGACTTACGACCGGCACGCCGATCGCCTTGTTGATCCGAAATACCGATCAGAAGTCGAAGGACTACGGCGAAATCCTCGATAGCTTCCGCCCGGGGCATGCCGACTACACCTACTGGCAGAAATACGGGATTCGCGATCCACGCGGCGGCGGGCGCTCTTCGGCGCGCGAGACGACCATGCGGGTCGCCGCAGGTGTCATCGCGCGCAAGTGGCTGTCCGATCATTGCGGTATTCGTGTGCGCGGCTATCTGGCCGGCATTGGCGACCTTGTGCCGCGCGCTTTCGATTGGGAGGCGGTCGAGCAAAACCCGTTCTTCTGGCCGGATGAGTCGATGCTTGGAGAGCTGGAGGACTTTCTCAACGCACTGCGCAAGTCGGGTGATTCGATCGGGGCGCGGGTCAATGTGGTTGCCGAGGGTGTGCCGCCGGGCTGGGGCGAGCCGATCTACGCCAAGCTCGATGGCGATATCGCGGCGGCGCTGATGTCGATCAACGCGGTCAAGGGTGTCGAAATCGGCGATGGATTTGCGGCCGTCAGCCAGCGCGGCAGCGTGCACCGCGATGAGATGACGCCACAGGGATTCCTCAGCAATCATGCCGGCGGCATCCTCGGTGGCATCAGCAGTGGCCAGGCCATCACGGCCAGTGCAGCGTTCAAGCCAACCTCGAGCATCCTCATTCCGGGTCGCAGCGTGAACCGCGCGGGCGATGCCGTGGAAGTGCGCACCAAGGGGCGCCATGATCCCTGTGTTGGCATCCGCGCGACGCCGATTGTCGAGGCCATGCTCGTCCTCGTGCTGATGGATCACGCCTTGCGTCACCGCGCGCAATGTGGGGATGTCGGACGGGTCGGGCCGCTTGTTCCCGCCACTGCAAGCGATTGAGTGGCATGTGCCTGCGACTTTGCTCATGCCGAACCATCATTTGAACGGCAGGCGGCCCATCGCCACTCTTGGAATCAACGCGTGCTGGCCGAGCAAATGAATTCGTTCCCGTCGAGGTTTTCGCAATGAGCAAGAAGAGTCGCTACAAGGTTGCAATGGTGGGTGCCACTGGTGCCGTGGGTGAGGCACTGATCAGTATCCTGCTGGAGCGCAAGTTTCCGATCAGCGAATTCGTGCCTCTGGCCAGCGCCCGCAGCGCCGGCGAGAAAGTCAATTTTGGTGAACGCGAAATCATCGTGCAGGATCTCGCCAAGTTCGATTTTGCCGGCGTCGACATTGCGTTCTTCTCGGCCGGTGGCAGCGTCAGCCGCGAACATGCGCCACGTGCGGCGGCGGCGGGAGCGGTGGTCATCGACAATACCTCGGAATACCGCAACGATCCGGATATCCCGTTGGTGGTCAGCGAGGTCAATCCAGAAGCAATTGCCGGCTACACTCGGCGCGGCATCATCGCCAATCCGAATTGTTCGACCATGCAACTGCTGGTCGCGTTGGCGCCGATCCATCGTGCCGTTGGTATTGAACGCATCAATGTGGCGACTTACCAATCGGTTTCCGGCGCCGGTCGCTCTGGCATCGAGGAACTCGGCCAGCAGACTACCGCTTTGCTCAACTTCCAAACGATCAAGCCGAACAAATTCAGCGCCCAGATCGCCTTCAACGTGATTCCCCACATCGACGAATTCCAGGACAACGGCTACACGCGCGAGGAAATGAAAATGGTCTGGGAAACGCGCAAGATCCTTGGCGACGAGTCGATCCAGGTGAATCCCACCGCGGTGCGCGTACCCGTGTTCCTTGGTCACGCCGAAGCCGTGCATGTGGAAACGCGCGAAAAGATCACGGCACAGCAGGTGCGGGATTTGCTAAACAGTGCACCGGGCGTCGAGGTGATCGACGAACGCAAGGCCGGCGGTTATCCGACTCCGGTCGGCGATGCGGCCGGTCAGGATGCGGTTTTTGTGGGTCGGATTCGCGAGGATATTTCGCATCCGCGTGGAATCGATTTGTGGGTTGTGGCGGACAACATCCGCAAGGGCGCGGCCCTGAATGCTGTTCAGGTTGGCGAACTATTGGTGAAAACGTATCTGTGATCTATAGTTACGGTTGTGTTATAAGGCATTTTCGAGCTTTGAAAAGCATCCCGGGGGGATCGCTGGACAAGGTTCATCGACAACGTATTTGGGGAGCCCTGTTCATGAAACGACCGCTGCAACTGTCGCTGGCCATTGCGCTTGCGTTGGGGGCCACCAATGCGTTTGCACTCGGATTGGGTGTAATCCAGGTTCAATCCGGCCTCAACCAACCGCTGGTTGCCGAGATTCCCATCATCCAGGGCTCGGCGGGCGAGGCCGAGGGCCTGATCGTCCAACTGGCCTCGGCCGAGGATTTCGAACGGGTTGGCATGAACCGCTCGACGATCGGGGTTCCGGTCGAATTCAGCCTCGGCAAGAATGCCCGTGGTGAACCGGTGGTCAAGGTCACCACCAAGGAAATCGTCCGCGAGCCATTTATCGGCCTGCTGCTCGAAGCCAACTGGCCCAAGGGCCGATTGCTGCGCGAATACACGATTCTGCTCGATCCGCCGGTGATGGCCCCGGCCGTCAAGGGCTCAAGCGCTGTTGCGGTTGCCGCCAATGAGCCTGCACGCAGTTCGACGCAGGCCTTGCCGCCAACAAAACCATCGACTGCGCCGGCCACTCCAGCCAAACCGCCCGCTAGCGCAAGCAAGCCTTCGCCCGCCTCAGTAGCGGCGGCTCCGCGGGCTGCCACTGGCAGCGAATATGGGCCGGTTGCGGCCGGTGAAACCCTCGGCGAAATCGCCCGCGCCACGCGACCCGGCGAAGCGGTCAGCATCAACCAGATGATGGTCGCCCTGCTCAAGAACAATCCGCAGGCGTTCTTCAAGGACAACATCAACGCGCTCAAGCGCGGAGCGGTGCTGCGCATTCCGTCGGCCGAGGAAATTTCAGCCAGTGGCTCGGCCCGGGAAGCGGCAGCAGCAGTACGCTCGCAGATTGACGAATGGCGTGGCAGCGTGAGCAATGCACCCACTCTGGTGGCCGACACCACGCCCTCGATCCCCAGCAAGTCGACAAGCTCCAGCAGCCCGGCTTCTTCCGGTGAACGCCTGGCCCTGGTGCCACCGCGCGAAGGCAAGGCCGACCAGAGCTCGGCGGATCGCATGAGCGGTGGTCGTGACGGTGGATCCGGTGATGCGGCCTCGAAGGCCGAACTTGCGCGCGTGAAAGAGGCGTTGACCAGCAAGGATCAGGAAACCGGCGAACTCAAGTCGCGGGTCAAGGATCTCGAAGTCATCAAGGGCAAGAACGAGAAACTGATCACCCTGCAGAGCACGGAACTTGCCGAGTTGCGCGACAAGCTCAAGAAGATGCAGGAAGAGTCCAGCAAGCCACCCGTCACAGCCACAACGACGCCGTCCCCGGCACCGACGGTGAGCACGGTCGTTGCGCCCGCCACAGCGACAGCGGTGGGCAGCAAAGCGGACGCAAAAGTTACCAAGGACGATATCTGGGGTGATGCCAGCGCAACCGGCGAAAAGTCGGGCACGGTTGAACCGGTGCCGACATCGTCACCGCAGCCGGCGCCAGATGCCGTTCCATCGACACCGCCGGAATCGGTTAAGGTCGACGTGCAGCCAGCGCCGGCAGTCGTCGAACCCGTCAAGCCCGCGCCACCGAAACCGGTTGAAGTGAAGAAACCGGTGCCAAAGCCCGTACCCGCGGCAGCGGCGGTCGAAATCGACTCCACGCCCTGGTATCTGCAGCCTTGGGCACTCGGTGCCGCCGGACTCGGGGGTTTGCTCCTCGTCGCTCTCGGCATCCTCGGATTGCGCAAGCGCAAGCCGGTTGTCAAGGTTTCACGGCCATCCATTGCCGGATCGTTCGGCGATTCGCCAGTCGCTCTCGACTCCTCGGATGCTGCCGCAGCGGATGCCGAGGAGCGGGAACTCATTGCCCAGGTTCAGGCGGATCCGGGCAATCCGAACGCCCACCTTGAATTGCTGAGCCTGTATTACTCCCAGGGAGCTGCCGAGAAGTTTGAAGCCGGCGCCGAGGAAATGTACGCGTATGTGGCCGATCCAAATCAGGCCAGTTGGCGCGAGGTGCGCAAGATGGGCGAGGAATTGGCACCGCACAATCCGCTGTTCAGCGATCAGGATTCGATTGTGGATGACTACCCTGGTCGTGCTGGATCGGAGCCGTACCGCTTCGAGGAGCATCAGGCTGGCGAGTCGGCGGATTTTCCCGAATTCCAGGATTTCGATGAGAAGCCCGCGCCTGCCGTGGTTGCCGAAAATTTCGAGACGGCAAGCATGCCGGCATTCGATGCTTCCGACTTTGATCTTGGCGACACGCAGCCACCCGCTCCGGCACCTGCGCCGAGTGCGGATACGTCTTTCAGCTTTGATCTGCCGCCGCTTGACGCAGAGCCGGTTCGCCCCGGCAGCAAAGCTGAAGCATCGTTTGAACCCCCGCCACTGCCGGATTTCGACATGCCGGATACCACGACGGTTGAGGTGCCTGCTGCCGAAGTCAGCGAAGACGAGTTCTTCGCAGGCGAGGATGCCATCGGTACCAAGCTCGATCTGGCCAAGGCCTATCTCGATATGGGCGATCCGGATGGGGCGCGCTCGATGCTCGAGGAAGTGCTGGCCGAAGGTGCACCGGCCCAGCAGGACGAAGCGCGCAAGCTGATTGCTGAAATCGGCTGATCCGGCGCTTCATTGCCAATAAGAGGCCGGGATATTCCCGGCCTCTTGCGTTTTGCGGTTGGAGCATGTCCCGCATCCTATAATCGCCGGTTCCAAACTGGTGGCGGAGACTTCGTTGCGCATCGCGCTCGGCATTGAATACGACGGTACCGACTTCCATGGCTGGCAACGTCTGTCACACGGCCCGACCGTGCAGGGAGCGCTCGAGCAGTCGCTCTCCTTCGTTGCCGATCATGCGGTCGCCGTGACCTGCGCCGGGCGCACCGATGCCGGCGTGCACGCGCGTTGCCAGGTCGTGCATTTCGACAGCGATGCTGGGCGCAGCGAAAGGAGCTGGATGCTGGGTACCAACTCCCGGCTGCCATCAACGGTTGCAGTGCGCTGGGCGGTGAGGGCCGACGATACGTTTCATGCGCGCTATGGTGCGCTGGGTCGGCGCTACCGTTACTCGATTCTCAATCGCATCGCGCGGCCCGCCCTCGACGCGCGCTACGTGACCTGGGAGCGACAGTCGCTGGATGCCGATGCGATGCAGCGTGCGGGTCAGGTCCTTGTCGGCGAGAACGATTTCAGCGCATTCCGCACGATTGCCTGCCAGGCCCGCACCCCGTTTCGCAATGTCCATTCCATCCGCGTGGTGCGGATTGATGATCGGATCGTGATCGATATCGAGGCCAATGCGTTCCTGCATCACATGGTGCGCAACATCGTCGGTTCGTTGTTGCCGGTGGGGCGCGGCGAGAAGCCGGAAGCATGGATTGCCGAGGTTCTCGCCGGGCGCGATCGCAGCCTGGCCGGGCCGACCGCGTCGGCATCGGGATTGTGCTTTGTCTCGCCGCTCTATCCGCTCGCATCCGGGCTGCCTGCCGAGGTCTGTCGATGAATCGCGTGCGCACCAAGTTCTGTGGCATCACGCGTGCCGAGGATGCAGTGTTCGCCGCGCAAATGGGCGTGGATGCGCTCGGTTTCGTGTTCACGCCGAAGAGTCGGCGCTTCATCGAGCCTGCGGCGGCGGCCATCATCATGCGCATGCTTCCGCCGTTCGTGACCACGGTGGCCTTGTTCATGGATGACGAGGTGGCCTGGATCAGACAGGTTGTGTCGATGACACGTCCGCACCTCCTGCAATTCCATGGCAACGAAAGCGCTGCCGAGTGCACTGGCCATGGACTGCCCTATCTGAAGGCGGTGCCGATGGCGACGGTCACGAATGTGGCAAGCTATGCGGCCGGGTTTCCAGACTCGGCAGGTTTTCTGCTTGATGCGCACGCCAGCGGCGAGCCGGGCGGCCAGGGCGCACGCTTCGATTGGTCGAAGCGGCCACCACTTGATTGTCCGCTGATACTCGCTGGCGGTCTCGATGCGGAAAATGTTGGCGAAGCGATTCGTCTCATGCGTCCGTATGCGGTGGATGTTTCAAGCGGCATTGAGTTGGCGCCCGGAATCAAGGATGCGACGCGCATGCAGGCCTTCATCGATGCCGTGCGCAGCAACGAACACGAATGAGCAAGCAATGAGCATGAACAAACCGATTCCTGTCAGTGACTTTCACGCTTACCCCGATGCGCAGGGGCATTTCGCCGAGTACGGCGGCATCTTCATGCCGGAAACCCTGATGCCGCCGCTCGAAGAATTGACGGCGGCCTATCTGGCCATGCGCGAGGATCCCGAATTCATCGCCGAGTTCGAACGCGATCTCAAGTATTACGTCGGTCGGCCGTCGCCGATCTATCACGCCGAACGCCTGTCGAACAAGATCGGCGGCGCCCAGATCCTGCTCAAGCGCGAGGATCTGAACCATACCGGCGCGCACAAGATCAACAACACGATCGGCCAGGCCCTGGTTGCGCGTCGGATGGGCAAGCGCCGCATCATCGCCGAGACCGGTGCCGGCCAGCATGGCGTGGCCACCGCGACCGTCTGCGCGCGGTTCGGCCTCGATTGCATCGTCTACATGGGCGCGGTCGACATCGAGCGGCAGAAGATCAATGTCTATCGGATGAAGCTGCTCGGCGCCACGGTGGTACCGGTTGTTTCGGGTTCGAAGACGCTCAAGGATGCACTCAACGAAGCCATGCGCGACTGGGTGACGAATGTCGCCGATACGTTCTACATCATTGGCACGGTCGCCGGCCCGCATCCGTATCCGATGATGGTGCGCGATTTCAACGCGGTCGTCGGCCGTGAGGCGCGCGCGCAGATGCTCGAGCAATATGGACGCCTGCCCGATGTGCTGACCGCCTGCGTCGGTGGTGGCTCGAATGCGATCGGTCTGTTCCATGCCTTCCTCAATGATCGAGAGGTCGCCATGGTTGGGGCAGAAGCCGCCGGCGACGGTATCGAGACCGGTCGCCATGCAGCGTCGCTCAGTGCGGGGCGTCCCGGTGTCCTGCACGGCAATCGCACTTATGTGATCTGCGACGACAACGGCCAGATCACCGAAACCCATTCGATCTCGGCCGGACTCGACTATCCTGGCGTCGGCCCCGAACATGCCTTTCTCAAGGACAGCGGCCGCGCGCGCTATGTCGGCATCACCGATGACGAGGCACTCGCCGCATTCCACGAGCTCGCGCGCACCGAGGGCATCCTCGCCGCGCTCGAATCGAGCCACGCCGTGGCCCAGGCGATCAAGCTCGCGCGCGAGTTGCCGAAGGATCAGTTGATCCTGTGCAATCTTTCCGGGCGCGGCGACAAGGATGTGCACACGATTGCGGCGCGCGAGGGCATCGAGCTGTGAGTCATCATCGCATCGACAAGCGATTTGCCGACCTCAAGCACGCCGGGCGCAAGGGCCTGATTCCGTTCATTACCGCGGGTGACCCATTGCCGGAGGCGACTGTCCACATCATGCACGCGCTGGTCGCGGCCGGTGCCGATTTGATCGAACTGGGCGTGCCGTACTCCGATCCGGTTGCCGATGGGCCGACCATCCAGCATTCGAGCGAGCGCGCGATCGCGCGCGGAGTCGGCATCAAGCAAATCCTTGCCTGGGTCAGTGAATTCCGCCAGATCGATTCGACCACGCCGATCGTCCTGATGGGCTATCTGAATCCGATCGAGATCTACGGCTATGCACGCTTTGCCGAGCAGGCCAGCATGGCAGGTGTGGATGGTGTGTTGATTGTCGATGTGCCGGTCGAGGAAGCCGAAGCAGTCGCGCCGTTGCGCGAAATGGGTCTGTGCGAGATCTTCCTGGTCGCGCCAACGACGACCGACCGTCGCCTGGCGGCGATTCGCGCCCGCGCCGAGGGATTCATCTACTACGTATCTTTTGCCGGCATCACCGGAGCGAGTCAACTTGATACGGCCGCCGTGCGCGCGCGTGTCGAGCACATCAAGCAGGGTGGTTCCATTCCGGTAGCCGTCGGATTTGGCGTTCGCGATGCGACGAGTGCGGTCAGCGTGGCCGAGAGTGCCGATGCGGTTGTCATCGGCAGCGCCCTGGTTGCACAACTGGCCGCAACCAGCGATCGGGATTCGGCTGTCGCCGCGGCGCATGCCTTCCTTGCGCCGATACGCGCAGCGCTTGATCAAGCCGTACGACGATAAAGAGAAATTCAAACATCGACAGCACTTGTGACCCTTTCGTCGGTCGCACGCGCCGGGAAAGCGGAGACAGCACGACATGAACTGGTTGCAGAAATTGATGGCCCCACGCATTCGAACCATCGGCACGGGCAAGGGCAAGGTTCCCGAGGGCCTGTGGGAAAAATGTGACGGCTGTGGCGCCGTTCTTTATGGGCCCGAGCTCGAAAACAACCTGATGGTCTGCCCGCAATGCAACCATCACCACAAGATCCGTGCTCGAAAAAGGCTGCTGGCCCTGTTCGATGCCGGCAGCAGCGAGGAAGTCTTCGGCAATCTCGAGCCGCTCGATCCACTCAAGTTTCGCGATTCGAAGAAATACAAGGATCGGATTGTCGCTTCGCAAAAAGCGACCGGCGAGAAAGACGCCCTGGTTGCCATGCAGGGCAGCCTGAAGGGGCGCCCGCTGGTTGCCTGCGCGTTCGATTTCGCCTTCATGGGCGGATCGATGGGCTCGGTGGTCGGCGAGAAGTTCACGCGTTGTGCCGAGCTCGCCCTGGCCGAACGCAAGCCCATGGTCTGTTTCAGTGCGACCGGCGGCGCGCGCATGCAAGAAGGCCTGTTTTCGCTGATGCAGATGGCCAAGACGGCGGCGGCGCTTGGTCGCCTGCGCGCGGCGGGCTTGCCGTTCATTTCGGTGCTGACCGATCCGACCACGGGCGGCGTCTCGGCGAGCTTCGCCATGCTGGGCGACATCATCATCGCCGAGCCCAAGGCACTGATCGGTTTTGCCGGCGCACGCGTGATCGAACAGACCGTGCGCGAGTCGCTGCCGGAAGGATTCCAGCGTTCCGAATTCCTGCTCGATCACGGCGCGATCGACATGATCCTCGACCGCCGAGCCATGCGCGACAAGCTCGCCGATCTGTTTGGCTTGATGATGCGCCAGTCGAAAGCGGCCTGACCGGAAGCGGTGAGCGGTGAGGGGGGGGCGGGGGGGAGGCTTGCCAAAGGCATCGGAACGGTGAGCGGTGAGCGGTGAGCGGTGAGCGGTGAGCGGTGAGCGGTGAGCGGTGAGCGGTGAGCGGTGAGCGGTGAGCGGTGAGCGGGAACATTGCGCTTTTTGCAGTTGCCCTGTTCGACAGAATCAGGAGCCAGGCATCCCCCATCTTCGTGGGAGCGACTTCAGTCGCGATGATGTCTCCTTGAGCTTACCCAAAGGCATCGCGACTGAAGTCGCCCTCACAAAAAACGTTACGGAAGAACCTGCAATCGATCGCGTCGATCAAGCCAGGCTGAGGAAATCCGCACTGCAGATGAAGCGCATCGCGTCGAGGCGCGGAGCCGCTTGCGGGATCGCCGTACGCAAGGCTTCCAGTTCGGCATCGATGGCCTCGATTTCTTCAGCGCGCACGGAGGGATTGACGCGGGCCAGTGCAACCAGCCGCGCATGCTCGCCACCCAGTTCGCGCTCGATCGCGGTCAGCGCCGCCCCGATTTCGATCTGGGCGCGCTCGCGGGCCAGGGTTTCCGCGTGCGCCAGCATCGGCTTGACCAGCTTGGTCAGCAGTTTGCGATAACGTGAATATTCGATGGCACGTTCGGCCGAGCGCTTCACGCTGTCGGCGCTGGGCTGGTATTCGTGTCGAGGCAGCAGGCGCGTATCGACAACGATGCGGATCGGCAGCGGTGGCAGGTAACGTTCGACTGCCAACTCCCGATCCGCAACGCAGGTCAACACGAACACGCATTCGAGCAGGGCGCTGCGAGCCGCCAGCGCATCATCGACGAGGAACGAAGCATTGCCATGTTCGCCTTCGAGCAGCAGGTCGATCGCCCCGCTGACCATCGGATGATCCATGCGCAGCAGGGGCAGATCTTCGCGTGCCAATGCGATGCCGCGATCGAAGGTGATTTGTTGCGGGCCATCCTTGAGTCCGGGAAATCCATCGGTGCTGAGATATTCCGGATCCAGCACCACGGTTCGCGGGGCGAGTTCCTCGCTCTCGATGCCGAACTGCTCGAACAGGCGCAGGATGAATTCGTCGTTGCCAGTATTGGCATCGGCGTCGACGAGGGCACGGCGCAGGCGATCAGCGTGACTCTGGCGCGCGCTGGCCAATTCAAGCAGTCGATCGCGTCCGCTGTTGACCAGGGCTGACAGCTCCTCGTGGCTTGCGCGGGTTTCGCCAATCAGGGCATCGAGTTCCGAATCCGCATCCTCGCCGCCGTGGGCATGTTGCTCGGCCAAGGCGACGAGACGCGCGCCATAACGCTTGAGCAGCTCGCGACCATCGGACGGACTGCTGCGGAAGGCATCGAGACCGAGATCGAACCAGCGCATCAATGCGTGCTGTGCTGTGCCTGAAAACGCACAGGCATGGATCACGATGTCGTGCTTCTGGCCGATGCGATCGAGGCGACCGATCCGCTGTTCGAGCAGATCCGGATCGAGTGGCAGATCCCACAGGATCAGATGGTGGGCAAACTGGAAATTGCGCCCTTCCGATCCGATTTCCGAACACAGAAGCAGACGTGCGCCTTCCTGTTCGGCAAAGTACGCGGCATTGCGGTCGCGCTGGAGCAGGCTCATGCCTTCGTGGAAGCGCGCGACCTTGACCCCGCTGCGCGTGCGCAGGATGTCCTCCAATGCAAGCACCTTGGCCTGGCTGCGGCAGATGAGCAGGAATTTTTCCGCCGCGAGCTGGTCGATCATGCCGAGCAGCCACGCCAGTCGTGGATCGTTCGCGTATGGCAGTTCGATCTCGGGGGCCGTTGTCTGCAGGTCGGCGTGGAATTCGGCGAGCAGATGCTGACGTTGCGCATCATCCAGTTCGCTGCCTTCGAGCGTGACCAGCTTCGGCAGGCGATGGGGGAACCCGCCGACCTGGACGCGGCGGTTGCGGAACATCACCCTACCGGTGCCGTGGCGATCGATCAAGGCGTCCAGCAGGGTGTTTGCGGCCGCCGCATCGAGCGGGCTGGCCAGCAAGGTGGTCAGTTCTTGGTCATCACCGAAACGGCCTGACAACAACTTGCAGTCACCGACTGAAAGCGGTGTGCCTTCGTTGAGTCGCCCGGCGATTTCCGACAATTCCGAAAAGCCGTCGGCTTCGGCAACATAGCTGTCGAGATCGTGATAACGCGCCGGATCCAGCAGGCGCAGACGCGCGAAGTGACCACTGCGCCCGAGTTGCTCGGGCGTCGCCGTGAGCAGGATCAGCCCCGGCGTGCGCGCCGCCAGCGTTTCAACGAGGCGGTATTCCGTACTCGCGTTTTCTGGTGTCCAGGCCAGGTGATGGGCCTCGTCGACGACGACCAGATCCCAGCCGGCTTCAACGACCTGGGTGGAGCGTTTGTCTGACCCGCTGAGAAAACCGATGCTGGCCATGATCAGTTGTTCATCCTGGAACGGATTGCGCGTCGGATCGCTGGTCTCGATCGATTCGCAACGTTCTTCGTCGAACAACGAGAACTGCAGGTTGAACCGGCGCAACAGTTCGACAAACCACTGGTAGACCAGCGTTTCCGGGAGCAATACGAGAACCCGCCCGGCGCGTCCGCTGGCGAGCAGGCGGGCGAGGATCATGCCGGCTTCGATGGTCTTGCCAAGACCAACCTCATCGGCGAGCAGGATGCGCAGCGGTTGCCGCGCGGCGGCAATCTCGGCCACGCGCAACTGGTGCGCAATCAGGTCGATCCGCGCCGATTCAAGGCCCCAGGCCGGCGAGCGCAAGGCATCGGCGCGACGCAGCAGTGCCTCCTGGCGGAAATCGAAACGGTCGGCACGGTCGACCCGACCCGATACGAGACGCTCGTCGGCGCGCGATATCGCCTGACTGTCGTCGAGTTCGGCTTCGTTGAGGGTCTTGCCGCCGCCGTGATAGACGAGCAGACCGTCCTCTTCGCCAACCCGGTCGATGACGAAACTGATGCCCTTGCCGCTGACCTTCTGGCCGACGCGGAACTCGGCACGTGCGATCGGTGCGCTGTGCACGGCGTACTGGCGCAATACCCCGGCCGTGGCATACAGAAGCTGGACGCTGCGTCCTTCGATCCGGATCAGGGTGCCAAGACCGAGCTCGGGCTCGGCATTCGAGATATAGCGTTGACCAGGAACCAAAGCCATCAGATTTCGGTGTTCTTCAAGTGGGTCTGCGATTATCCCCTGTCAGGGCGCAGGCATAAACACGAATCGCGCAATTCCCCGCAATTCGCTGCTGCGGTCGCCTCTCACTCGGCAAATCCGCACTCAGGGCAGCTCAAAACCATCGCTGAAAATGACGTCGCCAGCCGACCATGCCACAAACACGCCCGTACCCCATTCGATCTGGGAGTCCCCTTCTGGATGCAAGGCGGCGATGAAAGCGATATCGCCGGCGTTGTTGACGCCGGGTGCGCCGCTGAAGATCGGCCATGCAGTCGGGTTGTCGATGTGCTGGCCGATGCGGCCCGGGCCGAGATCGGTATCCACAGCGTCTTCCTTGCCGATGACGCGCACCAGGGTCGTTCCATCGCCCGCATAGATCGCCTGGCCATTTGCATCTTGCGCGCGGAATACGACCAGGCCGTTGTCGTTCATCGCCGGGGCAAATGATTCGATGTTGCGAATCGTGCCAGTCGCCTCCACCCGCGCGATTTCGGTTGCATCGATGCCGGAACCGTTTGGTGTGAAGCGATAGATCGCCCGAACCGAGCCCGCCGTCAGGCGCAGGACGACGGCGACCTGGCCGGCATCGTTGTAGGCGAGCCCATTGTCGAAGCGGTCGTAGGGCGATGCCGGACTGGTTGCCGAATCGACAGCCACTGTCGTAAAGCTTCCATCTGTGGCAAAGCTGCGGATTTCGTTGTGATTGAAATCGCCGATGCTGACTTTCGAGGCGATCCGGCGCTGTGCATTCATCGCGGGTGTGTAGATGTAGGCATATGGGCCGGCTTCGACACTGTTGTCGACGATATGCAGCACGGAACTGCCGGCGCCGGTCGAGGCCAGTCCGTAACCGGATCCCAGACCCGCCCGGTAGCCAATCACGCCGGCATCGCTGATCACCTGTCCGTTGAACGAGGTCGGCGTCAGCGGCAGCGTGCTGACAATCGAAGATGTCGCGGTCTGCTCATCGAACCGGCGCAGGCGATAGGTGCCGCCCTCCTGCCATGTGTAATAAGCGACCTGCCCATTCTCGTTGATGCTGACCCGGTCGGAGATGCCGTCGACCGGTGGTTCGTGCAGCGCAACGATGCTACCCATGCCATGCGCACCGAACCAGAGGCCAACGCCCGTATTGGACTGGTCGCCACCGATCGGCACGATCTGCACCGGAAACGTCACTTTGCCTTCATCGTTGATGCTCGCCGAGATGCTGTTGAACGACGACCCCGGCGGCAGGTTCCAGCCATCGTCGTTGGCCAGCAGATTGCTGCGGGCTTGCAGTTCGACCTGCCTGTTGCCCACCGGCTCAGCGGAGGCGCTGCCGTATCCGATGATCGTCGCCAACAACCCGGATATTGAAATTGCCAAACGGTACATGGACGTGATCTCCCGACGGTTCGTTCAACCTGCGCATTGGCTGATGCATCCAGCAAGTCGTGCGGACGAGGTTTCGGATTCCCGCTACCTTGAATCAATCATCGCCCACGGTGAGCGTCTAATCCATGCAAGACTTTGCACCCGCGGTTAGCGTCCAATCCGCCGATCGAGCCAATCTCCGATTTCGCGCTGCAACGATTCGGGTGCCAGTTCAAGACTTTGCACGCAGACAAAGGCTGCCCTGCTGTCGCTGTCGGCCTTGGCCATCTTCAAGCGCACGCGGGCGGGCAGTTGTTCGCTCGGTTTGAGCTGAACGACGTGCAGGCTGTTGTCGACGATGGCGCTGTCGCCGAGGAATTCGAGATGGGTGGCGACGGCTTCGGTCTTGAATTGCTCGTTCGAGCGCAGGCGATGCCTGCAATTGCTCGCGAGCAGATCCGGATGCCTGGCGAAGAAATCGCGCAGGGTCGAGCGGCGCATCGGATACGGGTTGTGATACAGCCGGTAGTAGCGATCCCCGAAACCCGCGATGCGTGCGCTTAGCTGCTGGGATTCCAGATTTCCGACTTTCTCTTCGCGCGGGCCGCGCAGGCGCTTGAGGACATTGAGCAGGCGGCTGGCCCAGGTTTTCCCGGACTGCATGCGCCAGAGCCCTCGCTGGACGACCTTGCCATCCCGAAAGAAGTCCTCTGCTTTCACATCGCGGAGCAGGAACATGTCGTCATTGAAATAGACGAAGTTCTCGGCCAGGTCTTCGATGCGCCAGAGCATCGTGATGATCGAGCGGCTGTTGAAGGTCGGCAGGTGTTGCTCGAATCCGGCGAAGATCTCGCGATGGTCGACGACATTGAAGCGATCGGCGAATCCACTGTCCTGGAGTCGTTCCAGGATGGCAGGAATCTGCGCATCAACGACAATATGGATTTTGCGAAACCACGGCGCGAAGCGGAGGATCGAGCGGATGCACCAGTCAATCTCGCCGGCATCGTTGAAACGGGTTCGAGCCGCGCTGGCAGGGCGTGACTGGCCGGATTGGGCAAGCCAGGCATCGAGCTTTGCTCGATGCGCGGGGTCGGCACCATCAACCCAGGTAATGACGGCATCAATCGTCATGGGCGCTGTCGTGTCGCCTGCAAGTTCGAATTCGCGAAGCCGCGATACGAGAGGTGTTTCACGGAGCCCGACTCCTGTTCTCGAAGGGTGATCATCGAGGTCAGGCAGAAAGCGGCCAAAGGAATCCTCGCTGGAAACTCGCCTGCCGAATTCGGCAGGCGGGTGCAGCTAGAGTTACCAGATTTTGACCTGGGTGTCGCCATCACGAACCATGGCGTCGCCACTCTTGCACTCGAACGCCGCGGCAAATGCCGGCATGTTCGACGGAGCGCCGATCGCGCGGTAGCCGGCCGGTGAATGGGGATCGGTATTGAGCAGCACTTCGAGGCGCTTCTCACGCGCATGGCCGCGCCAGATGCGTCCCCAGTTGAGGAAGAATCGCTGATCCTCGGTGTAGCCATCAATCTTCTCGCCGGCTTCGGCAGGACTTTTCTTCAAGGCGACCTGCAAGGCATCGTAGGCAATCGCGAGCCCGCCCAGATCGGCGATGTTTTCGCCGAGCGTGAGCTGGCCGTTGATGTGCTTGCCCGGCAGCGGCTCGTAGCCGTTGAACTGCTCGACCAGCTTGGCCGTGCGCGCCTCGAAAGCCTTCTTGTCATCGTCGGACCACCAGTTGGTGTTGTTGCCCTGGGCGTCGAACTGGCTGCCTTGGTCATCGAAGCCATGGCTGGCTTCGTGGCCAATCACGCCACCGATGCCGCCGTAGTTGATCGCATCGTCGGCCTTGGCATCGAAGAACGGCGGCTGCAGGATCGCGGCCGGGAAGTTGATCGTGTTGTCGGTCGGGTTGTAATACGCGTTGACCGTTTGCGGGGTCATGCCCCAATCCTTGCGATCGGTCGGTTTGCCAATCTTGGCGATGTCATAGTCATAGTTGAACTGTGTGGCGGCGGCAACATCGGCGAAGTAGCTGTCGCCGTTCAGGGTCAGGCCCGACCAGTCGCGCCACTTTTCTGGATAGCCGATCTTGGGCAGGAAGGTCGACCACTTTTCGAGTGCCTTGGCCTTGGTCGTGTCGCTCATCCAGTCGAGCTTCTCGATGCGGGCCTTGAGGGCAGCCTGCACGTTGTCGACGAGTTCCTGCGCGCGGGCCTTGGATTCGGGCGGGAAGGCCTTGGCCACGTAGAGTTCGCCGAGCGCCATGCCAAGCTGGTTGTTGACGGTGCCGAGCACGCGCTTCCAGCGCGGTTCGTTTTCCTTCTGGCCATTCAGGATTTGCTTGTGAAAGGCGAAGCTTTCCTGCTGGAACGGTGTCGACAGGTACGGCGAGGCGCCATCGGCATACTGGTAGCTCAGGTAGGCCTGCCAGTCGGCTACCGGCGTCTTGTCGAGCATCTTGTCGATTTCGGCGAAGAACTTCGGCTGCGACAGTGAAAAGCCATCCGTCACGTCGGCTTTCTGCGCCGTGAAAAATGCATTCCAGTCAAAATGCGGCGTGACCGTGTTGGCTTCGGCTACAGTGACAAAGTGATACTGGTTTTCCGGATTACGCAGTTCGACCGGGGCCAGCGAAGCCTTGGCCAGTTGCGTCTCGAACGCGAGTACCGCGGTAGCCTGCGTTTTTGCCGCAGCGGCGTCGACGCCGATCAGTTCGAGGATCTTGGCGATGTGTGCGACGTAGGCATCACGCAATTCAGCATGCTCGGGCTTTTCGTAATAATCGGGTGTCGGCAGGCCGAGGCCACCCTGGAAGGCATAGCCGATCTTGCGGCTGGAATCCTTGAAATCCGCTTCCGCGCCGAAAGCAAACACGCTGCCCTGGCCGCGCGAGAAACTGTCATTCAGATAGGCAACGATGTCCTTGCTCGACTTGAGCGCATCGATTTTCGCCAGTTCAGGCTTGATTGGTTCGTAGCCCAACGTGTCGATCGCAGTCTCGTCCATGCCGGCTTTGTAAAGCTTGCCGATCTTCTGCTCGATCGAACCGGCTGCGGTATCCGACTTGGCCGCATCTTCGACGATCTCGTGCTGCGTATTGAGGCTGGTTTCGCGCAGCTGATCGAACGCGCCCCAACGTGTCTTGTCATCCGGAATCGGATTGGCTGCAAGCCACTTGCTGTTGACGTAGCCGTTGAAATCGGAGCAGACATTGATGCTGGGGTCGATCTCGCTGGTGTCGAAGGCAACATGCTTCGGCGTCTCGGCAACGGCGGCCGCTGCAATCGGTGCGTTTGTTGCGCCTGCGTCGGTTCCGGTTTCCTTTTGCCCGCATGCGCTCAGCGCGAGCGAAATGCCGAGGGCGATGGCCAACGGTTTCAGCGTATCGATCTTCATGGGAACTCCTGAATTGTGGGTGCCGGGCACATGCCGCAGCGCAAGCAATGCTCATTGCGCAGGCGGGAAGGCGCCGTCGGCAAGTCTGGTTTGAGGTGTCAGCCAACAAGGATAGGCAGGCCGGGCGACGTTTGTCAGTGTCGAAGGTCATTGCCAACCGGGCTGTTCCATTGCGCAGTGAAAGGCAGGACGTCGGCACCGACCGCCCCAGCCGAGAGCAGGAAGGCCATGGCCTGGTCGATGCTCCAGTCGGTGGCTGTGAGTTGCTCCACCGGAATGATTTCAAGGTATCCGCCGGTGGGATTGGGTGTGGTTGGCACGTACACGGCGGCGAGGTCACGGCCACCGGCATCCCGGAACACGCGGGTGACGAAGCCGATCGATTTCATTTCCGGCGATGGGAAATTGATCAGCACGACACGCTGGGTGCCGCTTGGCTTGTTTTGCAGAACCGACATCAGTTTTTTTGTGCCGCCATAGATCGAATGCACGATTGGAATGCGCTCGATCAGGCTTTCCATGCCGTCGATCAGGCGGCGGCCGATCACGAAATTGGCGGCGAAACCGACCAGGTAAAGCGAAACGACGGTGATCACGAACGCAAGTAAGGAAATCAACCACGGCTGGCCAAGCAGCTTTCCGGTTGTCGGCCAGGTGCTGCCGAGCAGAGAGACGAATCCAGCCACCAGCGGCGCACTGACCTCCGAGAGCAGGCCGAACACGAACTTGAACACCATCCAGGTCAGCCACAGTGGCACAAAGGTGAGCAGGCCGGTAATCAGGTAACGCTTGATATAGAGCTGACGTTTGGCCATGTCGATTCCGCGTCGTGGAACGCGATTATCGCGCCTATCGAGCGGGCCAGCCAGAACACCGGGTGCGATCGATGCGAGCGGAGAGTCCGAGCGTATTGCTGACAGCGCGAGCCCGGACATGGCACGCGCCGATGACTCGTGGCAGTCTGCGGGTCACGAACCAGCATCGTTTTCGGGGGCAGCAAGTCATGGCGGTCGAGCATAGCCCGTTGATTCCGTCCCGATCGCCGCCCAGCGGCGATGCATTTCCGCTCGGTCCGGAGCTTGTGCCGAGGCCTTTCGTGGTCGTCACGATGGGCTTGCCCGGTGCGGGCAAGAGCGTGGTGGCTAAGGCGATCGAGGATCAGCTGGGCCTGAGGCGGATCTGCCGTGACCAGATCCGCGCGGCGATGTTTCCGCAATGCAGGTATACCTTCCTCGAAAAGCGCGCGGCCTATCGAAGCCTGCTGCTCGCCCTCGAGATCAACTGCATGCTCGGTGTCGGCAGCGTCATCGATGGCATGACCTTCTCGCGCCGAAGCGAGCTTGATCGCGTCGCCGAAGTCGCCGCCAAGCAAGGCATCGTGACGATTCCGTTGCTCATCGAGTGTCCACCCGAACTTGCACGCTCGCGGGTTGCCCGCGATCTGGCCGCGAACCGGCACATGGCTGCCGATCGCACACCGGAAACGGTGAATGACGTTCTCGCGCGCCGTGAGCCGGCGCCCGAGGGTACCCTGATCGTCGATGCGACCTTGCCCGAGGCGGAGATGTGCAGGGCGGCGATCGCGGCGATCCGCGACAGCATTGCGGCGGCCATATCCGCCCGCGCTTGAGCGCCCGGCTGCGGCGTGCAGCAAATTCTTCCCGGTTAGCAGCGATAATGCCGCGATGATCGACATCCTGCTTGCCACCTTGAATGCCCGCTACGCGCATGCGTCGCTGGGATTGCGATATCTGCGCGCCAACCTCGGCGAATGGCGCGAGTCCTCGGCGATCCGCGAATTTGTCATTGGCCAGAAGACCGAGGAAATCGTCGAGAAGCTGCTCGTCGACCGTCCGCGCGTGATCGGTATCGGCGTGTATATCTGGAATGTCGAGGAATCGACCCGCCTGGTCGCCCAGCTCAAGGCGCTGGCGCCAGAAATAGTCATCGTGCTGGGCGGCCCCGAGGTCAGCCATGAAGTTGATCAGCAACGAATCTGTGCGCTGGCCGACTACGTGATCACGGGCTGGGGTGATGTCAGTTTCGCCAACCTCGTGCGTGAATTGATGGCCGACAAGCCACCTGCGGAAAAGGTGATCGCGGGTATACAAGCACCTCTGCCTGCGCTCGTCTCGCCGTATTCCGAGTACACGGAAGAGGATGTGCGCCAGCGCAACCTCTACGTCGAGGCGTCGCGCGGCTGTCCGTTCAAATGCGAGTTTTGCCTGTCTGCGCTCGACAAGACCGCCTGGCCGTTTCCGCTCGAGGGGTTTCTCACCGATCTCGATGCGCTGTACGCGTTCGGCGCGCGCCGGTTCAAGTTCGTCGATCGCACGTTCAATCTGAAGATCGATACGTCGCGAGCCATTCTCGATTTCTTTCTCGACAAGCTTGCAAGTGCGCCGGAGGATCCGGTGTTCGTGCATCTGGAACTGATCCCCGACCATCTGCCCGAGCGCCTCAAGGAGAAGATCGTCCTGTTTCCGGAAGGCACCCTGCAATTCGAGATTGGCATCCAGACCTTCGATCCCGTTGTCCAGGCGCGTGTCTCGCGTCGCCAGAAAAACGACGTGGCTTCAGCGAATATCCAGTGGCTGCGCCAGCAGACGCGCGCACATCTGCATGTGGACCTGATTGCCGGCCTGCCTGGCGAGGACATGGTCGGATTTGCCGCAGGATTCGATCGGCTCGTCGGGCTTGCCCCGCACGAGATCCAGTTCGGGATCCTCAAGCGCCTGCGCGGCGCGCCGATCTCGCGGCATACAATCGAATACGGTCTGCGCTTCAATCCGGATCCGCCATACAACATTCTTGCCACCGATGCGATCGACTTTGCGACGATGCAGCGACTGTCGCGGTTTTCCCGATACTGGGACATCGTCGCCAATTCCGGACGCTTCCCGCGGATCCTCGTTTTGCTGCTGGGTAACGAGCCTTTCGTCCATTTTCTTGCGTTCAGCGACTGGTTGTACGAACGGACCGGACAAACCCACGCCCTCGCCCAAGAGCGGCTCGTTCACTTGTTGCATGAGTATTTGTGCGACTCAGGCAGGTTGTCCGAAGTCGAGATCAGTGCGGCGCTGATCGCGGACTACCGTGCGACCGGTGGGCGCAGCCGATTGCGCTTCGAGACCGGCAAGGTCGTTCGTGAGCCGCCAAAACCGCGCCGGGAAAAATCGACGCCATCGCGCCAAACCCGTCATCTGCAGGCCTGAAGGGGCCACGATGGCACGAGGCGCGTGCCCAGTCCTCAAGGGTTACGGCCAAGTTCATGTTCGACTTGACACCCTGCATCGAAGGATCGCGGTCCATTTCGGTCAGCGATCGATCAATCGAGGAGCAAGGAACATGTTGAAACGAATTCTTCTTACCGGCGCCGCCATGTTGCTGGTCGCGAGTTGCGCGCCCGTGCAGCAGGTACAGGCGCGCGGAAACTACTATGAGCGTGGCTGTGAAGACTGCGGCCGCGTCATCCGCATCGAATCGATCGGACAACGCAGCAACCACCTCGGAGGTGGCACCGTGCTTGGCGCGATCGTTGGCGGCGCGCTTGGCAATCAGGTCGGCAAGGGCGACGGGCGCAAGGCCGCCACGATCGTTGGCGCGCTGGCAGGTGGCGCTGTCGGCCACGATATCGAGAAGGATCGGCGTGGCTCGAGATCCTACTACCGTATCGTCGTGCGCATGGATCGCGGCGGACGGACGTATTCGTACGAGCAGGCTGACGACTACCGTTTGCGTCGCGGCGACCGCGTCTACATCGACAATGGATATGTGGTTCCGGCGCGTTAATCGTTAATCGTGCAGTTTGTCTTTCCCGCGAACACGCTTGTTGATTGAACCGAAACCCGCAGTGCACTTGCGCAGTGCCTGCGGGTCAGGTTTTGCCCGGTTCCGGTGACGACGGGAATCGCGAATGAATGGGGCGTCTGGGATCCAGGTGCGTGACGGACAAATCCTGCCTGAAGCCAATTGCTTCGAATTCGACGGACACATCCCTGATCACAAACCGGCAGGATCCTGGCTTGGCAGTCTGGTCTGCTTCCGACGCACGTAGATCTGCTTGCTAACCTTTGCGATGAGCTCGCCCGATGCGGTCTTGACCTCGACCGGTATCCAGCGCAGGTACTTGCTGCCAGTCGCGGTCGCCGAGCGGATCTCGTCGAGCAAAGCTTCCTCGACTTGGAACTCGGCAAACACGTCTTCCTTGCCCGGGGCGACGAACTCGATTTCAGCAGCCTTGTCCCAGACGATATAGTCGCGACCCAGACATTCCATGACCAGGATCATCCAGTACGGATCCGTCATCGCGAACAGGCTGCCGCCGAAGTGTGCGCCCACGTAGTTCATGTTGTACCAGCGCCGGCGCAAGACGATCCGCGCCGAGCGCCAGTCCTCGCCAATGTCGAGAACACGGATCCCGCTGAACAGGAAAGGTGGCCATATGTTCATCAGCCAACGCAGTCGACGGGCCTTGCTCATGGAATTCCCGGAGTAGCAGCCTGTCGAACTTTACTCGGCCGGGCTGCGAATCCGTCTGAACGGTCCAGATTTCCGCCGATTTTTGACCCATAGCACCACTATGGGCCTGCAAACCGTCGAAAAGCTGGCCTCGCCCAGCCGAATTTTCGCCTCAACCGGCAAAGTCCGACAGACTGCTAGAACAGCAGCGACGACATGCGGCGACGATAGCTGGCGACAAGTTCCGCGTCATCGATGACGAGGAACGCGGCAACCAGGCGCTTCCTGGCCTGGCCTTCATTCCAGTTGCGATCCGCCTTGAGCACGCCGAGAAATTCTTCGAGGGCTGCGTCGGTCTGGCCGTCGATGAGCAGACGCACGCCGAGCAGGTCACGCGCATCGAGATCGCCTTCATCCTTGGCGATGCGTGCACGAAGTTCGGCGACTGATGGGGCGTCCTTGAGCACGTCGACGAATTCCAGCTGGCCGCGTACGCGTTTGGCGCGGTCGTCGGTTTCCAGATTGGCCGGCAAGCAATCGAGTTCGCTCGCGGCGGCTTTGGCATTGCCTGATTGCATGAAGGCAACGGCAAGATCGAGTTTGAGTTCGGCGTGATCCGGTGCGGCTGCGATCTCCTGCTGCAGGCGTGCGATGGCCTGTTCCGGTGTCTCGGCCGGCTTCGCTGGATCGCCATCCGTGCTCTCGTCGGGATCTGCCGGGGCCGGCACATGACGACTGAGGAATTCGCGGATCTCGGTTTCGGCCAGGGCGCCGGCGAAACCGTCAGCGGGTTGGCCTTCCCGCATCAGGATCACGGTCGGAATGCTGCGCACGCCGAACATTGCCGCGACCTGCGCTTCGCTGTCGACGTCGATCCTGACCAGCTTCACGCTGCCTTGATAATCACCCGTGATTGTCTCGAGCAGGCTGCCGAGACTCATGCTCGCTTCGCTGCGCGGCGTCCAGAAGATCACCAGAACCGGCTGCGTCATTGACGGCTGCAGCAGTTCGGTTTCGAAGTTCGCCGTCGTGATGTCGACGACGGCGGCCTTGGCTTGGGAAAGTTCGGGCACGAGGAATCCTGGTCTTGAATCGATCGGTCAGAGTTCGGGCCAACAGCGCGGATATTCAAGCCCGCACAACCGGAGGCGAGGCGAGCCGTCAATGCAGAACTTGCACGCGGCGAAACTGCTGTAGACAACCGCAGCCGCGATGTCGGGCATCGCGTCTGCGGTCTCTCGTCACTCGATTACTTGCGTTGGCCGGCCGTCGCCTCGCGCGTTGCGCGGAACTCGGAATCGGCGCCCCATTGCGGCCAGCGGTTTGAATTGGCCAGGTCATTGCCGAGTTTGTAGAGCATTGGCAGATCGTGAACCATGCCGGCAAAAGTCCAGCTGGGATCCCACTCATCAGCAGGCTGGTGATAGCGCTTGGACGTGTAATCCTTGCCAGCAGCTTCACCGGCTTCGATGCCGCCGTCCACCCAATCATTGCCCGAGCCCCATGAGAGCGCCGGTACGCCGCGCTTGGCGAACGGGAAGTGATCGGAGCGAAAGAAGTATCCGGCCTCCGGATGCGGATCGCTGACATAGGCCATGCCAGCCGCCTTGCCATCGGCGATCAGGGCATCGAGCAGTTCCGATTTCGCGCTGCCCGAGGTGGTGAAATTGCGTGAAACGCCAAATGGATCGAGTGCGTCCATGTTGATCACTGCCACCGTGGTCGCCAGCGGATACAGCGGTTTGGACGAGTAGTATTCGGAGCCGAGCAGGCCTTTTTCCTCGGCCGTCACATTGAGAAACACGACCGAGCGTTCCGGTCGTGGCGCCTTGGCGAAGGCCCGGCCGATCTCGATCAGGGCGGCGGTGCCGGTCGCATTGTCGACCGCGCCGTTGTAGATCGTGTCGCCCTTGGCATCCGGTTGACCGATGCCGAGGTGATCCCAGTGCGCGCTGTAGATGACGGTTTCATCGGGGCGCTTGCTGCCCTCGATGCGGGCTACGATGTTGTGCGAAGTGATGACTTTGGCATCGACCGCGTATTTCGCCGAGAACGTTGCATCCTTGAGCGTTACCGCCTTGAAGCCGCGCGTCTGCGCCTGTTTTTTCAGCGCATCGAAATCGAGACCGGCCTGCTTGAACAGGTCAACTGTCGCATCGCGCTGGATCCAGCCTTCGATCTGCGGATGCACGCTGCCCGGATGGTCGCGGACGACATCGAACATCGTGTTGGTGTTCGAGTTCTTCACGGTTGGCCAGCCATACGATGCCGGGGCAGACTCGTGCACCACAAGCAGACCGATCGCACCCTGGCGGGCGGCTTCCTCGAACTTGTAGGTCCAGCGTCCGTAATAGGTCATCGCCTTGCCGCCGAAATCACCCGAGCCGGTCTCGAAATCGGGATCGTTGATCAAGGCGATCGCGATCTTGCCCTTCAGGTCGACGCCATCGAAGTCGTTCCACTTCCGCTCCGGCGCGTGGACGCCATAGCCGACAAAGACCAGCGGAGCGTTCTTGACGTCAACCGACTTCGAGCCATCCATTGCCGCTCGGATTGCGACCTGTTCGCCCTGGGTCAGCGATTGGGTTTTTCCACCGACTGTCAGCGACAGTTCTGGCTTGCCCTCGATCTCGGCACGCAGCAGCGGTACGGCCTGGATCCACAGGCGTTTGCCGTCCTGGAGGTCACCGCCCGGCTGCAAGCCGGCTTCCTTCATCCCGGCGATCACGTATTCGAGGGTCTTGGTTTCGCCCGCTGTTGCCGGCCCGCGTCCTTCAAACGCGTCGGAGGACAAGGTCTTGACCGCCTCGGACAGGCGCTTGGCTTCAAATTGTGGGGCGTTTGCCGCCTGGGCCAACAAGGGCAGGGAAAGCGCGATTGCGCAAACAAGCAGTTTTTTCATCGGTACAACTCCTGGGTCAAACAACCGGGCGATGGTAGCAGGCGATCAAAACGGGCCATGCATGACTTCCGACCTGTTGCGTTCGAGCGATCTTGAAACTACAGTTGTAGTACGACAGTCGTAGAAGTAATCCGATGAAACGATCAAACCATGTCTCCCTGAGCGAGTTGCAGATCGCCTTGATGCGTGTGCTCTGGGATCGAGGTGAAACCAGCACGGCCGATGTCGTCGCGGCGCTCGCTGAAGAGCGTGGCCTTGCGCACACCACGATTGCTACCTTGCTGACCCGCTTGGAAAAGCGCGATGTGGTTATCCAGCGTCGTGATGGTCGCCAGTTGTTCTATCGAGCCGCGGTCGCGGAAGCCGACGTACGCCGCTCGATGGTGGCCGACCTGATCGGCTCGTTGTTTGCCGGCGATGCCAACGAACTGCTCGCGCATCTGGTCGAAGAGGCTGAAATCGGGCCGGGCGACCTCGCCCGCATCCGACAGCGCCTGCAATCGGGAGGCGGCAATGAAAAGTGAACTTGTGGCGGCATGGCTGCTGACCATGGCATTGCATGCGGCGGTGTTGCTGACACTGGCCTGGCTCGTCGACCGCCAATTGCCGCGCGACCATCTCGGCTGGCGTGAGTGGGTCTGGCGCGTCGCCTTGTTTGGAGCGTTGCTCAGCGCCAGCGGACAATTGCTGCTGGATACGCCGAAGGTCGTTCGAATCGCCCCTGCTTCCACAGCCGTTGCGAATACATTGGCAGTGCATCCGTCTCGTACGCTCCCGCGCAGCGAGCCCGAGCTGAGGTCGACGACTTCGGTATCGACCACCTCCCGGCCCCGCAGCCTGATGCAACGGAGCAGCGTGGAATCGGATGTGGCGATGCAAGCAGAGCCGGTCGGATCGTTGGCAATGCCGACCTGGTATCAGTTCCTTGTTGCTGCCTGGCTGGCAGGCGCCCTGCTCGCGGTTGCCCGGATCGGGCGTGCCTGGAGGCGGATGCGAAGCACACTCGCGGATGCCGAGGAATTGATCGATGAAGCTATCACGCAAGTGACCCATCGACTCGCCGGGCAGGCGAACGTGGCGGTGCCCCGATTGCTGGTGATGGACGATCTGGCCAGCCCTGCTGCTGTCGGCGGTCATTGCATCGTGTTGCCACGCTGGGTTCTCGAGCGTCTTGATCAAGCACAGCTGCACGCCATGCTGGCGCATGAGATGGCCCATCTCGCCCGCCGCGATCCGGCGCGCAAACTGGCTGTCGCCGCAGCCAGCGCCGTGCTCTGGTTTGTGCCGTTGACGGGCCTTGCGCGCCGCCGTCTCGACGAGATTGCCGAACAGTCGTGTGACGCCTGGGCGGCGAAGCAATGTGGCGATGGCCGCATCCTCGCCGAATGTCTCTACGAGTGTGCCGAGCATCACTTGCGCGGGCCGGAACTTGAATTCGCGGCGGCCATGAGTGGCCGTCATTCCCCTGTACTTGAACGGATCAATCATTTGATCGATGGAGTTCCCATGAACTTGCGTGTTTCCCTTCCACGATTGCTGGCGGCAACAGCATTGACCCTGGCCGGCGCACTGGTCTTGCTGCCCGGAATCGGCGTCGTCGAGGCATCGGCAGCCACACAGCGACCGCTGCCACCCGCGGCACCCGTTCCACCGAACGCACCTGCCGCATCACCGGTTCCAATGCCGTCCCCGCCAACAGCACCTTCGGCACCGGCACCTATTGCCGTAGCCGTGCCCGCCGCCGTGCCCGCTCCGGCTGTCGCAGCTCCGCCAACTCCGCCAGATCCCCCGGCGGCGCCTTTGGAAGAACCGGCTGGAGGCCATCACCTGCATGTTTCCAGCGATTCCGATGGTTCCATCAATCGAATCAGCATGGATGTGAGTGATGACAAGCACGCGTATCAGGCCGAGATCCGGGGTGAAGTCGAATTCACCAGCAACCATGACGGTATCGTCAGCCTCGCTCGCGGCGCCACGGCAAGTTTCGGGGAAACCCGCGACGGCGTCAGTCGACGCGTCGACTATGCCAATCGCGACGGCAAGCTGCAGCGCCAGTACTTTGTCGACGACCATGAGCAGGCCTTCGACGCTGCAGCCGGTCAATGGGTCGCCACGATCATTCCGACCCTGGTGCGTGAAACGGCGCTCGATGCGGACAAACGCGTTCAGCAAATGCTTGCCAGCGGTGGCGTGCCGGCCGTGCTCACGGAGATCGGCAAGATTCAATCCGATTACGCGCGCGGCATCTACCTGAAGTCGCTCACAACGCATGCCAAATTGAGCGAGTCCGAGGTCTCCAGCGTGCTCGCACTGATCGATCCAATGGGCTCCGACTACGAACGTCGCAATGCTCTGGCTGCGCTCGGGACAGCGGTGCGCTTCGATTCGGATCAACAGAAGCTCGTCATCGGCCAGGCGCGGAAGATCGAGTCCGACTATGAGCGCGCCGAACTGTTGCTCGGACTGTTGCCAAACCTGTCGGCAGCGACCGATGTTCACCAGGCCTGGCTGCAAGCGGCGAACGGTATCGGATCAGATTACGAGCATCGGCGCACGCTGACCGCCCTGGTCGAAGCTGGCAGCAACGATGATGCGATCCTTGCGACTGTGATCGATGCCGCACGTACGATTGAATCCGGCTACGAGCGCCGCGAATTGCTGTCAAGCGCGATCAGTGCGGTCAACAATGCCGAGACGGTGGCGGCCGCCTATGCGATCGCTGTGGACGGGATCGATGGCGACTACGAACGTCGCGAAGCGCTGATGTCGCTGATCCGTGCACGAGGCTTTGGCAAGCAGTCGGCCCTGGCCGTGCTCGATTCAGCGGGTAACATGGACGCTGACTTCGAATGCCGCGAGGTGCTGGCCGCACTGGCTGCGGTCATGCCCAACGATGCCGCTGTAATCACTCGCTACCGGGAAGTCGCGCGCAAGCTCAACGATTTCGAGCGCGGCGAGGCCGAGCGTGCGCTTGATCGATTTTCGAGCTGAGTATCGATATTCACCAGGGCAGGGTTCCGCGTTTAAAGTGTGCTGCCAGAGTTTTCGGGCGCGAACGGTTTGTCGGTGCAGTCCCCAGGTTCAATGGTTCGCACGGATCCGTCCCGCGGGCTACGATTGTTGTCATCGTAGCCGGGGCCGAAGGGACGCCAATTCTTCTCGAAGTCGGCCAAGAATCCCGCAATTCTGGTTTGATCCTCGTCGCCGGGCAATGCTTCCAGTTCGGCAATCAAGTCTGAAGCGTCGTTTCCAACATGATTGGGCTCCGCGGCTCCATCGCCGGGGCTCGTTGCAAGAATGAATCGAAACAGGGCTATCGCTTTCGCCCGATCGGGTTTCACTGCCTGGGCAAGAAGACTTCTTGAGCCGATCTTCAGGGGTGAGTACGCCGTGGCAAGCGCAAGCATCATTTCCTGGTCGCCGCTTTTTGCGACTTCGATGGCCATGGCTTCGGCCGAGTTCCTGTATTCGGAAAGCTCAGGCAACACATCGAGAATACTGTCCCATCGAAACGCATTTCCGCTGGCGAAATTTTTCATGGCGGCAAGGTTCCCGGACTTTGCCGCGGTCAGCCAGTGGTGCGCGATATCGGCCGGCGAAACCTGATCGACACCTTCGCAGTGCAGCCTGACCCGGCTCAAACCGCGTTCGCGCAATTGAAGCTCACGACGAATGTTGTCTTCGGCTTCCCTGTGAAGAATTGGATCAGTTATGAGCTTGAGGGCAAGCTGCCGTTGTGCAAGCCAACGTTCAAGCTCCGAAAGTTTGCGAGGCAGATTCGAGCAATACGCGTATTCGGCCGCGAGTCGGCAAGCCGAGCCTGCATCGCCAACGGCGGCACGCTCGCGCAGGGTGCCGAGTATTTTCGCAAGCGGAGTGTCCAGCGCGGGCAATGGAAACGACTGGTTCGGCGAGGGTTCGAGCGCCATCGATGAGCGGGTTTTCGGCCTCTGCCGGGTGTCCATGACCTGCGAATTGCTTGCAGGAAACTGGCGATCCTCTTGGGTGAACGGCGGAACATTTTTTTGTGCAGTCATGACTGCAAGAAGCGCCGCCGCCAGGACGCCGATGCAGGCGAGGGCGATCCAAACCCGCGTCAATCGAAGATTGGGCACTACGTGGTTTCCACAAGTCCGTTATTTCAGCGTGGACTTTATCGATCAGTTCCTGCCATGGCAACGTGGAAAGCGCCCGTGTCATTCGGTGATGATCGGCAATCGGTCAGGTTTTGATTCTGGAGTGCGCGATTTCCTGGAAGAGGGATAGCAAATTCCGGTTTCGATTCACGCTGATTTTACCCTGCGAATTGTTGGATCCTTCGCAAATGCGTGGACATGGTCACAAGAAAGGCCGGCGATCGCCGGCCTTTCCCGATCTGGCGAGTGGGTAGCAACTCAACCCGCGTAGTACGAGCTCATCCGTTCGCTGAACGTTGAATCGGCAAAGTTGGGCCAGTTGTCCTTGTCAAAGCCGGGCGCATCCTTGAGCCGCTCCTTGCTTGCGTTCAGAAGCATGTGATGATTCGTGTAATCAACGCTCAATGCGCTCCAGGGGACAGCAAACAGCTTGTCGCCCATGCCCAGGATTCCGCCGAATGAAACAACGCCATAGGCGATCTTCCCGGTGTCCGTATCGAACATGATTTCCTTGAGGTCACCGAGTGATTCGCCTTGCGGGTTCTTCACCGCATCGCCGAGCAGGGTGGTGGCTGACATGAATCGTGGGTTGTGTGGCATCGTCTGTCTCCTTGGGTTGCGACGCGGCGGAATGCCGCGATCACGTGGTTGGTGACGATGCGCTCACGTGCATGAATCGGATCCGATTGCGGGCAATTCGGATTCAGTCTTGCGTCAGGATCCTGTCGCTTGAGTTGAGTGCAGTCGCTCTCGCTGATGTAGCCGGGGTGGGCAATGCCAGGAGTCCAAAGTCAGGACGTCGTAGCGAGGCAGCGACAAAATCCGGGCGAGATTGATTGCGAACAAGAACCCGCAGAGCGGTGGGTCGTGGCTGGATTCTTCCGGCTTTCCCAACCATCCGTCTTTTCCCGCACGTTCCGAGGTACCCGTGATAGCCTTTTGCATCCAGAACAGGAGCGTGCCATGCATCGTCTTGCCAGCGTCGGTTTCGCGGTTCTTTTCATTCTCGGGATGTGCTGCAGTGGCGGCGCGTTCGCTCAGGCGACGCGAACCTGGGTTTCCGGTGTGGGCGACGACGCCAATCCCTGCAGTCGAACAGCGCCTTGCAAGACATTCGCCGGCGCAATCTCCAAGACTGCCGCAGGCGGCGTGATCGACGCGCTGGATCCAGGCGGCTTTGGCGCAGTGACGATCACCAAGGCGATCACGATCGAATCCGACGGAGCGCTTGCGAGTGTGCTGGTCTCCGGCACCAACGGCATCATCATCAATGCGGGGGTCAACGATGCCGTCGTGATCCGCAACATCAAGATTACCGGGCTGGGCACGGGCCTCGACGGCATCCGCTTCCTGGCGGGTGGGTCGTTGTTGGTCGAGGGCACGTCGATCGAGGGGTTTGCCAACACCGGTATCAACTTCATTCCGTCAAATGCAGCCACATTGACTGTGCGCGGCACCACGCTGCGTGGCAATGGCAAGGTCGGCGGCAATTTTGGCGGGATCAACGTCCAGCCTGGGGCCGCGGGTTCAGCGAGAGGCTCGCTCGACGACGTACATTTCGTGCGCAATACCGGGTTTGGCCTGGTGGCTGGCAGTTCGGCGGCCAATCCGCCAGGATCCGATTCCGGACCGGTTTCCCTTGCCGTGCGCAACAGTGTCGCCAGCACCAACGCAGGCAACGGTTTTGCGGTTATCGGCGGCAGCGCGACGGCCCAGTTGATGCTGGACAATGTCCTTTCTGCCGATAACGAATCGGCCGGTGTCATTGCGATTGGAGGCAATGCATTGATCCGGATGTCGGGCAGTACCCTGCACGGAAACACGCAGGGCATCCAGGCAACCGTCGGCGGTCAGGTTGTCTCGTTTGGCGACAATCGGAACCGCGGCAATATCAGTGATGGCGCGCCGACGTCGACGATTGCGCGGCAATAGCGCTTACTGTTTTCCATTCAATTGCAACTGGCGGGCGCGCCCGGCGCCCGCACTTGCGTCGGGCTTGGCGGCGTTCAGTCGAATCCGTTGCCGAAAATCCCGTCGGCCTGAAGTGTGGTCAACGCGGCAACCCAGGGATTCGTATTCTGGGTAGTCACAGCAACCGTTGCCGTCGTCGCCAGATCATCGAAATACTGGGCATCGATCAGGCAAAGATTGTTGCCGGAGGCACACAAGGTCGGCAGCACACTCGCCGGCGTCTGCGGACTCACGGTTCCTGGACTTCCGTTGGTGGCGAATGCGGCCAGTACCAGCTTGCGGGTTGCCGATCCGGCTGCGTTGCCGCTGACCGTCAATGAATTGGACTGACCGGTTGCCGTCCCGAGGGTTTCCTGGACGACGTTGCCGAACGGGATTCCGCTGTAACCCAGAATGCTCGCGCAACTATCGACCGAATCCCCGGCATTCTCGTAGCTGAGCATGACAACCTCGCCGGCGACCAGGCCATGTTGCAGCGCAGAGCGGAAATGGACGAGGGCACCGCCTGCACCTTGGCCCACCCCGCCAAGGCCTTGATAGCGATTGCCATGCGGGTCATCGATTTCAAGTCCGCTGACGAAACCCGATGAAGTCGCGACCGTGACGAGAAGGGTTGAGCCGGCGGCAATGCTGCTGTCGAGTTGGATCATCTGCTGATGAGTTGCGGGAAGGGTCACGCAACCGCCGCCAATGCGACCAAGAAAAGTCTGTGCCGAGGCCGGAGCAGCCAAGAGGCCCCAGCCGACTAGTAGCAATCCCGCGACGAAACGTTTCATGGAAAACACCTCCTGCCGAATCCGCCCCAGTTTAGCCGGAAGGTCTGTCCGCCATGCAATGCACAAGTCGATGTTCTTTCGAGTCATCCGGACGGAACATTCCGGTGATCGGAACGTTCGTCATGCTCGGTGGATTGAATCAGGCCACCGTGTGAATCGCCGGTGTCGCCTTGTGGCCGGCCGCCATCAGCGAGCCATTGGCTGGTCAGGCCGGGCTTGAGATGCGTTTTCAATCCGTTGCCGTGACCGGCGCCGCTTTCCCCGAAGCCCCGGCCGCCTTACCATCAGTCGTTCATTCCCGGGGATTGCTGCCGATGAAATCGTTGACTGTTGTTTCCATGTTGATCTTTGCCTTGCCTGCGCTGGCCGCGCCGCAGCCATTTGATGCCAAGGACCTGGTCATGATGGATCGGGTGGGCGATGCGCAATTGTCGCCGGATGGGCGAACCGCGGTTTTCCAGTTGCGTGAAACCGACTATGCCGCGAACAAGGGCAAAACGAGCATCTGGGCCGTGTCGATGGCGGGCGGCAAGCCGACCCGGCTGACCGATGCGGGGCTCAACGCGAATACCCCACGCTGGTCGGTGGATGGCGAGAGCCTGTATTTCCTTGCCACCAAGGACGATGTGAACCAGCTTTGGCGAGTTGGTGCGGCCGGTGGCGAGGCCGAGGCGGTGGCAACCCTGGCGCTCGATATCGGCAGTTACAAGTTGTCGCCCGATGGTCGGTCGGTAGCCTTCTCGGTTGATCTGTTCGTCGATTGCGCCACCGATGCGGCACCGATCGCCTGTACCAAGAGGCGTCTCGACAAGCCTGAAGACGACAAGGCCAGCGGCATGCTCTTCAGCGGGGGCTTTGTGCGCCACTGGGATCAATGGATGGATGGTCGTCGCTCGCAACTGCTGGTTGCCGCATTCAATGCCGATGGCAAGCTCGGTCAGCCGAAGCTGCTGACCGGCAGCATGGATGGCGATGTGCCCTCGAAGCCGTTCGGCGATGACGCCGAGTATGCATTTTCACCGGATGGTTCGACCGTCTATTTCGATGTGCGCAACGTAAAGACCGGCGAGCCTTGGTCGACCAATTTCGATATCTACTCGGTGCCTGCCGATGGTTCGGCAGCGCCGGTCAACCATACCGCCGAGAACAAGGCCTGGGACGCCAATCCGCTGCCATCACGGGACGGCAAGACCTTGTACTACCTGGCCATGAAGCGTCCCCGGTTCGAGGCTGATCGTTTTGCCATCATGGCGCTTGATCTGGCCAGCGGCGAGCGTCGCGAAGTAGCCAGCGGATGGGATCGTTCGGCCGGCGCGCTCAAGGAGTCCGCTGATGGCAAGACTCTGTATACAACCACTGACGACAATGGTCAGCATCCCCTGTTTGCAATTGACGTCGCCAGCGGCAAGGTCAGCAAGTTGGTCGGTGATGGACAGGTTGCCGGCTTCGATGTCGGTTCGAACGCCTTGCTCATTGCGCGCAACGATCTCAAGCATCCGACCGACCTGTACACGGCGGATCTGCGTGGCCGAAATCTCAAGCAGATTACGCGCTTCAATGCGGCGCGGCTGAAGGATCTGCGCATGGGCGATTTTGAATTCTTCACCTTCAAGGGTGCCGAGGGCGCAACCGTGCAGGGCTACGTGGTCAAGCCAGTCGGCTTCAAGTCGAGTCGCAAGTATCCGGTTGCCTTCATCATCCACGGTGGACCGCAGGGTGCGATGACCAACGATTTCCATTACCGCTGGAATCCGCAGACCTACGCCGGGCAGGGCTTTGCCGTGGTCACCATCAATTTCCATGGGTCGACCGGCTATGGTCAGGCCTTCACCGACTCGATTTCGCAGGATTGGGGTGGCAAGCCGCTGGAAGATCTCAAGCTTGGCTGGGCTGCCGCATTGAAGAAATATCCATTCCTTGACTCCAGTCGTGCCTGCGCACTGGGCGCTTCGTATGGCGGCTACATGGTCAACTGGATCGCCGGCAACTGGAACGAGCCCTGGAAGTGTCTGGTCACCCACGATGGCGTCTTCGATACGCGTGCCATGGGCTACGAAACCGAAGAACTGTGGTTCAGCGAGTGGGAGAACGGTGGCACCGTCTACGACAATCCGGAAGCCTATGAGAAATACAATCCGCTCAACCACGTCAAGGATTGGACAGTGCCGATGTTGATCGTGCAGGGCGACAAGGATTTCCGCATCCCCACCTCGCAAGGTCTGGCCGCGTTCAATGCGGCGCAGCGTCGTGGAATTCCGAGCGAACTGCTGGTATTCAAGGACGAGAACCACTGGGTGCTCAAGCCGCACAACAGCGTCCAGTGGCACAACACGGTCAATGCCTGGCTGAAGCGCTGGACGTCGGTTCCAGCCAAATAGGCGAAATCGATTCTCTTCGCAATGGTTGAATCGCGCCCGGCATGCCGGGCGCGATGTTTTTCTGCGTTCGAAAGGGACATGGCGGTACCGGTCTCGACCCGGCCCAGGTTTTTCCGGGCGATTCGACAATTTGCGCGGAGCGCACGTGGCACCTGCGTAGTTGAAGCATCGAGCTGCTTTGAAAATATAAGAAAAATACATTGTGTACGCGAGTGATCACCGCCGTTCGAACCTGGACCTTCAAGCCGGAGCGCGTGGCAGGTCATGGCGTTGAGGGTCGGGCATGGCTTCCGATTTGCTTTGTCGCAATCACCAATGCCTCCGGGGGAGACGGCTGTCGCTATCCAACCCAAAATGGCGATACCGCGTTCGATGCGGGCAGCAGCATTGCGCTCGAATCCAGCGTTACTTTGAAATCCGATGTCATCGGCAAGACGCTCTGATCCAACCTGATCCTTCGGAGTCGCGGCGTCGGTCGAATCCCGAATTTCGTGCGATAGGCCTCGCGCCTGAAGGCGCTCTTGCAAAATCAGGGCACCATGCTGCGGAAATGAACGCCATTGGCATTTGCAATGAACGCCCTCGACCGCAGTCGCGCACGGAATCCCAAGGCCAGCGAAATCTTGTAGGAGCGCCTTCAGGCGCGAGGCCTTGCGCTTTCCCGAATCCCGGTGTTCAACAGCCGAACGGCTGGTCATCCCCACTCCCGCTCAATGCTGATCGGCCAGCCCCGCCAACTGATCGGTCTGGTCTTCGCGAGTCAGGGTATCGATCAGCTCGTCCAGCTCGCCTTGCATGATCTCCGGCAGGCGATAGAGGGTCAGGTTGACGCGGTGATCGGTGACCCGGCCCTGCGGAAAATTGTAGGTGCGGATGCGCTGGCTGCGATCTCCGGAACCGACCTGCAGACGACGTGATTCGGCCTGTTCGGCGGTCTGCTTGCTGCGTTGCTCGTCGAGCAGCTTCGCCTTGAGCAGGGACAGGGCGCGGGCGCGATTCTTGTGCTGCGAGCGCTCGTCCTGGCATTCGACGACCATGCCGGTCGGCAGATGGGTGATGCGGATCGCCGAGTCGGTCTTGTTGACGTGCTGGCCACCGGCACCTGAGGCGCGGAAGGTGTCGGTTTTGAGATCGGCCGGATTGAGCTCGATATCGTCGATCTCGCTGAGCTCGGGCAGGATCGCCACGGTTGCCGCCGAGGTATGGATGCGACCCTGGGATTCGGTTTCGGGAACGCGCTGGACGCGGTGGGTGCCCGATTCGAATTTGAGCTTCGAATACGCTCCCTTGCCTTCGATGCGGGCAATGACTTCTTTGTAACCGCCGTGTTCCCCACCGCTTTCGCTCAGAACCTCGACCTGCCAACGGCGCTGTTCAGCATAGCGCAGGTACATGCGCAGCAGGTCGCCAGCGAAAATCGCCGCTTCATCGCCGCCGGTGCCAGCACGGATCTCAAGGAACAGGTTGCCTTCGTCGCGCGGATCACTGGGTAGCAGCAACAGGTTGAGTTGCTCGTCGAGTTCGATCTCGCGGGCTTCCAGCGCAGCGATTTCCTCGGCCGCGAGTTCGGCCATCTCGGCATCGCCCAGCATCGCGCGCGCCGCGGTCAGTGCCTTGAGGTTGGCATCGTAGGCGGCCAGCGACTCGCTCAGTGGTGCCAGCTGGGCAAGTTCGCGGGAGACGTCGCGCAGGCGTTTCGTATCACCGAGAACTTCCGCACTGGCGAGCAGGTGCTCGAGCTCCTGATGGCGTTCGGCAAGCTGTTCGAGCTTGCGCCGGATCGATGGTGTCATGGGTTTCCTGGGGCCGCACGATCGAATGGCGGCGGCGCGCATGATACGTGATGGTGACCCGGCTTGAATGAGAGGGTCGGATGCGCGCGACGGATTTCAATCGCCGTCTTTGGCGTCCTCGCGCCCGATGCTCGCCCGCGCTGCGGGAAGCGCAGTATCGAAAAGCCGTTCGGCGGCTTGCAGCAGTTCACTGTCGCCGCGCAGGGCAGCCGCGCGAAGGTTGGCGCTGGGCGCGTGCAGCAACTTGTTGGTCAGCGTGTGGGCGAGGAAGTCCAGGGCTTCCTCGGGGCTCCTGCCGCGGGCGAGCATGCCGCGTGCCTTGAGCAGGATCTCGTCGCGGTTCGCTTCGGCCGATCCGCGCACGCTGGCAATCGGATTGCGCAATTCGAGTGATCGCCACCAACCCATGAAGTGCTCGACCGAAAGCTCGATCATCGCTTCGGCTTCGCGCGCCGCTTGCTGGCGCGAGCGCAGGTTTTCGTCGATCACTTCGCGCAGATCATCGATCGTGTACAGGAACACGTCGGATAGCTTGGCGACATCCGCCTCGATGTCGCGCGGCACGGCAATGTCGACAAGGAACATCGGCCGGCGTCGCCGTGCAGCAATGGCGCGCTCGACCATGGCCTTGGTCAGGATCGGCTCGCGGGCTGCGGTCGAGGAAATCACGATATCCGCTTCGGCCAGGTGCTTTTCGAGATCGCTCAAGGCAATCGCGTAGCCGCCGAACCGGCTGGCCAGCGCCTGCGCATTGTCGAGCGTGCGGTTGGCGACGATCAGCCGGCGCACCTTGGCTTCGGTCAGGTGTCGTGCGGTCAGTTCGATGGTTTCGCCGGCACCGATCAGCAGCACGCAGGCATCGGCAAGGTCGGTGAACACCGTTTCAGCCAGGCGCACCGCGGTGAAGGCAACCGAAACCGTGCTTGCGCCGATGCGTGTATCCGAGCGAACCCGCTTGGCCACCGAAAACGTGTTCTGGAACAAGCGCTCCAGCGGTGCATCGAGGGCGCGGGCGTCACGCGCGATCGAGTAGGCGTCCTTGACCTGGCCGAGGATCTGCGGCTCGCCGAGAATCATCGATTCGAGCCCGGTGGCAACCCGGAACAGGTGACGCACGGCATCGGCATCGTGGTAGCGATAGAGGAACTCCTCGATGTTCGCCCCGTGCAGTTGCTGATGACGATGCAGCCATTCAAACGGAGAAGCCTCGGCGCCGGCGTCGACATGGCAATAAAGCTCGGTGCGGTTGCAAGTCGACAGGATCGCCGCTTCGCGCACCCCGGGTTGGGCGATCAGTTCGATCAGGGCTCCGCTGGTGGCGTCCGCGCTGAATGCCGCGCGTTCGCGCAATGCGACGGGTGCGCAGAGATGGTTGAGTCCGAGAGTGATCAGGGCCATGCGTGCAACAATTCGGTCCGTTGCCGATCAATACGTCGGGTCACAGGCAGGCGCGCAGCCGACTGCGTAGAATTGCGTTTCAGCGCAATTTCTCCAGCGCTGAACGAAACGATGTGCTGATCGGTCTGACTCATGGTGTTTCCGACCGTTTTAGATGGATCCGATCAGTGCCCAAGGGTGTCAGGATTGTGCGGGCGACACCGTGCAAGTTCAAGCAATTACGTGATTCGTGAGGATTTTGACGCGTGCCAAAGCAAGTCATCAAGTCTGATTTGGGGTTGCCTGGGGGCAGGCGCGGATGGATCAGCGTGCTCGTGGCAGCGGGATTTCTGCTCGGCGCGTGTGCAGCGCCTGTCCGCGAAACGTCACGCAAGGCTCCGATCGAGCAAAGCGTCCACGCGGTCGCCGAAGCCGGCGATCTGCCGCTCAAGCTGATCTCCGCCGAATATGCCTTGCAGCGCGGCGATCTCGCGACGGCCGCGAACGGTTATGCGGAGGCATCGGCCTTGAGCACGGATTCGGCAATCGCCGAGCAGGCGACCCGGCTCGCCCTGGCCAGCACGCAATGGCAACTCGCGCGCACGACCCTGAAGCGCTGGCAGAGCCTCGATCCAAAAGCCGTCGGAATCCTGCAATCGCAAGCCTGGATTGCCCTGGCCGAAGACGATGTGGAGGGCGCTTATGCAGCGCTGGCCGAACTTGCGGCGCGCGGCGGCGAGAGTCGCTGGCGACCCATCGCCCAGGCCCTGATCGCGGCGAAGGACAAGAAAATTGCTGCGGCCCTGCTGGCGCGGCTGGCAACAGCCCAGAGACTTGGCGAAAACGATCAGGATTGGGTCGCGATGAGCCAGCTCGCCTTCAAGCTGGATGACAAAGCCCTTGCCGAACGCCTTTCGACAGAATCGGTGAAGCGATTCGACTCCGGTGATGCATTGGCCTGGAGCGCCCAGCTTGCGCTCGATCGCAAGGACAAGGTCACCGCGCGCCAGCGCTTTGCGCAGGCGCTCAAGCGAGATCCCGAAAGCCTGCGCTTGCGCATCGGCTATGCCGCTCTGCTTGCCGAGAGTGGCGACAATGCGGCCGCCGCACGCGCGCTCGCCGTCGGCAAGCAGACCGATGTGGTGTATGGCGCGCGCGCCGCCTATCTGGCACGCGCCGACGACAAGGTCCAACTTGGCGCGCTGTATCGCGAAATCGAGTCCGACAAGAGCGAACTCGCAGGAAAGCGCATTTACCTGCTTGGCCAGTTGGCCGAATTGATCAAGAAGAATTCGCAGGCCATCGACTGGTATCGGCAGGTGCCCGAAAGTGACGAGCACTGGTTCGCTGCCGGCATGCGCGTCGTCGTGTTGAGCGACAAGGGAGGCGATGCAGGGCTTGCCGCAAGCAAGCTTGAAGAACTGCGTCTGGCAGCCGTACCCGAATCCGGCGAAAGCATGGATCTGATTCTGCTCGAAGCCGAGTTGCTGATCGCCAAGGGAAACAAGGCGGCGGCGCTCACCGTCTACTCGGGTGGACTTGATCGCGCCCCTGACGAGCCCCGCCTGCTGTATGCGCGGGCGATGCTGTCGATCGAAATGGAGGATCTGGCCGCAGGCGAGCGTGATCTGCGCAAGTTGCTGGCGACCGATCCCGAAAGTGCCGATGCCCTGAATGCGCTCGGTTACACCCTGGTTGATCGGACGAACCGATTGAGCGAGGCCGTCGAACTGATCGAAAAAGCGATCAGGATCAAGCCTGACGAGCCCGCCATCCTCGACAGTTATGGCTGGGCCCAGTATCGGCTTGGCAATATCGGGGAAGCCGTTGAACTGTTGCGCAAGGCCTACGCAAAGCAGCCGGACAGCGAGGTCGCGGCACATCTTGGCGAAGTCCTCTGGGTCAGCGGCGATCGTGACGAGGCGCGCCAGATTTGGGAGCAGGGCCGCAAGAAGGATGCTGACAACAAGGTGCTGATCGAGACCGTCAAGCGTCTGGCATCGTGAACGGCTCAACGCGCAATGGCGCACTGATCCGCGCCGCGTCGTTGGCCCTGCTCGTCGTCCTGCTGGCCGCATGTGCCGCGCCACGCTTGCGTCCCGACGCTGAGCGCATGAGCGCATTGGAGCAGCGTGAGGGCATCTTGCTGGCACAGCGGGACTGGGCCCTGCACGGGCGCATGGCCATTTCCGGGCCGGGCGACTCGGGCAGCGGTTCGCTCGATTGGATCCAGCGTGGCGAGACATTCCGGTTTGCCCTCAGCGCACCGGTCAGCGGCAAGACCTGGACCTTGAGCGGCGACTTGCAGCACGCGCAATTGACCGGGTTGCGTACCCAGGCGGTATCCGGCACGAGCGCCGCCGAGGTTCTTGGCCAGGAACTGGGCTGGAAGGTGCCGATATCGGAACTGGCCTATTGGGTGCGCGGAATTCGTGCGCCGGGCAAGGCCGACGTCGTTTTCGCGGCGGATGGCTTGCTTGCTGAACTTCGTCAGGGTGGATGGACAATCGAGTTTCGCGATTACGAACGGACGAACAATCCGGCCCTGCCGCGCCGGATCTTCGCCAGCAATGGCGAATACAAGGTGCGTCTGGTCATCCAGCACTGGGGTCTGCCGTGACCGATGTGCCGGTTCAGGGGGACTGGAGTGCCTGGTCTGCGCCGGCGAAACTGAACCTGTTCCTGCACATAACTGGTCGACGGCCCGATGGCTACCACAACCTGCAGACAGTCTTTCAGTTGCTCGACTGGGGTGACACCGTGCATTGCCGCGTTCGCGGCGATGCTGCGATTCGACGGCTCGGTGAACACTCGGATGTCACCGAACAGGATGACCTGGTCGTGCGTGCGGCACATCTGCTGAAATCGGCCACCGGTTCGCCGGGCGGAGCAGACCTGCGCGTCGACAAGAGGATTCCGGTCGGTGGCGGCATGGGTGGCGGCAGTTCCGATGCGGCGGCCACGCTGGTCGCGCTCAATCAGCTATGGCGATGCGGGCTGAGCCTGCCGGCGCTCGCTCGTCTTGGCCGTGAGATTGGCGCCGACGTGCCGGTTTTCATTTACGGGCGCAGTGCGTTTGCCGAAGGCGTCGGCGACGAACTCGTTCCAGTCGAGCTTCCCGAGCGTAGTTACGTCATCCTCGATCCCGCTGCTGGCGTGTCGACCGCGGCACTTTTTCAGGCGCCCGAATTGACACGCGATAGCACACCCTTGACAATTGCGGGCTACCTTTCCGGGTCGAAGACCGAAAACGTGTTCGAACCGGTTGTTCGGACGCGCTACGCGGCTGTCGCCAGAGCGCTGGATTGGCTTTCCAGGTTTGGTGATGCCCGATTGACCGGTACCGGGGGCGTGGTTTTCCTGGCGACGGATGCGTCCGAGGCGAAGATGATTGCAGAGGCTTGTCCGTCGGCAATGAGCGCCTGGGTCGCGCGCGGCATCAATGTTTCACCTTTGCTGGCGCAGCACTGCGACGGCTCTGGTTGAACATCCTGGAACAGACCCGTGATTTTTCACGCGGGTTGTTCGGCGGGATTGCAGTTTTGTTGGTGGGGCGTCGCCAAGCGGTAAGGCACCAGGTTTTGATCCTGGCATACGCAGGTTCGAATCCTGCCGCCCCAGCCACTCCCGAATTTCCGGGTGTGGCATTCGATCCACGCTGCCCTGCAGGCAGCCACAGTC
The DNA here is from genome assembly GCA_016721015.1 of Lysobacterales bacterium. Classification (GTDB taxonomy): domain Bacteria; phylum Pseudomonadota; class Gammaproteobacteria; order Xanthomonadales; family Rhodanobacteraceae; genus Dokdonella. The sequence goes on from JADKJL010000013.1 coordinate 222,430, forward strand.
AGTTGCACGGAGTGGCGCAGTGAGCACGGCGGCGAATTCATCAAGCATCCTGGTGTTCAGTGGCAACGCGAATCGTCCGCTTAGTCAGGCAATTTGCAGCGAGCTCGGTGTGCCGCTCGGCAAGGCCCAGGTCGGCCGCTTCAGCGACGGCGAGGTTCAAGTCGAGATCGAGGAAAACGTGCGCCGCCAGGAAGTCTTCGTCGTGCAGCCGACCTGCGCGCCGACGGCCGACAATTTCATGGAACTGCTGGTTCTGATCGACGCGCTCAAGCGCGCATCGGCGGCCAGCGTGACGGCAGTACTGCCTTACTTCGGCTATGCGCGCCAGGATCGACGTCCGCGTTCGGCACGCGTTGCGATCACGGCCAAGGTGGCGGCCAAGATGATTGGTGCGGTCGGCACGGATCGGGTGTTGACGGTTGACCTGCATGCCGACCAGATCCAGGGTTTCTTCGACATGCCGCTCGACAACGTTTACGCCTCGCCGGTATTGCTGGCCGATATCTGGCGCTACTACGCCAGGGAGGATTTGATCGTGGTCAGCCCTGATGTTGGCGGCGTGGTGCGTGCGCGGGCGATTGCCAAGCGCCTCGACGATGCCGATCTGGCCATTATCGACAAGCGCCGGCCGCGACCCAACGAGGCGACGGTGATGAACATCATCGGCGAGGTCAAGGACAAGGTCTGCGTGCTGGTCGATGACATTGTCGATACCGCAGGAACCCTGTGTGCAGCGGCCGCGGCATTGAAACGCCAGGGTGCACGCAAGGTCGTCGCCTACTGCACGCATGCCGTGCTTTCCGGCCCGGCGATAAGGAATCTGGAAGGCTCCCAGCTTGATGAGTTGGTGGTCACCGATTCGATTCCGCTGTCCGACGAAGCGCGTGCCTGCAAGAACATCCGCCAGCTGTCGGTCGCCGAGCTGCTGGCTGAAACGATCCGCCGCATCGCCTTTGGCGAATCGGTGAGCTCGTTGTATGTGGATTGACAGCGGGGAATTGGGAATGGGGAATAGGGAATGGTAGAAGCGGCTTGAGGCTTTTCACCCATTCCCTATTCCCCATTCTCCATTCCCAGTTCCAACAACTCCCCTGGTCGCGGGGGAGTTCTTCAATCGCCGCGAGGCGAATCAACACTAGAAAAGGCAACACAAAATGGCAAAGACACATGAACTTTCGGTAGCGCTGCGCAAGGACGAGGGGAAGGGTGCGAGCCGCCGCCTGCGTCGTGCGGGCAGCGTGCCGGCCATCGTCTACGGTGGCGGAGAACTTGGCCCGGTCAGCATCCAGATGGCACACAACGATGTTTACCTGGCTTCACAGAACGAATGGTTTTACTCCTCGATTCTCGACCTGAGCCTCAATGGAGACGTGCAGAAGGTGCTCCTGCGTGACATGCAGCGGCATCCGTTCAAGCAACAGATCCTGCATCTGGATTTCCTGCGTATCAACGAGAACGAGGCGATTCGCGTGCGCGTCCCGCTGCACTTCCTGAACCAGGAAACCTCACCGGCCGGCAAGACCGCCGGTGTGGTCATCATGCACGAGATCACGGAAGTTGAAGTCTCCTGTTTGCCGAAGGATCTGCCCGAGTTCATCGAAGTCGATCTCGCTGATCTGAAGGTCGACGATATCCTGCACCTCTCGTCGCTGAAGTTGCCCAAGGGAACCGAAGTTGCCGAGTTGAAGCTCGGCAAGGAGCACGACATCGCCGTGGTCATCGCCAAGCTGGGTCGTGCGGAAGTCGAGCCGACCGAGGCGGGCGAAGGCACCGAAGAGAAGAAGGAAGGCGAAGGCGACAAGTAGTCGCGTGGTTGCTGATTTTCCACGAGCAGGAGCAATCGACTCGCCATGAGCGGTCTGCGGCTGATCGTGGGGCTCGGCAATCCAGGCGCCGAACATCTCAGAACCCGGCACAACGCCGGGTTCTGGTTTGTCGATGCACTGGCCCTGCGTGAGCAGCTACGCTTCGGAATTGAATCGAAACTGCACGCGGAAACAGCGAAGTACGTGATTGACGGCGAGCCCATCTGGGTGCAGAAGCCGATCACCTTCATGAACAAGAGCGGCATCGCAGTTGCAAGTGCATTGCGTTATTACAAGATCGAGGCCGAAGAGATGCTCGTGGTGCATGACGACCTGGATCTCCCGCCGGGCAGTGCACGACTCAAATTCGACGGTGGCCATGGTGGCCAGAACGGCCTGCGCGATATCGTCGCCCACCTCGGCCATGCAAGATTCCACCGCCTGCGCATCGGTATCGGCCATCCAGGGCACAAGGATCGGGTCACTTCCTGGGTCTTGGGTCGTGCCGGCTCCAATGACGAGCAGGCGATTCTCGGCGCAATCGGTGCAGCCATCGACGTGCTTCCGCTCGCCATTCGCGGAGACTTCAACGAGGCGATGAAGAGGTTGCATACGCAGGAGCGGGAGTAGGAAATGGGGAGTAGGGAGTAGGAGAGCCAGATCCTGTCTCTTCCAATCCCGAACTCCGCATGAAGCCTGCTATATCCCACTCCCCACTCCCCACTCCCCACTCCCGGATTTCAAAATGGGTATCAAATGCGGCATCGTCGGTCTGCCCAATGTCGGCAAATCGACGCTTTTCAATGCGCTGACCAAGGCCGGCATCGCGGCAGCCAATTTTCCGTTCTGCACGATCGATCCGAATGTCGGCGTCGTGCCGGTGCCGGATCCGCGTCTGGGCGAGCTTGCCGAGATCGTCAAGCCGCAGAAGACTATCCCGACTTCGATGGAGTTCGTCGATATCGCGGGTCTGGTCGCTGGCGCGTCAAAAGGCGAGGGGCTTGGCAACAAGTTTCTTGCGCATATCCGAGAGGTCGACGCGATTGCGCATGTCGTGCGCTGTTTCGAGCATCCGGATATCGTGCATGTGGCGAACAAGATCGATCCGATTTCCGATATCGAGACGATCGACACCGAACTGGCCTTGGCCGATCTTGAATCGGTCGACAAGGCCTTGAACAAGGCCGAGCGTGCGGCCAAGGCCAACGACAAGGAGGCGCTGGCCAAGCGACCGGTGCTGCAGAAGCTTGCAGACGCACTGAACGAGGGCAAGCCTGCGCGTGCGGTTGATCTCGACGAAGATGAGCTCGCGCTGGTTCGCGATCTCTTCCTGCTGACTCTCAAGCCATTGATGTATATCGCAAATGTTCTCGAAGATGGGTTCAAGGACAATCCGTTGCTCGAGCTGGTTCGGCAACGGGCCGAGGTTGAAGGAGCGGAGGTCGTGCCGGTTTGTGCGGCGATCGAGGAAGAGTTGTCCCAGCTTGAAGACGAGGATCGCAATGCGTTCCTGGCCGACATGGGCTTCGACGAGCCAGGTCTGAACCGCGTAATCCGCGCCGGCTACAAGTTGCTCGGCCTGCAGACCTACTTCACTGCGGGCGTCAAGGAAGTGCGCGCCTGGCAGGTCAAGGCCGGATCCACGGCGCCACAAGCTGCCGCGGTCATCCACACCGATTTCGAACGCGGCTTCATCCGCGCCGAAACCATCGCCTATGACGATTTCATCAAGTATCGTGGTGAGTCTGGAGCCAAGGAAGCCGGCCGATTGCGTCTGGAGGGCAAGGAATACATCGTCAAGGAAGGCGATGTCCTGCATTTCCGTTTCAACGTCTGAACAATCGAGGAGATTGCCGTGCCCGGCCACCAGCGTGAACTTGAGTTCCAGTTCCTGGCCGAACCGACCGACGTCAATTTCGGCGGCAAGATGCATGGCGGAGCCGTATTGCGCTGGATCGACCAGGCGGGCTATGCCTGCGCGGTCGCCTGGAGTGGCAAGTACTGTGTGACCGCAGCCGTCGGCGGGATCGAGTTTGTCGCTCCGATTCTGATCGGCGATCTCGTTCAGGTTCGCTGCAAACTCGTGCATACCGGCACCTCCAGCATGCAAATCACCGTCGATGTCATCGCGCGTGATCTCAGGCAAACCGAGGAGCGGCTGGCGACCCACTGCGTGATGACCTTTGTGGCCCTGGACGCACCGGATGGAAGGCCGAGTCCGGTGCCGGCATGGATCCCCTTGACCCGCGAGGACATCGCTCTGGGCCAATATGCGCTGAAGGTCATGGAGGTCGGGCGCCGGATCAAGGAGGAAGCGGCGGCCTTTCGACCCGACTGACACGCGGCGAAGTCGTTCAGCAATGCCGAGCAACCCGCGGTTGACGATAAAAGCGACCCGATGTCCCGGTCGGCACACCTTTTGCTGTTGACACCCAAGGCGCTCTCCGTGAAAATGCGCGGCTCCGTGTCTGGAGGGATACCCAAGCGGCCAACGGGGGCAGACTGTAAATCTGCTGGCTTACGCCTTCGGTGGTTCGAATCCACCTCCCTCCACCAGGATTTGTAACGTGTGTTTTGTAGCATCTGAAGGCAGTGATCGCCTTCGGCGCGATACCAGGAAAGTTCTGCCAAGCGGGAGTAGTTCAATGGTAGAACATCAGTTTTCCAAACTGATTACGAGGGTTCGATTCCCTTCTCCCGCTCCAAAGCACCAAAGCTCCACGCTCACGTAGCTCAGTCGGTAGAGCACTTCCTTGGTAAGGAAGAGGTCGATGGTTCGATTCCATTCGTGAGCACCAGTTTTCCCATCCACCCGACACGATCTCCCGAGAAGAACACTGCCATGTCGAAAGAGAAATTCCAGCGCACCAAGCCGCACGTAAACGTGGGCACGATCGGTCACGTTGACCACGGCAAGACGACCTTGACGGCGGCGCTGACGAAGATCGGTGCGGAGCGTTTTGGTGGCGAATTCAAGGCCTATGACGCGATCGACGCGGCGCCGGAAGAAAAGGCGCGCGGCATCACGATCTCGACGGCGCACGTGGAATACGAATCGCCGATGCGCCACTACGCGCACGTCGATTGCCCGGGCCATGCCGACTACGTGAAGAACATGATCACGGGTGCCGCGCAGATGGACGGCGCGATCCTGGTCTGCTCGGCCGCGGACGGCCCGATGCCGCAGACACGTGAGCACATCCTGCTGGCTCGCCAGGTTGGCGTGCCGTACGTGGTGGTGTTCCTGAACAAGGCGGACATGGTCGACGACGCCGAGCTGCTTGAGCTGGTCGAGATGGAAGTGCGTGAACTGCTCTCGAAGTACGACTTTCCGGGCGACGACACGCCGATCATCCACGGTTCGGCGCTGAAGGCGCTGGAAGGTGACCAGAGCGAAATTGGCGTGCCCTCGATCGTCAAGCTGGTCGATGCACTGGACAGCTGGATTCCGGAGCCGCAGCGTGACATCGAGAAGGCGTTCCTGATGCCGGTCGAGGACGTATTCTCGATTTCGGGTCGCGGCACGGTCGTCACCGGACGCATCGAGCGCGGCATCATCAAGGTGGGCGACGAAATTGAAATCGTCGGCATCCGTCCGACGGTCAAGACCACGGTCACCGGCGTCGAGATGTTCCGCAAGCTGCTCGATCAGGGCCAGGCAGGCGACAACGCCGGTCTGCTGCTGCGCGGCACCAAGCGTGACGACGTCGAGCGCGGCCAGGTTCTGGCCAAGCCGGGATCGATCACCCCGCATACGACGTTCGAGGCTGAGGTGTATGTGCTGTCGAAGGAAGAAGGCGGTCGTCATACGCCATTCTTCAAGGGCTACCGCCCGCAGTTCTACTTCCGCACGACTGACGTGACCGGCGCTTGCGAGCTGCCGGAAGGCGTCGAGATGGTGATGCCGGGTGACAACGTGCAGATGGTGGTGACCTTGATTGCGCCGATCGCAATGGACGATGGTCTGCGCTTCGCGATTCGCGAAGGCGGCCGCACCGTCGGCGCCGGTGTCGTTGCCAAGGTCATCAAGTAATACATACGGGAATAGAGAGTAGGGAATAGGGAAACGGCAAAGCTGCACTTCGCTTTAACCCGTTCTCCATTCCCGATTCCGCTACCAAATACGCCAGTAGCTCAATTGGCAGAGCAGCGGTCTCCAAAACCGCAGGTTGGGGGTTCGAGTCCCTCCTGGCGTGCCAGCTAATCGAAGGTGCTGGTGCGCATCCAGCACACAACGGCAGGACGAATGAACGCAAAGCTTGAACAATCCGAAAGCAACAGCGGCCTCGACATCGTCAAGCTGAGTCTGGCGGTGTTGCTCATCGTCGGCGGGCTGTTCGGCTTCTACTATTTTGCCGGGCAGTGGAGCACGGCATTGCGCGTGGTCGCCCTGATCGGCGCCTTTGTTCTGGCCGGGCTGGTTGCTGCGACCACTCACAGTGGCCGCAATCTGCGCGTCTTCGTTGCCGAGTCGCAATTCGAACTGCGCAAGGTGGTCTGGCCGACACGCGATGAGACAATTCGTACCACGGGCGTGATCATCGTGGTGGTTATCCTTATCAGCCTCATCCTGGGCCTGATCGACCTGATTCTCAAATGGGTCGTCATGGACTGGCTCCTTACGCTCGGGCACTGAGACAGTTATGGCAAAGCGCTGGTACGTCGTTCACGCCTATTCCGGATTCGAGAACCAGGTCTCGCGCGCTCTTCGCGAGCGGATCGCACGCGCCTCGATGGAGGAGAAATTCGGCGATATCCTGGTTCCGACCGAGGAAGTCATCGAAATGCGTGGTGGTCAGAAGCGCCGCAGTGAGCGGAAATTTTTTCCCGGCTATGTGCTGGTGCAGATTGAAACGCACGAGGACAACCGAACCCTGCGCATTGACGATGAATCATGGCACCTGATCAAGGAAACCCCCAAGGTCATGGGCTTCATTGGCGGCACCGCCGATCGCCCGATGCCAATCAAGGATTCCGAAGCCGATGCGATCCTGCGCCGCGTGCAGGATGGCGTCGACAAGCCCAAGCCGAAGGTTCTGTTCGAGCCAGGCGAAATGGTTCGCGTCACCGAAGGCCCGTTCAACGATTTCAACGGCGTCGTCGAGGAAGTCAATTACGAGAAGAGCCGCCTGCGTGTGGCGGTGCTGATTTTTGGTCGGTCCACCCCGGTCGAACTTGAGTTTGGTCAAGTAGAAAAGGCTTAAGAGCGGAAGTGGGAAATGGGGAGTGGGGAGTAGGAGAGCAAAGCTTTCCCACTCCCTACTCCCTACTTCCCACTCCCATTTTCAACAAGGAGGAGTCCCGCAGTCCGAACAGACGTGCAGACGCTCGAACTCCAGGAGTAGACAAAAATGGCAAAGAAAGTAGTCGGTTACATCAAGCTGCAGGTCAAGGCCGGTCAGGCCAACCCGTCGCCGCCGGTGGGTCCTGCCCTCGGTCAGCGCGGTCTGAACATCATGGAGTTCTGCAAGGCGTTCAATGCCGCCACGCAGAAGCTCGAACCCGGTTTGCCGATTCCATGCGTGATTACCGCGTATTCGGATCGCAGCTTTACCTTCATCACGAAAACACCCCCTGCAACCATCCTTCTGAAGAAGGCTGTCGGCATCACCTCGGGCTCAAAGCGCCCGAATACGGAGAAGGTCGGCAAGGTCACGCGCAAGCAGCTTGAGGACATCGCCAAGGCGAAAGAGCCTGATCTGACTGCAGCGGATCTGGATGCTGCCGTGCGAACAATCGCCGGCAGTGCGCGCAGCATGGGTCTGGTGGTGGAGGGATAAGACATGGCAAACATAAGCAAGCGTTACAAGGCAATCCGCGCAAAGGTCGTCCAGGGCAAGGCATATCCACTGGCGGATGCGATCAAGCTCGTTCAAGAGGGTGCCAAGACCAAGTTCGTCGAATCCGTCGATGTGGCCGTGCGCCTCGGAATCGATGCGAAGAAGTCCGATCAGGGCGTGCGCGGTTCATCCGTGCTGCCGCATGGCACCGGCAAGTCGGTGCGCGTTGCGGTGTTCTGCCCGGCTGGCGAGAAGGCCAATGCAGCGCTCGCGGCAGGTGCCGATATCGTCGGCATGGACGATCTGGCCGAGAAGATGCAGGCCGGCGATCTGAACTATGACCGTGTCATCGCGACACCGGATGCGATGCGCGTCGTCGGCAAGCTCGGACAGGTGCTTGGCCCGCGTGGCTTGATGCCAAACCCGAAGGATGGCTCCGTCGCCGCCGATGTCGTTACCGCCGTGAAGAATGCCAAGGCCGGTCAGGTGCGTTTCCGCAATGACAAGGCCGGCATCATCCATTGCACGATCGGCAAGGTCAGCTTTGATGCGAATGCGCTGAGCGAAAACCTCGGCCACCTGTTGGCGGACCTGATCAAGGCCAAGCCGGCGGCAGCCAAGGGCATCTTCGTGCAGAAGGTTTCCCTGTCGAGCACGATGGGTGTCGGCGTCACGGTCGATCCGTCGAGCCTGTTGCTCAAGTAAAGCTTCAAAGGCGATCGCTTTTGCGGTCGCCAGGGTTTTGAGGGCGTGCGGATTTCCGCTAGCGGAATGAAGCCAGCCGTCAAAGACCGCAGGCGGCCGGAATGGCGCGATCGGGACGTAAGGATGCACAACAGCAATGGATCATCCCGATCCTGTCGGACAGGTCTCAAACCCCCAGCCTGCGTAGATGGTGTCGCCTGACAGAGTTTTCTGAAACGGCCACCAGACAAGACATCGCGAGATGTCAGCGGATGCGCGAAGGAATACGCGATCCGTGTCGTTTTCGGGTTCTGGTTTGCGCAGGAGCGCTGCCGTTGCCCAATCGGAGAAAGCAATGGCGCTCAATCTTGCGCAAAAGAAAGAGGTCGTTGCCGAACTGGCGAACGTGGCTGCCACGGCACATTCACTGGTCGCTTCCGAGTACGTCGGTCTTACCGTTGCCCAGCTCACCGAGCTGCGCAAGAAGGCACGTCAGGACGGGGTATTCATCCGGGTTGCGAAAAACACCCTGGTGTCCCGTGCGGTGGAAGGAACGGATTACGCGTGTGTCAAGGACACACTCACAGGTCCGCTTCTTTATGCCTTCTCAAAGGAAGATCCCGGCGCTGCCGGTCGTCTGATCAAGGAATTTGCCAAGGCCAATGACAAGCTCAAGCCCATGTTGGTGGCTGTGGGCGGAAAGGCATATCCGGGGACGCACGTTGACGTGCTGGCCTCGCTGCCGACCCGCGAACAGGCGCTCACCATGCTGGTCAGCTTGCTCGCACAGCCTGCCACCATGCTGGTCCGTGTCCTGGCTGAGCCCGCCGTCCAAGTGGCGCGCGTCATCAACCAGGTCGGCCAGAAGCAGGCCGCCTAAGCGTTCGTTTTTTCGGTACCCAATCAATAGCCGTTTTTCAGGAGTTAAATCATGTCCCTTAGCAATGAACAGATCATCGACGCGATTGCTGGCAAGTCCCTCGTCGAGGTGATGGAGCTGGTCAAGGCGCTGGAAGAGAAGTTTGGCGTGTCCGCAGCCGCTCCGGTTGCCATGGCCGCCGGCCCAGCAGCAGGTCCCGCCGCTGCCGTCGAAGAGCAGACCGAATTCTCGGTTGGCCTCAAGGCTGCCGGCGAAAAGAAGGTCGAAGTCATCAAGGTTGTCCGCGCAATCACCGGTCTTGGCCTCAAGGAAGCCAAGGATCTGGTCGAGTCCGCTCCAGCCGTGGTCAAGGATGCCGTCAGCAAGGCAGACGCCGACAAGCTCAAGAAGGATCTTGAGGCTGCTGGCGCAACCGTCGAGATCAAGTAATCGACACATTGGGTCGCTTACCTGAATAGTTCCAGGCAAGCCTGGGGGTGCAAACCCCCGGGCTTTGTCCGTTTCAAATCGAGAATGGGGAATGGGGAATCGAGAATAGTGAGCAGCTAGGAGCGGCAGATTCTTTCCTAGAGGCGCTTCCCGATTCCCGATTCCCGATTCCCGATTCTCCCTTTTACCCCGGCCGGCATTTCCCTGCTGACCAAGCTCCGAGGCGGTACCCCCACCATGACCTACTCGTTCACTGAAAAGAAGCGCATCCGCAAGGATTTCGGCAAGCGTCCGCCCGTGCTGGACGTTCCCTTCCTGCTGGCCATCCAGGTCGATTCGTATCGCGAGTTCCTGCAACTCGAAGGCGATCCGAACAAACGTGAGGACAAGGGCCTGCACGCGGCGTTGCAATCGGTGTTTCCGATTTCGAGCTACGCCGGGTATGCCGCACTCGAGTACGTCAGCTACCGTCTCGGCGAACCCGCGTTCGACGAGCGCGAGTGCCGCTCGCGCGGCATGTCCTACGGTGCGCCGCTGCGCGTGACCGTGCGCCTGGTCATCTACGACCGCGAGTCGTCGAACAAGGCGATCAAGTACGTCAAGGAGCAGGAAGTCTACATGGGCGAATTGCCGCTCATGACCGACACCGGCACCTTCATCGTCAATGGCACCGAGCGCGTCATCGTCTCGCAGCTGCACCGTTCGCCGGGCGTGTTCTTCGATCACGATCGCGGCAAGACGCACTCCTCGGGCAAACTGCTCTACAGCGCCCGCGTGATTCCGTACCGTGGTTCGTGGCTGGATTTCGAATTCGACCCGAAGGACGCGTTGTTCACGCGTATCGATCGCCGCCGCAAGCTGCCGGTCACCATCTTGTTGCGCGCGCTGGGTTACACCAACGAGCAGATGCTCGAGATCTTCTTTGAGCACAACGTGTTCCATCTGGGCAAGAAGGATGGCGCCGAGCTTGAGCTGGTCGCCGAGCGCCTGCGTGGTGAGACGCTGAACTTTGACCTGCGCATCGACAAGGACGTCATCGTCGAGGCCGGCAAACGCATTACGGCGCGCCACGTGCGTCAGCTCGAAAGCGCCAAGATCAAGTCGCTGGAAGTGCCCGATGAATACCTGATCGGCCGCATCCTCGCCAATGACATCGTCGACACCAAGACGGGCGAACTGCTCGCCTCGGCCAATGACGAGATCGACGAGACGCAGGTCGAGGCGTTCCGCAAGGCGGGAATCGATCGCCTTGCCACGCTGTGGGTCAACGATCTCGATCGTGGCCCGTACATCTCGCAGACTTTGCGCATTGATCCCTCGAAGACGCCGCTTGAGGCGCTGGTCGAGATTTATCGCATGATGCGCCCGGGTGAGCCGCCGACCAAGGATGCGGCGCAAAACTTGTTCCAGAACCTGTTTTTCTCCGCCGAGCGCTACGATCTCGATCGCGTCGGTCGCATGAAGTTCAATCGGCGTGTCGGGCGCAAGGACGACACCGGTCCTGGCGTGCTGTATGACGGTCGCTACTTCCGCGATCGCAACGACGAAACCTCGAAGGCGATGGTCAAGGAACTCGGCACCGGTTCCGACATCCTCGACGTGCTCAAGGTGTTGATCGACATCCGCAATGGCCGCGGCACGGTCGATGACATCGACCACCTCGGCAATCGTCGCGTGCGTTCGGTCGGCGAGATGGCCGAAAACGTGTTCCGCATCGGTCTCGTTCGTGTCGAGCGCGCGGTCAAGGAACGCCTGTCGCTGGCCGAGTCGGAAGGACTGACGCCGCAGGAACTGATCAATGCCAAGCCGGTGGCAGCCGCGATCAAGGAGTTCTTTGGTTCTTCGCAGCTCTCGCAGTTCATGGATCAGAACAATCCGCTGTCGGAAGTGACCCACAAGCGTCGCGTCTCGGCCTTGGGCCCGGGCGGCCTGACCCGTGAGCGCGCCGGATTCGAAGTGCGTGACGTGCATCCGACCCATTACGGACGCGTCTGCACGATCGAGACGCCGGAAGGTCCGAACATCGGTCTGATCAACTCGCTCGCGGTGTATGCGCGAACGAATGGCTACGGTTTCCTTGAGACGCCGTATCGCAAGGTCATCAAGGGCAAGATCACCAACGACGTCGAGTTCCTTTCGGCGATTGATGAGGGTGACCATGTCATCGCCCAGGCGAACTCGCCGCTGAGCAAGGACGGAGCCTTCACCGAGGAATTCGTTTCCTGCCGTTCACATGGCGAATCCGAGCTGCGTCCGCCCAGCGACGTCGAATACATGGACGTCTCGCCGATGCAGACCGTTTCGGTCGCCGCGGCGCTGGTGCCCTTCCTCGAGCACGACGACGCCAACCGCGCCCTGATGGGCGCGAACATGCAGCGTCAGGCAGTGCCGACCCTGCGTGCGCAGACACCCGTTGTGGGTACCGGTATCGAGCGCGCCGTGGCGCGTGACTCCGGTGTGATCGTGGCTGCCCGTCGCGGTGGCGAAATCGACCAGGTTGATGCCGGGCGTATCGTCGTGCGTGTCAGCGAGGATCAGATCGGCGAAAACGATGCCGGCGTCGACATCTATCCGTTGACGAAATACACGCGCTCGAACCAGAACACCAATCTCAACCAGCGACCGCTGGTCAATGTCGGTGACAAGGTCGAGATCGGTGATGTGCTGGCCGACGGTCCTTCGACAGATCTTGGCGAACTGGCGTTGGGCCAGAACATGCTGGTCGCGTTCATGCCGTGGAATGGGTACAACTTCGAGGACTCGATCCTGATCTCGGAGCGTGTCGTCCAGGAAGATCGCTACACGACGATCCACATCGAGGAACTGACCTGCGTTGCCCGTGACACCAAGCTTGGGCCGGAGGAAATTACCGCCGACATTCCGAACGTCGGTGAGCAGGCCCTGGCGCGTCTCGACGAATCCGGTGTTGTCTACATCGGCGCCGAAGTGAAGGCCGGTGACATTCTGGTGGGCAAGGTGACGCCGAAGGGCGAGAGCCAACTTACGCCGGAAGAAAAGCTGCTGCGTGCGATCTTCGGCGAGAAGGCTTCCGACGTGAAGGACAGTTCGCTGCGCGTGCCGCCCGGGATGGATGGCACCGTCATCGACGTCACCGTGTTCACCCGCGATGGCATCGAGAAGGACAAGCGCGCTCGTCAGATCGAGGAAATGGAAGTCAAGCGCATCAAGAAGGACTTTGACGACCAGTTCCGCATCCTCGAAGGCGCCATTTACAACCGTCTGCGTGGTGCGATTCTCGGCAAGACCGTCAATGGTGGACCGGGCTCGATCAAGAAGGGCGCCACGCTGGGCGACGAGTATCTCGACAGTCTCAAACGCGACGAGTGGTTCTCGATCCGCATGAAGGATGAGGATGCCGCCGAGATGCTCGAGCGCGCACAGGAGCAGATCAAGGGACATCGCGAGGAGTTCGACCGCCGCTTCAAGGAGAAGCAGGCCAAGATCACCGCCGGCGACGATCTCGCTCCGGGTGTGCTCAAGATGGTCAAGGTCTATCTGGCCGTCAAGCGCCGCATCCAGCCGGGCGACAAGATGGCTGGACGCCACGGCAACAAGGGTGTCGTCTCGATGATTGTCCCGGTCGAGGACATGCCCTACGCGGTCGATGGCCGCCCGGTCGACATCGTGCTCAATCCGCTCGGCGTTCCCTCGCGCATGAACATCGGCCAGATCCTCGAGACCCATCTCGGCTGGGCCGCAAAGGGCCTCGGCGAGAAGATCGGCAAGATGCTCGACGCCAACGAGAAGGTCAGCGAACTGCGCAAGTTCCTTGACGCGATCTACAACCACGACAAGGACACCTTCAAGCAGCGCGTCGACCTGAAGTCGTTCACCGACGATGAATTGCTGGCCATGGCACGCAATCTGCGCAGTGGTGTGCCGATGGCAACGCCGGTGTTCGACGGTGCGTTCGAATCGGAAATCAAGGCCATGCTCAAGTTGGCTGGTCTGCCCGAGTCGGGACAGACCATGCTGATCGACGGACGTACCGGCGAATCGTTCGATCGTCCGGTTACGGTCGGCTACATGCACATGCTCAAGCTCAACCATCTGGTCGACGACAAGATGCATGCGCGTTCCACCGGCCCGTACTCGCTGGTCACCCAACAGCCGCTCGGCGGCAAGGCCCAGTTCGGCGGACAGCGCTTCGGCGAAATGGAAGTCTGGGCACTGGAAGCCTACGGCGCGGCTTACACGTTGCAGGAAATGCTCACGGTCAAATCCGATGACGTTTCCGGTCGCAACCAGATGTACAAGAACATCGTCGACGGCGACCACGAAATGGTGGCGGGCATGCCGGAGTCGTTCAACGTATTGGTCAAGGAAATTCGTTCGCTCGCGATAAATATCGAGCTGGACGAAATCAAGTCCAAGTGATCGGCTGCTGAGCTCAGGAGAACCCCATGAAAGATCTGCTTAACCTGTTCAACCAGCAACGTCAGACGCTGGACTTCGATGCGATCAAGATCGCGCTGGCCTCGCCGGATCTGATCCGTTCGTGGTCGTTCGGCGAAGTGAAGAAGCCGGAGACAATTAACTACCGCACGTTCAAGCCAGAGCGTGACGGCTTGTTCTGCGCGGCCATCTTCGGGCCGACCAAGGACTACGAGTGCCTGTGCGGCAAGTACAAGCGCATGAAGCACCGCGGCGTGGTCTGCGAAAAGTGCGGCACCGAGGTCACCCTGGCCAAGGTTCGTCGCGAACGCATGGGCCATATCGAACTGGCCAGCCCGACCGCGCACATCTGGTTCCTCAAGTCGTTGCCGTCGCGCATCGGCCTGATGCTCGACATGACCTTGCGCGATATCGAGCGCATTCTCTACTTCGAGGCCTATGTCTGCGTTGATCCGGGCCTGACCCCGCTCGAGCGTGGCCAGTTGCTCAATGAGGAGCAGTATCTGCTCGCGATTGAGGAACATGGTGACGAGTTCGACGCGCGCATGGGTGCGGAAGCCGTCTATGAATTGCTCAAGACGATCGATCTGGCCGCCGAGTTGGTTCGTCTGCGCGAGGAAATCGCGGCGACCGGTTCGGAGACCAAGCTCAAGCGCCTGACCAAGCGCATCAAGCTGGTCGAGGCCTTCCTCGAATCCGGTAACCGTCCCGAGTACATGGTGCTGACCGTGCTGCCGGTGCTGCCGCCGGATCTGCGTCCGCTGGTGCCGCTCGATGGTGGACGCTTCGCGACCTCGGATCTGAATGACCTGTATCGCCGCGTCATCAACCGCAACAACCGGCTGAAGCGTCTGCTCGAACTCAATGCGCCTGACATCATCGTGCGCAACGAGAAGCGCATGCTGCAGGAAGCAGTCGATGCGCTGATGGACAACGGTCGTCGCGGCCGTGCCATCACCGGCACCAACAAGCGCCCGCTGAAGTCCTTGGCCGACATGATCAAAGGCAAGCAGGGTCGCTTCCGCCAGAACCTGCTCGGCAAGCGCGTCGACTATTCGGGCCGGTCGGTCATCGTAGTCGGCCCGACTTTGAAACTGCACCAGTGCGGCCTGCCGAAGAAGATGGCGCTTGAGCTGTTCAAGCCGTTCATCTTCTCCAAGCTGCAGCGCCGCGGTCTGGCCGCGACGATCAAGGCCGCCAAGAAGCTGGTCGAGCGTGAAGAGGCGGAAGTCTGGGATATCCTCGAAGAGGTCATCCGCGAGCATCCGGTTCTGCTCAACCGCGCTCCGACCCTGCATCGTCTCGGCATCCAGGCGTTTGAGCCGGTCCTGATCGAAGGCAAGGCGATCCAGTTGCATCCGCTGGTCTGCACCTCGTTCAACGCCGACTTCGACGGTGACCAGATGGCTGTTCACGTGCCGCTGTCGCTGGAAGCCCAGCTTGAAGCGCGTGCGCTGATGATGTCGTCGAACAACATCCTCTCGCCGGCCAATGGCGATCCGATCATTGTGCCGACCCAGGACGTCGTGCTCGGCCTCTATTACATGACCCGCGCGCTGGAAAACGCGCGCGGCGAAGGTATGGTTTTCGCCAACATCGAAGAGGTCAATCGCGCCTACGAGAGCCGCACCGTCGAACTGCATGCAAAGGTTCGCGTACGTCTCCATGCGACCAATATCGATGACGTCACCGGTGAACGTACCGAGAGCCGCTCCATCGTCGAAACGACAATCGGTCGCGCCCTGCTCAGCGACATCATGCCGGTCGGCCTGCCGTTCGCGCTGGCCAATACCGAATTGACCAAGAAGAACATTTCGCGCCTGATCAATGCTTGCTATCGCCTGCTTGGTCTGAAGGAAACCGTCGTGTTTGCCGACAAGCTCATGTACATGGGCTTCCATTACGCAACGCGCGCCGGTATCTCGATTGGCATCGATGACATGAAGATTCCGGATGCCAAGCGCGGCATTCTCGAAGTCGCCGAAAAGGAGGTTGTCGAGATCCAGGAGCAGTTCCAGTCTGGTCTGGTTACTGCCGGCGAGCGCTACAACAAGGTCGTCGACATCTGGTCGCGTACCAACGAACTCGTGGCCAAAGCCATGATGGACGTCATCGGTATCGACAAGGTCAAGACTGCCAAGGGCGAGGAAATCAATCAGAAGTCGATGAATTCGCTCTACATCATGGCCGACTCCGGTGCGCGTGGTTCTGCCGCGCAGATCCGCCAGCTTGCCGGCATGCGTGGACTGATGGCTCGACCGGATGGTTCCATCATCGAGACCCCCATCAAGGCCAACTTCCGCGAAGGCCTGGATGTGCTGCAGTACTTCAACTCCACCCACGGTGCCCGAAAGGGTCTTGCCGATACGGCGCTGAAAACCGCGAACTCCGGTTACCTCACGCGCCGGCTTGTGGACGTTGCACAGGACGTTGTCGTTACCTCGGTGGACTGCGGCACGAAAAATGGCCTGACCATGTCCGCCATCGTCGAGGGCGGCGATGTCGTCGAGCCATTGCGCGATCGCGTGCTGGGCCGTGTCGTTGCCGAAGACGTGTTTGCGCCAGGTGACAAGGAAGATCCGATCGTCACCCAGGGAACCTTGCTCGACGAGAAGATCGTCGAGCAACTCGAAGTCGAGAGTGTTCAGTCCATCCTGGTACGTTCGCCGATTACCTGCGAAGCAACCTTCGGAGTCTGTTCGCTCTGCTACGGGCGAGACCTGGCGCGTGGCCACATCGTCAACATCGGTGAGGCCGTCGGTGTCATCGCTGCGCAGTCGATCGGTGAGCCCGGCACCCAGTTGACCATGCGTACCTTCCATATTGGTGGTGCGGCGTCGCGTGCGGCTGCCATCGACAACGTGCATGTCAAGACGACCGGCGCAGTCAAGTTCAACAACCTCAAGACCGTGCAGCATGGCAACGGTCACCTGGTTGCAGTGTCGCGTTCCGGTGAACTGTCGATCATGGATGCACACGGACGTGAGCGTGAGCGATACAAGGTTCCGTATGGTGCGGTCATCGACGTCAAGGACGGTGCCGACGTCAAGGCCGGGCAAACCATCGCCAAGTGGGATCCGCATACGCATCCGATCGTATCGGAAGTGGCGGGTGTGCTTCGCTATATCGATTTCGTCGAGGGCATCACGGTCATCGAAAAGACCGATGAACTGACCGGACTGGCCAGCGTCGAGATCACCGATCCGAAACGTCGCGGCAGTGCGGCCAAGGATCTGCGTCCGATGGTGCGTCTGGTCGACAAGAAAGGTGGCGAATTGCGCCTGCCGGGTACCGATATTCCGGCCCAGTACTTCCTGCCGGCAGGGGCCATCGTGTCCCTCCAGGATGGTGCGCAAGTGGGCGTGGGTGACGTCGTTGCCCGTATTCCGCAGGAAACGTCGAAGACGCGTGACATCACAGGTGGTCTGCCGCGCGTTGCCGACCTGTTCGAGGCACGCAAACCGAAGGAGCCGGCGATTCTCGCCGAGCGCTCGGGTGTCATCGCTTTCGGCAAGGACACCAAGGGCAAGCAGCGCCTGATCATCCGCGATTCGGATGGCAGCGAACACGAGGAGTTGATCCCGAAATGGCGCCAGGTCATCGTCTTTGAGGGCGAGCACGTGGAGAAGGGCGAAACCGTCGTCGATGGCGAGCCGAATCCGCACGACATCCTGCGTCTGCTCGGGGTCGAGCCGCTTGCCGTCTACCTGACCAAGGAAATCCAGGACGTTTACCGCCTGCAGGGCGTGCGCATCAACGACAAGCATATCGAGGCGATCATTCGTCAGATGTTGCGCAAGGTCGAAATATCGGTTGCCGGCGACACGCGATATCTGCGTGGCGAGCAGGCCGATCGCCTGCGTGTGCTGCAAGAGAACGAACGTGTGACCGGTCGCGACGGATTGCCGGCCGAATATCTGCCAGTCTTGCTGGGCATCACCAAGGCCTCGCTGGCGACCGAGTCGTTCATTTCGGCAGCATCGTTCCAGGAGACCACACGCGTACTGACCGAAGCCTCGGTGCGCGGTACGCGAGATACCTTGCGTGGCCTGAAGGAAAACGTTATAGTTGGTCGCTTGATACCCGCCGGAACAGGTCTGGCCTATCACTCCGCTCGTCGGAGCTTGGCAGGCGAACTGACCGATTCCGAACGGGCTGCGCTTGGCTCCACGACTTCCGTGGCAGAGTCGGCCGCTGGTGAATAGCGGCGGTCGCTGACGAGCGAAGATTTACCTTACATCGAAATGAGTCGCAGGAAGCGACTCGTGTTCGAGCGAATGGATGCGAGCGTAAGGCAACGAGGCGTTGACAGTCTTGTTGCCTGAACGTTAAACTCCCGCTTCTGGGCAGGTCGAGTTTACTCGGCCTGTCTTTTGTTTCTTAGGGCTCAAAACGCATGTCAACAGTCAATCAATTGGTGCGCAAGCCACGTAGTCCAAAGACGTACAAGAGTGCTTCGCCTGCTTTGCAGGATTGCCCTCAGCGTCGCGGCGTGTGCACGCGTGTCTACACCACGACTCCGAAGAAGCCGAACTCGGCGCTGCGCAAGGTTGCCAAGGTTCGCCTCACCAACGGTTTCGAGGTGATCAGTTACATCGGTGGCGAAGGCCACAACCTGCAAGAGCACTCGGTGGTGCTTATTCGCGGCGGTCGCGTCAAGGATCTTCCTGGCGTCCGCTACCACACCGTTCGCGGCAGTCTTGATGCAGCCGGTGTGACCAAGCGTCGCCAGAGTCGTTCGAAGTACGGCGCCAAGCGCCCGAAGTCCTGAGCAAGTTCACCTGGAAAGGTTTGATCCATGTCGCGTAAAGGTTCCAATCCATCCCGTACCACGTTGCCTGATCCAAAGCACGGCAGCGATGTCATTGCTCGCTTCATCAATATGGTGATGCAGAGCGGCAAGAAGTCCGTTGCTGAAAAGATCGTCTATGGGGCGCTTGATCAGATCAGCGAGAAGCACGCTGAGCCGGTTGGCGTCGTCGAGAAGGCGCTTGGAAATGTCGCGCCCGCCGTCGAAGTGAAATCACGCCGAGTCGGTGGTGCAACCTACCAGGTTCCGGTCGAGGTTCGTTCGTCACGCCGCATGGCGCTGGCAATGCGCTGGTTGATCGAAGCGGCGCGCAAGCGCGGTGAGAATACGATGCCGCGCAAGTTGGCAGCGGAGTTGCTTGATGCCGCTGAAAGCCGCGGTGGTGCTGTGAAGAAGCGTGAGGAAACGCATCGCATGGCGGAGGCCAACAAGGCCTTCTCGCACTATCGCTGGTAAAGGTTTGAGGTATTTGTAGTGGCTCGCAACACGCCAATCGATCGTTATCGTAATTTCGGCATCATGGCCCACATTGATGCCGGCAAGACGACAACTACCGAGCGCATCCTGTTCTACACCGGTGTCAATCACAAGATCGGTGAAGTGCATGAAGGTGCTGCGACCATGGACTGGATGGAGCAGGAGCAGGAGCGCGGCATCACGATCACGTCCGCTGCCACGACCTGTTTCTGGTCGGGCATGGATGGCGCTCTGGAGCAGCACCGTTTCAATATCATCGACACCCCCGGGCACGTCGATTTTACGATTGAAGTGGAGCGCTCGCTGCGGGTTCTGGATGGTGCGGTGTTCGTCCTCTGTGCCGTTGGTGGCGTTCAGCCGCAGTCGGAAACAGTATGGCGTCAAGCCAACAAGTACAGTGTTCCAAGGTTGGCCTTCGTCAACAAGATGGATCGCACTGGAGCGGATTTCGACAAGGTGGTCGGTCAGCTGAAATCGCGTCTGGGTGCGAGCCCGGTACCGATGCAAGTGCCGATCGGTGCCGAAGAGGAATTCGAAGGTGTTGTTGATCTGGTCAAGATGAAGGCGATCTACTGGGATGTCGAATCCCAGGGTTTGAAGTTCGAGTATGGCGACATTCCGGCATCCCTCAAGGATGTCAGCGAGAAGGCGCACTCGTTCCTGGTTGAAGCGGCAGCGGAATCCTCGGAAGACTTGATGAACAAGTATCTTGAGGAAGGCCGGTTGTCGGAGGCAGAGATCATCGCTGGAATCCGCAGTGGCACAGTAGCGGGTTCAATCATTCCGGTGTTCTGTGGCACGGCGTTCAAGAACAAGGGTGTGCAGGCGATGCTGGATGCGGTTATCCATCTGCTGCCATCACCCGGGGATCGCCCGCCGGTGAAAGGTGTTGATGAGTCTGAGCATGAAGACACGCGTCCAGCTATCGATGACGCGCCGTTTTCGGCACTGGCATTCAAGATCATGACCGACCCGTTTGTCGGATCGCTGACCTTCTTTCGCGTCTACTCGGGCGTGCTGAATTCAGGCGATACGGTTTACAACCCGGTCAAGAGCAGGAAGGAACGCGTTGGTCGCTTGCTGCAGATGCATGCGAATCAGCGTGACGAGATCAAGGAGGTTCGCGCGGGTGACATCGCTGCAGCCGTTGGTCTCAAGGATGTCACCACTGGCGACACCCTGTGTTCGCAGGACAAGGTCATAACGCTTGAACGGATGACGTTCCCGGAGCCGGTGATCGCCATGGCGGTCGAGCCGAAGACCAAGTCCGACCAGGAAAGAATGGGTGTTGCCTTGTCACGGCTTGCGCAGGAGGACCCTTCCTTCCGCGTGCGCACCGACGAGGAGTCAGGGCAGACGATCATTGCCGGTATGGGTGAGTTGCATCTCGATATTCTGGTTGACCGCATGCGGCGCGAGTTCAATGTCGAGGCCAATGTCGGCAAGCCACAGGTTGCCTACCGCGAGACGATTCGCAAGGCGGTCAGGCAGGAAGGAAAGTTTGTGCGTCAGTCGGGTGGCAAGGGCCAGTATGGTCATGTTGTCCTCGAGATCGAGCCGCAGGAGCGCGGATCCGGTTACGAGTTCGTCAATGAAACGGTTGGCGGCTCGGTTCCAAAGGAATATGTACCAGCGGTCGACAAGGGCATTCGCGAAGCGATGACCAGTGGGCCGATGGCGGGATACCCGGTGGTTGACATCAAGATCAGGCTGGTTGACGGCTCTTATCATGAAGTCGATTCCAACGAGATGGCTTTCAAGGTCGCCGGTTCGATCGGCTTCAAAGAGGGATTCAACAAGGCCAATCCGGTCTTGCTGGAACCAGTCATGAAAGTCGAGGTGGTTACTCCGGAAGACTATATGGGTGATGTCATGGGCGACTTGAGCAGGCGCCGCGGCATCCTCCAGGGAACGGATGACACGCCATCCGGCAAGATCATTGATGCCCAGGTTCCTTTGGGTGAGATGTTTGGATATGCAACAAGCCTGCGCTCGATGTCGCAGGGTCGCGCCACTTTCACGATGGAATTCGATCACTACGCCGAGGCGCCGAACAGCATCGCCGAAGCGGTCATCAAGAAGTCGTAACTATTGCGATCCTGCGTGGTCGCGGAAGATCAAAAAGCGGCCAACACTGTCCGCACTTTCCAACAAATTCTGTTTAGAGGTTTGAGTCATGTCGAAAGAGAAATTCCAGCGCACCAAGCCGCACGTAAACGTGGGCACGATCGGTCACGTTGACCACGGCAAGACGACCTTGACGGCGGCGCTGACGAAGATCGGTGCGGAGCGTTTTGGTGGCGAATTCAAGGCCTATGACGCGATCGACGCGGCGCCGGAAGAAAAGGCGCGCGGCATCACGATCTCGACGGCGCACGTGGAATACGAATCGCCGATGCGCCACTACGCGCACGTCGATTGCCCGGGCCATGCCGACTACGTGAAGAACATGATCACGGGTGCCGCGCAGATGGACGGCGCGATCCTGGTCTGCTCGGCCGCGGACGGCCCGATGCCGCAGACACGTGAGCACATCCTGCTGGCTCGCCAGGTTGGCGTGCCGTACGTGGTGGTGTTCCTGAACAAGGCGGACATGGTCGACGACGCCGAGCTGCTTGAGCTGGTCGAGATGGAAGTGCGTGAACTGCTCTCGAAGTACGACTTTCCGGGCGACGACACGCCGATCATCCACGGTTCGGCGCTGAAGGCGCTGGAAGGTGACCAGAGCGAAATTGGCGTGCCCTCGATCGTCAAGCTGGTCGACGCACTGGACAGCTGGATTCCGGAGCCGCAGCGTGACATCGAGAAGGCGTTCCTGATGCCGGTCGAGGACGTATTCTCGATTTCGGGTCGCGGCACGGTCGTCACCGGACGCATCGAGCGCGGCATCATCAAGGTGGGCGACGAAATTGAAATCGTCGGCATCCGTCCGACGGTCAAGACCACGGTCACCGGCGTCGAGATGTTCCGCAAGCTGCTCGATCAGGGCCAGGCAGGCGACAACGCCGGTCTGCTGCTGCGCGGCACCAAGCGTGACGACGTCGAGCGCGGCCAGGTTCTGGCCAAGCCGGGATCGATCACCCCGCATACGACGTTCGAGGCTGAGGTGTATGTGCTGTCGAAGGAAGAAGGCGGTCGTCATACGCCGTTCTTCAAGGGATATCGTCCGCAGTTCTATTTCCGCACGACCGACGTGACCGGCGCTTGCGAGCTGCCGGAAGGCGTCGAGATGGTGATGCCGGGTGACAACGTGCAGATGGTGGTGACCTTGATTGCGCCGATCGCAATGGACGATGGTCTGCGCTTCGCGATTCGCGAAGGCGGCCGCACCGTCGGCGCCGGTGTCGTTGCCAAGGTCATCAAGTAATACATACGGGAATAGAGAGTAGGGAATAGGGAAACGGCAAAGCTGCACTTCGCTTTAACCCGTTCTCGATTCTCCATTCCCGATTCCCAAAGATTCTAAGAGCAGCATTGGGTGTGCGCGCCCCTTGCTCCAACCAGGAAACACATGGCAATGGCAGACCAGAAGATTCGCATCAGGCTCAAGGCATTTGATCACCGCCTGATCGACCGTTCGGCAAGCGAGATCGTGGAGACGGCGAAGCGCACGGGTGCGCAGGTTCGTGGACCGATTCCGCTGCCGACCAAGATTGAGCGCTACACGATTCTGGTGTCGCCTCATGCAGACAAGGATGCGCGTGATCAGTACGAGACACGCATCCACAAGCGGGTACTGGATATCGTTGACCCCAACGACAAGACCGTGGATGCCCTGATGAAGCTTGACTTGGCGGCCGGTGTGGACGTCCAGATCAAGCTCTACTGATAGCGGCAGATAGGACACGATGATGAGTATCGGATTGGTAGGCCGCAAATGCGGCATGAGCCGGATCTTCACTGAAGACGGGCGCTCGATTCCGGTGACGCTGATTGAAGCGACACCGAACCGCGTTACCCAGGTGAAGACGACGGAAATCGATGGCTACAACGCCATCCAGGTGACGTCAGGAAGCAAGCGCGCGGCGCTCGTCAACAAGCCGTTGGCTGGACATTACGCCAAGGCCAAGGTCGAAGCCGGCCGTGGACTTTGGGAGTTCCGTCTGGAAGCGGACGAGCTGGCCAAGTTCAGTGTCGGCGGTGAAGTCAAGGCAGACGAGATCTTCACGGTCGGTCAGATCGTGGATGTCGCTGGCATCACCAAGGGCAAGGGCTTCCAAGGCACGATCAAGCGCCACAACTTCAAGATGGGTGATGCAACCCACGGTAACTCGCTGTCACACCGCTCGCCAGGCTCGATCGGCCAGCGTCAGACGCCGGGTCGTGTGTTCCCTGGCAAGAAGATGTCGGGTCACATGGGCGCGGTGCGTCGTTCGGCGATGAATCTTGAAGTCGTCAAGATCGACGCCGAGCGTCATCTGATCGCGATCAAGGGTTCGGTGCCGGGTGCCAAGGGCGGCAACCTGATTATTCGTCCCGCGGTCAAGGCATAAGGAGCGAAATGATGGAACTCAATGTCATAGGCTCCAAACCGGTTCAGGTATCCGAGGCCGTGTTCGGCAAGGAATTTCGCGAGGATCTCGTTCATCAGGTGGTCGTTGCCTACCGCAACGCCGGCCGCTCGGGAACCAAGGCGCAACTGACTCGTTCGGAAGTCAGCGGTACAACCAAGAAGTCGAAGAACCAGAAGGGCGGCGGTGCGCGCCACGGCGCGCTGAAGGCGCCGATCTTCATCGGCGGCGGTGTTACCTTCGCGGCCAAGCCACGCAGTTTTGCACAGAAGATCAATCGCAAGATGTTCCGTGGTGCGTTGGTCTCGATCCTGTCGGAACTCAATCGATCGGGTCGTTTGCGCCTGATTGACGGCTTCGGCATTGATCAACCGAAAACGCAGTCGCTGGTGGCGAAGTTGGCCGAGCTCGAGGTGTCGGGCCGCGTGGTGCTGGTTGCAGAAGGTGCCCCCGAGGCGCTGTATCTTGCCGCCCGCAACATTCCGTATGTCCACGTGGTGGAAGCTTCTGCAATTGATCCGGTCAGCCTGGTCGGTGCTGATCATGTCCTGATGACCGTCGATTCGATCAAGAAGATCGAGGAGTGGCTGGCATGAAAGAGAATCTCTACAACGTGCTGCGTTCTCCGCTGATCTCCGAAAAGACGGCGCGTCTGCAGGAAACCAACCAGTATGTTTTCGAAGTCGCGCAAGGCGCGACCAAGGCTGATGTCAAAGAAGCCGTCGAGCAGCTGTTCAACGTGCAGGTTCAGGCGGTGAATGTGGTCAACCTCAAGGGGAAGACCAAGGCATTCCGTCAACGGACCGGTACTCGCGGAAACAAGCGCAAGGCCTATGTACGTCTTGGCGAAGGTCAATCCATCGACGTGATGGCCAAGGCCTAAGGTGAATTATCCATGGCACTGATTACTCTCAAGCCCACATCGGCAGGTCGTCGTTCCGCGGTTCGCGTATCGACACCGGGACTGCACAAGGGTGCGCCGTACGCGCCCCTGACGGAATCGCAAAGCAAGACGGGTGGACGCAACCATTACGGTCGCATCACCACGCGTCACAAGGGCGGCGGATCCAAGCAGCACTATCGCATCATCGATTTCAAGCGCGACAAGGAAGGCATTGCCTGCCGCATCGAGCGACTGGAATACGATCCGAATCGCACCTCGCATATTGCGTTGTTGCTGTATGCCGACGGTGAGCGTCGCTACATCATCGCGCCGAAGGGTGCCAAGGTTGACGACCAGCTCATGGCTGGTCGTGAGGCGCCGATCAAGGTCGGCAACTCGTTGCCGCTGCGCAATATTCCGATCGGCTCTACCGTCCATTGCATCGAGATGAAGCCGGGCAAGGGCGCGCAGATTGCTCGCGCTGCCGGTGCATCCGCGCAGCTCGTTGCCCGCGAGCAAGGTCATGCGACCCTGCGTCTTCGCTCCGGCGAAATGCGCAAGGTGCCGGCCGAATGCCGAGCGACCATCGGCGAAGTCGGCAACTCCGAGCACAGTCTCGAAAAACTCGGCAAGGCTGGCGCAAGCCGCTGGCGCGGAATTCGCCCGACCGTTCGTGGTGCTGCCATGAACCCGGTCGACCATCCGCACGGTGGTGGTGAGGCGAAGGCAGGCCAGGGTAATCCGCATCCGGTATCCCCTTGGGGCATGCCGACCAAGGGTTACAAGACGCGCAAGAACAAGCGCACCGACAAGTTCATCGTGCGCGATCGCAGAGGTTGAGATAGATCATGGCTCGTTCATTGAAAAAAGGCCCGTTCATCGACCACCACCTTCTGAAGAAGGTCGAGGCGATTTCGACAGGCAGCAACAAGCGCCCGATCAAGACCTGGTCGCGCCGCTCCATGGTCTCGCCGGAAATGGTTGGACTCACGCTGGCGATCCACAACGGTCGTCAACACGTCCCGGTTCTCGTCAACGAGAACATGGTCGGCCACAAGCTCGGCGAGTTCGCCGTGACCCGCACCTTCAAGGGTCACTCCGGCGACAAGAAATCCGCCGACAAGAAGCGATAGGGAGATAGCATCGTGGAAGCCAAAGCGATACTGCGCGGTGCGCGCATCTCCGCCCAGAAGGTTCGCCTCGTCGCCGATCAGGTGCGCGGCATGCCGGTCGGCAATGCAACCAACCTGCTCACCTTCAGCAACAAGAAGGCTGCGCATCTGGTCAAGAAACTCCTGTTGTCGGCGGTCGCCAATGCCGAGAACAACCTTGGCGCCGATGTCGATGAACTGATGATCTCGAAGATCTTCGTCGATGAAGGTCCGTCATTGAAGCGTATGCATGCACGTGCCAAGGGCCGTGGTAACCGTATTACCAAGCGCACCAGCCACATTACCGTGGTCGTGGGCGAGTAAAGGACGCTAACGATGGGTCATAAAGTCAATCCGATTGGTTTCCGCCTGGGTATCTCCAAGGACTGGAATTCCAAGTGGTTCGCCAACAAGCGCGATTTCGCCGGCTATCTGGCTGCCGATCTCAAAGTCCGTGAGCTGCTCAAGAAGAAGCTTGCCCAGGCGGGCATCTCGAAGATCCTGATCGAGCGGCCGGCCAAGACTGCACGCGTGACGATCCACACGGCGCGTCCGGGTGTCGTCATCGGCAAGAAGGGTGAGGATATCGAGAAGCTGCGCAAGGAAGTCTCGGCGGTGATGGGCGTTCCCGCTCATATCAACGTGACCGAAGTGCGCAAGCCGGAGCTCGATGCACAGCTCGTTGCCGAGTCGATCGCCCAGCAGCTTGAGCGCCGCATCATGTTCCGTCGTGCAATGAAGCGCTCGGTGCAGAATGCCATGCGTCTCGGTGCACTCGGCATCAAGGTCAACGTGGGTGGTCGCTTGAATGGCGCCGAAATCGCGCGTTCGGAGTGGGCACGCGAAGGTCGCGTTCCGCTGCATACGCTGCGCGCCGACATTGACTATGGCCTGGCCGAAGCGAAAACGACCTACGGTATCATTGGTGTCAAGGTCTGGATCTACAAAGGCGAGATTTTCGACCTTCATGCTGCCACGCAAGAAGCCAAGACCGAGGCCAGCGAAGAACGCGCTCCTCGTCGGTCTTCGGCGAAGTAAGGAACTGAATCATGTTGCAACCGAAGCGAACCAAGTACCGCAAGGTGCATAAAGGCCGTAACTCGGGCATGTCGTATGTTGCCACCAAGGTGAGCTTTGGCGCCTTTGGTTTGAAGGCGACAACGCATGGCCAATTGACGGCGCGCCAGATTGAAGCCGCACGACGCTGCATCACGCGTTTCGTGAAGCGCGGCGGCAAGTTGTGGATTCGTGTGTTTCCGGACAAGCCCATTACCAAGAAGCCCATCGAAGTTCGTATGGGTAAGGGAAAGGGCAGTGTGGAATTCTGGGTGGCTCCGATTCAACCGGGCCGTATGCTGTATGAAATCGAGGGTGTGGACGAGACTACTGCACGCGAGGCATTCCGCCTGGCCGCAGCCAAGCTCTCCGTTCAGACCCAGTTTGTAACGAGAACGGTGCTGTAATGGAACTCAAAGAACTTCGCCAGAAATCGGAGAAGGAGCTGAACGAGCATCTCGGCGAACTTCGCCGTGAGCAGTTCAATCTGCGCATGCAGAAGGGCTCCGGTCAGCTTACCCAGACCCACCAGTTCGGACGTGTCCGGCGCGAAATTGCGCAGGTCAAGACCGTCCTTGGCAGCAAGAAGTAAGGACGACCGATGAGCGAAACAGTAAAGAATGCGCGCACGCTCGAAGGGCGTGTGGTCAGCAACAAGATGCAGAAGACGGTTACCGTCCTGCTGGAACGCCAGGTTCAGCATCCGCTGTACGGCAAGATTGTTCGTCGTTCGACGAAGGTGCATGCACACGATGCCGATGGCTCATGCCAGGAAGGCGACGTCGTGCGCATCTCCGAGACACGACCGCTGTCGAAGACGAAAAACTGGCGCGTGGTCGAAATCGTCACGCGGGCTGCGCAGTAACCGGCCCGGGACGTAAGGAGCAAGTAACATGATCCAGATGCAGACCACGCTGGCCGCGGCGGATAATAGCGGTGCTCGCGAACTGATGTGTATCAAGGTGCTCGGTGGATCGAAGCGCCGGTATGCCCGGATCGGAGACGTGATCAAGGTTTCCGTGCGTGAAGCGATTCCGCGCGGAAAGGTCAAGAAGGGCGAGGTTTATGACGCCGTTGTCGTGCGTACCCGCAAGGGTGTCCGCCGCGCCGACGGCTCGCTGATCCGTTTCGACGGCAACGCGGCGGTCCTCCTCAACAACAAGCTTGAGCCGATCGGTACCCGTATTTTCGGGCCGGTGACGCGCGAGCTGCGTGGCGAGAAGTTCATGAAGATCGTCTCGCTCGCTCCAGAAGTGCTGTAAACGGGAAAGACGACATGAACCGTATTCGCAAGGGTGATCAGGTCATCGTGATCGCCGGCAAGAACAAGGGTCAGAAGAGCGAAGTCTCACGCGTGGTCGGCGACCGCGTATTCGTGCAGAACGTGAATCTGGTCAAGCGTCACACGAAGCCGAATCCACAGGCAAACCAGCCAGGTGGAATCATCGAGCGCGAGGCTTCGATCGACATTTCTAACGTACAGTTGTTCAACTCCGCAACGGGCAAGGGCGCACGCGTCGGCTTCAAGACTCTTGAAGACGGTCGCAAGGTTCGCGTTTTCCGCCCGTCCGGCGAAGTTGTCGACGTCTGAGGCTGCCGTAATGACAACGCGTCTTGAAACCATCTACAAAGAAACGATCGTTCCGAAGCTGACCGAGCGGTTTGGCTACAAGAATCCGATGCAGGTGCCGCGCCTGTCCAAGGTCACGCTCAACATGGGCGTGGGCGAGGCGGTCGGCAACAAGAAGATTCTTGAGAACGCCGTGGCCGACATGGCAAAGATCGGCGGACAGAAGCCGATCATCACGTTGTCGAAGAAGTCGATCGCGACTTTCAAGATTCGCGACAACTGGCCAATCGGCTGCAAGGTCACCTTGCGCCGGAAGCAGATGTTCGAATTCGTCGATCGCCTGGTCAACGTGTCGTTGCCGCGTGTTCGCGACTTCCGTGGCATCTCCGGTCGCTCGTTCGACGGGCGCGGCAACTACAACATGGGCGTCAAGGAACAGATCATCTTTCCGGAGATCGATTTCGACCAGATTGACGCACTGCGCGGAATGGATATCGCAGTCACCACGACCGCGCGTACCGACGAAGAAGCGAAGGCGTTGCTTGAAGCCTTTGGTTTTCCGTTCCGCAACTAATCAAGCGACGCAGGAATACCGGCAATGGCCAAGACTTCAATGATCATGCGCGAGAACAAGCGCACGAAACTCGTCAAGAAACACGCAGTCAAGCGCGACCAGCTCAAGAAGGTCGTCAGCAGTCCGAAGTCGTCCTACGAGGAAAAGCTCGAGGCGGCGATCAAGCTGCAGAAGCTTCCACGTGATTCGAGTCCCGCTCGTCAGCGCAGTCGTTGCGCTCTGACCGGTCGCTCGCGCAGCGTTTATGAGAAGTTCGGCCTGGGCCGCATGAAGCTGCGCGAAGCGACGATGCGCGGCGACGTCCCCGGATTGCGTAAGGCAAGCTGGTAGTTGTAAAGCCGGGAATCGGGAATCGGGAGTCGGGAATCGTCAGAAGCAAAAAGCTTCGCGACTCGACCCCGAACAAATCCCGAATTCCGAATCTCAAATCTCGGATCTTAAAGATTCGGATATCGATGCCTCAAAGGATGTTTGAAACATGAGCATGACTGATCCCATCGCGGATATGTTTACACGTATCCGCAACGCCCAGGCGACCGGAAAGCGCGCAGTGCGCATGCCGTCGTCGCGGGTAAAGCTCGCCATTGCCACCGTGCTCAAGGATGAGGGCTACGTGTCCGAGTTCCAGGTGCAGGCCAGTGAAGGCAAGCCGGTTCTTGAAATCGCGCTGAAGTACTACGAAGGCAAGGCCGTCATCGCGCGCATCGAGCGAGTCAGCCGCTCCGGGCTGCGCGTGTATCGCGGCAAGGATGAGTTGCCGAAGGTGCTCAACGGCCTCGGAATTTCCATTGTCTCCACTTCGTCCGGAATCATGACTGACGCACAGGCCCGTACCAAGGGTCTTGGTGGCGAAGTCATCGGCATCGTGGCTTAAGGAGAGCGAACATGTCACGAGTTGCCAAGAAACCCGTAGTACTGCCGAAGGGCGTTGATGTCCAGGTTGCAGCGGAAGCGATCACCGTGAAGGGGCCGAAGGGCTCGCTCAAACTGGCTACCCCCCCGGGAGTCGTTGCCAAGCTTGAGGACGGTCAGGTCATGTTTAGCGGCAAGACCGCAGACGACATCAAGATGGCTGGTACCGCACGTGCTTTGATCAACAACATGGTTATCGGTGTCAGTGAAGGCTATCAGCGCAAACTTGAACTGGTTGGTGTCGGCTACCGTGCCGCACTTGCTGGCAAGGACTTGAACCTGACCCTCGGCTTCTCGCATCCGATCCTGTTCAAGGCGCCGGAAGGAATCACGCTTGAAGTTCCGACGCAGACCGAGATCCTGATCAAGGGGACCGACAAGCAGGTCGTCGGTGAGGCTGCCGCGAAGATCCGCGCATTCCGTCCACCGGAGCCCTACAAGGGCAAGGGTGTGCGTTATGCAGGCGAGAAGATCACCTTGAAGGAAGCCAAGAAGGCCTAAGGCTCTTCAGCTTCCCGGAGAAAGACAGTGGACAAGAACATCGCAAGACTTCGCCGCGCCAAATCGACGCGTATGCACATCCGCTCGCTGGGCGTGCCGCGCCTCAGCGTGCATCGCACCGGCCAGCATCTCTATGCGCAGGTTTTCAGCGCATCGGGTGACAAGGTGCTCGCTACAGCATCGACAGTTCAGAAGGCAGTCGCCGAAGGACTCAAGAGCACCAAGAACAGGGACGCCGCTGCTGCGGTCGGCAAGGCAATTGCCGAGCGTGCACTGAAGGCGGGCATTGAAAGTGTGGCATTTGACCGCTCTGGCTTCCGTTACCACGGACGTATCCAGGTGCTGGCCGATGCCGCGCGCGAAGCAGGTTTGAAGTTCTAAGAGCCGGGAATCGGGAATAGAGAATCGAGAATAGGAAAGGCGGAGAGCTCCAGTTTGTTGCTTTACTCCCATTCCCTATTCCCCACTCTCCATTCCCAAACTAGATAGACCACAACTCCAAGCGGTTTTAACCGCAAGCAAAAGTCCGGATCCCCAGTGACCGGCACATAGGTGAAACATGTCCAGCAATGATCGTGAGCCGAGCGACGGCCTCCTCGAGAAGTTGATCGCAGTGAATCGAGTGGCGAAGACCGTAAAGGGTGGTCGCCAAATGAGCTTTACCGCACTCACCGTTGTCGGTGATGGCGAAGGCCGGGTTGGTTTTGGGTACGGCAAGGCGCGTGAAGTGCCAATCGCCATCCAGAAGGCCATGGAGCGAGCGCGCAAGAACATGGTGCGCGTGGAACTGAAGGAAGGCACCCTTTGGCACGCTGTCAAGGCGAACCACGGAGCGGCACGTGTCTACATGCAGCCTGCTTCAGAGGGTACCGGCGTAATTGCCGGAGGTGCCATGCGCGCCGTGCTTGAGGTGGTTGGAGTCAAGAACGTGCTGGCCAAGGCGGTCGGTTCGCGCAATCCGATCAACCTGGTGCGTGCGACGATCAATGGCCTGCAGGCCATGGCCACGCCGCAGGGCATCGCATCCAAGCGCGGCAAGACGATTGAAGAGGTACTCGGCAATGGCTAACGAAAAAATCAAGACCGTGCGCGTGCGTCTGGTCAAGAGCACCAATGGCTGCCAGGGCCGTCATCGTTTGAGCGTCAAGGCTCTCGGCCTGCGCAAGCTCAACGATGTGCGCGAATTGAAAGACTCGCCATCGGTTCGTGGTCTGATCAATCAGGTCAGCTACCTCGTCCGCGTCGAGAATGACGCCTAAGCGTCATCAAGAATCAGGAGTCGATTCCATGCGTCTCAATACACTCAAGCCCGCAGCTGGCGCACGCAAAGAAGGCGTTCGCGTTGGTCGCGGCATCGGATCCGGCCTGGGCAAGACTTGTGGTCGCGGTCACAAGGGCCAGTTCGCACGCTCGGGCAAGGGCAAGGTCAAGGCCGGCTTCGAGGGCGGACAGATGCCCTTGCAGCGTCGTCTGCCAAAAGTGGGTTTCCGCTCAAAGAAGGCGATTGAAACCTGCGAAGTCCTGCTGTACAGGCTCGAAGCACTTGGCCTCGATGTCGTGGATTTCGATGCGCTCAAGGCGGCCGGTCTGATCGAAACCCGCGCCGAGCGCGCGAAGATCGTCAAGAAGGGTGAGTTGACCCGTGCCATCAAGCTTCGCGGAGTCGCGGTCACGGCCGGTGCTCGCGCCGCCATTGAGGCTGCTGGCGGGAGCGTCGAGTAATCGTGGCAACCCCGAAGTCCAGCGGTTTTGCGTCGCTCGGCAAGCTGACCGAGCTCAAGCAGCGCTTGCTGTTTGTTGTGGGGGCGCTCGTCGTCTTCCGTTTGGGGTCGTTCATTCCGGTTCCTGGCGTCAACCCCGAAGCGATGGCGAGGCTGGTATCGAACAGCGGTGGCCTGATCGACATGTTCAACATGTTTTCGGGAGGCGCGCTGAGTCGGTTTTCGCTGTTTGCACTGGGCGTGATTCCGTATATTTCGGCGTCCATCGTCGTGCAGTTGTTCAGTTCGGTCGTACCCGCCTGGCAGGCCTTGAAGAAGGAAGGCGAATCGGGGCGGCGCAAGCTCACCACTTACACACGCTGGGGAACGGTCGGACTGGCTTCGTTCCAGTCGTTCGGCGTGGCAACCATGCTGCAGACACAGGCTGGGGTGGTCTACGCGCCGGGCCCGAGCTTCGTCTTCGGCACCGTGGTTGGCCTGACTGCAGGGACGTTGTTCCTGATGTGGCTCGGTGAGCAGATCACTGAGCGCGGCATTGGCAACGGTATTTCCCTGATCATTTTTGGCGGCATTGTCGCCGGCCTGCCTTCGGCGGTTGTGCATACCCTGGGCATGGCCAATAGCGGTGAGCTTAGCTGGCTCAAGCTGATGCTGGTGCTTGCCGCGGTGCTTGCGGTAACCGCGTTCGTGGTGTTCATGGAGCGTGGCCAGCGCCGCATTACCGTGAACTATGCGAGAAAGCAGGGCGGTGCAGGACGCGCCTACATGAATCAGAGCTCACATCTGCCGCTCAAG
Source organism: Lysobacterales bacterium (assembly GCA_016721015.1). Taxonomy (GTDB): domain Bacteria; phylum Pseudomonadota; class Gammaproteobacteria; order Xanthomonadales; family Rhodanobacteraceae; genus Dokdonella. The sequence continues at coordinate 255,385 of JADKJL010000013.1, forward strand.
ATCAACATGTCGGGTGTCATCCCGCCGATCTTCGCCTCCAGCCTGATCATGTTTCCAGCGACGGCTGCCGCGTGGTTCAGCAGCTCCAGCGAAATTCGCTGGCTGCAGACCCTGACGGCTGCGCTGGGCCCGGGTGAGCCTCTGCACATGGTGATCTACGGGTTGATGATCATCATCTTCGCGTTCTTCTACACGGCGCTGGTCTTCAATTCGCAGGAAACCGCCGACAACCTCAAGCGGTCGGGCGCGCTGATTCCGGGTATCCGACCAGGCAAGGCAACCGCCGACTATATTGATGGCGTCATGACTCGTCTGACGGGCATCGGCGCCCTCTACCTGGTAGCGGTCTGCCTGGTGCCGGATTTGCTGCGCAATGCCTGGCATGTTCCGTTCTACTTCGGCGGCACGTCGCTGCTGATCGTGGTCGTGGTTGTGATGGATTTCACCGCGCAGATCCAGGCGCACCTGGTTTCGCACCAGTATGAAAGCCTGCTCAAGAAGGCGAACCTCAAGGGTCGCTGACAGGCCGGCAAGGGGCTGCTGCCACCACTTTCCGCAGGAATTGGGGCAGGCATTGAGGGGTTCCAGTTTCCCTCGATAACAGATAGAATACGAAGTTCACTGCGCATTTAGTTCTTTCGGAGACATTCAATCATGGCGCGCATTGCGGGTGTCAATCTTCCGGTCCAGAAACATACTGTGATCGGGCTGCAAAGCATTTTTGGTATCGGCCGTTCACGGTCGAAAAAGGTCTGTCTGGACGCGGGTGTCGCGCCGTCGACCAAGATCAGGGATCTCACCGAGGCGGAAGTCGAGAAGGTCCGTCACGAAATTGCCAAGTATACGGTCGAGGGTGATCTGCGTCGCGAGGTCGGTATAGCGATCAAGCGCCTGATCGATCTCGGCTGCTATCGCGGCTTGCGTCACCGTCGCGGCTTGCCTATGCGCGGTCAGCGCACCCGCACAAATGCTCGTACCCGCAAGGGTCCGCGTCGTGCGATCAGAAAATAATCTGCCCGGAATCGAATCATGAACAAGCCGGTCGCCAAGCCGAAGAAGAAAATCAAGCGCGTTGTGACTGATGCGATCTGCCATGTGCAGGCATCTTTCAACAACACCGTTGTCACGATTACTGATCGCCAGGGTAATGCTCTTTCATGGGCAACCGCAGGCGGGGCAGGCTTTCGTGGCTCGCGCAAATCGACACCGTTTGCTGCACAGGTCGCAGCGGAGAAGGCTGCGCGGGTTGCTGCCGAATACGGTGTCAAGACAATTGAAGTGCGCATCAAGGGCCCAGGCCCGGGGCGCGAATCGGCCGTTCGTTCGTTGAACAATGTCGGCTTCAAGGTTACCAACATCATCGACGTGACGCCGATCCCGCACAACGGGTGTCGTCCGCCGAAGAAGCGTCGCGTCTAAAGGATACCGAAATGGCTCGTTATATCGGACCCACCTGCAAGCTGGCTCGTCGCGAAGGCGCTGATCTCAGTCTCAAGAGCCCGGCACGCGCGATCGATTCGAAGTGCAAGCTGGAACAGAAGCCTGGCCAACATGGCGCAGCCCGCAAGGGTCGCTTGTCGGATTACGGCGTACAGCTGCGCGAGAAGCAGAAGGTCAAGCGCATCTATGGCCTGCTCGAGCGCCAGTTCCACAAGTACTACGTCAAGGCATCAACCCAGAAGGGCAATACTGGTGAAAACCTGTTGCGCCAGCTGGAAACCCGCCTCGACAACGTCATCTATCGCATGGGTTTCGCGGTAACGCGCGCCCAGGCTCGTCAGCTTGTTGCACACCGCGCAGTCTCGGTGAATGGCAAGCGTGTCAATCTGCCTTCCTATCAGGTTCGGCCGGGCGACGAGATTTCTCTCACGGAGAGTGCGCGCAGTCAGTTGCGTGTGCAGGAATCACTCACCGTCTCGCAGGAGATGGATCTGGTTCCAACTTGGGTCGAGGTCGACGCGAAGAAGTTCAGCGGAATTTTCAAGGCACTGCCTGAGCGTTCCGACCTGCCCTCGGACATCAACGAGAGCCTGATCATCGAGCTTTACTCGAAGTAATTCACCGCAACTTTCGGAGTCCCTGTTCATGGCAGGATCCACCAATGTGCTGCGTCCCCGCGGCATTCAAGTCGAGCGCACCGGTCTCAATCACGCCAAAGTCGTGGTCGAACCTCTGGAGCGTGGTTTTGGCCACACCCTCGGCAATGCGCTGCGTCGTGTCTTGTTGTCCTCGATTCCCGGCTGCGCGATTGTCGAAGTCGAAATAGACAACGTGTTGCATGAGTACACCACCCTTGAGGGTCTGCAGGAGGACGTCATTGAAGTCCTGCTCAACATCAAGGATGTGGCGATCCGCATGCATGGGCATGACGAGACCACGCTGACCCTGAGCAAGAAGGGCAAGGGCGTCGTCACGGCCGCTGACATCAACGTCGATCACTCGGTCGAGATCGTCAATCCCGAGCATGTGATTTGCCATCTGACCAAGGATGTCACGCTCAACATGCGTCTGAAAGTTGCCCGCGGCGTCGGCTATCAGCCTGCGGTATCGCGTCGACTTCCGGATGAGGAAGCGCGGCCGATCGGGCGTCTGCAGCTTGATGCATCGTTCTGTCCGGTTCGCCGTGTCGCCTATCAGGTCGACAGCGCCCGTCTCGAACAGCGCACCGACCTTGACAAACTTGTTCTCGAAATCGACACCAATGGTGCGATCGATGCCGAGGAAGCCGTGCGCAAGGCCGCGGAAATCCTGCAGGATCAGATCTCGATCTTCGGAGATTTCACGCGTCGCGAGAGCGCCGATGCGAAGGCCGACAAGAGCGGCGTGGATCCGGTTCTGCTACGTCCGATCGACGATCTCGAACTGACCGTGCGCTCAGCCAACTGCCTCAAGGCGGAAAGCATCTATTACATCGGCGATCTCGTGCAGAAGACCGAAGTAGAGCTGTTGAAGACACCGAACCTCGGCAAGAAGTCGTTGACCGAAATCAAGGATGTGCTCGGACAGCGTGGTCTGTCGCTCGGCATGAAGCTCGAGTCCTGGCCACCGCCGGGGATTTCGCATGGCATGCAGCTGGGTTGATGTGTTTTTGCGATCGCCCTTGATCGCGGCTTAATCGCAACTCGGGCATTGCTCTTGGTTATTTGTGTGATCTTCCATGATCGCCTTGTAGTTGGAGCTCGACCAAGGTTGGAATAGCGCCTTGGTCATGCATCAAAAGCGGCCATCCGTGGCCGCAAGTGGGATTGGTGCGATCGTCAGTGATCGCTCTGTAGCAGGTAAGGCGGCCAACTTACGTGTAGCGCGTTGGTCGAGCATCAAAAGCGGCCATCCATGGCCGCACTCATCAGAGGAGCATTTTCTCCGATGGGCTTTAGAGAACAAGCCTCTTCGTTGAGGCTAATAATAGCGGGTAACCGCGGGGAGTCAGACTTAAGCGCTGACTTTTCATAACAATAGATAGTGAGAAAATACCATGCGCCACCAAAAATCCGGACGCAAACTCAATCGCACGAGCAGCCATCGCGAAGCGATGTTCAAGAATATGGCCGCTTCGTTGTTCAAGCACGAGCTGATCCGCACGACCTTGCCGAAGGCGAAGGAACTGCGTCGCGTCGCCGAGCCGCTGATCACGCTGGCCAAGACCGACGGCGTTGCCAATCGTCGATTGGCATTCGCGCGTTTGCGCGACAAGGTGGCTGTCGGCAAGCTTTTCGTTGAGCTTGGCCCGCGCTTCCGCGAGCGCAAGGGCGGTTATCTGCGCATCCTCAAGTGTGGCTTCCGCGTGGGCGACAGCGCGCCAATGGCTTATGTGGAATTGCTCGATCGTCCAGCGACAGCGGTCGCTGCCGAGGATTGATCCTGTCGGGATGACGCGAACGAGAGGCCCCGTTATTGACGGGGCCTTTTTGTTTCAAGGGTTGTGGACGGTTTGACCGGCGCAACTGGCGGAACCGGGTCGTTGTCCGTAATCCCGGGAACCGGAGTGTTTGAACCGGGTCTCAGCTTGTTCCAAACATGCCAGGCAGCGGAGTCAATATCATGATTCGTCTCTCATCTCGCCAGACCTTCCTGTTGATTGCCGCCGCCTGCACGTTGCTGATGGCATATGCATTCTTCGCCCAGTACGTTCTGCACTTCGAGCCCTGCATGTTGTGCATGGTTCAACGCGTTTTCGTCTGTGCGGTTGGTCTGGTCGCATTGATTGCCGCGATGCATGGGGCTGGCAGGATTGGCGCTCGAATCTACGGCCTGCTGGCAGCGTTGATGGCCCTCGGTGGTGCTTACATCGCCGGACGTCATGTCTACCTGCAGCATCTTCCTCCCGAGCAGCTTGAGGGCTGCGCGCCTTCTTTCGAATACGCGCTGGACAATTACGACGCGCTCAAATTCCTCAAGACCATTTTCATCCGCGACCAGGATTGTGGTGTGATCGACTGGACCTTTCTTGGCCAGTCGATGCCGGCCTGGGTATTTTTGTGTTTTGTCGGACTGTTCTTCGCTTCGCTGTGGGCCGGGTTCCGTCGAGCCTGATTTCACCGGCGGATTTCCTGTGGCATGATGGTTGCCGCAGTGCAGCATGTGGGACATCCGATGAAACGCGAGCGCAATATCGTTCCAGTCCGCGAGCCGGAGAACTGGTCGGCCGAGTCGTGGCGGCAAAAGCCCGCCGTGCAGCAACCGACATATGACGATCCGGTTGAACTCTCGGCAGCATTGCGCCAGCTCGGTCAATTGCCGCCCCTGGTTACCTCATGGGAAATCCTTGCCCTGCGCGGTCTGCTTGCCGACGCGGCAGAGGGAAGGCGTTTTCTGCTGCAAGGTGGTGATTGCGCCGAGAGTTTTGACGATTGCAGTTCTCCGCTGATCTCCAACCGGCTCAAGGTCATCCTGCAGATGAGCCTCGTGCTGACCCATGGGCTCAAGCTGCCGATCGTTCGGGTAGGCCGGTTTGCCGGGCAGTACGCCAAGCCGCGATCGGCCGACACCGAGATCCGCAATGATGTGACCCTGCCTTGCTACCGCGGCGATATCGTCAACGCGCCGGCATTTGACGCGGTATCGCGGCGCGCCGATCCCGGGCGGTTGATCAGGGGCCATGCGCATTCGGCAATGACGATGAATTTCGTGCGCGCCCTGATTGATGGTGGCTTTGCCGATCTGCATCATCCTGAATATTGGGATCTGGCCTGGGTCGAGCATTCGCCACTGCAAAGCGAATATCGGCAGATGGTCGAATCGATCGGCAATTCATTGCGCTTCATGGAGACCCTGGTCGGCAGTTCGGTGGCTGATTTCCAACGGGTCGACTTTCATACTTCCCACGAAGCCCTGCTGCTGCACTACGAAGAGGCGATGACCCGCCAGGTTCCGCGCCATTGGGGCTGGTTCAACCTGTCCACGCATTTTCCGTGGATCGGCATGCGCACCGCCGACATCGATGGCGCCCACGTCGAGTACTGTCGTGGCATTCGCAATCCGATCGGGGTCAAGGTCGGTGTATCGACCCAACCTGATCAATTGATGCGGTTGATCGACGTCCTGGATCCGGACAACGAACCCGGCCGGTTGACCCTGATTCATCGCATGGGTGCGAAACATGTCGCCAAATCGCTGCCGCCCCTGCTCAAGGCAGTGAAGTCGGCTGGCCGCAAGCTGCTCTGGTGTTGCGATCCGATGCATGGCAACACCGAATCGCTGGGAAGTGGCGTGAAGACGCGACGCTTCCAGAACATTCGTGATGAACTCGACCAGGCGTTCGATATCCATGCCGAGGCCGGCACGCGCCTGGGTGGTGTGCATCTGGAATTGACCGGCGAGAACGTCACCGAATGCATGGGTGGTGCGCGCGACCTGACCGAGACGGATCTATCGCGTGCCTACAAGTCTTCTGTCGATCCGCGCCTGAATTACGAACAGTCCCTCGAGCTCGCCATGCTTATCGTGCGCAAGCGCGGTGATCTCGGTTCGGCGTGACGCGATATGCGGGCCTGATTGACTCGCAAGCGACAGGGCGCACGCCAGCGGCGCCATGCCTGCGAAGCGTGTCTGTTCAAGGCCTGTCGCATCAAGAATGGGTATCCTTCGGCCCGCCGGATGCGTTAAGCCGCCGCGTTCGCCGCCTGCTGCTTGATGGTTGACAGCATTGCCGCGAGTCCATTGGATCGCGTCGGCGAAAGATGCTTGGCCAGGCCGATCGCTTCAATGAAGCGTGGTTCGGTTTGCAGGATTTCGGCCGCGGGTCGTCCCGAGTAGACGCGAAGGAGCAAGGCGATCAGTCCCGAGACGATGGAAGAGTCGCTGATCGCATGAAACTCCATGTTCTCGGCGCCGCCACTCGCCAGCAGCCAGACCTGGGACTGGCAACCGTGCACCTTGTTTGTATCGGTCTTGCAGTCGTCCGGAAACGCGGGCAGCTTGCGTCCTAGATCGATCAGGTACTGGTAACGCTCGGTCCAGTCGCTGAAAAAGCCGAACTCTTCGGCAATGGCCTGCTGGGCCAGCTCCGCGCTGGCCTCGGATTGCAGGATTGCCTTGATGTCGCTGCTGTCGTTCATCCGATCTTACCTGTGGGCACGCGTTGCGGATTCCAGAATATGGGCAGCGGGCGCTTCCCGCCACTGGCCGCGTTCAATTTGATGAAGCGGATGCGGCGACCACTTTCCAGCGGGCTCCCTCGGCGTTGTCTTCAATCACGACGTTGTGCTGCGCAAGTTCCTTGCGGATCTCGTCGGCTCGGGCAAAGTCCTTTGACGCGCGCGCACGCTGGCGCTCATCGAGCAGACCCTGCACCCAGACCGGATCGATGTCGGTGCCTGATTCGGTCTGCTTGAACCAGTCTTCGGCGTCTTCGTGCAGCAGGCCAATCAGGTGGGCTGCGCCAAGCAGGGCGGCCTTGGTTCGATATCGGTTCACTTCGGTATTCGCCTGACGCGCCGCGTCGGCGAGTCCGGCGAGAATGGCAAACGCTGCCGGCGTGTTGATGTCGTCGCAGAGCGCCGCCTCAAAGTCTTCCGGCACCGTCTCATCCGTGCTGGCGACATCGACGTCAGCTCGGTCGCGCAGAACGCCATACCATCCATCCAGGGTCGCCCGTGACTGGGCCAGCGTGTTGTCCGACCAGTCGAGCGGCTGCCGGTAGTGGGCGCGCAGAAGCAGCAAACGCAACACTTCGGCCGGATATTTCTCGAGCAACTCGTGCAGAACCATGACATTGCCGAGCGACTTCGACATCTTCTTGCCGCCAAAGGTCAGCATGCCGTTGTGCAACCAGTAGCGCGCGAAGACCTTGCCGCCATGCGCACAGGTACTTTGCGCAATCTCGTTCTCATGGTGCGGAAACATCAGGTCATTGCCGCCGGCATGGATGTCGATGGTTTCACCGAGATGCGCTTCGGCCATCGCCGAGCATTCGATATGCCAGCCGGGACGGCCGCGCCCCCACGGACTTTGCCACCCCGGCAGGTCATCCGTGGATGGCTTCCACAACACGAAATCAGCCGGATTCTTCTTGTACGGCGCAACGTCGACGCGCGCCCCTGCGATCATGTCCTCGGTCGAGCGCCCGGACAGCTTGCCGTAATCGGAATAGCTGTCGACATCGAAGAGGACGTGATTCTCGGCCGCATACGCATGACCGCCTGCAATCAGACGTTCGCACATCGCAATGATCTCGGCGATATGCGCGGTCGCATGGGGTATCACGTCGGGGGGATCGACGCCAAGGCGCGCAAGATCCTCATGATAGGCCCGGGCGAAGCGCTCGGTGATCGTCGCAATGGGCGTTCCGGCTTCACGCGCGGCCGCATTGATCTTGTCGTCGACGTCGGTGATGTTGCGTGCATAGACCAACGATCCGCAATTTCGCCGCAACAGCCGGGCAAGCAGGCCGAAGACCACCGCCGGTCGTGCGTTGCCGACATGGATGTAGTCGTAGACGGTCGGGCCGCAGACATACATCGTGATGCGGCCAGGATCCAGCGCAACGAAGTCCTCGGTGCGTCGACTCAGGGTGTTGTACAGGCGCAGTTTCATGGTGTCTGAAAATATGAACGGCGGTAGCGGTCGACGATGATAGCAGCCCTTGTATCGGCTCGGTTTCAGCCGCCGAGACCGGTTCATTCTTGGGCCAGCATTCAGTAAACCTGTGCTGTAATTTCCCCCAAATCATGGCATCCGTACGCCGCATTGAACCTGATGCGGATCAAAAAGAGGGCCCAAAGCAGGCCCGCATCGGAAAGCCGCAAACCCCGATCTGGAGAGTGTGTGATGGCCAACAAATATCTGATTGCCAGTCTGGTGACGGGCATGTTCATTGGAATGTGTTCCCCGACATTCGCGCAGGATCGCGGATATGACGATGATCGTGCCCTCGACAACAGTCGCCTGGCCTGGGCCGATGTGCTGCGCGTTGATCCGGTCTATGACAATGTCGTCAGCAACCGACCACGCGAAGATTGCTACGAGGCTGATGTCGATCGCCACTACGACACCCGGGGAAACAACACGGCGGGAACCGTCATCGGCGCCATAGTCGGCGGTGCCTTGGGCAACCAGGTTGGCAAGGGTGACGGGCGCAAGGCGGCGACGGTGGCTGGTGCCTTGATCGGCGGCGCGATCGGCAACGACCAGGCACGCCGCGATGACCGCTACTATTCCGAGCCCCAGACCCGCTGCCGCACGGTCAATGAACGTTACAACGAGCGGCGCATTGCAGGCTATGACGTGCAGTACCGTTATCGCGGAGACGTCTATATGTCCCACCTCGACTACGATCCGGGCGAGCGCATGCGCATCCGCGTCAGCGTTATCCCCGCGGAATAGACGTTCCAATCCGAATTTTTTCAGCCGGGTCGTTTTTCGCGGCTCGGGCGCAGGGCCGATCCTGTTCGGTCTGTGTTGCGCTGCCACAAGAATCCAAGTAACGTCGCACTCGATGAACCGCCCTCTTGCCATCGCCGACATCCTGACCAGCGCCCGCATGGCCGCCGGCATGACCTCGCGTGCGCGTCGACCGATAAGTTCAAATTCGCCCGGGTAAGTCGCGCAGTTCCTGTTTTTCGACCCAGACCCGGCCATCGTGCCGGGTTTTTTATTGCCATGGATGGCATGTATGCCTGCAACGCAGGACGACTGCATGGATGCAGGAGGTAGAGCAACGCAGGAGCAGTTGCCGAGCAGTTGCAGGCGAGCCATGGATGGCATGTATGCCTGCAACGCAGGACGACTGCATGGATGCAGGAGGTAGAGCAACGCAGGAGCAGTTGCCGAGCAGTTTCAGGCGATTTACTCAGGGGATACCGTGAATACCAGACACTTTTTGAGTACGCAGGATTGGAGTCGCAGTGATCTCGACGGACTCCTCGACAAGGCCCGCGAGTTCCAGCGATCAAAGTTGGGCGATGAGCTGCAGGGCAAGTCGATTGCCTTGTTGTTTTTCAATCCCTCCATGCGCACCCGCACCAGCTTCGAACTCGGTGCGCACCAGCTTGGCGGCAAGGCCATTGTGCTCGCCCCCGGCAAGGACGCCTGGCCGATCGAGTTCGAGGTTGGCTCGGTCATGGATGGTGAAACGGAGGAACATATCGCCGAAGTGGCGCGTGTGTTGAGCCGTTACGTCGATTTGATCGGCGTGCGCGCGTTTCCGAAGTTCCAGGACTGGACGGTCGATCGCGAGGATCGCGTGATCAAGGCGTTTGCGAAGTACTCGACCGTGCCGGTAATCAACATGGAGACGATCACCCATCCGTGCCAGGAGCTGGCCCACATCATGGCCTTGCAGCAGCATCTTGGTCCCGATCTCAAGCGGCGCAAATACGTGCTGACCTGGACCTATCACCCGAAGCCGTTGAACACGGCGGTGGCCAATTCCGCGTTGCAGATCGCCACCCGCTACGGCATGGACGTGACCTTGCTGTGCCCGACCGAGGAATACCTGCTCGATCCGCGTTACATGGAATTCGCCCGCCAGAATGTCGCCGAGAATGGCGGCAGCCTGACCGTCAGTCACGATATCGAAAGCGCCTACCGCGATGCCGATGTCGTCTACGCCAAGAGCTGGGGTGCGATTCCGTATTTCGGCCGCTGGGAGCAGGAGAAACCGATCCGCGATGCACATCAGCACTTCATCGTCGACGAAGCCAAGATGGCGTTGACCAACAACGGCCTGTTCAGTCACTGCCTGCCCCTGCGCCGCAACGTCAAGGCCACCGATGCGGTCATGGACTCGCCTTCCTGTATTGCGATTGATGAGGCAGAAAATAGATTACATGTGCAAAAAGCTCTAATGGCCTCGCTAGCGAGGCCGGGAGTGGGGAGTGGGGAGTAGGGAGTCGGCAAAAGCGACTCGCACCCCACATTTTCCGCTTTCATCAGCCGCCAGGAATTCCATATGTCATCTGCTCTTCCCACTCCCCACTCCCCACTCCCCACTCCCGAAAGCAAAGACATCGTCCTTGCTTTCTCAGGCGGTCTCGACACGAGTTTCTGCATTCCGTATCTGCAGGAACGTGGCTATGCGGTGCACACCGTGTTCGCCGATACCGGCGGTGTCGATGATGAGGAGCGCGCCTTCATCGAGACGCGCGCGGCCGAACTGGGCGCGGCCAGTCATGTCACGGTCGATGGTGGGCCGGCCATATGGAGCGGTTTCGTCAAGCCGTTCGTGCAGGCCGGCGAGGGCTATCAGGGCCAGTATCCGCTGTTGGTTTCGGATCGCTACCTGATTGTCGAAGCCGCACTGAAGCGGGCGGACGAACTCGGCACACGTCTGATCGCGCACGGCTGCACCGGCATGGGCAATGACCAGGTGCGTTTCGATCTGAGCGTGAAGGCGTTGGGTGACTACCAGATCATTGCGCCGATCCGCGAAATCCAGAAAGAGCACAAGGAAGTCCGCGCGTATGAGCAAGCCTATCTCGAAGAACGCGGCTTCAGCGTACGCGCCAGGCAGAAGGCCTACACGATCAATGAAAATCTGCTCGGCCTGACCATGTCCGGTGGCGAGATCGATCGCTGGGAAGCGCCGGGTGAGGGCGCGCGCGGCTGGTGTGCGCGGCGCTCGGAATGGCCAACAAGTACCTTAAAGGTCAAGTTGACATTCAAGCACGGCGAAGCCATTGAGCTCGATGGTGTGCCCTTGCCTGGCCACACCCTCCTGGCCAGACTCAACGCCATATTCGCTCCCTACGGCGTCGGTCGCGGCATCTACACCGGTGACACCACGATTGGCCTCAAGGGGCGCATCATCTACGAAGCGCCGGGATTGATCGCCTTGCTGGTCGCGCATCGTGCGCTTGAAGAAACCGTGTTGTCGAAGGCGCAAAATCGCTTCAAACCGGTCGTTGCCCGGCAATGGGTGGAGCTGGTCTATGAAGGCTTCTTTCACGATCCACTGAAGGCCGATCTCGAGGCGTTTCTCGGCGCCAGTCAGCGATGCGTCAACGGTGAAGTCGTCCTCGAAACTCAGGGCGGAACGGTCGAGGCGGTATCGATCACTTCTCCGCATATCCTCAATGCCAAGGGTGCGACCTATGCACAATCCGCCGACTGGGGCGTTGCCGAAGCGGAAGGTTTCATTCGCCTGTACGGCATGAGTTCGACGCTGTGGGCCGAAGTGAACCGGGAGTCTGGCGCGTGAGCGACTTGCTCAACTCCACACTTGAGCATCTGCGCGCGCTGGTTGCGTTCGATACACGCAACCCGCCGCGGGCGATCCACGTGGGTGGAATTTTCGACTATCTGCGGCGGAACCTGCCGGGTTTTGATGTCGAAGTTATCGACCACGGCGCGGGTGCAGTCAGCCTGTACGCGACGCGTGGAAAACCGAACTACGTTTTCAACGTGCACCTCGATACCGTTCCGGACTCGCCGAACTGGACGGCCAGTCCGTTCGAGCTGCGCGTTGGCGATGAGCGCGCGATCGGCCTCGGTGCCTGTGACATCAAGGGTGCTGCGGCCGCGCTGGTGACTGTGGCGAATATCACGCAGGGCGATGCCGCCTTCCTGTTCACCTCCGACGAGGAGGCCAATGATCCGCGTTGCATCGCCGCGTTTCTGGCACGCGGAATCCCCTACGAAGCCGTCCTCGTCGCCGAGCCGACGCGTGCCGAAGCCGTACTTGCCCATCGCGGAATCAGCTCGGTGCTGATGCGCTTTGCCGGAACGGCCGGGCATGCTTCCGGGCAACAATCGACCGCTGACAGTGCCTTGCATCAGGCGATCCGCTGGGGTAGCCAGGCCCTGAACCATGTCGATGCCTGCGCGCATGAACGCTTCGGCGGATTGACTGGCCTGCGTTTCAACATCGGCCGGATCGAAGGCGGCATCAAGGCGAATATGATCGCGCCGGCAGCCGAACTGCGTTTCGGATTCCGCCCGCTGCCGTCGACCGATGTTGATGGGCTGCTGCAGACCTTCCGCGATTTCGCCCAACCGCCCAGTGCTGAATTCAGCGAAACCTTCCGCGGGCCGAGCCTGCCATCGGGAGCGATCGCCGATGCCGAATCACGCCGGCTCGCCGCACGGGATGTTGCCGATGCGCTCGATCTTCCGATCGGCAATGCGGTGGATTTCTGGACCGAGGCGTCGCTGTTTTCGCAAGCGGGTTACACCGCGCTGGTCTACGGCCCCGGCGATATCGCCCAGGCCCATGCGGCCGACGAATGGGTGGCTCTGGATCAATTGAAAGCCTATGCCGAATCCGTGTGCAGGATCATCCATGAATAGCGCCACCCGCCAGACCCGCCAGACCATCGTGCGCCTGCTTTCGAGCATGGCCAGTGCGAAGGAGATCTCGCAGTACCTCAAGCGCTTTTCGCAAATCGATGCCAAGCGCTTTGCCGTGGTCAAGGTTGGCGGTGCGGTGCTGCGCGATGACCTCGATGCACTGACATCGTCGCTGGCCTTTTTGCAGGAGGTTGGTCTGACCCCGATCGTTGTCCACGGTGCCGGCCCGCAACTGGACGAAGAACTCGCTGCCGCCGGAATAGAAAAGAAGACCGTGAATGGTTTGCGCGTGACTTCAGCCGAAGCACTGGCCATCGTGCGCCGGGTATTCCAGGCACAGAACCTGAAGCTGGTCGAAGCATTGCAGCAGGGTGATACTCGGGCCACCTCGATCACGTCCGGTGTCTTCGAGGCCGAGTATCTGGATCGGGACACGCTGGGCCTGGTGGGTCGGATCTGTGCGGTCAATCTGGCGCCGATCGAAGCCAGCTTGCATGCCGGCTCGATCCCGGTGATCGCGAGCATGGCCGAGACGGCCGGGGGACAGATCCTCAACGTCAATGCCGATTTCGCGGCCAACGAACTCGTCCAGGTATTGCAACCCTACAAGATCATTTTCCTGACCGGCACCGGTGGTTTGCTTGACGAAGAGGGCCACGTCATCGATTCGATCAACCTGTCGACCGAATACGAACATCTGCTCGCCCAGCCATGGCTGCATTCGGGCATGCGGGTGAAGATCGAACAGATCAAGCATCTGCTTGATCGCCTGCCGCTGACTTCGTCGGTATCAATCACCCAGCCTGCCGAGCTGGCCAAGGAACTGTTCACCCACAAGGGCTCGGGTACCCTGATCCGGCGCGGTGAGAAGGTTTTGCGCGCGACCCGCTGGGATGAACTTGACCTGCCGCGGCTGCGTGGCCTGATTGAATCAAGTTTTTCGCGGAGCCTGGTCGAGGATTACTTCGACACGACGACCCTGCTGCGCGCCTATGTCAGCGAAAACTATCGCGCCGCGTTGATCCTGATCGAGCAGGACGGACTGATCTATCTCGACAAATTTGCGGTGCTTGATGATGCGCAGGGTGAAGGTCTCGGGCGTGCGGTCTGGCAGGTCATGCGCGAGGAAACCCCGAGCCTGTTCTGGCGGTCACGCCATGGCAATGCCGTCAATCCGTTCTACTATTCCGAATCCGACGGATGCTACAAGATGGAGCAGTGGAAAGTGTTCTGGTACGGCCTTGCCGACTTCGCCGCGATCGAGCATTGCGTCAATCATTGCCGCTCGCGGCCAGCGACCCTGATCAGCCGCGCCGAGGTGAAATCATGACGCGCAAGACAATCGGCATTGTCGGTGCGCGCGGCCATACCGGAGCGGAACTGATTCGCCTGGTCGCCGCACACGAGTTTCTTGAGCTGGCCTTCGTCTCCTCTCGCGAGCTCGCCGGCCAGCGCGTGGCCGATCATGTGGAAGGTTATGTCGGCGAACTCCGCTACGAATCGCTCGATGCCGAAGCGGTCGCGGACAAAGCCGTCGATGCGGTCGTGCTGGCCCTGCCGAATGGTGCCGCAGCACCTTTTGTCGAAGCCCTCGGGAAGTCCGCAAAGGAATCGGTTGTCATCGATCTTTCCGCCGATTACCGCTTCGATACCCAGTGGTACTACGGCCTGCCCGAACTCACCCGCAAGCAGTATCGGGGACAACACAAGATCAGCAATCCCGGTTGTTACGCGACCGCCATGCAACTGGCGATTGCACCGCTGGCGGATGTATTGGCCGGGCCGCCGCAGTGTTTCGGGGTCTCCGGCTTTTCGGGTGCCGGTACCACGCCATCGGACAAGAACGACCCCGACAAGCTGCGGGACAACCTGATGCCGTATGCGCTGGTTGGCCATGTGCATGAGCGCGAAGTTTCGAAGCAACTCGGCATCCCGGTCGAATTCATGCCGCACGTCGCCCCGCATTTCCGCGGCATCACGATGACGGTGAATCTGTGGTTGCAGCAGCCGATGAAGCGTGAAGAAATCATCGCGCGCTATCGCGGGTTTTACGCCGATGAAACCTTGATCCATATCGTCGACGACGCGCCTTGGGTCAGCCGCGTTGCCGGACAGCATCACGTCGAGATCGGTGGTTTTGCCGTGGCGCCGGGCGGCAAGCGCGTCGTCATCGTCGCCACCCTCGACAACCTGCTCAAGGGTGCGGCCACCCAGGCGATGCAGAATCTCAACCTGGCCCTGGGTTTCGACGAGCTGTGCGGCATTTCGAATGCAAAGGCTCCCGCGGAGGTATCGGCATGAGCGATCTTCTCTGGCAGAAAGAGGGTGTGCAGACCGATCAACGCATCATGCGATT
This sequence comes from Lysobacterales bacterium, assembly GCA_016721015.1. Classification (GTDB taxonomy): domain Bacteria; phylum Pseudomonadota; class Gammaproteobacteria; order Xanthomonadales; family Rhodanobacteraceae; genus Dokdonella. The sequence continues at coordinate 270,467 of JADKJL010000013.1, forward strand.
CCTTGCCGGCGATGACGTCGTGCTGGATCGCGAATTCTTCCTGTTCGACATCGAGGCGAGCAAGGTGCATGTCGAAGGGCTCGCCCATATCGATATCGTCAGCGCGCAGGAGTGCGCTGATCTGCTTCGTGAGTTAGATCAGCTTGGCGCTGATTTTGGCAGCGGATCGTTTGTGCTCGATGAGCGTTTCGAGGACGGCCATTCGGCGATCGAGGCGCGCTTGATCGAGCGTCTCGGCGATGCCGGACGCAAGGTGCACAGTGGTCGCAGCCGCAATGACCAGGTGCTGGTGGCGAGCCGGCTGTGGCTGAAATCAAAGCTGCTTCAGCTGTCTTCGATCTGCGCCGCGGTGGCGAATGTCTGCATCCATCGTGCCGAGCGCGAAGCGTTGCCGATGCCTGGATACACACATCTGCAACGAGCCGTCGTCTCGTCGACGGCCATGTGGTTCGCCGCGTTTGCCGAAGCCTTCATCGACAATGCCTGGCGCGCACGCCAGACGCTTGCCCTGATCGATGCCAATCCGCTTGGCACAGCGGCCGGTTACGGCGTCAATCTGAAGCTCGATCGCGAGCACACGACACGCAAGCTCGGCTTCGCACGCATGCAGATCAGTCCGATCTACACCCAGCTCTCGCGCGGAAAGTTCGAGATGGCCGCACTGGATGCGCTCGGTGCGGCGGTGCTCGATCTGCGTCGCCTGGCGTGGGATCTCTCGCTGTTCACGACGGCGGAATTCGGTTTCGTCAACCTGCCGGCGCAATACACCACTGGCAGTTCGATCATGCCGAACAAGCGCAATCCCGATGTCATCGAATTGATGCGCGCAAGTTATGCCAGCGTCGCCGCGGCGCGCACCGAGATCGAACAATTGCTGTCGCTGCCAACCGGCTATCAGCGTGATCTGCAAGCGAGCAAGGGAGCGATCTTCCACGGCTTCCATCGCGGTCTTGATGCACTCGCCCTGCTGCCCGATCTGTTGATGAATCTTGAATGGAACGCGGTGAAGATGCGCGCTGCGATCGAGCCCTCCATGTATGCAACCGATGTCGCCATCGAGGCGGCCGTCGCCGGCGTTCCGTTCCGTGATGCCTATCGCGCTGCCGCCGAATCCGCGAGCGAGGCAGGGCAGGGACGCACTCCGGAATCGAGTCTCGCCGCCCGCGTTTCGCCGGGATCCGGCTCTGATCTTCGCCTCGATGAATGGGGGGGAGGAGCGGCGGGCCGCGCCGTGCGTACCCGGTTGGCAATCCTGCCATGAGTGCGCGCATTCGAGACGCCGGCAAGATTTCGCCCCAGCGTGGGAGCGACTTCAGTCGCGATGCTTTTTTGTGGATGACGGGACAAGCATCGCGACTGAAGTCGCTCCCACAAAAGACCCCATGGCTTTTCGTAGGACTGCTTTCAATCGCCACATTTTTCAGCGGATCGCGCGATGAGTGCTAGCGGAAACATCGCGATAGCGGGTGAATTCATCGTTCAGGACTTGCCGGTCTGGCGCCGCGCCGTGCTCAAGGTCGGAAGCAGTCTGCTCGCTGCGGATGGAATGGGTTTGAGCTCGCGCCATGCGCTGCCTCTTGCACAGTTCGTTGCGGCGAGCATTGCGGCCGGACGCGAGGTCGTGATCGTTTCTTCGGGTGCCGTTGTCGCGGGTCGCGCACGCGTTCCGAAGCAGCCTGTGGCAGGTGCGGCGATGGCCGCGAAGCAGGCACTTGCGGCGCTCGGCCAGGCGCAGATGATCGCGCTCTGGCAGCGCTTTTTCGATCGACCCGTCGCCCAGGTTTTGCTGACCCACGATGATCTGCGCAATCGTCGACGCTATCTCAATGCACGGGCGACCCTGATCGAGCTGCTGCGGCTGGGTGCCTTGCCGGTCATCAACGAGAACGACACGGTCTCGGTCGATGAATTGAAACTCGGCGACAACGACAATCTGGCCGCGATTGTCGCGGCTCTGGTGGATGCCGATGTTCTGCTGATTGCGACCGATATCGACGGCCTGTACACGGGCGATCCACGTCTCGATCCCGCCGCGCAACCGATCAACGAACTTCTTGGCATCAGTGCCGAATCACTGGCCATGGCCGGTGGGCCGGGTAGTTCGATCGGAACCGGCGGTATGCGCACCAAGCTCGAAGCGGCGACACGTGCGGCGGGTGCGGGCATCGACACGATACTGTTCAACGGTACCGACGCCGATTCGATTCGCCTGCTCGGTGAGGGAAGATTCCGCGGCACGCGGTTGCGTGCCGGGCGGAGCCGGCTGGCGGCACGCAAGCACTGGTTGCAGCAGGTGCCGGTGGTTGTCGGGGTCATCGTCGTCGATGAAGGCGCGGCAACCGCCCTGGTCGAAAAAGGCGCCTCGCTGTTGCCCGGCGGTGTGGTCACGGCCGATGGTGAATTCTCGCGCGGCGACATGGTCGAGATCATCGCTCGCGATGCTGGCGGGGATCGATGCATCGCGCGTGGACTCAGCCAGTATTCGGCGAGTGACATCCGCCGCATCGCGCGCCGCCATTCACGTGACATCGATGCAGTGCTCGGCTACAACTACGGTGGAAATGTCGTTCATCGCGACGACATGGTGATGGCCTGAGCCGATGACGACCGATATCCGATCCGCTGCCCTGGCCTGCCGCGATGCGGCTACAACCATCGCCGGACTTTCAGCCGCACGAAAGCGCGATCTGCTGATCGCAATGGCCGGGCAGGTCGATGCCAACGCGGCGCTGATCCTTGCGGCAAACGAACTCGACATGGCCCAGGCCATCCATCGCGGCATCGGCGCGGCCATGCTCGATCGTCTGCGTCTGGATGCCAGGCGTATTGCCGGGATCGCGCGCAGCCTGATGGAAGTTGCCGATCTGCCTGATCCGGTAGGGCAGGTGACGCGACGCGACACGCTTCCGAATGGCGTCGTCGTAGAGCGCGTGCGCGTACCGCTCGGCGTCATCGCGATGATTTACGAGGCGCGCCCGAACGTCACCGTCGACGCTGCCGCGCTCTGCCTCAAGGCTGGAAACGGGGTCATCCTGCGCGGCGGATCCGAGGCGATCCATTCCAATCGCGCACTGGCTGGATTGCTCCAGCAAGCCTTGCGCGACGCCGGTTTGCCGCCCGCCGCGGTGACCCTGGTTGAGGATCTGCGCCGCGAAACCATGCTCGAATTGCTGCAACTCACCGATATCGTCGACCTCGCCATACCACGCGGCGGCGAGGGCCTGATTCGATTCGTGGCCGAGCACGCGCGTGTGCCGGTGATCAAGCACTACAAGGGCGTTTGTCATTTGTATGTCGACAAGGCGGCCAATCTCGGTGTTGCGCTGGATTTGCTGATTGACGGCAAGGTCAGCCGACCGAGCGCCTGCAATGCGCTGGAAACCCTGCTCGTGCACAAGGACATCGCCGATGCCTTCCTGCCGCGCGCCGCAGCCGCGCTCGCTGCATGCAAGGTCGAACTACGTGGTTGCGAACGCACCTGCGCCTTGCTCGGCAACATCGCCGCCGCCAGCGAGGAGGACTACGCCGCCGAGTATCTCGATCTGATCATCGCGATCCGCATCGTCGATGATCTCGATGCGGCAATCGCGCATATCCGCCGCTTCGGCTCCGACCACACCGAGGTCATCGCCAGCGAAGATGAAGCAAGCGCGCAGCAGTTCATCGCGGCACTGCGCTCGGCGGTGGTGATGGTCAACACCTCGTCGCGCTTCAGCGATGGCGGCGAACTCGGCCTCGGCGCCGAAATCGGCATCTCGACCACCCGCCTGCACGCCTACGGCCCAATGGGCATCGACGCGCTGACGATCGAACGCTATGTGCTGCGCGGACACGGCCAGGTGCGGCATCGACTTTCGCCTGCAACCCTCAATCCGAATTCCTAATTCATCGAAGCGGTCGTCGTATGCGTTAGTCTGTGCCGCCGCGTGCCTGGCGCGCCCCGAAGCGGATGTGCCGTGCAGACTGGGTTTCGATGATTCAAGCTCTTGATCTGGACGGCAATACGCGCCTGCTGGTCGTCGTTCCGCATCCGGATGACGAGACCCTGGCCGCGGGTGGGCTGATCCAGATTGCGCTGGCTGCCGGGGCCGCCCTGCGTGTCGTCATCGTCACTGATGGTGATGACAATCCGTGGCCGCAGCGCTGGATTGAAAAGCGCTGGCGGATCGATGCTGACGCGCGCAGGCGCTGGGGGCAACGTCGGCGCAACGAAGCGGCCGCTGCCCTGGTCAGACTTGGGGTCGCGGCGGATGACATACGCCACTACGGCTGGCCCGATCAGGGCCTGACCGGGCTGCTCATTCGCGATGCGCAATGCGAGGATCAACTGGTCGCGGAGATAATCGATTTCGCGCCAACCCTGGTGGTCGTCCCGTCACTCGCCGATCGACATCCCGATCACAGTGCCTTGCGCGTGATGATCGAACTGGCCTTGGCACGAACCGCCTTCGCCTCGTGCCGACGGATCGGCTTTGTCGTGCACGGTCCGCTGCGGGATGACCTGGCTCTTGCCTTGGCAACCAGCGACGAGCAGGTGCGGGTCAAGCATCACGCCTTGCAGGCCCATGCGAGCCAACTGGCTTTGAGCGGCACGCGCATGAATCGACTCTGCCAGCGCGTCGAGCGGTTTGAATCGCATTCATCGATCACGCTTCCAGGCCACGAAGCAACCCGGCTCGACTGGACGCTGCCATGGCGCCGCCCGCGCATTTGTCGGCATTCTTTTGCGATGTACCTGATTGCCGAAGTCGGTGACCGGATCGTGCGAATCAGCGTGCCGCTATCCGCCCGCTCCAGGGCGACGGACGCATGCGTGGGGCCAGGCGATCCGCCGGTGCTCGATTTGCGTATGCAGGCATCGGGTGAGACGCTTCGCATCGGCCTTTCGAGTCGGTGCAAGATCGGTCGGGTCTTTGCCAAGGTCGAGCGGCTCGGTGCGCGGATCGTCATCTACGATTGTCACGGCTGGTTCGACAACGAGGCATCCTCACTCTGATTCGGGGCGATGCGCTTGATCGCCGCGTACTCAAAACACGCCGGGAAGCAACCACCAGGTTCGCTGCCGATACGCCTCCCACTCGGGATGGCGCGACATGCTGGCTTCCTTCATGACCATGTTGGTCGAAAACATCGTGCCCCAGAAGTACGCGAGCACGAGGACGGGCAGCCAGTGCCAGGCGAGCAGGGCAAACGCGCCGTAGATCATCATTTCGCCAAGATAATTCGGGTGGCGGATCCAGGTGAACATGCCGTCGGTGATCAGGCCAGGGCGCAGTTTCAATGTGCAGTATTTCTGCACGTCGGCGGTGGTCATGATGATGCAGCCGAGCAGGCACGATAGCGTGCATAGCGCAAACCATGTCGGCGTCGGCAATGGGTAATCCATGGTCGTGCGCCCGGAGATGATCAGCCAGCCGGCCAGCCAGTAGAGCGCCAGGCCGGCGGCGCCGAAGATGCCGGCGAGGATCGTGCTGCGGTGCTGCCATTTGGCGTCGGGAAACAGCAGATCCTTGATCAGCCAGTTGATCCCGTAGCCGCCGTGCAGGGCGAGATAGATCCACGCGGCGGTGGATGTCGCGGCCTCGGTGCGACTCGAGTAGAACCAGATCAGCAAGGCGAAGAAAGGCAGCGAGCCGGCCTTCTGGATGTTGATGATGGTGGCCAGCTTGAACGGTCGCGGCCCGCCGCCAACATCGAACATGATCCATTGGTTGAAGCGCTGCAAGGTGGCTGCCCAGGCTGGAGGCTTGCGGGAAGGGTGGATCGATGTGGCTGGGGACATGCAGGGCTCCGCGGCGCTCTGGCGACAACGGGCGCCAGCATCTCAGATGCGACGTTCGTTGCACATCCCGGGCGATTTTTGGTTGGTTTCCCGGTGGCCAGGCGTGGATGGCAGATGGGCGGACAGCATCGTGACTGAAGTCACTCCCACGATTCGCGTCCGCGAGCTGACTCCTGCGAGTTCACTTGCGCGGCTGCAATCTGGCTTTTCGTGGGAGCGCCTTCAGGCGCGATGCTGTTGCGTGAATTCAACTATCGCGCCTGAAGGCGCTCCTACGAAAATACTGCACTGAAACATCAACAAGAGTAGCCTCGGCACTCCCAGGCGCAACCCAGGTGACGGCGATGAAACTCGATATCAACGGTCGGGAGCATGAGGTCGATGCGCCTGACGACATGCCCTTGTTGTGGGTGCTGCGTGATGTGGTGGGTTTGACCGGCACCAAGTTCGGTTGCGGCGTCGCGCTATGCGGCGCGTGTACGGTGCACGTCGACGGCGAGCCCATTCGCTCGTGCGTGACGCCCGCTTCCGCGCTGCAACGAAAAAGGATCACCACGATCGAGAGCCTTGGCACGGACGGATCGCATCCGGTGCAACGCGCCTGGATCGAGCACGATGTCGTCCAGTGCGGTTACTGCCAATCCGGGCAAATCATGTCGGCGGTGGCCTTGCTCAAGGTCACGCCAAAGCCGACTGACGCCGATATCGACCAGGCAATGGCCGGCAATATCTGCCGCTGTGGAACCTACCAGCGCATCCGCTCGGCCGTGCATCGCGCTGCCGAACTGAGCGAGGAGAAGCATCATGACGCGTGATCCCGGTGATCTCTCGCAGCCTTCGCGGCGGCATTTCCTCGCGACCACGGCCACGCTGGCCGGCGGTCTGGTGATTGCGTGTTTCGTGCCGTTCGGTCGGCAACGCCTGTTTGCCCAGGAGGGTGCGCCACCTGCGCCACCGGCGATGGATCCGAATGCCTTTGTGCGCATTGGCAACGACAACACGATCACGATCCTGATCAAGCATTCGGAGATGGGCCAGGGGGTTGGAACCTCGCTGCCGATGGTCGTCGCCGAAGAACTCGATTGCGACTGGTCGAAGGTGCGCATGGAAAACGCGCCGAATGCGCAGGTGTATGCGAACAACGCATTTGGCATCCAGGGCACTGGTGGCTCGACCAGCACGCTGGAATCCTTCGACCAGATGCGCCAGGCCGGCGCGATGGCGCGCGCGATGCTGGTCGACGCGGCGGCGCAGCGCTGGAAGGTCGCGGCCGGAGACTGCCGCACTGAAGACGGATTCGTCATTTGCGGTGCGCACAAGGCCAGCTACGGCGAACTCGCCGATGCCGCGAGCAAGCTCAAGCCGCCGGCAAAAGTCACCCTCAAGGATCCGAAGAACTGGAAATTGATCGGCAAGCCGACGCGACGCATCGACAGCCTGGCCAAGGTCACCGGTACAGCCGGATTCGGCATGGATGTGCAGCACCCCGGCCTGCTGACCGGCGTGATCGCGCGTGCGCCGGTGTTCGGCGGCAAGGTCAAGAGTTTCAATGCAACCAAGGCCAGGGCAGTGCCGGGCGTGGTCGATGTGGTCCAGGTGCCGAGCGGCATTGCCGTGCTCGCCAGGCATTTCTGGGCGGCCAGGAAAGGCCGCGATGCGCTGGAGATCGAATGGGATCTCGGCGCCGGCACCTCGCTGTCGACAGTTGCGATGCGTGCCGACTATCGCGAGCGGGCCAAAGCGCCGGGCGCGGTCGCCAAGCAGGCCGGTGATGTCGATGCGGTGCTCAAGGCCGCTGACAAGCGCGTCGATGCGGAATACGAGTTGCCCTTCCTTGCGCATGCGCCGATGGAGCCATTGAACTGCACGGCCGAGGTCAACAAGGACGGTTGCGAAATCTGGACCGGCACGCAATTCCAGGGTGTCGACCAGGGCGTGGTCGCACAGATCCTCGGCATCAAGCCCGAGCAGGTGAAGATCAACACACAATTCCTCGGTGGCGGTTTCGGTCGTCGTGCCAACCCGCATTCGGATTTCATCGCCGAAGCCGTGCATGCGGCCAAGGCGGCGAACAAGCCGGTCAAGATTGTCTGGACGCGCGAGGACGATATCCACGGCGGCTACTACCGGCCGATGTGGCTGTCGCGTTTCTCGGCCGCGCTCGGCGCCGATGGCAAGCCCTCGGCGTGGTCGCACACGATCGTCGGTCAGTCGATCTCTGCCGGTACGCCATTCGCGGCATTTTCAGTCAAAGACGGTATTGACTCGGCCTCGGTTGAGGGGGCTGCCGATTCCCCGTATCTGGCCGCTATCCCCGCTCATCGTGTCGACCTGCATACGCCCGAGACGCCGATCCCGACGCTGTGGTGGCGCTCGGTCGGTCATTCGCATACGGGTTTCGTCATGGAGAGCTTTGTCGACGAACTGGCCCATGCGGCGAAGACTGATCCGCTCGCCTATCACCGCAAGCTGCTGCCGGCGGACTCGCGCAACCTGCGCGCGCTCGAGCTGGCCGCAAAGGAATTTGGCTGGGGCAAGCCCTTGCCGAAAGGTCATGCCGCCGGACTCGCCGCGCATGCCTCGTTTGGCAGTCATGTTGCCCAGATTGCCGAGGTCTCGGTCGAGAACGGCAAGATCCGCGTGCATCGCGTCGTCTGTGCGATCGACTGCGGTCCGGTGGTCAATCCACTGACCATCGAGGCACAGATGCAATCGGCCATCGCCTTCGGTCTGAGTGCCGCGCTGCACAGCGAGATCACGTTCAAGGATGGCAAGGTCGAGCAAAGCAATTTCAACGACTACGTGGTGTTGCGCATCGACGAGATGCCCAAGGTGGAGGTGCATATCGTCAACAGCACCGAGAAAATGGGCGGTGTCGGCGAACCCGGTTTGCCACCGATTGCGCCGGCGGTCGCGAATGCGGTGTTTGCCTTGACCGGGAAGCGCTTGCGCAAGCTGCCGTTGACGCTTGCCTGATGCGACGTTGTCACCCGCCAATTCGGGCGGGTGACGTTGCTCAATCGACGCCGTGCGAATACGCCGCGCGCAACAGGTTGTGGAAATGCCAGAGGCCGCTTTCGCGCTTCGGGCACAGGCGACCGGCACCGTAGGTACCGGATGCGAGACCTCGCTGCACCGCTTCGCAGATCGCAATGTCTTCCCGTTGTACCTCGTCGCTGAACGCCGCATCTGCACCAATGCGTGATTGCGCCTGGTCGTCCTGCGCGTAGTAGAAGTCGAATTCGACGCGACAGCGTTCCGGTCCGAGTGGCAACACGCGATTGGTCTGCAGGCGACCGGGCAGGATGTTGAGCATGATGTTCGGATAGATCTGGTAGTAGAACGCCTCGCCTTCGCCGTACAGGTCACCCGCATCGCGCAGTGGCGAGGATTGCAGGCTCTGCCATGCGAACAGCTCGGTGTCGTACGCGCGGTAGTCGAGCACTTTCGACAGGCCCGGATGCACATGCGGCAGGTGATAGCCTTCGAGGAAGTTGTCGACGTAGACCTTCCAGTTGCAGGCCATTTCATAGCTTTCGCGGCGTTCGAAGCGCATGGCTGAAAGATCGATCGGTGCAACGCGTTCGACGATGCCGGCATAGACCTCGTCGAAGTCCGCAACCGCATCACTGAGCGCGACGAAGATCAGACCCTGCCACTCGTGCACGCGCAGCGGCGGCAGACGGATGTCGCCAACATCGAAATCCATGGCGCCCTGCATCTCCGGTGCGCTGCGCAACTGGCCTTCCAGCGTGTAGGTCCAGCCGTGGTACTTGCACTGCAGCGATTTGGCCCCCTTGCCGTTGCACAGTGCCAACGGCCCGGCGCGATGACGACACACGTTCGGAAACGCCCGCAGCACGCCATCCTGGCCGCGCACGATCAACACCGGCACCTTGCCGATCTGCTCGACAACATGGTCGCCGGGATCGGCCAGTTGTCCGCGATGGGCAACCAGCTGCCAACTGCGGGCGAATACGCGGTCATGCTCACTATCGAGCATGGCCCCGCCGACATAGCAGCGGGCGGGCAGGGCATGGGCTGTTTCGAGGGAAGTCGAATGCATGGCGTGGCTCTTGATGACGATAGTGTCGGCCGAATCGGTGAAGGAATTCATGGCTGCTGCAGTGTCGCGCGGAATCACCCTTTAGCGCCATCGTGTGCAAAGATTGGGTTCGATGTCAGGCGGATGGGGTGTCCGTGCTGCACAGCCTTGTTATCCCCTGCTTCGTTCGAATGACGACCCTGGAGCACTCAATGAACTGCATTCGCGTTTCCGTTTTGATGGCTGGCTTCCTGCTTGCGATGGGGGTGGCCCAAGCGAAATCGCCGGCCGCGGCGACTGACGCCGACCTGCTCGCGCGCGTCGAACGCGTGCTGGCGAAGACGCCGCTGATCGACGGGCACAACGATCTGCCCTGGGAAATCCGCACCCGCGAAGGCGGTGTGGATCTCAATGTCGATCACTCGAAAATGCCGGCGCCGGCTGACGCGCCGAAAGACTATGTCGGCTTGATGACCGATATTCCGCGCCTGCGTGCGGGCCACCTCGGTGCCCAGTTCTGGTCGGTGTGGATCCCGGCGACAACCACCGGACCTGAAGCGATCAAGACCACGATCGAGCAGATCGACATCGTCAAGAACATGGCCGCGCAGTATCCGCAGGCATTCCAGATGGCCTACACCGCCGATGACATCGTGCGCATCCACAAGGCGGGTCGTGTCGCCTCGCTGATCGGCATCGAGGGTGGTCACCAGATCGACAACTCCATGGCGACCCTGCGCCAGATGTACGCGCTCGGTGCGCGCTACATGACGCTCACCCATACCCTCAACAACGACTGGGCCGATTCCGCCACGGCGGATCCGCAACATGACGGACTGACCACGTTTGGTCGCGCTGTCGTTGGCGAAATGAATCGGCTCGGCATGATGGTCGACTTGAGTCATGTTTCGCCCAAGACGATGAAGGATGCGATCGCTGCGAGTCGTTCGCCGGTGATGTTTTCCCATTCCGGCGCGCGCGGCCTGATCGATCATCCGCGTGATGTGCCAGACGATGTCCTGCTTCTGGTGGCGCAGAACCACGGCATCGTCATGGTCAATTTCTATCCGGGCTATATCTCGCAGGAACGCGCGCGCTGGGATTCCGATCACGCAGCGGAAGCAACCCGCTACAACTCGCCACCGTACGTTGGTCTGTACATTGGCCAGCCCGAGCGCGCGGCGGCGGCGATGGCCGAGTGGGAACGCCTGCATCCGCCACCGAGCGTGAAGCTCGCCGAGGTCGCCGATCATCTCGACTACATTCGCAAGATCGCCGGTGTCGAAAGCGTCGGTATAGGCTCTGATTTCGATGGCATTCCGATCACGCCGGATGGGCTCGATGGCGTCGACAAGTATCCGGCTCTCCTCGTCGAACTGGCCCGACGCGGCTGGACCGATGCCGATCTCGCTGCCGTCGCTGGCGGCAACATGTTGCGCGTCATGCGCGCCAACGAGGCGGTCGCGCGGAAATTGCAAGCGACGGAAGCTCCTTCTATGGCGAAAATCGAGCGCGACAAGGATCACGCGTCACAATGAGTCGCTGGCTTTCCATTCGACCTGCTCGCGCCCGAGGAAAGACCATGAGCGACCAGATTGCAGAGGTTTTGCCGAAAAATCAGTGATTTGATGGTTATTTGATGAAAGCTTGATGACTTTTGTAAGCCTTGGATCGGGTTCCGGGCAACGATGACTTGGCCGGGCCACACGCAATCGCGGGTGGCCCGGCAATTCCTCGTTATGGAGAGTCCGGATGCGCGTCTTGCTTGTTTCGTTGCTGCTGATCGTGTGCTCGCTGGTTACCTTTGACTGTCTTGCGGGCAACGTTGTGGTTCTACCTCCCCGCCATGCGCTGTATGCGGATTTCCAGAACAAGACGCCGGGCCAGCCCCTCGGCATCCGCGGCGCGACGTTTGGCGAGCCTGTCACTCTGAGCAACCTTGATGCCAGCGTGATCGAGGGGGCACCGGGACAGAACCGGCTGCATGTCAGCAATAACCTGAGCAACACGAACGCGCGTCGGATGCGCTGGCAGCTGATGGGCAATGCCGAACTCGACACTGGCGAAGTCGTTATTTCTTTTGACATCAGCGCCAGCGCACGCGACAAATTCAGCATCCTCGTTCGAGAGAACAATGGCTCGAGCCAATCGTTCCTCAACCTCAACTTCAGCACCACCGGTAGCATCACCAGCGCCGATGAGAATGGCACGATCGCGACAACGCTCAACGCGTATGTGGCCAACGTGCCCCTGCACGTTGAACTGGTCTTCGACATGGTGGCCAGAACCAGCACGGTGATCCTCGGCAGCACGACAGTCGCGAGTGGACGGGCTTTTGGAATCTCCGATCGGGGCATCGGCAGTTTACTGATGGGCTATTCCTCTTCGTCGAACGGCAGCCCATTTGATCTCGACAACCTCAAGATCAGCGGCCCTTTGCCGTTTCCGGTTGCACTCGAAGCTGATTTCGAGGACAAGACGGCCGGATTGCCAATCGGCACGGGCGGCGCTGCAGTGCATGAACCGAACGTCAAGGATGCGGGCCTGGATGCCATCGTCCTCCAGGTGGCTCCCGCGGTGAACATTCTCGATATCGCGAGCGCGAACACCTCGACCACGAAGAAGCTGCGCTGGCACCTCTTCGACGATCTGGCGGTTCGCTCCGGACTCTTCATCGTGGATTTCGATGCCTTGATGACGACGCGGGATCTCTACGGAATATTGCTGCGTGAAAAAACCACGGCAGCGCAAAATTTCATGTCCCTGAATTACAAGTCGACCGGCGCGATGGAGGTTCTCGACGCAAGCGGGAGTGTCGTTCTCAATGGCGTCAGTTACGACGCCGGGCGGGTCTACCAGTACCGTATGGTTTTCGACATGGATGCGGGCATTTACGAGATCTTCCGTGATGGCCTCCCATTGCTGCGCGAGCGCGCACATGGCATTACAGCAAGCGGCATTGGCGGAATCCTTTACTCGATAGCCCATGGCGCGCTGACAAGCGCGCATCTGCAAATCGATTCGCTTCGTGTCTATGTAAGCGACGGCGCGTCGATTTCCTCGGATCTCGACTTCCTGCAAGAGGTGACCTCAGCGTTCGAAGACCAGCCGGTAACGCCCGCAATAAAGGTGGGTGTCGTCAATATCCTCGACCAGCCGGTGCCGGACGGCACTCTGGTGACCCTGGAAATTGAGTCGGGGGGGCCGCCCGGTGAGACTCTCATTGGAGCAAGCGAGACAACGACGGCTGGCGTTGCCACGTTTGCAGCGCTTGAGTTCGACTCGCAAGGAACTTATCGGCTGATCGCGCGCAGTCTTGATGCGGCCAAGATTGGCAATGTCGATATCGTGGTGGGTCCGAGGGACGTAATCTTTTCAAACGGCTTCGATTGATTCGTTTGACGTTGCCGAATGGGATCAGGAAGCAAGGCGCTCACGGACGAGCTTTCTATTCCCTGGTGGCGCATCCGGCTTCGCGAGTTGTTGAGTCGCGCGTGCCCGCAGGTACACTGCGGCCATGCGCTATTTGTTTGGTGATTTCGTCCTTGATGCGGAAACCGGTGAACTGCTTCGCTCCGGCGAAGTGGTTGCATTGCGCCGCCAGACTTTCCGGCTGTTGCAACTGCTGATCGAGCGTGCGCCGGCCTTGCTGTCCCGAGATACCTTGCTCGATGAGGTCTGGGGCCGAACCGCGCTGGCGCCGAATGCGGTGCCGCAGGCGATCAGCGAATTGCGGCGTGCGCTAGGCGACGACGCGCAATCCCCGCAGTACATCGAAACCCGGCACCGGCGCGGCTATCGCTTCCTTGCCGCGGTGCAACTCGACGGTGGAGCGCGAGCTGAAACCCCAGCCACGGGTTCCACCGAGTCCACAGAGGCGTTGGTGCCGCCTGTCCCCATTACGCTGCCGCAGCGCCTGCCCGCAAGGTCGGGCCGACGTTGGGTCTGGAGCGCCGCGCTGGTGCCAATCCTGCTGATCGCAGTCTGGGCAATTCCGCATTATTTTCATGCCGCCGATACGGCTCCGCTGGTTACGCCAGCGCCACGCGCAAGCGCTCTGGTGCTCGCGGCATTGCCCACGGATGAGGGTGTGCCATCGTGGATCGCACCGGCCGCGCTGGAGTTGTTTGGTCAACATCTTGCCGATTCGCGATTGCGCCTGCTGCGTAGTGACGCGCTCGGCCTCGCCGACAGTGCGCAGAGTGTTCGCTGGCAGCACCAGGCCCATGATCTGCTCGCGGCCGACCATGCCATGGGAGGACGTTGGCATGCCGAGAAAGACGGAGCATTGATTCTCGATCTGAGTCTTGTCGATTTGGCCGATGGGCGTGTCGTTGCCAGTCGCCGAATCGAGGGCAACCCGGAACACCTTGGCGCGCTGGTTAGCGAAGCGTCGTCGGTGATCGCCGCAGCCTTGCGCATTGCGCCGCTGGATGACAGTGACAACCAGCGAGTGATCACCGCGCAGGATGGTGCGGATTACGGGAATGCGTTGAGCGCGATCAGCGCAGGTCAGGCGGAACAGGCGGCGGCGACTCTGGCCGCGCTGCATGCGCGCCTTGGCCAGCCGCAGTGGATCGAAGCTGCGCTGATCAACGCCTATGTGCAGGCTGGTGATCGCGAGTCGGCCACGGCGCTGTTTGATGCCCGTCTTGCGCACGGCCAGACCTTGCCGCTCGGTGAACGACTTCGCGTGCAAGCGGAACTCGCCACGCTGCGCCATCAACCGGTGACCGCGGCGGCGGCGTATCGCGCGCTCGTCGATCTCTATCCAGAGGATGTCGAGAGCCGGATTGATCTGGTCGAGAGCGAAATCGATGGCTTGCAGGGCGAGTCCGCAAGGAAGTCGCTCTCGCAATTGGCAGCGCTTCCGGCTGCACGCAACGATCCTCGGCTGACCTTGCTGCGTTCGCGAATTGCACGCCTCGACAATGATTTCGCCACAGCGGCGCGCGAAGCCGCGGCAGCGCTGCAAACCGCCCGTCAATATGATTTACCGAAGCTCGCGGGCTCGGCAGCCCTGGCCCAGGCGATGGCGCTCAGCGGGCAGGGTGAACTTGATAGCGCTGCACGCTTGCTCGCGGATGTCGATCAAACCTGGTCAGCGCGCATGGATTCAAGCTCGCTGCTCGATCTGCGCCTGCGGCGTGTGCAGTTGCTGCGTGAGCAGGGACATGTTGCCGATGCCGGGCTTGTCGTCGATCAACTTCAATCCGCCTACACGGCGGATTTGCCGCGAGCACGCATCGGTATCGAAGCAGTGCTCCTGCAGATCGTGTCGGGCCAAGCCGACGAGGCCGATGCCCTCTTGCAGCGGATCAAACCGACCATTGACCGATCGGGCGACCCTGATCTTTCGGTCGGCTGGCTCGATGCCGATGCGCTCAACGCGATCGCACGCAACGATGTGGATCGCGCCCAACAATCCTTCGCGCAAGCATTTGCCGTGGCGCGATCCAATGGACGTGCCGGTCGCCATGTGGGCTTGCAGGTCAACGCCGGCCTGGCCCTGATGCGCCAGAAGCGCGTCGCCGAGGCCGACCAGCTTTGGCAACAGGCGCTGGAAACCTTTGAAGCGCTGGGCGACCGCCGTGGCCAGGCGACCTGTCTCGGCAACCTGGCTGCCTCGGCTTCGTCCCAGGGCCAACGTGAGCGCAGCGTCGAACTCAACACGCGTGCGCTGGCCTTGTTTCGCGAACTGCGTCTGTCAGGATCACAAGCGCGCACGGCCTATAACCTCGCACTCGGCGCCGAGCGTGACGGCAAGCTCAAACAGGCACGCGACTATTACAAGGAAGCCGGTGACGCCTGGACAGCGGATGGCCAGAAAGACCTCGCCCTGCGTGCCGCTGTCGGACAATCCGACATCGCCTTGCTGGCCGGCGACACGGAAGCCGCGAAGCGAATCACCGATGCCGTGATGCATGCCGAAGAAACCTCGCCAATCAGTCAATCGCATTTGCTCGCCATGCGATCACGGATCGCCTTCAGCCAGGGCAATCTCGCCGAATCACGCCACCTGCAGGAACAGGCACTGCTGTTGCGCAAGCAGGATGGCAACGAAGGCTGGATTGCCCTCAGCGAACTGGAGCTGCTGCGCAACGATTTGCTCAGCGGTGCGGATGCGACCCGCGTGCAGATTGCCACAGAAAATCTCGCCAAACGCTTCTCGACACTTCACGAAACCCGCGACGAAGCCCGCGCCTGGCTGCTCGTCGCCGACGCTCAATTGACGCGCGCAAAAATCGATGACGCACGCCGCTCACTCGACAAGGTCAAGGCAGCCAGCCAGTCGTTCTCGGACCGCACGGTCGCGCTTGATCTGGAGTGGGCCGAGGCGTGGGTAACTGACGCTGACGAAAGAGTGTTGCGCTTACGTGCTCTGCAAAGTCGAGCCAGTGAACAGGGTTATCTGCTGCAGGCAAGTCGCGTGGGGCAAGCTATCGCTGCCTCCGCTTCATCCAGCCCGAAGAGGGGCGCTAGGGGATTTCCACTGCCGCCCTACGTTAAACACAGCGTCTTAAGTTATGCAGCATAGTCTTTGCAAAACCTTGTTTGGCCGACGCCACCGATCAAAGCAGGAGTTTACGGCTTTGACCACCTCCGTAAGTGTTGCGAAGTAACGGTTATGCGTGGCCAGACGCCGGGTGAGCTTCCAAACGCGCTCTATCGGGGCAAGTTGTGGGCTATAGGGCGGCAGAAAGAGAAGCAGAAAATCTCGCGTGTGGCCGCTCAAGAATGGTTTCAGGAACCGGGCGTGATGGTATCGGGCATTGTCGAGGATCAAAATCATGCGCTGTCCAGGCTTTTTTTGTCGCAAAAGGCGCTTGAGAAAGCTCAGGAAAGTTGCAGCGTTGAAGACCGGGCACATCATGCGCACGAACTGTCCGGTACTCAAACTGACGGCACCGAAACAGGCCACGGATTTTCGGGTCGGTGCATGCCGCAAGATGGGATCCTTGATTTCCGGCGGAATCCACATGCGGCAGCGCGAGCCATGTTGTTGGAAGTGGCATTCATCCAGACTCCACAGCTCAACGTCGCTGCGGCGAGCCAATCGGCGGAGTTTTTTTTACTGCCGCAACTTTCAAAGGATCAGATTGAGCCACCTGGGGACGTGGCTTGCGTAGCCGAAAACCAAGTTGCCGGAACAGCCGTTGGCATTGACGCACTCCAAGATCTACACCGTATCGGCGGCGCAAATGCTCTGACAAGACAGGGCCATCCCACAGGGTGGCGGCCAAATCGAAGTCACGCGGAGTCTTTCGTAGATCACTCTGCAATCGCCGCCAATCCTTCGAATCAAGGGTTCGTGGTCGTCCAGATCGCTCGCCGTCACGCAAGGCGTCAAGACCGCCCTCCTCGAAACGATTCACCCAGCGCTGCACAGTCGTTCCATTCTCGCCAAACAACTCGCCGACCTCTCGACATGAATGTCCTGCGGTTATCAGCAACAACCCGTGCAGCCGGTGATCGTAACGTGATTCCTCGTTACGCCCGATCTCCTGCTGAATCGCTATCCGCATCACCTCGGCATCAGCAATCTGTAGCTTTCGCATCGTCCTTCTCCCAGAGAGAATTACGAGCGAAGCATAACATCATGCTGCGTTATTTATGTCGTCGTGTTTAGAGCCGCCAAATCCAACACACTCTGAGCGGAGTGCAATTTACAATTTGCTTCAGTGTAAAGTGCAACCGTCTCCGGGTTTTGCAACCCGAGTTTTGTATAGTTTGGCGGCTAACGATGATCTTGCGAACATCTCGAAGCCGAGTGCTCCTTGGGCATCATTCGGCTCCCGCTACTTCCACTCGTTCATACGTGATCTCGACTGAAACGGATCTGACGGAAAACGATTCTTCTAGGAGCAACAGCGGATCGGAAGCAAGTAGAGTCTCACGACCTGCAAAGAATGCGACATTCCAATCCCCGGGTTTCGACTGAGCGGACGGATAAATTACGGCTTCCGCCTCGGGAAACTTTGTCCGCATGTATGCAGTGAAGTACTGGGTAGGTGCGTAGAAGTCGAATTTCTTCGGATTCTTGCAAGGTGGGTCATCGTCCCAAGTAGGCTGGCAGAATTCAGAAAGCAATCCGCGAAGTATCCCCGTCCACACAGTTCGTTCCGCATAGTCCGATTGGAACAAACTCGCTTTGTAATTGAGCGTCGCAAGGGGCCTTAGGTCGATCAGTTGGCAGGGTCGGGCGAACTTGAATTTTCCAACCGTCACACTTCTGCCATTCGGAATACGGAGCTCCGCAAGGCACGTGCCGGTGGAACTGCCGGCGTAGAAAAAGGATTGACCGGCTCGACTCAAGCGCATGGATCTCGCCGAGTCAGGAAGCGGTGCATTCAGCGCCTCTAAGGGCAGCGAGTAGGCCTTCCGCGCGATCTCATAATGCGAATCCTTTCGCGCGCGGAAGCAAGAAGCAGATTCTTCATCAAAATTTTGTACAAGAGGCATGCCTTGGTCTTTGCAAAGATCGATGGCCCACTGGAGTATGCGATCGCAAATCGCATTCGCAATGGTGCTCTCCGTCGGAAGCTTGCGTCTCGCCTCTTCCTCGAACTGCGGCCAAGCGGTTGTCAGCGAAGCACGAAATTCCGTTTGGTTCTCTAACGGACCTCTGTGGAAAACATCCCCGGGGAAAAGCGCGCGAATTTTGGAAGCAATGGCGTCAGCCTGTATTTCATCGAATTGAAAAAAAAGAGCGATGATTTCAGGGAGCATCCCGAATCGATTGACGTGAACCCTGCCCTCGACACCAGCTGTCCGACAACCCGACCAAGGTCGGAAGTTTTCTCGAATTTTTCGGCGATCAACTGGGCGACATTCTCAAGCGATGCTTCCTTCTCGCCGAGCGCAGCCGCTAGGTGCGGATCAACGATTTTCATGGCCGATCAGCCGCCACCGAAATACCAAAAGCCCGGGGACAAGAAAGGCGGTTCTGGTTGCACGTCTTGCGTATTTCCCCACGGCCCATGTCGCAAGACCATGCGCTCTTCATTTGGCGATCCCAAGGAAAACAGCCAGGCAGCGCTCGACTTCGACCATCGCAACTGCATCGATACGGTCCAGGGTCTTCCGGACTATGTCGCGTTTCACGGTCATGACCTTGTCCACCAATATCTGCGAAGGACTTGGCAGGCCGTTTTCTGTGCTGGGTTGAACGAGGATGCGAATCAGCGGTGCATCGACAAGCGTGCTGGTTACCGGCAGCACCGTGACGGTGACATGCGCGTTGAGCAGGTCGGCTTGAATCACCAGGGCCGCTCTTGGCTCGCCAAAATCGCCTTGGATCGCGATGGTCACCAGCTCGCCCCGCATCATTCCTTCCAGCCCTCAACGTCTGCCAAGGCTTGATCCATGAAGTGCTGGAGGTCTGCGTCCGCGAGGTCTGCTTTGGCAGCGCGGCGGCTCTGCCGGCGGCATTCCTCGGCAAAGCCTGGCGGTCGCGTATCCGGAACCCAAATCTGCACCGGACGAAGCCCTGCCATGCGCAGCGCGTCGCGGTGCTTTTGCAGCCGCGCATTGATGTGTGCGTTCGCCATGTGAAGCATTCCTTCGTTCGTTACATGCAACAAAATAGCCGCGCGCCAAGTCACATGCAACGTGCGGCGACGGAGTATTGATATAAACCGAGGCTGCGGAACCGAGTCAGGTTGCGAGTTGAAGTCTTTTGCGTGCATGCGGCCGAGCGCGCGGCACTCTCACTTGGACTGATCCAGAACCCGGGTCAGGTCGCAATAAATTTCAACCTGCGCACGAACGATGGGTTCAGATCTTGAAAAGGGAAGCGATGCACAAATCAAGTCCTGATTACTTTCTTTTCGGAGAGGCGCTCCGCCAAGTTGGTTGTCGGGGAGAAATAATTTGCTTTTCCGACCCGCTCTTTCCTGAGAAGTTTTGCTGAAGCGAGGTCGTTGAGATCATTGAGCGCTGTTGGGTATGTGATTCGATGGGCGCCTTGATGCGATGCCACCGTATAGGCTGATTCGGGTGAGCGCAGCGCATTGGCCAGTAGCGCGCGTTGTCGGTGGTTGAGATTTTTGCCGAGTATGTAGGGAGATTTCAGGAGTGTCTCGGCGCGGCGGGTTTCTTCGGACTTTCTCGCTATGTAGCCATGCAATCCCTCTATGGATTGCTCCAGCGCTTCCAACTGCTGGGCGATGAAATAGCCCATATCGCACTCATCGGTCTCGGTATGGAGATAGGCAAGCATGTATTTTCCCGGGGATTTCTTTAGCGCACTCGAAATCGACAAGTACTCCATTAACCAGTAGCCAGAATTGAGCATTGCCCAGTAGAAAAGCAGGCGTGCTGTTCGCCCATTGCCATCACAAAAGGGATGGTCGTAGGCAAGCTGAAAATGAATCGCGATTGCTCGCGCCACCGGGTGAAAGAAGCTGCCCGAATCCGGCGCATTGGCAAACTTGCACAGTCTTTCAAGGCGCTTTGGGAGTTCGGATGCTTTCGGTGGAACGTGCAAGACGAGCGAAGGATTCGCTCTGTCGTATATGACTACATTGTCCTCAGCGGTTCTCAGACGCCCACATTGGTCTTCGCTCTCGAGCGTATCCGCCGTTAGCATGCTATGGAGTTCGAGAATGTCTTTGGCGGTAAATGGCCGCTGTCCTCGATCCTTTACTTCCCTCATGGCCATGTAATTGTTGTAGATCATTCGTTCACTTTGATCTCTCGGCTTTCTCCCGGTCTTGAGCATGTCTTTTGCAACCGCCCGTGTTGTAGACGCGCCTTCCAATTGGGAAGAGGTCATCGCCTCTTCCATTAACGAGCGGATTAGAAATTTATTTTGTGCGTCTGTTTGACGACTGCCCATTCCAGCGATGGACCCTGCTGCTTCGCGGTCAATGTGATGCAGCCGCCGATTCATGGAATCAGTGAGGGCTAGCGAGAATGCAACACCTGATTTGTCCTGCAGGAGATCAAACCGCTTGGAGTTTCCTCGCCTTGCCAACTTGATCGCCAGCCACCATTGGTTAGCGCTCAACCCTTCTGGTGGGGTTAGATGGCGCAGCTTGTCCCAGTGCACATAGCTTCCGTTGACTTCGGGTCCAGCGCGCGTGTTGAGCGCAGCGGTAAGGTCCTCATGGGAAATGTGAGCCATGAGGTCGCTAAGCGATGGTGCCTGAACCGGAAGCTTCATGATGTTGATCTGAGTGTGATATAAAAAACGTTGACGATTTTATAGCAACTTAATACCACTTTAAGCAAGCGGCCTGAGCTGAACGGCGCACTCAACGCATATTTTGAGTTTTGAGCGCGCGGCGGCGATATTCGTTGAGTGGGAGGCCTGGGCAAATCGCAGGCAAACAAAACCCGGCGCATGGCCGGGTTTGTCGTGATGCCTTGAATGATTGGTCGGGGAGACAGGATTCGAACCTGCGACCTCTACGTCCCGAACGTAGCGCTCTACCAGACTGAGCTACACCCCGATACCGGCCCGCGTTTGGCGGGGGCGCGAATGATAGCGGTGGAGGTGGTGCAGCGCAACGCCTGAGTTAAAGGGCAGGGGCCAATCTGATAATCTAGGCGGCCCGCTCCAAGGCGCATGAATGTGCCGCGGAAGCTGACTTTCCGAGGTTTTCATGGCTTTGACACCCGCCCGCACCATGCCTGGCGTACTGGAACTGCTGCCGCTCGATCAGATCGCCTTCCAGGGCATGCTCGATACGGTCCGCAGCAATTTCGAGCGCTTCGGCTTCCTGCCGATCGAGACGCCGGTGATGGAGTTTGCCGACGTGCTGTTGACCAAATCCGGCGGCGAGACCGAGCGCCAGGTGTATTTCGTGCAGTCGACCGGCGCGATGGAACAGGGCGATAAGCCTGATCTGGCCCTGCGCTTCGATCTGACCGTGCCGCTGGCGCGCTATGTCGCCGAGCATGAGCATGGCCTGAGCTTTCCGTTTCGCCGTTACCAGATCCAGCGCGTCTATCGCGGCGAACGCGCCCAGCGTGGGCGTTTCCGCGAGTTCTACCAGTGCGATATCGATGTGATCGGCAAGGATTCGCTGTCGGTGCGCTACGACGCCGAGATTCCGGCGACGATCTATGGCGTGTTTCGTGATCTGGCCATTGGCCCGTTCACGATCCAGCTCAACAATCGTCGCCTGATGCGCGGCTGGTTCGAAGGGCTGGGCATTGCCGATGGCGACCAGCAGATGGCCGTGCTGCGCGAGGTCGACAAGCTCGATAAGCGCGGTATCGAGCATGTGCGTGAGACGCTGACCGGTGCGGCATTCGGCCTCGGCAGCGATACCGTCGACAAGATCCTTGCCTTCGTGCAGGTGCGTTCGACCTCGCTGGCCGATGCACTGGAAAAACTCGCCGCACTCGGATCGGGCAGCGAGATCTTCGAGCAAGGCCGCAACGAGTTGCGCGAAGTGCTCACCCTGATCAAGGCATTCGGCGTGCCCGAATCGCATTACGCGCTGAACCTGTCGATCGCGCGCGGCCTCGACTACTACACCGGCACGGTCTACGAGACGACGCTCAACGAGCATCCGCAGATCGGCTCGATCTGTTCGGGTGGCCGTTACGAAAACCTCGCCGGCAACTACACCAAATCGAGCCTGCCCGGCGTCGGCATCTCGATTGGCGCGACGCGCTTGTATTGGCAATTGCGCGAAGCCGGTTTGATCGCCACCGCGACGAGTTCGGTGCAGGCGCTGGTCACGCAGATGGACGAGGCGCAGTTGCCGGCGTACCTGGCCCTGGCCACCGAACTGCGCCAGGCCGGCATCAATACCGAAGTGGTCATGGAGCCGTCCAAGCTCGGCAAGCAGTTCAAATATGCCGACAAGGCGGGGATCCGTTTTGTGCTCGTGCTTGGCGAGAACGAGATCGCCAACGGCACGGTCACGGTCAAGGATTTGCGCCGCGAGGACCAGTTCGAAGTCGCCCGCAGCGAGCTGGTCAAGACCTTGCGCGTCGAACTGGAGCAGATCGCAGCCATGGGAGTTCGGTCATGACGATCGAACTGGATGGTTCCTCGCTGACGCGTGATCAGGTCATCGAGATCGCGTGCAAGGGCAGCGACGTTTCGCTCTCGCCGAAAGCGCTCGTGCGTGTGCAGCGTGCAGCCGATTTCCTGGCCGAGAAAGTTCGTTGCGGCGAGCCGGTCTACGGCGTGACCACGGGCTTCGGCAGCAATGCCGACAAGCTGCTCGGCGCCCACCGTGCGCGCGATGAGTTGCCGGGCGGCAATCCCGAACAGCACGAAGGCAGCCTGCTCGAAGAACTGCAGCACAACCTGTTGATCACCCACGCGGTCTGCGTCGGCGAGCCGCTGGCGACTGATGTCGTGCGCGCAATCCTGGCGATCCGCATCAACACCTTGCTACGCGGACACTCGGGCATTCGCGTGTCGACCCTGGAAGCACTGACCACCTTGCTCAACCGCAACGTAATTCCAGTGATTCCGGCCAAGGGTTCGGTTGGTGCGAGTGGCGATCTGGCACCGCTGTCGCACCTGGCGATTGTCCTGCTCGGTGGTGGCGAAGCGTTTGTCGATGGCGAACGCGTCAGCGGCGCCGAAGCACTCAAGCGCATCGGCATCGAACCAATCCGTCTTTCGTTCAAGGAAGGCCTCGCGCTCAACAATGGCACCACGCAGATGCTGGCGACAGCCGTGCTCGCGTTGTCGCGAATCGGGAGTCTGATTGCGACAGCCGATCTCGCCGCGGCGATGACGCTCGATGCGTTTGCCGGGCGCAGCGGCGCCATGCGCCCCGAAGTGCACGCACTGCGTCCGCATCCGGGCCAGGTCGAAACCGCACGGCATATCCGCGAGTTGCTCGAAGGCTCGACGCTTGTCGATATTCCGTATCACCTCGTGCCGCGCTTCCGTACCTGGACGGCCGAATCGTGGAGCGATCCGGTCGAGCAGCAACGTCGATTCGATATCTGCTGGGATTACGTGCCGCCGTCGCAGCGTCATGGCCGCGAGGCGTTCTACCAGCGTTTCCTGCCGTTCAAGGGTGGCAAGAAGCATCAGCCGCAGGATGCTTATTGCCTGCGCTGCATGCCGCAGGTTCATGGAGCGGTGCGCGATGCCTGGGAACAGGCCTGCCGCATCATCGATATCGAACTGAACTCGGTGACCGACAATCCGCTGGTGTTCCCGGATGCCGAGAATCCACGCTTCATCGAGGATCAGGTGATCTCCGCCGGCCACTTCCACGGCATGCCGCTGGCGCTGGCGATGAGCTATGTGAAGGTGGCGATTCCGGTGCTCGCCTCGATCTCCGAGCGGCGCTTGAACAAGCTGGTCGATCCGGCCAACAACGATGGCTTGCCGGCGTTTCTGATCGGCAACGAAGACGCGACCGATTCGGGTTTCATGATCGTGCAGTACACCGCCGCTGCCCTGGTCAACGACATGGCAACGCGCGCACACCCGGCCTCGGTGTATTCGATTCCAACCAGCGCCAACGCCGAAGATCATGTCTCGATGGGCACGAACGAAGCGCGTCATGTGCTCGAGATGACCGAGGATCTCGGCCATGTGCTGGCGCTGGAGTTGTACACGGCGGCGCAGGCGCTCGAATACCGCCAGGACATGCTCAATGCGGCGCGTGGAGTGGCTGAGCGCGGCGACTGGAAGCTGCTCGCGGCGAAGATCAGCAATGCGCCGCGTGAAGATCATCCGGCGTGGCCCGTCTTCGAGCAGGAAATCCGTGACTTGATGAAGGCGCTGACCGAGGCCGGTGAATTCCGCGCCAGCGACGCTGTGCGCAAGGCGCATGCGACGATCCGCGAACAGATCGATTTCATGCAGCGCGATCGGGCGATGGATGGCGATGTGCGCCGCATCTGCGAGCTGGTTGCGAGCAACCGGCTGCTTGGAGATCCGGCATGAGCGAGTGGGTGCGCATCTGCCACATGGCCGAACTGCTGCCCGGCGAGGTTCAAACCGGGTTCGACGGCGATACGCCGATCGCGGTGTTCAATATCGATGGCGAGTTGTACGCGCTGGAGGACATCTGCACGCACGACGGTGCCGAACTGACCGGTGGCCCGATCCTCGGTTTCGAGGTGGAGTGCCCGCGGCATGGCTCGCGTTTTGACGTGCGCACCGGCGAGGCCATGAATCCGCCCGCTTACCTGCCGACGGCGAAGTTTCCGGTCAAGGTCGAGGACGGCTGGGTTTATTCACGCGACGATCGCTGAGCCGATCTTTGTTGGAGCAATAATCCACAGTGTGCAGTGGGAGCGACTTCAGTCGCGATGCTTTTGTCTGAAATAAATGAGAAGCATCGCGGCTGAAGCCGCTTCCTACACAGTAGCCAGAAGCATCGCGGCTGAAGCCGCTCCCACGACAGATCGCGAAGGCGCGCAACAAAGCGCACGTCCTTGAATCGCCCGTGATTCGCTGGGAGGGCATTCATGCCCGATGCTGTTTCGGGATTCTCGCGAAGAGGCATCACGGCTGAAGCCGCTTCCTACACAGTAGCCAGGAGCATCGCGGCTGAAGCCGCTCCCACGACAGATCGCGAAGGCGCGCAACAAAGCGCACGTCCTTGAATCGCCCGTCACGATTCCCCCGCACTTCGTAGGAGAGGCATTCATGCCCGATGCTGTTGGATCAAGGCCCGGCTGAGCGATTGACGACGAGCATCGCGGCTGAAGCCGCTCCCACGACAGATCGCGACGATCGCCGAGCTGTCGTTTTCGGTTGGATCGTGCTCAGGAGCTCGCCCGTGAACGGGCTCCTGCTAAAGCGGCGAACGCGACAGGCAACTGTAGGAGCGCCCTTCAGGGGCGAGCTTTCCCCACCATCTTGACGATTTCCATCAGGCCGGCTCGAAGCGGTTCGCGTCGCGGTTCTTGCGCACATTGGCAGGATTCCAGATGCGACCGTTCATGGCGATGTAGACGCCATCCGGCAGACACTGCACCGCACCGACTGCGCAGCCGACGTTGAACACGGCGTCGGAACCCTGAAAACGTGCCGGATTCAGCGCGCCGGTCAAGACAATCACCTTGTCCTTGATGCTGCCGAGCACGGCGGCCGTTTCGACCATGGTGTCGGTGCCGTGGGTGACCAGCACGTGGCGATGCGGTTGGGCTTCGATCAGCCGGCGCAGCAGGTCGCGATCGGCTTCATCAAGATGCAGGCTGTCCTTGCGCAATGCGGGCAACACGTCGAAGGTGAACGCGACGCCGAGTGCTTCGAGGATCTTGCCGATTTGCGGGTCGCCGATTTCATAGGCGGACTTGTCATCGAAATAAATCTTGTCGATGGTGCCGCCGGTGGTGACGATCGAGAGATGCTGCATGGGAAATCCTTGCGCCAGCGCTTTCAAAGGGGTGGATCGAGCAGTTCGGTCGGATGTGCGCCGTTCTCGGCTGGCAGATCGACGAGACCTGCGGAAATGAACCGTGCGAGGGCCTGCGAAGGGCGCATGTCGCCGGTTTCCTTGATCGAATAGGCGGCCTGACGGCAGAGCAGGGCAGCGGCCATGCTGCGTGCCAGCGTGATGGCAAATCCGCGTGCGCCAGCCTGCATGAGATTGGCATTGGCCGAGTTCCGGTGCAGCCATTGACTGGCCTGCTTGAGTGCCGAGCAGATGCTCATCGCATGCGATTCGAGGCTGGCCGACGTTTTCGATTTGAGGATTTCGGCAAGCACGTTGTCGGCACCATCAAGCAGGGGCTCGACGCCGACGCTGCCGATCGCGCGCAAGGTATCGAGTGCCAGCACATTGGTGGTGCCTTCCCAGATCGGGTAGACCTGGGCATCGCGCAACAACTGCGGGATGCCGGTGTCCTCGATGTAGCCGGCGCCGCCAAACGCCTCGCAGGTTTCCGAGGCGATGCGCACGGCGAGCTTGCCGGTCCACAGCTTGGCCAGCGGTGTGAGCAGGCGCAGCAGGGCCAGCTCGTTGTCGTTGGCGATGCCGGTCTCGCTGCGTCCAAGCAGGTGGGTGACGTGGAAGACAAGCTGGAATGCCGCTTCGAACTCGACCTGCATGTCAGCCAGCGTGGCCGCATGCAGTGGATGCTCGATCAGGCGCCGCCCAAACGCTTCACGCTGGTGCGCATAGCTTGTCGCCAGCGCGATGCAGCGGCGCATCGAGGCCAGCGCGCAGACGGCATTCCAGATCCGCGTGATGTTGAGCACGGGCGTGATCAGGCGCACGCCATGATCGAGTCCGTTGACTGGCATGGCCAAGGTGCCATCCAGATGGATTTCCGCGGTGGGCAGTTCGCGCGTGCCGAGCTTGTCCTTGAGACGGTCGACGCGGATGCCGTTCCATAGTCCGCCACTGTCGCGTGTTTCAAGATAAAACAAGGCCAGTCCGTCGGCACCCGCAGCGGCACCTTGCGGGCGCGCGAGGGTCAGTGCCATCTCGCCGATCACCGCCGAGCTGAACCATTTGCGTCCGTGCAGGCTGTACTGGCCATCGCCAACCGGGTGTGCCTCGGTCTCGCTGTCGCCGACATCCGAGCCGCCCATCAACTCGGTCATCCATTGACCCGAAAGCCAGAGATTCGCCGGATCGCGCGCAGTCAGACGCGGCAGCGCTCGCTCGATCAGTTGCTGGTTGCCGGATGCCTTGAGCGCGGTCGCCGCGCCATCGGTCATGGCCAGCGGACAGGTGTAGAACTCGCTGGCGACGTGGTGCAGGTAGACGCGGGCGAACTGGTCGCAGCGCGCGAATTCGCCATGCGTCGAGTCGTGACCGGCAGCGATCAGGCCATAGCGTGCCGCCATCTCGGCGCCGCGTTGCCAGATTGGCGTCAACTCGATGCGGTCGATGCGTTCGCCCCAGGCGTCATAGGGTGTCAGGCAGGGCTCCCGGCGCAGGCACGATCGTGCCTCGGTCCATGCGTGTGCGGCATGCGCGCCGAGCGCGTCGAGATCATCGTTGATCGCCGAGCGCATGGACGGCGGCAGCGCGCGATCCAGCCAGGCCTGCAGCACGCGATCGCCGAAATACTGGTTGCCGAGGCTCGGTGCGAGAGGGTGGTTGGCCATGGTTGCGAGTATAGCCCGCGGCCGAATCATTCCCGAACGTGGCGTTGGCCGGTCAGGGCCGCTGGGTGCTGCGCGTGATCCAGGCCAGGGTTCCGATCAACAACACGCAGAGGATCACCTCGATGATCGCCAGCATCCGCATCGATGCAATCGACCAGGCCGCAACCACGCCGTGGCAGAAATAACCGAGGCTGACGATGCCAATCCAGAGCAGGGCACGCTTGGCGCTGCGACGCAGGGCGAGCAGGGGCAACAGCAGGGGCGGCAAGGTCAGGGCCAGGGCCAGGCCGATCTGGCCGTTGACGGGTGGTGCCAGCCAGGCATGCCAGACGATCTGCAGGATGACGAGGCCGGCCCAGGCGAGGAATCCGCAACGCATCGCGATCATGCGTCGGCTCCGAGGCGTGCACAGGTTTCGGCGACACGACGTCCGAGTGCGCGCGCGACGATGCGCTCATCCTCACTGAGCGGATTCTCGCCATTTACTCCGGCGACATGGCTTGCGCCGTAGGGCGTACCACCGGTCGTGGTCCGATTGAGCGCGGCCTCGGTGAACGGAACGCCGACAATCAACATGCCGTGATGCAGCAGCGGCGTCATCATCGAGAGCAGGGTGCTTTCCTGACCGCCGTGCATGGTCGCGGTCGAGGTGAAAACACCGGCCGGTTTGCCGACCAGGGTTCCCGAGGCCCATTCGGCGGCGGTCGAATCGATGAAATGCTTGAGCGGTGCAGCCATGTTGCCGAAGCGGGTCGGGCTGCCGAGCACGAGGCCGACACATTCGCGCAGATCCTCGCGGCTGACATAGGGAGCACCCTCGTCGGGCACCGGAGGTTGCGCCGCCTCGGTGACAGGCGCGACCGGCGGCACGCTGCGCAGGCGTGCACGCATGCCGGAAACCTCCTCGATGCCGCGCGCGACGAGGCGCGCCAGCTGGGCAACCTTGCCGTTGCGGCTGTAATAGAGAACCAGGATTTCAGGCATCGGCTATTCGTTTCCAAGGGGCGGATTGGCCGCATCGCGTGGTTAGGCTAGGCTGCGCGGATGTTTCTATCAAATCTTTCCAAGTCTAGCCTGAGCCGGGAGCGCAGCCTTGCGTTTCTCGATTTCACCTGGCACCGCTTCCTTGAAGACCGCTGCCTGCAGACGGCCGGCGCTCTTGCCTTCACTACGCTGTTTGCACTGGTGCCGCTGACCGCGGCGATCCTCGGCATTCTCGCGGCGTTTCCGGTGTTCGAGGAATGGCGGATCAAGCTGACCAGTTGGGCGTTCAACAATTTCGTGCCGGCGGCCGGCGACGTCGTGCAGACCTATCTGACCGAGTTCGCCGCAAACGCGAGCAAGGCCACGGCAATCGGTGTGCTCGTGCTCGTGTTCAGCGCGATCTCGCTGATGATGAGTGTCGAGGATGCCTTCAACCGCATCTGGCGGGTCAAGAACAATCGCGGCCCGGCTTCGCGATTCGTCATCTACTGGACCGCGTTGAGCCTGGGGCCGATGTTGCTGGTTGCCGCGCTGGCGATCAGTTCCTACCTGGTCGCACTGCCGTTCATCGATGCTGCCGCGACCCAGTGGTCGATCAAGGATCGCTTGCTCTCGGCGTTGCCGTTCCTGATTGTCTGGGTCGCCCTGAGCACGGCTTACACGGTGATTCCGAATCGCACCGTGCGATTCCGTGACGCGTTGATCGGAAGCCTGGTTGCGACCATCCTGTTCGAATCGGCAAAGCATGGCTTTGCCTGGTATGCCAGCGACATGGCCAACTACCAGCAGGTTTATGGCGCGCTGTCGAT
Organism: Lysobacterales bacterium; assembly: GCA_016721015.1. Lineage (GTDB taxonomy): Bacteria > Pseudomonadota > Gammaproteobacteria > Xanthomonadales > Rhodanobacteraceae > Dokdonella. The sequence goes on from JADKJL010000013.1 coordinate 300,091, forward strand.
CGTGCCGATCTTCTTTTTCTGGATGTACCTGTCGTGGATCATCGTGCTGTTCGGCGCCTCGATCACGGCGTCATTGTCGGCCTTCGATTACCGCCACGCCGAAGACCGCATTTCCCCCGACCAGGAATTGAGCGGCCTGTTGCGCGTGATCAGCCAACTCGTCGCCGCCCATGGCGAGGGCCGAGGTCTGCACAGTGAGGATTTGCTTCGTCTGGAACCATATCTGACCGACGATTTGCTGCAGCGCTATCTTGCTGATCTGGACGAGGTTGCCGTGATCCGACGCAGCGAAGCCGGCGAATGGCTGCTCGCGCGCGATCTGCGCACATTCAGCCTGCTCGATCTGTATCGGGAGTGTGGCTATCGGCTGCCGGTTGGTGGTCAAATGCTGCCGGGGCAAAATATGGAAGAATTCGGTGAGGCGCCATTGCACGATCTTTCAGCCAGTCTGCGACAGCGTCTCGATGTACCGCTGGCCGAGTTTGTGCCGATCGGCAAAGTCGCCGGCCCCGATTCCAATCCCAACATCGCCAATCCGGAATCCACGTCATGATCCTTCGCACCCTTGTCGTTCTCGGCGCACTGATCATGCCGATTTCGACGATCGCCCATGCTGAAACCGCGAAACATCCCGCGCTCAGCATCGAAACGCTGGACGGCGAGCACTGGGATCTCGCCACGCATCGGGGTCATTGGGTCGTGATCAATTATTGGGCAACCTGGTGCGCGCCTTGCATCGCCGAGATGCCCGAGCTTTCGGCCTTCATCAAGGCACGCAAGGATGTCGATGGCATCGGTCTCGCCTTCGAGGACAGCGAACGCCAGGAGATCGTCGATTTTCTCGCCGAGCATCCGGTCGATTATCCGATCGCGCAAATCGAGGTCGATGCGCCGCCGGCCGATTTCGACATCCCGCGCGGCCTGCCGACGACGTATCTGATCGCACCGGATGGCAGTGTCGCCAGACAATTCCTGGGTCCGATCAAGGACAAGGATCTGGAGCAGGCGATCAAGGCGTTCAAGTCGGCCGGCAAGCGCTGATTGGCAATGATCCGCGCGATCTTCCTCATATCAGGGCATGTGCAAGGCGTCTCGTTCCGCGCCGGAGCCCGCGCCCAGGCCTTGCGTCTGGGCATCCGCGGCTACGCCTGCAATCTGCGTGATGGGCGCGTCGAGGTCGTTGCCGAGGGTGATCCCGCTGCACTGGCCGCGCTTGAAGCGTGGCTGCGGCGCGGCCCGATCGGCGCACGAGTCGCGGCGCTGGAGCGGGCGGAATACACCGAGCCGGTCGCGCGCGGGTTCCACACGCGCTGAACGATTTCCGGAGCCCGGCCGCGCTCGGTGATCGCTACCAAACGCCGATCGCGCGGCGCGGAAGTGTCGGTTCCGGATCAGGCTTTCTTGCGCCGCCGGCTATCGGCTTTCCGCCCTTTCGTCGCGACCACCGGGCTGGCATGGCTGGCAATGAAATCGCGAAGTTGCGGATAGATTTTCTCGCGCCAGCGGCGACCGCTGAAGATGCCGTAATGGCCCGCATCCTTGATCAGCAGGTTCTGCTTGCGCGAAGCCGGAATGCCCGAGCAGAGCTCATGCGCCGCCTCGGTCTGGCCACGCCCGGAAATATCGTCGAGTTCGCCCTCGATGGTGAGCAGGGCGGTAGCGCGGATATCAGCGGGCTTGACCCGCTGGCCGCTGACATCCCAGAGGCCGCGCGGCAGCAGATGCTGCTTGAAGATCGTGCTGATCGTGTCGAGATAGAACGGTGCCGGCATGTCGAGCACGGCGTTGTATTCGTTGTAGAACTTGCGATGTGACTCGGCATCCTCAAGATCACCACGACGCAGGCTTTCATAGAAATCCCAGTGCGAGGTCATGTGCCGGCTCGGGTTCATGGCGACGAATCCGGCGTGTTGCAGGAACCCCGGATAGACCTTGCGCCCGGCACCCGGATAGTTCGCAGGCACGGTGTGGATGACATTGTTCTCGAACCACGACATCGGTTGCGTCGTGGCCAGATCATTGACCTTGGTTGGACAGCGTCGTGGATCGATCGGACCGCCCATCATGGTCATCGTCAATGGCGTCTTTTCGCCGTTCGAGGCCATCAGCGAAATCGCCGCCATCACCGGCACGGTCGGCTGGCAGACCGAGATCACATGCAGGCGTTCGGCGCCGATGTGACGGATGAATTCCTGGATGTAGGCGACATAATCGTCGAGATCGAAATCACCCTGGTCGAGCGGCACCATGCGCGCATCGACCCAGTCGGTCAGATAGACCTTGTGATCCTGCAGCAGCGATTTGACCGTGTCACGCAACAAGGTCGAGTGGTGACCGGAAAGCGGGGCGACGACGAGGACGACCGGGTCATTTTTCATCGCATCCAGATTGGCGACATCGTCGCTGAATCGCTTGAAGCGGATCAGGTTGCAGAACGGCTTGGCAATCGAGACGCGCTCGGAGATCGGTGTTTCATGACCGTGGGCGATCACGGAGCGGATTGCGAAAGGGGGCTTTTCGTAATCCTTGCCGAGGCGGTAGGTCAATTCGTAGCCAGCCGCCAGACGCTGCACGCCAGGGAAATGCGACAGCCAGTTTTCCTTGGCTGTGAGTAGTTGCGCTGCAGCACCGGACCAGCCCACGAAGGGGTTCATCAGCGAGCGGTTCAGTTCGTGCAGGTCATACAGCATAGATCCAGCCTTGTTTTGAGGTGGCGAATCCACCTATCTTTAGGCCATCCGACTTCATGTGCAAGTGCACAACGGGTTGGCCGTCGACATTTCGCTGGCTGACCGAACCCCGATCGGCCCGTGGAGCGTCATCTTGAAAGCCCGCGTGCGCCTGTCAGGCTGGTTTTCAGGCATTCCTCGCTCGCAACCGCCACTGCCAGGCAAGTCCAACGATGAACGCAAAAGAATATGACCGCGCCTATTTCGACCGCTGGTATCGCGATCCGCGCCATCGGGTACGCGCCACCGGCGAGACAATGCGCAAGGTGAACATGGTTGTGGCACTGGCCGAGTACTACCTGGGCCGGCGAATCCACAGCGTGCTCGATATCGGCTGTGGCGAAGGCGTCTGGCGGGCGCCGCTGCGCAAGCTGAGGCCAGGCATCGACTATCTTGGCCTTGATTCCAGTGAATACGCCATTCGCCGCTACGGCCGCTCGCGCAATCTGCGGCTAGCGCGTTTCGCCGATCTCGCCGAGCTGCGTTTCGAGCGACGTTTCGACCTGATCGTCTGTTCGGATGTGCTGCACTATCTGCATGCGGGTGAATTGCGCCGGGGCCTGTCCGGGTTTCCGGAGTTGCTTGAAGGCCTGGCTTTCATCGAGCTGTTCACCTCGCGCGATGCGGTCGACGGCGATGTCGCCGGCTTCATTGCGCGCACGCCTACATGGTATCGCCGGCAGTTCGCCGACGCCGGGCTGATGGCCTGCGGCTCGCACTGCTATCTCGCCCCGCATTTGATGCGTTCCGTTTCCGAACTTGAGCGCGCGGATTCCTGACTGCAAGTTTTCGGCGGGCGAAGCGCAGCTCAGATTTCAATTCTCAATTGCCGCGCTCCAGCACCAGTTGCGGGTCGATCCGAACGTCGAACCAGTTCATGCCCCAATGCAGGTGCGGGCCGCTGGCGCGGCCGGTGGCGCCAACCGCGCCGATCAGCTGACCTTGTTCGACGCGTTCGCCGACGCTGACATCGAGCCGTGACAGATGCAGGAAATTGCTGCTGAAACCGAAGCCGTGGTCGATCACGAGCGTGCCACCGGTCAGATACAGATCGGCGTTGGCAAAGGTGACGATGCCGCTGGCCGGCGCCTTCACTGGAGTGCCCTTTGCCGAGGCGATGTCCATGCCGGAATGGGGCGCCCGCGGCTTGCCGTTGTAGACGCGCTGGTTGCCGAAGCGTCCGCTGATGCGGCCCTCGATCGGGCGCATGAAGGCTTGGGTGAAATCGGTGCGGTCATCATCGCGATCGCGCACGGCGGCGACAGCGGCCTGTTCGCGGCGGATGCGCTCGGCGATTTCGGGTGGCGGATCGACCGTCTTCGGCGGAACGCCGTTGACATGTTCGACCGGCCAGTCGCGCGGCGTCACCTGAATCGCGCTGACGCGCTTGCGGCCGTCGGCAAGCTCCACCTCGACCGTCAACGGCCCGGCTTCATCGCGACCGACACCGAAGGCGACCGTGCCGTAGGGCGTCACGCGCAAGCGGCGGCCGGCGTAGCGGACGATGCTGTCGGCTGGCACCTTGCCGATCACCATCGATCCCTGTGAGGTGCTGACCGGAAACACGGCGGGCTGATCGGCAGACTCGGCCTGCGCCAAAAACGGCGACGCCAGCAGGCTCGCCAGCAGGATTGCGCGCATCACGCTCAACGATCGAAGGCGAGACGCTGTCCGCGCACGCTGTCGTCGAGCTTGCCTTGATTCCAGGCCAACTGGCCATTCACAAACGTGGCTGCGATGCTTGAGCGGAAGGTCTCTCCTTCGAATGGCGACCAGCCGCACTTGGAAAGGATTTCCGCTGGCACCACCGTATGCGCTCGATTCGGATCGACGATGACCAGATCGGCATGGAATCCTTCGCGCAGAAAGCCGCGTTCATGCACATTGAACAAGGTTGCCGGCGCATGGGTGACTGCTTCGACCAGGCGCTCGAGGGTCAGATCGCCGGCGAATACCCGCTCCAGGGCCACTTGCAGCGCGTACTGCACCAGCGGCAAGCCCGAAGGGGCCGACGTATAGGGGCGCGCCTTTTCGTCGACCAGATGCGGCGCGTGATCGGTGGCCAGCACATCGATGCGACTCTCGGCCAGCGCCTGGATGATCGCCGTGCGGTCGCTGGCCATCTTGATCGCCGGATTGCACTTGATGCGATGGCCGAGGCGCGCGTAATCCTCGGCACTGAAATGCAGGAAATGCACGCAGGTCTCGGCGGTGATGCGCTTGCCGCTGACCGGGCCCGGCGCAAACAGGGCCAGCTCGTCGGCGGTCGAGATATGCAGCACATGCAGACGCGTGCCGTGTTTGCGCGCCAGGCTGATGGCCAGTTCGGTCGACTTCAGGCAAGCCTCGCGCGATCGGATCAGCGGATGCTGATCGGCCGGGATGTCATCGCCCCAGCGCTCGCGCGCTTTCGCCTCGTTGGCGCTGATCATCGGCGTGTCTTCGCAATGGGTGATGATCGGCGTCGGTGCTTCGCGAAAGATGGCGTCGAGGGTGGCCGGATTGTCGACCAGCATGTTGCCGGTCGAGGCACCCATGAATACCTTGATGCCGGGTGCCGCTTTCGGATCGAGGGTGCGGATGTCTTCGAGGTTGTCGTTGGTCGCGCCCAGATAGAACGCGTAGTTGGCGCGCGAGGAAACGCGTCCGCGCTCGTATTTGGCCTCCAGTGCTTCGCGGTTGACCGCCGGTGGCTTGGTGTTCGGCATTTCCATGAAGCTGGTGATGCCGCCGGCGACACAGGCGCGTGATTCGGATTCGATATTCGCCTTGTGCTCAAGACCCGGTTCGCGGAAATGCACCTGGTCATCGATCATGCCGGGCAACAGCCAGCGACCGGCCGCATCGAAGACCTTTTCGTTAGCGTCGGCAGGGATTTGCGTATCGATTCGCTCGATGCGGCCGTTTCGCACGCGCACGTCGGCATCGAAGCGGCGGCCCTCGTTGACGAGATGGGCGTTCGTGATCAGCCAGTCATTCATGGTCATGTCCAGAGTGTATTTTTTCGCGCAGGAACGGTCGCCAGCTGAATTCTGCAGGCACCGGATCGAATCCACCATCGCACATCGGCTGGCAGCGAAGCAGCCGGTTGATTGCCAGCCAGGAACCTCGCGTGCTGCCGAATCGTGCCACGGCCACGCGCGCATAGTCCGAGCAACTCGGATGAAAGCGGCAGCGCGCGCCAAGCAGCGGACTGATGAAGCGTTTGTAGAACGCCAGCAACGAGAGGATGAGTCGGGACACGATGATAAGAGTGTTGATCGCACTGGGGCACCGGCTGAAGCGCAATGAACAGCGGTTGCCGGGGGCGGGTACTTAGGCTATAACACGCCGCCGCCGAGTCACAAGGTAAGGACGGAAATGGCGAAATCGATGCAAAAACCCAAATCCACCGCGAAATCGACCAAGGTCGTCGCACGCGCCAAGCCCTGCGGCGGCCAAGTCGAAAGTCGTGGCGAAGCCGGTCAAGAAGGTCGCGCCAAAGGCTGCGACCAAGGCGAAGCCTGCACCTGCCGCCAAGTCCAGGGTCGTGAGCAAGAAGGCTCCGGTAGCGAAGAAGCCCGTTCCGGCCAGCAAAAACCCGCTGCCCCGGTCAAGGCCAACAAGTCCAGTGCATCCGCCAGCAAGCCGGCGCGCAAGGTCGAAGTCAAGAAGCTTCCGACAAAAAAATCGGTAGCACCACCAGCGCCGGTGACAAAGAAAGCCAGCAAGGCCAGCAAGCCTGCTCCTATTCCCCCGAAGAACATCAAGTCATCCGTGATTGAAACCAACACCGAAACAGCGGCTGCATCGCAGCCGCGCGCAAAGACCAAGGCCAAGACGCTCTCGACCACAAAATTGAAAGGCGTGACCATGCAGGACGGCCGCTATGCGCTGCCGACCAATACGGTTGTCGATCTGCCAGCCGGCTATCGTCCGTCCTCGAAAGAGGAATACATGATTCCGCAGCACCTCGAATACTTCCGCCGCAAGCTGCAAAGCTGGCGCGAGGATCTGGTCGAGGAATCCAAGCAGACCATTGAAAACCTGCGTGACGAAGTGCGTGATGTCGGTGACGAGGCCGAGCGTGCCACGCGTGAGACCGAAAACTCGCTCGAACTGCGTACACGCGATCGTTATCGCAAACTGATCTCGAAGATCGACAAGGCACTCAAGCGAATCGAGGAAGGCCGTTACGGCTTCTGTGAGGAAACCGACGAAGACATCGGCCTGGATCGTCTCGATGCCCGTCCGATCGCCACACTGTGCCTCGATGCCCAGGAACGCTGGGAGCACCGCCAGAAGCAGATGGGCGATTGATGTGCCGGGAATTGGGAGCGGAGAATGGGGAATGGGAAAAGCCGTTCGTCTCCGCTCCAAAATTGTGCCAATGCAACGGATTTCGCTTAACGGTCAGCGCATGACCGTGCGAGGTTGCTCTGCCGATTCTCCATTCCCGATTCTCCATTCCCGGCTTTTCAGCCATTCCCGTGCATAAGCGCTACTTCGGCACCGACGGCATTCGTGGCCGGGTTGGCGAGTGGCCGATCACGGCCGAGTTCATGCTCAAGCTCGGTCGCGCGATGGGCAAGGTGTTGCAGGTCGATACGGAAAAGCCTGTCGTCCTGATCGGCAAGGACACGCGGGTTTCCGGCTACATGTTTGAGTCCGCGCTCGAAGCCGGTCTGCTCGCGGCGGGCGCCGACGTGCGCCTGCTCGGGCCGATGCCGACTCCCGGGGTCGCCTACCTGACCCGCTCGATGCGCGCCGATGCCGGCATCGTCATCAGCGCCTCGCACAATCCGCACCAGGACAATGGCATCAAGTTCTTTTCGGCGATCGGCGAAAAGCTTGCTGATGCGGTCGAACTGGCCATCGAAGCGGAGTTGGAGCAGCCTTTTTCAACGGTCGAATCGGAAGCCATCGGCAAGGCCATGCGCATCGATGATGCCTCGGCGCGCTATCTGGAATTCTGCAAATCGACGGTGCCACGCTCGTTCAACCTGCATGGCATGAGCATCGTCGTCGATTGCGCGCACGGGGCGACTTATCAGATCGCGCCGAAAATGTTCAGTGAACTCGGCGCAACCGTCAGCGCGATCGGCAACCGGCCCGACGGCCTCAACATCAATCGTGACTGCGGATCGACCAGCCCAGGCGCCTTGAGTCGCGCGGTTGTCGAAACCGGTGCCGATCTCGGCATCGCCTTCGACGGCGACGGAGATCGGTTGCAGATGGTCGATCACGCAGGCCGCATCGTCGACGGTGACGAACTGCTCTACATCCTCGCCCTCGACTGGGTTGCGCAGGGACGCCTGACCGGCCCGCTGGTCGGCACGCTGATGAGCAACTTCGGTCTTGAGCAGGCGATGGCGGAGATCGGCGTGCCCTTCATGCGCACCCAGGTCGGCGACCGCTATGTGATGCAGGCTTTGCGCGAGCACGCGGGCGTGCTCGGCGGCGAGACATCGGGCCACATCCTCTGCCTCGATCGGGTCTCCACCGGGGATGCCATCGTCAGCGCGCTGCAGGTTCTCGAAGCGCTCGCACGCAGTGGCCAGACCCTGGCCGAAGCGGCCGCCGGCATGTGCAAGGTGCCGCAGACCACCGTCAATATCCGCGCCAGCGGCGGCAAGGCCCTGGTCGCCGATGCCGAGGTGCAGCGTGTTCTGGCTGGCATGCAGGCAAGACTGGCCGGACATGGTCGGGTCGTCTTGCGTCCGTCCGGCACCGAACCGCTGGTTCGGGTCACGGTCGAGGCACTCGATGCCGACCTGGTCTCCCGCCTCGTCGATGAGCTGGCCAGTGCCGTGCGCGACGCGCAGTCGCGCGTTTCCTGAGCACTCGTGGAATAATTGCGCGAGCCTTGAGCGAACCCGCCCGACCGGATTCTCCGCAACCCATCAGATTGATGCCCGCAGACTGGCATGCAGGCACAGGAAGCCGCCGATGAAACACGTCCCGACCCTGGATATCCGACGTTACGATTCCGATCGTGATGCGTTTGTCGCCGAACTCGGCGCGGCCTACCGTGAATTCGGCTTCTGCTGCATCAGCGGCCACGGCATTCCGAAAACCGATATCGATTCGGCCTACCAGGTTTTCCAGGCATTTTTTGCCTTGCCGGACGAGGTCAAACGGAAATATCACCAGCCTGGCATGGGCGGCGCGCGCGGCTACACGGCGTTCGGCGTGGAAACGGCGAAGGATTCGAAATTCGCCGATCTCAAGGAGTTCTGGCACATCGGTCGCGAGATTCCACGTGATTCGAAATACGCCGAGGTCATGCCACCGAATGTCTGGCCCACTGAAGTCGACGGATTCCAGGAGCACGGCTACGGCTTGTACGAGGCACTCGATGCGCTCGGCACTCGCGTGTTGCGTGCGCTCGCCCTGCATATCGGCCTGGCCGAGGATTTCTTTGCCGACAAGACCAACTTTGGCAACTCGATCCTGCGCCCGATCCACTATCCGCCGATCACGACGACCGATATCCCGAACGTCCGCGCCGGTGCGCATGAAGACATCAATTTCATCACCCTGCTGGTCGGTGCCAGCGCCGCCGGGCTCGAAGTGCTGACCCGCGAAGGACGCTGGTTGCCAATCACCACCGAGGGCGACGCCATCGTCGTCAACATCGGCGACATGCTCCAGCGTCTGACCAATCACGTCTATCCGTCGACAACCCACCGGGTGACCAATCCGCAGGGCGAGATGGCCCGCCAGCCGCGCTATTCCGTGCCGTTCTTCCTGCATCCGAACCCGGATGTGGTGCTGGACGTGCTGCCATCCTGCGTCAGCGCCGGGAATCCGAGCCGCTATCCGACCTCGATCACCTCGCACGAATACCTGCTAGAGCGCCTGCGCGAAATCAAGCTGATCTGATGCAACGCGAGGATCGAGTCATCGGCAAGCGCGCGTGGCTGCTGCTGGCTGGCGTGCTGATGTTTGCGGCGATCGCGGCAATGCGCGGCACGTTTGGCGGCACCTTCATATTCGACGATTACTCGCTGCTCGCCCTGCCGCGCTTCTTTGATAATCCGCTGCTGCCGTTCTGGCACGAGCATGTCGAGGGCGGTTTGCACTATCGGCCGATGGGCTTGGCCTTGTGGTGGATCAGCGAGCGTCTGTTCGGTTCCACGCCATGGCCGCATTACCTGCTCAACGCCGCCTTGCTCGGAGCGGTTGCCATCTCGCTGTGGCGGGTTGTTGCCCTTGTCTCGGCGCGCGAGGGTCTGGCCTTCGCATTGGCGTTGATCTTTGTCGTTCATCCGATAGCGACTGGCACCACGGCGTGGTTGTCGAACCGCTTCGAATTGTTGGCCGCACTGTTTGGCCTGCTTGCGCTCGGTCAGGCCTGGCGCTATCGCACCTTGCAAAGCAACTCGTCCCTCGTGGCTGCGCTGATCCTGTTCGCCTGTGGCTTGTGCGCGAAGGAAAACACGGTCGCGCTGATATCTGCGGCATTCGTGTTCTGGTGGTGGCCAACGGTGGCTCGCCCCGCCTGGTTCGATCGGCGCCAGCTCGCCTGTCTGTGGCTGGTTGCACTGGTCGTGCTCTGGTTGATGGTGCGCAAGGCGGTGCTCTCCGCGCACGGCACCGACGCGCTGTTCGCGGCCAAGCCGGCGTGGCTGCTGTTCCGTGACGGCATGAGTGCCTGGTTGTTCAAGCTGCCGAGTTACCTGCTGCTGATTCCGCGCCTCGGTCTCGCGACCGGTATTGCATTTGCTTTGGGCGGAATCTGTTTGATGGCATTCGCCCTGCGTGGTGCGCGCCAGAACTGGGCACCCGACCGCGTTGCGATCCTGTCCGCCGGCCTCGCCATCGTCGCAGTCGCGGCGATCGTGCAGTGGCCGCGCACCGGCCTCGTCCTGATGAACCTGAAGTTTGGCTCCGATGCCTTCCTGGATGTGCTGGCCGCACGCTACTACTTCATGGCGGCGCTGGGTTTCATCGTCGTCATCGCGGCGTTGTCAGCGAGTTCACCCCGGGTCGGTTCCGGATCGACTCAACGCGGGCTGGCCTGGGTCACGACCGGGTTGTTGCTGATCCCGTTGTTTGCGGTTTCCCAGCATTTGAGCCGCAGTTATCGTGGCGCGACGCTCGAGCAGGCACGCTTCGATCGCGCCGCCGTCGACGCGATCGACCAGCGCACTCTGCCGGCGAACGATTGCCAGATCTACCTGCTTGGCACCGACAGCAAACTTTTTGGTTTCTACGCCGATCCGGCGGTGAAGGCGCTAACCCTGCATCTCGCCGAAGTCTCGCGCTGTTTCATTCAGACCGAAATTGCACCGTGGTACCACCTTGTCGCCGCCTCGGAGGTGGAACGTGCTCACTCGGCACCGTTTACACCGGTTCGTGTTGGCGATGACAATCTCGCCCCGATCGTGCTCGGTGATGGCGCGCTGTTGTTCGTCAACACGCCCCCTGATGCCAAACCACCACTCGGATCAGGCAGCGTCTTTCTCGCCTGGCAAGACGGCGCCTTTGTCGACATCGGCGACGAGGTGAGGGCGGGGCGTCGGACGATTCCTTTCGCCTGCTTCCGGCCACCGAGCCAATGCCCGTGACGGCATTGACTGCAGGCTCACTTCATCATCGGCCTGACATTCCCCCATATGGGAAGCTGAAAGCGTGAGCACGGAAACGCGAAGCGGGTTTTCGCGCATCCGGAAGTCGAAGCCTGATTGGCGGTTCGGCATCACGATCGCGCTCATCGCCATCGCCCTCGCAACGGTGTTCCGTGCCGCGTTCTCGGCCTATTTCCTGCTCGACGATTTCGGCATGTTGTCGATCGTGCGCTTTCTCGACAATCCGTTTGAGCCTTTCGCACGCAACCATATTCCGGGCGGAATCTATTACCGGCCGGTCGGCATGTTGTTCTGGTGGCTGAGTGAACGATGGTTCGGAGCGGAAGCATTCGCGCATTATCTGATCAACCTGCTGTTGCATGCGGCAGTCGCGGTTGCATTGGGATCGCTGGTTGCACGCCTTTGTGGCAATCGCTGGGTCGGCTTGATTGCCGGCGCCTGCTTTGTCCTGCACCCGATCGGCATTGGTACATCGCTGTGGTTGTCTGATCGATTCGATCTGCTCGCCTTGTTGTTTGGGACTCTCGGTTTGCGTGCGGCGCTCGATTTCAGTCGATCTGGAGCGCGACGATCGCTCTGGCTCATGCTCGGTCTTCTGGGCATCAGTCTGTTGTCCAAGGAAATATCGCTGGCCTGTTTCGCGGCGGCAGGAGCGATCTGTCTGCGTCCTGCGGATCCGTCGCGCAGCAGGCAGGGCATCTGGGCCTGTCTGGTGTTGTTGTTGCTGGTAGCTGTGTACGCGCTGGTGCGCAGTCTGGTGCTCGTCTTCCCCGTTGCGAGTCCATTGATGGCCGCCGATGGGGTGATGGCGACTCTGAAGCTTGGTCTGGCCAACTGGTTGACGGGTTGGACCGATTATCTTTTCCTGGCGTCGCGCTTGAACGGCTACAAACTGGTGTTGTCCATCAGCGGCTTCACGGGACTGCTGGTGATCGCATTGCTGGCGATGTGGCAGCCCTGGGGTCGGGGCAGGCAGCAGGCGATCCTTGCCGGAATCGTCTTGTGGATTTCGACAGCTGTGCTGCAATCTCCGCTGCTTGCGCACTTTGGCGTCTACTTTCACGACAAAAGTCCGATCATTGAGTCGGTGGTCAATGCACGCTACTTCTACGTGTCGCTGGCAGGTTTCCTGATTGCACTCGCCGCATTGCTGGCGCCGTTGCTCGCACGTGCGCCGTGGACTCGCGCGATCGTGCTGTCGGCGCTTGCGCTGCTGATGCTGCCGTGGCTGTCCACTTCACAAACCTTGGCGCATCGGTACCGCAACGAAACCCGACAACTGAAAACCGTGGTGCAGGCGGCGAATCGAGCCATCGGGGCAATCGAGATTCCTGCGAGTGGCTGCCAGGTCTATCTTCTGGGTACCTCAAGCTGGTCATTCGGCTGGATTTCAGATGAGGCGATCAAGGCGACTCACCCCAGTCTCGACAGGATTTCCCACTGCCTGATCCAGACCGAACACACGCCCTGGTATCACATCGCGATTCTCGATGGCGTCGATTTGGACTCCCTGAGGCCTTTGAGCATCGTGCAAGGTGACGACCAGATCTCCACGCTGCAGCCGATTGGCAGGGCGCACTTCCTGGTTCTCAACCTTGACGTGGGTACACGCATCCCGGCGGGCAGTCATGCGCGATTCTTTGATTGGCAAAATGATGGTTTCGTCGATGTGACCGACGAAATCCTCCGAGGTCTGCGATCGCCAAACTTTGTCTGCAATCGTCGAGCGGATCATTGTCCCTCGAGTCAGCGGCCTTCCGATCAATAGGGAGAATGAGCTTTGTCCATAAGATATGAGGGTTCGATACGCGGCCCCTCTCTGGTGGCTTGCCGTGGCTTATCGGGTAAGCGGTTACACAGCTGCAAGTAGGCAGCTGGCGGCGCATCGACTATCCTGCTCGCCGAAATCGGGGGGAATGGAATGTCGGTAACTTCATCGTCGCTGCGCCCAGGTTTGCTGGGCGGCATCGGCTGGTGCGTGTTCAACGTGCTGCAATTGCTGTTCACGATCACATGGACCTCGGTGCTGATCTGCTTTGCGCTGCTCCTGCTCGTGCTCTGTGGCGGGCGCCGGTATTGGCCGTTGCGCATGGCCAGTCGGGTCTGGGCGCCGGGTCTGCTGGGTGGAGCCGGTGCGCGCCTTGATCTGGAAGGCTTCGACGCGATCGATTTTTCGCGACCGTATATCGTTGTCGCCAATCATCAGTCGATGATCGACATCTGCGCCCTGTTTCGGGCGTTGCCGGTGCCGATGCGATTTGTCCTCAAGCAGGAGTTGGCCCGGGTTCCGTTTGTCGGTGCCTATGCGCAAGCGATGGGCATGGTCTTTATCGAGCGCCAGTCCGCGCGGGCTGCCTCACGCTGCCTGCATGATGCCGCTGCCATCTTCAAGGAGGGGCAAAGCCTGTGTGCGTTTCCCGAAGGCACCCGCAGTCGCGATGGACGGGTTGGACCGTTCAAGGGTGGCGTGTTCAAGCTTGCGATCGAAACCGGCATTCCGATCCTTCCGATTGCGATCGAGGGCAGTGGGCTTGTGCTCCCGGCGGCGGGATTCAAGGTGCGTCCGGGTCGGATTCGCCTGCGCGTCGGCGCACCGATCATGACCGCCGAACTGCATCCGGGCGACCGCCAGCAGCTGGCTCGCCAAAGTCAGCACGCGATCATTGAACTGCAGCGGCGCGGATAGTCCGAACGGCCAGCGCCCAGGGCGGGTATTGCTTGGGTCTATGCGCCAGGGGTCGCGGCGCCGAGATCGAACCATCCCCTGACTCGCGCCAGCGCTGCGCCGCTGTCGCCATCGCGCGGTGCGAACTCATTGGTCAGCGGAGAGTAGACATATTCCTTTGACCATTCCTCGACATGTTCGACGATTGCGCGAATCGCATCGAGGGTATGGTCGATGTCGGCCATCGTCGTGCTCGGATGGAAGGAAATCCGAACCCAGCCCGGCTTGTCCGAGAGATCGCCCTGATCGATGCGTTCGGTGATCGAGTGGGACAGGGTCGGATCGACGTGCAGCAGGTAGTGGCCGTAGGTGCCGGCGCAGGAACAGCCGCCACGTGCCTGTACGCCGAATCGATCGTTGAGCAGTTGCACGATCAGGTTGTAATGAATCCCGGTCACATAGAACGAGAAGATCGCGAGCCGATCGCGTTGCATTCGCGCCAGCAGGTTCACGCCGGCAATCGTCTGCAGCGCATCCATGACATGGGGAACGATCGCCTGTTCGCGCTGGTGCATGGCTTTTACGCCCATCTGTTCCTTCAGTTGCGCGGCCAGGGCAGCCTTGATCGCCTGCAGGAATCCCGGCGTGCCGGCATCCTCGCGGGCCTCGATGTCGTCGAGGAATGAATACTCGCCCCAGGGATTGGTCCAGTTCACGGTGCCGCCGCCGCAATCGTCGGGTACGGTGTTGCGATAGAGGTTGCGATTGAAAATCAGCGCGCCCGATGAGCCCGGTCCGCCGAGGAACTTGTGCGGCGACCACAGCACCGCATCGAGGCGCTCGTCGGGATCGGCCGGATGCATGTCGATCCCCACATAAGGCGCGGACGCGGCGAAGTCGATGAAGGCCACGCCGCCAGCCTGATGCATCAGCTTGGCCATCGCATGATACGGCGTGCATACGCCGGTGACGTTCGAGCATGCCGTGAAGGCGCCGATTTTCAATGGGCGATCGCAATAGGTGTGGAGCAGGGCCTCAAGCGCGGCGAGATCGACCTGGCCTTGTTCATCGGGTGGCACGACCACGACCTCGGCAATTGTTTCGTACCACGAGGTCTGGTTCGAGTGGTGTTCCATGTGGGTAATGAATACCACTGGCCGTTCCGCTTCGGCGATATCGAGGAAACGGCGCAGGCCCTGCGGTGCCTTGAGGCCGAGGATGCGCTGGAATTTGTTGATCACGCCGGTCATGCCGGTGCCGGTGGTGATGATCAGGTCGTCCGGGCCCGCGTTGGCATGCGCTTTGAGGATGCGATGCGCCTCGTGGTAGGCAAGCGTCATCGCACGGCCGGTTTCACTGCTTTCCGAATGCGTGTTGCCAACATAAGGGCCGAAGCGATCCAGCAGGGCCTGCTCGATCGGGCGATAGAGGCGGCCACTGGCGGTCCAGTCGGCATAGACAATGCGCTGCTCGCCATACGGTGAGCGGAAAGTCTGCTCTTGGCCAACGGTGTTGGCGCGAAACGGGGCGAAATGTTGCTCGAGCGAATTCATCGATGGTCTCCTGCCCTTGGCCGGGGCGGGGCGCACGATAACAAAATCGGGATGCGCATGAGTGGCGCAAATTCACGCAAGCTGGTCGTCAGCCGGGTTCGTCTGCCACAATTTGCACAAGATGCCAGGTCTGAGCTGGTATCAATGCACGGGTGCCGGCGGACGTGGAAATCGGAGAATCGAGCGTGAAATACCTGCTTTCTGTAGTGGTTTCGTTGCTCTTCGCTTCCATTGCGAGTGCGCAGGTGGTTCTCGGCAAGGCACCGCCTGATTCGTTGGGTGTGGACAGCAAACGCAATGAGGTTCATGTCAGCGACTATCGCGGCAAGGTTGTCGTGGTGACCTTCTGGGCGAGCTGGTGCGGGGCGTGCCTTCTCGAACTGCCGATCCTGGAGAATCTGCAGCGACATGTCGGTGACGAGAAGATCCGGGTCATTGCCGTGAACACGGACAACGATCCCGTCGAATACCGGAAGGCGCTCAAGCGACTGAAGGACTCTCAATTTGCGCTGACCACCGATCATCGAAATGGCAATGTTTCGCGCCGCTATGACGTGCGAGTGTTGCCCTACATGATCCTGATCGATCGGGCCGGCCGTGTTGCGCATATCCACTCAGGCTACGCCGAATCGGCCCTGCCCGAGCTGGTCGATGAGATCAACGGCTTGCTCGATGAACCACTCGCGAAGGCAGCTCGAATGCCGGATTGAGACGCATCCTCCACCCGTTGACCGGGGTCAGCCTGTGTTGTCGATCGCCTGACTCAGGTGACTGCCGCACTCGATCAATCTGCGCGATTGCTCAATCCGGTGATCTCTTCCTGAATTTCCTCGACTGCATGCCCATCAGGTACAGGGCGAGCCGATCGGGGATCAGCTTGAGTACCGACTTGATCATGCGATTGACGCGGCCATTGATATGGACCGCATCGCCGCGTCCGACCGCATCGAGGCCCTGGCGGACGACCGTCTCGGCATCCATCCACATCCACTTCGGCAGCTTCGACATCATCTCGCGTGAGCCGGTGACGTCATGGAATTCGCTGTAGGTGAAGCCCGGGCACAGCGCGCAAGTGTTGACGCCGTCATCGCGATACTCGAGGTGCAAGGCCTGGGACAGCTTGATCAGGTAGGACTTCGCGCCGGCATAGAGGGTCTGCCCGGCCGATCCGGGAATGTGTCCGGCCAGCGAGGCGACATTGATGATGCGGCCATGTCCGCGTTCGCGCATGCCGGGCAGCAGCCGATGGCATAGCTCGGTCGGTGCCGTCATCAGCACCTGGATGAAATCGGCCTGGGTCTGCCAAGGCTGGCTCAGGAAATAGCCGGTGACCCCGTAGCCGGCATTGTTGATGAGCATGTCGATCGCGATGCCGCGGTCTTCGAGCTGTGCGACCAGTTGTCGCGGTGCATCGCGATCAGCGAGGTCGCAGGCAATCACCTCGACCTTGATCGCATGCCTTGCCATGAGTTCAGCGGCCAGCGTCTGCAGCCGATCGAGGCGTCGTGCGGTCAGCACCAGATCGACCTTGCGGCTGGCAAGCTCGCGCGCGAATGCCGCGCCAATTCCCGCCGAGGCGCCGGTAATCAGGGCGTAGCCGTTCGTTTCATTCATGTCCTGCCGCCTGCTGTGCGTTGACGGCAAGGGTAGCTTGATGCTGCCGATAGCGGGGAGATGCGGTCAGCGGCTGGCGCATCGCGACTCGCGTCAATCCGCAACGTCCTTTCTGTAGGAGCCTCTTCAGGGGGCGAGGTTTTCCTCGGCAGGGCGGAATGCTCGCCCCTGAACAGGCTCCTGCGGGTTCACCGCGAATTGCCCGTCGCTTGCCTCCACTCTCCACTCCCCGCATGTGGGCCCATCATTTGCCGCAACCAGCATGCGCGGCTATGCTTCGCGCCCGCTGACCCCATCGATTCGAGACATGCGCCGCAAACTTGTTGCCGGAAACTGGAAGATGCACGGCTCGCGCTCGGTTTCCACCCCGCTTGTGGCCGAGCTCGCGGCTTCGCTGCCCTCAGCCGCAGAGGTCGCGGTCATTCCGCCTTTTCCGTATCTGGCCGAACTGATCGCATCGAGCAGCGGTTCCGGGTTGGAGTTCGGCGCGCAGGATCTCAGCGAACATGCCGAGGGCGCCTATACCGGCGAAGTGGCAGGGGCGATGCTCAAGGAGATCGGCTGCCGCTATGTGCTGGTTGGTCATTCAGAAAGGCGCCAATACCACGTCGAATCCAATGAATTGGTCGCGCGAAAGTTCGTTGCGGCGCAAGCGGCAGGGCTGATTCCGATCCTGTGTGTCGGCGAGTTGCTTGAGCATCGTGAAGCCGGGCAAACCGAGGCGATCATTGCCGCGCAGCTTGATGCCGTCCTTGATCTCGCCGGGATTGCCGCATTCGGGCTGGCTGTGGTTGCCTACGAGCCGGTCTGGGCAATCGGTACCGGGAAAACCGCGACACCCGAGCAGGCCCAGCAGGTCCATGCGTTCATGCGTGACAAATTCCTGAAACAGGATGCTAGAATAGCCAGCTCGCTGCGCCTCCTGTATGGCGGCAGCGTAAAGGCCGCCAATGCTGCCGAACTGTTTGCCCGGTCCGATATCGATGGTGGACTGATTGGCGGCGCTTCGTTGGTGGCGGCCGATTTTCTTGCGATATGCAATGCGGCTGCGGCCGCCGCAAACCAGGGTTCCTGATTCACATGTTCACGATTATTGCCCAAGTTTTTTATGTGCTGATTGCCGTTGCGATGATCGCGCTGATCCTCATGCAGCGCGGTGCCGGTGCCGATGCAGGCTCGGGCTTCGGTGGTGGCGCTTCCTCGACCGTCTTTGGTGCGCGTGGCTCGGCAAACTTCCTGTCGCGCAGCACAGCGGTTTTGGCCGGTTTGTTCTTCCTGCTCAGCCTCGGCATGGGTATGTATCACAGTCGTCCAGCCACCGTTCGCAGCTCTTCGGACGATCTCGGCGTGATGGCGGGCGTTGCACCGAAGGCGACTCCGGCACCGGTTTCCGGTGATGTGCCGGCGGCCGCTCCGGTCGCCCCGATATCGACGGATGTTCCAGCGCCAGCGCCAGTGCCTGCACCTGCGGCGGAAAAGCCGGCTCCCGAGCCAGCCAAGTCCGATGCGGCGCAGCCGGCCAAAGCGAGGAAGGACGGAGTTTGATGGCGTTGCCCAGGTGGCGGAATTGGTAGACGCACTACCTTGAGGTGGTAGCGGCGAAAGCTGTGGGGGTTCGAGTCCCCCCTTGGGCACCAACATCACATACAACCGTCGTTGCCGCACACTGTGGCAACCGCTGATGCGTCAGGCGACGCGGAGGTGCATGTGCTAGTCGAGTATTTCCCGGTACTGCTGTTTCTGATCGTGGTTACCGGCATCGGAATCGTGTTGCTGATCCTGGGCAACCTGTTCGGACCGAAAAAGATCACCGCGGAGAAACTGGCTCCGTACGAATGCGGCTTTGAGGCGTTCGAGGACTCGCGCACGAAATTCGATGTGCGCTACTACCTGATTGCCATCATCTTCATCATCTTCGATCTCGAGATCGCCTTCGTGGTGCCGTGGGCGGTCGTATTCGACAAACTGGGCGCGTTCGGCCTCGCTGAAATGGGCATGTTTGTCGGTCTGCTCGTGCTCGGCTTCGTCTATGTCTGGAAGAAGGGAGCCCTCGAATGGGAATGAGCGATTCCATCTCACGGATGATGCACAATCCGGCGCCCGGTGGCCCGGTTGACGACATCCTGCGTCCCGGCGACGACAATCCCTTGCTCGATCGCGGTTTCGTCACCGCACGCATGGATGAGTTGGTCAACTGGGCGCGCACCGGCTCGATGTGGCCGATGACCTTTGGTCTGGCCTGTTGCGCCGTGGAAATGATGCATGCCGGTGCGGCGCGCCTCGATCTCGATCGCAATGGCGTGATCTTCCGCCCCTCGCCGCGACAGTCCGATGTCATGATCGTTGCCGGCACCCTGGTCAACAAGATGGCGCCGGCCCTGCGCAAGGTCTACGACCAGATGCCCGAACCCAAGTGGGTCATCTCGATGGGCTCGTGCGCGAATGGCGGCGGTTACTACCACTATTCCTATGCAGTGGTGCGCGGCTGTGACCGGATCGTTCCGGTCGATGTCTATGTGCCGGGCTGTCCGCCGACGGCGGAAGCATTGATCCACGGCATTCTGCAGTTGCAGAAGAAGATCCGCCGCACCAACACCATCGCGCGTTGAGGACAGGCATGAGCGAACCCACATCCCTGGTGCGCCGGCTCGAAGTCCAGCTCGGCTCGAAGATGGTCAGCGGCGTCGAGGTCAACGGCGAGACGACGATTGAAGTGCTGCCGGAGAACTGGCTGGCGGTGGCGCGCATGCTGCGTGACGACGCGGCCTGGCAGTTCGACCTCTGCGTCGATGTCAGCGGCGTCGACTACCTCAGCTATGGCCAGGTCGAGTGGGATACTACCGATGCCACATCGGAGGGGTTCTCGCGCGGTGTCGAAGGCAAGGGGCCGGGTCGGTTCGATTGGGCACATCGCCCGCGCAATGTGGATTTCCCGCGCCGCTTCGCCGTGGTCGTTCACCTGCTGTCGCTGAACCACAATCATCGTCTGCGCATGCGCGCTTTCTGCGCGGATGACGAGCTGCCGAAGGTGCCTTCGCTGGTTGACATCTGGCCGGGCGTCAACTGGTTTGAACGCGAAGCCTTCGACCTGTTCGGCATCGTTTTCGAGGGCCATCCGGATCTGCGCCGCATCCTCACCGACTACGGTTTCGTCGGCCATGCTTTCCGCAAGGATTTCCCGCTGATCGGCAACGTCGAGGTTCGCTACGATCCCGAGAAGAAGCGCGTCGTCTACGAGCCGGTATCGATCGAACCCCGCGTTCTCGTGCCACGCACGATCCGTGACGACTCGCGTTACGAGCAGGCCGAGGCCGAGCGCGAGGCAAGGAACAAGTAATGGAAGAGATCCGCAATTACACGATGAACTTCGGCCCGCAGCATCCGGCCGCACATGGCGTGTTGCGCCTCGTGCTGGAAATGGATGGCGAGACCGTCGTGCGCGCCGATCCGCATATCGGATTGCTCCATCGTGGCACCGAGAAGCTGGCCGAGTCCAAGCCTTTCAACCAGTCGATCGGCTATATGGACCGCCTCGACTACGTGTCGATGATGTGCAACGAACATGCGTACGTGCGCGCCATCGAAAACCTGATGCAACTCGAAATCCCGGATCGCGCGCAGTGGATCCGCACCATGTTCGACGAGATCACGCGCATCCTCAATCACCTGATGTGGATCGGCTCGAACGGGCTCGATCTTGGCGCGATGGCGGTGTTCCTGTACGCGTTCCGCGAACGCGAAGAGCTGATGGATTGCTACGAGGCAGTCTCCGGCGCACGCATGCACGCGACCTATTACCGGCCGGGCGGCGTCTACCGCGATCTACCCATCCAGATGCCGAAGTACAAGGAATCGCGCTGGCACAAGGGCGATGACCTCAAGCGCTTCAATTCCTGGCGCGAAGGTTCGATGCTCGACTATCTCGATGCGTTTTGCGCGGACTTTCCGGGCAAGGTCGACGAGTACGAAGAGCTGTTGACCGGCAACCGCATCTGGAAGCAACGCACGGTCGACATCGGCATCATTCCGCCGGATCTGGCCAAGGCCTGGGGCATGAGCGGACCCATGCTGCGCGGCTCGGGCATCGCCTGGGATCTGCGCAAGAAGCAGCCGTATGCAAAGTATGCCGAGGTCGATTTCGACATCCCGGTGGGCGTCAACGGCGATTGCTACGATCGCTATCTCGTGCGCGTCGAGGAGATGCGCCAGTCCAACCGGATCATCCAGCAATGCGTGGCCTGGCTGCGTGCCAATCCGGGCCCGGTGATCGTGCGCAACTTCAAGGTTGCGCCGCCGTCGCGCGAAGAGATGAAGAACGACATGGAAGCGCTCATCCATCACTTCAAACTTTTCACCGAAGGCTATTGCGTACCGGCCGGCGAAACCTATGCCGCGGTCGAGGCGCCGAAGGGCGAGTTTGCCTGCTACCTGATTTCCGACGGCGCCAACAAGCCGTTCCGCTGCAAGCTGCGCGCACCCGGGTTCGCCCATTTGTCCTCGATGGACACCATCGTGCGCGGTCACATGCTCGCCGACGTCGTTGCCATGATCGGCACCTACGATGTCGTGTTCGGGGAGATAGATCGATGAGGCGGGGAGTAGGGAGTGGGGAGTGGGGAGTGGGAACGGCGGTTTTGCGCCGATCCGCTGCCATTCCGAATTCGTGCCTCATCCGGTTGCAGCGAAGAAACGCTCTTGCTCTCCTACTTCCTACTCCCCACTCCCCACTCCCGGCGCTCCAACAATGAAACCCACCGGAACCTACAACCAGATCAAGGACGTCGATCCGCTGGCGGTGCTGACGGCGCATACGCGCGAGCACATCGACGCCTGGGTGGCCAAGTTTCCGCCGGATCGCAAGCGCTCGGCGCTGATCCAGGGTTTGTTCGTGACCCAGGAGCAAAACGGTGGCTTCCTCACCGATGAACTGATCGTCGCGGTTGCGCGTTACCTGGATCAGCCGCAGGTGTGGGCATTCGAGGTGGCCAGTTTCTACTCGATGTTCGAGACCAGTCCGGTCGGCCGCAACAATGTTGCGATCTGCACGAATATTTCCTGCTGGTTGAATGGGGCCGAAGACATCGTGCGTCATTGCGAAAAGAAGCTGGGCACCAAGCTGGGCGAAACCAGTGCCGACGGCCGCATCTACCTCAAGCGTGAAGAGGAATGCCTGGCTGCCTGCTGTGGCGCGCCGATGATGGTGGTGAACGGCCACTATCACGAGAACCTCGATATCGCGAAGCTCGACAAGATCCTCGATGCACTGAAATAGACATTGACCCGTAGGAAGCGGCTTCAGCCGCGATGCGAATGATGTTGAACGACGCAAGCAGCTCTTATTGAAAGTGCGACCATGGATGGTCGCTTTTTGATCCTCGCGACCACGAGGGTCGCAAAGGTAAAGACAATGGCATTCGGACCCGCTCCAAAAGATCATCAGGTTGTCTACACCACGCTGCATTTCGATCAGCCGTGGACGCTGGACAATTACCTCAAGGTCGATGGCTACCAGGCCTGGAAGAAGATTCTTGCCGAAAAGCCCGATCCGGTGAAGATCATCGACGAGCTCAAGGCCAGTTCGCTACGCGGTCGCGGCGGCGCCGGGTTCCCGACGGGGCTCAAATGGTCGTTCATGCCGCGCACGGCGCCGGGACAGAAGTACATCCTGTGCAATTCGGATGAGTCCGAGCCGGGCACCTGCAAGGATCGCGACATCCTGCGTTTCAATCCGCATTCCGTCGTCGAAGGCATGGCGATTGCCTGTTATGCGACCGGTTCGACGGTCGCCTACAACTATCTTCGCGGCGAATTCCATCACGAGCCGTTCGAGCATTTCGAACAGGCGTTGAAGGATGCCTATGCAGCCGGTCTGCTCGGCAAGAATATCGGCGGAAGCGGAATCGATGTCGATATCCATGGCGCGCTGGGAGCGGGCGCCTACATCTGCGGTGAAGAGACCGCGATGATGGAGTCACTCGAAGGCAAGAAGGGAATGCCGCGATTCAAGCCGCCGTTTCCGGCCAACTTCGGCTTGTTCGGCAAGCCGACCACGATCAACAATACCGAGACTTATGCCTCGGTGCCGGCGATCCTGCGCAAAGGCGCCGACTGGTTCCTCAATATCGGCAAGCCGAACAATGGCGGGCCAAAAATATTCTCGGTCTCCGGTCATGTCGCCAAGCCGGGCAACTACGAGATTCCGCTCGGCACGCCGTTCGCCGACCTGCTTGAACTGGCCGGCGGCATGCGCAAGGGCGCGAAGATCAAGGCGGTGATTCCGGGTGGTTCATCGATGCCGGTCCTGCCGGGCGAGACGATGATGGCCTTGACCATGGACTACGACGCGATCCAGAAAGCCGGATCCGGATTGGGTTCCGGTGCGGTCATCGTCATGGACGAGTCGACTTGCATGGTGCGCGCCTGCCAGCGCATCTCGCGTTTCTACTATGCGGAATCCTGCGGCCAGTGCACGCCTTGCCGCGAAGGCACCGGCTGGATGTACCGCATGCTCACCCGCATCATTGATGGCCACGCGCAACTCGGCGATCTGGATACCTTGAAGGCCGCCGCCGGGCAAATCGAAGGCCACACGATCTGCGCCTTCGGCGAAGCCGCCGCCTGGCCGGTGCAGGGCTTCCTGCGCCATTACTGGCACGAGTTTGAGTTCTATATTGAGAATGGTAAGTCGATGGTTGAGGCTTCGATGGAGGCTGCAGCATGAAGTCGATCTCGATGTTCACGACTTGGGAGTCGGGAGTGGGGAGTAGGGAGTCGGTAGAGCAACTCCCCGTGCTTTTCCCATTCTCTATTCCCCATTCCCCATTCCGTGCTCCGACAGGAGCACAAGCATGAGCGCCCAACCGGTAACTCCAACCGCACCACCTGATCACGTCAGCATCGAGATTGATGGACAGCAGGTGTTCGCGCCGAAAGGTTCGATGATCATCCAGGCGGCTGACCGGATCGGTGTGGCGATCCCGCGTTTCTGCTATCACGAGAAGCTCGCGATCGCCGCGAATTGCCGCATGTGCATGGTCGAAGTCGAGATGGGCGGTCGGCCGATGCCGAAGCCGCAGCCTTCCTGCGCGACGCCGGTGGCCGATGGCATGAAGGTGTTCACGCAGTCGCAGCGCGCCTTGTCTGCGCAGCGCAACGTGATGGAATTCCTGCTCATCAACCATCCGCTCGATTGCCCGATTTGTGACCAGGGCGGCGAGTGTGAATTGCAGGATCTCTCGCTGGGCTTTGGCCGTTCGGTGAGCCGGTTTGTCGAGCGCAAGCGCACGGTTGCCGACGAGGATCTTGGTCCGCTGGTATCCACCGAGATGACCCGCTGCATCCATTGCACGCGCTGCGTCCGGGTCATGGCCGAAGTGGCCGGCACCTACGAGCTGGGTGGCATGGAGCGTGGTGATCAACTGCAGATCGGTACTTATGTCGGCAAGCCGCTGATGAGCGAGTTGTCCGGCAACGTCATCGATGTCTGTCCAGTCGGCGCATTGACCAACAAACCGTTCCGCTTCAAGGCGCGCGCCTGGGAGCTGATCGCGCGCGAATCGATCGGCTATCACGACGCGCTGGGTTCGAACCTGTGGTTGCACACGCGTCGTGGCGAAGTGTTGCGCACGGTGCCGCGCGACAACGAGGCGATCAACGAATGCTGGTTGTCCGATCGCGATCGCTACAGCCATCAGGGTCTGACCGCGGCTGATCGTGCGACGATGCCGATGATCCGCAAGAACGGTGTCCTCGTCGAGACGACGTGGACCGAGGCGCTGGCATTTGTCGCCGACCAGTTGCGCAAGTCGCAAGGTGATCTGGGCGCGCTGGTTGCACCGCTGACTTCGAATGAGGAAGGCCATCTGCTTGCACGACTGGTGCGCGGACTTGGCAGCGAGCGTATCGACCATCGCCTGCGCCAGAATGATTTCTCCGATGCGCCACGTGCACAGGCCTTTGGCATGCCCGTTGGCGAACTGGAGAAAGCCAATGCGATCGTCCTGATTGGTTGCAACCCACGCCACGAAATGCCCTTGCTCAACCATCGACTGCGCAAGGCGGCCAACGCGGGCGCGAAAGTCTGGTTGATCAATCCGCTCGATTTTGATTTCAACTTCACGGTTGCCGGCAAGCAAGTCGTTGCGCCGGCAGCCATGGTCGAGGCTGTTCTCGGGCTGGCGCGAGCCGCCAATGATGCAGGCAAGTTGCCGGCATCCTCGGCACTCGCCGCAGAACTGACAAAGTCCGAGGCCAACGCGGCAGCCAAAGGCCTGATCGACCAGCTCATGGCCGCCACCAGTTCGGTGGTCATTCTCGGCGAGTCTGCCGTGCAGGATGTTGATGCGGCCTGGTTGCGTGCGGCGGCCCGGTTCATTGCGCGGTCGACCGATTCGGCCTACAACGAGATTCCATCGGGCGCCAATGCCATTGGCCTGGCCGACGCAGGCGTTGTCGCGCAAACGGATGGCGACAATGTCGCCGGCATGCTGGCCAAGCCACCGAAGAGTCTGATCGTCTATCACGCCGGTTCGGCTGATTTCGCCGCACCCGCCGCGTTCGACAAGGCGCGCAGCGAAACCGATTGCTACATCTACATCGGCGCCTATGCCTGCGAAGGCGTGCGCAGCAAGGCCCATGCGGTTCTGCCGATTGGTCTGCCGCCGGAAATCGACGCCAGCTACACCAATGTCGATGGCATCGTGCAGACGCTGGCCGCCGGTTCAAAAGCGCCGGGCGAGGCGCGGCCGGGCTGGCGGGTGTTGCGCGCACTCGGATCGGCGCTCGCACTGGATGGCTTCGGCTTTACCGAGATCGGCGAAGTGCGTGCACAGATGACCAGGGCCCCGGTTGTGGATGGCGCGGCACCGGCCGTGCGCAAACGGGCTGTGCCGACTGGCAGCTTCGAGCGCATTGCCACCACCGCCATCTATCGCGCCGATGCGGTTCTGCGCCGTTCGCCGGCACTCAACGCACACCCGTTGACGCGGGGTGCCATGGTTTCCCTCAATCCCGCCGATGCGGCAAAGCTGGATCTTGTCAGCGGCGGCGAGGCGCGCGTCGAGGACGTCATCCTTGATGTCGAAGTGGACGCGGCCGTGCCGATCGGCGCGGCATGGATCGAATCAGGTTACTCCGCAACGGCGACTCTGCCTGCGCATGGTTCGGCGATGAAAATCACGAGGGCTTCCGCATGATTGATGCAATGCGCGATGGCTTGCTCGGCTACGGCGATGCCGGACTGGTCGTCTGGCTGCTCTTGAAGGTTCTCGTCATTGCCGTCCCGGTGATCATCGCGGTGGCGATGTTCGTCTACTGGGAACGCAAGGTCATCGGCTGGATGCATGTGCGACTGGGACCGACCGAGATCGGTCCCTTTGGCTTGCTGCAGGCCTTTGCCGACGTCTTCAAGCTGCTGTTCAAGGAAGTCATCCGGCCGACGACCGCGAACAAGTTCCTGTTCTTTCTCGCACCGCTGATTGCCTTGGTGCCCTCGTTCGCGGCCTGGTCGCTGGTTCCATTCGATGCGGGCATGGTGCTGGCGAATGTCAATGTCGGCTTGCTGCTGTTGCTCGCGCTGACCTCGCTGGGCGTCTACGGCATCATCCTCGCTGGCTGGGCATCGAACTCGCGCTACGCGATGCTGGGTGCGATGCGCGCGGCGGCGCAGACGATCTCCTACGAGATCCCGATGGGCTTCGCCCTTGTCAGCGTGATGATCATGACCGGCAGCCTGAACCTGAGCGAGATCGTCATGGCCCAGGCTGGCACCAAGGGCTTCTTCGACTGGTACTGGTTGCCGCTGCTGCCGATGTTCGTCATCTATTTCATCTCCGGCGTCGCCGAAACCAACCGCTCGCCGTTTGACATGGCCGAGGGTGAATCGGAAATCGTTGCCGGCTTCCATGTCGAATATTCCGGATCCGCATTCGCGATCTTCTTCCTCGCCGAATACGCGAACATGATCCTGATTGCGTTCCTCGCCACCGTCCTGTTCATGGGTGGCTGGCTGAGCCCGCTGCAGGGCTGGATCACGGCCGATGTGGCGTGGATCGACTGGATCTGGAAGGGTGGCTGGCAGTGGACCTTCATCAAGGCATTCTGCTTCTCGTTCTTCTACTTGTGGTTCCGTGCCACGTTTCCGCGCTACCGCTATGACCAGATCATGCGCCTGGGCTGGAAGGTGTTCATTCCGATCACGATCGCGTGGGTGGTTGTCGCCGCCTGCCTGAAGTATTTCGGCCTCGTCACGATTGGTGCATGAGCCGAGCCAGGACTGAATAGCAACCATGAAAAGAGTCTTTCACTACTTCAAAAGCCTGCTCTTGCTGGAGCTTCTCGCCGGCATGTGGCTGACCTTTCGCTACATGTTCAAGCCGAAGTACACGATGCGCTATCCGGAAGAACACATTCCGAAATCGAATCGCTTCCGCGGCCTGCACGCCTTGCGCCGCTACCCCAACGGCGAGGAGCGCTGCATTGCCTGCAAGCTGTGCGAAGCGGTGTGCCCGGCGCTTGCGATCACCATTGATTCGGACATGCGCGAGGATGGCACCCGGCGCACCACGCGCTACGACATCGACCTGTTCAAGTGCATCTACTGTGGCTTCTGCGAGGAATCCTGCCCAGTCGATTCGATCGTCGAGACGCACCTGCACGAATACCATTTCGAGAAGCGCGGCGAGAACGTCGTCAACAAGATCCAGTTGCTCGCGATCGGTGATCGCTACGAGGGCGAGATCGCGGCGGCGCGTGCCCAGGACGCGGCGTTCCGATGAGCAGGCACGGAGAATCCCATGACATTTGAACTGGTCTGCTTCTACTTCTTCGCGACCGTGGCTGGCATTGCCGCGCTGTCGGTGATCAGCGTGAAGAACCCGGTTGTCGCCGCGCTCTGCCTGGTGTTGACCTTTTTCTCGATGGCCTGCGTCTGGCTGCTTGCCCAGGCCGAGTTTCTTGCCGTCGCCCTTGTGCTGGTCTATGTCGGCGCGGTCATGGTCCTGTTCCTGTTCGTGGTGATGATGCTCGATGTCGATTTCACCGCGGTTCGCGAGGGCTTCGTGCGCTTTCTGCCGGTGGGTGTGCTGGTTGCCGTGGTCATGCTTGCGGAAATGCTGATGATGATCGGCGTGCGCACCCTGCAGACACCGGCGACGGCTGATCCCGCGTTGCTCGCTGGCATGTCGAACATGGAATGGCTGGGCCACACCCTGTTCCGCGATTTCCTGCTGCCCTTCGAAATTGCCTCGCTGATTCTTACCGTCGGTCTGATCGCCGCCGTCACCCTGACCCTGCGCAAGCGCACCGGCACCAAGATCCAGAAGCCCAGCCAGCAGGTCAGGGTCAGGCGCGAGGATCGCATTCGCCTGGTCAAGATGGCTGCGGTGAAGAAAGGAGAGGTGGCGCCATGATCACGCTTGCACATTTTCTGAGCCTCGGTGCGCTGCTGTTCTGCATCGCCGTGGCCGGCATCTTCATCAACCGCAAGAACGTGATCGTGCTGCTCATGTGCATCGAGCTCATGCTGCTTGCGGTCAACACGAATTTCGTCGCCTTCTCGCGCTATCTCGGCGATCCGGCCGGACAGGTCTTCGTGTTCTTCATTCTCACCGTGGCTGCGGCCGAAGCGGCGATCGGCCTGGCCATCCTTGTCGTCCTGTTCCGCAACCGCGCGACGATCGACGTGACCGCCATCGACACGCTCAAGGGTTGATTGATGATGCTCGATAAATACATCCTGCTGACGATCGTCCTCGCACCTCTGCTTGGCGCTTTGATCGCCGGCTTTTTCGGCAAGCGTATCGGCCGGGTCGCCTCGCACAGCGTGACCATCACCGGCGTTGGCTTGAGCTGCGCATTGTCGATCCATGTGCTCTACCAGCTTGTCTGGGGTGGGGCAGAGAGCTTCAACCAGAATCTCTACACCTGGTTCGAAGTGGGCAGCACCAGTGCGCATGTCGGTTTCCTGATCGATCGCCTGACCGCGATGATGATGGTGGTCGTCACCTTCGTCTCGCTGATGGTGCACGTCTACACGATCGGCTACATGGCCGAAGATGATGGCTACGAGCGCTTCTTCAGCTACATCGCGTTGTTCACCTTCTCGATGCTGATGCTGGTGATGAGCAACAACTTCCTGCAGCTGTTTTTCGGCTGGGAAGCGGTGGGTCTGGTTTCCTATCTGCTGATCGGCTTCTGGTACAAGCGGCCAACCGCGATCTTCGCCAACATGAAGGCGTTCCTGGTCAACCGCGTGGGTGATTTCGGTTTCCTGCTCGGTATCGCCGGGGTGCTGATGTGGTTTGGCGGCTCGCTGGATTACGGCACGGTCTTCGCGCATGCGCAGGATCCTTCGCTGGACATGGCCTCGCGCTCGGTCGAGTTGATCGCCGGACATCCCTGGCATGTCGCCACCATCGTCTGCATTTGTCTGTTCATCGGCGCGATGGGCAAGTCCGCTCAGGTGCCCTTGCATGTGTGGCTGCCCGATTCGATGGAAGGTCCGACGCCGATCTCGGCTCTGATCCATGCGGCGACGATGGTCACCGCCGGCATCTTCATGGTCGCGCGCATGTCGCCGCTGTTCGAGTTGAGCGAAACCGCGCTGACTTTCGTGCTGGTGATTGGCGCAACGACTGCGTTGTTCACCGGCCTGATCGGTGTCGTGCAGAACGACATCAAGCGCGTCGTCGCCTATTCGACCTTGTCCCAGCTCGGCTACATGACCGTCGCCCTCGGTGTCTCGGCTTACTCGGCCGGCGTGTTCCATTTGATGACGCATGCCTTCTTCAAGGCCCTGCTGTTCCTCGGTGCCGGCTCGGTGATCATCGCCATGCATCACGAGCAGGACATGCGCCACATGGGCGGCCTGCGCAAGTACATGCCGATTACCTGGATCACAATGTGGATCGGCTCGCTGGCCCTGGCCGGTGCGCCGGGTTTTGCCGGATTCTTTTCCAAGGACGCGATCATCGAGGCAGTCGGTGAATCGCATCGCCTCGGTGCGGGATATGCGTACTTCTGCGTGCTTGCCGGCGTCTTCATCACCGCGCTGTACAGCTTCCGCCTGCTCTACATGACCTTTCACGGCAAGGAGCGTTTCGTCGTCGACAAGGTCAAGCAGCACCATGGTCATGTCGATCACGAGCACCACGCGCCGGGCCATCTCGCCCATGCGCCGAACGAATCGCCGTGGGTGGTGACCGTGCCGCTCGTGCTGCTGGCGATTCCCTCGGTTGTGGTCGGATTTCTGACCATCGGGCCGATGCTGTTCGGTGACTATTTCGGCAACGCGATCTTCGTGCGCGAAGCGAACAATGTGATCGGCGAGCTTGGCCATGAATTCCACGGCGCAACCGCGATGGTCCTGCATGGGTTCACGCAGGCGCCGTTCTGGATCGCTCTCGCCGGCTTTGGCACTGCCACCTGGATCTGGCTGTTCAATCCGTCCATCGCCGACAAGGCCGAGAATGCCCTGCGTCCGCTGCACACGGTGCTGGCCAACAAGTACTGGTTCGACACTATCTACCAGGCGGTCTTCGCCCGCGGTGGCCTGCGTTTCGGCCGGGGCCTCTGGCGCGGCAGTGACGCCGCCCTGATCGATGGTGCGATCAACGGATCGGCCAGCCTGGTCGACCAGTTGTCGGCACTCGTACGCCGGATCCAGTCCGGTTATCTCTACCACTACGCATTCGCGATGATCCTTGGCCTGATCCTGCTGCTTGGCGGATCGTGGTGGGTTTTCGCGCGCATCGCTGCCTGATCCAACCCGCACTATCCATGAACGTCGCAGGAAAACGCTGAAATGTTTGATAGGGCAAGGCAAATCGGAAATCACATGGCTTCGACAAAATATACGGCTGCGTTTCCCTGCTGGCACGGCCCTCGCGGGTCTTTTGCGGCGATCGCGGCGTTGCTTGTCGCCGCAATGGGCCCACCATTCCGGCTCCGCGCGCCTTGCGCTCGCCACAAAATCCTCCGCGAACATCCGCGCCCGTTCATGAATAGTGTGGGTTAGGGAATGACGACCACCATGGCTCAATGGCCTCTTCTCAGCATCTTGATCTGGTTGCCGATTGTCGGCGCTGTCCTCGTGCTTGCCCTCGGACGCGACCCGCGCGTCGCGCGCTGGCTCAGCGTGCTTGTGGCGCTGCTCACCTTTGCCGCCAGCCTGCCGCTTTATTTCGGTTACGACGCGGTCGCCGGCGGAATGCAGTTCGGTGAATCCCACCTTTGGATCAATGGACTCAAGGCCTACTACGGTCTCGGCGTGGATGGCATCTCGGTCGCCCTGATCGTGCTGACCACCTTCACCAGTGTGCTGGTCATCATTGGCTCGTGGGGGCCGATCAACAAGCGGGTTTCGCAGTACATGGCGGCCATGCTCGTCCTCGAGGGCATGCTGATCGGCATCTTCTCGGCGACTGATGCGCTGCTGTTCTACGTGTTCTTCGAGGCGATGCTGATTCCGATGTTCATCATCATCGGTGTCTGGGGCGGACCGCGGCGCGTGTACGCGACGCTGAAGTTCTTCATCTACACCTTCCTCGGCTCGATCTTCATGCTGATCGCGCTGATCTACCTGCACATGAAGACCGGCGAATTTTCGCTGGCGGCGTTTGCCGCGGCACCGCTCAGTACAACCGAGCAGACCTGGTTGTTCTTCGGCTTCCTCGCCGGCTTCGCGATCAAGGTGCCGATGTGGCCGGTGCACACCTGGCTGCCCGATGCCCACGTCGAGGCGCCGACCGGCGGCTCGGTGATTCTGGCCGCGATCATGCTGAAGGTCGGCGGCTACGGGTTCATCCGCTTCTCGCTTCCGATCACGCCGGATGCCTCGCAGGAATACGCCTGGGTGGTCATCGCGATGTCGCTGATCGCGGTGGTCTATATCGGCTATGTCGCCCTGGTCCAGGACGACATGAAAAAGCTGATCGCCTATTCGTCGGTCGCCCACATGGCCTTCGTCACCCTAGGCATCTTCATCTCCATGGCTCTGGTGCGCGAATACGCCAATCCGGATGCGGCACGTCTCGGCCTGCAGGGCGCGATGGTGCAGATGATTTCGCACGGCTTTGTATCGGGCGCCATGTTTACCTGCATCGGCGTGCTCTACGATCGATTGCACACGCGCATGATCGACGAGTACGGCGGCGTCATGAACGTCATGCCGTGGTTCGGCGGCTTTTTCATCTTCTTCTCGATGGCCAACTGCGGCTTGCCCGGCACCAGCGGATTCGTCGGCGAGTTCATGGTCATCCTGGCTTCCTTCCAGAGCAATCCATTCATCGCCCTGGTTGCTGCCTTCACCCTGATCATCGGCGCGGCCTACACGCTGTGGCTGGTCAAGCGCGTGATCTTTGGCGAAGTCACCAACCCGAAGGTGGCCAAGTTCAAGGATCTCGACGCGCGCGAGTGGATCGTGCTCGGATCGTTCGCCGTTGCCGTGCTCGCCCTCGGCGTTTACCCGAAGCCGCTGACCGACCTGATGAACAGCTCGGTGCTGCAGATCGTCAATGCGCTGATGCTGAGCAAGGCCTGAGAACCCGATGATGATTCAATTCAATCCCGCCGATCTGATCGCGATCCTGCCCGAGCTGGTCCTGCTCGGCGCGACCTGCGCCATCTTGCTGGTCGACCTGTTCCTCAAGCCCGCACAACGCGACATCACCCACTGGCTGTCCATCGCCACCATTGCGCTGACCGCGTTCTTTGTCTGGCGCGGTGCGCCTGCGGTTGGCGAGGGTGTCAGCGCGTTCAACGGCATGTTCCTGCACGATGGCATCAGCGTCGTGCTCAAGCAGTTCATCCTGCTCACCAGTGGTCTGAGCCTGTTCTATGCGCGCAACTACATGCGTGATCGCGCGCTCTGGATTGGCGAGCTTTACCTGCTGATCCTGTTCGCCACGCTGGGCATGATGCTGCTGGTTTCGGCCGGCAGCCTGATCACGGCGTATCTCGGACTCGAGCTGCTGGCGCTGTCTTCATATGCCCTGGTGGCCTTGAACCGCGATTCGGCCGCCTCCGCCGAAGCGGCGATCAAGTACTTCGTGCTGGGCGCGTTGGCGTCGGGGCTTCTGCTTTACGGAATGTCGATGATCTACGGCGCGACCGGTACCCTCGATCTCGCCCGCATCAGCGCCTTGATCGGCCAGGTCGAGCATCCCGGTTGGCTGGCATTCGGCCTGGTCTTCATGGTTGCCGGCATTGCTTTCAAGATGGGTGCGGCGCCATTCCACATGTGGTTGCCCGATGTCTATCACGGCGCACCGACGGCGATCACGGTGTTCATCGGATCGGCGCCCAAGATCGCCGCCTTCGGCCTTGCTTATCGCTTGCTGGAGGGCGCCCTCGGCCCGTTGAGCGGGCAGTGGACGCTGATGCTGGCCATCCTCGCGGTGCTCTCGCTTGCGGTCGGCAACCTGTTCGCCATTGCGCAGTCGAACCTCAAGCGCATGCTCGCCTATTCGACGATCTCGCATGTCGGTTTCATGTTGCTGGGATTCGTCGGCGGTTCGCCGGCAGGATTCTCGGCGGCGATGTTCTACATCATCAGTTACACGATGACGGCCACGGTCGCCTTCGGCATGATCGCCTTGCTCGCCCGCGCCGGATTCGAGTGCGAGGAAATTGATGATTTCAAGGGACTCAACCAGCGCAGCCCGTGGTACGCCGCGATCATGGGTATCTCGATGTTCTCGCTGGCTGGCGTGCCGCCGCTGTTCGGTTTCTTCGCCAAGCTGCTGGTGCTGAAATCGGCGATCGATGCCGGCTTCCTCTGGCTCGCCATCGTCGCCATCATCTTCGCCATCATCGGCATCTACTATTACCTGCGCGTGGTCAAGGTCATGTATTTCGACGCCGCCGCCGACGATGCCAAGATTCCCCTGCCAGCCGATCTGCCGCTGCGCTGGGTAATCTCGCTCAACGGTCTCGCCCTGGTCGTGCTCGGTATCGCCTGGGGTCCGTTGTTCGACTGGTGCAACCGCGCCTTCGGAGTCTGATCTCGGCCTCGTCGCAACGCCATCAATCAGTAGCCGGAAAAGTCTTCGCTGCGAATATCGTCGTCATCGATTCCGGCGGCGGTGAGCGCGGCACGCATGCCGGCAACCATGGCCGGTGGTCCGGCTACGTAGAAGATGGGTGACGCCAGTCCCGCGGTGACGCGGCTCAGGAAGCCGGCATCGATGTGGGCCGTTTCGCCGCTCCAGGTGTCAGCGGATTTGTCCATGTCGGTCATGGTCGCGACCAGCTGGAACCGTTCGTGCTTCCCTGCATAGCCCTGCAGCTCAGCCAGGAAAGCGCTGTCTTCGGGGCGCCGGTTCGAATAGATCAGCATCAAGTGGTGTGCGGAATTGGACGCGAAGGCGTGCCGCAACATGCTCATGAACGGCGTAATGCCGATGCCGCCGGCGATGAAGCAGGCTGCCCGCGAAACCTTGTTGTGCAGGATCATGGAGCCAAACGGCCCATCGACCGAGACTCTGGCTCCCGTTTCGAGACGGCCGAGCGCGCGCTTGTAGGCGCTGTCGCGCATGCGCGTGGTGACCATCAAGCAGTTCTCTTCCGGCGCGCTGACGATCGAGAAGGCATGCACCCTGGAATCCTCACCAAGCTGTGGATCATCCAGGATCAAGTCAATCGCCTGACCAGGCTTGAACACGAATCCTGCGGGCTTTTGCAGTTGATACGCGACCGTTCCTTCGGCAACCGTTTCGCGCTTGAGCAGGCTGCTTTGCTGTGCGCTCATGACGACACCCCGCTCAAGGCGGGCCGTGCCACCGCGCTTACCCTTCCACCAGGCTGGGTAGCCAGGGTCGCCGGCCTGGGACGTTCGATGCGGGCGAAGGCCGAGTGGTTGTGGATCGACTCGAAGTTTTCCGCCTCGACCACATAGCCCTCGATGCGCGGATCCTGATCGAGCGAGTGGGCGACATCGCGAACGAGGTCTTCGACGAATTTCGGATTGTCGTAGGCGCGCTCGGTGACGAACTTTTCATCCGCGCGTTTGAGCAGGCCATAGACCTCGCATGAGGCGCTGGCCTCGGCGATTGCAATCAGCTCTTCCATCGGCATGACGTCGCAGATATCGGCATCGATGCTGATGTGCGAGCGCTGGTTGTGCGCGCCGTAGGCGGAAATCTGCTTGGAGCATGGACACAGGCTGGTTGCCGGCACCGTGACCCGCATGCGAAACGAGTAGTGGCCGTTTTCGGCAACGCAGCCGCTCCACTCGACATCGTGATCGAGCAGGCTGCTGACGCCCGAAACCGGGGCCGCCTTGCTGACGAAGTAGGGGAAGTGCAGCGTGATTCGACCGCTGCTGGCATCCAGTCGGTCGAGCATGTCGAAAACCATCGCACGGAACCCGGCCTGGTCAAGATTGCCGGCGCGCGCTTCGATCAGTTCGATAAATCGCGACATGTGCGTGCCCTTGAGCTCGGGCGCCAGCGCTACGGTCATCGAGAAGTCCGCAATGGTGGGGACTGCACGCGCACCCGAATGGATGATGACGGGATAGCGCACACCTTTTACGCCGACGGCGTCGATTCGTTGTTCACGAAAGTCCTGCTGCGCCTGGACATCAGGCAACAATTGCATGGCGGTCAAAGCATTCATGGATATTCTCAATGCGTAGCTTGCGGCGGGCTTGCTTCGGTGAAGCAATGGATCAGTTGAACTTTGCCGGGAACTGTTTGGCGATGGCGGCGGTGAGTGCGTCGGCAATCACGTACATGTGATCGCGCATGGCCGCCCAGGTCTTGGCCTCCTCGACATACTTGCCGTCCTTGAGCTCCTGATCCTGCGCCATGTGATGGGCGGCATGGCCGATGAACAAGGAGTTGACCGTGTCGCGGGGCAGGTTGGGGTTGGCGCCACTGAGGAAGTCGGCGATGGCGCCGGCATTGTTGGTCAGCCGCTTCGAGGCCGCTGCCTGCTTGTCCTTGTCGCCTGCAGCCGTTGCATCGATATGCGCCTTGACCGCGCCGTAATGCTCGACCAGCAGATTCATCAGCGCATCCGATCCGGCCTTGCCATAGAAAGGTTCGATTGACGCGGCAATCTGTTTTGCATTGGCGACCACTTCGGCCTCGGCGGCCTTGGCCGCGGCACTGTTTCCGGCCATGGTTTCGAGGGCGACATTGCGCACCCAGAAGATATGTCCGATCCAGAGATCGCGCAGCGCGCCCTGGGTTGCTGCCTGTTTGACCAGGACGGTATCCGGCGACGTCGCCTTCGCTGGACCTTCATGCCCGAAGGCCGTCGCGGCGCTCCCGAGCAGGGCGATGAGCGCCCATGCGCCCAGCGATTTCTTGATGATGGATGACATGGCGATCTCCTTTCACATTCGATGGAAGCCCATGCTGATCTTGATAAACTAGATTGTCAATAAATATATGCCATAATGGTTTCAAAGCCAGATTTCGGGCAGAATAGAGCGGCCGCGGCGCGCTTCACGTACTTCGGCCCACAAGGCGCAGCCAGTGAGAAGACGATGATCAAGGTGATGGGACAACGCCAGCAGGCGCTGCTGAAACTCCTGCTTCGTACCAAGACCGGTTTGACCGTGGATGAGCTGTCGCGGAAGCTGGAAGTCACCCGAAACGCGGTGCGCCAGCACCTCGCATCGCTGGAGAACGATGGTCTCATCGAGCCCGGCATCTCGCGACCCTCCGGCGGGCGGCCCGAGCAGCTTTACGTGCTGTCAGACAAGGGCAAGGAGATGTTCCCGCGCCAGTATTCCTGGTTCGCCGAACTGGTGATCGAATCGATTCGCGATGAAGCCGGGGAGGGCGTACTCAACGCAAGGCTCGGACGCATGGGCGAGCGCATTGGCGATCAATTGCTGGCGCAGGGCGCCGTGGAGTCGAACCCGCAAAAGCAGGTGGAGAAGCTGTCAGGAATCATGCAGGAGATGGGTTACAACACCCATGGCGTCAGCGTGATCGACGGTGAGCCGGTCATCGAAGCGGATAATTGCGTTTTCCACAATCTGGCGATGAAGAACCCGGATATCTGCCGCTTCGACCTGGCCATGATGGCAAGATTCACCGGCAGCACGATCGACCACCAGGAATGCATGGCGCTTGGCGGCAACGTCTGTCGATTCAAGTTTTCCGCGCCGTCAAAGAAAGAATCCGGCAAGGATTGATTGCGCCGCAATTGCGGCTGCGGATCACCCAAGTCGCAATGGATCTGTCGCCGGATCAAGCGGCTCAGATCACGGCATCGCCGATCGCCACCTCTCGGCGTCCCTGCGAACGCAGGTTCGATTCGGGACACCCACAATACTGCCGCGCGATATCCTGGCGAAATCGTTGGTGTCCCTGTTGTGTCGTTGCGACCTGGGCATCCCGCGCAATTAAGTGGGTGTCCCGGTTGTCGCGGTTGTCGTTGAGGTGGTCCCAGCGTATTTTGTGGGTGTCCCGGTTGTTACTCCGGTTGTCACTGAACGCGCACTCTGACGCGAGTTTTCAAACCTGACGCCATCCTGAAACTGTGTGACTCTGTGACGCCTGCGACTGCCGCGGGTTCTCCACTACTTGGCCATGGCACACCCACACACATGAGCGAATCCAAAAGTCCGCTAACGCCTCCAGACGATTCCAACGAATGGGGCTCGCGCAGCCAGGTCGGCGCGTTGGTGTTGATGGCCATAACGGTCGGCGCGCTTTACCTCTGTTACCGGATGGCGTTGCCGTTCCTGCCTGCGCTGGCATGGGCGCTGGCGCTGGCTCTGCTGCTGGCGCCGGTACAGCGCTGGCTGGAGCCGAAACTACGTTCACCTGGCCTTGCCGCCGGGATCCTGGTGCTGGTGGTGGGACTGGGCCTGCTGCTTCCGGCGATGCTGATGGGCGAACGGATGATCAAGGAAATCGCCAGTGGCGCGAGCGCCATCAACGACATGACCGCTTCCGGGCAATGGCGCCGCAATCTGGAGACGTACCCGATGCTTGGCCCTGGGGCCGATTGGGTGGAGGCCCAGTTCGACCTGCCGGACACCGTCAGCGCGGTCACGGCGAAGCTTACGGGTGCCGCCGGCTCAATGGCGCGCGAGTCGGTGAGGCAGCTCATCGGCATGGTGTTGACCTTGTACCTGCTGTTTTTCTTCCTGCGCGATCGGCGCAGCATCCTCGCGTCCATCGAGTCGTTTTCGCCGCTACTCACGTCCGACACTGTGCGCTTGTTCGGTTACATCGACGACACGGTGCATGCCACTGTGTACGGCACGCTGATCGTCGCGATCGTGCAGGGCACCCTGGGTGGATTGATGTTTTGGTGGTTGGGTTTGCCGGCACCGCTTTTGTGGGGCGTGGTAATGGGAGTGCTGGCGGTGGTGCCCGTGCTCGGGGCCTTCATCGTTTGGATCCCGGCCGCGATCTTCCTGCTGCTGGACGGCAGCGGCGGCAAGGCGCTGATCCTGACTTTGTGGGGTTCAATCGTGGTTGGCGGCATCGACAACCTGCTGTATCCGATGCTGGTTGGCAGGCGACTGAAGATGCACACATTGCTTGCGTTCGTTTCGATCGTTGGCGGGCTGCTGGTGTTTGGATCTTCCGGCCTGATCCTGGGCCCGGTGATCTTCGCGATCACGCGTTTTTTGCTGGAGATCTGGAGCCGCCGAAACACCGATTAATCGCGAAAAAGGTGTCGCGGACAAGAGCGAAACGGGGTATTGAAACTTGCATAAATTCAAGATTAAAGACCTGATAGACCCCTTTCTTCTGTGTAGGTTTCGACCGATCGTTCGGGCGCTGGGCCAAACTCAACCTGTTGTCGATGCCAGTTTTCGCAGCCTACGCATCCCGGCAGATTGTGGGTGTCCCGGTTGTTGTGGGTTACGAAGCGGAAGGTGCTCCTGGCTTCGTCCCGGGCTGTGGGAGTTTGGCGATCTTCATGCTCAGTTCGTAGTTCGCTGGCACGGAAGTTTTTGTCAATGAGACGGTAAACTGCCACGCTTGGCCATTTGCCGATTTCGTGAAGTTGCGGCTGTTGGGGTCGCTCGATCGCAGTTTCCACCCGTTTCGTCCTAAAGCCGTGGCGCCGTCATTGAGAAAAACTGCCGCGCTCTGCGACATCTCCAAGTGTCCGGCTATCTGCCAATGTTCTGCATCGCCTTGATCGAGGCGCTTGTCCCACGAGGCGCTATCGGGAAATAGAACCGATAGGTCGGGAACGATCATGCGCGCGAGTGACCCAAATCCCCCCTGGCCATCGGGCTGCCACGGGTATTCAAGGTAGAGCGCAAGATCTTGGGCGCGCAAGCGCCCCTGGACGCGATCGACCACGTGGAGCGCTCCATCCATGCCGGCGGACAATCCTTGTGTCGTGATCACCTTTCCGCTGTCGACGAACCTGCGGTCTCTCACTACCTGTATTTTCGGAAATGCGGCGGTGAACTGATCCAGCGTGGTTGCAGTGGCCGTGGCGGAAACGCCATCGAGCAATCCTGCTTTGCCCAGGATGAATGCGCCGGTGCACACGGACATGACGAAACGCGAATCGCCGCTGCGCTGGAGGATCCAGTTCATTAGCGCTGGATTCCTGGTCACGGTGCTGACGCTGCCACCTGGGATCAACAGGACGTCAGCTTTGGGCGCATTCTCGATATCAAAGTCCGGCTTGACGCTCAAGCCGAAAACCGAATGAATCACGTCTGTGCTTTGACCTACCGTAAAAACACTGGCGCCGCTGGCGCCGAACACTTCCATGGGCCCGGCGTAGTCGATCTCTTCGACGCCGTCATAGACCAGGATGGCGACCCGTAGCACAACGTCTTTTCTGATGAGTTCCATGCCGCCACCCGGGCAATAGCCAGGCTTGGCATACTCCCGGCCGGGTACCATTTCCATTGGGCACACATAGGTCGGCTGCGCGAGAGCCACGTCCTTGGAAGGTGCATGCACCGGGGCGGCGCAGGCGTTTGCACCCGCCAGCATCAGCAAGAGAAAAGCGCAATTGGTAGCCGAATGGTTTTTGTGCATTATCTTTCCATTTTTAGTCGTAGTTCCCCGGCGGTTCGCGGGATGTGGATCGGGTGGATGACGCTGGCTCTGTGCGTGGAGCTAGGCGCGGTTGAACCGATCTCGGTATTGGCCCGGAGCAACGCCAACGACCCGCAGGAAGGCGCGGCGCATGGACTCAGCGGTGCCAAGGCCGCATCGCGCGCAGACGGCGTCGAGGGGTAAGGATGTCTCTTCCATTAGCCGACGGGCGCTTTCAATGCGAGTAGAGGCGACGAAACGTGCCGGCGTCATGCCGACCTCGCGCGCGAAGACGCGGGCAAAGTTGCGTGGACTCATGGCCACCCTTTGCGCGAGTCGATCCACCGACAAGTCATCGCCCGGATGCTCAAGCACGTAGGTTTGCAACTCACGCAAAGGTTCTCGCTCAGCCAACTGCAATGCGAGCTGGGCGCTAAACTGGGCCTGTCCGCCGGGCCGCTTGACGAACATCACCAGCTCCCGCGCCACGGCCAAGGCGACCTCGCGTCCGAAATCCTCTTCGACCAGCGCCAATGCCAGATCCATTCCTGAAGTCACGCCGCCTGAGGTATAGAGCGAATCTGCACGGACAAAAATAGTGTCTGGCTCTACCCGAATGGCCGGGAAGGAACGGGCGAAGTCGGCGCAATGATTCCAGTGCGTGGTAGCGCGTCGACCGTCGAGCAGTCCGGCCTCTGCCAACAGGAAGGCACCGGTGCAAATTGAGGCCAAGCGGCGCACCAACCGGGACTGCGCGCGTATCCAGGCAATTAATGGAGCATGTGCCCGAAACTTGGCGACGCCGAGGCCACCGGCAATCATCAAGGTGTCGATGCCGGCGCCTACACCGGCGATACCGTGGTCGGCGTAAAGCCGCAGACCGGAGGAGACGGCGAACGGTCCGCGCTTGAGTCCGATAATCTCGACTCGATAGGACGATCCATTGGATTTCCCGTTGTCGATAAGCCATCGTGAAGTGCGGGAAAACACTTCCAGGGGCCCCATCACATCCAGCACCTGGGCGTCTTCGAAGGCGAGCATGGCGATGCGCCTGGAGCTCGGTTTGGTGCGGCTTGTTCGCGGTAGCTTGGTCGGTGGCGACTTCATCGAGGCATGATGGCAGTCGCCAAAAGTGTCTGCAATGACAGTGTTACCACGTTTTCTGCCATTAATCACTGCGGTCGATTCCTGCTTTCGGGGTAGAAGCTGAAGTTTCAGGACAGAAGTTTCAGCGAAGTTTCAGGACGAAGTTTCAGGACACCCACAATTCCAATAGGACGAAGTTTCAGGACACCCACAATTCCCAGCAGCACAGCGAAGTTTCAGGACACCCACAATTCCAATGGGATAGTGAAGTTTCAGGACACCCACAATTCCAATGGGATAGTGGGCACCCACGAAGTTTCAGGACACCCACATTTCCAATGGGATAGTGGGTGTCCCGGATGTTGCCGGATGTTGAGCAGATATTTACTGGGTCAATTCAGATTTCGGCCGATGCTGGCGGCGCTGAGCCAACTCCTTCCTTTTGCCGAAGCGAGTTTTCGCGGCCTGGGCATCTCGGCAGATAGTGGGTGTCCCGGTTGTTGCCGGTTGTTGTGGGTTTCGGCCGATCGGTCGAGCGCCGAGCCAAATTTTACCTGTTGTCGATGCCAGTTTTCGGGGTCCGGGCATCTCGGCACATTGTGGGTGTCCCGGTTGTCTCCTTCTCCCGGTTGTCTCCTGCGGGTCAGATCAGCGGTCTTTCCGGCGCCAAAATCCGCGCCGTTCCGGGCTACCTGGCCACCCATAATGAATGTCGCTTCGGATCACTCAGCGGCCTGCGCGCGCAAGTCGCCGACGAGGATCACTCGAACCCGCTGGCAAAAACGCGGTCGGTCGGAGGCGGAATGGCGCCGAACTCATAAGCGCCAATATCGCAACGTGCCCCCGCAATGCGTGACGCGCCGCGCTGATCCGTCGGCAATGCGAGAAGTTGGTTGTCGATGCAACCGACAGCGTCGTCGCTGGCGTCAATCGCCTCGCTGCCGGGCAGCAATGCGTGGGTTGGCGTGGCTCCGCCATTGTTCTGCAGCGGACCCACCGTCGAGGCTGTGATGCCGCTCGCATTCTGCGGGTTGGTGATTTGGCAACCGGATAGATTGCCGAAAAGACTCCGTGCCTGCGCGACGACCACGCCGGAACAGTCCGGACCGGCGTTGATCACGCCGCCGAAACCATTCCCCGCGATCAGCGTGTGATACATCATGAATGCCGCGTTGTACGCCGATAGCAAGCCGCCGCCATCGCCGCCGCTCATTCCATCGGCATCCGCTGTATTGGCCACGATCGACGCGTTCGACACAAACGCTTCGGCACCGGGCGTGTTCACTACGCCACCGCCGCTGTCGTTGGCGCTGTTGCCGCTGACGGTCGCGTCGATCAAGCGCATCCGTTGAGCATTGATCAGACCTCCGCCGAAGTTCGCCCGGTTTGCATACACGGTACTGTCCCTGATCGTCGTCATTACGCTCGAAAGGTAAAGGCCACCGCCATTGGTCGCGATGTTCGAGCGGACACTGGTGCGTATCAGCATCATCATCCCTGTGGCGTAGATACCGCCGCCAGAGTCGTCGGCTTCGTTCAGTTCAACGATGCAATCGGTCAAGGTCAGGGTTCCGGCGCCATAGATGCCACCGCCAAACGGAAACGGCAGACGGCGGTGGCCATTGCGAATCGTCACCCCTCCGATGTCCAGTGTCGAAAAGACATCGGTACGCAGTACGCCATCGAGCTGGTTGCCATTGATGATCGTGCTGGCAGCGCCGCCGCCAGTGATGCTGATGCGGTTTTCACCTGCGGCGGCCAACACATTGAGGTCGCCATCGGCTTCCCCAGACGGGTTGGCGATGGGCAGCGTCAAGAAATAAGTGCCCGCGGGCAAAGCGATCCGGATGACGCCTGCAATCGATGTGTGGTTCGCTTGCATGATGGCAGCGCGCAGGGTGCAGACATTCGAGCTGGTATGGCAGTTGCCGTCTGCCGTGTTGTCGTCGACCTCGTCGGCGACGCTGTTGACGTTGAACAGCACGTCGGCACGCGCCGCAATCCCGGTCGACAACATTCCCGTGGCCAACACGACGGCGGTGAACTGTCGGAAGGTGTGATTCGATTTCATCGGCGCTTTCCTGTTGTGGCGGAGGATCGACCCTGTGCTTCCGCAGGGCTTGTCAAGGTTTGCTGGTTCAACGCTTTTGATCGATTCATCACTGCTCAAGGCGCAACATCGAAGCCGCTGCCGAAGATGCGCTCGTTGACCGGCGGGATCGCGCCGTATTCGTAGGCGCCGACATCGCAGCGCATTCCGGCCGGTCGCGGTGCACCGCGCTGGTCGAAGTCGAGTCGAATGCCGATTTCGTCGACACAACCAAGGACGTCGCGCGTCGTGTCGATCGCCGCGCTGCCGGCCAGCAAGGCATGTGTCGGCGTTGGTCCTCCGTTGTCCTGCAACGGGCCGATCGAGTTCAACGCAACCAGGCCGCGTGCGGCCGTGCCATTGCCGCTATAGCTGCAACCCGACGTGGTTCCGAACAGGTTCCAGCCGTAGACCTCCAGCGGCCCATTGCAGTCGTCGTCGATCGGCGCATCCAGGATCGTGTTGCTCGCGATCAGCGAATTGACCACGATGAACCGCCCGTTCGTCGCCGCGATGAAGACGCCGCCGCCGATGCCGCCGTTCTGGTCGCGATCGTGGTCGGCGTCGTTATTGACCACCGACACGTTGTACAGCGCGGTGGTGGCCAGCGTGGCGTAGATGCCGCCACCATCGGTGTTGGCGACATTGGAGCTGATCGTGCTGTTGACGATGTAGGTGGTGGCGTGGGCATAGATGCCGCCGCCGCTGATACCGGCGCTGTTGCCGTGGATCGTGCTGCCACGGATCGTGTTGATG
Organism: Lysobacterales bacterium; assembly: GCA_016721015.1. Classification (GTDB taxonomy): domain Bacteria; phylum Pseudomonadota; class Gammaproteobacteria; order Xanthomonadales; family Rhodanobacteraceae; genus Dokdonella. The sequence continues at coordinate 344,138 of JADKJL010000013.1, forward strand.
CCCGACAGGGACAGGCCACCGCCCGCGAATGCCGCCTGGTTGTTGCGGATTATGCTGTCGATGATGTCCAGCCGCGCGCCGCTGCCGCTACCGCCTTCGCTGATGACGCCGCCGCCACTGGATTCCGAACGGTTGTTCTCGACGATGCAGTTCGCGATCGTCAACTCGGCGAAATTCAGCAGTCCGCCGGCAAAGGAATTGATCCCGCCGCGGCGGCCGTTGCGCAGCGTCAGGCCTTCGATACGAGCAACGCGACCGGCAGCGAACTCCATGACGCGATCGGTCTGGTTGCCATCAATGAAGGTGCGGTCTGCGCCGGCACCGACAATCTGCAGGTACTGGTCGGGGCCCAGCGGTGTCGTGATGTTGAGGCCCCCGCTGGCTTCGCCATTGTCTCCATTTGGATCGCTTCCGACCGGCGGCCCGAGCACGTAAACACCGACCGGCACGACGATCGTGATCACGCCCGCGGCGCTCAGGTGATTGGCCTGCATGATCGCCGCGCGCAGCGAGCAGTTGTTCGCGGCAGTACGACATTGCACGTCGCTGAAATTGATGTCGACGAGGTCTGCGGTGGTGTTCACGGTAAACAGGAAATCCGCGTGGGCCAGACCGGCAGCGGCGATCAGCAGGCCACCCATCAGGGCCTGCAGCGGATGGTGAGTGCGTCGGATCGGATTCATGGCTTATGTCCAAGGATTCGGCGGCAAGGCCTGATCGCGAAACGTGCAGGCTCTGCACCCAACCACAGGAAATGGCGGTAAATCCGGCCACGAGGTCACAACGCGTATAGGAAGTTCAAATGCCCTTTCCGGCCAGTCAGTCGGGTAGGTGGTGCCCCATCGCAAGCGCCGGTTCGGGAGCGGATCGGTCGTCTGTGAGTGGGATTTCGACAGGTTGAGGCCCGCCCTGCGTCGCCGTACGAAAGTTTCACGAGACGCACAATTCCAACGGGATAGTGGGTGTCCGGTTGTCGTCAAGTCCCAGTTGTTACGGGCGTGCCGCAGGATCATGCTTCGTTTCGCGTCACGCCCTTTCAGAGGGGCGAGCGTTGGTATCAACCAGGCCAGTCTAGTCAACGGAGGTCAGAGTCATGTCGGATCCAGTGGGCCCCACAGCCGCTCAATCATTACCCGGCAACTGGACAGTTACCGGCCTCCAAACTGCGCCCGGCGACGATGGACGCACGCGCGTGGAAATCGTCATCCGCGGCAAGGTCGAAGGTGTCGTCGACCGCGGCGGCGGAGTGGACCAACTGCGATTCTCGGTATGGGATGACGGCCAGGAACTGGATTTCAAAGTCGTCGACATACCGCTTGGCCGAAGTGGAGCCGTCACCGTGCGCCTCGGCTTCGATGGCCGCTACGCCATCGAAGCCGAGGGTATCGGCATTGCGATCACAGCAGGATCAGAAGCAAGCGGCGAACGTGTCTTCGACCTGGATCCGTTTTTCCCTGAAGCGGCCTCGTAGACGCGAATCGAGGCATCCAGTGTGATCGTGTGATC